>NZ_JPWI01000019.1 GCF_003326795.1 Thalassospira profundimaris | reverse complement strand
ACGGCAACAATGTTCAACCGGTCAAGGTTGACGAGTTCCGTATTTCGGTTGCCGAAACCTATGACGTGATTGTTCAGCCCAAGGAAGAAAAGGCCTATCCGATCATGGCCGAGTCCATGGGGCGGTCGGGATTTGCCTTTGCCACGCTGGCCCCGCGGGAAGGCATGCGCGCCGAAATGCCGGAACTCAGAACCGAGGCACCGCTTCTGACCATGGCTGATATGGGCATGAGCCACGGTGACATGGCCGGAATGGATCATGGTGCAATGGCGACGGCGGCAACGGAGGAAATGGATAGCAACGCACAGGATACCATGCCGGGGATGGACCATTCGAACATGGCCGGAATGGATCATTCGATGATGGGTATGGCTGACAAGGCTGACCCGTTTTATGCGGCGGGCAGTGGCCTGATCCCCGAAGCGGCGAATGGCGGAAAGTTCCTGTCATACGCAGATCTGAAAGCACAGAAGCCGCTTTATGCCGAACGTCCGGCCACCCGCGAGATCGAATTGCGCCTGACCGGGAATATGGAACGCTATAGCTGGTCGATCAATGGCGTGAAATACGAGGATGCCGAACCGATCCGCCTGAAATACGGTGAACGGGTACGGTTCAAGTTCGTCAATGAAACCATGATGACCCATCCGATGCATCTGCATGGCATGTGGTCGATCCTTGATACCGGGCAGGGCAAGTGGAACCCGGTCAAACACACGATCAGCATCAATCCCGGCACCACGGTCTATTCGGAAACCGAAGTCGATGAGCCCGGTGAATGGGCATTCCATTGCCATCTGAGCTATCACATGGCGACCGGGATGTTCCGCAAGGTCATTGTCGAAGGCGGACCAACGGTCGCCAAACTTGAGAACGGGAATTGATCCATCATGAAAAGATTTGATCTGATGATTGGCGGCGGTGTCGCACTGGCGCTGGGTTCGTTTTCGAGTGCCGGTATGGCGATGGACGCCCGGATTTATTACGGGTTTCAGGCCGAACAGTTTGAATACCGCGTCGGTGACGAAAGCGAAAAACGCCTTGTTTGGGATACGGACGCCTTTGTCGGCACGGACGAACTGAAACTGCGCTGGCAGGGAGAGGGCGAACGTGACCTTGATGCGGATAACTACGAGAAGCTGGAAAACCGGTTTGTCCTGCAAACCCCGATCAGTGACTTTTTCGATGCCAAGGGCGGGGTTCGGATTGACACCCCCGAGGGCGCGGATCGCTGGTACGGGACCGTTGGTGTCGTCGGGCTTGCGCCGCAATGGTTTGAAGTCGATGCCGATCTTTTCGTCAGCGAGACCGGTGATGGTTCTGCGCGGCTTGATGTCGAGTATGAAGGGCTTCTGACCAACCGGTTGATCCTGACGCCATCGTTCGAAATCAATGCGGCGTTCTCGGAAGATCGTGAAATCGAAGTCGGCAAGGGTATTTCAAGTGCCGAGTTCGGCTTGCGACTGAGCTACGATCTGATTGATCGTGCGGTTGTGCCCTATGTGGGGGTTGCCTATGAACGGAAGTTCGGGGATACCGCCGATTTCGCCAAACATGACGGCGAGGATTACGAGGCCACCTATGTGGTCACGGGCATTCGCATGATGTTCTAGACAAAAGGCCGGGAGATGAGTTCTTCCGGCCTTTTTGATTCTGTTGAATTTACGCCAGCGGGTTAGGCCGCGATCCTGGCTTCGCCCTGATCATAAAAACGCAATGCGGTCATGGCGAGATTGCCGAACTCGTAACTGTCATGCAGAAGATCGGGTTCGAAGTCATCGGATGCGGCACCCAGCGCTACATAAAGCGGCATCAGGTGATCATCCTCGGGATGGGCCATGACGGCATGCGGTGCGAGGCTGCGATAATTGAGAAGGGCGTCGATATCGCGAGCCCTGACCCGATCAATCATCCAGTTGGTGAATTCAACCGCCCAGGGATCAATCGCACCTTCGTTCCGATCAAGGACGCGAAGGTTATGGGTCATGGCACCACTTGCGACGACAAGAACACCAAGGTCACGCAACCCGCGCAGTTTCTGCCCCAGCTCGTAATGCTCCTTGGGGCCGCCATGGCCGAGCATGGAAAGCTGAAATACCGGGATATCGGCATCGGGGCGGGCAAGGATCATTGGCATCCATGCACCGTGATCAAGGCCGCGGGTACGATCCGTCGCGAGGCCGATCTGATCGGCGATTTGCTGTGCCAGTGCCGGGGCGCCGGCAACGTCGTAATGCAACTGATAAAGCGGTTGCGGGAAACCGTAAAAGTCATGAATGGTTTCCTGACGGGCGGAGGTCGAGATGGTCGGTTCAGCTGTTTGCCAGTGTGCCGAAACCATCAGGATGGCACGGACCCCGTCTGTCTGAGGGCCAAGCTGGCCAACAAAGAAATCAAAGGCGGGCGTGCTTTGACGGGCAACCAGCATCGGCGAGCCGTGAGAGATAAATATCGGCGCAAGGCTTTTGGCAGTGCTTCCGGAATTATGTGACATCTCGGTCATGAAACTACCTCGATCATGAAATCATCTGAGGTGAATATGCGCTCTGGTCGAACGGTTGACTAGTCACGTTTGGTCAACAGTGTGTTGATATTGACTTGTTTTGTTGGTCAACCGGAAACATTGCCAGGGCGTAAATGACGGCTTTGCTGTCCGTCAGATGGCAATATTCCAATGCAAGAGTAGCGGCATGGAGATCAGACACATGTCAGCCTGTACCGGGAATGTTCGGCCCCGCGGATGGTGGTCCATCAGGGTATGGATCACCAGACCGGTAAAGATCAGAAGTCTGATGCCGGTGATCTATCCTATTCCCGGAGACTGCGATCAGAAAGGCACTGACATGGTAACTTCAACCGCACTGGTATCACTGTTGTCATCGTCATTGGCCACCGACATCATGTGGCTGAATGCGAGTTCACTGGTCAGGCGTCCGGCATCAAAGCCAAGGCCGGTACGGACGCGCTGATTGTCATATTCATTGAGCTTGCTGGTAAAGAACGGTGTGACAATCCCGATTTGGCGTCCATCCTGATCGAGCAGGGCAAAGCCATAGGTCACCGTGCCCCCGATGGTGTACTCGGTGTAATCAGCGCGCCCGGCAAGATAGTCGCCTTCAAGGGCGGCATTGAGCCCCGTATTGCGGTCAGACAGTCGCACACCGCCACCAATATTGAACGCGGTTTTGTCATTGTTGATTTCATCGGTGAAATCATAGATCAGGCCGGTTTCAAGGAAGGGCGTTATGGTCAGGCTTTGAGTGGGCGCGAAATCATAGGCGGCCTCTATCGCCGGTTTGATCTGCCGGGTGTTCGACCGGGTGGTGGCATTGTTTGTGCCGTCACTTTCGGTATAGCCATCGACGGTTTTACGGGCGGCCATAAAGGCCAGGGAAGGGGTCAGGGACACCGGTAGGGTGTCATATGGCTGAACCCGGTAGGATGTGGTCATCGCGGCATACCACATGTCTGAGTCTGTATTTCCCGACACCGTATTGTTGTCGCGGGTGACATCAATATCACCCATGCCATATCCGGCCTCGGCGACGATGTTGAGATTGGCCATCGGGCGATAAATAACATAGGGCGATGCGACCCAGCCGGTTTCCTGATAGCTGCCACTGTTAAAGGCGGTGGTCAGGTCGGTATCGTTATAGCCCAGCGACAGGCCCGCAATCAGCGCATCGGCGAATTTGTAATCGAGCCCGACATTATAGCCCCAGACATCGCCGTCATAGCGGTTGTCCGTACCGCCATTGACATAGTCACTATCAACCGAGGTAAAGGAGCCATGCCCCCACACGGTAAAGGGCGTGGTGGTGGCAAAGGCCGCACGGCCATCAATGCCGCTGGCGCCGCCCACATCGCCTTGATCGGTCGGGCCAAGGCCCAGCATTTGCATGCCCTGACCGGTGGAACTGTCAAAACTGCCCATCATCGCCATGCGACGCAGCGCATCATTGCGGTCGGTGATGCTGTTGCCGTTGTTGTTGCGATCATCATGACCAGCGGTGGTGTCGATCAGGCTGGCGCGATGGGGGCCGGTTTCGCGCACAGAGGTGGTAAGGCCCGCCACATTGTCCGTATTGGAAGTGTTGGCTGTACTGATTACCGATGAGACGCGCGATGCGATATTTTGTTGAACAACCGTGGTTTGGGATCGCGAGACAGCACCGATAACAGCGGATGACGTGCTTGCGGAGGATTTTATTTTTTCAGCCTCCTCTTCTTCCGCGACCGGTTCTGTTCCGGCAACGCAGCTTACCGTTATGTTGTACTCCGCACCGGGGCCAGACATGAAAAGCCTGCCGTTTGTTGTATCGCCCGGAATCTGAATGGTGAGGGTGACTGTTTCGCCGAGGCTAATGCTGCCCGCCGTGGCGGCGCGGGAATTGGCGGCGTTTACATTATCCGTATAGGTATAGGTATAGTTAACTGGCGATGCACCGCCTGCGTCGTTGTGTTTGAAGGTGACCTTGGCCACCTCCCAAGCGCCAAACGCTTGGTTGCTGGCCACTACGCCGTTGCTGGTGGTTGAAGTGTTCCAAACAGTACACCCCGTGCTCAGGGCGAAAGCGCTGTTGGCAAAGGGCAGGGATAGTCCGGTCAGGGCCAGCGCATAAAGCCCTTTTTTAAAGAAAGACTTGCAAGCGGTGAGGGGCGAACGATCAGATCGTCCCGGTTTGAAGGTGATTCTGTTCTTATGCATTGTTCGCCATGCCCATGTCCTTTTTGATCGGTGCCGACGGATCGGTCCCGTTGCAAGAGCTTTAGGGGTGGTGCATGGGAAGGGCTATTCTTAAAGGGAGGATGATGTCGATTTTTGACACTAAGTGGATAGATATTGCGCAAATGTGGATAGGAGGGCCGGTTTGTGGGCCGCATATCGTTATGCGGACAGGTTGGCAATCACATCGGTGCTTTGGGTCAGGCTGCAATATTCCGAAGCCAGCACGGCGGCATAAAGATCAAACACGGTTTGGGCATCGAACCGTTTGCCGTTGGCATCCGTGACATCAATCGCGGTGGTGGCATCGAGCGGCAGCCAGTTTTCAAAGCCCAGACAATGGGCCATACGGATGGTGACATCCATCGAGTTATGAATGACCACACCGGTAAAGATCAGGCGCTTGATGCCGCGGTCACGCAGGTACTGTTCAAGGGGCGTTCCGACAAAGGCGCAGTTTTGCTGTTTGGCGATGATGGTTTCACCGTCAAGCGGTGTGACTTCATCCTTGAACGGTTGTCCGGGACCGTTGACATAAAAGCTTGAGGCCGGATTGGCTTCTTCGTGGCGGATATGAATGATCGGAAGCTTTGCCGCCCGAAAGGCCGCCAGCAGTTTGGCAATCACATCGGCATAACCGGGATTGTTTTTGGCATTCCAGCACGGATTATCCATCGCCTTTTGCACATCAAGAACGATCAGGGCGGTGTCGTGGTAGAGGGCGTTCTCTGTTGAAGTGAGTTTGGGCTGTTCCATAGAATCACTTCGTTCTTAATATAGGGAAGCAAATTGCTTCGAGTTGACTAACCGCGAGGTTTACTTCTCTTTTAACTTCGTCGGGCTGATCAGGGGTACTCATATCCCAAATAATCGACTCATAATGCTGCCTCAGGTCTTGGGGTAGTTCTTCGCCTTCCCGTTGATTGATCAACGCCGCTACTGCGCTATTGATGCGGTTTCTGGTTGTAAACAGCACCTGCAATGGCTCTTGCGCTCTCTCACCGAAGTATGCACGAAAGACGGGTCTAATGGCATGTAGTTTGGAAAACTGTTGTGAGTCTGCCTTTAGGCGAGCAATGCGAGAGTAGTAGGCATCGTTCAAGCGTTGTCGATTAATCGGCTCGTCTTCTCGGTTCGGTCTTTCGTTGCCTTCATCGCCCCAGCTGGCAGGATGACGAACCCATTCAATTACAGACTGAAGCTCATAGGTGGCTGCTAGAACCTCTTCTGCTAGCTGTAATTTCCTCTTACCGACGTGTTCTTTTCGCCAGGAATTAATTCCAAGGAATGCTGGTATTGCTACTGCAGAAACCGCTAATGATTGGATTATCGATGAAATATCTTCAACACTGAGAAGCCAACCGCACTCTGTCACGAAAATCCACCTCGGTAGAAAAAATAGGGCGAAGCGAAGTCTACAAATGCAAAAGGCCCCTCTCCAAGAGAGGGGCCTTTAGTTTATCTATTCTTAGGAGCAACCGGTGGTCGCGCCACAAGAGTCGCATTTCAGGCAGGTGCCGTTACGGACCAGGGTGAAGTTGCCGCAATCGGGGCAACCGTCGCCTTCGTAACCCTTCATGCGGGCTTCGCGGATCTTGTCCATTTTGGCATCGGTTTTGGCGATGACTTCTTCGCTGGCGGTCAGGATCGCATTGTTCTGCGGTGCTGACGGTGCAGCGGTGGTCACAGCACTTGCGGTGGTTTCATGGCTGTGATTATGGCCATGACCGTCCGTGCCGGTGGACTTTACCTCGATCACGCGTTCTTCGGTCTGGGCACCGCCGTCAACCACATAGAGGTTGCGACGCACGAAGCCGCTTGATGCCACCTTGCGGATGGTTTCGATCGCCTGATCGCCGGTTCTTTTGCCTTCTTCACCAAGATCGCCTTCGGCGACACCTTCGCCAACCGCATCGGGAAGGATGTCGGACGGCTGAACATGGGCAAGGTCGTTACGGCCAAGATAGGAGATGGCCAGTTCGCGGAACATGTAATCAAGGATGGAGGTTGCCATCTTGATCGCATCGTTGCCCGAAACCATGCCTGACGGCTCGAACCGGGTGAAGGTGAAGGCTTCGACATATTCTTCCAGCGGCACGCCATACTGAAGGCCGATGGAAACTGCGATGGCGAAGTTGTTCATCAACGAGCGGAAAGCAGCGCCTTCCTTGTGCATGTCGATGAAGATTTCGCCAAGCTTGCCGTCTTCATATTCACCGGTGCGCAGATAAACCTTGTGACCGCCAACGGTGGCCTTCTGGGTGTAACCCTTGCGGCGACCCGGAAGCGAACGACGGTCGCCACGGATGACGCGTTCGATGATTTTCTCGACGATCTGTTCTGAAGCAGCGGTTGCCTTGGCGGCAGTCGGCTGATCTGCGTAATCGTCTTCTTCAACCAGAGCAGAGTTGAGCGGCTGGCTGAGTTTCGAACCATCACGGTACAGGGCGTTTGCCTTAAGACCCAGACGCCAGGACAGCATGTAGGCGTCCTTGCAATCCTGAATGTTGGCGCTGCTCGGCATGTTGATGGTTTTGGAAATCGCACCCGAGATGAACGGCTGGGCCGCTGCCATCATGCGGATGTGGCTTTCTGCCGACAGGTAACGCTTGCCGATACGGCCGCACGGGTTTGCACAATCAAAGACCGGAAGGTCTTCGTCACGCAGATGCGGTGCACCTTCAAGGGTCATCGAACCGCAAACATAGGTGTTTGCTGCTTCGATCTGTTTCTTGTCGAACCCAAGGGCTGCGAGCATGTCAAAGTCCATCGAATTGATGGCTTTGGCATCGAGGCCAAGGGTGTTGATGCAGAAATCATCACCGAAGGTGTATTTGTTGAAGACGAATTTGACGTCGAATGCGTTTTTAAGCGCGCCTTCGACCTTGGCAATTGCGTCGTCATCGAAACCTTTGGCGCGCAGATCGTCATGCGAGATCGCCGGCGAACCAACCAGGGTGCCATGACCAACCGCGTATTTTTCAATGTCGCGGATCTGGTTTTCGGTATAGCCGAGCGTTGCAAGCGCAACCGGAACGGTACGGTTGATGATCTTGAAGTAACCGCCGCCAGCGAGCTTTTTAAACTTCACGAGTGCGAAGTCAGGCTCGATACCGGTGGTGTCGCAATCCATGACCAGGCCGATGGTGCCGGTCGGGGCAATAACAGTGGTCTGGGCGTTGCGGTAACCGTGCTTTTCGCCAAGTTCCAGTGCCTTGTCCCAAGCAGCACGCGCTGCTACCGGAAGATCGGCATAGGGGCTGTCAGCAGCAACCAGCGGAACCGGATTGATCGAAAGACCTTCGTAGCCTTCCTGTTCGCCATAAGCCGCACGACGATGGTTGCGCATGACACGCAGCATTTCATCGGCGTTATCGGCATAACCCGGGAACGGACCCTGTTCGCCAGCCATTTCGGCCGAGGTCGCATAGGATACGCCACACATGATCGCGGTCAGGGACGCGCCAATTGCACGGCCTTCGTCGCTGTCGTACGAGATACCCATGCTCATCAGCAGGCCGCCAATGTTGGCATAGCCAAGGCCAAGGGTACGGTAACGATAGGAGAGTTCTGCGATACGGTCGGACGGGAACTGTGCCATCAGAACCGAGATTTCAAGAACCACAGTCCACAGACGAACGGCATGTTCGTAAGCCGCGATGTCCACGCCGCCATCGTCAGAACGGAAGTTCATCAGGTTGAGCGATGCAAGGTTACATGCGGTGTCATCAAGGAACATATATTCCGAGCACGGGTTGGACGCATTGATGCGACCCGAGTTCGGGCAGGTGTGCCATTCGTTAATCGTGGTGTCGTACTGGATGCCCGGATCGGCACAAGCCCAGGCTGCTTCGCCGACCTTGTCCCAAAGATCACGTGCATTAACGGTCTTGGAAATCTTGCCATCGGTACGGCGGGTCAGGTTCCAGTCGGAATTGTCGAGAACTGCCTGCAGGAAGTCATTGGATACACGAACAGAGTTGTTCGAGTTCTGACCCGATACGGTCAGATATGCCTCGGAATCCCAGTCGGTGTCATAGGTCTTGAAGCTGATTTCAGTGAAGCCCTGACGCGCGAACTCGATGATCTTGTTGATATAGGAATCCGGGATCATCACGGCGCGTGCAGCCAGAACAGCTTCTTTGAGCTGCGGGTTCTGGCGCGGAACGAAGCGGTCTTCGGAATCCGCCGCACCGTCCCAGTTGGTGCAGGCTGCAAGAACAGCAGTCAGGTGTTTTTCAGCAAGTTTGGAACCGGCAACAAGGGCAGCAACTTTCTGCTCTTCGACCACTTTCCAATCAATATATTCTTCGATGTCCGGGTGATCGATATCAACCACGACCATTTTGGCCGCACGACGGGTGGTGCCACCCGACTTGATGGCGCCAGCTGCGCGGTCACCGATTTTCAGGAAGCTCATCAGGCCCGAGGAACGACCGCCACCCGAAAGGGTCTCGCCGCCGCCACGAACGTTGGAGAAGTTCGAACCTGTACCGGAGCCGAATTTGAACAGACGGGCTTCACGGGTCCAGAGATCCATGATGCCGCCTTCATTAACCAGATCGTCAGCAACGGACTGAATGAAGCAGGCATGCGGCTGCGGGTGTTCATACGCGCTTGCCGATTTGGTCAGTTCGCCGGTTTTGAAATCAACATAGGAGTGACCCTGTGCCGGACCATCAATGCCATAAGCCCAATGCAGACCGGTGTTGAACCACTGCGGAGAGTTCGGAGCGCCCATCTGGTGGGAAAGCTGATAGCGCATTTCATCAAAGAAAGCCTGCGCATCAGATTCGGCGTCAAAATAGCCGCCTTTCCAGCCCCAATAGGTCCAGGTACCTGCGAGACGGTCAAAGACCTGGGTCGCGCTGGTTTCGCTGGTGTAGCGTTTTTCAGTTGGCATCTTGTCAAGTTTGGCGGTGTCAGCGGTCTGACGCCACAGCCAGGACGGGACGTCCTTTTCCTTGACGGGTTTGAGCGCAACCGGAACACCGGCCTTGCGGAAGTATTTCTGAGCCAGAACGTCACTCGCCACCTGTGACCAGGAAGCGGGCATGTCGATGTCATTCATCGCAAAAACAACGGAACCATCCGGGTTTTTGATGACAGAAGATGACTTACGAAATTCGATGTCGGCATATGGGCTGACACCGTCCTGAGTGAACTTTCTGGTAATCCGCATGGTCTGCTCCGGTTCTGATCAGACGTAAGGGGGCGCTATCTGGTAATGCGCCAACATCGCCTGATTCTATATAGTTTGCTCATCGCTATTGCGCTGCCCCAAGGGCCGTTATTTTCCGGCTTTTTTGGCGCGTCGCATCTATTTGAAGTCGGTGGTGTGGTCCCCCCTTGGAACCATCCGGTCCGTGGGAAAGACTATAATGGCAAAATTTCGCCACAGTCCACTAATCTTTGTGGTTGACATCAATTTTTACCACAACATGTAGTGGGTCGGTTGCTGTCTTGCTGATTCGATGCTGACGGGATTCTCGTTAACAATCTCTGAATCAGGCCGGGAGGCCCGGAAAACTGCGGTTTCTGTCCCCGCGAGATTGTATGCCGGTCATAAGACTCGGACTAGATGTAGTGTCGGGACGGTTGGTTCCCCACAACACAGACCAAAGCTACCGCTGTTTGCGTTCCATTTCCAGCATGAAGCTGAAAATGTGCTGTTTCATTGGCATTGTTAGCACATGTCGTCATGATAACAGTTTGATATTTATATGAAAGTATTGATTTCAGCATGCGCGCAAAACAAAGCATATCAAGCGATGGTACATACTACATATATGTGTGTGATTGTGGATAACCGGGTGGATAGACGCCCCAGATATACGCAGATCAAAGAGTCGTCGCACTACAAGCAGTTGTGGGTTGTTTTGAAGCGGTAAATATCATTGTGACAGGGTTTCAGTTCCCGTTTGGGTTGAGGCGATTTGTGCACCTGATGTGCCGTGTGACCAAATGTTGTGATATCGCGCCGGTCAATGTCCTTGAAACATTGACTTTCAAACAACATCACGACATATAAGTCTCTTGTTCGACAGGGGGCAGACCGCATGTTCCCTGTTCCGCCTTGTCAGTTCGGGCGGACAAACCAGATCTGGAGAGAGACCCAACATGGCCACCGTCGGCACCCGTATTTTTACTGCGCTGTTTGGCAAGCGCGTTGGCGAAGACCGTTTCGGCAATGTCTATTACACTGAAAAGACTCCGGCCAAGGGCCGTCGCACCAAACGTTGGGTCGTTTACAAAGGTGTGGTCGAGGGGTCGAAAGTTCCGGCTGAATGGCATGCCTGGCTGCATTACACCGTTGATGCGCCGCTGTCTGAAAAAGCCGAAGACCGTTACGAGTGGCAGAAAGAGCATCTGCCGAACCTGACCGGGACCAAGCATGCATATCGTCCGCAGGGCCATGAATATAATGGTGGCAAGCGCGCGAAAGCGACCGGTGACTATCAGGCATGGTCGCCGGAAGGCTGATCTGCCGGAAGAATTGAAAATTTCAGCGGGCGCGGGGTAACTCGCGCCCGTTTGTCTTTACGTGATTGTATTAAGTGGTTGTGTTTTGGGCGGTTGTGTTTTGGCGCTGTGCAAGACAATATGCCAGTCAATGAGATACAGATCGGATAAGGTCCATGAGCAACAGACTGATTGAAACCCTTGCTGGTGCTGCGGTGATTGCCGTCGCGGTTGGATTTGCGGCCTATTCATACAGCCGTGCAGGCATCAATACGGTTGAGGGATATGAGATCAAAGCCAGCTTTAACCGCATTGACGGTCTGGTTGTCGGTAATGATGTCCGTATCTCCGGAGTCACGGTCGGCAGCGTGACGGCACAGGAACTTGATCCTGATACCTATATGGCGGTTGTCAAAATGTCGCTGCGCTCGGATTTGTCCTTGCCGATGGACAGTTCGGCCAAGATTGCGTCAGACGGGCTGCTGGGCGGCAAGTTTGTTGCCCTTGAACCGGGGGGCGATATCGACATGATCCAGGCCGGTGGTGAAATTGAATACACGCAAGGCTCGGTCAATCTTGAGGACCTGATTGGTCAGGTCATTTATTCTTCGACCAACAGCAGCGATTAACAGGTTCGGATACTATATCGTGGCATGATGCCCGTTGCGGATACCCCGTTCGGGGGGCAACAGACGGTCATGATTTTGCCGGTTTTTGCGGTGAACATATACAGCGCAGGCAGGAAAAGAAGCCCTGCAAGGACAAGTCGGAGCGGTCGATGAAGAAAACCGAACAGATGGAACATTTCCCGACATGGCAGGCGACCGATGGTTCGCCGCTGTCTTGCGTGGAAAAGATCAAGGTTTTGAACGACAATTTCGGCGAACTGCGCGAAATGATGCAGGATGCGCTTGAAGATGCGCTTCTGATGGGCTGCGACGAGGAACAGTTTCGCAAGGTGATGCGTGATCTCGTGGCCGAGCTGCACAATCCCTATGATACAAGTGACAAACAGGACTGAATTCCAAGATGAAACGATCTTTTGCGATTGCCGCGATCTGTTCGACATGTGCAATGATCGGTACGGCCTATGCCGCCCTTGATTATCGTCCTGCACCGGTAGCCCAGCTTCAGGGGCTTGATAAAATTACGGCCCGCATTTCGACCTTTGAAGTGCCGGTCGGGCAGGTTGCCTCGTTCGGTACGCTTTCGATCCGGGTTGATGCCTGCTATCGCACCCCGCCGGAAGAGCGCCCGGAAAGTGCGAGTTTCCTTGAAATCGCAGATGTGCGTGACGATGGTCAGGCGACCCGTGAACAGCTGTTTTCGGGCTGGATGTTTGCATCAAGCCCCGGACTGTCGGGCCTTGAACATCCGGTCTATGATGTCTGGTTGAAGGACTGCCTTGATCCGGCAGATGCCAAGGAGGCGACCCCGGCTGCGCCGCAGGGCAAACCGGCACCGGAAGACCCGTAACAGCCTGTCGGGTGCCGCTATCGGGATCGTTCACCGATCCGGGCCAACGATCCGGGCCATTGCCTTGAACTCACAGAAAATTCTGAAACCGGTTTACGGCTGTGATCAGGTCATATGTCCCGGTTTTCTGCCGTTTATGGCGGAATTATTTCCTTGTCACGTTATATTTAACTGTTCGGATATTGTCCTAAATAGGGCGATGTTGCCAATTATTGTTTCCGCAATGGAAAATATATGTTGCCGCAGCACCGGCTTGAGAGCAGGTGTGGGGGCTGTCATTCTCGGATCACAAATTGCGATGCAGCATGACTGGTCGTAAGTCGAACATGAGGGAATAGACAATGTTTAAAGTGATGAAAAAAGCCGGTCTGGTAATGGCGGTTGCCGCAGGTCTTTCGGGGGCATCTTTTGCAGCGCAGGCAGCCGAGAGCTATAAACTCGATCCGACGCATACCAGCGTGATCTTTATTGTAAACCATCTTGGTTTTTCCGATTTCCAGGGCCGTTTTGCCGGTGTAACGGGCGAGCTGACCCTTGATCGCGAAAATCCGGCAGCGTCGTCTGCTGAAATTTCGATTGATCTCAATCAGGTTGATAGCGGTGTCGATGCGCTGAACGCGCACATGAAAACGGCTGACTTCCTGAATGTTGAAAAATTCCCGACCGCGACCTTCAAAAGCACCGCAGTTGAACTGGTTGGTGAGAATGGGGCGAAAATCACCGGCGATCTGACCCTTCTAGGTGAAACCAAGCCGCTGGTTCTTGATGTCAAGCTGACCGGTGAAGGCGATCACCCGATGACCGGCGACCATGTTCTTGGTTTCGGTGCAACCGGTACCGTGACCCGTTCGGAATATGGCATGAATTTCCTGGTTCCGGGCGTTGGCGATGACGTCAAGTTGCAGATCTCTTCGGAATTCCTGAAGCAGAAATAAGCCACAGGTTTCCTGAATATGGCGGGTCCTGCGTTTCAGCAAGCCCGCCATTTTCTTCTTTTGCGTGGAAGGTGTGCGATATGGCGCTGCGTAGTGACAATACCGGATTCGGCAGTATCACCAAAAGCCTGCACTGGGTGATGGCAGCCCTGTTTATCAGTGTGTTTTCTGTTGGCTGGTATATGGATTTCCTGCCACTGGGCATGGCCAAACTTGAATGGATGTCGCGCCACAAGTCGCTTGGGGTGACGGTTCTGATGCTTGCGGTTCTGCGCATTCTGTGGCGGTTGTATGAACCAACCCCGGCCGCCCTTGGCAAACATTCGATTGAGCGGCTGGCGGCCAAGCTGGGACATCTCGGGCTTTATGCGGTGATGATCGCCATGCCGCTGACCGGCTGGATGATGTCGTCGGCAGCAAATTTCCCGGTCAGTGTGTTTGGTCTGTTTACACTGCCCAATCTGGTGGCGCCGGATCAGGGCTTGTTCGAGACACTGCGGACTGCGCATTTCATTTTGTCCTGGGCGATTGTTGTACTGGTGCTTGGACATGTTGCCGCGGCGCTCAAGCATCATTTTATTGACCGTGACGCCACATTGCGCCGGATGTTGCCAGCATCGGGTGATCAGGATGGGGATATCCCTGCATCCAACACAGCCAAGGAGAATTCCTGATGAGCATGAATTTCAAAACATCCCTGCGCCCGCTTGCCGCAGGTCTGGTGGCATCAATGCTGGCACTGAGCGCGCCTGCACAGGCGGCTGATCAGTGGAATGTCGAGGACGGTGACAGCGCGATTGCCTTTACCGGCACGCAGCTTGGCGCGGAATTCAATGGGGCGTTTGAAGATTTCAGTGCATCAATTGCCTTTTCGCCAGATGATCTTGCGGGATCGTCGGTCGAGGTGCTGATTGATATTGCATCGGTCAATACCCAGAATGCCGACCGCGATAGCCAGATTGTTTCTGCTGACTGGTTTAATGCCGGTGAATGGCCGACGGCCAAATTTGTCACCAAGTCGTTTTCCGAAGTTGCCCCGGGTTCCTATCAGGCGGTTGCCGATCTGACGATCCGGGACGTGACCAAGGAAGTGACCCTGCCATTCGATTTGGTGATCAACGGCACTGAAGCAGAAGCAACGGGCAGTGTTACCATCAAGCGGACGGATTTTGGTGTCGGGCAGGGTCAATGGGCCGATGTCAGCCAGGTCGGCGATGATGTGACGATCAGTATTACGATCAAGGCATCTAAATAACGCTGATCAGCAGCGTCATATGAATTGTCGAGGACAGGGCGGAAGATAACTTTCCGCCCTTTGTCTTTAAGGGATCCGAACTTACCGGACGGGAATAAGGATTTCGCCAAGGCGTCTGGAATCACCATTAAAATAGGTGCCATCGACTTTGGTGGGAACTCCGGGAACAGTCAGTTCCTCGGTATATTGCCAGAAGCTCCAACTGGCCCATTCGACCGGAATGGTGGGTTGGTCAACACCATATTCGGCAATCCAGAGCTGATTACCCGGAAAATGTTCCTTCATGGCGTGTTCCCAGAATTTACGTCCGGTATAGATGATCGGGCGGCGATGGTAATGCTGTTCAAGCAAGGAGAGAAAGGTTTCGAATTGCTGGTGAAGGTCACCTTTGATCGGGGCCTTGATGCGTTCGATATCAACCACGGGCGGAAGATCGCCAGGTTGAAGCGTCACATTCTTGATGAACCATGCCGCCTGTGCGGCACCGTCATCATTGGTTTCATAAAAATGATAGGCCCCGCGCAAAAGTCCGGCCTTGCGTGCTGCGGCAAAGTGATCGGTGAAGGTCGGATCAAGATAATCCAGCCCGTCAGTTGCCTTGACGAAGGTAAAGGCAATGCCGCTATTTTGGACCTGTTGCCAGTTGATGTCGCCATTATGGTGGGATGTGTCAATGCCATGCAGGGCAAGGCTGGTTCCATCGGCACTGGCATCACAGCCATTGGCCAGAAGCAGCGCCGAGCCAAGCATCAGACAGCCCGACAGTTGCAAGAAAATGTGCTTAAGATCCAGAACAGACGTCATTTCAAATCACCATCCGCATACCAGAACGAGCAGCCTGTCACTGCACGTTTCGGAACGGTAGTGAGCCAAGCCGGCAAAGACAGTTTAATGCCGGCTTGGCATTCAGGCTAGGCCGGTATGCGGGCGTTGTTGCGCAGATTTTCGAGAAATGCTTCGACAGCTTCATCAAGTTCCACAGCTTCGGTGACCAGTTTCTGTGCCGAACCGGCAAGGTGGGTGGTGCCAGAGGACACCTTTTCGGCATTCTGGTTGACGGTTTCGATCCGTTCGGAGACTTCCTGTGTGCCGTCAGCAGCTTGCTGGACGTTGCGAGAGATCTCGCCGATTGCGGCGTGCTGTTCCTCGACGGCAGCGGCAATCGCGCTTGAACTGTCCGCGACCGACGCAATGGTTTCGGAAATGCGACGGATGGCATTAACCGCTTCGCTGGTTTCATTTTGAACGGCAAGGATCTGCTGGTTGATTTCCTCGGTTGCCTTGGCGGTCTGGTTGGCAAGGTTTTTGACCTCGCTTGCGACGACGGCAAAGCCCTTGCCGGCATCACCGGCACGCGCGGCCTCAATCGTGGCATTCAGGGCCAGCAGGTTGGTTTGTTCAGCAATGTCACCGATCAGTTTGGCGACATCGCCGATACGCTGGGCGGCATCGGCCAGGCCGGTGACGGTTTCATTGGTTTTGGAAGCTTCTTCGTTCGCACGATTGGCAATGTCGGCAGAGTTGGCGATTTGCTGGGCGATTTCGTCCGAAGATGCCGTGAGTTCCTCGGTCGCGGCCGAGACAGTCTGGACATTGGTCGATGTCTGGGTGGTGGCGGCCGCAACCGCGTTGGAAAGTTCGCTGTTCATATTGGTGGCATCGCGCATTTCATCAGTTGCCGCCTGCATGTCCTTGATCGAGGTCGAGATGGATCTGATCAGACCTTTGACCTGCTGATCGAGGGAGTCTGCCATATCAAGCAGGGCCTGACGCCGGTCGGCATCGGCCTTTTGTTCCATGGCGCGCTGATTTTCCTGAAGTTTGACATTTTCGCGGGCCTGTTCGCGGAACGAAACCACGGTCCGGGCCATTTCACCGACTTCGTCCTTGCGTTGTTGTCCTTCGATCTGGCCTTCGAGATTGCCAGAAGAGATGACGCGCATGCGCGAAGCCAGTTTGTGAAGTCCGGTTGTAATGTCACGACCGATGAGCAGACCGGCAATTGCCATGATTGCCAGAATAATGCCGCCAATCAGGATGACATAGATGGCCTGTTCCCGGAATACCGCATCGACATCATCAATATAGATGCCGGTACCGATAATGGTTCCCCAGGGTAGGGGATGTGCATAGGACATTTTTTCAAATGTCTTGTCCTTGTCCTCGCCAGGTTTTGGCCAGTAGTAGGACGAGAAACCACCTTTGGGATTGTTGCCGGCCTTGATCAGGTCACGGATGAAATAATTGCCTGCGGAATCCTGAAGTGTCCCCAAATTCTTGCCGACCAAAGCAGGGTTTGCACCGTGCATTTCCGTCATGCCATCTTTGGCAAAGACAAAGAAGTAGCCAATATCGCCATCATATTTTCCGGACCCGGCGATCTCGTGGAACTGTGCGATGGCTTCTTGCTGGGTTAAGACACCGGACGTTACCTTGTCCTGATAGTGCTGGGCGATTGTGACGATATATTCGGTCGTCGCGCGAATTTTTTCCTTTCGGTCCTCAAGCAGGGAGTTGCGCAATTCAAGAAGCTGTATGGCTGCAATGGCGACAACTGCCAGCAAGGCAATGACAGACAGTGCGGTGATCTTGAGACCGATCTTTATGTTGCCGAGCATTGTTTCCTCCGACGAATTTGGCAGCAAGGTCTATTTATTATTATTTTAATATTATCATGTATTGATGTAATGCCAGTATTATCCTCCGCATTACACAATCAATTTCGCATTGTGGAATTTCATATGAGCTGATTTTGATATGGGAACGCCGGATGCCGGGATCAATTCATTGTGCAAATTTTATCAAGAATGCACATGAAAAAGGAGCCGCAAACCAGTGTTCGCGGCTCCTGTGATGTGATGAAAAGTCCCTATATATCAGTCGATTGCCCGCTTACGTAAATCGGCGAGGAAGTGTTCGACCGCTTCATCAAGTGACTGGGCTTCTTCGACCAGTTTTTCCGCAGAATGGGCCAACTGGGTGGTGCCCGAAGACACGCGACCGGCATTCTGGTTCACTGTTTCGATACGCTGTGAAACCTCGGCGGTGCCATCAGCCGCTTGCTGGACGTTGCGTGAAATTTCACCGATGGCAGCGTGCTGTTCTTCGACTGCCGCAGCAATGGCAGTCGAGCTATCGGCAACGCGGGCGATGGTTTCGGAGATCAGGCGGATCGCCTCGACCGCTTCGCCGGTTTCATTCTGAACTGACAGGATCTGCTGATTGATTTCCTCGGTTGCCTTGGCGGTCTGGTTGGCAAGGTTTTTGACCTCGCTTGCGACGACAGCAAAGCCCTTGCCGGCATCACCGGCACGCGCGGCCTCGATGGTGGCGTTGAGTGCGAGCAGGTTGGTCTGTTCGGCAATGTCGCCGATCAACTGGGCAACGTCACCGATTTTCTGGGCTGCTTCGGCAAGTCCGGTCACGGTCTGATTGGTGCGGGTGGCCTGATCATTGGCCTGATTGGCAATGTCGGCGGACTGGGCGATCTGATGGGCGATTTCATCAGACGAAGCTGTAAGTTCCTCGGTCGCGGCCGAAACAGTTTGCACGTTGGTCGATGTCTGGGTCGTCGCCGAGGCAACGGCCGCTGAAAGCTGGCTGTTGGTGCTGCTGGCTTCTTCCATGGTCGAGGTGGCCTGTTTCATTTCCGTAATGGAACCCGAAATGGCATTGATCAGAACCTTGACCCGCTGTTCAAGACTGTCGGCCATGTCGGTGATGTCCTGACGGCGTTGCTTGTCAGCCTGTATTTCAAGTTGTTTCTGACGTTCCTGCAGTTCGAGGTTTTCGACGGCCTGTTGCCGGAAGGAAACCACCGTACGCGCCATGTCGCCAACTTCGTCACCACGATTCTGGCCTTCGATTTCGCCGCTCAGGTCCCCACTGGCAATCCGGGCCATGCGGGCAGACAGCTTTTTCAAACCAACCGTGATATTGCGGCCGATCGCAATGGATACGAAGCTCATGATAGCGAGGATGATCGCAATCATAACAAGTACCAGAATTGCCTGTTCCCAGAAGGCAGTATCGACATCGTCAATATAGATCCCGGTGCCGATGATATGCCCCCAGGGCAGGGTTGCTGCGTAGGACAGCTTTTCAAACAATTCTTCCTTGGGCATGTTGGGCTTTGGCCACCAATAGGAAAAGAATCCGCCACCGGGTTGCTGGCCAACTTTCAGCATGTCCTGAATGATATAGGATCCTGTCGGATCCTGAACCTTGCTCATATCCGTGCCGACAAGGGCGGCATTCGCGCCATGCATTGTCGAGATACCCTTGCTGTCATAGGCAAAGAAATACCCGGTGCCCTCATCAAATTTCGACGCAGCCGCCGAGAAATAGAAGGCGGTCTGAGCGTCTTCCTGACTGAGTTCGCCGCTGTCAACGCGGGCCTGATATGCCTTGGCTGAACTGAGCAGCATTGCTGTCGTGGCCTGGATCTTGTCTTTGCGGTCTTCCAGAAGAGCGTCGCGCAGGGCGACAAGCTCGAAGGCGGAAATCGCCAATAGCGCGATCAGGGATAATATTGAAAGGCTGGCGACCTTTTTGCCAATCCGGATGTTTTGGAGCATGTTCTGTACCCGTTTTCCTGCTGTTCCGTCCTAGCCAAGGTACAGATGTCTATACCAAAGCATTGTTATTTGTCTAAATGAGTGGTTCGGCCTGTTAAAAAGTATAGGCATGTTCCTTGTCGAATTTCATCAACTATTTGAAACGCTTGGTTTAATATCTGATTGTAATGTTTCTATTCTGTTGTGCTCGGGCGATCTGGCACACGCAGACCGCTAATCGCATGCAAATATGTTCTGGCGGTCGGGGAAATAAAAAACCCCCGCCGGAACCGGCGGGTGTTTTGTCTGTGCAGGCAGTGCGTGCGGTCTGGAAAGCGGGTGGTCAGCCCAGATTTTTGCGCAGGAATTCAAGCGCCAGGCCAAGGCCTTCCTCGTCAATGCCATGTTGCAGGTTCGGGCGTTCATGCAGGGCAACATCAATGCCGTTTGCGGCAAGGGTTGTCTTTGCAATCCGAGATGCCTCGATCGGGACGACCGGATCGGCAGCGCCGTGAACCAGAAGGACCGGCGGGCGTGACTTCAGTTCTGCGCCAAAGGCTGCATCGCCAAGAAGGGCGCCCGAGAAACCGACAACACCGGCAAGCTGTTTGGCACGGCGCGGGGCGGTCTGAAGCGACATCATGGTCCCTTGCGAGAACCCGACAAGTGCGACCTTGTCCTCGGTCAGGCCGTGGGTTTTCATCAGGTGATCAATAAAGCCGTCGACAAAGGATGCACTTTTATCGGCACCTTCGGCCATGGCAGCAAGAGCGCCGGACATGGTTTCTGGCGTGCGGCGGAGAAATTCCGGATCATATTCGGCCAGACTGAACCATTGACGGCCAAATGGCGACATTTCGCACGGGTAGGGTGCATTGGGGGAATAGAAGCTGGTATCGGGCAGGGCACGTGCGAGATGTGGCGCCAGACCAATCAGGTCATTTCCGTCAGCCCCGTAACCATGCAGCAGGATCACAATGTTTTTGGTTGTGCCAGATGCAGCAGGCAGGGTCGGACCAGATAATAAAGTGTCGGTGCTCATCATAATTTTCCTGAATAAACCTTTCCCCCTGATTAGCAACGCAGCGGTCAGACGACCAGTCATTTTTGTCATATCGACTGTCGGTCAGCTTTTGGCTCTTCGGGAATTGCAATTTGCAAGGCTATCCTGTGGATAAGTTTGTGGATGGAAAGGGGCGTATAGGCGAAATTTACCAAATTTGCCGCCGAATTATCGTCTGAACGCGCCGATATCTATCCGTTGGTATCGGTTTTCGGAAAATGACCTTATGCGGTTGGTCGGGTTTGTGAAATATTATTTTCTGTTTAAAAACAGTGATCTGCGTTGGTTTCTGGTGAAGTTTCAGTTTTCGGTATTCCGAAAAATTGTCGAAAATTCCCCAAAATGAAAATCATCATGCGCGAAATGATAGGTATGACTCCCGGTCACATTCAACGATGTGGATTTTTTGAGCTGGTATAATCAAAAAACCTGCCTTTTGCCGTTGGCTTTTCTGTGCCACAAGAAATCTTCCGGTTCGCCGGAGCGCCCCGTATCAAGATAAATCTAGAGGCCCGTATGAACCGCCCGCGCCGCTGGTTCGGCAAAGGGGATCGACGCGTTCTGTCGTTGACCCTGCCGATTATTCTGTCCAATGCGACTGTGCCGTTACTTGGCGCGGTTGATACTGCCGTGGTCGGTCATCTTGACAGCCCGCACTATATCGGGGCGGTTGCCGTCGGGGCGCTTGTCTTTTCCTATGTGTTCTGGAGTTTCGGCTTCTTGCGCATGGCGACCACCGGGCTTGCGGCACAGGCTTATGGCCGACGTGATCCCAATGGCGTGCGTGCGGTCTTTGCCCGTGCCGCCCTGATTGCGATTGTCGCCGGGCTTGCCGTGATGGTGCTGCAATGGCCGATCATTGAACTGTCGATGTCGCTGATTGCGCCGACACAAGCAGTCGAGGCCGCAGCACGGGATTATTTCCATGTCCGGATCTGGGCGTCACCCGCGACCCTGATGCAATATTGCATGCTGGGCTGGTTATTGGCGATGCGGGACAGCCGGGCAGTGTTCATTTTTCAGGTGGTGCTCAATTCGCTGAACATCATTCTGGATATCCTGTTTGTGCAGGGGTTCGGCTGGGATGTCAAAGGGGTGGCCGGGGCGACCGTTATTGCCGATTATTCCGGCGTGGTGCTGGGCTGGTTTTTGATGCAGCCGCATCTCAAACGTCTTGGCGGCACATGGCGGGGGATCGGTATTCTTGACCGTAGCCAGATTGCCAGGCTGATGAAGATCAATGGTGATATCTTTATCCGGACCATGGCGCTGACATCGGCCTTTGCGCTGTTCACCAGTTTCTCGGCCCGGTTTGGCGAGGTGACGCTTGCTGCCAATGCCGTGTTGCAGAATTTCCTGATGTTCGGATCATTCGCCCTTGATGGCTTTGCCCATGCGGCTGAAACCCTTGTCGGGCAGGCGTATGGGGCAGAGCGGCGCAAACAGTTTCTGTGGGCAGTGCGCAAGACCACGATCTGGGGCCTTGTTTCCGCCGTTGCGATGGTAATTGTATTTGCCGCCGTCGGACCATGGATCATTGATGCGCTGACAAGTATTCCCGAAGTACGCGATGCGTCCTATGAGTACCTGTTATGGGCGGTGATATTGCCAGTAACCGGTGTTCTGGGATTTCAGTTTGACGGGGTGTTTCTGGGCGCGATGCAAACCAAGCACTGGCGCAATATGATGCTGGTGTCTGTGGGGATTTACGGCCTGATGGCGTGGGGAGCCGTTGCGATGGGCAGTAATCATTTGCTATGGGCGTCGTTTAACGCCTTCTTCCTGCTGCGCGGGGTGACGCTTGCCATCCTGTTTCCGACCATTATTCCCGACAGGCGTGCGGCAGCGGTGTAAGGCTGGGCTGCGTTCGGATGCGGTGTGCGGTGTGGGGGCCGGGGTCTGGGGCAGGCCACGGAGCAGCGTCAGTGCAACGCCAGAGTCAGAGTCAGAGCAGAGCAAGGGCGTAACTGGAGCCGGAGCAGAGATAGAGTGTCTTGAACATGTGGTTCGAAGTCCCCGCCTGCGCGGGGATGACGGTGCCAGATGGTGCCTGACGGCGCGTTCCATGTTCTGGCGTCAGGCCTGCGATGGCAGGCCGTCATTGATCAGTCGATGTCGGAAACCGGAAGGGTGGTGCTGTTCTTGACTTCGTGCAGGGTGAAGCTTGATTTCATGTTGGCAACACCCGGAAGCTTCATCATCACTTCGGACAGGAAGCGCTGATAGGAAGCCGGGTCTGGCACGACAATACGCATCATGTAATCCTGATTGCCGACCATGGCATAGCAATCAACGATTTCCGGATGAGCCTGAACGGCGGTTTCGAACCGGCGAAGCGACGGTTCGTCATGCTGGGTCAGGGACACAGTGACAAAGACATTCACGCCGAGATGCAGATGGGCCGGATCAAGCAGGGCGACATATTTGCGAATGACGCCGCTTTCTTCGAGTTTGCGAAGTCGCCGCAGGCAGGGCGAAACAGACAGGCCGACCTTGTCTGCCAATTCGACCATGGAGATTCGCCCGTCTTCCTGAATTTCACGAAGAATTTTGCGATCAATTGCGTCGAATCCGTTGCGCGCCATAGCGTGCCACACTCCTTTGGGTCATAGATAGCCAGATTGCATTCGGTCCATTAAGGATCGAATTGCGTTGGCAGATTTTGCCAAATTTCGAACTGGCTGTAAGTATTTTCTGCTGCGCGATAAGCCATGACTTCGGGTTTCTGTCAATCTTTGCGTAGTCGAACGCAGCATTTTTTACGGTGCGGGACTGTATATGAATGAAGTCATAGCGCGTGCTTTGATGCCTGCTTGGGTCTTGCAAGAACTAATGAATAACAGTATGTCCTTCAATTCCTTGGAATGCTTGGGTTTAGTGTAATTTCCCTCGCACCTGCAGCGGAACTTATCATTGCCGCGTGCCATCTGTGCAGTGTAGTATAATCGTACCAATTTACTTATTTTGATTGTGGTTATTCTCCTGATCGGAAGCCGGGGGAGGTTGGCAAGGCCAACCACGTTACAGAAAGGCATATAAGGTGGACGCTGCGCAAAATACGCCGGGATATAACCTGGTTACGATTGGCGAGCATAAAATCAATATTCGTCCGGCGGTTCTGGAAGACCTGCCAAATGTCGTCGGTCTTGATGACCGCACCACAGGTTTGCGTAAACCCGAATATTGGGACGATCTGTTTACCCGTTATGGCAACCGCAAGGATTCCCGCTTTTTCCTGGTCGCGGAGGAAGAGGGTACGCTGCTTGGCTGTATCTTTGGGGAAGTCCGGTCCTGGGAATTCAATTCCGTACCGTGTGGCTGGGTCGGGACGGTCAGTGTCGAGCCGGATCTGCGCATGGGCGGGATCGGCACCATTCTGTATAACGAAATCTGCCGCTGTTTCCGCAATGCCGGGGTGACCAAGGTCCGTACCATGATCCCGCGCGATGCCACCGACCTTATGTCGTTCTTCCGGTCACAGGGCATGATGGCCGGCCCGTTCATCCAGCTTGAAACCGATATGGAAGAGGGGGCTTAAGCCATGATGTCCTTGCAAAAGGCAACCCTGTTTGCCCTCTATGCCGTGCTTGAATTGGCCGAAGATACCGACCGTCAGCTGTCGGCATCGGAAATCGCCGAGCGGTATAATATCTCGACCAATCATCTGGCAAAGGTTCTGCGTGATCTTGGCCGTGCGGGACTTGTTGAGTCCGTGCGTGGTGCGGGGGGCGGTTATCGTTTCTGTGGGAATGCCAAGCGCACGACGCTTCTCGATGTGGTGCAACTGTTTGAGGAGGTCGGTACCGGCCCGTCCAACAGCATTGTCCAGAATACCAATGCCGGAAATGCGCTTTCGCTTGTCATGGACGAGATCGAGGAGATCACCCATGCGACGCTGCTTTCAATCACGATTGAAACCATGCTCAAACTGATGCGCAAGCGCCGCCCCGAAAAGCCGAGTTCTACCGGATTGTTCCGCGCCGTTTAAATCAGGTTGCATATCGCACAATAGAAAAAGGCCGTCAGACTGTTCTGACGGCCTTTTGTCTTTAACAGGTTTTCTTTGGACGGACTGTCCGGCCTAGCCTTCGCTTGGGGTCGGTGCCGTATCAGCAGCTTCGGCGCTTTCCGCAGCTGCGGCCTTTGGGGCTGCTTTTTTGCGCGGACGACGCGGAGCGCGTTTTTTCTCAGCAGGCTTTTCTGCAACCGGCGCCGCTTCTGTTTCTGTGCTGGCCGAAACAGGTGCCTCGGTCGCCGGGCTTGCATCGGCTGCCGGTGCTTCGTCAGCGGCCTTTTTAGGCGCGCGACGCGGCGTTTTGGCGCGCGTGGTCTTGCCCGTCTTTGTCGATTTTGCCGCCGCCTTGCGTGCAGGGGCCTTTTTCGGCTCCTCTTTCACGTCTTCGTCGTCGGTTGACTTGCGACCAAGGCTTGATGCCGGAACTGCTGTTAGCAGGAAGGACGGAACGTGATCGCCAAAGCCGACAACCGGTTTGTCATCACGGTCGTCACGATCACGGCGATGATTGCGGTTGTTGCGATCATTGCGGTCGTTACGATCCGCGCGTTCGGTCCGGTCATGACGTTCGTGGCGGTCATGATTGGTTCTGGCTTCGCGTGCCGGTGCCTTGGGAGCTTCTTCTTCCTTGGCGACAGCCGGGGCTTCCGTCTGGGACTTTGCCGGGGCTTCCGGTTTTGCACGCTCATTCGACTTTGCCGAACGGGCCGGTTTGTCATCGCGGGTGTTTGATGACTTGCGGCTTTTCTTGTTGCGACGCTTCTTGCCGGTGAAGTCCAGCTCAAGCGTTTCAATGCCTTCAAGGTCGGTCAGCGGAATGTCGATATTGATCGTCTTCTGGATTGCCGCGACCAGCTTGCCGTCTTCAGGCACGGCAAGGGTAAAGGCCTTGCCGTCGCGGCCTGCACGACCGGTACGGCCGGTACGGTGGACGTAATCTTCGGAGTTGAAAGGAACGTCGAAGTTAAAGACGTGCGATACATCGGCTACGTCAATACCGCGTGCGGCAACATCCGAGCAGACCAGCAAAGTGATCTCGCCGGTTTTGAATTTCGCAAGCGTTTCGGTACGTTCGCTTTGTGCCAGATCGCCATGCATGCGTCCGGCATTAAAGCCGTGCTTGGTCAGAGATTTGAAAAGGATGTCGACATCCTTTTTGCGGTTACAGAATACGAAGGCGTTCTTGACGTCTTCGGCACGGATCAAACGGCGAAGTGCTTCGCGCTTGTCCATGTCATCCATGACCACAAGTTTGTGTTCAACCGTTGATGCCATGCTGGATGGGCGGGCAACGGTGATTTCCTTTGGATTGGACAGGAATTTGTCGGCAAGACGACGGATCTCAGTGGGCATGGTCGCCGAGAAGAAAAGCGTCTGGCGCTGCTTGGGCAGCATATTGACGATCTTTTCGATGTCGGGGATGAAGCCCATGTCGAGCATGCGGTCGGCTTCGTCGATCACAAGCAATTTGCAATCGGAAAGAAGCAGTTTGCCACGTTCAAAGGTATCAATCAGGCGGCCCGGCGTCGCGATGATCACATCAGCGCCTTTTTCCAGGATCTTGCCCTGTTCGACAGCAGACTCGCCGCCGATGATCAATGCCTTCGACAAAGACATGTATTTGCCATAGGTGTCGAAGTTTGCCGCTACCTGTGTTGCAAGCTCGCGGGTCGGTTCCAGAATGATGGAACGCGGCATACGCATACGCGCGCGGCCATGATGCAGGATATCAAGCATCGGCAGGGTGAAGCTGGCAGTTTTACCCGTACCCGTCTGTGCACAGCCCAGAATGTCGCGCGCCATCAGCACCGACGGAATAGCTTGAGCCTGGATCGGGGTGGGGGTGTCGTAGCCGGCGTCTGCGACGGCTTTGAGGATATCTTCGCTCAGACCGAGATCGGCGAAATTCATATGGTTCGTTTTCCCGCAATAGAATGCGTTAAGTTAAGCGGATATGCAAAAATCTGTTTGCGTCGTAAAGCTAACCCTTAATTAAGTCAAGAAAAACGCCGCAAAATTCGCTTCGAAAACCGATAAACACCTTGTTGAGAGGCTTGTTTGCAACAATTTGGCGGCGTAACCTGTCTAAATAGATAATGCACAGGGGAGAAAAGCCGTGCTGATGGATGCAACGCGTGCAAGTTTGCTGGTTATCGATGTTCAGGAAAAACTCTATCCGGCCTGTCAGGAGCCTGAACAGATCATCGCCAATTGCTGTTTTCTTGTGAAATGCGCCAATCGGCTGGGTGTTCCGGTGATTGTCACCGAACAATATCCCAAGGGCCTTGGGCATACGGCAAAACCCATTCTTGATCTGATCGAAAAGCCAAGCGATGCCTCCGAAGGTGGAAATGTGGTTTCCAAAGTGGCGTTTTCAGCCATCCCCGCCGATGGTTTTATCGAGAAAATGGAAGAAAGTCCGGGCCGTGATCAGGTGGTGGTCATCGGCATGGAAACCCATGTTTGTGTGTTGCAGACCGTGATGGAACTGATCGAGCGTGGCCGCGAGGTTTATGTGGTTGCCGATGCGGTAACATCGCGCAGCATGTCAGACAAGATTTTCGGCCTTGAACGCATGCGCGATGCCGGTGCAAAGATCGTGACGCGCGAAAGCGTGATGTTTGAATGGCTGCGCGTGGCGGGTACCCCGGAATTCAAGGAATTGAGTGCGCTGATCAAATGATATCCCGACCGGATCAGAATATCGGGCACGCATCAGCCGATGGCGTGCCCGTTGTGTTTTTATCGGGCATGCTGGCCGATCAGCGCATGTGGCATCAGGCGCTGACGGCTTATGATGATCTTCGCGACGTCAGAAAGCCCGCCATTGTACCGGTATTTTGCGAATTGTTTGATCAGGATACGGTATCGGATATGGCACGTGCGGTGCTGGAAGCCGTACCCGAACGGTTTGCGCTGGTGGGTATGTCGATGGGCGGATATGCCGCCTTTGAAATCATGCGTCAGGCCCCGGAACGGGTCAGTCACCTGATGCTGGTCAATACCCGGGCAACAGCCGACAGCGAGGCGGTCCGACGCCGGCGATTGTTGCTATCGCGTTTCGTGGCAGCCAGGCAACCGTTTGTCGCAGTCAATGAAGGGATGCTTGACGAGATGCTGCATCCTGATAATCGCAATGATGAGACGCTGGTTTCACTGTTGACGGCAATGGGTGACGCCTGCGGGGTCGGTGTGTTTGAACGCCAGAACCACGCGGTAGCCATGCGCCCGGACAGCATGGCGGATCTTGGCGATGTTGTTGTGCCCTGTAGCGTAGTTGTCGGGACCCACGACCGGATCATCAGTCCGGAAAGCCACCGGGAGATGGCGGATGCTCTTCCCGGTGCGACCTATCACGAAATTGCCGGGGCCGGACATTATGTGCCACTTGAACAGCCGGAAATTTTCGCCAGTGCGTTGCTTGATCTTCTCGTACGGTAGGGCGGGATTTTTTTATGTGTTGCGGGCAACCCATTCTTGGAGCATTTCCCTGATTGTCTGATCGGCAGGTTGCTCACGGGTGAAAGCCCACCATGTGTGTGCCCCTTGCCATATGCTGGCCATTTGCCAGCCAAGCTTTCTTCCTTCTTCGGGCTGTTTTGACAGGCGGCGGCCAAGTATTGCGGCAAGGCGATGTCCCCAGGCAGCCCCGCGTGCGCGAAGTTGCGGGTTGCGGATGTCTTCATGCAGAACCAGCAAGCCGTTGCTGGTGTCCCGGTCTGCTGTTTCCGGCGGCATCAGGCGCAGCAGAATTTCGATTGCGCCATTCGGACTTGATGGTTCTTCCTGATCCGCTGCATGCGTTTCAGCATCAAGCCGGTCCCAAGCGCGGAGCAATGTCGCAAGGAGCAGAGCATCACGCGTGCCGTAGCGTTGCACAAGTGTCGCTGGTGAAAGGCCGCAGGCTTTTGATGCCCGGGCAAATGTCAGGTTTGACGGTCCGGTTTCAAGCACGGTTTCAAAGATGGTGTCGAGCACCTGACTGTCGGGAATTGTCTTGTTTCTTGCCATGATTATTTATAAACGTATATTCGTTTATAAATCAACGGAGATTTGGTCATGGCAAGAATTCTTGGGTATATCGCAACCAGTCTTGACGGGATGATCGCGGACAGAAATGACAATCTCGATTGGTTATTTGCATATGACGGGATGGATCTTGGTGCATACGATTACAACAAGTTCATCAAGCGTATTCAAACCCTGGTGATGGGGCGGGCAACCTATGATTTTGTTGCAAGCCAACCGTCGGAATGGCCTTATCACGGAAAGCGGGTAATTGTGGTCACATCCCGTCCGATTGATAATCCCGTCGCGGATATTGACGTGCGAAGTGACGTTGACGCATTGATCTCCGAGCTTCGTGCTTTTGATGATGGGGATGTCTGGATGCTGGGCGGTGGAAAGCTGCAAATGGCGTTCATTGAACGAGACGCACTCGACGAAATTGAAATTTACGTCATGCCGGAAATACTGGGTGGGGGAAAACCGCTTTTCCCCCAGACAGGTTTTCGCAGCAGTCCGACATTGATCAGCACGCAAATGCTTGATCGCGGATGCGTGCGTTTGCATTACCGGTTCTCGCCAGCAGGCTGATCGGGGACTGATCGTTTCGGCTGCGCGGGAATAGTTGATTAGTCGCACTCACATGTGCTGCATTAAGTAATGTGAAGTTCAGCAAACCGTTTCAAACGGGCTGCAGGTGCGATCATCATCGTTGTTGCGCATGTGCCGCGGGAATAGCTGAAAACTGATAGTGTCGGCGTTATTATAGAGCTGTGTTTCGAAATTTTCGGGCACGAAACGTGCGCGTGTTTCCGAAATCAGATCATCGCCGACGCAAAATCCGAACCGGACAATCAGGCGATCAGAAATGCCTTCCATTCCGCCGGTTTGCGGGTCGGTGCAAATCGCATTGCCAAACGTGTTCTGGGAAGGATTGACGACGGCAACAAGACGGTTTTCCGCTTTCAGAGTTTGACCGTCTTTAACGTCTGCAGGGTCTGTGACAAAACGCAGGCGCGGTGGTGGTGGCTGGTCGGACAAGGCATCGGCCCATGTCTGTGCGGGCAGGGTATTATCGGGGTCGATAATTTCAAGCATCATGACTCCGCTTGGCGCGCCCGCAACCTTAAAACTTTGCACTTCGGATACGTGATAATTCGGGGCTTCGATCAAGGCCACACCACATCCGCCAAGCCCGAGCAGGATGGCGCAACCAGCGGCAAGAGGTGCTCTTTCAAATATGCGCGTGTTCATTGGACAAGTCCTTTGATGTCATTCTGTCATCATACGGTGTGGTAAGGCAAATTCGATCAAAAATGGTGTGCAATCACACCATCGTTATCGCGCCGGTTGAGGGTCTTTGTGCATTCTGATGCAAGGATAGTGGACATCCCTGAACGGGGTGCATGTGATCAAAGGGCCTAGAACACAGACCGTCCGATGGCCCGGATCAGCATTTCAAGGGCGCGAATGCCGGCGGCGGAATTCCCGCGTTGATCCAGACGCGGGGACCAGACACACACCGAAAATTCCCCCGGAATAACGCCGATGATGCCGCCGCCAACCCCGCTTTTGGCTGGAATGCCGACCGTAAAGGCAAAGTCACCAACCCCGTCATACATTCCGCAGGTCAACATCAGCGCATTGATGCGACTGGTTTCTTCGGGCGTGATGACCGGCTTGCCATCCATGCCGACACCCTTGCATGCCAGAAAACGGCAGGCGCGGGCCAGTTCGCGCGCCGTCATGGCAACCGCGCACTGCTTGAAATAGGCGCGCACGACATCTTCGACCGGATTGTCGAGCTTGCCAAAACTTTTCATAAGATAGGCAATGGCGCGATTTCGGTCGCCATGCTGATCCTCGGACAGATAAACGTCGTTATCGACACGAATGGCCGGTTTGCCACAAAGCTGACCCAGAAATTCCGCCACAGAACGATCCGGATTGGCATAGCGCGACGAGATCAGGTCGGCGACGCGGATTGCCCCGGCATTGATGAACGGGTTTCGCGGAATGCCGTGTTCCTGTTCAAGCTGGATCAGGGAATTGAAGGCCGATCCCGATGGTTCTCGACGCACGGCCTGCCAAAGGGCATCACCATGTGCTCGCTGTGCCAGGACCAGCGCGAACATTTTCGAGATGCTTTGGATCGAGAAGGGCAAATCGGCCTGACCAATTGCAAATTCCTGACCATCGGTGCCACAGATCACCATGGCAAAATGTTCGTCAGGAACACAAGACAGAGCCGGGATATAGTCAGCCTTGCGCGCTGTGCCAAAGTCGGCAGTGGCAATATGGTCGGCGATTTGTTCAAGGATGGTGGCATAACTGTGCGACATTATGCGATCCTGTTTTACGGGGGCAGAGATGGGGAAGTTGATAAAAAACCCGGCACAAATGGCCGGGTTTTGAACAGGTTTTCAAGTCTTGTCTAAACGTCGATATCCTCGACGAAGCGGGCATGTTCCTGAATGAACTGGAAACGCAGTTCCGGTTTTTTGCCCATCAGACGATTGACCAGATCCTTGGTCTGTCCGCGTTCATCGGGTTCGGCCGCATCGGGCAGGGTGACACGCAGCAATGTACGCTTTTTATGCGCCATTGTGGTTTCACGCAGCTGCTGCGGCGGCATTTCACCCAGACCTTTAAATCGGGAAATCTCGACCTTGTTCGGGTTCTTGAACTCGGTATTGAGGATGACTTCCTTCTCGGCGTCATCCATCGCATAGATCGATTTACCACCCTGGGTCAGACGATAAAGCGGCGGCATGGCCAGGTAGAGGTGGCCGCTTTCGATCAGACCAGGCATTTCCTGATAGAAGAAGGTCATCAGAAGCGACGCGATATGCGCGCCATCTACGTCAGCATCGGTCATGATGATGATGCGTTCGTAGCGCAGGTCGTTCAAACGGAAATCATTACCAGAACCGCAGCCAAAGGCTTCGATCATGTCCTTGATTTCCTGGTTGGCCATCATCTTTTCATAGGTCGCCGACGCAACGTTCAGGATTTTACCGCGCAGCGGCAGGACAGCCTGCGTTTCGCGATCACGGGCCTGCTTGGCAGAACCACCTGCCGAGTCACCCTCGACCAGGAAGATTTCAGTGCCAGCGGCAATTGAACGCGAACAGTCGGCAAGTTTACCCGGCAGACGCAGGCGGCGGGTTGCCGACTGACGCTTGGTTTCCTTTTTCTCCTTGCGGCGCTGACGTTCCTCGGCGCGCAGGATGATGCGTTCAAGCAGACGCTTGGCGTTTTCGGTATCCCCGGTCAGCCAGTGGTCAAAATGGTCACGGACAGCGGTTTCAACCAGCTTGGTTGCGCCCTGTGTGCCCAGCTTTTCCTTGGTCTGTCCCTGGAATTGCGGGTCGGGGATAAAGACCGAAAGCATCACGCAGCCGCCGCCAAAGACGTCCTCGGCGGTGATGGCTGCGGCCTTTTTCTGGCCGGTCATATCACCATAGGACTTGATTGCCTTGGTCAGAGCATAGCGGAAGCCCGCTTCGTGCGTCCCGCCAAGCGGGGTCGGGACGGTGTTACAGTAGGAATGGAAATAGCCTTCGCCGCTTTCGGGCCAGCCGATTGCCCATTCAACACGACCGGGACTATCGGAAAACTTGGCTTCGCCCGCAAAGGGACGTTCGGTCACAAGGTCGCGACCCTCAAGCGTCATTTCCAGATAGTCGAGAATACCGTTCGGGAATTTCAGGACTTCCTGCTGCGGGGTCGGGTCGTCACTTGTCAGAAGCAGCGGGTCAACCGACCAGCGGATTTCAACGCCCTTGTAAAGATAGGCCTTTGATCGCGCCATGCGGAAGATGGTTGCTGCCTTGAGCTTCGCCCGTGCACCGAAAATCTCGGGATCGGGTTTGAAGATGACCGTGGTGCCGCGACGGTTGCTGATCGCGCCGCCATCCTGAAGCGGCATTTGCGGCACACCGCGCGAATATTCCTGAAACACCATCTTGCGGTCACGGCAGACCTCGACACGGAATTTTTCAGTCAGGGCGTTCACCACCGACATGCCGACACCGTGCAGACCGCCGGATGTTTCATAGGCCTTGCCCGAAAACTTGCCACCCGAATGCAGGGTGGTCAGAATGACTTCGAGGGCTGATTTATCCGGGAACTTCGGATGCGGATCGGTCGGAATACCACGACCGTTGTCGCGGACAAGGACTGTGTTGTCCTGTCTGAGTTCCAGTTCGATCCAGTCAGCATGGCCTGCGACCGCTTCGTCCATCGAGTTATCGAGAATCTCTGCGACCAGATGGTGCAAGGCTGCATCATCCGTGCCACCGATATACATACCGGGGCGTCTGCGAACAGGCTCCAGGCCTTCGAGAACCTCAATATCCTTGGCGGAATAGGCTTTGTCTGTTGATTGGTTTGAATCTTCAAAAAGGTCGGTCATGCCCCGGAACGCAACTTCTTTTAATTGTGTTAAAACAAGGTCCAACAACGCATATCTGTTTCTCGATATTGAGCGTTGGATGCCTCGGCGCTAAACGAGTACCATATGTCCACTGGTCTGTGCCATATGTCGGTTCGCACAGCCCATAAAAATGTGTTTTCAGGTTCAATGCAAGTAGTGGTCTTGACCATAGATCACATTTTTGCGGCATTGGCGCAGAAAATCGAGACCGGGAGGTCCAATAAAAAAATTGGCCCGTCTTTATCGACAGGCCCGAAACAGGAGTGAGCCTGATGGCGACAGCAAATGAGCAGAACTTGATGAGTGAAAACACCATGCCACGGGGCGATCTTTGTACCCGCACCCTTGCCATGCCCGCCGATACCAACCCGAGCGGGGATATTTTCGGTGGCTGGCTGATGTCACAGATGGATATTGCCGGTGGTGTTCTGGCCAGCCAGGTTGCCGAGGGCCGTATTGCGACGGTTTCCGTTGACGGTATGACCTTCCTGCGCCCGGTTTATGTCGGCGATACGGTTTGCGTCTATGGCGATATCGAACGGATCGGCAACACATCCATCGTGCTGCATCTTGAAGCCTGGGTGCTTCGCCGCAACCAGCCGCCACGCATCAAGGTCACCGAGGCAACCTTTACCTTTGTCGCCATCGACGCCGAAGGCCGCCCGCGTCCGGTGCGTAAGGATGAGATCAGGGTATAGGCAAGATAATCCCGGAAATTTAAAGAAGCCCCGTCCTGCAAAGCCGGGTTTTAACATTCTTGATGATCAGTCGGCGCTTGCAGGACGGGGCTTCGTTATGTTCGGGTAAATCACGGCATTGCCTGAGACATTTTACCTAGTGTGAAATGGAAATTACGAGCTTCCCTTCATTCAGGCGGTTTTCCAGCAGATTGTGGGTTTCGAGCACATCGGTCAGCCCAAAGTTGCGGGGGTCAAGTTTAACAGAGAGCTTGCCTGCCTCGGCCAGCTGTGTGGCTTTGCGCATGATGTCACCATGATGGGCACGGCCTTCGTTGTCGAGAAGAGGCATCAGGGTGAAGACACCAGATGTTAACCGTCACTTGTTCTTAGAGTAATCCGGGATATACCGGGATAAGGCGGGACTTAGTGGGATGGCATTGATAATAAACATCTTATGCGGTGTTGCATTGGCCCGCACCCAAAAGGTGTTTGAATCTGGAGTAAAACGGAAAGTCACAGTTTTCGCCAGTTGAAGTTGGAGAAAGTCAGTGCGCACTGAACGGTCTCTAAATCGGCTCTTAATCTAATGTTTGCGCGGGATCAAGGTAGTCGCGGCCATTGTCGGTGGTTCCGGGTTGGGCGAGAGAAGTCGGAACGAACTTTCCCACTTCAGCGATAGTTTCCGAGTTGATCAAAATTTCAATAATTATTGTTATAGTTCAGATGCTTAAACACTGTTGACGAGTGGGTATTTCGGTCGATAACTTTCGCCCAACCCGGAACGAATTTGGGTAAATTACCTGACCATTCATTCGGATTGACAGAAGTTTCGGTTTTACGGTTTAGAACCGCAACCGTAAAGTCTGCTTACTGGTTCTCTCTATGTTTACGGTTCTTTGTATGTAGCTGATATGACTTGTTAAAATTCAGGAAGTTTCATTTTCTGGTGCATGCTGAAGAGTAAATAAAAACTTCTCGTCAGCACAGATTAATGGACACTCTCACCCTTTTTTCCGGCATTGGCCAGAATGCTCTTAGCAAAGTGTGAACGAGGTATCTGAGAGAAGGTTGCCCCCCACATTATCGCCCTTGCTTCGTGGATGATTTCTTCGGCCTCATTCAAGGTCACTGATCCATCCAATGAGTTGGCAATCTGGATGGCCTGCTCTGTTTCTTCGGTTGTCATACCAAGAATTAATGCCTGTTTCGAGGCACCGGAGAATTGTCGCAGCCACAAGTACCGCCGCACATCGTCAAGTACCACATCGGCGATCATCAGAGGAACATCATCTAGTTGTTCCGCTAGATCGACTGCGGCGTCTGCGTAGTTGTGTTCTGCGAAGTCCATTACGATCCTATTGATTTGCCAAGATATGAAAAGGGAAGCCGCCACCACGTGAGAAGCACAATCTACATGGTGGCGGCATTGGGCCAGAAGCTGCCAGTGGCCCAAGGTCGATTAGGCGACTACGGATTTGTAGACCCCGCGATAATCAAGCGCCGTGCCGCCATAGATATGGCGGATTTTGTAAGTCACTTTGTCGTGCGTGAACATTGATCCACTGGTCGGACTGTCTTGAACGAAAATTTCCGGCTCTTCTGTTCCACCCAAGAAACCGAGTTCAATAACGGGAACGTCATTGGTGTCAGTTGACAGGCACCAATCATTCACATCTGTCCAGTACCAAACCGGGATAACGTCAAGGCTGAGAGATTGGATGAAAGTTTTGTCCTGTTCCGTATTTCTACGAAACAGATTGACAGCTTCTTCTTCCAGTTCGTCCGGCACCCAGAGAAAACGCGGCCCGATCCCGATCTTTTCGCCGGAATCCTTCTCTGGCTGACTTTTGATAGCAAGCCTTCCAGCAGCAACCGATGCCGCGTCAAGTGCTGACGTACCCAGATTGTTGTGAGTGGCATGGAACAAGGTAACCCCGTCATAAACGACAGGATTGTTTTTCAGGAAATCCAGAACAAACTTTGACAAAGTTCGCTTGGCTGATCGTACCAATTTTGTCGGGATGCGTTGGACCGCGCCGACATCATCGTTGGTGATCATTTCGAGAGTGAGGTCTTCAGTGCCGCCACGCTTTTCTACCGAGTAGGTGGCTTTTTCGTCGGTTGGAGAGGACAGCGAGGTGTATGGATTTGACTCTAGAACTTTCGGCAAGTCGCCATAGCCACCAAACCGCGTGCGCTCCTGGGCACGGAAGTCATTCACTGGAACAATGCTGACAAGATTTTGCCAAACGTCATAAACGCTGGGATTGTTGTATTCGGCGACAAGACGACGAGAAATACTGTCACCCAGAACATCACCAAAACTCTGACTACCAAGAGATTCCCGAAGCCGTGCCTGATCGCAGTTGCGCAAAATTCCGGAAAAAGTTCGGTCGCCAGTGATATCCAGATAGCACTCGCGGATTGAAATAACTGAACGGTCCGAAGGATCAAAAAACGCATCGAGCATCTTGCTGACCTTTTCATCCCGGCTTTCGAGGATCTGGACGCGGCTATTTGAGTGGTAAGCGTCATCACCCAAGCCTTTAACTTTCCCGCTATCGGATACCGATGCCAAATAGTCGGCCTCTGTATTTATGGCTTCCCGCAAGTCATCGGAGGTCACCTGAGAGGGGGACGAATTTTGGTTGATCAATTTCTGTTTGGCGACCAAAGGCAAGCGAGTGGCATTGACGGTGGCTTTGACGTCTTCATCATTCAGGTATTGCGGGTCCATTTCTTGAGCTCCATTGCTTTCAATCAGGTTGAGGACTTGACCACCGGCACCGGGTTCAACGATCAAATCCACGGAACTAACAGCCGAAAAATCGGTAATGATGCGTGCACGCTGCCGCCCAATTTTGCCGACTGTAGATTTTCCTTTTGCATCTATGGAGAGACCCATTAGGTCGGTCATTTTTCGGTCCCACGCTGACTTCAGCTTTTGGGATTCAGGAGCGGTCGGATCGATCATTTCCAAAGTGCCTTCAATCTGACCGGTGTCAGGAGATTGTCCGTCAGAGAAAGACACATCAACAATTCTACCGATCAAATTGCGAACATCTTTACCTTGGCTCTTCAGATGTTCGTTGTCAGATTTAACAAAAACCCGGACACCCTCAAAAAGAGGTACCGCTTTTTTCAAAGTTTCGTCGGGATAAAAATTCATGTTACCCGACAACCCTGCCCGGATAACCCGCACTTTGAAGCGCCCTTTGTATGCATCTTCTTGCGGTGTCTGCATCGCCATCAGGGTATCGGTCATTTTACAGTATCCTTTTGGAGGATGGCGTGGCCATTTGGTTCGGCAGCGGCTCTAAGTTTTGCCAGAAATTGTACGGGATTTTCCCGGTACGCGATCTGATTGGAAGCCGAAAGGCAGGATATCGCCCGTTTGGTGAGAGGCGTATCTTTCAATATCGAGTTGATGAGGCTCCGCACGCTGCTGCACTTTTCTTGTGGCAAATTGAGCTTAGTCGCGACACGAGCGGCAGTCTGTTCATTGCAATTTGCAATTAAACTTTCGGGGCTGTCAGCATTCCATCCCAGTATTCTTAATAGTTCAGGTGAAATTTGAGGGTGGCGGGTGTCAGGTGTTTCGGGGCGTCCAACCCCGATGTCACGCAATTCAGCGAAGATTTTCCTCACGTAACGTTCAGTGACGTTAAACCGTTGAGCGATTGCCTGCTGAGACAGGTTGCCCTCCATCAGTACTCCGATGATGCGATGTTTCTTACTGGAGACTTCTGGTGATTTCGGGATCAGAATATGACAGCCACCGAAAGCATCAATGAGCTTACGGAAATTATCATCACCAACAGTCAGGGAAATCCTGTGGTCAGCCACAAACTTCTTCGGGATATAGAAACGGTCTGACTGAGGCATCGCATTCACAAATGTGAAGGCCGCATGAAACCCGATAATATCGGCCAATGCCAAAAAAGATTGATGGTAATAGATATCCGGTAAATGGCGCATGTTATTCCGATCCATTTGAATAGACCGGAACATTTCACGGATAGACAAAATGAAAACTCCCGGAACTGTTCCGGGAGATACGCAGCCTTATCATCCATTATTTTTGAAGTATGCTTCAATATTGCAATCTGGTCGGTGCAATATCGTCCAGATGCGACCACTAGATCGTAGCGAGGTTGGGCGTCTCGCCGTGACCAGATTGCACTCTTCGATCCTGATGCTTGACGTTAAGGGATCATAATCCTTCTGGCAATGCCTATTCCATTGCTTAAGAGGCGATAAGAGCCGCTAAGAGATGTGTGTCCGATGTTTTCGCACCCATCCCTATCAAATCATGTTACGCGCACTGACGGGGCGATTTTCGGGCTTGTGCGCTTTGGAAAAAACACTGGAGAGCAACCATGTCTCGCGAATTGAATCTCAAGATGATCATTCAGGCCGTTGATCGGGTAACCAAACCGGCCCGCCAGATCGGCGCTGCACTAGGCGATATTGCTCGCCGAGCGCGTCTGGATCGTCTTCAGGCAAATCTTGCTGCCGCGCGGGAACGGTTACAGGCGCTTGGTCAAGCTGCCCGTAATGTGGGGCAGCGGTTCCGCGATTTTGGTGGCGAAGCACTTATGAAGGTGACAGCGCCTCTTGCGGCAATTGGTGGCTTTGCCTTGCGAGCATTCGGGCAAATGGAGCAACTTCAAACATCGTTCCGAACTATGTTGGGCAGTGGAGACGCTGCCAAGAAAATGGTTCAGGGGTTGTCTGAGTTCGCTGCACGCACACCCTTCCAGATGGAAGGGATCGGACAGGCCGCGAGACAACTTCTCGCGTTCGGCGTTGAAGGTGGCAAGGTAATCAAAAAGCTCACCATGCTGGGCGATATCTCGGCTGGTGCGAATATCCCACTGACTGAAATGGCCGCAATCTATGGCAAGGTCAAGGCCAAAGGAAAGGCTATGACCGAGGAGCTTTTGCAGCTTTCTGACCGGGGCGTTCCAGTCATTGACGTACTGGCAAAAGGGCTGGGAAAATCGAAAGACGAGATATTCGAACTTGCGTCTCAGGGGCGGATCAGCTTCGACATTCTCACCCGAGCAATGGAAACCATGACAGCGCAGGGCGGCGTATTCCACAAACAGATGGAAGAACAGTCCAAAACCCTATTCGGCAAACTCTCAACATTGATGGATAATATCGGCCTGTTCTTTACCGAGATCGGCGAAGTAATGACCGAAATGCTTGGCATCAAAGGCGGGCTGGATGGCTTGATCGTTACGATTCAGCGCGTGACTGCTGGTTTCCGGGATTTCGCAAAGGCAAATCCCTTGCTGACACAGGTTGCATTTGTTGCGGGTGTTCTGGCGGCTGCAATTGGGCCATTGGTTTTCGGTCTGGGGCTTGCGGCTTCTGCCGCTGGGGTGTTTGCCACAGGGTTCAGTCTACTCTTGACCCCGATTGCTGCGGTGGTCGCGGCATTGGCTGGGTTGGCCCTCGTTGTTTACAACTGGGAAGCCGTTTCGACGTTCTTTATTGAGGCGATGCAACGCGCATCGATTGCCATCAAGCGGGCATGGGCACCTATCGGAAAGTACTTCTCTGAGTTGTGGGAAGGTGTCAAAGAGACATTCAATTCATTCGTCAAAAGCGTCTTTTCGACCTTCTCCGGTTTCAGCCTTTCGGCCATTGGCGGGCAATGGATTGATGGTCTCTTGCAAGGTATGCAGGCAAAAATGTCCGAACTGATTGCCTGGCTAAGTTCTGCCGTGACCGAATTGATGGACTGGATGCCTGATTGGGTCAAAGAACGGATTGGTGTCGATGCCGGCGGCTTTGGTCAGATGCCCGGTGCTATGGGCAATGCCGCGTCGGCGATAGCACCCGCGATCGGGCGGCAAAATGGGCAGCCTCAGGGCCGCTTTGGTGGTGAGGTTAAGGTTTCCTTCGAGAACGCCCCGTCAAACATGCGGGTCAAGGAAGTCAAATCCGACAACCCCGATTTTGTGCCATCCGTCTATGCAGGCTACGCAATGGGTGGATCGTAAAGAAATCTGCTAAACGAAATGATTGCGTTTAGCAACGGACACCGTGTCCATTGTTAAATCAAACATTCAAGGTAGCTCATAGCAAGTTTGCAAACGACATCGTGTCGTTTGCATCGACCACGCTGCGAGAACGACACGATGTCGTTCTCAATAGGCACCTCAGAAAATATGGAGAACGACATTGTGTCGTTTTCCATTATGGAGAACGCAATCATTGCGTTCTCAAACAGGTTGACGAAACCGGCCCATGCGAATATCTTTTCATCGGGCCTAGAAACCCATCCACTGGCGGCAAACACCGCCGAACGGCTTCCTAGATTGAGGTCGTTGAAGGTGTTTTTTTGTGCCTGAATTCCGACAGGCCTACATTTGCGGATTTCAGGCCGGGGGACCATGGCGAATGTCCAAGGCGTAAGCCCAAAGGTCATGGTGCCGTACCAGTGACGGTTTCTAGCCCCCGGCTGTCTGCGGTGGTCGCAGACAGTGGATGCCCTAGAAAGCACACTGGAGAAACCCTATGGAAAACCCTTATCCGTTCAATAGCCACAGCCCTATGGAAGGGCTTCAGGACTCAATGGATGTTTTGGACCTGATAGATTGCCTGATCTCTGGCAGTCAGGATTTGAGCATGTTGGACCGCAATCCTCTGAATAATTCAATTTCCGGGCTCGTGACGCTGGTCGGCGCAATCCGTAAAAACATAGCGATTGCAACAGATGAACTTGACGAACAATTCCATCGTACCGGGACGGAAAATCTGGATCATCAGTTGCGGGAAGCTGAGCAACGGGGACTGCGAGCCGGGATGATGATGCATAAAATGGCCTCGACAGAACACAGCAGTCAGCAGGAAAATGCGACAACATCAAGTGCTGATGAGAGCTATCCAAAGCTCTCTGTACGTGACCATGCAATCATTGCGACCTATCGCCAAGGTCATCCAGTCGAGGAAATCGCCAAAGCGGTTAATCTTAAAAAACAGACCGTCCAGCGGATAATCGAACAACTCCGCGACAGCGGTGCAATCTCCGACATTGATCCGGATAGTAGCGGCACGGATATGGCCGCTACTGCCTGACCTGTACCGGTGCCGGGTTTATCCGGCACTTCGGTTTTATGGAGGTTGCATGACGGACAAAACCGATAGTTTCGACCTGACAGTGCAGGTGCCCATAGAAGAATGGGCCTATTGCCAGCGTCGGACAACATATCTTGAGGCCGTGCTGGTTCAGGTTTTGCACGATAAAAACCGTATTCAGGAATGGTATGATGCACAGGAATTGCTTGATTTGCGGTTGCCGGGGATGCCTGCCTCAAAGGCCGCAATTACCCGGCTTGCAAACGCCCGTGGCTGGCGCAGACTTGATGCGAAGGGACTAGGCGGCAAGCGATTCAAATATCATTACTCGGATCTTCCGGCTCGTGCTTTCGATGCGCTGATATCGCGGATATTGGCTGTGCCGAGGTCCTATGACGATGTGGACGTTGAGGTGGAGATCTTGCCCGAAATAGAACCGGCACCTGAGTATTTTGAGCCGGAAGAGGATAATACCGCACCGCCGTGGGTTTTACCTTTCATGCGTATCCTGAAAGGAGGCGCTAAAGGCAATATAGGAAAGGCATGGCTAAGTTTGCCAAAGCATTTGCCAGAGGGCGTCCCTGTGCCTTCAAAGCGAGAGGTGGCAGAAACGATAGTCAGATTGGGTTTGATCAAGGATGGATAGCTGGTCGAGAGACATAACTGGCGGCATGGCAATTTATCTCTAAAAATACCAATAAGTTCATCGCGTGAGCCGTTGCTGTTACCAACCTCTACTCCTACACGCGGAACGGCCACAGTGGTACAGTGCTGTGGCCGTTTCTTTGAGCCTTCTGAGAGTGATATAAAAGGCCTCTGAGAATGCTCTCAGATCGGAAGAAAACGTTTTTCCGCTTCCTCCAGATACAAGTGACGAACACTCCAGAAACATGTGGCGGGCTACACCAGAATAACTGGCACCCTTGAAGGAAAGAGGGGCGAGGGAGTGGGCTCCCCATCCCAGACAACTGGTCACGTGACCAAATCGAGTAACTGCTGCAAATGCGGCATCAAGTCCTGCGCCGCCAATCGTGTCATAGACCACATCAAAGCCTTTGCCGTTGGTGTGCTCCTTGACATAGTCTTCGACGGCCTGTTCCTGATAGTCGATTGGTGTTGCACCCAGGGATCTGATCGTATCGGCTTTTGTACCGGAATCTACGGCATAGACCGTGGCGCCGAGTGCCACTCCAATTTGGATAACATTCATGCCAACGCCGCCACTGCCGATCACAAGCAAGGTTTGACCAGGCTGCAAGTCGATGCGATCAACAAGGCCTTCCCACGCGGTGATAAATGTCAGTGGTAGTGCAGCGGCCTCACGCATGGAAAAATTCGAGGGCTTTGGGGCAAGCAACCGCGCATCGATAGCCGCGTACTGGGCAAGAGATCCCTGGACGCTGCCAACGCCACCCGTCATGCCGTAAACTTCTTCGCCGACATGGAACGAGGTTACACCCGGTCCCACCTGTTCGATGGTTCCTGCGACATCAATGCCGAGAACAGCCGGAAGCGGATGACGAGCATGTGCGGCTTTTCCCGAACGGATTTTGGAATCAAGCGGATTTACACCACTTGCTGCAATACGTACCAGAACTTCGCCTTCTGCCGGGACAGGTCGGTCAAGCTCTGTAATACGGAACGGCTGGTCATATGCTTCGAGGAGAGCGGCTTTCATTTTGGTCATCAGATTTACTCCTGTTTGATTTGGATGGTCTGATTGTGAGAGTTTGATTTGTGAATGGAAATGAAGGATAATGAGAAATGTTCATGCAAAAAAGAATGGGTATGATGAACTGGAGTGACGTCGAAATATTTCTGGCAATCGCACGGGAAGGGACGCTTGGCGCCGCCGCCCGTCGACTTGCAATGACGCAGCCAACAATGGGGCGGCGCATCAAGAAACTTGAAGACAGTTTGGGATGCCGCCTTTTTCAGAGAACACCGGACGGATTTATTCTGACAGACGAGGGTAGCGTTATTCTGGGTCATGCAGAGCGCATGGAAGAGGAAGCCTTTGCCCTGCAGCGTGAGTTAACCGGGTCAGAAAAATCTCTGGATGGAAGCCTGCGTGTTTCGTCTTCAGACTGGTTCGGGTGGCATGTTTTGTCCCCGTTGATCGGGGAGTTTTGCCGGTCTTATCCGAATGTCAGTGTCGAACTTCTAACGGACGCGCGACTATTGAGTTTACCTCGCAGAGAAGCAGATATCGTTTTCCGGATTACTCCGTTTACCGAGCCTGATGTTATCTCACGCAGAATTCTGACCGTTGAGTATGGCGTCTATGTTCAGGACGGCCATAGCGCCGACCGGCCGGAGGTAATGAATGTCATTACGATGGACGATGCATTTTCGGACATGCCCGATGCCAGGTGGCTTAAGTCCATGTTTCCGAATTCGCACATTGCTGGTCGCAGCAACAGCCGCGATGTTCAGGCAAGGTTGTGCCAGGAAGGAGTTGGAGCTGCTGTGTTGCCAAGGTTGCTGGCCCGATCATATTCCGGGCTTGTCGAATTGCCGCTGGCAGAGAGGCCTCCTTCAAGAACTACATGGGTCGGATACCACAGGGACATGCGTCGTTCGCGTCGATTGCGCGCGTTTCTTGAAATGGCACTTGCAAGGTTTGGGAAAGAAAGCATGCGAGATACCTAAAAAACTTTCCAGTTTCTCTCGCATGCTTGCCGAACGGAGATGTGCTACCAACTGGCCTTCGCAACCCGGATGAAGTTTTCACCCATGATTTTGTCGACGTCATCGGTCGAATAGCCGATGCCAATCAGGGCGTCGGCAAGGGCAGGGAGCTTTTTCGGGTCAAACACCGCTGCACCACCTGCACCGGGGCCATAGCCGCTGGTGACCGGCCAGTAATATGAACGGTCAACACCATCAGGGAAGTCGTTGCATCCGGCGACTTCGGGCATGGTATCAAGGCCGATGCCGACATGATCGACACCGACCAGATCAACCGCATATTTGATATGGCGGACCATATCGGGAACTTCGGGTGCGTTCGGGGATTTGATGAAGCGCTGGAAGCCGCAAATGCCGATCACACCGCCGGTATCAGCGCAGGCCCTGATCTGTTCATCATCGACGCAGCGTTCATGACCGCCAAGAACCTTGGGATTGGCGTGGCTGAACACCACGGGCTTTGATGAAACGCGCATGATATCAAGCGAGCTTTGCCGCCCGGTATGCGAGCAATCCATGATCATGCCGCTGGCATTGACCGATTTGACCATTTCCACACCAAGGTCGGTGAGTGGCATATCTACATCGTGACAGCCGCCCGCGACCGAATTGTTGCGGTTATAGGCAAAGTGGATTTGCTTGACGCCGAGCTTGGCAAAAACCGGGATCATTTCGGGCATGTCCTGGAGCATGACCGATCCTTCAAGATCAAAGCCGACACCCAGCAGGCCTTTGGATTTGGCGATGGCAAGATCGTCAAACTTTTCGATCTGCATGTATTTGTCCGGGTGGGCTGCGATCTTGGCCCGGAAGGCGGCAATCACACGCATGATGTGGGGGATGGTGTTCATGTCCATGCCGACATTGACACAGACATAATCCACATTGCCCTTCACATACTCATCAAGCAGGCTTTCGGGCGTCTTTTCATCAAGCGGCAGACAGGCATGGGCATCCCAGGTGAAGCTGGGGCGATAGCTTGCCGGGCGTGAGGGATTGGTGGCAATCGTCATTCAATCAGGTTCCCGTATTCAGGCATTGCACAGATCAGATCAATCCCAGTCGACAAAGCTGTCAACGACAGCACGGTCATAACCCCCGGCGGCCTTGTAAAGCTGCTGGGAGTAGGGATGTTCAAGTTTGCCTTCGGCAAGCTGTTCTGCGGTGGCACGTTCGACAATGCGGCCATGGTTCATGATGGCGATATCGTCGCACATATGCGCAACAACGGCGAGATCGTGACTGACCATGATATAGGTCAGGCCAAGCTCGCGCCGAAGGCGGCTGAGAAGGTTAAGCACCTCGGCCTGAATGGAGACATCAAGGGCCGATGTCGGTTCATCAAGCAGCAATATCTTGGGTTCAAGGATCAGTGCACGGGCAATAGCCACGCGCTGACGCTGACCACCGGAAAGCTGGTGCGGGTAACGGAACCGGAACGAATTATCCAGACCGACCTGATTGAGCGCCTCGACCACACGGGCATCGGAATTGCCAAGACCGTGAATATTGACCGGTTCGGTCAGAATGCGGTCGATGGTGTGACGCGGATGAAGCGATCCGAACGGGTCCTGAAACACCATCTGGGCAAGACGGTAAAACGCCTTGTCGCGCTTGGCACCCAGTTCCTTGCTGTTGACCAGTATGTTGCCTTCCCAGTCATCAACAAGGCCGGTGATGGTGCGAAGGACCGTCGATTTGCCCGATCCGGATTCACCAACCAGACCGAACGAGCCATTTGCAGGTACAGAGATATCGACGTCTTTCAGAACGTGATGATCATCGAACCAGGCATTGAGTTTTGAAATCTCGATCATGTTCTTATCCTTCTGCCCAGCTTGCTTCGCGTTCAAGGATCGGCAGATCGCCATGATCGCCATCCATTTTCGGCAAGCAGTTCAAAAGGCCCTTGGTATAGGGATGTTTGGCTTCGTGCAGGGCAGAGGCCGCAAGTTCTTCGACCACATGTCCCTGATACATCACCAGAACCCGGTCGCAGAAGCTTGAAACCAGTTGAAGGTCATGGCTGATGAAAATAAGTGCCATGCCGCGATCGCGTACCAGATCGTCAAGAATTGCCATCACCTGAAGCTGAACCGTGACATCAAGGGCCGATGTCGGTTCATCGGCGATGATCAGTTCGGGATCAGGGATCAGCATCATGGCGATCATCACGCGTTGCCCCATGCCGCCCGATACTTCATGCGGGTAGGAATTGAAAACGCGTTCCGGGTCACGGATCTTGACGGCTTCGAGCATGTCAATCGCGCGATGACGGGCTTCCTTGGCGTTGACCTTGTGGTGTTCGCGATAGGCTTCGATGATCTGGTCACCAATGGTCATGACCGGGTTCAGCGAGTATTTCGGATCCTGCATGATCATGGAAATACGCGCACCGCGCACCTTGCGCCATTGCTTGGGCGTGAGGTTGGCCAGATCAACATCGTGGAAGGTCAGCTGATCAGCGGTAATGCGGCCATTGGCTGCGGTAAGACCCAAGATCGCACGCCCGGTCTGGGATTTGCCAGATCCTGACTCACCCACAATGCCAAGACGTTCACGCCCAAGGTTAAAGGAAACACCGCGTACGGCATTCACTTCACCCTTCGGGGTGTTAAAGGTGACTTCGAGGTTCTTGACCGTCAGAAGGGGTTCGTTACTCATGATCAATCCCCTCCACGCGGATCAAGAACATCGCGCAGGCCATCACCCAGAAGGTTGAAGCCAAGACTGACGATGAAGATGGCAATACCGGGAACGGTCGCAACCCACCATTGTTCAAGCAGGAACTGGCGACCGTCAGACACCATGGCACCCCATTCGGGCATTGGTGGCTGTGCGCCAAGGCCAAGGAAGCCAAGACCCGCTGCAATCAGGATCATGCCCGCCATGTCAAGGGTGACACGCACGACCAGCGAGCTCATGCACATCGGCATGATATGGCCGACGATCAGGCCCATATTCGATGTGCCCTGCAAGCGGGCAGCTTCGATGAAGTCGGATTTGCGCACCGTGATGGTTTCAGCACGTGCAATACGCGCATAGGGCGGCCATGCGGTGATGGCAATTGCAAGGATGGCGTTCTCAAGTCCCGGACCAAGTGCCGAGACAAAGGCCAGTGCCAGGATCAGTTTCGGGAAGGCCAGAAAGATATCGGTGATGCGCATCAGGGTGGCATCGACCCAGCCCCCGAAGAAACCGGCAGCCGTGCCAACCAGAAGGCCAAGCGGGGCGGCGGTAATGGCCACAAGACCGACAATCAGAAGGGTGTATTGCGCACCATAGATCAGGCGCGACAGAATATCTCGACCAAGCTGGTCGGTGCCAAACCAGTGCTGTGCACTAGGTGACTGGATACGGTTGGTCAGATCAGCAGCCAGCGGATCATAGGGGGCCAGAAGTGGTGCGAAAATGGTGACAAGGATCAGGCCGATCACAATCGAAAGGCCGATCATGGCCAGCTTGTTTTCGGAAAACTTGATCCAGCCGAGCCATGCACGGCCACATTTGGCCTGAAAGCGTGATTTTGGCGTGTCAGATGTCAGCCATTGTTTCAGGCCCGGTTTGGAGATGTGAGCTTGTGTATTCATGATTATCTCCGCGCTCTGGGATCGAGCAGGCGGTAAAGCACGTCAGAAAGCATGTTCACGCCAATAAAGACCGCACCAACGACAACCGTTCCGCCAAGAACAGCATTCATGTCGGCATTGAGCAACGAGTTGGTGATGTAAAGACCAAGTCCCGGCCATGCGAAGATAATTTCAGTCAGAACCGATCCTTCGAGCAGGTTGGCGTAAGACAGGGCAATTACCGTAACCAGCGGAACCATCACGTTGCCCAGCGCATGACGCCAGATGATGCGATGTTCGGAAATGCCTTTGACCCGTGCGGTCAGAATGTATTCCTGGCTAAGCTGTTCAAGCATGAAGGAACGGGTCATGCGGGCGATATAGGCCAGTGAGAAATAGGCAAGGATCGAAGCGGGCAGAATGATATGCGATACCGCATTCCAGAACAGATCCATGTCGCCTTCGATCAATGTGTCGATCAGCATCAGGCCCGTGGTCGGCTCGATAAAATCGATATAGAAGGCATCAAGGCGTCCCGGCCCGGCAACCCAGTCCAGTTTCATATAGAAGACCAGAAGTCCCATCAGGCCGAGCCAGAAAATCGGCATCGAATATCCGGCAAGACCAATCACACGCACGACGTGGTCAGGCCATTTCCCTTTGTTGATCGCAGCAAATACGCCAGCGGGAATGCCAAGGACAACGCCAATGATGGTGGCGATGGTCGCCAGTTCCAAGGTCGCGGGGAAGACACGTTTGATGTCGTCAAGCACAGCGTTCGAGGTCAGAACCGACTGGCCGAAATTACCCTGCAGGACGTTGGAAACATAAATAAAGAATTGCTGCCAAAGTGGCAGGTTAAGCCCCATTTCTTCGCGAACGCGGTCATAGGTGCTTTGTGAAGCATGGTCGCCGACTGCGGCCAGAACCGGATCAATCGGCAAAACGCGACCGATCAGGAAGGTAACAAGCAGCAGGCCAAAGAATGTGATGGCGAGCGAGAAGGCAATGCGCAGGAAGCTTCCTGCCTTGCCGGAAATGAGACGGGCGCGTGTGCGCCCGTCCCGGTTTTTGCGTGTAACAGCGGACATTACGACCGTTGTCTCCTTAGTCTTTGGTGACAAAGCGATAGTAGTTGGTGTCGAATGACGGGCCGAGAACGAAGTTGTTCACGTTACCACGCATCGAAGCAATTTCAGTTTCCTGGAACATGATCACGAACGGACCATCAGCCAGAACTTTTTTCTGAAGTTCGATATACATTGCTTCGCGTTTCGCATTGTCACGCTCAAGGATCGCAGCATCGGTTTCTTCGGTCATGCTGCCCGGGTTCCAGGAGTTACGCCATGCAAGCGGCTTTGCCGATGCATCGTCGGAATTGTCCGGGTTCCAGGCAAAGGTCGAAGCGTTGGTGTGCGGATCCTGATAATCCGGGCCCCAACGACCGATATAGATGTCGTGCTGACGGGCACGATATTTGGTCAGGGTCTGTTTGTTGTCACCCGGAATGATTTCCAGGTTGATACCGGCCTGCGACCAGGTTGCCTGAATCGACTGTGCCATTGCCATGACGGCGGTGGTGTTGCGGGTATCCATGGTTACGGAGAAACCGTCAGCAAGGCCTGCTTCGGCAAGAAGCGCTTTTGCTTTCTCGATATCAAGGCTGTACGGATTTTCGTTATAGGCACCAAGGAAGCCTTCGGGCAGGAATGCCTGATGGGTCTGTGCACGACCGGCCATGATGGTTTCGGAAATACCTTTGTAATCGACAAGGTATTTCAGAGCCTCGCGAACTTTCGGGTTCGAGAGATATTCATTTTTCTGGGACAGACCAAGGTACCACAGAGCGCCTTTGCCCTTCGGCATGACTTTCAGGTCGTCATTGCCGGAAATGGCTGCGATCTGGTCTGCTTCAAGGTTACGGGCGATATCGATATCGCCTTTTTCCAGAAGCAGCTGCTGCGATGCGGCTTCTTTGACATTACGAATGATCACGCGCTTCATTGCGGGCGCACCATCCCAGTAGTCTTCGTTCGCGGTCAGGCTAAGGGTTTCGCCCGGTGTCCATTTGTTCAGTTTGAACGGACCGGAACCGGCGTAGTTGGTTTTCATCCATTCTGCGCCAAGGTCGCCATTTACTTCGTTTTCAAGGACAACCTTTTTGTCAACAACAGCACCAACACCAGCGGTCAGGCAATACAGCACAAAGCTTGGTGCGTAAGGCTGATCAACTTCCATCGAGAAGGTGTAGTCGTCGATAACACGGATTTTTTCTTTGACGTTCTCCGGGGTCAGACCGAACTGACCAAGGATGAATGCAGGAGAACCATCAATCAGGATCACGCGCTGCAGCGAGAAGGCCGCATCTTCAGCGGTCAGATCATTGCCGGAGGCGAATTTGATACCTTTACGGATATGGAAGGTGAAGGTCTTGCCATCTTCGGAGATATCCCAGCTCTCGGCAGCCTGACCGGAGATCTTTGAGACATCGTCGTTATCAAAGGTAATCAGGCGATCATATGTATTGCCTTCATACTCAAGGGCGGAAAACTCGAACATGCCAGCAGGATCAAGGGTGATCATGTCATCAATGGCATTCGCCATGACAAGCACGTTTTTCGGCGTTTCAGCCTGTGCCGCCAGCGGCATGGTAGCGAGCGCGGTCCCCATGACCAGCCCTGCGATTAATTTGCGCATGATGCGCCTCCCGTTTGTTGTTGTGGGACTGCAGGCCAAGGCGAAGACCGATAGACAATCAAACAACAATCCGGGGCTGTGCACCGGTCGGCGCACGGCAGGCAGATCGCGGTCAATGCCTACAAGCCCGAAAGTGGGGCGGCCTGCAAGTATTTCGCTTAATGCCCGCAAAGCTGAGCATAATTTATACGATTAATCAATGACCAGACGGTCAGGATTGCCGCAAAACTGAACAAATGACAGATTTCACCAGAATTTACCGTGCAAATGGTTGATTTTTCGACGGTGTCATGTGCGCAGGCATTGTTGTTGGTCGAAATCTGATTCTGCGAGGCAGGAAGGGAGGGGCTTCGGGGGTAAAAACAAAAAAGCACCATCGGATGAACCGTGGTGCTTTTTTGTTTCATTCCCATCGGGAGGGAATGGCGCGAGTGACGGGACTTGAACCCGCGGCCTCCGGCGTGACAGGCCGGCGCTCTAACCAACTGAGCTACACCCGCATGGTGCGTGGCGCGGTTTATATAAAGCCCACCGGACGGAGGCAAGTGTTTTCTGACCGATTTTCAAAGAAAAATGAAACCATCTCAATCGGGGCAGTTTTGACCGGATTTCGGGGTGAAAAACAAAAAAGCACCATCGGATAAACCGT
>NZ_JPWI01000018.1 GCF_003326795.1 Thalassospira profundimaris | reverse complement strand
CGCAGGTTCAAATCCTGCCCCCGCAACCAATGAAAAAGGCGGTCCCTTACGGGGCCGCTTTTTTTATTTGTCGCCGGGGCTGTGGATCTGAACCTCGCAAACAGGCCATAGCCTGTTTGCTTAAAGGTTCTTTGCGGAGGCCAAAGGCCGGAGCTGAGCGAGCAAAGCGAGCGCTAATCCTGCCCCCGCAACCAAAACGAACAAACCCCGCCATCCGGCGGGGTTTTGTCGTTTTAGTCTTGGGTCAGCATTTGGCATACGCCAGCTTCGCAAAGAACCTGCGGTCTTCCTGTGTTATGAGCCTTCTCATAACTTGATGGTTTCGAAGGAACCGTGCACCCGGTGGGTGCGCGTAAGTCCTGAGAAAGGCTGTGAAGAAATCGCTCCAGTGGAGCGATTTTAGTCTGAAGGTTGAGCACGGCGACAGCCGCGCGCAGACTGCTTTCGTGAGGCATCAAGATATCTAACCGTTGCCGGCTCGCCCTCGTGGCGGGTTTTAAATGTCTGGTAAGTAAGCTAGGTGGATATGGGAGTGACTACAGGAGATAGTTGTAAACTGCGAATTCTGCAATTTAAAGAATATACGTGCAGGGGGAATTTCTGTTAAACAGCGCTTGCTGCAGGCTGGTGAGATCTTTTTGAGGGTGAACTGAACCAGATATTGAGCGGATTATGCCTGCGATAACTTTGAACGGAAGGTGCTGGTTTATTCAGAATTTAAAAAAATGAATTCTGAGGATCAAGTGCGAGTTGTTATCAATGGTTTTACTTGATGCGTTGTGAATAACGCGAATGTCTATTTCTTTGACTTTCGAGATGGAATTAAGTATCGATTTTGACCTCGGGCATGTCGCTGAAATGTCGCCATTTGACTGGGGTTTTAACCCAAAAACTTCTGGGAACAAGGAAGAACGATGAACGGATATAAGGGAATTATTTTGGCAGGGGGCTCCGGCACCAGGCTTTATCCCTCCAGTGGCTTTGTTTGCAAACAGCTATTCCCGATCTATGACAAGCCGATGATCTACTATCCGTTGACGACGCTCATTCTTGGCGGCATTACCGAAGTATTGGTTATTAGCACTCCCCGTGATTTGGATTTGATAAAAAGTGGTTTGGGTGATGGTAGCCGCTTCGGGATTTCAATTGAATATGCAGTGCAGGAGACACCTGCTGGCATTGCGCAGGCATTTTTGATTGCTGAGGAGTTTCTCGCAGGTAGCCCGTCTGTCCTTATTCTTGGTGATAACCTGTTTTACAAATCTGCTTTCCGGAAGTTCTTCCAGGGGGCGATACAGGCTAATGAGGGTGCTACAATTTTCGGCTACTCTGTACCTGATCCACAGAGATTCGGGATTATCGAAAGCGATCCTGAAACTGGAAAGGTTCTGTCACTGGTCGAAAAACCGATGGAGCCCAAGACAAGCATCGCTGCTGTTGGCTTGTATATTTATGATGAAACAGTTGTTGAGAAAACCAAGTCTCTGGAATCCAGCCATAGGGGTGAACTCGAGATTACGGACCTGAATAACTTGTATCTTCAGGAAGGCAGGCTGAAGGCCCGCAATTTTACTCGTGGAGATTTCTGGATTGATGCAGGTGTATTTGAGGCACTCAATGATGCGTGTAATTTTGTCCGTCTTAACCAAAGCTATACGGGGCTCCTGATAGGAAGTCCCGAGGAAGCATCCCTTCATGTGGGGAATATTTCCAAAGAGCAACTTTACGAACAAATGAAACAGCTTAAGTCTTCGGACTATGTTGATTATTTATTAAAGCTTTCAGGTAGTTAAACCGTGCAGTCAAATATTGTTGTCCCTCATACAGTGGCAATTCAATCACATCATAAAGACGGATTTGCGCTTTCCATTGCGGAATGTGGTGGAGAGTTCAATTTTCTGGCAAAGCGACAATATGTCTTGTCCAGCTCTGATGCGCCGGTCGAGCGAGGAAGTCACGCTCACAAGGAACTGTGGCAGTTTATGGTGTGTCTTGGTGGCGAGGTGGACCTTAAGTTTGAAGGTCTTGGCGGAGAGTTCAGATTTACCCTGGTGCCCGGGAAAGAGGGAGTTCTTGTTCCCCCTGGATATTGGAGAGACATCTCACTTAAGCCGGACAGTGTACTAAGTGTATTGGCATCTGAACTGTATGATGAGGGTGATTACATCCGAGACTACGGTCAGTTTAAGGAGTGGCTGGCCGCGAAAGGTCAGATCAACTCTGTGCCGTTCGTTGCACTTGATCGCTGCCACGAGACGTTGAAAGCGGATCTCAGCAAAATCTTCGATGCAACTGTGGCGTCAAACGAACTTGTTCTTGGTAAAGCTTGCCGGGAATTCGAGCTGCGATTTGCTGACTTCTGTGAGACAGAGTTCGCGATTGGTTGCGGAAATGGTCTGGATGCCCTGACTTTGGCTCTTAGGGCAGCTGGAATTGGTGAAAATGATGAAGTAATTGTGCCCGCCAATTCCTTTATCGCGACGGCACTAGCTGTGTCGAGTGTCGGGGCCAAGCCGGTCTTTGTTGATTGTTTGGAGGGAACTTATTCAATCGATATTGGCGGGATAGAAAGTAACATCACTCCGAAAACCCGGGCGATTATTGTCGTTCATCTGTACGGCATTCCTGCCGATATGGATCCAATTGTTGCCCTTGCAAACAAGCATGGCCTGTTTGTTCTTGAGGATGCAGCGCAGGCACACGGCGCTACCTATAAAGGGAAAAAAATAGGTTCACTTGGCCATGCCGCTGCTTTCAGTTTCTACCCGACTAAAAATCTGGGAGCTTTGGGCGATGGTGGGGCGGTTACGACCGACGATCCGGTACTGGCAGAGCGCATTCGGAAATTGTGCAACTATGGCAGTACTGTGAAATACCAACACGAACTTCAGGGCGTTAACTCCAGACTTGATAGTCTGCAGGCAAATGTCTTGAGCTATAAGTTGTCTCTCTTGCCTGACTGGAATGAACGGCGCCGTCAGATTGCAGCCAAATATCATGAAAGTCTTGGCGAATGTTCCGATTATCTTGATCTGCCTCAGGTGACAAAAGCGGGAGAGGCCGTTTGGCACCTGTTCCCCGTCTTGCTTAAGGGGATTGCACGTCAATCTGTCATTGACGCTTTGGCAGAATTGCAGGTTTCTACCGGTATTCATTACCCTTACACAATTGATAAAACCGAGGCCTATGATAGCCCGGTTAGTGTTCCGGTGGCGGAGAAGGTGGCAGAGGGAGGGATATCGCTTCCGATGGATCCTTATTTGACGGATGGCGAAATCGATTACGTGTGTTCAGCTCTGAAGTCCGTCCTAGAGCAGCTTGTTGGCGATTAACAACGCTGAGCCAGTGTAAGCGTGATACTTTGGTGACCAGATTTTACTGGCTGGGCGTGTGGGAAAATTTTAATGCAATATGCCAGAGAGCTGCCTCTTGTCACTGTGGGAATGACGTCCTATCGGCATGCGAAGTATATCGGCGACGCGATTGAGAGCGTTCTTGATCAGACCTATCAAAATATCGAGTTGATTGTTTCAATTGACTATTGTGATGACGGTTCCGTAGAGATTGCTCAGGATTACGCTCGTAAATACAAGGGTAAAGTATTCGTGCAGGTCCATAACGAACGTCTTGGTGCGTCGGGAAATGCACAGTCTTTGCTTCCGCTTGTCCGCGGGGATCTGTTTTGCTGGTTTGCCAGTGATGACTTGATGCATCGCTCAAAGATTGAGGAACAGGTACAGGCATTTTTGGATAGTCCGGATATCGTGGCGTGTTATCATGACATGCAGCTTTTCGACGATGCATCGGGGAAAGATATTGCCAAGTTTAATGTTGACTACCCAATGCATAGACCCTTGGAAGGGGCCGTTGCAAAGGATCTCGTGTCTTTGGGATGTTTCATCGGTGCGAATGCTTATATGGTCCGCAGCGACGTTCTGAGGAAAATCGAGTTCCCTCATAAGGTGCCACGGGTATCAGACTGGTTGTTGCTTATTGAAATTGCGCTTTTGGGTGATTTCAAATTCATCAACAAACCGCTTATGGCATACCGGATACATACCGAGAATCTCTCAAGGGTTTTTGATATTTCTTATGAGAAAATTGCCTATGACTGGTTGTCAAACAGAGAAGGGATTGACGCTGAAGATATAAGAAAGGGATTGATCAGGTTATATTTCTGCTATGCTTTTCATTACTTCAAGCGGAAGGAACTCTCTCTTGGGTTTGCGTCCGTCAGGCAATCGGTATCGAGGCTGCAAAGCCTGTCTGATTTGGGGTTCTTTTTCGGTTTGCTGTTTAGAATAATGAAGCAGAAATGCAGGCTGTTTTTAAAGTCATTGTGTAATTGATTTGTCAGATTGGCCTTATGCTGGAAAAAGAATATTTTGGTTATATAGAGCCATTTTATAATACTAATAAAGAATTGTATCCCGATTCTCTCAAACTGAATGCGGCCAGATATTGTATCCACGAGCAAATCAGGTCAAAGAAATATAGTAAGGTTTTTATCCCTTATTATATGTGCAGTTCTGTTTTTGATGAAATTAAAGCGGAAAATTTAAGAAAATATCGGCTCCAGTCCGGGATGGTTCCCTTCTTTGACGAGGTTCCTCAGGAAGGGGACTTGATCATATATCCAAATTATTTCGGGATTTATGACACCCGGTGTGAAGAGGTCATCAAAGAATACGCTGGTGTGGATATCATGCTTGATAACACACAAGCCTTTTATCATTTTTCAGACTCTGCAGCAGCAATCTGCTACTCACCACGCAAATTTTTTGAGGTAACGGACGGCGCCTACTTGATTTCGAAGCAAGAAATTGAACTGCCGTACGAAAGAGATTTTTCGGCTGACCGTTACCATGCCTTGCTTCTTCGGTGCGAACGAGGTGCAGGGGCAGGATATCAGGGGCACCTGAATGCAGAGAAGGAGCTTGCCGACTTGGGCCCTAAACGGATGTCGGCTTTAACATCCAGAATCCTCAAACAAATTGACTATCCGTCTGTGCGAGCCCGCAGAAGAAGCAACTTTAATTTGCTTCACGCCGAGTTGCATCAGTTTAATGAGTTGCAAATCCCGGATATTTCGAATTTTGAATGTCCGATGGTTTATCCATTGCTCGTCAGACACGATACCCTTACAGCTGACCTCGTTAAGAAACATGTCTTCGTCCCACGCTGGTGGGCGACTGTCAAAGATGCGGTGCCTGAATCCTGGTATGAAGCACATTTGTCTCAGTTTCTTGTCCCGCTGCCAGTTGATCAGCGTTATGACGAAAGCGACATGAAGAAAATTGCAGATTTGGTGCGGGACATCATAAACGGAGTTGCGGTGTGAGTGGATTGATAGTCTGCGGCGATAACATGGGCCTCAAGACAATTTATGAGGGATTGGTTTCCTGCTTCGACAGGATTGAGGTTTATACCAACACCCCTGACGTCATTGCGCTTCGTGAATGCGACAGTTTTATCAATGGATTTGATTGTAGTGACGCTCAGTATGTGCTGTCATCGGGTTATGCGCGCTTGATTGATGAGCAGACCCTCAGATCTAAAAAATTCCTGAATATTCATTACGCTTTGTTGCCGCGTTTCCGGGGAATGCATCCGGTTGTTTGGGGTATCCTGAATGATGAGGAGTTTCTTGGGTGGACGCTGCACGAGATGGATGCCGGCATGGATAGCGGCCCTGTAATCTATCAGTACAAAAGCCCGAACGTTCCCGGCAAGACTTCTGTAGACTATATGCATGAATTTCACGAAACGGTGACCGAACAGATCGGTCCAGTTTTGTTGGATTATATTGCTGGGACAGTTGGCAGTGTACCGCAAAGTTCAGAAGGCATAGTTTGGGGTGTCAAACGTAACCTTGATGATTGCCGTATCGACTTTTCCTGGGATATTGGGTTTCTCGGACGAATTTTCCGTGCCTTGGTCGAGCCTTACCCGTTACCCTTTGTCGAGCACAAAGGTAAGAAGTTGTTTGTCAAGAAGCACGAGTTATACAGCGCTGCTGCAGATGTCATAACCCGAGGTAGAGTTTGCAATATTGATAGCCGAGGAGCCTGGGTAAAGGTCTCCGGAGGTTATTTGGTTTTGAAAGAGATTGTGGATGAAAACGGAAACAACGTTCCTGTTGACGTTGCATTCAAAATTGGGTCGCGGTTATGAACTACCATATTGATATATATTCAGAAAAAACAAAGAGAGAATGGGACGAGTTTGTCGGTTTGGCTGTGAACTCGCATTTCCTTTTTTACCGCGACTACATGGAGTATCACGCGGACCGGTTTCACGATTATAGCCTTGTGATTCGTAAGAAGCCGAACGGGCAGATTCTTGCGGTTTTGCCAGCCTGTTCTGATGGAGATGTGCTGTTCTCGCATTTGGGACTGACTTTTGGCGGGTTCCTGTATAAATCGGATATGTCGACCATCACGATGCTTGAGATACTCGATGATGTAAGGGAGTTTCTTAAAGAACACGATTTCAAAGAGCTGTACATCAAGGCAATTCCCCATATTTATCGTCAAGGCTTGGCAGAAGAAGACCTTTACGCACTGTTTCGTAATAACGCGGAGCTTTATCGGGTGGACGTTTGTTCAGCCCTTGATTACCGCGCGCCGGCTGCAAAAAGCAGGATCTTCAAGCGCAATGCAAAAAAGGGACTGGAATCGGGTCTGTCGTTGCGGGAAATGACTGACTATCGGGCCTTTATGGATATTGTTGCGGAATGTCTCCGTAATAAATACGACACCAAGCCAACACATACTGCTGAAGAACTTGAGTATTTGTCTTCAAAGTTTCCCAAAAATATTGAATTGCTTGGTGCGTTTCTTGGGGATGAGCTGGTCGCTGGTGCAATCATCTACAAACATAACTGGGTGGCCACATTGCAATATGCTTTTGCTTCCGAGAAAGGCAAAGAGCTGGGCAGTTTGCAGTATCTGGTCGATGAGCTCATTTCTAGATATGACGGGGACTTCAAGTATTTTGTTTACGGAATTTCGACTGAAGATAATGGCCGCTATCTGAATGAAAACCTGATCAGAACGAAAGAATATTCTGGCTGCCGCGCCGTTGCATATCAGTTCTTCAAGTTGGTGATCTAGAGTCGGATTAAAAATAGAGTCAGGTCTTGTTTGATTAAGCAGCATACTGTGGTTGCAGTGTGGGTCCTTATTTGAGTAAGTACATCCCAGAGCAGTTGGCTCTGCAAATGAATTGGTCGGGAATAAAGACGTTATGAAAAGTTTGGTAACAGGCGGGGCTGGCTTTATCGGTAGTCACTTGGTCGACTTGCTCATTGAAAAAGGTCACGACGTTATCGTGCTGGATGCATTGACATATGCAGGGACCAAAGAGCACCTAGATGAAGCGGTGAAAACCGGAAAATGTGAACTTGTGGTTGGTGATATCTCTGACCGTAGCTTGGTGTTCTCGCTCCTGAAGCAGCATAAGGTAGAGTTTGTTTACCACCTCGCGGCTGAGAGCCATGTCGATAATTCGATAAATGATTCAAGTGCCTTCATCAGTACCAATATTAACGGTACTCACGCGCTGCTTACTGCTGCGCAGGAGTATCTGGCACAAGAAAGCCCCGAGAATTTCAAGTTCATTCATGTGTCAACCGACGAAGTTTTTGGGAATCTCGGACCGGATGATGAGCCGTTTACTGAAACGACGGCATATGCGCCCAATTCACCATATTCTGCTTCAAAGGCCGCAAGCGATTTATTGGTGCGCGCGTGGACGCGCACATACAAGTTTCCTGCAGTAATTACCAACTGCTCAAATAACTACGGCTCGCGCCAGCACAAAGAAAAGCTCATTCCGACGATCATCCGCAATGCTCTCGCTGAAACACCTATTCCGATCTACGGAACCGGAGGAAATGTGCGAGACTGGCTGTATGTCAAAGACCATTGCGAAGGAATTTACAAGGCTTCTATGACCGGCCGGATCGGCGAGTCATACTGCTTTGGCGGGGATTGCGAGCTTAGCAACCTTGATCTGGCGCATTTAATTTGCGAGATGATCGATGAGTTCAAGGCAAAAGAGGGGAACGATTTTGTCTCAGCTGCTTCTTTGATTTCTTTTGTAGATGACCGAAAAGGTCACGATTGGCGCTACGCTGTAGACTATGCAAAGGCGAAAAGAGAACTAGGTTTTGCCCCGACGCCAGACTTCAAAGATAAGTTGAAAGAAACGGTCGATTATTACTACAAGTTGATTTCTGGCGTTAAGAAAGGGTCACTGTAGTCAATGGCAAATATTGTTGTAACCCATTTCTCGGGACTTTTGGTTAACGGAAAGTACAGAACGTCAGTATTCTACGAAGGGTTTATCAACTCTCTTTTGGAAAACGGGAATAACGTCCTTCATGTAATAACCTCGAATTACTTGTTGCGTCCGTGGAATGGTAGCAATACGACGATTTCTCCCGAAATCGGCCAGCTTGTTCTGGAAGAAATCATAAACTTCAATCCGGATTTGGTTATTTCCTTTAATAATTCATCCATTGAAGGAATTGAGGATGCTGTTGATTGCCCGATTGCATTGTGGGAAGCGGATACTTTTCAGTTCTTTAACGATAAAGATTACGTAAAGCGAAACGCTGACCGGTATCATTTCCTGGCTTTTGCCTCAGATGCGATTGAAGTATACAAAAGAGAGCTCGGAATTTCCGATAACAGGGTTCGTCGTGTTCCGGCAGCTACAGGTGTTAAAAGCACCAAGGAAGAGAAACGCTATAATATTTCCTTTATTGGAAATACGTTTTCTGCCTCACCCACCGTATTCAAGTATTTAGCGCAGCATCCCTCTGTTCGCGATTTGGATACCAGTGTCTTTAGTGACGCACAAGTTTCTCAATATTGTGAAACACTTAAGACGCTTTCAGGTCTTGATGGGCATGCGATCCTGTTCAGAAAAAGTGGTCAAGACCGCTTGTCGATCTGCCATCGTTTGTTTGAGCATGGATTGCATCTGTTTGGGCCCGATGACTGGTACCGTTTGGGTATGCTCGGCGACGATATTCTTGATGCCTACGATCCTCGCGTGGTCTACAGCTTGCATCATAATCAGCTGATTTATAACCGTAGCAAGGTGTCGTTGAATATTAACCACGCGCAGGCATCAACAGGATTCGCTTGGCGGGTTATCGACATTCTTGCTTCTGACTCGGCGCTGTTGACGACGCCCTCAAGTGACTTAAAGGCGCTCTGTGGTGACAAAGTCAGTTTGCAAGTTTTTAATTCCGTTGCCGAAGCTGATGATCTTGCAGGAAAGCTCCTCAAGGATAATTCATTGCGTGAAGACGTAATTGCGCAGCAAAACGAGCTTGTCGAAATGAATTTCCGTTGGAAACACAGATTCCCGATCATCTCTGAATTCACCGGTGTCGAGTTGAACGCGGGGCCTGAAAAAGGAACCTATAAAGAGGTGTTGGTTGAACCGACTGCCAACGTTGTTTCCCAAGCTGTACAGGAAATCTATCGCGGCATTACCGCAGTTCACAAAGCGGGACGGATAGTGAACACCAAACGAGGTTTACAGGCACGCGGCGAAGTTTCCATCGGCGCAAGGCACAGGTTCCTGATCTTTATTCTGCAAGTATATGCTGCACTGAGGGCGTTTCTGAGGCGGATACGTGTTGTTTCCAGAACCGTCAACTTCTGCAAATCTGCTGTGCATTTCATCTGGCCCAATTTGGTTGTGTTGGTAAGAAACGCTCGTATGAAGTCAACAGAGAATTCGGCGAAAGAGTATGAATAAGCTCTTTGGATATTACAAAGACATCCAGGAACGTTTCAAGTTTCAGACGATCAAAGAGGGATTGGTACTTGTAATCGGTGGTGCGGCTATGAGTGTGGCAGAGTTCGTTATGATGAGCTCTATCTTCCCGCTTATTGTCTTTATCATCAATCCCGATGCGGCGTTGAGTATTGGCCCGCTTGGACGTATCTATGATGAGTGGGGCTTCTCGTCTCACGCAGCCTTCACCATGTTTCTTATCGGAGTGGCGGTTGGGCTGCTCTTCCTTAAGGTGCTGATTAATATCGGTCTTTGGAGGTACGAATTCATCGTGCTTAATCGCTGGCGGAACATGATTTCGCACAGGATGTTCAAAGTAATCGTAAAATCGGACTATCAGAATCTACTTCAAAGCGACTCGTCGTCTCTGATCAATATAGTATCGAGTGTCATACCCTATATCGTTGAGAATTACCTGTTTAACTGGATTGCCATTCTCCAGACGCTTCTTACTGCGATCATTCTTCTTGCTCTTCTCGCATTGTTGAGCCCGTTTGCAATGGTTACCGCGCTGATTGTTGGTGGCGGTTTGATGTATATATTCCTTAGTGTGAGGAAGCAGAAGGTTGTGGTTCTTGGTGAGGAAAGTGACAAGGAACGCACGAAGATCATTTCCATCCTGCAGATGGCAATAGCAGGACATAAAGACACCATTATCAGCCGGAAAGAGAGCTACTTCGAAAGTTACTTCAATCGCCATTCAGCGATGGCAGCAAGAATTGATTTGTCTTTGAAGTTCATCCAGAACCTTCCTGGAATGTTGATTGAGTTCATCACTCTCTCCACCATATTTTTGGTCTTCTTCGTTCTTGTTTACATAACGCAAGATGTTCAAGGGTCTTCGCTGAAAATCGTCATTCTGGCGGTTACCGGGATGCGTTTGATCCCCATCATTAATCGCTCCATTACATCGATTACGATGATGAAGTCGGCAATTGCGCCTATCAACATGCTGATTGAACTTCATGACAGACTCAGCGGGACCAAATATGACCCGCAAACCGCCGATACGCGGCTTGAGAAGATGGACGTTGATCCATTGCCATTCAAGAACTCGATTACCATTGAAAACTTGAACTTCAAGTTCGGGAAGGACAAGGATCAGGTCTTACGCGATATCAACCTTACTATTCCTAAAGGCGTTCACTACGGGTTTGTTGGGGCATCTGGCAGCGGTAAAACGACCCTGATGAATATTCTGTTGACGTTTCTTACGAATATCGATGGAAAATTCCGGGTCGATGGTGTCGATGTATGCCCGGACAATTATGCCGCATATCGTCAGTTAATCGGTTTTGTTGATCAGCATCCGTTCATCATGAATGGGAGTTTTGTCGAAAACGTTGCCTTTGGTGTTGCCAAAGACGAGGTGAACTACGACAAGTTAAAAGAGGTGCTCGGAGACGTGGGGCTGCTCGACTTGGCTGAAGCATCAGTCCATGGTTTGGACAGTAATGTCGGCGAGAACGGAAAATATCTTTCTGGAGGGCAACGTCAGAGGCTTGCAATTGCTCGTGCCCTCTACAAGGATGCCGAAATCCTTATTCTTGATGAAGCAACCAGTGCGCTGGACATGCAAAGCGAAACAGATATTACTTCTGTTCTCAAACGCTTGAAAGGCAAGTTGACCATCATATCCGTGGCTCATCGCCTTTCCACCCTGAAAGACTGCGATACGCTGTTCTTCCTGCAAAAAGGGACAATTGTGTCAGAAGGTCGTTTCGGTGAGCTTTATGAGCGCAACGAGACATTCAGGTCATATGTTGATCAGGCCAATTTGAACTTTATCTGAGTTTTCTGTCAGAGAACTTATAGTTAACCCCACTGTCGATAGCTGACAGTGGGGTTTTCTTTTTCTCAAGTGACTGCCAATGGAGTCCGTAGAGACGTACGGTAAGCCGTTCAAATATATGGGGGGCTGATAAACATTGGGCCGCCCTTGTGACGCGGGAAGCCATAACCGTTGACCATCACAACATCGATGGCATCCGGGCTGCGGGCGACGCCTTCCGCCACGATTTTGTCGCCTTCGTTGCGCATGGCGGTAAGGATGGTATGGGTGATTTCGTCATGGCTGAAGCTGCGTCGGGTGATGCCCTTTTTCTCTGACTCGGCGATCACAAGGGTATCGACTTCCGGGTCCGGCTGCGCCTTGCCGGTTTCGTCATAGCGATACCAGCCAAGACCGTTCTTTTTGCCAAACCGTCCCATCTCGCAGAGATAATCGCCAAGTGCGACATAGCGTTCGGCCGGATCGCGGAAGGGCGCAAGGCGCTTGCGTGTGGCCCAGGAAATCTCAAGTCCTGCCATATCCTGCATGGCAAACAGACCCATCGGAAAACCGAACTCGACCATTGCGTCGTCAATCTGATGAGGAAGGGCACCATCTTCGAGCATATATTCGCAATGCTTGCGATAGGCCGACATGATGCGATTGCCGATAAAACCGTCACACACACCACAAGGCACCGCAATCTTGCCAAGTGCACGGCCAAAGGCAAAGGCTGTTGCAAGGCTTTTGGCATTTGCCTTGTCTGTATGCACAACTTCAAGCAGCTTCATGATATGGGCTGGCGAGAAGAAATGAAGGCCAATGACCCGGCCAGGATTGACGCATTTTGCCGCAATCTCATTGATATCAAGATAGGACGTGTTCGAGGCCAGAACCGCGTCAGCCTTGCAATGCAAAGACAGTTTTCCAAACACATCATGTTTGACATTCATGTCTTCGAAAACAGCTTCAACCACAAGATCGGCATTGCGAAGGGCAGCGTAATCGGTGCTGGTTGAAAACGCGGCCAATAACTGATCAAAGCGATCCTGCGTGATCAGCCCGCGCTTTACACTCCCCGATAAATGCTTTTCGACCGTGGCGCGCCCGTTTGCGCACGCTTCGTCGTTACGCTCGATGATCGTTACATCAAAGCCAGCCAGAAGGGATGCTGTTGCAATGCCCGCTCCCATGATGCCGCCGCCAATGACACCGACTTCGCGGATAGCATTTGGTGCAATACCATCAATCTCGGGAAGCTTCCCGACTGAACGTTCGGCAAAGAAGATATGGCGCAGGGCCTTTGACTGGTCGCTGTCGCGCAGCTCAACGAACTTTTGGCGCTCGAACGTCAGTCCGGTTTGGGCTTCCTTATCAATCCCGGTGCGGATTGCGTCGATTGCAACAACAGGTGCGACCTGACCTCGGGCTTTCTTGATGGTTGTGGTCGTGATGTCATCCCATTCATCCGCGGACGGTGCTTTGACAGGCTCCCTTGCGATCAATGGCACCGGCAGATCAAGCTTCTGGATTGTCTGGGCGAAATCCTTTGCTGCATCAAGAAGTGCACCATGGCAAATCGCATCAATCAGGCCAATTTCGTTGGCCTTGGTGCTTGAAACGGGTTTCCCAGACGTGATCATGCTGATGGCGTCATGCACCGGAACAAGCCTTGGCAGGCGCACGGTCCCGCCTGCACCGGGGATCAGGCCGAGATTGACTTCCGGAAGGCCAAGCTTGGCGGATTTGTCGGCAATCCGGTAATGACATCCCAGCGCCACCTCAAGCCCGCCGCCCAGTGCATGACCATGAATTGCTGCGATTACGGGTTTGGTCGATGCTTCAAGACATTTGATCACATTTGGCAGGATCGGGGCCTTGGGCGGTTGTCCGAATTCTGAGACATCCGCCCCGGCGATGAAAGTCTTGCCCGCACAGATCAGGATCGCAACATTGATGGCTGGGTCGGCATCGATCTGATCAAGGGCATCAACAATACCTTCACGTACAGAATGACTGGTGGCGTTGATCGGCGGGTTATTGATCATGATAACGCCAATATGGCCTTCACGGGTCAGGGTGACGGTACTCATATCAGTTACCCTCGCCACAGATCGGAGTCAGAAGGCAAGCCGTCAGATCAGATTCAGGATCGGCAAGATCGGCGATCACATCGAAATGATGTTTATCCGGCGCATGTACCGAACGTGTCGATGCGCCAAGCCCGGTCCATATATTGGCAAGAAGATCGTTCTGACGGACAAATTCCGGACGTTCGTTTGCCCCGACCCAGCAGGTGATCGAACAGGGAAGTGCCGGTTTGAGAAGAGCGGCACTTTCGGTTGTGGCTTCTTCTTCATCCAGGCCCAGAACATCATTCATCGACGTGTTCAAAAGTGGGCGCAAATCATGCAGGCCCGAAATCGATACTGTGTTTTCAACACGCGCAAGAACGGGCGGCGCCAAAGGTGAGGTATTCGATACCATCCGGCTGACAAGATGCCCGCCCGCCGAATGGCCGGTCAGATGAATGGGGCCGGAAATGCGTGCTGCGACATGATTGATGGCCGATGCAACCTGTCGGGTGATCTGCGACAAACGGGCATCAGGGGCAAGGGTATAACTTGGCAGGCAAACAGCCCAGCCTTTGGCAACCGCACCATTTGCAAGATGCGACCAGCTTGATTTGTCAAACGCCTTCCAGTAGCCGCCATGGACAAATACGACCAAGCCCTTGGGCGTTCCATGGGGCAGGAACAGGTCATATTTTTCGCGCTCTGCGGTGCCATAGGCGATATCAAGTTCGGCTCGACCATCGGCGATCAGGGCTTCACGAAACCGGGATGACTGTTCTGCCCACATGCCCGGAAAGGATCCGGCATTGGCAATGTGGTCACCATTGGCATAGGCATCATCCCAGTCGGTAATCATGTGAATTCATCCCTGATCGTTTGGTGTAGTGGCACGTGTCGCCCGGATCCTACAGGCGCGCACAATTCGTTTACAGGCCAAATTCTAGGCAAATCCGAAGATATTTCAAACTTAAAATATTTGTGCTTGAAATAAAATAAAACGAGGCGTACCGTTTTATCAGTTTCCCGAAACAACCAAACAAATCAGGAAGGGAAAAGCTGGTGAGAGTAGCTTGTCTGGGTGGTGGTCCTGCGGGACTGTATTTTGCAATCTCGATGAAATTGCGAGATCCGGCCAATGAGGTCGTGGTGATCGAGCGCAACAAGCCCGACGACACGTTCGGCTGGGGCGTGGTGCTGTCTGACGAGACTCTCGACAACCTTGCGGCCAATGATGCCAAAAGTGCCGAGGCCATTCGCGCCAACTTTTCCTATTGGGACGATGTTGCGGTTCAATATCGCGGTGAAAAGACCCTTTCGACCGGTCACGGTTTCTGCGGCATTGGCCGTAAAAAGCTTCTGATCCTGCTTCAGCAGCGTGCCCGCGAACTTGGCGTTGATCTGCGTTTCGAGACCGAGGCCGAAAGTGCGGCAACCTACGCCAAGCAATATGATCTTGTCGTTGCCTGCGATGGTTTGAATTCGAAAACCCGCACCGAATTTTCTGATCAGTTCCAGCCCGACATCGATACGCGTAAATGCAAATTTGTCTGGCTGGGCACTCATCAGAAATTTGATGATGCCTTTACCTTCATCTTCGAGCAGACCGACAAGGGCTGGGTTTGGGCGCACGCCTATCAGTTTGATGATGAAACCGCGACCTTCATTGTCGAATGTTCGCAAGAAACTTGGGACGCATACGGCTTTGGCGAGATGTCCAAGGAAGATTCGATCGCAACCTGCGAGGCGATTTTCAAGGATCATCTGGGCGGCCATCCCCTGATGAGCAACGCCCACCATATTCGTGGGTCTGCATGGCTAAGCTTCCCGCGTGTGCTTTGCAAAAGCTGGTCACATGAAAATATCGTTTTGATGGGGGATGCTGCGGCAACTGCGCATTTCTCCATCGGATCGGGTAGCAAGCTTGCCCTTGAAAGTGCCATTGCGCTGGCAAATTATCTGCATTCCGAGCCGGACCTGAAATCAGCCTTTGCCAAGTATGAGGATGAACGTCGCCTTGAAGTTCTGCGTTTGCAGTCGGCGGCACGCAACTCCATGGAATGGTTTGAGGAGATCGAACGCTACTTCGATTTCGATCCGGTCCAGTTCACCTATTCGCTTTTGACCAGATCACAGCGCATCAGTCACGAGAACTTGCGTATGCGCGATGCCAAGTGGCTTGAAAGTGCCGAAGGCTGGTTCCAGCGCAAGGCAGGATTGCCCGCATCAGAACCGGTGCGTCATCCGATGTTCGTGCCCTTGAGGCTGCGTGATATGGAACTTAAAAACCGTATCGTTGTCTCGCCAATGGCGCAGTACAAGGCGGTTGATGGCTGTCCGACCGACTGGCACCTGATCCATTACGCGGAACGCGCCAAAGGCGGGGCGGGACTTGTTTACACCGAAATGACCTGCGTCTCGCCCGAAGGGCGGATTACGCCGGGTTGCCCGGGCGTTTATGATGATGCCCATGAAGCGGCATGGAAGCGGATCACTGATTTCGTCCATGCCGAAACGGATGCCAAAATCTGCATGCAGATTGGTCATTCCGGACGCAAGGGGTCGACCCAGCTTGGCTGGGAAGAAATGGATGCCCCGCTAAAAGACGGTAACTGGCCGCTTTTGTCGGCTTCTGCCATCGCCTGGTCGGACCGCAATGCGGTGCCCAAGGCCATGACGCGCGAAGACATGGATTTGGTTCGTGATCAGTTCGTCGCATCGACCAGGATGGCGGATCGTGCCGGATTTGACATGATCGAGGTTCATGCCGCCCATGGGTATCTTCTGTCATCCTTCATCAGTCCGGTCAGCAATAGCCGCGCTGATGAATATGGCGGATCGCTTGAAAACCGGATGCGTTACCCGCTTGAAGTCATTAATGCCGTTCGTGCGGCATGGCCTGCCAACAAGCCGATGTCGGTACGTATTTCGGCCAATGACTGGGTTGGTGATGCTGGCGTAACACCAGAAGAGGCTGTTGAAATCGCCCGTATCCTTCAGGCCAATGACGTTGATATCTGTGATGTTTCTGCGGGTCAGACAACCAAAGATGCCCGTCCGATCTATGGTCGCATGTTCCAGACTCCGTTCTCGGACCGTATCCGCAACGAAGCCAAAATGGCGACCATGGCGGTTGGCAATATTTACGAACCCGATCACGTCAATTCGATCCTGATGGCAGGACGTGCGGACCTTGTCTGTCTGGCTCGTCCGCATCTGGCTGATCCATATTGGACGCTGCATCAGGCGGCCAATCTTGGCAATCGCACCGAAAACTGGCCAGCTCCCTATTATGCCGGACGTGACCAGATGTGGCGTTTGGCTGAGCGTGCCGATGTCATGACCGGAAAGGTGTAAGTCGTGATGGGTGATCTTGCCATTCAGCGTGCATTGATTACCGGCGGCGGGTCGGGTGTCGGGGCCGTCATGGCCCGAATGCTGGCCGATGCCGGGGTCAAGGTTGCTGTGTCTGGCCGTCGGGTCGATGTACTTGACGCGGTCGCCCATCATGAAAATATCACGGCAATTGCCGCCGATGTGACCGATGAAGCATCGGTGCGCAACATGTTTGCCACCATGGTGAATACCATCGGCGCACCTGATCTGGTGATTGCCAATGCCGGTATGGCCGAAAGCGCACCGATTGGTAAAACGTCGGTCGATCTGTGGCGACGGACAATTGATGTCAATCTGACCGGTACTTTCCTGACCTTCCGCGAAGGACTGGCTGTAATGGACAAGACCAAGCCGGGCCGCTTGATTTCGATTGCGTCCACAGCCGGTCTTAAGGGTTATGCCTATGTCACCGCTTACTGCGCGGCGAAACACGGCGTTGTCGGGCTGATCAAGGGCATGGCGGTTGAACTCGCCAACAGTCCGATCACAGTCAATGCGGTTTGCCCGGGCTTTATGGAAACACCGATGCTTGAAAAGTCGGTGGAAAATATCGTTGCAAAAACCGGCATGAGCCATGATCAGGCACGCGCAAGTCTTGCAAAAATCAATCCGCAGAACCGCTTTATCCAGCCAGACGAAGTCGCAAATACCGTCATGTGGCTGTGCAGTGCCAATGCGCGATCAATCACCGGCCAGACAATTTCCGTGTCGGGAGGAGAAGCATGAACATGGATAATTCCCAGGGCCTTGCCGGACAGGGCGGAAATGAAACGTCCGATCTTTCCAAGGCACGCCTGCGGGCATGGCTTCAGATCCTGAAAGTATCGCGCAAGATCGAAGGCGAACTTCGCGAAAAAATGCGCGTCGAGTTCGGATCGACCCTGCCGCGTTTCGACGTTCTTGCGGCCCTTTATCGCGAACGCGACGGCATGCGCATGAGCGAACTTTCCAAATCGCTGATGGTGTCAAACGGCAATGTCACGGGCATCGTTGATCGACTGGTCGCCGAAGGACTGGTTGTCCGTTTGCCGGTTGAAAATGATCGACGCGCATCCATCGTGCGCCTGACCGAAGCGGGCGAAAAGGATTTCGCCGAGCGCGCACTGGTTCATGAAAGCTGGGTATCTGATCTGTTTTCCGATCTTTCGTCATCGGATGCCGATGCCCTTATTCGAATTCTTCGCACCATCTCCCACCATAACGAGGCGCCCCACCATGACTAAGATGGCCAACATCAAGCCGACCCATTTCAATTGGCGGATGGAGGGGGACGTTGCGGTCATTTCACTGGATCGCCCGGATCGTAAAAATCCGCTGACCTTTGAGAGCTATGCCGAGCTTCGCGATACCTTCCGCGATCTGGTTTATGCCGATGATATCAAGGCCGTGGTGTTCGGATCGAACGGTGGCAATTTCTGCTCTGGCGGGGATGTGCATGACATTATCGGTCCGCTGATCGACAAGGACATGAAGGGACTTCTGGAATTCACCCGCATGACCGGTGATCTGGTTAAGGCGATCATTGGCTGTGGCAAGCCGGTGATTGCGGCGGTGGATGGCGTTTGTGTGGGTGCGGGGGCAATCATTGCCATGGCATCCGACCTTCGTCTGGCAACGTCTGCTTCCAAAACCGCGTTCCTGTTTACCCGTGTTGGTCTTGCCGGTTGTGACATGGGCGCATGTGCAATCCTGCCACGTATCATCGGTCAGGGTCGGGCGGCCGAACTTCTTTATACCGGCCGTTCGATGTCAGCCGAGGAAGGTGAACGCTGGGGCTTCTATAACCGTCTGGTCGAGGCTGATATTCTTGAGGCCGAAGCAATTGCGCTTGCAACCCGCATTTCCCAAGGCCCGAATTTCGGTCACATGATGACCAAAACCATGCTGGCCCAGGAATGGAACATGTCGATTGAACAGGCCATCGAGGCCGAAGCTCAGGCGCAGGCCATCTGCATGCAGACCGAGGACTTCAATCGTGCCTACAAGGCCTTTGTCGCCAAGGAAAAACCGGTGTTTGAGGGTAACTGATGGCGGATACATCCTACCTTGACTGGCCGTTTTTCGAAGATCGTCACCGTGAACTGGCGACCCGTCTTGATGCATGGGCAAGCGCCACTCTGAACAATATTGATCACAGTGACGTCGATGCAGCATGCCGCGATCTCGTCGCGCGTCTGGCCGACGGTGCGTGGCTTCGCCATGCCGCGATTGATCATACCGATCCGAATTCAAAATTGGATGTCAGATCACTTTGCCTGATCCGCGAGACACTTGCGCGCTATGACGGGCTGGCCGACTTTGCATTTGCAATGCAGGGGCTGGGGAGTGGCGCGATCTCTTTGTTCGGTTCTGATGCCACCCGGGGGGAGTGGCTTCCAAAAGTACGTACCGGCAAAGGGATCGCTGCCTTCGCCCTGACCGAACCGCAATCAGGATCGGATGTTGCCAATATCGCGCTTGATGCAAAGCGCGATGGCGACGCGTTTGTCCTGAATGGTGAGAAAACCTGGATCTCCAATGGCGGCATAGCCGATTTCTATTGCGTGTTTGCGCGGACCGGCGAAGCACCCGGTGCAAAGGGGCTTTCGGCATTTGTGATCCCGGCCAATATTCCAGGGTTCGAGATTGCCGAACGTCTGCACACCATTGCCCCGCACCCGCTTGCGCGCCTGAAATTCACTGATTGCCGTATTCCGGCTTCAAGCCTGATTGGCAAGGGTGGGGACGGTTTCAAGATTGCCATGTCGGTTCTTGATGTCTTCCGTTCGACCGTGGCGGCAGCTGCCCTTGGCTTTGCCCGTCGTGCCCTTGATGAAACCATCAAGCGTGTTCAGGAACGCGAACTGTTTGGTGCACCGTTATTTGATCTTCAGATGGTGCAAGGGCATGTGGCGGATATGGCACTTGATATAGATGCCAGCGCACTTCTGGTCTATCGCGCCGCATGGCTCAAAGACAGCGGGGCTGCGCGCGTCAGTCGCGAAGCCGCGATGGCAAAACTTTATTCAACCGATCATGCACAAACCGTCATTGATAAGGCGGTGCAAATTCATGGCGGCGATGGTGTGCGCAGCGGCCACATCGTTGAATCGCTATACCGGGAAATTCGCGCCCTTCGCATTTATGAAGGCGCGTCTGACGTCCAGAAAATAATCATCGCACGGCAAACGCTGGCGCAATAATGGCTGTATCAGGGACTTCACAATGCTCGGACCAACCGCACATACCGATAGCTTCACACGGGACAAGCTCCCGCCGCTCAATGAATGGCCGGAAATCAATCTGGATGGGTTCGACTATCCTGAATATCTGAATGCCGGTGTTGAGCTGACCGACAAAATGGTCGAACAGGGTTTCGGGGATAATACCGCCCTGATCGGAAATGGTCGCCAGCGAACCTACAAGGAACTGGCTGACTGGACCAACCGTATTGCCCATGCGCTGGTCGAAGATTATGGCATCAAGCCGGGTAATCGCGTTCTGATCCGTTCGGCCAATAATCCGGCAATGGTGGCCTGCTGGTTGGCTGCGACCAAGGCCGGTGCGGTTGTGGTCAATACCATGCCGATGCTGCGTGCGGGTGAACTGGGCCAGATCGTTGACAAGGCCGAAATCGAATTTGCCCTTTGCGATACCCGTCTGATGGATGAACTGGTTGCCTGTGCGAAGGACAGCAAGTTCTTGAAAAAGGTCATCGGTTTTGATGGGACCGCCAACCATGATGCCGAACTTGATCGCATTGCCCTGACCAAATCGGTCAAATTCGAGGCGGTCAAAACCGGGCGTGATGATGTTGCACTGCTTGGCTTTACATCGGGCACCACCGGAAGCCCCAAGGCCACCATGCATTTTCACCGTGATCTTCTGATCATTGCCGATGGTTATGCCAAGGAAGTCCTGAACGTTACGCCAGACGACGTATTTGTCGGCTCCCCGCCGCTTGCCTTTACCTTCGGGCTTGGTGGTCTTGCGATCTTCCCGCTGCGTTTCGGGGCAACAGCGACGCTGCTTGAAAAAGCATCCCCGCCCAACATGATCGAAATCATTGAAACCTATAAGGCAACGGTCTGTTTTACCGCGCCGACGGCTTATCGTGTGATGCTTTCGGCCATGGAAGACGGTGCTGATCTGTCATCGCTGCGCGCGGCTGTTTCTGCCGGTGAAACCCTTCCAGCCCCGGTGTATGAGGCATGGATGGCCAAAACCGGCAAACCGATGCTTGATGGTATTGGCGCGACCGAGATGCTCCATATCTTTATCTCCAACCGTTTTGGCGACAGCCACCCGGCCTGTACCGGCCGTCCGGTGCACGGGTACGAAGCCAAGATCGTTGATCATGACATGAACGAAGTACCGGTAGGCACGGTTGGCCGTCTTGCGGTGCGGGGCCCGACGGGCTGTCGTTACCTTGATGATGTTCGTCAGGCGGTCTATGTGCGCGATGGCTGGAACCTGACCGGGGATGCATTCTTTGTTGATGAAAATGGCTACTACCATTTTGCCGCACGCAATGACGATATGATCGTCTCGTCGGGCTATAACATTGCCGGACCAGAGGTCGAATCCGCCTTGCTATCCCATGAAGCGGTGGCCGAATGCGCGGTGATCGGTGCCCCTGACGAAGATCGTGGCACCATCGTTCAGGCCCATATCGTGCTGGCGGATGGTTTCCACCCGACACCCGAGATGGCCAAACAGCTTCAGGATCATGTAAAAGCGACGATCGCGCCGTTCAAATACCCGCGCTCCGTTGTCTTTATCGAGACATTGCCCAAAACCGCGACTGGAAAAATCCAGCGCTTCAGACTTAAACAGGAAATGTCTGCATGACCGACTTTGCCGCCACCAAATCCCTGTTCCATATTCCCGAAGGTATCATTTACCTTGACGGGAACTCGCTTGGCATGCTGCCGAAAACGGCGGCTAACCGTGCCAAGGAGATGATTGAAAAGGAATGGGGGGAAATGCTTATCCGGGGCTGGAACGAAGCCAAATGGATGGAGCAACCCGAACGTGTCGGCAATCTTGTCGCCCGTTTGATCGGGGCGGCACCCGGTACGGTGGTGATGGGCGACACCCTGTCGATCAAGGTTTATCAGGCGCTGGCAAGTGCGCTTGAAATGCGCCCGGATCGCAAGGTTGTTGTTTCGGACAACGGCAATTTCCCGACCGATCTTTATATGGCGGATGGCCTGATCAAAAGTCTTGATAAGGGCCATGTCCTTAAAACGCCAAACCCCGAAGATGTCGAAAGCTTGATCAATGAAGATCTGGCAGTGTTGATGTTGACCCAGGTGGATTACCGCACGGGCCGCATGCATGACATGAAACGCATCACCGAACTGGCGCATGCGGCTGGTGCATTGGTGATCTGGGATCTGGCCCATTCGGCGGGTGCGGTTCCGGTTGATCTGGCCGGTTGCAATGCAGATTTCGCGGTGGGTTGCACTTACAAATATCTGAATGGTGGCCCCGGTGCACCGGCCTTTATCTATGTCCGCCCGGATCATGCCAAGGTTGCGCGCCCGGCACTTTCAGGCTGGCTTGGCCATGCCGCACCTTTTGCCTTTGATCCGGACTACACCCCGGCACCGGACGTGTCGCGCATGCGTGTTGGCACACCGCCCGTGATCCAGATGACCGTTCTCGAAGAAGCAATGAAGGCGTGGGACGGTATTGAAATGTCCGATATCCGTGCGCGCAGCATCGAGCTTTGCGAACAGTTCATCGCAGGTGTCGAGGCATCCTGTCCGATGCTTGAACTGGCAAGCCCGCGTGATGCGGAACGCCGTGGATCACAGGTGTCGTTCAAGTTCGATCAGGGCTATGCGGTGATGCAGGCCCTGATTGCGCGCGGTGTGATTGGTGATTTCAGAGCACCTGACGTCATCCGTTTTGGCTTTACCCCGCTTTATATCGACAATGCAGATGTCGATGGTGCGGTCAAAATCCTTGCCGAAATCATGGAAGCAAAGGCTTGGGACAAGCCGGAATTTCATAAACGCAATGCGGTGACCTGATCATGGCAAAGCCAACCAAACCTTATGATCCCAGTACCGAAGGTGCCCGGACGGATTTCTCCGATCAGATGTCTTATGGCGATTATCTGTCACTTGATGCGATCCTGACGGCCCAGCATCCGCACTCTGACGCCCATGATGAATTGCTGTTCATCATTCAGCATCAGACGTCCGAATTGTGGATGAAGCTTGCGATCCGCGAAATCGGTGCGGCCCGCAACGCCATCCGGGGGGGCGATCTGCGCCCGGCCTTCAAGATGCTTGCGCGTGTTTCACGTATTTTCGAACAGCTCAATAATGCATGGGATGTTTTGCGCACGATGACGCCAAGCGATTACACGACATTTCGTGATGCGCTTGGCCCGTCATCCGGGTTCCAGTCCTATCAGTATCGCCAGATCGAATTCATCCTGGGCAATCGCAATCACGCGATGTTGCGTCCACATGCGCATCGTGAAGACATTCTGGAAATGCTCAAGACCGAACTGGCAACACCCAGTCTGTATGACGAGGCCCTCAACCTTGTCGCGGCCGAGGGAATTGAGCTTCCCGATCACATCCTGAACCGCGATGTATCGGCACCCTATATTCCGGACGATGCAGTGATTGCTGCCTGGCACAAGGTTTACAGCGACCCGGCGAAACACTGGTCGCTTTATGAACTGGCTGAAAAGCTGGTCGATTTCGAAGATTACTTCCGGCGGTGGCGCTTTAACCACGTGACCACGGTCGAACGCGTGATTGGCTTTAAACGCGGGACCGGTGGAACGGGTGGGGTCAGTTACCTCAAGAAAATGCTGGAAGTTGAACTGTTTCCGGAACTCTGGCGAGTAAGAACCACGCTTTGAGGATGGACGGACCCGATGCAAATACTGCAAAATCAGGGGCAGGCATCAGGTTCACAAGAACCACGACGCAAAAAGACATAAATGTCGTGGGATCAACGTGTTGCTAAAAAACTGAATGTATTAACACGGAGGCTTAAATGAAGGGTATGAAGACAACCATTGCAGCTGTTGCTGCTTTGCTTGTGGCCGGTACAGCGCAGGCTGATCCGGTAAAGGTCGGTATGATCACCACGCTTTCGGGCGGTGGTGCCGGTCTTGGTATTGATGCACGTGACGGCTTCATGCTGGCTGTCAAACAGGCCAACAATCCGGAACTCTCGGTCGTGATCGAAGATGATCAGCGCAAGCCGGACGTTGCTGTTCAGCTGGCTGATAAAATGATCCAGCAGGAAAAGGTTGATGTTCTGACCGGTATTATCTGGTCGAACCTTGCGATGGCGGTTGTTCCGTCCGCTGTTGCACAGGAAAAGCTGTATCTGTCGGTTAACGCCGCACCGTCGCAGCTGGCGGGCAAGGGCTGCAACGCAAACTATTTCAGCGTCTCCTATCAGAACGATAACCTGCATGAAGCCGCCGGCGGTTATGCGTCGAGTGCCGGTTATGAAAAGGCCTTCATTCTTGCGCCGAACTATCCGGCGGGCAAAGATTCCCTTGCCGGTTTCAAACGTTTCTTCATGGGTGACATCGCCGAAGAAGTTTATACCAAGCTTGGCCAGACCGACTATGCTGCTGAAATCGCACAGATCCGCGCATCGGGTGCAGACAGCGTCTTCTTCTTCCTGCCGGGCGGCATGGGCATCGCGTTCATGAAACAGTATGCACAGTCCGGTGTTGATATTCCGCTGATCGGTCCGGCATTCTCGATGGATCAGGGCATCCTTGGTGCGGTTGGCGACGAAGCAATCGGTTTCAAGAACACCTCGAACTGGTCGAAAGACATCGACAATCCCACCAACAAGGCATTCGTTGAAACCTTCCAGGCTGAATATGGTCGTCTGCCGTCGCTTTATGCGTCCTATGGCTTTGACACTGCCAACCTTTTGCTGTCGGCAATGGGCAAGGCAAGCATTTCCGACAAGGAAGCTTTCCGTGACGCGCTGCGTGCTGCTGACTTCAACTCGGTTCGTGGCAAGTTCGTCTTTGGTCCGAACCAGCACCCGATTCAGGACATCTATGTTCGTGAAGTCGTTAAAGAAGGCGACGTTCTGACCAACAAGATCGTTGGTATTGCGCTTTCTGACCATGCCGATGCCTATGCATCGGAATGCTCGATGTAATCACGCGCTGACAAGACGGTGGGGGCCGGTTGCGGTCAATGAGATCGGCCCCCGACCACCTTGTGACGGAGTTTCCAATAATGTTCTCTCTTTTCCTGGAGCAGCTGTTAAACAGCCTTCAGTCGGGATTGATGTTGTTTCTGATGGCATCCGGACTGACGCTTGTTTTCGGTGTGATGGGCCTTATTAACCTTGCCCACGGCTCGCTCTATATGGTCGGTGCATTTGCCTGTGCTGCTGTTGCGGCCTGGACCGGTTCATTCTGGCTTGGTCTTGTTGCCAGCCTGATGGCTGCTGCCCTTGCCGGTGTGCTGGTCGAGATGTTTATTATTCGCCGCTTGTATAACCGTGATCACCTTGATCAGGTTCTGGCGACTTTTGCCCTTATTTTGGTTTTTTCAGAAGGCACCCGCTGGATTTTCGGTTCCTTCCCGCTTTTCCTGAGCGTTCCCGATATTTTGACGGGAACGGTCATTCTGCCCGGCGCGCTTGAATATCCGATTTTCCGGTTGGCGATCATTATTGCCGGGCTTCTGGTTGCGGTGGGTCTGTTCCTTTTGATTGGCAAGACCCGCCTTGGCGTGCGCATCCGCGCGGGTGAAGCCGACCGTGGCATGATCGCGGCCCTTGGTGTGAATATCGACCGGCTTTATACGGTGGTGTTTGCTCTTGGTGCAGCGCTAGCCGGGCTTGCCGGTGCCTTTGTCGGCACCACCCAGTCTGTTCAGGTTGGCATGGGCGAGCCGGTTCTTATTCTGGCCTTCGTTGTCATCGTGATTGGCGGGATCGGCTCGATCAAGGGCGCGCTTATCGGATCGCTTCTGGTCGGGTTTACCGACACGATGGGACGTTTCCTTCTGCCGCACGCCTTTGCGACCTTCCTTGATCCGTCCAGTGCGACCGCCATCGGGTCGGCACTTGCATCCATGTTGATTTATATCGTGATGGCGCTGGTTCTGTTCCTGCGTCCAAGCGGTTTGTTCGGGACGGAAGCCTGATATGACCATGAACCGCGAAACTCTTATTAACACTATTCTTGCCGTCGCCTTTGTGGCCGTGCCGGTCATTGCGATGGGGATGAATGAACCTTTCATCATTACCCTTGCGACCAAGGTTGCGATTTTCGCAATGGCCGGTGTCGGCCTTAACCTTGTTCTTGGTTTTGGCGGACTTGTGTCCTTTGGTCATGCCGCATTCTTCGGCATTGGTGGTTATGCTGCCGGCATTCTTGCCAGCCATGCGCTGAACTATGAACCGATCATGGAAAGCCCGTTCCTGATCGAAGGCACCACCCAGATGATTGTCATCTGGATTGTGGCACTGATCGTTTCGGCACTTGTCGCGCTGGCCATCGGGGCGATTACGCTTCGGACCAGTGGTGTCTATTTCATCATGATCACGCTGGCCTTTGCACAGATGATCTATTACTTCGCCATTTCCTGGCCGGCTTATGGCGGGGAAGACGGATTGTCGATCTATGTCCGCAATGGCTTCCCGGGGCTCAATACCCTTGATCCGATCAGTTTCTTTGCGCTTTGTGCGGTGATGCTTGGCATTGTGATGCTGTTCTCGGCCATACTGATCCGCTCACGCTTTGGTCTTGCCCTTCAGGGCGCGCGTCAGAACCCGCAACGCATGACTGCCGTCGGGATCGCACCGTTCCGCATTCGTCTGGTTGCCTTTGTGATTTCGGCGATGATCACCGCCCTTGCCGGGGCGCTTTATGCGGATCTCAACCGCTTTGTCAGCCCGACCATGCTGTCCTGGCATATGTCTGGCGAGATCATGATCTTTGTCATTCTGGGCGGGGTCGGACGGTTGTTCGGTCCGCTGGCCGGTGCGGCACTTTATATCATCCTTGAACATCTTCTTGGCAGTGTCTGGGAATTCTGGCAGCTGCCGCTTGGTGTGTTGTTGCTGATCGTGGTGCTGTTTGCCCGCGGCGGTTTGGTCGGTGTTCTGGCCGGGGAGCGTAAACATGCCTGATGCCATTCTGTCGCTTTCACATATCACCAAGCAATTCGGATCGCTGCTTGCCAGTGACGACGTGACCCTTGATCTGCGCCCAGGTGAAATCCATGCCCTGATCGGCCCGAACGGGGCGGGGAAATCGACCCTGATCAAACAGATCGCAGGCGAGATCAAATCCGATAGTGGCGATATTCATTTCAATGGTCAGCAGATCAATGAACTTGATGCGGTTGCGCGGTCGCGCATGGGACTGGCCAGAACGTTTCAGGTGTCATCACTGATGCCGGAATTCTCGGTGCTGCAAAATGTGATGCTGGCGCGTCAGTCGGTCAGTGGAAAGGTATTTCGTTTTTTCCGTCCGGTTCTCGGTGACAAGTCGCTGGTCGAACCGGCCATGGCACAGCTTGAACGTGTTGGTCTTGCCAACCGTGCACAGATGCGTGCGGCTGATATTTCGCATGGCGAACGTCGCCAGCTTGAAATGGCGGTTGCCCTTGCCCTTGAACCCAAGGCGTTCCTTCTGGATGAGCCGATGGCAGGCATGGGGCCAGAGGGCTCCAAACGACTGACCGGTTTCCTTGACAGTCTGCGCGCGCAGGCCCCGATCCTTCTGGTCGAACATGACATGGATGCGGTCTTTGCACTCGCTGACCGGATTTCGGTTCTGGTTTATGGCCGGATCATCGCGACTGGCACAGTCGACGAAATCCGGGGCAACGAAGACGTCAAACGTGCCTATCTCGGGGAGGAAGCCTGATATGACCGCACTTCTCGAACTTAGTGGCGTGACTGCTTTTTACGGTGCATCGCAGGCCTTGTTTGGCATCGATCTGTCGCTGAATGAGGGCGAGGCCGTCGCACTGATGGGCCGCAACGGCATGGGAAAAACCACCACGATCAAGACCATCTGTCGCATGATGGAACATCGTGATGGTTTGATCCGCTTTGCCGGTCAGGATCTGGCAAGGATGCCATCGCACAAGGCGGCCCGTCTTGGTCTTGGGCTGGTGCCTGAAGGGCGCCGGTGTTTTGCGCGCCTGAGCGTTATGGAAAACCTGATTGCTGCGGCTCGTCCGGGTGAATGGGATTTTGACCGAGTTGCCGGACTTTTCCCACGTCTTGCCGAGCGCCGCGATCAAAAGGCCATGACCCTTTCGGGCGGTGAGCAACAGATGCTTGCCATTGGACGCGCGCTTATGACCAATCCGCGTTTGCTGATCCTTGATGAAGCAACCGAAGGGTTGGCACCGGTGGTGCGTCAGGAAATCTGGGCTGCGATCAATCAGCTTAAGCAATCCGGTCTCACCATCCTTGTGGTTGATAAATCGCTTAAGGAACTTTCTGGTGTCGCGGATCGCTATGTCGTCGTGGAAAAGGGCGTTACGGCATGGACTGGTGCCGTGAACGAACTGACCGACGAGCTCGCCGACCGGTATCTGGGGGTCTGATATGGCTGTTTTCACCTATCAGCAGAAAGTCCTGTTTCAACATTGCGATCCGGCGGGGATTGTCTTTTATCCGCGCTATTTCGAAATGGTGAATGCGACGGTCGAGGAATGGTTTGACGCCGTTATCGGATGCGGCTTTCCAACCATGCATGGCCCGATGCAGGCGGCCGTTCCGACAGCGGGGCTTACCATCGCTTTTACGGCGCCAAGCATGCTGGGTGATCAACTGGAATTTCGTCTGGAACCGATGCGGATCGGACGATCAAGCCTTGAGCTGGAAATCGCAGCTTTCGCAGGTGACGAGCAACGCCTGAAAACAACGGTAACACTGGTCTTTACGAAAAAAGGGGCCGGAAAGTCAGTGGCATGGCCAGATGATTTGCGTGCCAAAATCGAAAAAGAAATCAATCAAGTGGTAGAAAACAATGCATAAAATCGTTCAGCCAGACGGATGGAAAGAGCCCAAGGGATATGCAAACGGCGTCCTTGCACAAGGTGCGACTTTGTATATCGGCGGACAAATTGGCTGGAACGAAGATCAGGTCTTCGTTGCCAAGGATTTTGTCGGACAGATGGAACAGGCGCTTAAGAACATCGCCGCTGTTCTCGAAGCTGCTGGCGGCAAGCCCGAACATCTGACGCGTCTGACCTGGTATGTCACCGACAAACAGGAATATCTCGCCAAACAGCGCGAAGTCGGCCGGGCTTACCGCGAAGTTTTGGGCAAGAACTTCCCGGCAATGACCATGGTCGTTGTCAGCGCCCTTGTCGAAGACGAAGCATTGCTTGAGATTGAGGGTACGGCGGTTATCCCGAACTGACCGGTCATTTAGGATATCGTTTTCACAAAGGGCAGCATCAAGCTGTCCTTTGCTGTTTGCAGGGCTCTTTGCATAGAGTGATCGGCAATGATCTGCGTTTATATGACCAACGGTTTTGCTTTTCTCCCTCCGCTGATCTAAGCTTTTAAAAAATAATAAATAAGCTTCTCCGGAGGAACATCATGAGATCGACCGTTTTGGGTGCGTCCGATGGGGCTGCGCCCACCGTTGGCAATGACACGGCATTTAGCGGGCCGGGGCCGGAATTCGGTCCCTGGCTTGAAAAGGCATCGATCCTGATCGTCGATGACGAACCGGGCATGCGCAACTTTCTGGTCCGTACCCTTGGCCCGCGCGCCAAGCGGGTCGAAGAGGCCGCCGATTGCGAAGAAGCCACAGCACTTCTGGATCAACATCATTTTGATGTGGTGATCCTTGATAACATCATGCCGGGCAAAAGCGGGGTCGAATGGCTGACCGAACAGCGCGAGATCGGCTTTTTTTCCGATGCCATCCTGATGACGGCCTATGCCGATCTTGATACCGCGATCAAGGCGCTTCGGGCCGGGGCAGTGGATTTTGTCCTTAAACCATTCCGCTCAAACCAGATTTTGAACGCGGTGGCGCGCTGTCTGGACCGGATGCGCTTGCGGCGTGAAAACCATGTCTTGCGCCATGAGTTGCGCGCGACCTCCGACCATGTATTGCTGCGTGACAAGCTGATCGGCTATTCCCCGCAAATTCAGGAAATCCGTGAAACCATTGCGCGGGTGGCCCCCCTGCCGACCTCGATCCTGATTTCCGGGCAAAGCGGGACGGGCAAGGAAGTCACCGCCCGTTCGCTGCATTCCCTGTCTGACCGCTCGCAAAAGCCGTTCGTTCCGATTAACTGTGCCGCCATTCCATCCGAGATGATCGAAGCGGAGCTGTTTGGGCATGTCAAAGGAGCCTTTACCGGCGCGCAGGCTGCACGTGATGGGCTTTTCATGCATGCACAGGGCGGAACATTGTTCCTTGATGAAGTCGGTGAATTGTCGCTCGCGACCCAAAGCAAGCTTCTGCGTGCCATCGAAAGCCGCCGTATACGCCCCGTCGGATCAGAGCGCGAAGCGCCTGTCGATCTGCGCTTTATCTTTGCCACCAACGCCGATCTTGAAGCCGAAGTCGAAGCCGGACGGTTCCGGGCCGATCTGTTTTACCGCATCAATGTCATGCATATTGAAATGCCGCCCTTGCATGCGCGCGGCGATGATGTGCTCGAACTCGCAGAACTTTTCATGACCAAGCTGTCCAAACAGCTTGGCGTCCGTCAGGTCCCGATTGACGGGGCCGTGCGCGCCGGACTGACGCGGTATGACTGGCCGGGCAATGTCCGTGAATTGCGCAACCTGATCGAACGCACATTGATCCTTGGACGTTTCCCCGATGAGTTCCGTGATGAAAAGGCCGACCACGGCGCACAGATCGAAGGCGATGAAACGCTTGATGAAATGGAACGTCGCCACATTCTGGCGATGCTTCATAAAACCGGTGGCAATCGTAACGAAGCTGCCCGTCGTCTGGGGGTATCGCGTAAAACCATTGATCGCAAATGCGCAAGCTGGGAACAGGAATGAAGCTGTTTTCGCGCATTCGCGCCGAACGGCCCAAACGCACACGATCTGTCCGGTTCAAGTTGTTGGCAATTGCACTTTTGCCAACACTTGTGATCCTGCCTCTGTTGCTGGGCGTGATGATGGTGCGCTGGAATTCCAAGTTTGATGCGCTGCTGACGTCAAAGGTCAGTGGCGATCTGACAATTGCCCATCAATATTTTGCCCATATTCTTGAAAATACCGGTGAACAGATCGCAGCTCTTGGTCAATCGGTGGCGTTTCGCAATGTCCTGAATGATGGTGATCCCGGTACTGTGGGTGGATTGCTCGCCCAGCGTCAGCAGGCCATGGGGCTTGATTTTCTGTATCTGGTCGAAGGTCGTGACAAGGCTGGTGACTGGCCGGTGATTGCCAGTGCGTTTGCCGGGAACTCTTCAACCAGCGTGGATATCTTCAGCAATACCGACCTTGCGGCAATCTCGCCCGATCTTGCGGCACGGGCCCGACTTGACCTGATTGAAACGCCCAATGCCGTACCAACGGCACGTGATGCGGAAACGCGTGGCATGGTCGTGCATTCGGCAAGTCCGGTGGAATTGCCGTCGGGAAGAACGGCCGCCCTTGTTGGCGGTATTTTGCTCAACCAGAATTTGGGCTTTATTGATACGATCAACGATCTTGTCTATCGCCAAAGCAGCCTTCCCGAAGGCAGTCAGGGCACGGCAACCCTGTTTCTTGATGATGTGCGGGTCAGTACCAATGTTCGTCTGTTTGCCGATCGTCGCGCTTTGGGGACGCGTGTTTCAGGCATCGTGCGCAAGACCGTTCTTGAAGACGGCAAGGTCTGGCTGGATCGGGCCTTTGTGGTCAATGACTGGTACATTTCGGCTTATGAGCCGATCAAGGACAGCTATGGTAAACGGGTAGGGATGCTTTATGTCGGCTTCCTTGAAACCCCCTTCGCCCGGACAAAATATGAAAGCCTTTTGATCCTGATCGGGGCGTTTCTGTTTGTTGCCGCCCTTTCTGTTCCAATTTTCCTGCGCTGGGCGCGGGGTATTTTCAAACCGCTTGAACGCATGGCCAACACCATCGGACAGGTCGAAAGCGGTGATCTTTCCGCCCGTACCAATCTGACACAGATACAGGATGAAATTTCGCTGGTGGCAGATCATCTTGATGATCTGCTTGATCAGGTGCAGGAAAGGGACAAGCGCCTGCGCGCCTGGAATGACGAATTGAATGCGCGCGTTGATGAACGCACCAGTGAACTGCGCGAAGCAAACCGCGCACTCGAAGAAACCACCAAACAGCTGATCATGTCCGAAAAGCTCGCGGCCATTGGCGAAATTACCGCCGGTGTCGCGCATGAAATCAACAATCCGGTGGCGGTTCTTCAGGGCAATCTTGATGTGTTGCGCGATCTTTTGGGCGATCACACCCGTCTGGCCGATACCGAATTCCGCCTGATTGATGAACAGGTCAATCGCATCAATCTGATTGTCACCAAGCTTTTGCAGTTCGCCAAACCCGAAGAATATGCAGGTTACGTCGAACGCCATAGTGTCGGCGAGGTGATCGAGGATTGCATGCCGCTTGTCGCCCATCTGCTGAGCCGGGCCGAGATTGATGTTATCCGTGAACATAAATCAAACCGGCTGGTCCTGATGAACCGCACGGAACTGCAACAGGTACTGGTAAACCTGATGGTCAATGCCCTGCATGCGATGCCAGATCGCGGCACTTTGACCCTGATTGACGAGGATGCAGACCGGAATGGTCGGCCCGGTATCCTGATGACGGTGCGCGATACCGGTATCGGCATGGAGCCCGACATTCTCAATCGCATCTTTGATCCGTTCTATACGACCAAACGCCGCGAAGGCACCGGGCTGGGATTGTCGATCACCAAGACCCTGATTGACCGGCAAGGCGGCACTCTTGCTGTCGAAAGTGAACCGGGCAAGGGCACGATATTTACCATCTGGTTGCCGGAGGCAGACTAGAGCCGCAACAACCTAACCCGAAAAGGCTTTTGGGGCAGGATCCATTAATTTGTTTGGTTTTTTCAGGTGTCTTTGTGCAGCCATTCCTTCTTCAGGATGGCATACTGGAAAGTATTCTCGTATCTGGGCGTGCCGTCCGGATTGTTGACAAACGAAATAAACTCCACAAAACAACCCTCTTTGCGCATACCAAGTTTTTCGCAAAGCTTCTGCGACTTGAAATTGTTGTCCTCGACATAGGCATAGAGCCGTCTTGCGTCGAGCTGGATAAACAAATGGTCAAACAAGGCGCGTGCGCTTTCACTGGCATACCCCTTACCTTCAACCTTTTCGTTGAAGTTCCATGCCACGGAATAGGTGTCGCGATCATCTTGATGAAGCAACAGCTCACCAATTAAGGCTCCTGTGTCTTTCAGGCATACAGCAAGACACATCTTATCCCCTGCACGTTTCCGGGCCTTGACCTTTGCCTCTTCCAGCGTTGTGACTTTGTCATCCATAAAGCAGTTTACGCGTGGGTTCGAAATGTAGTCGAACAGTTCTGCTGCATCGGTTTCAGCAAAGCGTCTGATGATCAGTCTGTCGGTGATGATTTCGCTCATCTGTGTCCTTCGCGGGCAAGGGGATGGGAACAGGCTCATGGCCCTTTCTTAATAACGCGCAATGCGAAATGACAAGGGTTGTCGCAGCACGATTTCTCAATTGCACAGGATATTGTCCGGTTGATGGCATTTCTTTCCCTGGCCGTGATCTCCCGACTGTTCAGCCGTGAATGAAGACGTTTGGATCGCGCGATTTTCCTGCATTGAAAGCGGCGTCAGGTCTTCGTCCGCTTACAGCACACGCCTTGGGTCTTTGCATTGAAATTGCTGCAGCTGCGAGTGGACATTTTGTCTGATTGCTACTTTTCCGCGTATCGTGAGTTGGACATTTTGTCCATGCGCGTGCGCTGCAATATGACGTTTATCTGTCTTTGATCGGCAGAATATCAGGATTTCTGGCTGATGGCACGCTGATTGCGACGTTGAGAATTCCGGGTTCAACCGTGGTTGCCCTGCACAATGCCTTCAACCGGGGGTGGGCAAGGCAAGAAAAATCATAATGCCGGGAGGAAACAACGTCATGTTTGATAACCTAAAGAAAGAGCACATCGTCGCGGGTGACGATTTTAACCGCTGGAAGGTGCCGCCAGCATCCATTGCCATTCATCTTTGCATCGGGTCTGTCTATGCCTGGAGCATCTTCAACCCGCCATTGATCAAGGAATTTGGCGTGGTCGCTGCAAGCTCGGGTGACTGGGGCTTGCAGTCCGTCGTCTGGATTTTCTCTGTCGCCATTGTGTTTCTTGGCCTTGCGGCTGCCTTTGGCGGCAAATGGCTTGAAGAAGTCGGCCCGCGTATGGTGGGTGTTGTTGCTGCCTTCTGCTGGGGCGGCGGGTTTATCGTCGGTGGACTTGGTATTGCCACCCATCAGCTCTGGCTGGTCTATCTCGGATATGGGGTGATTGGTGGCTGTGGCCTTGGTCTTGGCTATGTGTCGCCTGTTTCAACGCTGATCCGCTGGTTCCCGGATCGTCGCGGCATGGCGACCGGTATGGCGATCATGGGCTTTGGCGGTGGTGCGATGATCGCAACCCCGATCAAGGAAAGCCTGCTTTCGGTGTTTTACAAGGTGCCGGAATATCTTGGCCCGGAAAGCGCGGTGAACCTTGTTACCGAAGGTGGCAAGCGTATGGCCGAAGTCGGTGGCCAGATGGTCGAGGTTGTTGTGGCAGGTGCCGCACAGGTGGCTTCTGCACCGGTTCCGATCCAGGAAGGCGTTTATATTGCGGGCACAGGCAATACCGGTGCTGCGGCGACCTTCTTTACCCTTGGTGTTGCCTATTTCATCGTCATGATGATTGCAGCATTTTCCTATCGTGTCCCGCGCGAGGGATGGCTTCCGGCAGGGTGGACGCCACCGACTGCCGATGCAGCGTCCAAGCGCATGATCACGCATAAGAATGTTCATATCGATCAGGCCCTGAAAACCCCGCAATTCTACCTGTTGTGGATCGTGCTGTGCTTTAACGTTACGGCGGGTATTGGTGTGATTGGCGTTGCCAAAACCATGATGTCGGAAATCTTCGGTACGACCTTGCCGCTGGTGGTCAACTCGGCCTTTGCCGCGACTTATGTGTTCATGATTTCGGTCTTTAACATGTGTGGCCGGTTCTTCTGGGCGTCGATGTCGGATTATATCGGCCGCAAGAATACCTATTACTGTTTCTTTATTCTGGGCATTGCTCTGTATCTGTCGATCCCGTTCGCTGCCCAGCAGGTCAGTATTAATCCGGCTGTCACCTATCTGGTGATGTTCTATGCCGCAACCATGATCATCTTCACGATGTATGGCGGCGGTTTTGCAACCATCCCGGCCTATCTGGCGGATATTTTCGGCACCAAATATGTCGGCGGTATTCATGGTCGTCTTCTGACGGCGTGGAGTACGGCGGGTGTACTTGGTCCGCTTGCCATCACCCAGCTGCGTCAGACCTCGGTCACCAATTCGATCAAGGATCTGGCTGCCAAGGTTGATCCGGCGGCCTTCCAGGCAAAATTCGGTGCAGGCCTTGAACAGCTTGATCAGCTGGTTGCTGCCAAAACCGTGACCATCGGGCGTCTGATGGAAATCGCACCGGCAGGAACGGTTGATCCGACCTCAAGCCTGTATAACACCACCATGTATGCGATGGCGGCCCTGCTGGCGATTGCACTTGTCGCCAACAAAATGGTCCGTCCGATTGATGACAAGCACTACATGGAAACGCAGGAAGGTGGTGCAACCGCCACCGGACGTGAAGCAACGTCCAAAGCGTAAGGACCCAGGGCGTCGATCATCGCTCCCTGTGATCGACGCCCGACGACTGGCTGGCAATGTCTGTCTGTTGGCCATCCGGGGGCATGATTGGCATCGTCATGTCCCGGGTCGGGATTTTGTTCATCCAGCCCGGCCCCGCGTTCTGTTGCAGGAATAACCTTTTTTCCCGTGGGGATAATCGGTTATCCTGCAACCGGAACACGCAAGCGTCAGAACGCGCGTTTTCAATTCTTGTAACGGCCGGACAGAAGGCCGACTTCAACAGCAAAACACAGCATCCCGGCCTGACCGGATGCCGGATATAAAATGATCGATAAACTCGAAATGTTTATGGTGCTCGCCCGTGAGCAGCATTTTGGACATGCCGCCGAGGAATGCGGCGTCACACAGCCGACTTTGTCCAGTGCGCTCCGCCAGCTTGAGGACCATCTTGGTGTCGTCTTGGTCAAGCGCGGATCGCGCTATCAGGGCCTGACACCCGAAGGTGAACGTGTTCTGGAATGGGCGCGCCATATTGTCGGCAGCACCCGTTCGATGCGCGATGAAATGCGCGCCATGCGGTTCGGTCTGACCGGGCAGGTGCAGATTGCGGTTATTCCAACCGCGCTCTCGATGGTGCAGGAACTGACCACGCCGTTTCGCGAAAAACACCCCGATGTGACATTTGCGATCCTGTCGCGCACATCAACCGAAATTCAGGCTCTGCTTGATGATCTTCAAATTGATGTCGGCATTACCTATCTTGATAATGAACCGCTTGGTCGGGTGACATCAATCCCGCTTTATTATGAACGCTATCATCTGGTGACCTCGAATTTCGATGATATCGGAGATCGCGAGAGCATCACCTGGCGCGAAGCAGCGGAATTTCCGCTCTGTCTTCTGACGCCTGATATGCAGAACCGCCGGATTATCAATCAACACCTTAACGAGGCTGGTGCACGGGTGGCACCGACCCTCGAAAGTGATTCGATGATTGCCCTGTTTACCCATGTTCATACCGGAAACTGGGCCAGCATCATGCCGGTGAAGATGATCCGCGAGTTCAGTCTTCATGATCGCGTGAAATCTATTCCCATCATAGAGCCCGATGCGGCTCATCTGGTTGGAATGATCGCGGCAAAACGTGAACCGGCAACGCCAGTTGTGTCGGCACTGTTAAAAGAAGCAAAGCTTTTATCGGAACTCGAACCGGCCTGATCGTTCCTTGATAGGTTTTCGCTATCGCGTAACGGGATGGCTTTATTGAACGGGCGGTCCAGATGCCCGACACTGGCAAGAATAACAAAGATATCTGCAACATGCTTGAGAGAGAGGCTTGCATGTCGGAAACGACCAAGGACCAGAATGTCCGCGTCGAGGCCATTTGTGATCAGATGATCACGATGGAAGGCCCGCTACTTCCCATTTTGCACGAAGTGCAGGAAGAGTTCGGTCACATCCCCGAAGGCGCGCTTCAGACAATTGCCAAAAAACTGAACCTCAGCCGGGCTGAAGTCCACGGGGTGGCAAGCTTCTATCATGACTTCCGCGAAGAAAAGGCGGGCAAGCATGTCATCAAGATCTGCCGTGCCGAAGCCTGTCAGGCAATGGGCGCAGATGCGCTTGGTGATCAGGTCCGTCGCCATCTGAAAGTCGACTGGTCGCAAACCACATCTGATCGCAAGATCACGCTGGAACCGGTTTTCTGTCTTGGTCTTTGTGCCTGTGCGCCAGCTGCGATGGTTGATGGCAAGGTGGTTGGTCGCGTGACCAGGGATCGCATGAACCGTATTCTCGACGAGGTGGGCGCATGAGTATCAAGGTTTATGTCCCGCTGGATTCCGGTGCTGTTGCCCTTGGTGCAGATGAAGTGGCAAGCGCCATTGCCAGCAAGGCCGAAAAGATCGGTGCCGATGTTAAAATCGTGCGCAACGGATCGTTTGGCATGTATTGGCTGGAACCAATGGTCGAGGTTGAAACACCACGCGGGCGTGTCGCCTATGGCCCGGTCAGCACCGATGATATCGATGCCCTGTTTGCTGCCGACTTCCTTAAGGGCGGGGAACACAAACGTTATCTTGGCCGTACCCAGGATATCCCGTTCCTTAAAAGCCAGTCGCGCCTGACATTCCAGCGTTGCGGCATTATTGACCCGGTATCGCTTGACGATTATCGCGCCCATGATGGCCTTACGGGTCTTGAAAACGCTTTGAAAATGTCGGCGGCCGACATCGTCAAGGCGGTGACCGACAGTGGTCTGCGCGGACGTGGCGGTGCCGGTTTCCCGACCGGCATCAAATGGAACACGGTACGCGAAGCGCCGGGCGATCAGAAATATATCGTTTGTAATGCCGACGAAGGCGACAGCGGCACCTTTGCCGATCGCATGATCATGGAAGGTGAACCCTTCGTCCTGATCGAAGGCATGATCATTGCCGGTCTCGCGACCGGGGCGACCAAGGGCTATGTCTATACCCGTTCGGAATATCCCGATGCGATCCGTATCATGAACGAGGCGATTGACGTTGCCCGTTCGGCGGGACTTCTGGGGGCCAGTGTTCTTGGTTCGGGCAAGGCATTCGATATGGAAGTTCGCATGGGGGCAGGTGCCTATGTCTGTGGCGAGGAAACCTCGCTTCTGAACAGCATGGAAGGCAAGCGTGGTGTTGTGCGTGCCAAGCCGCCACTTCCAGCGCTTCAGGGTTTCATGGGCCGTCCCACGGTTGTGAACAACGTGATTTCCCTGTGCTCGGTTCCGGTCATTCTTGAAAAGGGTCCGGAATATTATCGCGATTTCGGCATGGGCCGGTCACGTGGCACCATCCCGATCCAGATTGCCGGCAATGTCAAACATGGCGGTCTTTACGAGATCGGCTTTGGTCTGACACTGGGCGAAATTGTCGAACAGATTGGCGGTGGCACGGCAACCGGTCGTCCGGTCAAGGCCGTGCAGGTTGGGGGGCCGCTGGGCGCCTATTTCCCGCGTGAACTGTTTGATACGCCCTTTGACTACGAAGAATTCGCCAAGCGCGATGGCCTGATCGGTCATGCAGGCGTGGTCGTTTTTGACGATACGGTCGACATGATGAAGCAGGCCCGCTTTGCTATGGAATTCTGCGCGATTGAATCATGTGGCAAATGCACGCCATGCCGCATCGGGTCGATCCGTGGCACCGAAGTTGTCGACAAGCTTGAACGTGGCGAAGAGCCCGAATTGCAGATCGAACTTCTGCGCGATCTTTGTGAAACCATGAAGTTCGGATCGCTCTGTGCACTGGGTGGCTTTACGCCCTATCCGGTGCTGAGTGCCCTGAACCATTTCCCTGATGATTTCAAGCCACGTGCGCTTGATATAGCTGCGGAGTAATACGATGTCCTTGATCAAAGAAGTCGACTACGGAACCCCCGCCGCCAAATCCGAAAAGACCGTCACGCTGACCATTGATGGCAGGGACGTGACCGTGCCCGAAGGCACATCGGTTATGCGGGCCTCGATGGAAGCAGGCATTCAGGTGCCCAAGCTTTGCGCGACCGATATGGTTGATGCGTTTGGCTCCTGCCGTCTGTGTCTGGTTGAGGTCGAAGGCCGCAACGGCACACCGGCATCCTGCACCACACCAGCATATGATGGCATGGTGGTCCATACCCAGACCGAAAGGCTTAAGAAAATCCGTAAAGGGGTGATGGAACTTTACATTTCCGACCATCCGCTGGATTGCCTGACCTGTGCCGCCAATGGTGATTGTGAACTTCAGGACATGGCAGGTGCGGTTGGTCTGCGTGATGTGCGCTATGGCTATGAAGGCGGTAACCACGTTCAGGTCCGCCAGAACGGGGAAGATAACCCGCGCTATATGGCCAAGGATCAGACTAACCCGTACTTCACCTATGACCCGTCGAAATGCATTGTCTGTTCGCGCTGTGTCCGTGCCTGTGAAGAAGTGCAGGGCACCTTTGCCCTGACCATCGAAGGTCGCGGGTTTGAATCCCGTGTCTCGCCGGGCATGCACGAAGATTTCCTTGATTCCGAATGCGTATCCTGTGGCGCTTGTGTTCAGGCCTGCCCGACCGCAACCCTTCAGGAAAAATCGGTCATCGAAATCGGTCAGCCGGAACATTCGGTCGTTACCACCTGTGCCTATTGCGGGGTCGGCTGTTCGTTCAAGGCCGAAATGCGCGGCGAGGAGCTGGTGCGCATGTTGCCGTTCAAGGATGGCAAGGCCAACCGTGGTCATTCCTGTGTCAAAGGGCGCTTTGCCTATGGCTATGCCAATCACAAGGACCGCATTCTCAATCCGATGATCCGCGAAAGTGTAGATGATCCCTGGCAGGAAGTCAGCTGGGAAGAAGCCCTTCGCTTCACCGCCGACAAGTTCAGGGGTATTCAGGCCAAATACGGCAAGGGTGCACTTGGCGGGATCACGTCATCACGTTGCACCAACGAGGAAACCTTCCTTGTTCAGAAGCTGGTCCGTGCGGGCTTTGGCAACAACAACGTCGATACCTGTGCGCGTGTCTGTCATTCGCCGACCGGCTATGGCCTTAAAACCACCTTTGGCACATCGGCCGGGACGCAGGATTTTGATTCTGTCGAACAAACCGATGTGGTCATCCTGATTGGGGCGAACCCGACGGACGGGCATCCTGTTTTTGCCTCGCGTTTGAAAAAGCGTCTGCGTCAGGGGGCGAAACTGATCGTGATTGATCCGCGCCGGATTGATCTGGTTCGTTCCCCGCATATCGAGGCGGTTGCGCATCTGGCTTTGCGTCCGGGAACCAATGTCGCGGTTTTGACATCTCTTGCCCATGTCATCGTGACCGAGGGCCTGTTTGACGAGGCGTTCGTTCGTGAACGTTGTGACTGGGATGAATTCCAGGATTGGGCGACCTTTGTGTCCGACCCCAAGCACAGCCCCGAAGCGATTGCCGAAATGACCGGTGTTGATGCCGATGCTATGCGCACGGCGGCGCGTGCCTTTGCCACGGGTGGCAACGGTGCGATCTATTACGGGCTGGGTGTAACTGAACATAGTCAGGGTTCCACCACCGTGATAGCGATTGCCAACCTTGCCATGGCGACCGGCAATATCGGCCGTCCGGGTGTTGGCGTGAACCCGCTGCGTGGTCAGAACAACGTGCAAGGGTCCTGTGATATGGGATCATTCCCGCATGAATTGCCGGGCTATCGCCATATTCAGGATAGTGCGACCCGCGATATCTTTGAAGATATCTGGGGTGTGAAACTTGACGACGAACCGGGGCTTCGTATCCCCAACATGCTTGATGCCGCGGTCGAAGGCACGTTTAAGGGCATCTATATTCAGGGCGAGGATATCCTTCAGTCCGATCCCGATACCAAGCATGTTGCCGCCGGTCTTGCCGCGATGGAATGTGTTGTCGTCCATGACCTGTTCCTGAACGAAACAGCGAACTATGCCCATGTCTTCCTGCCCGGTTCGACCTTCCTTGAAAAGGACGGGACTTTTACCAATGCCGAACGCCGCATCAACCGCGTACGCAAGGTCATGACACCGATGAACGGCTTTGCCGATTGGGAGGTGACCCAGAACCTTGCGCGCGCCATGGGGCTGGACTGGAGCTACACCCACCCGTCACAGGTGATGGCGGAAATCGCGGCAACCACGCCAAGCTTTGCCAATGTCAGCTATGACCTTCTCGAACGCGAAGGATCAGTGCAGTGGCCATGCAATGACAAGGCGCCGCTGGGAACACCGGTCATGCATATTGACGGCTTTGTTCGCGGCAAGGGCAAATTCGTTGTCACCGAATATGTGGCAACCGATGAACGTACCGGTCCGCGCTTCCCGCTGCTTCTCACGACCGGGCGTATCCTTAGTCAGTATAATGTGGGCGCACAGACCCGCCGTACTGAAAATACCGCCTGGCATAAGGAAGACCTTCTGGAAATCCATCCGCATGACGCAGAACAGCGCGGCATTCGCGAAGGTGACTGGATCCGTCTTGCATCGCGGTCTGGCGAAACATCCCTTCGCGCCACCATTACCGATCGCGTCGCACCGGGTGTGGTTTACACAACCTTCCACCATCCGGGTACGCAGGCCAACGTGATCACTACCGACTTTACCGACTGGGCGACCAATTGCCCGGAATACAAGGTCACAGCTGTTCAGGTCTCGCCAAGCAACGGACCGTCGGAATGGCAGGTGGAATATGACCGTCAGGCCGAACAGTCGCGGCGGATCAAGCCGCGCATGGATGCCGCCGAATAGGATACCCTGCCAGATATTGTGCTATACTCGCTTGTGCATGATATCTGGCAAATCCTTTGAATATCGAAAAGTTACAGCCAAAGAGTGAACAGCAATGGCACCTGACAAACTTGTCTATATGGCCAATCAGATCGCGACCTTTTTCAAATCGCAGCCCAAGGAAGAGGCGGCTGCGGGTGTCGCTGGTCATATCAGCGATTTCTGGGAACCGCGCATGCGCAAACAGCTGTTTGACATGATTTCTGCCGGACATGAAGGTTTTGATCCGCTGGTTCTTGAAGCGGCCCCTTCGATCCGCAAGGTCAAAGAAACCGCATGACGCCCAAACCATCAGAGAACCGCATTCTTGACGGTCGCGATGTCGATCTGGCGCGCGCCATTTCACGCGATGACGGCAATGACGATGCGCCAATGATCTTGCAGCCGGAAGTTCCGGCTGCCTTGACGTTTAATGGCAAATCGCATGCGGTGATGATGGTATCGCCCCATGATCTCGAAGATTTCATGATCGGCTTTGCCCTGTCCGAGGGGATTGCCGATGACATTTCCCAAATCACCTTGCGCGATGTTCGAAAAACCCTTCAGGGCTATGTGATCGAAGCCGATCTGCATGAAGACGTGTTTGATCGCCTTGATGAACGTAGCCGCACCCTTGAAGGCCGGTCGGGCTGCGGGCTGTGCGGTGTGCAGTCACTCGAAGCGGTGGCAATGGACAAGATCGGCAAGGTCGTGCCGGGCAATATGGCGCAGGACATCGTCTTGCGGGCCATTGACGCGCTTCCCGATCTTCAGACTCGCAATCGTGAAGGCGGCGGGCTTTTGCATGCCAGTGCCTTTGTCGATGTTGGCGGTAACATCAAGCTGGTCCGCGAGGATATCGGACGCCATAACGCCCTTGATAAGGTGCTGGGCGCTGTGGTTCGTCAGGGGATTGATGCGACGGGCGGGTTTATCCTGATGACCAGTCGCTGTTCCTATGAAATTGTCACCAAGACCGTGCAATGCGGGATCGGCGGGCTTGTCACCCTTTCGGGGCCGACATTGACCGCGGTTAATCTGGCACGGCAGGCGGGCTTGACCTTGATTTGTCGCGAACGGCGCGGGCTGTTTCGTCGCTTTGCCTGATCCGATAGCGGTCAGGTTGATGCGCGTTCGATAATCTCAAACCCGACATCAATCGACTTGGTTGGTAATGGCTGATTTTCAATCCGCGCCACCAGTGCCTCGGCCGCACGTTTGCCAAGATCGGGACGGTTGATCTCGACCGTGGTCAGGGCAGGGAGGGTAAAGGCCGAGAAATCCTGATTGCCAAAACCAAGGACAGCCATATCTTCGGGAATGCGGATGCCGCGCGCCTGTGCCTCGATCAGGATGCCATGTGCCAAAAGGTCGGAGCTGCACATGATGATGCCGTTCTTGAAGCCCTTTGCAAGGCCACTGGTCAGGCCGTTTCGCCCGCGTTCAATGGTTGCTCCGGCCTCATAAAGAACTTCAATCGGCGGATTGCCGGTCAGTTGTCCGAACTGGGCGGCAAAGGCGTCCTTGCGGCGCAAAGCGCGTTCATCCCCGGCCGAAACAATCAGCGCCTTGTCATAGCCTTTGCGGGCGGCATAGCGGGCCATTTCCTCGCCAGCCTTGATATGTGAAAAGCCGATACAGACATCAAGCGGGTTTTCCGTAATATCCCAGACTTCAATCACCGGAATACCCGCGCCGAGCAGCATGCGCTTGCAACTGGCCGAATGATGGATGCCGGTCAGAAGAATGCCGTCGGGGCGGCGGCTGAGCATGGTTGAAACAACGGCCTGTTCTTCATCCTGCGAAAAGCCGGTTTCAGCCATCAGAACGTGATAGCCCGACCCGCGAATGACATTGATGAAATTCTGCATCAGGTCGGAATAAATGACGTTGGTGATTGACGGCACCAGTGCGGCAATCAGTTTGCTGCGTCGGGACGCCAGCGCACCGGCAACCATGTTCGGCACATATCCGGTAAGTTCGATCGCGTCCTGGATACGCTGCAGGGTCTTGGCCGAGACCTTTTTCGGGTCATTGAGTGCGCGCGAAACAGTGACCTGTGAAACGCCCGCGATCCGTCCGACGGTTTCCATCGTGACGGTGCCGCTTTTGATTTCGGCAAGCGTTGTCTGATCAGTGTGTTTTGGCTCAGATGACAAAGGGTTACGATCTCTTGATCTGAATGCCGCATGTTGGTGATGCGCGGCATTGGTTGCTGTCCGAAAACGATGATTTTGCCTGAGCCGGACATTACATCAGCAAAAAATGGTGGGCAAGAAGCGTGGTTCGGGTGGAAACCACTTCACAGCACAGGGAGGGAACTGTTGCTTCTTGCCCGGTCTTGAAACGTCATGCCTGATCGTCGATGCCGCTGCTCATGCGCTTTTTCTTGCGTGCGACCGAAATTGAAAACGCAATCGAAAGTGCAATCAAGCCCCACAGCAGGATTGCGATCCAGCTTTTGGTAAAGAAGATCGAAAGCGTGCCAAAGGATTCCAGACTTTTGACAAAATAGATCTCGGCGGATGGGCCCAGAATGAAACCGATGATAAAGGGTGCGATTTCAAGCCTGATCTTGTGGGCTAGATATCCAAACAGACCAAAGATCAAAAGCGTCCAGACATCAAACATCACGCCGTAATTGATCGTATAGGCGCCCACCACGCACATCATCAGAATGATCGGGAACAGAATGTTCTTGGGAACCGTGACGACCTTGGCGATATGACGGATGGCCAGAACCATAACAAGGAACATGATGATATTGGCCGCCAGCATGGCGATGATCATCGCATCCCAGGTCACCGGATTGTTGCCGATAAAGAGCGGGCCGACCTGAATGCCTTGCAGGGTAAAGGCACCAATCAGGATGGCGGTGGTGGAATCCCCGGGAATGCCAAGTGATAACAGCGGTACAAGTGCCCCGCCGGTCAGACCGTTATTGGCGCTTTCCGATGCAATCACCCCGGCCGGAGCGCCTTTGCCGAATTTTTCCGGGTTCTTGGAAAAGTTCTTTTCCTGGCTATAGGCAAGGATGGACGCCGCGCTGCCGCCCACACCGGGCAGAATGCCGACAAAGGTGCCAATTGATGAAGACCGGATCAGGTTGATGATCTGTCCTTTGAACACAGATAGCTTGAAGGGCTTGCCGCCGATCTTGACCCCCGAAAGGCCCTTGCCTTCCTTCATGCCTTCTTCGGCATCAATCAGGATGGTTGCCAGCCCGAACAAGCCGATCAGAACCGGCAGAAGCGAAAATCCGCTTTCAAGGTAATATTCAAGGAATTCCGGAACGAGGCGAAGCTCGCCATTGCCGCCACGCGAAATGTCATAGGCGCCGATCAGGCTGATGAAAACACCCAAAAAGCCGCTGAAAATCCCGACCAGAAGGCTGTTCGAAAGCGCAGCCATCACGGTGAGCGCAAAGAAGATGATCAGGAATTTTTCGATATAGGAAAACTTGATCGCAAAATCGGCCAGTGCCGGGGCAAACAGATAAAGGGCGGCCAGACTGATCAGACCGCCAACGAGTGACGAGGTAATCCCGATCTTGAGGGCGCGTTCACCTTCGCCATTCTGGGTCATCGGATAGCCGTCAAGCGTGGTGGTGATTGATGACGGGGTGCCGGGAATGTTCAAAAGGATCGCGGGAACCAGACCGCCTGAAATGCCCCCGACATAAAGACCAAGCAAAAGTGCCAGCCCGTTTTCAAGGCCCAGCGAATAGGTCAGCGGCAAACACACAGCCACCGCCATGGTTGCCGTCATGCCGGGGATCGCACCAAAGATGATGCCGATCACGGTGCCTGCGGCAACCAGTCCAAAGAATAGCGGTGTCAGGATGGATAGGAGTTCCATGATAAATCTCTTGGATCAAGCCGCGCCAAACCGGGGACAGCACCCCTTATGGCAGCGAAATATTGAAAAGTTCGGACAGGATGTACCAGACGACACTCGGCGCGATCAGCGCATTGGCACCCGCGATCAGCAATGTTCGACGGCTGTGCTCGTGCAGATAAAGCGTGCTAAGCGCAAACAGAAACGGGATCGAGCACAGGTAAAATCCAAGTCCGGTATTCGGGAATAAATCCCCGACTTCCGGCATCGCCAGAAAATAGATCACGGTTAGTGCAATGGTCCCAAAGAACCGTCTGTGGTCGATGCCCGCGGGCCACCAGGTGCCGCTGGTCACGGTAGCAAGGATCGTACTGCCACGCGTGATCAGGATCGAAATGAACAATATTCCGAGGATTACGGCGATAATCGTCGGGAAAATCATGTGCGACGTGTTGAAATCAACCGTCACATGAAAGGGGGAGTCAAACGACATGGGACGCCTCCGGATGTGCCTGTTTTCCCCATGGTACGGAATTCCAGATGGAATGGAATTGGTCCGGGGTGTCTATTCGGCAAGTGGCGGCGGGTTTTGAAATCCGCCGGATCAGGCGAAAGTGGCCCGGCATTGAAATGCCGGGCCAACCGGGAAGTCAGTTGGTTGCAATCGCGTCGATGACCTGACGGTATTCGTCGCGCTTTTCCTTCAGATATGCCGATGCTTCAGCCTGCGGCTTGTAGTTCGGGATGAAGAAGGATGCTTTCTGCGTTTTCTGGATCTCGCCTTCGGCATAGATTTCCTTCAGTGCATTGTCGATGGCGGCAATCTGTTCTGCGTCCATGTCCTTGTTGAACAGAAGGAAGAATTCCTTGTCGAAGGTGAAGTTCTTTTTGCCGTCAAAAGTCACATTCACATTCGGTGTGGTGAAAGCCAGAAGCTCATCGCGCGAGGTATCGCCCATGCCTTCCGGATTTGCCTGTTCAATGGTTTCTTCGCGTGCGGTCAGCCAGATGAAGCGCATTGCTTTCTGGTCATCATTGGCAAGCTGAGTGAATTGTTCGTTCGCCTGAACCGAACCGTTGATCACATCAGCCTGACCATCAAACATCAGCTGGTTTTTATCAGCTTGCGAACCGGTATTGACCGGAACGATGTTTTTTTCGGAGCCCGGGTTCATGATCTTGGCAGCGTTTTTCATGGCCGAGAAGCCGATTTCCGAAACGCCACCGGCCTGAATGGCAACACGAACGCGCTGACCGGATGCGGCGGCGGCAAGGACGTCTTCCATCGACTGCATCGGCGAGTTTTTGGCAACCAGATAAGCGTTGCCCGGATTGATCGCGACCGTCGGGCCGACGACGTAGTTTTCAAAGATATCGTCATAGCCGCGAACGCCATACAGGTTCGCAAGATAGGACTGATCGTGGAAGATCATAATGGTGGTGCCGCGCGAATCGCGCTGTAGTGCCTTGAATGCCTCGCTCGCGCCAACGGCATCAACCTTCACATTGATGTCGAGTTTCTTGGACAGGGATTCGGCAACGATTGCGCTGTTCTGATAGGTATCGCCGCCGGTCGATTTCGACCCGATAACAAGGCGGATGTTGCTTGGCAGATCAGCAGCTGAAGCCAAAACTGGCGAGGCAACCATGGCAGCAAAACCTGCAGCAGCAGCGATGGATTTAAAAAGTCCGGTCATAAGATTCCTCCCGAATGACGCATTCCTGAATGGTGGGGATGTCCCCGTTGTGCCAGATGGTGTGGTTCCCATAAGGCGTTGGTGTTGCTTGTTCTTGTTGCTTGTTCTTATTGTTAGGTCACTTGTAAAATTTCAAGCGTTATGTATGCGCATACATAATTTGATACATCTTGCGTAAAATCCTGTCAATCGCTGAATCTATCGGCATTTTTGCGCATGATGTTTCTTTGGTTTTGGCATGTAAGTTCACTTGACATCTTGTAAGTGTATGCGCATACATAAACCATTAATCAAAAGTACAGGCCGCCCGGGTTGCGCCCAGAGGCAAAATTGGTGGCGGTCGAATGACGGGAGGAACGCCATGTCCGACAAAAACAGAAAATCCGCGGAAGATCTCAGAAGTGCGCGCTGGTTTGCGCCTGACGATCTTCGCTCGTTCGGGCATCGATCACGCCTGATGCAGATGGGCCTCGATCCCGAAGACTGGACCGGTCGCCCGGTGATCGGCATCCTCAATACCTGGTCGGAAATCAATCCGTGCCATTTGCATTTCCGTGAGCGCGCTGCTGACGTCAAAAAGGGTGTGCATCAGGCCGGTGGTTTTCCGGTTGAACTCCCGACGATTTCGGTTGATGAATCCTTCACCAAGCCGACCTCGATGCTGTATCGCAACCTGCTTGCCATGGAGACCGAGGAAATGATCCGGTCCCACCCGCTTGATGGTGTGGTTCTGATGGGCGGTTGCGATAAAACCACGCCGGGTCTGGTGATGGGCGCGCTTTCGGCTGGTGTGCCGATGATCTATCTGCCTGCGGGCCCGATGCTGCGCGGCAACTATGCCGGTAAAATCCTTGGTTCGGGTTCGGATGCCTGGAAATACTGGGATGAACGCCGGGCTGGTAACATCAGTGACGAGGAATGGGTGGGGGTCGAGGGCGGCATTGCCCGTTCATACGGTCACTGCATGACCATGGGGACCGCATCGACCATGACCGCCATTGCCGAGGCCATGGGGCTTTGCCTTCCGGGTGCGTCTTCGATCCCGGCACCTGATGCCGGACATATTCGTATGTCGACCCAGTGTGGCCGTCGTATTGTTGATATGGTCTGGGAAGACCTGACCCCGAACAAGATTGTCACCCCCCAATCTGTCCGCAACTCGGCTGTGGTTGCGATGGCGACCGGTTGTTCGACCAATGCAGTTGTTCATTTGCTTGCCATGGCGCGTCGCGCCGGGATCAAGATCACCCTTGATGATCTTGATGAACTTGGTCGCACCACACCGCTGATCGCCAATATTCGCCCGTCGGGCACAGGCGACTACCTGATGGAAGATTTCTATTATGCCGGGGGGCTGCGCGCCCTGATGGCCCAGCTTGGCGATAAACTTGATACCTCGGTTACCACCGTGACCGGCAAGACACTTGCCCAGACGCTCGAAGGCGCGACGGTTTACAATGATGATGTCATCCGTCCGCTGTCCAATCCGGTTTATCATGAAGGATCGCTTGCGGTTCTGCGGGGTAATCTGTGTCCGGATGGCGCGGTGATCAAGCCTGCTGCCTGCGATGAACGGTTCCGCAACCATCAGGGCCCGGCACTTGTCTTTGACAGCTATCCTGAAATGAAAAAGGCGGTGGATGACGAAAATCTCGATATCACGCCAGATCATGTAATGGTGTTGCGTAATGCCGGTCCGCTTGGTGGTCCCGGTTTCCCGGAATGGGGCATGCTGCCCATCCCCAAGGCGCTGATCAAACAGGGCCATCGTGACATGCTGCGCATTTCGGACGCGCGTATGTCAGGGACGTCATATGGTGCCTGCGTGCTTCATGTTGCACCGGAATCCTATATTGGTGGTCCGCTCGCTCTTTTGAAAACCGGTGACATCGTCAAACTTGATCTTGATAGCCGCCGTCTGGACATGCTGGTTGACGAGGACGAGCTTGAACGTCGTCGTGCTGCATGGCAGGCGCCGGAACCCCGCTATCAGCGTGGCTATGGCTGGATGTTTGGCAAACATGTCACCCAGGCCAATGAAGGCTGCGACTTTGACTTCCTGTCGCCGGAATTTGGTGAAACCGCGGGCGAGCCGGATATTTTCTAGGCTTGCCGCCAGACCAGAAACAGACGCAAGGGATGGGGTGGTTGAATGCGCCCCGTCCCCGAAACACGAACCAAACCAATCAGGGATATCGATCCATGGCACTTTCCAAAGCCGATCTGCGTGGCGTGCTGTCGGGTATTTCCGGCATTCTCGTAACGCCCTATGACGAGAATGGCGATCTTGCACCGGCCAAGCTGAAACCGATCATTGATCGGGCATTGTCTGCGGGCGTTCATTTTCCGGTCGTCAATGGCAATACCGGCGAGTTTTATGCGCTGACCACGGATGAAGCCATCACCATGGTCAAATCGGTTGCCGAGATGCTCGATGGGCGTGCGCCGATGCTGGCCGGTATCGGGCGCGGAGTGCGTGATGCCTGTGCGCTGGCCAAGGCATCTGCCGAAGCAGGTGCGGAGGCCCTTATGATCCATCAGCCGCCAGATCCCTTTGTCGCCCCGCGTGGTGTTGTCGAATATATCAAGCGCATCGCCGATGCTTCGGGCGGTCTTCCGATGATGCTGTATCTGCGCAATGACACCATCGGCACCAAGGCCATTGCCGATCTCTGTGCCATCGAAGGTGTGGCTGGTGTCAAATGGGCAACGCCCAATGCCATGAAGCTGTCCGAGGCGATCAATGCCTGTGATCCCGATATTGTCTGGGTTGGTGGTTTGGCTGAAACTTGGGCACCGGCATTCTATGCGGTGGGTGCGCGTGGTTTTACATCGGGCCTTATTAACGTTTGGCCGGAACGTTCGATGGCAATTCACGCTGCCCTTGAGGCCGGTGACTATGCCATGGCCCGCGGTCTGATCCGCGATATGAGTGCCTTTGAAGAAGTCCGTGCCGAAGAAATGAACGGTACGAACGTGACCGGTGTCAAAGCAGCCCTTAAACTGCTGGGGGATGATTGTGGTGCGACGCGCCCGCCATCCGCATGGCCGTTGACCGATGCGCAGCATGACAAGCTGGTTGGCTTCATGCGTCTGAACAATCTTGTGAAATAAGCGGCCCTGCCGCACAGAGGAGACATCCATGTCCTATACCCTGACAGGAAAACATCTGATCGCGGGCGACTGGGTTGCAGGTAGCGCGACCTTCCAGTCCGAACCGGCCCACGGTCCGGCCAATACTTTCCCGGTCGGTACGCCAGAACTGGTCGATCAGGCCGCCAAGGCTGCCGAGGAAGCCTTCTGGACCTTTGGCTATTCCACCCGCGAGGAGCGCGCCAAGTTCCTCAATACCATCGCCGATGAGATTGATGCGCGCGGCGATGAAATCACCGAAATCGGCACCCAGGAAACCGGCCTTCCCGAAGCCCGCCTTCAGGGCGAACGTGGTCGGACAGTCGGTCAGCTGCGTCTGTTTGCCAGCCACATCCTTGATGGTGCCTATCTGGATCGTCGTTATGACGAAGCATTGCCTGATCGTGCGCCGCTGCCGCGTCCTGACCTGCGCCTGATGCAGCGCCCGATTGGTCCGGTGGCCGTATTCGGGGCGTCGAACTTCCCGCTGGCGTTTTCAGTTGCTGGTGGTGATACTGCATCTGCACTGGCGGCGGGTTGCCCGGTCGTGGTCAAGGGCCATTCCGCCCATCCGGGTACGGGTGAAATCGTTGCCCAGGCCATTGATGCCGCGATCAGGAAATGCGGTGTCCATCCGGGCGTCTTCAGCCTTATTCAGGGCGGCAAACGTGATGTTGGTCAGTCCCTGGTGCAGCATCCGCTGATCAAGGCGGTCGGCTTTACCGGGTCGCTTGGTGGTGGTCGCGCACTGTTTGATCTGTGCGCAGCCCGTCCCGAACCGATCCCGTTCTTTGGCGAGCTGGGCTCGGTCAACCCGATGTTCCTGCTGCCAAAGGCAGTTGCGGCACGCGGTGAAGCGCTGGGTGCTGGCTGGGCCGGGTCGCTGACCATGGGGGCCGGGCAGTTCTGCACCAATCCGGGGATTGCCGTTGTCATTGATGGCCCGGATGCCGATGCCTTTGTCGCCTCGGCTAAGGAAGCCCTTTCGGGTGTGGCAGCCCAGACCATGCTGACCGATGGCATGGCCGAAACCTATCGCACAGGGGCCAAGCGCGTCGCGGCAACCGCGGGTGTGAAGGAAGTTCTGACCACGTCTTGCGATCTGCGCAATGCAACACCGTATCTGTTTGAAACCACCGGTGAAAACTGGCTGTCAAACCATGTGCTGGGTGAAGAGGTCTTTGGTCCGCTTGGTCTGGTGGTGCGGGTCAAGGATGTTGCGGAAATGCGGGCCATTGCCAAGGCACTTGAAGGTCAGTTGACCTGCACGCTCCATCTGGATGCAGGCGATGCCGCCGATGCGCGCTCGCTGATGCCGATCCTTGAACACAAGGCGGGCCGTGTTCTTGCCAATGGTTTCCCGACCGGGGTCGAGGTGTCCGACACCATGGTCCATGGCGGGCCATACCCGGCATCGACGAACTTTGGTGCGACATCTGTTGGCACCATGTCGATCCGTCGCTTCCTGCGTCCGGTTTGCTACCAGAACATCCCGACCGATGTTCTGCCTGCTGATATCGCGTAACTGCCTTTACCAAGATGCCGCCCGGCGCTTTGACGCCGGGCAAACCCACGGAGACAAAATATGAGTGATTATGTCCTGAGCAGTGCGACACGCGACAAGCTCAAGAAAATCAGCACCGCTTCGCTGTGCACAGCACTTTTCAAACGCAATCTGCGCAACCAGTTCATCCAGAATGTTCATCAGGTTGCCCCCAAGGATGAAAACATGGTTGGGCAGGCCTATACGCTTCGCTATATCCCGGCCCGCGAAGATCGCAATCCGATCGAGGTTTTCCGCGATCCGAACCATCCACAGCGCGTGGCGGTCGAACAATGTCCGGCCGGTCATGTTCTGGTGATGGATAGCCGCAAGGACGCACGCGCGGCGTCTGCCGGATCAATCCTTGTTACCCGCCTGATGAAACGCGGTGTCGAAGGTATCGTGACCGATGGCGGTTTCCGTGATGCCGAAGGCATTGGCAAGCTTGCCATTCATTCCTATCACTCCCGCCCGTCGGCGCCGACCAACCTGACCCTGCACGAGGCCTATGACCTTAATGTGCCAATCGGATGCGGTGATGCACCGGTATTTCCGGGCGACGTTCTGGTCGGGGACAAGGACGGTGTTGTCGTCATTCCGGCCCATCTCGCAGATGAACTTGCAGATGAATGTGCGGGCATGGAAAGCTTTGAGGACTTCGTTCTTGAAGAAGTCCTTTCAGGAAAACCGATCATTGGCCTTTATCCGGCAACCAAGGATGAAACCAAGGCCAATTACGAAGAATGGCGCAAGAAAAACGGGCGTTAATCCGCACGTTTCAAGTCATGGACGACAAAAGAAAGCCGCTCCGAACAGAGCGGCTTTTTTGTTCGTGGCATGCTTGTGGCTAGATCGTTGTGATGGCCTGAAACATGTTCTCGTCATGCCGCAAAAGGCTTTGCCCAATCGCCCCTTGCAGGGCCAGATCCTTGTCCCAGGCCAGATGGGTAATTTCGGGCCCGCGCCGTAATTCGGGAACCTGTGCCTGGGCAAGGCCCTGCATCAATTCCGGCTCCATCATGTCATAGGCGCGTGCGCCTGATCCGGTGATGAAAATCTGTTTGGGCCCCAAAAGGGCAATCAGATTGGCGATGCCATATCCCAGCACCTTGCCTGCATGGCGAAACAGATCCGCCAGATCCTCGTCGCCTGCGCGTGCGCGGGCAACCAGATCCATCATCTGTTCTTCACTTGGATGCAGGCTGTTCGTATCGGGAAGATCAATCAGGCCACGGGCATCGCGCAGAATGGCGTAATCCCCGATATAGGCTTCAAGACAACCGCGCTTGCCGCAATTGCAAAGCGGACCATCAGGTTGATATTTGGTGTGGCCGAACTCGGCGGCCGTACCAAAATCGCCATTATAGACCGACCCGTTCAGGACCAGTCCCATGCCGATGCCATAGCCCAGCATGATGACGGCAAAATCGCCACCACGATGCAGGTTGGTATTTTGCGAAATGGCGGTGGCGATACAGTTGGCATCGTTTGACATTTGCACGATGCCGCCAAACCGTTCGCCCAGCGCCTTGGTCAGGGCGATGTTGCGACGACGAAGGGCGGGGGACCATATGATCTCGCCGCTATTGCTGTCACATACACCTTGTACCGCAATACTGATGCCTGCCGGTGGACGGGCCGAGAAATCCTTGTGCTCTTCGATAAACCCGTCGATCAGTCTGATCAGGGTTGCGATGAGTTCTTTCTCGTCAAGATCGCGGGTATTGATACTGTGTTCAGAGCTGCATTCGATCTCGCCCTTGAAATTGCCAAGGGCGATTTCGATCAGATTGATCGTGATCTTTACGCCAATAACGCAGGCAGCGGTGGGAACGAGGTCAAGCAGAACCTTGGGGCGACCGCGGGTGGATCCGCCATTCCCGTTGCTGCCGGTTCCGGTTGCTGTGCCCTGGCTTTCATGTACCAGCCCCTGTGCCATCAGGTCAGCGGTCAGCGATGTTACGGTCGCCGGGCTCAATCCCGTTGCGGTGCCGATATCGATACGTGCCGCGGGCCCGTGAATGCGCAAGTAACGCAGAATTGCGATCTGGGATGGCTGGCGTGGGGTGTCGGCTTCTGTACGGCGGCTCATGAAGCGGCTTAGTATCCTTTGGGATGGCAAGGCGGGCTTTTCGCCCGCCTTGTAAATATGGGCATTTTTTATCCCGTTTTGGCAAGGGGATAGAAGGGGCGTGTGTTCTGTATGTTACAGAAGTCCGCGTGCAGCCAGATTGGTCATCAGGGCGGTAATGCCAAAGTGCCAGGGATTGATGGCGTCCGACCGGTCAACCTGATTGATCAGCTTGCCAAGGGTTGGTGTCGAAATGGTGACCAGATCGCCCATTTCATGGGTAAAGCCCTTGCCTGCGCCACCGCGGTCATCTGTGGGCGCAAACATCGTGCCCAAAAACAGCATGAAGCCATCAGGATATTGATGGTGCTTGCCAATCGCCTGACCAACAAGGCTTTCGGGTGTGCGGCTGATCTGGCTCATCGAGCTCACCGCATCAAGGTGATAGCCATCCATGCCGTCAACGGCCATGGCGATATCTGCGGCCTTGACGGTTTCAAGCGTGAAGTTGTCGTCAAACAGGCGAATGAACGGGCCGATCGCGCAAGAACCGTTATTGTCCTTGGCCTTGCCCAGAAGCAATGCGGATCGACCTTCGACATCACGCAGATTGACGTCATTGCCAAGGGTCGCGCCGACAATCTTGCCTTTGGACGTGACGGTCAGGACAACTTCGGGTTCCGGGTTGTTCCAGTTTGAAATCGGATGGAGACCGACATGCGCTCCATGGCCGACTGCGGACATCACCGGTGACTTGGTAAAGATTTCCGCATCCGGTCCGATGCCCACTTCAAGATATTGCGACCATGCACCTTTTTCGATCAGGACGCTTTTGATCTCGGCGGCCTTTGCCGAGCCCGGTTCAATCTGTGACAGGTCATCACCGATGATGCCGGTGATTTCGGTTCTGATCTGGTCGGCTTTGCTGGCGTCACCGCGTGCCTGTTCCTCGATCACGCGTTCCAGCAGGCTGGCGACAAAAGTCACGCCGCTTGCCTTGATCGCCTGAAGGTCGTTGGGGCTCAGAAGATGGGCGGTTTTGGTGTCTGTGCCCGGACGTGACTGTTCAAGAATGTCGCTCAGTGACGCTGCTGTCGGGAAGCTTGCCGGATTGGACAGGCGCGCAATCAGGTCATCGCGTTCAAGCAACTGGCTGATCGTCGGGGCAAGATTGCTGATATCGCGCAGATTTTCGCCATCAACCAGAACCGGGGTCGGGCCGGAAACCCGCGGGTCCCAAATGCGCCCGATCAGAATTGCACGATTGGCATCGTGGGGCAGGATATCGGATTGGTTTACCGGAAAGCCTAGGGTCATTGGGTGTTCTCGCTTGTTTCGCTTTGATGTGCGGTGCTTGCAGGAGGCAATCCGTCCGGTGCGCCGGGGGCGTTGGTCGCCCCGGGTCCGGCCAGATGCAATAGATGTTCGGGCATCTTGCCCAGAATGATCATGCCAAGAACGTCATCATGGGTGACATCTTCTGTGCGGACACTGCCGACCAGTTTTCCGTTTTTCATCACATGCAGGCGGTCGGAAAGATCAAACACATCATGAAGATCGTGACTGATCAACAATATACCGAGCCCGTCACGTTTCAACTGATCAATCAGTTCGCCGACCATCTTTGTTTCATGCACGCCAAGGGCCGCACATGGTTCATCCATGATAAGAACGCGGGCTTCAAACAGAAGGGCGCGCGCAATCGCAACCGATTGCCGTTGCCCGCCTGACAGGGCCGAAACGGGGGAGGTGAATTTTTTGAAATTCGGATTCAGACGATGAAGAACCTCACGGGCCTTGTGTTCCATCGCCGCGTCATCAAGGAAACCGAACCGGTCGATGATCTCGCGCCCCAGAAACAGGTTCTGGGCTGCATCCAGATTATCGGCAAGTGCCAGATTCTGATAGATCGTCTCGATATTGTTGTCCCGGGCATCGCGGGCGTTCTCGATTTTGGCTTCCTTGCCATCGACAATGATCTGCCCGCTATCGGCCTGATATGCACCCGAAAGGATCTTGATCAGGGTCGATTTGCCAGCGCCATTATGGCCCAGTACCCCGACAACCTCGCCGGGATAAAGGTCAATCGAAACGCCGTCGACCGCCTTGACCCCGCCAAAGCTGATATGGATATCGCGCATTTCGACAAGCGGATCTTTATTCATCTCTGTGGTCGTCATATCCGGTCTCCTTACGCGGTCGGGTCGCTGTAACGACGGTGGAAATACTTGTCGCTAAAGACGGCCAGAACAAGAACCAGCCCGATGACAATACTTTGAAGGGATGTATCCACACCCAGAAGCGCCATGCCGCTTTGCAGGCTTTGCATGACAAGAGCACCAATCAGCGCACCGTAAATTGTGCCAACACCGCCCGCAAGCGACGTGCCGCCAATCACAACGGCCGCAATCACGCGCAATTCATCAAGTGTACCCAGATCGTTGCCGGCAGACTGCAGGCGGGCTGATGATATCGCTGCGCTGATTGCGCACAGGACGCCCATCAGGGCAAAGACGGCAACGGTCATGCGTTTGACATTGATCCCGGCAAGCTCGGCTGCCTGCGGGTTGCCGCCAATCGCAAAGATATAGCGACCAAACCGGGTGCGCTTGACGACAATGGTCAGAACAATCGCAACAAGCGCAACGATCAGAAGCGGGATCGGAATGCCGTGCGAGATTTCAAGATTTTCCGGGGTGACCGGAATGCCCTTGTTCTCAAGCAGGCGCTCGGCGGCGCGAATTGGCAGGTGATAGGCGTTAAGGGTCGTGATTACAGCAAGAACCAGACCGGCCTTGATGATGGTGTTGGTATATTCAGCCCAGATCGGTTTGACCGGGAATTCAAAAGAAAGACGACGGCGGCGTTCCATGATGGCGGCATAAATGATCGCAAGAATGGCAATCAGAGCCACGATCCAGCTCCAAGTCGCGCCAATCGTACCTTCGATGCCGCCGCCCAGAAGAATGTAGTTATGGTCAAGCGGGGCTACTGTGCGTCCTTGTGTGACCCACCATGCCGATCCGCGCCAGACCAGAAGGCCGCCAAGCGTGACAATAAAGGCCGGAACACCAAGATACCCAACGGCAACGCCCTGCAATCCGCCAATAGCCGCACCAAGAGCGATGCCGATCAGAAGGGTCAGGATCCAGGTGGCCGGATGATTGTAATCCAGAAACTGTGGCAGAAGATCGGTCTGAACGACCCCCATGATCATTGCCAGAACACCAAGAATGGCGCCGACCGAAAGGTCGATATGCCGGGTGACAATGATCAGAACCATCCCGCAGGCCATCACGGCAACGGATGCCGTCTGAACCGACAGGTTAAAGATGTTGCGCGGGGTAATAAAACGCCCGCCCGATGCGATATCAAAACCGATCCAGATGACCAGCAGAACAACGGCAAGGCCAACCAGTCGGCGGTCGACTTCCATTTTAGAAAGTAGTCGTGACATGAAAACGCTCGTAAGGCAGCGGGGCCGACATGCTGTAATCTGCGCACGGCAACAGCAGCCGACCCCGGGTTAAGCTAGGCATAAGGAACTAAAAGCGAACCTTAGTTGCAGGCAGATACCTTGCCGCTCGGAACGCCTTTGCATACGACGTCTTTGGAAACCCAGCCGGCATCAATCACCAGATCAAGCTTGTTCTGGGTGATCGCAACCGGATCAAGGAAGAAGGATTTCATGGTTACGCCATTCGGGCTGTTCCAGTCCTCGGTGCCCGGAACTTCGCCAAGCTTGGTGCCCTTGGCCAGCTTGACTGCGATCTCGGCAGCCTGCTTGCCCAGAAGACGTGCGTCTTTCCAGACCGAAACCGTCTGGGTGCCAAGTGCAACACGGTTCAGCGCAGCATGGTCACCATCCTGACCGGACACCGGAATGCCCTGCATGCCTTGTGCGGAAAGGGCGGCAACCACACCGCCAGCCGTGCCGTCGTTGGAGGCAACAACTGCATCGACCTTGTTATCCGCAGCGGTCAGGAACTGTTCCATGTTGCGCTGAGCAATGGCCGGCTGCCAGCTGTCGGTATAGGCCTCGCCGACAACCTTGATGGCACCGGAATCAATCGCTGCCTGAAGAACCTCAAGCTGACCTTCGTGAAGGATGTTGGCGTTCGGGTCGGTCGGTGCGCCCTTGATGAAGACGTAGTTGCCCTTGGGCTGTGCGCCAAATACGGCTTCGGCCTGAAGGCGTCCGACTTCCTTGTTGTTGAAGGTAATGTAGTAGGCGTTCGGATTTTCGATCAGGCGGTCATAGCCAACCACCGGAATGCCTTCGTTCAGTGCCTGTTCGACGGCCGGGCCGATCGATGCGGAATCCTGTGCCAGAACGATCAGTGCATCAGCACCGCGTGCAATCAGGCTTTCAATATCGGCAAGCTGTTTGGACGGATTGCTCTGTGCGTCGGCACTGATGTATTCCGCGCCAGCAGCTTCGAGAGCGGCCTTGATTGCGCCTTCATCGGTTTTCCAGCGTTCTTCCTGGAAGTTCGACCAACTGACACCAACCGTCAGGTCAGCGGCAAAGGCATTGGCAGACAGCAGTACGGTACCGGCCAGCATGGCCGTTGAAAGGAGTTTTTTCATCGGTTTCTTCCCTGAATGAGTGTGTCTTGTGATGACATTTATTTTTGTTGTCGAAAAAATGTTGACGCGAAGTGAGCGTCCTGTCAAATTTTTTTTAGTGAATAAATTAAAAACTGACCTTTAGACGATCAAATTGACCCTAAACCGGGTATCTTCAGTTGATTTTGGCTGTTTTGTTCATGGTGCACTGCATCATTTAATTTGGTTGCCTAAAATAAAACAAAGAGATGACAGGGAACGTTATGACAGCGAGTTATCACGACATTGACGGGAAATCCGTGCTTGTAACCGGCGGTGCGTCGGGGATCGGGGCTTCTATTGTCCGTGCATTCTGTGCCCAGGGGGCACGTGTCGGATTCTTCGATATTGATGACGATGCAGCGCAAAAGCTGATTGACTCGATCCGCGACGAAACAGGTGTCGCACCTGTCTACAAATCGCTTGATTTGCGCATGCAAACGGCGATTCCCGGCGCCGTTCGCGAAATATCTTCCGCCATTGGAACCATTGATGTTCTGGTCAATAACGCGGCCCGCGATGATCGTCACTCCCCCGAAGATGTCGGACCTGATCAATGGCGCGACGGGCTCGATGTCAACCTGAACCATCATTTCTTCTGTGCGCAGGCCGTGGCACCGGGCATGAAGGAAAAGGGGGCTGGCAGCATCATTAATTTCAGTTCCGTAAGTTATATGATGGGGCTGCCTGACCTTGTGACCTATGAAACCGCAAAGGCCGGGATCATTGGTCTGACCCGTGCTTTGGCGCGTGATTGGGGGCATGACGGTATTCGCGTCAATGCCGTGACGCCGGGCTGTATCATGACGCAGCGACAGCTGGATCTTTGGATTTCGCCCGAGGACGAGGAACGCATTCAGCAACAGCAATGCGTCAAGCGTCGACTGGTTGGTGATGATGTTGCGCAGATGGTGTTGTTTCTGGCCTCTGATGTGTCATCGGCCTGTTCTTCGCAAAACTTCATTGTGGATGGCGGCATTGTCTGATTAATGGCAAAGTCAGACAGATAGCCCTGCCGTTTCACCTTTCACGTCCGTTTTCGCTTCGATTGAGAAACATCCATTATGTCGCCCACGAACCTGCCCGCATCTCCGATCATCATTGATGAAAAAGCCAACCCGTATCGCGATTGTATTCAGGGTCTCGCCAATCAGCCGATCACGGTTGTCAAGTTGCTGCGCGATGCGGTCAATGAAAATCCGGTGGTTGCGCGCGACCGCAGTTTCGCTGTGCCGGAAATAAAGGATGTGGTCGGGCGACTGGTCGAAAACCGGCCGCGCATCGCAATCATTGGCGGGGCACCCGATCATCCGGCTCATCTTCTGGATCGGCCTCAGGCCCTGATGGCGGCAATCCGCATATGGGAAATGGGCGGGGTGCCGTTTCTGTTTCATGTGCCGGTCATCTGTGATGGCACGGCGCAAAACAATATCGGGCAAAGCTACTCGCTGGCATCGCGCAATCACACGGCTGCTGCCGTCAATATCACGTTTGAAGGCCACAGTTATCACGCGGCCTATGTGATTGCAGGCTGCGACAAATCCCCCGCTGCGGTTGTTGCCGGACTGGCCGCAGCCGATCATGCGCGTGCCTATCGCGGGGATCAGGCCCCGGTCTGGGCGGTCTTTGCGCCGTCACATGTTCTCAAGGGCGGGGAAATTCCCGAAGGCACGCGACGGATGCTTGATCAAATCGCGTCAGACGCCGATCAGGCCGGACATGATGATCTGGGCTCCGATATTCGCGAAAACATGCGCTATATCCTGCAATGCACCTCGGACGAGGCTTTTGCCGGGCTGCTTGAACGCGCAAGATTGCTGGGGCTGATTGATGCCGGTCTTGAGCGCCGTGTACTTGATCAGCTTGCGGCTGCAACATGCGATTCAAAGGGCGGAATTTGTGCCTTTAACGGCACGGGCAATTCGTCGCGCACCATGTTGGCGGCCTTTGGTCTGACCCCGCCGGAACTCGAACTTCTGACCGATGTGCCACCCTTTAGTGCCGTGGCCGTGGGTCTTGATGCGCTGTTTAATGTTTTCAACAAGCCGGAATATGCGGTTGGCAATTTGTTGAAATCCAACTTTGCCAATTTCGTGCGCATCCATAATGCGACGGGATCAAGCAGTAACATGCTTTTGCATCTGCCTTTCATGATGCGCTATGCCGGGTTCGATGTATCGATTGATGATTATCAGGATGTCCGCACGAATACGCCGGTACCGGAAATCTTCGCCCATAGCCTGACTGAAAATCGCGATACCTTTGTCCTGGCCCGGCAAATGGCCGAGGGTAAAAATCGCGGCATGGAAAGCATCTATCGCATTCTGGCTGATCTGGGTGTGGCGATGGATCTGGATGCACCAACGGTTCTTGGAAAATCCTGGGCCGAACGGATTGCCGGTCTGGAAAATCCGGTTGATTTGGCCCTTGGTGATGCATCGGTTATTCGTGCGACCCCGGTTCGCAGTCGGTCCGGGGTGGATGTGATCACCGGCAGTTTCTTCGAAAATTGCGCGGTCAAGACGTCGGGTATGAGCGACCATTTGCTGTCGCATTTCGACGACCATGTTTTCATCGTTCGCTATTACGAGAACGAACATGTCTGTAACGGTGATTTCGCATCACCTGATCTGGTCACGCGCCTGATTGAAACCGATGGGGTGGATGAAGACCTGATTGCTGCGGTCGTGCGCCGCAATGGCGGCAATAATGTGGATATGGATGCCCCCAAAGACATGCTGGCGCAGGGGCACTTGTCCTTTGCCTTTGTGATCGGCGGGCAGGGGCCCGAAGCCTATGGCATGCCTGAAATGTTTTCCCCATCCCAGAATTTGCGCCATCACCGCATTCTTGAAGCATCCTCAATGCTGATCACCGACGGGCGCTATTCCGGGGTGACCAAGGGGGCCTGTATCGGCCATATGGTGCCCGAAGCCTTTGCCGGTGGCGGGATCGGATATTTGCGTGACGGGGATGTGTTGCGTCTTAACCTGACGACCCTGAAACTCGACTGGCTTGATCCGGTGGCCTTCCTGAAAGGCGAAGAACGTGCTGCCGATCCGCGGGATATGAAGGAACGGGCCGAACTGTTCGAAGGGCGGATGCGGCGGATGGAAGCCCGGCAATGTGATATCGCGGCAAGTAACGTCCTTGATGCGATTGGAAATGCTGCGCGCGGCATCGTCCCACGCGCAGTTGACCGCCGTGCAATCAAGTCCTGGCGTTGAAATCTTTTGTGGACCACGATCAAAGGTAACCTCGCTTGTGGAAAGCAGGTTCGACTCTCGAACCGTCATAACAAGGGCCGCAAAACACAGTCCGCCACCAGCTATCATCAGCACTCGTCCGAGGAACGGAGCTTTTTCGTGCTTGAACAAAGGCATGTTGTGACCTTTCGATAATGGGTAATCAGGCCGAAGTGGACGGATCAGATGGCTCGGGGATTGTTGTCGTATCACCGCCAAGTGCTTGATAAAGCGTGATCAGATTGGTGATGCGATCAAGCTGGTTTTCCAGCAAGGTTTCCTCGGTGGTGCGGCGGTTTTCCTGAGCATCAAGCCAGTCCTGCATTCCAACGGCACCGGCCCGGAACCGGGTTTCATAGATGCTCTCGGCATTGCGTGATGCCTCAAGGGCGGCTTCAAGGCGTTCGGCGCGACGGTCATAATTGGTGCGCGCAGACAGAGCATTTTCCACATCCGCCATTGCCTGATAGGTGGTCTGGCGGAATTCGGTGATGGCCTGTTCATATTCGGCCTCGGATACATTGATGTTCAATTGTCCTTCATTCCAGTTCAGGAATGGCAAAGCCAGACTCGCGCCAAGGGTGCCAATCGGATTGGATAAAAGATTCTGGAGTTGATCACTGCTTGATCCCAATGTGCCGGTCAGGCTGATGGTTGGAAGCAAACTTGTTTTTACTGAATTTAGTTCTTCGACACTTTCGCGCAGGCGCATTTCCGCTGCCCGCACATCGGGCCGACGTTCAAGCAATTCAGATGGCAAACCTTCCGGGATAGAGGGCAGTATTCCAGCCGGAAGTGTTTTGCGAGTAATCTGGATATCGGACGGTGGCTGATTAAACAGAATCGAGAGCGCATTCTTGGTTTCGGTCAGGTTTTGTTCAATCACGCTATAGGCCGCGCGCTGGCTTTCAAGGTTGCTTCGCGCCTCGTTGACTTCCAGCGACGATGTCGAGCCTGACGCATATTGCACATCTACCAGATCAAATGTCTGCTGGGCGTAATCAATGCTGGCCTGCGCGATATCAAGGCGTTGCTGATAATAAACTGCCTGCCAGTAAAGGGTCGCGGTGGTCCCGATCAATGAAAGAGCGGTGCTTTCGCGATCTTCAATAGTAGCAAGTGCTTCCCACTTTGCCGCGTCATAGTCGTGACCAAGCTTGCCCCACAGATCAAGCTCATAGCTGATCCCGGCATCAAGGCCATAGTTTCGGGTGATGTCGCCATTGCTGCGATTGTCTTCGCTGTCAAACTGGCGCGATGTTGATGCATCCCCTTCCGTCGATAGATTGGGATAAAGTGCATCTTCGGCCAGTCCAGCCGTCAATTGTGCCTGACGCACTTTGATCGTAGCCGCCGCAAGGTCGTTATTGGTTTCAAGTGCCTTAGCAATCAGCTCATTGAGCTGGGTATCATCAAAATTCTTCCACCAACCGGTCTGTGCCAGGATATCGGTCCGTGTAGCTGCATCGGGATGTATACCCTCATTGGTGTTTGTGGCTGCGACGTCCGCGACATTCCACTGATCAGGCATCAGCATATCGGGCCGATTATAAGTAACCTCGGTCAGGCTCGAACAACCGGCCAGAACCAGTATGGAAAGGATCGTTCCGGTTTTCAGAATGTTTTTCATGATGATTGTTCTTTCTTAGTCGCGCGATAACGCATCGACAGGATCAAGTCGGGCCGCATTGCGAGCAGGCAAGAAGCCGAATGTGACGCCAATCAATGTTGCGCATGCAAAGGCACCGATAATGGAAGTGGGCGAATAGACCATCGAAAAACTGCTTCCGATCAGATCAAACAGTTCACCAATGCCAAGTGCGGTCAGAACACCGAGCCCCCCACCAAGAATGCAGACCAGCACCGCTTCGATCAGGAACTGGCGCAGGATGTCACTTTGGCGTGCGCCCACTGCCATGCGGACCCCGATTTCACCTGTACGTTCGGTAACGGAAACCAGCATGATATTCATCACGCCAATGCCACCGACGATTAGCGAGATCACTGCAATCGATGAAATCAGAAGCGTCATGGTGCTTGTGGTTTTTTCCACCGTCTGGCGGATGCTGTCGCTGTTAGTGGTAAAGAAGTCCTTGGTGCCATGGCGCTCGGTCAAAAGATCAATGATCTGCTTTTCGGCAATGGCCGGTTCGACATTGTCTGCAACACGCACCGTTATGCTGCTCAGATATGTTTGACCAAGAATACGTGTCAAAGCCGTGCTGTGCGGCACCCAAATATTCAAGGTGTCCTGATTGCCAAATGTGCTGGTTTTGGGTGCTGTAACACCAATGATCTGAACCGGCACCGACCCCAGAAGAATGACTTCACCCATCACGTCTTCACCCTTGGGAAAAAGTTTCTGGACCGTATTGTCATCTATGATGGCTACTTGGGCGCGCTTATTGATCGCGGTCTCATCAAACCAAATGCCATCGGCAATTTCATATCCGCGCACCCGGTAGTAGTCGGTTCCAACCCCAGTGACGTTGGCATTGACCTCGATATTGCGATACCGTAGGGCAACCGTGCTTGAAACCTGTGGCGTGACGCTGTCGACATAATACTGACTGGATAGAACTTCGGCGTCTCCCGCGGACAGGGTTCTGATCTGATCGGCGTCGCGATCACCGAAATCCTTGCCGCGATTGATGTCAATCGTGCTGGTACCGATACTGCTGATGTCCGACAGAATGCGTTCCTGTGATCCGGTGCCAAGGGCAACCACCGACACAACCGACGCGATGCCGATAATGATGCCAAGCATGGTCAGAAATGTACGCAAGCGATGGGCATTCATCGAGATCAACGACATCCTGAAAGCTTCGCCAAACCGGCTTAGCTGTGCGCGGAACAAATATTTCTTTGCACCAACAGCTTCAATGACCGGGCTGCCGGGTTTGGTTTCTGCCTTGGTGGTAATGCGTTCATCGCGGATGATTTCACCATCACGGATTTCAATGATGCGCTCTGCATGGGCTGCCACATCATGATCGTGGGTGACCAGAATGATGGTATGGCCGTCGCGATGAAGATCGCGCAACAGATCAAGGGTCTGCTTTCCGCTTGTGCTGTCAAGTGCACCGGTCGGTTCATCGGCCAGAATGACTTCGCCGCCATTCATGAGCGCACGCGCAATACTTACTCGTTGCTGTTGTCCGCCTGAAAGCTGACTTGGGCGGTGGTGAATGCGTTCGCCCAAGCCCACACGGGTCAGGATATCGGTTGCGCGTTGCGCGCGTTCTTCGGCATCTACCCCGGCATAGATCGCGGGAACTTCCACATTGCCAAGGGCTGTCAAATCCGAAAGCAGGTGATAGCGCTGAAAGATAAATCCGAAATATTCTCGGCGCAGGGCCGCTAGTTCATCGGGTTCCAGTTCGCCAGTTAGGCGACCATTGACGCGGTATTGGCCCTCCGTTGGACGATCCAGACATCCAAGGATATTCATCAAGGTCGATTTTCCTGATCCCGACGCACCAATGATCGCAACCATCTCGCCGCGCTCAATTGTCAGATCAATACCTTTAAGTACGGCGATCTGTGCATCGCCGGCCGGATAATGCCGCCACAGATTGCGGATTTCGATCAGTGGTGCAGTTGTCATGGATTGATTGCCATTGGTAATGTTGTCATCACGCATGATCAGAACATCCCGCTCTGGGGATTACGGCGTACCGGTGACGCGCTGGTCACATCCGCACCGCTTGCCTTGCCAATGACGATTTCATCTTCGACGGTGACTCCATCAATGATTTCGGCATTGACGTTGGTGTTAAGACCAACCGAGACCGTTCGGGGTTCGGGGTGCCCGTCCTTATTAATAACATCAAGAAAATAGCTGCCATCTGCGGCAGGACCCGACAGGGCAGCAGATGGCACGATCAGGGCGTTTTCCGATTTATTCAGAATGATGCTAACCTCGGCGGTCATCCATAACCGCAACAGATGGTCAGGGTTGGCAACGTCAAACAGGGCGTTGTAATAGACCGCCTCGTCATCGGTGTTTTCGTCATCATCCTCAATCGCGGTCGGGGCAGGTTCGATGGCGCGAAGGGTGCTTTGATAGACGGTGTTGGAATCTCCCAGAACCGTAAAGGTGACCGGAAGTCCCTTGTTGATGTGAATGATGTCAGCTTCGGAAACTTCGGCCTTGATGGTGACCGTATCAAGCTTGGCCAGTTTAATAATGGTCGGCGCGGACTGGGATGCGTTGACGGTCTGGCCTTCCTTGACGGGCAGGGCGACGACGGTTCCGTCCATGGGGGCGGTAATCTTGGTATAGCCAAGGTCAATACGCGCTGTATCAACCGCAATTTCTGCCTGTGTTATCTGGGCATTCAGGGCATCGATATCGGCCTTGGCAATGGCAAGGGTCGCCTCGGCTGCATCAAAATCCTCCTGCGGGGACGCATCAAGGGCGCGCATTTTCTTTTGCCGGGCAAAATCCAGTTCGGCCTGCTTTAATGTGGCCTGCTGTGCGGCAAGCTGGGCTTTGATATTGGCAAGAGATGCCTCGGCCTCGCGCAGGTCGTTTTCCTGCGTCGATGGATCGATTTCAGCAATCAGGTCGCCTTCAGTGATCTGATCACCAAGTTCCACATGAAGGACCCTGATCTGCCCGGAAACCTGTGCGCCGACACTTACAAGTTTCGATGCGCTAACCGTGCCTGCGGCAAGAACCGTGTCCTCAATCGTGCCAATCCGGGGCTTGGCGGTAATGAGGTTGGTTTCTGCATTGCTGGGGAATAGATAGGCTTGTAGTCCCCAAGCGGTACATGCAAGGGCTGCAATCGTGATTATGGTATAGCGGATGCGTTTTCCGGTTCTTCTCATCGGGCACTCGTTCCTGAAATTGATCAGTGGCGCGACATGCGCATTCCTGATGAAAGACAGATAACAAGCTGATCCGTGCTTGAGGGTGAGGGGGACGCAAATGATGTGTAAGGAATGTGTAAAGTTGGGCTTGGGCCCCTTTTATCGGGCGCATTCATCAGTAGAATGCATCATCAAATTCGAAAACCTTGATCAAAGGCGCCCTGATTTTCCGGCGCGTAAGAAAGACGCAAACGATTGACCCGAATATTGCTTGTTGATGATGACGCGGAACTTGGCGCCATGCTTGCCGAATATCTTGAAGGCGAGGGCTTTGAAGTTTCCCAGGCCTATAACGGCAGGGAAGGACTGGCGCGCGCACTTCAGGGTGAGTATGCCGCGATTTTGCTTGATATCATGATGCCGGGCATGAGCGGGATTGATGTGTTGCGCGAATTGCGTGTCAAAAGTCGTATGCCCGTGATCATGTTGACCGCCAAGGGCGATGACGTAGATCGGGTGATCGGCCTTGAGTTGGGGGCGGATGATTATATCCCCAAGCCCTATTATCCACGCGAATTGGTTGCGCGTATCCGGGCGGTGTTACGTCGTGCAGAACCGGTGATTGCCAATGGCTCAAAACGGGCGGATGACAGTCCGTCCGATGAACTTGATCTTGGCAAGTTGAAACTCAAAACCACAAGCCGGGTGGCAACCCATAACGGCACTGTTCTTGATCTGACAGTGTCGGAATTCAACTTGCTAGAAGTTCTGATGCGCGCAGGCGAACGCGCACTTTCCAAAGATGAACTTTCGCGCAAGGTGCTTGGTCGTCCGCGCGAAGTTTATGATCGTTCCATTGATGTGCATATGAGCAACCTGCGCCAGAAGCTGCAATCGGTCAGCGGCGATGTAGGGTTGATCGAAACCGTGCGAGGCTTTGGCTATCGTTTAAGGCAGGACATATGAAAAGTCGCCTGTTCTGGAAAATCCTGATCGGGTTTGTCGTGACCTTTGTTGCGATCTCGATAGGGGTCTGGTCGCTCTTGCAACTCTATGGTGGCCCGCCCGAGCCTTATCACATCGGCTATCTTAAACGGACTGCGCCGGGATATCTTGAAACCGCAGCCGCGGTGGTAAAAGACGGTGGTGTCGAGGCACTGGAAAAAACGATCTCCCATTGGCCGAAATCCGAACGGGACCGCCTGATCATTGAAACGGGTGACACTGCCATCAAAAGAAAACCGGTGATGCGCATTCTGCCCGTAGACAATTCGCCAGAATGGCTGGACGCATTAAAAGAACATCAGGCGTTCGAGCAAATGGTGACCGGTCCGGCAGGGGAAAGTGTTCGTCTGATTTTTGATGTCAGCGATGTTATTACCGAAATGCCTGAACGGTCGCGCTGGAAAATTCCAAATCCGTTGATTGTTTTGGGCGCGATCGGGGCCCTTGTCTTTAGTGCGGTTCTTGCTTGGTATTTGACGCGCCCCATCCTGAAAATCAGCACCGGTTTTGAAGAACTGTCACGTGGAAACCTTAATTGTCGTCTGGGCAAAACCATCGGGCGGCGGCGCGATGAAATTGCCGATCTGGCGCGCGATTTTGATGTGATGGCCGAACGGTTGCAGCGCCTGGTCGCCGCACGTGATAGGTTGTTAAATGACGTATCCCATGAATTGCGATCGCCGCTGGCGCGCATGCAGCTTGCCGTTGGACTGGCGCGCCAGTCATCGGCCAAAAGTGCAACCTCGCTTGACCGGATTGAAAAGGAAGCCGTGCGCCTTGATGAACTGGTGGGCGAGCTTTTAACCCTGTCGCGGGTCGAAAGTGGTGCCACCCAGCATCAGTCATGGATCGATCTGGATCACTTGCTTGGACGTGTTGTCGCCGACGCCCGGTTCGAGGCCGAGGCAACCGGTATCATCGTCGATACCGATTTCGGGGCGCGGCAAACGACCCTTCACGGGGATGTTCCGGTTCTGATGGGAAGCCCCGAACTGTTACGCCGCGCCTTTGAAAACGTTGTGCGCAATGCCCTGCGGCATTCAAACGAAGGGCAGGTTGTTAAAATCACTGCCGTGGATGATACCGGTCAACATCAATTTCGTGTCGAAATCAGCGATGAAGGCCCAGGTCTCGAAGGCGACAAACTGGATGATCTGTTTGAACCCTTTGTGCGTGGGCAATCAAACGCTTCGGGCGGTGGGTTCGGCCTTGGCCTTTCGATCGCCCAGCGCGCCATTCGCGCCCACGGCGGCGATATCAAAATCCTCAACCGCGACGAGGGCGGGCTTCTGGTGGTGATTTTGCTGCCCTATCAGTTGCGCGAAGCAGAAGCCTGATCAGAAGCAAGCCTCAATGATCCAAACAAAAACGCCCTGGCTTCCATAAAGTCCGGGGCGTTTTGCGATGATATCGGGACTTTGGGCACAGGGGATGCAGCTTACCCCATGCGTTCGGACGCATAGCTTCCCGGGCTCGGCGGGAAGACAATCGTGCGATTGCCGTTGATAAAGGATCGGTGGTGAATGTGGGCGTGGACCGCACGCGCAAGAACCTGACTTTCAACATCACGCCCGATTGAAACATAATCGGCCGAATTCTGGGCGTGGGTGATACGCGCAATGTCCTGTTCAATGATCGGGCCTTCATCAAGATCGGCGGTCACATAATGCGCCGTCGCCCCGATCAGTTTCACGCCGCGCTCATAGGCCTGACGATAGGGATTGGCCCCCTTGAAGCTTGGCAGGAAGGAATGGTGGATATTGATGATCTTGCCGCTCATTTTCTTGCAAAGATTATCGGAAAGAACCTGCATATAGCGGGCCAGAACAATCAGTTCGACCTCGCTGCTGGCAACCACATCAAGAAGCTTTTTCTCGGCTTCGGGCTTGTTGTCCTTGGTCACCGGAATGTGGTGGAACGGGATGTCGTGATTGACCACCACTTTCTGGTAATCAAAGTGGTTTGAAACCACACCGACGATATCAATCGGCAAGGCCCCGATCTTCCAGCGATATAAAAGGTCATTCAGGCAATGGCCAAACCGCGACACCATCAGAAGAACCTTCATCTTCTCGGCACTGTCGTGGAACTGGTAATTCATGCCAAACTGGGTTGCCGGACCATCAAAGCCACGTGACAGGGTTTCCTGATCCACGCCTTCTTCGCTGACAAACGCAACCCGCATAAAGAACAGGCCGGTCTCCATATCGTCGAACTGGGAACTGTCGGTAATGTTGCAACCCTGTTCCGCCAGATAGGTTGAAATGGCGGCAACAACCCCGCGCTGGGAGTCACAGGTGACTGTCAGAACGTAGCTTTTCATCTCGTCTGGCTTTCAAATTGGCAGTGATTGAAAATAACCCGGCCCCGTCCATCGGGGAATGTCTTGGGGCCGGGCAGAAGCATCAGATATCAAGCGTATTTTCGCGTTCCCATTGCGAGAAATGCGATACGTATGAATTCCATTCTTTTTGCTTGAGCTTGAGAAACGCCTTGGAAAACGCCATGCCCAATTCGGCCTGAAGCGCCTCGTTACGACCAAATTCACGCACGGCATCAAGAAGGTTAAGCGGCAAACGCGGCGCGTCCTTGACCAGATGACCTTCTTCATACATGTCGATGTCGTAATGCGGTCCCGGATCGGCGGTATTGGCCATGCCATCCAGTCCGGCTGCGATGATCACGGCCTGCAACAAATAGGGGTTTACAGCCCCGTCTGGCAGGCGCAATTCAAAACGTCCCGGTCCCGGTACGCGCACCATATGGGTACGGTTATTGCCAGTCCAGGTCACGGAATTCGGGGCCCATGTTGCCCCCGAGATGGTCCGTGGTGCATTGATACGCTTGTATGAATTGACCGTCGGGTTGGTGATCGCCGCCATGGCGGATGCATGGTTCATGATGCCGCCAAGGAAGTGCTTGCCCTTGGCCGACAGGCCGAACGGCGCATTTTTGTCGGAAAAGGCATTTTCCCTGGCATCGTTCCAGACCGACACATGGCAGTGGCAACCATTGCCGGTCTGCCCGGCAAAGGGCTTGGGCATGAAGGTCGCACGCAGGCCATGCTTTTCGGCAATCGATTTGACCATGAACTTGAAGAAGGAATGTTTGTCTGCGGTTTTAAGCGCATCATCAAATTCCCAGTTCATTTCAAACTGGCCATTGGCGTCTTCATGGTCGTTCTGATACGCACCCCAGCCCAGTTCCAGCATGTAATCACAGATTTCTGCAATCACGTCATAGCGGCGCATGACCGCCTGCTGGTCATAACAGGGCTTTTCCGCGGTATCTGCAGCATCGGAGATCGATGCGCCGTCCTCGGTGATCAGGAAGAATTCCGCCTCGACGCCGGTTTTGACATTCAGGCCAAGCTTCGCAGCCTTGGCAATCTGGGCCTTAAGGACATTGCGCGGGGCCTGTTCAAGAGGCTGGCCTTCCATCACGCAATCGGCGGCTACCCAGGCAACATCGGGTTTCCACGGCAATTGAATGACAGAATCAGGGTCGGGCACAGCAAACATGTCCGGATGGGCCGGGCTGAGGTCAAGCCATGTGGCAAATCCTGCGAATCCTGCGCCGTCTTCCTGCATGTCAGCAATCGCCTGGGTGGGAACAAGTTTGGCGCGCTGTCCACCAAACAGGTCGGTATAGCTGATCATGAAATACTTTATGCCGCGTTCCCGGGCAAAGGCTGATAGATCCTTGGTCATTGAAGTCCCCTGACGAATTTTATGCAGTGCCAACGGTTATCCCGGCGTGCCAAAAGGCACACCGGTTCCGGTGGTGCGTTAATGTTCTAGAATCCTCCCTGACCGGGAATCCAACTGGTCCCGGCAAGCGGTACACCGGCCATGGCCGCCGCTTCGATATTCAGTGCGCACAGATCCTCGGGTTCGAGGTTGTGCACATGATTTTTGCCGCAGGCGCGCGCAATTGTTTGCGCTTCAAGTGTCATGACCTTCAGGTAGTTGGCCAGACGCCGACCGGCGGCAATCGGGTCAACCCGTTTCATCAGGTCGGCATCCTGGGTCGTGATGCCTGCGGGATCACGGCCTTCATGCCAATCGTCATAAGCACCGGCAGTGGTACCAAGCGCGTTATAGTCTTCTTCCCATTTGGGGTCATTGTCCCCGATGGCGACCAGTGCGGCGGTGCCGATGGAAACAGCGTCCGCGCCAAGGGCCAATGCCTTTGCCACGTCTGCGCCATTGCGAATGCCGCCAGATACGATCAATTGTACTTTGCGATGCATTCCCATGTCTTGCAACGCTTTTACCGCCGGGCGGATGCAGGCAAGGGTCGGCTGACCGACATGTTCAATAAACACTTCCTGGGTCGCGGCCGTGCCGCCCTGCATCCCGTCAAGTACGATGACATCGGCACCGGCCTTGACCGCAAGCGCAACATCGTAATAGGGGCGTGCCCCGCCAACCTTGATAAAGATCGGCTTTTCCCAGTCGGTAATCTCGCGCAGTTCCTGAATTTTAATCTCAAGATCATCCGGGCCGGTCCAGTCCGGATGACGGCAGGCGGAACGCTGGTCAATGCCCTTGGGCAGGTTGCGCATATGGGCGACACGATCCGAGATTTTCTGACCCAGCAACATGCCGCCGCCGCCCGGTTTTGCACCCTGACCAATGACGATTTCAATCGCATCGGCGCGTTTCAAATCGCGCGGGTTCATGCCGTAACGTGACGGCAGATACTGATATACAAGGGTTTCGGAATGACCACGTTCTTCTTCGGTCATGCCGCCATCACCCGTTGTGGTCGACGTGCCCGCAAGGGTGGCCCCGCGTCCAAGTGCTTCTTTGGCCGGACCGGAAAGAGAGCCAAAACTCATCCCCGCGATGGTAATCGGAATTTTCAGCTCAATCGGTTTCTTGGCAAAGCGCGTACCGAGCGTCACCGAGGTTTCGCATTTCTCGCGATATCCTTCGAGCGGATAACGTGACATCGATGCACCAAGGAACAAAAGATCGTCAAAATGCGGGACCTTGCGTTTGGTGCCGCTTCCGCGAATGTCATAGATGCCCGTGGCAGCCGCACGACGGATTTCCGAAAGGGTGTAATCATCAAAGGTTGCCGATTTGCGCGGCGTGGTAACGGGATGTTTGTGGCTCATGGTCTGATCCTGTTTCTGGGCTGAAACGATGTTTCAGCGCTGCGCGTCAATAAGCGTCGGCATTGTCGATATTGAAGTTGTAAAGCTGGCGGGCAGAGCCATATCGCGTGAACTCTTCGGGTTTCACATCGGTAATGCCCGCATCGGACAGAAGCTTGCCCAGAAGCTCGATATGTTCGGGGCGCATGTCCTTTTTGATACAGTCAGCACCCAGCGACTTGACCTTGCCGCGCACGAAAAGCCGCGCCTCATAAAGTGAATCGCCCAGCGCGTCCCCGGCATCGCCAAGAACAACAAGATTGCCCGATTGCGCCATGAAGGCCGACATATGGCCGATATTGCCTTTGACCACGATGTCGATGCCTTTCATCGAGATGCCGCACCGTGACGAGGCATTGCCTTCGATCACCAGCAAGCCCCCATGGGCGGTTGCCCCGGCATACTGGCTGGCATCGCCCTTGATCACGACCTTGCCGGACATCATGTTTTCCGCCACACCCGGACCGGCATGGCCGTGGACCGTGATATTGGCGGTTTCATTCATGCCCGCACAGTAATAGCCGACACTGCCCTTGATATGGACATCGACCGGGGCATCAATCCCGACAGCAACCGCATGGGCGCCACGCGGATTGATGACTTCGAATTCCGCGTTCTCACCATTTTTATCAAGCGCATGAAGTGACGCATTCAGCGCGCGCAGTTCGGTGGTTGCAAGATCAAACACTGGCATGTGTGTTCCTTCCTTAAGCGACCGCACCAATCGGGCGGTCGGGTCGGGGCGCGCTGTCGCTGCACCCGACAGGGTTCTTGATAATCAGTGTTCCCAGAAATAAACCGTGGCCGGTTCCGGTTCCCAAACCCGGGCATCCTCGATGCCAGGCAGGTTCACAAGCGCGCGATATTCCGACCCGAACGCGACATAGGCATCGGTTTCGGCCATCACGGCGGGCTTGCAGGCAATCGGATCGCGCACGACGCCAAAGCCCGACTTGGTGCCAACGACAAAGGTGAAAAACCCGTCAAGGTCATCAAGCGCGCTGGTCAGTGCTTCGCCAAGGTTCTTGCCCTTGTCCATTTCACCGGTCAGATAGGCTGCAGCAACCTCGGAATCGTTTTCGGTTTCCATGTGAATGCCCTGATGGGACAGTTCACGGCGCAGGTTGTTGTGGTTGGAAAGCGACCCGTTATGGACAAGGCATTGGTCCAGTCCGGTCGAAAACGGATGCGCGCCAAGGGTGGTCACCGCACTTTCGGTTGCCATACGGGTATGGCCAATGCCGTGCGTGCCCGACATGTCGGAAATCTTGAACCGTTCGAGCACATCCTTGGGAAGGCCGACTTCCTTATAGATTTCCATGACACTGCCCGTGCCCATCACCCGGACATTCGGGCGCAATTCGCCAAGCGCCTTGCGGGTGGCATCGATCTGGTCGGCGGCAACCGTGATGACCGCATGCGTGCTTTTGGGCAGGATGGATGCATTTGAAATCCCGGCTGCGCGCAATTCATCGGTCAGACCGGCGAAGTCGGTTTCAGGGTCCGGGGACTGAATTGTGAGTTTGGCCAGATTGTTCTGATCTGCACCATAAATGGCGATCCCCGCACTATCAGGGCCGCGATCGGTCATGGTCACCAGCATTTCCGACAGCAAAGTGCCGAGCTGCGGTTCCAGACTTTTATCTTTAAGGAATAAACCAACAATGCCGCACATGGCAGGACAGTCTCCATTCTGTTGCTGGAATGGAGACTAACTGCTCGCGATTACGGAATCAACTCTTAAGAATAAAAATTTCATCAGGGTGAATTATATTCTTCACCGTGAAGAAAGTTTACGCCCGTGCAGGATAGCAGATGATCGACAGGTAACGGATTGGAAATGAAAGAAGTTCTTCCGGTCCGTGGCGTGCATCTGCGTCAAAAAACAGGCTGTCACCGGCTTGCATGTAATAAAGCTGATCCCCGTGGCGATAACGCACTTCACCCTCAAGCATATAGATGAATTCCATGCCTTCATGCTGGAAGGCGGGGAAGCTGCTCGACTCCTCGGTCAGTGTCAGCAAATAGGGTTCGACCACAACACCGCTGGTATTGTTATCAATATGCCCAAGCAGGTTATATTCATGGCCCGCGCGCGTGCCGCGCCGTTCAATGGCAATGCCTTCGCCCGATTTGACAAACACCGCATTACGCGGTTCCTCATAGCGGCGGAAGAAATCGGTCAGCGGCACGCCCAGCGCACTTGCCAGCGCCTGAAGCGATGTCAGCGACGGCGATGTCACACCATTTTCAATCTTTGACAGCATCCCCATCGAGATGCCGGTTGCCGATGCCAGATCGGCGATGGTGATGCCAAGTTTCTTGCGCAAGGCGCGAACTTCATGCCCGATCGCGATTTCCAGATTGTTCTCCTTCGGCTCACGAAGAGCATGCGGGTCCTGGGTGAGGGCGGCCGGTTTGTTCATGGAGTCCATGCTGTGTCCTTGCTCGCTATTTGAATTGCTGTGTTTCGGCGTCTTCGAATTCGTATCTGCCATCGTGGCGGCTTCCTTCGCCACCGGGGCCGCAGTCAGGCGGGCCGGCGCATTTCCTGATCGTTTCCTGTCGGACCGCTTTTGCGGCTGTCTTTTACTTTTGGCCATTGCGTCGCAACGAATTGTGCTGTCGAACGACAATCATGCCTTGCTGATTCATTTAAACTGCCAGGAAAGATTTATCAACTACAGGGAAAATCATTTTCCGACTTCGCGGGTTTCCCGCAGGGCAAATAAATTATTGCGATGCCGCAGAAAATAGCACTTGAGGAATAAATATTTAACTAGATGAAAAATAATTATTGCGTTCGCGAACAACTTGCCGCCAGAATGGAGAACATAAAAAGCCAATAATTGCGCGCTGATTGCGCGAAAGGGCGATCAAAATCAGGAGGCCATCACAATGACTGCAAGCTGGAGATTTTCCGCACTTGCCGACCGTCACCGGGCGCTCGGTTCCAATCTTGAAGACTGGAGCGGAATGGGAACGGCATGGACCTATGACAAGGATTGGGACGAGGAATATATCGCCATCCGTACCAAGGCCGGAATCATGGATGTTTCGGGCCTGAAAAAGGTTCACATCACCGGTCCCCATGCATCGCATGTCATTGACTACGCCACCACGCGCAATGTCGAAAAAATCTATCCCGGCAAGTCGGTCTATGCCTGCATGCTCAATGATCAGGGCAAATTTACCGATGATTGCGTGATTTACCGCATGGGGCCGAATTCATGGATGGTGGTTCATGGGTCGGGCACCGGCCACGAAGAACTGACCCGTGCGGCCATGGGACGCGATGTATCGGTGCGCTTTGATGACAATCTGCATGACCTGTCATTGCAGGGGCCGCTTGCGGTGGATTATCTGGCTGAATATGTGCCGGGTATTCGCGATCTTCCCTATTTTCATCACATGCAAACCCAGCTGTTTGGTGCACCGGTAATGATTTCGCGCACCGGCTATACCGGTGAACGCGGTTACGAGATTTTCTGTCGTGGACAGGATGCCGGAATGATCTGGGACCGTATCGTTGCCGAGGGTGCTGATATGGGCATCATTCCGACCCGCTTTACCACGCTTGATATGCTGCGTGTTGAAAGCTACCTGCTGTTTTACCCTTATGATAACTCGCAGATGTATCCGTTCGAAAACGAAGGTCCGGGCGACACCCTTTGGGAGCTTGGCCTTGATTTCACGGTCAGTCCCGGCAAGACCGGTTTCCGCGGGGCCGAGGAACATTACCGTCTGAAGGGCAAGGAACGCTTCAAGATTTTCGGCATCCTGTTTGATGGCAAGGAAGTCCCGGCCGAGGGGGCTGCTGTCTTCAGGGACGGCGAAAAAGTCGGCGTTGTGACCTGCGCGATGTATAGCCCGCTTAAGGATCAGACCATGGCAATTGCCCGACTGGCCGTTGAGTGTGCCGAACAGGGTGTGCGTCTGGAAATCGCTGGTGCCGATGGCATGTTGGGTGGCATGGCCCATACCATGCCGTTCGATGATCCGACCAAGTCCAAAAGAACTGCCAAGGGTTGATGCGCCGCGCCGGGGGCCGTCAGAGGCCCCCGGATCGCCAAGCAGATCCTTTGGTTTCTGACAGAACGGGACCCCGCTACCATGTCTGAGAGTTTGATAGAAGAAAGCATTCTTTCACGTCCGACCTATGGCACTTTGGCCATCGCGCCGGGCCTTGCGCATTATTTCGTCGCCGATGCTTCGGGCGCAGAATGCGTTATTCGTGTGGCCGAAGCCGCCCCCAGGGACTTCATGGAAAAGGTACATATTCTTTATGTGCCAACGCCCGGTGAAAATGCCCTGATCACCGCCCTTTATGCATTGGGTGCAAAACGGTTCGAACATTTTCCGACCATTGATGACGCCGTTGCCAGGCTTGGTGACTGGTTGTCCGATGCCAGAATGGGCAGTCAGCTTTACCTTGCCGGGACGGAAACCCTGATTGGCAAGGCTGTGGCTGCGGCCGAGGAATGCGGTCTGGATCATAGTGCGGTCCAGTGTGAGCATCGCGGCAGTCTGGCCCGGCGGGTTCAATGCGTTCACTGCAAAACCATGATCGAAAAAGTCACCACCCAGCCGGTCAAATGCCCGTCCTGTGACCTGCTGCTTTTGGTGCGCGATCATTATTCACGTCGCCTTGCTGCCTTTCAGGGCGTTTGCATCAATGCCGAAGACCCGACCGAAGACATCGAAATCAGGGAGGTGTTCAAATGAGTGCATCCGATCATCTGATTCCGGTCGTGGTCAGCAAGGTTGTCGAAGTCAATTCGATCATCAAACGCTTTGAATTCAAGCATGTCGACGGCGACGAACTTCCGGCCTTTTCGGGCGGGGCGCATATCGTTGTTGAAATGCTTGATGGTCCGACCAAACGCAAAAATGCCTATTCGCTGATGAGCTCGCCCTTTGAACGCGGGCAATATGCCATCTCGGTCCGGCGGGATGATGACGGGCGCGGTGGTTCAAAATTCATGCATGAAAAGGTCGAAGCAGGGATGAAGATGAAAATCTCGCCCCCGGTAAACCTGTTTGCGCTTGATCTGCGGGCCAAAAAACATCTGATGATTGCCGGTGGTATCGGCATCACGCCGTTCATTGCCCAGATGACGCAGGCGACCGAGCTTGGGGTGCCGTTCGAACTGCATTACGCCGCACGCAGCGCCTCGCAGGCGGCCTATATGGACAGCCTGCAGGATCGCTTTGGCGATCAGGTATCGTGCTATTGCGATGATGCGGGCGGTGGCCCCGATTTGGTGGGCCTTTTATCTGATCAGCCGCTTGGCACCCATGTCTATGTTTGCGGACCCAGGGGCATGATTGAAGCCGTGGTGCAAACCGCAACCGGTCTTGGCTGGCCTGCTGCCCACATCCATTTCGAACATTTCCTTTCCCCGCCTGTCGGACAGGCATTCTCGGTCCATCTGGCAAAGGCCGGAATTGATATCACGGTCGGGCCGGAACAAAGCCTGCTTGAAGCCATCGAGGCATCCGGGACCCCGGTCAATTGCCTGTGTCGTGGCGGGGCGTGCGGTCAGTGCGAAACAAAGGTCGTCAGTTGTGAAGGCGATATTGCCCATAACGACCATTGGCTTGACGACGAACAGCGTGCCTCAAAGCAATTCATCATGCCCTGCGTTTCGCGTTTTCGCGGTGAACGCCTTGAGCTTGATCTGTAAGGGGGATTGGCAACATGACCATCCAGTTCAGAAACGAGACATTCCGCAACGATTTCACCTATGCCAACAGTCCGGGCAATATTCCGCGCTTTCCGTTCCCGTTCCCGGAAGACGTCTATATGTATTCCACCAATGTGGAACCGCATCACGCCACACGGGCCGGAAGTCCGTTTGAAAATGCCTTTGACGTGGACGAACATTATGTCGCGGAAATGAAGGATCGGGCATTGGTTCTGGCCGAGGATCCCGGACGTTGTCAGGCCTTGCCGCATATGGAAACAGCCGGTTGGGATTTTGTCGAACTGGTGATGGTGTCCAAGGCGCGCGACTATCCCGATCTGTTCGAGCTGACCATTGACGGGGATCGCTGGCACTGGATCAACAAGCCGCTTCAGATTGATGACAGCTTTATCTTTGGTGACAGTTCTACCCTGCCATGCCATCCGATGGAATATATCGGTCGTCAGGTGCAGGGCGATCACGCCATTCTGGATCAGCGCGATGGCAATCTGTGGCTTGATGCCGGGATCATTACCGCACAGGCCGACTGGTCGCTTGATTTTGATATCGGCATGAACTTTTTTGAATGGCATGCACCTGTGCCGCTGGCCCATGAACTTGGCGTGTTTCAGCGTGCCCTGAAATTCCTGCTTTCCCTGCCGCAAGGCCAACCATCCCGGCGCCTGAACTGGACGCTGACGGTCAATCCCAGGCTCGATACCAGCCCGGAAAACTACCCGAAATGGGGCCCGGATCGCACCACGGTGACGCCTGAAAATATCGGGGAAAAGGTCCATCTTCGGGTCGAACTTCAGACCTTCTGGCGGTTGCCGCGTTCGAACGCGATCCTGTTTCCGATCCGTACCTATCTGATGGCGATGAACGAAGTCGTCACCCAGCCGAAATGGGGCCGTCGCCTGCATCGTGTGATGCGTGATCTGCGTCCGGAACTGGTCGAATACAAGGGGTTGTCGCGCTATCACCCGATGCTTGTCGAGTGGCTTTCGCAATTTGACGACGGTGCGCTGACATCGCCGGGGATTTTCCCCGACTAAGCCTAAAGGCACGAAAAACGGCACAAAAAACAGCCGAAGGGAGGACAAGGAAAATGGTTTATCAGGGGATCAAAGGCAATGACACTTCGTGTTGCGATCATCGGAGCCGGCCCGTCGGGCATGGCGCAAATGCGTGCATTCCAGTCAGCAGCAGCCAAAGGGGCCGAAATCCCCGAAATCGTCTGTTTTGAACGTCAGGAAGACTGGGGTGGTTTGTGGAACTACACATGGCGTACCGGTCTTGATGAATATGGCGAACCGATCCACGGATCGATGTATCGCTATCTGTGGTCAAACGGGCCCAAGGAATGCCTTGAATTCGCCGATTACACCTTCGAGGAACATTTCGGCAAACCGATTGCATCCTATCCGCCGCGTGCAGTGATCTGGGACTATATCAAGGGCCGGGTGGAAAAGGCCAATGTGCGCCCGTGGGTGCGGTTTAGAACCCCGGTTCGCAGTGTTGAGTTTGATGAAGAAAGCCAAACGTTTTTGGTGACCGCGCACGATCTGAAAAATGATGTGGTTTCGACCGAGGAATTTGACTATGTGATCGTGGCAAACGGGCATTTCTCGACACCAAATGTGCCGGAATTCCCGGGCTTTGAGACCTTTGGCGGGCGCGTGCTTCATGCCCATGATTTCCGCGATGCCCTTGAATTCAAAGACAAGGATATCCTGATCATCGGTACATCCTATTCGGCCGAGGATATCGGATCGCAATGCTATAAATATGGCTGCAAATCGGTCACTGTCAGTCACCGCACCAATCCGATCGGCTTTGACTGGCCCGACAACTGGGCGGAAGTACCGCTTCTGACCAAGGTCGAGGGCAACACAGCCTGGTTCAAGGATGGATCATCGCGGGATGTCGATGCGATCATCCTGTGTACCGGCTATCAGCATCACTTCCCGTTCCTGACCGATGATTTGCGTCTGAAGACCGCTAACCGTTTGTGGCCATTGGGTCTTTATAACGGGGTGGTGTGGGAAGAAAACCCCAGGTTGATGTATCTGGGCATGCAGGATCAGTTCTATACCTTCAACATGTTTGATGCACAGGCATGGTATGCCCGTGATGTCATCATGGGCCGTCTTGATCTGCCATCAAGGGACGAAATGAAGGCCGATAGCCAGGCCTGGCGGGACCGTGAAGAGGGTCTGAAAGACGATCATGACATGATCTGGTTCCAGGGCGATTACACCGCCCATCTCATTGAAATGACAGACTATCCGATGTTCGATATCGAAGGGGTCAACAAGACCTTTGAAGAATGGGAGCATGACAAGGCGCATGACATTATGGGCTATCGCAACAAGTCATACAGATCGCTTATGACCGGCAATATGTCACCGGCCCATCATACGCCCTGGCTCGATGAACTTGATGACAGTCTGGAAGCCTATTTGCAGACCGGATTAAAAAGCAGCGCTGCAGAATAACGCTTATTATTAAATAGAAACTCATAATCGCACGGCCTTCTCTTGGCAGAGCAAACTCGCAGTCACCCCCGCGCATGTCGCGGGGTTCTTTTTGTATGAGGATTGCCTTTGTGGGGGCACGATGCCAGAGGCATCCCGGCGTGGGATCGGGTGGAGGCGGAGCAGTGGGCAGTATCGGGCAGGGGCGGAGCAGTGTCAGAGTAGGGGCAGATTTGGGTCGGAGCTGGATCGGACACGGTCAGAGCTGGACCGGGCAGGCCCGAAGCAGCGGCGGAGCAAGGCCGGAGCACAACCGGGCCAGATGCCTTTTGCTGCGTGGAAATGGATGGGGAGCATGAAGTAAAAAGCACGCCTGACGGGAAGGTCGGGCGTGCTTTGGATGGTTTGCGCTAAAAGTGAGGGTTGCTCACATTATGAGCGCGGCTTGGTTTTTTCCGGGTCGTAATGCGGGAAGGCGGTGATTTTGGCCGGAAGACGCATCATGTGACCGTCAAGTTTGCCAATTTCGACCTCGGTGCCGATATCGGCATGGGCGATGTCGATCCGGGCAAGGGCGATGTTTTTGCCCAATATGGGGGATCGCATGGCGCTGGTGATCACCCCGATCTGGGCGCGCCCGATATGGATGCAATCGCCGTGGCTGGCGGCGACATTGCCATCAATCTCGATCCCGACCAGTTTGTGGGACGGATGTTCCTTGCGCCGGATCAGGGCATCGCGGCCGATAAAGTCGTCTTCCTTGGATTTCAGCGGCACCGTAAAGCCGATCCCGGCTTCGAACGGGTCGGTCTGATCGGAAAATTCGTAATTGGCAAAGATCAGGCCTGCTTCGATGCGCACCATATCAAGGGCCGCAAGCCCCATCGGGGTCAGGCCATGGGGTTCGCCTGCTTCCCAGATCGCATCAAAGACCGTGATGGCATCTTTGGGATGGCACCAGACTTCGTAGCCCAGTTCGCCGGTATAGCCGGTGCGCGACACGACAACCGGTGCGCCCTTGGCATCACCGATCCGGCCAATAGTGAATTTGAACCAGCCGACTTCATCAAGTTTGGGCTGGTGGGGTGGTGTCCAGATCACCTCGCGCAGGATATCGCGGCTTTTGGGGCCCTGAACGGCGATATTGTGCATCTGATCGGTCGAGGACCGGATCAGGACCTGAAGCCCCAGTTTGGTTGCCTGTTCGCGCAGCCAGACACCACTATAATCATCCCCGCAGATCCAGCGGAAATTGTCCTGCCCCAGACGCAGCAATGTGCCGTCATCCATCATCCCGCCATGGGGATAGCACATGGCGGAATAGACAACCTGACCGATGCCGAGCTTTTTGATATTGCGGGTCAGACAATGCTGCATCAGGGTTTCGCTATCGGGGCCGGTGATTTCGAATTTACGCAAAGCCGAAAGGTCGATCACGACGGCCTTTTCCCGGCAGGCATAATATTCTTCGATCATGCCAAAGCCTGTATATTCATGCGCCAGCCAGAAGCCCTTATATTCGACGAAGTTGCGGGTCAGTTCGGCAAAACGCGGGTGAAAGGCAGTTTCCTTGGTCATTTTTGCTTCGGCCTCTGCAGTCGGTCGCCAGGCAACGGCATGGGTGAACTTTTCCGCGCTGTCATAGGCGCGGATGTGAATATCGGTCGGTTTCCAGCCATTGGCCGCCGTGGTGTCATCCGGGCAGGCCGAAGACACGCAAACAAGATCGGTCATGGCGCGCAAAAGTACATAATCGCCCGGACGCGACCATGGCTGATCGGCATACATCACGCCGTGATCATCAATCCCGGTATTGAAAAAGAAATTGATCGCCATCCAGCCAGCACGCGGATCAACCCCGTGTGCGGCAAGCGCCCCGTTGAAGTTATCCGTGCAGTTCACATGCCCCGGATAGCCGATATCGTCGTAATATTTGGCGGCACAGGCCATGGCAAAGGCGTCATGTCGCCCGCAGGTGTCCTGAATGACCTCGACCAGCGGGTCCATATCCTGATCATAATATTTGGCATGAAGGCCGGGCATGGGATAGGCGTGGCCCATCAGGGTGCGGGTGGTGGTGACGTCAAGCGGGTTTTGAATGCCACGATCCAGCTTGCGGGCATCAAAGCACTGAAAATCGGTGCATTGCCGCCCGTCGATATCGAGAATCTGGATATAGTCGCCAGCCTTGATTTCATAGGCGCGCGCGGTTGCCGCATTGATGCGCAGATCAAGGACCGGATCAGCCAGCGGATCGGGCAGGGCAAAGCTGTAGGTGTCGTGATGATGGGCGCGTGTGATCGCAACGCTTACCGGACTTGCGGTATTATGGGCGTCAATCTGCATGACCGGTGCGGGGGTGGCGATAATCACAAAGCCATCAAATTGCACCGTCAGGTCGATCCGGTCGCCCGCCGGGCTGGCATTGCCAAAGACGCGCAGCGCAAGACAGTTTTCAAGGGCGACATCGCGACGTTTAAGTGTCTGGGCAAAGCGCACAAGGCTTGTGTCATAGGGATCGGATAAAAGGTCAATCAGGCCGCGGGGCTTGCCATGCGGCAGATGTTCAAAGATCGATGGCAGCGACCCACCCGACGGATCAAGACCAATCAGTTCGACCGTCTGCATGCCTTCGCTATTGGTCAGGGTCAGCTGATCGCCTTCGCGCAGCGCAATAAGGGCCGCGCCCCGACCGGGAATTTCATGGCGTTCGGTGTTGCGTGCCATGGCGGTTCGGCCAGCATTGATAATACGGCTGGGGCGGGCGGCGCGCACGGCATGAGGATCAGGAAGGGACTGGGAAAGGTCGATCATTGTGGCCTCTGCGGTGAATGATCTATGCGGGCACAGGCCAATCTGGTCGCTGTGTGCGGTTGGTTGTCAGGTCAACCGGGCGGGAGATGCGAGTGTCTGTGCGCGGTGATGATCTGTCCGGTGGGATCATCAGAAGAAAGACCGAAAGGCCAGTTTTGACGCTGGCCTTTCGCCGTGTTCTTGAAGGGATGGATTGCCGTTTGGGTTCAGGGCAGGCTGGCAATACATCCCGTCAGTCCCAAAGATTACATGTCTTTGTAAGCTTTGTTCTCATGGCTGGCCATCGACGCGATGGTCCAGACGCATACGCCAATACCAATCAGCGTAAACAGCACAAGAAGGGCCGGTTTGTCGGCAAAGGTGAAATAGGCCTCTGCACCTTCCCAGCTGGTAATTGGAGCTGTGTTCATTTTCAGTTTCCTTGTCTTGAAAAACCGGTAACGAGATTACTCAGCCGGGGTCGGCGAAGCAGGGTCGTTGGTGAATGCAGCCGGAACAGTGCTTTCCGGATATGCGCTGACCGGGACTTCTGCCTTGTCGAGACCTGCAAGTTCAGCTTTGTCGGTAACGCGAAGCAGGCCGACAACCTTGAGGATCAGGGACAGGACATAGCCCGGTGCGAAACCGAGGATCATGAAGACGACAGCACTTGAAAGCTGGCCGACAAAGGAGATCTCCGGACCGGCAACGTTCTGATAACCCGATGCGAACACGCCTGCCATGATCAGACCCCATACACCGCCAAAGCCATGAACAGCGACTGCGCCAACGGCATCATCGATCTTGAATTTGCCGACGAGGATGTCGTTGAGTTTCGGCATGATGCAACCGCCGCCGAAGCTGATCAGGAAGGCAAGACCCGGATAGTAAAGATCAAGTGCCGGAGCTGACGAGATAACGCCGATCAGGGCACCAGACATCATCCAGAACGGATCGCGGGTTACGAGATACGCACCGATCATACCGCCTGCAACGCCCATCAGGGTGTTGAATGCGAATGCCGACAAGGTTGCCGGGGTGTTGTAAATGGTCATCCACGTGTCGCCGGTATAGATGATGCAGCCGCCAAGGAAGCCGAAGAAGCCCATAACGATAAGCATCAGGCCGATCAGCGACATCGGCATGTTATGGCCGTCGATATTGTTGACCGAGCCATCAGCATTGAAGCGACCGATACGCGGGCCAAGGTTGATCAGAACACCAAGGGTGAAGAAACCGGCAATGGTGTGAACGGCACCAGCTGCGCCGACATCGTGCAGGCCCCACTCGGTGGTGAGCCAGCCATCCGGATGCCAACCCCAGGATGCACCAAATACCCAGACAACGGAGCCAAGGAAAAGGGCAAGAATGGTAAAGCCGGAAATACGGATACGTTCGATCACCGAACCCGACATGATCGAGGCGGTGGTTGCTGCGAACAGGGTGAAGGCCGCATAGAAGATGCCCGATGCGTTATCGGTCAGGTTCGGGCCCATATTCGCGCTCCAGGGCAGACCTGCCTCTGATCCGTCAGAGATGGTAAAGCCGGTTGGGAACGCAAGATAAATCCACCAGCCGATATAATAGAAGGCCGGAATAAGGAATGCGAATGCGATCAGGTTTTTCATGCCCGATGCCAGCGCGTTCTTTGCGCGCGACGCACCCATTTCATAAGCAAGGAAGCCTGCATGGATGGCCAGCATCAGTGCTGTACACCACCAATAGAAAACTTCGGAATTGATGGTCGTTGCCATGCTGAGTGATGCCTCAAGGCTATCAAGCCTTGCCATCAACTCCGGTACGGATTGTTCCATTTTAGTCTCTCCATCACAAAATGCCCCCCGATGGACATTCCTTTTATTAAAAATCAATTCCCCATAGTGAACAAGTTCAAATGTGTTTTTTATTGTGCGATGCAAAAAACATAATAAAATCAATAAATTAATGGTATTATACGTCTAGATATAAGTGTGTTGATGAAAAAATAGTCGATAAGAATCGATGCATATCAAATATGCAGACTCGTTGAATCGTGCCGATTCTGTCGAAATCCCTGTTTGTGGAATGCACCCCTTGGTTGGATGCTTTGTCCTGTCGGGGGAGGTGGAGGAAGCTTTGCCTAGTCGCCGCGTGCGACGCTTGGTGTGACACCGTAGGTTGCCTTGTAGCTGCGCGAGAAGTGGCTGCTATTGGAAAATCCGGTGGCAAAGGCAATCTCGGAAATGGTCAGTGCACTTTGGGTCAGGAGCCGATTGGCATGGTCAAGACGTACCTGCCGATAGGTTTCAAGGAACGATTTTCCCAGATGCTGGTCGAACAGGCGGTCAAGCTGGCGGGTGGAAAGCCGGGCAAAGCGTGCCATTTCTTCGCGGGATTTCGGATCTTCGATGGTGGTTTCCATTTTTTCGAGAACCCGAAGCAACCCGGCATGATGAACGTTATAGCGTTCGGCAAGAGATGCGCGCTGTGACCCGCTGGAAACACCGACCTGGGTATGCAGATACCAGTCCGACACGCGGGTGGCGAAATCCGAGCCCAGATGTTCAGCAATCATCGCATGCATCATATCAAGCGGTGCCACCCCGCCGCCACACGTGATCCGGTCACCATCAATGACAAAGCGTGCGCGCATCGGTTCAAGGTCGGGGAATGCTTCGATCAAAGCCGGGGCGTGTTCCCAGTGGATGGTGAATTGCCGTTGTCCCAGCAATCCGGCCGCGGCGAGGATATAGGCCCCGCTTGAAATACCGCCCATCCGAACGCCCCATCGTGCAAGCCTGCGCAATCCCGGCAACATGCCCGGTGCCTGCCACTGGGATGGATGGCCGCCCGCACAGACAAACAGACTATGCAGGCTGGTCGGGGCCTGTGACAGCGGGGTGGTTGGCACCATCGTCCCCGATGATGAAAATACATTCCCGCCTGTAGCTGAATAGTTCAGGACCTTGTAAACTGGTCGTCCGGCCAGAAGATTTGCCGCGCGCAAGGGTT
>NZ_JPWI01000017.1 GCF_003326795.1 Thalassospira profundimaris | reverse complement strand
TGTCCATTTCCATCATGTCCATGTTGATTTTGTCTGCTTCAAGGGCCCCATGTTCCATCATCATCATCATTTCTTTTTGATGGTCCGCGTGCATGGCTGCGGTGCCAATGTTGAACTCGTGAACGAATTCACCCTTGTTCACGATCTCGAACCGCACGGTTTCACCGGCGCGCACCTCGATGGTTTCCATATCAAAGAAATTGTCTTCCATCGTAACCTGGATGGTCCGGGTTACATCGGCTACCTTGCCCGGCGCACCGATATTGGTGGTCTGCGCACCATGACCGGGGCTGGCAAAACTCGCCACCGGCGCACTCATCAGGGACCCGATAATCGCGGTTGATAGAACAATACGGGCAAGGAAAGTCGATTTAGAGTTGGGCATATCATGCTCCTGAAAATAATCATCGAACTGATCGCCGCCGTTGCACAAACACATGCGCAAGTTTTGCTGTTTCACCCTGAACGGATCAAACAAACGACGGCATTTATCAAAGAGAAGGGATTATTTTCAGGCGCGGGGCGGTTTGTAGCTGCCATCCGCCTCGGCGGAAACAACGGTCCGTTCCCTGACCCAGAAGGTCACAGTCGAAACCACCGGCATGAACAATGCCTTGCTGATCTGTTCATCGACATAGGGGCCACAAACCGTCATGCCGCAAATATCGGCATGCGATCCGTGGGGATCGAATGAAGCCGGTTGCGCGGCATCGACCATCACGGCGTGATGCGTTTGACCCGCATGGCCGGATGCTGCCTGCACGGTATCATGCCCCGACAGCAGAACTGTCAGACTGATCAGGATCACAAGCATGCAGGAAACGAAACGCAACAGATTTATTCCAGTTCAAAGTTAACGGCCAAATCGTTATGCGCACACCGCGATTTGGTCAAGTGGCAATATTGTGGCACGCCATAACACATTGTAAAATTGTGATTTTAACCGAATTTCTGCACATCAGATTTACCGGCCTTGTCATCGCATCACCGGCCTTTTACGATCAGGCTGCCCCATCATCACCGGACAAAATGCCATGCTGCGTCAGGATCAAGTCACCTTAGAAGTCAAAACCAGTGCTCAGGGTCTGATCGAAATCACCGATCAGGTGCAGTCATGGATTGGCCAGACCGGCATCGTGCGCGGCCAACTGACCGTCTTTGTCCGACACACATCGGCAAGCCTGACCATTCAGGAAAATGCCGATCCCGATGTCCGCCTTGATCTGGAAACATTTTTTGACCGGCTGGTTCAGGAAAATCCAAGCCTTTATCGCCATACCTGCGAAGGCCCGGACGATATGCCTGCCCATATCAAATCAGCCCTGACCGACGTGTCCCTGACCATTCCGGTTGATAATGGCCATGCGATGCTCGGCACCTGGCAGGGGATTTACCTGTTTGAACATCGTCACGCACCGCATCGGCGGAACGTGATCCTGCATCTGATCGGGGAATAAACCGATATATCAGACAGCAAGTTCCGGCTTGCGCGCCCAAAGACCGATCGTCTGGACTTCGATCAGTTCACGCAATGTCGCGCACATGTCTTCGCAGTCAAAATTCTGCGTGCTCATATGCTCGTGAACCGTAAACAGAAACAGCGCCATCAAAGTTTTGCGGATCAGATCCGGTGAAAGATCGGGATTGAGTTCGCCACAAAGCTGGGCTTCCTCAATCAGGTCGCGCGTCGCCTTGAGCAGTCCGCTACGATCAAGCATTTCATTGACCGCCCCCTTGCGCGGGGAAAAGGCCACCTGTTGCATGATCATGGACCAAAGCCCCGGATGCAGGCCGATCTGCGTAAAGCGATAGGAGGCCACATGCATCATCTTGTCCACAAAGCACCATTCCGGGTCCATGGTATGCAGACCCTTTTCAATGGCTTCGGCCAGTTGCGTGCAGACACAACTGATGATCAGTTCTTCCTTGGTCGGGAAGTGATGAAAAATGGTGCCTTCGGCCACCCCCGCCCGCTTGGCGATTTCGCGCGTCGATGCGCCTTCAAAATCACCTTCTTCAAGGCAACTGCGCGCAGCCTCAAGAATCTTCTGACGGGTTTCCTCGCGTCTGGTTGCCCGGATGCTCATCGGGGCCCTCCAATTGGTCAAGTGAACTCACTGAGTAAACTCAATTAATACGAAGAGCCCATTCTGTCAATTCCTCTGAAGCGTTCCTGACATGTCGAGTGCCGCTTCAAGAACCGGTTTGCTGCAACTGGCCAGAATGTCTTTTTTCTGCTGATAAAGGCCCGTGGAGACATGCATTGCCCCCAGAACCGTCGAAAACAGATTGTCATGTGAAAATGCCGCATCCCGGGCCGCAGATGACAGGCAATCGCCTTCGATTTCACGCGATGCCTGATAGTCCTCAGACATCCACATCATCATCGGAACATGGGTCTGCTCATCAGGGGCGAACATATAGGGCGCACCATGCAGATAAAGCCCGCCCTCGCCCAGAGACTCCCCATGATCGGAAACATAAAGCAGCACCGTGTTATAGCGATCCTGATAGCTTTTCAGCTTCGCGATCAGCTGGGCAACAACATAATCGGTATAGCGGATCGTGTTGTCATAGGTATTGACCAGTTCCTGTGTACTGCAATTCTCAATATCACTGCGCGGGCAATCCGGGGCAAAAGCACGCTGGGCATCGGGATAGCGTTTGTAATAGGTCGGCCCGTGGCTTCCCATCAGATGAAACGCAATCAGCTGGTTCTCGGCCTTGTCTGAAACCTGCTGATCAAGCTGGCGCAGCATGACCTCGTCAAAGCAGGTGCCAAGAGCGCATTCTTCGGGGAAGTCCTTGGGCGAAATCTCGATGGTTGGCACACGGTCGCAAACGCCCTTGCATCCCTCGTCATTGTCTTTCCAAAGAACCCTGACCCCCGCATGGCTCAGAACATCCATCAGGCTTTCGCTATGGCGTGCCGCCTCGCCGTCATAAACGGCGTGATCCATCGGCGAGAACATGCAGGGCACGGATACCGCCGTTGCGGTTCCGCAGGATTGCACATTCTGGAATGCCACCAGCCCGTCAATCTTGCTGGTAAAGGGCGATGTCGCACGCCCATAGCCATTCGCGGCAACACTTTGCGCACGCGCTGTTTCCCCGATGACAAGGAACATCAGGGTCGGTTTGTCTTCATGCGCTTTGGCAACGATATGGGCATCCTCGCCAATCTTGCGGAACGGCATATCGGCATAAAGATAGCGCCGCTTGATCAGCTGAATGGTCCCGGTGATGAAGTTTGACGGAATGATTTCCTTGCCAAGCACCTTGTGATTGCGCCCGACCGATGCGTAATCCTTGAAATAAAATCCGGCAATCCCGCCCAGCATCACCAGGGGCACGGCAATCATCACAAAACGCTGTCCGACCCCGTGCAGGATTGTCTCGGGATACCGAACCGGCACCACAATCAGGATAAGCGCCGGAAGCAAACCGGTCGCTACAAACCACAAAGCCGCCGTCAGATTGAAATAGGAAAATGCCTCAAGCTGGTTGGTCTCGATCACATTTTCCATCATGCCACGGTCAAACACGATGCCGTATTTGACCATCCCGTAATGCGCAAGTGCACTCAGCATGATCAGCGAAACAAAAAACGGCTTGAACAGATAGCGGAATGAAAAGGGCGTAAAAACAACAAGCGCTGCCAGGATCAGAACAAATGGCGCACTGATCGCAAAACCGCGATCATAGTCACCAAGCTGTCCGAGAATATCGTAAAAATGACCAAGAATTCCGCTATTGAACACCAGCGTAAAATACACCGCCAGCACCACCAGAATGACGCGATAATCAATCGGCTTACGGATCGGCAACAACCGGGAACGGGGCATGAAGGGTTACCTGTTACGTGGCACATATACCCCGCACAAAACCGCCTCATCACCCGTTTCAGGCAATCGTGACACGCATGTTTCGCGGGGCAATTGGCCCGATGGCCAACCCCGCAACATCTAGGATATCAACCTGACAGAAAACTGAACGCCCTGAAAACGCGCTTGGAAAACCGGACAAAACCAGCCGGTCAGACCGAAGCCCCCACCCGCATCCGGCGGACTTCGCGAATGCCCAGAAAACTATGAACCACCAATGTCGCAATCACCACCGTTCCGCAAATCAATGTGGTCTGGCTGGGCACTTCCCCGATAAACACCCAGACCAGGAAGGACCCGAATATTGCTTCATTGAGCATGATCAGCCCGACCTCGGCGGCGGGGATTTTGCGCGCCCCGGCCGAGATAAACAAAAATGACACCGGCAACACCCAGAAGCCCAGCAACACCAGCCACAACCAGTCAAGACCGGTCACCGTAAACGGATCGGCACTCGGCAACAGGATCAACGCCCCCAAAAACGCGCCCAGCAACATCGCCTTGACTTCATTGGTGTGCGGACGTGCGCCAATGACGTTAAAGAACCCGGCCATGCAGGTCGCGGTTCCCAGCGCCAGAATATCCCCAAGCGCATTCTTGCCGCCAAATCCGGCCCCGACAATCATTGCAAGGGCGACCAGAACCACAAGCGACGCGATCCAGGTCCGCATCGGTTGTGACCGCTTGAAAACAAAGACCCCCATCAAACCGGCAATCAGCGGCGCTGCGGCAATGATCACCAAGGTATTGGCGGCATCAGTATTGCGTACCGACAGGATGAAAAAGATCGTCGTGCCACAGAAAAACAGCGCTGCCGGGATTTCGGTTTTGCTCGGGGTGATGGATTGCAAGACACCCTCGCCGCGACGAAGCCCCTTCCACAGTGCCATCAGAAGCGATGCCACACAAAGCAGCGTCACCCGCCAGAACGATGCCGTCATGTCATCAACCTTGATCAATCGGATCAAAAGCGCATCCGGGCAAATGACCAGCACCCCGATCAGGGCAAGCCACGCACCGTGCAAATTTTCCATCCGTTGACGAAGTGACATATGCTGCAACCTTCAAATAACTGGTTTCATTATAAAAACACGCCCGAAACTTGATCCCTGACATCAATTTTCTGCACATAGTTGTGGGGCGCTTTGACGCCGATGGCAATTTGATTTTTCTCAACTGTCGGTGAAACGATCCTTTTGCCGGTCCCGGCGCTGAACCGGCCGCAGGTTTTGGCACCGTCAGTCTGCAATGATGCAGAGCATCCAAAAGAAACTGTTTTGTTCGGCCCGCAAGGTCGCTAAGTTTGCGTCAAACTACACGTCCCCACAGTTAAAAGGATGGATCTTCATGGCTGGTAAAATTGACGCACGCCTTGCCGAACTTGGCATCACCCTGCCACAGGCCACCGCACCGGTTGCGAATTATGTGCCCTATGTCGTCTCGAACAATCTGGTTCACATTTCCGGTCAGATCACCATGGAAAATGGCGAACTGAAATTTGTCGGTAAACTCGGCAAGGACTATCAGGTCGAAGACGGTCAGAAAGCCGCCCGCCTCTGTGCACTTAACCTTGTCGCACAGCTCAAGACCGCCATTGGCGATCTTGATAAGGTCACCCGTGTGGTCAAACTCAATGCCTTTGTCAATTCCGCCCCGGAATTCACCGATCAGCCCAAAGTCGTCAATGGTGCGTCTGACACCATGGTCGAAGTCTTTGGCGATGTCGGCAAACATGCCCGCTCGGCTGTTGGCGTTGCCTCCCTTCCGCTTGGTGTGGCGGTCGAGATTGATGGCATCTTTGAATTTGCCTGATCTGCTCAGCAATAAGCGCATCAAAGCCGGGCACCTGCCCGGCTTTTTTTTCATGTCTGGCTTTATGACAAAGCTCCTTGACCTCAACCACACTTGAGGTTCGATAAAAGGGCGCATCGTCATGTTTAAGGAACTCCAATGCGCATTTTTATCACCGGTGGCACCGGCCTGATCGGATCGGCCATCATTCGCAATCTGATTGCCCGTCATCACAAAGTCTTTGCCCTTGGCCGATCAGAAACCAGCCGCAACAAACTGATCGCGCTTGGTGCCACCCCGATCACCGGTGACATTCATGCACCGCAAGACTGGTGTGATGATCTGCCCGAGATTGACGGGGTCATTCATGCCGCCTGCGATTTTTCCGACGCCATGATGCAAGTCGATCAAGCCCTGCTTGACCATCTGATCCCCGTCCTGCATCGCATGCCAGATCGCGTAAGGTTCCTCTATACCGGTGGCAGCTGGTTATTTGCCGCAAACAGCCCCGATCAGTTGATGGATGAAGCAGCACCCTTTGATCCGCTTCCGGAATTTCGCTGGATGATCGACGGCATCAACCGGGTTCTTGACGATAACAGGCTTGATGGCATGGTCATTCATCCGGCCTGTGTCTATGCCACCGATCCCATCGGGCATACCGGCCTTCTGGCCGCCAATATCGAAACGGCGCGCCGCGACAACTGCGTTCATGCTGTTGGGGGTGACACGGTCCATCTGCCAATGGTTCATGCCGATGACCTTGCCGATCTTTATCGTCTGATGCTTGAACGTGCGAAGCCCGGTGCCGCCTATTTTGGTGTTGGCATCAACGGCATTTCAAACCGGGAAATTGCCGAACAGATCGCCAATCATTTTGGCCGCGCAGACTGCGATATCAGGGATATGACGCCTGCCGCTGCCATGGAGGAATATGGCAACTGGGCACGCGGGCTTGGTCGCAATCAGTTTCTTTCGGGCAGGCGTGCGGCGGCTGACCTTGGCTGGAAGCCGCGTCACACCGATCTTGAAACCGATATTGCCAGCATCGCAAAATCACTCGATGCCGTGCAGGTCTAGCTGTTGCTGCCGACCGTCTTGAGGCCAACCACGCCGCCGATAATCATCAACAGGAAAACACCCTTAAGGGCGGTCATCGGTTCCTTGAAAAATACAAGCCCGATGATCGCAATCGCCGCCGTCCCAAGCCCCGACCACACCGCATAGGCCGTGCCGATCGGGATCACCCGCAGACACAGCGAAAGTGTCCAGAAACTCAGTCCGTAAACCGTCAGGCTCAGGACGGTAAAGCGCCAGTCGGTAAATCCGTTTGAAAATTTAAGCGACACCGTCCCGACAATTTCAAGACAGATCGCAACAAGCAGATACCCCCAGGCAAGCATGGCAAATTTCCAATGACAACAATCAATTGATGATCAAAACTGGCTCCAAAATGGCCGATCCGGTCATTTGGCGCAATCCCGGGATTATCCCCCTCTGTTTTTGTCATCTCGTCGTCACGATCAGATATGATCCGGTATGGTTATGGCTCTCGCGCCCGATCTGTATCAAATCCGCCCCTAAAACATTTGCGTATGATCCCCCAAACGGGCAGATTGCCCGATAGAAAGACAAGACCCGTCACATATGGCCAAATCGCCTTGCCGTGACGCGCGACGACAGGAAAGAACGATCATGATCGAAACCGATATTCTGATTGCAGGCGGCGGGATCGCCGGAATGAGTGCCGCGGCACGCTTTGCCGCTGACGGACATCAGATCGTGATTGTCGACCCGGCCCCGGCTGATATTGGCGAGGGGACTGATCTTCGCACCACCGCCTTCCTTGAGCCGGGCATCGAAACCCTTAAAAAGGCTGGCGTCTGGGATGCCATCAAACCGACGGGTGCGGAACTGCGCGTCATGCGGATTGTCGATGCAGGTGGCGACGAATTCCGCCCGCGCGAAACGGCTGATTTTGACGGGGCTGAAACCACGCAAGGGTTCTTTGGCTGGAACGTATCAAACAAGGCAGCCCGCGTTGCCCTGATGGCCAAGCTTGCCGAACTGGACAATGTTGATTTCCGGTTCTCGACCACGGTGACGGGCTTTAAAAACACCGCGCGCTTTGCCGATGTTACGCTGTCAGATGGCGAAACCGTGCGCGCCAAAATCGTCATTGCCGCTGATGGCCGCAATTCATCGCTCCGCGAACTGGCCGGAATCAAACATAAACGCTGGGCCTACGATCAAAGTGCGATTGTCTTTGTCGTCACCCATGGCAAACCGCATGACAATATCTCGACCGAAATTCATCGCACCGGCGGTCCGCTGACCCTTGTGCCGATGCCGGATCTGAATGGCAAGCCCTGCTCGTCCGTGGTCTGGATGACGCCTGCTGCCCGTGCCGATGAACTCAATGCCATGAGTGACGATGTGTTATCAGCCGAAATCACCCATGACACCATGAACCTGTTCGGGCCACTCACCGTCGCATCGCCGCGCGCGGTCTGGCCGATGATTGCACAGGTTCCCAATCGCCTGATTGCAGCGCGCCTTGCCCTGATTGCCGAGGCCGCCCATGTTGTCCCGCCAATCGGCGCGCAGGGACTTAATATGAGCCTGCATGACATCGAGACGCTGGCCGAACTGATGGCAAAGGCCAAGCTGCATGGCAAGGATATCGGCGAAACCCCGCTTCTGAAATCCTATGAACGCCGCCAGTTGCCCAAAACGCTGGCCCGTGTTGGCGGCATTGATCTGCTCAACCGTGCCTCCATGTTGGAGCCCAAACCACTCCGCGATCTGCGCTATGCCGGGCTGTCGGCGATCAACCGCATCGGCCCGCTTCGCAAACTCGCCATCAAGGTCGGGGTTGGCAAATAGTCCACGCCAATTGCCCGAAACGCACGGAAAACACAAAAGGCCGCCCCGTAAAGGCGGCCTTTTTTAATGCATGACTGTTACCTTAACTCCGATGCAATCTCAGTTCGGCCATAAAGCCGTCCGTCTTGCCCGGACGCGGTGAATAAAGGTTCAGTTCGGATTTGGTGTTGCGCGCAATCGCATCGACAATCGCCAGTCCAAGCCCCGATCCATCCCCGCCATTATGGGATCGCTTGAACCGGGTTTTCAGATCATCAAGATTGCCGGTCGCGACCACCGGCCCGCCATTGCTGACCTGAATGATATGGCGATCCACCACCCTGATCTCGACGGGTTCATCCGTCCCGCCATATTTAAGGGCATTCTCGATCAGGTTGCGCAGGCAAATTGCAAAGGCATCCAGATCGATATTGGCTTCAAGCCCGTCGATATCTTCGCCATCAAACCGGATCGCCCCGCCATCGGCCCCGGAACGGACCAGATCATCCACCACAAGCGCCAGTGTCGATCCAAGATTCTGGTTATGGCCGGTCGGGCTGAACCCGCCGCCCGCTTCGGCCCGCGCCAGCTGCAACAGCTTTTCGGCAAGTCGCGACAAGCGTTTCAAAGACGCCTCGGTCTGAAGCGCACGCTTGCGGCTTTCATGGCCTTCGGGCAGTTCAAGAACCAGTCGCTGGGTCTGCGCCAGCGCAACCGCTATCGGGGTTCGCAATTCATGGGCACTGTTGGCGGTAAAGCTGCGCTCGACATTAAGGGCCGCTTCAAGCTTGCCCATCAGGCTGTTGACCGCCAAGACAATCGTGGTGATTTCCTCGGGCGCTTCTTCCTGTTCAATCGGGGTCAGATTACCCTCCCCGCGGGCCTCGATTTCATCGCGGACCCGTTGCACCGGCACCAACCCCTGCCGCACACCAAGGATAATCCCGACAATCACCGCCGGGATCAAAAGTGCGATGGGCAGGAACTGCGCAACCACGCTTTCAAACAGCGCCTCGCGCCGATGCTCAAGAGGCTCAGCCACCTGTATGATACGCTGTCCGCCCAAAAGCTCGGCGGTATAAATGCGATAGTCCTCGTCATCGTAAAATCCCTCGACGAGGGGAACGGTAAACGGATGTTCGCGCGCATTAAATGACCGCAGCAAAAGCCGCCCTCCACCGTCAAGCACGTGATACATCAGATAGTCTTCGCCAAGTTCCTCATCCCCGTCCCCGTCACCACGATCGTCACCATGATCATCTGCATGATCATCTGCATCGTCATCCTTCCGGATTTCGCCCTTGGCCGGGCTTGGCAGCACTTCCCTGGCACCGCCGCCCTTGTGACCCTTCAGATAATCGTCAATAAGCGGTGCATAGCGGTAGGCTGTCGAAACAAGACTGTTGTCAAAGGCTTCCTCCATCTCGTGATACATGGTGAACCCGGCCAGAACCGATCCCGCCAGCCAGAAAAGGCTCAGCATCAAAGTCAATCGGCGTGTCAGGATTGACTGAAGACTTCTATTGGCCTTTTTGCGCATCACCGTCACCTCATGCCCCAACCCGATAGCCAACGCCGCGTACGGTTTTGATGACATCCTTGCCAAGCTTGCGGCGCAGTCGACTTATATAGACCTCGACCGTGTTGCTTTCGATCTCCGCGCCAAATTCATATAACGCTTCTTCAAGCTGCCGTTTTGAAAGCGTCTGACCGGGCCTGCGCACCATCTGGTCAAACAGTGCCCATTCCCGCGATGTCAGATCGGTCTGCACCCCGTCAATCAGGATGGTGCGCCCGGCAAGGTCGACTTCGACCCCGCCATCAAGACTTATGAACGGATTGGGATTGCCGCTATAACGCCGTGCAACTGCGGCAAGCCGGGCCGAAAGCTCGTTCAGATCAAACGGCTTGACCAGATAATCATCGGCACCGGCATTAAGCCCCTCGATCCGGTCGGAAATCTGGTCCTGTGCAGTCAGAATGATGCAGGGCGTTGTCGATCCGCTGCGCCGAAGGCCGCGCAAAAGATCAATCCCCTTGCCGTCGGGCAAATTGAGATCAAGCAACAGCACATCGTAATTCGTGCCACGCATCATGATCTCGGCATCGACCACACTGTCGCTATGGTCCACCGCCTCGCCTGCGGCCAGTAAATGGTCCCTGACCGCATCAGCCAGCATCAATTCATCTTCAACCAGAAGAATGCGCACAAGCGCCCCCTCATAACAGCGGTTCCAAACCCAACCGAATATTTCCCGATCCTGACAATCAGCTGAACGGCATCAAGCAGCCTTTTCAGTTAGCTGTCAGGAAACAGCGGCAATCTTGGTCCTGTCCGACGCATCCCACGTCACGTTGCCCCGCGTCTTGTCACTCTCATCCATGACACCCTGACGCTAGTTATGAAGGAATATGACCATGAAAAGAACTGTTTTCCCGAAAGTCATCGCTGGTGTTTTTGCCAGTGCATTTGCCGTTACCCTGCTGGCCGCTGGCAGCCTCGCCCTGACCTCCGGTGCTGCCCGCGCCGACGATGATTATTGCAACGTTCCGAAGTCGGAATGGAAAACCACCGACGCGCTCAAGGCAAAACTGATCGCCGATGGCTGGGACGTGCGCAAGATCAAGGAAGACGAAGGCTGCTTCGAAGTTTACGCCATCACCCCCGATGGCAAGAAAATCGAAGCCTATTTCAACCCGGCCTCGTTTGAAATCGTCAAGCAGGACAAGGAAGACTAGTTCCGCCTGCCTCTGATCAAGGACCTGGGGTCTCTGGCGGCGATACTGCCCCATCCCCGCCAGAACCGAAACCCGCCATCCAGGAGAATTAAAATGTCCGTCAAGGTCTGGGACCCGTTTATCCGTCTGTTTCATTGGGGATTGGCCGCAAGCTTCGTGATCGCATGGATCACCGCCGATGAATGGGATACCCTTCATCACTGGGCTGGCTATGCTGCCGGAAGCCTGATTGCGCTTCGCCTTGTCTGGGGGCTGGTCGGAACGCGCTATGCCCGCTTTACCCAGTTCATCAAAAGCCCTGCGGCGACAATTGGCTATTTGCGCGATATCATGCGCGGCCGTGAACAGCGCTATCTCGGGCATAACCCGGCCGGGGCTGCGATGATTGTCGCCTTGATGCTTGCCATGGGGGGCTGCGCCTTTACCGGCTGGCTTTCGACCACCAATGCCTTCTGGGGGTCTGACTGGCTCGAAGAAATCCATGAATTCCTCGCCAATGGCCTGCTGATCCTTGTGCTTTTGCATGTTGGCGGCGTGCTGCTGGCAAGCCTGCGCCATCACGAAAATCTGGTCCGTTCCATGGTGACCGGTCGCAAACGCCGTCCGATGTCCGATGATGTTGCCTGACCCAGCCTGACGTGAACCTGCTGATCTGATCCGTCCCGATCAGAACCGAACCTTCTGTTCTGAACTCCCTCATACTTGCAACCTTGCGGCAGCCGTCCTGAACCCCTTACGGCTGCCGTTTTTTATGCCCGGCCCGAACCGGTCCGGGCATTTTTGCTGATTGCTTTTTGCTTATTGTTTTTTATCCGGCGTGTTTTCGGGTTAAGCTTTGCCATCGTGAATTGAAACCGGATCGGATATTTCATGCGCCCTGTTGCCCTTGCCACTGCCCTTAGTCTGACCCTTGCCACCCTTGCCGGCTGCACCGGCAAAACCGGCGAATATGCAGGACAAGGGGCCGGAATCGGCGCGATATCAGGTGCTGTTGGCGGCTTTGTCACGGCGGCGATCTTTGGCGGTAATCCGGTGGAATCTGCGGCCCGTTCGGCGGCCTTCGGGGCGGCTGCGGGCGGAACCGCCGGGGCGATTTCCGGTGCATCGGCCGATGCCGCAACCAAGGACGCCTATGAAGCCACCCAAAAGGAAAAACGTGATCGCATCCAGGCCAAGATCGGCGATGATGCCTTTGCCGGGCTGACCGCCCTTGCCAAATGTGACCACACCACCGCCACCAGCAAGGCCGGGGTCGCGCAAGCCTCGACCAACAGCGATTTCGTCATTGCCGGATTGTGGCTTGAAGCCCTTGCCTATTCCGATCAGGGTCAGGAAGACCGCGCCCGCGCCATGTATGGCGACATCATCGCCAAGGACCCCAATATTTCCGATGAAACCGCCGCCGAACTCCGTCGCCGGGAACTGGCCGACGGCCTGTCTGAAATTCGCGGCGAATATGACCTGCCCAAGGTCTGCGGCTGATCATTGACGCCCCTCTGGATGGCCGACTTGCACATCCACCGTCATTGCCGCAAATTTTCCCGGTCATTCCCGCGAAGGCGGGAATCCAGCCTGCTCCAGTCCATACCAATCAACGCGGATCGCCCCGAACCGGCATCAGCTATCGCGGCAATATTCGCGCCGGATTACCGACAACCGTGGTGCCCGGTGCAACATCGCGCGTCACCACCGATCCTGCGCCGACAATCGCATCATCGCCAATGGTGATGCCGGGCAAAATGATCGCCCCGCCGCCGATCCAGACATTGCTGCCGATTGTCACCGGCTTTGCGACTTCCAGATGCTGTTTGCGAAGCTCCGGATCGCGATGATGATCGGCACAGTAAATCTGCACATTCGGACCCAGCATCGAATGATCGCCAATCCGCACGGGTGCGGTATCAAGGATCACACAGCCGACATTCAAAAACACATCCCGGCCCAAATGGATATTGATGCCATAGGCACAATGAAACCGCGCCTCGATCCGCACATCCTCGGCGCACTCGGCGAATAATGCACGCAATTGCGGCCCGATATTACCGCGTTCTGACGGATAAAGGTGACTATGTTCGTGGCTGGCCTCAAGTGCGCGACGGCGCAGCACGGTCAGTTCGGGATCAAGGCAGCTATACCATTCCCCCGCCTGCATTTTTTCAAATTCGGTTTTCGACATTTCCGGTGGCGCTTTGCTGTTTGTTCTTATGACGCGGGTGAAATCCTACGCCTTTGCCCGCAAACGCGCAATCACACCAGATCGACTGTTACGTATAATCCGGTGCAAACAAATCAAGATCCAGCGACGGCCGCACGCCGATATCTTTTCGGTGCTTTGTCAAAAATGCACTGGCCGCATCGCGCCCTATATCACGCAGCATGGTCATAAAGCTCCATTCCGCATTGAGCTTGGATGACTGATCAAGATCGAGCATATCGTCGCTGGCAATACAATGCATGCGCATCGCCCCCCATCTGCTGGCTTCGCAGACATGCTCGGGCGCATCCTTGCGCAGGATCGAAATCATGCGCAATTCCTTCATCAGGCTGCTGTTGAACGACACTTCATTCAGACGATTGGCGATCTCGCGCGATGATTTCGGCACACCGGGCCGTCTGACCGGATTGATCTGCACCAGAACCGTGTCATCGGACCCGCATTCGCGCACCAGCGGGCCAAGGCTCGGATTGCCGGAATATCCGCCATCCCAATAGGGCACGCCGTCAATTTCGACCGCCTTGTAGATCGTTGGCAAACAGGCCGATGCCAGCAATACCTCAATGCAGATATCGGGATTGCGAAATATCCGCGCCTGCCCGGTTTCAACATTGGTCGCCGTGATGAAAAGCTTGGCCGGACTGCTGTTAAGCGCCTTGAAATCGACCACATCACGCAGGATCGCAGCCAGCGGATTATCCCCTGCCGGATTAAGGTCATAGGGCGAAAACATCTTGGCACTCATATCCAGCCACATATAGGCCAGCGAGTTTTCAAGCGACCAGTTTCCAAACAGGATATCTATCGGGCTGCGCTGAAGCGGGCTAAAGCGGGCTGCTTCGGACACCGCCCGCCAGAAGGTCTCAAGATCGGCCCGCGCGCCTTCATATCCGCCCTTGGCAAAGCCCGACGTCACCACGGCGGCATTCATCGCACCTGCCGAGGTGCCCGAAATCGCCTCGATGGTGATTTCCTCATCCTCAAGCAACCGGTCAAGCACGCCCCAGGTAAACGCCCCGTGCGACCCGCCGCCCTGAAGCGCCAGACTGATTGTCTTGCCGGGTTTCCTTGATCCGTTGCTGGCTGCCGGCTTCTTTGCCGTCTTGCCGGTTCTGCTCCCGGTTTCGTCCGCGCTCATATCCGCTCCTGCGTCACATCATCAAAGTCACCAACAAAACTCTACCCTGATGATATGTCGCAGGATTTACGGATTACCAGCTTGAAACAGTCAAAAGCCGCAAACGGCTGCCTAGACGATCAGTTTGCCATTGGCATCAAAGAACGGATACGGGCCGTCATAGCGCTCAATATAAGCCAGATGGGTCAATAAACAGCCCTGTGCCGGGTCCCAGACATGCAAATGCATCGCCGGTGGCTCCATCACAAAGGCCGATGGTCCGGCCGGATCAAGATCAAGCGCAACCTGATGGGCAACCGATGGCCCGATAATCAGCGGCACCCCGGCCCAAACCGTATGGATCGGGCGATGCACATGCCCGCAAGTAATCGCCTTGATGCGGTCCTTGTGTGCCTCGACGATCCGGGCCAGTCGCGCCGCCCCGTCGCCAAGATTCTGAACATCCATATGCGTGATCCCGACCGTGATCGGCGGATGATGCATAAACAGCAAACAGGGCTTTTCAGACCCGTCTGACAAGGCCTTTTCAAGCCAGTCCAGCGTCTCTGGCGCAAGCTTGCCCTCCGGGCGGCCTTCATCAAGCGTATCAATGCCGATCAGACGGATCGGGTACCCCTCAATCACGTAATTGACGTATGTCTGATCCGACCCAATCGGGGTGGCGGCGGGAAATGCCTTTCGCATCGGCATGCGCTGGTCATGATTGCCCGGCACCATGAAATACGGCACCTCAAGGGCGCTCAATATCTCTGCGACAAGGCCATATTCCGCATCAACGCCAAGATCACCGATATCACCGCTAAACAGAACAATATCGGGGCGCGGCACCATATGATTGACGCGTTCCACCGCCTTTTCCAATGCCCCGGCCGTATCAACCTTGCAATAGGCAAGACGTCGACCTGCCCCGATATGCAGGTCGGTCAGTTGTGCAATTATCATGCTTTTTGATCTTTCTTGTTTCGTCGCATTCAAACGCCGTCAGACCGCTTTTTCACGGCAATCAGCGTCCATATTTCGTGTAAAAACCGTCAGGCGTTCCGAATTGAAACAGCAATGGATGTCATCCCCGACAGCGATCTGATAATCGGGATCGACATCAAGGGTGACCGGGCTTTCCCCAATGCCCGAAACCGTCAGACGCGATTTCTCGCCAAGATAGGAAACAGCCTCGACCCGACCGCGTAGCTGCGCCTGTTCCGGGTCACAAATCGCAAGCCCGTCGGCCCTGAAGAAAACCTCTGCCGGAATATCCCCGTCATCTCCTTTGCCATGCTGGCTGCCACCGGTCGAAATCGCATGACCGATCTGATCAAGGGCGATTTTCACATCGCCAAGCACAAGGCTGTCCTGTTCAATCCGGCCTTCAAGCCGGTTACTGGCCCCGACAAAATCCGCCACAAACGGCGAAACCGGTGCGCGGTAAATCTCGCGCGGGGTGCCAATCTGGGCAATTGAGCCCTTTTGCATGACGACAATCCGGTCCCCCAGCGCCATCGCTTCTTCCTGATCGTGGGTGACATAGATCGCCGTGATGCCCAGCTTGCGTAACAGCCCGTTGATTTCCGAACGCAACCTGACCCGCAATTTGGCATCAAGGGCCGTCAACGGTTCATCCAGAAGCAACACCCGCGGGCGCAAGGCAATGGCACGCGCAAGCGCAACACGCTGGCGCTGCCCGCCCGAAAGCTGATCAATCCGGCGATCGGCCAGCATATCGATATGCATCATTTCAAGCATCGCACGCACCCGCTCGTCGCGTTCGCGCCGCTCGACTTTCTGCACCTTAAGTCCATAGGCGACATTTTCGGCCACCGTCATGTTCGGAAACAGGGCATAGGACTGAAACACCATGCCGACCCGGCGTTTTTCAATCGACTGACGGGTCACATCATCGTCGCCAAACGTGATCTTTCCGCCCGCATCGGGAAATTCCAGACCGGCAATCAGGCGCAAAATCGTGGTTTTGCCACAGCCCGACGGGCCGAGCAGAACAAGCGTCTCTCCGCCATTGATCGTCAAGTCAAACGGCAAAAGCGCGCGCGTACCATCAGGAAAGGTCTTGGTGCATCCGGCAAGCTCGATACGGGTACTTGCCCTGTTTTCATTCCGGGCATACTGGTTATTCTGGTCGGCGGGTTGCGCCATTTCGGTCGCATTCATTACTCGTCCTCCGCCAGTTGCGATGCCGTGTGACGTTTCTTGCCCGGCCGGGCAAGCATCTGCATGGCGATCAGCAACGGCATGATCAATACAAAGAAAATAAGCGTATAGGCGCTGCCGATCTCAAGACGCATCGACGCATAGGAATCCGCCAGTCCGACCGGCAATGTCTTGGTCAGCGGGGTATGGAGCATCCAGGTCAGATTGAATTCGCCAATCGAAAGGGTGACCACCATCAACGCCCCGGCAAGAATGCCCGGCATGGCATTTGGCACAATCACATGCAGGAACCGGTGCCAGAACCCGGCACCAAGGCTTGCCGCCCCTTCTTCAAGCGTCTTCATATCCATGGCCGACATAACAGCTGCGACCGAGCGCACCATGAAAGGCAGGGTAAACAAAACATGCCCGATCAGGATAAACACCCAGCTGCTTCTGAAACTGCCAAACCCGCCATAGGTAATCAGTAACGCCAAAGCCAGTGCCAGCCCCGGAATGGCAACCGGCAAGGTCAGGATTTCCTCAAACATCCGGGTCAGCCTGTTTGGCCGCCGCACCAGAACATAGGCCAGGGGCACACCGGCAAGCGTCGTCACCACAAGACACGCCACCGCAAGCCAAAGCGACAACAGAATGCTTTGCGCATACAGGTCCCAGACCTCAAAGATCCAGCGCAATGTCAGGCCCGATGACACCCCCTTGAAGATATTGACTGTCACCCCCGCCAAAGCCGACATCACAATCGGAACCACAATGAACAGACACAGCAAAACCGTCAGGCCAAGCTGCGCATAAAACGAATAACCGCGTCTCATGCGCCCCCCCGTGTCGTTACATCGGCGGACTCACCAACAAAGAACCGCACCGCACTCAGGCACATCCACGTGATCGCACCAAGTGCTATGCTCAGCGCGGCCGCCACGGCGATATTGGCATTTCGGGTAAATTCGGTATAGATCACCATCGGCAGAACATCGATATCGGTCGCCAGCGTAAAGGCAGTACCAAAGGCCCCCATCGCGGTTGCAAAACAGATCGCACCCGATGAAATCAGACCGGGCATCAATCCCGGAAGGATCACATCGCGCACCACCCGCCATCGCGGCGCACCAAGCGACCGCGCGGCTTCTTCAAGCTGCGGATCAAGCTTTTCAGCCGATGCCATCACGGCAAGGATCACCCGTGGAATGGAAAAATACAGATAGCCGATAAACAGCCCGGCAATGTCATAGGCAAAAACAATCTTCTCGCCGGTCAGTGCGTTGCTGATGCCGCCAATCACCCCTTGCCGACCGGCCAGCATGATCACCATGAAACCGACAACCGTTCCGGGAAAGGATAATGGCAGGGTCAGCAACCCGATCAGGATACTGCGCCCGGCAAACTGGTTGCGCACCAGAAACATCCCGACAACCCCGCACAATATCAGGGCAACAACCGTCACCCCTGCGGACATCACCAATGTCTGGATCAGACTTTCAAGATAGCGGCCATTGGTCAGGATCACCAGATAGGTCGCCCAGCCATCCGGGCCGTCGGTGACCTTGATCGCCACCAGAAAAAGCGGGATCAGGAAAAAGGCCGCGATAATCGCAACACCGGGCGTCATCAACGCCAGAAACGTCGCCGGACTGGCCATCGCCGAACGCGATGCCCCGAACGATTGGAAAAAAGAAGGGCGCGAACGCCCTTCTCCAGGATGTTGCAAACCCACCTTAACGTACCTCGGACAGGTAACGCTCGGCGAAACCGCCCTGTGCGGTTGCCATTTTGGCGTAATCAACCGGATTGGAACGCGCATAATCCGCAGCCGGAAGGAATTTCGCAGCCGCGTCTTCGGACATTGCACTTGCAATCACCGGACGCAGGAAGGCATTTGCCCAATGGGCCTGACCTTTGTCCGACATCACGTAATCAAGGATCTTCTTGCCGTTGTCGGCATGCGGGCCGTTTTTAACAAGGCTCATGACATAGGGAACGGCAACCGTCCCTTCGGCCGGAATAACGAATTCAACATTCGCGCCGTCCTTGTATTTCGCGCGATAGGCATTGAAATCATAATCAATCAGGATCGGAATTTCGCCCGACAGAACACGCGCATAGGCGGTCTGTTTCGGCACGATCGGATCGTTTTCCTTAAGCTTTTTAAAGAACTCGATCCCCGGGGTGAAATCATCAAGCGACCCGCCCATCGCACGGTTGATCGCAACCGCACCGGCATAACCGACAAAGGCGCTCGACGGATCAAGATACCCGACCATGCCCTTGTATTCCGGCTTCAAAAGATCGGCCCAGCTTTGCGGAACAGCCGCACCTTCAAGGGCATCTGCATTGACAAACAGGCCAATCGTGCCCGAATGGATGGCAAACCAGCTGCCATTCGGGTCTTTCAGACCATCGGGAATGGCATCGAAATTGACCGGCTTATAGGCGCTGACAACGTCGGCTTCCTTGGCCTTGATCCCGAAAGAAACGCCATAATAGGCAACGTCGGCAACCGGGTTTTCCTTTTCAGCCAGAAGCTGCGACAGGGTCTGGCCGGAATTCTTGTTGTCCTGCGGGACATCAATACCAAGGTCTTTGGAGAAGTTCTTAAGCTGTCCGCCCCAGTCTGCCCATTCTGGCGGGCAGTTATAGCAAATGGCAACATCTTCGGCGAAAGCAGGCTGCGACGCGGCAACAGCCAGTCCCAGACCCAGTACAAGTTGTTTGAAACGCACTTTTGATCTCCCTATAATCGGGGTGATGACGAATGCCGGGCGGGCCCGATTGACTCACCCGTGCTAAGTTGATGAGGCAGGATCAAACTTTGCGGGTTTGCCTGCCCCCTTATCAGGCCACGCAGGAATGCAAGCGCCTGCTGGCCCATCTCCTGGGTGGGTTGAATGGCCGAACACAGTTTCGGTGAAATCAGCCCACCCACCGCAATTCCATCAATCCCGCCCACAGACACATCACCGGGAACACTCAGACCGTGGTCACGGCATGCGCTGATCGCGGCAATTGCCAGCATGTCGGTGGAACAAACCAGACCGGTCACCGCATCCGGGCCGGTCAGAAAACTTTTTAACGGGGTAAACAGCTCGGTTTCGCCAAACCCGACCTGACACAGGCGCGCCGCCCCCAGTCCGGCATCGGACAATGCCTGACCAAATCCGTCAAAACGCTGCTTGGAACGGTCCGAACTTTCAAACCGGCCGGCCACCATCGCAAGGGATGTGTGCCCTTGGGCAATCATCGCCTGTGTCATGTCATAGGCCGATCTGGCGTTATCGACACTGATCGATGCGACATCCGTGCGGGCGGGCTGGTTAAACAGCAAAACAAACGGAATGTTTTCTGCCTTCAACAGATCAATCACCGGATTGTCATCGGCATTGGCAAGCGTCAGGATCAACCCGTCAACCCGGTTATTGAGCAAGGTCGACACCGCCCCCAATTCGCGTTGCGGGTCATAATTCGATGATGTCAGCAAAACCGTCAGGCCGTCTTCATGCGCAGCCTGTTCGATCCCCTGGACCGAGGTCGCAAAGACCGGGTTGGCCATGGTCGGGACCAGAACCCCGACGGATCGTGTTTGCGCCATCTTGAGACGGCGGCCATTGATGTTGGGACGATAATTCAGATAACGCATGGCGGCACGGACCCGCTCGACCGTTTCGGTCGGCACTTCATCGGGGCTGTTGATCACCCGTGAAACGGTGGCAATCGACACACCGGCCTTGCCCGCAACTTCGCGCATGGTTGACTTCGACGTCATCATCCAATCTCCTCTGACGGCCAACACCATAGCCGACAAAAAAGACAGTTCGATAACGCCTGCGTTTCAGTTTTATGAACATTTGAAACGTTTACATTGGCAGTTTTCCGCCATTTATTTTGTTATTAAAACGCAACAAAACCGACACCGGCCCGCCCCGCTGCGCAAATATTCAATCCACCACAGGGGCCGGAGAGTGGACAACAGAACACCGATGAGTTCTCTACCGCCGTCTCCTTCCGCCCGTGCTCATACCCGTTCCCGCGTCACCTCATCAAGGCCACCCTGATGATGTGCAACCCAATTCAAGACTTGCCAGTTTGGAGCCTCTGATACACGAACAAAAACAATCTACAGTTGATAAACTGATAGTTAAAAGTTACTAATATAGAAATCACGATCTTCGGCCAAAGGGGGATGCACCATGGGTCGACAGTATTTTAAATACATACTACCGGCATTTCTTGGCGTCGCGTCCCTTGGGGGGTGCACAGAGCTGCAATCAAGTCTGGTCGGCAACGAAGGAAAAGAAGCACTGCAAGGAGGCATTCTTTATAGCCTCCCCATGGCGCAATATCAGCTTGAGACAAGCTTTCGCTTAACAAGCTGCCCGGATCTGTCCATTGCCGGAATTCCCGTTGAAGCAGGAAAAATACTGCTCGCCCCGGATTTCGAAATCAAACAAACAGCCAGGGAAAAGATCGTTCCCGATCCGGACAATCTCTATGTCCTGAACTATGAAGAAATGTCAGGCCCGACCAAAACCTCGACATTGAAAGTGGACTTGCACGAAAACGGGACAATCAAAAACATCAATGCCGGGGTCTCGGATCGCACCACCGAAGTTGCAAAGGCTGCCATCAAAACCGGCTTCAAAGTCGTTCAGTTGGCCTCTGGTCTTCCGACCATTGCGACATTTGACAAAGCCACCGGCGTAATGTCGGCCGGTGTCATTTGCACTCCGTACGCTGAACAATTGATCATCAAGCGGGGTGCTACCGACAACAAACAAAGGACCGAAACGGCAACATTGCTTGGAAAGACACAGGCACTCGAACGGGCGCGCGCGGTTGTAGAAGCATCGGACACCCCCAGCGATCAGGCAATCGCAGCACTTGAGGCCGCCCTGCAGGAAAGTCTGGCCGCGGAAAAGGCACTGGCCGGGACTCAAAAACTGCTGGCAAAAATAGACGCGGCCCTGACCGTAAAGGTGTCTGACATCTGGCCCAAAAAAGGCACAGAAAAAACAACCCGAACCCGCATGCCTGCGCCACCGATTGCCAAACTTTTGATGGATGGTTCATTCACGCTGGCAAGCGACGATTTGAAGGCACAAGTGATCACAACATCCCTTGCTGAACTGCCTGCACAGCTTGCTGTCCTGACCGAAATATCAAAGGCAACAAACACCGGCGCAAGGACGGGAAATTGCAGTGACGGCAATTGGGATTGCAGCACTGACAGACAGGGCGTCTATTATCGTGTCCCGGCAAAGGCCTATCTGCGTTCTTGCATGACAGGTTCCGATTTGAGCACAACCTGTCTGGGCATTCCCGAAGAAAGCCTGCTTTTGAACGAATATCTTGATGTTCCGCAACTTGGCGTCCTTGCAGTCTTGCCCCTCAAGAATGGCGTCGGACAGGATAATGTTCTGGCCGCAACATTCTCTGACAAGGGCATGCTTGAAACATTCAGCTATGACGAAAAAAGCGCATCCCTTGAAAAAATCGCCGGTGTTCTTGATGACGCTGCCGACAACGCTCTGGCCTTCAAGGAACTTCGCCGTACCGCCGAACTTGAAGACCTGAAACTTGAACAACAAAAGGTCGAGGCCCGCAACGCATTACAGGCGGCAATCGCCGAAGGCCAGCCCGACCCGACAACCGAAAGCACCGCACAAGTCAACAGCGAGACAGAACTGCTGAACGCCCTTCTCGCACGCATGAGCGCCCAAAAGGCACTGGACGAGGCCAAAGCCGCTCAATAATCCCGCGACCACACGATGTCGCGCATCATTCTACCCTGATGACATGTCGCCGTTCTCGGGATTTAGCCGACCCGTAACCGGGAAGCAAGACGGGCGGGGGAATGTTTCCCCTGACTGGTTTTGACTGTAGGATCAAGCAAACCAGTCCCCGTCCCGAACAAAAAAGGTCGAACCGGTGCCATTGCCTCCGCCGCCCTGCAAAAAGGCCATAAAGATCCGCACTTTGTCGGTGGTTCTGGTGACCCTTACCCTGTGCTTTGGCATCCCAGTTGCCCGCGCGCAGGATCGCGGTCTTCATAACAGCACCAAGACCTTTTCCGCCCCGGCCGATCTGTCATGGTAGGACTGGGACGACCCGCAAGAATTGGAACGCACATGGCAAGCCGCCCTTGTGCGCATTCCAGCCGCCCCCGGTCAGTCACGGGCCATCACCATCCCCGACCTGATGAAGCTGGCCGCAACAGAAAGTGCAAAATATCCCGCCATTATTTATCTGCATGGATGCAGCGGCTTCTGGTCGGGCATACAGGATCGCATCAAATTCCTTGCCGATCAGGGCTTTGTGGTGATTGCCCCGGCCAGTCTGGCGCGGGTGACCTATCCCCGGTCCTGTAACGTCGAAACCCGCGAAGGCGGATTGTTTCGCGGCACAGTGGTTTTACGTCGCAATGATGCCGGCCATGCCATCGAAAGGGCGCGCGAACTGCCGATGATTGATGGAAACAACATCATCCTGATGGGATTTAGCGAGGGCGCGGTTGTCACCGCAACCTTCAAAGCCCAGAATGAAAGACAACGCCTGCGCGCCCGCATCGTCGAAGGCTGGACCTGTCACGCCATATGGCCGGAATATCGCGGTATCCTTGCCCCACCAGACGAACCTGTCCTGTCCCTGCTTGGAGCCCATGATCCCTGGTATCAGGATCAATGGAGCAAAGGCGACTGTGCCAAATTCCTTGACCCGGAAAATGGCAGCAAATCGATTATCTACAACACCGACAGCTTTGCCGATCAACACGGTTTGCTCGAAACTCCGACCGTGCAACAGAACGTCCTTGATTTCTTGGATATGGTTTTAACCGACTAAAGAAGGCGCGCTATTGCGCCCCACCCCTTGCTTCCCCTCAACATACGCCAACCCGCGCCCATGGGTCTCAAGGCCCGTGCACGCGTTCACCCATGCCGGGTCATCGGCATAAAGGGCTGATCGCAAATAGGCCCATGTCATGCGCTGGGTGATGGCAAGGCGGTCCGGGTCTTCGTCATCGGTTTCCTTGGCATCATATCCGGCAATCCCGCCCAGCCCGTGCTTGCCGCCGATCAGGGTCAGCAAATATTCCCCGCCCGGCCCATAATGGAACGGATCGGTGTGCCAGGCCGCCCCGCATGTCGTCAGGTGCGGGTTGATGTCCTGATCCCCCGCCACCACCAGCGTTCGGGTCGTCATATGCGAAAAGTCCGGATTAAGCGCCGTATAGTTCTTGCGCGCATGTTCGCTCAGGCTATCGCCACCCCGGCCCGGTGCGGCCAAAAGAACACCGGCCCTGATGCGCGGTTCGATCAGATTGACATCCTGCGCATCCGGGTCGGCGCTATCACTCAGGCGCGCGCCCAGCAACATGCCGACCGTCTGCCCGCCCAATGAATGACCGACAGCTGCCACCCGGTCATGATCGAGCCGCCCGTCCAGTACCGGGCTGGCGCGTTCGATCTCGCCCAGATGATCGAGAATGGTTTTGAAATCCTCGACCCTTGATCGCCAAAAGAACGGCGCACCGGGCACATCCGCGCCAAATCCCGCCACCTTGGAATTGCCGTGGGTTGGCTGGATCACGACAAATCCGTGCTCGGCATAGAAATTGGCCAGCGGCCCATAACCGTCCTTTGACGGGATATAAAGCGATGGTCCATGCCCGTGCGACAGCAAAATGATCGGCAAATCCCGACCCTGTGCCGGGGCGGTGACCCGCATTTCAATCGGTTTGGCCCGTCCGGGGGCGGCAAGGATCACCGGACAGACCGAAATGGTCGAAACTGCGTCATTGACCGGAATGTGCCGGGCCTTGTCGATCAGGTTATTCATGTCTGCAATCCTTTTCCGATTGGCGAAACCGGGTGTTTCACCTATATATCTGGAAACGGAACATTGATCCGATACGCTTGGCACCATAAGTGGATCATTGTTCCGCTTGCAGGAATGCAGATATGGAACAATGTTCCGTTTAGCAAGTGAAAAATTTGACGGGTGGATTCTGTCCGCACGTCTGAAACTGAATTTGTTTTTGGAAAACAACAGGATGACCGACGACACCACCGGCACGAAAAAAAGCATCCGTGCCGATGCCCTGCGCAATGAGGACGCCCTTCTTGAAGCCGCCAAGGAGATTTTTGCGACCTCTGGTGTCGACGCGCCGGTGCGTGAAATTGCCGCCAGGGCCGGGGTCGGGGTTGGCACGCTTTATCGCCGTTTTCCAAAACGCAGCGACCTTGTCGTCGGTGTGTATAAGCGCGAAGTCGATGCCTGTGTCAGTGCTGCCACCGAATTTGCACAGCAATATGGCCCGGGCGACGCCCTGAGCCACTGGCTCAAACGCTATTGCCAGTTCATCCTGACCAAAAAGGGACTGGCCGCCGCCCTTTATTCCGGCGATCCGGCCTTTGACGCCCTGCCCGGCTATTTCCGGTCCAACTTCGAACCGACCCTGCAATCGCTTTTGAAATCCGCCGCCAAGGCCGGTGAAATCCGGGGCGATATTGATGCCTATGACCTTCTGCGCGCCATCGGCAATCTGGCCTCCACGGGCGGCTCAGAGGGTGCGGAACACACGCACCGCATGCTCGAACTGATGATTGATGGGCTGCGTTTTGGTGCCAAGGGTCGCTAAGCACCTAAGGCCCGCCTAACACAGTGCCCGTTGCGGCAACACTCCCCCGTCACCCAAAACACCCGACATCGGCCTGAAGTCATCGGCCTGAAATCAGGTCCCAAGCTCCCCCGTCTCCGACGCCCCACGCAACAGCTCGTCCATCAGCGGTGCGATTTTCTCTTCCGTCGACGCCCATTTGGAAGCATTAAGCCCGCCGCCACCAAACGGCGCGTCTGGCAGCTTGTAGAAAACCTGACCAATCATCTCGTTATCTTCAAACAGGCGAATGTCGGCTTGGCTCAAAAACGTTGTGAAGTCCCATTTTCGGTACGCGACATATGTCAGACGATACGCGCAATCATCCGGCACATCCCGATAGATCTTGGGCTTATAGCCATGCGACGAAATGCTGTTTGTGATGACGGAAAGTATCTCCGGCTCTGTCACGCGCGGGTTATCCTCGACACAGATTACCGCGCCCGGCTCAATTCCGCCAGCAACGGGCATCACGTTCCGGGTGATGCTACAACCGGCCAAAACAGGCACCAGACCTAACAATATGAGTGCTCTTTTCATTGGTCCCCTCTTTTCGGAAACATCCCCTCGCAAATCCTGACTGGCTTCAATACCACTCCAGCGCCGCAGGCAGGTCAAGGCTTGCGGCCTGATCGCGGACCTCGCTTAAAAACAGGCTGGCAATTGGCGACAGGCTTTTGCTTTTGCGCGTGATGATGCCGATATGGCGCTGGCGCACCGGGGCGGATAGCGGCACGAAAACCAGTCCCTTGTCGCGGGTCATGTCCGAAACCCGTGCGGCCAGTTCCGGCAGCACCGTGATCCCCACCCCTTGGGCGACCATGGCGGCCAGCGTGAGGGTGTTTGATGTTTCCACCGTCGGGCGTGGCAGGGTCATGGGGGTGTCATCACCCGCCAGGGACCGGGATTTGGCGGATTTCCCTGCATTGCTGGCGCGCATATCGGCCAGTTTGTTCTGGGCTGCGGCCAGTTTTTCGGCCTGTTGCATTACGTCCCGGGCCTCGGCAATGCCAAGGGCGGCGGCATCCTTGATGGCAGAACTTGTGAAATCTGATCCGCTTTGTTTGCTCTGACGGGTCTGATTGCTGCTTGTCGCACCGCCAACCCCGGCCATCATCGCCGATGTCCCGGATTCCGGGCCCAGCCCGACAAAGGGCTGATCAGAAAGCTCCGCCCAGGTCACGAAAGTCTGACTGGCAAAGGCATGATCGGCCCGACACAGCACCCCGAACCGGTCGGAAAACAGCGGGCGGAACGCGATATCGGGCAGTGGCTCCCACTCCCCGGCAATGCCGAAATCGGCCTCACTCGCGGCCACCGCTTCATGGACTTCACCGGCATTCATTTCATCAAGACGCAGGCGCGCATCGGGGTGATCGACCACAAAGCGCGAAATCACTGCGGGCAATATCCGGGTCAAAACCGACGGGGCCGCCGCAATGGTGATTTTCCCGCCAATCCCCCTGGACAGCGCATCAAGATCGCCCAAGGCTTCCTCAAAATCGCCAATCAGGCGCCGGGCGACGGGCAAGAACCGCTCCCCGGTGTCGGTCAGGGTGACCTGCCGGGTCGTGCGATCAAAAAGCGCCGCCCCCGTCACATCCTCAAACTGGCGGATGGTGGTGGTCAGGCTGGGCGGCGTAATTCCAAGCTCCGCCGCCGCCGCGGTAAAGGACCCATGATCGGCCACCGCGACAAAGGACCGCATATGGCGCATATTCAGTGATGAAAACATCCAAACTCCCCCATAATTTCCAGCCGGTATTCCGGACTTATATTTCCCAAAGGGCATTCTCGAACCGGCACTCTCGAACGGACCCGACACAGGTCCTCTGCCTTTCGGCAGCACGGCCTCGGGACCATGCCCGTATCGGTTCAGATCAGATCAACTCGAACACCACCACCGGGCGACGTCAGCCTGGAATGACGAACAACTGACCGACGCCGCCACTGTAAACTTTTCTTTACACCCGCGTTGTGTCGACCTCGCCGTTTCGATGCCATCCCTCAAAGCCACATCACCGGGAAAACCAATCCTCATACCATTAAGACCCGAAACTATCGGAAATGGTGCCCGATTTTTGCATTTGTCGTCGATGACCCGGAATTTCTGTCAGTAGATGTCAGTAGCCGGGCTTTGTAACCTCGATCTGGCGACCTTCGATTATTAGGCTCAAACTAATAATCATTCGGAATTTTCAATTTGTCCAATTAATCCTGATAGGGTCAAATAGGGTAAATCAACCCAAAAATCCGATCCGGAACCGGAAGCCAATCCGGGGATCGCAGACAGAGAGATCACCATGCCCGCCGCCAAAAGCGTAATTGCCAAATTGCCCCGCCTGACCCCGGACCGGTCGCTGGACAGTTTGACGCTAAGTTTCCTTAAAACCCTTGAATCCGAAGGAAAATTTAGCGGCGAGATCCATGCCGATTTCCCAACCCGTCTGATCCATGCCACCGATAACAGTGTCTATCAGGTGATGCCGCGTGCCGTGTTGCAGCCGCGTTCGCGCGATGACATCAATATCGTCATGGAAATGGCCGGTCGCGACAAATTCAGCGAGGTCAAAATCACCCCGCGCGGGGGTGGTACGGGCACCAACGGCCAGTCGCTTAACAACACCATCATTCTCGATACATCCAAGTATCTCAATAACATACTGGGTTTCGACAAGGAAAAGGCACTGGTTCATGTCGAACCGGGCGTGGTGCTGGATCAGCTGAATGCCTGGCTCAAACCCCATGGCTATTTCTTCCCGCCCGCTGTTTCAACCGCAAGCCGCGCCACGGTTGGCGGCATGATCGGATCGGACAGTTCGGGCAAGGGATCGCGGATTTATGGCAAAACCAGCCACTATATCCATGACATGACCACGGTCCTGATTGATGGCACCGATTTCAACACCCGTGCGTTAAGTGCCTCAGAAGCCAGGGAAATCATGGATCGCGATGACCGCACCGGTCGGCTTTATCGCAAGGTCCATGACGAAATATTCCCGCGTCGCGATCAGATCAATGCCACCTTCCCGGAAATGAACCGGGGATTGACCGGCTACAACCTGAAAGAAGCCGTTTCTGATCAGGGGGATATGAACCTTTCCTTCCTGATTGCCGGGGCCGAAGGCAGCCTTGGCATGGTCAAGGAAATCACCTTCCGCGTCATTCCGCTGCCCAAGCACAAGGCCATCACCGTTGTCCGGTATGACAGCTTTGATAGCGCGCTTCGTCACGTCCAAGCCCTTGTAAAATTTGATCCTGTTGCGATTGAAAGCATTGATGACAAGGTCATGAAACTGGCCGAACAGGATGAAAGCTGGCACATGCTGGGCAAGCTTTTGGGCACGGAAAACAGTGCTGTTGCCACACGCGGCTTTAACGTCGTTGAATTTGTCGGCGAAACCCCCGAAGAAGTCGCCGCCAAGCAGGACGAACTGCGCGCATACCTTGATGGCAATCCCGACACGGATTACGCCCCGATTGGCTTTGTGCAGGCAACCGACCCCGGCCAGATTGCTGCGATCTGGTCAATCCGGGCCAAATCGGTGGGCTTGCTCGGCAATCTTGAAGGCAAACGCCGCGCGACACCATTCGTCGAAGATACCGCCGTCCCGCCCGAAAACCTTGCCGATTTCATCGCCGAATTCCGCAGCCTCCTTGATGCCGAAGGCCTTGATTACGGCATGTTTGGCCATGTCGATGTCGGGTGCCTGCATGTGCGCCCGCTTTTGGATATGGTAGATGAAGAAGACGAAGCGCGCCTGCGCCGGGTATCGGACGCGGTCGCCGAACTCACCAAGCGCTATAACGGCCTGATCTGGGGCGAACATGGCAAGGGTTTCCGCGGCGAATACAGCCCGATCTATTTCGGGCCGGAGCTTTATGATGTTCTCAGGCGGATCAAGGAAGCCTTTGATCCGGAAGGGCAATTAAACCCCGGCAAGATCGCATCGCCGTACAGTAAAAACATTCCGATCACCAAAATCGACGAAGCCCCGATGCGCGGGCAGCTTGACCGCCAGATCGAAGATGCCCTTCGCGATGAATACCTTAATGCGACGCGCTGTAACGGCAACGGGGCGTGCTTTAACTGGGATCTGATGGATGCCATGTGCCCGTCCTATAAGGTCACGCGATCACGTGTGCATTCGCCCAAGGGCCGCGCCGGGATGCTGCGCGAATGGATCCGGCAGCTTTCGGTCGGCACCGATCCAATGAACCAGGATCTGGCGGTGATCAACGGGCGCGATTTCTCGCACGATGTCTATGAATCGATGGCCGGTTGCCTGTCATGCAAGGCCTGTGCGGGGCAATGCCCGGTCAAGGTCGATATCCCGGAAATGAAATCCCGGTTTTTGGAGACATATCACACCCGCTACAAGCGCCCGGTGAAGGATTATGTCATTGCGAAACTTGAATATATGGCCCCGCTTCTGGCAAGCGCGCCCGGCCTGTTCAATGCCCTGCAATCAATCCCGCCGATGCCCTGGATTTTCAAGCGTTTCATCGGCCTGACCGACTTGCCGAAGCTTCATAGCCAAGGCCTTAAATCGGGCTTGCGCGCGCGCGGCATTGGCAAATTCCGGCAGGCTGATCTTGATGCGCTGAGTGTCGATGAAAAGGCCAGGTCGGTGATTATCCTGCAGGATTGCTTTACCACGCATTATGACACCGACGTGTTCCTTGCCCATGTCGATTTGCTGCAACGCCTTGGATACCGGGTGTTTGTGCCGCCCTATCGCCCCAATGGCAAGGCCATGCATGTCAAAGGCTTCCTGAAGAAATTCGATTATCAGGCCAGGCAAAACGATATCGTTTATGGCCGTCTGGCCAAATCCGGTGTCGCCATGGTCGGCATCGAGGCCAGCGTGACCCTGACCTATCGCCAGGAATATGCCCAGCGCCTTTCAGACCGCCCGGACTATCGCGTACATCTGTTCCATGAATGGCTGGCGGGCGAGATCAGTGATGGTCGCCTGATCGCACCCAAAATTGATAACGCCGTTAACATAAATATTCCGGCAAGCCTGTTCCCCCATTGCACGGAAAAAACATCGATCCCCGATGTCGGCGTCAAATGGCAGAAAATCTTTGAGGCCTTTGGGCTTAAACTGACGGCGGAGAAAACCGGCTGCTGCGGCATGGCGGGCGTTTACGGCCACGAAACCCGCCATCAGGAAACCTCGCGCGAGCTTTATGACCTGAGCTGGAAAAAGAAAGTCGATGCCACGGGGGCGCAAAACATGCTGGTGACCGGCTATTCCTGCCGCTGTCAGGTCGATCGCTATGAAGGGGTCAAGCCGCAGCATCCGGTCGAATACCTCGCCAAACTTATTGCATAGGAAACCCCATGATCCGTCACATCGTTCTGACCAAATTCAAGGCCGAGGTTACCAAAGCCGAAATCGACAGCCTGTTTGCCAAGCTGGCAGACCTCAAAAGCCACCTCCCCGGCATGCGCGGCTTTGACGGCGGCGTTTCGGTCAGCCCGGAGGGGCTGGAACAAGGCTTCTGCCACGGTTTTTCAATTGATTTTGAAGATGCCGCGGCACGTGATGCTTATCTGGAACATCCAGAGCACAAGACCTTGGGCGGGCAGTTGGTTGGGCTGCTTGAGGGGGGTGTGACCGGGTTGGTGGTGTTTGATCTGGTTGTCGGCGGGTCTGCGTAGCCGCTGAGTTTCGAAGACAACCGATCTACTTTCCTATTGCCCTCAAGACATGCGGATGACCGGCTACTCGTGCCGCTGTCAGTTCGGCCGCTATTATGGCACGAAGCCTTAGCATCCATTCGAGCAATCGTCGTAAGTGCGTTGTAGATTATTTTCGGAAGTAGTTTGCGAATACCTTAATCTCCAGACTATTCATCTAGCGCTATCAATGCTGAAAATAGCGCTGATATTACCGAAAAAAGCAGGAGCTCTGGGTACAGAACAGCCAGTAACGCAATGATTGTCGAAAAAACTGTTATTACTTTGCTTACCTTCATGTTTTCCTCTCATCTTGGTTGAGGGGCTTAGAACCTCTGCCACTCGACGAACGGGAAAACTTTGATACTTTTGTGCTCTGTAGTTTTGCGGTTCACAAACGGAAAATATGCGGAGTTTATGCGGATTATGTCGAAATCGTTTGGTCAACTGATCGGCGGACTAATACTGCGCAAGCGAAAGGCTCTGGGGTTAACCCAGTTGCAGTTGTCTGAGGACGCATTTGGAAGCGCCTCGAAAGTTCGGCGAATTAGTGAACTAGAAAACGGAACAGTTTCCAACCCGCATCCAAGGACGATTGATCCTCTGTTAGTTGCGCTAGGAGTTTCTGAATCCGAGATCGCAAAGTGTGCTGAAGAAGCAAACTATCATCCAGATGACGACCTAACTGAAGCTTACGCACATATAGAAAGCACACTTCGGACAGTCGCCGAACAGTTTGAAAACGAAAACCCGCGTGCAAACTTTGACGAGATAACTAAATTCCTAGAAAGCAAGGCGCGAGAATATGTCAGCCTAAAACAACAAATGAACGAAATCCTAAAGTCTTCAGAAGGCATCTCTAATTCAATACAAAACGCATCCTCTCAAATAGACGCCGGCAACATTGAAGGTGCCATGAGCTTCTTGAAAATTGCAGAAGATACGCAGTTACAAGAAAAGACGATCAAGCAGATTCGTAAACAAGCATCAATTAGCATAACGAGAGGCAATTGCGCGTTCTTACAAGATGACTTGAATCTCTGCTATCAGTGTTATGAACGCGCAGCATTGTATCTATCTCACTTTGACAAACTTGAAATGATAACACTGTTCGAAGAGTTGGCCGGGCAGATGTACGAAGGAAGCCGCCGATCAGCATTCCCTCACGTTTGGATCTCTGTTGATTTGTTAAACCGATGCCTTGTTGAAATTGAAAATGCAGAAATCTCTGATGTTGTCCTCGCTGGTTTGCATCTCAAAACATCGATGGCCCTTCGGCAACATGGCCTTGATCTGGTTGATGCAGAAAGATTACGAGTGCTGGAGTCCAGTATCGATCATGCTAGAGAAGCAGTAAAACTGTTCAGTCAGCTTGAGGATGACAGCGAATATGATCTCCCATCGGCTCAAGTTGCCTTGGCGAACAGTTTTCTTGATATTTATGGGCTCGCGCAAGACCACTCACACATTGATACAGCTATTGAAATCTTGTCCGACGCTTATGATAGGCTTGAGCAAGCCAAAAACAGTAGACCAATATTTTCCTATGTTGCAAACAGCCTTGGTGCTGCAATACTCAAGAAATCCGGTTTTCACCAAGCTTCCCATTCGCCGGAGGCAATGAAGCGAGCAAGGGAAGTTTTCTCAGCCTCAGAGATATGCGCGAGGGAAAACTTCGACATTGAGGCTCTAATTTCGGCGAGCATAAATTTGGGGCAAATATTCTTTTCTCAGTCCCAAGCATTGGAAGAAAGTTCACGAAAATCTGAATTTCTCCGGCTGTTAGCAATCAGCAAATTCATGCAGTGCCGTGAATTTTTTTCAAACACCCGTTTGCCATATCAATTGGCAGAGCTTCATTTCTTGCTGGGTGAGGTTCTTTACGTTCACGCACTATTTTCAAATGAAGAAATGTATGAAATTTTCTCTGTGCGATGCTTGGACGCTTACTTTCAATCCCTAGAGTTTATTACCGCAGAGGTTGAACCGGAACGCTACGCCTATATTAGATGTCGAATTGGCGCAGTTTATGGAAATCATGCGGTTAGAATGAAGGGTGACACTGAGAAGCACGATCTAGAGAGAGCGATCGAAAGCTTTGAGGAGGCTGAAGAGATTTATTCAGAAAGGAGCGACACAAGCAGTTTAGAAATATGTCGCTCAAACTTGGGCCGTCTGAAAGAAGAGCTTGGCAAGATTGGCTAAGTGCGTTGGACAATGCCTCCTAGCCCATAAACCGGAATAGAACTAAGCTTTAAGACAATTCACAATGAAACCCTCGAGAGTATCCCACATGCTCTTTAAGTGATGATCCGACGGGAAGAAATCGGCGCTGTGAACGTATGAATGCAGCGTAGTCGTTGAGAACAACGGATCGCCCTTTTCAAATTTTTTGAGAGCCTCGAACTGCTTCTTCTCAAATTTTCCGGCTTCAAACATATGTCTGAGGGCTTTCCGATACTTGCCAGATAGATTCTCGCCTTTTTGAATATCTGGGACGCTTGCACCCTTGATGTAGTGCTCAAGCGATAGTTCTAATAACACACGGAACAATACAGCGATGGCATTATCATGTTCGTCAAACTTCAGCCGATGCTGCAACTCGTTGAAGATGTCTAAAATCTTCCGGTTGTTTTGTGTCTGCTGCAACCCGAAATCCAAATTTCGAATCAAATGACGCCGCTTACCCGGATCGGATGAGGGCTTGCTTTCGTTATGAAATGTCTTTGTCTGGGACGTCTTTGTTTGAGTAGACTTAGCTTTTGCCGGAGCGGTTCTGGCAAGTGCATCTTCGGATCGAGGAAGGACTTTTTCTTGATCAAGCTTATTGAGATAAGCGCGTTTTGAATCATTATCCCAAATATCTTCAAGCGTAATAGTTCGAGATGCCAAATCTCGGGCTATACGTTCAAGTGCATTCAAAACCTTTTCTTCAGCATGCGTATATCTGAGTTTGTTAGAATCGACGGCAATACCAGCCCGATTGCGGAATTGCTCAGCAGATAGCAATCTGTTCAGGTTTGAACGCGGGATTTTTAATTCGTTCTCAAGCCTCCCTGAGCTTACCAACAATCTTTCAATCTCTTCCGCAACGTTGATCTTGGTCTTCTTACCCGTTCTTTTTTCAAAGTTGGATTTGGCTTCCGCATCCCATTGGCTTTGACCTACACCACTTTGTTGCCCTGTGTGGCGGCGATAGAGAATTTCATCTAACCTATCGCGGTCTTCTTCTATCTGGCATTCGACAGTTGATGGAAACGCACCTGTCCAATTCTTTCTCAAATCAGAAAAGAATTCTGCCCAATCCGACGAGGGCGCACGCTGCGGATCGTCCAAGAGCTTCAGAACGGTGGTTCGGCGGTTGCCATCATAAACTATGAAATGCCCATTATGAGGGTGAACTAGCGGAGGTTCGTAAATTTCGCCAGTTGAGATAATGTCTTTAGCAAGGTTTTGCATATGGAGTGTTCGGTGCTTCAACAACCATTCAATGGCTGCGTCTTCATCTACAAGTTCACCATGCCTGTCATTGGCACTGTTAACCCGTAAATCTGATAGCTTGATGTCTTCCAGCTTCACGTCCCCCCCCATAACAATTCGCGTTAAGGTAGCGGATTTCCCCCCAAAGAATCAATAAACAGTACATAATACAGCTTCTAATTGAGGGTGATGGGATAGCTTGAGACGGCTTCTCGCATCTGCTTGCCAATGACCGACCACTAATTGGCAGAGAACCAAGAAGGCAGCGCCAATTAAGAGCGCTGCCTTACTGTTGGTGCGTGTGGCACGAGATTCCCGTACCCGCCACTGCGGGCGCACAGGCCCTAAGCGGGAATAACGATGCGTGGCGGCGGCAGGTTAAGCCTGTTTGATCAGACCGGCGTTGAGGTCACCAAATTTGATTTCTGCCGTGGCAGATATTTGCCATCGCCCTTTTGGCCGGTGACTTCGCCGTCCTTGACCACGGTTTTGCCGCGCACGATGGTGTGGACGGGCCATCCTTTGACTTGGAGGCCTTCATAGGGGCTGTAGTCGCAGCCCTGTTGCAGGATGTCGTTGGTGATGGTGACGTTTTTGTTCGGGTCCCAAAGGGCGAGGTCGGCGTCCGAGCCAATCGCGATCGTGCCCTTTTGCGGGTACATGCCATAGAGTTTGGCGTGGTTGGTGGCCGTAAGCGCGACAAAGCGGTTGAGGTCGATGCGGCCTTTTTGCACGCCTTCGGAAAACAGGATTGGCAAACGCGTTGCGACGCCCGGGATGCCATTGGGGATCCAGCGGAAGCTTTTCTTGCCCTTTTCATTGAGCTTGCCTTCCGGGTCGTTAAAGCGGAACGGGCAATGGTCGGACGAGAACAGGTCAAACACGCCGCGTTCCAGACCATCCCAACAGGCGTCCTGACTTTCCTTGTCACGTGGCGGCGGGGAGCAGACGAATTTGGCACCCTCAAGCTCATCCTGATCAAGGTCATCAGCCGTCAGCATGAGATATTGCGGGCAGGTTTCGCCGACGACCTTGCTGCCGCGCACGCGCGCGCGTTCGATTTCTTCCATCGCCTGTTGGTTGGAGACATGGACGATGACAATCGGGGTATCGACGATTTCGGCCAATGACAAAGCGCGATGGGTGGCTTCGCGTTCGGCGGCAATGGGGCGCGTGGTGGCGTGGGATTTGGCGGAGAATTCGCCGGCGGCCTCGTGCTGGCCGATCAGGAAGCGAATGGCGTCCTCGTTCTCGCAATGCACCAGAACCAGCGCGCCGGTATTGCGCGCAGCGTCAAGCGTATCAAGGATTTCATCATCGCGCAGACGGAGGTTTTCATAGGTCATGAAGACCTTGAAGGAGGTATAGCCGTCCTCGACCAGGGCCGGGAGTTCCTGCCCCAGAACCGACGGCGTCGGATCGGTGACGATCAGGTGGAAGGCCACATCAATATGGCAATTGCCATCCGCCTTGCCGTGATAGACATCAAGCGAATGGCGCAGACTGTCGCCCTTTTCCTGCATGCAGAAAGCAAGGATCGAGGTATTGCCGCCAATGGCGGCCGAGCGTGTGCCGCTTTCGAAATCATCGGCCATGACGATGCCATCGCCGGATGGCTGATCAATATGGACGTGGCTGTCGATCCCGCCTGGCATGACATAAAGCCCGGTGGCATCGACAATATCATCCGCCCCGTCAAGGGAGGCAGCGATGGCAGAAATCCTGCCATCCTTGATGCCAAGATCGGCGACATAAGTATCGCTGGCGGTGACGATGGTGCCGTTTTTGATGATGCGGTCAAACTGCATGATGTGGCCTGCCCCCTTTATTGATCGGTTGTATCAAGCAGACGGTCAAAGGCCGCGGTCAGACGGTCCACCTGTTCGATGGTGTTATAATGCACCATGGAAACACGAACTGCGCCGCCATTATCAGACAGGCCCAAAAATTCGACCAGACGGCGGGAATGAAAATCCCCAAAGCGGATGGCGATTTTTTCGCGGTCAATGATCTTGCAGACTTCCTCGGCGTTGCGATTATCGAACCGGAAACTGATGGTTGGAATGCGCGTGCCGTCGCGATTGTCGGCCTGCCCGATCACGACGCAATCATTGCGCCCGCGCAAGTATGACAGCAACCGGTCGGTCAGGGCATTTTCCTGATTTGTGATGGCCTCATAGGCGGCAACGATTTTGTCACGCACCGATCCGGTTTCCCCGGCCCGTTCGCCCAGTTCGCACAGGTAATCGACAATACCGCACACCGAATAGGCCATTTCATAGCTGGGATTGCCGGGCTCGAGCTTTCCGGGCACTTTATCCTTGCCATAGAAGTAATGATAAAGCGTATCAAGTTCGAGAAGCAGGTCATACTTCCCGTACATCATCGCCCCGTGCGGACCATAGGTTTTATAGAGGCTAAAGACATAATAATCGGCGTCAAAGGCCTGCACATCAATTGCGCGGTGTGGCGCATAGGCCACCGCATCAATGCAGATTTTCGCACCATTGGCATGGGCATAATCGGCGAACTGACGCACCGGATTGATTTCACCGACAATGTTTGACACATGGGTGACACAGACCAGTTTGGTCTTGTCGGTCATCACGGCCTTAAGCCCGTCAAGATGCAGTCGCCCGGTCTTGGCATCGGGTTCCCAGAAGCGGATTTTCACGCCGAATTCTTCCAGTGCCACCCACGGCCCGATATTGGATTCATGATCGCTGATGGTAACAACGATTTCATCGCCAGCGGCAAACTGGCTGCGCATGGCGCGGGCAAGATTTTGCACAAGAACGGTGGTCGACGCACCGAAAATGATTTCCTCGGGGCGCGATGCATTGACCAGCTGTGCCGCACTTTTGCGGGCATCAAGAAGGGCCTCGGCTGCGAGTTTGGAAACCTCGTAAGACCCGCCGATCTGCACATTACGATTGATCAGGAAGCTGTTGATGCGATCGAGCGCCTTGGTCAGGATCTGCGATCCCCCGGCATTGTCAAAGAACGTCCAGCCATTTGAAAGTGCAGGAAACTGGCTGTGGACATAATCCATATCAAGGGTGCGTGTGTTTGCCATGAAAGGCATCCTCCGGGTGTATGGTTTCTATTTTTAATGATCGAGAACGGCGTGGAGGAAATTCCGCGTGCGTTCTTCTTTGGGGGCGTCGAATATTTCGGTGGGCGTGCCTGCCTCGATGATGTTGCCACCATCCATGAACAGCACCCGGTCGGCGACCTGACGGGCAAAGCCCATTTCATGGGTAACGACGACCATGGTCACACCAGTCCCGGCGAGCTTTTTCATCACGTCAAGCACCTCGCCGACCATTTCCGGATCAAGGGCCGATGTGGGTTCATCAAACAAAAGCACCTTGGGTTCCATGGCAAGCGCACGGGCAATGGCGACGCGCTGTTGCTGCCCACCGGAGAGCTGACCGGGATATTTATCGGCCTGCACCGAAATGCCCACACGTTCAAGCAGATCGCGCGCACGTTTTTCGGCATCGGCTTCGTTCATTTTGCGGACCCGGATCGGGGCCAGCATGACATTGCGCAAAACGGTCATGTGCGGGAACAGGTTGAAAGACTGAAACACCATGCCGACTTCGGCCCGGACATCGGCAAGATCGCGACCGGGGCGCACCGGGATGCCATCAACAATGATCTCGCCATCATCCTCGAACGGTTCGAGATGGTTGATGCAGCGGATCAGCGTTGATTTGCCAGATCCCGAAGGCCCGACGACGCAAACCACCTCGCCCTGCGAAATTTCAAGATCGATGCCGTGCAGGACAGTGAAATTGCCATAGGCCTTGCGGAGGTTTTTGATTTTGATCAGGGGCGCTTTCATCATGTTCTCCCGCGGCTAAAACGTTTTTCAAGACGGGCGACGAAACGCACCATCGGCAACAGCAAGATCAGATAGATCACAGCCGCCCCGATCAGTGGCGTCGGGTTGGCAGAAAGGGCCTGTGCCTGTGTTGCCTGTTTGAGCAGGTCGGGCATGGCAACAACCGATGCCAGTGCGGTGTCCTTGAGAACGTTGATGCAGTTATTGGTCAGTGGCGGGATAACGATGCGGATCGCCTGGGGCAGAATCACATCGGTCATGGTATAGCGGTTGGAAAGACCAAGGGCGGCGGATGCCTCGAACTGGCCTTTGGGGATGGCTTCGATCCCGGCGCGGAAGATTTCTGCGGTATAGGCCGCCGAAACCAGTGTCAGCGCCGTCACCGCCGAAAAGAACGGCGACAGACGAATGCCCACAAAAGGCAGCGCGTAATAAACAATGATCAAAAGCACCAGAAGCGGGATCGAGCGGAAAACATCAATATATCCGCGCACCAGCGCATTGGTCACCGGCCCGGCATAAAGCCGCAAAACCGCCAGAAAAAGACCGCCGATCAGACCGGCAATAATACTTGTGATACCAATCCCGATGGTCACAAGCAGGCCGTTTAGCAATTGCGGCAGGCTGGCAACCAGTACGGGGATGTTAAAGAAAGTCGAAAATAAATCCATTTCACCACCAGTTCAAATTCACCCTGCCGACAATGCCGGGAGCCGCATGCCAATATCGGGGGCATCACCGGCAGGGTTGATGTGCGATATGCGCGATTATTTCAGGGTCGGCATATCGAGCACTTTGACCGTCGAGGTGGTGTCTTCGGGAACGGCACCGAACCAGGTTTCATGCAGACCGGCGATGAATCCTTCTTTTTTCAGTTCGGTGATCACGTCATTGACCTCGGTTGCCAGCGGGGCATCCTTGTTGAACATGATCGAGTATTTTTCACCCGTGGTGATGCGCTCAACAACCTTGAGGCTCGGCTTGTCCTTGACGTAGTAAAGCAGTGCCGGAATGTCGCTGATATAGCCGTCAATACGGCCTGCGGTCAGGTCAAGCATCGCAGGCGAAAGGCCTTCGTAGCGACGGACATCTTCGATGCCATATTCGCCACCGTTTTTGGTGACCCACATATCCCCCGTGGAGCCGGTATCAACACCGACAACCTTGCCCTTCATGGCATCGAGACCGGTGACACCGCCTGCTGCGGTCGCGGTCAGGGACTGGTCACTATCGTAATATGGCTGTGCGAAGGTCACAGACTCAAGCCGCTTGTCGGTGATGGTGATCGAGGAAACTGCCATGTCGATACGGCCCGATTGCACCGCCGGGAACAGACCGTTGAACGGAATGTTGACGAATTCGACGCTTTTGCCCAGACGCTTGGCGATTTCATTGACCAGATCGACTTCAAAGCCAACCACGGTGCCGTCTGCGGTTTCGAATTCCCACGGAACGTTGCCGATATTCGCCCCGACCGTCAGATCGGCGGCATTGGCCGAGCTTGCGACACCCATCGCAAGAACCCCACCGACAACGGAAGCCGCAACATATGAAAAGAGCTTCATTTTATTATCCTTGTGTTTTTCGATATCCCTGATAACTACTGGTCTAACTGGTCAGACCAGTTAGACCACAAGGAAACATAAATCCGGAACCGTTGCAAGTGGGTTGGAGAAAAATCGTGACAAGCACACAACCAGCGCGGTATTCGCTTTAAGAACAAGGAACGAGGGAAGAGCAATGTTCAACAGGACCCTTTTGCCACAATCGGTGGCACGGGAAATTCAGGGGATGATTCAGGACGGCACCCTGAAGCCCGGCGAAAAGATTCCCTCGCAGCGCGAATTTGCTCAGAAATTCGGGGTAAGTCGCGCATCGCTTCGCGAAGCCCTTTTAACGCTCGAAACCCTTGGCCTGATCAAGACCGAAGCCGGACGTGGCACCTTTGTTACCGCCGGTGGCACAAAATCAGAAGGCGATATGGCGCCTTGGCGCTATTCGGAAACCCATAGCGTTTTTGACGTTTTCCAGACCCGTCTGATCCTCGAAGGTGAAATCACGGCACTGGCCTGCGGCCGGTTGGCAGCAACCCAGTTTGAAGCCATGGAAGATGCCACCAACCGCATGGAAAAATGCTGGGCCGATCAGGACCTTATTGCCAATGTCGAGGCCGACCTTGAGTTCCACGGCACCATCGTGGCGGCATGCAGCAACAGCATGTTGCGTGATCTTTACAAAACCGTGCGCGATCAGATCACCGAAACCCAGCGCCAGCCGATTCCGATCACCGATCCGGAACGCATGCGCGAATCCATTGGCGAACATCGCAAAATCATGGCGGCCCTGCGCGACAATGACGCGGACCGTGCCCGCAAGGAAATGCAGGCCCATGTGCGCAATACCGCACGCTGTGCGGGTTTGCAGGCCTAGCACCCCTCCCCTTACAAAAACGGCAGCATGTTTTTGACGTGATCGGCAAAGGCGGCTGTGGCGGGGTTTTGGGTGCCCTCGCCTGCCATCACCTTAAGGCCCAGCTTGGGCAAGGCCGGTAGCGGCGCCTTGAGGATGTAAAGGTCATTGGGCACCGCCTTTTGCATCATCACACTGATGGCAAGTCCCGAACGGGCCACCGCGATCAGGCCGGTCAGGCTGCTGCTGGCATAGGATATCTTGTAGGGAATTCCGGCGGCGTTCATGGCATCACAGGCGGCCTTGTGATCAAGCGCGTTTGATGCCGGAAGGGCAAGCGGGATGATGCGACTGCTTGATGTTGTGGTATCGCCTGCCCCTTCTCCGATCACGTTTCCGATCCCGTTTCCAATCCCTGTGTCGAAATCATGCAGATCAAGGGTCGGTTTGGCACCTACCCATGCAAGTTGCTCGGCCCGTGCGATGTTAGGTTCCCCGTCCGGGTTGGCGACAGAGACCAGTGCCAGATCAATCTGGCGCGCGCGCAGCATTTTATGCAGTTCCGGCGTCGGGGCCGAAACCACCTTGATCTCCACATCCGGATAGATCGTCCCGAAGCTTTTGAGCAGGGCCGGGAAGAAGGCGATCAGGTAATCCTCTGGACAGCCAAATACCATGGAACCGCGAAGACCCCGGTCGGAAAAGGCAAAGACTGCCTCGTCATGGAGTTTTAATATCCGTTCGGCATAGCCAAGGAACCGTTCGCCACTGCCGGTCAAGGTAACGCCACTGCCACTGCGATGAAAAAGCGTCTGGCCCAGCGCATCTTCAAGACGTTGAATTTGCATGGTGACGGTTGATTGCGTGCGCCCGACCTGAAGCGCGGTGGCGCTCAGCGTCCCGGAATGGGCGGCGCGCACAAAGGTCGTCAGCAGTTTGAGATCAAGCAAGGTTTGCATGGCTTTGCCACCGCATATCAATTTTTCCAATACCGGAATACCATCATTATCAATTTTACGATGATATCAACAGCCGATACCCTGCATCCATCAAAGACACATGCTGACGGGGAGCCGATCATGTCAAACAATGCCGATCCGAAATTCTGGGATGCCGCCCAAAAACACCTGATCCGCTATGGCGGAACGTTTGAGCCCGCAATCATTGAACGTGCCAAGGGATCGTTTGTTTATGATGCCGATAACCGTGCGATCCTTGATTTCACATCCGGGCAGATGAGTGCGGTTTTGGGGCATGGGCACCCGAAAATCGTCGAAACCGTGCAGCGGCAGATCGAAACCGTCGCCCATCTGTTTAGCGGCATGTTGAGCCGCCCGGTGGTGACCTTGGCCGAACGGTTGGCCGCCCTTGCGCCGGGGCTGGATCGGGTTTTACTGCTTTCGACGGGGGCAGAAAGCAACGAAGCGGCCATTCGCATGGCAAAGCTTGTCACCGGTAAGCATGAGATTGTGGCGTTTTCCAAAAGCTGGCACGGGATGACCGGGGTTGCGGCATCGGCGACCTATAGTGCCGGGCGTAAGGGATATGGCCCGGCCGCGGTCGGATCACTTGCCATTCCGGCCCCCAATGCCTTTCGCCCGCGTTTCAGGAATGCCGACGGGTCGCTTGACTGGCAGACCGAGCTTGATGACGCCTTCACCCTGATTGATGCGCAATCGACAGGCAATCTGGCGGCCTTTGTCGCCGAACCGATCCTGTCAAGCGGCGGGATGCTGGAGCTCCCCAAGGGATACATCGCAGCCCTTAAGCAGAAATGCCATGAACGCGGGATGCTGCTTATTCTGGACGAAGCCCAGACCGGCATTGGCCGTACCGGCACCATGTTTGCCTTTGAACGCGATGGCGTGATGCCCGATATCATGACGCTTTCAAAAACCATCGGGGCGGGATTGCCGCTTTCGGCTGTGATGACCACGCCCGAAATCGAGGATGCCGCCCATGAAAAGGGGTATCTTTTCTATACCACCCACGTATCCGATCCCCTGCCCGCCGCCGTGGGTGTCACGGTTCTTGATGTTGTGGCGGAGGAAAACCTTGTGGCGCGGGCCGGTGTGATGGGCAAACGGTTGTTTGACGGGCTTTCCGCGTTGAAAGACCAGTATTCATGTGTTGGCGATGTGCGTGGACGCGGGCTTATGCTGGGTATGGAAATCGTCAAGGATGGTGGTGCGCCTGATCATGATCTTGGCGCTGCGATTGCGCGTGAAGCGTTTAAACGCGGGCTTAGCATGAATATCGTCAAGCTTCCGGGCATGGGCGGCGTGTTCCGCATTGCCCCGCCCCTGACCATTTCCGAGGACGAACTTGATCTTGGCATTTCGATCATTGGCGACAGCATTGCCGCAAGCCTTAATGGCCGCTGATCACGTTCAGATCAGTTGACAGACCAGACGAAACAAAGGTGAAATCAGGCAAAGTCAACCTTCATAAAGGCAGTGTCATGATCCGCCATATCGTTCTGGTCAAATTCCAACCCGGCATCAAACAGGATGACATCGCATCCCTGTTTGATGCCCTTGCCAATCTTGGCACGCTTATTCCCGGCATGCGGGGATTTGACGGCGGCGTTTCCGTCAGCCCGGAAAAGCTTGAACAGGGTTTCCGTCATGGTTTCTGCATTGATTTTGACGATGCCACCGCACGCGACGCCTATCTTGAACATCCCGAACATCAGAAACTCGGCGGGCAACTGGTCGGGATGCTTGACGGCGGGCTGTCGGGGTTGGTGGTGTTTGATCTTGAGATGTGAACCTTCGCAAACTGGTACTTTCTAATTTGCTCGACATCAAAGAATGCAGTGCGGCAACCCATTAGGATCATTCCAGAAAATCGGACATTGCAAGCGTAAGCGAACTCTGGTCAGATAATACGATCCGAGATTGTAAATTCCTTGCCTACATGTTCGAGGGTCAGAACCCTAGCCCCGTTTCCGGAGGATGGAATGAAGAACCTGCGTTCTTTGATGATTGTTCTTGTCGTGATTGTTGCCGCGGCCGGTGGCGGCTTTGCCTATTGGAAATCGCAGCAATCCGAACTTCCATCCTATATCGCATCGGGCAATGGCCGCATTGAAGCCGAAGAAATCCGGGTGGCGACCAAATATGCCGGGCGGATTGATGAAGTCCTTGTCGATGAGGGCGATACGGTCACGACCGGTCAGGTTCTCGCACGCATGGATACCGCCGAACTGATGGCCAGTCAGGCGCGTGCACGGGCCGAAGTTGCCGGTGCCGAACAGGGTATTGCAGAGGCCGAGGCCCTGATTGTCCAGCGCCAAAGCGAGCTTTCCTTTGCCCAGCAGCAATTGGTGCGCGCCAATGAGTTGGTCAAAAACAACAACATTTCGCGTGAACAGGTCGATCAGCGCCGCGCAGACCGCGATGTGGCACAGGCCGCGCTCAGTGCTGCCGAGGCCCGGCTGGTCAGCGCCCGGCGCAATGTCGAGGCGACCGAGGCCGAACTCAGACGCATCCAGGTCCAGATTGATGATTCTGTCCTGAAAGCCCCGCGTGACGGGCGTGTGCAATATCGCCTTGCCGAACCGGGCGAGGTTCTATCGGGTGGCGGACCGGTCATCACGTTGATTGATCTGACCGATGTTTACATGAATGTGTTCCTGCCGACCCGTCAGGCAGGCCTTGCCTTTGTCGGCAATGAGGCGCGCATCATTCTGGATGCAGCACAGGGCTTTGTGATCCCGGCCAGGGTATCGTTTGTCGCCGATGATGCGCAATTCACCCCGCGCGAAGTCGAAACGCGGTCGGAACGTGACAAGCTGATGTTCCGGGTCAAGATCCGCATTGATCGGGAATTGCTTTCTGAACATATCAAGCGGGTCAAAACCGGCCTTCCGGGTGAGGCCTATATCATGCTGGCCGATCATAATGACTGGCCCGCCGAATTCACCCCCAATGTGCCCGATGACGCCACCCTTCGCCAGAGCCTGCAATAATGGCGGGCGTGGTGGCGCATCCTGATCACGGCACTGATTTTGCCGTGCGGCTTCGTGATGTTTGCCATCGCTATGGCAAGGTCACAGCCCTTGATCATATCCATCTGGAAATTCCGACCGGACAGACTGTGGGCTTTATCGGCCCCGATGGTGTGGGGAAATCATCGGCCCTTGCCCTGATATCCGGGGCGCGTAAAGGTCAGGACGGGCTGGTCGAGACACTGGGCGGATCCATGAGCGACAGCGCGCATCGCAATGCGGTCCTGCCCCGGATTGCCTATATGCCCCAGGGGCTTGGCAAGAACCTTTATATGGACCTGACGATCCGCGAGAACCTTGATTTCTTTGGGCGTCTGTTCGGTCAGGGCAAGCGTGAACGCAATGAACGCATTGCGTCGCTGACCAGGGCAACCGGACTGGCGCCGTTTACCGAGCGCCCGGCGGGCAAGCTTTCGGGCGGGATGAAACAGAAACTGGGGCTTTGCTGCGCACTTATTCATGATCCCGATATCCTGATCCTTGATGAACCGACCACCGGGGTTGATCCCCTGTCGCGTCGGCAGTTCTGGCTGCTGATTGATGCCATCCGCGAAACCCGAAGCGAAATGACGGTTCTGGTCGCCACCGCCTATATGGATGAAGCCGCCCGGTTTGATCATCTGATTGCGATGAATGACGGCAAGGTATTGGCGACCGGTAGTGCCGACGAGATTTTAAGCCGGACGGGGACCGAGAGCCTTGAAGCAGCCTTCATCGCGCTTTTACCCGAAGAAGAACGCAGCGGGCATCATGAGCTGATCATTCCGCCCCGCACGGAAAATGGCGACATACCGGCCATCGTTGCCGAAAACCTGACCCAGCGATTTGGCAATTTTACCGCTGTCGACAATGTCAGTTTCCGGATCGAAAAAGGCGAGATTTTCGGGTTCCTCGGATCAAATGGCTGTGGCAAGACCACGACCATGAAGATGCTGACCGGGCTTTTGGCAGCGACCGAAGGCACGGCAGAACTTTTTGGCAAACCGGTTGACGGGCAGGATATCGAACTGCGCCGTCGGGTTGGCTACATGAGTCAGGCCTTTTCACTTTATTCCGAACTGACCGTTCTTCAGAACCTTGAGCTGCATGCAAGGCTGTTTCACCTCCCCGATGATCAGATCAAACCGCGGATTGCCGAACTTTCAGACCGGTTCGGGCTCAGTGAATATCACGACGATCTGTCCGAACGCCTGCCACTTGGTGTGCGGCAGCGCCTGTCGCTTGCCGTTGCGATCATTCACGATCCGGAAATCCTGATCCTTGATGAACCGACATCGGGTGTGGACCCGGTGGCGCGTGACGGGTTCTGGGAATTGCTGGTCGAGCTTTCACGCAAACAGGGCGTGACGATCTTTATTTCCACCCATTTCATGAATGAGGCCGAGCGATGTGATCGCATATCGCTGATGCATGCGGGCAAGGTTCTGATCAGCGACACACCCGACGCCATTACCAGGGGGCGAGGATGTGCGACACTTGAAGAAGCCTTTATCAGCTATCTGGTGGAAGCCAGCGGCGAACAGGAAAGCGCACCTGAACCGGACCCCGATCAGATTGCAGGCGATGATATCCAGCCTGATCACTGGAAACCGGCAAAGGCATCGATCTTCAGCCCGAGACGGCTATGGGCCTATTCACTGCGCGAGACCATGGAACTGATCCGCGATCCGATCCGGTTGATGTTTGCCCTGATCGGGACGGCGATCCTGATGCCGGTCTTTGGTTACGGCATTACCTTTGACGTTGAAAACCTGACCTATGCGGTTTTGGATCGCGATCAGACGCCCGAAAGCCGGACCTATATCGAAAATCTGTCGGGATCGCGCTATTTCGAAGAGCAACCCGCACTGATCAGCAATAACGATCTTGAGGCGCGGTTGTTATCAGGCGACATATCGCTGGCGATTGAAATTCCGCCCGGTTTCGGACGGGATGTCGGCCGGGGGGCAAGCCCGGAAATCGGGGCGTTCATTGACGGCACCATGCCATTTCGGGCCGAGACGATTCACGGCTATGTCGAAGGTATTCATCAACGTTATCTGGCCGAAAGTGCACGTCGCGCACAAGGCAGCGCGTCATCCCCCCTGCCGATCCGGATCGAAACCCGGTATCGCTATAATCAGGATTTCAAAAGCATCTATGCCATGGTGCCATCGGTGATTGCCCTGCTTCTGATGTTTATTCCCGCCGTCCTGATGGCGGTAGGCGTGGTGCGCGAAAAGGAACTGGGATCGATCACCAATCTTTATGTGACGCCGGTCTCGAAACTTGAATTCCTGCTGGGCAAACAGTTGCCCTATATCGGGCTTGGGCTGATCAACTTTGTTCTGATGACAGCGATGGCGCTGTTCTGGTTCGAGGTACCGTTGCGTGGCAACGGATTGACGCTTTTGGTCGGTGCAACCCTGTTTGTGATTGCAACCACCGGGCTCGGACTTCTGATTTCGTCCTTTACCAGCACCCAGATCGCCGCCCTGTTCGGCACAGCGATCATCACCATGGTGCCATCGGTGATGTTTTCAGGGATGATGCAGCCGATCTCGTCGCTTGAGGGCGCGCCTGCGGTGCTTTCGACCATCATCCCGACATCGCATTTCATGTCGATCAGTGTCGGCACCTTTACCAAGGCGCTGGGCTTTGCCGAGCTTTATCCCGAACTGATCAAGCTTGCGATATTCTTCCCGGCCCTAAGTGTGATTTCGATGCTGCTTTTGAAAAAGCAGGAGGTGTAAGGCGATGTTTTCAAGACGGATTGGCAATATCTATCGCCTTGGTATCAAGGAGCTTTACAGTCTCAGGCGCGATGTCGTTTTGATGGCCCTGATCGTCTGGGCGTTTTCATTTGCGATCTATAACGCGGCGACCGGTTTTTCGCATGACCTGAATAATGCATCGATTGCAATTTCCGATCAGGACGGATCGGCCATATCGCTTCGCATTCGGGATGCTTTCCTGCCGCCATTTTTCCAGACACCGGTGCAGATTGCCGAGCGTGATCTGGATGCAGCAATGAATAGCGGAGCCTTCACCTTTGTCCTTGTTATCCCGCCACGGTTTGAGCGCGATCTGATTGGCGGGCGCAATCCGGAAGTGCAGCTTAATATCGATGCCACCGCCATGATGCAGGCCGGGATCGGTCAGGGCTATGTCAGCAACATCATCGCACAGGAAGTTTCAAGCTGGCTGGGGGGCAAATCGGCCTATGCGGGGGCCAATACGGATAGTGCGGCACAGATCGTCACACGCTATGCCTATAACCAGAATGCGACGAGTTCCTGGTTTACGGCGACCATGGAAATCATCAATGCCATCACGATGCTGTCGATCATTCTTTCGGGGGCGGCCCTTATTCGGGAACGCGAACATGGCACGATTGAACATCTTCTTGTGATGCCGCTTGATCCGTTTGAAATCATGATGGCAAAGGTCTGGGCCAACGGCCTTGTGATCCTGATTGCCAGTATGCTGTCACTGATCTTCGTGGTTCAGCTGGTGCTTGGCGTGCCGGTGATCGGATCAAAGCTTTTATTCATGGCGGGGACGGTCTTGTATCTGTTCTTTGCCACCGCACTTGGCATTTTCCTTGCGACCATGACCCGATCAATGCCGCAATTCGGATTGCTATTTATCCTTGTCGTCCTGCCGCTTCGCATGCTGTCGGGGGGAACGACCCCGCTTGAAAGCATGCCCGAAACCCTTCAGAACATCATGCAGATCGCCCCATCAACGCATTTCGTCAAATATGCGCAGGCGATCCTGTTTCGCGGGGCCGGGATTGATGTGGTATGGCCCGAATTCCTGCTGGTCTTTGTGATTGCCAGCGCCTTCTTTGCCTTTAGCGCCATGCGCTTCAGAAAAAGCATCGCGCAGATGCGATAATCATTCAGGCTGGAAAATGCAAAACCCCGCGCGGCAACCCGGCGGGGTGGGAATGGTGGGCCTAACAAGACTCGAACTTGTGACCTCTCGCATGTCAAGCGAACGCTCTAACCAACTGAGCTATAGGCCCCTATGGGTGTGAAAGATGGTGGGCCTAACAAGACTCGAACTTGTGACCTCTCGCATGTCAAGCGAACGCTCTAACCAACTGAGCTATAGGCCCCTATGGGTGTGAAAGATGGTGGGCCTAACAAGACTCGAACTTGTGACCTCTCGCATGTCAAGCGAACGCTCTAACCAACTGAGCTATAGGCCCGCAAATCCATCTTTCAGAAGACCGCCCCTATCATATCGAAAGGATTGGTCTGTGCCGTTTGCGTCGGCGAGGCGGTATTTAGCCCAAGGCAGACAAAGGCGCAACCCCAGAAATGGTTTTTTGACAAAAAATCTTCATCAATTCTGCTCCAATTACCATATGCTAGAGGAACATATTGCCCCTGATCAGGTGCAATATGATTTTTGGGGACCGCGGGACATTCAACACACCCATTCAGGGATGGACATTACGAAAGACAATGAACCAGTTGCCTTCGGAAATTGCCTCTAGCGGGCCTGCTACTGTTATCCTGCCGCCACGGCAGACCTTGCCTGTGGTCTTTGCATCCCCGCATTCGGGGCGCCAATACCCGCAGGATCTGATTGAAAGCGCACGGATCGGATCGTTTGAATTACGCGCATCGGAAGATGCCTTTGTCGATCAGCTGTTCAGCGCGGCCCCGAAACTCGGCGCACCGCTGCTTTGCGCGACCTTCCCGCGGGCCTATGTCGATGTGAACCGGGCGGCGATGGAACTTGATCCGCGCATGTTCGAGGGTGACCTGCCCCATGATGCGGAAATCAATTCGATGCGCGCGCTTTCGGGACTTGGGTCGATTCCGCGTGTGGTCAGTGGCGGGGTCGAGATTTATAAAGGCCGCCTGCCCGTCGAAGAAGCATTCGAACGCATTGACACCTATTACCGTCCCTATCACCGGGCCTTGCAGAAGCTGATTGAGCAGACGCGCGATACATTTGGCTATTGCATCCTGATTGATTGCCATTCGATGCCCGGCGATTCCACCGACAGCACAAAAAACCGCGTTGATCTGGTGCTTGGCGATTGCTATGGAACATCATGCCACCCGTCACTGACGCGGTTTGTGGATGATTGTCTTCGCGATATGGGATTTGGCCCGGCGCACAATGACCCCTATGCCGGGGGATATTGCACCCGTCATTACGGCCGCCCCGAGGAGCATGTGCACAGTCTTCAGATCGAGCTGTCGCGCGCGCTTTACATGGATGAAGCCACAATCACCCCGCATCGCGGATTTGACGTTTTGCGCGACCAGATGACCAATCTGATTGCGTCCTTCCATGATCTCGACGGGAACCCGCTTTAATGACCGATACCGCGACCAGTGTTGTTTTGCACGATCTGGTGATCCGTGACGCAGAACCCGAAGATTTCGAGCGCATCACTGAAATCTATGGCCATCATGTCCTGCATGGGCTGGCCTCGTTTGAGGAACGCGCCCCGGAAATCGCCGAACTGACATCGCGCTGGCAACATGTGCGCGAGCGCGGCCTGCCCTATCTGGTAGCAGAGCTTGACGGCCGGGTTGAGGGATTTGCCTATGCCGGGTCCTATCGTACGCGCCCGGCCTATCGTTTTACGGTCGAAGACACGATCTATATCGCACCCGATGTCGTCGGCAAGGGTGCGGGTCGCGCGTTGCTTTCAGAGCTGATTAAACGGTGCACAGCGCTTGGTTATCGCCAGATGGTCGCGGTGATCGGTGACAGCGCCAACGTAGCCTCTATCGGCCTGCATGCGCGTCTGGGCTTCCGGGTTGCCGGAACCCTGCAATCAGCGGGTTTCAAACTCGGTCGCTGGGTCGATAGCGTGATCATGCAGCGCGGGCTTGGGGATGGTGACGGCACGATTCCCGAAGGCAACCCGACCCGAGAGAAGTAATCTCAGAACATTCGAAACCGCGAATTCCAGGGCGCCATTGCAGAAACAACTGTGATGGCGCCCTTTTTAACACTTGAACCGAATCAACAGGGCGCGATGTTCGGTAAAAGCATCCTGCGGTACACAAGAGTTCACACATACAAAAGACACAGCCACATCAGCAAAACCGGAAATTGATTTGCAGCGCACAATAATATTTTCAAAGCAGGGGAGTTTTGGACCAATCGGTTAGTTTCAAGCACAACCATCAACCGAAACGGCAGAATTCAGGCAAAAAAGAAGGCCGCCTGTGACAGCGGCCCAAGTCTAGGGAGGAAACGTCCAAGAAACGAGCGACAAGTCGCTCGCCGGAATGCACTGCGTCCTACCGCAGCGCACAAATGAACATTACCGATTTGCCGGGGAGGACGCAACAGCTTTTTGACTATTTTTTCGCCAAAAATATTACTGCACGTTTTTTGATCACAATTTTATGACAATGCCCGTCAATCGCCCTGAAAATCCCCAGTCAGAGATTATTTTTTGATCACTGAAGAAAAGCGTATTTTCACAATCGGAAAGAGAATCGGCGCGAATCTGGTTTCAGGCAGGACCAAAAATCACCTGTCCGCCACCATCATTTCCCGTTGAACGGTTATTTTGGCCTCTAATTGCACCGGAAATGATCCAAGGGATTCGCAAATCCGCGGTCCAAGCGATCACAATGATGACTTTGGCCCTGCCTAAAACACGTTCCTGTTGTCACAATCCAGCAAGACTGGTGTTTTAATACAAGGATCAAAATAAAATCAGGAAAGCTCTGAAAGCCTAGTTCAGCGTCCGGTCAACAGGCTGAACCTTGGCACTGCAGGGAGCACCGGGATTGCGCGCCACAGCGTTGCGACGCCCCGAGAGGCTATTGGCGATCATATCATCATGATCGCGACGCTTCTTGGCCTCATACATGCGACGATCAGCCAGCTCGATCAGGTTTTGCGGCAGGGCAATCGCATCTTCGATCCGCTCTGACAGGCCAACACTGGCCCTTTGAACCTGACCGTTTTCGAGTGCCGCCAGCCCCGGCGCCATAACACGGTCCAGCACTTCGGCTGCACGCGCATGATCAAGCTCGGGCAGCAGAACAAGGAATTCCTCCCCGCCCCAGCGGACAACAAGGTCGGATCGCCGGAACCGGGTTACCAGATTTTCCCCGACCTCGCCCAGAATGCGATCCCCGTAATCATGACCATAGCGGTCATTGATCTGCTTGAAGTCATCAAGATCGATAAAGGCCACGGTGTAAGGGGCGCGTTTGCGAAGCGCACCATCGAAGCTGACCTTGATCATTTCCATGCCAAAGGCCCGGGTATAACAGCCCGTAAGCGGGTCGATCGCAATTTCCTGGGCAGCCATGATCGTCCGGTAAAGCTGCACAAGGGCCGAAAAAACGGCAAGCGGCAGCAAGACCGACAACAGCATTTCAAGCGGGATGACCCCGGTTGCCAGATCGACATAACTGCCAACGATCAAAAGCGCGATGATGGGAAGCGATAGCAAAATCGCCTCGACCAGGGTCACTGGCATGATCGCAATCATCAGCACAAGGCCCAGCATCAAACAGCTATGGGCGGAATGCATCAAGATAGTGGATTCGGGATCATTGCCGGAAAAGATGCTGAGCAAACAGGCCGCAACGATCAGCATCAACATCGGCAAATAGGGAAACCGGCGTCGCAACCGCGCACTGACAGCCCGATTGGTAATGACCGCCAAGGCAACCAAACCAACCAGCAATCGCATTATAACAGTCTGTGACGACCAGATATCGGTGGAAAAACTGTGATCCCAGAAAGGGGCCGCCAGCAGAAGAACAAGAACAAAAAGAGCAGCAAAACGTGCGGAAAGCTGAATCGACTCCTTGCGCCGCAAATGCATCAATTCTGCATGCCTTGGCGTATAGAGGAAGTCACGATAGCAACACCGCAAAGATCCGGCAGTGCGTCTACTATCTTTAAAGGGATCAGATAGCACGCAGTACAGCTCCAGCTTCAGTTTTTTAAAGGGCCCTACCTGTCCCCTCATATGAGCATCATGGTTCCCTTATTTAACCCAAGATACAACTATCCATTAGAGGTGGAAGTACCCGACCGGTGAGTATTTCGATACTTTTCCGTTGGAAATCTATACGTAAGCACCTGAAAATAAATAACAATTTGTTAACCAATATTTTCAGCGCCGCTTTAAGAAAAATGCAACTTTCTTGATCGGCACCGTAGGTCATCGGCCTGTCAACGACCTTTCCCGAACGAACAAGGCCGCACCGGGTCTTTCGGTGCGGCCTTGTATATCGTAACAGGGATCAGAATTGCCCGATCCCGGGCAATCTCCGGTACATGATGATCAGCCCCAAAGAGCACGATCAGGAAGCCCCATGACCCCATTGTTAAAGGTCAGGGCATTTTCCCGGTCCTTGGCCATCCAGATCGGGCCATCGAGATCGACAATGCGTGACATTGCCCCGGTGATCATGGCCGGTGCCATCGCAAGCGAGGTCCCCACCATACACCCGGTCATCAGCTGCATCCCGGCCTTGGAAGCGGCTTCTGCCAGTTCCAGCGCACCGGTAAGACCGCCGGTCTTGTCGAGCTTGATATTGATCATGTCATAGAGATTGGCCAGACGCGGAATGTCGGCAACCGTGTGAACCGACTCATCGGCACACAACAGAACCGGACAGTCGATATCGATCAGACCATCATCCTGCCCCGCAGGAAGCGGCTGTTCGATCATTTCAACGCCAAGCCCGTCAAGTTCCGAGCCGATATCGGCAAGCAGATCCAGCGTCCATGCCTCGTTGGCATCAACAATGATACGGGCCTTGGGTGAACCTTCGCGAACCGCACGCACGGATTCGAGAACATTTTCACCATTCAGCTTGACCTTCAACAAAGGCGCATGGGCAATTTTGCGTGCCGCTTCGCGCATGTTGTCAGGCGTATCGATGCTGAGCGTTTCGGCCGTCACCAACCCTTCGGGGGCCTTGTGACCGATCATTTCCCAAACGCGGCGTCCGGTGCGCTTGGCTTCGAGATCCCAATAGGCACAGTCGACAGCATTGCGCGCTGCGCCGGCTTTCATGGCATCCTGAAGCTCAAGACGCGTCATGCCACGTGACAGCGCATCAGCCTGTGCATTGATGTCAGCAATGACACCTTCCACAGTTTCGCCGTAACGGGCATAGGGAACGCATTCCCCATAGCCCGTATGCGTGCCGTCCGTCAGGGTCACCTTGACCACATGTGCCTCGGTCCGCGCCCCGCGCGAGATTTTGAAAACCTGCGCCAGAGGAAAGACTTCGGAAATCACACTAAGCTGGGGCAACTTAAATCTCCTGGAGCTTGTCGACGATCGGACCGACGCCGATGCGAACCGGATCAACTGCCGGCAGACCGAATTCCGCTTCGATCTCTGCCAGAAGTTTCTTGGCAGCGGCATCGTCAAGCGCCTTGGTGTTGATTGCAAAACCGACGACCACACAATCGGGATTGGTCAGTTTGGCATGCATCAGGTTGACATCCATGCAGGTCTTGAGATCGGGCAGTTTGTAGCCCGGAAGACCGCGCATATGCGCACGGGTCGGTTCGTGGCAAATCACAAGCGCGTCAGCCTGCGAACCGTGGATGAGGCCCATGGTTACACCCGAGAAGGATGCATGGAACAGGCTGCCCTGCCCTTCGATGACGTCCCAGTGGTCTGCATCATTTGCCGGTGCGATGGTTTCAACAGCACCCGAAATGAAGTCAGAGATCACCGCATCAACCGAGATGCCTTCACCCGCGATGAAAATGCCGGTCTGACCGGTCGCGCGGAAGTCGGACTTCATGCCGCGTTTTTTCATCTCTGCATCAATGGCAAGCGTGGTGTACATTTTACCAACCGAGCAATCGGTACCGACGGCCAGAACACGCTTGCCGGAACGTTTTTCACCGTTACCGACCGGAACCTTGCCATCGAAGTGACGCACGTCAAACAGGTTCACGCCCTTGGCAGCAGCAGCTTCAACCAGTTCGGGAATGGTCGAAAGGCGGGTATGCAGACCGTTGGCGATATCCATGCCGGCATCGATTGCTGCCAGAAGGGTTTCCATCCATGCCGGACCGATGATGCCGCCACGGTTGGCAACGCCAAGTACCAGAGTCTTAACACCTGCTGCCTTTGCTTCGGCAATGGACATTTCCGGAAGGCCCAGGTCGGCCTGACAGCCCGGAAGGCTGAGCTGACCGACGCACCATTCCGGACGCCACTGTTTGATGCCGATTGCGGTTTTTGCTGCCAGTTCGTCCGGCGCGTCACCAAGAAACATAAGATAGGGATGTTCGATTTTCATAATACCTCCTTGACCAGCGTCCAAACGCTGCCCTTATAATCTGGAGCACTTATAGCGCAATATGGTGGAAGCGTTCCAGAGATATGAATTGATATCTTCGACGATAACACCAATATTTCGACTATAATTCGAAAAACAAAGACAATAAGAAAATTAAATACAAAACTCTTCGAAGACCAACATTCTTTCTTGTGAATTTTGTCGGGAATGGCCCGAAAAACGCAAGAAAATGCAATTTTGAAGGACTGGCGTGAAAGCGCCCGACTACATATGAGCACCGATCTCAAGAAGTGGCTATCTGAGCGTAAAATCGAAGAAGTCGAATGCATCGTCCCCGATATGTCAGGGGTCGCAAGGGGCAAGGTCCTGCCGACGCAGAAATTCCTGCGCGGTCTGGAGGCCAAAAGCCTTGCCATCCCGGAGGCAATTTTCTGCCTGACTGTGACTGGCGGCTATCCCGAAGAAACCGATGCATTCCTTGATCCCGCCGAGAAAGACGTTGTGATGGTTCCTGACCCGAAGACCATCCGCGTTGTGCCCTGGTACGAGGAGCCGACTGCTCAGATCATCTGCGACTGTTATCATTTCTCGGGCGAGGAAGTTTCGACCTCGCCGCGCGGGGTTCTCAAACGTGTTCTCAAGGCTTTTGAGGAACGCGGCATGACACCGGTCATTGCCCCTGAACTTGAATTTTATCTGGTGGCAAAAAACACCGACCCGGACAACCCGCTTGAGCCGCCGATTGGACGTTCCGGGCGCCCGGAACGGGCATCGAACGCGTTTGGAATCGACGCGATCAACGAATTCGATCCGCTGATCGAAGACCTGTATGACTATTGCGAGGCCATGGATATCGATGCCGATACCATGAGCCACGAATCCGGCCCGGCCCAGCTTGAAATGAACTTCAACCATGGCGAGCCGCTTGAACTGGCCGACCAGTCGTTCCTGTTCAAACGCACCCTGCGCGAAACTGCACTCAAGCACGGAGTCTATGGAACTTTCATGGCAAAACCGATGGGCAACCATCCGGGCAGCGCCATGCATATCCATCAAAGTCTGATCGACATCAACACTGGCAAGAACCTGTTTGCCGATGATGATGGCGAGAACTCCAAGATGTTCCTGAACTATATTGGCGGCCTGCAGCGTTATCTGCCTGCGGCCATGCCGCTTCTGGCTCCGAACATGAACAGCTATCGCCGTTTGCAGCCCTGGTCGGATGCGCCGATCAACATGCACTGGTCCCTTGATAACCGTACCGTCGGCCTGCGTCAGCCCAATGGCCCGGCTGCGGCACGCCGTATCGAAAACCGGATCCCGGGTGCAGATGCAAACCCGTATCTGGCGGTTGCCGCATCACTTGCCTGTGGCTTGCTTGGCATCATTGAAGAAATCGAGCCGACCGCACCGATCGAAGGTTCGGGCTATGACCGCGCCCATTCCCTGCCCCGCCATATCCATGAAGCATTGGCGAAGTTCCAGCGTTGCAAGCCGCTTAAAGAGCTGCTTGGCGAGGAATTCTCAGCAGCGGTTCTGGCGGTCAAGGAAGCCGAGTGGGATGCCTATCAGACCGTGATCAGTGCATGGGAACGCGAGCATCTTCTGCTGAACGTTTAAAACTGCGGGTCGAATTTTGCGCCGGGTGTGAAGTCCCGGCGCAAGATTATTGCATCGAAAATGCCTAATTTTTTACTTGATGCGAAAAATGCACAATTTTCCATCTTGTGTTTGACAATATCCTGATGCATTCGAAGGATATTGGACGTGTCCTCGGGTCCTGGAGGAAGCAAACAACAGGATCACCAAACTTTCAAACGCTGCCACATGGGAGGCTCAGCGAAATGAAATCTCTTCTTAAATCTTCAAGCCTTGTCGTGCTTGCCTCGATCGGCTTTGCCGGTGCAGCGCAAGCCGAAGATGTTTTGAACATCTACAACTGGTCTGACTATATCGGCGAAGAAACCATTGCCAATTTCGAAAAAGAAACCGGCATCAAGGTTAACTACGACGTCTATGACAGCAACCAGGTTGTCGAGGCAAAGCTTCTTGCCGGCAATTCCGGTTACGACATTGTTGTCCCGACCCTGGCCGATGCCCAGCGCCTGATCCAGGCGGGCATTTTCCAGAAAGTCGACAAGACCAAACTGACCAATTTCGGCAACCTTGATCCGGTCATTCTGGCCCAGACCGCAAAATACGATCCGAACAACGATTTCGCTGTTCCGTATCTTTGGGGCACCAACGGTTTTGGTTATAACGTTGCCAAGGTCAAGGAAGTCCTTGGGGATGACGCGCCGCTTGACAGCTGGTCGCTGATTTTCGATCCGAAATATGCCGAAGCCCTGTCCAAATGCGGCCTGACGCTTCTGGATGATCCGGGCGAGATCGTCCCGCTTGTGAACTTCTATCTTGGCAACATGCCGGAAGGCGCACCGACCGCAGAAAGCATCGAAAGTGCGATGGCCGAGCTGGAGAAAATCCGCCCGTACATCACCTATTTCCACAGTTCGCAATACATTAACGACCTTGCCAACGGCAATGTCTGCGTATCTGTCGGCTGGTCGGGTGACGTTGGTCAGGCAGCAGCCCGCGCAGAAGAAGCCGGCAACGGCAACGAGATCAAATACGTGATCCCGAATGAAGGTACCCTGATCTGGTTTGACGTGATGATGATCCCGGCCGATGCACCGCATGCCGAGCTCGCACACAAATTCATCGATTATGTCCTGCGTGCCGATGTTGAAGCCGACATTGCAAACTATGTCGCCTATGCAACACCGAACCTTGCAGCCATGCCGATGATCGACGAAGCGCTGAAATCTGATCCGGGCGTTTACCCGTCTCAGGAAGTCAAGGAACGTCTGCGTTCGAAAATCGAACCGGGTCCTCGCGAATTGCGTACCCGTACCCGTCTGTGGACCAAACTTAAAACCGGTCAGTAAGAAATCTATTGCGACCATCACTTGATGGTCGGACCTTCTGAACGTCAAAGGGCGCGATTTTGATCGCGCCCTTTTTGATGTGCAGCCGGGCCGTGATGTGACTCGCGATCCTGTGATGATATTCACACATGCCCGACCAACAGCCCACAGCCTGAGGCCCGTTGAATAATGCACATTTTCTGAACACCCCAAGGTCATTTCCTGCCATTTTTGGCGGCATATACGGGTTGTTGTTCAAAATATCGCACACCCCTCTTTACAGATTGTAGAATTGCTTCATCCTGTTATCAGAGCGAACCGACATACCGGCGCCGACGCAACATTCAAAGATTGCGCAGCAGATCATCAGGGACTGTCGTCTGGAATTATCGGTTCATCATGAATTTGAAACAGGGGAGAATGCTGGTGCCTGAGGCGGTTTTGGATCGCGCGCATGAGGACGTGCATAAGACGCAACCTTGGAACAACCCGGATGCGGTTCCCTATATCCGCTTTGAGAATGTGACCAAGAAATTCGGTGACTTCTACGCCGTTGATGATGTTTCCCTTGATATTTATCGCCACGAACTGTTTGCCCTTCTGGGCGGTTCGGGCTGCGGGAAAACAACGCTTCTGCGCATGCTGGCCGGGTTCGAGGAACCGACATCGGGAAAAATCTATATTGATGGCGTCGATATGGACGGTGTTCCGGCCTATGAACGCCCGACCAACATGATGTTCCAGTCCTATGCCCTGTTCCCGCATATGAGCGTCGAGCAGAATGTCGCATTCGGCCTTGTGCAGGACGGGGTTTCGCGCAGCGAGATCAGGGAACTGGTGGCCGAGATGCTTGGCCTTGTCCAGATGAGCAAGTTTGCCAAACGCAAACCCCATCAGCTTTCGGGCGGACAGCGCCAGCGCGTCGCCCTTGCCCGTTCACTGATCAAGCGCCCCAAGGTTCTGTTGCTTGATGAACCGCTTGGCGCACTTGACAAGAAGCTTCGCGAACAGACCCAGTTCGAACTGGTCAATATTCAGGAAAAAGTCGGCACGACCTTTGTCATGGTAACCCATGACCAGGAAGAAGCCATGACGATGGCATCACGTATCGCCGTGATGAATGAAGGCGTGATCAACCAGATCGGAACGCCGTTCGAACTTTATGAATATCCCAACAGCCGCTACACGGCGAACTTCCTTGGTCAGGTCAACCTGATCGAAGGCGTTCTGGTTGATGATGACGAGAAATACGCTGTCATCAAATCCGACGAAGCCGGTTGCGAAATCTACATTGATCACGCGGTTCAGGGCCACGAGGGCATGACATTCTGGGCCGCCATTCGCCCCGAACGCCTGCGTCTGACCAAAGAGGCACCGGAAGACACCAAATATAACTGTGTGTCGGGCAAGGTTGAAGAGATCGGCTATCTTGGCGGCATTTCGACCTATCACGTGCGCCTTGCAAGCGGCAAACGCATCAAGGTGACCGAACCGAATTCCACCCGCCAGATAGAACCGCGTTACACGTGGGAAGACAGCGTCTGGGTATCGTGGGAGGCCGGGGCTGCTTCGGTTCTGAACCAATGAGCAGTGACAAGCTAACCCTGAAACAACGTTTTGATCGCTGGATGATCAAGCATGGCCGGGTACTGGTCATAGGTATTCCGTATTTCTGGCTTTTCCTGTTCTTCCTGGTGCCGTTTCTGATCGTTCTGAAGATCAGTTTTTCCATGGCCGAATATGCGCAGCCGCCTTATAGCGCGCTGTTCGCCTGGATTGATGAAGGTGTAACGATAACGCTTAATTTCGGGAACTACCTGTTCCTGTTATCAGACAGCCTTTATGCGACGGCCTATCTGAATTCGATCCGGATTGCCGCGATCTCCACCGTCATCACCCTGCTGATCGGCTATCCGATGGCCTACGGGATTGCCCGTGCGCGCGGATCGATGCGCAGTGTGCTTCTGATGCTTGTGATCCTGCCATTCTGGACCAGCTTTCTGATCCGTGTCTATGCGTGGATCGGGATTCTGGATCGCGAAGGCCTGATCAATGCATTCCTGCTGTGGACCGGCATCATTTCCGAACCACTGATCATGCGCCAGACCGAGTTCGCGGTCTATGTCGGGATTGTCTACACCTACCTGCCCTTCATGATCCTGCCGCTTTACTCGACACTTGAGAAAATGGATATCAGCCTGATCGAGGCAGCCCTTGATCTTGGCTGCAAGCCCTGGCAGGCCTTTGTCAAAGTTACCCTGCCGCTGTCACTTCCGGGGATTCTGGCGGGATCGCTTCTGGTCTTTATTCCGGCTGTGGGCGAATTCGTTATTCCGGAACTTCTGGGCGGTCCGAATACCCTTATGATCGGTCGAACGCTTTGGAACGAATTCTTTGCCAACCGTGACTGGCCGATTGCATCGGCGGTGGCGATTGCGATGCTGGTCTTCCTGGTTGTTCCGATCATGTGGTTCCAGCATATCCAGACCAAGCAGGAGGAAGGCCAGCAATGAGTGGTAAACGTTCAACCTTCCTGATTTCGGCACTGGCCTTTGGCTTTGCCTTTCTTTATGTGCCGATCCTGCTTGTCATCATCTATTCGTTTAACGAAGGCAAGCTGGTGACCGTATGGTCGGGCTTTTCGACCAAATGGTACGTGTCGCTGTTTAACAATGACGGCATGATTGATGCCGCCTGGAACAGCCTTCGGATCGGTGTGATGTCGGCAACCCTTGCACTTGCACTTGGCACGCCAGCCGGGCTTGTCATGTCACGCTTTGGCCGGTTCAAGGGACGCACCCTGTTTTCAGGCATGATCGCAGCCCCGCTTGTGATGCCCGAAGTCATTACCGGTCTGTCGCTTTTGCTGTTGTTTGTAACCCTTGAACAAATTGTCGGCTGGCCGGCAGGACGCGGGATTTCAACAATCACGATCGCGCATTCGACCTTCTGTGCGGCCTATGTCGCGGTTGTTGTGCAGTCGCGCCTGTCGGGGATGGATATCTCGGTCGAGGAAGCCGCGATGGATCTGGGCGCAAAGCCCGGCAAGATCTTTTTCGTCATCACGCTTCCGATGATCCTTCCGGCCCTTCTGGCGGGCTGGCTTCTGTCCTTTACGCTGTCGCTTGATGATCTGGTGATTGCAAGCTTTGTCGCCGGACCGGGGTCAACCACCCTTCCGATGAAGGTCTTCTCGTCCGTGCGTCTTGGGGTATCGCCAGAGATCAACGCATTAGCCACACTGATCATTCTTGCTGTGTCGATCTTGATTGTGATCGCAAGCATCATGATCCTGCGATCTGAACGAATGCGCAACCGCACAGCAAATGCGAGCGACATATAGACCCGATTTCCTGAACCAAAATGCTCAGACAAAAACAGCGCCGAAAGAAATCTTTCGGCGCTGTTTTCATGTAATCAGATGATCTGAAAACCTGTTGCTCAGGAACATTCACCTGCTGCGGCACGTCGCATCATCTCGCGACATTTCATGCCCGGTGCAGCAACCTGCCAATAAGACACCACGGCCTCTTCGGCAGCTTCTCCAAAATCGATGATAAGGCTGTTCAGGGCGTTCTGTTCCATCAGGCGCTTCACCCGTTCCGGAAGCTGTGACATCTGCCACAACCCAAGCACCAGCGCATAGGAAGACCGCATCAGCTTGCTGGCCTCGTCCGGCGTGATCGCATAAAGCTCTGCCAGGGCATCAGCCGTACGTTTGACCATAGAGGCCAGAAAACGGCGCTGACCGACGACCATTTCATCGTCCGAGCCTGATTCCAGAACGCCTTGCGCCAAGGATGCGAGACAGAGAAACTTCTCGTTCTTCACCAGATATTGCACGAATTCGCGCGCCACACGGGTAGAGTCCCGCTCTTCGGGGCGACGCAATGCTTCCTGATCAATGATATCAAGATTGTTCTCAAACCAGCCCTTCTGGAAATGGCGCAGCACTTCAAGAAACAGGGCTTCCTTGCTTGAGAAATAGAGATAAAGGGTTCCCTTGGCCAGATTGGCCTTTCGAGCAACCTCGGCTGCCGATGGCAAGGTTCCATCGCCTTCAAGATACAGCGCACGTGCAGCCTCAAGGATATCAGCACGACGCTTCAGTTTCTGTTCGTGGCTTCGCGCACGAACAAGATTTTCTTGTTCCATATTTATTAGCTTCCCCCAGCGTTTTTCCCCGCAATATTATTGCATTGTAATTCACCTAAAAGTCAAACCGTGGAACGAGAATAAATAGACAAAACTTATGACACCTTGAAAAAACAGGGATTTTATCTGTGACACATCCTCTCCGGTAGATGAATAACGGTCACATAAAATCAACCAGCACCAAATTTCCGAACAAATCTTGCGAATCTGTACATTTCCCTGACGAGTCGCAGATGCCGAAACCGGTTTTATCCCGCCGCACGACTTTTAAAAGATCAAGGCAAGGTACCATCAAGGCCCGTCAGATAACGGGCCTTGTATTCGCATCAGAGATGCACACGTTCAGTATTTCAGGGGTTCTAGACCGGCAATTCGGTGGTGCGTTTGACTTCACGAAGCGTGATCACGGTTTGAACGCGCTCGACACCGGGAAGCTGGGTCAGGACTTCGCTGTGGATGCGCTCGTAATCGGCGGTGTCACTATAGACAACATGCACCAGATAATCGCTTTGTCCGGCCAGAAGATAGCATTCGACAACCTCGGGCACCTTCTGGACTTCTCGTTCAAAGGTCTCAAGTGCTTCGCGGGTCTGACGGGTAATTGCGATATTGACGAACGCATTGCCCGGTTTGCCAATCCGGGCCGGATTGAGCAGCATCGTGTAATGATCAATAAAGCCCGCCTCTTCGAGCAGGCGCACACGCCGCAAACAGGCCGAAGCCGACAGGTTGACCTTTTCAGCAAGGTCCGCGTTGCTGATGCGACCATCTTTCTGCAACAAACGCAGGATCATGCGGTCACGTTCGTCCATCTGCATTAGAATAATCCTCCGAGATTTAGGTCATTCTTTTAAATTATCTAGCAATGATATCACCAAACGGGTCTGGAATTGAAGATTAATTGCCCCATTTTTAGGGTATCATGCACAAACAATCAAAAATGGGCGCGAAATGCCCGGGAGTCCCCGGTCAAAGCCGGGAGATAACCCGATTACCACCTGAATTCGTCGGGAGAAAACGAAATGCTGATTGGTGTTCCAAAGGAAATCAAAAACAACGAGTACCGTGTCGGACTGACGCCAAGTTCAGTCCGGGAGCTGACCATTCATGGTCACAAGGTGAAAATCGAAACCATGGCAGGTGCCGGGATCGGTTGCAGTGATGAAGATTATGTGGCTGCGGGTGCGGAAATTGTCGGAACCGCAGCCGAAATTTTTGCCACCGCTGAAATGGTTATCAAGGTCAAGGAGCCGCAGAAGGTTGAATATGAACAGCTACGCGAAGGTCAGTTGCTGTTTACCTATCTCCATCTTGCCCCGGACCCGGACCAGACCGCTGGCCTGATCAAATCTGGCGCAACAGCAATTGCCTATGAAACCGTGACGGACCGGAATGGCGGCTTGCCACTTCTGGCACCGATGTCCGAGGTGGCAGGACGCATGGCCCCGCAGGTCGGTGCAACCGCCCTTCAGAAAGCAAATGGCGGACGCGGGGTCTTGCTTGGCGGTGTTCCCGGTGTGGCGCCCGCAAAGGTTGTCGTGATCGGTGGCGGTGTTGTCGGCACCAATGCCGCAAGGATCGCTGCCGGCATGGGGGCTGATGTCACCATTCTCGATAAGAATGTCAAACGCCTGACCTATATTGATGACGTTTTCGGTCCCCGCATCAAAACCCAATATGCAACGATTGACGACACCGAAGCCCTGGTCTTTGATGCCGACATGGTTGTTGGCGCGGTTCTGATCCCCGGTGCTGCGGCCCCCAAACTGATCCGCAAGGAACAGCTTTCAAAGATGAAACCCGGATCGGTGATTGTCGATGTCGCCATTGATCAGGGTGGCTGCTTTGAAACATCCAAAGCCACCACCCATGCTGATCCGACCTATATCATTGATGATGTCGTGCATTACTGCGTTGCCAATATGCCCGGTGCCGTTGCACGCACATCAACCTTTGCACTGAACAACGCCACCCTGCCCTTTGCCCTTGCACTGGCCAACAAGGGGTGGAAACAGGCCTGCAAGGATGATCCGCATCTGGCAGCGGGCCTTAATATCCATAATGGCAAGGTCACCTACCAAGCGGTGGCAGATGCGCTTGGATATGACAATTTACCGCTGGAACAGGCCCTGTCCTGAATGCGGGCATTCCAAAACAAAAAAGGGCACCCAAAGGTGCCCTTTTTCATAACTGTTGTTGGTGCAGGACCGATCAGAACTCGACCTGACTGACATCACGAACTGCCCCCTGATCGGCACTGGTTGCCATGGCGGCATAGGCGCGAAGGGCGGTCGAGACTTTACGCTTGCGCGGCTTGGCCGGACGCCACGCCTCGGGACCCTTGGCCTCCATCGCCTTGCGGCGTTCGGCGAGAACAGCGTCGTCCACAGCGATTTTGATCGAACGGTTCGGAATATCAATTTCGATCATATCGCCCGGCTCGATCAGGCCGATATCGCCACCAGCAGCGGCTTCCGGAGATACGTGACCGATCGACAGGCCCGAAGACCCCCCCGAGAAACGACCATCCGTGATCAGAGCACAGGCCTTGCCCAGCCCCATCGATTTCAGATAGCTGGTCGGATAGAGCATTTCCTGCATGCCCGGTCCGCCTTTCGGTCCTTCGTAACGGACGATGACAACGTCACCTTCCTTGACTTCACCACCAAGAACCTTGGCAACAGCCTCGTCCTGGCTTTCACAGATCACGGCCGGACCGGAGAATTTCAGGATGCTTTCATCCACACCACCGGTTTTAACAATGCAGCCATTGACCGCAAGGTTGCCAAACAGAACCGCAAGACCGCCATCCTGACTGTAGGCGTGCGCCACATCACGAACGCAGCCCTCTTTTTCGTCAAGATCGAGATCGTCCCAGTAGCGTTCCTGAGAAAATGCCGTCTGGCTCGGAACGCCGCCTGGCATCGCACGATAGAATTTGTGGACAGCTTCGTTGGTGGTGCGTTTGATGTCCCATTTTTCAAGGGCATCGGCCATGGTCTTGGTATGCACGGTCGAAACATCGGTGTGCAACAGACCGGCACGATCAAGTTCACCCAGAATACGCATGATGCCACCGGCACGATGGACGTCTTCCATGTGGAATTTCGGGTGGTTTGGCGCAACCTTGGAAAGATACGGGATCTTGCGTGACAGACGATCCATATCGGCCATGGTAAAATCGACCTCGGCTTCCTTGGCAATCGCCAGAAGATGCAGAACCGTATTGGTCGAGCCACCCATTGCGATATCAAGCGCCATGGCGTTTTCAAAGGCCTCGAACGTGGCAATGCCACGCGGGGTCGCAGTTACGTCTTCTTCTTCGTAATAGCGACGTGCGAGCTTGACCGAAGTCCGTGCTGCTTCAAGGAACAGTTCCTTGCGCGCAGCATGCGTTGCCAGCACAGATCCGTTACCCGGAAGCGCAAGACCAAGCGCCTCGGCCAGACAGTTCATCGAGTTCGCGGTAAACATGCCCGAGCAAGACCCGCAAGTCGGGCATGCAGAACGCTCGACCACCTTGGCCTGTTCATCGGAAACATTCGGATCGGCAGCCTGGATCATCGCATCAATCAGATCAAGGTGATGCTCTTCGCCGTTCAGAATGACCTTTCCTGCTTCCATCGGGCCACCCGAAACGAACACAGCCGGGATATTAAGGCGCATCGCAGCCATCAGCATACCCGGGGTAATCTTGTCACAGTTGGAAATGCAGACCATCGCATCGGCGCAATGGGCATTGACCATATATTCGACAGAATCGGCAATGATTTCGCGCGAAGGCAAACTATAGAGCATGCCGTCATGGCCCATCGCGATACCGTCATCAACGGCAATGGTGTTGAATTCCTTGGCCACACCGCCAGCAGCCTCGATCTCGCGGGCGACCATCTGGCCCAGATCCTTGAGATGGACGTGACCGGGCACAAACTGGGTGAAACTGTTGACGACGGCGATGATCGGCTTGTCGAAATCTTCGTCAGTCATACCAGTGGCGCGCCAAAGGCCGCGCGCACCAGCCATATTGCGGCCATGGGTTGTTGTACGGGACCGATATTCCGGCATGGAAGGAACCTCTCTAAATCTTCGCGGGGTCTGTTTCTTTAATATAGTCGCGTTCTAGCACAGTATTCGCGCTTTTTGACAGTTTTTTGCCTGAAAATTTCGCACGGACCGATCATTGGGTATGATTGCTACGCGACCATCCACTTTGCACATGATAATCAGACAAGATAACAGACCATTTCGGAAATAAGTGAACCACTTCACATCTTTTATTCCATTATCCTGAAATACCTACCCCAAATACCAAAGCCACTATCCCCTTGGATAGGCGATCTTCATCCAAACAATCCATATCTTAACAAGTGATTATCGCCGCCAGGCGATTCTCCCACTCCCATTCTCGCCCCGGACCCGTAACGGTTCGGGGTTCTTTTTTTTCCGATTTGGCAACCGTCTGCCCGCCTGTCACAACTGACCACTTTAAAGGTTCCCCCAAACCCTTTAATGTCTTGAGACCAATTGCAGAATTCAGAAATGATGATCCGGCGGAGAAACGCACCCCCATGTCCGACCAACTCAAGACATTGTTGCGACGCGGACTTAGTGCGCATGAGGGTAATCGCCCCGAAGAAGCAGAGAAAATTTACCGCCAGGTTCTTGATATCGCGCCCAATAATGCAGAGGCCGAGCATCTTCTGGCAACACTTCTGACCGGACTTGGGCGCCATGGCGAGGCGATTGATCTTTTTGAAAGCTGCCTTTCAAGTTTCGGGGCCAATCCGGCCGCCAGATGCAACTATGCGATCGCGCTTGAGAGTTCAGGCCAGATTGAAAAGGCAATTGATCAGTTCAAACAGGCCATCAGCTATCACGGCGACTTCCCCACAGCCCTTTATCATCTGGCGCGTCTTGAAATGCCGCGCGGGCATCTGGGACAGGCGGTTGATCTTCTGGGGCGCTTGCTGGGGTTAAAACCGGATCATTACGAAGGCTTGTTGCTGTTTGGTGATGCGCTGCACGCACTGGGTCAGGAAGAAGCGGCTTTGACTTCGCTTGAACATGCGGCCCGGACGGCGGGGATTTCACCGGAATATATCTGTCGTGTTGGTGGCGCTTATTTGCGGCTTGGGTATCCTGAGCTGGCACAAGGCCTGTTTCAGCGCGCGCTCAGCATCAATCCGAAATTCGTTCCCGGATTGCGCGGACTTGGACAGGCACTTGCCCATCAGGGGCAATATGCCAAGGCAATTGCGCTTTTGAAAACCGCCCGGCAGCTCACCAAGGATACAGCCGATATTGATCTGGTTCTGGCAGATATCACGTTGAAATGCGGCGATATCGCAGCAACCATCGAAACCCTTGAAGCGATCCTTAAAAAACATCCTGACCATGCGACTGCCGACGCCCTTTTGCTGCGCACCAAGGTCAAACTGGCATCCGCAAACACCTCGGACCATGCCAAGGCCGCGAAGAACTGGGCAAAGCACCATATGCCGATTGCAGCAAAACCGGTATTTGCCAATAGCACACAGGCCGACAAGCGTCTGCGCATCGGGTGGCTGTCACCATTTTTCTGCGAGCATCCGTCGCATGCTCTTTTGGGGACGCTGGCGCGCCACCTGAACCGGCATGAGATCGAGCTGTTCCTGTATTCGGCAACACCGCGACCTGATGATGTCACACGGTCCTGGCAAGTCATGGCTGATGGCTGGCGCGAGGTATTTGGTCAGGACCCGATGCAGATTGCCGATCGCATTCGCAAGGACAAGATCGATATCCTGATTGATATTTGCGGCGCGCACCCGACCCAGCCGATTGAGGTCTTTGCCCTTTACGCCGCACCGGTTCAGGCCAGCCTTTCAGCGGCAACAACCGGGATTGCGCAGATTGACTATCTGATCGGGCACAAGGAAGTGTTCAGTGGCAGCCTTGCCGATAACAAACAGTTTTCCGAACGCCCCCAGAGACTGGAGATGGGGCCGTATCTTCCGGCTGAACGAGATGATGCTTTACCTGTCAGCCCGCTTCCGGCGGCATTCGGTGACGAAATTATCCGGTTTGGCTGCATTGACCGGGTTGCCAATATCAGTGACGAAACGCTGATTTGCTTTGCCCGCATCCTCAATAAAGTCAAAAACAGCCGCATCGTCATTCAGGACGACGTTCTTGAGGATTCATATGCCGCCAAGACGTTCCTGGACCGCATCCGTCAGGCCGGGATCAATCGTGACCGACTGGATCTTGCCGGTGCTGTTGCCAAAGAAGATCGCCCGGCTCTGTTTGCCCAGATTGATATCGGTCTTGCGCCGTTTCCCGCCATGTCGCTTGAAAACTATTTCGAGATGCTGTGGTCTGGCGTGCCGTTTGTATCGCTTGCCAATGACCTTCCAGGGTCTCGACTGGGGCTTGGATTACTGAGTGATATCGGGCTTGAGGCATTATGCGCGCAAACCGAAAAAGGGTATGTCGATAAATGCATCATGCTGAGTTCCGACCTTACCGCCCTTGCCAGCATCCGCGAAAACATGCGTGAACGCATCCGCAACAGCAAGGCGTTTCACCCACCGGCCATTGCCCGCGAATTCGAAGAGGCCTGCCGCGAGATGTGGCAGAACTGGTGCCTTCAACGGGGGTAGGCCCCTGACAACTCACCGCCTTATCGGGCGATCATTGAATCCAGAATGATATCAATCGCAGCGGCGAGATCATCGGCTATCACGTCTGCTTCGGCTGCTTCGGGCAGTTGCGTTTCCTTGGCCCCATGCCCGGTTCGCACCATGACCGCACGCGCCCCCGCGCCATGTCCTGCGCGAACATCATTGATACGATCACCAACCAGCACACTGTCAGGTAATGAAATGGCGAACTCGTCCGCCGCAGCCAGCAACATGCCTGGTTGCGGTTTGCGGCAGGTTGTTTCGCGCCGATAATCTCCCTCGCCCTTTTCATGATAGGGGGAATAGAAGATGCCCTGCAAAGAGGCCTTTTGTTCAGCCAACATGGCGACAAGTGCCTTATGAATATCCAGAAGCTGATCTTCCGAGATATAGCCACGGGCAACCGCCGACTGGTTGGTGACAACAATCACCGGAATCCCGGCCTCGTTCAAACGACGGATGGCGCTTGCAACACCGTCAATCAGACGCAAATCCTCGACACGTGACAGATAATGGACTTCTTCATTGATCACGCCGTCCCGATCCAGAAAGACCGCAGGAAGCAAATGCCGCCGATCCCGAAATCGGGGTGCAGGATCAATCAGATGACGTTTGACGGAATCATGGGACGGGCTTTGCATCAGCAACCTTTTACGCAATCAGTTTCGGGCAACAATGCCGCAAGCTTTGCCAATATGGCAAGTTCGCGGGCAAAAGGCACCCCACATTCCGCAGCGCGAAAAACAAAGTGGTATTACCATTATTCGCTTGCAGAAATATGGCCCGCCGTGACAGGTTCTGGTTAAAAGAACCTGATCAGAGAAAGCGTATTCAATGTTTGCCGATATTCTAGCCATTCTGGCACCGGTCTTTATTACCGCAGGACTTGGCTATTTCTGGGCCCGTGCCGGCAAGCATTTTGATACCAACCTTGTGACATCCATTGTCACCTATTTCGCGACACCCTGTTTGACCTTTGCCGCCCTTGCCACGGTCGAACTTGGGGGGGATGCCCTGATTTTAATGGGAACGGCTGCCCTTGCGGCGAACATTCTGTTTGCGCTGATCGGCTGGCCGATCCTTAAGGTTTTCAATCTGTCTCCGCGCACCTATTTGCAATCGCTGACCTGGCCGAATGTCGGCAATGTCGGCTTGCCGCTTTGCATGCTGGCTTATGGCAAGGAAGGTCTGGCTTTGTCGGTGGCGTTTTTTGCCACCTATGTTGTTTTGCAACTGACCATCGGGGTTGCTTTTGTCTCGGGCAGTTTCTCGATCCGATCACTGGCCAAGATGCCGATCATTCCGGCAACCCTGATTGCGACGGTTTTCCTTGCGACCGACACCGACGTTCCGGCATGGCTTTACAACACCACCAACCTGATCGGGCAGCTGACCATTCCACTGATGCTGTTCACGCTTGGTGTGTCACTGGCCAAGCTGCGTCCGGTCAGCCTTGCGCGCAGCACAGCGCTTAGCCTGTTGCGCCTTGGCATGGGGTTCGGGGTTGGTCTGGGTCTTTCGGAAGTCATGGGGCTGGAGGGCATCGAACGCGGCGTTGTGATCTTGCAATGTTCGATGCCGGTTGCGGTGTTCTGCTATCTGTTTGCGCAGCTTTATAACCGCGAACCCGAAGAAGTCGCAGGCGTTGTCATCAGCTCAAGCTTCCTTGCCGCCATCGCCCTGCCTGCCCTTCTTTGGTATGTGCTTTAGGGCCTAGCGGACAATCAGCCGATAGTCGCCGGTCACGGTCTTTTTTTCCGCATCCCTTTGCGGGTAAAAGCCGACTGCACATTCAAAACTGCCTTTTTGAAGGTCAGGATCGCCACGCTCGGCCGCCAATTCCATGACATGGTCACGGCAGGCCGCAACATCGGCAAAGACGGCTTCGCTGATTTCGATCTTGCGAGGCTCCGCAGCATCCGGCGTATAGACCGCTGTTACCTTTTCCCAGGGGGCGGCATCATTCTTCCAGATCAGATCGGCGATATGGCGTTCGGGATCGCCATAGCTTGCCGCGGCAAGAACAACAATCCCGCCCACCAAAATTGCACGACGTAGCATTCGTTTATTCATCGGTATCCTTCAGGCACCTTTACCGCCGGGAATTTCAAACCCCGTTCCGGGAAAAGGCGCATCATATTCAAGATGATAGTCATCAAGTGGTGGCGGTGACTGTGTGGTCTGGCCCAGCAAAACATGGACCTGCCCACGATGATGGGTTTGATAGACAAACAGATGAGACAGAATATCGGCGACGGTTTCGTGTGTAACCCCGTTATTCTGACGTTCGAGTTTCACGTCACGCATGGCATCCTTTTCGCCCAGCTGTTCACAGAAGGTCATCAGTTTATGATCTGTGTCGCGCTGGGCAGCGGCCAGTTTGGCGATATCGCGAAACGGCATTTCATTGATCAGGCAATCAGCCCCCCGTCCCCCGTCGGTAAGAGCATCGAGATAATACCAGTCAACGGTCAGCATATGGTTCAGGGATTCAAGAATTGAGGGCGAAAAATTTGTACGTTTGGCATCAAGTTCGTGCGCTGTCAGCTTCTGACAGACCCCGAACAGACTGTGATTGGACCAGGCATTATTACGCGCCTGATGAAAAAACGAAGTTCCCGGCATACCGCAAGTGTCCCAACTTTTGGCGCCCTGTGACATTTCGTTAAGTGACTTACCCGGTCACAGGATGCGCATGGTTTAGCGGACCGTTTCCTTTGCCGTAATTTGGTGCGGTTCGGATGGCTTCACGGACATAAGCCCGTGCGCGAGCAACAGAATCACTCAATCCCATGCCCTGTGCCAGCCCGGTTGCAATCGAACTTGCTAACGAGCAGCCCGTACCATGATTATTTTCAGACGGAATACGAGTTCCTTCAAAGCCCTCGATATCGCCATCCCGGCGCCACAGGATATCGACGATTTTATCACCCTCGGCGTGACCACCTTTTATCAGGACTGCCTCGGCACCGAGATCGCCAATTTTGTGCGCCGCAGCAATCATATCACCTTCGTCGGTAATTTTCATGCCTGACAATGCTTCCGCTTCGGGAATATTTGGTGTCAGAACGGTAGCCAGCGGGATCATCTTGCCAATCAGGGCCGAAACAGCGTCTTCCTGCAACAGGGGGGATCCGCTTTGCGATACCATCACAGGATCAACAACAACCGGAATACTAGCTGCCTTTTGCTTGATGAATTCCGCCACCGCTTCGATCACCGGCACGCTGTGGAGCATCCCGGTCTTGATGGCATCAGCACCGATATCATCAATCGTCACAGTCGCCTGATGAACGATCATCTCCGGGGTGATGCCCAGAACGTCGAAGACTCCGGTCGTGTTTTGCACCGTCAAGGCGGTAATCGCCGTTGCAGCATAGCCACCAAGAGCAGTTACCGACTTGATATCGGCCTGAATACCTGCCCCGCCCGAACAGTCGGATCCGGCTATAATCAAGACACGACCTTTCATGATCGACTTCCTTTATGCATGCAAAGTGTTGTTATGACGTCAGTAAACGGCGTTTAACCGGCATCAGCCTGCCACTGCGGTAATTTGTGCGACAATGCGGTCAACGATCTGTTCGACCTTGACCGCGTCATCGCCCTCGGCCATGACGCGGATCAGTGGTTCGGTACCCGATTTACGAATCAGGACACGACCGTCGCCGTTAAATGACTTTTCAGCTGTCGCAATAGCCTCGATCACGCTGCTATCGGAAAGCGGATCAGAACCGGCAGAATAGCGCACGTTTTTAAGGATTTGCGGCAGCGGATCAAACACGCGGCTCATTTCCGATACGCGACCCTCACGGCTGGCAAGAACGGCAAGCACCTGAAGGGCTGCCAGAAGGCCATCACCGGTCGATGCGAAGTCGGATAGCACGATATGCCCGGACTGTTCCCCGCCAACATTGCAATCAAGAGCGCGCATCTGTTCAACCACATAGCGGTCACCGACCTTGGTGCGGATCAGGCGCACATCATTGCGTTCAAGGTATCGTTCAAGCCCAAGGTTTGACATGACCGTCGCCACCAGCGCGTTGCCACGCAGCTGACCGGTTCGTTTCCAGTGGGTGGTCACAAGACCCATCAACTGATCACCATCGATCAACTGACCTTTTTCATCACACATCTGAACACGGTCGGCATCCCCGTCCAGCGCAATACCGACATCAGCCTTTTCGGCCAGAACGCGATCGCACATGGTTTTGGTATAGGTCGAACCGCATTTGTCATTGATGTTCAAGCCATTCGGGCTGGTGCCGATTTCGATCACATCGGCACCAAGTTCACGCAGAACCTTGGGCGCAACCGAATATCCGGCACCATGGGCACAATCGAGAACGATGCGCATGCCTTCAAGGGTGACCGAACCGGGCAAGGAGGATTTGACAGCCTCGATATAGCGACCGGGCGCATCATCAATGCGTTTTGCCCGTCCAAGTGCATTGGCCGGGACCAGCTTGCCGGAAAGGTCGCTTTCCATCAGGGCTTCGAGTTCCAGTTCGACTTCGTCAGACAGTTTGAAGCCGTCCGGACCGAACAGCTTGATGCCGTTATCCTGAAACGGGTTGTGCGAAGCAGAGATCATGACACCGATATCGGCACGCATCGATTTGGTCAGCATGGCAACAGCGGGGGTCGGCATTGGCCCGACCAGCATCACATCCATCCCCATGGAGGTGAAACCGGCAACCAGTGCCGGTTCAAGCATATAGCCCGACAGACGGGTATCCTTGCCGATGACGACCTTGTGCCGATGGTTCCCGCGCGTGAAATAATGCCCGGCAGCCATCCCGACCTTCAACGCAACCTCGGCGGTCATCGGGGCCGTATTGGCCGTTCCACGAATTCCATCGGTACCAAAATATTTGCGGCTCATGTTCTTTTCTCTGCTTACGTGACGGACAGTGATGACCGCCTCATGAATTCTGACTGCCGGTTATATCAAAGTGACGCTTCAATGCTACTCTTCAATCATCCTGACAAGGGCTAGATTTTACGCCCAGTCTGCCATCAATACGTTAACGCGATTACATGCTTACCTTCTGATAAAAGCAATGACCTGCTTTCAAAAACCCGCTATCAAAAAGGTCATCGTTTTAAAGGATTGAAACCGGGGGAATTTTGCGCGTTTTTCGCTCAAACATGGCGGTGATTGTGCTTTGGGCAATCATTATCGCTGTTTTCATTGAAATGTTCCCGGCGCCATCCCGCGCCCATGACAGGCAGCAACATTTCGTAATCGGAAACAACGGTCCGGCCAGTGATATCACCCTTGATCATTTTCTGACCCGTCTGACGACAAGCCGGGAAATATCGATCCCGGCCGACGTCATAAACATTCCCGAAACCGAATTTGAAACGATTTATAACAGGCCCGGCCCCGGATATACCGACCAGCCGGTCTGGTATCGCGCCCCGTTTATCGTTGAAAGTCGATTTGACAGCCCGGGTACCAATGCTTTTATCGAGCTGGGAGCAGCTTATCTCAACGATATTTTATTAACTGTTCTTTCCCGGGAAACAGGAAAGGTGCTTTGGGAAGACCGGGTTGGTGACAGGGTTCCCAACGATCCCGGCGCCCCGGCCAACCTTAAATATATAAGTCTTTGGCCCGAACTTGCCCCCGGTCACTACTGGCTTGTCATCCGGGTTGTCACAAACAGCGCACATGTCCTTGAAGCCAAGCTTCAGACTCAGAAAACATTCATTGCAGAAACCGGTTCGCAAAGTTACCGCAATGGCAGTTATCTTGGGGTTTTGCTTGTTGTTTTTGCCCTTTATATGACGTTTGGCGTGTTTTCGCGCGATGCATCTGTGAGCTGGTATGCGATATATATTCTGGGGTTGTTCCTGCTTAATCTCGGAACCACAGGATATGCCCAGCTGTTATTCAAGGATGTCTCGTTATATGCAAACGACCTGATTACCGGGACCGGAACGGCGATTTCTATCGGGTCATCTGTCGCAATGTGGGCCCATATTATTCGCCTGGACAAGCACAACCCGTTCCTGTTCCGTGTGATGATGGGTCTTGCCGGTCTCATGATTTTGGGGGCTCTCACCTCCACATCGGACCTTTATATCTATTATGCCAAGCTGTTCTTCATTCCCCATACATTCCTGCTTTTCATCTTGCTTGGCTATCTGATCGCGACCGGGTACCGGGAAAACAATACACTGATGTATTGGTTCTTCCTTCTTGCTTTGGGCTTTCCGACGCTGTCGGCCTGTATTCATCTTTTGATGCTGATTGGCAGCCTGCCAATCAACAGCCTAACGTCCAACATCTACAAGGCCAGCTCGACAATCCATCTGGTCATGGTTGCGATTGCCATGGGTGTTCGTGTCTATCGACTTGCACACAAGCGCATCCATGCCTATCAGAGCAATCAGCGCGCATCCCAGCTTGCCGGAGAACAACGTACATTCATCACCATGCTGTCGCATGAGTTCCGCACACCGCTTGCAATCATACAGCGCTCCTCGGAAATTCTGGGATTGCATATGCGTGATGAAGATGAATCCGTTCATAACCGACTGACGACGATCCGCCGAAATGCCGGCCAGCTATCAGCTCTTGTTGACGCCTTTCTGACCAAGGAAACCCTTGATAGTGCGACCTTCACGACATCGCGTGAACAGGTTGCCATCGACCAGTTTCTGACAGATCTGATTGCACGACGGTCCATAGAAGTTCAGGAGCAGAATGTCAGCCTGATCAATGCAGATTTCGCGATCGTCAATATTGATCGCATTCTGCTGGAACGTGCCATCATCAATATCATCGAAAATGCCCGCAAATATGCACCGGGCGCCCCGGTATGGATTGCCTGCAACCGGTCTGCCAACGGCTATGTCTATATCCGCATTGTCGATGAAGGCCCCGGCATCGCGCCGGATGAACTGGGCAAGGTCCAGAATGCATTTTATCGCGGCCGGGAATCTTCGGTGACACAGGGTGTGGGACTGGGTCTGCATATTACCAACCGGATCATTGAAGCCCATAAAGGCAGCATGTCACTTAGTGTCGGCGAACATGGCGGGACAACGGTATTGCTTAAGCTGCCCTACAACCTTCAAGCAACAGCCGGGAAAACCAACGAAATCCAGTTCGGCCTTTCGGGGAAGCTGCCCTTGATACCCTCAGACAAAAGGCGCTGACCTAATGTTATCAGCGTTAGCATCCATCAGAAAAAAGCTTGGCCATTTGGTGGTCACGATGACTGTGGTCACGGGTTTGATCGTCATCGCCCTTAATGTCACGACAATTCAATCGGCGCAGGCGCAACAAGCCCCTGAGCCCAATGAATATTCCAGACTGAAACTATCAAGCTTTATTCACGGACCGATTGAAATTACGCCCTATCTTCGATGGTATGTCGACAAGACTCGCCGTATGGTATTAAGCGATATCAGGGGGCTTCCTGACAGCGCCTTTGTCATGACCACCGGCATCCCGTCCTTTGGCTATAGCCGGGATGCAATATGGTACAGGCTGGACATCACAGTTCAGGACAAACTGACCACAAAGCCGCTCATTGAACTTAATCCCACCTACCTGAACTTTATTGATGTGATGATTGTCGCAGACGGCACACGCGACCCTGTCTGGCAAGAGCATCTCGGAGATCACGTTCCGGCAAGCGAACGGACCTATGCGGGCTCAACCCAAGTGGCCGCCCTGCCATTGCTTGACACTGGCGACTACCAGATGTTCATCCGGGTAAAAAGCAACAGTGCGAATTTTCTGCGGGCAAAATTGTGGCCTGCGGGTGATCTGATCTCGTCGCTAACCTATCGGAACATTGCGACCAATGTGTTCTTCGGGATAATCGCAACACTTGGCTTTGCCTATCTGGCGCTTGGCGTTATGGCGCGCGACCCTATTGTGGTTCTGTATGGAATCTGGGTAGCCAGCGTCGGGGGTGTTGTCGCAATTGTAAACGGTGTTGTATTAAGCGATATCCAGCCGGAAACGCCCTGGATGAATGATCTTCTTCTAGGGCAACTAAATGTCATCTCGCATGCCGCCACGGCGTTCCTGTGGTTACATATTACCGGAATCAGGAAACGACATCCCTTGATGTTCAAAATCTATTGCGGCTATAGCGCAATGATTTTGTTTTTCCTTTTTGGAGCAACCAACGATCTGTATACGGTCTTTGGCACCTATATTATTCCGAGCCATTCAGTATTCATGGCCCTGATGTGCCTTCACATCATCAGACGACTGTTCAAAAATGTTCGCAACAAGATGAGCTGGGCATTTCTGATCGTTCTGGTGATGCCGACAGGCCCTGCCATCATGCTGCAACTTGCCCATGTCGGACTGATAGAGGCAACACCGATGCGTCTGGGACTGCATCAATTCACATTGCTGTTCCACATCATCGCTATGAGTATCCTGATGGGCTTTCGTCTGGCGTCTATGGATCGAGAACGTATCTCTGTTGCAATGAAGGCAGCTGAGACCACCACACTGGTTGAAGAACAGCGCAAACTGATTTCGATGCTGTCGCATGAGTTTCGTACACCGCTTGCGGTAATCCAGAGGTCGGCTGAAATGCTGATGCTGCGCCTGAAAAACCATAAGGGCGATGTCATGGATCGACTGCAACGGATCCAGCTTCAGGCGCGCAAACTTGCCCGTCTGGTCGATATATTCCTGAGCAAGGATGGCATTGATAATCAGGAACTTTCACTGGCTCGCGAAGTGGTTTCCGTTGATCGTTTCATGGAAGAATTCGTTGCCAACACCACCCGCGAAGGTGCCGAAATTTTCCTGACCATCCACCATGCCGAAGGTGTCGAGGCCTACATTGATGAAACGCTGATTGGCCTTGCTATTACCAACCTGATTGAAACATCCCGACGTTTTGCCCATGGCAATCCATTGCATCTGGTATTGCAGCGGCAAAGCAAATGGCTAGTCGAAATTGCTATTCCCTGTAGCGGTCCGGAACTTGATGATGAGGAAATCCGCCTGATCGGGGCAGCCTTGTTCCGCAAGGACGTTGAGTCCGGTTCGCAACGCAGTGCGCTTGGCCTTCATATTTCGCAACGCATTGTCGATGCCCACGGAGGATCAATCAAATTGCGTGACCGCGGACAGTCCGGGATAGAACTGTGCTTGCTTTTGCCTATTAAAGAGCCCGCTATCAAGACATCCTGAAAGAAGATCGACAGGAAAACGGATCGTAACGCCGCGTTATGATGCGTCGGCAGCGCCCAGAACAACCCCAGTCGAAGTAAAGGCATAACCACGACCATAGGCCGTTCGAACCGGCAGTTCTTCACCAATTTCCTTAAGGATTTTCTGGCGAACACGGCGGATGGCCGTATCGAGGTTGCGACAGTTTTCTGCGGTATCGGCCTTGCCAAGTTCCATAACGATTTCCGGGCGGGTCAGCCAGGCACCATTGGCTTCGATCAGCAATCTGATGATCGTGCGTTCCGTTGCAGTAAGGCTCGCCTCGTTCCCGTTTGGATTACGCAGGGTCCAGTTCAGCAGATCCAGCACCCAGCCATCATCAGGCACAACCTGTTCCTGGCCTGTGTCCATGTCACTGCGTGTCGTGCGGCGCATCAGCGGTTTCAGGGCGGCTTCAATGACCGAAAGCGGGCTGTCCTTGGTCAGATAGACATCCGCACCGGACTTGTAGCCGGTCAGATGATTATCCATGCCCGAAAGCGACGTCAGCATCATGATCCCGCAATCAATATTCTTGCGGACATGTTGCGCCAGTTCATAACCGTCCGCATCCGGAAGCATGATATCAAGAATGACCGCATCCGGTTTTCCGGTTTTGAGCGCACGATAAAATGCCGCACCGGTTTCGCATCCGACGACATCGAAACCGCACATATCAAGATATTCGCACAGATCCTTGTTCAGGTCTGTGTTGTCTTCCACGACGAACACACAGTGTTTCATAGCATCCCGGCCGGAAGTGGCACCGTCGAATACGGACTGCGCCAGACCCTCAAATCCGTTCATACAAAGACCTTCGCATTTACTTTTGCGCCAACCAACAGTTGTGACTTTTGAGTCACTTTTATTCATTCACTGTTTGGTATGTGACGATGCGTCCCAATGTGCAAGCCCCAACCTTCAAAGGTCAGAAAATGCCAGAATCCCGACAAAAAAAAGCAAGACCAACTCAGGTTGAGAATATCTTTCTTCAACAACCTGACTGATCTTGCTTTTAATCAAACCGTCAAAAATCACAAGCTATACAGCCAGTGATATATCGACCTGTCTTGCTATACGATTGAGGTGGAACTGGCCACGGAAAGCGCCTGTACGGTTTCCTGAACGTCATGCACGCGGATCATCTGAACCCCGTGACGCCATCCATTAACCGCCGATGCAATCGAACCACCCAAACGCTGTTTGGGTTCTGCCTTGGGATCGATTTTGCCGATAAAGGATTTACGCGACGTTCCAAGAAGGATCGGACATCCCAAGCCGTGGAAAATCGCCAACCGCGACAGAAGTTCCAGATTGTGCGACAGCGTCTTGCCAAATCCGATGCCCGGATCGATGCAAATGCGATCACGTGAAATCCCTGCCCGTTCGCAGCTTTCGATGCGATCAAGCAAATAGTCATAAACATCGAGAACAGCGCAATCATATTGCGGATCTGCCTGCATCGTGCCCGGTTCACCCTGCATGTGCATCAGCATGACCGGCTTGCCCGATGCAGCCGCAACTTCCATCGCGCGTTCATCACCCTCAAGTCCGGTAACGTCATTAATGATCGCAGCACCGGCCTCAATCGCGGCCTCCATTACCGAAGCATGGCGAGTATCAATTGAAATCACATGACCGTCGGCAGCCAGGTCACGGATGACCGGTACAACGCGGTTGATTTCTTCTTGTTCAGAGACTTCATCCGCACCCGGCCGGGTCGATTCGCCCCCGACATCAAGAATGGATGCCCCCATCTCGACCATCTTGCGGCCACGAGCAACCGCGTCAGCAGTCGTGTTGTAGTCCCCGCCATCGGAAAAACTGTCGGGCGTGACATTGATGATGCCCATGACGTGACAGGAAGCCATATCAAGCCCGGCATATTCCGGACGCTTGGCCATCAGCCGGTCAAGGACATTGTTGATTTCATCCACGCGCCCGCTGTTCTGAACCCAGCCTTCGAGGGCCAGAAGCGGCAGGATCATGCTTTCAGCACCACCACCTTCGCGACGACGAATGATTTCAAGGGCGGAAAACCCGCGCCGTGATCCCGCAAGCGGCAGCGTATTGGGATCATCGGCATGATCAATGAAACCCGTGGGTGCGTAGTAAAGCGGTCCATCAAAATCAGCAAAGCCCCGCACATCGGCGGGGCTTCGCAGGACCGATCTTTTGATCTCGTCCATCAGTCTCTTTCGTTAGCTTCCCGGTTGCGGTTCGGGAGAAAGATCTCCGCCACCTTCACCAGGGTTATCCTTGCGGGCACCACCGGTGCTCGGCACGGTGGAACGGCGTCCACCACCGGCATCCTTGCCACCGCCAGTCGAATGGCCCGAACGGTTGAGTTCCTCGCCGCGCAGCAGCGCGTTGATTTCATCACCCGAAAGGGTTTCATATTCCAGAAGCCCCTTGGCCAGAATATGCAGATCATCAAGATGTTCGGTCAGAACACGCTTGGCGAAAGTATAGGCCTCGTCAGAATAACGACGCACTTCCTCATCGATCAGCTGTGCAGTCTTCTCGGAAACATTCTTGTGCTGTGCCACGCTGTGACCAAGGAACACTTCTTCCTGATTATCAACGTATTTGACATTGCCAAGTTTGTCCGAGAAGCCCCATTCCGTGACCATCTTGCGGGCATACTGGGTCACCATATTGATGTCCGAGGATGCACCCGTGGTGACCTTGTCCTTGCCAAAGATGATTTCCTCGGCAACACGACCACCCATTGCAACTGCAAGATCGGAGATCAGCTGTTCATAGGATTTGGAAACCTGATCACGTTCCGGCAGACGCATCACCATACCCAGCGCACGACCGCGCGGAATGATGGTCGCCTTGTGGATCGGATCAGATGCCGGGGTGTGAATAGCAACCAGCGCGTGACCACCTTCGTGATAGGCCGTCAGCTTTTTCTCGTCATCGGTCATGATCATGGAACGACGTTCCGCGCCCATCATGACCTTGTCCTTGGCGTTTTCGAAATCGGCCATGGTAACGACACGCTTGCCAAGACGGGCTGCAAGAAGAGCTGCTTCGTTGACAAGGTTTGCCAGATCAGCACCCGAGAAGCCCGGCGTACCACGTGCGACCGTACGCAGATCAACATCCGGCCCCAGCGGCACCTTGCGGGCATGGACACCAAGAATGTGTTCACGGCCTTCAAGATCAGGGTTCGGAACAACAATCTGACGGTCAAAACGGCCCGGACGCAGCAATGCGGGGTCCAGAACGTCCGGGCGGTTGGTCGCAGCCACAAGGATCACGCCTTCGTTGGCTTCGAAACCATCCATCTCGACGAGGAGCTGGTTAAGTGTCTGTTCGCGTTCATCGTTACCGCCGCCAAGACCGGCACCACGATGGCGACCAACAGCGTCGATTTCATCGATGAAGATGATGCAAGGAGCGTTTTTCTTGCCCTGTTCGAACATGTCGCGCACACGCGATGCACCGACACCAACAAACATTTCAACAAAGTCCGAACCCGAAATGGTGAAGAACGGAACGTTTGCCTCGCCTGCAATCGCACGTGCCAGAAGCGTCTTACCAGTACCCGGAGGACCAACAAGCAGCATACCTTTGGGGATTTTACCGCCAAGGCGCTGGAATTTCTGGGGATCGCGCAGGAAGTCGACGACTTCTTCAAGCTCGCCCTTGGCTTCCTCGATGCCTGCGACATCATCAAAGGTCACGCGACCGGATTTTTCGGTCAGCATTTTGGCCTTGGATTTGCCAAAGCCCATGGCTTTGCCGCCGCCGCCCTGCATCTGCCGCATGAAGAAAATCCACACACCGATAATCAGCAGCATCGGGAACCAGCTGATCAGCGCGCTCATGAGCGGCGAAAGGCTTTCTTCCGGCTGTGCAATGATGCGCACACCCTTGTCATTCAGTTTTTCGACAAGGTTCGGGTAATTCGGGGTGTAAACATTAACAGAGCGACCGTCGCGCGTTTCTGCAATCAGAGTATTGCCCTGGATGGTGACTTCCGAAATCTGGCCGCTATCAACTTCGGCAAGGAAGTCCGAGAACGCCAGCGACGACTGGCCGGACCGTCCGGAGGGCGACTGAAACAGGTTAAACAAGGCCACCAAAAGGATGGCAATGATAACCCACAGTGCGAGATTTTTTCCCATATTCATTCCAAGCTACTGGTCGCAATTATGTGTGCCGTGACGCAAAACTTCCTGCGCAAGGCTTGAACATCAGATAGTCACAAGCCCTGCTTACGCAAGTAGGTTGCCGGGTTTCGGCGACGATTTGAAACCACTTTCCCACAAAGGTACCGGTGGTGCAAACCGCCATCGCCCGCCAAATGAAAATTTCCCCCTGCCCGGGGGCCATTCGCAGTCGGCGGCGGATAATACGTCGGAAAGCTCCGAAACCTCAAGCCCGCCAACGGATCGCAAGCCTTCTTTATCGTAGAGTGCAGGCATTGATGCAAGGGCTGCGCGTGGCAAATCACCAATAAATGGTACAATTTCGCGTAATGCAGCCCGAAATGCTTTCGTGTGACACACATCACAACGATCCAAAGGCGCAATCCACATGTGATCCTGTGGCGTTAATGTCTGCCGATCAAAGACCAATTCGAACCGGTTATCCCACCTTATATAACTGTCCCGACCAACAATGTCCCTTGCAACACGAAGCGGCTCCCGGTCCATGCGACCAAGTTCCCGATAAACGCAAATCTTGCCTTTGCGACCATGCAAGACGCAGCCCCCAAGACTGACACGCGCAGACGGGGCTGATGCCAATCTGGCAAGTGCAGCAGCCAAGCCGTCAATGGCCGGCATATAGGCGGCCCCGCCAACGGTGCGCACCACCTGCCCCAGCGCATAGACCCGCACAGATTCCGGAATTTGGGTGTCGGTCAACAGATCGCGGGCGCATTGCACCACACCGTTGCCATGCAACGTGACCGCCTGTGCCAGCAATCGGCCGATAGCGGCTTCAAACCTGATGCGCTCCGAAGCATCATCAAAAGATACCAAACCCGCACCTTGTGTTTGCAGCTCGTTGCGAACCCGCACGCGTTCGAATTTTTCGTTGCAGTTTGACGGGTCTTCCACCCATTCCTGACCCGATTGCCGAAGCGTTGCGATCAAATCGGTTTTCGGAACCGACAGCAACGGACGCAAGACACGCCCGTTGCGCAGGAAACGCCGGGCAGACATGCCCGCCTGCCCCATAGTCCCGGTCCCCCGGGCATCCCGCATGGCAATGGTTTCGGCCTGATCACCGCCATGATGGGCAACCAGCAGATGGAAGATGCCGCGATCAGCCATGAACTGATCAATCAGATCATAGCGTGCCTGGCGGGCGCGTTCCTGCACCGCACTGGCGGGTTTTGTCCCCTCCCAGCGCAGGATGACATGCTCGATCCCGTATCTGGAAAGCTGATCACCGACCCATCGGGCTTCGGCAGCAGAACCGGATCGCAGCCCGTGATCAACCGTGAGCGCAACGACCGAACCGCCACGCGCCTGACACCATTGATGCGCCAAAAGGGCAAGCGCCATGCTGTCCGCGCCCCCCGAAACACCAACGACCATTTTCGGGGCAGCTTCGAACGGAGCGAAGCTCATCATCAGGCGATCAAAGACAACGGCGTCCAATGGAGTTCCACTGGACGCCGCCGAAAGATTGTCATTTGTCGGGACACTGTCGGTCATGACATGCCTTTTACAGTCGGCTTACTGCGCGCATCCGCGATTTTTGCGTTCCTGACGGGCGCGATCAAGCACAACATTCGACGCGTTCGGGAAGTTATCAATCAGATGACTGAATGCAGTGCAGGCATCTTCATTCTTGCCAAGATTGGCAAGCGACATGCCAAGCTTCAGCAGATTGTCCGGTGCCTTGGTGCTATCGGGATATGTCTGGAAACCTTCGGTAAAGGCGATGGCAGCGTTTTCAAATTCCCCGCGCACATAATAGGTTTCGCCCAGCCAGTATTGCGCATTGCCCGCCAGCGGATCATTCGGATGTGCAGAGACAAAGCTGCTAAGTGCCTTTTCCGCGGCAGGGAAATCCTGTTTGCGCAGCAGACCGAATGCTTCGCGATACTGTTCTTCGGGTGTGCCACCAGACAGGGCAGCAGACTGGGTCTGTGCACCGGCAGTTGCAGCGGCACCTGACGGAATTTTCGGCGGCTGACCTTCGCTTTCGATCACGCCAAACAGTTTGGTTCCGCGATCATTAAGCGGTTCGCCAGTACCGGCACCACCGCCAAGATCACCCGATGAAACCGCGTTACCGGTCGGGGTCGCTGTATTTGCCTGCCCGGCTGCAAGCGGGGACGCGCCAGTTGCACCACCCGAAACGGCAGCACCACCTTCAAGCTGCCCAAGGCGGAAATCAATATCAGCCACCAGCCGTTCAAGCCGTTCTTCGATCTTGCGGATGCGGAAATCGAACTGCTCAAGCTGTCCGGTCAGTTGGGAAGAATTGCGTTGAAGTTCGTTAATCTGGACCTGCTGACGGGCCGCAGCCGGGGTCGAGGCGTCTGCACCGCTTACCGCACTCCCCGCAGCAGCGGCTGCACCATTGGTACCCTCGCGATAGACATAGCGCTGTAAAAGATCAAGATCCTTGCGCAGCTGTTCGACCTGCCGGGACATGTTCGCATCCTGTGCATGCACAGGAACAGACCCAAGTGACGTCACGCCAAGCACTGTACCAATGGCAAGTGCGACAAGAAAGTTGCGGCCTTTGCGCGAAGTTGCGGCCCCTGTTACGCGTGAAGCTGTGATATTGGCCCAAACAGAACGGGCGTGATCACAGGCAATAATTTGCGATTCAGTCGTGGGTCGAACTCGGATCATTATCAGGTCCTTTGTCGTCAATGCGGTCTTCGATGCGTCACTATGAACAGGACAGCATGACATTTTCAACATTTTCAGGCGGCAAAAATAAGGCGCCTGCCCCGGATGGGACAGGCGCCTTGATATTCAAGTCAGGCTTTCACCTGCACGCGCTTAACGGATAACCGATACAGCGCGGCGGTTTTTCGCCCAGCTTTCTTCGTCATGGCCAAGAGCAACCGGGCGCTCTTTACCATAAGAAATGGTCTCAACGCGCGACGGGTCGATACCCAGAGCGATCAGGTAATCTTTAACCGAGTTCGCGCGGCGTTCGCCGAGTGCAAGGTTGTATTCACGGGTGCCGCGCTCGTCGGCATGACCTTCAACAACAACTTTGTACTGCGGGTATTTTTTCAGCCAAGCGGCCTGCAGTTCGAGGGTGCGACGTGCTTCACCGGCCAGATCGTATTTATCGAAACCAAAGAAGACGCGGTCACCAACGTTAACAGCGAACCACTCTGGGCTGCTTTCCGACAGCGACGTGCTGGTGGACGGCTGGTTTACAGTCGATACACCCTCGCCACCAGTGGTCGCAGAGCTATCAGGTGCAGTTTCACATGCAGCCAGAAGAGCGGCAGCAGCAAAAACGCTGAGAATACGAAGTTTCATTTAAGTTTTCCCCTTAACACCGGACGCATTCGCCCGAGGTTGGTGTTTTCCATGTCTCGCGACACCGAAAATGCCCGCGATTAAAGCGAATCGCATTCAGTGCTTCGCGATGACTATACTCTTGAGATATCAGGGAATCAAGGGTGACCATGCTGGGTCCGACCCATCCGCAGGTGTAACGATCTCTCGTTCGTTATAACCTGTGAGATCGATCGAATACAGACGATAGCGATCCTTGGTCCCGTCCCTGGACGGGTGCTGGCGGTGATACATCAACACTCTTCCGTTCGGAGCCCATGTTGGTCCCTCGACGAGGAACCCTTCGGCCAACAGCCTTTCACCACTGCCGTCTGGCCGCATGACACCGATATAGAACCGACCTCCTTGTGATTTGGTGAATGCAATCAGGTCTCCGCGAGGCGACCAGACCGGGGTGGCATAAAGACCGCCACCAAAGCTGATACGCTGTACGCCCCCACCATCTGCATTCATCACGTAAATTTGTTGTGACCCACTGCGATCAGAGTTGAACGCAATGCGCGAACCGTCAGGCGAGTAGGAAGGCGAGGTATCCACGGCCGGATGTCGCGTCAGCTGGTGCTTTTCGCGCGTGCGCAGGTCCAGTTGATAAATTTCACTGTTCCCGTCAAGCGCTTGCGACATGACAACCGAGTTCCCGTCTGGCGCGAATCGGGGTGCAAAGGTCATCCCCGGAAAATCGCCCAGCAATTCCAACTCGCCGGTATCAATGTCCAAAACATAAACGCGTGGCTTGTCGTTGAAGTACGACATATAGACCACTTCCTGTGCTGTCGGCGAGAAGCGCGGGTTCAGCACAAGGAACCGACCGTCCGACAGGAACCGGTGGTTTGCACCATCCTGATCCATGATCGCCAAACGTTTCACACGTTTGTCGGCCGGGCCTGTTTCAGACACATACACAATTCTGGTATCGAAATATCCGCTTTCGCCGGTGATGCGCTTATAGATCTCGTCGGCGATCTTGTGTGCAATCCGGCGCCAGTTATTGGGCTGTGTGCGATAGGCAACCCCTGACATCTGGGTTTCTGCCAACACATCCCAAAGACGGAATTCGACACGAAGCAATCCGTTTGGTTCCGTAACAACACGACCATTGACCAATGCCTGGGCATTGATGGCGCGCCATTCGGCAAAGTTCGGGTTGACCGCCAGCGAAGCAGCACTCTGGATGAATGCCTTCTCATTGATCGGTGCAAACAGCCCCGAACGTTCGAGGTCGGCGGCAATCACCTGTGTCAGGTTTTGCCCGATCTCGGTCTCGGCAACACCGTCGCCCGGGAAACGGGTGACAGCAATTGGCATCGGCTTGAGTTCACCCCGGGTGATGTCAATCCGGAGTTCCGCCTTTGCCGGCGACATGAAACCGACATTCAGGCCAGCGACAACGGCAAGGGCACACAGTGTGGCAACACCGCTTCTTACCCAAAATCGTTTTCCTGCGTTGGTCTTGATCGTCATCCTGCCTCGCTATTTTCCACGCGTGTTCAAGAACTTATCACTAAAGGCCCAGCATTTCACGCATGTCGAAATTAAACGTGAATGTGCGCCACATTTCGTATTTATCCAGCGGCAGTTTTAGAGGACTGCATTGCGGATTTAGCACTGCTCGCAAAGCACTTTCTGCAATCGTACGGCGAGAAGAATCGCCCTGAATGTCATTCAGATTACTGATGCGTGCCTGTCGAACAGTTCCGTCGGGATTTGCGCTGACATGAATTTCAACAGCAAAGTTCCCTGCTTCCTTTGCACCCGCCGGCGGGCTCCAGCAGCGTTCAATCTGACGTTTGACCGCATCAAGCTCGCTCATGGTCAGATTGGCATCCAGTCTGGTTGCAACAACCTCGCTGGCATTTTCCTCTGGAACGTCATCGGGTTGCGTATCCGGTGTTGCCTGTGCCGTCTCCTTTAGCTTGCTCACATCCTTGAGAACGCTCATGAGGTCGCGTTTCTTCGGTTCCTCCTTTTTCGGTTCCGTTTTTTTCACCGGTTCCGGTTTGGGAGGCTGAGGTTTGCTATCGGGTTTGACCGCAGCCAGTTCTTTTGGCTTTGGTTCAGGTTTTGGTTCAGGCTCTTTTTTAACCTCGGGCACGGGCACCGGTTCCGGTTTTGGTTCGGGCTTTGGCTCGGGTTTCGGTTCCGGCTTGGGTTCCGGTTTCGGCTCAGGCTTTGGCTCGGGTTTCGGTTTCGGTTCCGGTTTCGGTTCGGGCTTCGGCTCCGGCTTGGGTGTCGGTTTGGGCTCCGGTTTCGGCTCAGGCTTGGGTGCAGGTTTGGGTTCCTTTTTCGGTTCGGGCTTTGGCAAAGCCTTGGTCGGGGCAGCAGAAAACTCGTCCACTGTCACGACTTCGACCGAAATGGACTGCAATTCCAGCGGCGTTTCATCAAACAGGTCAGGCAAACCCAGCCATGCGACCAGAAACAGCGCAAGATGCAAACCAAGCGATATGAGAGCGTAACGCAGCATCGTCTGTTACGAGCCCTTTTTGGGCAGTTCGGCGATCAGGGCGACCTTGGTAAAGCCGGCATCCTTGATCAGCCCCATGACTTCCATCACGCGTCCATAATCAATGGCCTTGTCCCCACGGACAAAGATGCGTGTGTCAGCCTTGTTGTCGGTAATCGCGGCGAGCTTTTCGCTCAGGGTGTCCTGGGCGATCTCGCTATCCATAATATAGATGGTGCCTTCGCGTGATACCGAGACAACAAGCGGTTCGTCCTGCCCGGTCATCGGGGCAGCACTGGTTTCAGGCAGATCAACCTCGACACCGACTGTCATCAGCGGGGCTGCGACCATGAAGATCACAAGCAGCACCAGCATGACGTCAACCATCGGTGTGACGTTGATATCGCTCATTGCGGCACGCCGGTTATTGCGACGTCCGCGGCGACCTCCGCCAGATCGGGATGCGAGTTGTGCGCCCATGATCAGTCTCTCGAATCGTCAAGTTGGCGCGAGAGGATCGAGCTGAACTCGTCCACGAAAGCTTCCAGACGATTATTGTAACGATTAAGGTCGCTGGAAATCTTGTTATAGGCAACAACCGCCGGAATAGCGGCAACAAGGCCCATGGCGGTTGCAAACAATGCCTCGGCAATACCCGGTGCAACCACAGCCAGCGACGTGTTTTTCGAAGCCGCAATCGACTGGAACGATACCATGATGCCCCAGACCGTCCCGAACAGACCAACGAACGGTGCGGTTGAGCCGACCGATGCCAGGAAGGTCATGTAACGTTCAACCCGGTCCATTTCACGGCCCAGCGTAATTTCCATCGACTTTTCAAGGCGCTGCTGCAAACGGGCACGCATGGTGTCCCCATGGACGCCGCGTGCGTTCGAACGACGCCATTCGCGCATTGCCGATACAAAGATCGCCGACATCGGATCACGCGGCTTGTCCGCAATCCGGTCATACAGGTCTTCAAGCGAACCGCCCGACCAGAAGGCTTCTTCAAAGGTATTTGCCTGCGCGCGCAGTTTGCGAAGGCGCAAAATCTTTTCGATTACGATCGCCCATACCCAGACAGAAGCCATCAAAAGCCCGATCATCACAGTTTTGACGACCAGTCCAGCCTGCATGAAAAGTCCCCACAGAGACATGTCATGTGCCATGACCGACTGCCCCAGCGTTACCGCGTCGACCACTTGATTTTCCATATTCCCGTCAGTCCTTGTTCACATCCAGATATCGACTAAATATCGTTCTTAATTCATCGGGCAGTCTTTGTGCCCGAAGCTCTTCCAGCGACATGCAGGCGAGATAAATCTCGATCACCACAAGTATTTCCCCGTCGCGCATGACTTTCTGTTCGAAACCAAGCGATGCGCCCCCTAGCTTAATCACCCGGCTTTCCACCGTCAGGCGGTCTTCCAACTGGGCAGCGCGACGAAAATCGACGGTACAGTGTCGAACCGCTATGGCAACTTTGTGGCGTTCTGCAACATTTCGATTGGTAAAGCCCAACAGGTTAAGCATCGCTGAACGCGCACGCTCGGCAAATGCAAGATAGTTGGCATGATAGACAATTCCGCCCGCATCAGTGTCCTCATAGAAGACAACAAGCGGATAGACATGCCGGGTGCCATCCATATAACCCAGCAACGCATCGTGATGATTGTGTGGCATCAGGAATCGCCCCCGGACGACCCGTTAATCTGCCGGTCAAACAGGTCCGATATCGGCATCCCGCCCGCCTCGCGCGGCGGTGTCAGACCAAGATGCTGGAACCCCTTGATGCCCAGCATACGCCCGCGCGGGGTGCGCTGAATCAGGCCCTGTTGCAGCAAATAGGGTTCAATCACGTCTTCGATGGTATCGCGCTCTTCTGACAAGGCTGCCGCTAGCGTATCAACACCAACCGGCCCGCCGCCATAGTTCCCGGCAATACAGTTCAGATACCGGCGGTCCTGACTGTCCAGACCAAGATTATCGACTTCAAGCCGGGTCAGTGCGGCATCGGCAATAAATTTATCAACCGGTGACTTTTCGGCCACAGCGGCAAAATCGCGCACACGACGCAGCAACCGTCCGGCAATACGCGGCGTTCCGCGCGACCGGCGGGCAATTTCCATCGCGCCTTCTTCGGTCATATCGAAATGCAAAAGCCGCGCCCCACGCGAAACGATGCTAACCAGCTCTTCGGGTTCATAGAACCTAAGACGCAACGGAATCCCGAAACGGTCACGTAACGGCGTGGTCAGAAGCCCGGACCGGGTGGTTGCACCAACAAGGGTAAAGGGCGGCAGATCAATCCGCACAGAGCGGGCAGCCGGTCCCTCGCCGATGATCAGATCAAGCTGGAAATCTTCCATCGCCGGATAAAGGATTTCCTCCACCGCCGGGTTCAGACGATGAATTTCATCAATGAACAGAACGTCTCGCGGCTGAAGGTTGGTCAGAAGTGCGGCCAGATCACCAGCCTTGGCGATCACAGGACCGGAAGTTGCGCGGAAACCGACACCAAGTTCGCTGGCAACGATTTGCGACAATGTGGTTTTACCCAAGCCCGGAGGCCCGAAGAACAGGACATGGTCCATGGCTTCTTCACGGGCGCGCGCGGCCTGAATGAACACATCAAGATTTTCGCGCACTTCTTTCTGCCCGGTGAAATCATCCAACCGGCGCGGACGCAGCGATCCATCCTGATGATCTTCTTCGCGACGCTCACCACTGAGCAGGCGATCTTCTTCTTCGCTCACGCGCTAAGCTCCTTTAGTCCCAGACGGATCAGGGTATCAATCGATTTGTCTTCACCCGCCTGCTGGGCTGCTTTGCCCACCGCCCCGAAGGCCTCGGAGCGGCCATATCCAAGATTAACCAGTGCCGAGACGGCATCAGCCATCACCACACTATCATCGACAACCGGTTCGACCGGGGCTGTGTGCACGCTCACATCGGCTGATGATTTGTCAGATTTCTTTGATTTCGTCGGCTTTGCCGGTTCCGGGGCCGCTGGTGCTGCCACCGGGCCAAGATTGAGCTTGGCGGCCTTGTCTTTAAGTTCGCCAACGATACGGGTCGCAACTTTCGGGCCGATGCCCGGTGCGCGACACAGGGCTGTTGTATCTTGGGCGGCAAGCGCGCGCAGCAGATCGGTCGGGCTGAGAACAGACAAAAGTGCCAGTGCGACCTTGGCCCCGACACCCTGTACGGTGGTCAGCAAGGAGAACCACTGCTTTTCCGCATTATCGGCAAAACCATACAGATGAATGTGATCTTCGCGGACATGGGTTTCGATCATCAGACCGGCATCCCCACCCTTTTGGGGCAGCATGGATAAAGTCCGGCGCGAGGCAAAAACCAGATAGCCGACACCATTCACATCAATGATGACACTGTCTTCGCCAATGAAATCGACAATTCCGCGCAGTTTCGCGATCACCTGTATCGTCTCCCGTTTCCTGTTGGTTTGGCCGCCATGCTTGCCGCAAGCGATCTGTTTCCGGCATGTTGCGCGTGACAAATGGCAACTGCAAGCGCATCAGCCGCGTCCGCCCCGGCAATTTCACATCCCGGAAGCAAGGTCGAAACCATCATTTCCACCTGCTGTTTGGCAGCATGACCCGCACCCACAACAGTCTTTTTGACTGCATTGGGTGTATATTCCGTTACCGGAATACCATTCCGTGCCGGTGCCAACAATGCGACACCACGGGCCTGACCAAGTTTAAGGGTGGATACCGGGTTTTTATTGACGAAGGTTTCTTCGACTGCGGCTTCGTCAGGTGTCCAGATCCGGATCACTTCGATCAGTCCGGAATGGAGCTGATCAAGGCGTTCTGCCAGGGTCAAAGACTGGGTCGAGGTAACAATACCGTTGGCCACATGGCGCATGCGGTTGTCCTGAAGGTCAATGATCCCCCAGCCCGTACGTTGAAGACCGGGGTCGATTCCGAGAACTCTGACCACAGTGTCACCCTAAAATTCAGAAACCAGATACAAAACACCCGCCATTCACAAAATGAAGGGCGGGCATAGAACCGTCCCCGAATATGATGGCCTTGGCAACCATATTCGGGGGAGAGGTTTTTAAACAAGTCTAGTTATCGAGACCGGCAACGATTTCGTCGGTCCAGGCAACGTTGGTCCAGACGTTCTGGACGTCATCGTTGTCTTCAAGCACATCAACAAGTTTCATGATGCTCTGTGCCTGATCGACATTGATTTCGGCTTCGGTTACCGCACGGAAGACCATTTTCGCACTTTCCGGATCGCCGAACTTTTCAGTCAGCGCTTCGCGCACAGCGTTAAGGTCTTCAAGTTCGGTATCGACAACGTGGCTGTTTTCATCAGATTCAACATTCGCCGCACCCGCTTCGAGGGCTGCTTCGAAGATTTCGTCTGCATCCGCAGCATCGGCCGGATAAACGATTTCACCAAGACGGTTGAACATGAAGCCGACCGAGCCGGTTTCGCCAAGGTTACCACCGCTTTTTGCAAAGGCAGCACGCACTTCCGACGCCGTACGGTTACGGTTATCGGTCAGGGCTTCGACGATTACGGCAACACCTGCGGTGCCATAGCCCTCGTAACGAACTTCTTCGTAATTGTCGCCGTCGCCAGCACCGGTCGCCTTTTTGATCGCGCGATCGATGTTGTCCTTGGGCATGTTCTGCCCGCGCGCCGCTGCAATTGCCGCACGCAGACGCGGGTTGCTGTTGATGTCGTCACTGATCTTTGCCGACACGGTGATTTCGCGGGCAAGCTTGGTGAAAATCTTGGCGCGCTTTTTATCCTGCGCACCTTTACGGTGCATGATGTTCTTAAATTGGGAATGGCCGGCCATAACCTGTAACCTGTATTCATTGAACTCGATGTGGAACGGTATCGGCTGATACCACGCCGGTCATGCGGGAGTTCCCTGTCAGACCAGCCCGCTCGGGCATCCGCAAGACTGTTTTATGTCATCTGCAGCAGACACGAACGAAAAATTCGACCGCTCCTATAGCGTGTTTACCTGTGAAGGTCCAGCGATGCTTGGCATTCCGAACACGATCTCGTCGATGACACTCCCCGCCAGCCCGACGCCAGCCCTTTGCAACACCGTAATTTTCTTGCAATTCGTGGCACCTGTTTGGTTTGATGTTGCAGATGTAAGGATATTCTTTCATTAATAACAAGAAGGGTACTTATTAAACTAAAGAAGAATACTCTCAGGGGTCCAAGAAACCGGCTATCAGCAAAGGGAGCAATGCCCTTTCAAGCGGTCGAGTTAACCCGAATGGACAAAGAAGCCATACGGGAACAGTCAGGAAACAAAGGTTAGATAGAATGGGAACTAAATTCGGGGTCCAAAGCAAATTACTGATTTCATTTGCTCTGGTTGGACTGATGGCGGTTATTTCCGCTGTCGTCGGCGCGGTTTCTTTCAATAAGTTCGGTGATGCTCTTACGACCATCACAGAAGAAAAGCTTCCGCCAATTGCAGCAGCCCAGGCACTGGCAACAGAAAGTGCCGAGATCGTCGCCATTGCACCGCGCATTGTTGCCTCTGCGAATACCGACGAAGAAAATGCGATTAACGATGAACTCGCCTTGCGTCTTCAGGAACTCGTTTCGAAAATCAACGAGATCGAAGCCACCGGTTTCATGCCCGAGGTTATTGCCAGCATCAATAACAATCGCGGACTTTTGCAGGACAATCTGGAAAAGCTCCACACGGTCACGCAGGAACGTTTCCAGATTTCTGACCAAAAATCCGAGAAACTCGCAGAATTCCAGAATTTGGCAAAACGTTATGCCGATACGCTGAAACCGGTTCTGTCTTATACGCAAAACGATATCTCGCAGGGCGGACAGTTCGCCGCATCGCTGAAAGATGATCCGGCAAAGCAGTTCAGCACTGACAAAGAAGAAATTCTGGAGACCTTCCAGAAATATGCCTCGGCAATTGATGTCCGCACCCCGATCCTTGATATCGAGCGTCTGGGTTCTGCCGCGGCCAACATGATTATTTCGAGCACCACGGAAACGCAGGCCGTTCGCCTTTCGATCATCCCTGTGCGAATTCGGGGCACCTATACCGACGCACTCAGCAAGCTTGACTCTCTTGGCAATGAACGGCTTAAGGCGTTCTATGTCGATCTGATCGAAAAGATGCAAGCCCTTTCGATCGGCGAAGGCAGCCTGCCCGAATTGCGTAAACGTGAACTTGAAGCCAGCGAACAAAGCCAGGCACTTGTGGTTCAGAGTGGCGAATATGCCAATGCCATGCGCGCAAGCGTGAATGAACTGGTTGCCGGCCTTAATCAGGAAGTTAACGATGCCGCGGCCCAGGCAAAGGTTGTTGAAAAACAGAGTTTGACGGCCCTTGTTGTCGTTGCAGCCATTGGCGTTGTCATTTCACTTCTGATCTATGTTCTGTATGTCCGGGGTAACGTTCTGCGTCGCCTTGGCAGCTTGCAGAAAACCATGGTTCAGCTTGCGGATGGAAATCTGGAAGTTATCGTTCCGGCCAAAGGCAATGACGAAATCAGTGCCATGGGCCGTGCGGTCGAGGTCTTTAAGGACAATGCCCTTAAGGTTCGAGAGATGCAGGCCGAGGAAGAACGCCTTAACCGCGAACGCAACGAGGCACTGCGCGACGAACTTCTTGCCCTTGCCGACACCTTGCAGGGTGAAGTCGAAACAGCGGTGAATGAAATTGCCGCACTGGGCGAGCAGCTTCAGGGCGTTTCGGGTCAGATGACATCAAGTGCCGAACTGGTTTCCGGCCAAACCGAAGATGTTGCCAATTCTGCGCAGGAAGCCACCGGCAATGTTGAGACGGTCGCAGCTGCAACCGAACAGCTTTCGGCATCGAATGCGGAGATCAATCGTCAGATGGCGGAATCCACCCGCATTTCTGGCGAGGCATCAACCCGTGCCCAGCAGACCAACGAACTGGTGGTCAGCCTGTCACAATCGGCTGATCGCATTGGCGAGGTTATCGCACTGATCACCGATATTGCCGAGCAGACCAACCTTCTGGCACTGAACGCCACCATTGAGGCGGCCCGTGCTGGCGATGCAGGCAAGGGCTTTGCGGTTGTTGCCGCCGAGGTCAAAAACCTTGCCAACCAGACCGAAAAAGCAACCGAGGAAATCTCGGGCCAGATTGCCGGCATTCAGAAAGCAACCGGTGAGTCTGTCAACGCGATTGGCGACATTGGCCGCATCATTGAAAATATCAATGAGATTGCCACCACGATTTCGGCGGCGGTCGAGGAACAGGGTGCTGCAACCGACGAGATCACGCGTAACGTGCGCGGTGCGGCGGATCGGACCCGGTCTGTCTCGGCCTCAATCACGGAAGTCGCCAGTGAAACCGGCAAAACTGGTGAACTGTCCAGCCAGGTTCTTGCAACCGCACAGGATGCGTCCGAGAAGGTCGAAAACCTGCGGTCACGGATCAACGGTATTCTTGATGATCTGCGCAAACAGGCACATGACCGGGCAGCGTCCTGATCGAAGCCTGAACACTCCTGACTTCAAGGGTCCGCCACATGGCGGGCCCTTTTTCGTTTCTGTCACCTCTGCTTACCAAGACAGCCCACCTGTCAGCGTTAGCCACAATATACGCAAAAGCAACACAACCTATACGTCTGGTTGAGCATAAAAACTCATGCCTAGTTTGTACTCTGTGTGCTATATGAGCGGTAACTATAAATGATAAGTCACTTTTTCCGGTCATGCCGCCCCACGATCTGGCTGATCGGCCTTCCTTAAGTGACGCCTCCGGGAAGCTACATCTGAGAGACCCGTAATTAGTGTGTCGATGCAGTTCTGCGTCGATACTCGACTTATTCGTCTATGGGGTATCAAGAACTATGGGACTTAACTTTAAGCGCGGCACCTCCCCGTCGTCATCCAGTAGAACAAAAAAGTCAGGACTGGGGGTTCGCGAAAAACTTGCTGGCGCGTTCTTTCTCGTCGGTCTGATTGCCATCCTTGCAGCAAGTGTATCGGTATTCTCGTTCAACAAGTTTGGCGGGCAGCTTGACGACATTACCTATGAACAGCTTCCTCCAATGTTCACAGCCCAGCAACTGGCAACCGACAGTGTGAAAGTTGTAGCAGCAGCACCGCGCATCGTCGCGGCAACCTCGCCCGAGGAAGAACAGGTTGTAAAAATCAAACTTGATATTCTGCTCGACAGTCTGCGCGAGAAACTTGACGTACTGGCAAGTTCGGGATTGCCCACGTCTGCCCTGTCGCAAATCGAGGTAGATGGCAAACAGCTTGCCCAGAATCTTGAAACCCTGCACGAAACGACACTTCGCCGCTTCGACGCCGCAAATAAACTTGCGGAAGGCATCGGCAAGTTTCAGGACCTGAACAGCAAATATAACTCGATGCTCAAGCCGTTGCTGGCAATGTCGCAGAACCAGATCAACAATATCGGCAATCAGGTTGAAGAAATCCGCAAGGATGTTTCATATCTGACATTTGAACAGAAAACCCAAGGCACAGAACTTCTGATCAAACTTGACGATGCCATTGCCGAACGCGAACCGGTTCTTGAGCTGTCCAAGCTTGGTGGCGAAATCGCAAACACCGTGCTTGGCGCAGCATCCAGCAACGACGAGACACGCCTCAAGATCACAGGCGTACAGGTCAATGCCGCAATCGGTGCAGTTGAGACCCTGATCGAAGGCCTGAAGAACAAAAAACTCCAGAAATACTATTCCGACCTTATGAGCGAGATCAAACCGCTTGCCGTTGGCGATAACAGCATCCCGGCCATGCGCCTGTCCGAACTTGCGCTGATCAAGGAACAGGCGGATGTTGTTGCGGAAAGTGGTGAATTTGCAACGGCGATGGAAAGCGGTGTTGATGCACTGGTTCAGTCCCTGCAAACCGGCGTTGACCGTTCTGCCGGAGCAGCAAAGACCCTGAATACCCAAAGCACCTACGTGATGTATGCAGTCGGTGCCTTGGCGATTGTTCTGCCGCTTATGATCTTTGTTTTCTATGTCCGTGGCAGCCTTTTGCGTCGCCTTGCCGGTATGCAGAAAACGATGGTGTCGTTGGCCGAAGGGGATCTTGAAGTTGATGTCCCGTCAAGCGGCAGTGACGAGATTGCAGCAATGGGCCGTGCGGTTGACGTGTTCAAGGAAAACGCCATCAAGGTCCGCGACATGCAGGCCGAGGAAGAACGCCTTAACCGTGAACGCAATGAAGCCCTTCGCGACGAGTTGCTCAGCCTTGCCGATACGCTTCAGGGTGAAGTCGAAAGTGCGGTTAACGAGATCGCCGCCCTTGGGGAACAGCTTCAGGGCGTTTCGGGTCAGATGACCCAAAGTGCCGAAC
>NZ_JPWI01000016.1 GCF_003326795.1 Thalassospira profundimaris | reverse complement strand
TTGCTCTACCAACTGAGCTATGCCGGATCAGTGGAGGCGCGAGCCGGAATCGAACCGGCGTGCAAGGATTTGCAGTCCTCTGCGTAACCACTCCGCCATCGCGCCTTCGCGTTGGCTGGAGCGGTGTATAGCCTCATAGAATACGAGCCGTCAAGCACCCAATTTTACATTTTTTGAACAACGGCTTGATATTTACACTGAAACGAGAAAAACCGCCCGGGATACAATCCCGAGCGGTTCAACAGGGTGGGGTGCGTGCATGAAGATGACTGTGTCAGGCAGACTTCTTGCCATATTTACGTTCAAGCCACGGGGCGAGTTTTTCCTCGCGGTTTTTACTTGGTGCGAAGTCAATATTGGCAATCGTGTCGTGCGAATGTTCAACCTCGAACGGGATCGTCGTATTCGGTCCTTCAAGGGTGATCTCACCTTTGGCGCCTTTCTTTACCGGTTCAGCCAAAGAAACCTTGGCGCCGCCGGTGGAGATGTCGACGGTTTTTCCGCGAATGGATTTGCCACCAATTGTTAATGTTACCAATATCTGGGTTTCGTAACGCGGATCCTTACGGCGGTTCACTTCAGGTGTTGCTGTGCGAACGATTCGAACAAGACTGTTGCGAAGCTGGGCAATGCTCCCATCCACTTCCTCGGCGATTTTGTTCATTTGCGCTGCACGGTTGAGGTTTTCCTGCGCTTCGGACGCGACATGACCGATTTTTTCGGTAACTTCGTTTGATGCCTCAGCCGTCTGGATAACATTTCGGGCAATTTCCTGAGTTGCATCGTCTTGCTGGCGCACGCTTACCGCAACGTTCGATGCAACTTCATCAACGCGTCGAATGCTTGCCGTCATCAGCTGTACCGTGGATACAACGGAATCTGTGACGTTCTGGATCTCGCCAAGCTGACGGGTGATTTCCTCCGTTGATTTTGCTGTCTGATTTGCAAGGTTTTTGACCTCTTGTGCAACCACGGCAAATCCTTTGCCAGCATCACCAGCTCTTGCGGCCTCGATCGTTGCGTTCAGGGCAAGCAAGTTGGTTTGTGCGGCAATATCACTGATAAGCTCGGCAACTTCGCCAATCTTGCCCACGCTGTTCTGAAGCGAGGTAACCGTTTGCTCTGCGCTTTCGCCCGCCCGGTTGGCTTCGGCGGTCAAATTGGTGGCTTGTTCGATTTGGCGGGTGATTTCGCGAATGGAGGCAGCCAATTCCTCTGAGGCGCCGGAAACTGTTTCCGCATTTGCCAATGCTTGATGTGCTGCTGCAGCAACACTCTCGGAGTTTTCTGAGACACGTTCGGATGATCCTGCCATCTCGCCAGCAGATTCATTCAAACGCCGGGTTTGATCAATGATCGACTGAACAACTTTCTGCAGTTCTTTTTCAACCGTTTCGGCAAGGCCGCGAAGGGCTCCGATCCTCTGGCTGTTGGCTTTGGACTCATTTTCATCACGTTCAAGACGATTATATGCAAGCTTTGCATACAATGCGCGAAGTTGCTGAGTCAACGGTTTGAAATCAGGCATTTCAGGCAAAGGGATAAGATGGGCCAGGTCATTTCGTGCGATTGCATCGAAATGTTTTGCCATCTCGTTCAGGGGGCGACGGAATTTGCGGATAAGCCATGCGCCATAGATCAGAGTCAGGCCTGCTGCGATCAGGATCAGGACACCGTCAACTGTTGCGGCCATGAAGAATGCCTGACGGGCATCTTCAACCTGTACACCGACAATCTCGTTTTGTGCGACTGACAGATTGCCAATCTGTTCGGTGAGCGGGTCTATGGTCTGATAAAGTTCATCCTTGATCAAAGCGTCAAGTGCAACTCTGTCGCCATCTTTAAAGATGGCGCGGAGGCGCAGGATAAGCTTATCTGCGGGCGGGAGCAGCTGTTTAACGCGCTCGACGACTGCGACTTCTCCAGAATCAAGGTTCCGTGAAAAGTAGACATCAAGGTTTTCCTTGATGCGCTGTTCCGCGATATTGATGCTATCCAGACCTTCCTGCCACGTGAAGTTACCGTTGCGGACTTTGTGAGACGCATCAACAACAAACACGGCATAGTCATCAGATACCTGTTTTAGCAGGTTCAACGGTTTGACACGGTCATTATAGACGTTCTCAAGAGCTTGCTCTGTTTTGAATTCGCCATACAATGCATATCCGCCAATCAACAGCATCAGGATAAACATGGTTCCGAAAGCAAGGCTGAGACTGCCTTTGATGCTGGCGAGAAACTCTCTCATCTTCGCTTTGGGGCCTGTATTAACAACTTCACCCTGCTCAAGGCGAATATCCTTTGCCGACCCTGTGCGAATATCGGCATAGATCCGGTTGGCCGTATTTTTTTCTGCCTCGGATGGGTTTGTCCGGATGGAAATGAAACCGTTTACCTGACCGTCTTCTATAATGGGTGTTACGTTTGCCCGAACCCAGTAATGATCACCATTTTTTGCGCGGTTCTTGACCAAACCCTGCCAGGGCGTCCCGGCCTTGATGGTTTCCCAGAGGTTTGCAAATGCTTCCTTGGGCATGTCAGGGTGTCTGATCATGTTATGTGGAGCACCGACAAGTTCGTCGTTGGTGTAACCGCTGATCTCAACAAACGTCTGGTTGGTAAAGGTGATACGCCCACCTGTATCCGTTTTCGAAACCAGAATATCTCCGTCTTTCATGACGACTTCGCGGTTGGTGACTGGTCCATTGTCACGCATGATTTGCTTTCCCCCGGATGAAACACATGACACGGTCTGTCAGACTGTCACGTTCTGTAGAATTCCATTTGTGCATTTATCGAGTTCGATGGTATATATTTTTAATACTGACGTATAACATTCTCATTTGAGGATAAAAATTGTGACAGATCAAAAAATCATGTGCCGGTTTCAAAAAATCTTTGAACCGTAGGGGCGCGCCTTCTGTTTCTGTAAAAATTGGCGGAAAAACGCGCTCAAAGAGCAGGTTGGAGTTGATCCGTTGTTGTCAGTTGCTTATGTGGCAACTATAAACAGGGCAATTGCCGTGACCGCGTTTGACAACGATCAAACAGGAAGCGGAGAGTTTCTCGCGAGAATTTTCAGGTCAGATAATCATGGATTACCAAATCGCGCGCCATAACATGGTGGAAAATCAGGTTCGGACCAACAAGGTTACCGATCCGCTGGTCATCGCTGCGATGGAGGAAGTTCCGCGCGAACTGTTCCTGCCCGAAGGCAAACGCGGCATTGCCTATATTGATGAAGATATTCCGGTTGGTGATGGTCGCTTCGCGATGGAGCCGATGGTGATTGCGCGCTTGATGCAAAGTGCCGAGATCGCTGAGGCAGATGTTGCTTTGGTGATTGGTGCGGGCTTTGGTTATGGCAGTGCGCTGATTTCGCGCGTCGCAGAAACCGTTGTTGCTGTAGAAAGCAACAAGGAAATGGCGAGTGCTGCCGAAGCAGCCTTCCAGAAAGTCAACTATGACAATGTTATCGTTGTCGAAGGTGAACTGGCTGCCGGCTACGCCAAGCAGGCACCTTATAATGTAATCATCTTCGATGGTGCAGTTTGCGAAGTACCCGCCGCCATTCTGGATCAGATCGCAGAAGGTGGTCGTTTGCTCGCCGTTGTAAGAGAGGCTGGCAAGGTCGGTGTTGCCAAGCTTTATGAACGTGAAAATGGCGTCATTGGTCATCGCGATCTGTTTGATGCAAACATTCCATACCTGCCGGGCTTTGAGCCGGCGGAAAGCTTTGTATTTTAATCTGACGAATTGCCCGGAACCATCCGGGCAATTCTTTTTGTGCTCATCGCGATTGTCAGGATTTCATGGTTAGGGAACTTGCATGCCAGGAGTTGGCTAAAATCCTTGAACAAAAATTGCCAATCGTTCTTTTGGATGTGCGCGAAGACTGGGAAGTTGAAATCTGTATGATCAGGGAATCTGTGCATATTCCATTATCGGAATTGCACGGCAGGCTGGATGAGCTGCCGCAAGACATGCCGCTTGCCGTTATCTGCCATCATGGCGTTCGCAGTCGTCATGCAGGGATTTTCCTTGAAGAATATGGATTTAAAGATGTTTTTAATGTTACAGGCGGTATAGATATCTGGGCGCGTCAAATTGCGCCAGATATGATGCGCTACGATTAAACGATGTAACGATCAGAAAGCGGGCAAAATACTTTTTTGGCTTCCAAATGCCTCTTTTGTTGGAAAATTTTGTTTCCGTCGTTACCATGAGTGAAACTGCGCCGGGGTCGGGACTTGGTGTAGGATTTTACAAGGGTAGATAAATGTTAAAACGGTTCTTGCTGACCTGCAGTATCCTTGCAACCGGAGGAATGGTTGCCGGTGGCGCATCTGCGGAAAGTCTTGAGGACGCTCTTATTAAGGCATATCAGAGCAACCCGACACTCGAAGCCGGGCGCGCATCGTTGCGCTCGACAGACGAAGAGATTTCGGCTGCACTGTCAAACTGGCGCCCGAGTGTTACATTAACTGGTGATGCCGGTCTCCGTGAAAACAACACGGAAGTCAACGGGACAAATACCGACAACAGCCTTACGCCTTATACTGTCGGCTTGAACGTGACCCAGCCGCTCTATCGTGGTGGCCGTACAACCGCGCAGACAGAACGTGCAGAAGCACGCATTCAGGCAGCGCGCGCATCCCTGCGTTCCACAGAACAGGATGTGATGTTGCAAGTTGCGACGTCGTATTTCAATGTATTGCGTGATACTGCCGTTGTTGAACTGAACCAGAACAACGTTCGCGTGCTTGAGCGTCAGCTTGAAGCAACCCGGGATCGTTTTGCGGTTGGTGAAGTGACCCGTACCGACGTCTCGCAGGCAGAAGCCCGCCTTGCTGGTGCGAAAGCAGACTTGATTTCGGCACAGGGGGCGCTGGCAAATACACGCGCACAATATGAGCGTCTGGTTGGTAATCCACCAAGCAACCTTGAAATTCCCAACCCGCTTGCCGGTCTTCCAACCAGTGTTACGGATGTTTTGTCGATTGCACAGGGTCAACATCCTGATGTTCTGCAGGCGCAATACACCGAACAGGCAGCCCAGTCTGATATTCGTCTGAATGAAGGGTCGCTTTACCCGGAAGTTAGTCTTTCAGCTGGTGTTGAACGGGCGCATGAAGGGTCGACCGAGGATTTTACGGCCGACAGCGCTGATATAATCGCATCCGTTTCTGTGCCACTGTACCAGCAGGGCGCAGTTTATTCCGGTGTTCGAGCTGCCAAGCAGACCGCAGGTCAGGCGCGCATTCAGGTTGATGAAGCACGCCGTGCTGTGATTGAGAATGCCACCAGTGCATGGGAAACCCTTGTAACTGCGCGGGCGAGTATCGAATCGCAGCAGGCACAGGTATCGTCGGCAGAAGTTGCGTTGGATGGTGTTCAACGAGAAGCATCTGTCGGTTCGCGTACTGTTCTTGATGTTCTTGATCAGGAGCAGGAACTTTTGCAGGCCCGTGTGGACCTTGTCGGTTCGCGTCGTGATGCGGCGGTTGCAGAATTCCAGGTCAAGGCGGCGATGGGTGCTCTTAATGCCCAAGTCCTTGGCTTGCCAGTCGAAATTTACGACACTGAGTCCAACTACAATAAAGTCAAGGACCAGTGGTGGGGAACAGACTGACCTGATGTGTTTTCAGGACAGGGTGTCTGGCATCCTGTCCTGAACAAACTTTCGGATCGGTCTGGTTAAATGACACTAGTGCGGAAATTTAATTATGAGTGACGGGCAACAAGAACCTTCAATGGAGGACATCCTCCAGTCCATCCGCAAAATTCTTGCTGATGAGGGGGATGAAGAAAAACAGGAAGCCGCTCCTGAACCCGAACCGATGCCGGAACCAGAGCCGGAACCGGAACCCGAACCCGAACCGGAAGAAGAAATCGACGAACTCGTTCTTGATGAAGAACCCGAAGAACTTGAGTTTGACGATGAACCCGAAGAACTCGAACTCGACGAGCCCGAGGAGGAGCTTGATCTCGACGATATGCTCGATTTCGACGAGACTCCGCTTGAAGACGAGCCCGAGCCATTCGAAGACGAATTCGAAGAGCCTGAGCCCGAGCCAGAACCGGCAATGCCAGCTCTTTATGATGACGATGATGACGAACCGCTGATTTCGAATATGACGGAATCGTCGGCGACCGGCACCATCTCGGAATTGGCACAAGCCGTTGCAAAGAAACGTGCTGTTGCCCTTGGCGTTAATGCCGGTCATGCGACCCTTGAGGATCTGGTGCGCGATATGCTGCGTCCGCTGCTTAAGGAATGGCTTGACGAAAACCTACCCTATATGATCGAACGCCTTGTGAAGAAGGAAATCGAGCGGATTGTGAACCGCGCCGAAGACCTGTAGGCGAGCCGATAGTTGATTTAAAGCGGCGCGCCCTTGGTGCGCCGCTTTTTTCTTTGTATGAATGATTAAACCCGCAGCGGATCAAAAGACCATGTTGGAGAAGACTTACAGCCCGGCCGACGTTGAAGGCAGACTTTACGATAAATGGGAAAAGTCGGGGGCGTTTGCCTGCGATACGGCATCAGGTGCCGATCCCTATGTCATCATGATGCCGCCGCCCAACGTGACCGGCAGCCTCCATATGGGGCATGCGCTGACTTTTACGCTTCAGGATATCCTTATCCGTTATAACCGCATGAATGGGAAGGACACCCTGTGGCAACCCGGAACCGACCATGCCGGTATCGCCACCCAGATGGTGGTTGAGCGCCAGCTTGGCGAACAGAATGTGACGCGCCATGATCTTGGCCGCGAGAAGTTCGTTGAAAAGGTCTGGGAATGGAAAGAAAAATCCGGTGGTACAATCACCAACCAGTTGCGTCGCCTTGGGGCTTCGCCTGACTGGGCGCGTGAACGTTTTACCATGGACGAAGGCCTTTCTGCCGCTGTTCGCAAGGTTTTCGTTACCCTTCATAAACAGGGCCTCATTTATCGCGACAAGCGTCTGGTGAACTGGGATCCGAAGCTTCTGACTGCGATTTCAGATCTTGAAGTTGTCCAGAAAGAAGTCAAAGGCCATTACTGGCATTTCAAATACCCGATCGAAGGTCGTGAAGGAGAATTCATCACCGTTGCAACCACTCGTCCGGAAACCATGCTTGGCGATACCGGTGTTGCGGTTCATCCCGATGATGAGCGCTACAAGGACCTGATTGGCAAGTATTGCATTCTGCCGATCGTTGGTCGCCGCATCCAGATCGTTGCCGATGAATATGCCGATCCGGAAAAAGGGTCTGGCGCGGTCAAAATCACTCCGGCCCATGATTTCAACGACTTTGAAGTCGGCAAACGTGCTGATCTTGAAAAGATCAACATCATGGACGATCACGCCTGCATTAACGAAAATGCACCGGAAGAATACCGGGGGCTTGATCGTTTCGAAGCACGCAAACAGATCATCGCCAAGATGGACGAGCTTGGCTTGCTTGAGAAAATCGAAGACACTGTTCATATGGTGCCATATGGCGACCGTTCGAACGTTGTTATCGAGCCTTACCTGACCGATCAGTGGTTCGTTAATGCCGAAGTGCTGGCAAAGCCGGCAACCGAAGCCGTCGAAGACGGTCGCATTCGCTTTGTGCCGAAAAACTGGGAAAACACCTATTTCGAATGGATGCGCAACATCCAGCCTTGGTGCATTTCCCGTCAACTTTGGTGGGGACATCGTATCCCGGCATGGTTTGCGCCGGATGGCGAAATCTTCGTTGAGGAAACCGAGGAAGAAGCAATTGCCGCGGCAAAAGCGCATTACGGTAAGGACGTTGAACTGACCCAGGAAACCGATGTTCTGGATACCTGGTTCTCTTCTGCTCTGTGGCCGTATTCGACCCTTGGCTGGCCGGATAAGACGCCCGAGCTTGATAAATACTATCCGGGCGATGTTCTGGTTACCGGCTTTGACATCATCTTCTTCTGGGTTGCCCGTATGATCATGATGGGTATGCATTTCATGGACGGGAAAATTCCGTTCAAGGATATCTATATCCATGCTCTGGTTCGTGACGAGAACGGTCAGAAGATGTCGAAATCCAAGGGGAACGTAATCGATCCTTTGGAAATCATTGACGAATATGGCTGTGATGCATTGCGCTTTACCCTGACCGCACTTGCAGCGCAGGGACGTGACATCAAGCTTGCTGCTTCGCGGGTTGAGGGGTATCGCAATTTTGCGACCAAGCTCTGGAACGCTGCGCGTTTCGCGGAAATGAACGAATGCAAGCCGGTTGATGGTTTTGATCCTGCAAACGTCAAATCCACACTCGCACGCTGGATCGTTGGCAAAACTGTCGAGGCTGCCAAGGCCGTCGGAACGGGGATTGAAACCTATCGTTTCAATGATGCCGCAAGTGGTGCCTATCAGTTCGTTTGGGGCTCATTCTGTGACTGGTATCTGGAACTGGCAAAACCGGTTCTGATGGGCCAGGACGAAGAAGTCAAGGCAGAGATTCGCGCCGTAACCGCTTGGGTTCTTGACCAGATTCTTCTGATCTTGCACCCGGTCATGCCTTACATCACCGAAGAACTCTGGGAACAGATTTCCGATAATCGCAGCAAGATGCTGATCTCGGAAAGTTATCCGAAGTTTGACGATGCCCTGATTGATCGTAGTGCCGAGGCCGAGATTGATCTGGCAATCCGCCTGATTGGTGATATCCGTGGCGTTCGTTCCGAGATGAATGTGCCGCCAGCCGCCGAAGTCCCGATCTATCTGGTTGATGCGACTGACGCGATGAAAGCCGCTGTTTCGGCGCAGGAAGCGCAAGTCAAGCGTCTGGCACGTGTTGCTGAAATCGGCTTCAAGGGGCAGGGCGATGTCGAAGCGATCGCCAAGGGGGCCATTCAGGCCGTTGTTGACGGTGTGGCCGTCTTTGTTTCTGTTGCCGACTTCATTGACGTCGCTGCTGAGAAGTCGCGTCTTGAAAAGGAAATGCAGGACAAGACCAAATATATCAAGGCACAGGAAGGCAAGCTTTCGAACGAGAAATTTGTCAGTCGCGCGCCTGAGCATATTGTGGCGACTGAAAAAGCCAAGCTTGAGGAAGCCCGCGACACTCTGGCGAAACTTACCGAGGCTTATGACCGTATTGCTGCGATGTAATCGGATCTTTGTCCTCTGAATAAAAGGCCAACCTGTGAAGGTTGGCCTTTTTCTTTGGCAAGCCGGGCAAGGTTGCAACTGTAAGAATATTTTTTACCGTAGCCCCGAAGAATCGCGTAGATTTTTCGTCTCCTGCCTTGTGCCAAAAATGCTTCCCTGTATCTTACCGGGGAGAATTGTATCTCCCGCAAGAATGCGCCGCTGAATGCTGATAGAAGAATGTCCCTATATTGAGCCGGTCGATGCTTATGGTGCCTTTGCCCCCTTTGCCGACAGTCATTTTCTTGATTCCGGCGACCGGGATCGATTTTCCTACATTGTTGTTTCGCCATTACACAAACTGACGTCAAAAAATGGTCAGGTGACACTGGATGGTTTCCCGTTCCCGGGAAATCCGTTTGAAGTTCTTGGCGATCTGTTGTCGCGCTACCCGCAACGGCGCCGGACTGATCTGCCACCATTTCAGGGCGGAGCTGTCGGCTATTTCGGCTATGAATTGGCACATCAGACCGAAACGCTGCCGCGCGTGGCAGAAGACTGGCTTGCCATGCCTGATATGGCGGTCGGTATTTATGATCTGGTGATCGCCTTTGATCAGAATGACCGCAAGATGTGGCTGATCTCGACGGGGATGCCCGAACGTTTCGGAAAGGCGCGCGAACAGCGTGCCACAGACCGGATGAACTTGCTGCGAAAGTATCTGCGTCTTGCCAGACCGCTTCTTGAGGTGCCGTCCGCTCCACACTCGCCAAGCATTCAACCATGGCGGTCAAATTTTGGTCGTTCTGAGTTCGAAATCGAAGTTCAAAAAGTCATCGATTACATCTTTGGCGGTGACATTTTTCAGGCAAATTTATCGCAAAGCATTCGGGCTGAATATTCACGAGATGCTGTGCCGGATCGTTTTGGGCTGTATCGGCGTCTGCGAGATATCAGTTCCGCGCCGTTTGGTGCGTTTCTGAATTTCGGTGAATTTGCGGTTCTGTCAAACTCGCCAGAACGGTTTTTGAAAGTTTCGGACGGACAGGTTGAAACCAGACCGATCAAAGGTACAAGGCCCCGTGGAGAGACGCCGCTAAGCGATGCCGAACTTGCGCAAGAATTAATGCTTTCACCGAAAGATCGCGCAGAAAATATTATGATTGTTGATCTTTTGCGAAATGACCTCTCCAAGGTCTGCAAACCGCATTCGGTCAATACACCGGCAATCTGTGCGCTGGAAAGCTATGCCAATGTTCATCATCTCGTGTCGACAGTAACAGGTGAACTGCGCGACGGAAAAACGGCAGTTGATCTTTTGAAGGCCAGTTTTCCGGGGGGATCCATTACGGGTGCGCCCAAAATTCGGGCCATGGAAATCATAACAGAACTTGAGAAGACAACACGCGGCGCCTATTGCGGAGCAATTGGCTTTATCGGCTTTGACGGTTCCATGGATACCAACATTGCCATTCGGTCTCTTTGTGTGAACGGTGGTCGTATGGCCTTTAACGTTGGCGGCGGAATTGTCGCAGACAGTAACCCGGCCCTTGAATATGAAGAAACGCTGGTCAAGGCGACCAAGATGTTCGAGCTGTTCGGTATTGACGCGGAAGAGGTCGTACCGTGATCTTGCTTATTGATAATTATGACTCCTTTGTCTTCAATCTTGCCCGGTATATCGAAGAGCTAGGTCATAGTGTCATCGTGGTCCGCAATGATGAAATCGGCTCGGAACAGGTCCGCAAGCTTGATCCCGATGCAATCATCTTTTCTCCCGGCCCATGTGGCCCCGATGACGCGGGAAACAGTCTTGCTCTGGTTGAAGAGCTCAGAACGGAATATCCGATGCTTGGCGTTTGCCTTGGGCATCAGGTAATCGCGCAGGTTTTTGGCGGTGTGGTCAAGCGCGCCAAGCGTCCGGTGCATGGCATGACCTCCGAGATTGACCATAGTGGCACAGATTTGTTCGCGGGATTAAAAAATCCTTTGCAAGTAACGCGTTATCACTCCTTAATTGTTGAGTTGCCCGAGGATGGAAGTTTGATCGAACTTGCGCGCGGACCCGAAGGGGAAATTATGGCGTTTGCGCATAAAGAGCTTCCAATCTTTGGTGTACAGTTTCACCCGGAAGCGGTTTTGACGGAGCAGGGGCACGACTTGTTGGAAAACTTCCTGAAACGGGCTTCTTCCTGAAAAGCACATAAAGACAGAAGGGACGGCATGATGCAGGTATGGATGAATGGCAGCTTTCGTGATCTGGACGCAGCGTCTATTCCGGTAACGGATAGAGGCTTCTTGCTTGGCGACGGGTTCTTTGAAACCATGCGCGCCCACGAAGGCAAAATTGCCTGGCTTGATGCGCATATGGAACGCCTTGACTTCCATGCCGAGCAGATAGAGTTCCCGCTTGATCTTCTACCAGCAACCAAAGACGTTGCCGAGATCGTTGCGACCCTGTTTGAACAGGTTCGTCGCAAGGATGCCGTTGTCCGTCTGACCGTATCGCGTGGTTCGGGCGAGCGTGGTTTGCTGCCGCCTGCTGATCCGGATCCGACCATTCTGATAACGGTTTCTCCGTTTGAGCCTGTTGATCCTGGTGTCGGACTTAAGCTTTTCACGTCCCAGAAAGTGCGACGTAATGCCAATTCTGTTGCAGGCGGTATCAAGAGCATCAATTACCTTGATAACATAGCAGCCAAACAGGAAGCTCATTCCTACCGTGGAGATGACGCGATCATTCTTTCTGCTGATGGTAATGTCGCGGAAACAACGGCTGCCAATATCTTTGGCATTAAAGGGGATACTTTGTGGACACCCGATGAAGATACCGGAATTCTCTGTGGCCTCGCCCGCGGCTTTGTCCTTGGGTGGGCCGAGGAAACCGGCCGGGAAGTGGACTTTGAACCCAAAACACCCGAGATGCTTAAGGAACTTGATGCGGTTTTCACAGCAAACGCTCTTCAGGGGCTTCGCATTGTTGATAAGGTAGATGGTCTTGTGATCGGTGTTCCGGCGATGACTTTCTTTGCCGAACTTGCTCAAATGGTGGAAACTTCGCTATGCGAAGGTATAGTTGTTTAGGGTAAATTAACACTGTCGAATACATATTCATAGGCAGTGACCTGTTGCAGGACTGCCTATGACTGCCCTTATGACGAAACCCGCATTGACCCTTAACCGTTTTATCGAAAGCCTGCGGAAGCATGCTGCCAATGGTAAAACGCCGCATATGGGTATCCTTAATATCCCGCCTGAACTGCGTCTTGGTGCCGAGGATTATCAGGCAATCACCCGCGATGCTTTCCACTACCTTCCTGAAAACACCCAGATATATCGTCTTGAAAACGGAATGCTGGCGTGCGTGCGTGGCGGGAAGTGGGCCGAGGACGATTCCAACTTTGTTGATCATGTTCGTGAAACGCTCGAAGAAGTAATTGACCGTCAGGGGTTGGGAAGCATCCCGACCAATCTCTGGAACCGTTTCAAATGGCCCGATGACGACGAACGATTGGGCAAGCTGTTTGGTCTTCCGGTTTCGGCACGCATGATGGGTGAGAACTGGGAACGGTTCGATATGGCCGAGATGCTGCGCGGCGCCATTACGACCGACGCAGTTTTTGATTCCTGTCGCCGTCAGGCAATTCTGAGTTTCGACGACACCCGTCGTCAGGTTCTGGGACATGAAATCTATTGTTCCCTTGATTACCTGCGTCAGCATCATCTTGCGAGCTTCCTTCTTGAAGGGCCCGGCGAACTTGAGATTCTATCAAGGGTGCTCGATGAAAAGGTCATGGAAGTTACCCGATCAATTGCACCGTCCATTCTGCCGGATCGGCTTCATCTGAACATGCAGGTACAAACCGTTTTAAGCGACACGTTCGCTGAATTTATCAATCACGATGACGGAAAACTTGTTCAGAACCTTGCTATCGAGTTCTCAATGGAAAATGCGATTGCAAACTGGTGGGAGTTCGAAGATGCATGCGAATTTCTGCATTCTTCCGGAATTCAGGTTGGTTTGGACCGGATAACATTGCCCGCGCTGGAGTTCCTATCTCCACGCAAGATGAATGTCGATTTTATCAAGGTGATCTGGGATCAGAACATCATAGGATCGCGCCGGACCGAAGTTGCCGAACGGCTTCGTGAATTTGCCAACCTGTTTGTTGAAAACAGCCTCATTCTGACACGTTGCGACAGTCGCACGGCCCTTCGCATGGGGCGCAGTCTGGGCGTTGAAGTCTTTCAGGGTAGTTACATCGATGCGATGATGGGGACTTATCTTCATCGGGAATGCAAATCCAAGCGCCGTTCGACTGATAAAAGATGTGCTGTTTGTCAGTGGGCACCACGTGAAGCACGCAAGAACGGATGCGAGTTCCACTTTCGAAACGGCAAACGTCTTTCCGAGGTTTAAACCAAAGGTTTTCTTCGTTTTTTAGATGTTTGACAAGTGTGTGGTGCTTTCTTAAAGTGCGCACAGTTGATCAATTATGATCGGCTATGTCGTTAAAACACGGCGCTTATTCTCAGGGCAGGGTGCAAATCCCGACCGGCGGTAACCCAGATATCTGGGAAGCCCGCGAGCGCCCGAAGATTTCGCGATCTTTGGGGTCAGCAGATCCGGTGTAACTCCGGGGCCGACGGTAATAGTCCGGATGGGAGAGGATAAAGCGTGACGTTCAGGACAAGAACGCATTGGCGTGACTGTTTTGACGTCTGCCTACGACCGCCATGTGGCAATTCTGCTGCAAAGCGGGCCTTTCTTTGTTTGCCCTGGTTCGTAAGCCCCATCCGTAGAGGACGGTTATGAATCAGAGTGTTGAACCACAATCAGGTCTTTCGATCTTTGGCGATCCGCATGCGCGTATGGAACGTGCACTTGCTGATCTGCGCCAAGGTAAGGGGGTTCTGGTTGTTGATGATGAAGATCGCGAAAATGAAGGCGATCTGATTTTCTCCGCAGAAAAACTTACCAATGAACAGATGGCGATGCTAATTCGTGATTGCAGTGGCATTGTATGCCTCTGCCTGACCGATGAAAAAGCAACTGCGCTTGATCTCCCCCCCATGGTCGCAACCAACACGTCAAGCATGGGGACCGGCTTTACCGTCACCATCGAAGCCAAGGTTGGCGTCACGACCGGTGTTTCGGCTGCTGACCGGGTCACAACGGTCAAAACGGCGATTGCAGATGACGCAAAGCCGTCTGATCTTGCCCGTCCTGGGCATGTCTTCCCGCTGCGTGCCCGTGCGGGCGGTGTTCTGGAGCGTCGCGGCCATACCGAAGGTACTGTTGATCTGATGCGTCTTGCAGGCTTCAAACCGGCTGGCGTGTTGTGCGAGGTAACCAACCCGGATGGCACAATGGCGCGTTTGCCTGAACTGATTACCTATGCCCAGAACCATGACATGGTTGTTATTAGTATCGAGGACATTGTTGCCTATCGGACAGTGATGCAGCAGGCTGCAGAATAAGAGTTCCGGTCCATAGACCAGATATGAGAAAGGGCAGCGTTTTGAGCGCTGCCCTTTGTTTTTTTTGATCCGGTTATGTTTCATGGATCAATCGTCGATCATGCACCAGACCGGGGTGTGATCGGATGCTTTTTCCTTGCCGCGCGGGTCGCGATCAATGTCCGAAGCACTCAAACGATCTGCCGCCGCCGGGGTCAGCAAAAGATGATCAATGCGAAGACCATTATCCTTGTTCCAGGCGCCAGCACGGTAATCCCACCAGCTATATTGATGGCCTTTTGGATTGAAGGTGCGGAAGGCATCGGTAAAGCCCATATTGAGCATCGTGCGCAGGCGTTTGCGTTCGACCGTTGTGCAAAGAACGGTTTCATGCAGTTTGATCGGATCGTAAACGTCGGAATCATCCGGTGCGATGTTATAATCGCCGCCCATAACAGCGGCTTCACCGCTGGCATGAATTTTCTCAAAACGGGTGATCAGGCGATCAAGAAAGTTCAGTTTGTAATCAAACTTTTCATCGCCAACGGCTGTACCCATCGGAACATAGATCGATGCGACCCGTACCGGGGTGGTTGAGCAGATTGTTGCTTCGATATAGCGCGCCTGTTCATCGTCGTTATTTCCAGGCAGACCGCGTTCGACATCCTCAATCGGGAATTTCGAGAGGATGGCAACACCGTTATAGGTTTTCTGGCCATGTATCGCGATGTTGTAACCGAGATCCTCGATTTCCATCGCCGGAAATGCTTCATCAACGGTCTTGGTTTCCTGCAACAGGACAACATCTGGTTTCGCCTCACGCAACCATTCAAGAATGTTGGGCAGGCGGGCCTTGATCGAGTTGACGTTCCAGGTGGCGATTTTCATTCGGGCCTCGGATTTTTTGTGTTTAAGGTCGTTCTGATCAAACAAAACGGGGTCCGAAAGTAACGGACCCCGTTTTATAAATCGTTTTTCCGATCCGGATCAAATCGAGAAACTTGATCCGCAGCCACATGACGATGTGGCATTCGGGTTATTCACGCGGAAAGCAGATCCAACCATTTCACGTACGAAATCGATCTCGGCACCGCCCAGAAGATCAAGGGATACCTCGTCAATTACCATTTTCGCGCCGTGATTTTCGAAAATGCAGTCTTCATCAGTGGTGTCAGAGTCCAGTGAAAACTCGTACTGAAAACCACTGCATCCACCACCTGAAACCTGCAGACGCAGCATTGTGTTCGCAGCGCCTTCGCTTGCGATCAGTTCCTGGATGCGTTTCGCAGCACTTTCGGTCATTTGAACTTGCCGTGAAGCTTCGGTCATTCAACACTCCTTGGTCTCAAACCCGCCAGAATGCTGACGGGAGTAGTTCCGATCCTTGGCGTTATGATAGCACGGTCAGATCGCAGTATTTAAGTCACTATTTAGCGCGCATGGCTGAAATGTCAAAACCTGTAATCACTCCAGACAAGGGTGACTTGCGTTTTGGAACGAAATGGCTCAAAACAAGCCCCTGTCAAATGGTCCAGCGGACCAGAACCAAAAAAATGCAAAGTTCAAAGTCATGAATGTTTTCAGCCTGTTGAAAAGCGACATCGAGAGCCAGATTCTCGGCCTTGAGAAAGATGGGGTTCTTCCTGCCGGTATAGACACCTCACGCGTGACGGTAGAGCCGCCGCGCGATGCGTCTCATGGCGATGCCGCAACCAATGCCGCCATGTTGTTGTCCAAGGCCGCGGGCATGAAACCACGCGATCTTGCCGAAAAGCTTGCTGAAAAACTGCGTCTGCTTGATCACATCGACAATGTCGAGATCGCAGGGCCCGGCTTTATCAATCTGCGCATGGCTGACCGTTTCTGGCTGTCACAGGTTTCCAAGGTTCTTGAAGTCGGCACAGCATATGGCGAAAGCGATCTTGGCAAGGGCGAAAAGATCAACGTTGAATATGTTTCGGCCAACCCGACCGGTCCGATGCATGTCGGCCATTGCCGTGGGGCGGTTGTTGGCGATGTTCTTGCCAACCTGCTTGCCAAGGCCGGCTATGCTGTCACCAAAGAATATTACACCAATGATGCTGGCGCGCAGGTCGATGTTCTTGCACGGTCGCTTCATATGCGTTACCGCGAGGCACTTGGCGAAGATATTGGCGATATTCCGCAGGGCCTTTATCCGGGCGACTATCTTGTCGAGCCGGGCAATAAAATGGCCGAGCGCGATGGCAATAAATGGGTGAACGCCGCCGAAGAAGAATGGCTTGAAGAATTCCGTAGCTTTGCCATCGTCGAAATGATGGCACTGATCAAGGAAGACCTTCGCCTTCTTGGTGTGTCTCACGACGTCTTCACGTCTGAAGATGGTCTGGTAAAGGCTGGCAAGGTTCAGTCGGCTTTCGAGCATCTTGAGAAAAAAGGCGATATCTATGTCGGTGTTCTCGAACCGCCAAAGGGCAAAAAGCCCGATGACTGGGAACCGCGCCCGCAAACCCTGTTCCGTGCCACCGAGTTTGGTGACGATGTTGACCGTCCGTTGAAAAAATCGGATGGCAGCTGGACCTATTTTGCGTCGGACATCGCGTATCACTTCGATAAATACGAGCGCGGCTTTAATCTGATGATCGACATTTTTGGTGCCGATCATGGTGGCTATGTCAAACGCATGAAAGCGGCTACCAAGGCGATCACGGGTGGCGAGGGCGACCTTGATGTCAAACTGTGTCAGCTGGTCAGCCTGTTTGACAATGGCGAACCGGTCAAAATGTCAAAACGCGCTGGAACCTTCGTGACGCTGCGTGACGTGGTTGAACGTGTCGGCAAGGATGTTGTGCGTTTCATCATGCTGACCCGCAAGAACGACGCCGCACTTGAATTCGATTTTGCCAAGGTTACCGAGCAGTCCAAAGACAACCCTGTCTTTTATGTTCAATATGCGCATGCACGCGTCAATTCTGTCTTCCGTCAGGCTGCTGAAGCCTTCCCCGGGCAGGATTTCTCGGATGCCACTCTGTCGGGTGCCGACCTGAGCCAGCTTTCAACCGAAGAAGAAAAACTTCTGGTTCGTCGTATGGCTGAATGGCCGCGTATCGTTGAACAGGCTGCCATTGCTCACGAACCACATCGTATTGCCTTTTTCCTGACAGAAATTGCAGCAGAATTCCATGCATTGTGGAACAAGGGACGTGACAACACCGCATTGCGGTTCATCGTTGCCGATGATCTTGATGCTACGCTGGCACGTCTTGCGATGATCCGTGCAGTTGCGACCGTAATCGCATCGGGTCTTGAGGTGCTTGGCGTCAAGCCTGTCGAGGAGATGTAAGATATGAACGAAGAATACGGCCGTGGCCTTCATGCCGAACGCGCAGAACAGTTTCCGGCTGAAAAGCCCGCGCGCAAAAGCATGCTAAAAGGTGCGATAACCGTATTCTTCGGTCTGGCTGTCGTCATTGGCGGTCTGGGTGGCGCAGGTTACTGGTTTTATAATCAGGGACAACCGATTCAGGATGACGGCAAACTGCCAATCCTGTTGCCAGACCCGGCTCCGATCAAGTTGCGGCCCGATGATCCCGGCGGAATGGAAGTCCCGCATCGCAATACCACTGTTTATGATCAGCTCAATGATGTTGATCCGGATGCCAATGTGGTGTTGCAGGAACTTCCTGATATGCCACGTGCCCCGGAAGTAGCCAGAACTCCCAAATCGCCAGATGCGGCGGCAGTTGCAGAGAACTCTGCCCAAGCAGCCGCATCGGTTTCACCGGATGCAAGTGAAGCTGCCACGGTAGAACCGTCATCAGCTGTAAGTGCTCCGGCAATCAATGAGCCGGAACTGACAGATGCCGAAAAGGCTTTGGCAGCTATTGCTGAACGTGAAGCCGAAGCAAAAAGCGCAAAGCCTGCGGCGGTGCCGGAAACGGTGCCGTCATCGGCGGTTTCGATGAATGATTTCCGTATCCAGCTGGCGTCCGTTCGGGATGAAAGTGGTGCTTCGGCAGAATGGAAAAGATTATCGTCGAAAAACAATGACTTGCTTGGTACTCTTCAGATGTTCGTACAGCGCACCGACCTTGGGGACAAGGGCGTGTTCTATCGTTTGCAGGCGGGGCCTTTGGCCGATTCAGCTGCGGCCGAAAAGCTGTGTAGTGATCTGAAACAACGCAATGTGGGGTGCCTCATTGTCCGGCCTTGAAGTCAAAAAGCCGCGCGCCTGTATTTTGGGTGTTGCTGGGACAGAATTGAGTAATTGGGAAAAGGGCTTCTTTCGCGAAGCCGACCCTTATGGCTTCATTCTCTTTGCACGAAATGTCGAAGACCGTACTCAGGTTCGCGCACTGACCGCGTCACTTCGCGAAACGGTGGGCAACAGCAACGTTCCGATCTTTGTTGACCAGGAAGGCGGACGTGTGATGCGGCTCAAGCCGCCGCATTGGCGCAAAATCCCGGCAGCTGGCGTTTTTGGCGAGTTGTTTGACTCAAACCCGGAAGATGCCCGCGAAGCCGCCTATATCAATGCACGTCTGATGGCGATGGATTTGCGTGAGGCCGGTTTCAATACAACCTGTGCGCCGGTTCTGGATTTGAGATTTCCGGGGATGAGTGACGTTGTCGGTGACCGGTCATATGGTGCCGATGTTCAGAAGGTTGTTATGCTGGCAAGTGCGGTTGCCGCCGGTCTGCTTGACGGTGGTATTGCCCCTGTTATCAAGCATATTCCCGGGCATGGTCGTGCTTCGGTCGACAGTCACAAGGATCTTCCGGTCGTTTCTGCCTCGCGTGCGGAATTGTCACGGCTTGATTTTGCGCCTTTTGTGCAGATGAAAGATGTTCTTGCTGCGATGTCTGCGCATTTGCTGTTTACAGCAATTGATGATCAGCGTCCTGGTACGGTATCGCCAACCGTGATCAATGATGTCATTCGCAGCGAAATCGGGTTCGAGAACCTTTTGATCAGCGATGACCTATCCATGGAGGCACTTGGTGGGTCCATCGCCAGCCGTACGCACGAATGTCTGAGGGCAGGGTGCGATGTTGCACTTCACTGCAATGGCAAGCGAACCGAAATGGAAGAAGTCGTGTCAATGGCGCCACTGTTGAACGGGGCTGCCTTGGTGCGAGCACAAACATTTTCCAACCAGATCGCTGCCTTTAAAACCGACGTACCGTCTGCTACGCAGTTAGCAGATTGGCGCTTGCGCCTGGCTGAATTACTTGCACCGGTCTGGCAATCCGAAGGCGCGAACACGTGAATGATATTATCGAACTGATCGTATCTGCATCGACCTGGGTCATTCCGGTTCTGTTTGCTGTTACTTTGCACGAAGCAGCGCACGGATTTGCGGCAAAGCTGTTTGGTGACGACACGGCCCAGCGCATGGGACGTCTCAGCCTTAATCCGATCCGTCACATTGATCCGGTCGGAACCGTTCTGATACCCGGATTGCTGCTTGTTACAAATGCGCCGTTCCTTTTCGGCTATGCCAAACCGGTTCCGGTCGCTTTTCATCGCCTTCATCCCCAGCGTTTGGGCATTATCGGTGTGGCTGTCGCGGGACCCGCGACCAATGTGTTGCTGGCTATCGTATCAATCCTGCTTATGGTGTGGCTGCCGAATTTTTCGCCAGCAGTGAATGACTGGTTGGCAACAACGTTGAACCAGTCGATCTGGCTTAACTGTATTCTGGCCGTTTTCAACATGCTGCCGATCCCGCCGCTTGATGGCGGGCGTGTGCTGACCGCGATTTCTCCGATGCCAGTTGCGGGGGTCTTGGCGCGCATGGAAAAAACCGGCATGATCATTTTGATCGGTCTGGTCTTTTTGCTGCCTTACGTAACAGCCAAACTTGGAATTGACCTGCTGATCTTTCAATGGCTGGTGATTGAGCCGGCCGGTGGGCTGGTAAGACTCTTGGCGAATATCTTCGCCTGATTTCCAGTGCGAGACGGGGGCAGTCGGGGACATATGGCAGACCAGTTCGAATTGGAAATTCCGGACGAGGTGTTCGACAAGAAGCCGGTCGATGAAGACGGACCGAGCCTTGCCGAACGTTTGATCCTTGATCTAGACGGTTTCGAAGGTCCGCTTGATGTTCTGCTTGAACTGGCACGAGACCAGAAGGTCGACATCATCAAGATTTCGATCCTTGATCTGGCAGAACAGTATCTTGAATTCATCAACACGGCCCAAGGGTTGCGCCTGGAACTGGCTGCCGACTATCTGGTGATGGCGGCCTGGCTAGCTTACCTCAAATCGCGACTGTTGCTTCCCAAGCAGGAAACTGACGAGGAAGAGCTCAGTGCCGAAGAAATGGCTGAACTTCTTGCCTTCCAGCTTAAACGTCTTGAAGCAATGAAGGCAGCCGGTGAAAAGCTTCTTGAACGCCCAAACCTTGGTCGTGATTTCTTTGCGCGTGGCGCCCCCGAAGAAGTCCGCGTGACGACGGCGTCGGTCTATGATGCGTCGTTATATGATCTTCTGAAGTCATATGCGCGCATCATGTTGACATCGGAAAGCAAGACACTCGAAATCGAGGCATTCGACCTGTATGCCATGGATGATGCCATTCAGCGTCTGCGTGATCTTTTTGGTCGACGTGTGGTCCCGACCTGGACAAAGCTTCTGGAATTCATGCCGCGCGGCTTGGGATCACCGCTGAAGGCGCGATCAGCACTCGCGGCACATTTCGTCGCAAGTCTTGAAATGTGCCGGGACGGCGAACTGGAAATTCTGCAAGAACAGGTATTTGGACCAATTCTGTTGCGTTCACCGCAAAAGCCGCGTGAGGGGGATTTGCCGCGGCCAACCGCGTCTGACGACGAGTTGATCAGGGGTTAAGGGGCAGGGGCATATAAATGAGCGATAACGCACAGCTTGAAATTGAAGGTGTCGAAAGCGCGCCTGATATTGATTTTCAGCATATTCGTATTGTCGAGGCCGTGCTTTTTGCCTCGGCCGATCCGGTCAGTGAACGCGTCATTGCGGCACGTCTGCCCGAGGGTACAGATGTCGCAGCCATTTTGAATGCGCTGTCGGAAACATATGCCGCGCGGGGCATCAATCTTAATCGTGTCGGCGAAAAATGGGCGTTCCGGACGGCGGTCGACCTTGCAGGCGATCTTCATATCGAAGTCGAGAAAGCCAAGAAGATGACGCGTGCAACCCTCGAAACGCTTGCGATCATTGCCTACCACGAACCGGTCACCCGATCCGAAATCGAGGAAATCCGTGGTGTGGCTCTATCAAAGGGGACGCTCGATATCCTTCTTGAAGCACGGTGGATCCGTCCGCGCGGACGTAAACGTGTTCCGGGACGGCCTGTGCTCTGGGCAACCACAGACGACTTTCTGGATCATTTTGGTCTTGAAAATCGCGATGATCTTCCTGGACTTGCCGATCTCAAGGCTGCGGGACTTCTTGATAGCAGACCCGGTATGGGCCGCTATGGCGCAAATTCTGATGACGATGTTTTGCCTGATCTGGTCGATGATGGCGAGGTTGCGGATGCTGTCGTGGAAGAGGCTCTTACCACGCGCAATCTCGAAGAGCTTGATGAAACAATCTATTCGGACAATCCGAACCTGATGGATGACCGGGACTTTGACAGCCAGTCAGTGTCCGCTAATGAGCTTTTTGATGAAGAAGATGACCTGAATTGATCCATCTTCTTGCATCATAGGCACGGTGACCTTAAGTTTCAGAAAGATTTCGCAAATCATTTGCACCTGCAGGTGCGCGACCATTGCAGCTAAAAGAGAATTTGAATGACCGACGGCCTTAAGATGTCGAATGTCTCGCATATGTTCGGGAAAAACCGGGTTTTGCGTGATATCAGTTTCGATGTCGCCCCCGGGGAACTTGTTTGTTTGTTGGGACCGTCTGGCTGCGGGAAGACCACGGCCCTTCGTCTTGCTGCCGGGCTCGAAAAACTTCAGGTCGGGGAAATTTCGGTGAGCGACCAGGTTGTTGCCCGTCCAGGTGATTATGTGGAGCCGGAAAAGCGCGGCGTTGGCATGGTGTTTCAGGACTATGCACTGTTCCCGCATCTCAATGTCGCAAAGAATATTGCATTCGGACTGCGCCATTTTACAGAAGCCGATCGTAGCGCTGCTGTAAAAAGGGCATTGGTGCAGGTTGGCATGGCCGATTACGAGAATGCTTTTCCGCACGAACTTTCCGGGGGACAGCAACAGCGCATTGCGCTGGCGCGCGCGTTGGCACCTACACCACGTATCATGCTGCTTGATGAGCCGTTTTCAGGGCTGGATGTTGCCCGGCGTGCCGATTTGCGTGACACGACCTTGCATGTGCTGAAAAATGCCGGGATTGCGACGGTTATGGTAACCCATGACCCGCAAGAAGCCATGTATATGGCCGACCGGATCATCATCATGAACGAAGGTGAAATCATGCAGGACGGCACACCGGAGGAACTGTATTTCGAGCCGCAAAACCGTTTCGTGGCTTCGTTCTTTGGTGAAGTGAACCATTTCCCGTCAGTTGTTGCCAATGGTGCCATTTCGACCCCGGTAGGCATACTTGAAGATGTTGCTTATGCTGACGGTACGAGTGTCGATGTTCTGGTGCGCCCTGAGGGGCTTCATATTGGCAAAGCTGTCAATGGTCATGACATTCTTGCAAATGTTGATGCGGTGCGCGCATTGGGCGAGGTGAACCTGATGCATTTAACGCTTGAGTCGGGTTTCCACATCCATGCACGTGTCCCGCGGCGGTTTTCGACATTAAATCAGAAATCGGTTGCTATAACGCTTGATCCCGAGATGACCTTCGTGTTTCCTATGTCCTGATGTGACGAACTGCTCCTTGGACGAAAAACAGGGCGGACTGTCAGATTGACTATGATCAACAGATGTAAGTAGTGCCGGTTTTTAATCCATCCGTCGCATTGCACAGTGGGGGGCTTTCTGCCATTATCCGAGCACATCGCCGGAAGGCAGAATGGATCTTTGGAGATTGAAGTTATGGGTATTGGCGTTTGGCAAATCGTTCTGATCCTTGCGATTGTCCTGATCATCTTTGGCGCGGGTAAACTGCCAAAAGTGATGGGTGACATGGGCAAAGGCATCAAGAGCTTCAAAGCGGGCATCAACGAAAAAGAAGAAGATGCGGCCGCTTCGGCCAAGACCATCGAAAACACGACCTCTGCATCGGTTTCTTCCGAGAGCAAAGACAAGGATTCCGTGAAATCCTGATCGTCTGTCGGATTTCCTTCAGATAGGCGTGTCAAATGTTTGATATCGGCTGGACCGAAATGGCTCTTGTGGCCGTCGTCGCTTTGTTCGTCGTCGGCCCCAAAGAGTTACCTCATCTTCTATACAAGTTGGCAGGCTACTGGAAAAAAGTGCGCGGAATGGCACGAGAATTCCAAAGTGGCATTGATGATATCATCCGCGAAGCTGAGCTTGATGATCTGCGCAAACAGGTCACAAGTGCGCCGACCAGTGGTGCCGACTTCCTTGATAAAAGCATTGGCGCTCCAAAAAGCACCGACAAGGCTAAGGACAGCAAGGTAAAAGAACCGGAATCAAAATCCGATCCGAAAGGTGACGCTGACAAAGCCGAAACCAAGCCTGCCGCCAAGTCAAAAGCCAACGAGAGCAAAAAGAACGACCACCCGGAGAGCCAGGCGTGAACATGCAGTCGCATGACAAACAGATGCCGATTATGGAACATCTGATCGAGCTGAGAAACCGTCTGACCTGGGCGGTTCTTGCTTTGTTTATCACCTTTGCTGTTTGCTATTATTTCGTCGAAGATATCTATGGTTTTCTCGTGCGGCCTCTGGCCAACGAGATGGGCCCGGACCGGCGCATGATTTACACTGCGTTGACCGAGGTTTTCTTCACCTATGTCAAAGTGTCGTTCTTCGCGGCCCTGTTTGTTTCTGCACCTGTGTTCTTGGGGCAGCTTTGGGCATTTGTCGCGCCGGGGCTCTATAAAAACGAGCGGTCGGCATTTTTGCCGTTCCTGGTTGCGACCCCGATCCTGTTTCTTTTGGGTGGGGCTCTTGTTTATTACTTTATTATGCCGCTTGCCTGGAAGTTCTTCCTGAGCTTCGAGCATGCTGGTGGTGATAGCGGGCTTGCCATTCAGCTTGAAGCCAAGGTGGGTGAATACCTGTCTTTGGTGATGAAGCTGATCTTTGCCTTTGGTCTGTGTTTCCAGTTACCGGTTCTGCTGACCTTGATGGCACGCGCGGGCATCGTGACGGCTGATGGATTGGCACGGCGTCGCAAATATGCGGTTGTTATTGCGTTTGTCTTTGCCGCTATCCTTACACCGCCTGACCTTATCTCTCAGGTTGGTTTGGGTATCCCGATCATCATTCTTTATGAAATCTCGATCATCATGGCGCGTATTTCCGAACGCAAAAAGCGTCAGGCCGCCGACGATGACGAAGATGAAGGGGAAGACGATGATGTTGCCAAAACCGAAGAGGATTCTGGTGAAAATGTCGATGATCAGGGGGCCGCAGCAGCTGCCTATGATGATGGTCAGTCTTCTCTGACAGGGGACCAGAACAAGAAATCTCCTCGACTGTCCGGACCTTCTGACAATGGCGATGGTGAAGACGATTTCAATAACGCGCGCTAGTTGGAATTGTTAACCGGAAACGTCTGATTTGGTGGGGTGGACCTGGCGTTCACCCCATCGTATAAAGCCACAAATATTTGACTGACAGGGTGCTGTTTTATGCACGATATTAAATGGATTCGGGACAACCCCGAGGCTTTTGACGCAGCGATGGCTGCGCGCAAGCAGGAAATTACTGCGGAACGTCTGATGGATATCGACGTCGAGCGCCGCAAGCTCATGACTGAGCATCAGGAAATGCTGGCGCGCCGTAAAACCATTTCCGGTGAAATCGGCATGCTTCGCAAGAAGGGCGAAAATGCCGATGAACTGATGGCCGAAATGGGCTCGCTCAAGGACAATATCAAGGATGCTGAAGACGGGCAGGCTGCTCTGAATGAGCAACTTGATCTGCTGCTGTCCTCATTGCCCAATATTCTCGATCCAGAAGTGCCGGTCGGTGCGGACGAGGAAGATAACGTTGAGGTCAATCGCTGGGGAACACCCGGCGCGTTTGATTTCCAGCCGCTGGAACATTTCGAGATCGGTGAAAAGCTTGGCATGATGGACTTTGAGGCCGCTGCCAAACTTTCGGGCTCGCGGTTTGTTATCCTGCGTGGAGGTCTTGCCAAACTTGAACGTGCTCTTGCGCAGTTCATGCTGGACCTGCACACCAATGAACATGGTTACGAAGAAACCATCACGCCAATGCTGGTGCGTGACGAGGCTATGTTCGGGACCGGGCAGCTGCCGAAATTCGCCGAAGATTCGTTCAAGACAACGAATGATTACTGGTTGATTCCGACCTCGGAAGTTACCCTGACCAATCAGGTCGCAGGCGAGATCATTGATCAGGCCAAATTGCCGCTGCGCTACACTGCACTGACCCAGTGTTTCCGCTCTGAGGCCGGTTCTGCCGGGCGTGATACTCGTGGCATGATCCGTCAGCACCAGTTCTCGAAAGTTGAGATGGTATCGGTTGTCGAGGCCGAAAAGTCTGATGAAGAACTGTCGCGCAAAACCCGCTGTGCCGAAACCGTTCTGGAGCGCCTCGGGCTTCCGTACCGTACGGTTATCCTGTGCACTGGCGATATCGGGTTTTCGGCCTGCAAGACATATGACATCGAAGTCTGGCTGCCGGGACAGGGGCGCTACCGCGAGATTTCATCTTGCTCGAACACCCGCGATTTCCAGGCGCGTCGCATGAATGCGCGCTACCGTGCGGCGGGCGACAAGAAAACCCAGTTCGTTCACACATTGAATGGATCTGGTCTTGCGGTTGGTCGCTGCCTGATTGCGGTGATGGAAAATTACCAGCAGGCAGATGGTTCCATTCGGGTACCCGATGCGCTTAAGCCCTATATGGGCGGCCTCGAGGTTATTAACCCGCGCTAAGGCATGACCAGCATGATTGATCTGACCAACGCACGTATCCTGATCAGTAATGATGACGGCATTGATGCACCGGGGATCAAGCTGCTTGAAAGGCTTGCGCGGGAATTTTCCGATGATGTATGGGTGATCGCGCCTTCCATGGAACAAAGCGGTGCAGGGCATTCCTTGACCCTGCGCCGCCCTTTGCGCATTCACAAGCGCGATGAACGTCACTTCGCTGTTGATGGAACGCCGACCGACTGCATTCTTTTGGGACTGCAGCAGGTCATGCGCGATACACCGCCTGACATCATCCTTTCCGGAATTAATCGTGGCGGCAATCTTGGCGAAGATGTGACCTATTCCGGGACAGTTGCAGCCGCAATGGAAGCAACCTTGCTCAATGTGCCCGCAATCGCATTTTCCCAGTATTTTTCCGGCGACATGATCGACTGGACCATTGCCGAGAAATATCTCAAGGACGTTGCAACTACCTTGGTCAAAGCTTCATGGCCCAAGGGGGTTCTGATCAACGTCAACTTCCCGGAACATGAAGCAAATGGCGGGGCAAAAGTCCGCATTTCCAAGCAGGGGCAGCGTAAAATTGGCGACCATATCGCCGAACGTCATGACCCGCGCGGGGAACCTTATTACTGGATTGGTGCCATTCTTTCTGAACTTCCGGAAGATCCGAATGCCGATCTGCGGGTGATCGAGCAGGGGCATATTTCTGTGACCCCGATCAGCCTTGATTTCACCCATTACGAGACTGTTGATAAACTGACGAAAGCATTTCCGTGAACGAGCCGGTCATTACGCGTGAATCCAGAATAGCCGATTTGCTTCAAACGCTTCGCCATGATGGCATTCATGATGAAGCGGTTTTGCGTGCGCTGGCCGAGGTCCCGCGTGAATCTTTTGTCGCCGATCCGTTCGTGAACCGCGCCTGGGAAAATGTCGCCTTGCCAATCAGCAAGGGCCAGACGATTTCCCAACCTTATATTGTCGCCCTGATGACACAGGCCCTTGAGCTTAATGACCGGATGAAGGTTCTTGAAGTCGGCACCGGATCAGGTTACCAGGCCGCAATTTTGGCAAAGTTAGCCCGCCGTGTTTACACGCTGGAACGCCACAAACCGCTTTTGCGGCAGGCCGAAGAGCTGTTCCGGGCTCTTGGTCTTCATACAATATCTACCCTGCACGGGGATGGCGGGCTCGGCTGGAAAGCGCAGGCACCGTTTGACCGTATCATCGTAACGGCTGCTGCTCAGGATGTTCCGCCCGTGCTGGTTGATCAGCTGGCGGTTGGGGGGATTATGGTCGTGCCGGTCGGAGAGGTCTCTCATACCCAGCTCTTGTTGCGTGTCTTGCGCACTCCAAGCGGGGTCGAGGTTACCGAGCTGATGCCTGTGCGGTTTGTTCCGATGCTGCCCGGCACCGAAGAGTTCTAACCCCACTAACAGCCAAAGAAAATCACGACAATTCCATCAATCGCTTACCGATTGTTAACGGCTGATCACTGACAATCGAAAACATGATGGAAAATTGTGTCAAACTTGCTGTTTATCGCGGAAAACGACTGCTGCTTGTCTGTGCGACAAGCGCGGCGTTAGGCGGCTGTTTGCTAAATTCTGTCCCGGTTCCGGTTGTCTATGGCGACGGGGCAAGTTACAGCCCCTATAGTATGCCTAAGCTAAAAAACGGCGAGCGCGTTATTACCGTTGAGCCGGGTGATACCGTATCCCAACTGGCGACACGTTATCGGACCGATTTCAATAGGTTTGCGTCGCGCAATGATCTTCGAAAGCCGTATGTCATTTATCCGGGACAACGTCTGGTGCTTCCTGCCTGGTCTGAGGATTCTAACAGTTCCAGCTCGACTGTCGTGGCGGCGAGCCAATCCAGCCCGAGAACAAAGACTGTTACCATCGGTGGCCAAAGGCAGGTTGTGAGTGTGCCGTTGGAACAAAGTACGCCGCGATCTCGAACCTCATCCCAAACACGGACAGCGGGCGTTGCACCTCGTGAAGGTGGAAATATCCCGACACCGGGCATTAAGCCGCGCGACTATGCTGCTGATGCGCAACGTGAAATTGCTTCTGCACGCAGCTGGAAGACGGACAGCAAACCGACACCGGTTGCTGGACAAGGAAGCGATGTTCGCAAGAATGTCCCGATTGCCGAGCCGGCGGATCGCAAAGGATTTATCTGGCCCGTTCAGGGGAAAGTTGTTCTGAAATACGGGGCAGGGACTGGCGGTCTGTTCAATGATGGTATCAATATTCAGGCCAATCGCGGAACGCCAATTCTTGCTGCAGAGAACGGTGTCGTGACCTATGTCGGTAACGAGTTGCGCGGTTTCGGCAACCTTATCCTGATCAAGCATGCTGATAATTTTGTCACGGCCTATGCTCATACTGAAAACCCGCTGGTCGCACGCGGGGATGTGGTGACCCGCGGACAGCGGATTTCGAGTGTCGGTACAACCGGTGCCGTGACCTTCCCGCAACTTCATTTTGAAGTCAGAAACGGACGCAAGTCATCCGATCCTCTGAAATATCTACCAAGTGTGATGGTCTCCAGATAAGAAAACACCCGGAGTCATGTCCGGGTGTTTTTCTGTTTTTGCTCGGAGGTTTGATCCGGCTAGTCGAGGGATTTACCCATCTCACCGGCGATTTCCTGAATGAACTGCCATGCGACACGACCTGAGCGGCTACCGCGTGTGACGGTCCATTCCTTGGCTCGGGCATGGAGTTCTTCGATCGGCATGTCCAGTTTGAACTCTTTGGCATAGCCTTCGATGATTTCGAAATAGACATCCTGGGAAATGTTGTGGAAGCCAAGCCACAGGCCAAAACGATCCGACAAAGACACTTTTTCTTCTACGGCCTCGGATGGATTGATTGCGGTTGAACGTTCATTTTCGATCATATCGCGCGCCATCAGATGCCGGCGGTTCGAGGTCGCATAGAAAATAACGTTCTTGGGGCGTCCTTCAATGCCACCTTCAAGAACCGCCTTGAGCGATTTATAGCTTTCATCCTGCATGTCAAAGGACAGGTCGTCACAGAACAGAACGGTTCGACGACCACTTTTTTCAAGAATGTGAAGCAGTTCAGGCAGGCTGGGAATGTCTTCGCGATGAATTTCAACCAGCGCAAGGGCTGCAGGTCGTTCAGCGTTGATTTTGGCATGCATTGCCTTGACGATGGAGCTTTTCCCTGTACCGCGTGCGCCCCACAAAAGGGCATTATTGGCAGGAAGGCCATCGGCGAAGCGTTTGGTATTGTTATAGAGAATTTCTTTTTGTTGACCGATGCCCTGCAGCAACTCGATGTCAATACGGTTAACGTTGCGAACCGGCTGGAGATAGCCGGTTTCCGCCTGCCACACAAAGGCGTCTGCCGCGCCCAGATCATTTTCGGTGCGCGCTGGTGGGGCCATGCGCTCAAGTGCGGTTGCAATTCTTTCAAGTGTGGGCAGCAACTTATCGAAGTCCGTACTCATCGAAGCCTCTTGGATGTTTAATGTTCTTGGTGACACTGATGGTCGGCAAACTAGCATATCAAGCATGAAAAAGAACAAAATGTTGACGGTCCTATCCGTCGGCACAACGTGAACGAAACCACATGTTTGCCAATTTTCATCCTTTAAGTCAGGTTCTTCCTTGCTTTGGCGTTGTACGCCGTTATATTCCGGCAGTTGATATTTTTTGTTCTGAGGAATTAGGAGTTCCTAATGTTTATTTCGACGGCTTACGCTCAGGCCGCTGGTGGTGCAGACGGTGCAGGCGCACTTATGCAGTTCGCGCCGCTTATCCTGATTTTCGTTGTTTTCTATTTCCTGCTTATCCGTCCTCAGCAGAAAAAACAGAAAGAACATAAAGCAATGCTTGGCGCGATCCGCCGTGGCGACAAAATCGTCACTGCTGGTGGCCTGATTGGCACGGTTGCCAAGGTTGTTGGCGATGACGAGCTGTCTGTCGAGATTGCCGAAGGCGTAAAAGTTAAAGTGGCACGCGGCATGGTTTCGACTGTTCTGTCGAAAACCGAACCTGCCAAAAACGACGCCAAAGATGACGAAAAAGACGAAGAAGAGACCAAAAAAGATTGATCTCTTCGCGCTAAGCAAGGCGGGGCATAGTGGCTCCGCCTTCTTGCATTTTACCGGTGGCCTGAAGCGGCACAAATAGCCGTTGTTCCAAGCACCTTGGAACCAGACCAAGGTTGACCCAGACATATCCGGTCAAAGAACACATGCTTTATTTTACAAAATGGAAAGCAGCACTGGTCCTTCTGGTGTGTGCTTTGGGCGTAATCTACGCCGCGCCAAACTTCCTGCCGTCGGGAGCTTTCCCGACCGAGGCAAGCTATTTGCCCGGAAAACAGATTAACCTCGGTCTTGATCTTCGTGGTGGCTCTCACATGCTGCTCGAAGTTGATACTGACAGCGTTCTGCGTGAACGTTACGAGGCATTGGCAGACACGATCCGTACCGACCTGCGCAAAGAGCAGATTCGGAACCGTCCGCGTGAAGCTACGGCAAACGGTGCGGATATCACCATTCTTAGTCCAGAGGACTTTGAAAAAGCACGCGAGATTGCACGTTCTGCGGAGCCGAACACAGACTTGAGCGGCGAAGGCAACACCATCCACGTTACCTATAACGCAGTTGCCCGGAAGGAACTGATTGACCGCGCCATCGCGCAGTCTTTGGAAGTTGTCCGCCGTCGTGTTGACGAGCTTGGGACGACTGAGCCATCAATCCAGCGTCAGGGTGAGAACCGTATTGTTGTTCAGGTGCCGGGGCTTGATGATCCGTCACGTTTGCGCGCGATCCTCGGTCGTACTGCAAAGATGAATTTCCATCTTGTGAATAACGAAAAAACAGCTGCTGACGCACGTGCTACTGGCTTGCCGCCAGGAACCATGATCCTTCCTGCTGCAGATGCATCAGACAAGGCGGCTGGCATCAAGGAATTCCTGATTGACCGCCGAGTGGTCGTTTCTGGCGACAACCTTGTTGATTCGCAGCCGACCTTCAGTGATGGTCGCCCGGTTGTTTCGTTCCGCTTCGATGCGGCAGGCGGTGCACGATTTGGCGACATTACAAGCAAGAATGCGGGGCGCGGGCTGGCGATTGTTCTGGATGGCGAGGTGATTTCTGCGCCACGCATCAACGAACCAATTCTGGGTGGTAACGGTATCATCACCGGCCAGTTCAGCGTTCAGGAAGCAAATGATCTTTCATTGCTGTTACGTGCGGGTGCATTGCCTGCACCGATGCAGATTCTTGAAGAACGTTCTGTTGGTCCGGGGCTTGGTCAGGATTCGGTTGAAGCCGGTGAAATTGCTGCTGTGCTCGGACTGGTCTTCGTTGTGGCCTTCATGGTCATCAGTTATGGCCGTTTTGGTCTCTATGCCGACATCGCCCTGATGATGAACCTTATTCTTGTCGTGGCTGTGATGTCCGTTCTTCAGGCAACGCTAACACTTCCCGGTATTGCCGGTATCGTTCTTACCGTTGGTATGGCCGTTGATGCCAACGTTCTGATCTTTGAACGTATCCGCGAAGAACAGCGCAATGGTCGAACCGTCATCAACTCGATTGATGCCGGTTACCGCAGTGCCATGTCGACAATTCTCGATGCCAATATCACCACGTTGATCGCGGCACTGGTGCTGTTCAGCTTTGGTTCTGGTCCGATCAAGGGCTTTGCCGTCACGCTGGCAATCGGCATCATCACGTCGATGTTCTCGGCGATCTGGTTGACCCGCCTGATGATTGCAGGCTGGGTCAAGCGGCGTCGTCCGACCGAGCTGGTACTTTGAGGAAGGGAACAGGGAAGATATGAAACCTTTGCATCTTATCCCGGATGACGTGAACGTCCCGTTCCTCAAATTCCGGAAACTCTTTTATATCGTATCCTTGGTGATGGTTCTGGCATCTGCTGCCTTGTTCTTCACCAAGGGACTTAACTTCGGGATCGATTTTCGCGGGGGTATCCTTGTTGAAATCAAGACCGATGGTCCGGCAGATATCAGCGGATTACGCGACAATCTTGGAAGTCTTGGTCTTGGTGACGTTTCGATCCAGGAATTCGGGGCACCGGATGACGTTCTGATTCAGTTGCAGCGTCAGGATGGCGACGAAAAGGCCCAGATGGCTGCGTTGGCGACAGTCACCGATGCCCTTGGCGAAAATGTCACCATCCGTCGTAGTGAACTTGTTGGCCCGAAAGTTGGTAGCGAGCTCAAGGAAGCGGGTTTTTATTCGGTCGTGATTTCGCTGTTGCTGATCATGGTCTATATCTGGTTCCGCTTTGAATGGCAGTTTGCAGTGGCTTCGGTTGTTGCCCTGTTGCATGACGTTGTGATTACGGTCGGGTTCTTTGTGATCACCGGTGTTCAGTTCGATCTTGCAACGCTTGCCGCCGTTCTCACGGTTGCCGGTTATTCGATCAACGATACCGTCGTTGTGTTTGACCGTATTCGAGAATATCTGCGCAAGTTCCGCAAAATGGAAATTCCGGATCTTCTTGATCTCTCGATCAACTCGACGCTGTCGCGTACAACCATGACGTCATTCACGACCTTGCTGGCGCTGATTGCTCTGTTTACCTTCGGTGGCGAGGCAATCCGCGGATTCACGCTGGCGCTTATTTTCGGCATCGTGATCGGTACATATTCGTCAATTTGTGTGGCTTCTCCGCTTTTGATTGTTTTGCGTCTGAAACGCAAAATTCCCGAAGCAGAAGAAGGTCAGGAAGTAAAAGCCTGATCCGACCAACATTGATCTAGAATTTGCAAGAAGGCCGGGGATGTGCGAAAACGCCCCGGCCTTTTTTGTTTTGCCGTTTTGTTCGCCCGAACAGAACATGATGCGCTCCAGATGATACGAGGATTTCCATGTCACTTGAAGTCAGCCCACTTGTTGCCGAAGGTCGCAATCTGGTCTCAAGCTATGGTGACGGTCTGTTTCGCTTTGGCGAAGAAACGGTAAACGGTTCAGTGTTGCTGTTTCCGGAATCCATCTACTCATGGAATGTCAAATCCATCGATGACATTTCGGTGGACTCATTTGCCCGCATCATCGAGAAAGCTGATGAAATCGAAATCTTGCTGCTGGGTATGGGAACGCGTTTGACACCTGTGCCGCTGGCATGGCGTCATGCGCTTAAAGAGCATGGTATCGTGATCGAGCCGATGGATACCGGTGCGGCTTGCCGCACATACAATGTCCTGGTTGCAGAGGCCCGTCGCGTAGCAGCCGCCCTGATTGCGGTTTGACGCCTATTCCTTCAAATAGGCCAATACCTGCTGGCGAACCTGTTTGACGCTGGCAAACAAGGCAGCAGGGCCCGGTGCAGAATCCACCGGGAATGAATCACCGCACAGAAACAGGTTCTTCCAAGGTGTTTTCAGGCGATTCCGCAAGGCGGCATGGCCAGGTGTAAATTCGGGAAATGGAGCTTCCGCATCAATGAAGCTGAAATTGGGATGTTCGGCCCCTTGAACATTTTGAGCCCGTGCCTGCAAATCAAGATTGAGATACTGGTTGCATAGCCACACGCAGCGCTGCCAGATACGGTCCACAAGCTGTTCTATTGTTCCGTCAGCAGGAAGGTGAAAGCTGCTGTTCAGGCTGACCTGGATATGTCGGCGATGGCAATATATTGCCCGGACAAGGTCATCGCTAACGAACAGGCAAAGAGGTTCCGCAAATGGACGTCGTAGCTCATATGCCACTGTTTGTCGGCGTGCCGGGGCGGGCGGGATACCAATGTCGGGGACAGCGTTGCACAGTGGTTTGGGATGAAGTGCAAGTACGACCGCATCACTGGGATTGATCATAACCTGAATATCATCGTTAAACAAAAGATCGGTGGCATATTCAGATGTGCTGTCAATATCACCAAGCCTGGTTCGGGCCATGATCTTTCCACCCGCTGCTAAAAAGCGTTCACGCAGTGTCGGCAGGGCGATATCGTTGAGGATGATAGGATCAATCGCCGAAAAGACCGGCTCATGTGATCGGGCGACCACGGCGCCTGCTTTGGGCAGGAGAACCCGCGCGAGCAGAGTGCTTGAACATTTGTGAGCCGGAATTGAAAACAGGACTTCTGCCAACACTGCCAGAGCATCGCGATGGTATGTGCCGGGTTTATGGGCGTGCTCGTCGCTATCAAAGTCACCGAATGAAGCAGCTGCCTCGACCCGGTTTTCCTCATTGCCATAACGCTGTCGCCAAAAGTCGATCATGGTGTATATGCGGGCCAAAACGCCAAGTCGCCGGGCGATCAGAGCCCTTGAAACACCCTGATCAAGCGTGATGATCGCAGGTTTGCGTCGGCCGCGTTTTAATCCCATGACACAGTGGGCCGGGCGGACGAGTTTGGCCGGAATTTCGGGCCATCGGGCAAAGTAGTCTGCAACCAGGCCGTCCGGATCATAAAAGATTTCCGGCTCCGACGTTTTGTGACTTTCGGGCGCGGTTTGCATGCCACGGGTCCAGCGGCTTTCGAATGGCTCGCCTTCGTCATACAGGTGTACTTCCACGCCGTCTTCGGCCAGCTGGGTCGCCAGTGCCGCACCAGCCAGGCCGCCGCCTATAACGTGTAATTTTCCAGAGGTGAAGGATGCCATATGCCTGCGCCACTTTAATTGTTATACAAGGCCGGAAATACTGGTTTGCACGTTATCGTGTCATTCGGTCTGACAAAATAACCTTAACAGCAGAACACCTTACAAGCCATGGATGAAATTATCACTGCGCAGATCAACCAGCCAATTGAAGTTGTTGGTGCAATGAAAAGCGGGTTGGAAGCATAGAATGACTGAGACGCCAAAGCTCTCGCATTGCGCGGACTACACGCGCCGTCATGATCGGGATCGTTTCCTGTGTGCGTTATTTGCCGCACCTGAAAAGCGTGAAGACCTGTTCACGCTCTATGCTTTCAATCAGGAAGTCTCGAAAACGCGCGAAATGGTTACGGAAATCATGCTTGGCCATATTCGGCTGCAATGGTGGCGTGATACCCTGAGCGAAATCGGGGAGGGCAAAGTACGCAAGCATGAAGTTGTCGAACCGCTTGCGGAACTTGTTCAGTCTCAAGCCGTTTCGGTTCGTGACCTTGAAACCGTCGTTGCCGCGCGTGAATTTGATCTTGAAGACCGCCAACCTGCTGATCAGGAAGAACTTGATCGATATATCGATCAAACCTCAGGTCAGATGGCGGTTCTTTCCGGGCGTGTTCTTGGTGCGACGGGAGACGATGCTGAACACGCAATCCGTCTTGCGGGCAATGCCTATGGTCTGGTCGGTATCATGCGTGCAATGGTATTTCATGGACGTGCCAAGCGCCTTTATCTCCCCAAGGACCGGATGGAAAGTCACAATGTCGGGCAGAGCGATATCTTTGAGTTCCGAAAAAAGGAAGAGGTCCGCAACCTGACCAAAGAACTGGCAGAACTGGCAAGAAAGAGGATTGCCGAGGCACGCAAGCATCGAGGGGCTGTTCCGAAATCTGCCCGCGCTGCTGCATTGCCACTGGTACTTGCCGACGGGTACCTGCGCAAACTGGCCAAAGCGGAATTTGATCCGTTCTCGGCCGAATTCGGGCTTGCGCGACCGGCAAGTGTGCGTCTGACCCTTAATGGCTTGCTTAAAAGCTATTGATGCCAATTCACGTGATGGCTGGATATTGCGAAAATATCATCTACATTAACGATAAAGGATAAGACAGCTTCGTTCTGTCCGTGTTAGCGTTAATAACGCCTTGTTTACACGGTGCAACGTCAATTGTGGGCTACCCAGCATGAGGGTTCGTATGGCATATCCGCATTCCAGACTTGGAACTAACTGGCTATCGAAGCTGGTTATTGTCATGCTGTTTGGTGGTTTTGGTTTTGCGCCATTCGTCGCCCAGGCAGCAAGTATCGATCCGTTCGTTGGTGATTATCACGGTGTGACAATTGAACATGCCGATGGAGAGCTGCAGGCCCGCGATCTTGACGTCAGCATTGAAAAGACGGAACGGGGTTTTAACGTTGACTGGGCTACTGTCATTCACAAAAAGGACGGGCGCGAAAAGAACGTTTCGCTGAGTATCGAGTTCTATTCAACCGAACGCCCGGACATCTATGGCAGTGCAATGCGCTCAGGCCTGTTCGGGAAACGTATCCCAAACGATCCGTTAAAAGGTGAACCGTTTTTCTGGGCACGTATTGTCGGTAAAACCCTTACCATTCATGCCCTTTATATCACCGATGAAGGTGGTTACGAGATGCAGGTCTATGAACGCAAGCTTGATGATGACGGCAATATGGACCTTGTTTTTAGCCGGTTTCGGGATGGCAAGCAGATCCGTGACATTACCGGCAAGTTGACCCGCCAAAAGAAAACTTATTGATTGTGATCAGATAGCATCAAGCTGAGACAAGAAAGCCGCATCACAGGATGCGGCTTCTGTCTTGTTATGCGGCGTTTACCGCACTTAGCCATTGATCAAACAACGGAATGGCACGATCCGAATAGAGCTTTTTCCGATCCCGGCCCTTGACCCGTTTGGTCAGCTCCAGATCCGGGAACAGTCCGAAATTGACATTCATCGGCTGGAATGTGCTTTCGTCTGCACCGCCTGTGATATGGTTCAAAAGCGCCCCCATTGCCGTTGCAAGGGGCGGGGCAGGAATTGTTTTCCCTGCTTTTTCAGCCGCAGTAAAGCGACCAACCATCAGTCCGACCGCTGCACTTTCAACATAGCCCTCGCAGCCGGTAATCTGACCGGCGAACCGTAAATCAGGGCGGGCTTTGAGGCGCAAGGTCGGATCAAGAAGTCGTGGTGAGTTCAGGAAGGTATTCCGGTGTATGCCGCCAAGGCGGGCAAACTCGGCGTTTTCAAGGCCCGGAATGGTCCGGAATACGTCAACCTGGGCACCGTATTTCAGTTTGGTCTGGAAGCCGACCATATTGTAAAGCGTGCCAAGCGCGTTGTCCTGACGAAGCTGAACAATCGCACGCGGCTTTACAGTCGGGTTATGCGGATTGGTCAGGCCGACCGGCTTCATTGGACCATGGCGCAGGGTTTCGCGCCCGCGCTCAGCCATCACTTCAATCGGAAGACAGCCATCGAAATAGGGGGTGTCTTTTTCCCATTCCTTGAATTCGGTTTTTTCGCCGTCAAGCAGGGCATCGATGAAACGATTATACTCGTCTGCATCCATCGGGCAGTTAATATAGTCCTTGCCATCGCCCTTGTCATAACGCGATTGGAACCATGCCTTGTCGAAATCAATGCTTTCCTTGTAGACAATCGGCGCAATCGCATCAAAGAAGGCAAGACTTGCTTCACTGGTGACTTTGCGGATTGCCTCGGCAAGCGCTCCAGAGGTCAGAGGCCCGGTCGCAATGATGGTATGCTCCCATTCCTGCGGCGGCAGATCATCAATCTCGCCACGTTCCATGGTGATAAGCGGATGATTCTCCAGCGCGTCGGTAACAGCCTGCGAGAAGCCTTCGCGGTCAACGGCCAACGCGCCGCCAGCGGGGACCTTGTGTTGATCGGCGCAACGCATGATGATGGACCCGGCACGGCGCATTTCGTCGTGGATCAGGCCAACAGCGTTATATTCCTTGTCATCCGAGCGGAACGAATTCGAACAGACCAATTCGGCACATTTATCCGTATGGTGCGCGTCTGTCGGACGTACCGGGCGCATCTCATGCAGGATAACGGGCACACCGGCTTCTGCCAGCTGCCAGGCGGCTTCACTGCCGGCCAGACCGGCACCGATAATATGAACAGGTTTAACCGTATTCACGTGTGCGAACTCCTCGCGAAGAATATGTTTGAAAGCTTGGCACACACATAGCGGTGCATGGGGGCATATTTCAAGTCAATTGCGCAGTCATCATGCCATCAGTACGCATGGACCCATAAATTTTTCACATTGCCACAGCAAGTACGTCTTATATGCCAGACCCGTTCTGTCGAACATATGTGAAACTGGGGCCAATATGAGCTACCCGCATCACCCATATGGCTATGAACCCACACATTGTCCGGTAATCGGGCTTGTTCCCCGACGTCGGATCATACGCGATGTCGAGTGCAAGCCGACTTCGCAAGACGATGCCGCGTGTCAACCAGACGCTCCGACGGAGAGCAAGGAACGGCGGCCGGGATTTCCGTTTGGTGGTTTCCCCGACGGGGTCTTTAGTCCTGCCGACATCGAAAGCATGATTGAATACGTGGTGGCAACCCGCCAGGGATGGCGAGCCTCGCTTGTTATGCGGGCGTTCTTGCGATGGTGGCGCAATGATGTGGCCCCGGAAAGCAGTGTAACTGACCGCAAGCAATCCGATGCTGTTTTGATGCTTTTGGCGCTTAATCAGGGACGCGACGGCTTTGTCCAAGGGTATTTGCACGATCTGAGCGCAGAGATGAAAGATCATCCCAAGTTACCAACCCCCGAAAACCCGATTGAAAAGGCTTTCAACAAAAGCCTTCGGATTGCAGCACTTGCTTTGGCGCTGTCGCCAATCGTTCTGATTTTTGCTGTTCTGATGTTTGTCCAGATAGACACCATCATCAGCACAGGCAATGGCAAATTGTTCGGGTTCAGTTACGACCTGTTGTTCTTTGTTGGCAGCTTCGGTGCCATTGGTGCCCTGACAAGCATGATGATGCGTTTAGGGAAGGACACCCCGTGGGCGGATATGGAACCGTCGTCAGTGTTCTTTAATTTCCTGTTCCGGCCATGCATGGGGTTTTGTTTCGCACTGGTCGTGCTGCTTGCGTTACGCGCCGGGATACTCCCCATACCGCTTGATGAGCTGCATAATCTTGATGACCTCGACCAGATCAGCAATTCCGCCGTGGCCGGACAACAAATGTCGATCGTTCTGGTCTTCGCATTCTTGTCAGGATTTAGTGAACGGCTGAGCACAGCCTTGGTCAAAAGGGTTGAAAACCGGGTAACCAGTGGCGGGTAGGCGAAGAAAAAGGGCAGCAAAAACATGCTGCCCTTTAAATATTATTCCAGTCCCAGATGCCGTTTCAGATAACGCCCCGTATAGCTGCGCTCATTGGCCATGATGGCCTCCGGGGTGCCGGTGCCGACCAGCTGCCCGCCGCCGTCGCCGCCCTCGGGTCCTATATCAATGATCCAGTCAGCCGTTTTGATAACGTCAAGGTTATGTTCGATCACGACCACCGTGTTGCCCTGATCCACAATGGTATGCAGCACCTCAAGCAATTTGCGGATATCGTGGAAATGAAGACCTGTGGTCGGTTCATCGAGAATATAGATCGTCCGTCCTGTCGCGCGTTTTGAAAGTTCCTTGGCAAGTTTGACGCGCTGTGCTTCACCACCCGAAAGAGTTGTCGCCTGCTGACCAAGGTGGATATAGGAAAGACCGACCTGTTTCAGGGTTTCCATCTTGTCACGGATCGAAGGAACAGCCTTGAAGAATTCGGCACCTTCTTCGACCGTCATATCAAGGACATCAGATATCGATTTGCCTTTAAACGATATTTCCAGTGTCTCGCGGTTGTATCGTTTACCTTTGCACTGATCGCATGTCACATAGACGTCGGGCAAGAAGTGCATTTCGATCTTGATGACGCCGTCACCCTGACAAGCTTCGCAACGACCGCCTTTGACGTTAAACGAGAAACGACCGGGCTTGTAGCCGCGTGTTTTGGCTTCGGGCAACTGTGCGAACCAGTCCCGGATCGGGGTGAAAGCCCCGGTATAGGTCACCGGGTTGGATCGCGGGGTTCTGCCAATCGGGCTTTGATCAATATCGATGATCTTGTCGATAAGTTCGACACCGGTAATGCTGTCATGTGCACCGGGATGATGACGGGCGTTATGCATCCGTTTTGCCAACGCCTTATAAAGAGTTTCGATCACCAGACTGGACTTGCCACCACCGGAAACTCCGGTAACACAGATGAATTTTCCAAGCGGGAAATCAACATCAATGCCCTGAAGGTTGTTGGCCGTGGCCCCCTTGATGGTAATCGCCTTGCCATTTCCTTTGCGACGTTCCTTGGGAACAGCGATCTGCTCGATCCCGACAAGGTATTTTCCCGTCAGACTGTCGGGGTTCTGCTGGATTTCTTCGGGGGTTCCCTGCGCAACAATACGTCCACCATGGATACCTGCACCCGGGCCCATATCAACGACATAGTCAGCCGCGCGAATAGCATCTTCGTCATGTTCAACGACAAGAACAGTGTTTCCAAGATCACGCAGGCGCTTGAGGGTTTCCAGAAGACGGTCATTGTCGCGCTGATGCAGGCCAATTGAAGGTTCATCAAGCACGTAAAGCACACCTGTGAGGCCCGAGCCGATCTGCGATGCCAGGCGAATACGCTGGCTCTCACCGCCCGAAAGGGTGCCGGACGTGCGCGACATGGAGAGATAATCAAGTCCGACGTCACGCAGGAACCGCAGACGGTCATTGATCTCGCGAAGAATACGCCGGGCGATCTCTGTTTCTTTCTCGTTCAGCTTGCCTTCAAGGCCGATAAACCAGTCACCGGCCTTGGCAATCGAAAGATCAGTGATCTGCGAGATATCAAATCCATCAACCTTTACGGCCAGTGCTTCTGGTTTCAGGCGTTTTCCCGAACAGGTCGGGCAATGTGAAACCATCTGATATTTGGACAGTTCATCACGGGCCCACTGACTGTCGGTTTCGCGCCAGCGACGGGCCATGTTTGGAATAACACCTTCGAACGGGCGAGAAACCTTATAGCTGCGCGACCCGTCATCATAGGTAACGGTGACTTCTTCTTCGCCCGAGCCGTTCAGAATAATGTCCTGAGCTGTTTTCGGTAATTTGTCCCAGGCAACATTCGTCTTGAAGCCGAAATGCTTTGCGACCGATTTCAGCGTCTGCAGATAATATTTCGATGTGCTGCTTGCCCAAGGAGCAACAGCGCCATCTTCAAGCGTCTTGCTTTCATCTGGGACAACCAGCATCGGATCAAATTCCATCTGGGTGCCAAGACCATCACAAGCCGGGCAGGCGCCAAAGGGATTGTTGAATGAAAACAGGCGGGGTTCGATTTCCTCAATCGTAAAACCGGAAACGGGGCAGGCGAACTTTGCAGAGAAGACAGTGGTTTCCCCAGTCTTGGCGTCTTCGGTCAGGACGATGCCATCGGTCAATTCAAGGGCAGTTTCAAAACTGTCGGCAAGACGGGTGGCGATGCCTTCCTTGACGATCAAACGATCCACCACGACTGAAATATCATGTTTCAGTTTTTTATTGAGTTCCGGGGCCTCGTCGATGTCATACATCTCGCCATCGATTTTGACGCGCTGGAACCCGCGTGAGCGCAGATCACGCAATTCCTTTTTGTATTCGCCCTTACGTCCGCGTACGATTGGAGCAAGAAGGTAAAGACGGGTGCCTTCTTCCATCTCCATCACCCGGTCGACCATCTGCGACACCGTCTGGCTGACAATCGGAAGACCCGTTGCAGGCGAATAGGGGATCCCGATGCGCGCCCACAGAAGACGCATATAGTCATAAATCTCGGTGACGGTACCGACGGTCGAACGCGGATTGCGCGATGTCGTTTTTTGTTCGATCGAAATGGCCGGGGACAAGCCGTCGATATATTCGACATCCGGCTTTTGCATCAATTCAAGGAACTGGCGCGCATAGGCAGACAGGCTTTCGACATAGCGACGCTGACCTTCGGCATAGATCGTGTCGAACGCAAGCGAACTTTTTCCGGATCCAGAAAGGCCGGTAATCACCACCAGAGAATCGCGTGGCAGTTCAACGTCGATGTTCTGAAGATTGTGTTCTTTCGCACCGCGAACCGAAATTTTCGTCAGCATATCGGGCCTTTTGTTCCTGAATTGTTCGGAAAGTGTATAGAGGACGTCAACGCTATACGCAAGCGCACCCCTGACAGCTCCTGTCAGTATTTGTCAGGAGACTGTCATTTCACAATGACCATGGCGATAGAGACACGAAAAAACCCGCCGAACAAGTCCGGCGGGTTTCACAAATCCTGTGACCATTTTGGTCGAACAAGGCTGATCAGGCTTAGCCCTTGGTGACCGAACGACCGGTCGCGCCAAGGTCTTTGAAAGCTTCTTCGAGACGGGCTGCCATCGAAAGTTCAGCTTCGCGAACCCAGACGCGCGGGTCATAGTCTTTTTTGTATGGTTTGTCCGTTTCCGGATCGACCTGATACTTGAAGGCGCGCGCATGGGCTTCGACATATTCACCGACCGGGCGGGAATAGGCGAACTGGGTATCGGTATCGATATTCATCTTGAAAACGCCATAGCTGACGGCTTCTTCGATTTTTTCTTTTTCCGAACCGGAACCACCATGGAATACGAAGTCCAGAGGACGGTCGCCAAGACCATGCTTCTCGGATACAAATTTCTGGCTTTCCAGAAGGATTTCCGGACGCAGTTTGACGTTGCCCGGTTTATAGACGCCGTGCACATTACCGAATGCAGCAGCAACCGAGAAATGGCCGAGCGGCGACAGACGGCGATAGGCCTCTTCAACTTCTTCCGGACGGGTATAAAGACGCGGATCGATCTCGTCACTTGACGTGTCAAGCTCGTGACCAATGCCGTCTTCTTCGCCACCGGTAACGCCCAGTTCGATCTCAAGGCTCATCTCGATGGCGGACATGCGCTTAAGGAAGGTCTCGCAAGTCGACAGGTTGTCTTCAAGCGTTTCTTCCGAAAGATCGAGCATGTGAGAGCTATAAAGCGCCTGACCGGTTTCGGCATAGGCCTTTTCGCTCCATTTCAACATTTCATCGACCCACGGGACGAACTTGCGGTTCGCGTGATCGGTATGCATGACAACAGCGACACCGTAATATTCAGCAAGAAGCTGTGCATGACGGGCAGCCGAAACTGCGCCCACGACACGGGCAGCATCAGCGTCCTTGATGCCCTTGCCGGCAAAGAACTGTGCACCACCATTCGAAAGCTGAATGATAATGTCAGAACCGGCATTCGCGGCAGCTTCAAGGGCTGCGTTCATCGTGCTTGATGATGTGATATTAACAGCGGGAAGGGCGTAACCGTCCTGCTTGCAAGCAGCGACAAGGTCACGATAGGCAGCACCGGTAACAACACCGGGTTTAACGGAAGGCATGTGGGTACTCCTCCTGGGGGTCAGAGTAAAACAGGTGCCCCCGTGCGAACCGACTGGTCCGCAGCAAGGGCAATCCGTAAGGAGCCCAATGCATCTTCCATATGCTGCGTCAGGTCAAGATTTTCTGTTATAGACTTTAGGAAAAATTCCTGTTCACGCAGGCAAAGACCATCGTGATCGGGTTCGTCATCTGTGCGGATGATTTCATCAACGCGGGTGAATTCGCCGGAACTGTCGGTATCTGCATGATGCAGGCGCAATGCATTTGTCTTGGTGTGGGTATCGATGTCGGCCGATCCGGCTCCTTTTTCTTCGACATCGGTAATCGAGACGCAACCTTTCGGTCCAATGACATCCTTAACAAAAAATGCGGTTTCGCTGATCATCGGACCCCAGCCAGCTTCATACCAGCCAACTGAGCCGTCATCAAAACGTACCTGAAGCTGCCCATAGTTATACATCTCTGGTGCGACATCCTCAGAGAGACGCACACCAATTGCATTGACCGATACCGGCTTTGCGCCGGTCATCAGGCACATGATGTCAAGATAATGAACCCCGCAATCAACAATCGGCGATACGCTGTTAAGCAACCGCTTGTGGGTTTCCCAAAAGGCGCCGCTGCTTTGTTGGTTAAGGTTCATCCGCATGACAAGCGGTTTGCCGAGTGTCTTGGCAATTTCGACGAACTTTTCCCAGGATGGATGATGGCGCAGGATATATCCGATCACCAGTTTCCGATCATGTTTGCGTGCAGATGCGACCACGCGTTCAGCATCTGCGACGGTCGCAGCCAGCGGCTTTTCAATAAAAACATGTGCACCGGCTTCAAATGCTGCGATGGCGAAATCTGCATGTGTTTCGGTATAGGTATTAATTGAAACCGCATCCGGTTTGGTTTCTGCCAACGCAGTATAGAAATCGGTAAATTGCGGATAGTCGGCAAAACCATCAGGAAGCTTGTTTGCCGGGATTTCGGAACGTGCGCAAATGCCGACGATTTCGTATCCATCCAGCGCGTGATAAGCCTTTGCGTGGGACATACCCATATTACCGAGACCAATAACAAGAATACGAACCGGCTTCATTTTATGCCTCCTGAAAACCTGATAAAATATTGATTGTTTTGATTGTTATGCGCCGTTGATCCAGCTGCGGGTTACAGTGTAGCTGTCATCAAACAGAATGATATCGGCCTGATAGTCCGGTGCAATGCGCCCCATCTTGTCATCTAGTTTCAGGAACTCTGCCGGATAAAGGGATGCCATTCTAAGCGCTTCACCAAGCTCAATACCGATCATCTCGACACAGTTTTTAACCGCACTGATCATATCAAGATCGGAGCCTGCTAGCGTCCCGTTGGCCAAGGCGCAACGCCCATCAGTGGCGATAATTTCCTCACCACCAAGGACAAAGCGTTTTTCAGTTGCGCCAACTGTCGGCATCGCATCCGTCACAAGCATGATCTTGCCTTTTGCCTTGGCTTTAACGGCGATTTTCACAGCGGCAGGATGCACGTGGTAACCATCAACAATCAGTCCACACCAGGTGGTATCATCTGCCATTGCCGCACCGGCAACACCAGGTTCGCGATGGGTAAGGGGGCTCATGGCGTTAAACAGATGGGTAAAGCCACGCATTCCTTCGCCAATTGCTTCCTGAATATCATCATACGTACCTGCAGTGTGCCCGGCGCAAACCAGAACCCCTTTGTCTGCAAGCATCTTTATGGTTCCCTTGGCGGCTTTTTCCGGCGCCATGGTGACCAGAATTCTGCCGTTGGGCAGGCGGGTCAGAAGTTCAATCGCATCATCTTCCATCGGGCGGATGATGTCGGCGGAATGAACGCCTTTACGCTCGACATTCAGGTACGGGCCTTCAAGATGAATACCGACGATACCCGGAACATTTGCATCAATTGCAGCGCTGACGGCCGCAATTGCATCTTCCATCTTGTCACGATAGTCGGTGATGAGAGTAGGCAGCATCGCAGTGGTACCGAACTTGCGATGGGCTTCCATAATGGCGCGCACCCCGTCGATATCGGGTTGATCGTTCAAAAGAACGCCGCCGCCGCCATTAACCTGAACGTCAATCAGGCCGGGGGCCAAAGTTTGGCCCTGACCATCAACGATTTCAATGTCGTCGGGCAGGGCTTTTGCATCGGAAATTGATTCGATCTTGCCGTTACGCACGATGACCGCTCTTCCGTCGAGAAATTCTGTCCCGTCGAAAATGCGGGCATTGGTAATGGCAAAGCTGGTCATTAGTGGGTCTCCGTCACTTTCGAAAGGTGCGGCGGCGCATCGGGGTTGCAGCCACGGGCCAAAGCCACATTTTCCGCCAGAGTGTAGAATGTCTGGATCATGGCAATCGGCGCCAGTAACGGGTGGATATCCTCGACCACCGGGAGGTGACCCTTGATATCGGCATAGCCCGTCTCTGCGGCAAACAGATTGTCTGTTTTTGCCCGCATCTCGGAAAGGAAATCCTCGACGCTGTCACGTGACGCATCTTGCTGCGAGAATACCAGCATCGGGAAAGTCGGCGTGACCAGTGCCATCGGTCCGTGCTTGACTTCAGCTGCGCTGAAAGCTTCGGCGTGCAAGCTGCTGGTTTCCTTGAATTTAAGGGCAGCTTCCTGTGCGATTGCAAATGCTGGTCCACGCCCGATAACATAAAGGCCGTTAGAGTTGGCAATCGTTTCCGATGCGCCCAGCCAATCCTGATCCAGAGCGGAATTCAACGATTGAGGCAACTTAACGAGCCCTTTGTTAAATGCATCATCCTGTGTCCAGGCACCTACAATCTGCGCAATCGCTGACAGGGTTGCGATATAGGATTTGGTTGCTGCAACGCTTGTCTCTGGTCCGGCCATCAGCGGGATCACATGGTCAACGGTGTCGGCCAGTGGAGAATCGACAACATTCACAAGTGCCACAGTGCGCGCGCCCGCGTCACGGGCTGCCTCGGCATTCTTCACCAGATCAGGGCTCTTGCCGGACTGCGAAACCGCTATGAACAAAGCGTCTTTCGAGGCAATTGAACGATTATAGATTGATACAATTGATGGTGCTGCCGAAACGACCGGAATGCCAAGCTGGCTTTCGATCAGGTATTTGGCATACAGGGTGGCGTGGTCGGAGCTTCCGCGCCCGCAGGTGACAACAAATTTCGGCGGATTGTTCCGCAGGTCTTCCGCCAGCTTGGCAATTGCATCCCTGTTGTGTGCAAGCTGAGTTGCGACAACTTCCGGGGCTTCTGCCAATTCGCGGCCCATCTGCGTTTTCGGACGCCAACTTGTCGTCATGTGCTATATTCCCTTGGTTCTGTATGAATGGCGAATTGACTCGATCAACGCGCATCCACCTGCATTTCAGCGATAAAGTCATAACTGTCACCGCGGTAATAGGACCGGGTGAATTCCACTGGCGTGCCATTGGCAAGGAAAGAGCGTCGCTCGATATAAAGCGCGGCACTGCCATCCGGCACCCCAAGGATTTTGGCGGTTTCGCCATCAAAAAGTTCGGCCCGAAGGCGCTGCAACGCGCGCTCGGGCTTTTTGTTGTACTTTGCCAGCGCGTCATAAAGCGATTTGTCGACTTCATCCGGGCTGGGCAAAAAGGCGCGCGGAATGACCGCATATTCAAGCGCCATAGGTTTGTCATTCGCTGTACGCAGACGACGCAAACGGGTGACCTCGGTCCCCGGTGACAAATTAAGGGCCATGGCTTCTTCGGGCGAGGCATGACCAAGTGTTTTTTCCAGCCAGACCGCACCCGGATCCATTCCGCGTGTAATCATGTCTTCAGTAAAGGAAGTCAGTCGCGACAGAGCCTGTTCGACACGAGGCGCTACAAAGGTTCCAGCTCCGTGTCGTTGCACCAGAACGCCTTCCTCAACAAGGGCACGCATCGCGTTGCGAACTGTTACCCGTGAAATACCCAATTCGGTTGCCAGATCGCGTTCACTTGGCAATGCATCGTCAACTTGCAGGATGCCATCTTCGATGACAGCCTTAAGAGCAGACTGCAACCGACGATAAAGCGGGCCATTGCCGGTATTTTCAATATCCCGGGTCCTGAGATTTGCGATGATGTCCGACGTTGCGATCATGCGGCGGCTCTTTCATGCTGTTTGGCCAACAAAATAGCACCATGCATGGCGTCAAATTTTGCAGGCGCCATCAGTTTCTTGATATCTTCTGGCATGCGTTTGGCCATCTGTTCGGCAAGCCCGCCCATCAGGGTCAGACGTGGTGCGCCAAAGGCGACCAGCTTCCGGAGAATCTTCAGGTTTGCATCTACGGCGAAATTCACAAGTGATATCGCCGCCTTATCACCGGCAGCCTCGGCATCAAATACCATCGGGCAAAACGCGCCATAATCTGATGGCCGCGCGGTTTCGGCAAATACGACAATATTCTCGGGATTGTTGTCGAATTTGGCCATCACAGCAGTAGTAAGGTCTGTTTTCTCAGCCAAACCTTCATGGGCGAGCAGGGCTGTTTCAATGGCATTGCGACCAATCCGCGCACCACTACCAAGATCGGAAACTTCAAACCCCCAACCAGCGACCGCCAATTCTGTGTTGTCGATGATTGCCTGTCCGCATGTTCCGGTGCCAACGATCAGAATTGCACCATTTGCGCCGTCATGAGCGCCAAGGCACGCTGTATAGGCATCGGTTGCAAAACAGGTGCTGGCGAAGGGATGCGCATAAGATTGCGCAAGTTTGCGATCACGCTCAAGTGGGAGGCCGGCAAGCCCCATTCCAGCATGCAGATCACCAAGTCGGGAATCATCCATACCGGCATTTGAAAGCGCAAGAGACGCAGCTGCGATGATTTCACCAAAAACATGGTCGATACCAAGGCGGGTATTGGCCCCGCCACTCACGGATTCACCCAGTACGCAGCCGGATTCATTTGCAATCCGCACGCGGCAGCGCGTTCCGCCGCCATCAACACCAAGATAAAGCCGTTCGTTTGCCATGATTGCTTAGCTGCCTTCCCGTTTCTGATCAGAGCATAGCAGAGTGGTATCTTAAAAAGCAATACCAATATAGTGCCACTATATTTGATAGTGGTCTGATTTTGGAGTCAGTAGATATACGCACAGATTGTAGGGGTGAATTGAAATAGTTAACTATTGCATTGTTTTATATAGGTTTTCCGAGTGTATTGGCGGTCTTTATCGAAAATATTTACGAAGTGGCTTGCACCGCTGGTATCACAATGGTATTTAATTTGGAGAGGGAGACGGAAAAATGGCATCACGCACTGAAGAATTTGATTCGCGATTTGCCGGGTTGGACCAATGGTCTGACGCCGATTTCCTTATGGCCTTGTGGGAAGGCCAGATGCGTGCTGTGGCTTCGGTTGGTCCGGTCCTGGGGGATCTGGCCACAGCAGCTAACGGGATTGCACGCCGCCTGGGGGGCGGCGGGCGTCTCGTTTATGTCGGCGCAGGAACTTCCGGAACGGTTGCATGGCAAGACGCCAAGGAACTTGGCGGGACCTTTGGTTGGCCCGAAGAGCATACCATTGTCATGCTGGCTGGCGGTGTTCAAAGCTCGCCAAATGAATTCAATGGTGCAGAGGATGATGTCGACCTCGCTGCGCGCGAAATATCCCAACATAATATTTCGGAAAATGATGCCGTAATTGCCATCGCTGCCAGCGGCGCAACGCCCTATACGGTGCGCGCACTGGAGCTGGCGCGCGAACGTGGCGCTTTTACTGTCGGCATTTGCAACAATCCTGATGGTCATATTCTTGGTATTGCGGACACAGGAATTTACCTCGAAAGCGCCCCGGAAGTTGTCGCTGGTTCGACCCGCATGGGGGCGGGAACAGCACAAAAGGCTGCGCTGAACATCCTGTCGACGCTTGTGATGAACAAGTTGGGGCGCCTGTTTGATAACCTGATGGTTGGTATGCGCGCAGAAAATATCAAGCTGCATGAACGGGCAGTACGCATCGTCTCGCACATCGCGTCCTGCGCGCCAGATCAGGCCAAACACGCGCTTGAAAAAACAGACTTTGATATTCGTTCGGCGGTGCTGGTGGCCAAGGGTCACACACCGGACCGGGCAAAAGAAATTCTTGTACTGTCTAATGGAAATCTCCGGACAGCGCTTGAGTACAGGAACTGACATCAACACGGTGCCAGTCCGCCGACATTGATCAGAGGAGGCATAAATGTCGAATAAAGTCTTAGCAAAAGGTCTGGCCGGGGCCCTGGCGGCAAGTGTCGCCCTGGTTCCGTTGATGGCATCTGCTGGCGAACTTGTAATCGAAAGCTGGCGTAACGACGATATCGATATCTGGAATGATAAAATCATTCCGGCATTCAACAAAGAACACCCGGACATCAAGGTTTCGTTCAAACCGACCCCACCGACCGAATATAACGCATCGGTCAATGCCAAGCTGGCAGGCGGCACCGCAGGCGACCTGATCACCTGCCGTCCGTTTGACGCATCGCTTGAACTATACAAGCAGGGCAACCTTGCGCCGCTCGATGACCTCAAGGGGATGGATAACTTCTCTGATGTTGCCAAATCTGCATGGCAAACAGATGACGGTTCTGTCACCTTCTGCCTGCCGATGGCGTCTGTCATTCACGGTTTCATCTATAACAAGGAAGCCTTCGAGGAAGTCGGCGTAGAAGTCCCGAAAACCCGCGAAGAATTCTATGCCGCCCTTGACAAGATCAAGGAAGAAGGCAGCTACATTCCGATGGCAATGGGGACCGCAGACCAGTGGGAAGCTGCAACCATGGGCTTCCAGAATATCGGTCCGAACTACTGGAATGGTGAAGCTGGTCGTAAAGCTCTGATCGATGGTAGCGCGAAATTCACCGATGCGCCTTATGTCGACACCTTCAAGGAACTGGCAAGCTGGAAGAACTATTTGCCAGACGGCTATGAAGCCATTTCCTATCCGGATGCGCAGAACCTGTTCTCGCTGGGGCGCGCAGCTGTTTATCCGGCGGGCTCCTGGGACATTTCGCTGTTCAACAACCAGGCTGATTTCGAGTTCGGCGCATTTCCGCCGCCCCCTGCAGCTGGTGCCGATACCTGCTATATCAGTGACCATACCGACATTGCTCTTGGCCTGAATGCAGGTTCGAAAAACGCAGCAGAAGCCAAACTGTTTCTTGAATGGATGACGGGCTCCGAGTTTGCCGAACTCTATTCCAACGCGCTGCCGGGCTTCTTCTCGCTTTCAAACCACAAAGTCGCCGTGACCGATCCGGTTGCAAGCGAGTTCGTGAGCTGGCGCCAGAAGTGTGAATCCACCATTCGCAACTCCTACCAGATTCTGTCGCGTGGCACGCCGAACCTTGAAAACGACCTGTGGAACCTTTCTGCACAGGTAATCAACGGTACGCTGACCCCGACAGATGCAGCAGGTGCTGCCGAAGCTGGTCTTGCGAAGTGGTATGCTCCGCACCAGTAACATATCGAAAGGATGGCGGAGACTGCGGGTTTCTGCCATCCTTGCTTTATCGCCCGATCAGGTAACAGCATGCGTTCTGTATCTTGAGGCCGCCGGGCGGAAAAACTGCGGTCCATACATGAGAAGGTTATTCAGAAACCTTCAATCTTTTAATCTTGGATAACAGGACAGGGTATGGCGCATTCCGGCCCCATGACCGATTGGCGCAAGGCAAAATTGCCTGTGATCGCCTTTCTGGCCCCAGCAACGGTCATTTACACGCTGTTTATGATCTATCCGCTGCTTGATTCAATCCGGCTCAGCTTCTATGCGACCCCGAGTGGTGGTGATACTGCTTTCGTTGGTTTGGACAACTATCGCACCATTTTGGCTGATCCGGATTGGTCGGCGACCTTTTGGAACAGCTTCTGGAACAATATGAAGTTCTTTGCTGTTCACATGTTGATCCAGAACCCGATCGGCATTGCGCTGGCTGGTATTCTCAGCCTGCCGCAGCTCCGCTTCCGGAATACCTATCGCACCATGATGATCATGCCGACCATGCTTTCAGTGGTGATTGTCGGCTTTATCTGGCAGTTGATCCTGAGCCCTGTCTGGGGTGTTGGCGCAGACCTTCTTGATATTGTCGGCCTTAAATCTTTGTTCGGTCCCTGGCTGGGCAAGGAAGGTAGTGCCTTGATCACTTTGTCATTCATTTCGGTCTGGCAGTGGGTTGGCATTCCCTTGATGCTGATTTATGCCGCCTTGCTTGCGATCCCGGACGATCTGGTTGATGCCGCAATTGTCGATGGCGCGACCCATTTCGAAGTATTCATCCATATCAAGTTGCCGTTGGTCCTGCCGACTGTTGCCATGGTCTCCATTCTGACATTTGTTGGTAATTTCAACGCCTTCGACCTGATTTATGCGGTAAAGGGTGCGTTGGCAGGCCCGAACTTCTCGACCGATATCATGGGCACATTGTTCTATCGCACATTCTTTGGTTATCAGTTGCAGCTTGGAAACCCGCATCTCGGGGCGACGGTTGCATCCCTGATGTTCCTGATCATTCTGGCAGGCGTTCTGTTCTATCTGTTCGCCATTCAGCGCCGTCTGGCGCGTTATCAGCTGTAATCGGGGGCGACGATGAATTTTGCAAATATACGTCGGGAAGACGCCAGTCGCGCTGTGATCGTTCATGCGATCCTTCTGACCTACACGCTGGTGGCGCTGTATCCGATTTTCCTTGTGGTGATTAACGCCTTCAAGACCCGTAAGGGAATCTTCAAGGATCCGATGGGGCTGCCAAATGCCGATACCTTCAGTCTGGAAGGGTTCACCAAGGTTCTGGCCAAGTCGAATTTTGAGCTGTTTTTCTATAACAGTTTTACAGTGACCATCGTGACCATCGTGATTGTTCTGTTACTGGCGGCGATGGCTGCATGGGCATTGTCGGAATACAAATTCCCGGGCAATACGGTGCTCGCCCTGTATCTTGCCATCGGTATCATGGTGCCGATCCGGCTTGGTTCTGTGTCGATCCTGAATCTTGTGGTCGATATGGGGCTGGTGAACACGTTGACTGCGCTGGTTCTGGTTTATGTGGCGCAGGGATTGCCACTGGCAATCTTTATCCTGACGGAATTCATGCATCAAATTCCCAAGGATTTAAAAGAAGCCGCACGGTGTGACGGGGTCGGGGAGTTCAAAATCTTCTTTGCGATCATTCTTCCGCTAATCCGCCCGGCCGTGGCAACTGTCGCAGTTTTTACGATGATCCCGATCTGGAATGATCTTTGGTTCCCGCTGATTCTTGCGCCGGGCGATGGCAAGCAGACCATTACCCTGGGTGTACAGCAATTCATTGGCCAGTATGTGACTGACTGGAACGCGGTTCTGGCATCACTGAGCCTTGCGATTATCCCGATCCTGATCCTTTACCTGATTTTCTCCCGACAACTCATTCGCGGCCTGACATCCGGCGCGGTGAAGTAATTGTTGGCTGATAGGAGCTTTGAATAAATGGCTGACTTGAAACTTGACCAGATCCGTAAAAGCTATGGCGCGGTTGATGTCCTGCATGGCATTGATCTGGATGTAAAAGACGGTGAATTCGTGGTGTTTGTCGGGCCGTCAGGTTGCGGAAAATCCACCTTGTTGCGCATCATTGCCGGTCTGGAAGACATCACTGGTGGCGATCTGATGATTGATGGTGAACTGGTGAATACCAAAAGTCCGCGTGATCGCGGAATTGCCATGGTTTTCCAGTCCTATGCGCTTTATCCGCATATGACAGTCTACAAGAACATGGCGTTCGGGCTTAAGCTCGATAAACAGGACAAGGCTGCAATTGACGCTCGTGTGCGTGAAGCCGCGCGCATCCTGCAGCTTGATCAACTCCTTGATCGCAGACCGTCGGAGCTTTCAGGCGGTCAGCGCCAACGTGTTGCCATTGGTCGTGCGATCGTGCGCCAGCCAAAGGTGTTCCTGTTTGATGAACCGCTTTCAAACCTTGATGCCGCGTTGCGCGTTCAAACCCGCATCGAAATTGCAAAACTGCATCAGGATCTGAAATCGACGATCATTTATGTTACCCACGATCAGGTTGAAGCCATGACGTTGGCAGACAAGATCGTGGTGATGAATGGTGGCAATGTCGAACAGGTCGGATCACCGATGCAGCTTTACCATCATCCGGAAACCCGTTTTGTTGCGGGCTTTATCGGATCACCAGCCATGAATTTCACCAGCGTCACGATCGACGGGGTTGAGCAGGGCAAAGTGACTGTATCGGTTCCAGGCGGTGTCAAATCGGTTCTGCCATTTGACGTTCCGGCTTCCGAAATCGGATCGCAGGTCGAACTGGGAATTCGCCCGGAACATCTGTCCCTTGGCGATCAGGGCGAATTGACGGTCAATGGTGAGGTCGATGTCGTCGAGAAGCTTGGCGATTCTACCTATTTGTATCTGAAACTTGCCAATGGTGATCGCGTCACGGTTCGCGCCCCCGGACATAGCCGGGTAAAAATCGGTGAAACCGTTACGGCATCTGCGCCCGCCGGAGCCGCGCATCTGTTTAACGGGCAAGGCAAAGCCTTTACGAAAGTAGATTGCCCGGCCGAGTTCAGTGCAGAAGACTGACCATATCCGTCGCACTGAAAACGGAACATCTTGAGAAAAGGCGCCGTTCATGGCGCCTTTTTGCTTTTCAGTCAGCCGGTCCGCTTCACAGCTGAAAAACTGTTGCAGAACTTTAACTTGCCCTTGCTCTGGACAGGCGCAAAAATGAACCCTGCGTGTTCAAAAGAAAGAAAAAGTTTCGTTTTTTCTTTCGTATCAACACGAATGTTTGCGATATTGCTCCGTGCCGGAGCGAGATAACCAAATTCTATGAACGATCCGGCCACAGGGAAATGCCATCACGTTTATAACGAGGGTTCAAAATGTCTAAAAAACACGGCGCATTGCGCGGTTCTTTGCTTGGCCTCACAGCGATTGCTGGAATGGTTGCCTTCACTTCAGCGGCTCAGTCTGAAGAGCTTCGTCTGCTGACCTGGGGTGGCTATGCCCCGGACGAAGTTGTCGAGCTGTTCGAAAAAGAAACCGGCATCGATGTCGAAGTGACGTTGTCCAACAACGAAGACATGATTTCAAAACTGCGTGCGACGGGCGGCGGTGGTTTTGACCTTGCCCAGCCGTCCCAGGACCGCATCGCCGGTGCTCAGCTTGAATACGGTATCTATAAACCGATCGACCTTTCGAAAGTCGACGCGGCCAAATTCATTCCGTCGATGCTTGATGCGACCAAAACCAACACCACCGTTGAAGGCGACGTTTACGGCGTGCCGCATGTCTGGGGCACCAGCGGCCTGATCGTTGACAAATCCAAAGCCGCAAACGTCGCAGACTATACCGACCTTTGTGCACCGGAAGTTGCAGGCAAGGTTTCCTATCGCCTGAAGCGTCCGACCCTGATCGGTTTCGCCTACGCGATGGGACTTGATCCGTTTGCGGCATATGGTGATGAAGCCAAGTATCAGGAAATCCTTGATGCGGTCGAAGCCAAGCTGATTGACTGTAAATCCAACGTTAAAACCTACTGGGAAGGTGGCGATGCGCTGCTGAACCTCGTACGTTCGGGTGAAGTCGTTGCAGCAATGGCTTGGGATACTGGCGGCTGGAAGCTCAATAACGACAATGCCGACATCACCTTTGTCGCACCGAAATCCGGCGCACTTGGCTGGATTGATACCTTTGCACTGCCGCGCAAGACAAAGAACGAAGATGCTGCCTATAAGTGGATCAACTTTGTCATGCAGCCGGAAATCGCTGCTAAAATCACTGCAAGTGCAGGCAACTTTACCGCCTCCAAGGGTGCGGATGAGTTTGCAGATGCAAAACTCAAGGCTCAGTTCCAGGGCAGTTTCCCGCCGGCTGACCTCGACAACATCAAATGGTATCCGACCGTTCCGGCCGGTCTTGAAGTGCTTGAGGGTAAAACCCTTGATCGCGTGAAGGCTGCTCAGTCGAACTAAGGAAACTTCTTTCCTGAGAACTTTCGTCCCCGGCATATTTTTGTGCCGGGGATATCGTGCTTTCTGGAATGGCAATCACCATTCGATTGGCTCCACCAACAAAAATAACGTGAACAGGGCTCCTATGGCTGACCAATTTGACCTTGAATGCCGCAATGTGGTCAAAACTTTTGACGACTTTACCGCCGTCAATGACATCTCACTGGCAATCCCCAAAGGGTCGTTTTTCTCCATCCTTGGTCCAAGTGGATGCGGCAAGACGACGCTGCTTCGGATGCTGGCCGGGTTTCAGGCCCCCACATCGGGCGATATCCTGATCAAGGGCGCATCGGTGCTGGGTGTTCCACCCAACCGTCGGCCGGTCAATATGGTATTTCAGCATCTTGCCTTGTTCCCGATGATGAATGTTGCCGAAAACGTTGCCTACGGTCTTAAACGCCGTGGTGTTGACAAGGCAACGATCACGCAAAAGGTCAATGAAACCCTTGCACGGGTCGGGCTTCCAGATGCTGGACCCAAACAGATTAGTCAGCTCTCAGGTGGCCAGAAGCAGCGCATCGCGATTGCGCGTTGTCTTGTTCTTGACCCCGCTGTTCTGCTTTTGGACGAACCCTTAGGGGCGCTAGACCTTAAATTGCGCGAACATATGAAGGTTGAACTCAAACAACTGCAACATGAGATCGGCACCACGTTTGTTTACATCACCCATGACCAGTCCGAGGCACTTGTGATGTCCGATCAGGTTGCGGTAATGAATGCCGGACGATTTGAGCAGGTCGGTGCGCCACAGGACCTCTATTACAATCCCAAAACGGCCTTTGTTGCGGGCTTTGTCGGTGAGAGCAATCGCTGGCACGGCACTGTTGAAGGTGGCGATGATCACAAGATCGAAATCAATCTTGCCAGCGGCGGCAAAGTCATCGCTAAACGCGACGGCCAGACCAATCTGGTCACCGGTCAGGGTGTCGACGTTTTTGTCCGTCCCGAAGCCATCGCTATTGATGGCACGGAAGGTGCCGACAACAGTCTTTCCGCCAAGGTTGATAATGTCCTGTTTAATGGTGCCGCAAGCAGTCTTCAGGTGCGTGAACTTGTGACCGGTCATGAAATGACCGTTGCCTTGCCCCAGACCGGAGCATTTGCCTCCGTCAAGGCAGGGGACGAAATCAGGCTTTCATGGAGCGTCGAGCAAACCCGTTGCTTCGCATCGACCGAAGGCGGAGCAGGAGCATGAGCAAGACAGCTTCCATAACCGGAGGCAGTGCATTTCGCTTTGGCTTGCTGTTGCTGGCAATGCCGTTGCTATTGTGGCTGTTTCTGTTGGTTATTTTGCCGCACATGGACCTTTTCCTGGTCTCGATGCGCGAACGCATCTCATATGGAAAATATGAATTCAGCCTGATCAACTATATCGAATTTTTTGCAGAACCCCTTTACTGGAACACCTATGTCCGGACGGCGGTGATGTCGATCTTTGCCACGATCCTGACGCTCGTAATCGGCTTTCCGGTGTCGTACTACATCGCCAAGGTGATGCGCGGAAAGGGCAAGAATGCGCTGTTTCTGATGTGCCTGATCCCGTTCTGGGTTTCGGAACTGGTTCGGACCTTTGGCTGGATGATCCTGCTGCGCGAAAGTGGCGTTATAAGCAATTTCTTGCAATGGGCCGGGATCGCGGATGGTCCTGTGGAAATGCTTTATAACGACGCGGCCATCATGGTCGGTCTGGTTTACACATCGATGTTGTTCATGGTTGTGCCTCTGGTTTCGGTTCTCGACAGCCTTGATGACAGTCTGATCGAGGCGGGATATGACCTTGGTGGCAACGCATTCACCGTAACACGTGACATCGTTATTCCCCATGCTATGCCCGGTATTGCCTCAGGATGCATCGTTGTCTTCATGCTGACACTTGGCAATTACCTGACACCCAATCTGTTGGGGGGTAAGGACAGCCTCTGGTTTACCGAACAGATTTACACCCAGTTCATTACCAGATTTAACTGGGAGTCAGGGTCTGCGTTTGGCTTCCTGCTGCTGATTTTGTCATCTGCGATTGTCTGGATCGGGTTGAAACTCAGCAAACAGACGCTTTCAGAAACCGTGGGCTAGGGGAAAGAACATGATTCCAAGTATTCCGCAGCCCAAATTCTACAAGGGCCTCTATTCAAGCTATATCGCGCTGTTCTTTGTCTATCTGAGCGCGCCGCTGATTGTCGTGGGTGTCTTTGCCTTCAACGACAGCCTGTTTCCGTCCATGCCCTGGGAGGGAGGGACTCTTGCCTGGTTCTTTGGAAATGAAGATCCCTATGTCGGGATATTCAATGACACCAAGCTTCTTGAAAGTGTCGGCGTTTCGGCATTTGTGGCGTTTTGGGTCACCATCCTGTCAGTGACGGTCGGAACCTGTAATGCATTTCTGTTTGAACGCAGCAAGTTTCCCGGCAAGAACCTGCTTTATATTATCTCGCTTTCGCCACTGGTTATTCCAGGTGTGATCCTTGGTATTTCCATTCTTGTCTTCTCGAATGCCATTGCAAACGGTATCGAAGATAGTATTGGCTGGGATCTTGAGTTCCTGCGACCGGGCCTGTTTCTTGTGATCATTGGCCAGTTCGCCTTTATCACGACGATCACGACACTGGTGATCTCGGCTCGTTTGCGTAAATTTGATGTCAGTCTTGAAGAAGCTGCGCTTAATCTTGGCGCGACACGGCGTGCAGCACTCTGGACCATAACGATCCCGTTCCTCAAACCGGCATTGATCGGGGCAGGGATTGTGGCATTCCTGATGTCATTTGAGAACTTCAATACGACATTGATGCTGGTCGGGTCTGATGCGCCGCTGACCATTGCGATGTTTGATCGCCTCAAGCAGGGATCAACACCAGTTCTCAATGCGTTGTCGTTGCTGTTGATGGTGGTGTCAGGCGGTTTGGCTTTGCTCTCGGTCTTCGTGCAGCGTGACACCAAGAACTGATATCCGATCAAAATGTTCATTTCTGAATGTTAAAGGGTGGCATCAATGCCACCCTTTCTTTTTATCTTTGATAAACCGGCAAGCCGCATAAATGCGCAAAAAAAACGTGACAGATTCATAATATGGAAACAAAAAATTCATATTAGACAATATGTTGATAGCAACATTGAGATGACTCCATACCATCAGAAGCAATAATTTTGCGGAGTTCTGCAGATTTATTGCTGTTCATATGAACGTTTAGATCAATCAAATTGTGAGTTTTAAGCCCAAATAACAGTGCAATATTGATCATTTATACGTTCGAAAAGTAAATTTCCGAAAACTGTCACTTGAGGAAACAGGGCTCCCGACAGAAAACGAATGCGTTGTGACGAACCGGACAACAGGCGGTTTGAAACAGATGTTTTTTATTTGGGAGCTAACAGATCATGTTTCGCAAGACACTAATGGCAGCCGCTGCCGTGTTTGCCATCGGCAACACTGCAGAAGCCGCAACCGAGATCACCTGGTGGCACGCTATGGACGGCGCGCTTGGTGGTGTGGTTGATCAGATCACCGCAGATTTTAATGCAAGCCAGTCCGATTATCACCTTGTTGCAGTTAACAAGGGTGGCTACGAAGACACCATGACGGCAGGTATCGCTGCGTTCCGCGCGAAAAACCAGCCGAACATCATTCAGATCTTCGATGCTGGCGCTGCAACCATCATCAATGCCAAAGGTGCTGTTAAGCCGGTTCAGGACCTGCTCGAAGAAAACAACGTCAAATTCGACATCAATGAATACATTCCGGGTGTTCGCTACTTCTATGCAGACTCTGATGGCAAGATGATCGGCATGCCGTTCAACAGCTCGACCCCGCTTCTGTATTACAACAAGGAAGCCCTTGCCAAAGCTGGTGTAGACGTTCCGAAAACCTGGCAGGAATTCGAAGAAGCCGCTCCGAAGCTCAAAGCTGCCGGTTACACCGCTCTTGCCCAGTCGCACAGCCCGTGGATCTTCTTTGAAAACTTCATGTCGCGCCACAATCTGCAGATGGCGACCGGCAACAACGGCTATGACAGCACCGATGTTAAGATCCTTTATAACAACGATGCCTTGAAAGATCACTGGAAGCGCGTCAAAGCCTGGAAAGACGAGGGTTACTACGGCTATTACGGTCGTGCATGGGGCGCAAACCAGGACGCTTTCGTTCAGCAACAGGTCGCCATGTGGATCGGTTCCTCCGGTTCGTTCGGTGGCCTTCGCAAATCCGCCCAGTTTGATTTTGGCACTTCGACCCTTCCTTACTGGAAAGGCGTTGGTGACGCACCGAAATCGACCTTTATCGGCGGTGCTTCGCTGTTTGCCTTCTCTGGTCATAGCGCAGAACAGGATGCTGGCGTTGCCGCATTCTTCAAATTCCTGACCAAGCCGGAAACCCAGTATTACTGGCACAAAGAAACCGGTTATGTGCCGATCACCACAGCAGCATACGAGCTGGCGAAAAAAGACGGCTACTACAAAGAAAGCCCGGATGCCGAAGTTGGCATTCAGCAGCTTTCCGAGGAAGGTGGTGAGTGGACCAAAGGTTACCGCCTTGGTTTCTACGTCCAGATCCGTGAAGTCATCTATCGCGAAGTCGACAAGATGATGAATGGCGAAGAAACCATTGATGCAGCCTTCAACACGATTGAAGAAGAAGCAAACGGCCTTCTGGATCGCTTCAACGATACCTATTCGAACTAATCTGCTTTTCGCAAATACGGGGCGGCCCAAGCTGGTCGCCCTGTTTTGCATTTTTTGGACTTGAGTAATGGTGGCATAGGCGATGAAGCGCGTACAATTTGAACATAGCGCGGTGCCCTATCTTTTTGTTGCACCCCAGATTTTGATTATTTCCATATTCTTCCTGTGGCCAGCGGCACAGGCGGTTTACCAGTCATTCCTTCTTGAAGATGCCTTTGGCATGTCTTCGCAATTTGTCTGGTTCCGCAATTTCGAGGATGTTCTATCGAGCGCATCCTGGAGCCGTTCGGCGATCTTTACAGTGATCTTCTCGGTGGCAGTCGCCGTTATTTCGATCACCATATCGCTTTTTCTAGCGGTACGTGCCGACGAAGTTATCCGTGGCGCCAAATCCTATCGGACGCTTCTGATGTGGGGGTATGCGGTTGCGCCGCCCGTGGCTGGTCTGCTTGGCAATATGATGTTCAACCCGCTGATGGGTGACCTTTACAAAGCGTTCAACAGCTTCGGGTTTGAATTCAATCATATTCAAAACGCCAATGATGCGGCCTTTGTTGTCATTCTGATTGCGGTCTGGAAACAGGTCAGTGTGAATTTCATCTTCTTCCTGTCCGGCCTTCAGGGCATTCCGAAGTCCGTTCAGGAAGCAGCGACACTTGATTGTAAAAGTGCAGAACGTCGTTTCTGGACGATTACCTTCCCGTTGCTTGCTCCGACGACCTTCTTCCTGCTGGTGATCAACCTGACGTACGCCTTCTTTGAAACCTTTGGCATCATTGATGTGTCGACCAAGGGGTCTCCGGGCGGGGCAACAGCAACGCTTGTCTACAAGGTTTATGTCGATGGTTTCATCGGGGCGGATTTGGGCGGCAGTTCCGCGCAATCGGTTTTGCTGATGATCATGGTCAGTATTTTGACCGTGTTCCAGTTCCGCTTCATTGAACGCAAAGTGCATTACTAGGGGGCCGCGATGTATCAGTCGAAATGGCGAATATTCACCAATCACACAATCCTGATCCTTGGCGCGCTTTTCATGATCATGCCGGTCTGGATTGCATTTGCATCATCCACCCATACGCGTGAATTCATTTTCCAGAACGGCCTGCAATTCTGGCCGGGTGGACATATGATCGAAAACTACGGCGCGATCCTGTTTGATCCGGCGGCAACAAAGGGCAGGGTGACCGCTCTTGAAATGCTGTTTAACAGCATGGTACTGGGCCTTGGCTTTGCAATCGGCAAGGTGATCATTTCCATGATGGCGGCCTATGCGATTGTCTATTTCCGGTTCAAACTTGCCGTGCCGCTGTTCTGGGTGATTTTTTCGACCCTTTTGCTGCCGCTCGAAGTGCGTATTGTTCCGTCTTATGAGGTCGTTGCAAATCTTGGGCTGCTAAACAGCTATACCGGTCTGATCCTGCCGCTGATTGCCTCGGCAACCGGGACTTTCTTCTTCCGGCAATTTTATCGGTCGGTACCCGATGAGCTGCTTGAGGCAGCCCGTCTTGACGGTGCCGGTCCTGTCCGGTTCTTTATCGATATTCTGGTTCCGCTTTCGGTCACGATGATCGCGGCAATCTTTATCATCATGTTTGTTGTTGGCTGGAATCAGTATCTTTGGCCGCTTCTGATGACCACCGATGATCAGCTTTACACGATCGTGATCGGCATCAAACAGGTCTATAACTCGCTTTATGAAGGCGGACAGATACCACAATTCCCCAAGGCATTCGCTCTGACAATCATGGCGACCATTCCACCGGTGCTGGTGGTGGTGATCTTCCAACGCATGTTCATCAAGGGACTGGTCGAGACAGAGAAATAATCTCTGTCTCCCGATTTCTGCTGAATGGAAACCAACTGATCCGGATACAGGATACAAAGATGGCAACAGTTACCCTTAATCAGGCTGAAAAAACCTACCCGAACGGGTACAAGGCGATCCATGGCATTGATCTTGCCATTAAGGATGGAGAATTTACAGTTCTGGTTGGCCCATCGGGCTGCGGAAAATCCACCTTGCTGCGCATGATAGCAGGTCTTGAAAGCATTTCGGCTGGTGAGATCAGTATTGATGACAAGGTCGTCAACAAGGTTGCGCCGGCTGATCGTGATATCGCAATGGTGTTCCAGAACTACGCGCTTTATCCACATATGAACAATTTCGACAATATGGCTTATGGTTTGCGTAACCGTGGCTATAGCAAGACTGACATCGAAAGCAAGGTGCGCGAAGCCGCCCGCATTCTGCAACTTGAAGATCATCTGGAACGCAAACCCCGTCAGCTTTCTGGTGGCCAGCGTCAGCGAGTTGCCATGGGCCGGGCAATTGTCCGTCAACCAAAAGTCTTCCTGTTTGACGAACCGCTGTCGAACCTGGACGCGAAGCTTCGTGTGGACATGCGTCTTGAAATCAAGAACTTGCAGCAACGTCTTGGCATTACATCTGTTTATGTCACCCATGATCAGGTGGAAGCCATGACTTTGGCAGATCGACTGATCGTCATGAATGGCGGCGTCGCCGAGCAGATCGGTACTCCGATTGATATCTACGAAAAGCCTGCCACCAAATTTGTTGCTGGTTTTATCGGGTCTCCGGCGATGAATTTCCTGACGGCTAAAGTATCTGATGATTGTAAACATGTGATCGTCGGAGATGGCGTGATGCTTGATATTGATCATGATGTTGCCGGCGGGCAAGCGGTGACCGCCGGTATTCGTCCCGAACATCTTAGCCTTGCCAACAATGGCGATGGGCACATCAATGCGGTTGTTCGTATGGTGGAATCTCTTGGCGCTGAAACGCTGGTATATCTAGATTTCGGTTCCGGGGCGGACAATGTGACGCTGCGCCTGCAGGGAACGCACCAGTTTGCCAAAAACGATGCCTTGAGCTTGACTGTTCAGGCAGACAAAATTCATCTGTTTGATATCGAGACTGGCAAGCGTATCTGAACGCTACCAATCAGTTGAATATGGCACCTCCGGCGGGGATGACCTGTCGGGGGTGTTTTTTGTTTCAGAAATGGGGCACTTTACCCTTGTCTCGAATGGTCCGAACGAGGTAGTTCGTATCGTCAAAGATTATGGAGAACACTGTGCAGCCAGACCTGAAAAAATCCCTGTATGCAGAAGCCGAAAAAGAGCTTCTCAGCATCACCGAAGGGGAAACCAACATCACCGCTTTGATGGCCACAGTGTCCTGCGTCCTGTCGGAAAAGTTCGATTACTACTTCTGGACCGGTTTTTATGTGGTTGATCCACAAAAGGAAAACGAGCTGGTCGTTGGGCCGTATCAAGGTACACTTGGTTGCCTGCGCATCCCGTTCGGGCGCGGCGTTTGCGGCACAGCGGCGGCTTCGCGCGAAACACAGCTGGTTGCTGATGTTCATGCATTTCCGGGGCATATCGCCTGTGACAGCCGGTCAAACTCTGAAATCGTGGTTCCGGTCATCAATCGTGATGGGCAGTTGATTGCTGTGCTTGACGTAGATAGTGTCGAATATGGCTCATTTGATGAAACGGATCGCGTTTCACTTGAATCTTTAATGCAGCGCATTTTTGCGTAATGATAATTCACAAGTCCCGATTATTCGGGGCAGCGGACAACACAAACTTGGAAGATAACCCATGGCTGGTAGTGTCAATAAAGTCATTCTCGTCGGGAACCTCGGGCGCGATCCTGAAATCCGGTTCACCCAGGCCGGTAAGAAAATCGCCAATTTCAGCATTGCGACCTCCGAACAGTGGCGCGACCGTCAGTCTGGTGAACGTCGCGAACGTACCGAATGGCACCGCATTGTTGTCTTCAACGAAGGCCTTGCAGACGTTGTCGAGCGTTTCGTGAAAAAAGGCAGCAAGCTTTATATCGAAGGCCAGCTCCGCACTCGCAAGTGGCAGGGGCAGGATGGCAAAGACAACTATACCACTGAAGTTGTGCTCGAAGGTTTCAACTCGAACCTGACCATGCTTGATAACCGCGGCGAAGGCGGCGGCATGGGGGGTGGCGCATCATCCGGTGGCAACTATGGCGGCTCTGACAACGGTTACGGTGGTGGCTCTGACGCAGGTTGGGGTAATGGCGGATCTTCCGGTGGTGGTTCTGCCCCAGCCGGTGCACCTGACCTTGATGACGAAATTCCGTTCTAGGATTTTCTCTGGAACTACGGTTTCAAAACACCCCAAAGCAGTGACTGTTTTGGGGTGTTTTACTTTGCGAGACTTGCCTGCATAACCATATCTATCGAAGCTGATCGAAGAAAATCGTGCACATCAAGAACCGCCAGATTGCGTCCACTGCAAGACGGCGGTTTGCATCAGAAAGACAAGGAGAACTGCATCGCGACACGACACGTTGCAAAGCTATGCCTGATCGTGCTATCGCGTTACAAAATAATTAGAAAAACTCTTGTTCTCGGGAAGCGGCATTCAGTTGTGGAAGGCTGGTATATCCAAGTTGGTTGGACCTGTTTTTGGAACCCCGCGCATGGGGCAAAGCTATAACGTTCAGGATTGTTCCTATGCCGTGATCCGAAATGGCGAGGGAAAGTTTGCCGTGGCGCGCACACCAAAGGGTATTGTTCTTCTGGGTGGGGGCGTTGAGCATGGCGAAAGCGAACAGGATGCACTTTATCGCGAGGCCTATGAGGAATCCGGATATCGGATCAACATTGTTTCGCGCCTTGGTTTTGCATCCCAATATGTCAATAATCCGGCCAAAGGACGCTATCGGCTAAAACGCGGGACCTTTTTTGAATGTGAACTGCGCGAAAAGCTTGGTCCGCCTGTTGATGACGATCATGAACTAATCTGGCTTTCCTACGAAGATGCCCACGCAAGTTTGATCCGCCCGTTTCATAAATGGGCCATCGAATTCATGCGCTAGTCAGCCGCAACACTTCTTGAATTTCTTGCCGGAACCACACGGGCAGGGGTCGTTTCGGCCCACCTTTTCCAAAGTGGGTTTGCCGTCCTGTAAAGACGCACCTTCGCTATGTTGTTTTGTGTCTCCGGGAAAAATACCATCGACATAAAACCATTTTCCATCACGGCGTTCGAAGTTCGAACGTTCATGAAGCTGGTATGTCTGACCATTTTCAACAAAGCTTGCGATGAATTCGACAATGCCGGTTTGATCAAATATTCCACCGGCAACCCGGTCGACAATCTCCAGTCCGGTCCAGTGTGTTTGATCCCGGCCAATGCTGTCCCCGTCAAAACCTCTGCGATTTTCTTTAGCCAGTGTCGCAGCCAGGTAATCACCATTGCGAAGAACAAACGCTGTGTAACGCGATCGCATCAGTTTCTCGGCAGTTTCGGCAAAACTGCGCCCCGAATGATACAGACCACAGCAGTGATCATAAGGTCTGGAGCTTCCACACGGGCAGGACGGCGTGGGTAAATGGTCTGGCATGATGTGTCCCGGTTACCAGCAAAACAGGAATGTTCGCGACACTACAATAAGTGTCCCTTTGATGCCAGATCAGGAAGTCTGGTGTTTACCTTTCGGTCACCCGATACCGGTGTATTTGACCATAGGTCACCAGTTCTATCGAATTTGGACAGCTTGCCTTTGTTTCGCCTTATATCGATTTTACCGTGAATTGTTGGCGTTTTGAGTACCTGACAGCGCTTGTCAGTTATCTTTTCTAAAATGCTGATATCGGTTGATTAATATAACTGAAACTCTGGTCAGAAGTTCTTGACTGATTTGGTCGGGATTAGATATATTAAGCAATGCGGGTGGGGGCCCAAAGGCACCGCCGGATCAACGTCCGGCCTATTGGCGGACATGTAAATTGTCGATTTGCTTCATGTAAGGATGAGACACCATGAATGAACTTCTTATTAGCGTCTGCTGTCCTCTTCCATAGGTCTCTATGGAATGAATATGCGACCGGACCAATCAGCTTTCCCAAAAAATCCGGTCGTCCAAGTGAATAAATTCACAACCGACAGTGTTTGCGCGTCATCTAACCTATGACGGACTCCGTATTCAATACAGATGTCGACGCGTGAACCTCTCAGGAGGACATATAATGAGCGCCATTAAATTACCTGCAGTATCTCTGGAAGACGGTTTCTCGGGCTATCTCCGTGAAGTCTGGAAGTTTCCAATGCTTACTGCGGACGAAGAATACATGCTGGCCCACCGTTATCAGGACCATGATGACACCGCGGCTGCCCATAAACTTGTCACCAGTCACTTGCGTCTGGTCGCCAAGATCGCATTCGGTTACCGCGGTTATGGCCTGCCGATGGCTGACCTTGTTGCCGAAGGCAATACCGGCCTGATGCGTGCGGTTCAGAAATTCGATCCGGAACGCGGCTTCCGTCTGTCGACCTATGCGATGTGGTGGATCCGTGCTGCGGTTACGGAATACATTCTGCAGAGCTGGTCGATGGTCAAACTTGGAACCATGGCAGCCCAGAAGAAGCTGTTCTTCAGTCTGCGCAAGGCAAAACGTCAGCTTAACATCTATGACAATGGTGAATTGTCGCCCGAAGAAGCTGATCAGGTTGCCGAAAAGCTTGGTGTAACCGGTCGTGAAGCGCTTGAAATGAACCGCCGTCTTGCGGCACGTGATTTCTCGCTCAACACGCCGATGCCAAAAGACGAGGGGATGGAATATCTTGATACCCTGTCTTCGGATGCGCCGAGCCCGGAAGCCATTGTTGCCGATGCCGAAGAACGTGTTCTTCATAACGGCATGCTGAAAAACGCACTTGGCGAGTTGCCTGAACGTGAACAGGAAATCATCAAGGCCCGTTTCCTGAGCGATGACCCGATCACCCTTGAGAAACTGGGTGAACGCTTCGGTGTCAGCCGCGAACGTGTCCGCCAGCTTGAAGCACGTGCATTCAAGAAACTTCAGGAAAGCGTTCTGCTGCAACATGCCGCTGCATGATCCTGACGTTCCTCGGAAACAACAAAAGGCGGCATCATGGAGATGTCGCCTTTTTTGTATGAATATCAGCCCAAGTAACGTAACGACCGGGAAGGGCGCTTAGCGGCCTTCAAGAATGGTGCGTGATTTGGCAATGATGTCGATGGTCTTGTTCCAGAGATTGTAATTTGTGACCTCGTTCACCTTCACCCATTTGGCATCTGCGGCATCACCGCCAAGGCTGATATCGGGATTAAGCGCAACGGCCACAAAATCAATCAGGGTATAGTGATATTCAACCTTGTCTTCTTCGGTATGCGCAATCAGATCGACTGTATCGACCAGGATCGGACTGGAAATCTTGACGCCGGTTTCTTCCATGACTTCACGACAAACAGCATCGCGCACCGTTTCGCCCAGTTCCTGCGCACCGCCAGGGATGCTCCAGCTGCCGATATTGGGTTCCTTGCCGCGCTGGATCAGCAGAACATGATCCTGATGCCAGACAACAGCCCCAACGCCGATGATCGGGCGTGGTAAAAAGGTTCGCTCATCAAGCTCGGAAATCGTCATCATCATCTTCCAAATCATCGTCCGGATCAGGGACTTCGTGAACTACTTTTCCGGTCATCTCGCGGGCGCGGATACCCGGTGTACCAAGAAACTGATCTTCCGATTCCGGATGCAGGGACATCACGAAATCCTTGGCCGGCGCATCGCCAATCGCAAACTGACGCGCCGTTTCGTAATCAGGGGCGCGCACCTTGGCAGTTTTCACCCCGACCGAACCATCTTCATCGTAAATATATTCGATAATCCAGACCTGCAAAACGTCTCCATACCGGTTCTGTTTAACCATTTGCGGTTTGTTTGGTTGCGCCGCAAACTTGATTACTGCTATCACTTCAGGAAACGGGTAAACCGATCCAATGTCGCAGCATTGCCATATTCTTACTTACAAATACCAAATGCCAAAGGCTATTCTTGTAAAGGAGCATTTGGTTGCGGCACTTCAGCACAGGTGATCAATGAACGCCAAGCGCGATGATACCAATGATACGGAAAATCAGGGTTCCGGTCATACACTTCCAAGCCCGGGCCTTTTTGCCCGTATGCGGGCATATTTCCTGACCGGCATTCTCGTAAGCGCGCCACTTGCAATTACCTTCGGCTTGGCCTGGTGGTTTATCGAATTCGTCGACAGCAAGGTTATCCCGCTGATCCCGGCACATTACAATCCGGAAACCTATTTACCGGATGGTTATCAGGATTATGGTATTCCGGGACTTGGATTGCTGGTTATTCTGGTCTTCATTACCGTTGTTGGCTGGTTCACCACGAACTTTGCCGGACGGGCGCTGATCAAGCTTTACGAGCGCATTCTTGGCCGCATTCCGGCAGTACGCAGCATCTATAGTGCTGTAAAACAGATCCTTGAAACTGTTCTGGCCAACCAGTCCAATGCGTTTCGTCAGGCGGTGTTACTTGAATATCCGCGTCGTGGCATGTGGGCAATCGGCTTTATTACCGGTGAAACCAAGGGCGAGGTCCAGCACCTTACCGAAGATACGGTGATCAATATCTTCTTGCCAACGACACCAAACCCAACGTCGGGATTCTTGTTGTTCGTCCCGCGTGGAGATATTGTGATCCTTGATATGACCGTTGAAGAAGCCATCAAGATGGTGATGTCAGGCGGTATTGTGACCCCGCCGGATCGCCGTCCGATTGAAGAACAGAAGCAGCCAAAAGTTGCTGCCAAGACATATGAGGATGTCGATGTTCTCCGCGAAAAGGAGAATGTCCCCATTCTGGTTTCGCGCGATATTCCGGCCCGGATCGACACCGATGAAAGTGCATCATCGAAAGACGGTAAAACACGCGAAGACGCCTGATTATCCGCCACAAATGACAGAACAAAAAAACAAGGGCGCTTTTTACAAGCGCCCTTGTTGTAGCTGTCCAGTTTCGATCTAGCCCGATCTGAAATATCGTACAGCCTCATCGCGTTCAAACAGATAAAGCAATAATCGTAGCGCTTCACCACGGGCTTTCTGAAGATCAGGATCCCGGTCCACAATCAGGCGCGCATCGTCACGCGCAATCGCCAGCAAATCACCATGCAGCTCCAGATTGGCCAACCGGTATTCCTGAAGCCCGCTTTGGCGGGTACCAAGAACTTCGCCCGCGCCACGTAATTTCAGGTCTTCCTCGGCAATGATGAACCCGTCCTCTGTCTCGCGCATGATCTTCAGGCGCGCCTTGGAAACTTGACCCAGCGGGCTGCCATACAAAAGCAAACAGGTCGATGCCGCATCACCACGACCAATGCGTCCCCGCAACTGATGGAGCTGGGCCAGACCAAACCGTTCAGAATGCTCGATCACCATAATGGTGGCTTCGGGCACATTAACGCCGACCTCAATCACGGTCGTTGCAACAAGAATGGACGTATCCCCATGGGCGAAACGTTCCATCACCTCGTCTTTTTCCTTACCCTTCATCTTGCCGTGAACAAGACCAACCCGGCTTTCACCGAACAGCTCTACGAGAACTCGATAACGTTCTTCTGCGGCCTGAAGGTCAAGGATTTCGGAATCTTCCACCAACGGACAGACCCAATAGATTTTGGTGCCTGTGCGCATGGCGCGTCCGATGCCCGAAATCACATCATCAACCTTGTCGATGGGAAGAACACGGGTATCAACCGGCTTTCTTCCGGGCGGCTTTTCATCCAGACGCGATACTTCCATATCCCCGAATGCCGTAAGGGTAAGGGTGCGCGGGATCGGCGTTGCTGTCATGACCAGTACATCGACGGCTTGTCCTTTGCCCGCCAGCATCAGGCGCTGATGGACACCAAAGCGATGCTGTTCGTCGACAACTGCAAATGCAAGGTCCCTGAAAATGACGTCTTCCTGGAACAGGGCATGGGTGCCGACTGCGATCTGAATATCCCCGTTGGCAAATCCTTCTAGCGATGCCTTGCGGGACTTTCCCTTATCGCGCCCGGTCAGAATGGCACAAGTCACACCGATCTGTTCAAGCAAGGGGGAAATGGTTTCAAAATGCTGTCGGGCAAGAATTTCAGTCGGGGCCATCAGGGCGGCCTGACGTCCGCATTCAACAGCATTAAGCATCGCCATCAGTGCAACAACGGTTTTCCCCGATCCGACATCCCCTTGCAAAAGGCGCAACATGCGTCCTTCACTCGCCATATCGGCATAGATATCCTTAAGCGCACGGTGCTGTGCGCCCGTCATGGCAAAGGGCAGGTTGCCTGACAAGGCATCACGCAATTTGCCGTCACCTTGTGTGACCCGCCCACCCAATTTGCGCATCTTTGCCCGTATCAGCGCCAGTGCCAGTTGATTGGCCAGCAATTCATCATAGGCAAGCCGTTTGCGCGCCGGATGATCCGGTGACAGATCAGCTTCATCTTGCGGATTATGAGCAGTATGAAGGGCAGTCTTCAAATCGGGCCATTTGTGTCGCGCCACCAGTGCCGGATCATGCCATTCTGGCAAATCCGGAACCGTGGCAAGGGCTGCGCGCGCGGCCTTGGTCAAAGTCTTGCCCGTTACACCGGCCGACATCGGATAAACCGGCTCAACCGTCTGGATGTCGTCTCGCTCGGCCTCGGTACCGATACGGTCAGGGTGGGTGATTTGATATTCGCCGCGATAATGATCGATCTTGCCTGATACGATGCGCTTTTCGCCAACCGGCAGGACATCGTTCAGATATTTTGCCCGCGCATTGAAAAATGCCAGCACAACAGGGCCACTGAGCGCTTTACAGATCACCCGATAGGGACGCCGACGATTTGGCGACGGATCGTGCCGCTCGACCCAGACATCAAGAGTCACAATCGACCCGTCAATGGTTTCAGAAAGGGGCGGCGAAAAACGACGGTCAATGATCCCGGATGGTAAATGCCACAGCAAATCTGCCACATGTTCCCCGCCAATCAGCCGCTCGACCAGCGGTTTCAGCCGCGGACCAATGCCTGCCAGCGTGTCTATTTCAGCAAAAAGAGGGAACAGAATTTCCGGGCGCATGTCGGTTTTCGTTGCAACTTTCGATGAGAACGTTAATAGAACAATTATGTTTATGGCACGGGTATACAACAAAATTATCGCGGGACAACCTGCAAGTCACGAATTGATGCAAAATCAACTGATCGCAGCATGGACCGCGACCGTATTTTGCCGTACAAACCAAGCCACAGAATTGCCTGCAGACGCCCGCCCACCGGGTGCTGCAACGAGTTAAATCAGGAGATCGACCATGACTGACAACATTTCGGAACTCGAAATGCGTCGTAAAAAGCTGTTGTTCCGCGGGGGCCATCGCGGCACCAAGGAAAACGATATCCTGATGGGCCGCTTTATGGACAAACACCTGAGCACCCTGACCGAGGAACAGCTTGATACGTTCGAGGCCCTGATCAATGAAGTGCCCGATGCGGACTTCTTCAAATGGGCCACTGGCAAGGAACAAGCCCCGGCGCAGTATGATACTGATGTACTGCGCATGATTAGGGATCTGAGCAACGCCTGATAAAGCATTGAACAAAATCAAAGAAATCATATCGACCAAAGGTCGCAAACGTGTCGGCGGCGTCCCGGAGGGATCAGACGCGCTGATTTTGCGTGAATTGCTCGACGCGGCCGGAACCAACAAAACGGTTCTGCATGTCGCACGCGATGACAAACGCATGTCTCAACTGGCAGAAGCCTTGCGTTTCTTTGCCGGGGAAGTCGAAGTGCTTACACTTCCGGCTTGGGACTGTTTGCCATATGACAGGGTTTCGCCGATTGCCGAAGTGACAGCACGGCGTATCGAGACGCTGACGGTTCTGGCCGAAGGGGCCGCACCACAGGCCGGACAGGGACGCATCGTTCTGACCACTGCGGCCGCTGCCATGCAGCGGGTTCCGCGCGTTGATGTGATGCGGAACGGCAAGCTCGCCTTCAAGGCAGGCACTGAATATGACCGGGCCGATCTTACCGCATATTTTGAGCGTATGGGCTATAACCGCGCCGAACAGGTCATGGAACCGGGCGACTATGCCGTACGCGGTGACATTGTCGATATCTTTGCGCCGGGAATGAAAGACCCGGTACGCCTTGATTTCTTTGGTGACGAGATTGAAAGCATTCGGCGCTTTGATGTTGAAAGCCAGCGAACGATTGGCAAGGTCAAGGAAATTGCACTGCTGCCGGTTGGCGAAGTGTTTCTGGATCCGGACAGCATTTCACGTTTCCGAAGCGGATATCGCGAACTGTTCGGGGCTGTGTCGCAAACAGATCCCCTTTATGAATCGATTTCAAACGGCCTGAAATACGGTGGTATGGAACATTGGTTGCCATTGTTCCATGACGGTCTGGATACGATCTTTGCCTATTTGCCTGATGTGATCGTAACCCTTGATTATCAGTATGCGGAAGTGATCGAAAATCGTCTGGAGATGATTGACGATTACTATCAGGCGCGACTGAACATCAAGGGCGGCGGCCTTTCGGGCGATAATGTCTATAAACCGGTGCCAACCGAACGGCTGTATCTGGATCAGGCGGAATTTGACCGCATGCTCGCCGATCGCGTGGTTCTGGAATATTCGCCATATTACGATGATGAAAATCCCGAACGTGGCATTTTCGATCTGGGTGCGCGGGCAGGGCGCGATTTCGGGGATGTCCGGGCGCGCGCAGATACCAACCTTTATGACGAGTTGCGTGATTTTATCACGGCCCAGCGTGGCAAGGAAAATCAGGTTGTCATCGCAGCATATTCCGACGGTTCACGCGATCGTATGGTTTCGCTTTTGCGCGAACATGGCGTAGGCAAGGTCGTTAATTGTGAGTGCTGGGAAGATATCACTGATGACCTGACCCATGAGCATGTCGCGGTTGTTATCCTTGATATCGAACGCGGTTTCCGTCGTCAGGGTCTTTGGTTTGTTACAGAACAGGATATCCTTGGCGACCGCATGAGCCGCCCGGGCGGACGCCGCCGCAAGGCCGATAACTTCCTGCGCGAAGCATCCGAAATTTCCGAAGGCGATCTTGTCGTTCACCTTGAACACGGTATCGGACGGTATCTTGGCCTGAAAACAGTGACGGCTGGCGGTGCGCCGCATGATTGTCTTGAGCTTGAATATGATGGCGGCGACAAGCTGTTTGTCCCGGTCGAGAATATCGAGGTCCTGTCACGATATGGCTCGGACGAGGGGATTTCTATCCTTGATAAGCTCGGCGGTGTTGCCTGGCAGGCCCGCAAGGCCAAGCTACGTGAACGTATCCGTGACATGGCAGGCAAGCTGATCAAGGTCGCCGCCGAACGCCATCTGCGCAAAGGGGCACAATTGCAAGCGCCCGAAGGCAGCTATGACGAGTTTTGTGCAAGTTTCCCGTTTGCCGAGACAGAAGACCAGGCGCGCGCCATCCGTGATACCCTTGATGATCTTGCCGCGGGCAAACCGATGGATCGACTTGTCTGTGGGGATGTCGGCTTTGGAAAGACCGAGGTCGCAATGCGGGCGGCCTTTGCCGCTGTCATGTCCGGTAAACAGGTGGCAATTGTTGCCCCGACGACCTTGCTGTGTCGTCAGCATTATCTGAACTTCAAGCAGCGCTTTGACGGGCTTCCGGTGCGGGTAGAGCAACTTTCACGTCTGGTGACCGGCAAGAATGCCAAACTGGTCAAGGAAAACCTTGAAAGCGGCCATGTCGATATTGTCTGTGGCACGCATGCCCTTTTGGGCAATGGTGTGCATTTCAAGGATCTGGGACTTCTTATCATCGACGAAGAACAGCATTTCGGCGTCAAGCATAAGGAACGCCTGAAAGAACTGAAGTCCGATGTTCACGTTCTGACCCTGACCGCAACCCCGATCCCCAGAACGCTGCAACTGGCGCTTACCGGGGTCAAGGAGCTGTCGATTATTGCGACCCCGCCTGTCGATCGTCTGGCGGTGCGGACCTATATCACGCCATACGATCCGGTTGTGGTCCGCGAAGCCATTTTGCGTGAACGCCATCGCGGAGGGCAGATTTTCTATGTCTGCCCGCGTGTAAATGAGCTTGGCCGGGTCGCCAAGGAACTTGAAAACCTTGTACCGGAGATCAAGTTTGACGTTGCACATGGCCAGATGGGTGCGCGCGATCTCGAACAGGTCATGACTGACTTTACTGATCGCAAGTTTGATCTGTTGCTTGCAACGAACATTATTGAATCCGGGATTGATGTTCCGAACGCCAACACCATGATCATTCACCGGGCGGACATGTTTGGTCTGGCGCAGCTTTATCAGTTACGCGGGCGCATTGGACGTTCAAAGCAGCGCGCATATGCCTATCTGACACTTCCGAACGGGAAAAAGCTTACAGCAACGGCGTTGAAGCGCCTTGAAGTGATGCAGACGCTTGATAGCCTCGGCGCTGGCTTCAACCTTGCCAGCCACGATCTTGATATTCGCGGGGCAGGGAACCTGCTTGGCGAAGAACAATCAGGGCATATCAAGGAAGTGGGGATCGAGCTTTATCAGCAGATGATCGAAGAAGCTGTGGCCGAGGCCAAAGGCGAAATTGATGCATCCGAAGAAGCAAGCTTTGTCCCCCAGATCAATATCGGCATGCCCGTCCTGATACCGGACCGTTATGTTCCGGATCTGGGTGTCCGACTGGGACTTTATCGCCGTATTTCGGAACTGAGATCACGCGAAGAGGTAGATCAGTTCGCCGCCGAGATGATTGACCGGTTTGGCAAACTGCCCAAGGAAGTTGAAAACCTTCTGGATGTTGTGACGATCAAACAATGGTGCCGTGTCGCCAATATCGAGAAGCTCGATGCAGGGCCAAAAGGTGCGCTGATCACGTTGCGAAATAACGAGTTCCCGAACCCGGCAGGCCTGATCGGCTTCATTCAGCAACAGGTCGGACAGGCACGGCTTCGACCGGATCACAAGATTGTTTATGCAGCGGGTTGGGATGGACCAACGGATCGCCTTGAAGGCTTGAAACGTCTGATGAAGCGATTGTCCGACATCGCAGTATCAACATAAAGAAAAGGCGGGTAACGTGATGTTATCCCGCCTTTTTTTAATAATGTTCATGATTGTCTTAGACCGGTATTTCTTCCTGTCGGGCCAACCGGATCATCCGTTGCAAGATGTCGGGTTCCTGTGCACCAGACAGCGCATGACGACCGTTAAAAAGGAAGCACGGCACACCGGTTACGCCCATCTGATGGGCCACACGGTTTTCCTGACCGACAAACTCGCGATCCATATCACCAACAAGATACTCAAGGATTTCAGTGCGATCTTCGCCGTGCTTCACCGCAATTTCGGCAAGCAGATCAATATCGCCGATATCCTGACCTTTCAGGAAATAGGCAACAAACAGATCTTCGACCAATGCATTGCCGACAGCGGGCCGTTCAGCGCAAACCTTGTAGATCAGACGATGTGAGTCTGTAGAATCCGGCGTAACCCTGATTTGATCAAATTTGAAATCAATTCCGACCGCCGCACCGGCATCTTCGATTGCCTTATAGACCCGTGCAGCACTTTCCGAACCACCGAACTTTGCTGACAGATAAAGCTTCCGGTCAATGCCACCACTTGGCATGTCCGGGTTGAGCAGGAAAGGACGCCAATTGATGATCAGGTTATCAAGCTTTTCCCGCGCCAATGCTTTTTCAAGACGTTTTTTGCCGATATAGCACCACGGACAAATGGTGTCGACGATCGCCTCGATCCTGATCGGCGACATTGATGGTTCAATTTGTCCGGCCTGCCAGTTCATAAGATCATCCATTCAAAAATGAAGTGCCGACCGGAAGTGGTGCGATGCCAAGGTGATCGGCAACGGTTTGACCTATATCGGCAAAGGTTTCGCGCATTCCGAACGGTCCCGGGGCAATGGCCGGTCCAAAAGCAAGGATAGGCACAAATTCACGCGTATGGTCATTGCCGCGCCATGTCGGGTCACAGCCATGATCGGCGGTAATAATCACCAGATCACCGGGTTTCAAAACCGCACGCAATTCCGGAATACGTTTATCGAACTCTTCAAGCGCGTTGGCATAACCCGACACATCCCGACGGTGACCGAATTCCATGTCGAAGTCTACCAGGTTGGTGAACACGATGCTGTTATCGGGGGCTTCGCTGATTTCACCCATCATCGCATCAAAAAGCGCCATATTTCCGGACGCCTTGACCTTTTTGGCAATGCCCCGATGGGCATAGATATCAGCAATCTTGCCAACCGAAACCACATTGCCACCGGCTGCACTGAACTGGTCAAGCAAGGTGGGCTTGGGCGGCGGGACGGCAAGATCACGACGGTTCGACGTCCGTTTGAAAGTTTCCGGACTTTCGCCAACGAACGGACGGGCAATCACACGGCCGATATTGTAGGGCTCTACAAGTTTGAAGGCGATTTCACACATTTCATACAGGCGGTCGAGCCCGAAATGTTCTTCATGTGCGGCAATCTGAAACACGCTGTCGGCGGAGGTATAACAAATCGGCTTGCCGGTTTTGATATGTTCTTCGCCAAGTTCGGCAATGATTGTTGTACCGGATGCATGACAGTTGCCAAGAATTCCCGGAAGATTGGCCTGCTGGATCAGAGCATCGGTCAGTTCTTGTGGAAAGGTCGGCACCGTCATCGGGAAATAACCCCAATCGAAATCAACCGGCACACCGGCGATTTCCCAATGCCCGCTTGGCGTATCCTTCCCGCGCGAAAGTTCCTTGGCATGGCCAAAGGCACCAATCATCGCACCGCCATGATCAAGTCCGGGCGGTACACGACCGGTAGCGTCCTTGGCCGCTTCACCAAGGCCAAGCGCAACCATATTGGGAATATTGAGCGGCCCGCTACGCTGATCATTATTAGCCAGCCCCTTGGCGCAATGTTCGGCAATATGACCAAGAGTATCCGATCCCTGATCACCGAATTTCGACGCATCCGGCGCGGAACCAATTCCAAAGCTGTCTGCAACGATAATGATGGCACGTGCCATTGATATCTTCCTTCAACGCAAATCATACAAGACCATTGTCTCGCAAATAGTCACTTGTTTCCGTAGTTGCCAGTTCTCAATAGTTTCCCGTTGCAGCAGGCGCATCAGAGGGTTTTGAGCCACATGTCTCAAGCAGGGCGGTCAATACACCGCTGGCGCCGAACCGGAATGTATCGGGTTTTGCCCAGCCATCTCCCATGATGTGATCGGCAATGGCGATATAAAGGGCGGCATCATCGGTGGTTTTAACCCCACCTGACGCCTTGAAACCAGCATCAAGACCGTCTTCTTCCCTGGCATCACGAATTGCGGTCAACATGGCAACTGCGGCCTCGGGCGTAGCACCGACTGGTACTTTCCCTGTCGAGGTTTTAACAAAGTTTGCGCCGTGCCTGATGGCAAGACGGGCTGCTTCATAAACCTTGTTCAGGTCCTCGAACTCGCCACTTTCAAGAATAACCTTCATGGTGGTCATCGGACCACATGCCATTCGGGTTGCATCAACCACATCTGCGGCAATGACGCTATCACCATCAAGGAATGCCTTATAGGGGAAAACCAGATCGACTTCGTCAGCCCCCTTGGAGACACAATCAGCCGTTTCATCGCCGATGCGCTGTGCATTGGTACCACCGGCAGGGAAATTGACGACTGTTGCCGTTTTAACACCTGATTTTCCAAGTGCCCGCCAGGACGTTTCGATAAACGGCGCATAAACACAAACGGCGGCTGTATTGCCCTCAGGTGTCTGGGCGCGCTTGCACAGTGCCTCGATGACCTCGGTCGTATCATCATCATTCAGACTGGTAAGGTCGAGAACGGAAATGGCACGACGTGCAGTATCAGCGTCCGCGACTGCCTTTTTGCGGGCAGCGGCAATTACGTCAGAAACAGTTTTCGGGTCGAACATCAAAACATCCTTGCAACGCGCCGGGCGCGGTTATTCTGTCAAGCGTCACCAGTATTTAAACTGACATCAAATGATGGCAATAACCGGATCAGCAAACTGGTCCGGCATAAAGATAAAGACGGATCAATCAATCGCCAAGAAGGTACTCAACCTTGTCTTGACAATCAATCAATCCGTCCCGAAACACAGTTTCAATCAGAACGATGGAAACGGCCCTGATCTGGTCCGCCGCCTCTTATTTTGACAGCAAAAGCTGGCCTTCTCGGCCCGGAAGCGGCTTGTCACCAGCTACCGAACACAGATAACCACCCGGCACGACCAGACGAATACCCAGACGGGAATACAAAACACCGTCGGTTTTGCTTGAGAACGGTGTTTTATTCCCCGTTTCGCAGTCCAGAATATAGCCAAGCTCCTGACCAGCCTTGACCTTTGCCCCGGCTTCGACACCAAACACGACCATACCGCCATGTGCTGCTGAAACGCGATCGACACCCGAAAGCGGTGTCGCATCACATTTGGCCTCGGGCAGGGGACCGGGATCGCCGGCAATCAGACCACGGCGCTGCAGGAACTTGAACAGATTTTCCGCATCCGGGATGGCAAATTCGTCATACACATCGCGATCACCGCGGAGTTCGATCGTTGTCGCCAAAGTCGCCATCGGGATCGGGAACTTGTTACCATAGGCCCGGCGTAGTTCGACCCACGGACGGCTAAATGCTTCGTCAAACGGGTTGTCACCGCTGATCTCGGCAATCAGTGAACATTCAGACCCGATCTGAGCTGAAAGATCAGCTGCATCTGGCCAGTTATGATCGCTGATATAGAGATGCATCGGCGCTTCCCAGTCACAATGCAGATCCATCACATAATCCGCATCAATGGCAAGTTCGGCCAGCGTAAGACGAAGATCCTGCAAATCAGTCAAAGGACTGACATCCTTGCGGTGCTGGGTAATCAGTTTGCGCAGCTCTGCACGGATCAGTTTGACGTTTTCATCGGCATCCTGACCAAGCTTGCCATCAACGGCATCAATCAGTGCAGCGCTAAGGTCGGGATAATGACGATTAAAATTCTGACCGCTGCGCAGCTCGAACCGGCCAAGCGGTTTCATATCTACGTACTGGGTAAACCCGATTGGATTGGCAAAGGGAACAACAACGATCTCGCCAGTGATTTCGCCTTTGGCGTCGGCCTCTTTCAGAAGGGTTTCAAGATGATGCAGGGTAATGACACCGGGCAACTCATCTGCGTGAAGGGCGGCCTGAAAATAGGCTTTGGGGCCTTGTCCGGCTTTGCCATAGCGGCGCACGGTAAGGGCACGGGAAGTTCCCATCTGCGGGCGCACGAGCTCAATGCGTTCTTCTTGCATTCTGATTTCCTGAATGTGGTGGCGTGGGGCAAAACAGCCCGGTGATCTCCAGGTTTCCCATTAAACAGATGGAAATAACCTTTCTTTGACCACCGGGCTGTTCGTGTTTCTGGTTATCAGGCGGATGCAGCTTTTGCGGTGCCTGGCTGTTTATCCTTGCGACGTTCGTTGCGGCGCAGATATCGCTCGATCCCCTTGAACCCGAAGGTCAGCGTATAGACGATGATCAAATAGATCACACCGGCTGAGATGAACGCTTCATAGGGAAGGGCAGTACGGGCCACGATTTTACGCGCGGCACCGGTAAGTTCCATCATCGTCACCGTAGAAGCCAGCGACGTTGCCTTCAGCGTGAAAATCACATCGTTGGTATAGGCAGGCCAAATCATCTGCCACATGCGCGGGAAAATGATCCGGCTATAGGTGGTCCATGGCGTCATGCCGCAGGCACGGGCGGCTTCAAGTTCGCCACTTGGGACATTCTGGATACCACCGCGCATGATTTCTGCAACATAGGCCGACGTATTGAGGACAAATGTCAGTAGGCAATACCAATAGGGGTTGCGAAGATAGGCCCAGCTCCAGTGATCCTGAATGCCGTCGATGTTCGAGATCAGCTGCCCGACCCCGTAATACATCATGAACAGCTGCCCGATCAGGGGGGTGCCGCGAAACACATAAATAAAGGCAAATGGTACGGCCTGAATCCAGAGTTTCTTGGAAACACGTGCAACGGCAAGCGGGATAGCCAAAAGCGTTCCGAATGTTACTGAAATAACCAGAAGCTCAATCGTCAGCAGAAAACCGCGCCAAAGCCAGGTATCGTATTTGCCAAGAACATATATCAGATCTTCAAACATCTTCTATGCCCTCGCAATACCGCGGGCAGCCCGCTTTTCAAGATAGTTGAAGGCAATAAGCGAAACTGTTGTAAATGAAAGAAACATCAGCATCGCCACAAGGTAGAAGGTAAAGGGTGCCTTGTCTGTCCCTGCGCCAATCGCAGCCTTGCGCATGATCTCTTCAACACCGACGACTGAAATAAGTGCGGTATCCTTGATCAGGACCTGAAACAGGTTGTTAAGCCCCGGCAAAGCAAAGCGCCAAAGTTGCGGCAATTTAATGCGAATGAAAATTTGCGAAGGCGTCATGCCGCATGCTGTTGCAGCCTCGATCTGGCCGATCGGAATGGATTGCATGGCTGCGCGGAAGACTTCTGAAGCAAACGCGCCCTGAACCAGTGCCAGTGCAGCCACACCAGACCAGAAAGCAGGGATGTCAACACGGGTCTCTTCGCCGGAAATCATCTCGGCGATATTCTGAACGGCGATCGTGCCGCCGAAATAGATCAATAAAATAACAAGAAGTTCAGGGATACCGCGAATAAGGACGGTGTAGCTTTCCCCGATAATACGAAGCGAACGATATGGCGACAGTTTCGCCGATGCGCCCAGCAAACCGATAATAATCATGAAAGGCAGAACGGTAAGGCAAAGCTGAACTGTAACCAGTCCCCCTTCAAGCATTTGCCATCCGCGGCCGTATAAATCGAGCATGGTTTCTCCAGCTTTCCTTGATGCTGAATACGTTTCAATCCGCTGATATGAAACGCGAAACAACAATAAGGGCGGGGCGGCAGATCAATGCCGCCCCGGAAATTTCAGCAGATCAATTCGGGTGCAGGTTGATCGCCGGGAAGTACTTTTTGTTCAGCTCGTCATAGGAGCCGTTTGCAAGCATTTCAGCCAGTGCCTTGTTAAGGATCTCTTTGAGGTCCTGGTCTTCCTGACGGATGCCGATGCCAGCACCATCACCGAACCACTCGCTCGGAGCGAACTGGTTGGAAACAAAGCCATAGCCTTTGGCTGCATCAGATTTCAGCCAATCATCAAGCGTACCTGAATCTGCGAGGGTCGCGTCAACACGGCCAGCGGTCAGGTCAAGAAGTGCCTCGTCCTGGGTGCCGTACATACGAATTTCAATGTTTGGGAAGTTGTCTTCAAGGAAGTTTGCATGGGTGGTCGAACGCTGTACGCCGATGACCATACCATCAAGCGCGTCTTCCATGACTTCGCCGTCTTTGTAAGCTTCAATTTTCATGGTGTCTTTACCAACGAAAACAGCAGGGGTGTTGCTGTAATAGTTGGTGAAGTCGATAGAACGCTTACGCTCTTCGGTGATCGACATCTGTGCGATGATCGCATCATATTTCTTTGCCAGAAGTCCCGGGATCATACCGTCCCAATCCTGAGCAACGATTTCGCATTCAATTTTAGCGGTTTCGCAAAGCTTGTTGGCAAAGTCTACATCAAAACCGATGAGTTTGCCGTTCTCGTCAACCATGTTGAACGGAGGATAGGCACCCTCGGTTGCGACAACAACCTTTTCCCACGCCGCATTTGCTGCTGATGCGCTCAGTGCGATACCAATAGCGGCAGCCGAAGCAACCTTGATCCAGTTTTTCATTCAAATTCTCCCTTGTAAATTGGAATGGCGCACAACCTCTTGCACCCATTCACGCGACCGTAACCTGTGTCGGAAACGGCCTGCCCAGATCAGAAATCGCGCTGAAGAAATTGCTTCATACGTTCCGATTTGGGGTTCTCGAATACATCCGTCGGATTGCCGTATTCTTCAACCCGACCCTGATGCAAATACATAACGTGGCTGGACACCCCCTTTGCGAAGCCCATTTCATGGGTCACAACCAGCATCGTGCGGCCTTCTTCGGCCAAATCCGTCATAACCTTCAACACTTCACCAACAAGCTCCGGGTCAAGTGCCGAAGTCGGCTCATCAAACAGAAGAACTTCTGGCTCTATCGCAAGCGCGCGTGCAATTGCGGCGCGCTGTTGCTGACCACCGGAAACATGACCCGGATAGTAATCGCGACGTTCATACATGCCGACCTTGTGCAGAAGTGCATCGGCGCGTTCGATGGCTTCCTTTTTGGGAACACCAAGAACATGCACAGGCGCTTCGATGACATTTTCCAGAATGGTCAGATGGCTCCAGAGGTTGAAGCTCTGGAACACCATCGCAAGCTTGGTGCGAATACGTTGGAGTTGTTTTTTGTCTGCAGCTTCCTGCGAACCGTCCTTAAGCGTCTTCATGCGAATAAGTTCGCCGTGGACGTGGACTTTACCCGCATTCGGGGTTTCAAGCAGATTGATGCACCGCAGGAACGTACTTTTGCCCGAGCCAGAGGAACCAATAATCGAAATCACGTCCCCGGTATGCGCCGTAAGGTCAATGCCTTTAAGGACTTCATGATCCCCAAAGCTTTTGATCATCCCTTCGACCTGTAGGGCGGGTATGTTTTTGCTCATAGCGAGTGAAAAGTTTCCCTGTTGAGAGTCTAAAATTTATTCGTCTTAGCATCTGACAAAGATGCTCCCCCACAAGACACGCTTTTATGCGCCTCTCATGGCATCAATAATTGCCCATGGATGATGCGTATTTCCACTGATTTTTTGCAGTTTTATGAATAAAGCTGTTGTTTCAATCGCTTAATTAACAGCGGACGTGATCGCGCCGCAAAAATCGTGCAGTACTACGTGATTTTACGCAATAAAAAACCACGCATATTTTGGGATAAATGCCCTTAGCCACAGACTCTTGCTTATTGTTGCCCGTAAATTCACCTGAAATACACAACACCATCGACCTCGTAGCGGATCGATGGTGTTTGTATTCGGGTGCGGGCAGGGTGTCAGTTTCTGCCCTAGTCGTTTTCGCGCACCGATTTCAGGAAGCCAAGAACTTCCTCTCGCAGCCTTTGAGCCAATTGCCGCATCTCCCGGGATGAGGTCAGCAGAGAGTTCGCCTCTTCGCTCACCATGCTTGATGCCTGCGATACAGCAGATACGTTTTGCGAGACTTCCTGTGTTCCCGATGCAGCGCGCTGAACACTATCTGCAATTTCACGGGTTGCAGCACCTTGCTGCTCGACGGCTGCGGCAATCGCATTGCAGAATTCGTTAATACGCTCAATGGTGGACGAGATTGATCCGATCTCGGAGACAGAACGATTTGACGACCCCTGAATACCATCAATCTGTGTCTGGATATCACCGGTCGCCTTGTCCGTCTGGTTGGCAAGGGATTTGACCTCTCCGGCGACGACGGCAAATCCTTTGCCTGCGTCACCAGCTCGGGCAGCTTCGATGGTTGCATTCAGGGCCAGCAGGTTCGTTTGTCCCGCGATATCCTGAATTAATCCCACTACCTGACCGATCCGCTCAGCCGCCTCGGCAAGTTCGGTCACTGTTGCTGTGGTGTTGTTAATGCCATCCACTGCTTCTGTTGCGACGTCAATTGACTGGGTAACCTGGGCGCCGATTTCACGAATGGCAGCAGAAAGTTCCTCGGTGGCCGATGCGACAGCCTGCACGTTTTCCGTCGTGATATTGGCCGCATTGGAAACGGCCGCCGCACGGTTTGTGGATTCCTCGGCATTGGCAGAAAGCTGGGTTGCGACCGATTGGGTTCGTTCAGCGGCATCGGCCACGGTTTCAACGATGGAAAGGACGCTTTTTTCAAAATTGTCTGCCATCTGATCAAGCGCACGTTTGCGCTCAAGGGCTGCTCGCTGGGTGGCCTGTTCATTCTCATGTGCCAGCCGGTCTACTTCGGCAGCATTGTTCTTGAAAACCAACACCGCGGCCGCCATGGCCCCGATTTCATCCTTAAGCTCCGTGCCGGGGACATCAACGTCTTTTTCGCCCCTGGCCAGACGGGTCATTGCCGAGGTCATGCTGAGAACCGGTCGAGAAACCCATCCGCGCACAAGAACTCCCATAAGCCCCATAATCGCAAGCACGGCAATGACGGCAGTAATGATTGCCGTGTAACGGAACTCTGTCAGGGATGCGTATGCAGCATCCCGATCAAGCGCAAAGCCAAGATACCAGTTTACAGATGGCAAACCTTTCACTTTGAAGAATGTGAATAGCAGATCGCCATTTCCCTCGATTACATTCTGCATGCCTTCGGTAACGGCCGGAGTGTTTTCAGGAAATACCTCGCTAATCGACTTCAGTGTGAAATCTGCATTCGGGTGAATGATCACCGTACCTTGGTCATTGACCAGAAATCCGTAACCAATGCCGCCCAGATCAATGCCGCGCACCAGATCACCCAGAATGGTGATGTTAATATCGCCACCGACCACACCAAGCAGTTTGGAACCATCAAATACCGGTGTCGTCGCGGTAACGATCAGCTGCCCGGTGGATGCGTCAGTGTAGGGTTCGGTAAGGGTGCTGTCACCGATGGCGACTGCGTCACTGTACCAAGGGCGTTTGCGTGGATCGTAATCAGCAGGCAATTCATCTGGTGGATACATCGTCATCACACCGTCCGCGCTGCCGAAATAGGAAAAGATAAATGACTCAGCCAGCGCCTGACCGCTGGCGATTTCACTGACCGTAGCAGGGGAGCTGTCTCGTGCAATATTATTGGCAAGGCTTTCGACCAAAAGCCTTCTGCCATCCAGCCAGTTCGAAATACCAGCTGTTGCAAGCGATCCGCTTTCGGTCAGCTTCGATTGCAGAGCTGTCTGTATGGATGTGCGCTGCTGATAATCAAAATACAGAATAAAGGCGACAAATGTCGCAACAACAATCATGGCCGCTGCCAGCAGGATTCTACTGCCGATATTTAACGACATTCCGCCATCCTCCAAAAGAATAATCCCCTTTGTGAGGTTGGGACGTTCCTTCGCGATTACAAGCGGTTGAAGCAAGGTAAATCAAGTTACATGCAATAATTTTGTTTTATGGTCATTTGATATTTGGAATGATTTCATTCAACCAAAGTCGCATGACCTCTGAGACCAACATCACTTTCCAAAATCCTTGTTTTAGTTATTGATTATGGAACGCGTTGTCTTCAACCCTTGGTTTCCCCATATGTGGAACTGCCTAGGGAGGCAACGTCACATAAGCACCGATAAACGGAGGAAATAGATGAAACGCGCATTAATTGCAGGGATGGCGGTCGCGTTTGCGTTTGGGAGCACAGCAGCCTCGGCGCAGGATCGTGCCGGTTGGCCAGACAGCTTTACGGTCGGCACCGCATCACAGGGCGGCACTTATTTTGCCTATGGTTCCGGTTGGGCGAACCTTGTAGCAGAAGAACTTGGCATTTCCGGTGGTGGTGAAGTTACCGGCGGACCAATGCAGAACATGGCGCTGGTTCACACCGGCGAAGCGGCATTTGGCATGACCACGATGGGTCCGGCAGCAGAATCCCTTGCTGGAACAAACCCGATTGCACCGGGCGTCCAGATGACGAGTGCTTGTGCAATGTTCCCGATGTATCAGACACCGTTCTCGATCACTGCACTGGCATCATCGGGCATTGCATCTGTTTCGGACATCCCCGAGGGCGCAAAAATCGGTTTCGGTCCTGCGGGCTCGACCTCGGACACCTATTTTCCGAAGATGCTCGAAGAACTTGGTGTAAAGTTTGAACGCCGCAATGGTGGCTGGGCCGATCTGGGTGGCCAGCTTCAGGACGGCTTGCTTGACGTGATCGCATTCGCTGCCGGTGTTCCGGTGCCGGCTGTTAGCCAGCTTGAAGTTCAAACCAAAGTGAACATCATCGAATTCACTGAAACAGAACAGAAACAGATTATGGATGCCTTCCCGGTGTCCGAATTTGACATTGCTGCAGACACATACACCACGCTGACCGCTCCGGCGCGTTCAGTGTCAATGTGGAACTTTGCGATTGCCAATTGCGATCTTCCGGAAAGCTTTGTTTATGCCGCAACTGACGTTGTGATGTCGGATAATGCCCGCATGGTATCCATTCACCGTGCAGCACGTTCCACAGTTCCGGAAAACTGGAACAAGAACAAGGTCATGAAATGGCATCCGGGTGCTGCAAAGTGGTTCAACGAACATGGCGCATCCATCCCGGCTGACATGATCCACTAAGTCAGCAAAATCTGATCACACAAGGCGGGTCATCCGGAAGGTGACCCGCCTTTGCTCAATCGCCGCAAAGAAGCCTGCGAATAACAAATGACCAGAGAGTGTGGGGAAACCTGATGACCGAACCAAATAAACCGGATGACGAACACCTCATTGCCGATGGCGTGGATGAAGAGCCGATTGAACATAATCGTCGCCTTTTCGAGGGACGGAGCCTCAGTTTCATAACAATTTCTGCCGCCATTTATGCTGCGTTTCATATGCTCGCGCTAAATGGTGTATCGCTTTCTGGAATGACGGGCGGTTTGGTTAATCTTGAATTCTTGCCTGATTTTCCGTTGGAAACATGGAACTTCCGTATTGTTCACGTTTCGGGTGCCCTGGCACTTGGTTTTCTTTGGTACTCTGCCAACAAGTTCGCTGATGAGCCTACAGGGCAGACACCGCTTCTGGGCTACTTGTCATATGTTCTCCTGGTACCAGCCTTTGTCGCGGTCGGAACCGCAATCAGCTTTGCTTTCGAAATCAAAAATGGCGCAATGTGGAACGGCATTGATGCTACCATCAAGTTCAACGAGACATGGGTCTTTGGTGCTCCACTGATGGCAGCAACAGTCGGTGGTATTGTTTTATCCTGGTTTAACAAGACACCCCGTAATCGTTATTCACCACCTGATTTTGTGCTGACTGTTTGTGGCCTTGCCGTTGCGATCTATTTGATCACAATTTACGGCACGCTTATGCGCAACTCCACAGGAACACCTTTTGCGCCGATCGGTATTTCGATTGCTGCAATCTCGGGCACGTTGCTTATCATGGAGCTGACACGCCGCGTTGCCGGTCTGGCGCTTGTGATCATTGCGACCATTTTTCTGGTCTATGTTTTTGTCGGTGAATTCCTGCCGGGCTTCCTGCAATCGCCAGCCATCACCTGGCAGCGCTTCTTTAGCCAGGTCTATACTGATGCCGGTATTCTTGGCCCGACGACTGCCGTTTCATCGACCTATATCATTTTGTTCATCATCTTTGCCGCGTTCCTGCAGGCATCAAAGGTTGGCGACTATTTTGTGAACTTTGCCTTCTCGGTGGCCGGACGTGCCCGTGGTGGTCCTGCAAAGGTTGCAATCTTTGCTTCTGGCCTGATGGGAATGATCAACGGCACGTCTGCGGGTAACGTTGTGGCAACCGGCTCGCTGACCATCCCTTTGATGAAAAAGGTCGGTTACCACAAGAAAACGGCCGGTGCGATTGAAGCTGCAGCTTCGACCGGTGGCCAGATCATGCCGCCAATTATGGGGGCAGGGGCCTTCATCATGGCCGAAATCACCGGTATCCCATATACCGACATTGCCATCGCGGCTGTGATCCCGGCGATCCTTTACTTTGTGTCGATCTATTTCATGGTCGACTTCGAAGCAGCCAAACTTGGTATGCGTGGCATGCGCGAAGAAGAACTGCCGCGCTTCCATACGATGGTAAAGCAGGTCTATCTGTTCCTGCCCATCATCATCCTGATCGTAGCCCTGTTCCTTGGCTATTCGGTTATCCGGGCTGGAACATTGGCAACTGTTGCAGCTGTGGTTGTCAGTTGGCTTACACCAAACCGCGTAGGGATCAAATCCGTTGCCAAGGCATTTGAACTGGCAGGCGGGATGTCGATTCAGATCATTGCAGTTTGTGCCTGTGCCGGGATCATCGTTGGCGTGATCGCGCTGACAGGTGTCGGCGCACGGTTCTCGAACCTGTTACTGGGTCTTGCAGAAGCGTCACAGTTGCTGGCCCTGATCTTTGCCATGCTGATCGCCATCCTTCTGGGAATGGGCATGCCAACAACGGCGGCCTATGCGGTTGCTGCATCGGTGGTTGCTCCGGGATTGATTGAGCTTGGAATTGAACCACTTACTGCACATTTCTTCGTGTTCTACTTTGCAGTCGTTTCAGCCATCACGCCACCCGTCGCACTGGCTTCCTATGCTGCTGCCGGGATATCGGGTGCAAACCCGATGGAAACGTCAGTGGCTTCGTTCAAGATTGGCATTGCGGCCTTCATTGTGCCGTTCATGTTCTTCTATAACGCGGCTATTTTGATGGATGGGACTTACCTTCAGATCGGCCAGGCGTTCATTACGGCCGTGGCCGGGGTATTCCTGCTGTCTGCCGGTGTTCAGGGATGGTTCCTTGGGCGAAGTGCAGTGTGGTTCCTGCGCATTGCACTGGTCATTTCAGCATTGTTCATGATTGCTGGCGGACTGGTTACCGATCTGATCGGCATTGGACTGGCTATCGCAATCCTGCTGATCCAGCGTGTGATAAACCCGAAACCAGGCAGCACATTCCGTACTGGTGGGGCAGATTAACAACACGCCTCGGCCATAAAACAACAAAAGCGCACCAGACCGGTGCGCTTTTTCTTTTTCTGAAAATCAAGGTTGTCAGAAAATCAATCTGATACTTTTTTCACGAATTCGGATTTCAAGCCCATCTGACCGATACCCGGGATTTTACAATCAATATCGTGGTCGCCATCGACAAGACGAATGCCTTTGACCTTGGTCCCGACCTTGACGACCGCCGATGATCCCTTGACCTTCAAATCCTTGATGACAGTTACCGTATCCCCATCAACAAGCGGGGTACCGTTTGAGTCACGTACAACCGTCGCGCCAGCTGCGTCACCTGAAGCAGACCATTCATGCGCACATTCCGGGCAGATCAACAGTTCGCCATCTTCATAGGTGTAAGGTGACTCACATTTCGGGCAGGACGGTAGTTCGCTCATTGCTCGGACCTTTTAACAATAATCGTGTTTGGTGCGACCACAGATACAACACAGCGTTTCGCAGTAACGTCGTGTTCTGCGCTAAAAAATCAGAGATTTTGTGCGATCTTGAGTAAATGGCGGAGAGGGTGGGATTCGAACCCACGGTACCCGTAAAGGCACGACGGTTTTCAAGACCGTTGCATTCAACCACTCTGCCACCTCTCCGCAAAAATGGTCGGAGCTTATTGCTCTGGGCGCTTTCAATAAATTGGGCGCGCTGCCCTGTCAATAGGCCAATCAAACATTGCATCAAATGCTGGCGAAATAATGTGATTTCAGCAAGGTACCGGCAACCATAAGGCGAACCATCTTTCGGGCCAGTATCACGTTTTTTATTTTCTCTCAGAACCCTTAGCTACCTGATCAATATCGGGCTCATGCACGGGATATTGTTGTTGATCCTTGTTGGCCTGATCTGTTTGCGCAGGACACGTCGTTTTGCTTTTGCCGGATTGTTATTCGCCACTATTGCATCATTGCTGATCACCATCATTCCCGTAGGAGCACTGTTGCCCATAACCCTCGAAGCGCGCTTTGAAAAAGCGGACCTCAATGGATCAGAATTTGCAGGGGTGATTACCCTATCGGGCTCGATTGACCCAAACAGCTATCTTCAGCGCGGGGATGTTCAGTTCCTAAGTGCCCCGGATCGAATATTTACAATGCTCCGAATGGCGACCAAATATCCTGATAAATCCTGTGATCTTCACGGGCAAAGACGGAGTGCTAAATGATCGCGGTTTTAGTGAGGCGGCTGCACTGCGCAACTGGCTGGACGATTCGAACCTGTTAAGACCGAATATTTATTTCGAAACCAACGCACGGAACTCATATGAGAATGCCCTAAATTCATGTGATCTCATTTATGGAAGCTGGCCGGAACTGGCACAAAAGTCTTGGGTATTAGTCACTTCCGCAGATCATATGCCGCGTGCAGCTGGCGTTTTTCGGCAGGCGGGCTGGAACATTACTCCGTATCCGGTCGTCAGTTTCACATCAGATGAGATCCATTTAGCAAGTCTTAACGTCTCAGGCGCTATCAAATCCCTAAGCCGTGGTTTGCGGGAATGGGTTGGTTTGACCGCTTATTACCGGACCGGGCGAACAAATGAGTGGTTTCCGGGGCCAAAGCCGTTGGGAACCGGCAACTGAACATCCTGGATGAGGCCTTTGATGAAATTCTGGAAATTGCTGACCGCCGCCTCTGTGCTTACTGTTTTGACCGCCAATGCGCCGGCCTTTGCACAGACCGATGAAAAACTTCCAGAATTCACCACCGAAGGATTTGAGGAATGGTTGGTTGACTTCAAAAAAGAAGCCGCCGCCAAAGGCATTTCCCAGCCAACCCTCGATGTTGCCTTTGCCAATACCAAACCGATCCCCAAGGTGATCGAGTATGATCGCAGCCAGCCTGAATTCAAACTGACTTTTGAGCAGTATATTCAACGCGTTGTCCCGCAGTCACGGATCAACGAGGGCCGCAGGAAATATGCCGAAAATCGCGCGATCATTGATGCCGCAGCAAAAAAATATGGTGTGCCGGGTCACTATCTGACGGCCTTTTGGGGGATCGAGACCGGTTTTGGACGGCATACTGGCGGCTATTCCGTCGTCGACTCACTGGCAACTCTTGCCTTTGAAGGTCGTCGGGCGGAATATTTCCGCAAGGAACTGATGAACGCTCTAACCATCATTGATGCTGGCCACATTGCGCCTGAAAACATGTCCGGCTCCTGGGCGGGCGCCATGGGGCAAGCGCAGTTCATGCCTTCAACCTTCCTGAATTACGCACGCGACGGGAATGGCGACGGCAAGATTGATCTTTGGGGCGCCAAGGAAGACGTTTTTGCGTCGGCTGCCAACTATCTTTCGACCGTCGGCTGGAAAGGGGATGAACGCTGGGGGCGCAAGGTCAGCATTCCCAAGGATCTGGATAAATCCCTGATTGGTCGCGATATTCGCAAACCAATCTCGGAATGGCAGGAACTTGGCGTTCGCATGCCCGGTGGGGCCAATCTGCCAACGGCAGATATGGATGCATCAATTGTTACCGTAAATGACGGTGAAGGACCGGCATATATGGTTTATAACAATTTCCACACCATCATGCATTGGAACCGATCGACCTATTTCGCAATCGCCGTGGGAACACTGGCTGACGCGATAGCCGGGCAATAAAGTTTTAATGTCCAGGTGACGAAGATCATTCGTTGCCATCAAATACAGAGCATCTTTAAGCGGGGACACCTTGATGCCAAAACCAAGAAAAAGTGCTTTTGGGCGACTGCGGACAAATAGCCGCCTCGGACTGTCCGTGGTTGCACTTGGTATGCTTTTGGCTGGCTGCGCAGAAACCCAGCTTGCCGTTCACGGTGTCAAACGACTTGGTGGCGTTCAGTCCCAACCGACACAGATTGGTAACTACAAGATCGGCAATCCCTATGAAATTGCTGGTCAGTGGTACTATCCGGCTGTCGATTATGAATATAGCGAAACCGGTATCGCATCCTGGTACGGGCCCAAATTCCATGGCAAGAAAACCGCCAATGGCGAAGTGTTTGACCAGTACGAGATCTCTGCCGCACACCGCACATTGCCGCTACCGAGTATTGTGCGTGTCACCAATCTTGAAAACGGCAAATCACTCAAGGTCCGCGTCAATGACCGGGGACCGTTTGCGCATGGGCGTATCATTGACATGTCACGCCGTGCGGCCCAGTTGCTGGGGTTCGAGAAGAAGGGCACGGCCAAGGTCATGGTCGAAGTGATCGAGGCAGAAAGCCGTCAGATTGCAGCTATCGCGCAGGGAAAGGCGGCACCGCAAGTTACTGTCGCCGAACAGAATACAGTTACTGCCGCACCGCGTGATGTGGTCGAAACCGTTCGCCTTGACGATGGCCCGATCACCGAAACCGGCCAACCAACGACTTCGCAGATAAAATTGACGCCTCCGGCATCAGGGCCGATCCTCACCAGTGCCCCACTTGAGGGTACCGTAGAAGAGGCTGCTATTATCAATATCGAGCCCGTAACGAATTCAGCCATTTACGTTCAGGCAGGGGCCTTCTCAATCTATGATAACGCCCTGAACTTGCGTAATCGGCTTTATGATCTGGCACCAAGCAAGATCGAACCCATCGAGGTAAAAGGGACGACCTTTTACCGGGTTCGTCTTGGGCCGTTAAATACGGTTCCGGAAGCAGATATCCTTCTTGAGCGCGTGATTGCCACCGGGCAGAACGGTGCAAAAGTCGTGGTCGAATGTGCCGATGGCGGTGCTGCCAAGTCGGGATGTTGATTGCAACCTTATGCTGTGCTACCGCTTTGCTGTCAGCTATTTGAGTGGATTTCGCATACTGATAAATGTCGCATGAGCGTGTTGCACAATTTTGCCGGATTTGCGACATAAGCAACAGAACAAAGCCGCCGGGGGACTGGTGGAACAGATTTTATTACACAAGGTTAGGACGTAATGACTTTGATGGCGCCAATTCCGTTCAAAAACTGTCTGAACCGGGTAGTGGCCGGAGCCACGATATTAGGCTCTGTCATGGCGATGTCTATGACCAGCGCGCAGGCAATCGAAACCAATGCGCGCGAAGCCTATATCATGGATTTCGACACCGGCACGGTTCTTTTGAACAAGAACGGCGATACACTCACCGAACCTGCTTCCATGACCAAAATGATGACTGTCCATATGTTGTTCAAGCATATCAAGGATGGCAGTGTATCAATGGATGACACCTTCCACGTCAGTGAAAAAGCTTGGCGTAAAGGTGGGTCGAAGATGTTCGTCGAGGTAAACTCAGACGTTTCTGTTTCTGACCTTTTGCACGGAATTATTGTCCAGTCAGGTAACGATGCAGCTATCGTGGTTGCCGAGGGCCTGGCGGGTACCGAAGAAGCCTTTGCCGAGGAAATGACCGAAGAAGCCCGCAATATCGGCATGACCAAATCGGTTTTCAAGAATTCAACCGGTTGGCCCGCAGAAGGACATCTTGTTACCGTTCATGACCTTGCAACGCTGGCCCGCGATACCATTCGCAATTTTCCGGACCTTTATTCACTCTATTCGGTCAAGGAATTCACATATAACGGCATTCGCCAACCAAACCGCAATCCGTTGCTGGGGACCAGTGCCGGTGTCGATGGCCTTAAGACCGGCCATACTGAGTCGGCCGGTTACGGTCTGACCGCATCTGCCGAGCGTGATGGTCGACGTCTGATTATTGTCGTAAATGGTCTGAACTCTGTTCGTGAACGCCGGACGGAATCCCAGAAGCTTCTTGACTGGGGCTTCCGTGAATTTGACAATTATGACCTGTTTGCCGAAGGCGAAACCATCAGTTCTGCCAACGTTTGGCTGGGTGCGGAAACAAAGGTCGATCTTGTTGCCGATCAGAAAATCCTTTTGACCCTCCCGCGCAGTGCAAGCCGCGATATGAAGGTATCTGTTGTCTATGACGGTCCGATTCCGGCACCGATCAGCAAAGGTGACCAGATCGCAACCCTTAAGGTTGACGTGCCCGATCAGGAAACCAGGGAATTTCCGCTTTATGCCGCGCATGATGTCGGTCGTCTCGGCTTCGTCGGACGTATCGGTGCTGCGATCAAATACCTTCTGTGGGGGGCAAACGGGTGATCGACAAGCCCGGCTTGTTCATCAGCTTTGAAGGCGGTGAGGGCAGCGGAAAATCGACCCAGATCCGCTGCCTAGAAAACTGGTTCCGCGAGAATGGTCGCGATGTCGTTGTAACCCGTGAACCCGGTGGTTCACCGGGGGCCGAGGAAATTCGTACCTTGCTGCTGACCGGGGATCCCGGTCGCTGGGATGCCGTTACCGAAGCTCTTTTGATGTTTGCATCTCGCCGTGATCACGTTGAACGCACCATTCGTCCGGCACTTGCAGACGGAAAGGTCGTTTTGTGTGATCGCTTTGCCGACTCATCGGTTGCCTATCAGGGCTATGGTCATGGTCTTGGTGCGGATTATATCCGTAATCTCTGGGCACTGGCGATTGATGGCTTCAAGCCGGATCTGACCTTGATGTTTGATCTTCCCGTTGAAGTGGGACTTGAACGTGCCGGGGCACGTTTTGCCAATGTCAGCGCTGCTGAAGACCGGTTTGAACGGATGGGGATTGAATTTCACCAACGTTTGCGTGACGGTTTCCGTGAAATTGCCGCATCGGAACCTGAACGTTGCCGCATAATTGATGCGCAAGGCGACGTCAAAGCTGTGACCGAACGCGTCATTGCGACAGTTCAGGAATGCCTTGCCGGGCAGGGGGTGTAATCCCCGATGGCAGGAAATAGCGATCTTTCCGAAGACGAAAATCCGTTTGCACCCCGTCGTAACGACGCACTTCTTGGTCATGAAGAAGCCGAAAAAACGGTTCTAGATGCCTGGAACAGCAAACGCATGCATCACGCATGGCTTTTGTGCGGCCCGCGCGGCATCGGGAAGGCAACGCTTGCCTATCGAATGGCGCGGTTCATTTTGTCTGGCGGCGGCGAGAATGGCGGGGCAGGTCTGTTTGGCGATCAGTCTGATGGTCTTTATGTCGATCCGGAAGACCCGGTTGCACGGCGTATTGCCGGCGGCGGTCACGGTGACCTCAAGGTCATCGAGCGCCAGTATGATGACAAGAAAAAGCGCCTGCAGGGCGAAATCACAGTTGCCAGCGTTCGAACGGTTGGCAACTTCATGTCCAAAACTGCGGCCGAAGGCGGCTGGCGGATCGTCATTGTTGATGCCGCCGATGAGTTAAACCGCAACGCCGCCAACGCAATCCTGAAGGTTCTTGAAGAACCGCCTGCGAATGCAATGATGATCCTGGTTGCACATCATCCGGGGCGCTTGTTGCCAACCATTCGATCACGCTGTCGTCGTCTGAACCTGAGTGCACTTGAAGATCATCAGGTTGTTGATCTGTTGGGACGTTATTGCCCGGATATGGATCTTGGTGATCGTGATGCGCTCTCGGGGCTTGCCGAAGGAAGCATTGGCCGTGCCCTTCAACTCCATGAAGTCGGCGGGCTTGAGCTTTACACCGAACTGGTCAATCTGATTGCCAGCTTGCCCAATGCCGATGTCGCAGCCCAGCACAAGTTTGCCGAACGTTTTTCTGCGGCGGACAAGGATGCGGCCTTTGCAACCGTGACCGAACTTTTGCATTGGTGGCTGGCCCGCATGATCCGTTTTGCCGCCACCGGACAGCCGCCACGTGAAGTGGTCGAAGGCGAGTTGCCTGCCATGCAACGCATGGCTGCTGCGCAACCGCTTGATCAATGGCTGGAGGTATGGGAAAAGATCAACGAATTGATGGGCGCGACCCGCGGTTTGCATCTTGATCGCAAGCAGGCCTTGCTGAATGCATTCTTCATGCTTGAAGAATGCATGCGAACCTGACATCACTGCCCAGTAACCGAAATATTGACCATCACGGCCCATTTCGGGCCGTTTTGTTTCACGACTTGCGCGAAGGATTTGCGACCATGACCGGGCACAAACAGCCCTATTACATCACAACCCCGATCTATTACGTCAACGACAAGCCCCATATTGGCCATGCCTATACGACGCTTGCCTGTGATGTTCTGGCCCGCTTCAAGCGCCTGGACGGGTATGACGTGATGTTCCTGACGGGTACCGACGAACATGGTCAAAAGGTCGATAAGTCGGCTGCGGCCAAAGGAATTGATCCGCAAACCTTTACCGATCAGGTTTCGCAGAACTTCCGCGATCTGGCCGTGCATATGAACTATTCGAATGATGATTTCATTCGCACGACCGAAGAACGCCACAAGAAGGCCTGTCAGGCGCTTTGGAATACACTGCTGGAAAAGGGCGAGATTTATCTTGGTTCCTATGATGGCTGGTATTCGGTTCGCGACGAGGCGTTCTATGCTGAAAAAGAACTGATCACCAAAGATGGTGAAAAGCTTGCCCCAACCGGTGCACCGGTCGAATGGGTGTCCGAGCCCAGCTATTTCTTCAAGCTTTCCGCCTGGGGCGACCGCCTGCTTGAGTTCTATGAGCAGAACCCTGATTTCATCGCACCGCAATCCCGCCGTAACGAAGTCATCAGCTTTGTCAAAGGCGGCATGCACGATCTTTCGGTTTCGCGCACCAGCTTCAAATGGGGCGTTCCGGTTCCTGGTGATGAAGACCATGTCATGTATGTCTGGCTTGATGCGCTGACCAACTATCTGACAGCCATCGGCTATCCGGATTCAGATCCGGCCAAGCTTGAAAAATACTGGCCTGCAGACCTTCACATGGTCGGGAAAGATATTCTGCGCTTCCATGCTGTTTACTGGCCTGCTTTCCTGCTGGCAGCGGGTATTCAGCCGCCCAAGCGCGTCTTTGCCCATGGCTGGTGGACCAATGAGGGCCAAAAGATTTCAAAATCAATCGGCAATGTCATTGACCCCTATGACCTGACAGAAAAATACGGTCTCGATCAGACCCGATATTTCCTGATGCGTGAAGTTCCGTTCGGCAATGATGGTGATTTTTCCCATCGTTCCATGGTCAACCGGATGAACAGCGAACTTGCCAACGATCTTGGCAATATGTGTCAGCGCGTTCTGTCGATGATCCATAAAAACTGCAACGAAGTGATCCCGACGCCGGGCGCATTTACCGATGCCGATCAGGTTATTCTGACCAAGGCACACGGAATGCTTGATACCGTCCGTCCGCTCTTTGAAGAACAGGCCTTCCACAAGGGGCTTGAAGCAATCTGGAGCCTTGTCGGCGATGCGAACCGCTATGTTGACGAAATGGCGCCATGGGGGCTGAAAAAGACCGATCCGGCACGCATGGAAACGGTTCTTTACGTTCTTGCCGAAGTCATTCGTCACGTTGGCATTCTGGTTCAGCCAATCATGCCGGCGGCCGCATCCAAAATCCTTGATCTGTTGGTACTTTCCAATGACAAGCGCGGTTTCGAGATGCTTGGGCCGGATCATGCGCTCACCCCGGGCTCGGCAATTCCGAAACCGGCTGGTGTGTTCCCGCGATATGTAGAAGAAGACGAAGGAGCGAAGGCATGAATGTCGCCCTTGTCGACAGCCACTGCCATCTGGACTATCCGCAGTTTTCCGAAGACTTCGCGGGAACCATTGCGCGCGCCCAAAATGCCGGTGTTGGCATGATGGTCAGCATTGGTGTGAAACTGACGACTTTCGATCAGGTGCGCGCCATTGCCGAGAAATCCGACCATATTTACTGCACGATTGGCGTTCATCCGCATGAAGCGGGCGAGGAGGGGCTTTCAAGTCCCGAACCGCTGCTTGCCAAGACTTCCGATCCCAAAATTATCGGGATCGGAGAAAGCGGGCTGGATTATTTCTATGACAATGCCCCGCGAGAAGCACAGCAACAAAGCTTTCGTGCGCATATTGCTGCATGTCGCGAAACCGGACTGCCCTTGATCGTTCATACCCGTGATGCCGATGACGACACGATGGATATTCTTGAAGAAGAATATCAAAAGGGGCCGTTTACCGGTGTAATTCATTGCTTCTCAAGTTCTGCAGAACTTGCACAGCGTGCGCTGAAGATCGGGTTCTACATATCCTGTTCGGGTATCATAACTTTCAACTCGGCAAAGGAAATCCGGGCGGCCCTTGAAGATGTGCCGCTGGATCGTTTGCTCGTTGAAACCGATGCGCCGTATCTGGCACCGGTGCCAAAGCGCGGGAAGCCGAACGAACCAAGTTACGTCGCGCATACAGCCTCCAAGCTTGCCGAAATCAAGGGGGTCAGCCTCGAGGAAATTACCCGTATCACAACGGACAATTTCTTCAGACTGTTCACCAAGGCTGATCGCAAACATTTGTTGCTTCCGGGCGAGGCCGCACAGTGACAAAAATAACCATCCTTGGCTGCGGATCATCAAATGGTGTGCCATCTGTTGGCCTTGGATGGGGCAAGTGTGACCCGACCAACCCGAAAAACCGGCGTTTACGCAGCTCGATCCTGATTGAAGAATCTGGCAAAAAGATCCTTGTTGATGTTACGCCGGATTTTCGCGAGCAGGCACTTGGCCATAATATCGATCATCTTGATGCGATCCTGTTTACACATTCCCATGCTGATCACGTCCACGGAATTGATGATCTGCGCTGGCTGAATGTTGCGATGAACAGTCCGATTGATATCTATGCCAACGCGCAAACGATTTCAGACATCGATCAGCGCTTTAACTACGTGTTCACACCGCTGCCAGACGGCGTCGAGTTTTATTTCAAGCCCGTTTTGATACCGCATGTCATCACAGGACCGCTCAACGCAGCAGGGGTCCCAATTACGGTTTTCTCCCAGGATCATGGTTACGGGGAAACTCTGGGCTTCAAGATTGGCAAGTTTGCCTATTCAACCGATGTCGTCGATTTCCCGGAAGAGTCCAGACAACATCTCTATGATCTAGACGTCTGGGTGGTCGATTGCCTGCGTCATCGACCGCACAACACGCATGCCCATCTTGAAAAGGTGCTTGGCTGGGTCGAAGAATTCAAACCCAGACAGGTCTATATGACCCATATGGGAATTCAGTTCGACTATGCGCAGGCAATGTCCGATACGCCGGACAATGTTGAACCGGCATATGACGGATTGATCATCAACGTGAACTGACTGTCCAAAGTTGACAAAGCATGTGGATTTCGAGAAGGAGACTATCAACAGAGGTCCCCTTGAAAGCTCACATCTCGATACCCGGGAACTATAAGGACCAAATCCGTTTGGCATTTTTTGAGGCGAACGCCGTTTTCTCGGATTCTGATGCGTCCGCGATTAGGGTGTGTGTTGTTGCCATCCATTGATCAAGAGATGAATTCAGGGTGCATACCGGACTGTCAGAGCCCCAGACAACCCGGTTCCAGCCAAAACACCCTATAACATGCTCGACATAAGGGCGCAGGGTCTCAATCGTCCAGTCCGGCTTTGCATAGGCAGAAATGCCTGAAATCTTTGCATTCACGTTCAGACGTTCCGACAGGGTTGCAATTGAATGCGCCCAGTCACCAAAACCGTCGTCAGTAAAGTCTGGAACGCCACAATGATCCAGGACAAAAACTGTATCCGGGCAAGCATCAACAAGCTCACACGCCAAGGAAAGCTGACGTTGGAGAACGCAGATGTCGAATGGCAGGCCCATTTTGCCAATCTTGCGCACATTTTCCCGGAACAGATCACTTTGCGAAACATCATCTGGCACAACATGCAATACGCGGCGAATGCCTTTAACAACCTTAAGATCAAGGCTTTCTAGAAATACCTCGCAGTCTTTTGATTCCGGTCTGGCCGAGGATATGGCTCCGCGCAGCATGCTTTGCGGCTTGGTCATCAGTTCGCCAATGAATGCGGTTTCGTTTGGAATGTCATCTGGTGCACAGTCCACCTCCATGTGAAGCACGCCTTCTATGCCGATGCGTTTGGCCGTGACTTCATAGTCCTGAAACGTCCAGTCACGGTTCAGGGCAGGCACATCTTTAAGCCAGGGGTAGGTGATCCGGTCGCGGGCGACGAGGTGCAGATGAGTGTCGATGAACATGGCGTCTCCTTATTGTCTGTGCGTTTCCCGGATGCATATGTCGGGTTATGTCCCGGCAGTCTTATGTTTTTTTCAGGATTAAGGTGATTTCTTGTGGAGTTCAACTTGACTCACCGATCAAGTCAAGTTTAAATATAAAAGATGCTTCCGAATATGAAAGTCACAACAAGAATGGCCTCGGAAGTGATATTCGGTCAGGAAAGACCGTTCCTTCAGGGAGGATAGAATGAAAACGTTATTGAGCGGTGCATCCCGTGCCGTGCTAGCGACTGCTGCTTTGACTGCTGCAATCTCTTCATTTGGCACCGCGCAGGCGGGCGAATTTGATGGTGTGACCATCGAGGCAAAGCTTATCGGCGGTCAGCAATACGAAGCGCTTTATGCCCGCATCCCGGAATGGGAAGCCGCCACCGGCGCCAAAGTGAACATCATTTCGAAGAAGAACCACTTCGAACTGGATAAAGAATTCAAATCCGACATCGCGGCTGGCACAACCAGCTGGTGCGTGGGTTCAAACCATTCATCTTTCGCATCCCAGTATCCGACCCTTTATACCGACCTGACCGATCTGGTAAGCAAGGACGTGGTTGCCGAGTTCGTGCAGGCCAACATCAAGGCTGCTACCTTTGATGGCAACCTTGTGATGCTGCCGCGTGCGCAGTTCGATGTGTCTGCACTGTATTACCAGAAAGACCTTTATGACGATGCCGACAAGGCCAAGGCATTTGAAGCCAAGTTCGGCTATCCGCTTGCGGTGCCGGAAACCTGGGCGCAGGTAAAAGATCAGGCAACCTTCTTTGCCGATCCGCCGAACTTCTATGGCACCCAGTATGCGGGCAAGGACGAAGCGATTGTCGGTCGTTACTATGAAATGGTCGTTGCCGAAGGCGGAAAGCTGTTTAACGATGATTTCTCGCCAGCCTTCAATTCCGAAGAAGGCAAACGTGCCCTGCAGTGGTTTGTCGATCTTTACAATGCCAAAGCCGTTCCGGCCGGTACGACCAACTATCTTTGGGATGACCTTGGTAACGGCTTTGCGTCGGGTACCATTGGGCTGAACCTTGATTGGCCGGGCTGGGCTGGTTTCTTTAATGATCCGTCATCGTCGAAAGTTGCCGGTAATGTCGGTGTTGCACCGGCACCGAAAGGATCGGCAGGCGTGCGTACCGGCTGGTCGGGCTTCCATGGCTTCTCCGTGACCAAAGATTGCGACAACAAGGAAGCGGCTGCGTCGCTGGTTGAATTCCTGACCAACGAAGACAGTCAGAAGCTTGAAAGCTCTGCCGGTCCGCTTCCGAGCCGCACCGCGGTTTGGGAATATGTCTCGGAGCAGGCAAAAGACGATCCGTATCGCAGTGAAGTTCTGGCTGCGTTCAAGGAAACGGCAGCAACGGCCTTTGCTGTTCCGCCGACCCCGCTTTGGATCGAGGCAACCAACCTGATCTATCCTGAACTGCAGGCCGCCATTCTTGGTGACAAAACCGTTGATGAAGCCCTTGAGGATGCATCGGACGCGGTTGACAGCCTGATGCAGGAAGAAGGCGTCTACTAAGACAGATATATGGCGGCGCAGTTCGCAATTGGTAACTGCGCCGCCTGACCATTCCCTGACCCAAATGCATGGGCAAAGACCTGTGCCGATTAATGGGACATCCCGATGAATCGCTTGAAACTTCCCCCGTGGTTGGTTCTTTTGTTGCCAGCCATCATTATTCTATCGGCCGTCGTGCTGATTCCGCTCGTACTGTCACTATATTCGAGTTTCACCTCGTATCGGCTGACACGACCTGACAGCATTTTTAACTGGGTGGGCTTTTTCAACTATGAAAAGGCACTGACGGATGTGAAGTTCTGGGCGGCTTTCGGTCGGACAGTTCTGTTGCTGACGGTGGCGCTTAATCTTGAGATGCTGTTTGGTCTGGGACTGGCCTTGATGGTGTCCAAGGTGACACAGGGACAACGTCTTTTGCGCACCATGATGATGTTTCCGATGATGTTTTCGCCAATCCTTGTCGGCTTCCAGTTCAAGTTCATCTTTAATGACAATGTTGGTCTGGTGAATAACGCGCTTCAGTCGCTTGGTATCACAGATCAGGCGATCCCCTGGCTGGTGGACGGGCATCTTGCGATGTTCTCTATCATCTTTGCCGAAATCTGGACGGCGACTTCGGTCTTTGGAATTCTTATTCTTGCCGGTCTTTATGCAATCCCGCGTGATCCGCTCGAAGCGGCAAAGGTAGATGGTTGCACCGCATGGCAGTCGTTCCGATATGTGACCCTGCCGTTCCTGATGCCCTTTATCTATATCGCGATGGCGATCCGTTCACTTGATGTCGCACGTGCCTATGACATCGTGCAGATCATGACCAATGGTGGCCCGGCGCGTCGTACCGAATTGCTTTGGACCCTGATTGGTCGAACCGGCTATGTCGATGCCCGAATGGGGTATGCCAATGCCATGGGCTATATCTCGATCTTCCTGGCGATTTTCTTCACCATCTATTTCTTCAAGAAACTGACGCAATCGCGCAAAGAACTCGGGATGGGGGCGTAAGTCATGGCGAGTAATCTTAATCATCGCGTCCGCCGCCATACCCTTAAAGGACTGCATTTCTTCGGGCTTTTCACGGCCATGATGGTGCTGTGTGTGCCGGGCTTGTGGATTGTTCTGAACTCTTTCCGCCCGACAGTGGAAATCATGGCCAAACCGCCGGTCTGGATCCCCAACGACCTTAATCTTGATCATTACCGCGCCATGTTCAGCGGTATCGGTGAGGGCGGTGTTCCGGTTCTGACCTATTTCGCCAACTCGCTTGTTATTTCAGTGACCTCGACAGTCATTGCGCTTCTGATCGGGATGGCGGGTGGTTACGCCTTTGCACGTTATAAGTTCAACTTCAAGGGCGGCATGTTTGTTGGCTTGATGGTGACGCGTGCAGTGCCTGGCGTTGCCCTGTCCTTGCCGCTGTTTATCCTGTTTGCACGAATTGGCATCATCGACACCCATTTCGGTTTGATCCTGGCCTATGTCGCGCTGAATGTGCCGTTTACGATCTGGCTCATTGACGGGTTCTTCCGTCAGGTGCCGCCAGAACTTGCCGAGGCTGCCGAGATAGATGGTTGCACCCGCTGGCAGGCATTCTGGCGTGTCGAATTCCCGGTTGCACGTGCTGGCATTGCGTCGGCGGGTATCTTTGCCTTCCTGACATCTTGGAACGAATACGCGCTGGCGTCCCAGCTGACCCGTTCGACGACGTCAAAGACGATGCCTGTCGGTCTTCTCGATTTTACCTCTGAATTTACCCTGAACTGGGGGGGGATGTGTGCGCTTGCGGTGTTGATGATTATCCCCGCACTGATCCTGACATTCCTCGTGCAGAAACATCTCATTGCCGGCCTTACCTTTGGCGGCGTGAAAGGATAATAAAATGGCTCAGGTCCACCTTCGCGATGTCGTCAAGAAATACGGCCCGCTTGAAGTTGTTCATTCCATCAATCTCGATATCGCAGATGGCGAGTTTGTTGTTCTGGTCGGTCCTTCGGGCTGCGGCAAATCGACAACGCTTCGCATGGTCGCCGGTCTTGAAGGCATTTCTGGCGGTCAAGTAAAAATCGGCGGACGTGTCGTAAACGATCTGCCGCCGCGTGAACGGAACATCTCGATGGTGTTCCAGAACTACGCGCTTTATCCGCATATGACCGTGCGTGAAAACCTTGGTTTCTCGCTTAAGATCGCCAAACAGTCGCAGGCCGACATTGACAAGGCCGTTGATGAAGCGGCCGAAATTCTGTCATTGACGCCGCTGATGGATCGCAAGCCGGGTGCCTTGTCCGGTGGTCAGCGCCAACGTGTTGCCATGGGACGTGCGATTGTGCGTCACCCGGAAGTCTTCCTGTTTGATGAACCGCTTTCAAACCTTGATGCCAAACTGCGTACCCAGATGCGCGTCGAGATCAAAAAACTTCATCAGAAACTGAAATCAACAATCATCTATGTCACCCATGATCAGATCGAAGCCATGACGCTTGCAGACCGGATAGTGATCATGCGCGATGGCCATATCGAACAGGTCGGCACCCCGCTTGATGTCTTTGAAAATCCTGTAAATACCTTTGTCGGGACTTTCATTGGCTCGCCGCCGATGAACCTTTTGAGCGGTACGGTAAAAGGCAGTTCCATCGAGTTTGAGGATGGAACTCTGCTGCCGGTGCCGCCCGGTTATGAGATCGCGGATGGCCAGGCCGTGACGTTCGGGGTCCGCGCAGACAATATCATGCCGGTCGGTCACGCCTTGCCACGCGGTGAACATATGGCCGAAGTTGAAATGGCTGTTGATCTGACCGAGCCGCTCGGGACCGAAACCCTGCTATTTGCGACCCTTGCCGGGACCGAGGTACAGGCAAAAATGCTGAACCCGCGTCCGGTTCAAAGCGGTGAGCGCATGACATTCCAGATCATGCTCGACAAGTGCCACCTGTTTGACGCCGAGACCGGCGCCACGCTTCGGAAATGAGGTAAGTGATGGCACGCATTACATCTGCTAATGCCTTTATGGTCGATCTTGAACCCAAGGTCGTGCGCACGGATGCGATCCAGTCATTCAATTCACAGGAAACGATTTTTGTCGTTTTGCGTGATGTGGATGGTGCCAAGGGCATGGGATATAGCTACACCATCGGTGATGGCGGACCAGCGATCCTGTCGCTTTTGAAAGAGACACTTCTGCCGCGTCTAATGGAACAGGATGCCGACCGGATCGAAGCCGTCTGGCGGGATCTGTTGTTCTGTTCGCACGCAACGGCGGTTGGGCCAATCATGTCGCTTGCCCTTGCGGCAATTGATACGGCCCTTTGGGATATGCGCGGGCACAAGACCGGTTTGCCACTTCATATCCTTGCTGGTGGGGCAAAATCATCGGTACCGATGTATACGACGGAAGGCGGGTGGCTTCATCTGTCACCCGATGCGCTGGTCGAAGATGCGGTTGCGTCAAAAGAGGCCGGTTTCCTTGGTTCCAAGGTAAAAATCGGCAAGCCGACAGTCGCTCAGGATTGTGAGCGTCTGGAAGCCGTGCGCAAAGTGCTTGGTGACGATTATGAAATCATGACCGATGCCAACCAGTCAATGACATCGGGTGAGGCCAAGCGTCGCTTGCCGATGCTTGAACGCCTTAATATTGCATGGTTCGAAGAACCGCTTCCAGCCGATGACATTGCCGGTCACGCCCGGCTCCAATCCCAGTCACGTGTACCGGTTGCCGTCGGTGAAAGTATGTATAGCCCCGGTCAGTTTGCCGATTACATCGCTCAGGATGCCTGTGAAATCGTGCAGGCCGATGTCGCCCGGATTGGCGGGATTACCCCATGGCTTAAGGTTGCGCACATGGCCGAGGCCCATAACATCGCGATCTGCCCGCATTTCCTGATGGAACTGCATGTAAGCCTGGTCTGCGCAGTGCCCAATGCCCCCTGGCTTGAATACATTCCCCAGCTTGAAGACATAGCAGCCCCGATGGCACGCGATGGCGGCAATGCCCTTGCGCCGATGACGCCGGGCTTGGGGATCGAATGGGATTACGACAAACTTGCCGCACTGACCGTTACAGGAAGCGCATTTGATATCAAGGAGGCACATCAATGACCCGTCATGGACAATTGATCGGTATCGGGGCTGACGCCATCGCCGAATATAAACGGCTGCATGCGGATGCATGGCCCGGCGTGCTTGCCAAGATAACCGACTGCAATATCCGCAATTATTCGATTTTCCTAAAGGAACCGGAAAACCTGCTGTTTGCCTATTTCGAATATGTCGGCACCGATTTCGAAGCCGACATGGCGAAGATGGCCGCCGACCCGGAAACCCAGCGCTGGTGGTCCAAGTGCATGCCGCTTCAGCGCCCGCTTGATAGTCGGGCTGAAGGCGAATGGTGGGCAGAAATGCCGGAGGTATTCCATCATGACTGATTTAAACCAAACCGTTGAGATGCCTGAGAAGGTTACACCGGTTGTGATCTTTGGATCAGGGTCCATCGTGACTGATGCCCATCTTCCGGCCTATCGTGATTTAAAGGTTCCGGTTGCCGGGATTTTTGATCCCGATCTGGCCAAGGCCCAGAAAGTTGCAAGCGAGTGGGGGAGTATTGCCTTTGAAACGCTTGATCAGGCAGCCAGTCAGGACGGTGTTGTCTTTGACCTTGCCGTACCGCCCGCGGCCATTCCGGAATTGCTCGAAGCATTGCCCGATGGCGCGATTGCAGTGATCCAGAAGCCGCTTGGTTCTGATCTGGGCGAGGCGGATAGGATTATCTCGGTCTTGCGGCGCAAGAACATCAAGGCCGCGGTTAATTTCCAGCTTCGCTTTGCGCCGAACTCGCTTGCGATCAAGGATGCTATAGCCAAGGGCCTGCTTGGCGATATCGTTGATTTTGATGCCTGGCTGGCACTTGATACGCCGTGGCATCTTTGGGCGTTTCTTGCCGATTTGCCACGTGTCGAGATACTGCTGCATTCGATCCATTATCTGGATTTCGTCCGTGACTTGCTGGGCAACCCGGCAGGCGTTCATGCGCGCACCATTGGGCATCCGTCATCAACGGTTTCCAATACCCGCAGTGCGATCATGCTTGATTACGGAAGCGACGTTCGCTGCAACCTGTCGATCAATCACAATCATGCCTTTGGTCGCAAATTCCAAGCCTGCGAATTCCGGATCTGCGGCACCAAGGGGGCAGCCTATATGAAAATGGGCGTCAACCTTGATTACCCCAAAGGCGAACCTGACGAGTTGTGGCTGAACACTGACGGCGAATGGCGTCAGATTGATCTGGCCGGCAACTGGTTCATCGAAGCCTTCCACGGGCGCTTTGCCCAGGTGCAGCGCTTTGCAGCCGGGCTTGATGATGCGCTTGAAGGTTCGGCCGAAGACGCGTGGCATACGATGGCACTGGTCGAGGCAGCCTATGAAAGCTCTGCCCTGCCGATGCATCCGATCAAGGGGGCACCTGATGCTTGAGCAAACCAAATACTACGAAGATTACGAAATTGGTGAAGGGCGTGACACGGTTGGCCGCACGATCACGGAAACAGATTTCGTGGTTCATGCCGGTCATTCCGGGGATTTCTTCCCCCATCACCTTGATGAAGAATTCTGCAAAACCTTGCCGTTCGGTCAGCGAATTGCCCATGGCACGATGGTCTTTACCATCGGTGTGGGCTTGACCGCGACCATCATCAATCCGGTGGCGTTTTCATATGGTTATGATCGTATGCGGTTTGTTAAGCCGGTCTTTATCGGTGATACGATCAAATCACGGGTTGAAATTATCGCCAAGGAAGTGATGGAAAAACGTCCCGGATACGGGCGTGTGACCGAACGTCTGACCGTGACCAAGCAGAATGGCGAAACCGCCCTTGTGGCTGATCACATCTATATGGTGGAGATGAAGCCATGACGGGGCCGTTCCTGCATCTGCATCCCGATGATAATGTGCTTGTGGCCCGGGCATCGGCCCCGGTCGGGACAGAGGTCAAATTGGCAAGCAGCACGGCAACGCTCACCCAGACCATCCCGCTTGCCCACAAGATCGCCTATCGCGATATCGTAGCAGGTGAACGCATTCTGAAATACGGGATGCCGATTGGTATTGCGACCGAGGCTATCGCAGCCGGCGCACATGTTCACATTCACAATATCCGTTCTGCCTATACGCCGACCCATGCCCTTCAGGATGCGAATGGTCAGAGCCCGGAGACGTCAAAATGACAGAAAAATTCCAAGGTTATCTGCGTTCGGACGGACGTAAAGGCATCCGCAATACAGTCGTTGTCGCTTATCTGGTAGAGTGTGCGCATTTTGTCGCGTCAAAGATCGTTGCCGGTTTTGACGATGAAGACGTGCAACTGATCGGATTTCCCGGATGCTTCCCCAATGAATATGCGGCGCGTGTGATGGGACAGCTTTGCACCCATCCCAATGTTGGTGCTGTCCTGTTTGTGTCACTTGGTTGCGAAAGCTTTGACAAGGTGCGCGCAAAGGGAACGGTTGCAAGCACCGGACGCCCGGTCGAAACCCTTGTGATTCAGCGATCCGGCGGAACAGCCAAAACGGTTGAAACCGGTCGTGCCTGGGTGCGGTCCGCCCTTGATGAAGTGGCCAAGGTCGAGCGTGCCCCAATGGGGGTCGACGAGTTGATCATTGGTACGATTTGCGGGGGCTCGGACGGAACATCGGGCATTTCCGGAAATCCGGCTGCTGGCAAGGCGTTTGATCTTCTGATCGCCGAGGGGGCTGCTTGCATCTTTGAAGAAACCGGCGAGCTGATCAGCTGCGAGGACATCATGGCAGAACGCGCCAAGACGCCGGAACTGGGCGAAGAGCTGCGCGCAGCTGTTCAAAAGGCCGAACGCTATTATGCAACGCTTGGCTATGGCTCGTTTGCGGCGGGCAATGCCGCAGGCGGTCTTTCCACAATCGAGGAAAAAAGTCTGGGTGCCTATGTCAAATCCGGCGACAGCCAGATTTCGGGCCTGATCAAGCCGGGTGATGTGCCGCCAAGGGGCGGGCTCTATCTGATGGATGTGGTTCCCGATGGCGAAGTCCGCTTTGGCTTCCCCAATATTTCCGACAATGCCGAAATCGTCGAAATGATCGCAAGCGGGGCACATATGACCCTGTTTGTTACCGGGCGCGGATCGGTTGTCGGATCAGCTATTTCACCGGTCATCAAGATTTGTGCGAACCCTGATACCTATCGCGCCCTTGAAGGCGACATGGATGTGAATGCCGGTGACATCATCGAAGGCAAACGATCCATTGCCGAGGTTGGTCAGGAAATCCGTGATCTGGTCGTCAATGTCGCCAAAGGTGCGCAAACCAAATCCGAGGCCCTTGGTCATCGGGAATTCATTCTGACTTACAAATCATTCGATCCAATCGGGCCGTCGTGCCTGCCTGCGGTTTGAGGAGGAAACATGAAAAGACTTGAAGGAAAACTCTGTTTGGTAACAGCTGCCGGGCAGGGCATTGGTCGGGCATCCGCCGAACGTCTTGCTGCAGAAGGTGGTCGGGTCATCGCAACCGACGTCAATGACGCAGCCCTCGCCGAACTCGATGCCATTGATGGTATCGACGCCCGCAAACTGGACGTCACAGACAGGGATGCGATCACCACATTGGTCAACGAAATCGGTCCGGTTGATGTTCTGTTTAACTGTGCCGGTGTTGTTCACAATGGGACCATTCTTGAAGCAACCGAGGAAGAATGGGATTTTGCCTTTGATTTGAACGTCAAATCGCAATTTCGGATGATCCGTGCCGTCCTTCCGGGGATGCTGGAAAAAGGTGCTGGCTCGATCATCAATATGTCTTCGGTTGCAGGTCCGGTGACCGGCCCGGTTAACCGTTTGATCTATTCCGCGTCAAAGGCAGCGGTTGCTGGCATGACCAAGGCGATCGCCAATGATCATGTGACCCAGGGCATTCGCTGCAACGCAATTGCCCCCGGAACGGTTGACAGTCCAAGTTTGCATGAACGTTTGCGGGCGACAGGGGACTATGACGGCGCGCTCAAGGCATTTATCGCCCGCCAGCCGATGGGACGTATTGGCAAGCCTGAAGAAATAGCGGCACTGGTTGCGTATCTCGCCTCAGACGAGAGCGGCTTTACCACCGGGGTTGTGCATGTTGTTGATGGTGGCTGGACCGCCTGATCAGATTTTGAATGAAGGATAGGATTTAGTATGAAATTCGCACGTTACGGAGAACGCGGCGCAGAAAAACCCGCTTTGGTTGATGCCAACGGCAATCTGCGCGACCTTTCGGCCCATGTCGATGATATCGCAGGCGACGTTCTGACCCGCCTTGATGACCTGAAATCAATCGATCCGGAAAGTCTGCCGCTGGTCGAAGGCGAACAGCGCCTTGGTGCCTGTGTTGGCCAGACCGGCAAATTCATCTGCATCGGTCTGAATTATGCCGACCACGCCGCAGAATCGGGTATGGAAGTGCCGCCAGAGCCGGTCATCTTTGCCAAATATACCTCGGCAATTTG
>NZ_JPWI01000015.1 GCF_003326795.1 Thalassospira profundimaris | reverse complement strand
TCATTGAACGGATGCTTGATGAACGCCCGGAAATAACGGGCATCACGTTGCCTGGCATGCCACCGAATGCGCCGGGCATGGCGCAGCAAAAAATCGGGACGCTGAAAACCTACGCGTTCGGAGAGGACGGCGTTGCCGTTTACGCCAATGAATGAGTGTTTTGGACAGATGATGGATAGCTCGATGATGGGTAGCCCGATGATGATGCTGATGATGGCGGGAGGCGGTCTTGTGTTCCTTCTGATCCTTGCGATCCTGATCATGAGCGTTCTCGCGTTGTTTAAATATCTACGGGGCAGGAAATGAGTGCGGTATTGCCCGGATCATTGGTCACCGGATTAATGGCTGGTGTCGGCATGGCTTTGCTGTCCGGGGTGGCGGATGCTGGATCAACGCCCGAGAATCTGACTTTTCTGGAAAAGCCGATCACTCCGGAACAGATTGCACTGGGCAACGATGTTTATGCTGAATTCTGCGCATCGTGCCATGGCGCAAATCTTGAGGGGCAGGAAAACTGGAAGCGCCGCCTTGATACCGGGCGGATGCCGGCCCCGCCACACGATGCCAGTGGCCACACATGGCGCCATAGCGATCAGGAACTGTTTGCGATCACCAAGTTCGGGGTTGGCGCTGTCGTGCCGGGGTATGAGAGCGATATGCCTGCATTTGAGGATGTGCTGAGTGATGAGGAGATCATCGCGGTACTTGGCTATATCAAGAGTGTCTGGTCGGACGAGGAACGCGCATTCCAGCACAATCTGAAGCCTAAAGACGGGAGGGCGAAATGAGTGCAGTCCCCAAAGAACATCGCCCGCAAAAGCACTTCAACCGGCTGATCTATTTTCTGCCGCTTGGCATCGCCTTGATATTGGGTGTGGCCCTGGCGAAGGGATTGACTCTTGATCCCAACACACTCCCCTCGGCCCTGTTGGGCAGACAGGTCCCCGAATTTGACCTTCCGCCGGTAAAAGGCCGGATGCAAGGTTTGTCGAGTACGGATCTCAAAGGTGAAGTGTCGCTGGTCAATGTTTTTGCCTCCTGGTGTGTCGCGTGCCGTGAAGAACACCCCGTGTTCATGAAACTGGCCCGCGACGGCACCGTTCCACTGCATGGTCTGAACTATAAGTATAGAGGATTGCACTTATAATCCGTCAAACTTGCACTTATCGCGCTTTTCCGGCTCAGATTAAGTGATTTTATCGCCAGAGCCAAACTCACATTAACTGCGAATGTGATCAGATTATTTGCCACCAGACCGCAATCATCACCGTGAAATCACATTATCTGCCACTAACGCTCACATTACCAATTTGAATTGACACATAAAATTAGAAATAATGCCGAGTTCCGGATTATGCCGCGCTGACATCTGAAAGCACATGTTTTGATAGGCTTTCGGCAAGCTACATCTGCATAAGACTGTCGTGAGAAACAGCGGCCATTCGTGACTTGCGTAGCGTGGGTCTTGAAGGAGCCCTTTTTCCATTTGTTCTGCGATGCGGCTAATGTCTGCTCTGGAGCTTGACGGCGCGGAAAACCGGGTTTAAAAAAGCGGTTCCGGGGGTCCGCAAGAACCCCGTGAGGCGCCAGCCCAATCTTGCATCCATCCAACCTGTTCATGGAGGATGCTTTATGGCGTCATACAATGAAATACCCGTATCGACCTTGGCCCGCTTGGTGGGGACACCCGATTGTCCCGTACTGCTTGATGTACGCATTGACGAAGACTTCGATGCGGACCCGCACCTGATCCCTAGCGCGATGCGTCAACCATTTCTCGATGTGCGTGACCTTGCCGATGATCTCGCGGGCCGTTCGGTCGTCGTCTACTGCCAGAAAGGCCTGAAGATTAGCCAAGGTGCCGCCGCATTGTTGCGATCAGTCGGCGCGAAGGCGGAAATCCTCGAAGGTGGGCAATTCGCCTGGAAAGATGCCGGGCTTCCGATGGTTCTTGCGGAAAAACTTCCACCGTCTGATGCCAGCGGATGCTCGGTCTGGGTAACGCGTCACAGGCCAAAGATCGACAGGATTGCTTGTCCCTGGCTTATTCGCCGGTTTGTCGATCCGAATGCCCAAATACTGTTTGTCGCCGCATCGCAGGTCCTCAACGTCGCAGAACGTTTCAATGCGACGCCCTTCGACGTTGAAAACGTATTCTGGAGCCATCGCGGCGAAAAATGCACGTTCGACACGATGATTGAAGAGTTCGGCATCAGCCATAGTGCGCTTGAGGGATTGGCCGTGATCGTGCGTGGTGCCGACACCAACAGGCATGATCTGGCACCTGAAGCAGCGGGACTTCTTGCTGCCTCACTAGGCCTATCTCGAATGTATCGCGACGACCTGGAACAGCTCGAAGCTGGCATGATGCTCTACGACGCATTCTATCGGTGGGCACGCGATGCCACGGATGAAGGGCATGACTGGCCCGCCGCGTTGAAGAAGGCGTAGGTCATGAGTGGTTCCAGTAACGTCCTGAGGGACGAAACCCCGACGCTTGCGGAAGCAACACGGGTTTGGTGGAAGATCGGCATCCTATCGTTTGGCGGTCCCGCCGCCCAGATCTCGCTCATGCATAAGGAGGTCGTTGAAGACCGCAGTTGGCTCTCTGAGCAGCAATTCCTGAATGCGCTGAGCGTTTGCATGCTCTTACCCGGCCCCGAGGCGATGCAGTTGGCTACCTATGCCGGGTGGCGGCTGCATGGCACGTTCGGCGGCTTGATCGCCGGGCTGCTGTTCGTCTTGCCTGGTGCCGCCGTGATCATGTTGCTGGCGACGATCTACAGCATCTTTGGCGATGTACCGCTTGTGGAGGCACTGTTTTACGGAATCAAGGCTGCCGTTCTGGTGATCGTGGTCGAGGCATTGTTGCGGGTCGCGAAAAAGGCACTTTCACAGCGTGTGCATTGGCTGATTGCGGCGTTGGCGTTTGTCGGGATATTCTTCTTGTCGATCCCCTATCCGCTGATCGTCCTAATGGCGGGCCTGTGCGGCTGGTTCATGAGAACCGTGGACATGGATCGGAAGGCTGTGGACATGGCGCACGTGTCGGTGGGTAAGACGAGCCTTACGATCGCAACATGGTTGGCGATCTGGCTACTGCCACTGCTTGCCCTCGGATGGTCGGGTGCGCCCGGCATCCTGGTCGAGGTCGGCAGCTTTTTTTCCATGCTCGCTGTCGTGACCTTCGGCGGTGCTTATGCTGTTCTCGCCTACATGGCACAAGATGTCGTTGTCCAATTCGGCTGGCTAACCGCAGGTGAAATGGTCGACGCCCTTGGGTTGGCGGAAACGACACCTGGCCCGCTAATCCTGGTCACGCAATTCGTCGGGTTTCTCGCCGGCTTCAAGGACGGTGGACTTCTGCTTGGCCTGAGTGCTGCCGTAGTGGCGCTTTGGGTGACCTTCGCCCCGTGCTTTCTCTGGATACTCGTTGGTGCACCTTACATCGAATGGATATCGAACCAACCACGACTGAAAGGTGCCCTTAAGGCAATCACCGCCGCCGTCGTGGGTGTCATCCTAAATCTTTCGATCTGGTTTGCACTGCATGTCCTGTTCTCTGGCGTGAACCGGCAGAAGCTGGGACCCATAACGCTTTGGCGGCCGGACCTTGCAACCATCGAATGGCTCGCCGTAACCCTGTTCCTCCTCAGCAGCTTCCTGGCCTTCCGGTTGCACTGGGGTATCATCAGGATTCTGTTGGTTGCGTCGTTTCTTGGAGCTGGTTTGAAGCTGTTCCTCTGAGACCTGCCCGAAGAACATGAAAACTCGGATCGCCTTTGTAACGTGCCATTCCCGTAGTGCGGTCCGGGCAGGACAGCATACCTTGTACGCTGCATCCAGAAAGGGAACGTTTTCCAGACAGGTGAAAGCCCGAACGCCGATCTCCGATTGAAAACTGTTAATTTGTCTGTATACCCCGTCTTGAAATCAACGTAATATTCTGCGCCTCAAAAACGGCTTTCCGGACGGTGCGCCATGCGTATCGGCTATGCACGGGTTTCGACCGACGATCAAAATCTTGACCTGCAAAATGACGCTTTGCGGGAAGCTGGTTGTGAGCGCATTTTTCGGGACAAGGTGAGCGGCGCCAAAACTGATCGTCCCGGGCTTGATCGCACCTTCGAAGAATTACGTCAGGGCGATGTGCTGGTTGTCTGGCGTCTGGATCGCCTTGGACGGTCCCTGAAGGAATTGATTGCGCATGCCGAGATGTTGGCAGAGCGACAAATCGGTCTGCGATCAATTACCGAAGCGATTGATACGACCACCAGCGGCGGCAAGCTGGTCTTTCATATTTTTGCCGCCCTTGCCGAATTCGAGCGGAACCTGATCCGGGAGCGAACGAAGGCCGGCCTGGAAGCCGCAAGATCGCGCGGCCGTAAAGGCGGCCGTCGAAAAGCACTGACGAAAGACAAGCGCCGTCACGTCGCAAACCTGTATCGATCAAGACAGCACAGTATTAAAGAGATCTGCGATCTGATGGGTGTGTCGCGGGCAACCGTCTATACCTATGTCGCGGAATTTGCAGATAGCATTGATGGCGAGGCCGACAATGAAAGGTAGGGCCGCACGCATACCGGCCGAGGCACTTCTGGCGCTTCGGACCAGATTGTCTTCTCTGCCCGTGCGAGACCCCGGTCGGGCCAGCGCTGTTGCACGGACTGCCGGGTTATATGGCCTCAGTATATCGTCGGTCTATCGCCAGTTACGAGACTTGCAACGCCCGAAAGGCTTGCAACGTTCTGATCGCGGTGTGCCCCGCGCAATATCGCAGGCAGAGATGGAACGCTATTGCGAGATCGTAGCCGCCCTGAAAATCAGAACAGAGAATGGCAAAGGTCACAAGTTGTCGACGAATGAAGCCATCCGGTTGCTTGAGGATCACGGTGTTGAGACGCCCGAAGGTTATGTGCAAGCCCCTAAAGGAACGCTGGCGGCATCTACCCTGAACCGGTGGCTTCGGAACTGGGGATATGATCATCCCCGGATTATACGCGGCCCGGCCGCCGTCCGGTTTCAGGCCAGATATTCCAACGAACTCTGGCATTTCGACATGAGCCCGTCCGATCTGAAGCAACTCGACCAGCCGGAATGGATCGAACCCGGACGGGGCGCACCAACCCTGATGCTTTATAGCGTGGTGGATGATCGTAGTGGTGTTGCCTATCAGGAATATCGCTGTGTGTATGGTGAGGATGCGGAATCTGCCTTGCGGTTCCTGTTCAACGCCATGGCACCCAAAGAAGGCACCACACTTCAGGGCAGACCGGCAGGGCTGTATCTCGACAATGGACCGGTTGCCAAAAGCATCGTGTTCCAGACCGTCATGGGACATCTTGGCGTTGATTGGCGTACTCACATGCCTCGTGGCTCTGACGGTCGACGGGTTACGGCGCGATCCAAGGGCAAGGTTGAACGTCCGTTCCTGACCGTCAAGGAAGCTCATGAAACCCTGTATCACTTTCATCGTCCCAAAACAGAGGCCGAAGCCAATAGCTGGTTGTTGAACTTTATCAACCGCTACAATGACAAACCGCATCGCCATGAAGCCCATAGCCGGGCGGAAGACTGGTGTTCAAACTTGCCCGAGCAAGGCCTGCGCGAAATGTGTTCCTGGGAACGGTATTGCGCCTTTGCCCGGGAACCGGAACGCCGAACGGTTGCAGCGGATGCCCGCATTCATCTGAAGGGCGCCTATTACGAGGTGGACCCGGATCTGGCGGGTGAAGAAGTTTTATTGTGGTGGGGATTGTTCGATCAGGAACTATTTGTCGAGTTCGGCAGCAAACGCTATGGCCCATATCGCCCTGTCGGCGGACCAATCCCATTGCATCGGTATCGCAAACAGGCCAAATCGCCCCGCGAGAAGCGTGCCGACAAGGTAGCAGACTTGGCTGCCAGAATATCGGTACCGCGTTCGGCCCTGGCCGGGCCGGAACAGGCATTTGCCAGCGCGGAGATTATCCCCCTCGTTGAAGCAAAGTTTGAAGATCCAGACCCGTGGCACCAGTTCAGTTATGCCAGCACCCTCGATGCGCGTCGCGGCATTGCGGATTTGTTGGAGAAACCGCTGGCGCGGTTGAGTGCCGAAGATCTTGAATTCATCGAGGAGCTTGTCACCACCACGATAAACAAACGTGAAATTGCTACGGCAATCAAAACACGGTTCGGTAAGAACCCCAAAACATAATAGGAGGCTGTCATGCTAACAGCGGATGTCAGGGCATTTTATGGCATCGAGAAGGACTGGGCGCTGGCCGGTTTTTTCGAAACGGAATGGCACCGCCAGATGATGGCCGACCTGCGGGCGGCCATTCTGGCCGGGAGGCTGGTTGCCATTACAGGATCTGTCGGTGTCGGAAAAACCATGATGTTAAACCGGCTTCAGGCTGAATTGGCCGCAAGCAAGGATATTCTGGTGGCGCGCAGCCTGTCGATCGACAAACCGCGTGTTGTTTTGCCAGCCCTTCTGACCGCCATCTTTCTCGATGTCTCGGGCGATGCAGATGTCAAAGTGCCGACACAGCCCGAAAAGCGGGAGCGCAAGCTTCAGGACCTCATCAGGAAAATGAGAAAAACCGTCGTTCTGTTCATCGATGAAGCTCATGACTTGCATGGAAACACGCTGACAGGCCTCAAGCGCCTGATGGAAATTGTCCAGGCAGGTGACGGGGTTCTGTCTGTCGTTCTGGTTGGCCATCCCCGCTTGCGGAATGATCTGAACAAGGCGACAATGGAAGAGATCGGTCACAGAACCACCAAGATCATGTTTCAGGGACTGGGGGATGACAGTCGCAAATATCTCGACTGGCTGCTGAAGCAGTGCAGGACCAAAAACACCAGGCAGGGAGACATTATTGCGGACGATGCGCTGGATCTGATGGTGGAACGCCTGTCAACACCGCTTCAGTTTACCGAACATCTGACACGCGCTTTCACCGAAGCCTACAAGCTTGGCGCCAAGCCTGTCACGCGGGAGATTGTCGAAGAAACAATTGCGATCGGATATGACGATCTGGATGCCCGACTGGCACGGCTTGGATACAACGCCAAGACACTTGCGGAGCAATTCGATACCCGGCTTCCGGAAATGCGCAAATTCCTGAAAGGACATCTGGATTCCGAACGAACCCAGGAACTGGGGCAGATGATGCGACAGGCCGGATTGCCAATATGACCTTCAGTGGCACATAATGTGATTTCACAGCGATGATTGCGATCTGATGGCAGGTAATCTGATCTCATTCTCAGTTAATTTGATTTTGGCACCCGTGATAAAATCACTTAATCTGATCCGAAAAAGCCCGATAAGTGCGAGTTGGGAGAATTATAAGTGCAAGTCTCTACAGTTAAAGAGCTCTAATGCGACATCAAGCCAAAGTCCGCGCAACTCACGGCCAGGGCGTGCTAGTACGACATCTTGCGCAGGTACTCCCACAGCATGCGCTGAGTCATGCAAGTCTACCAACCGGAATGCGCCCAACAACCACTCTAGGTCTTCGGGAATCTCGTGGTCAGAATTCTGCGAGAGGTCGTGCGGCATCTTCACAGCTCAGTGCAAGTTTTATGTGAATTCCGAAGTATAAATAGTTGCAACCAAAGATAGAATATACTTTCATAATTAACACATAGGAACAACTTGAAACTGTTCGAGATCCTATCGGAGCTCCCACGTTTCAGAAAAATCGCCACAGCGTCAGGTTAGGCCATGACAGATACCCCATCCAAAACGCGCATGTCGCGCTCCAGCGTCGGCCCAGGCAGGAATCTTGTTGTCTGTTGCGATGGCACCACCAACGAAATTGGCAAGCAGCTTTCCAATGTGCTTAAGCTCTATCGGATCGCAGAAAAGAGTGAACAGCAGCTGGTCTTTTACCAACCGGGAATTGGCACTGTTGCAATGCCAGACAGTTGGGGAAAGTGGCGGCAAAAGGCCCATGCCACTTTTGAAATGGCGACCGGGAAAGGTCTGGATCGCGACGTATTGGCAGCATACCGCTTTCTGGTAGAAAACTACCGTGAGGGCGACCGAATATATCTGTTTGGCTTTAGCAGAGGCGCATATACGGTTCGCGTATTGGCTGGCATGATCTATCTTGTAGGTTTGTTACGCCAACATCAGGCTAATTTTGCAGGCTATGCGCTTAAAGCCTACAAAAATGCCAAAGAGGATAGTAATTATGCTACCGCCCATGAGTTTCGCGAGATCGTGCGTCCCTATGCTCAGGTTCCGATCGAGTTTCTTGGCGTTTGGGATACGGTGTCCTCAGTCATCGTTCCGGTATGGCTCAGCATCTTTCCAAAGTTCCACCTTGAAGAACTACCATTCGCCTCGATAAATCCGGCAGTCAAGGTGGTTCGCCATGCCGTGGCTATTCATGAATACCGCCGGATGTTCCGCCTGAAAAACTGGGCGAACAGTCAGAAGTTCCAACCGAACCGATATTCACAGGCCACTAATCACACAAAGCAAGACCTGCGCGAGGTCTGGTTCAACGGTTGTCATTCAGATATCGGCGGCGGCTTTGTCGAAGAAGAAAGTGCGCTGTCCAAGTTCCCGTTACGATGGATGCTAGCGCAAGCACGAAACAGGGGCCTGAGAATTCGCACACAAATGGTCAACCATATCGTACTTGGCCACCCAAGGGTCAATGCGCGCCAATACACCAAACCATCGGCTGATGGCCTTTTACACACATCCCTCACGACCGGCTGGAGACTTCTGGAATTTCTGCCCAAGAACGCACATCGCCAAGAATGGCATGAACGAAAAATCTGGTGGAAACGGTTTTATTTTCCTAGGGGGGAGCCCCGCCATATTCCACCAGATAGCCTCATACATATATCCGCCATCGAGCGCTTCAAAGACAATGAAAAGGAACGCCCAAGAAATTGGCCTGCTTCATACGTTATTGAAAAGGCGGAAGGCCCGTGAATAATCCCAAGACTGTCGGTGCCATGAGTCCTCGCGGCCATTCTGCAGCATCCCTTGAGATCGCGCAATTTAAGCAGTTGGCTTCTTTAACGTGATTTACTCGGGCTTCGTGCAACACACCGAAACACAATCACTACGATACACGTTGGATACATAGCGTCTTCGGGATATCGACGTTCAAGAGTGGTCACGCAGTTCTCCAAACTTACCACCGATGCATCCTCCTCAGGGAGATCAAGAACCAAGACGAATCCCAAACGCGAGATGGCGGCATAAGATGCAGCTTGCCCACCTGGAGGGAAAGCTTTCTCAATATCGGCCAAATCTATTGGTTTTTTGCGTCCGCGACGTACTTTCAGTTCAATGGGGATTGAATCATCAAACAGTATGTCTGCCTCTCCACCGAAGCGTTCCGGCTTTTTGACGACGCGTGCGCCAAATTCACTCCGCAGGCGCTCATAGATAAATGGTAGAAAAAACTTGTCTTCAATCTGAAGAGTTTTTTCGTCTTTATGCTGCTCCAGCCAAACTTCGGCTAGCTCTCTCATGAGACTCGGTTCTTCGATACAAAACGAGGCTCTTCGAAGAAGCCCTGAGCATATTGCACCAAACGACTGCTCAAGTTCGGCTTTCCCACCAAACACTAATCCCTGACGTACGTGCTGATGTAAACGATGATACAGAACGAGCTCAGTTTCATTCAGCAAAGATCTCGTTTGGGGACTAAGTCCCGCATCCACAGCACCAAAGATATTTTGTTTTGCTGGCCGCCGAACAAAATAGCGAACAACAACATCGTTTCGCTCGCGGGGATCACTCTCCAAATCAAGGTCAATCAGATCAAGATAACCGTTCACTTCTAGGAACAATGGTAGAAGAATTTTATCCTCTAACCCCGAAGTGCCAATTCCAAGCATTGTTAAATCCATGTTGTCAAAAACTTGGATCGCCCACCTAAAGGGAATTCTATTAGACAGCAGGGTGAATTCCGTTTCTCCCGTCGTATCAAACCGTTCGTCTAATTGATTTACGAGAAGCTCCACCTGCTTTCTGAAATCTATACGCGGCCCAGAATCTCCGGGTCGATTCTGGGCTGTCGCAAGGAGCATGAGGAGTTTTGAAGAAAGCTCCAAAGCAAAAGGGATACGTTTGGAAACCTCTTCACATAGAACTTTCGGGCAGACCGCTATGTCAAAGACTTGCAGTCCATCAACTTCCGCACATGAAACACGCTCTACACACGGAGCAAGCTCATCAACCTCGCTACCTGTTTCCAGCCATTTGAGTCGAGTTGCGATATGATCTTGGTAATGCTCAAGAAGGGTTTTCTCTTCTCCTGTGGGGCTCATTTCAACTCCAGTCAGAGCTGACAGAGCATCACCGACAAGTTCTGACATTTTATGCGTATGCCTAATCGTTTCAGCTGCGAGACTAGACACCAACGCTTCTTTGCTGACCTTTCGAAAGAAATCGCAGAGAGATAGCTGAACAGTTATTGTTCGCTCAAGTTTAGGGTCTGGGCATTTCATCAAAACGAGCCGTGCAAAGAAGGTCTCACAAAGTTCGGTAAAGCGGAGCTTATGATGCTCGCGGGCAATGAAGCCCCCCATTTTCTCCGTATCATTTTCGGTCATCAGATTGCCTCTAAGGCTTGTGTCGTCACCAATTTTGTTTGCAAGAAACTAGAAGAGTTGTTGATCGTGTCACCCTGCTGATTGAGCTTGGGGACTCCCCGTTAATCTCACATTCCCATCTTCCCCATGTTGCGCTGCCCACTCCGACAACTGCTCGAGCAACTGGTCAAGATGTGGTTTCTGCGAATCGTAACCATCTGGATCCGGTGAGCCTTCAACGTATAACTCAATCATTCGGTCAAGAACCATTTCGCCAACTGCTTTGTCAGATGTCACAGCCTTGTAGGCTTCATAGGGTTTGTCTTTGCCAAGCTCCTCTCCACCAAGAAACCGTTCAAAGTCGGGAATACTCCAACGATGTCGAACATTGATACCGTCTTGACGACACGCGATAACAGCTTCGCGAATAGAGTTGTTAATTGTCCACATGGGGTTGTGGCTCTCGCCAGACTTGGAGAAAGGCCAATCAACATCATGAACAATCCCAAAGTCTGTCTTGAAATGATGCAAGATCTTCATGAGCGGTATCAGTATCGCTTTGCCTCGTGCTCGAATGATGCTGGCACTCCGCTTCAAATTGGAGTCTTCATTCTGAACAGAGCCAAGGAACGCAGCCTGTTCGGTATCTCCCTCCACCAGGATAGGATAACTGCCAAAAAAAACTTCAGCCAAACTGACATCCGTCAATTGCAGTGCCTTCAGGTTTTCTTTCTCATCAGGGGAGAACGACACCTGGTCTGCTACATAGATAAGCGGCGAGATCGATTTTCCGTCGACAGACCGCTCCAATCTTGCGATCGTCGTGTGATCTTCCAACGGGTTGATGAAATAAGGCGAGTGCGTTGTGATAAGCACTTGCCAATCTGGATGATTGGCGAGTGCATAGAGATGCGTTTGAGCCAAACGGGCCGCCATCGGATGCAACGCATTTTCCGGCTCGTCCATGAGCAATATATAGCCGGGCAATGCAGGGTCTTCCGCGTCGGCAGGAAAATCTCCGGTACCGTCTAAGGCAGCAAGTGTCGCAGCTAACTGTTCTATTTTGGCCTCATCTCTTGTTTTCTTCTTTTCTTCGCTGATCAAAGCCTTCTCAACAGCGGTACGACGCTCCTTGTCACGCTCCATCTCGTTATGGACCTGTAGCATCGACCAAAAAAGTGCTCGGCGCGCTCCCGTGCCTTGCTGGGTAAGCTGAGACTTTCCACTTGCCTCCTCGATCCTTATTCCTGATCCCTGTTTAAGTAAGGTCTCAATTTTCAAATCTGGTGGTGGCATTTCCACTTGCAGCTTTACCCCGAGATCAGGAAATACAGCTTGCAAGCTCCCCATCACTTTTTCTGAGATTTCATTTATCCGTGCTTCGTGCGGTACAGCCACTTTATTCACTGTATCGGCAAGTGCCAGTCTTGCTTTAAACAGATCCGAATTCTCGTCCTTCGCGGACGCCTTTAACTCGGTCACGATGGGGCTCAAAGCCAAAGTGAGGAGCACTTCTTCCGTTTTGATCGCGTCATCTAGAGAACCGACACGCATTGGCTTTGGTAAACGAGACTTGAATACATTGTCGGCCCCGCCGGCCTTACCATCACTTGCCCAGTCCTCGACCTCTGGATCCCAAGTCTCACGCGTAATGCCTTCACGATCTGCAGGCCATATCCAGCGACTTCGTACGATGCGCAGACCGTTGCCGTCATCAAATTTCCATTTCTCGTCAACATTGCCCATACCCTCAGGGATATGCACATCAAGTTGAATTTCCGACGCTTCACCTTCGGGAGCCCAATTGCAACGATCCTTGGCATAATCGAATGAACTCGGCGTGTGCGCCAGCTCGTAGGCTCTCAGGATTGTAGTCTTTCCGGCGTTGTTTGCACCAACCAGGCAAAGAATATTGTCCAGCTTAACGGTCAATGTCTCGCTGCCAATACATCCGACATTCTTTACGGAAATACTTACTAGTTTTGATCTCATCTCTCCCCCCATTTGCCAAAGGAACGTCCCAATCAGAAGGTATGAAAAAACCTTCCAGATCGATTTGTGCAATTTGATGGGAGCCATTCTAGACCAGAAGCAAACGTCAATGCTTGATCAACCACGCCCCAATTAAGAGTAGGGGGGCTATGCAAAGGTGGTTAATGGTTTGCTGGAAAGTGCCAAAACTATTGGTATCACAAAATCCGCTTCAACTGGGTTATCCCACTACATATTTTGTCATGGGTAGCACTCCTGCCCTCAATTCGGCCAACATCTCGGAAGAATAGCAGAGTTTAAACGGCAGCAATTTCGCCTTTAGTACTCGTGTCAGAATGTGCAATGAGACTTAACGGTTCACATTGTCTTTTTTCGAGCGATCAGGATTGTCGCGCGCGTATTCCCGACCATTGATCTTCACAACATGGGCGTCAGGATGCTGACCTTTTTTAATCTCGTTCACTATTTGCTTACGCGGAACATTCTTACGAGGTCCAACGTCGTAGTGCTCGTTGCGCCCACCGGGACCGTCGTTCTTTCCTTTGATCTTGGTCATCATCAAGCTCCTTGGAAATCTACTGAAAGCACAGAATAAAACAACTTCAGCGAATCTTCACTTAAAAATAATCAACCAAAAGACACTATTCACCTATTTGCGCCACCGATGATCGAAACAGGGCCCTGCCATCTGCCTTTTCTTCTTGGCCGAACAGTAGATGAATTTGTCCGTTAAAAGACCTTAACGGACAAATTCACAGCCGAAACGATTGCCCGCCTGCTTGACAGGGTATCCTCTCCACCCAACATCTCAATTCTGGGCTGTCGGCACCGTTTGGCTCTAAGCCTCCCCCGACAGACAATGGCCAAAGCTCGCCAATCTCCGGCGGGCTTTGGCTTCTCCGAAACGATCGGCTCGCCGAGAGGCCAGGCCGCACCGCGCCGCCTATCTTTCGCCCAGGGAAAAGGGTCAGTCCGGCTTCGGGTGCTTTTCCAGATATTCGCCGATCTTTATGCCAATGAGCAGCAGGACGAAAAAGGCCCCGGTGCCGAAGAGAAAAAGATTGATGCTGGTGGAATCCATAGGGACCTCCCTTGTCATGCATCCAACTCTCGACCCATGTCACCCTTGTATGATGGGCGAAACGGGACGACATTTCCAGCTTGTTGACGGGCAGAAGAGATAAAACGGGAGGCACGGACCACGGCAGCGCACTTCAGCCAGAACCCCAGAGCGACTGCGGTCGCGCTCAAGGCCTATCGCAATATTGCACACAACTGGGCATTGTCCGCCCGTCAGGCGGCAGCCCTTGCCGATATGTCCCCGGGCAAATGGCGCGGCGCGCGCCGCCCGAATTATCGCGGCCGGATCAATGTCGATCAGATGCTCAGGCTGAGCGCACTGATCGGCATCTATCGCAGCCTTGAGCTGTATTTTAACACGCCGATCGCCCGCTCCTGGATATTGCTGCCCAATCAGGGGCCGCTGTTTCTTGGGGCGAAACCCCTTGATGTCATGATCGCAGATGGATTGCCAGCTCTGCTTACAACCCGGCAATATCTAGACAACTGTCTGGACGGACAGTGATAGCGCGTATCGGTTTCAGATCAGATACCGGCAATAGCCAAGATTGCTTTGAAACTGTTGACCAAGGTGAGTCATCTGCCATCGAGGCGAAATGACTCTCCGAACCGAGATACTGGCTGGTCGACTCCCTCTCCTGCATGTCAGACTGCTCTTAGAGTTTATTCCTCAAACAGTGCCACGCATTCGTAGCATTGAGCACGATTGCGGATACGGAGTTTGGTCAAGGGTGGAGCCGCCATTGGTCCAGTAAAGGGACAGGGTTTTGCGGCGTGTAAGAGCAGGTCTGTTTATCGTCTAGGGCAGCACGTCGCAGTGACATCACGAACCGCGCATTTATCGACCACCTCTTTCCAGTGCACATTCAAGTGCCCGGCGACGGCCTCACCATCCGCTCCCAAACAAGCAGGAAGTCCCGCTTAGCTACCCAGACGGAAAAACAGAAGCAGATTGCTCCGTCACGAGGATCAGAGCCGCAGATAGCATCGGAAAACCCGTTTGACATGATATTAGATATCGAAGTACTTAAATGGGAGACTATAAAGAACACCAACTAAAGTAAAAAATCGGGAGGAAGAGATGGAAAAGGTCGAGCGGCCTGTCATATCCGAGACAACAGGCTTGTGGGGGAGCGATCTGATCGCGGAGATGCTGCGTGCTCTCGATGTCGAATATGTAGCGCTTAATCCCGGTTCCAGTTTTCGTGGGCTGCATGACAGCCTTGTTAATCATCTGGGCAACGAAAATCCTCAAATGCTGTTGTGCCTTCATGAAGAACATACCGTCGCAATTGCACATGGCTGGGCGAAGGTAACCGGACGGCCTATGGCCGCGATTGTGCATGCAAATGTCGGTTTAATGCATGCGACAATGTCTATCTACAATGCCTGGTGTGACCGAGTCCCTGTTATGGTCTTTGGGGCAACCGGTCCTGTCGATGCGACGGAACGACGACCTTGGATAGATTGGATCCACACGTCGCGCGATCAGGCGGCGATTGTTCGGCCATATGTCAAATGGGATGATCAACCTGCATCGTTATCTGCTTCGCTTGAGGCCATGATTCGCGGCGCTTTAATTGCAAAAACAGCACCCATGGCTCCTGTGTATATTTGTTTTGATGTTGCAGTACAGGAAGAGGCTGTCACAGCCCCGATCAAGACACCCGATCCAAGGCGTTTTAAGTTGCCTATGTCACAGGGATTATTGCCCGACGCGCTTGCGGAACTTCACACGCGGCTAAAAGAGTCCCGGTCCCCAGTATTTCTTATGGGCCGAGTTTCTCGGTCTGCAGATGACTGGGCATACCGAGTGGCTTTGGCAGAGCATTTCAATGCTCGCGTTCTCACCGATATCAAACTGGGTGCGGCCTTTCCGACAGACCATTCTCTTCATTCCGGAACGCCAGGATTTTTCCTTTCCCCTGATGGTGCAAAAGTCCTCAACGAAGCTGATTTGATTGTCAGTTTTGACTGGGTAGACGTTGCGGGCACACTCAAACAGGCTGGCGCTCAGGCCGAGAATGCACCACTCGTTCAGCTATCGGTTGATCACCAACTTCACAATGGCTGGAGCCTTGATCATCAGGCCGCGGTTCGAGCTGATCTGCATATTGCGGCTGAGCCCGACATCGTCATACGTACACTATGTAAAGAGGTCGGTTTAACACCCCAATTGAAACCGCAGAACTTGCCGGCTTTCAGTACCGGAAAGTTGACAGATGATTTGGGACCTATGGATGTAGATACCCTTGCTGCGGCCCTCGGCGATGGGCTTAAAAACGAGGTTGTGTCTCTTGTTCGTCTGCCATTGAGTTGGGGCGGGGATTTGTGGCATTTCCGTCATCCACTTGACTATCTTGGCTATGACGGTGGCGCAGGTATTGCCTCAGGGCCGGGTATGCTGGTCGGGGCAGCACTGGCACTGAAGGGTACAGATCGGCTACCCGTTGCCGTGTTGGGGGATGGCGATTACCTTATGGGTGTTTCGGCCTTCTGGACCGCGGCCCGTTACGGTATCCCTTTCCTCGCGATCATTGCCAATAATCGATCTTTCTATAATGACGAAATCCATCAGGAAAAAGTTGCCGTCAGCCGTGAACGTCCAGTTGAAAACAAATGGATCGGTCAGCATATTGGAGGACCTGATATCGATCTTGCCGCCATGGCCCGCGCGCAAGGGGTAAAGGCCATTGGTCCCGTGACCAATGCGCGTGATTTGAAATCGGCAATTGAGGTGGCACTCGAGGATGTCAGACAGGGCAATGCTGTCGTTATCGATGCACGCATCACCCCGGGTTACAGCAAAGCAATGTCTGCGGGAATGACCCGCACGGCGGATGAAACAGCAGAGTAAATATGGCATGTGTCAACCATGCTTGATATGCTGTGTATCAAGCATGTTTGACTCCTCTATACGACGACTGTATCAGTCAAACGCAAAATATTTCAGTTGGCTTTAAGGGCGTCGTTTTGTTCATGACCGATAAAGAAAACAGAGTTCCCAATTCGCGAGAGCGTCTTGCTCATATTATCCGGTTGGCAACTCGGGGTTTTAACCGGTCTTTGCAAATACGTTTGGCCTCTCATCATGTTACGTTCGGGCAGTGGATATTTTTACGCATCCTGTGGGAGCAGGAAGGTCTGACACAACGTGAGTTGAGTGAAGAAGCCGGATTAACTGAACCCACAACCCACACGGCTCTGCAGCGGCTTGAAGCGCTTGGTTTTCTTGAAAAAAGAACGCTAGCCGGAAACAAGCGAAAACAGCATGTGTTTCTGACCAAGCGTGGCAAAGAACTGCGCATCGAACTTGAACCGCTTGCCGTAGAGGTGAACGAGGTTGCGCTGGCAGGATTGTCATCTTCCGAGTTGGATATAATCCGTAAGGGGATGCTTCTGATTCTGGATAATCTTGAAGAGGATGAGCGAAAAGCAGGTGAAGAGGGGCGAAAGGTCCCTCCTACCCGCATTCCGACTTAAGTTTTTTTCAGGTATTTAACACGGCGCGGTCGCAGAAAGCCTCTCGATAAAGGTATCGGTCGTGGTTATTTCGCGAAGCGGCATGTTTTCGCTTCCGGCATCTGGATTTGCATCATAATTCAGTCCTTCACCATCCCAGAACCACCAATAGACAACATTTCCTTGTCGGTCCCTGATGGGAATACGGAATGTCGGGAAGGTGCTGTCACTGGAGGGGACCTTCGTGCTTGTCACTTTTCGCCCTTCAAGCATGCCTCGCTCGATTGCGGAAAATAACGGCAGCATAACCGTGAAGACTGATTGACCTGATGCGAGTTCGAGAATGTTTTCCGGAGGTTTTTTGTAGTAACCCGGCAATGCACGAATGACTTCTGGATAGGCCGGGTGATTATGTGTGATCTGTACATAGGCAAAACCACCCGGAAGTTTGACCTCAATCACATCGCCTGGCTGAAACTGTTTCATTTTCCTATCCCAGTGTTACGTCGAGGCCAATATCAAGGGTTGGTGCCGAGATCGTGATTTTCGAGCTTGAGATATAATCAACCCCGGTTTCAGCAACGTCCTTGATGGTGTCGATATTGATGCCACCGGATGCTTCGATCCGCGCACGGCCGGCATTAAGGGCAACCGCCTCTTTCAGACCGTTGATGCCGAAATTATCAACCAGCACCGTTGATGCGCCCGCTGCAAGGGCTTCTTCAAGCTGTATCAGCGTGTCGACTTCGATCTCGATTACGACAAGATGGCCGACATAATTGCGGGCAGCTTCAATTGCGTTGGTGATAGATCCGCAAACGGCAATGTGGTTGTCTTTGATCAGGACGGCATCATCAAGACCAAAGCGATGGTTGGCACCGCCCCCACAGCGCACCGCATACTTTTCAAATGCGCGCAGGCCCGGTGTGGTTTTCCGCGTACAGCAAATGCGTGCCTTTGTATGAGCAATTAGATCTGCGAACTTTGCGGTTGTCGTTGCGATGCCTGACAGATGGCACAGGTAGTTTAGCGCAACGCGTTCCGATGACAGTATGGCACGTGCATTGCCGGTCACCCGGGCGATTTCATCACCCGGGGCCAGAACATCTCCATCCTTCTTGAATGCCTCAAACGCCAGCCCCGCACCGGCAAGTGCAAAGGAACTTCGTGCGAAATCGACACCACATAAACGCCCGGCTTCACGCGAGACCAAAGATACTTTTGCACTGAGATCAGGACCAATTGTTGCATCCGTGGTCAGGTCGCCGGCGCGTCCAAGATCCTCCTTAAGGGCGGCGCGAACGCCTTCCTCGATCAGAATGTGCGGCAAGGAGGGCATGACTGCAGATGTTTTTGCGATGGTATTGGTCATAGGCTGAAGACCTCACGCGTGGAGGGGTGGAAAAGCTCGTCGATCGAAAGTTTGCGCGGTGAAAGTCCTTGGCGGTAGTGATAGTCAAGGAACGTCTCGATGACTTTGCGGTTTGGCGCAACGCCATAGGGCCAAAGATCATCACCCAGAAGGTTTTTCGCGCGATCAAGCGTGTCTTCGACAAACGGCATCGTGACCTTCGTCGCGGACGTGTCGCTCAGCGCATCAAGCGCCATCTTCTTTGATTGCGAGAACGCCTTAAGCAGCGCCCCGGGAAGCCATGGATGCTGCTCAGCCAAGCTTTTGCGGACACCCAACACATGCATGATCGGGAAGATCGATGTACGTTTATAGTGGTCTTCTGCCGCTGAAATGCTGTCAGTGAACAGGCGCCCGACATGCGGGTGACCTTCGTTAAAGCATTTTGGCCAACGCGGACCAATGAAACCATCAATCTCACCGTCCATCAGCATCTGATTAAGCGTCGCACCGTCTGGCGCCTGGGTCATTTTGACATCATCGGGCAGATCAACCTTGATCTTTTCCGGCCGACCCGGCGTGTCCATGCCACCACGTACCCAATGGATGTCGGATGGTTTTACCCCATAGTCATCCTCAAGAATGCCTCTCACCCAGACATTTGCCGTCAGCTGATATTCCGCAATACCGATGCGGCGTCCTTTGAGGTCTTCGGGGCTATTGATGCCTTTGTCCGTCCGGATGTAAACCGACGTGTGGCGGAAGGCGCGCGACAGGAAGACCGGAATTGCCACATAGTGAGATTCTTCTCGTGCGAGTTTTACGCAGTAGGACGAAAATGAAAGCTCGCTGACATCGAAATCTTCGTTACGGAATGCCCGGAAGAACATTTCTTCCGGGGACAGCAGCATTGATACGGGATCTACGCCATCAATTTTGACGCGTCCATCAAAAATCGGCCTGGTGCGATCATAGTCTCCGTAGGCAAGTGAAAGTGTCAGATTACTCACGAGTTTCCTCCAATATTTGTTTTTTGTGTCTGTATTTGATGAAGCAGCTTGACCGGTGCTGCCGCTTCTGCGGATTGCAAAATCGCGTGGCACGCTTCAAGCGTGGCAAGGCCCCAGCGCCCGGTTTGTGATGGCGGAGCGTTAAAGCGGACAGCTTTAATCAAGGCGGAGTTAACGCCGGCGCGTGGGCCCATCTCCAGCGGTGCAGGAATGTATTTCTGTTCGAAATGGCCGTGCAGCCAAACCCCGTTGGGCGTAATCCGCAGATCGCCGCCGTCACACGAGACAATGATCGGGCCAAAATGTTCGTGGTTTGGCGCGGGTGGTCGTGCCGGGGTTTCGCCATATGTTCGACCGGATTTCAGGGCGGATTCTTCTTCCGGGCTTGAAACCTTGGTCAAGGCTTTGCGGGCTTGACCGTAGCTTTCAGGGTCCTTCGGATAGCCAAGTTCGCCAACCCAGCCTTGCCATACATCGGAATCAAAATGCGCGTAGCCCGAATAGGTCAAAGAGGCAAAGGCACCGCCTTCAAATGTAGCCAATGCGCTATATGCGCCTTCAGTCGGGCGGGCCGGATCCCAGTTCCCGGTGGCCGCAGTGATGGTTTTCATCATGCCGCCACCCAGAAGCCTAACAATATCAAGCTGGTGGACAGCCTGACTGAAAATCACTCCGCCGCCTTCTTCTGTGACGAGTTCCTCCGGTCGACGCGGACGATATAGGAAGTCGGTATAGTTCATTGCATGAATCATGCGGACGTTGCCGACATCGCCAGACTGAATGATCTTATGGGCCAACATTACAGCCCCATCAAAGCTGTGGCTGGGGCCCACAATCAGTTGCACGCCCGCTTTCTCACAGGCTTCGACCATTTTGATGCCGTCTTCAAGATGGATCGCAAGTGGCTTCTCAACCAAAACATGCTTTCCGGCTTTCGCAGCAATTTCCACGTGATCGACATGCATTTGATGCGGTGTGGCGATATAGACGGCTTCGACGTCCGGATCGGCGCAAATATCCTCGACGTTCTGATAGGTGCGCCCGCCAAACTCCTGCTCGAACGCCGCACGTGAAGATTCCCGCGGTGCGCATGCCGCAACAAGTTGCACCCGATCATCTGCATTGATGCTTGGCAATGTCAGCATGAACCCGCGACCAAGCCCGATGACGCCAAGGCGCAAGGGCGCCTCAAGCTTCGGCTGATTAGAGTTCGATGACAAGATTTCCCTCCCTTGCGCGGGAGACACAAATCATGATCTGGCTGTCTTTTTCTTCATCCATCAGGACCATGTCGCGATGGTCAACATCCCCTTCGATCAGCTTGCAGCGGCAAGTGCCACAGGTGCCGCTTTCACAAGAGCTTACCGTTTTGATGCCATTATCACGAAGTGCTTCGAGAACGGACCTGTCAGCAGGAACCGTGATGGTGGTATCGAGATTGGCGACTTTCACTTCAAACGGTTTATCGTCTTCGCGCACGGCATCGACGGCTTTGAAGTCTTCGAAATGCACACGCCCTTCCGGCCAATGGCCTGAGATGGCTTTGATTTCTTCCATCAAGGGGGATGGACCGCAGCAATAGACATGCCCGGCACCGGGCTCTTCGAAGTGATCCCAGAAATCATAAACCTGATTGAGATCGCCATTGTCGTGATGAAACTTAACGCGTGATCCGAATGCGTTTTTGATATCATCCAGATATGCAGTTTCCTCGGCAGATCGGGTGCAGTAGATCATCTCGAACGGCTTGCCCTGCGCAGACAGGTGATTGGCCATTGCGTAAATTGGAGTGACCCCGATTCCGCCTGCAATCAGCAAATATTTCGGTGCATTTTTGAGTGCGAACGAGTTCTCGGGTGCCTGAATTGTAATCTCGCTACCTTCAGTAGCTGACTCGTGCATTGAGGATGATCCGCCACGCGATTCAGGCTCGCGTTTCACGGCAATCACGTAGGTTTCCGGAAATTCCCCATCATTAACAAGCGAATAGCGGCGCATCGCGCCGGATGGCGTTTCGACGGTGATATGCGATCCCGGCGCAAAGGCAGGGAGTTCGATCTCATCCACGGGGGAAAGCGTAAACTCGCAAATATAAGGCGTTAGCTGACGCCGTGCCTCTACGCGCATTTTTATGCTTTCTAATTCTGTTGACATTTTTTCCTCCCGAAGTAACTTTGATGAATAAATTAGATATCTAATAATTCTTGTCAAGTCACTAGATGCCTGTAATGATGTGATATTGATTCTTTGATATCTAAGAAAACACAAAGGAGGAGAGTTCACGTTATGCTCAGCCATGAAGAGAATGACCTGTTAACCCGCGTCTCGGGTGATGCGCCAATGGGGAAGCTGATGCGCCAGCACTGGACGCCGGTTTGCCTCATTGAAGAAGTTGCCGAAGCGGATGGCAAACCGCTGCTGGTGGAGGCGATTGGCAATCGCTATGTCGCCTTTCGGGATTCAAACGGAAAGCTTGGTCTTCTTGATGAGCTCTGCCCGCACAGACGTGCATCTCTGGTTTTTGGTCGTAACGAAGATTGCGGACTGCGGTGCCTCTATCACGGCTGGAAGTTCGATGTTGAAGGCAACTGTGTTGCCATGTCGTCCGAACCCGAAGGCAGTCCGCTACATGAGAAGGTAAAGCACAAGTCTTACAAGACCGTCGAATGGGGGGGCTTTGTTTGGGCATGGCTTGGCGAAGAAGAAGACATGTATCCGTTTTCGCCACCTGCATTTGCCCCGACCGAAGATACCCAGGTTTCAATCCTGAAAATCAGGATTCCGGCCAACTGGGCGCAGATTACCGAAGGGCAGATCGATTCCGCACATTCGTCCAGTTTGCATTCATCGGATATGAAGCCGGCCCGCGTTGAAGGCGCTTCCGCGGATGATCAGGCATGGTACCGCCCTTCGACGGATAAATCTCCGCGCATGCAGACCCAAACGACCAGCTACGGCTTCCACTATGCTGCGATCCGTAAGCCGATCAAAAATCCTAGTACCCATAACTATCTTCGTATTACCGAGTATATTGCACCCTATACATCTCTGATCCCGCCGAATAACAATTATAATGTTGCGAGTGTTATCGTTCCTATTGACGATGAAACCACTCATTTCCATTTCATTGCCTGGGGTGGAAAGGCCTGTCCGACAACCGAAGAGTGGCGAAAATTCAATCACGCACAAAAAGGCATTCACCTTGATGATCGTTGGGTCTCCCAGCGTCAATTGCACAATAATTTCCTGCAGGATCGCCAGGCTATGAAGCTCGGGAGTTTCACGGGTGTTAAGGGTATTCCCAATCAGGATATTGTGATGTGGGTATCTATGGGTGCCATTGTTGATCGATCGGTAGATATTCTTGGGGCTTCCGATCTCGCGATTGTCGAGTTTCGCCGCTTGATGGTTGATGCAGCCAGAAAAGTTGCTGCCGGTGGCGATGCGATCGGTACCGTCGAGCCAAGAATTCCGCATGCAGACATCGCTTCGCGCGAGGGGGTCTATCCGCAGACAGTGGATTGGCGAACTCTTGTGGAAGAGAAAAGTGTCGCTGCCGAATAAGGTTTTGATAGCAGGTTCGTTTGTGAGCCTGCTATTTTTTTCGAACAAAACTAAGATATCTAATTTTATGGTTGACTGATCTCCTTTGCTGCCATTTAATTTAGATATCTTATAAAAAAGACCAGAGAGACCTTTCCGTGATTACAAAAAATAATAAACACGGAAATTCCCGGGAGGAAAAATCACATGAAGCAGGTAGTCGCCGCTTCTGCAGCCCTGGGCACATTGCCCAACAAACTCCCCCAAGGGGTTTATTATGGTGGAGCTTGGCATAGAAGTTCTAGCCAGCAGATACCGGTTTATTCCCCATCGACCGGACAAGAAGTTGCCAAAGTTGACAGTGCCGGCGAGGAAGAACTTGAAGCCGCTGTAAAAGCTGCAACTGCAGGTCAGAAAATTTGGGCGAAGACGATCCCTTTGGAACGGTCGCGTGTTATGCGCGAAGCTGCAAGCAAGATCAAGGAGCACAAGGAAGAACTCGCGCGACTTGACGCTCTCGACAGCGGTAACTCGTTGCGGGGGATGCTGTTTGACGTGGATATCGCAGTTACCTTGATGGAATTCTTTGCGGGCTTGGCCACGGAGATTAAAGGTGAGACCGTCCCGGTTGGGGCGGGGAAAGTGAACTATGTTGTGCGAGAGCCTGTTGGTGTCGTGGCACGCATCGTCCCATTTAATCACCCGCTGATGTTCGCCTGCGCAAAGCTTGCGCCGCCAATCATGGCTGGCAACAGTGTGATCATCAAACCATCGGAAGAAACACCGCTTTCAAGCCTAAAGGTTGCCGAACTTATTGGCGGACTTTTCCCACCAGGCGTTTTGAATGTGCTGAATGGCGGCCCTGATCTGGGGGCAGGACTTTCAACCCATCCCGGTATCGCCAGCGTCAGCGTTGTCGGCAGTGCCGCAACCGGGCGTGCCGTCATGCGTCAGGCTGCCGATACACTTAAACATGTGTCATTGGAACTGGGCGGAAAGAACGCACTTGTCATGTTCCCGGATGCGGATGTTGAAAAGGCTGTTCAAAGCGCGGTCAAGGGCATGAACCTGCCATGGACAGCAGGACAGTCTTGTGGCTCGACCAGTCGGGTATTCGTCCATGAAAGCCTATATGATCCCGTCGTTGATCAGTTGGCCGCCGCATTTGATGCAGTAAAGCCGGGCGATCCACTCTCACCTAGTACCGAAATGGGCTGTCTCTCGACGCGCGGTCAGTATGACAAGGTCCGCGGTTACATAGAAATAGCGCAGAATGAAGGTGCCAGGATGGTGGCGGGCGGCGATGTACCCGAAGAGCTGTCTCATGGCTTCTTTGTTCGACCGACTGTATTTGCTGACGTCACCCCCGATATGCGCATTGCGCAAGAAGAAGTGTTCGGACCGGTGCTGAGCGTCCTCAAATGGAGTGACTATGACTCCCTGATCGAAGCGGTAAATGGGGTTGATTACGGGCTCACTGCCTCGGTTTGGACGCGCGATATCTCACAAGCTATGCGTGCAGTTGATGACATTTGCGCCGGGTATGTCTGGGTCAACAATTCCAGCGACCATTTCCTTGGCACACCGTATGGCGGGATGAAGCAATCCGGCATCGGACGCGAAGAATGCTTGGGCGAGATGCTGTCTTACACCGAGCAAAAGAACGTCAATATCACTTTCGAGGCCTGATGCCGTTCCAGTGGGACCTTTGACGGTCGGCATCCAATAAAAATAACAGAAATTATAAATTGAGATCTTACCCATTAGGGAGGAAAGAATGAGGCTTTTGACTCTTGCCGCGGCTATTGGACTGGCCTTCGGCGTTAACACTGCACAGGCTGAACCGGTAAACCTGACGCTCTCAGGTGGCAATCCGGGTGGCTTGTGGTCCCTTCTCGGCGCAGGTATCGACCGTGCCGTAAAACAATCAGACCCAAATTCCGTTGTAACATATCAGGCAACTGGTGGTGGATTTGCAAATATTGGTTTGCTGGGAGCAAACCGGACGGATACGGGATTAGTTCACAACGCTGAAGTGAAGATTGCTCTGGCAGGTGAAGAACCCTTCAAGGCTCCTGTAAACAACATGCGTGCAATTGGTTACATGTATAATTGGGCGCCGATGCATTTCTTCTTGGCGAAGTCGATTGCCGACGAATACAACATCGATAGCCTCGACGATCTTGCAACAGCAAAAGCACCGGTGCGTATTGGTGTAAACCGTTCGGGTAACATTACGTCCAACGTAGCGTTGTTCATGCTCGAACAAGCTGGGTTAACCACGGAAGCTGTTGAGGCAAATGGTGGACGCATTGTTCAGGCCGGGGCAAACGACCAGGCAGAACTGCTGAAGGATGGTCGTATCGACATTGTTACCAATGGTGTCTTTGTTCTTCATTCCTCATTCCGCGCAATTGACGAAAACAATGAAGTCATTGTCCTCGACATTCCCCAGAATGTAATTGATGCCACGAATGCCCGTTTCGGAACTCAAACTTATACAATCCCCGGAGGAAGTTATTCCAATCAGCCAAATGATGTCGAAACGTCGGCCCTTGGTGCTCTTCTGGTGGCGACGGATCAGATGGAGGAAGAAACTGCATATGACCTTACCAAGGCTTTGATTGCAAATGTTGACGAGATCAAGGCGGTTCACGGTTCTATGAAGGCGCTGACCCCGGAGCTTATGGCTGATCAGGATGTTCTGCCGTTCCATCCCGGTGCAGAACGGGCATATCGCGAGGCAGGACTTCTCAAATGATGAAGTCACTTGTAAACACAGGCCGCAAACGTACGTTTGCGGCCCTACCCCACAAAGTTCTGATCAGCTTGGCGGCGCTATTTGCGATCGGGGTTATTTACGGCAACCTCTTCGTTATCTCGGACCCGCTTATAATTGGCATTCTGTTTCTTAGCGCCTTGTTCTCGATGCTCTTCTTGGTGGTCGGTGCAACAACTAATGCACGGGACAAACCGACCATTATTGATTGGGTGTTAAGTGTACTGAGCCTCGCTACCGGAGTGTTTTTCCTTGTGAATGCAAGTGTGATTTCAAGCCGGATTACTTTGCTTGAAGAGCTTACACCTGCTCAACTTTTCTTCGGGTCGTCACTTCTATTCTTGTCACTTGAAGCGACGCGTCGCACGACGGGTGCAGGTCTTACGATCGTTGTTCTCGGTTTTATGGCCTACAACCTGTTCGGTCACTTGCTACCCCCGCCCTTTGGGCACGGAGTGATCGAATACACCTACCTGCTGGATGCGCTAATCTTTACAACGGACGGTGTCTTTGGTGTCCCGATCCAGGTTGTCGCTAGCTATGTTTTCCTATTTGTTCTGTTCGGGACGTTGCTGTCATTTGCTGGCGGAGGGGACTTCTTCTTTAACCTTGCTGCCTCGCTGACTGGAAAGAGCCCCGGTGGTCCAGCAAAGGTCGCTGTTATCTCATCAGGCATGTATGGAACGATTTCAGGCAGTCCCGTATCTGATGTCGTCGCGACGGGCTCGATAACGATCCCAATCATGAAGCGCCTTGGCTATTCATCGCGTTTCGCCGGCGCAGTTGAAGTTGCTGCATCCACAGGTGGCAGCGCCATGCCGCCTATCATGGGCTCAGCCGCGTTCATTCTTGCTGAGTACACAGGGTTTGCGTATCGCGAAGTCGTCTACGCCGCGATTATTCCAGCGATCCTTTACTATCTTGGCGTTTTCTCGCAGGTTCACTTGCGCGCGGTCAAACGCGATCTGCGCTCCTATCCAGATGATGTCCCTACGCTTAAGGCAACCCTCATTAATGGCTGGATGTTTATTGTCCCGATCGCGGTGATCATACTCGCACTGTCGCTTGGTTATTCGCCAACCATGACGGCAGGCTTGGGAGCTGCTTCTGTCGTCATTGCAGCGGCTTGCTCTGCGCGAACCCGCATGAGCGTTTGGCGTGTAGTTGAAGGCCTTGGTGAAACCACACTGCGCATCCTCCCCGTTGCTGGCGCGTGCGCGGCTGCGGGACTTGTAATCGGAGGTCTGTCTATGACGGGCCTTGGCATGAAAGCGGCAAACGTGATCATGACAATCAGTGGTGCGGATCCGGTTATCACCTTGATGATTTCCGCTGTGGTGACCATCATTCTCGGTTTAGGGATGCCAACACCAAGTGCTTACATTCTTGCAGCAGTTCTCGTTGGGCCAGCACTTTCAAAGTTGGGATATCCGCTTCTTGAGTCTCATATGTTCTTGCTTTACTACGCGATCCTGTCGGCCTTGACGCCACCGATTGCGGTTGCGGCGCTGGCGGCAGCGGCCATTGCAGAAGAGGATCCATTCAAGATTGCGTTTGATGCAGTCAAACTTGCCGCAGTCGGCTTTCTGCTGCCATTCGTCTTTATTTGGAATCCTGCTATCATCGGTTCCGGTTCATCCATTGAGATTGGGCTTGCCGTGATCGGCGGTGTTATCGGAACGATTTCACTGGCGGCTGCAATAGAGGGCTATATGAATGGCACTCTGTCGCGGCTAATGAGAAGCCTGTTCATTTGCGTCGCTGTTGGCAGTGTCGCGCCGTACATGCTCGTATCTTTGGGTGCGATTGTTGTGGGCAGTGCACTACTTGCACGAAACTACTTCTCAACGTCACCCTCCTCAGCGAAAGAGGCGAAGGATCAAAAAGTTCCTGGAGCTTGATGCGTTCCAGTTGTGCAAGGGAGGTGTGCGCATATGCTTCATGCCTCCCTTTTTTTCGCGATGTCATAGGGCTGTTTGATATTGCATTTTCCCGAGATTGGACTTTTTACCGGCAGCTTTATGCTGCGGAGCTCATGGTCACTGCATTTTACCGATCCCGTTTCGTCTATAGTTATCCCAGTGCTGCATCCCGACCGTCGATTAGGGTAAGCGTCGCGGTTAGTTTTGTGCGTAGCGGATTACTCGCGTGCGCATGTCTATTTCCAGCCTCAGGAGATGTTTATCCTGGCTGACGCGACTTCATTTACTGAAATAAAATGGCATAATATCTTCGATCTCTAATTATAAAAGGGCCAATGACACATCTGGCTTAGAATAACAATTGGAAGCAGCAGCCAGCGAATGCTGGCCGTTCGGAGGAAAGCGATGACTAATCTAATGCGTAACTTAAAAATCTCGACAAAAGTTTTCGGAGGCTTTGCGCTCATCCTGTTGCTTCTGGCAACCGTTGCCGTGTTAGGCGTCGTTTCCATGAGTAGTGTGGGGACAGACTTTACGCGTTACAGAGAAGTTGTTCTCCAATCAAATCAAGCGGTCCGTGTGCAGGAGAAGCTGTTGGAGGCACGGGTGGCAGTTAAAGATTATCTATTAAGCAATAGCCCTGAAGATGCCCAAATAGTACTTGATATGCTCGACACGACTAAGCTGTTGAATCAAGAACTAGGGTCTTTACTGTCCGAAGGAAACCGAAAAGAGGCCTCGAGAGTAGTTTCAGATAACTTGACAGCATATTCTGAATCTTTTGAAGAAATCGTTTCGCTCTCGGTTTTTGATCCAGTACGTGGCGATTTGGTTTCCAATGAGTTAGAGCGTATCGGGCCGATTGTTGCCAGTGAGTTAGAAGACCTCAAGCTTGACGTAAAAGCAGAGCAAGATGAGATCGGCCCGCGCGCTGCTGCTGCATCTAAAAGATCTGTTTTGATCAGCGAGATACTAGCGGGTGCTGCAATCATCATTGGTGTAATTTTCGCGTGGTTAATTGGGAGGGGCATCTCTCAACCTATCGTGCAAATTACTGAAGTGATGAAAAAGTTAGCTGCGGGGGACAAAGAAGCAAATGTTCCAGGTGAGCATCGTGGAGATGAAATTGGAGAAATGTCTCAAGCAGTATTGGTGTTCAAAGAAAACATGATTCGTGCTGATCAGCTTGCCACGAAAGAAGCTGAAGCGCTAAAATTAAGAGAAAAACGAGCCGAGAAGATAAGCGAACTTACCGCCGAGTTTGACAGTGAAATGGCTTTTGTGCTCAAAGCCCTCGTAACTGCGGCCAAGGAAATGCAATCGACTGCGACTGGAATGACCAATACTGCAGAAGAGACAAGTCGGCAAGCTGGGATAGTTGCGACAGCGGCCGAACAGGCCTCGACTAACGTTCAAACAGTAGCGAGTGCAACTGAAGAGTTAAGCGCTTCGATTAGCGAAATAAATCAACAGGTGGGGCAGTCATCCACGGTTGCAGCTCGAGCCGTTGTAAATGCGGAAGAAACGAATGTCCGGGTACGTGGGTTGGCGGATGCAGCGCAAAAGATTGGTGACGTTGTTGGACTGATTAGCGATATTGCCGAGAAAACTAACCTTCTTGCTCTAAATGCGACGATTGAGGCTGCTCGTGCTGGTGACGCGGGTAAGGGTTTCGCTGTGGTGGCTGCAGAAGTCAAGAATTTGGCGACAGCGACATCAAAAGCAACTGATGAGATTACTGCGCAGGTTTCAAATATCCAAAGTGAGACTGATGGTGCGGTTGAGGCAATCGCTGCAATCTCTTCCACTATCTCGGAGATTAGTGAAGTTTCGGCAGCAATTGCAAGCGCTGTTGAGCAACAGGGAGCTGCTACACTCGAGATCACTCGCAACGTCCAAGAAGCCGCTGGGGGTACCACCGAAGTCACTAGTAGTATTATTAGTGTGAATGAAGCTGCGGTTTCGACAGGTGGAGCAGCTGAACAAGTATTAGATGCTTCGGGCAGTTTATTACATGAAACAGACAAATTGCGTGAGAAAGTGCAAGCATTCCTGAGTTCTGTTCGAGCAGTCTAACTGTCAAACATCCTTTCGAAGTGTCAGGGCCGAGATAAAAGTTATTTGAGTGATATCCGTTGCTTGTGATTCATTTGTCTTTGTCATGGAAATGGCGGGGTGAGCGCCCTCGACTTACCTTCAATCAGTTCAGTGCGCAGTGCTGTCAGTAATGATAAAATCAGTCTCCGGATCATGCTGTAAGAGGCGGGGATAACTGACCGCGCCCAAGGGGGCAGGAAGAGTTTTCCTCCATAATAGATTAGCGCAATGGCAAATATAATCCCGAGGGCCATGGCAATCGCATGTAACGCCGGAACGTATTTTTCCGGGACAAAAGCATCAAGGAAATCGACCGAAATATGACTTCCGAGCCGGATGCCGATACTGATACCCACGAAGCTCACGACAATGATTGCATAGCCAACAATTGTTTCAATCTAGAGACGGAGCATTATACCGGTTATGAATGATACCCGATGTTCAACCTGATTTTCTTTTTTGTTTCATGATGAGAGTGACTGCATGTCAGTCTGATTTCAAAGGTGTTGTTTTGAGCACGCTTAATGGGCGATTTATTGATTGTACAGACCTCATACCTGGGGTGTTTTGTGATCGGGGATTTATTGACAATACCGTCAATAAATCACACATTGGTTCAGCTGATACCGAGTTGGTTCTATCTAAAGCAATCACCTCTCAATTAGAGAAGCCGCCTTTGATCCAGACTAACCACCTGGTAGGCGGCTTCTTGCGTTTTAGAAAGGTCAGCGCGCCAACGGATTTTCTGCAGTAGCCTATCTAATTGTCAGCAGATAACCGAGACGAAAAGCTTTGCAATCCTCCACGCAAAACGTCCGATAGTTTCTCCCACACCCCGTTTGAGGAAGGATGATTGAGAGCTCCATTCTCAGAAAATTTGAAAGGCAGCACAATGTAGATAAGCTGATTGCGCTTTAATAGTGCAGAAGAGAGCTGATCACTTACATTTCTTCACTATCAAAATGCTCAAACATGAATAGCAACAGCTCCCGAATTTGCATTATTTAGAATATTATTCTCTCAATGCGTCCGCGGAATCAGACAAGCATGCCTTCTAAACAGCCAGACGATAATCGCCGTCGCAAACCAATGCGTAACGGACGGCGAAAAACAAAAACAGTAGGACCTCACCCAATTGATCTTCATGTCGGTAGAAGATTGCGCGAGCTCCGCATGCTTAACGGTTTCGGGCAGACAGAAATTGCTAAACTTTTGGGTATTACTTTCCAGCAGGTTCAAAAGTATGAGCGGGGAACCAATCGAGTAAGTGCATCAAGGCTATATGATATTGCCCAAGCACTCAAAGTTCCGGTCAGTTATTTCTACGATGACATACCACGCGATCTTACTGACAAGTCTATTGCTCAACGCAACAAGATTGTTACTCAACTCTTCGTTTCTCGTGAGGACCCTATGCAGCGGCGAGAAACTTTAGAACTTGTACGCAGTTATTACGGTGTTGAGGATGATGTGTTGCGTGAACGGATATTTGAACTGATAAAATCGATCTCGAAATACAACAGCAGCAAAACAGACAGGGGTATCTGAATAGCTAGCCGATACGACGGAGTTCTCAACGGATCAAAGCGATCCCGAAAACTCCGTTTGATACGATCACTAGGGCGTCCGCATCGGATAAATCAAGTTAAATAAAAAAAGCGGCGCAACCTAAGTCACCCGCTCCAATTCTCTTGCTGCAGGGTTTTCTCGCTAGCACGAGGGAACTGATCCCGCAACTCACACTATGACTAATATAAAAATTATATGGTGCTGTTCAATTAAATTCGTATGTGAAACTGAATACTGTCTTCACAACGAAAATTTGAGATTCACCCGTACCATTTTGGCATTCTCATATTTTCCGACACAAGTTCTCATATTTAATTTTACAGTCTCATATTTTGTGTTCATTTACAGTATTGGCCGACAATATGCCCGCAAGCTCTCGGCGTTAGGTATCAACACTGCCCGGCAACTTCGGGACATGCCAGACAGATCGGCGCGCGACCTGATGGCCGTCGGCGGCCTTAAAACGGTCCGTGAGCTGCGTGGGGAACGTTGCTTTCCGCTTGATGACAGTCCGGCCGACAAACAGACGATCTGCGTATCGCGATCACTCGCATCCGAGATTTCCTGTCCAGACGCTCTGTCTGATCTGCTCTTCAGCTTTGCCGCCCGCGGTTGCTTTAAACTTCGGAGGGCCGGTCTGGTTGCCGGGCGTCTGCAAATATTTGCCCTGGGTAACCGGTTTCGTCCAGATCTTCGGCACTTCTCGCGGTCCGTCGATATCGGGCTTTTGCCGCGTTCTAATGACACAAGACAGATCTGCACAGCAATTGGCCAAAATGTCGATCGCCTATCGCACCCGAGCCTTCAGGTAAAGAAAGCGGGCATCTTGCTGCTTGATCTCTGTCGACCAGAAGCTGCAGCGCGAGATCTATTCACGCCGATGCCAATATCAACTTCACCGCTCATGGCCTCAATCGACAGGCTTGAGGAAAAGTTTGGTCGTGATTCGGTTGTCATAGGCAGGTTACCGCGGGAACGCGTCGACTGGTTCACCCGTTCAGAGAACCGAAGCCCCTGCTATACGACACGTTGGAGTGACATTCCGCGATTTAGCTAATCAAGATGGCAGTTATGGCTCGTAAATGAAAGCGCTATGGGATCTCTGAGAGGCGAAGGCCTGATACAGCCAAGTGCAAGACTTGTTCCTCAGTGAGTTGCGCGTCGATTGACTTTCGGTCTCCACGCCACATGAATGCAGGTTTGAATGATCGGAGTATGGCAAGTTCGTCACTGCTCTCTATCTGCTCCTGAGACCAGGCCTTCGGAAATTGAATATGAAAGTTATATCTGACTGCCACCTGTGATCCTCTATCGCTTTCGCGGCGACAAAGCTATCCGATGGTCACTTATTGGACAAGTTCATAGGCTGGCTCGAGTAAAACGCGCCCGAGGGTAAGCTCCAGCTCATATTTCAAAACCTGAAGCTCTAGCAACTCATGCCCAAGATATAACTTGTCCACCTGATCCCGATTCCAGCGGTCCCACCAAGCAAAATAATGGTCAACAGCTGACTTGGTCCCATATGAGCGCAGAAGACCATTTTTCAAAGGTTCTGCCGTTATAACAGAACATTCTATAAAGCCCTGCCCTGTACCGGAAGTTTCACTCACTGTCAGTCTGAGATCGCGACTGAACACGAATGGCTTTTGACAGATGTCATCCGGTGTAGCAAAAACAGGGAACGACTTCGCCTGATAATCGCTCGTTTTTACGAGCTGACTTGAGTTTATTAATTCTAACATGACTGTCCCTAGGAGAGCGTTTTCTCGCACAAATATTCCTTACACAATCAAAGACTGAATAAAAGGATGGTATAGGCAACCCCTCCAACGTAGCGGAAGCCTATACTTAGAAGTAGGACTGAAGTATGAAACAGGTTCTGATTGTCGATGATGACAATCTCATACGCGAGTATCTGGCACGATCGGCTTACGATTTATTCGGTGACTGCGAAGTCTTCTCCACATCCACCCTAAAGGATGCTCTGGGCCTCGACGAAACCATTCGACCAGAGACAATCCTGTTTGACCTGATACTCCCCGATACACAAGGGCTCACCGGCCTTAGATCCGTTCGGAGACGATGGAAAGAGAGCTGCATTATTGTCATTTCAGGATCTTCCCCCGGAGAAGACCAGATCAAAGAGATGAAAATGCTTGCGAACGGTTTTCTCGCCAAGTCGAACCATCATCTTAGTCAGTTGGCGACAGCGATCCACCGGATTGAGAAAGGTACCGAAGAATTCGAATTGCTGCCCAAAGAACAAAAAGCCGTGGAGCATTCATTTTCTTGCCTGTCCCCCGTGGAAAGCCAGGTCTTTCAACTCTTCGATCAAGGCTTGAGTGTACGGGATGTCCTGGCAATCACTGGAAAAAGTGAAAGCACGGTAAAGAGTATCCGGAGAAATATCAGAGCGAAACTTGGCGATAATATTTTTGGGGATCGCAGCTAGTACGCAGTCAGATCAGCGGCTTTGTCGCACTTCCCCTTCCTTTCCCGATCTTTCCGGATTTGCGACAACTGGAAGAGCTTTATAAATTTCATCGAATGCTGATTTCAGATCAATGTCGACGTCTGTAACATAAAAGCCCCCCGGATTTATGTCCGAGGCATGCAACGGACTAGCCTCAAGAATATATGTCACAGGAACCAAAAGCTCTTTATGCCTGTTATCTTCTGTCCGGGCACTCAAACGAACCTTTCCGACATATTGCCATTGATATTTGTCTAATTGTTCAAGTGATGGCTCCTGATCAAAAGCCATCACAATAGCCTTCTGATCGTAGAACCACTGAGTCTGAAAACTCTTCTGGATTATCGCCTTGATTTCAATCCAGCTCTCGTCTGAAAAATAGGACCGGATAAAACCGGTATCATCGACCAGATACTGGATATATTCCAGATGCCAGGACCGCATCCAGAGAAAGGTCGAAATCTGGTCAATCTGTGCCAGCACTTCCTGATCGATGTTCTGCAAACGTGATGCGAAATCTTCATCTGTTGAACGGCAATGCTTCCTATAAACATCGAGCACCTCGACTGCAGCGGTGATTTCGATATCGTTGTCTTTCTCCTGAGCCTGAGCCACTTCCTTTATCAAAGCACGCTCGAGGCCTTTATCCAGACAGGTTATGTAACCAGCCGCACTTTCCTCCTTGAACAGGACGGACCAAAAAGGGACAGCCCCCCGGGATCGACAGGCTTCAAGATTAGCAAGGCTGATTCCATAGCTTTGAGGATTGGAACAGTCCACAGATGTCGCGCTGGATTTGCTGTCCGCCATCACAGCAAAAGCAGCACCAGCCACAACCGCAAAAGAAAGCACAAAAACAACCATACGGATTTTCATTATCCAGTTCTCCTGCGACTGTGTTTATGAGAGGACGTCCGCCTGCGGGGACTCTTTGTGCTTCCCCCGCCCTTGGTGCCACTGCTGCCGGCCTTATCGGCATACTTGTCAAGAAATTCCCGGCAGACATCACTACTGACTTCGTAATGTTCAGGCAGCGCAATTCCAAGCGTTTCTGCCACATTTCTCACATAGTCAAGCTGCTTGGCAGAGGGGCGGACAGGATGATCTTTTAGCCATTCCACCAGACGGTCATTATACTGTCTGGCATCAATCGGGATCAGCACACCAAGCTCTTCTGCACGTTTCTGCGCATAGGAAAGCATCTTCTCTGACGGAGCAGGCCTGGCGTGATCTCGATAAGCCGTTATGAATGCCGAAATTTTCTCTCTATCAATCCTGTCTTCATCCGGAAAGGACAGTTCCGGATTACCATTCAGGATAGCGTCGACGAGCCAAATTTCCTTTTCAGTAGGTTTTGAGAAAGCCGCATCAATTTCCGATTTGTGGCTTTCAAGCCAGGCGGAACAGGCCGAAGCAGAAGAAAGCAGACCTGATGGCAGTTTTATACCAATTGTCTCGGCAGCTTTTTTTACATAGCGACGAAGCTTGATCGAAGGAGGACGAGAAACACGCACACGCTCCAGGTCAACAGATCCTGGAGGAGCATGCTTGATTGACCGGACAATCTCTCCAGTCATTTCCTTTGCATAAGACAGGACATCGGCATAGGCCATCTCTCCTTTTGAGAGCGCTGCCAGTCTGGATTCAATCTCGATTGTCAAATTCGGTGAAGTCAGAATTTCAGCATATTTCCGCCAAAACCTTAGACTTTCATCTCCACGCGAGGTGATTTCAACCTTGGCCTGTGATCCTTCAATATACATCCTGTTTCGCAGGGTCGTTTCATATTTATCAAAGGTCGATGGGGCACCAAGACCAAGCGTTGCCATCTTCTCGAGAAGACTTTTCACAGAGTAGAATTTTGGAGGTCTGGTTTTCTTACCGACAATCGTCGTTTCAATCGCATCGAGGACATCACCTGATTTAATCTCGGGCAATACCGTTGGCTTCCTGAATCCATCTTCCGAGGTATGTTCCGGGTCCTCCGGTTCGTCATAGATGGCTTTCCACCCTAGAGACACCGGAACATCAATCTGAGTTTTAAAGGTTCTGTTATCATGCTCAAAACCGACAACAGTCGCTTTGTAACGATAATCAGGCAAATGCGCGGCAAGGAACACCCGTGCGACCAACAGAAAAATCTTCTTTTCATCTGGTTCAAGGCGAGAGAGCTCAAGCGTCGTCGCTTCAATCCTGTTTGGGTTTGGAATGATCGCATGATGGGAATGCCCAACCATCTCTCGATCATTGTATACTTCGTTACGGTATGAAAAGCCGTGATCGGCAATCAGCGCGCCCAATCCCCCTGTTTCAAGCTCAGGGACTTTTGCCAGATAAAAAAGCAGACTTCCCGTATCGCTACTCATTGATTCTGGCAGCACTCTCGGCAGAGCTCGTGGATAGGTCAGGACACCTGCAATATAAAGCTTATTAATGATTTCGAGGGTTTTTGCTGGAGAAAACCCGAATTGCGTCGATGCTGCACCTTGCAGAGCATTCAGGTTGAATAGTTTGGGTGGAGAAGTTCTTTTATCCTCGTGACGAACAAACAGTTCGGCGGCTTCAGGGATGGACTGACGTATGCTTTCGGCCTGCTCGGCGTCAAAGATTTTCTCGGTGGGCGCATATGCAAGTTCAATATCAACACCCCCGACCGTCCCGCGGGCAATTAATTCATGGTAAAGTTGAGAGACAAAATTGGCGATCTCGTCACATCGCTCTCCAACAAGATTCAATACCGGTGTCTGAACTCTGCCGGCCGACGTCGGAATGTCATCTCGTTCCTGGCCAAACGCCAGTGTTGAAACCCTGCTGGAATTGAGGCCGACAATCATGTCAATTGCAGCACGTGCCAAACCTTCATGAAATCTGTTTCTAAAGAAGGCTCCATCCTGAATATTTTCGATGGCGACCCGAAATGCCTTTACGTCAATCTGGGTGTATGTAATCCGTTTAACCGGACCTTTATAGCCAAGCAATGTCAGCGGAAGCCAACCGATAACTTCGCCTTCCCGATCATCGTCGGTCGCGATCACAACCTCATCAAACTCGGGCAAACTCTGTTTCAGAACAAAGAACTGACGTTTTTTGAGAGATCCTATATCCCCCCGTTCATCAAGGACGTAGTCAAACCTCTGAATATCAAGAGGCAGATCTTCCATACGCCAAGTCGCCCATTCGGGATTAATCTCTTCAGGAAGCTTCAAGCGAAACAGATGCCCGTAAGCCCAAATGACACGATGACCACCAGCGCAATCATAGTATCCGGAACTTTTTTGTCCGGCGTTATAGCCGCCAAGTGTTTGAGCAAGAACATTCGCCTGATCCGGCTTTTCTGTAAAAAATAGTCGCCGGGTCATCGGACGGCACGCAAGTTCGCCTGATCCGTTAGGGCAGTCAGATCACCGAAACTGCCCGGCGCAAAATACCCAAGAATGGATCCTTCCGGTACATTACCTTCGAACGCGGCAACGAAACGGTACTCCCTGTGACGGTGCTCGGTTACCGATCTTTGCGCAGCCATTGTCCAGTTCGGGGCTTGCCACCATTCCAGAACCGGGATCAATGCCCGGTGATCAAAACCGATAATACTGAACAATTTGGATGATCCGGTTTTGTCCCGACGCCAACCACCGGTTTCTGTCGGTAACGTTTCCCATCTGCCGACCGGCGCGAAGCCCCGTTCAAGAGAGGCATAGCTTTCATCCAGAGCAACGACAAAACGAAGTTCACCAACATATTTGGAATAGCATTGACGCACTGCGTCCTGCCATGTCGCAGCACTGACAATCTCTGCGATTGTTTCCTCCGTGTGGTCACTCCATCCTATGACACGTATGCTAAGCATTACTGGTACCTATCGGTTTTTTTTGCGTTTACGCGTAACAAAATCGACCACACGCTGATGCAGTGCAGGCTTCTCTTCCTGAATCTGCGGTGCTTCGAAATTACGAACATAATCGACACGCTTGCGAACAAGCTCGAGTGTTGGGCCCTGTACCTTTTCCTTCCTCGCATTTCGACGAAGTCGGTTAAGGCCCTTGAGAACAAGATGCCGTTCACGACCCTTGCGCCTGGCGAGTGCAAGCGAGCGATGCTGTTCGGCAAGATGGTGGATTTCTGGTGAAGCAGTACCCCAATTTACATGGGGTAAATTGTCGAGCTTTCGGGCTGCTTCTGTCAGGTCAGGCAAATGCTTCTCTGCATCTCGCAGAAGATCGCCAAATGCGAGTGGTTGCTTTGAAAGATGCCAAATTGCCAGTGCTCGATGTTTTCCAGGCTGGCCCGATCCAGAAGTCATTTTCAGAAAACTGTTCATCGCCTCGCGAGGAGACTGAAACACTCTGGAGAATTTATGATTTATCTGCCGGTACGGCTCAGGTAGATCATCGTCGGAACCGGGAAGACTTTCGACAGGCCTTTGTGAAACAACCCATTTCTGCCGTTCATCCCCGTCCAGATCTTGAGCTTGTGTATACAGGGATTGAAGTCGGTTCTTTCGATCAAGCCAGGCAGGGCCCTCCTCGGCAAACCACAAAGGCACCTGCAGATGAAGCTCTGTCGGTTTGTCATATGCCACTCGCCTGACATTTTTTCTAAGTGGTTGAAAACCGCCTAGAATATCATCAAGCAATTCCTTACGATCTTCTCGACGCTGCGAGTGAACCGGTATCTCAAGCTGACGAGCAACGCTTGCGAGCCGGGCACGCATATCTTCTAAAATTTCAGGTCCGAAACGAAGCTGCTTTTTTACAGGGCCATTCGTTCGTGCCTTGATAATGAAATGAATATGCGGCCGACCGGGATGATCTTCATGCATTCCCCAAAGAACCTGACTGTTCTGATCGGCAAATTCCGCAAAGACAAATTCACGTGCTGCTTCCAGCATTCGGGCTTTCAAGTCCGGTTCTTCAATACCGGTTCCTTCAGTGGTTTGAGACCAGACAAAATGATATGCCTGGATACGCCAGAAGCGATCGCGTTCAGGGAGATGTCGAACCGGCGCACCGTCTTGCACAAGACTTCTTGCTTTGGGTGTGAGGTTGTCGATATCTGCCAGGAGCCCCCAAGACCGAACCCGCCGAGCCAGTTCATTAAAGGGAACCACTTCTCCCACTTCATCGAACAGATCGAGACGGGAGAGTTCACCCTCTTCATTCGCCCTGGCAACGTAATTGACCAGGGCCTGAACACCACTGGCAGACTTTCTTGGTCCCGTCGTAACCTTGAGCAGCAACTGCTCGCCAGGACCGCCAAAAGGTGTCCAGCCGCTAATTGTCTTGATGCGGGAAACATCGCCGGATGAAAGCATCAGATCTGCGCTCCTGCTGATGCCAGAGCATTCCTGACCTGATCAAATACCTGATTTGAATTATCGACCGCAGATACACATGCATCCACGAGTGGAACCTCACTTTCTCCACCCTTGGCCACGATATTGGCATTCTTGGCGATCTGGTTCAGCAATCCCCGTATGCCGCGAATATTGACCAGCAACCCGCGCAACACACTTTCCTGTTCTACTGTCAAAACAGGCACAACTTCTCTTTGAGCCTTCTTCGGATCGGTTGAGGCCCGAGCGCGCATCAGGGCTGCATCTTTCACAAATCGGGCAGGCTTGAGGCCAACCTTTTCTGCTGCAGCGACAACAGCAGAATATTCAGCATCATCCATTCGATAACTGCGAACCCCTGTCTTTCCCGACACGCCTTAACCCCTATTTTGCAAGATTTTTAAAGGGTATTCCCCAAGTGTTTTTCTTGCAATACATTTTTTAACGTATTACAAAATGCATATCCTGCGAAAATAAATTAGCAGGTATCCACTTTGTTGATTCTGGCGAAAAATGTAAGGATTTACGGGGATTATCGCTAGTTACATCAGTGTATCGGTTCTAGCCGACCGCGTGATTATCAGTGATTTTGGCCCATCGGAAATGTGATCAGGACATTTTACCCTGTGATCTGTTTTTATTGCAACGTGATCGCCATGACGGAGGAAGTGATGAAACCGGTGAAAGATGTGATCGGCTTATGGGGACGCCAGATAGGACGTCGTATCAGCACTTCAATCGTTTCGGAGGCGGAAGCACGAACCCGATCAGTCCGTCGCTCTTTCACTTTGAAGCGCCCTGTAAACGGGTGGTGGAATTGGCTGCTATTGCTGCTTTGGGTCTGTCTGCGGGGCTGGGTCTATATCGTCGCAATCGTGCTGCTGACTGGTTGGTGGCTGTATGACCAGTCTCCCGGAGAAATGCTGGAGTTGTTCAAGTTAATGGGAGCACGATAGCCATGCGCGCAGTGCAACTCGGGCTGATAGCGTCTCTCGTTTTTCTGGTATGGCAAACAAACGCACGGGCATCACAGTGTCAGGATGCAATCAGGGCAGCAGAACGCATTTATGGCATTCCGCAGCATCTTCTGTTGGCCATGAATGAAGTTGAAACACTCTGGTCGAACCAGGCCTGGGCCTGGTCCCTGAATGTTTCAGGCAAGCCGCGGCGATATCGCAATCAGAAAGACATGCTGAACGCACTTGATGAAATCACGGCCCGCACGGAAAATGTCGATATCGGATGCATGCAGATCAATTGGCGTTGGGTCGGTAAAATATGTGCGACCGACCCGGCCGATCTGGTCGCCCCTTACCCCAATGCAGAATGTTCTGCGATGTATTTGCGCTCCTTGCACGATCAGCTGGGCAGTTGGCACAAAGCCGTGGAGGCTTATCACGTCGGCCCCAATCGGAAAGAAACGGCTGTAATTGCCAGAGCAAGCGGCTATGCTTGCAAAGTTGGTCGCAAATATGCGCATCTGCTTGGCAAAGAGAACCCGTGCTGATGAAGATAACCGAAACCCGTTGCCCGCAGGATGATCGGGAACTCGATAACGTCCTTCTCGAAGTCACGAAGATCTTGTTGCCCCGTAAGGCTAACAAGCTGCAAGCCTTACGCCTCCAACAACAAATCATACCGGCTGCTCAACTCTCGGCCGACATCCTGCCCTTCAAGACAAAGGAATGAGGCGATGGTAAACCGCGATAAATCTTCCTTGGACGGCATTCACAATGCTGCAGCTGACCTCATTCGGTGCAAGCTCATATGGCTATTTGTTGGCGCCGTGCTTGCTATGGCAATTGTTGCGATTGTTGCCTGGGAATATTGAAGACGAGAATGCTCTGCGGTTCTTCAAGCCTATCCGTCAGAAATGGATACAGCCCCTCGATTTCCGCGCTATCCAGACCAACCTTTCTGGCGACAGCTTCTTTAGCTTTCGCTGTATTCCCACCATAGAAACCGTCATCCTTGATCGGGCTATCAAGAAACTGATTGAGCACCTGCTGGCGCAGTCTTACGCAGGCTTCATTGCCGGAAGCCATCCATGTATAGGGATAACGCTCGATCGTACGTCGCAACTCTCGACCCAAATTCTGGGGTTCTTTCATATGCACTGTACAGCTGGCCTCGATGGCTGGCGCAGGCGGATCGAAATAGGTATCGAGTGCCACTGCTGCTCCTACAGCCCCGCCAATAGCTCCAAGCAGCTTTACTACATCAACTGCCACCTTCAGATAGAATCTGATACGCGTCTTTACACATCCAAAACCCAGATGCTCAATGACGATCGCTTCATAGCGTATGAAATCACTTGGGCTTTGCAAGTCATGTTGGCGAAGGAAATCGTCGAACCCATACAAGAGCATTTCGCTGGCAAATGTCGCTACATATTCAAGGTGCCCAACTTCAAAGAAGTTAGGCGTTCGAAAGACATATGTAGAGCCGCTCTCCAATGGATCTTTTGGGACTAACTGGGTTCGATCACGCCAATGCGAAAGAAACCTAATTATTTCCGCTTGAAGTAGTCCCTCCGGAAACCATCGAGCATCCCGATTAACCCTGGCGTAACCTCCCAGGCTATCTGAATTGTCGACCTTGAAATCCAGCTCAAGGACAATGTTGTGAAACTGCTGTTCTGACATCATCGCCTCCCCTTACGATGCAATCAAGAATTGCAGAATTCGGCGCTCACGCCAAGCTTTTCGACCTACTTGCAGCTGGCTTCAAAATTGCTGTCATTCTGCGAGAAATCCCATCCTTCACCCTTCTCGCTTTCTATCACTTGCCCCTGCAGTTTCGGATAGAGCTGCAGGCTGGCATGTCCTTCAATGACATCGATGGTGCTGATCGCATCCATCACCCCCGGCTGAACATCTTGCCAGGCACTGCCATGGGCATCGTTGGTGTTTTCAAACACAAAACTGATCACCTGCATCTGACCGCCCTCTTCTCGCACGATGCTCTTGTAATAGTGGCTGGGCACGCCCACCCGTGATTTGCCATTATTGCTTTTCATGCGCACTGCGTTCTGGTCCGGATCTCTGCCCCCTGCCCCGTCCCGATCAAATATCGCACCACTGGTGACAAAAATTTCACCATAGATCTGGGCCCAATACCGGGTCAAACTTTCCATAGAGAGCCAGATACCGCGGTTAAACCTGCAATGCTGCGGTGACATATTGGACATAACATAGCTGTTGATCTGCTCAACAAGATTGTCCTTTAAATCCGCATCATTGGCCATATGCCCCTGATCAAAAACGGGCTCCTTGTAATCGGCTGTCGAGGCTTTGGTGCCAGTGTTCAACCGCGGATCCGATCGGAAGCAATTGACCCGGTCCTTGCCCCTGGCATTGGCAATATCTTCGCGGGTCAACCGGTAGGTCACCCAAAGGCTGGTCATAAGGTCCTCATCATGGGCCATGATATAGCCGCCCTGGTACAGCATCTGTTCATTTCCGGCAGGTGCTGCGCGCGGGAGACCCAAGGGGCTGTGATATTCAGCAAGCTTTGCCTGAAGTCTTGGATCTGCGGCAATCACTTCAAGCTGGCGATCAGCTTGGGCCTTCTCATTTGCTGTGCAATTACGTGAAGCGGCCTGTGCAGTGCCAACTGAAATGGTGAGTGCTGCGAGAACAGCGGCCGTCAGGATCGAATATTTCATCGCATAAGCTACCTGCGTTTCAATTTGGATGAAATGAGGCCCCCGATAAGCGCCCCCAATGGGGCGAATACAAAGGCGCCGTTAATCGCACCACCAAACCCGGCAATACCGGTCGAGATACCAAAGAACAGGCCTGTCAAAAAGCCGACTATTATTCCGATGACGATATGCTTCACTGGATGTCCTGTGCTCTCAACATAAGGACACCCTCAGGTATGTGATCTACTTCGTAGCAAAGTACCATGTCCGGGTTCTTCCAGGGATTTTCTGGAACCCGTCCATCCGACTTCCTGTCGGCTGCTATCCAGAAGGCTCGATGAGCAATCTTACGGGCCTCCTTTTCTGAGTCAGCCTCTACATAGACGAGTGTCTTGTGCGTGCTGGCAGACCAGTCTTCATCATAAATGTACGCTGGAGCAGGTTCAAGACGATAGAGCGGCATCGTTGCCTTCCTTCTTGGCAGCAATTTCAAAAATCGATTGTTTGAAGGTACAGTTCTCCCTGGATGCCTTCTGAGTTTCCAACAACTTCTCCCCCTACCCTGTGCCGGATACCAGTGCCCCAACGTTTTTTACGCTACTTTAAGAAGAATATATTTTTCAACACTCTTCCAGCCGTTAGAGCTGTTACCCCCGTTAATAATGAGGCTAGAAGGAGTTACGGCCGTTACGTTGGGAATGAGTGCTTTGGTAAGTGTCAGAGTCGCATCTTCAATAACGTCCGCGATATATCGAATGTAGCGTCCGCGATGTATCGTTTTGAACGTCCGCGATAACACGACCGCGATGTGACGAATGATCGTCCGTGATATGCCGAAATATCGTCCGCGATAGCACGAATGATCATAAAAGTTATCCACAGGCAGGTCAGGCGTCGACGCTGCGGTTTTCGACCCATTTGTCAGCAAAGGCAAAGAAAGCAGCCTCAGGGTTCTTCAACACCTGTCCGCGTTCTTCTGTGAAACGCATCCATTCACGCTCGATCAGTTCAATATCCCATCCGGGATATCGGCCACGGGCGCGTTCCATTGCGTCAATATGAAGTTTCTTTGGACGAGCTGAGACGGTCTTGGTACCGGAAAGCAACTCCTGACCAGATCCCTCTACCCCATCCCCACTGCCAGGCATTTCCAATTCGTCACTTCGCGGACGCAATGGCCTTACTTCAAGCATCCAGTCCTTTGGATTGCGAGACTTGAATGGACTGTCAAATGCCGCTGCCTTATCCAGCCGCAAGGCATAGTCGGGAACGGTACCGTCCTCGATGATCTTCTTGAGTTCTGCTCGAAACTTGCGCTCTTCACGATCGGAGCCGCACTTTTCCTTAAGCGATGGAATGCCAATCAACCACGAACGCTGATTGCCGCAATGCTTGCGTGCCAGCTCGTAGAGACGGCGTTCAAGCCCCTTAGACAGATCGAAATAGCGGGGATTGATCGTCAATACACGTCGATCAACGACAATGGCCTTGAACATCCATTCATTGAGAGTGACCTCAACCGCGGCCATTACGGTCTTGCCGCTCTTGGTCTTGCGTTCAAGAATCTTAAAGCTTTCGATCCAGCCAAAGCCCTGTCGGGTGCGTTCCTTGGCCGATGCCACGTTCGTCCTGATACGTGTACCATCGAGGCGTTCGAGGCAGTCAAGAAACAGGTCGTAGCCGCGCTTTGAAGTTTGCCGCCTGGTTGCTTTCAGGAAGTCATGGGCTGCGAACTTGATCTTGCGATCTTCCGGTACCGGTTCACCGCGCTCGATCTTGTCGTTGATGATCGATCCGATATACATCAGAAGATCTTTATCCCAGATGCTGGCCATGCCTTTGGCACCAGGTTCGATGCGGATCTCCACCCCTCCACGATTATACTCAAAGGGTGTCTTGCGTGGTTGTTTGGTCAGCGAGAACCACGGATGCTCCATGAGAGCCCGGTCATCCTTGAATGGTGCTCCATCGACAAGCTGGTCGAGAAACAGATCAACCTGTTGTGAATCGCTCAACGACCGATCCCCTCTGCTAAGCGTTTGTCCGCGATGTGACGAGTTTTATGGAAAAGCGCCGTAGGATCAATGCTTTGATTCAGGTTTGTCCGCGATGTGACGATTCATTTTGTCCGCGATGTGACGAAAAGATCAGGGTTCAAAACACTGAAAACACGGCATTTCGCGGACATTAAACCGGTAACGCAATCGGCGTTAAAGTTTTATCGCCCGCAGATTAGCTGTTTGAAGAGCCAACAGTACGAAAATGTCCGCGATAACACGAATCGAGCAACCATCATCTTGAGAGTTGTTCTCAATGGTTATTTGCTAAAGCACTGTAAACGTGGAGAACTTGGACTTAATGCGATGGATGAAGTTTCATGACTCATTGATTAACATGAGCCTGTCCGCGTTGTGCCGAATCGACACGTCACTTCGCGGACATTTCTGCCTAGAAGCGAAGGGCAAAAGACCATCAAGGTCCCCTGCCCTCTCATCGGTCATCAAGCAAGTTTTTCACTTAGCGCGGGACAGCTTACCAACCAGTGCCAGGACGTCATCAGTCGACATCTCCGCGAGTGCCAGAACGCCGAGACGAACGATTTCATTGTCATACAGACTGACTGTTTCGCCTTTCTCGCGGCTGGCGAGCAACAGATTGAGCTTCAAATCATCAATCTTTTGCAGCTCTTCGACGGTGAAACGGAAGTTCTTGCGTTCGAACTGCGGCTTTGCCGGTTTATCGCTTGTCTTCACGATCGCTGGACTGGTCGCCACGGCGGCACCGGAGACAAACTTGTCAGCTTCTGCTGACCGTTCGGCCACGTCCTGAAGAGGATCACGCTGACGCTTTTTGAGGGGTTTTGCAAGGATTGGTGCTTTGCTCATCTTATGCGGCCTCCTCTGCTGCGGCCTGGAATAGCTCAAGGATTTCCTGTTGAAGAGCAACCATTTCTTCCTTTGCCTTCGGATCCGGTCGAGGCATTTCGTGAACAGCGAGCCCCAGTGCGGGTGCGCGGCTGTATGCATTCCGGTTTACAATCGCCTTTTTGTACAGGAAGAAACTCTCAAGAGGATCTTCTTCATCTTCAACGATGCTGCGCAGAGCGTCCTTTGCTTCGCTGACCGAAGAAGCATTCACGCGATTAAGGATCAGCCCGGCCTTCAGGTCGGGATTGTTGATTTTTGCGCCTTCAACAATCTCGTGGAGCTGTTCAAGCGTCCAGGTATCAAACGAAGATGCGTTGAGCGGGCTCACCAATACATCTGCGATCAGCAAGGCGGAACGAAATTCCGCACTATCAAAGCCGCCGGCATCGATGATTGCCACATTGTATTGCGGCGTCAGTTTTTTGACGTCCTTATGCAGGTTTTTCCCGAATTGGCTAACCAGTGTAAGCTCGTTGAAAGCCTTGCCCTGCCCTTCCACAGTTTCACGACCAAGTTCGGAACGTTGATCATTCCATGTAACAAGAGACTTCTGGTTGTCCGCATTCACCAGGAGCGTAGCCCATTCCATTCCAGCGAAGAGTGCTGCGAGATTGGTCGCAAGGGTTGTTTTGCCAGTGCCGCCCTTCTGGCCACCAAGCAGAATGATCCAGCAATTGTCTTCCTGCGTCATTGTCTATCTCCGGTTTGAGTTTGATACACATAAGGTGTAGGAGGCGTATAATCTGTAGAATGCGCATGGTGCGCATAGCTGTATGATGAGTATTATGCGCCAAAGGTGTTAATGGTGCGTTAAGCGCCTCATGTGCATGATGCGTATAAAGTGTGTGTGGCGTCAAGTCTGTGCGGTACGCCTGTTGCGCATGATCTGTATGCTGCGTATTGTGCGGTTAAGGTGTATATCGCGCATTATACAGCAAAGGCGCGTTGTGCGCGTTATGGCCCTTAAGTGTGCCCGCGATGCGCCCGGTACGCCCAGCGCGCACTATGCGCCTTACATGAGTTCTTGTCGCACCTGCTGCAAACACAAAAAATTCCTCAGTCATCATTGCTGATTGCAATTGGTGACTGAGGAACTATGATGCCGAATAGGGAGTGACTGAGGCATGATGAAATGACAGCAGACAAAACCAAGCCAGCCCAAGAACCCAACATCTCTGAAGAGGAGTTGTTGGCCCTCGGTTTGATCCTGAATGATGGGGCTGAGCGCGGGTGGCTCCGCACCCTGGCGTTTCTGTTGAAGAAAAACCCGTCTGTCGTTTCGAAATGGAAGAAGGAAATCCATCGGGTTTCCAAGGATGATGTTCAGCATATGCGGCTTCTTGTGCTTCTGAAGGAAGCCGGCGTACTGCAATCCACCTTGATTGCCTCACGTCTACCAGTCACTTTGAAGCCGAAACAGGCTGATGAAAAGGGCAGGGGGGTTCGCAAATCAGTGCGCGATGAAATCGCCCAGGCTTTGGGCAGGGAGCGTTGATGATTAGAAAAGATGAGGTTCTGCAGCTCTTGCAATCTGTAAAGGCTACAAGCTTGATAAACGAATTTCCAGTATCAGGTTCAAGCGAGGTTTTATCCAGCGAGCGCATACGGGATTTTGCAAATAGCTTGAGAATGCCATTGTCAGACTGGATGCCCATGGACAATGTCTGGGCTATTGCCGGCTTGAAAACGGACGAGACAAGAAATGCCAGGGTATTGGCCTGGTACCTTGATCCACAGGCAGGGCATGGTTTGGGATCGGGCGTTCTTGAAAGGTTTCTTAATCACCTTGACCTGCCATATGGCGGGGCGACGAGGATTATGCTGGAGAAATATCCGGATGGGTTGGGAGCAAGCAGGGTTGACATCATGCTTGATGACCCGGCTTTTCTGGTAATTATCGAAGTCAAGATCAAGGCGGGGGAGCAACCAGCGCAACTCTCGAGATATGCCGAGCTGGCCAGGCGACGTGTCGGTCCTGCGCGCGACTGTAAACTTGTCTATCTGACCAGAACCGGAAAATCCTCAAGAACAATCCCTGAGGGGCAGGAAAATGTTATATCAATGCCATGGGGATTGATGGCGTGCTTTTTAAGAGAGGCAAGCAAGGATGTCAGTGATCTGGCAGGCTTCCTGGCAAATGGTTTTGCTGATCACATCAAAGCGAAAGAGGGTTTGAACGCTCATGAATGAAGAAGCACGACAGGCAGGCATTGCAATCTTGAAGGATCTGGCCCTCTGGAACCGTTCATCTGTTTTTCTTGAAGCCGAAATGGAGAAAACTGCCATCGCTCAATGCGAAGAGGCACTGATCGACTGGTGTGTACGCCATCAGTGGATAAAAGGTGGGCATGCATCCGGAGATCTGGAGCAAAACTGGTTCTGTCCGCGCGCCTGGTTAAGAGAAAAGGCTCACTGGTATGGGTATTTCTATTTTTGCAGGAAACCGGGCCATTCCAGCAATTCGTATACGCTTGCCGATCTCGTCGGGGAAGGTCAGACGACATTTGGTTTCTATTTCACACCTGAATATTCCGTGTTTGGTGGGGCGACACTCTGGAAATCGTATATTGCAACCTATCCTGAGGTTTTGGATCAAATCGCCAGGCAGGGCTGGCATTCTTTAGGGGAAGGTGAATTTTTTCTGGGTGGAGATCTGACGCTCGAGATGCTTCAGAAGGCATGGGAGAGCGGGAACTGGGCATATTTAACGGACCCGATTATCCGCAAGATGGACAAGCTATATCAAGATAGCGCGTTGTTTGATGAATTGTTTGCTGGCGGGCTTGAAAACATGAAATGAGTGCTCTCAGGTATCACGTGATACCAAACTTGCTTCAGGGATTGATCTGCAAGTGCACTCCAGAGCGGGTATGCAAACTTAAACAGATTTAAAGCTGTTTAAACGTGCAACCAGTTGCAAAATGCGCGTTCAAATCTGCTTTGGAATTAAGTGCGTAAAAATGCTCGGTTCAAACGCAGAATTCATGGATGATTTTGAACTGCGAAAACGTGTAACGTTTGACGCACGCAATCTGTGAACAAATTTGCATTCACAAAAATGTGCAATGAGGAAAGTTCATTTTTTGTTGATTCCGTACCAAGAAAATTTGTATAAGGTTTTTGTGAGTTGCGGGATCAGTTCCCTCACGTAAGTGAGAAAACCCTGCGGCAAAAGAATTAAGGCGGGTGGCTTCGGCTGCGCCGCCTTTCTTTTTGTTATTTACCGTTTGCACATTAGCTTGCAATGAACTTGCTCTTCTGCTGATCTATTTAAGATAGCAGAAAGGGTGGAGATATGAATTTTTCAAGGCAAGCGGGTCCTTACCTGTTGGACCGAAACGGGCAGAACTTCGCGTTCGCAAATGCTCAATCTTTGAAAGACCTTCTATCTCAACCAAGAATGGCTGTTTATGTCAGGGAAGCCAATGGAGACCTTGAGTTGGCATTCCGGTTGTACCGATGGAATATAGTTCTTAGTGAAAGCCTTCTAATGCCCTTTCACTTTCTTGAGGTGGCATTGCGCAATCGTCTGTCCGACCTTCTTTATGCCAGAACCAACACAGATTGGCCTATGAGAGCCTTGGGTGATCGGTCTTGGCAGGGGGGTGTCAATCCGATCCCCGGCTTACCTGCGACACCTCAGTGGGAAATTGAAAAGACAAGAAACAAGCTGAACAGCAATAGTCGTCGACATGTCACATCCGACTGTATCATTTCTCAAATGATGTTTGGTTTTTGGGTAAAGCTGTTCAACGCGGCCTATAATCAGTTTCTTTGGACTGGCGGCGTTCGGTCTCAGGTATTTCCTCACGCACCAGTGAACGTTGATAGGAACTATGCGAGGCGAAAGCTTGAAGATCTGCGCGTGATGCGTAATAGGATCGCCCATCATGAAATCATTTTTACCAAGCGCCCCGTGGCGACGAATGATCTCATTGAGGAAATTTGTGGCTGGCTTGATCCTGATCTTCACCATTTGGTTCGAACGACTTCTGACTTCAGAAAAGTCAATGGTGGGAGGCCGCAGTAGGGGATGGCAAGACCTGTTGGTAAAAGATATGACCATCCGTCTGGCGCGGATCATCCTCCGGTAACACCTTCGCGTATTCGACGCCTTGGCCGAGAAGCTCAGGTACAGCCCATCAAACTGAAGTCTGCTGGTATTCCGGCTGCCCAACCAAAGAAGCTTAAGGCTATCTTGGAATGCTTGGACTATCTACTTGACCAACGCGGCGCACCAGTGAATGTGACACAGAAGGTTGGGGCAGTCATCGTGAAATATAAAGAAATGCAGCCAATCGAAGCGGGCTACTAAAAGCGGGGTAGGGGATGGCAAGACCTCAAGGAAAGCGATATCCAAACCCAATTGGCTCTGGCGCCTACGTTACGCCGTCCCGTATTCGCAGGTTTAGCAAAGAGTTCCAAAAGCGATTGATCACCAATTGGTTTTTTGATCGTTTTGAGGTCCCGAGAGTTGGGGCATCTAACAATGGAAGTGAAGGGGGGTATCTGTATATCCACGGCGGCCCCTATGATGCCCGTGAAGCAATAGAAGCCGAGTTCAAAGCCGTTGTTGGCGTAGATGTCATTGATAAGGCCATCGACTTCGTGGAAAGCAACGGTACGCTGGAATGGGCCCTCAGCCCTAATCATCCTGACTACGTAGTCTACGATAGTGAACCTGTATCTTCACGAGATGAATCAAATTCTTTCTTCGATTTTAATGCCGGTTTTGATCGAAGCCCGGTTGGTTCTCGGGCCTTAGGGGAGGGTGGTTTTTACGCGGCACCCTGGGACAAGGATGCAAGAATATCTACTTCCGAAGTCCGCAGTCTTTCCCGACAAAGACAAGAGGAGCTGATTGAGCATTGGTTCTATCAGTTGTTTGAGGCTCTCGATGCCGATTTGCCGACCGGTACTGACCGGCAGGAATATCCATTTGATCAGCGACGGACATACAAAGCCGAAGACGCAATTTTTAACGAATTCGTCGAAATTGCAGATCCGGACGCCATTTCCGCCGTCATTTCTAAAGTGCAGACTTCAGGTGGTGCGAATTGGGGGCCGGGCCCTTATCATCAGGACCGGGCGGGGGTGGTGGCTGGCGATCGCCGGGCACTCGATCCCGCCGAGCTTGGGCTTCCCATCGGCGAGCCGGTAACAGATCCGTTTGGGGCGAGGGATCCTATAGCCGATCATGATCAGATCGATGCCAGGCTCGCACGCGGGGTTCGCACATCTTTCGGGACGACGTATGAACGGGCTGTTCGTCGAACGACACTGGCCCATGCTGCCGACCTGCAAGTCCTTCTTGCAAAACCCGGCTCGACCAAAGCAAAGCATGGTGGCATCGGTCACAATCAACCCCCTTCAGATATCGCGCTCGACGCAGAACACAGTGAGCAGCTTAAGGAAGCGGTTGAGACCATCAGCGAAGAGCTCGACGCCGAACGACGCAATCAGCAACCAGATGTCCGCAAAGTGTCACGCGCTGCGCGTGCCATCCAGTCGATCGGCAAATGGGCGGCCCAGAAGCTGGATATGACTCTGGACACGTTCATGAAAACATTGGCTGCCGGGTTGGCTGGCACGATGTTGCTTAAGTTGGACGCTATTTTTCAGAAGGTCATGGAGTTCTACCAATCTGTCATTGACTGGCTGAATGCTGTTGTTCTGCCTTTTTAAGGCACGATATTCATCATAAGTGGTGGAGGGATGGCGTGAATAATGTTGAGCAAATTTGTGATCAATGGCGAGCCCGATTATCCGGACGCCAAAAAACAGGTCGGGGCTTGACAAGGCTCGGTTGCAGACACCGTTTCGAGAAATCGGGAAAGCATTGGCATTTAATTCTTCTGGATGAAAAGGGTGTCGCTAAACGCGCAGTGATCCAGGCACCGAGAAATCGGTTCCAAAAATTAACGTCAAGGATGAAGACATGTCTGCAGTCATTTAAGGGCGCATTCAGGACAATCGAGTTTGTCGGTGTCTTGGCTGCGCTCTTTGCATTTTCCTGGGATTTCTATGTCGACAAACCTCAGGAAAGGGCGATCCTCAGGGCGTCATTTTTGGCTCAGATTGCCTCTATGACCGAAGATGTAAAGACATCACGGAATATAAACCAGACATCAGCGATGCAGGCAATTATTGAAATAATTGCAGCCTCTGGTCAGTCGATATCCGACCTTGACGTCTCTGGTCTTAAGTTAAAGAACATCCGTTTGCCAGACACCATTATTGAAGCAGGAAATTGGAACCAGGTGAGCTTTATCAAGGGCAGTCTGAGAAATTCCGTCATAAAGAAGGCAACCTTCCGTGGAAGTAAATTTAGCAGGACAGATCTCTCTGGCATCGAGATTAATGTTCGCCCCCTGATCAATTTTGATTTCCATATGAATATCACGTCTCCTCTTATGAGGAGACTTGTACACAGAATGGAACGAGTGGACTGGAGGGAAACAGATTTTTTTTCCGTTTCTCTGAAGCATGCAAAAATTGAATCAACGGATTTTAGAGGAGCTGTGTTTAGCGCAACCGATTTTGAAGGGGCGGAGATTGTAGGCTCCTGGATGAGGGATACCCGTTTCGTGTCATATCCAGATGAAGACGACACCGACAATCAGGGTTCGTTTGTGCAGGTAGATTTTACAGGGGCCGACTTCAGTGACTTATCGGTTGAGACGATGCAGAAAATGTCTTTCAGAGACTGTTTGTTCGAAAGGGCCATTTTTCCCGACGGATATGAATTGCCCGAAGGGTCCAGGGCAAAAATATAATCTGCATATTATCTTTGGAATAATGCCGTTGTTAACGAACTCAGATCAACCTTCAAGCATTAGTCCGAAAGCCCCGGAGATAAGCCGGGGGCTTTCGTTTTGCAAGGATTTGCACGTTTGATGGTCGTTATGCCGTCTGAGTTTCCAAGCGGCTTGCTGTTTGGATGACCGGCTTCGGGTGAATCTCGATATCTTTTGGATCGTAGCCTGAGACACCAGCCGCGGACATGATCATCCGTGTTCTTGGCAAATCGGCTCTGATTGCGGTTCGATAGAAGCCCAGCATCGAAGCCAATGCCCAGGCAGCAAGGGCGCAGGCAAAACTGACCTTAAGCAGTTCTATGACAGCCGATCGATCCGTCAGTGTTTCAAGAGGGACGTCAAAGAATAGAAAAAGAGCGAGCCCCAATATGAGGGAAGCCTTGATAACCAGTGTGGGCAATCTGCCGAAATAACCCCACAAGATGGACAATGAGAAAAGACATTCGCGAAGCCATTTTTGAGGCGACTTTATCAGTGCCAGGTCTATGCCAGCAATGTCGCGACAATCAATTTCACCCACGACCTTGCCGAAGTAAACAAGTTCGTAAGTGGTGTTGTCGCCGTTCAAGTGGATGTAGCGGGTCCGATAGATCGAGAAAGACCAGCCGATAGCAAAGCTGACCAGAAAGGCGAAAATACCAGCGATGAAGATCGCTGTGGAAGCCCCGAATGGGAATAGCGTGCGGATTGCAACGCAAACAATGCCGGTACAAAACATGACAAGGAACGTGGCAACCAGCCAGCCGGGGGTTCCAAGAAACAGATGATGTTTCTCGTCAAAATCCCGGAGCCGGGTACCGGCGGTTTGTATCCAGTGTGAGAGGGGGTTCATATCAATTTCCTTTCGGGTTTAAGCCAGAGACAGTTGATAGCCACGTTTCGAAACGATGGCCGACAGGATGTCGAAAAATTGATTGCGGATCTGATCACGCACACAGGGGGTGTCAGCTTTCAGTGTCAGGCAGTCGCCGTCAAAGGACGGGGTCAGGCGTTTCAGCCACATGAATGGCCGTGGGCAGTTGTGGTGGGGGTTATCGGCAAAGTCTCGGGCAATCGCTGCCCAGTCCTCTGGCACATTGCCAAGCCAATCTTGCGTTTCAGCAGGTTCGATCTCTTGTTCAATGCTCAATCCTTGTAGATGATCGAGGAGATCTGTGTGCTTCAGGCCGCGGCGTTTGATCAGTGCGTTCAGTCGATCAGTAACGAGATCTATGCCAACACGCTCGATTGCGAGCCCGACATGTTCCCTGGCGTTCTGCAATGTCCAGGGCGTGACAGACAACTGCTGCCATCGCCGCACCACGACTTCGATCAACTGGTTTTGATCAGAGGGCAGGGCGGGCAGGGATTGTTTCTGATCTTCGCGCTTGGCAGCACGCACCTTTGCGGCCCTTCTATCCGATTTCCTTAAATCCGTGTTCCTATTGGAAGCGGAATCTGGTGCCGGTGCAGAAGCGGCAGCTGGTGCCGGTACGTTTTTTCTTTTCGTGCGTGTTTGAGGCGCTTTGGTCTCGATCGAGATCCCGATCAACTGATAGGTGTTGCGGGTATTGAACCAGCCAGCCGCCCGACGGTGTTTGACGACAAGCTTGTGTTCAGCAAGTTCATTAAGGGCATTGCGCACTGTTCTCTCGCCCAGACCAGTGGATTTTGCGAGGGTCGCGAGTTTTGGAAAACATCCAAGTGTTTGGTCATTAACGAAGCTTACCAGAGCGCAGGCAACCAGACGGGCGGTTGAGGAAAGGTTCTCTGCCTGAAAGATCCGGTGTTGCAGCCAGGCAAAGCGGTTCACAGCAGAAGTGCTATGGGATGAAGATGTCGCGTCAGGCCGAAATCGGGTGGTCGATACGGTCACATTTTTCATTTTTAAGTGCCTCAGTCACATTTTGGGGGTTGTGCTCGACCGTTCACACCCTTATATTCAGGCATGTTGGGTCGCGACTTGCGCAAAGGGGAGCGGGCCAACACACGAGCAGGCTGTCTGGCTGAACCAAGGCGAGCTTCACTGTTCAGGCATCGAAAGATGGCTGTCGGAAAAGCAAAGACCCCTCATTCAGACCTTGTGCAGGCTGATCGTTACAGAGTTGGCAAGCTCTATTTGACTTTCAGAGGCCCCGTTTCGGCGGGGCCTTTGCTATTACGGGCTCATAGATAACGCTCCGCCATATCAAGAGTGTAGCTTATCCAGGCCAAAGTACCTGGTTCGGGTATCGGGTCTGCCAGATCCCAGCCTTTTGGAAGGGGCTCGGCACTGATTTCAGCCCAGTGCTTGAGAGGATTGGCAATTCTGAAAACAGGAGGTTCTGGCAGATCGGCCAGCTTGCGCGCGATACGTTCCATTGACAGTACACCTGGTCGATAGAGGCGCTTGTTGGGGAGATCGCCATCCGGCCAACTTGTGACGTCCTGATCGGGTTTGAATATGCCCCAGTCGACATAATCGATCCGGCCTGTTCCGCCATGCCATGTTGTCGCAATATCGAAATGGTCGGATAATGGATGTTCGGGGTTTTCGATCAGTCTGTTGGCCGCATCGCAGGTCTTTTCGCCCTCAACAAGAAGGATGCGCCTTTTACCTGCCATGATATGGGCGTGCATAACGGGCTGGGGTTGGGGCAGGGCGGCATTGTGCCAGCCGGACCATTCATCCCCGGTTTTTTTGTTCCTCAAATGACACCAGGTCAGGGGAAGCGGGATTTTTTTCCGTTGCCCGTCTATCTCGAATTCGATCCGGTAGCTATATCCCTGGAGTGTTCCGTCTATGGTGCGCCAAGGCCAGCAGCCAGCGAGAATACGTTGATGGGAAGCGGGAAGCACCGGAGGAGTTTCCGGGGCCGGCACAATGACTTCGAGAACTTCGATGTCATCATTCTTGCGCCGACCCCGGCTGCCGTGCTCATGTCCCTGACGCAGTTCCGGCCTGCGTTCTGGCGGCAGTTTAAGATAGTCTCTGGCCAGGGCGATGGCTTTGGTTTGATCGCCATGGCAATGGGCGACCATAACGTCATAGATGCCGTAATAACCCCGGTCACTATCGGCGAAGTCCTTGCCGATCATTTTTCTCAGATTGAAGCTAAACGAGCCATTGCTGCCTTTTGAGGGCGGGGTGCCAAAGACATCGCCACACCAGAAATGATGGCGGATAAAGCGACCTTCAGGCATCAACCATTGCAGGGCAGAGGCGGCGTCTGAATTCAGCCTGTCTTTGATTTCCCCGAGTGTCATCCGTGATGGCTCCTCGAAGGTGCTTCTACTGTTTGAAGGCCTCTGGCGATAATTTTTTCCATCAGATAGGCGGCTTCGATAACATCGGGCTGGCTGGCCAGTATTTCTTTTAGCCGCCGGGTGCATTCCGGACGCAAGAAGACAGGGGCCGGTTCGAAGCCATTGATTTTGAGGATCGTTTCTTCGTGGGAACGGGTAACGACACCGTCCGAGGTAAAGCGAACACCGGCATCGATATAGGTTTCGCGCAGATCATGAACGGTGCCAATCTGAACGGGAAGGCCCTTTTCAATCCGCAAAATGGTGCGGTAATCAATGCCAAGACTGCTCTCGCCTTGTCGCCCTTTTACCTTGAGAGCGTTTCTTTCCCGCCATTCCTTGCTGGCTTCCGTGGTGCGGGCATAGGTCCAGTTCAGGACGGCGCATCGCGCACCGTGGGCCATTTGCGGAGAAAGGATTTTAAGCTGTTCATCCATATTCTGGTCGAATGACGGCATATATCACCTGTAATCTTGCAACGTAATATGATTAAACGAAGTTGCATTTATGTTGCAAGATAAATGCCGGTAAACTGGATAATGGAAGGTTAACGGCAGCGCCGGAATCCCTGAAAACTGGGAATTCGTACCGTGTGTAAATTCTTGCAATAAACACATATCAATTCTCTTTCCCGCCAGGTTCTGCTGATTCTGGCGTTGTCGATGGTGCGGAATCGGTCGAATCCGGTATGGATTCTTCCGGGGTCGCTTGCAGAGAATCCAGCAATCCGGTTTCGGATTGAAACAGAACCAGTCCAAGGGCGCGCGACATCGTCATGCTCAGGCCCGCACCGGTCTTGCCGGGGCCCTGTTCGTATTTGTGGATAACGGAGCGTGTGATCCGGATTCCAAAAGGGTCAAGCGCCCGGGCCAGTTGCTCTTGTGACATTTCCAGAGCGATACGCCGGCGCCGGATCTGGTCGGCAACAAGCTGTTCAATCCTGGTGATCGAGAGCCCGCGCAGTGCGCGCTGTCGTGTCTGCATCCCCGGAACTCCTTTCGCGACAGAATCAACCAATATGCTCGCATGATTAAGTGAAAAAATCGTAATTACAACCAAAAAACACGAAATAGTTTTTAGGTCGAGAAGAGATTATCCTCGGAGCATGTCGGGGAACATTTCCATTGAAGAGCTTCAAAGGCTTGTAAAACAAGGGCTTGAGCGGACCCATTTGTCTGCTATGAAAGCCTCTTTACAAGCTACTGGAAGTCGTGATGCCGTTAGTGGTGTTCTGCGCGGAAATATGCCATCTGTAGAAAAATGGGCGGCCTTATCCAAAGTTTTGCAGTTTCGATTCACCACTGGGTTCCAAGCGATCGAAAATGGCACTTTTTCTTCAGAGCACTGCTCTATCGAAGTTTTGCAACGCATAATCGAGATCGGCTTGGGTAATACTGGTCTCTCAGCTAGGAGAGCTTCAAAACTCGCTACTGGATCTTACGAGGCTATCCGTTCAATTCGTGATGGCTCGTTTCCGAGGCTGGATCGCTGGCAGTCAATCTGCCGGGTTCTTGATATTCCGTTCCATACCGGGCTTACTGATCCTGATCAGCCGCTTTCAGTTGAGGCCGTGCTGGCGGATGGCCAAATTATTGAGCGCGCCCCCTGCCTGGAAACCGACTGGCCGGTCCGCCCGCGGGGGGATCTGTTTTGCATTGAGGTTGGTGTGAGCGGTCATGGGGTCTGGCAACAGGGTGATCTGTTGTTTTTTGATCGGGCAGATCCGCTGGCCGACCAGCCCGGTCAGCTGATCGGGAAAATTTGTCTGGTCGAGAGTGACACTGGCGAAAAAAGGATCGGACGATGCCGCCTGCCCGCCAAAAGGCAGGGCGGAACCATCGATCTGGAAGAGCTTGCGGATGGCCATATTCAATCCAGCCTCAAGCCTTTGAAAATACTCCCTTTGCGCCTTGTCTTGCCGCTTGTGTAAGCCTGAAACAATGAGAAAAGCTCATTCTTTTTTATTGACGGCTCTGTCAATAATATAGCATAAACGCTATATAGCGTATTCGCTATGTTGCTTTGAGGGCTGCATGTGGGAAGTCTTGACGACAGATATCTTCGACGACTGGTATGACAGTCTCGATGAGACCAATAGAGCCCGAATGATGGCTTTACTTCTGGTTCTGGCAGAGAAGGGGCCTGCATTGGCAAGGCCATATGCCGATACCCTTGAAGGTTCTGCCTATAGCAACATGAAGGAATTGCGCATTCAGAGTAAAGGTGATCCGCTCAGGGCATTCTTTGCTTTCGATCCCAAGCGTCAGGCTATTGTGTTATGTGCCGGGAATAAAGCCGGTGATGAGAAGCGGTTTTACAAGAAAATGATTCCGATTGCTGATCGGGAATTCACGGCACATCTCAGCAAGATTAAAGAGCAAGATTAAAACGACAGAAATGGAGTAGGCAAGATGGCAAGATCGCTTAATGAAATGTTGGCGCGTGAAAAGCCGGAAGTTGTCGCCCGCGCGAAAGAGGAAGCTGCCGAAATTCTGATGGAACTGAATTTGGCAGAGTTACGAGCCATCCTGGACAAAACTCAGGGTGAAATTGCGTTGGCCCTCGGTGTTGCACAACCGACCATTGCGCGCATGGAAAAGCCAGATAACGACTTACGGGTTTCTTCATTGAAACGCTATATTGAGGCCGCTGGTGGTAAATTGCGACTGGATGTAGAGCTGCCGGATGGAAAACATTATGGATTTTCCATTTGAGTAGTAAGTCGACCTTTCCGGCCGAGATTAAAAGAGGAATCGATGTCTCTGGGAAAATTTAAATCAATGCTCTTCAAGATGGACGGGATTAACAACAATAATCCCATGTTCAATTGCATTGTTACATATACGTCAAAGCACGGTACGGTGAGCGATAATACGTCTGCGCGAATGGAAGTGGACACAATGGGTCATGGAAAGATCCATTTGTATGAAACAGATAAATTGACCAGTGACGATTATCATCTGGATTTTTCAGAAGACTACCAGACGTACGCGTCAACTGCTGATGGACTCAAAATCACCGGCAAGTCACCCAAGATGGGCGCTTACTCCGTTCTCATTGTACCAACATCTGCAAAGTGAAAGTTCAGGACAACAGCACAAAGTGACTTTTAGAAAACTCAGTTCCTTGAGATCTGCAATCCTGTTGACCCTTACCCAATGTTGATTAGCGTTGATAAGGGTCAAATGCGGCAGTTACACCGGTGATTCTCCATCCAGGCGGAGATAGCAAAGGCCCACTCCAGTTCGGCCTGAACACGCAAGTCGGCTGATTGCACGCCATTGTCTGGCTCTGGCCATATGCGTTGACCATGACAACGCCCGTGACCACAACATATGTCGGGCAGGCGTTTCCTGTCATCCCGCCATTGATCCAGATGCAGGATATTGGATTGATATATTGGCGACCCGCATTGTTCATCTCTCCCCAAGGTATTTGACTAGCAAAAGCGCCGCTTTGCACTTGCAGATTATAAGGTGAATTTTGGCGGATGGACCGCATAATTACAGATGCATTGTCCTTTGCCTGGGCTTCGATACCGTTCCAATTGACAGTATAGTTGAACGCAAATGTTTCGACGCCCATGTTTTGATATTGGATGACGTGCGTTAGTTCGTGCGCCCAGAGTTCCACGTTAGCTAACGATGTCCCTGTTGCCAGTCCCGAACTGCTGAAGACAACAACGTCATCAAGGGTAACGGCTCCCGACTGGTTAAATACCTGAGCCAGTAATGTATCGATTGAAATGCGACCATTCGCAGTTGTCCACCTGACTTTGTCGAGGATGTTGGCTGGCATGTATGGCGCAAGCTGTGCGCGAATGTGTGGCGGTATCGGTTGTACTCCACCATTCAATGCTTGCCCCCTCGAAAAACGGATCGATGTTGCGAGTGCCGGTGCGGCCGGATTAAGCAGGGCCTGGCCGACGTCTTTAGGTAAATTCTGGATCGCTTCCGGGATTGCGCCAATATTTGGCGGCTTCAGGATCACCGTGCCTCTGTTGAGATCGATCTCAACGCCTGTAATCTCGCTAAGCCAACTGGCCTGAGCGGGGGCGATTGAGAATAGCGTCAATGTAAAAAGAAGTGTCCAATTTGCCCGGGACATTTGTCCAATCCCCCAACTCTTGATCTAAATTTTACATTATAAGTAGTGCATTTAACCTGTAGTTGCATAAAAATGGATATTTATCAATTAAGGAAAGGGCAATGTTCGGGTGTCGGCAAAGTGAGCGTTTCAAGATATCTGCAGACAGTAACTTCCAGATAACCGTTATCGGTTAACCAGAGATGTCTCTGTTTGTCATTCAAGTGCCGGCTAACATCAAGAGCCCGAAGAAAACACCTGCAATCAGACAGAACAGCCCCATCAATCTTGCAATATCCATGAACTCCTTATGGGTTTCCAGAAGATGGCCAAAGGGGGCAGCTTCGATGCGGCTTAGTTTTCTTTGATGCCAGTGAATATCACACTCTACCTCTTGAATGCCTTTGAAAACATCCTTGGGGGCACTGTCTCTTATGGCTGGTTCGGGGGGGATGTCAGCCTCGCCGGGCGGGCAGCAAAATGTAAAAAGTGATCGTCCCAGCCCATAAAGGACCGGATGACGTTTCAACCAGTCATGTTGCTGTGAAAGAACAGCAAGTTCTCTTTTTCGACGATTGAAATGGCTCTGAAACGCGTCTGTAGTCATGACGGTGATATTTTCCTGCCACTTCATCGGAGCGGTCATGTCGCGAACCTGGCAGGGTAGGGAATATCCATGCACAATATTCTCGGCTTCGAACCGGTAACCGCAAGCGGTCCAGAAACGGTACCGTCTTTCGCGATTGACCCCTTCTGCATTGGCTGGTCCCAGCCAGATCGGGACAACATCCGTATCGGGCCACTGAAACGCCCAGTCAATGATACGTGACATGATCCAGCAGCCAATTCTCAGGCTCTGGAATTCGTCAGGGATCTCGAAAAAACCTGTATCGCATTTCCCTGCCAGGCGGAGACCGCGGTTTGTTCTGTCTGCGCCATAGGTTACATCGGCACTGCCATACTGATCAAAGATCAGGCAATGCTGAAATGTACAATGGATGTCAATCTCGTCGTCTTTTGCCTCTATGCGTACAGCCACCCAGGCCTGAACCGGCCCTTCAGGGTCGCGCGGATTGCACACCTGAAGGATCAGTTCTTCTGATGACATGTGTGACATGCAGGTCAGGTAGCGTTCGGATAAAGATCGTCGAAGATCTCTGTAAAGCTTTTGCCATAACAGGCATTGGATGACCAAAAGCTGGTGTCATCGAGAACGGACAAAAGCTCACTTTTGGTAACGGTTTCAGTGGCTGGTTTGGGGAAGATTGCGGATGCCTTTACTAGCACAAGAGATTGATTGCCACGATCCTCGACGGTGTTCGGATAGGTAAAAGCATTAATGCCTTCGGCCGCAAAATCTTCTTCGAGCAAATCCAGACGGCCATAGAGCGATTCATCGGCGTCATCTCCCAGATGTCCGCCATCCCTGAGATCCCGATATTTCTGCCAGTATTGTTCATTTGCTGTTTTGCAGGCGAGCTCGTCAAGGGCCCGGGCCATGCCAAGAATGCCCGGGCTGCCCGGATCTTGTTTGGTCGATGGAACGGCTGACGGGTCAAAATCAATCTGGAACAGGGTCGGGGCGATAACAGGGAAAACGTTATATGGGAGTTTCCGGTCACGGTTTGCACTGTTGTCGACAATTTGCCGGATGATTGCCATCAAGGCTGCCTTGCGGGTTCCGAAATGGGCCAAGGGCGCGAATTCGGTAAATCCGAAAATGGTGCCGTGGTACCAGACATCCTTCTCACTCATATCAGCATTCTCTCTATCCATTGTGATTTCTTGAGACTTTAGGGAACCTGAAGACGTGATGACACAAGAAAGTTGGTAAATAGTGCCTGTGCGCAACTGTCCTGTATTATCGGCGCCGTCCCCTTCCGCGGGTGCGCGAGGGGGAATTTTCCCTTTGTTCCTTCTTTCGGCCAGTCTCGATCCCGCGCGCGCCGAGGGTCTGGCGCAAAAGCGACAGACCTGCCTCGAGTTCGCGGCGCTCGATGCGGGTCGAGGAAGTAATGCCTTCTCCCTGATCCTTGATTGAAGAGATGCGCTGGCGGTTGTTCTCGACAATCGACAGGAGGTCGTCACTATCGCGCCTTGCCATTTTCACCTTCAAGTCCTTCAACTGTGCCTGATCGCCTGTCTCAGGCAGTCTGAAGGTCTCGGATTTGCTTTGATCAGGAGCGGATAGGGAGGTTTGAGGTGGTCCCGGATCGATAAGGGTTGGCACGTGGCCGGCACTGTGCTGAAGGCCCTCTTCCCATGCCGAGAGCATACGGTCACCGATTTCCTGGAATGAGGGTCTGTCTTTCATGTAGCTGCGAACCTCGGATCGGGTCCGGTCAACCGCCTCGGCCACCTGGTCAATCATCTCACCGGCAGCGGCAGGTGAAAGGCCGAGCCGTCGCCCCAGGGTGATGAGCTTCTCCCGGTCGGGCCATTTGGTGCTGCCATCGATGGTAAGGGCCATCTGGTCTCTGGGGAGGTAGGCCGAGGTTGTTACCACGTCATAGACCGGTGCCAGAGACGGGGTCGCCTCGACCGAGGGATATGTCAGGGCGAAGTTCTTCAGATGTGCATCTCCGTTCCGCAAAATGGCGTTCAGCGCCAGCAGTTTGAAGAGCGCGGGTCCCTGACTGCGAAACTGCGTTTCCCCCAGATAGTCCTTTGCCCGACTGATAATGGCGGTTTCATAGCTGCCCCGGTATTTGTCTGCGGTACCGCGCCCATTGAGCACAGCAAAATCTTCCATGCCGAGATAACTGCCATCGGGTTGAAGATCGAAGCGATCAAGCACCAATGCTTCGCCACCTTCGGATAGCTGAAATTTCGGTACGGAGAGCCCGGCATTTTCGGCCGCGCGCAGGCAGAAATATTCATTTGCCGCCAGCTCGGGATATTCTCTTGGGTCCCAGAGCTTAACAATATGGGTTGCCCCCCGGAAGCTCTGGGAGAGGCGGGCGCCTGTTTCGCTCATATTGTCGCGGACCAGAACTTTCGGCTGAACCCCGCTGATCCCGGAATAGAGTGTGAATTTCTCAAGAAGGTCGTCAAACAACGTGCCATCGCGCCGGCTTTTAAGAATTTCATCGACGGACTGGAACGGCACATCTTCCGTCAGGCTTTCGTCTGCCCCTGTATAGCGCAAACGTCCCATCTGGGTGCGTCCGGAAACGCCGAGAAGGTCGAAATCGTCGAAATGTCCCAGTGCCTTGGCAAATTGCTGGCGCAAGCGCTCCCTGAGATAGCCTTCAGGCAGATTCATCTCGAAAACGGGCAGCAAGTGATGATCATCATTCCAGGACTCAAGCCTGACAGGCATCGTCATTGAGACTGCACGTTCCGGTTCGGCAGCATGATCATAGGCAAATGTGCTGCCGCGAAGATTGCGGCGCTCCAGGAGGCCTGCTTTTTTGTCGTCACTCCATATCCGGATCATTTCTCAAATCTTCCAGTGTCGGCCGTCTGGCTCTGGCCGGAGCAATCGTGATATCCAGCTCCAATACTGCGAGCAGGGAACATATTTTGCCAAATCCAAGCTCCGGCAGGCTTCCGTTTTCCAGCGCAACCAGGGTTGAACGGGCAATGCCGGCTTTGCTGGCAAGGGCTGCCTGTCGCATGCCGCGGGATTTTCTGTGCTGTCGGATGAGTTCACCGATATCGAAGATATCCATTTCCTGTGCCTTTGTCCAATATACAGGACATATTGGATCAATTCTCTTAAAATGTCCAGTATATCAGACTTAATAGGCAGGGCATTTGGATCGTATGATACGGTTGCGCGCGTGCGCCACAGGCGCCTTATCTGTATAAGGCGCCTTCCCTGTCAGGCAGCGTTGCGAGCTGGTTGGGTCAGAATGTTCAGGAGGAATGGCGCCATCTTTCCTTCTGCAGGATCAACAATTTTGTCGATATCGCTGGCGGTGTCGAACCAGGCAAGTTCAATATCTTCTGCATCTGTGAAGCGGGCTAGGACTTCGGGATCAGCGAGCGACCCGTTGCGAAGGAGCAACAGGCTGATCAGGGATGATTCATTCATATTCAATCTGGCGAGCAGGGCCGAATTGAATCGTTCCCGTGATCTGGCAAGTCGGGTGGCCGGGCAGGCCATCGTGCCGGACGGGCTGGTCCATTCTGCATCGGTCCAGGAAGCGTCATGCATGTCCGCCATTGTCTGAACAGACCATTGCATATTGCCCAGATCGACGGTCTCGATCAGATAGATGGTTTCGGCATCGATGGCGACAAGCTGAACGCTTGCCTTGGGGTCCGCATCAAAGATATCGGGAACAAATCCGCCGTCAGCAGCATTGACTTGCAAATTGACCCTGGTTTCGTAACCAAGCTCGCGCAACTGATCGATTGCAAAAGGCAGTCCGGCTTCCGGATCCAGAACAGGTTTTGATACCGGTGCTTCCGGGCGTTCGGGTGCTGGCTCAAGTTCCGCCATCGGGTCGGAATAGACAAGTCCGGTTTCCTGAGATGCCATTCTTTCAGCATCAACATTTACGTCCTGTCCGGACGGGTCATTACGCTCCGCTGCATCTGGTTGACTTGCAACCGGTTTGGAAGCTGGCGGGTCGAGTGTCAGGGTTACCGGCGCTCTTTCAGGAGAAACATTTTCGGTTCGATTGACCGCGGCCGAGGCATTCCATTCAATACGTGCCTCGATGCGCGGTTTGGGAACTCTGATCCGGATCATCCTTGCGATGAGCTTTCCAGCCTTGTTCCAGAGAAAAGCGACAGGATAGGCCAGATAGATGAGTTTGGGCGTCTGGCGGAACAGGATGCGGAAAGGTTCGGCAAGAAATTTCCAACCAAGGAAGAGGCATGTGCAAATGGTGATCAGGCCAAGCAGATGGGCCGCAGTCAGCCATAAATGACCGAGGCTGTAAGCCTCCAGCGGCCAACCTGCCAGATCTGCCAGGCCTGCGCGATGATCTGGATTAAGCCAGTTGATCCCAAACAGGGCAAGGATCGCCCAGCCCGACAGAAAACTTGCGACCGATGCGCAAAACAAGGCTGCAATAAGGGGGATCATGACGACAAATCCTCAAGTGCTTGGAGATGTATTTCGATATCCGGATGCCACCAGCGTCTTTTGATCGAATGGGTGCTGCCAAAATGATCCGGATTATGGTTGAGCAATGTGAGGATGAAAGTGCTGTCATCCCGTTGCAGTGCTCTTTCAATTCTGGCGCATGCCGCGCCGGGATCCTCATACAGCCCGGCCAGAGCATTCTGTAATTCAAGACGGATGGCTTTAAGAGCTTCCGGATTGCGACGTGTTCGTTTTCGCGAAGTGGTGCTGCTTTTTGCCGCTGGTGGCGTTTCCGGCTTGGCAGATGTCAGCACGGCACATGCATCATCAAACCAGCCGATCGGCAGGTTGTCGATATTGCCTGGCATGTTTTCTATATTTTGCGCGATGAGCTGGGGCAGAAAATGGCTGTTGAGCTGCCCGGCGGCAGGAGGCAGGTTGACTTTGATATCTTCCGGGATGGCATCGATTTCATACCATCCCCGGGTTGGTTCGAGACTTGCCCATCCAGCTCCTGCTTTAACGACAATCCAGTGATCTGGCAGGCCTGCCAGCTGCTGTTCAATGAGATTGCCGGGATCAGGGTGCGGATTGACAAGAACAGCCATCAGCTCACCTTATCGGTGTGGCTGAGATCATCTTCGTCGATTGGCGTCCAGGTGATGGTCAGGGTTGCTGGTTTGAATGGTTGGGCTTCTGAAACTGCCACTTGATCCAGCAATTTGCATCCTCCGGGGTCACCGTTGTAGCAACTGAACTCGCGATTGAATTGTTCGTTATAAATGTTTGACCAGTGCTTGAGGTATTCCTCGGGCATTGGAGAAAGATCGATGACATATGAATTTCTAAGGTTTTCATCTGTGGCAATAGCGACTTGTCTTCCAAGATCGTCTTTAGCGACAGATGAAGAGTTTAAGCCATACGGGATCAATCCATCCAAGTTAATGCCGTATCGATTCTCCTTCCTTCCATGCGCAGAAATCAAGATTGTTAATGGCATAGCGATGTGCTGTTTGGTGAATTCTGCATATTTTGTGCGTTCAAAATTCGGGTCGATAAACATCCGAGAGTTTCCTTCAGCATATCGGCCAACTCCGATCAGCTGAAGGTGATGATTTTCGAGTGGAAGGTTTATTTCACAGGTTCTTGATGATGTTTGAGCTCTAAAATCACAAACTGAACTTGTCTTCGCCGATAAAGAACCACCCTCTTCAGAGAATTCAACGTCAACACTGTAAAGTTCAGGCGCATCATCCCACCAGCATGCACTCAGCAGTAATGTAAGAGGCAGAAGGGTCATAAATTTGCGCATGGCATTAATGTTCATCAGCTCACCTTATCGGTATGACTGAGATCATCTTCATCGATTGGTGTCCAGGTGATGGTCACATTTGCCGGTTGATAGGGAACCGTCACTTGCATACCTATGAATTCAATGATTTTGCATCCATTCACATCCCCGGTATAACACCCGGATTTTCTATTAAAAAATTCATTGTAGGCATCGTTATACAGCTTAATATACGGAGCTGGATTTGGTTCAAAACTTAGATTTCTTCCGTCTCTGAGTTCGCTGTCTGTTACGACCACAACTTTCTGGCCAAGTTCATTTGTTGCTGTTGCTTGATTTGACCAGGACCATGGCAGATCTCCATTTACGATCAGATTGTACCGGTTCTCTTTACGGCCATGTGCAGAGAGTTCAAGCGACAAAGCAATTTCTTCGTGTTTTGAGAAGGCAGTAGCATATTCTGATTTTGCGTAAGCCGGGTCAGCGAACATCTGGTCGATTTTTGCCTTATACTGTCCTGCTCCGGAAGGATTTAAATGTGTGTCTTTAATCACAAGCTTAACAGAGCATTGTCGTGTGGCAGTTTGACCTCTGAAATCACAAACTGCTTGTGAATGCCCGGAGGTGAGTTTTCCGTTCTCCTGAAAAACAACGTCTACGCGATACAACTCTGGAGCTGTATCGAACCAGCATGCGTTGAGCAGTAATATAAGAGGGAGAAGTGTAACTATCTTGCGCATGGCATAATTCCTAAAAATCATAGGCCGTTTCGGTCGCGACCTACGCCGGATTGCCGAAGGGCCTGTGCAAATGATTTTGTGATGATATCAGCAAATTGCTGCTGCTCTTTTTGTGATCCCATCATACTGCCATTACCGCCTCCGGTTGAAAAGCGGTCAGTGCCAATATTGCCAAAGCCTGCAGAAGAACTAGTGTTTTGCGATGTCGGTGGAGCTCCTTTGAAGGGATTGATGGCTGAGGCTGCGCTGCCCACAAGCCCATGGTTATGAAGTGTTTGACCAATTTCGCTTTTATTCATCAGGCTGGAAATGCTGTTACCTGCACCGCCTTGACCGAAGAGCGTACCTCCACCATAGCGCATGGCAATGCCGGCGCCGCCCATGGCAGCAGTTTTTGCAGCCATCACGACGGCTGCAGCCGGTCCAGGCCCGTCATTGGCGCCAGAAATATTGGAGGCAAGGGTTTTGGCCGACAAATGGAGCAAAACTGACAAGAAACCAATAACGACAAGAGTTAAGAATTCCTTCTCAAAAACAATCCAAGCACCAACATTAGATAGACGTAGTGCTTCTGCACATTGTTCGGGCGACATTTCTTCTACGTCACCTTTTCCATACCATTTGAATGCCTCATAACCCTCTTCTGGCCAGGCACCAGTATAAATCGTAGAGCTGTTTTCACACCATAAACGATATCTTATCGTTCCGCTGCCTGCCTGTTGTGCGGCTTCAAGTTTGGTGCTCAGACGACCTTTAAAGTTATCAACTGCAACCATGGTGAAGCCCATGGCGCCGGCAGCAAATATGATGGTGAAAAAGGCTCCAATCAGGATGCGGATGCCGGCTGTGCTGAAAGGGCGAAAGAACTTGAAGGGAAAAAGAGCGATCAGGATGGGTGCAGCCGTACTCATGGCCACATATTTGAACATCGCTTCCGCCATGAAGGCGGCAAAAATGCCGAGCACGAATATGAAGGGCAGCATGCCAATTATCGACATTAATGCCCTGACAATAGTGGCAGGAGTCAAAATAGTGCCATTACCATAAGCCACCTGTGCCATGAGCCCAAGAATACCAAACATTTGGTCTTCGATAAGCGCCGCAAGAACCGCGTAGCCATTGACGATCGTTTCGCCACCGACTTGAATTGTTGCTGTCGCGGTGTCGATCGGATATGGCAAGGCGAGTGCCTGGCCATAAGTCGGCAGCTTGCGCAGCATTTCAATGGCAATCCCGAGAGACATATCCTCAATTGCCCAGAAAACATTCAGGACAAGTGCCGTTCCACCTGTCTGGTTCAGCAGGAAGATCGCGGCGATAACAGCCAGGATCGAATAGGCAAGCCCTTCAAGTCTTTCCTTCCCTTTCTGCGGTTGCGCAATCATCATGACCGCGATCAGGATGATGTAAAGCGAACTTCCGCTTCGCAATAGCGTGAGCATCGGCGGACCAAGGGTGGTATATACGCCGGTCGCGAAAGCGTATTTGATCTGGTAAAGTTCGTTGAAGAAATCGGCGATGTAATCCATGCCTATTTCCCCCGGGCCTGTTTAATCAAAAACCACAAAGAGATCAGTCCGGGTGGAAGAGCACAGGCATAAACCCAGGGATTGGTCGGCATGAACGAAATCGCCCCCAGACAGACGGCCAGAATGAAACAGAGCAACTGGAAACTGTCGCGCGACTTTTTTTCCTTACGCAAGTCACGGACCGGTTTCTCGCGCGCAATGCGTGCACAGTCGGCAAAGGCACGAATAAGCCAGGGATAGTAACCCGGCTGGCCAAGCTGCAAAATCTGGGACTGCAGCTGATAGCTGTCTTCATGTGTGAGAACGGCCCCTTGCCGTTTCATCCAGTCAGTTATGTCGGCCAGTACGACAGGAATGTCATCATCCTTGGGGGGGCGTGAAATCTCCTGAAGCGCCGTGTGCCGGGCTTCCTCTTCACGGGTTATGCCATATTCCTGATCAGTCATGCCGCGATTCCGTCAGTTTGGCCGCCAAAGCCTTGGCAATTTCATCGCCGGTCGCACCGCTTTTGATCAGCTGTTCGATCTGGCCCAGATCAATGTTCGGATCGATAACCGAAACGGCGGATGCAAGTGTTGTTGTCGCGGCTTTCTGACGTATTTTCGTCAGGCTCGAATGCGCATCGGCAATCTTGTCAAGTCTGGTGCCAAGCTGATTGGTCAGAGTGGCTGCCTGGGTTGCAGGAGAGATGGCATTTGCCGGATCATGTTCAGTGACCCATTCGCGGATTTTCTCAAGCTGATCTTCTGCCGCCCTGATTGCGGTATTCAGACGGTCACGGGCAGTTGAGACACTGTCGCGCTTCGCCGCAGATCTGCTCCGGCGCTGAGCATGCGGCGTTGTCTCGCCCGTAGTCGGGGATTTCTGATCGATGGAGATCTGTTCGTTATTATCCATTGGGCTCAATCCTTTTTGGTGTCAAAGCTGATGCGAAACAGAAATGACGGGCTGTCTCCATCCCGAATGCGTTTCTTGACGTCACGAGACCGATATAAAACTGTCCGACCGGCTAAAAAAATGCACCAGACAAGCCCGGTCGCGCCGAGCAGTTTTGCATTGTGAGGCATCAACAGATTGCCGATCGACACAGAGGTCAGAATGAGAACAGATACCCGGTCGATCATTTTGCCACCGGTTCAGCCAAAGAGGCGGAGGGACTGTTCATGCTGAGCCTTTCATGTCGCTGAAGTCAGGTAACGACATCGAAAATATTATATTGCAAGAAATTTTGCAAATATCAATTTATGAAGATGGCAGAGGTCGTCCCCCTGAATTCTGTCAATCAGTTCCATTTTGGGTAATGCGCCATAACAAATTGGCGATTTGACAGAAGGACAGTGAGGATAACGCTACGGGGTGAGAACCCCTTGCCGAACATCAGCGAAAATGCCGGATATCTGGTCGTAGTTTGTATCTTTAACTGATCGTGTCATACTTAAATCCTCGAAAGTTAATGTTTATGAGACGGAATATCTGCTCTCATAAGTTTCTATGCCAAAGAGGGGTTTGGGTGCCAAAACGGATGTTCAGGTTCCCATATTCGTTTAATGCCGGGATTGGATACAGATGACATCGAACGACGATCAACCAAGTGAAAAGACAGAGCCTCCGCGGGCAACAGATCGGTTGCAGCAAGCGATAAAATCAAGTGCTTCCCCCTTGAGTGAGTTTGCAGAGCGATCCATCCAGATGTCCGCATTGGGGCGGGCAGCTACTGCCAGCGAAAAATTGCGCCTGGACGTCGAGCGCATGATTGATCCCTATCGCGGGCTGGATTGGGAGCCGGTGTTTGAAAAAATCCAAAGAATTGGTCTGACCTATCAGCAGTTTGCGAAATCTCCAGAGATCGTCCGTATAGGAGCAGCATTGGAGAAGCTTCACGACAGCCCGCTGATGGCTGCAGCGCAGAATGTCGGACTTTTCGCGGTCAATCTTCAATCCCGACTAGCAGAGTTTAATCCGGTTCTGCTCGAAATTGCCAAAGCCGAACATGCCATAGCGGGACTGGTAAAACTTCAGACCATCGGGGATCTTGTCCGGCAGCCTGACAGCTACAGCCCCGGCATGGTTGAAGCCATGCGAGACGAGCTCGGAGACTGGCGTGATCCGGTTCAGTTCTCTGTAGATCAGGCTGTTTTATCTCGTGAGGAGACATATCGGGATCACGGCTTTGATGATGAACTGGTTGAGGGCGAAGACGAAAGTTTCGTTGAAATCGTCGATACAACCGGCATTCGACAACCCGCCATGATTCTTGAAGATATCTTCGGAACTTTTGCCCCTGTGCCCTTGATTGGCAAGCTTCCCGACGGTGATTTGTCCCGTCAGGCTTATAACTGGCTCTTTGTTCTTGAATGCGGCATACGGCGGCTCATCGCTCATGTAATGGAAGAGACATTTGGCCCGGGATGGCCACGACATCGGTTGCCAAACCGCATGTATGATACATGGCTGGACAAGCAACAGAAAGCCGTCAAGGCTGGGCGACGGAAGGGCCCGCTTATCGACTATGCGGACTTCACCGATTACCAGAAGATCATCGAGCGTCGTGATAATTGGAAGGAAGTCTTTTCGGCCTTGTGGCATCGCCAGGAAGATGTGCGTGAAAGTCTACAAAGGCTTTACTGGGTGCGTATCGAAACCATGCATTCCCGTGCGTTACTCAGGCAAGACATCCTCACTGTTTACATTGAAGGTCAGAGGCTTCTGCAATCGGCCCGCAAGATTTGGCCAGGTAGCTTCGAAGGCTAGGTCTTTGCAAAACCGGTTGAGATAGAAAGGTTGCCCGACCTTTGCCGGGCAGCCTCTATATTTGCTCGCGGCCAATACCGGTCAGGATGATTTCGTCATCTCTTTGCACTCACGGGCAGTTTCAAGAGCTGCCTTGAGGTAGCAGGCGACGAAACGATAATTCTGATCTTTCCGTGCCAGTTTGAGTGCTTGTTGAAGAAGTTGTTCCAGATCCGGTTTGACCATTCTGTTCCCTCCTGTGCTGTTCGGGCGGATTGCCCGATAGTAGAGAAACACAGGACAGTCTTGATATCTGTGATAGCGCGCCGCCAAACGTAAATTTGGCAAGCGCCAACATGATTGCCAAACAGTTCAGTTACGGTTATTTGCAAGCGGATTTTTTTGCGTAGAGCACCCGATGGCTCTTGACCACTTCCCAGTCGGGTAAGCGCCCGATCTGCTTGCTCAGGCTGGCACTGTAACGGATCCCGAGTTGAGCGGCGAAATCCCCGATGGTTTGTAGTTCAACCATATGATCTTGGCCGCATAGCTGCTCAAGAAGCTCTCGCAAATCTTCAGCAACTGGTTCTTGTTTCGGTGGAGGGGCTACACCGGCTGGAGAACCGCGGGCACTGTCTCTGATATTGTGAAACAGGATGCATTTATCTGCATGTAATGCCAATTGCTTGCGCATGATGTTTTTTGCCGGACAGATGGCCACAGCTTCTATGTCGTAGCTCCTGAAGAGCGCAAAGGTAGTCATGAACAAGCGATCAGCTGATGCAATCGCGATACAATTGGCCCCGCGTTCGATGAGCCGTCCGGCTTGCAGGGTAATTGCGATATCTGCAGCATCCCGGATCTGGGGGGCGACTGTAAGCTCAAGCTGTTCGACTGACATTACACCTGACCATGCTTCCGCTTTTTCGTTGCAATAGACATAAACCGGCCAGACCATTTGGTAAGCATGGTCATAAAGCGCTTGCAGAATGGCGGGTATAGCCGCCGAAGATATCTGGTCACCGTCAATCAGTAGATGAAGGGGCTTTGTTTCGCGCTTGTTCATTTCGTCGGCAAACTAGGTTTGAAGGTTGGTCCGCTTGGAGAGGAGCCGTGCTCGTTTCAGGCTCGGCTTATGTCAGGCTGAACCAGAAACTTGCCCCAATGATTAAGAGTAAGCCATACAGCATCAGGCGGTAGAGGTTTTTTGAAAACCAGTATGAAAGGCCTGTCAGAAAGGGCTTGTCTGTAAAGACGTTTCGGAAATCTCGCAGATGATCATATTCTCTGGTTTTATGGGCAAGATCACGTTCAAGCTGATCCTTTGTCTGGCAAATCTTCATCAGTCCGACCGGTAGATCATGAATCAGGTTCGAAGCACCGCTTTCAGATTTTTTCAGATCTTTGACCAGAATGTGTTTCATGACTGGTCTGCCCTTGATCAACTCAAATTCCAGTCCGAATTTTTCGTAAAAATTCTTGCGGCGGGCAACGGTCAAAGGGTCTGGGTCAAAGATGTCTATCGGGGAAACTTTTGCCTCTGGCCATTCCTGTGCCCAGTCAATGATCCTGTTCATCAGGCAACTGCCAATGCCGTAACCCCGTAATTCATCAGGGTCCAGAAACAGGACATTGGCTACCACGGCCAGGGATTTCTGGTGGGCGTTATAGATGGCGTCGAAATACTTGTAGGGGACCGGGCGTTCATACCAGTTCCTGCTGACGACAGCATATCGAATATAGAGTTTGCTTTCATATAGACTGCCGTCGGATGCTTTAAACCGCTCTTCGCGCGGATTTACATGCAGCATCCATTTCCCGGATGCAGGATCCTCAGGATCGGATGGGGCGACAGAAATCAGAAAGTCTGGATGAGGGATGTAAGGTGTTAACAAGGGTTGGACGACCTGTCTCGAATGATGGATGAGGAGATATTATTGTCGTAACTTCAAAGCGGCAATTGCAGATCTTTGCGATCTGCTTCATCGCGCAAGAGTTCCTGAGCGCGAATATAGGCGCTGGCCGAGAAGAAGGACGCGCCAAGCGGACTGTTCTGGAGCTCGTCATTCCAGCCATCAAGCCACGTTGCAGCGTCTTTCGCCTGAAGCCATTTTCCCGCCAGTCGCTTAAGCCGTTCCGTTCGCACATGCGGTGACCCGGTCGAACCCTTGCCATCATACCAGTCCTTGTCGGCCGCAATGCCGGTGACCGCCGGTTGCGCCGGTGTTTCGGCAGAAAAGGTGCCTGACGGTTGGCCAACATGCTCAAAAAGCATTTCATCGGCGAGATCCTGTCGCTTTTTAATCCGGATCAGGAAATACTGCTTAAGGATCCAGGCGAGATCACCAAAGGTATTGGCCCGATCGTCCTTGCGATAGGGCAGGGCATCGATCAGGTGATCGAAAGCCCCGTAGCGTGATGCTGGCATCAACCAGAGAATGGACTGCAGATCTGTCTCTGCCAGTGTGCTGTTTTCGTGAAAGATTGTGTCATCCGGCCGAAGGGAAGCCGGAGCCGTTTCGATCTGGATGGCAACTTTTGCCTTTTCAACTTGGCATAGGCGTTGTTGAGGAGGGCGTCGAACAGGAACTGGAAGCCGTGACCGTTGATCGTGCATTTGGCGGTCATGGTTTAGACCTTTCCAGTTTGTAGACATCCCCATTGTCAACGACCTGCTGGCGTGCCTTTCGTTTAAGAAACTCATGGTCGGTTTCGTCGATAGTGAAAGGGCCACGACCTTTAGGTGGGTTCGTGCTTATATCGGGCAATTTGATCTGAATGTGCTTAACACCGAGCCAGTGTTTCAGTCTGGAAGGTCCGATGATTGTTCCAAGACTGGGGTCGACAAGGCGCAATAAAAGCTCGCGCCATTTTGAAGCGTCCTGTTCATTGGAAATGAACTGGCCATAGACCCTTTTCGCATCAATGTAATCTGCAACAAGATCACAGAACTTTTTCCAAAGCGGCCAGGTGTTATCCCGGTCCAGTGGGTCCACCCATCTTGCCGGGACGTCGAGCGATTGAATTCGATTATGAATGCCTTTGCATTCTTCTCGGAGTACAGAGGATAGGGCTGCCCCGCCAGCGGTTTCATCCTGGAATGGCAACTTGCCCGAGATGATTTCGGGAAGGTTATCAAGCTGTGCTGCCATATCGGCAAGAAGGCGAATGATCAGGTCGGTGTTTGCTTGTGGTTCAATGGCATCGACTGCGATCTTGATGCGTGATCCCAGCGACCGTTGAAACGCGAACCACGCGAACAGAATTTCTTGTGCTTTCTGTCGCGGGTTTGATTGAAGATTAGTCATGATGGTTCTCCCTAATCCGCAGGCCGGAAAGCATATCCTTGCAAGGCAGCGGATTTGAGTATCTCGACAAGACAGCGATAGGCGGTCGGGCTTTCAGCTTCCAGAACTTTGCCATATAGGTGCATGTCCTGGGCGGAAGAGAGCGCAAATACCAACTCCATTACGTCGTCATATTCGAGGTAGTAATCGTATGTGATTGCTTGGCCACCCGCGTTGGAGCGAAATTCAAGTTTGAGTTCGCGCGCCCGTTCCAGAATAGCGGTCCACATTGCCCGATAATATTCCCGGTTCGTCAGGACGAAGTTTCTGTCAATGAAACCATTGGATTCCGAACTATCGAGACAAATGGTGTCGGCCGTAATCTTGCCCGGGCCGGATGCGATGTTATTCATTGAGGATCTCCGTAGTGTGTTGGTAGCCCCGGCAGGATTCGAACCTGCGCTCCTTCGGTTATGAGTCGACAGCTTTTGACCGCTAAGCTACGGGGCCTTGTCTATTCTGCGGCCTTGCGGGGCGGGTTTGTTTGCAGTTTCTGAAGCTCGCGGTTCGCTCTTGTCTGATGGATCGCGAGATCGGGATACTGCCTGACGACGGTGTTGATATAGTGACTTGGTGCAGCACCGAGTTTACCGACCTTCACAAACTCGATCAGCAGTTCTGCATGAGAGCGTGCCTTTGGGCTATTGCGCGACAGGCTATGCAAAAATGTTTCAGCACAAGCAATGGCCGCCCAGGAAAAGGCAAGGTAGGTGGTGTCCACTTTATCTGTCATTGGCAAGGTCCTCCGAGTGAGGGAAGGCGACGACGCGCCATGCGCCGTTGCTGACGTTTCTCCGCAGCCGACGTCGCTTGACGACGCAGATCACCAGCTGCCGCGATAGCCTGCTTTTCAGGGCCACTTTTTGCTGCGAACTCGGCACGGGTTTGCTCGGTAACTGCGGGCGCGCGGGTCAGTTGTGGTGGCGGTTTTAGGCAGAAAAAGCGACGCCCGCTTTCACGTAAGGTTCCATCCTCGACCAAAGCCTGAATGACCCGATCAAGGCGCTCCCGATCAAGGTCGCTCCCAAAATGGCGACGGATGGTGCTCTTGGTGAACTGGCGATGGAAGCGCAGGTAGTTCATCACCTTTTCGCGATAGTGTGCGCACCACCATTCTTCGGAAGCTGAAGCACTGCTCATGAGGAACCGCCATTCTTGGGGGGGGCCGTTCTGTTCAGCTCTGTGTCCATTCCGATTGTCGAAAACTGATCTGGTGTTCCGGTATAGACGCGCTTCACACTTGCATCGGCCGCCGAAATCTGGCTGTCGTAATCCGCCGTGGGTTTCGCGCCGGATTCTTGATTGACGCGCCCGGTTGGAGGATGATCCCGTATGCTTAAATCGGGCTTGCCAAGAGCATGCAAGACCCAATAGATCGAAACGGCCAGACCGCCACCGACCATGCTCAGCGGAACGCACATCCAGAACAGTTCAATGATCTGGTAACTGGCCTCGATTATACTGTGCGTCTTTAGTGAGCTTGTGATCAGTACAAAGACGACCCCTGCGCATAAGCCGCCGACAAGACCGCGAATGAACCAACCCCAGCTTGTAAGTTTCGGGCGGCCGAGCATTCGGTTTAGCCAGCTTGAAGAACACACCTTGTATCCGGTGTAACGCGCCAGAGTAAGCAGTTCTTCAATCTGGTCTTGTCGAGACAGCTTGTAGTCGCGTGTTCTCCCGAACACGGGTTCTTCTCCTGCGATCTGCGCAACCAGTTGGCAGAAGTCTTGCCAGGCCGAGCTTTTATGGAACAGCGGCGGACAATAGAGATGTTTGATGGTGTGATGCACGCGCCGTGCTGTGTCATAAAGTTCATTGTTGAGTTGGGTGGCATCAGATCTTTCAGGGTGAATGTGGGAGCGTCCGTTTGCCAGCATCCCGAGATCGCGCATGTACATGCCAAACGCTGACATCATTGTTGTCAGGTCATGGTTCAATGCTTCCACATCGACAGGGGTATCGTCGAATCTGCCGGTTCGAACAAGGTCCCGAGAGTCCCGACAGTGATACTGCACCGACAGATATCGATAGATGAGATCGCCCGCCAACTGTTGCGCGTCGAGAATATTCATATCGCTCATCCCTTCCGTGATTGATCAGAACGACGAGGAGCGGGCCGCAACCCTAGTGCGGCGAGTTGATCCGGCCCTCCGGAATAAACACGCTTCATCGTCACATCGTTCATCGTTACACGCGCTTCATAGTCGACAGTCGGCCCGTGAGGGGTGTCGGACGGGATGTTCGTTTCGGAGGTTTGCTCGGCTCCAAAGAAATCGATGAACATCTGTCTAAGCACGACGACACACACCGCGATCGCGCCAACGCAGAGCGAAGCGGCACATTGGAAGAAGAGACCGTAGCCCAGCGTTCGAAGGGAGTAGGCGCCAAAGGTGTTGATCAGATCGGCAAGCGTTTCGACGTTAGCAGGAAGAGCCACACCAACGACGAAATAGACGCACTGCAAGAGAAACGCGCAACGTGTCCACGCCCATCCGATGAACGCCCAGCGCGACCACACCTCGATATGCTCACTTACAGCCATCTGTCAAAAGTCTGAAATTTCAAATCTCTAATCCCTTCCCGCCAGAAAAAAACAGTCAAATCGCCAATTTGTTATGGCGCATTACCCAAAATGTATTACATTGAAAGAAATTCATTTGCAAGAAAATTAGGATTGCAAGAAAATGTCGACGATTGTTCCAAAGCTCGAAGCCAATCTGGTCTCCCTGGAAGAAGGGTTGCCGGCAAAGATTGAAGCTGCCCGCCTGAGCAGGGGATTTTCAGTTTCTTCCTTATCTGCTGCGATCCGCCAGGAAGGACACAGGATGCTCAGTCGTCATCGTCTTGCCGGGCTGATTCATGGCAAGAGTTCGTTCAGCCTTGCCGATGCCATCGGATTGGGCCGCGTGCTTTTTGATGACGAATTGGCATTATTCCAAGCTTCGAAATAATCGTAGCGCAGGAGAAACACATCTATGTTGGATCCGATCTGTACACGCTATGACGGGTTTTATCTTGTGCCGTTGCCGTTTTCGTCAGAGATGGTCCGTGCCAATTGCGATGGTCTTAAAACCGCCACCCGGCGACCGGCTGGTTCGGCCATTCTGCGCAATGCGCAGGAGGCGTTGAAGCAGCGCCTTAATGTTGTGGGATGGGTTCGCGAGGCATGGCAGGCGACCTATGCAACAGAACATGGAACGTCAGGCGACTACTTCGACCTGACGAAGCAGGAGCGCGATCGGTCCACGATCTCGGCCGTGCGCTATCGCGCGGATGAAGAGCTGCGCGGTGCCGCAAACAGCATTCGATGGGTACCGGCGATGCATATGCCATTTGAGCGCAATCGGCTCTTTATGAGGATCACAGCAATCGACCTGGTTCGGCTTGGTGACATCAGTGAGCAAGATGCCGTCGACGAAGGCGTGTCGGCCTGTATCGGTCGCGTAAGTGTTGGATTTCATCCAAGCGCCGTAAGTCTCTTTCAATCCATCTGGTCTGCTTCTTATGGTGTATGGAATGCTGATCAGATGGTGTACCGAATTTCATATGAGCGGCCCATCGCGGGCCCTGTATCCTCGTACATTGAGGTTTATCAGGAGATCGCGGCATGAATGTTGGCACAATGTTGATCACCGGCTTGGAAACGGGACCGGATGACGATGGCTTCTGGAACATCGAGAATGGCGGCCGTATCTCGATCGATCTCTTCTCAAAAGCTCTGGCAGGCTGGCTTGTTCTGCAAGGCCGTGACATACCGGTTTCGGAAGCCCGCGCAGCCTTCAACACGACGACGTTTGTCATCGAGCAAGCGGCAACGTGGCGTTCAACACTGCGAACGAGTGACGGCACACTGATCTTCGTGAGGGATCGACAGTTTGCGCGCACAGTAATTGATGTGCGGGAATTGTCACTGATCGTTCAAGTCATATCGGCCGCCCAGAATGCGGAGGTTACGGTCAACGATATTGCCCTTCTGCTCTTGCTCACGCCCGCCCAGATTAGAGAGGCTGTGGAAGCACACGCGTACATGTCTCTGAACGGTGATAACATCGAGCATGAAGGGCAGTAATTGTGCCCATAATCTTTGATCAGGGAGAGAAGAAGTGAATAAAGAAGTGACCGTAGAAAAGCGCACTCGCGGACAACGCGGTATTAAAGGTCAATCGAACCCCGTAGATGTGCATGTCGGTGCGAGACTGCGTTTGCGTCGAACGCTGATCGGGCTTAGCCAAAGTCAGCTTGGGCGTGACATCGGTTTGACGTTTCAGCAGGTGCAGAAATATGAGCGGGGCGCCAATCGCATTGGGGCATCGCGCCTTTATGATCTCGCATCGATTCTGGATGTTCCGGTCTCCTTTTTCTTTGATGATATGCCTGAGGAGATCAAGCAAAAAACGCCGGAGCAACGCCGACAGACCGATGTCAAACACGAAGCGGATCCGATGCATCGGCGCGAGACACTTGAGCTTGTCCGCGCCTACTACCGCATCATTGATCCCGGTGTCCGAAAGAAGTTTTTCGAACTTGTGAAGGCGATGGGCGCTGGGGAGGCGAATGAGGAAGTGATGGAGCGCCATCGATGACCACCATTCCCTCCCAGAAGCAGCTCATTCTTCCTTTGCTTGAAGCCTGTCAGGCCGCTGGCGGAAAACTGCAAGCGCGTGATGCGTATGAGGCTCTTGAAGCGCAGTTTAACTTGAGCGCCGACGCCTTGTCAGAAACGGTGAAGTCCGGGCAAGGCAAAACGGTTTCAAAGTTCCAGCAACGTGTCCGCTGGGCCCGTCACCGTGCTATTGAGGATGGTTTGTTGCGATCAGCTGGGCGAGGTGTCTGGGCGATTACTGAAGAGGCCGTGGATAAGTTGGCCAACAACCAGACCGGGATTGTGTTTACGATCTGGGAGACCGAGCTTGGACAGGTGCTTTGGGGGTCCGCCGAGGAGGCGGCCGCCGTTATTGAGCCCGGTGTCATTGATCTGATCTACACAAGTCCGCCTTATCCGCTTTTGCAGCCGAAAGAATACGGAAACTTGAAGAGTGCCGACTGGCTGAAATGGATGGGCGATCTGTCGGAACTGTGGTCAGGTCTATTGGCCAACAGCGGATCTCTTGTGGTGAATATCGGATCGATTTCGGAGGCGGGTAAGCCGTTCAAGGATCCATATGCCGCACGCTTCCAGTTGGACCTGATCGACCGGATCGGCTTGCACCTGGTGGATGAGCATTATTGGCACAATCCTGCAAAACTTCCATCGCCGGTACAGTGGGTATCGGTGCAGAAGAAGCGACTGAAAAACACAGTCGAGCATGTGTTGTGGTTCTCTAAGTCGGAGGACTTCAAATCGAACAACGACAACGTACGTGAGGCAGAAAGCCCGAACACGACGCGCTGGCGTGCAAACGCATTGGCAAGCGGTACAGGCCTTGGCAAGCGCCCTGGCGGCGCGATAGCGGGGCAGGGCTTTTTGAAGACTTCGGGTACTGCCATTCCGTCTGTGCTTCAGGTGCAATCTCACGAAGGCCCTCACAGCGCGTATCGCCGTGCGTGCAAGTCGGCTGGTATCAAGCCGCACCCGGCAATCTCGCCTTTGGCGCTGCCTGATCGATTTATCCGTCTGACAACTGAGCCGGGCGATCTCGTTTACGATCCGATGGCGGGTTCGCTTGCAACGTGTTTTGCCGCTGAGCAGCTGGGGCGTCGATGGATCGGATCGGAGCCGTCTGCGCATTACATCGCGGGCGGCACATTGCGATTTTCACAAAGGAGTGCGCGATGACCAAGGTAATCGAGACGGCATCCGTTCCATTTGATCCTCGCGTGATTGATGGCGTTACTTGTGTGTTGGTTGAACCGGTCCCGAATGATGATGAGTCTTTAACAGTGACCGGTGAGGGCATCTTTAGTGAGCGAGATGGTGAGACTGAGCTGAGATATATTCTCGCTCAAACCAGATTGCCGTGGAAACATGCTGTCATCAACCGTGGCCGTGGGCTGACGTGGTGGCTCAGTGATGAGGAAGTCACTGAAGTCATGGGATGGCGCGTCACTGTGGGGATTGAGGAATTCCTGAACGTTACCGCGTCCTGTCGGGCCAATTGCAGTGCGCGACTGGATAACTGGTTTAAGGAACTTGCGACCTACAAACATCCCATCAGATTGACGATCATGTGCCCGAAGAAAATCTGGACCACGATAGATCACCTTAAGGGCGATTATCAGAAACGGGCCGGAGATTGGGCGTCGGCCTGTTTTGGGGTAGAGACGGCTATTGATCACTTTCATCGCCGCAATCGCTTCATGGAGGAAGCGATAGAGCTGCATCAGGCAGCTGGTGGAACCGCCGACGAAATCATTCAGCTTGTACACCATGTGTCCAACAAGCCGACCGGAGATCCGCATCAGGAAGTGGGCGGTACGATGGTGACACTCGCGACATTGTGCACTGCTCTTGGCATTGACCTTCTACATGCCGGCGAAGATGAACTTGCGCGCGTGTGGGAAGAATTCCCTCGCATTCGTGCCAAGCAGGCTGCTGCAATAAAGGGCTCGCCCTTGCCAGGGGACATCATTGCAGCATCTACGGAGAAATCCTGATGACCATCGTTCGACGCACTGAAAGTCTGGCGACAGTGCCGGCCGACCTGCAAGAGCGAACGCTTAGTGAGCATGACAGGCTTTGTGAAGTCGCTCGAAAATGGCTGTTGCGCGCCCACTCATCACGTGGACTTGGCTGCAATTTGGCGCTTCGCGAGATCAGCAGCATCTATGGAGGCGAAAGCCCTGATGTGCTGGGATATCGAGCATCCGGTCCATGGTCGGGAACTTATCTGGTGGAGGTTAAAACCAGCCGCCCGGATTTTCTTGCAGACCGAAAGAAGGGCTTTCGGGCTGACCCGTCAATCGGTGTTGGCGACTGGCGGTTCTATCTGTGTCCGGAAGGGCTCATTTCCCCGGCAGATCTGCCCGAGAAATGGGGCCTGATCTGGGTGAATAGCCGTGGACACATAAAGCCTCAACTCTGCCTGCATATCGAGAACTCCCCGCATCGGAAAGAGCATCGCGCCAAGGTCGAAGCGATGCGTTTTGCCGGAAATCGTGATCACGAGTTGCTGCTGTTCCTCTCGGCACTGCGCAACAACACCGATGCCCAGGAGGTGCTCGACCGAAAACGGGAGCAGCAGAACCTTGTAGCCCGTTTAAGCCGCTCATTGGCGGATGCCAAGGAGCGCTGCGGTAGACTTGAAGGGCAGCTGCAAGCGCAAGCTCGACAGATGCGTGAGCTCGCCGAGCATGTTCGGAAAACAACTGGCACTGCAATTCCTGCCAGTTTCGGGATTTGAGAGCGGCTTTCGATCGGCGGACCTGTTGCAAGCGAAAGCCCCAGAGGTTGCTCTCAAATACCCCGTCCTCCTGATGGAACTGGAAAGGAAACATTATGGCCATACGTGAATCCGGTATTGAATGGACGCATTATTCCGGTAACGCCTGGATCGGATGCACAGCAGTCGGCCCGGGTTGCAATCTTTGCTATGCCGATGCGCTTTTCGCCAAGCGCTTGCATATGGTGGAATGGGGGCAAGGCAAAGCTCGTCACAAGGTGAAAGGTTTTAGCGCGAAAGTGCGCAAGGCCAGTCAGCAAGCAGCACGCCTGGGTGTTCGTCAGCGCTTCTTTGTGAATTCGGCTTCCGACATTTTCGACAATGAAGTACCCGAGGAATGGCGCGAAGATGTCTGGAACACACTGCGGACAACCAATCATCTTGATTTTATCCTGGTAACCAAACGGATTGGCAATGCGGTTAAAATGCTGCCCGCCGACTGGGAGCACGGCTATAGCAATACCTGGTTGCTGGCGACAATGGTCAATCAGGAAGAAGTCGATCGGGATATGCCCAAGCTGGCAGCGGTGCCAGCGATCGTGCGGGGCCTATCCATCGAGCCGATCATGGGCCCGGTGGATCTGACTGAATGGCTGCATCTGCTCGATTGGGTCATCATTGGTGGGCAAAGCAAGCAGATGGGAGATGCGGAACCATTGGTGGCGAATTATGAATGGGTCCGCAATCTCATTGATCAATGCCAAGCAGCTGGCGTTGCAGTTTTCTTCAAGCAATGGGGTGCGGGGCGTGTGGCGCCACACGGCAATGTCATCGATGGCGTGTCAATCCTTGAGTTTCCTTTATCAAATGTCCGTCGTTGTATCAGCTGCGGGTGCCATGATCTGCATGCCTGTCTGACGGATAATGGAACCTGCCATTGGGCTTCCTCAAATCTGTGCAGTCGTTGCATGACTAAAAGCGGAGAAGCAGCATGAGGCTGAAATCAATCATGACAATCGGCGCAAGCATTTGCTTGTGCGCTCTGCCCCAACCGTTGTTGGCTCAATCAGGCAGTTGGAATGCCTATCAGGGCAATGCCGGGGGGAAGATCACTCCGCGCACATCCCAGACTGAGGAAACCAGGACCTGGAACCAGGAAATTCTGACGCTCGAGACAAGAACAATAGCAGCACTCCTTGGACAGGGTTATGAGCCCGCCAGCGTAAGCCTGAATTATCTGTCAGGTAACACGGAGATATATCTATCCAAACCGGACGGGAAGCCGTCACTGATCCTTTGCACTCTCAGGACTCAGGCAGGCAGCTCAGACAATATACAGACCATTGCGACCCGATGCATGGCTTTTAACTGATGCGCATTTTTTTTGATGATCTCCTCGATGGCGGTGAAGACACCGGGCCCAAATTAGGACGCGTCACCATGGCGGAGGAGGCGTTGATTAAACGCCTGCTGCATTCTGATCCCCTATGGGATTTTAAAAGGTTCGCTGCATCCCGTCGCAACCCATTGGTGCCGGCACTCAAAACATCCCGACCGATATCAGCTTCTGGAGGTCAAACCTTTGTCTTCAGCCTCAAAGGCTGGCAATCCGTCGGTGCGTCGCAACGTTACTGTGTCGGTCAGCCTGCCGCGGCCCAAAAAGCCGGTTTGACATATCATCCAAATATTCGCCACCCTGGCGGGATTGGTGCCTTCCGCTTTGACGAATCTCTTCCTGCCGGAATGCGCGAAGTCTCAACCTTTAACGGGGCTCGCTTGCGTGTGGGAGGAGCCGCGGCATTTCAGGCCTATATCGAAAGGGATGATGCGGTTGAATTTTCCGCCGGTATAGAAAGCTCGGTGGGCAATATTCACGGTGAGACCGAGTTCCGGAAAATGTTTTGGGATGCCGTTGAACGGCGTGAAGGCGGCGGAAAGAGGATTCAGCACAGAGTGATTGCTGAACTTCCATATGAGGAAGCTATTGGGCCGGAAGGCCGACGCGACATACTGTCACAGCTTGGTGCAATTCTGGACGATATGGGGTTGCCATGGCATGGGGTTGTTCATCTTCCCGAAAAACAATCTGATCCGAGAAATTATCATCTCCATCTTCTTTTCCATGATCGTCCACTTCTGGGTTGGGATTCCTGGGATCAGCCTATTTTTGCCCGTATGAAAAACCAAAAGGTGCGAGGACAGAGCTTTATAAAGGATTTGCGGACGTCCTATGCCAAGATCGTAAACAAAGCTTTTGAAAGATCTGGGGTAAAGCGCTTGTGGGACCCCAGAACCTATCTGGAAATGGGCATAGATAAACCCCCTCAGCAACATCTGGGAAGTGCAGTCGTTGGACTGGAACGTCGTGGAATTGTTACAGCCCGGGGCAAACAGGCTGCGGAAGCTGAAATGGCCTGGCGATATCGAGAGTTCGAGATTGAAAGGATCCGCAAAAGACTGGCTGTTGCTGAAAGGCTTGATCGGCGAATAGTTACGGTTCGTGACAATGAAAATAAAGCGTCGACGACGGCAATTCGCATTGCACAGGCCCGGTATCTGGAAACTGTAACCAGAGCAACCAAACAATATGTAACGGTTCTCGATTGGCAACATCAGCAGAAGTGGTTGCATGAACGCCACAGAGTTCTGAGGTCGCGGCTCGAGCTTCTTCTTGAAGATTCCGAGTGTGGAACCTCTGCGAGGCGATATACGCGCAAGCTGGACAGATTTTATGGCAGGTTGTTCGGAAATATTGGCGTGGCAACCCAGTACGCCCAAAGACGTCTGGACAAGGATCGTAAACAGGTCGAGACAGCGCAACACAACTGGCTTGTCGAGGTTCATCTCGAAAAGCTGATCCGAGCTAACGGGGCCATTGAGCGCGCTGTTTCCGAGATGGCCTGGAAGAAAAGCCGAGAAACCAGGACCGGCAAGGAATATGACACGCTGTTGGAGCGCCAGAGGTCGTTCCTTAAAAAGCGTGTGATATTGCGAAACCGATTGCCTGATGGAACGGCTTGGGATGAAGTTGAACGTGAGGTGAACCGCGGCCCCAAATCCTGGGAGCGTATGGACGTGTCCTGGGAAGAAGCAAGTGAAGTTGTTCTGGGTCTGAGAAATATTGGACGCAAACTCGAACGCCTTGTCAGAAATATGACAAAAGATGAGGGGGCAGTAGATGAGAACCCTGTCATTCAGGCGCGTCGAGAAAAGGTTCAGGTGTTGCGCGCCATTCGTGAATCTGGTCTGACAGAAGATATATCCCGGAGAATTGGAGGAATAGTCCGACGCAAATTGGAAATTAAGCGACCGAGATAATCAGGCCGCTTCTGTTGCCTCTGCATTTGAAGGTGCGGCATCTTCCAGATGCAATCCGTCACCCTGATCGATGTCCTTGCAATATAATATGTTGCTGAGATCGGTAAATGCCAGAAAGAGCAAGGCGGACACACTGTGGGAGACAGGCACGCGTAGCGTCGACTTGTTTTCAGCTATATATTCGACGATATCGATTGGCATGGTGAGCCTTGTGGTTTTGCCCGGCTCGCCCTCTGTGATTCTCTGTGCGAAATGCGTCCAGAAGTATGGTTTGCGCTTGGCCAGTTGCCATGCCCGATATAAGCCAGCAAATCTTTGCTTGTCGGTAAATTCTCGCTTCCATGCCTGATTATAGGCTTCGGGAAGGCGAACCATCATTTTTTGAGTGACAACTCTCTTACCGGACATATGAAAGCCTCCAGAATAAGATCGCGCGTTTCGTAGCGAGCAAGGGAAAATCGTAGCAACCCAGCGACGATGACATAATTGGCAATGCTGCTTTCCGCATGGATTTGCTTCACTTCCTGCCACACCGAAGAGCGAATTTCGAGTGCTGCCGTTTTGGTCGTTTCTTCCTCATGAACTTTGCCCAGCTTGATGTTCTCGCGCTTGCTGGTTGCAAGTCCGAGTTCGACGAGCATGCCAAAAACAATGCCTGCAGACGGTTTTCTCCCGACGATTAAAGCATTGATTGCCCGGCATTGTTCCGGAGTGCGTCCACGGAACAGGTCTTTACGATACAAGGCGGCAGAACGGAGAAGATCAGACCGCTTTTCATCAAAGAACCCGGCCTTGGCCCGCTTACCATAAATTCCGCCGACATTTTCAAGACGAAAACGGGCGGGATGATTTGTGATCTGGTTTTCCAGCTCTTCATCTGACCCGTCAGGGTGGTCCATCAGATAGGTCAAAACAGCTTCGGTAGCCTCATCAGCAGGGCCGCCTTTGCCAACAAGCATTTGGCAAATATCTGCAATTGCTCTTTTTCGCAAAATGACACCATGGATCGCACCGCAGATTTCGGTCATGGCACGATGGTTTTGCTCAGAGAGATTGATGGAGTTTTTGATGATTTTGTCTTTTGGAACCTCTGGCAATCGTGGCTTGGCCAGAGATTTGAAAATTTCTTGCATTATAAACTTTTCCTTGCAGTCGATTTTTAATAGAATGCCATTTGCAAGAGTTCTTGCAAAACAATTTTTTGGGGTCCATTCAATGTTACAAGATTTTTATCACAAGACGCGTCGTGGCGTCAGTGCCCTTCTGCCTTATCTCCCGGTATTCCTGATTGCAGCAATTTTTCTGCTTTCTGTAATTGAACCGACTTTCGCTCTGACCGGTTCAACAGCGACAACGAAAGAAGCGCTGGTGACGAAAGGGACGACGACCAGTGATAACCTGACGATCCTTATTCGGGACCTTGGCAAGCCGATTGGCACCGTTGTCTTCGTCGGACTGGCTCTTCTTATGACTGTTCGCGGAAAACAGATCATCGCCCATTTTGGCTGGTTGATCGCAGGTTTGATCCTCGCTGTCATGGGCGCTTCGATCATTACCGTCATCTGGTCGATTGCAATTTCGGCCTGAGGATCTCGAAATATGTCAAGTCCAGTTCCGAATAGTATTTTATATCCGGTCACACAATATGGCTGGCCTGTGGGCATCATGATCTGGAGCATCGGTGTGACGGGCGGGATGTGTTTCATTCTGTCATTGCCACTTGGTTGGCAGAACATCGTCCCGTTCGTGGGAGATCTGGCCTATCTGCTGCCATGGGGCGGATTGGCAATCTGGCTTGGCATTCTTCGTGGTCTGACCTATCGCAATCCTTTCCTTGAAAATTGCTGGAGGCTTCGTTTTATGCCTCCGGCAATCCATTATCAAAACAAAGACAACCAGATCGCCGGCCGAAAACTTCGCAGAAAAGCGTCGCGCTGGAAGGTTGGCGCATGATTGTTGAAGAAATTTCACGTGTGCCCGCCGCTTGGACGTTTCTGGCCTATTTTGCAGGGGTCCTGATACCTGCCATTGCTTGTGGCCTTTTATTGGGAACCCCCTTGCGAAAATGGCTCGATCCAGTCCAGGAGCGAGAGCGTCTGGTTGATCATGTCCTGTTTGACCGCATATTGCGGGACAAACAGACTGTACGTTGCACGAATGGCAGCCTTTTCAGAATTATTGCAATCGGCGGGGTTGATCTCAACGCGATTGACGAGGAGGCACTCTATAATCTGACAAATGCCCGCAAGGGACTTTTGTTCCGTCTTGCGGATACAAACGTTCAGATGCGTAAGATTTCCCGACGCCAGCGGGTCGATCTGACCCGATATGCGAACATTATGACCTCTGGGCAAAAGTCGGAGCGCAGTCGGTGGCTCCAGGCCATTTTACGCTGTTACGCATCGCTGTTCACAGCGAGCTATCGGAACAGCCATTATATTATCCTGTCAATTGATGGCAGCAGTTCCGGAGCAAGCGAAGAACTGGAAAATGCGACCAGAATGTCTATGCAGGTATTGTCGCCCTTTTCGCCGGAAATCCTGACAATAGGTCGACCAGAAGAGCGATCCGAGCTTCTCGAAATGCTGGCTTCAATCCTGAATCCTGGCGTTCTGGTTACTGCGACAAATGCCATGGCAGAATCCGGTATTCCCGGCCATCGTCTCGCCCATACTCTTGTGCGTTCAGAAGCCGATTTCCTTGCGGGTGAAGATGAACCTTCAGCTGGACCGGGAAAGCATAATCGCGGACTTGCCAGATTCACGTGTAACGGAAGCGACACCTATGTTGGCGGTGTATCCATTCTGACCTGGGCATCCGTTGCCAATACCGCGACCATTAGTCGAATTCTTGCAGAAGATAGCGAACTGATGCTTTGCGAATGGATTGATCCGATGGATCGTCAAACCAGCGAAGAACTTCTTAAAACCATCCGCAACAAGTCTTTCCTCTCGGGGGAAACGGGACGTCAAAAGGCAGCCCAGTTTGAAATGCTCGAAGAAAGTCTTTCAGGGGATAATGTGGCTGAAGACCAGCGTCTGGTTGCTTTTGAATTGGCCATATTTGTTCTGGGTGTTTCGCCTGTAGATGTCTGGAAGCGGATAGAGCGCATTGAGTCCATTTTTATCCGGGATAATTTTTCGCCGATCCGGCTGAATGATGAACAATTGCCTTATCGATGGCTCTCCATGCTTCCCCCGCACTGGATTGATATTTTCAAGGTTAATCCGACAAGCCAGAACGTGGCTGATCTCATGCCCTTTTCGTCCCCTTCACAAGGGCTCGAACGTTGTGACTGGGGGCAGGGGCCGGTTCAATTGTTTCATACGGTAGACAAGTCGGTATACGGCTTTGTCTGGCATGAAAGTGCTGGCGATCTTGCCCGCGGACATACGTTTGTCATAGGTCAGACGGGCGGGGGGAAAACGGTCCTGATGAATTTCCTGATGGCATCGAGTACTCATTATCCTGACACTAAATGCTTCGTATTTGATCGTGGGGATGCCAGTTACATCACCATCAAAGCTCTCGGCGGTCGGTATTTCCAGCTTCAGCACACCTCGGGTGCTGTTTCCGGTGACGTCTGTCGCCTGAATCCGTTCCAGCTTGATATCCGCGAAGATATGGGAGGGGAAACGCCCTGGCTTGTACGCTATCTCCGAGATCACATCGCGCGGGTTGATGCGATGGACACCGCCGTTATTGAGGATATTGAACAATCCATAAGGGGCTTGGCGGGCCTTGAAAAGAAGCACCGCCATATGGATGAGTTCTATAAGAACCTTCATACGCAGGAGGCCCGGGACAGGTTCCGGGATTTCGTCGGAACCGGGACATACAGTAACGTTTTCCGTGTTGATCCTGATCGCCCTGAAACTGTCAGGGATACCCTGATTTTTGACGATGACTGTCAGATATTCGGTTTCGAGTTTGAAGAGGTTCTTTCTGACCCAAGACTGACAGAAGCGATCCTGCCCTACATCCATTACCGGATTTCCAAGGAAGTGGCGCGCACTGGCTGCCCATGGCTGATGATCCTTGATGAGCTCAAGGCGTTACTTGAAGGTTCGGAAATGATGGTTGAGGTTTTCAACACATGGCTTGACGAAGCACGTCGCAAGCGGGGTGTCATCGTCGGAGCCTTACAATTCATCGAGCAAATGATTGAAACCGGGTCAATCAACCGGATACGTGAATCAAATGCGAACCTGATGTTTTTGCCCAATACCCGTGCAGTATGGGCCCATTACGGCGAAGCCCTCGATGTTACACATCGGGAATTCGACATGATTTCCAGACGTCATACGAGCACACAGGATCTTGAGAGATTCGTCCTGGTCAAGCGTCAAATGGAAAGTGGCGCGTTGGGCTCGGTTATCCTCAAAACCGATCTGGATAACCTCAAAAATGCTCCGGAAGGCGACTTGCTGTCGCTCTTCATTGGAGGTCACAAACCCGCAAACGAGTACCGAGTTATGGAAGAACGGTATGGATATCCGGGGTGTGTCGAAGCATTCGTCAATTCCAAAACGGCTCCGCGCATGCGCGACGCCGATGCAGCATAGGAGACGTGCAATGAAGGTATTTTTTCGTCGACTGAAGGTTCAGGCGAACCGCCAGCCTCTGGCTGTAATTCTCGGTGCCGTCGTTGTCCTTCAAACTGGCGTGATGATGCGGCTGATCCCCATCATCGAGGAGGCGAATGCCGGCATGGCCGTCTTTGACGGCGCCAATTTGGCGCAGGCCATCAAGGATATGGGCGTTTCCAAGGAAGTTTTGGCAACAGCAGAAAAAACCTGGGAAGTAACTTCCGAAGTTCTGGCGCGCACGGAGGATGTCCTGCAGGCGACAGGTTATGGTGATGCTGTGCCACCCGCTATGTCTCTGGCCTTCAGTGCGGCCGGAGATGCATCGGATGGACCCCTATCCGATATGATTGCGGACAGCGGTGCTACCCAGATGAATTTCGATGATTTTCTCAAACTTACGAAAGTCGGGGCCTCGATCATCGAGCGGGGAGGGCTTGAAAATGTCACCCTTGCAGACGGGATCGGTCTTTATGACACGATGTTTGGTCAATATGTTTCTGTTCCTGAAAAGCAGCGAGCTGCCAAGGGGTACAGTGAAGCCAGCACAAAGCAGGCCATGGAATACAATTGGGAAACAATGAAAGATCTTCCCGACTATGCAAAAGACATTGCCGACCTGGCAGAATCAGCCAGACAGATGGCAACATCTGATGGCAACCTTCGAGGCGCTCAGGCCATTGATACGCTGGCGGTATTGCAAAACAGCAGACTGCTCACGAAGCTCATGCAGACAATCACAGTCAACGAAAACCAACGCCTGAGTCGCGAGCAGGAGGCACGCAGTCAGGATGGCTCCTGGAGTAATCCGAACGCGCCGGAGAAAAGCGAGACCAAAACAGAGACCGGTGCTGGCGGTTCTGCCGAGGGTAGCGGGACTGTTGACGGACTTCCCTGGCTGAAATCGACGGGTTCTGGCACTGAAACCGGTGCTGGAGGCGAAAATGCAAATAACAATCAAAACTCTAAGGAATGGGTCAATCCTGATGAGGTGCGAAATGCGTTGGGAGGATAAGGTCATGCGTCTTGCTCCCCGCACCTGTATCATGCTGGTTGTCGCACAATTGCTGCTGTTATCAGCTTGTGCCAATCCGCTGACGCCTGTTGAAAGTGATGACATGATCGGGCCGGGCAGGGCCACAGATGATTACAAGCTTTCACCCTGTTCCTGCATTGAAATGCAACTTGCGCCCCTTGATCGAAGATCGATCGAGACAATGCATGAAATTTACGGGTGATTGGAATGTTTGGTCGCAAATCTGTTTCAGCAGAAAAGCAGGGATCCGTTGATTTCGGCAAAGGCCTGTCTGCCACTCCATCGGAAGATGCTCATCGGAAATCCGGAGACCGCTTACCTTCGGGCGTTAATGAATTTCGGACCGGGGATACCGACAAAGGCTATGAAAAAGTTGTCAGAAACCTGTGTTTTCTGCTTGTCGGATCAATCGGGATTATTCTGGTGCTCTCGAGCGCTGTGGCAGCTCTCATTCCGTTACGTCGGGATGTTCCATCTGTGATGATCGTTCGCGAGAATGGTGACATTTCGATCGAACAGGCTGTTTGGCGTCATGGCAACAGCAAAGAATTGCCTGTTAACGAGATCCAGACCACGCAGTTTGTTCGCTATTATTTTCAGATCACCAGTGATTACCGCCAGATGGCAAGAATTTGGCAAACCGGCTGCGTCGATGATCTTGTTTCCGGTGACAATTTTGCAGATGAGTTGTGCGCTTATCTTCCTGTCCGCATGGAAGAAAATGCTCATGCGCAATATGTAGCTGCGAACCTTGATGAAGTTACAAAAATGGTCCAGGCGGGGCAAACACGTGAGGTTACGCTGCTTCGAGAACCCTTCCTGATGGACACATATGTCGAGAATGGACAGACGGTCTTTCTTTGGGAATACCAGATCCGGCTCGATGACTATGACAATAGAGGTTTTGCAGGAGCTCAACCTGTCGGTCAGGTTATGAAGAAAGGAGGAAGCCAGATAAATCAGCCTGAATCCTACTATACCCAGAAACTGGGCGTGAGGATCTGGACAACCTTCAATGAGATATATCGGCCAGAGTGGGCGCAGAAATACCAAAATGCACTCAATTTCCATATGATTGACATCGAGATAGCCAAACTGACCGACAAGGGGGCTGTTGAATGACCGGTGTAAGGAATTTATGCCCCCTGGCAATCAATTTCGGTGTGCGACTTCTGCTGCTGTTGTGTCTGATGATGTCCCCTGCATCGGCTGAATTTATCGATCAGCTGGGCAGTGGTGGGACAAGTAGCGGCGGTCAGGTTAGCAACAGAAGCCTGTTTAGCCCAAACGAAGAACAGCCAATCGAGATCGATCTTCGTCAGCTTCAGGATGCCCTTTATGATCCCGACATCAGGAAACCGGATGACCAGATGGCCAAAGGCGTTCTGGTCGTTGACCATGAACCTTACAGTCCGGTCGAAATCAAAATAAGGAATCTGGCACAGACCTTTATTTATTTCCCCGAAGACGAAGTGATAGACGATGTTCTGCTGGGCGATGGCAGTATCTTTCATGTTGATTTCCCGCGCGTGGACGGTTCGTCTGAACCGACCCGCAAAAATGTGCTGGTCGCAAGCCTGAAAGAAGGTCAGGTCGGCGGGGATACGAACATGACGGCCATTGGCAGACTTCGCGAGGACGGGACCCGTCGGACCTATCTCTTCATTCTCTCAGGATGGTCCTACAACTCAGAGACCATTTCAGATTTTTTTGTATTTATCCGTGACAAGGTTCGAGATGATGGGACGGCGTCATCTGGGTTGAATAAATCGACGGATTTCCGCCGATCTTCCAAAAATGGAAACAATGTCGAAAAAACACCGGAATATCTGAGAGAAATTCCTTTCGATCCAATGATGATCAGCGTTGATGATTATTTACCAATGCGGCCTGAAAACGCCCCTGAAGCCGCAGTCGCAAAAATGATGCCCCGTCAAATATGGAATGACGGTTACTGGACCTATCTCGAATATGACGAGATAGAGGCTGACACTATGCTCTGGTTTGCAATACGCAAGGTGGTGGACGGGGTTAATTCACCTGTTGATTTTCACCGTCACCCGAAAAAACATAATGTGATTGTCGTGCATTCGGTTGGTCAGAACCTCTATCTGAGAAACGGAGAAGATCGGGTTCTTTGCCTGATTTGGCTAGATAGTGAAGCCAAGAAGGAAGTCCGTAGATCTTCAGTTGTGCATCCGGCAACGGCTCCTGCCTCTTCATCCGAAATGTCACCTGGAAAGCCGTTCGAGAATGTGAAGGAAACTCCTTTCCCTCAAGACTCTTCTTCAGAGGTACCGAGAGGAGAAGAGTAAATGGCTTGCCGTTCGTTTTACCGGTCTCTGGCAGTGACGGTGTCGATTCTTGCGATGCTGTCATCTTCAGGAGCAAAGGCTGCCAATGATGAAGAGACAGGCCTGTTCGCCTCTCTGTGGCAGGTTCTTGGTGAATTGTGGGGCAGTTCACCAGATGAGATACCCACTGAGCAGGAAATGCCCGTTACAACAGAAAGCAAGTCAAAATCATCGCCCGTGCTTTTTGTCCAACCCATTGAAATCAGTTTTGACAATGGGGTGATTGATGTAATTGAAGGCTCCGGTAAGCTCGAAGTGCCTCTTCATCTTTCTGCTGCGCCAGAAAGAGAAATCGAGATTTCATACCGTATAGAGCGCGGAACAGCTTCCAGTCCGGAAGACTTTGTCGATAGCGGCAATGGCGTGCTTACCATTCGCCCTGGAGAAGCAAATCCCACAATCCTTCAATCCATACCGGACGATACCGATTATGAAGGGGATGTTCCGGAAAATTATTATATCGAAATTATCAGTGTCAAAGGCGGTAGTTTTGGCACGCGAAATCGCGTTGAAGTCCGAATAGCGGATAATGATCCAAAACCTGCCCCCCGACAAAAAGTCGGGAGATTGACGGCGGTACCGAGCATGATCGACTTTGGCAAGGTCGATGCCGGTTCAGCATATGATGTTGACGTAACAGTCAGGCAGACCGGTGATACTGCAATCCAGATAGGCGCAGTTGAGGAAACGGCGGACCGGGTCCGGATTGTATCGGGAACTTGTAACAGTGTGGAATTGTCCGCAGGAGCCAATTGCACAATACGTTTGAGATTTGAACCCGACAGTGACGGCCTTTTCGAAGGGACCTTGCTCATACAAGGAAAGACCGAAGCAAACGGAGATCAGAGGATTGCTGACCTTCGCATACCGTTGCGTGGTGAAGGTCATTTAAAGCGACCTGATCCAGATCCTTACAGGCAACTTCGGGCAAATCTTCAATTAAACCGTCGTCTGTCTAAAGGTGCTGTTGTTTCATCTGTTGTCCAGCCGGTAAAACCCTCGCCGCGAGAATATATCACCCAGCAGGATTACGATCCGAATGCCGCTCCGGGAAACGCCCACGTGACACTGCCAATCGATCTGGAGCGGATGATTACCTCCTTTCAGTCGATCCCGTGCGTTTTGGAGAACTCGATCAATTCCCAACACCCGGGACAGGCCGTTTGCATCGTTGAACAGAATGTTTATTCCTATCATGGTTTCAAGCATCGCTATGTCCTGATCCCGGGCGGATCGAAATTTCAGGGATCATATACGCCCCTGGCAAAACAGGGAGATACAAGACTTTCAATCCTGTGGCAGAGGCTGTTGAAGCCCGACGGTAGCATGCTGATGTTACCTGACGGACTGCCGACACAGGATGCCATGGGTCGGACAAGCATGCCTGGTGAAATCGATAATCGCATGTGGGAGCAATTTGGGACCCCCATTTTCCTGACCGGCCTAACAGCAATAGCCTCCGAGCTTGTACCTCAAGGTACAGAAGGTCTCTCGGGGGCAGAGCAGATTCTGGTTGAAGGCGAAAGCCGGATTGTTACCCAGATGCTGAGCAACAATCTCGATCTCAAACCGATAATGACAATTCCGACCGGTTCACGTCTCACGGTGAAACCAACCATAGATCTTATATTTGAACCCACTCGCATCCGAGTTCTGGGGAGATCAACGGGAAGTGAACAGGCAAATCTGAAAGACAAAGAGGCAAACAACAGCCAGAAAGCGGACGATCAGGGGTCGTCATCAGGTCCGCCATCTCTGGCCGCACAACCAACTACGCATTGAACACTTATCGTCGGGGTAAGTCGAAACGTCCTGCATCCGGACATGGAGAAATGTCATGCAGGGTAAGTTTATTGCTGTAATCATGGGGTTTGCAATGCTTGCCCCATCCGTCCTGTTTGCTCAGGATATGCCTGAACTTTTAACACCGGCAACAGGTACTTCAGTCACTGCGCCAGAGACCAAATCAACGTCTCAACCAGAAAGTGACGAGGCTCCGATTACGACCGGTACCGTCATCAAAAATAATGAAGAAGCAACCAAAATCCAGCTTCCAGCTGATCTGGAGCGAACCACATTTGCGCTTTCCGATCAGATCCAGTTTGATGGTGACACAGCTTCTGCCGGCAAGCGGCCCGTCGAAGCCCAGTTCTCTGATCCTTCAGTTGCCGGAGCCGAAATCCGGGAAAAAATTCGGGTGAAGGGCCTCATGGAATATGAGACCGATACCGACGGAAAAATTAAGGGCACCATGAACTGGTATGGTGTTCGCAACCAGGAAAACAACGAAGAACGCGATATTGGCGGGTCACTGGAAAGCCGTTTCACGACGAGTGATTCGGAGGTTCCGACCGGCCAAACCCTTTCTGCTCAGGGGGATGTTCCTGCCGCATTGGCAGCGGCCAGGGCATTACTTGAAGAAGGCGGGACCCTTCCCCAAGAGAAAGTTGAAAGTGAGAGCACAGGAGGTTCAGGAAGCGGCACAGGGGCTTCACAATATGCTGCAGCAGGCGGCGAAGCCTCAAATTCCGCGCTTGAAGGTTTCGAATTGCCCGAAGGGACTGCTGAAGAGGAAGAAAAAATTGATGACATCGGGCTGACTGAAGCTGGATGTCCAATCAAGATTTCCGAAGACAAGACTGTTGCTCAGGTCCAGAGTCAGTCGACCAAAAACGGAACCCCGCAAGGGGATTGCTCTCCCAGCGGCTTGAACATGCCGATCCAGAAGAGCTATTCAGCTTGTGAGGATATTGTCGATCTCGATGCAAGAAGCGCTTGGGCTTCCTTCCGTCGCTATTATGTCGATCAGGGTGGAACGACCCAATATATCGATGACGAATGCCTTCAAGATGACGATCTCGAATTCGAAATGTATCAGGATTCAAGTGTTTGCAGCTTCGATCTCGAACTTGCCCCGGAACCTGGTACTGCCTTCAATCGTGGCAAATGGTACTATCAGAACAAGAATAACAATCGTGTTGAAGTCAGTGGGTGCGAGCGGATTGAAGGGGAAACCGCCGAAATCCAGAGCACGACCGATGGCTGCGTCCCGCGGCATGAATTTGATGAGGACCAGAGCTATGAGCTGGTTCGAAAATATTATGTCTGGGAAGATGTCCAAAGAATCGTCAGTGAATGTGTCGATAGCGGCAACGTCTTCACCCATCTCCATAAAACCAATGTTTGCTCGGATCTGACACCAAGTCAGGCAGATCTGGCAAATTATGAAGATGGCGACGCGGCATTGGTTGCGGTTGCCCAGGAACGTATTGCCATCAATATTGATGGTAAGGAAACGTACATTACAGAGTGCCAGCCAATCGACAATCAGTCAGCTGAACTGGTTAAGGACCCGAATGGCTGTGACACCACCTTTTTCCATTACCTGTCCTCTGGCGAGTCTTATGGCAGTACGAAATGGAAATACCAGATCACCGGAAAGCCTGAGATTACTTTGACATCCTGCATTCAGGACAATGATGTCAAATATGCTCATCAGACCAGGATTAACGGTTACGAACATCATGACACCCAGCTGTTCTCCTATCCAAAAACAGAAATCTATATTGAAGCGTTCGGACGGGAAGAATTGGTGTCGGGCCCGCAAGTGCGCGAAGGCGCGCCTCAGCTTGATTATGTATTTCAGCAATCCATCCTGGTTGCGACAGGTGAACTGTTTTACGAGAGCGACAGCTCATGTGAAAAATTCATGCGTCGCAATGATGTCGATCGATACCTCAAAGGCGATCTGGTTTCTGTTTATGATGATGTGAAAGGTGAAGGACAGGCCCTCAGCCAGGGTGATGGATGTCAGACTTCCTACAGCTGGGCTGCTGTCACTACCAGCAGCTGGAACGCCCCGCAGGGCCACAGTGGTGGACCATGCGGAAACAGCACCTATACCAGCGGCGGCTTCGTGAACCAAGGGGGGGGAGACGGTTCGACATGGGTCAATCAAACAGTCTCCCTATCAAACCATTGCAACTATAGCTCGAGCGTCGGGACGAAGACGACTGTTCGTGAGGACGGTACAGTTATCGGTCAACCTGTAAGCAATACTTGCACAACAAGCTCGTCTTACGGAGCTTACGAGCAAAAGCAATCTGGATATCAATATTGGATCAATTACCGCGGCAATTCAGGTGGAGCGCCTGCCCATACAGATTCTGTAAAGAGCGGCTGCATGGGTAGTTGGGGGTGGTGGTAATGGCACAAACCACGGAAAACTATACCCAGGTTCTTCTCAAGCGTTATGAACCACTGCGCAAAGTGATCAAATCACCTCGATGGAAGGGTGACGTCACCAGTGTGAATATCAATGGGCCACATATGCTCAATGTCTATGTGGCAGGAAAGGGTGTTCTTTGGCTGCCAGAGAAGGACGCCAGTTTTCTTACCCGGGATTATATCTTTGACCTCTATCGCGGCCTGGCAGCCCATTATGGGGTCGTCTTTAACGACAATATGCCGTTGCTTGCCTGCAAAACCCCTGATGGTGATCGCTTGATGGGTATTACAGGCCCGACAGTGGATGGAACGGGCATGGCAAGCTCGATCCGTATCAAGCGGCCAATCACGGTCAGTTGGGAAGACTATGGTCTGAAGACCGCTGATATCGACCGTATTCGCCAAACCTTTGTCGATGGGGAGACCGTCTTGATCCCGGGCGGGACGAATGCCGGCAAGACAACAGTTCTTAATCTGGCCGCAAAGGATATACCGCCAGATGACCGGGTCATGACCATGGAAGATACGCGGGAGCTTGTCTTTGATCATGTGCGCGATCGTGTGCATCTGGTCTATTCACGCTACGACAGTAAGATCCGGATCACTCCGGCCGACCTGATCGATGCGATCGTTCGCATGGAACCCAAGCACAATTGGATGTCCGAGCTTTCGATCCGAAATGCGCTGGCCGCAGTTCAGGTTATGGATCTCGGACATTCCTTCTCGGCAACAACGCATGCACCGACTTTGCTCGACGCGTTGCGTGGTTGGCGCCGCCGCATTGCAATGGCCGGAGGTGCTGAGGCAGAGATCTCGGCCATCATGGATTTGTTTGCCGATCGTGTGGCTCTGATGATCCAGGTCGAACGAATGCCTGCAAATGCCAAAGGTGTTGCAGACAAACGTCTCATTACCGACGTTCGATCCGCAAAAGAGGTGCTCGACAAGAAGTCAATCCGAGATGAGCTTCGCGCCGAACCGGTCTTCCCAAACATGCCAGAACCCGAGGATATGCGCCGAATGGTAAAGGCCATGAATGGTGGCCGGAAACTGTCCGAAATTCAGGAAGAAAGCCTGAAGATGTGGGCAATGATGATCTCGATGATGCGTACCGACCGCGCAAATGATGATCATTTCGGCACGGTCAATGACAGCGTTCTTCTGTCACCTGAAGAACGCATGATCACGGGTAGTGATCCGCTTGAGGCGGAACCGGCCGACGAGCCCGTTTTTCGGGAGAGCCTGACATGAAAACAAACAAGCTTGTTGAAGATTATCATCGGCACAATCGTTATCATCTGGCCTGGTCCATCGTTGCTGCGTTCAGCTTTCTGGTCTTGTTTCTGCTGTCCTGGCCAACAGAGGCAACTTTCATTCAGAACGTCTATGGCAAGGTTTTTGTTCTTGCCATTGCTTTGTCCCTTGGGATGTTCCTGGCCGGATCAGCTCTATTGTTGTCGTCATCGACAAAACATATGCGGATCAGATGGTGGGCCTGGCTGTTGGCCATACTAGCCTATGCGACAGGATTGGCAGGCCTGACAACAGCTCTGTTTATCAAGGCAAGAGGGCAGGTAGATCTGGATAACACCTTTGGTGCCTATTTTCGTATGTTCGTTGTCAATCCGGGACGGATTGGCGAGGTCTATTTTGATTGGGCCTACAATGCCGCGATCAGTTTAAATCCACCAGTGACATGGATTGCTGCTTTGATTGTTTCTGCGTTGTTCATCGTAATGGGGATAATCCAGAATCCGCATGACGATCGAAGGACGTTGCACGGCTTTTCGCGTCTGGCCACCTATGCCGATCTTAAACGCTGGAGGCAATGGCGCGATGGCTGGTTTTGTCGCAAACGCCAGGCTTTGAGCTTTCTTGATGAAAGCGGGATCGTGCTGGGTCGGTTCAAGCAAGGCCTTAAATCTTCAACATATTTGAGACGTGACGAAACCCTGACCGCTCTTGCTCTTGCAGCACCTGGCATTGGTAAAACCCAGGGCATCGCCATTCCGACCATCCTGTCGAAAGGGATGGATAAATGGAGTATGTTCATCTTTGACATCAAGGGTGAGCTTTACGAAAAAACAGGGGGATATCGAAGCTCGATCGGGCCGGTTATCCGTTTTGAACCCAGTGGAGATCGGGGCGCTCGCTGGAACCCGCTTTCCCCCATGCGTTCTTTGCCGGATGAAGGACAATGTCATCTAGAAATGATGGCCTTGCAAAAGGCACTGGGTGAACTCTATGGGGAGGACCATGCTCAGGATGCCCGGATCAGCTTGCAATCCCTGATGCGCAATGATTCCGACTGGCGCAAAACCGTGCTGGATGATCCCGAAGCAATTTATCCTGCCGGCACGGCCCCAGCTTCCGTAAATCAAAAGGAGATAATCAGGATCATTCGTGACAAGGTCATACCTCATGCGCGCAAAATGGGGCTGTTTCAGTCTCAAAGAGAGACCTATCTTCGCAAGCTTTCAATGGGGCTTGTTGCCGAACCCGATGGGGGGTCGCAAGGCAATGGGAAACACTTCCTCGATCGTGCACGTGCAGCCGGTTTTGCCCTGATGGGCCTGACCATTTGCCGGGCGGAGCGTGACGGTGTCGAACCAAATTTCGGCCGCATGATCGATTTGTGGTCAAATGCCCTTTCCGGAGCAGGCGGGGATATCGACGAAGACCCACAAGAACAGCTTGATGCTGTAACAGAGGCCCTAAATACGCTGATAGATGAGTGTAAAGCCTATGGCTATCCTGAACAAATCAGACAAGAGCTGATCGATCTCAAGACAGCTGGCGAAGAGGAAAAGGGCGGCATTTTCTCAAGTCTTGCCAACGGATTGAATATTTTCAAGCTGTCGACTGTTCGCGAGCGGACATCGACTTCTGACTTTGCGCTGGAAGATATGCGCGGGATGACCGGCAAGGATGGAAAGTCTTATCCGGTCACACTGTATCTGGTTGTCAGTCTGGAAAACATCCAATCGATGGCACAGATCATGATCATGCTGACCGAAGCGATGCAATCCCGATTGATCTCGCAGCCGGCACATATTGCGTCAAAGGCAAGAAAAGTGCTGTTCCTGCTCGATGAATTTGCACAGATTCCAAAGATGCAGACCCTGCTGTCCGGACCTGCCGTCGGGCGTTCACAGCGGGTTGCCAACCTGCTGATTGCCCAATCCTATGGTCAGATAGAGGGAAAATATGGGGCAACTGGTCTGAAAGAGCTCAAGGACACGACGGAATGGAAGCTTATTTTCCCGTTGACCGACAGTGCGACGGCAGAAGATATCAGCAAATCGATCGGTAACGAGACGATTGAAGACAGTTCCGAGAGCGGCAGCTATCACGGTTTCGGCGGGGCAATCTCAGCGATGTTCGATGGAATGGCGGGCAAACAGATCACAACCTCGACCAATAAATCGAGAAGTCTGAAAGGACATCCGCTCTTCTCGGCATCCGATCTGATGTCGACGGACAATGGCGGGAAAATGGAGAATGGCCAGCAGATCATTCTGGCTCTTCGGAAATATAACCGCCCGATCGTCTGTGACACGCCATTTGCCTATAATGACAAGCATATTTCGAAACTCACGGCTATACCGGCGCCCGAGCCCGACCCGGACGGGGAAACGACCAATGGTATGGGCTTCTGCGGCAAGCTGGCGCATTTGCATCATGTCCCGGCCGCCAAAGACAAATTGAAACCTCGAGAAAAAACAAAAACTCGAAATCCATTCAAAGCGGCCGCATGAAGAAGAGGAACCATATTTATACCAATATGGTTCCTCTTTTCATTTTTCCCGGATAAGATTCCTTATGCATTCAATATGAAGCCTTTAACGGGAAGAACCGATGCCAAGCTGGGTTGAAACCAAGACAGAAATTATTCATTTTTCGATGAATCAAAATAATTCCGGAAACGGGAATTTTTTTTGGAACACCAATCTTGAAGAATTGAATACCGAACTCGATCGTATCCTTCGCAACAATTACGACAAACACTTCCAAATTGTTGGATGTGTGCCCCTGACCACAGGTGTCGCCCACCATCACGCGGAATGGAAGTTCCAAAGTAATTCTGAAGGAAGTTATGGTGGGGCGGGATATGGTTATGGCTGGGGACTTAGCAATATTTCCGGTGCCATCGTGTTCCTTCAAAAGGTCGAGCAACTCAGCCAGGATGAGTTCGACCGGCGATCCGAGGAACGCCGTCTTGCTGATAGAATATCGAGTCTTAAATCCGAACTCGAAGAACTGAACAATAATCTTTCATCAGTCGTTTCAACGAAAAAACGGTTGGCATGGTCTCAATCTGCCCGGATTGAAGAATTGCCAGGTCTTAAAACTCGCTATCAGATCGGGGGAGAAACGTTCTTCTTAAAGAAGAAAGCCGAAAGGTATTTGGCTGACAGTCAGGTTTCGTACGAAAAGAGCCAACAAAAGGAAAATGAGTTGCTTCATCGACAGACTGGGCTGAAGGACCAACTTAAACGGCTGGAAAGCGAGAGTAATGAAAAGGATGTTTAATCATAGAGGATCGCACATATAGGGCGAGTATCTTTGGTTGCGAAAGATACTTTGAAATGAGACAGAACGCGGATATCAGGCGCGTTTTGTTTTATATTGAAGTGATTTCTTCTTACACTTCCGTAGGTTATGCACATCTGAGGCGCCGAGTCATAATATATCTTATGACAAAAGTGACATGATTAAGCAGATGGCCGACTATCGATTTTGTCTTATTCGATCTCGCCAGGACAAGAGCTCTTGCTCAACAAATTGCAAGCGCTTCCGACTGCCTTGAAGATTATTTAACTGCTCTTCGCGATCTGCACGTGCTTGAAACAGATTATCTTTTTCTGCCGGCGACATTTCCCGTAACTCCTGTTCTCTCGGGATTGGCGGGACCGGCATATTGTAAATATCGGTTTCCAGTTTTCCTATCCTAACTCTTAAGGATACTCTCTCCTCTTCAAGCTTGCTGATAGCATAACAGGCATCCTTTATAAGTTCCACGTTGTCGACTGATTCATGTATCATTCAGACCTGCCTGCAATAGATTTCAGGATAGCATCATTTTGCATGTTACTCTGCAGCTACATTCTGCAATCCAGTTAATGCGGGTTCTTTTCCCGAAGCAAGCTCGGGCAGATATTTCCGGATCGATTTCCTGAACGCTTTTTCCTCAGAGACCCTGATATCAAAGCTGGCATGGGCGATGCCTTGCATGGGGCGATAATCACTCTCGATGAAATCGATCCAGTCAGACTGGAACGTGCTGTTTTGCCCGCGCTCGAATACATACCAGCTGTAAGCTGTCGTTCCGCTATTTTTATCTTCCCTTTCCTGAGGAGAGAAATGGAACCAGTAACAACTTACCCGCTTTCGACATAAATATTGTCTTTGATAAGGAAATTCCCGCCAGAAATCCTTCCTGTCCCCACCTTCCAGCCAGGCCTGTCGTTGAAACAGAACAAGCTTGCGGGCGCCTAAGGCAAAGCTCTGGCGCACAAACTCGCAAGCCATGGAAAATGGCACATTCGAAAACACCGAAAATTCACGGCCGGCGAATATCTTTGGAGGATGTTTTCGTTTGAGGAAATCAAGGCCACGATTATCGCCATATCCCCAATTGTAAACATCACTTGCATATACCTGATATCCGGCCTCTTTCGCTGCTTCAGCGCAGATGCCGCGTCCGCATGCCGGGTCCCAGACAAGCGAAGTTAACAATTCTGACCTTAGAATAGCCCTGGCCGCCTCGCGGGCCGTTTCAGATGCCTCCAGTTGGCGGGCTATTTCCTCTTTGCCTTCAAACGGCCAACTGTACATTTGAAAAACCTTTCAGTGAGGGGAAAAGTTCGATGCAGGCCTGCAGATAGGCTGACCTTGCCTCTATCTGGGACCAGGCTTCCATAAACTCGGGATAGGGTTCATGTTTCTGATCAGGCATCTGATCGAGCAACGAGTGATCAACCTGATCTCTTGCCTCGGTTGATTTGAGGCGCTCGTCGATGATTTTGATTTCAGTCTCGATGGCTTCGGGCCATGGCCATTCCAGCCCGGCCATTCTGGCAAAACGCTGACGCATCGGAAGAACGATCCGGGTATCGATCGTGTCCCAAACCTTGAGGCGCCGCAGTTCATGCTTGAGAGGTGTGATCAGATCACCGATATCGCGCTCTTCATTGTCATGCAGAAGAGCATAAGGCTTTGCCGGCGTACTCGCGTGCTGAGAGTGCTGAACAGCGTGCTGGGCGATGTTGACAGAGCACAGTCCATTCCAGCGTGGCTTTCGGGCCAGCGCCGCAGCGGTGCGATCAAATTCGTGGATGAGATATCGATGACGGTCTTGCTGGTGAAATGGGATTGATATGATCTTCCCAGTATCGATGATCTCGAAGAGATCGAAACGACTATCAGAGCGAAGATAGCGGCAACGATCAATCGGTGTGGCAGCGAGCATCGGCACGGCCGTCGGAACCAGGATGCCAAGTGACAGTCCATTTTCGATTGCTTGATCAGCATTTCCTGGATTTGTCCGAACCAAATTGTCTTCCATCATCAGCAGATCCTCAATGCATGGGTTTTGAAGATAATGCATCTTTGCAAGAAATCTTGCAAAATAATTTATCCGCTGTATTCTCGGTAAAACTTATCGCTATAGTTGAACCTGGGAGATCATCATGGATATCGGAATTGTCGCCGGCTTTGTGCATTCTGTTGATAAACGCCACAATCAGCATTCCGGCAACGTATCTGCTCATGTGGTTATCGGCTCAGCCGGCCGGAAATTTACCGACAAGGATACCGGTGAACTCCGCGAGTATCCGCCACAATGGGAAAGAGTTGTATTTTACGGCGGAGCTGCGGACGTAATTCTTAAACATGTCAAGCCGAAGGCAAAGAATATGGTCGTTGTAGGTGAGCGACGTACTTATCAGGGCACGAACGGCAACTATTACAGTTATATCCGTGCGACAGACTTCCTTTTGCCTATCCCGGCAGAATGGATGAAAGGACCTGAAGGAGGCAGTGACGAAAATCCAGCCGATGATTTGCCTCCCGCCCCGGATCTCGAAGATGAAATCCCGTACTGATTCGACAGCGAATCCTCCCTGTAAACTTGCCAGCCCGGTTCTGCCGGGCTTTTTTTTGTGCCTGAAAACAAAGAGACCGACCGCCTGGGGTCAGACGGCCGGTCTCGGTCGGGGTAAGCCAAAACACCCTTTGTTGAAGGTTGAAATCGGCTCGAAGGCGAGTATAGTAACTAAAGTTATTATGTTGCAAGAAAAACAATGAGCCCAGTCACCTCCATTCTTGAAAACAGCTTTGCTGATGCTGGACGGCAGGAAGATGCCTGTTGGGAGAACCTGACCCGTGCCAGAGCATTCATCGTTCAAAGAGCATCTGTTCCGGAAGTTACAGCCAGAAAATGGATGTCGATCATTGAAAGCGGCAACAAACCCCTTTCTGATCCTGAAAATGCAAGCATTCTTGAAAAGATTGGTCGCTGGGCCGGTCCTGATGCTACGGCAAACTGGGTAAATGCTTACAGGTCTTTTGGAGAAGCAGCAGGGCGGGTACATCGTGCCGGGATAGAATTGGCAGATCACGCTGGCATTGACGTGAGGGGACGGCTGGAAGCATTACGCGATCAGGGAAGCTTGCGGCAGCGGTTGATTGCCATTGCTGCCCGCGTTAATCCGACTGTTGATATTCATTTGCCAAAGGAACTCTTTGCAGAAGGTCCTGGTCTGATCGCGTCCGGGTTAAAAAGTTCCGACCGAACCGAAGTGGCCGGGATGTACGAGCCAATGAAACATCTGGTTACGGTTTCAATATCGCCCAGATTTGATCGGGAAGATACTGCCTGGCATGAAAGTTGGCATTCGATCGAGCCGGTGCTTTCTGAAAAGGAGAAAGCAACATTACAAAGAGCATTTCCAACAAACAGCCATATGACAAGCACAGAGCGCGTTGCGGTTGCTTTCGCAAGATGGGCCAAATTGCGCGATCGTTTGCCTCAAGGTGAAAACCGAAAAGAGCGCGCGGCTTATGTTAAACTTCGTGAAGCTCTGCTGACTGCGGAACAAAAACCTGTCGGAGAGATTTTCGAGAAAGCCTATGACGGGTCGCTGGGCAGGCGCATGTCCGTAATGATGGCAAACGCAAATCCAGCTTTTCTTGCCAAAAGTCAATCTCAAAGGCCCAGCGCGACCAAATCACTTGATACAAATTCTGAAGCAATCCGTGCGCCTGTTAAATCAGCCAGGCGCACCAGGAGAAATCGTCGATGACAGATGTTGGTGGAATCGCAGCTGATCAGCTGGCAAGCTACGTTGAACGGATAGAAAAGCTTGAGGAAGAAAAAGCCAACCTGATGGCTGATATCAAAGAAGTCTATGGCGAAGCCAAGGCTTTGGGCTTCGATGTCAAAATCCTGCGACAGATCATCCGGCTTCGCAAAATGGAAGAGCATGAACGCATTGAACAGGAAGAAATTCTCGATGTTTATAAACGTGCGTTGGGGATGGTCTGATGTTTGGTGTTATCACCCTGCCCTGCGGCATAGAGTTCGATCCACTGCGTCCTTTACAAACCCATATCGACATTACCGATATTGCCAAGAATTTGGCCGAAATGCCGGTCTATGTCGGACCCTTGACGCTTGAAATATCTGTGGGTCAATCCGCACTTCATGCCGTGAGCATCTTTAATCATTTTTCAAACTCAAATGATCCCCGTGTCATCCGCTATCTGCTCTTGCAAGCCGCCTGGCAATATGTCTTCAAAGGGGTTACCGTACCAATTACTCAGGTTCTTGAACCCGGGTATCTCGATCAGCTAAAGCGTGTTCGTGAGTTACTAAACGACAAGGTTCTACGACGATTTGACAGCCTTCCTGACGATTTCACCACTGATAGAGATCATGCGGAAAAGGCTATTACGGCAGGCCATTACCTGAACCTTTATCGATTTGCACGATATCCGGAAGCCGCCCTGCCCCCTTCAGCAAAGCCATCGCTGGACACCTTACGTGAGCTTGGATTACTCGATAGACCCATTCAGATCATGGCACCTGATCTTGTTGCGGAGAAATATCTCGAATATTTCCCTCCCTGGGCAAGCCGCAAATTTGCCTGAGACTGCTTAGACAATCTAATTTCTTGCAATATAATTCCTTTTCGGCCACGCCAAACGCAGATATACTGCATTAATCTTGCAAAGTAATATCCAAGGTGGTCGAATGCCTATCTCGCTTGATAAATCCCAATTGTTGCTTTCACGACCAGTCTCGGCGTCGAGCACGCAGGTTGGCAAATTCAAGCGCCTGGAAAGACGGGTTATCGGCAATGGGACGACAGGGCAAGATCAGGTCGAGCAATATCTCGACCTGCGAGACCAAATCGGTCACAGCCGATTTGTGCAGCCACCAGTCTGGCTAACTATTGACGGCAAGGCCGTCTTTTCATCAGGCGAATCCCATGCATCAAGTCAACGCTATGTCGCCGAAGAGAATACTTCGGTACGCGCTTGGCATACCGGAAATTTTGTCGATGTAGCCATCTTTGAGGCCGGGCTTCCGAGCGGTCATGGATGGCGCATTCATGAAGAAGAATGGCCCTCCAGCAACCTTGATCAGATCGCTCTTCTGAACTTGACGCGATTGAGCGATGCATCTGCATTTTCCCATCAGGATGAAGCACGTCTCGCGATTAACGAACTGATTGACGGCAAGCCCGGCTCGCTGACCGACTGGTCGATCAAACTTGATCTGTCTGCCCCGGATGCTTTGAATATGGTCGCCCCCAAAACTCAGGAAGCGGCTGCCTTGCTCAAGGCTCAAGGTGCAGTCTTTTCCTCAGGAAGACAGGATTGGTCTCTCTCAAAAGACGAATATCTGCAACAATATGAGATCATCAATCTGAGTATCGATGATCAGATCGCTTTGCAGGAAATGGCTGGTCGAAACTATGAGCAAGCTGTGGCGAGTTCAATCAAGGGTGCGGTTTCAGTATTCGCCGATGTCGAAAACCCGAATGATTACGTCGTTTTCCGCAAACCTACTTATTTCGAGAACAAAAAGCCGCAGGCATCAGCAGTCCTTAAAGACGGCTTGCTGCATGTCTTCGATGGGGAGGAACACACTTTTAAAGAAATTGTTTCGTCACTTTCGAAACGCGCCGAGATCCGCCGCTACAGCCAGAACTGCAAAGAAAAACTTTCTCAGGAACACGCTGCCCGAATACGCGCAGCCATCGAAAAGAAACTCCCGGTTCCAGCCGAGGTCTTCGATGACTATCCGCATATGCGCAAATATCTGCCCGCCAATATGGCTGGCGATTTCCGTCCCCTCCCGGAATTCGGGTCCGAGAACGACTTTGAGCCCATTGAAACGCATGAAATGGGCGAAGCGATCTGGAACGCTGAAAGAGAGGCAGAGCAGGAGGACTTTTATTGCGATTGGACCGATCAAATTCGTTGCACACAGCTTACGCAAGAAAGTCTGATCGAAACTCATGCCGAGGATTTTTACAAACCCACCCATGAGTTGCTAGAGCTTGCAGAGAGCGCTTCCTTCGCAGATGAAACACGTCGTCGTATCGAACAGGAATTTCGGATCGATAACGACATTGCTGATAATGTCAGGCTCGATAACGAACAATCTGCAGACCTGTATGACCTGATTGCCGACGCACTGGTTGACGAGCTCAAGGAAGTCGCTCGAGAAGATGTCGAACACGATGCCTGGACGTGGGAAGTCAATGATGCCAACCACGATCTTTATTGGGAGACCTTCTATGACAATGAATATGAACTGATCAGAGAGCGCCTGGAAGACGGATTTGACGGTGCACATGTCATTGCCGGGTTTGACGAACAGGAAATAGCGGATTACGCCATTATGCGCACAGCAACAGGCGAATATTACGTCTATTGCGATGTTGCAAGCCATCAAGCAGAACGTCTGTGTGAAACGAAAAACTATAACGATGCAGTTCGTGCAGCTGTCGGCCATGCGCGCTATGGTATGCGCTCAGTGTCGTGGCCCCTCAACGAAAGTCATGATGATACAGGCTGGCGGCGAACTGCAAATTCACTGTCATCAATCCGGATCATCACACCGTCGGGTACCAATGCCGCTCGTCGTCCGAGCTGGTTACGTGGAGACTTCGCGCTTGTGTCTCCTTTTTCGGGCCAACCGGGACATCAGGCTTATCATTTGCCGACCGGGGTTGAAGTCGGGCAAGTATGGGGAACAGAGGATGCTGCGAAGCGATTTGTCGATTTACTCCGCCCACAGGCTGATTGGGCAAAACTGACCCACGACAATCTTCCAGATTACGAAGATATTGTTCAAACGACTCAACAACAGGCAGGTAGACAAGCCGCTGAGAACATGCGCGTCATGCGCAGCCAACAGCGTAATCGCCTTCACCAACAGCCTGTCAAAAAGCTTGCGGGCTTTGCCGGTCCTGTCGCATTTTCAGCAAATCTGCTCGACACAGAACCCCCGCGGTTTGACCTTGATAAACATGCCCGGTTTGAGCCGACCGAGCAGGACAAGAACTGGTTTGTGTCACGGATCCGCGAAAACGCCTTTGAGAGCCACATTGCGGAGAACTGGCATGAGGAGAATATAGATAGCTACACTCCCTCGCGCGAAGCTCTTCGCAGCTGGGCAAGTGCGACTTATTGGAAATGGCATCAGCTTGACGAAAGTGAACGCGAAACGCTTTTGGAGCACATGGCCAATGACGATGATGTCAAGGACCAGTTGATCTTCACTGAACTTGCCGACGAATTTGAGCAACATCTGGGTCAACTCGCCGATGCAGAACTGGCCCATTTTGCCCATGCGATTGTGCTGACAGACCTGTCTGGTCAAGGATATCGCGCGATTTTCCGCGAGGATGATCCCTCGGATATGGAAGTCTTTGCGCCCGGGCCTATCAGTGATGAGACGTTCCTTGGATATGCCCGCGGTGAAACGGCCATGGATGCGCTCGAAGACGCGCATGACATTGGGGGTCAATATGCCTTGCGCGGTGTACGCGCGATTGATGGCGAGGATCTTTTCAAAGAACTCAATCCTCAAATGCCTGATGATCGGTGGACGCCGCGCCTTCTGATCCTCTCCGAAAAAACGCCCTGCCCGTCGCGCCTTGCGCAAGGGTTTGCGCGCGGAAGCTTTGGGCTCGTTCGGACTGACTGGCATCTGGGCGAGAAGCAGCCGGGAACGGCGGTTATTCATCTGGCAACCGGCCTTCCGATCAAGCCATTCTTCCGTCGAGACCAGGATGCCATGGCTTTTGCCGAACTTATCGAGAAGAAAGCAGATTGGCACGATCTTATTGATCATGAAGATTTCGCACGAGAAAGCGCAAACTTGCGCAATATCGCGCGACAAACAAGCAATACAATCCGTTTGGCAAACCGCATCAAGGAAAAGGCAGAGCCCGTAATCCGCGATGAGCGCACGGGCGGATTTGCAGGTGCTGTGGCCTTCAAAGCGCTTGATCACCGCCATTATGAAAAAAACATCCTCGGCCACCTGGAAAGTGCCGATCCTTCATTGCAGATGTCTCAGAAATGGGATGATTTCCTCACTCTCTCGCGCTGCGCATTTCTCGGGGCCTCAATGCCCAAGAATTCAGATGCCTGGCGTGAAAACGAGAACCAGTATCTCGATGTCGTCGATCGTTACCGCCAGAAACGCCGTCTGGCGGACATACGAGAGGCCTATCCAGCGATCCTTGCCGAGGTAACAAACGCCGCGAACAAGATTGACGACGATGTGCTTGGCAATCTCCATATGCAGATCGCGCCAAATTCCGCCCTCGGTCAAGAATTCACGCCCTACAGCATCGCAAGACTGATGAGTGAGATCACCACGGGCGATCTGACCAACAAACAGCGCGCAGATCTGCTTGACGGTAAAAGCTACGTCTCGATGACCGATCCTGCCTGCGGCGCGGGCGTGATGGCAATTGCCAAGGCAGAAGCCCTGAATAATCGGCATATTGACCCCAAAAAACATCTCCGCGCCCACTTGACGGATATCGATCGCACAGCCTGCGATATGGCCTATCTGAACATGTCCCTTCGAGGCATACCTGCTGTTGTTTCACACGGAAATACACTGTCGCTTGAGCAATTCAGCAAACCAATGATGACCCCGGCCTATGTTAAGGCGCGCTATGAGGACATTCTGAACAAACGTTCCGCGATCCAGGATGCGTCGCATCAATTTGGCGGACTGCTGGACGACGAAGCAGAAGTCCAGTTTTCAACTGGCCAAAACTATCACGATCTGTCGCGTTCCCTGCAAAAATTGGGCGCAGGGCCGGACTTGATGGAGCATACATTTGTCCCATCAAATGATCCTGCACCCGGTGTACCGGGGGAATATACACGCTTGCAGGATGTCAAGGACCTGCTGTGGCATGCCAATCTTGTATTTGATGCTGCCGAAAAATTTGGCTTTTCGGAACCTCACCCGGAGCGAGAGGCTTTGCCGCCACACAAACTCTATGACGATTACCATAAGGAACTCGGCTCAAAAGTCGGTGCTTTCCTTGATAATCTTGAGCTGTCACATCCAACAACACTGCGCCAGGCACAACCTTTGCTCGATCGTGTTGCAGACTATGAAAACCGCTTCGATGCCTATTGCGAGCATTACGGGGAACCCGATATTACCTATGAGGCTCTGACAACACCACGTTGGAAAACTGGTGACACTGTACCGTTCTTTGACCCGGATGCGGAAATGACGGTTGCGCCTGAAGATCTTCCCGACGATGGCGTCATCACAGCGCGCTCCGAAGAACTCTATCCGTTCTATTCACGCCAGGTTAAAGCCGAGTACCTGTCGCGCTATGAACAGGATTTCTCTATTGATGAGAATTATATCGCAGCACTTGCCCATGAATACAAAGATCAAGCAATCGCACGTCTTGAAGTTCTTGGTCATGCTACGGACCCTGAGGATGTAGAAGGGACTGCACGTGCGATTGTCAGAGAAGAACTGGAAGCCAAAGGGTTCTATAGCGGCGATATTGATACAACGCGACTTCTGAACCATTACGAAAACAGTATCTTCATCGAGGCAGAAAGCCGTGCGCGCGATGCGGCCTTTGAAGAACTGCACCAGGCGGCCCCGAGATCTATCGCTGATGACTCTGGTTTGGGATATCAGATTTGGACCAGTCCATCAGATTCAGCTTTCAAACTCAAACTTCACGGCATAGAGGTCACTCAGGCTGCGACTTTTGCTGAAGCTCAGGTCCTGGCGATTGCGCATGCGCAAGGGAAAGATGTCGTTGCATTGCGCGATAGTTCGCGGCCCTTGAACCCGGACGGACCTCAAGAGGACTTTGCCAGACGTGATTACATTTTTGTGTCCGGGCCGGAAGTCCGCCCTGGCGTGTTTGTCATTAATAAACTTGATGATGCATTGGTTCATGGCAAATTCGCAATCTCGCGGAGCCTGTCATCAAAGCCCGGCTGGCACATTACACATCTGCCAACCGGTTTTTCCTGCAACGCTCTGCGTCACCGATTTGCATCAGAACAAGCGGCAAAAAGCTGTGTGCTGGAACTGGAAAAGGTCTCCGAACTCAATGTTACACGCGCAGATGCGCAGAGCTGGATAAATGCCCCTGAGAACCACGACACGCGGCGATCCTGCTTTGAGTTAATTGAAAATCACATTCTCAGCTCAATTGATGCCGGACGGCAGGAACGATTGGACCAGGCGCGTTCAAATGGTTCGAACAGAGATGCCCGTATTGCCGGGCCTGTTGCCTTCAAGTCAGTTTTCCAGGACACGATATCACCTGAAAATGCTGATCTGTTGAAAAACGCGTTCGAAGAAAAAATTGCCGAAGGATATCGTTTCAAGTCGGCGCGTGAATTGCGTGATCTGGCAGCCCAGTGTCTCGGTATCGAGATCAGGGTTTCCGACCCGCTTTCCCGAACCGTAGAAGAAATCGCGGAACAAGCGATGGTGGCCACGGCCCGTCAAATTTATGAAAACCACGCGGGATCGACAGCAGATTTGATCGACAAGATGTCAGACCTGCAGAGCCAATTACCAAACTTTGCCAAACGTACATCACGTTCCGTCGAGCTGCAGGCCTATTCAACGCCGCTGACGATCGCAGCCCTTGTCAATCGCCTGCTCGGCGCAAAACCCGGTGAAACAGTCTATGACCCGACAGCAGGTAACGGCGCTTTACTGATTGGGCAGCGCCCGGAAGATCGGGTGGCGAACGAAATCGATCCAACCCGCCTTCGGGGCCTGCAGGCTCGGCATAAATGGAACTTCGATGCGGCCAATGGCAAACCGCCAAGAGAGATTGATCATCTGGTTGCCAACCCGCCATTTGGGGCGCTTTCTGAGGGTCAGGGTAAAGTCCTCTACATGTCGCATAACGGGCTTTCGCCCATTCGCTATTCCGGAGATCCGGTCGTTTCAACGTCCCGGCTCCATCACGCAATTGTATGGCAGGGTTTAACCAGCTTGCCCGCGGATGGCCGTGCTGTCCTCATCCTGCCCTCTGTTCGAGCATTTAACTCGGAAGAACGGGCAAAAGCCTACGATGAGGCAGGCCTGCGACGCTTCCACTGGAAGCTCTATGACACGTTCAATGTCGTCGACCATGTGACCCTGTCTGGTGATCTTTATCGCCAGCAAGGGGCGTCCTGGCCTGTTGACATTATTGTGGTCAATGGCAAAGGCAAGTCCAACTTGCCCCTTCCCACTTTGACGACACCACCTGTGATCCACTCCATCGATCAGCTGAAGGAAATTTGTAATGCATTCGAAAATGACAGCAACAAGCTGGATCGACGCACTTCCTTTTCAGGCATGGCAAAGCTTCTCTCCGACAGAGTTTCCTCTGTTCGGGACAGTAATTCTGCCGATCGAGACCAAAAGCGTCACCCGGGCGATTTATCTGAAAGCTCTTCTGGCGAAGCTGGTCGCGATCGAAACGGTTCTTCCCGGAGCGACAGAGATGATCGCAAAAGCAATCCGTCCGGAACTGACGGAAACGGAGCCGGAAGAGCTGATGGACTCTCTGGAATTTCAAGCCTGGCTGGCTCCCCTGACGTGGAACCTGCCGACAACACCGCAGACGAAGATACCCAACGCCCAAACAATGCTGGATCTGGACGAGGTTCTGATGGAGCTGTCGGCATGAGCGATACTCTTGTTCAATATAATCCCCTATCAGCAGGCAAACCGCTCGACACGCTCATGCCAGCGAACCTCGTGGACAGCTTTGACAAGGCGAAGCAGCGACTGCTCCGCGCCGTTGGTGATATCGATGATTTTGTGCAGGAAAAGTTGGGTTATGCGAACCATGAGGAGCTCTACAACGCCCTGTCGGCAGAACAGATTGATGCCACGGCCTTTGCGATTCACCAGCATGAAACAGGTGCGTCCTTCATCAACGGTCACCTTATGGGGATTGGGAAGGGGCGTGTTGCAGCTGCAATGCTTGTCTATGCCCATTTGAATGGACTGACGCCTGTTTTTATTACTGAACGCCCGAACCTCTATCCCGCCATCATGCGCGACCTTACAGACATTGGCTATGGACACTTGCGCCCGCTTATCACAAATGACGGGCTGTCCGGTGCGAAAGCACTTGACCTACCGGACGGACGCAGGCTTTCAACGCCAAACAAAGCAGTTCATGACGCTGAACTCATCCGTATTCGGAACCAGGGTCATCTCGGGAAAGACTATGATTTTGTGATGACGACCTGGGCTCAGACCCAGACAGTGCAAGGTCAGGAAACGCTGCGTCGAATGCTGTTACAGCGCCTTAGCCGCAATGCCCTTCTGGTGCGCGATGAAAGTCATAATGGCGGCGGGCAAGATCAATTGTTCAAGAAGCCTGGGCCGCCCAATCGGGCAGAGTTTGCGCGTGAACTTATGTGGGATGCCAAGGGTGTTTACGATAGTTCGGCCACCTGGGCCAAGGCCCCCCATACGATGGATCTCTATGGGCGGACAGATCTTCGCCATGCGGTGCGAGATCCCAAGGAAATTGGCAACATCATCTCTCAGCATGGGTTGCCCATGCAGCAAATGGTTTCATCAATGCTGTCTGAATCCGGGCAATATATGCGACTTGAGCGCGCCATGACCGGCATCAAATACGATTTTGAAGTGGTTGATATCGATGACGCCCGTTTCGATCGCTTTGCTGAGATTCTTGAGGCAATTGCTGCCTTTGATAATTACAAACAAGACCTGCTGGCAGGGGATCTCGGCAATCAGATAAAAGCGGCCGGCGAAAGTGCTCTGCCAGATGGTGCAACCGGTGAAATCGGGATTAATTCGGTCAATTTCACTTCTCTGCTACATAATATCGCCCAACAAGCCGAGCTGTCGCTGATGGCCGATACAGTTGCGGATAAGGCTATCGAAGGTCTTAAGAACGGCGAGAAGCCATTCATTACCCTTGCAAACACCATGGGGGCATTTCTCTCTGAATTCGCTGCCTCCTATGAGATGCAACCCGGTGACGCCATAGATGCGAATTTTGGAGATGTGCTCAAGCGATATCTTGATCGCTCGCGGGATGTCACGATCGGGACGCCTTTCTCTGAAAAAGAGCGCATCCATCTTTCAGACGCACAGCTTGGCAGTAAGGGAATTGCCCTTTATGACGCTGTCGTTGATTTGATCGCCAAGGCCGACTGGACTGGTATGCCAGTCAGTCCGATCGATCACATCAAGTCGCGCATCGAAAAAGCGGGTTATACGTTCGGTGAGTTCACCGGGCGCGCTGAAGGTATCGATTATTCGGGCGATGTCCCTGTTTACTATCGCCGATCTGCGGCCGAACGCTCAAAAGCTGCAGACGTTCGGACCGAAACTGCCTTTAATAATGGATCGCTGGACGCGGTCCTGGGCAACGAGAGCGTTGCAAGTGGCACAAGTCTGCATGCAAGCGCGACATTTGCCGATCAAAGACCCCGCCTGGACATCACTGCCCAGGCGCATCCTGATGTCACCAAACATGTCCAAATGAAAGGTCGGGTCAACAGAACAGGTCAGGTAACCCTGCCACGTTACCTGCATTTGTTGACGAACATCCCGGCTGCCAAGCGCCAGGCTGCCCGACTTGAGCAAAAACTTCGGTCATTGAACGCAAACACGACCGCCAATCAATCAAGTCTGCTCCAGTCAGGCGGTGTCGACTTCCTGAACGAAATTGGTGATCGAGCTGCGGCAACAGTGATGGAGAACAATCCGGCAATCCATCGTCGTTTCGGATTCCCCCTGAAACTTGCCTCAGGTGCACGTGGTCTGGAGATCGACGGCGCTGCGCGAAAAGTCACCGGTCGGATGATCATGTTGCCAATCAAGCTTCAGGAAAAGCTGTTTGATGAATTCGAGACGGAATTCAAGGCTGAACATGAACGCGCAGAACGGCTCGGACTGTTGCGTGATGAAGCCCGCGTTCTTGATCTCGATGCACGCGAGCTCGGTCAGGTGCAACTGACCAAATCGACCCGGGCGGAATCGCCATTTGGGGGCCCTGTACACATCAAGAAAATGGATGTGCGCAACAATGACAAACCATATCCATTCGCCCGTGTCCTGGCCGAAACGAACCGTTCTTTGGGGTTGCCGGATGACACGGCCTTGTCAGAAACCGCGAAGAGTGGTCGCGCCCATGCCGCGGCCCTTAAAGAACGCATTGGCGAACAGTTTTCGCGTTACGCTGCGCGTTCTGTAGATCGAGCATCTCCACGCCGGAGGCAGAATGTGGAGAAACGTCTGAATGGCGATCGCCAGCGTTTTGAAAAGCTGATTGACAACTTTCATATCGGCAGCACGGTTCTGATCAACACGCCCGATGGGAAGGATATGTATGGGGTTGTCGGTGGCTTGAAGAAGCGCGGCCAATCTGTCAACCCGGTGGCTCCCTCGGCATGGACCGTGCAGCTTTATGTTGCGAACGGGGCCAAGGAAATTGAACTTCGTTTAAATGAGCTGTGTCTGCCTGGTGAAAAGGCCTTGGCGGGAGACTACACGCTGACGAAAGCCTCTCAAGCCAGCCACATGGTTGATGGCAAGCTTCGAAGCATTGCAATCCCGGAGGCATTCGACGCCCCGGCCAGAGCTGATCGAGAGGAACGCCTGATCGCCACCGGTAACGTGTTGGCCGCAGCGGATCAATTCCGTGATGCTCAGGTGCTCTACTTCACGACTGCTGATGGCAGTGTTCAGCCTGGGCTGCTTTTGCCAAGAGGCACTGAGCTCAAACAGGTTCTCTCGCACGCACAGGTCCCTCTGACAACACTGGATCACGTCCGCAGATATCTTGACGAAGGTGGCGTGACGGTTACGACAGACAACGCACTAGCCCTTATCAAACGTAAGGATCAGATTGAGCTGCGCGCCAACAGAGCACGCTCAAGTGGCGGAAAATACTGGCTTGATCGCGACATTCGCCAACTGACCGGTGACTTTGTCTCAAGCGGCACTTCAATGGTCGCCAATATTTCTTCCGATCAACTGTCCAACCTGTTCGCCATGATGGAAGACAAGAAGATCAATCTTCGGGCATCAGACAAACTGGCAGAAGCACGGATAATTACCGGTGCTGCGGTTCCGGAAATGACCGAGAAGCGGGTCAGCAAGGAAAAGGCACGCGCTCTTGCAAGCGAAGGGCGCTTCGTCATGCCGTGGGAACTCCGCGGTGAGGCACAAGCCCCCTTCGCCCGTTCCTTGCAGTTCTCATCCGGGCGGCCTGTGGCATTGCGCGAGGAAGAAGAAGGCGGACTGGTCCCTGTCCGTCATGCCGGTGCGCCGGGACCGCAGCCCGATGGCAGTCGCATTCATCGTATTCTCGATGTGCCCGATTATGTCAGCGAGGATCAGTTGCTATCCGCACTTCATCTGGAAGCGGATGCAGGTCGCTTTGTGCACCGGTTTAACAATGTCTATTACTCGACCGGCACTGGCGATAATGGTTTGACCATTTACAATGATGATCAAGTCAAAAGCTTCCCGGCACATCACCAATATGACACTTGGGCAATGCGCCGAGGCGCAGCACCGGCAGGTTGGACAACGGCCGACGTTCCATTGCTTTCGCCCAGCGGTCCCGTACGATATCCCGGCTTCATCCACCCGGATGCACCAGGACTGGCTGTTGTGCCCTTCCCGCGCCCGGGTTTGCGTCCAGGCTCGTTTGATAGCGATTCATTGCGCTTTGTCGTCCTGCATAAGGAAAGCGGTCAGGCTTTGTTGCCAGGCAATCGCTTCATGTATACCGCTCAAGGTGCTGCTGCCGCAGCCCTGAAGATGGCCAAAGGTTATGACTTCAAAAACCTGATATCACCAGACCAAATGAGCCGCACTGAACGGGCTCATGCCAACAAGGTTCTTGAAGATGGCTACAGTGATGCGCGCAGCATCGACCGCGATGCCTATATTGAACACAACCTGAAGCAGGGTGTTTCGCCTGAATTTTCCAAATCCGATATCTATTGGTTGGTTGTCGACGACGCCGCAGATCCGGATATCGATTTGGCAGCAGAGATGTCGCAGACGTCCGGCTGTTTTTATCTCTATCCGGATCGCGATCTTGCTCTCGATATCGGCATGGAAGACGCAGCACCTGTACGTGCGCATCTTGGCCGGATTGCTGACCTGACAGTCGAGCCCTGGGCAGCGGACGTTCGGGCGATCACTGAAGAATTCTTCAAAACGCATGAAGACATGCTTAAGCTAGGCTTGTCGACAACCTATTACGACATCGCACATGAATTTGAGGTGGTCAGAGATAGGGTCGATTCTGGTGAAGATGAAGATAAGGTCATCGCAGAATTTGTCTCAGAGAAGGTCAATGAGTTGGATTATACGGCATTTGAGGATGCCATCCGACGTCAAGACTATGTTGCAGCTGGGAACTATAACGGTGATCTCAAAGACGCATTGATGGCATGGCTATCTGACAAATTCGATGGTGTAAAGCTCTGGGAACCCTACGATTATGACCAGAAAGAACTGGTCATTTTCAACTCCCGTGACGTGGAACTTGCTTGGGATCAACTCGAGACTTCAATCGAAATGGCCCGTCGCGAAAAAGCTGAACATGCCGAACGTACGGCACGTTGGGAACAGGAGCGCGGCGAAGCCGAGATCGAGCGTCTGAAAGACTGGAAAGCAGAGCAGAAAGATTCTTTCGATCTCGCCGTCCTTCAGGAGCGCGGATATAACGTCAACGACGTGCATTGGCTGTCGGTGCCAAACAAGGAGTATCCCGAACTCGAAAAGGCTTACGCGAACAGCAAACCCGAGCTCTTCACGCGTCGTACTGATGCTCAAAGTGACGGATTGTTTGACGAAGCAGTACCGGTCTATTTGCGCCGGGGAAATGGGGTCGACCTCACCAGCGACAACCCAACAGCGCATGATTTTCTTGCACAATTGGCACAAACACCGGGACTGGCTGCTGTATCTCTTGCAAACCTACCCGGGGGGGATATCGATGAATCCGTCATCTCGGCCGTAACTGAACTGGCCTGGGCCAAAGGTCTCGATTTCGTGCAGTTCAATTCGAACGGCACAAAAAGGACACTTCTTGCCGACACGTCGGACGTCTCAGTTGCGTGGGATGCGATTGAGCGCAAAAGCATCTACCGTCGAGCGACCGATACGATGGTCGGCCCAGCTTTGGCTGCCGCTCAACAGGCTGCGGCTCTAGAGGCTCCGCGTTTGCTTCTTACAGGTCCAGAAGGACGAGCAGCCGCAGAGGCCGATGCACGGCTGGCCAGCATTTTTATGCAAGCAGAAGAAGTTCGCCGTCTTGCCGGTAACGATGCGCTTCTCATTTTCATCGAGAATGACAAAGCACAGATATTTGACCGGGATGCGAAGCGAGCCTTCGATATGATTGAAACGCTCCCGCTTGTCGAGATCGGCGATATTGCAGAGATCGAAGTGAGCGCGCAGGACGTTGAGCAGATCGCCGCGACGCTGGCTGGGCAACATCGCGTTGTCATTGCCCGTCTTGATGATAATCGCAAGATTGCACTTGAGAGCTTCTCTGGCAACCAGCGCGAGATCGAAACCCTTTCGATCGAGGACATCGATGATCCCCAGCTCAGACAAGAACGCGAAACCAAACGCGCGCGCCAACGCGCAAGTACCTGGACGGAGAAGCCGATTGCAGATCGCTACGCTGATCTCCATTTGGCAGCGCGTAACCGCGAAGTTCCTGCCCTGATCGATGGCGATCGCTATGTGATTGCCGGATTGCTGGCCCGTCAACTTTCAGACGACGTGCCATTGCTCAAAACCAATTTTGAGCCTGATCAGGACATTACTTCCTTCAAAGAAGCAGATATTCCGGAGGTCACTGCCAAACTCGCATCCTTGAACAAGCGCCTGATGCTTGCCGAGGGCCTTAGCAGAGCCACCTGGCGTCAGGCACGTGTCGGCAGTGCCGCAGAAACCGAAGCGCAGGAAGAAATTTCTGCACAATCAGTTATCGATCGGCATGCGGAGTTGGCAAAGCGTCACCCGGATCGTGTTGTCTTTGTTGAAGATGGTGAGGGCTTCCGGACATTTGGCGCCAATGTTGAGACCATCGCAAAGGCAGACCCGCAACTGACAAGCAAATTCGAGAAAGTTCATAACGTCGGATCAATCGCCATTGATCGCGAAGAAATAGATTATCAAGCCAGGCAAATGACCTTGCGCGGGCTGAAAGTCTCTGTGGCGGCCGGGCTTGACGGCAATATCAGCCTGAAGAACTTTGATCCCCAAACAGAAGTGGTGCGCGACAGCGACATTTCGACAGCCATTAGTGGGGAGAACAAAGACGCCGTCGTCTCTGCACGCAAGATAACACAAACGGAACAGGATCTCGAAGATCAAACGCCCCATGATAAGGAGGGCGGTTTGGCCGCACTTGTGCGGGTCTTTGACGAACAGAAGACAAATAACCCTGCTCCTGTCTTCCTCGTTCAGAATGGTGACAAATATGTACTGTTTGATGGGGATGCCCGTCTGGTCGCGCGGCACTTTGAGCCTGTTCGTAATCAGCTCGGAAAGTTCCTTGATGATATGTCGCGGGTTCGCGTCTCTGGCACAATGAACAACAAAATGCTGGAGCGTGCGATTGAGCAATTGCGCAATCGCTCCATCGATCTTGTTGTTCTCAAGCAACAGGACGGAGAATATTTGGCAGAAAGTCATGCAGCGACCCGTCAGCAACCGGACTACCCTGCTGTTGAGAAAGATGCCGCGGCAAGACGCGGCTTTGATCTCACCAGGAAAATGTATGCCCCAGTCAGTCCATCGGGAGCTTTTGTCGGGCGGCCAATGATTGATGGCATTGCCTATTACAACGATCCTGTTGCTGCTGGTCACAGTCAGATCGAGGTTCATGTCCGTGTCAAGAACATGGCAAAACTTACGAGCACAGAACTAAACGGTTATGGTTGGCGCGCGAACCTCTTGAAAATGGTGGAAAACCTTAAAGAGAGTTATGGAATTGAAACACCTGAGCAATTGCGCGACATCCTTGCCGATGGCCGAGTGGTCAGCTGGTGGGAAAACCGACTTGCTGAACAAGGCATCGGCGGAGATCCTCTCGACCTGCGCCGAAGCATATTCAGTGAGCTGCGCAAACTTGGATTTGATGGTGCACTCATGCTTGATGAGTATGGGTATGAAGTCGGACACGCGTTTGATCCGGAATCCGTCATTCCCGTCAATACGATAGCGCTTACACATCAGAAAAGTTCGAATTTGGCTGAAACTGCAACATCCTCCTTGCAAAACACCGGGATGAACCGGTTTGACCATTCAATGACCACGACCCCGGAGAGCAAGTTCGTTCCCAATCGGTTCGGTTTTGACGGTTTAAAACTTGCTTATCAGGCTACACCGCAAAGTCGGGAAGAGCTCAAACATGTTCTTGATGAAATTACCCGAGCTTTTGATAGCGAGGAAAGTACAGGGGACAAACGATCCTCATATCTTCGGGAAATCGGCCTGCTGAATGGTACGCTGGCAGGCCGTATTAATCGCTATACCGATGAAGTTCACCCCATTTCCCCGGGTTATGTTCTTTATCCAGGCGACAACGGGAAATGGGTTTATGCCACCATTCGCGATTTTGTCTCCGCAACAGGGCCGCGCGGGTCATTATACGGGCGTTGGGCGCCCGAAATGTCTGATCAGATTTCCGACTATGCGGCATTCTATCTCAACCAGCTTGATGCAGCATTCGAACCCCAACTTGCAAGGATCAAGGAGGAGCTGACGGAACTGGTAGGAGAAATCAATCCGGATGTGGATCTTCGCTTTGTGGATCGCCTTTTTGCCGATGGTACCATTGAAGGAAATCCGGATCGGCAACCGGTGCTAGGGCTTTATTTCCGTCATACTGATGCCATGCCGATATCAACCGATATCAGCAAAGGTGATCCACGCTTAACCGGATTGCATGAGCTTTATCATTCGCTTGTGCCGCTTCTGACCCCCGAAGAGCAACGGGTGATCATGAGTGGCTTCGGTGGCGAAGAAAGAGCGGCTGAAGCATTTGCGCAATGGGCACTTGGAACAGGTGATGGCCAACGTCTCGGTCCCTTGCGGAATCTTTTTGAACGGATGAATAATATTCTTCAGGGCAATGGTTTCCGTTCCTGGCAGGATGTGTTCCGACAGACGCGCACTGGTGAAGTTGCCCGGCGCGCAAAAGTCCTGGAAATGTCGTCTGATCTGACTGTCGAGATGGCCAAAGAACTCGCAGAGGCGGCAAATCTGCCAGCCCTTGGTGACGCGATCATGATGTATGGTCGTCGTCTTAAATCCGACATGATTCCAATGGAAACAGTCTATCAGATGATGGCTCAGCACCTTGATGATATGGAAATCACAAGAGCAGCGACACGGGCCGGATATCACAGAATCAGTGATGAGCAGAACATTTCGTCCATTCCTGCGACGCGCATGAATACAATTGCTCTGGATTTGGCGCGCCATCAGAAACTGACTCCGATAGATATCGGATCGAGCGATCCCTATATCGCGCGGCGATCCGAGCAAGGTAGTCCGGCCCTTGCGCGGCGATCTCCGGCAGGCGTTCGACCACAGCCCTCTATCCGTCGCCGCATGGAACAACCACGGGTCATCCGCTATAAGACGGAGAAGGCTGAAATCTTGCAAAACAACTTGTTAGAGCGTACATCTACAAAGTCTCCACTGGCATCCAATATAAAAGACATTATGTTGCAAGATGACGTTGGACTTATTCTGTCAAAGTCTCCACAATATTTGCAACATAATGCGTTTATTGGTAATAACGGTGGCACTCTTGACATGATCGAGCTAGCAGGACAGGAAACGACAATCCCGATGGCGACACGTGGTTCTGCCAATATCATTGATGCAAATGCCCGGCCCTTGTTTGTAGTTCCGGGCGATATGGATAAGCTCGTCGAACGACAAATCGTCGGTTCTGACGAACGCGGATTGCATTTCGACGCAGTGAGCGGCGCATATTATGTCACTCTTGATCATCCTGAAGCCGGGTATCTGCTCGAAAATTACGGGACGATTGAAGCACGGGAAAAGTGGCTTGAACACCGGAGCCATCAGGAAGCCGGAATTGCCCAGACACTCTCGGAATTCCAGGTCATAGCCCGTCAAATTCCGGAAGAAGATCGCCTCTATATTTATCCGATCGGTGAAAGCGAAGTTCAAATGGCGCGCCTTCAAGGCGCGCGGTTCGATGAACGGTCCGACTACCGACTTTATTATGTAGACAAGCATTCTCCCCAGGCCGAGACACTTTCAAAGCGTTTCGGAGTAACTGAAGAACGCATGCATCGTTACGCGGATTGGCGTGAACGGCAGTTCAACGAGAAAATTCGGCGTCAGAATGTTGCATATATCGATACAGCAGAGTCTGAGGCCGAGCTTGGGCCAAATGTCGTTCGAAAAGTTGGTCGATCTGCCCTGTTTTCTGCCGGCATCGGTGGTGCTGCCGCTGCTTCCACCCAGATCCAGGCAGCCGAAGCAGCTGTTCAAACCGTTCCGAATGCTCCGATTTCACCAGATAATGCAGGTGAAATCGAAGCCATGTTCGAACGAATGGATGATGGTCAGTGGCGCGAGATTGTTCAGAATAACAGCTTCACCGAATCTGCTCAGGAATTGTGGCAAAGTCTGTCTGCTGACACGCAACAATTCTTTGAAAGCATGATTGTGAATGCAGGCCCGACCGCGGCACTGGCAAAAGAACTGATTTCGGAAAAATTTGACCAGTTTTATTCTGCGCTCACTGCATTTCCGGAAAAACTGGCAAATTCTTCCTCCGCGGATGAATTCTTTAGTCATGTCAAATCGCAATTCTACACAGACATGCACACGATAAGCGATTTTGCGGCATCTGCAGGCGAAGCTGTTCGGAATATCACCCCGCCAGATGTCAGTTTTGCTCCCGGTTTATCTGAACTGAAAACAAGTGTAGTCGATCAGACGCTGCCTGGGCTGAAGGCTCAGGTTGCCGGCACGATGGACAGCTGGATGCAGGGTGTAAAATCAATTGCCCAGCCGGCAATTGACGTAATGCAAAACACTCTTGGTCCGAAAGTTACAGCAGCAGTTGCAACAATCGGTGGCACTGCTGGTCTGTCAGCGGTTGCAAGTGGAGCTGTGACCGCTGGTACGATTGGTGCCGGTGTTGCGGCTGCAACATACATGGCTCGCCGTGGCGAACGGCGCAAAATATGGGCTGATGATTCTCGTGAAATGCCCTGGAAACTCACTTCACGTCAGTTTGGGCAGGTCTTCAAGAAGCATTATGCCGTCGAGCGCCATGAAGAAAATGGAGTTGAAACCCTATCCCTGAAACGCAAGGGTTCGGAGGAAACCATTTTCAAAACAGCGGCACCGCTTGGTGCGAAAGTCTCTGCCCGTGAACTGGTTCAGGCAGCACATGGGGCAATGGTCGATAAAGCGATAGAACAGAAACTGCCCGTTCCCGATCAGGTGAAACTCAGCGTGGTTGAAGCAAGGGCTCGTTCGACAGGACAGGGTTATGCCAACATCGAAACGGGGTATCTCGGCTCTGGCGTCGGCGATGAGATGCGCAAGTCCTATGTCGAGAAAGTTCCGTCTGTTGTAGCCGGAACTGACACTAAAGGCTTAAGCGAACAGCTTGCCCGCTTGCCGCTGAATACCCTTGCATCAGCAAGTCTGAAAACAGCTCAGGCAGAAAGCCTGACAGCAGATCCTGCAAAGAAGGGCCAGCTGTCAAAAGGAATGGACCTTCTGCAAACCGAGATCATCAACAGAGCCCGCAAAACTGCGGACCAGCGATTGGCAGAAGGCATGGACCAGAAACAGAAAACTGTTCAGCGTCCCGACCGCACGACCAAACCGGTCAAGCGTAAGGGACGAGGCATCTAACCATTAAATCTTATTTGCAAGAAAAGGCGGGTGAAACAATTATCACCCGTCTTTTTCTTGTGATATAATGTTCGTCTCTCATGAGTTTGTGAAAGCGAGGAACAGGATGCTGCCCGCAGATTTGCAACGACTGGAAAACGGACATATCAAATCCCGTATGCTATTACAGGAAGCACGCCGTAATTATGTTGCGGATCGTGCTGACTTGCTTAGAGAATTGTCGGCCAACGGTCGTTTTGATCCCAGACGCGCAGACAACCTGATCAGGGGGATTGAGGCATTGTGGTTACCGGCCTATGATTCATTCTCGTCGCGAGGCCCAATGGGCCCAGATGGCATGATCGCCCCGAACAGTGAATATCTCGAAGCACTTCGAAATGAAGTCGGACCGGATAAATTCCGCATGTTCACACATTCCCTGAGGAATTTCAGGGTTTCAGAGCAAGAAGATCATCGAATGACAGCTTTGCTTGAAAAGCATGTCTCACCTGAGCGGTTTGCTCGTCTGGAAGCGCAAACCAGTGACATCGAGGGCTATCGGTCAGATCTGGCGGAACTTGTTCGCCAGATTAATCCAAAAATGAAACTGGCCGGGATAGAGAAAGGCTTCATGACCGAACAGGATCCTGAAACCGATCCTCTGGCTCAGACAATTTCCCTTTCTCTGAATCCGTCCAAGTTCGATCAGGACAAAACGGTGCATCGAGAACTGTTTTCGAGCATTGCATCCGGGTTGACCGAAAAAGAACGAGAAGTTCTTGATCGGACGTTTGGAATGGCAACACGCTTTTCAAGAGACGGAGGGAAAACCTGGGAAGAAGCTCCTGAAGGGCAAAGTCTTGTCTCGGACAGGGAAAATCCCGAAATCGGTACGCTTGTAAATGAAGATGGAGAAATCCAGGAGAGCGCAGTCAGGATCAGGACTGAACCTTTCGAGCGAGAAAAAACCATTGAGCGTGCCGCAATTGCTTTTGCAGGTATGTATGCCGCAAAGCGTCGTCCCGACCCTCTGGCCCAACGTGCCCTGAAACCGTTCAAGGACTTTTTCGAACGTAGCAAAAACCTTCTTCATCTTCGAGGCTTCCAGACTGCTGAAGACATTCTTAAGCGCGCAAGATCAGGTGAAATAGGTGAGCGAGCCGCCAACAGGACTGCGAAACCTGGGCTCAGAATGCCTTTGCCTTCAGACGATCCTGGTAATGCTGATCGTATGCGCAGTGCAATCAAAAATATGACCGGGCAGGAATTAGCTCTGGCAATCCGCGAACAGCAGTCAGTCTTGAATGAAACACGCAAAAAACAATATTCGATTGCGAATTCTCTTTTCCGATACCGCGCTCCAATCAATAACCTGATCCGCAGCGGCTCGCCTGGTGCCATCAAGGAGACCGCACATGGCAAGAGCCGAGGAAATGCCGCCTTTCGCAAGGATCGGAAGGAACTCAAAGAGCTTAATCGCGGCCTTGCTGCATTGAAAGCCGAGCAACGGCGCCGCGCGGGCCAGGACGTTTCAAACATCCTTCAGATGCCCGATCCTGGGACACGCCAGCAGGTTCCACCCGTTTCGCCGCGTGATGATTTCAATCAGCAGATGCATAGCAAAATGCGCGCATCGATGGAAATCGGGGAAGGCAGGATTTCGGTTGCATCCTCTGATTCCGGAAAACTTGACGTCAATCTGCATCATCCGGACCTTAAAAACCCGGTACCACTGGCTGGAGAGGCAACTGAAAATGGTGCTTTTGCCATGATACAGGCCTTTGAGCGGATATCAAACGGGCCAGCCAGTCCAACTGCCGAGCGTCTTGCCGGGGAGCTCAATCGTGCTGGCCAGTCTGACAATGCAGATATCAGGCTTCTGAAGAACAGCAATATGATCGATAAGGAACTTGATGATGCGATCGGGAAACGTGATCTGAATGCTTTCGTCTATCCTTTAAAATCCGGAGATGTAATTTTTCAGCTCAACGACGGGACCTGGCACGCAGGCCGACGGAATGAATTCATCCAAGCTGCACGCCAGGCAGGCGATCGTCATATGCGTGCAGCAGCAGAGGAAATCGTTTCCAAAACGCCCAATGTTGTTCCTTTTGATCGAAACCGGGATGGAGTGTCACCGGCAACTCCAGCAACAGCAGAAGCGCGTAAGACTTCGAGCCCGGATCTCGCCCCGGGTGTCACATCGGCTCCGCCAACGGCAATCGGCCGACAGCAAGCAACCCCCGTTAAGGAAGCACTTGCCATGGCAGCGTCAGTGGGCAAAACAGAGCCTTTCAAGGTTCAGGAATCCGCTGATCCGCGCATCAAGGAAGCCGCTCGCAAGGCACTCTCTGACCTGTCACCTGAACAACTCAAAGCGCGTCACAAGAAGACGACAGAAGCGCATGCGGCATTGTCGAATAGCACGACACCCAAGGACATGCGAGAGCGTCGCGAACTGGCCTTGGGCAAAACGGCATTGCAGGAAGTCATGCGATCGAAGGGTATCGAGTTCTTCAGTGGCGACAACAAGCCTGAAATGCCTGTCGACCAATCCCAGAAACGCAGATCCGGTCCGAAGCGGTGAGACTTTGCCGGTTATCTGTAGAGGATTGCACTTATCGGCGGCCAAACTCGCACTCATCGCGCATTTCTGGTTCAGATAAAGTGATTTTATCACGTGTGCCAAAGCCACTTTATCTGCGAACGAGATCAGATTAATAGCCGCCAGATCGAAATCATCGCCGTGAAATCACATTATGTGCCACTGACGATTAGACCGGAAAACGCTCCTATTACTGACACCTAACCTCGCTAATGAAAACGAATGTCATATCACACCAATCAATAAGGGAATAGCTGCAGAACTTCTTACAGCCTGTATCAATCAATAGCGACATCGCAAAGAGTGATTTTGCAAGGAATTGTCATGGTCAAACTTTAGGTATGTCATGATTCTTGGCTTCGCACAGAGTATGATCGCCAAGCGTCTCTATCACTCGGCAATTTGCAATCCGCCCTCCTTTGCATTGCTCCACCATACGCTCAAGCTCGCGTCGAAGCGCCTGAAGTCGTTTTAGACGCCGATCAACATCCTCCAACTGTTTTTTTGCTATCGCATCCGCTGCCTCGCACGAGTATTCGGGATTGTCAGCAAGGCTTATCAAATCCCGAATGGTTTGCAATGGGAAGCCAAGCTCTCGCGCATGACGAATGAAACTAAGCCGTCTGATTGCTTCTTCGTCATACAGTCGTTGATTGCCTCCGGATCGGGATGGAGATGGCAAAAGGCCAATCTGCTCGTAATACCGAATTGTTTGCACCTTGCAACCGACGGCTTCAGCCGCGCGGCCGATTGTGAGCAAGTTCATCATTCTTATTTTCTCCTTGAACCTATAGCTACTAGAGATAGTACCTTTCGTGAGAATTGGGAATGTATCAAAGAGTTTTGAGACAATCATATCTGCCAGCTGCGATGATAACGAACCAAAATTCTAGGGTGCGTCAGAAGGTTTCCGCGACGCTATTGGAAATGTTGCCGTTTTGTTAGCAGCCAGCGGCGTCTTTGTTACAGGCACCGCATGGCCGGACTTGGTCGTCGCTGGCGTAACGACCAGGATTTTCCTTTGGTCAGCGTTGCAGATTATTACGCAGGCAGTTCGCGAAAGCCGATATTCCGTTGAAACTGATTCTGCCGACTAGGACAAATGATCAGATGCCTACCGTGCAAACACAAAAAAACGCTCTCTATATGGCTTGGTTAGTCGCGCTTGTATCTACTCTTGTCGCGCTATTCCTTGGCGAGATCATGGGACGGACACCGTGTGTTCTGTGCTGGTACCAGCGCATCGCAATGTTTCCCCTCACCATTATACTAGGTATTGCTGCCTACCTGTCTGACAACGCAGTTCGCCGTTATGCATTGCCGATAGCAGTGATTGGAGGCCTTGTAGCTCTGTGGCACAGTCTTTTGTTTTTGGGAATTATACCTGAGACGGTGCAACCCTGTTCACGAGGAGGACCGTCCTGTACCGGAAATGAGCAGACCTTGTTCGGAGCTTTGCCGTTACCGTTTCTTTCGGTCGCTGCCTTTGCCGCAATTATTCTTTTGCTCACCATTCCATTCAGAAAGGCCTCGACATGAACCGCCGAACCTTTGTAGCAGGTACTGCCGTCGTCGCTCTTGGTGCTTTTGCCGTCGGCGCGATGTTTTATCAACCTGTCAGTGACAACCTGTCGCCCCCTTTACCTTCGGACGCAAACAGCGCGCCACTTGTGCGACCGCACGCTCCTATGCTGGGCCCTGATGACGCGCCAGTTACCATTGTCGAATTTTTTGACCCTGCCTGCGAAGCGTGCCGGGCATTTTATCCCGTCGTCAAGGAAATCATGTCGACGTATCCTGACAAGGTGCGCCTGATACTTCGATATGCGGCGTTTCACCCAACATCGGAGGAAGCCGTTCGTATTCTTGAAGCCGCTCGGTTGCAGGGTAAATTTGAACCGGTTCTTGAACGCCTCATGGAAACTCAACCTCGATGGGCGCCCCATGGAAGACCTGCGGATAGCGCGTGGACAGTTCTGGATGGCACAGGTCTTGATATCCCAAAAGCAAAATCGGATGCGAAAATGCCCGATATTGTGGGAACGATGAACATGGATGCGATGGATGTCAGCGCAGTCGGCGTGAACAAGACGCCAACATTCTTCGTGAACGGGAAGCCGCTGACAGAGTTCGGTGCTCAACAACTGAATGATTTGGTCAAGGCAGAGGTGGAAAAAAATTGAAAACTGTACGCCTTACCCTTTGGGGAGCTGTCGTCGTTGCATCGGCAGCCTTTCTCTGGCTGTACACATCGCAGGGTAGCAATCAACGTTTTGTGAGTGAGTTATCGCAAAACACGGACACACTTCGTCCGGAATTTTCGCTAACCGATCACCAGGGAAATGCCGTCACGGAGCAAACTTATCGTGGCAAATGGCTTCTGGTTTTTTTCGGGTTTACCAACTGCCCGGATATCTGTCCGACGACACTTGGTGAACTTGCACAATTGATGGACCTGCTTGGCCCGGACGCCCAAAAGACCCAACCGTTGTTTATTTCAATTGATCCTGAACGAGACCGGGTAGAAACAATGGCAGAATACGTCTCTGCTTTTCATCCGTCCATCGTGGGGTTAACCGGGACCGAGACTGAAGTCACGGCGACGGCTAAATCTTTCAAGGCTTTTTTCGAGAAGCTGCCACAGGAAACTGCTCCGGATGGCTACACCATGGGTCACACTTCCGCAGTATATTTGATTTCGCCAGAAGGTGTATTTGTCCGTACTTACAGCTACGGAACGTCTCCGGAAAAAATTGCAGCAGACGTCCAACAGAGATTATGAGGTTCACTATGTCTCGAGTTTTATTCAACACTCTTTCGTCATTGTTATTCCTTCTGTTTGCATTTCCGGCGACTGCTGAGTCTGTTAGGGGTGGAGATCTGGTTGTTGAAGCACCTTGGGCCCGCGCTTCTATTGGTACATCTCGCCCATCAGCTGCTTATATCACGATCAGAAACGAAGGATCATCAGCCGACGTATTGACCGGCATTGAAACCGAAATTTCCAGCATGCCGGAAGTTCATGAGATAAAGACCAATGATAACGTTTCCACAATGTCGCCAGCTGGTCCGGTGGAAATACCCGCGAAGGATGCTGTTAAACTGGCTCCTGGAGGGTTGCATATAATGCTCATTGGGTTGCAAAGAGCGTTGGTAGAAGGTGAACGGTTTCCAATGACCTTGATTTTCGAGAAGGCAGGCCGGGTAAACGTGTCGGTTCCAATCTACAGTCTGGGTGCTTCAGGGCCTGAGGAATGATGCCTACTCAAGTATATGGTCTAACCGGTTTTGGAGTTATGGGGATCACGGCAATCATAATGCTTTTGGAGTGGCCTTTTTCCCGAAACCCGGACATCAAAGAACAGAATGTGTCGGCATCCGCCGCAGCGTTCCTTGATACTGATCATGCCCAGCGGGAAGATACAAGTCCAGAACAGACATCCATCCGGCAAGAGGCGACCAAAATGACCATACCTCTGGTTCTGGCCCCCGGGGATACGCTGCTGGGCGTGCTGACCGAAGCCGGCATTCCCACTAGCGAAGCATATGCGGCTATAAACAGGCTGAAGGGATTGATTGACCTCCGTACGCTAAAGGTGGGGCAAAGACTGGATTTGATTGTCAGTATAGTCTCCGAAAAAGCGAAAGAACGCCGCCTCGAAAATTTGACTCTGCTACCCGAGACAGATCGTCTGATTTTTGTCCAGCGCACCAGTTCCAATAGTTTTGATGCACAAACCCAACAAATCAAACATTCCGCCAGATTGATATCTGTTTCAGGCGTGGTGGATACCAGTCTTTACGAAGCAGTACGCAAACAAGAAGTACCACAGTCTATTCTGTTGCAATTATATGATGTTATGGGGCTGGCCGTCGATTTTCAACGCGATATTCGCGAAGGTGATCGCTTCGCGCTGGGCTATGAAAGATTTGATGATGGCGATTATGAGCAAGCTCATCCCGGGAAGCTAAGTTACGTCTCTGTTACCCTCGCCGACCGTAAACTGAGCTACTTCCGATATAAAACCAGAGAAGGCTTTACCGGCTTCTTCGATGCTAAAGGTAACAGCGTTCAAACGAACCTGATAAAGACCCCGGTTGATGGTGGACAACTTTCATCGCTGTTTGGCCAGCGAGAACATCCTGTGCTCGGTTACACACGGATGCACAAAGGTCTAGACTTTGCTGCCCCGCGGGGGACGCCGGTGCTCGCAGCAGGAGATGGTATTGTTACCCAGCTGAAACGCAAAGGAAGTTTTGGGAAATATATCAGTATCCGGCATGATAACAGATACTCCACAGCTTACGCTCATCTCAGCAAGTACAAGGACAACGTTGAGCAGGGGCGCCGTGTTCGGCAAGGCGAAGTCATAGGATATGTCGGCGCAACCGGCCTGGTCAGCGGTCCTAACTTGCACTACGAGGTTATGCAAGACGGTAAGCAGGTAAATCCGATGACCGTTGAGCTATCCTCACGACAGATACTGACAGATGACGAGCTTGCACGGTTCCGGCGGACCGCTAAACGATTGTTGCAGGATCTGAAAATCAAAGCTCCGAAAAATACAGCACAGGATGAGTCCTATATCCTGGAAGAGGGATGAGGCAATGGATAAGAACCGCAAATATCCGTTGCAGTTGCCTGTATTCGTCTTTTCCTTGGCGGGAGCCGCCTTTTTATCGGTAGTGGATCTGACGATAAAGTGGGCCGTAGAGACGATCATCATGGATCCGCCGCACCGTATTCCTCTCCTGCCCTTCTTCGATCTCGTCCTCGTCTTCAACCGAGGTGTCAGTTTCGGTCTTCTTGATGACCTTGGTCGTTGGGGCCCCATCGTTCTATCTGGCCTGGCGATTGGAATCGTCGGTGTCCTGATTATTTGGCTCTGGCGGGCGCAACGGATGAACGAGATCATCGGCATCACTTTGATCATTGGCGGCGCCATAGGGAATCTCATAGACCGTCTCTATGACGATGCAGTGACAGACTTTCTTAATCTTTACGTTGGTCAATACCATTGGCCCGTTTTCAATAGCGCAGATGTTTTCATTACGATCGGGGCATTGTGCTTGCTCTTACCCGACCTTGGAAAAAGAACGGATGTTGCACGTAAAAACTCCAGTTAGGCTGGAAAACAGAACCCATTTTAACGCCATATTAGAGGAGTAAACGATGCCTGTCTCAAGGCGTAAGATGGTTTGGACTGCTGCTGGAGCGGTCAGCATGCTCGTAGCAACTTTGCTGACGGGATGGTGGCGGGTGGATGGACCAGCTGCCCCTCAGCGTCAAACACGCATCAGCGCTTTGCCTCTTCCCTTTTCTGAGATGGATTTTCAACTGACAGACCATTCCGGCAGGAAAGTCGGCCCGGAAGATTGGATCGGTAGCCCCACACTCGTGTTTTTCGGGTTCACATATTGCCCCGATATTTGCCCGACGACCTTATCCGACATAACTCGCTGGCTCGAACAACTCGGAGAGGATGCCTCGCGGTTGCATGCGGTTTTCATCACGGTCGATCCTCAACGAGATACCGTTCAGGCAATGGCCGAATATGTTCGTAATTTCCATCCCTCCATCAAAGGTTATACCGGTCCTCTTGATGAAATCGATAAAGCGGCAAGGGCTTTTCGGGCCAAATACGAACGAGTTCCAACAGAAAACGGCTATACGATGAATCATACCGCAGGTGTTTTCGTCTATGACGCCGATGGAATTTTCGCTGGCGTTATCGATTTTCACGAGTCAAGGGACATAGCCGTTCCCAAAATCAGACAGGTACTGTGACTGTGACGAAGTGATATGGACGCCCGAACGGTTTGCCAGAAAGAACCGTTTCCAGATCAGAAGAATAGCAACGCCCTAACCATTATCAATGTCTCCGGCAGTCACTCCAATTTAGAGTCTGATTTCGCGGAGATGATAGCGATCTGGCAGCAACTGTCTTATCTCATTTGCTGATGGTATGAGTTTGGCTTTGGCAATGAAAATCGATGTGAGCCGGACAAATGGATAAGGTTGTGTTTCGCTATCTATCGTTACAATCCTTAACATCCAAGTCAGACCGGAACAACAACGAGTAGCGAAAGATTGCGGTTTCAAATTGGCGCTCCCAGGAATTAATAAAGGGAGAAGGATGATGGATAGTATCTGGCTGGTCCTCGGTCTAGCGCTATTTCCCGCCTTGGGGAACTTTAGTGGTGGTCTTGCCGCGGAGGTATCTCGAGTCACAGGACGCCATCTCAACTACGCTCTTCATGGGGCCGCTGGCCTTGTAATTGCTGTAGTGGCTGTTGAAATCATGCCACGTGCACTAGATAACCTTTCAGGCTGGGTAATAGCCGTTGCTTTTGCATTGGGTGGTATCGCCTACACAGGTATCGAGAAGTTCGTGGAGTCTCTCTACACGCGACGAGGCAAGCAGGAAGACAACAGTCAGACAAGTGTCTGGATGATCTATATCGCAGTGTCCATTGACCTGTTCAGTGATGGTCTTCTGATCGGAGCAGGGTCGGCAGTCTCGCCGTCGGTTGCAATAGTTCTTGCGACAGGACAAGTCCTCGCGGACGTTCCTGAAGGGTTCGCGACGATCGCCAACATGAAAGACAAAGGGATTTCCCGCAGCAAACGCCTGTTGATCTCTGCCTCCTTTGCAATTCCTGTACTCTCGGCGACCGTCTTCGCTTACTTCGTGCTCAGGAACCAATCAGAAGCGCTTAAACTAGCGGCATTGACGTTCACGGCAGGCCTTCTCACGATCGCTGCCATCGAGGACATGATATCCGAGGCTCACGGAAGCGGAGAAGATACCCACATCTCACCTTTGGCCTTCATCGGCGGCTTTGTCCTGTTCGTTCTGGTATCGGAGGGGTTGGGAAGCGTAATGCCATGAAGCCAATGGCCTCATCTCTAACACAGCGACTGTCGGAACAGTCAAATGAAAAGCATTCCCCAGCTTACGCTTCAGCAAACGGCATCCTAACTACAAATGTTGTCATATACCAAAAAAGATGACGCCCGTGTTCAAAGCTAATTGCCCGAAAACTCGCAAAACCTTGCCAAGGCACTTGTGGAGCAAGTCGATGCGGCAGGCAGGTTTACCGATATGATCTTCAATGACGTATAATCTGATCTTCCGCAGATGATTGCGGTTTGGGGCAAGTAACCTGAACAAGAAACTGCCCCACCTATTCTGTCTACTTTAATAGCGGCGGCTCTGACAGATTCTTCACCCGTCAGTGTAGGGCTTGTTGAGTATTGGGATTCACAAATCGGTTCGAATGTGATTCAAGCTTCCTTTTGAGGAGGTTTTGATGAATGAAGATCGGTTTGTGATCACGGATCGAATATGGGTGTTGATGGAACCACATTGCTTGGACAAGCCGACTGATCCCGGGCGTACCGGCGGTGATTGTCGACTTTTTATGGAAGCGGTTTTGTGGGTTGCGCGCACGGATAGCCCATGGCGGGATTTACCAGAATGCTTTGGTAAGTGGAACACGGTGTTCAAGCGATTTCGCGAATGGGTCAAGCGCGATGTATTCTATCGTATGTTCAATGCCTTAAGCGGTGTACCGGACATTGAATACGCGATGATCGATGCCACAATCGTCAAGGTTCATCGTCATGGTCAAGGCTCAAAAGGGGGACTCAAAGCCAGGCTGTAGGCAAATCTAAAGGGGGCTGGACGACGAAAACCCTGGCGCTCACCGATGCGCTTGGCAATCTCGTTCGTTTTGAGCTTCTGCCCGGCAATCGCTACGACACAATTGGCGTTGAACCTCTGATCCACGGCATCGACTTCGGCGGCTTGCTGGCCGACAAGGCGTTCGACTGCAACTGGATTATAGATGAACTCAATGAACGCGGTGCCATGATTTGCATATCACAGCGCCCGCAGCGCCTCGAACCCGTGGAAATCGACCTTGAAGTGTACAAATGGCGGCATCCGATCGAAAACTTCTTTTGCAAACTCAAAGAGTTCAAACGCATCGCCATGCGGAGCGACAAGACAGATGATAGCTTCTGCGCCATGATCTATGCTGTCGCTGCCATTATCAATGGACGGTGATACTCAACAAGCCCTAGTTTTTTTCCATGTATATTTTTTACGTCTGCCAATGGCCGGGACTTTTGTCATCTGTGCAATAGCAGTCGTTATGGAAGCATTCGGCGACTTGTCATCAAAGATGATTGTGATTGCCGGGCATGCAATCGTCAATCTACTGCCTTTAAATGCTCTATCATGTGTTCGAGCCACGTCTGAATGCATGAAGGCGCTGTATTCGACAGTGAAAGGTTTAGATTTTCACCAGCATTGCCGTTGCGTACATGAAGGCAACGCCAAAAATCAATCCGCTCAACACTGAAGGCGAATAAAGCGCTGCACTGCCGCGTCCGTTGCTTCTGGCCAGATAGGAACCGACCTCGATGATAACCTGCAAGATGGCACCCGCTCCGATGGACAGGGCGAGGGCCGACCATTGCGGTGCCGCTGCCAGACTTCCGATCCACAAACCAATGATTGCAGGTCCTCCTGCAAGAAGGGTAAGAGCCGGGAAAGTGATTAACGACGGTCGCTTTTTGAGAATGGGAGCCGCAATTCCAATGCCCTCCGTGATGTTATGGATGGCAAAACCCAAGATCAGGAACGTACCAAGCCCGGCCGAGCCAGCCGCAAAGGCGGCACCGATAGCCAAACCTTCTCCCAGATTATGCAACCCGATCCCGAGAGCAATAAATGTGGCGAGAGCCAAACCCGTCGGCGCACCATGTCGTCGACCAACAGCCATAAGTATGAGAAAGCTTGCCGCCGAGGCGAAGACAACCATGATCTGCCCTTGGAAGATGGCAGCAGACTGACTGGCGAGTTCGAACGCTTCTCCTGCAGCGTCGATCATGAGGTAAGCAAGCAGGCCAACAGTCATGGCGAGCAGGAAGTTCATGCCCGGCTGGCCGACGCCGCGCAAGGCGGGATAGAACAGGAGGCCAATAGATACCGGCACGATACCGACGAAGACGCCAAGAAGGGTTTGGAAGAGCAACGTGCCATTACTCTGGGTTGGCGACGTCACCGCCACTGGGATCTCATGCTCGAATGTTGCCCCTGTATTCGTAATTGTCTTGATCACATGCGCTTCTCCCTGAACCCAGGGATATGGCACATGAATCCATGCGCTCTGCCCCCGGCTCAAGGGTCCCGGAGGAGTCTGCTCGAATTGCCAATACGCATCATCCACAAGTACCTGAGCAATCATCATCGGATCAGAACCACTGGCGCGAACTCGAGTGGCAATGCCGTCCGAGGACAGAATTGTCCGCTCGAAGGTTAAATTCTCTACTGGTGGTACACCGTTGTCAAAACTGCCTAAAAGATCGCTCGTAACGAGCCATGCAATAGCGGCGGCAAGTGCTGCAAGTGGCAGGACCAGCCAGATCAGAGCCAGCTTGTTGCGAGGTGAAGCATCCCGAGCATCGATGTTTGGGGCTAAAGGGTCCGTGTCACTCATGCTCTGGCCTCCTGAACATCAAAAAAGCTCATCCAGCCCAGTTCGGCGAACTCGGACTGGTGCGCATGAAACATGTAGAGCCCAGGCTCGTGATTCTCGAACGAGAACTCGATAATGCCTCGCTGCCCCTGACACTGCATGACGGTATCAATCGTCAGTTGTGTCGGCGTTAGTGTGGTGCCGTGATCGAAATAGTTGAAGAAGTTCGCATGCAGGTGAAACGAGTTGATCGGATCGAATTCGACGAGATTGGCAAGGTAAATGCGGACCGGTCTGTCGCGTCTCACAGGGATAGGTCGCTTCACGTAGGCATGTGCAACAGTATTGACCGCGTAGACCTCGTTCTCGTCGTCAAAGTTGGTGTCGAAGGCATTCATTACCATTGCGAATTCCTGCCACTGATTGTTCTCCTTTGTCCCTAGCAGTCTGGATCTGGCGATATCAGTATTTTCGGGATGTCGTCCCGGGTCAGGATCAATGATAAAGAGCCCGTAAAGCCCCTTATGGATGTGCCGTTTTAGGGGGAGTGCGTGGCAGTGATAGAGGTGGCAGCCGAACGGTTCGGCATCGAATTCATAGATAAACTCTTCTCCTGGGCCAACCACTCCGGCCCCGGGCACACCGTCCATGCGAGCCGAATGAATCCCGTGGAAGTGGATCGAGTGCGGGTGAGAGCCATAGTTGCGGAAGATGACTCTGAGTCGCTCGCCTTCAGTTGCTCGCAATGCCGGACCTGGTACCCGGCCATTATATGTCCATGCGGGGAACATGACACCGGGAGCAATTTCGATCTCCTTGTCGATGGCATCAATTTCGAAAGTACGCAGACGCCGTCCATCAGGTAGCTGCGAGATCGTTCCTGTATCCCAATCGGTAAGAAGTTTTGAGGTGTCGAAGCCATTGCGCACCTCGTCGACATCTCCAACGGTCATCATCGTTCCATGGTTAGTAGCATGGCCCGGCATTTCCGACATATTTCCGCTACCCAATCTGTCGCCATCATGGTTCTTCGTGCCCTGTGATGTGTCCGATTGGCCAAGCGTCTCCCGAGCAGCCAAGGTCGCCCCCGCAGTTGCGATGATGCCAGCTCCGAGGAACCTCCGACGGTTAAGAACTACTGGTAGCCATCGACGCATGAGAGTTTCCTTAATACAGGGGTTTCAATCAATAAAAGCACTTACTCTATAATATAGCAATAGCTATGTTAAAACAGATCACCACGTCAGTTCCTGTTAAATCAGACAACAGTTTGCTGTATTGCAATAAGGTATAGCTTTAGCTATACCTTATTGCTGATAACTACCAAGGAAATCGCATGCTTACCGATCAGACAGAAGAAGCGCCTTCGAGTGCCCTTGTTGATGAAAACGTACAAGTAGAGAGTTTTCGGCAAACGCGGAATAGTCGCCGAAATGAATTGGTTGAGGACTATGTCGAACTGATTGCCGACCTGATAACTGATGGCGGAGAAGCTCGTCAGGTCGATATTGTTCGCAGGCTCGGCGTTGCGCAACCTACCGTTGCCAAAATGCTCAAGCGCCTCGCTTCTGACGGATATATCAAACAGAGACCCTACCGTGGTATCTTCCTGACAGCCCAAGGCCGCAAGCTCGCCCGACAAAGCCGGGAGCGCCATCAGATTGTCGAAAGTTTTCTTTGTGCCCTTGGTATTAGTGCGGAGACGGCTCGAATTGACGCTGAAGGTATGGAACACTATGCTAGCGAAGAAACCCTTCTGGTTTTTAGGGATTATCTGGCCAATCGGAAATAAACGGCCTTAACAACAAAGGAAGGCACTTATTGCTTCCGAACCACGAACCTGCCAATGATGAGTAGACACAATGAGTTGTTCCTCTATCTGCCAGCGTAGTTTGCGGGCAATCTGTCGATAAATGTAGTGCGGTCATTTCCTCTTGAAGGTCGGGCAGCCCACTGACTTTCCCATCTGGACTATGCGCAGAGACATGTTCTTGATTGACAGAGGAATGTTCACGGGAATTTATTATCGACAGATATTCATTCTTGGGATAAGACTATAAGTATGCTAGCTTGTATCAGGCTTCTGACCATACTTTTGATCGCTGCTTTTGCCGTCGGGACAAGTTTCCAGACGGTCAATGCTGCTGTTATGGAGGTCGGGATGCCGATGGCGGACATGGCAATGGACAATTGCCAGAATTGTTCTGGCAGCGGCGACATCATGCCGGACTGCGATATTGCGTGCCCTCAGGTATCAACTATCGCAATTTCGCCTGTACAAGTTGCAATACCTGCACTCGCCTCAGTCGAGCATTTCGGGCCGACAGGCAGCCTCACTGGTCGCTCAAACTCTCCCGATCCATTCCCTCCCAGAACCAACATTCTGAACTGATATCTCCTTAACCCGTTTTGGTTTGAGACTCTCCCGATCCATTCCCTCCCAGAACCAACACTCTGAACTGATATCTCCTTAATCCGTTTTGGTTTGAGGATATCAGTGTCATGGGGCATCACCGCGATTTCTCATGACGTGCTTCGTGCCCGCAATTTTTATTGTGGGCTTGAGAGCTTCTTCAGACAAGGTTGGAAATCATGTTTTCCGATCTACAGGTGCCAAAATGTCGGCTTTGGTCGGTATTTCTTGGCGCAGTCGCGACATGCACCAAAGCATAGCTTCAGCTTCACTCAACGAGCAGGCGGCAATCCGCCCCGGCCTTGAGCGTCCCGCTTTTACTGGTGCCCGGCCTCTGAAGATCAAACCTTATAGGATCATTGTGAGCGGGATTCGGATTACGTTCTGATGCTCCAACTCCTTGAGAAACTTGCATATGAAAAGAAATACCATAGTCGCGGGCTCTGTTTCCAGACGTGCGCTGCTTCGCGGTCTCGTGACATGTGCTGGCCTCTACCTGTTGCCAGCAACAACCCTTGCCGCGGTTAGTGAAAGCTCAAACAGTGCAATTGCTTTTGATAGCAATGCGCTGATTATTGCACGCGGGTCATTGCTTCTGTATCGCGATAGGGATCGAAACTGGATAACATTGCCGGAGATGTCGGCAGGTTCCATTCTCACACTTGCAACACATCCGGAACGGCCGGGCCGAGTTATTGGTGGTCTGGATACCGGCAGGATTGTTCTGTCTGTAGATGGCGGGAAAAGTTGGGACGTACGTGGGCAAGGACTGCCAAAAGCGGCAGTCACTGCCATCACAACTGCGGCGACAAACCCAGATACCATATATGCCGCCATTCGCGGTGACGGCTTATGGCAGAGCGATGATGCTGGTCAGTCATGGGTGTTTGTCATGGACCGGCCATGGTTAGCGAATGCCGAGCGAGATCTGACAGCACTGTCTTCAGTCGATCTGGCAACCGGAATGGGTGGGATCTGGCTATATGCCGGAACCGATACCGGTGTAACGCGTGTGCCGGATTGTTTCTGCCGTTGGCAGGATGTTCAGCCGGGCGATGCCATGGATGCTCTTGCGTCCGGAAAGCAGGCAACTCCCAAAGTACCCTTACCTGAGGGTGAACCTGTGAGTGCGCTGGTCAGTGCGGTATCGCGACCGGCCACACTTTATGCCGGATTGCCATCCGGAATTTGGCAATCGCAGGATGCGGGTGTCACCTGGTTAAAGCGTTCAGAAGTTATCGCAACAGCACTCGCGGTTCATCCGCTACGCGCTGATGATCTCGTAATTGTGAATAACGACGGGGTTTTACAAAGCCCAGACGGTGGCAGGACGTGGACCGCCATTGCGAACATATGATGATGGAGAAACAGATGAGAAAATTAGTGATTGTGACAGGTGTTGCGATTCTGGCTGTTGCCGGAAGTGCTGCATTTACAATGTTTGCTCCGGGAAAAGGAGAGGCGCAAACGAACGTGACAGTAGCTGGTGAGAGAAGCAAATCGATCACAATCTATCGGGACCGAACGTGACAGTAGCTGGTGAGAGAAGCAAAGCAATCACAATTTATCGGGATCCGAACTGCGGATGCTGTGATGCCTATGGCGAATATCTTGAGACCAATGGATATCAGGTTACCCGTGTCGATGATCGCGATTTCGACAAGCGATCCGTTGCCGCCGGTGTTCCGGAGCAAGGACTGGGCTGCCATTTGGCCGAGATTGACGGATATGTCGTAAGCGGGCTGGTTCCCGCTGAAATCATTGAACGGATGCTTGATGAACGCCCGGA
>NZ_JPWI01000014.1 GCF_003326795.1 Thalassospira profundimaris | reverse complement strand
AGATCGGTTTTGTAGATTACCAGCCGGTTTCAAGAAGATCGTTCGCATCACCAAGTGTTCTCTGTGCCGGTGTGCGCACCGGCCCAGAGTGCTGTTGAGTGGTGATCGGAAGCAGGGCGGCCATCGGACTAGAGGTTTTCGGCAAGCAGGATTTCTACACGAATGCGTTCCTGTGAAGCGAGGGTTTCGCGATTTTCGCATTTGGCCCGCAAGGTCCGAACAGCGCTGCGAACGATATGTCCCGGGTCTTGATTGATCAGAGCATCCAGTCTGTTGTCACGCAATGCCTGTTCGGTCGAGGGGGTGCGTTCATGAGCAATGGTGATCAGCTTGCTGCCCCCACGCAGTTGTTGGGCAAAATCGATTGCAACGCGGGCTTCCGATCCCATGATGTAAAGCCCGACAATATCATCATGGGCGGCAAAAGCGTTCTTCAGAACAACACCTGTCCGCTCCTGATAGCCGTGTGTTTCAAGTGTAGGCAAGGCGTGAAGATGCGGATAGTTCGGCGTCAACACGCGATCAAAGCCCAGTCGACGCTCGAGGCTGTCGCGTGCCTGCATGGTCTCGGCCAGCACCAGAATTGATCCGCTGACATTGCCCAGGAAGCGGGCCATCAGTCGACCTGCCGTTGCCCCGGCGGCAACGTTATCAATTCCGACGAATGACTGGCTGTCTTCTTCCTGTTGATTGGAAATGATTGCGACGGTCTCGATCCCGCGTTCACGCATACGATGCAGGGCGTCACGAATCTGCGGGGTTTCAGGGGCCATGATCGCAATGCCATCATAATCATCAGCAGACAGGCGCGACAGGGTTTTGGCAGCACGGTGCGGATCGTGTTCGTCTATGCGCACAATTTTGGTCTGGATCATTTCAGCGCGACTGGCTTGGTCAAATTCGGAAATATGCTTGAGAATCACATCAAGAAATTCGTCGCCAGAGCGCGGAACGACAAAGCCGAAGCGATATCCCTTTTGGCGGGCCAGCGTTGCAGCGACCTGATTGCGTTCGAAACCAATACGCGCAATTGCTTCGTTAACGGCATCGATCGTCTTTTGCCGAACGCCGGATCGACCATTGAGTACGCGATCAATGGTTGCAAGGCTCACACCGGCCGCTTTGGCGAGGTCTTTAGTTGTTGGTCTCATTTATTTTGCAGGCCCAAATCGCTCTGTTTTTCTTATCTTACCCTCAACCATTGAGCGCGTCTCCGCAAGAAATTTGAGGTGCGTAACTCAAAAAATGCTCATTTTGAGGTGCGTACCTCAAAAACTTGTGGTAGAAGTGCGTCAGTCGCTAAAAAGCCGCGACATTCCAACGGGAGGAAAAATAAAATGAAATCAGTAGGTTTGAAGACGCTTGCCGCAACGGCAATCGTTGCCGGTTCGCTACCGGGTGTAGCATCGGCAGAAGATCTGACCCTGTGCTGGGCGGCGTGGGATCCTGCAAACGCCTTGGTCGAGTTGTCCAAAGACTTCGAGGCCAAAAGCGGCAATACCATGCATTTCGAATTCGTGCCTTGGACGTCGTTTGCGGATCGCATGCTCAACGAGCTTAATTCCGGCGGCAAGCTGTGTGATCTGATGATCGGGGATAGCCAGTGGATTGGCGGTGGCGCCGAAAACGGTCACTACGTCAAACTTAATGACTTCTTTGCCGCCAACAATATCGACATGGCCGATTTTATTCCGGCAACAGTTACCGGTTACGCCGAATGGCCGAAAAATACCCCGAACTACTATGCGCTTCCGGCCTTTGGTGATGTGGTTGGCTGGACCTATCGCAAGGACTGGTTCGAGCGTCCGGAAATCCAGAAAGAGTTCAAGGCCAAGTACGGTCGTGACCTTGGTGTTCCGGTAACCCTTGAAGAGCTTAAGGACATTGCGCAGTTCTTCCAGGGGCGCGAAATTGATGGCACCACTGTTTACGGTGCCGCGATCTATACCGAACGCGGTTCGGAAGGGATCACAATGGGCGTCACCAACGCCCTTTATAACTACGGTTTCCAGTACGAAAACCCCAACAAGCCCTATGACCTTGACGGCTTTGTGAATTCCGACGGTGCGGTTGCCGGTCTTGAATATTACAAGGACCTCTATGACACCGCGACCCCTCCGGGATCGTCGAACTGGTATATGAGCGAAGATATCGATGCTTATAAGTCAGGTCAGGTTGCTCTTCAGATGAACTTCGCCTTCATCTGGCCGGGCGTCGAGGCCGACCCGAATGTGGGCCATGGCAAGTCCGGCTATTTCCCCAACCCTGCAGGACCGGCAGGTCAGTTCGCCCAGCTTGGCGGTCAGGGGATTTCTGTCGTTGCTTATTCCGACAAGCAGGATGCCGCACTTGAATATATCAAATGGTTCGCCCAGCCTGAAATTCAGGCGCGCTGGTGGGAACTTGGTGGCTATTCTGCCCTGCGTGCTGTGGTCGAGGACCCTGGATTTGCAAGCAGCCAGCCCTATGCGCAGACCTTCCTTGATAGCATGGCGATCGTGAAGGATTTCTGGGCTGAACCTGCCTATGCCGATCTGCTTTTGTCAATGCAGGAGCGCGTCCACAACTATGTCGTTGCCGGTGAAGGCACGGCCAAGGAAGCGCTTGACGGTCTGGTCAAGGACTGGACCGAAGTCTTTGAAGACGAAGGCAAGCTCTAAGTCCCGGTTTTCCGGGACGATTGGATCTGGACCGGTCCCGGCGCGGCGTGATCACGCCGGGACCAATCCTGCGACCAAGTAGAGACTGTGTGGGATAACCACGCGGCTAAGGGCATCAATAATGAACAATATTCCGATCGAGAAGATCGCCAAGGCAACGCCAGACAGCGTGGCGCGCCATATTCGTGGCCTGTCAGATCGAAGCATTGCCTGGATATTCGTCGCACCGACGATTTTCCTTTTGCTGGCGATCAATATCTTTCCGCTGATCTGGACCGTATGGCTCAGTTTTACTAACAGCCGGGTGAACCGCCCCAATCGAGCTGTCGAATGGGTTGGTCTGCGCAACTATGAACGTATCCTGACGGACAGCGACATCTGGCACACGATGCAGGCAACAGCGCATTTCCTGATCTGGACCATCGTCTTGCAGGTACTGATCGGCTTCATGCTGGCATTTCTGATCAACAAGAAATTCAGGGGGAATGACCTTTGGACGACGATCATCGTCTTCCCGATGATGCTGTCGCCCGCGGTTGTCGGCAATTTCTGGACATTCCTGTATCAGCCGCAAATTGGCCTGTTCAACTATGTCATCGCCTTCTTTAGCGGTGCCGACTCGGCAAGCTTTTCCATGATCGGGGATGTCGATCTTGCCCCTTGGGCGATCATTATTGCCGATACATGGATGTGGACACCGTTTGTGATGCTGATCTGTCTTGCCGGTCTTCGGTCCATCCCCAACAGCATCTATGAAGCCGCCGAATGCGACCGTGCCTCGAAATGGCGTCAGTTCTGGACCATTACCATTCCGATGGTATTGCCATTCCTGATGCTGGCAGTCCTGTTCCGCGGGATCGAGAACTTCAAGATGTTTGATCTTGTGGTGCAGCTGACTGGTGGCGGACCGGGCAATACGACAACCTTGACCTCAATTGATCTGAAACGCGAAGCCTTTGAAAAATGGCGCACGGGATATTCGTCGGCCTATGCCGTGATCCTGTTTGTGACCGTGTTTGGCCTTGCATCGATCTATGTCAAAGCGCTGAACAAGGTAAAAGAAAGATGAGTTTTTCTGTTACAGAACCAAACAAGGGAACCAAGTGGTTCGCCGGGGTGCTTGTTGTCGGCTATGCCTTGATCACGATCGCCCCGTTACTATGGATCATTGCGACCGGGTTCAAATCCCCCGCTGATTCCATTGCCTATCCGCCCAAAGTTGTGTTCGAGCCATCACTGGAAGGCTATGTGAACCTCTTTACCGAGCGGACCCGTGCAACGCCCGACATGCTTGAAGCGCAGGGCGAACCAAAAAACTGGTACGAACAGATTGCGCGTGATCAGGGGACTGTCATTAGTGGTCCGTCGCGCTATGGCGAGCGGTTTCTGAACTCGGTCATCATCGGGTTTGGCTCTACCGCACTTTGCATGATCCTCGGGACGGCTGCGGCCTATGCGTTCAGTCGGTTCCGTGTGCCGCTCAAGGATGATCTTCTGTTCTTTATCCTGTCGACCCGCATGATGCCGCCAATTGCAGTCGCTATTCCGATCTTTTTGATGTTCAGGAACCTTGGTCTGAATGACACCCATCTGGGCATGATCCTGCTTTATACCGGGGTGAACCTTTCATTGTCGGTGTGGCTGTTAAAGGGCTTCATTGATGAAATCCCCATCGAATACGAAGAAGCAGCGCTGATTGATGGCTATACCCGGTTTCAGGCCTTCTACAAGGTGGTATTGCCACAGGCGGCAACCGGTATCGCATCAACGGCAATCTTCTGTCTGATCTTTGCCTGGAACGAATATGCCTTTGCTGTTCTTCTGACCTCAGGCACAGCACAGACCGCCCCTCCCTTTATTCCAACAATCATTGGTGTTGGCGGCAAGGATTGGCCTGCGGTGGCGGCGGGTGCCACCATCTTCCTTGTGCCGGTCATGGTCTTTACCATTTTGCTGCGTAAACATCTGTTGCGCGGGATCACCTTCGGAGCGGTACGCAAATGAATGATTTCATCAACGGATTATTTAGATTGCGCCGCGGGCCCTGGGAAATGGTGGCATCGGTTTTGATCGCACTCGGCGTGATCATGCTGATGCAGCCTGTTGCGATCACGCTATATACCTATTCTTTCATTATCACGCTGACGGGAACTGTAATGTTCATCGTCGTCAGCCACTTCCCGGAGTGACCCATGGCACAGATAAGAATTGAAAACGTGCGCAAGGAATTCGGGGCATTTACAGCGGTTCAGTCTTCGAGTTTCACCATTGAAGATGGCGAATTCTTTATGCTTCTTGGCCCGTCAGGCTGTGGCAAGACCACAACGCTTCGTATGATGGCCGGGCTTGAACTGCCGACAAGCGGACAGATCTATATCGATGGCGAGGAAGTCGGTCAGAAACCGGCAAGTCAGCGTGATATTGCCTTTGTCTTTCAGATGTTTGCACTTTATCCGCACATGAATGTACGGGGCAATATCAGCTATCCGCTTAAAAGTCAGGGAATGAAGTCGGCGGATGTGAACAAGAAAGTCGGCGAGGTCGCCGAAATTCTTGGCATCAACGACATCCTTGATCGTCCAGTGGGCGGTCTTTCGGGCGGTGACCGTCAACGTGTTGCGCTGGGGCGTGCGATTGTGCGTGATCCCAAAGCATTCTTTATGGATGAACCGCTTGGGGCGCTTGACGCCGAATTCCGTGAACATATGGCAGAAGAGTTGCGTGCCTTGCATGACCGGATGGGGGCGACCACCGTTTATGTCACCCATGACCAGCTTGAAGCGATGCAGATGGGCGACAAGATTGTCGTGATGAATCACGGTGTTGTTGAGCAGTTTGGTGTTCCTCAGGACATTTATGACTGGCCCGCAACCAAGTTTGTCGCCCAGTTTATCGGATCGCCTCCGATGAATTTTCTTGAGTTCGAGGGGATGATTGGCACCGGTGGTACGGAAGTCCGGCTTAATGATGTTGCCATCCAGGTGCCCGCAAGTCGCGAAGGTGCCAATGGCAAACTGACATTTGGTGTGCGGCCAGAACATGTGAAGTTTGATGACACGGCGGAATATCGGGGGCGCGTGATCGCAACCGAATATCTTGGAACGACCCAGATCGTGACTTTTGATACGCCCAACGGGCTGCTCAAGGCACGGGTCGCAAGTCATGAAGCTGTCAATGACGGACAATTGATAGGCCTTGGGTTTGATCCAAGAACGATCACCTTGTTTGACGCCCGGCAGGGACGAGCATTGCGGTCAGAAGGAAACGAAGGAGTACTTCGTCATGGCTGAGGTAAGTTTAAGCGGTGTCACCAAGCGTTTTGGTGCTGATGTGGCACTTGATAATGTCACAATGACAATTCCCGACGGGTCGTTTGTGGTTCTTCTTGGGCCGACCGGGGCGGGCAAGACAACGACACTTCGAATGGTGTCGGGGCTTGATGTACCTGATGCAGGTCACATCATGATCGACGGGCGTGACATGACCGGGCTGACACCCGCCCAGCGCGATGTCGCCATGGTGTTCCAGCAATATTCGCTGTATCCGCATATGACGGTGCGTGAAAATCTGGAATTCCCGCTGAAATCCCCGATCCTGAAAACCCCGCAAGATCAGATCAGGCGCAAGGTCGATGAAATCGCCGACATCCTTCAGATCAGGCACAAGCTTGATAATAAGGCGACCGAGCTTTCAGGTGGTGAAATGCAGCGCGTCTCAATCGGTCGTGCACTGGTCCGTAAACCTTCGGTCTATCTGATGGATGAACCACTGAGTTCTCTGGATGCGAAATTGCGTGCGGACCTCAGGGTGGAGCTTAAATCCATTCAGGCGGATTCAGGGGCAACATTGCTTTATGTTACTCACGATCAGATCGAAGCCATGACCATGGCAACCCATGTCGGAGTGCTAGATCACGGGCGGCTGGTGCAGTTCGGCTCCCCGCGCGAGATTTATGAAGACCCGGTCAGCATCTATGCGGCCAGTCGTCTTGGTCAGCCGCGCATCAACGTTCTGCCAGCTGACGTTTTTGCCGGTGCGCCCAGCGGCGCCGTCAATATCGGCCTGCGCCCCGAACAGATCATTCAGGGCGAGGGTGAGGACAGCTTTGTTCAAAGGGTGGAGCATCTGGGGGATCAGACCCGGCTTCATCTGACATTCAAGTCGCATGACCTGATTACGGTCACAGACGCGCATACCGAACTTAAAAACGGTGACATCGTTAAAATTCGTCCGAGCAAACCATTCTACTTCGGCGCCGACGGCGCTCGGGTGGCCTGAAGGAGTTCAATATGGCCCAATTCATAAACAATAAAGACGCAATCGTAACCGAGGCCATCGACGGTGTAATCAAGGCATCAGGTGGCAGACTGGCCCGAATTGACGGCTATCCGCATATTCGCGTGGTGGTGCGCAATGACTGGGACAAGTCCAAGGTTGCACTGGTTTCAGGGGGTGGTTCCGGTCATGAACCCGCCCATGCCGGTTTTGTCGGTGCGGGTATGCTAACAGCTGCTGTGTGCGGTGATGTATTTGCATCCCCGTCCGTTGACGCCGTCCTTGCCGGTATTCTGTCAGTAACGGGCCCGGCCGGATGTCTGTTGATTGTCAAAAACTATACCGGTGACCGGCTTAATTTTGGTCTAGCGGCTGAACGGGCGCGGGCCTTTGGGCTTAAGGTCAATATTGTCATTGTCGATGATGATATTGCCTTGCCCGATCTTCCACAGCCGCGCGGCGTTGCGGGCACATTGTTCGTGCACAAGATCGCCGGTGCGATGGCCGAAAGTGGTGCATCCCTTGAGGATGTAACCGCAGCTGCGGAGCGGGTTATTGCCGGAACAAAGTCGATCGGTATGTCGCTTGATACATGTACGGTGCCGGGGTCTCCCAAGGAAAACCGGATCGAGGCCGGTAAGGCCGAACTTGGTCTTGGCATTCACGGTGAGGCGGGCGTTCAGCAGATTGATTATCACAATGCCGAACAGGCAATGGCGGCCGTCACGGCGAAACTTGCGGCAGTGGTGGAAAACAAGCCGCATGTCGTGTTGCTCAATAATCTTGGCGGAACTTCGGTGCTTGAAATGGCGATCCTTGCCAATGATCTGGCCAATTCGTCCATTGCCAAGAACCTGAAATTCATTGTCGGTCCGGCGGCAATGATGACGTCACTTGATATGCGCGGTTTTTCGGTTTCGGTCTATCCGCTGAGTGCCGAGGATCATGCGTGGCTTTCTGCCCCCTGCGCGCCTGCGGCCTGGCCCGGATGCCATCCGATCAAGCCGGTGAGTGTTGTCGAACTGCCTGATGGTCTTACGCCGATCCAGCCGATCCCGTCGGAACATCGCCAGACAGCAGCGTTTCTGACGCAATGCTGTCACGTGCTGATTGATGCAGAAAGCGATCTGAATGCTCTTGATGCCAAATCCGGGGATGGCGATACCGGATCGACATTGGCCGGTGCGGCGAGGGCACTGATGGGGGCGCTGGATCGTTTGCCGCTGGCAGATCACACCCAGCTTCTGCGCGCCATCGGGCAGGAGTTGAGCCAGACAATGGGCGGATCATCGGGCGTACTTCTGGCGATTTTCTTTACCGCTGCCGGTGATGCGGCATCAAGCGGCCGTTCGATGGTCTCAGCCCTGAAGGAGGGGTTGGAACGCATGCAGCAAATCGGCGGTGCGCAATTGGGGGATCGCACCATGGTCGATGCCCTGAAACCTGCCCTCGATGCACTTGAGGCCAAGGGCATGGGGGCTGCGGCCGATGCTGCGCGCAAAGGGGCTGTTCATACCTCGACCATCGTGAAGGCCAAGGCAGGGCGTGCGTCCTATATCAATGCCCAACAGCTGGAAGGTCACATCGACCCGGGAGCAGAAGCCGTCGCCCGCCTATTTGAGGATCTCAGCAAGTAATCGTCGGATTTTTCATTCTTCCCACTCTCCGGGCATCGTCAGCTTCGTCTGCCGGTGCCCGTTTTTTGTTCGGTATCTGCCATCCGGTGTCACATCTATTGAATGGATGCCGTCGCATTCCTGCGCAAGTTCCGGTGCAGGAAGTCGATGAAAATACGGACCTTTGCCGACAGGTTATGACGTTCCGGATAGACAGCGTAAATATCGGCATCGACATGAGCATAGTGCGGCAAGACCAGTTGCAGGCGACCGGCATTGACGTGACGCGCAATATCCCATTCGGAACGCAGCATGATGCCCAGCCCGTCCATCACCCAGCCAAGCGCGATCTCGCCATCATTGCTGCTGAGTGTGCCGTGAACCTTGACGGTTTCGGAATGCTGACCACGCTGTAATTTCCAGACATCATAAACATCATTGTCCTGACGCAGGATGATGCAATTGTGGTTGATCAGATCGGTCAGATTGCGCGGCATGCCGTGCTTTTCGATATAGGCCGGTGCCGCACATAGAAAGCGCCGGTTATCCAGAAGCTTGCGGGCCCGGATACGTGAATTGGGCAAGCCACCGATACGGATGCCAAGATCAATGCCTTCTTCGACCATATTCATCGGGGCGTCTGTCAAAAGAAGCTGTACTTCGACATTGGGGTACAGGTGGGAAAACTCGGCGATTACCGGGGCGACATATTTGCGACCAAAGCCGAAGGTGGCATTAATGCGCAAAAGACCGCTGGGGTTTTCGCTTGCATGCGAAACCCGTTCTTCGAGTTCCTCGATGTCGTGCATGATCCGGATGGCGCTTTGATAATAGGCTTCGCCCTCGCTGGTCATGCTGATCCGTCGTGTCGTGCGGTTCAGCAATCGCACGCCCAGCCGGTCTTCAAGCTTTGCCAGCCGTTTGCTGACAGCAGGCGGAGACAGATTAAGCTCCTGGGCTGCGGCACTCAGGCTTCCCTTGCGAACCAGAAGGACGAAAAACCCGAGATCACTATCTGATGACATTATTAACCTGTGCGACAGAATGAAATAAATAATCAGAAATTATACTGAATAATTAAAAAATCTACACTGCACATATTGTTCGGAAAAACATCGCAGGTTCGGATGTGGTGACAACAGCGCAGCAGGGTAGCCCCAACGAATAAGGCCGGTTTCCACCTGTCAAAGCGTGCCGACGACCTGACGATATTCAGAGGAGGAAAAGTTCAAATGGCTGGTAACAAACATAAGATCGCGGTGATTGCCGGTGATGGTATCGGCACGGAAGTCATGCCCGAAGGCGTGCGCGTTCTTGAAGCCGCAGCCGAGGTCTACGGGATTGATCTGACATTTGATACGTTCGAATTCGGGTCCTGTGACTATTATCTTAAACATGGCCAGATGATGCCTGATGACTGGAAAAGTCAGATTGGCAATCATGACGCCATCTTCTTTGGTGCAGTGGGCTGGCCTGATACGGTTCCCGATCACATTTCACTGTGGGGGTCGCTAATCCAGTTCCGGCGTGATTTTGATCAGTATGTCAATTTGCGTCCGGCCAAATTGATGCCCGGTGTGCCTTCACCACTTGCCGGTCGCAAGCCGGGTGATATTGATTTCTATGTGGTTCGCGAAAACACCGAAGGTGAATATTCTTCGGTCGGCGGGAAAATGTATCCGGGGACAGATCGCGAGATTGTCATTCAGGAAACCGTCATGTCGCGTGTCGGTGTTGATCGCATCCTGAAATACGCGTTCGAACTGGCCCAGAAACGCCCGCGCAAGCATTTGACATCGGCGACCAAGTCCAATGGCATCTCGATCACCATGCCATATTGGGACGAGCGCGTTATCGAAATGGCAAAGTCCTATCCGGATGTAAGCTGGGACAAATATCATATCGATATTCTGACTGCACAGTTTGTCATGAATCCGGATCGCTTTGACGTTGTTGTCGCGTCCAACCTGTTTGGCGATATCCTGTCTGACCTTGGTCCGGCTTGTACCGGAACGATTGGTATCGCCCCGTCGGGCAATATCAACCCGGAACGCAAATTCCCGTCCCTGTTCGAGCCGGTCCATGGTTCGGCACCGGATATTGCGGGCAAAGGCATTGCCAACCCGATTGGCCAGATCTGGTCCGGGGCAATGATGCTTGATCATCTTGGTCATACCGATGCCCATGACGGGATCATGCGGGCAATTGAACAGGTTCTGTTGTCCACGGAACTGCGCACCGGCGACCTTGGCGGTACGGCAAATACCGTAACCTGCGGCAAGGCAATCGCCGATGCCGTGCGCCAGCAAGGTTAACCTCCCCAAGAAACCACAATAAAAGTTTCCCTTATTCCTCGCCCGATCACCCGTTTCGTCCGGTGGTCGGGCTTCTTTATGTTTGATCTATGGTCGTCGGGGCTTTCGCAAACTCGTAAAGGTGCAGGATGGCCATAGGTGAAAACCTTCTTTTCATCAGGATGCCAGAAACCTGTCGCGTCATGGCGGATATCAGATGGCGTTAACTTTCTTGTTAAGAGAGAATTGTTAAACGCATTTTCGGGGTGCTGTTGTTTTCCTTATCAACTTGTTTCACAAGGCTGATTTGGATAGCTTCGAACTCTGGTTGCCCCAACGAAAGCCTGACCATGATCCGATCCGTGCTTGCTATCACCGACATTCGTCCGGCCTATACCGCCCTGCTTGCCGGGCGGTATGATCTGCATCGTTTTGATCTTATCAAAGATGCCGAGGCTTTTCTGAATGAGACGGGGGACAAGATCACTGCGGTGGTGACTTCGGCGCGGTTTGGATTGTCTGTCGAATTGATGGACCGGCTTCCCAATCTCGAAGTCATCACAAGTTTTGGTGTTGGACATGATCTGATTGATCTTGAAGCCTGCCGTGCGCGCGGTATTCGGGTTTCAACCACCCCCGATATCCTGACCGATGATGTGGCCGATACTGCAATCATGCTGATGCACGCGGCTTTGCGCAATCTGGTGAAGGGTGATGACTGGGCACGCAGTGGCAAATGGTCTGCCAACGGGCCGATGGCACTAACCCGGTCTGTGCGGGGTAAGAAGCTCGGCATCGTCGGGCTTGGTCGGATCGGGCAGGCGATTGCATCGCGGGCAGAACCAAGCGGGCTTGAGATCGGTTATTTTGGCCGCAACCCCAAGCCGGTCGATTACCAGTTCTTTGACGATCTTGTCGAACTGGCGCGTTGGGCAGATATTCTGATGCTGTCCTGCCCGGGCGGGGCTGCGACACAGGGCATCATCAATGCCGATGTTCTGTCTGCATTGGGGGCAGATGGCTTTGTAATTAATATTGCACGCGGTTCGGTTGTCGATGAGCCGGCACTGATAGACGCCTTGCAGAATAATGTGATCGCAGGGGCGGGTTTGGATGTGTTTTACAACGAACCGCATATGGACCGCGCCTTTGCCGCGCTTGATAATGTTGTCCTCTATCCGCATCACGCCAGCGGCACGGTTGAAACACGCGACGCAATGGCACAGCTTGTTGTGGATAATCTCAACGCCTGGGATGAGCGTGCTGAACTGATCACGCCGGTTGCCTGACGACACATATTCACCATTTGGCGCGGTGCATGACGATCTTTGATCTTGGCGGTCAAATGCCGGTCGGGATATTGTGTCGCAATGACTGGTGATGATCTTAAAGTCCGACTGAAAATTGAACTGCCCGGCGCAGTCCGCCTTGGCTATGGCAAGGTCGATCTGTTGCGCGCGGTCGAAGAGCATCGTTCGATTTCGGCCGCAGCACGGTCGATGGGGATGTCCTATCGCCGGGCATGGCTGCTGATTGACGAGCTAAACAAGTGTTTCAGCGAGCCTGTAATCGAAACCAGTATCGGCGGACGTGCGCATGGTGGCGCGACCCTGACGCCAACCGGCATCCGGATCATCGAGATTTATCAAACAGCCCGTGACAAGGTGCAGGACGCCATCAAGGACGAACTGGATCAACTGGCTGCGTCATTGGCAGAGAATCCCCAAGCTGACTGACGGATCGGGGAGTGTGGCCGGAATTCTGTCAAAGTGAATGGTCAGACAGCTGACCATCCACTGTCACAGATTTTATCACCGCAAAGACCTTTTGATGACGTTCAAGATTGAGCCGCCCGGCGGACCATCGCGTGATACGCGCATGCAAGGTCGGCCGTCCGCTGGTTGCGGCGAAAAGTGATGCATCGGCATCATGGCCAAAGCACAGGCTGATATCGACCGTATCCCCGTCCAGATCGCTGATGTCGGTAATGGTCACCGGGATAATGTTATTGGCACTGATTCCCGATGGTGCTGTCCGCGCAATCATGACATCACGGGCGCGGATATGCAGGCGGACCTGATGGCTGGCCGGGCGTCCAAGATACGGGACGACAATGCGCTGTCCGGCGCATTCAAGGAAGCTTACCTCGGCCTTGGGATCGCGACTGACGATCCGGGCAGGCAGAACCGTTCCGGCGTCGAACTGTCCGGCAAGCGGGGGCAGGTCGCTACGGCCCAGCATGTCAAACACCGAACCGCTGGCCAGTGTTTTGCCCTGATCAATCACCACCAAATGGTCGGCAAGGCGGGCGACTTCGTCGATCGCATGGGTGACATACAGGATCGGGATTCTGCGGTGGTCACGCAGCCACTCGAAATAGGGAAGGATTTCCTGTTTGCGGGCGTGATCAAGGGCCGATAACGGCTCATCCAGAAGCAGGATATCAGGGTTTGCAAGCAAGGCGCGGCCAAGTGCCACACGCTGCTTTTCACCACCGGAAAGGGCTGCGGGACGGCGCCCCATCAAGGGTGAAATGCCGAGCATCTCAAGAATGGCAGTCTGTTCTTCGCGGTTCAGTTTGTCGGCATTCCGACGTGCCCCGAAATAAAGGTTTTCGCTGACGGTCTTGTGGGGAAACAGGCGGGCATCCTGAAATACATAACCAACGCGCCGGTGTCGCGTCGGCAGGTTGATTTGCCGGGCATGATCGAAAACAACATGTTCGCTTATCTCTATGCGCCCCGTGTCGGGGCGTTCCAGTCCGGCGATGATATTGATCAGACTGGTTTTGCCACTTCCTGACGGGCCGAACAGGGCCGTGATACCGGGTTCCTTGATGTGGAAATCCGCATCAAGGTCAAGCTTGCCAATCTTGTGTCGGATCGAAAGATGGATGCTCATGCCGTGGCCCTTTTGCGGATATGGCGCATGGCAATCTCGGACAGGAGCAGTCCGCCAAAGGCAAGCCCGATGGAGAGTGCGGCAAGTCGTGCTGCGGCAAGTTCGCCGCCGGGGGTCTGGATTGCGGTATAGATCGCAAGGGGTAATGTCCGCGTTTCACCCGGAATGTTTGAAACAAAGGTAATGATGGCCCCGAATTCCCCAAGACTTGCAGCAAAGGCAGTAATCGCACCGGCAATGATACCGGGCAAAGCCAAGGGCAAGGTTAGCGAAAAGAACCGGTCAATCGGCCCGGCGCCAAGCGTTTCAGCCGCCTGATACAAGCCGCTATTGACGTTTTCAAGACTGAGCCGGATGGCGCGGACCTGAAACGGGAAGCTGACAATGGCTGACGCCAGTGCCGCCCCCGTCCAGCTAAAGACAAAGCGAACGTCAAAGGTTTCATAAAGCCAAGCGCCAAGCGGGGCGCGGGTGCCAAAGCCGATCAGTAGCAAATAGCCCATCACGACCGGCGGCAAGATCAGCGGCAGATGCACTATGGCATCAAGAATGAAGCGTCCGGGAAACCGCCCAAGTGCCAATGCGGTTGCGACCAGAATGGCAAAGGGCAGGGCACAGGCAACAGCGACGCCCGAAATGCGCAAACTCAGCAACAGGGCTTCGATCTCTGCTGGCGTCAAACTGATCATTACTTTGCTGTGCCTGTATTGGTTGGCTGTATCTGATCAAATCCATAATCGGTAAAAATCTTGCCTGCGTCATCCCCCAAAAGCCAGGCAAGGAAATTGGCATTGCTGTCGTTACCGGCATCCTTGATCAGGGCGACTGGATAGGTGATTGGCGGATGGCTGTCATCAGGGAACGTGCCAATGATTTTGACACCCTGTGTAATCGCGGCATCCGTGCGATAGACGATGCCAAGCGGGGCCTCACCGCGTTCGACCAGTGCAAGTGCTGCGCGCACATTGTCGGCACGGGCAAGACGGGGGGCAAGCGTTTCCCATTGGCCGAGATAACTCAGTGCCTGTTGGGCATAGATACCGGCGGGAACGTGGTCCGGATCGCCGACTGCGATGCGATCATCATTACCCAGAAGTGCTGTGATGTCGGTATCTTTGGTCAATGAAATGGCGTTAATGGCACTGTCGTTGGGGGCTATTACGACAAGTCCGTTGGCGACCATATTGTTGCGGGTGTCAGCTTCGATCATGTCCTGCTCAGATAACCAGTCCATCCATTTCTGATTGGCGGAGATGAACATGTCTGCTGGTGCACCGGCCGCAATCTGGCGGGCAAGGGTTGATGAACTGGCAAATGATATCTCGATGCGATCACCGGATTGCTGTTCATAGGCCTTTGCGGCGGCAGTAACGGCGTTGGTCAGGCTGGCAGCGGCAAAGACAGTGATGTCTTCGGCATGAGCATTAATGGCGGTGAGCAGGAAAACTGGCAGGGCAAGATATCTGGCAAGGCGGCGCATGGTGGGATCCTTGTGGCGTTGACCTATCGCTATATTTTAATGGATATAACGATAGGTCAAGTAATTGATGCCATGCAATTTCGAGACGAAGGGAATTTCGGATCGTAACATTGGCCAAGCGCAAACAACAACAGCCCGCCATTGGCGGGCTGTGGAGAGAGCAAGACCGGTGACAGGGATGCGTATGCTTACCGGCACACAGCAGCGCGCAGCGGATCGTCAGCATCCATGTCGAACCATTCCTTCATGTCGGTCGGAAAGCCGTTATCATCAAGATTGTTGTCGGGTGTGATGTAGCCACGCTTGCCAGTGGTGCAATCAACCAGATGGGTCAGCGCCAATGTTTCAGCCCCCTTTTTTAGAAGCAGCGTTGTAACGCGCCTTTCATCCGGATTTGCCGGATTGGGTACGAGCTTGTCACGATCAATGGCTGTAAACCGGTTGATTGGCGCTGAAATCAGGGTCCAGGGCGCAAACGGGTTTTCGTCGGTAAAGGTCTGGATCACGTCGATATTTTGCGGAAGCCGCGCATCATAGCGATCAAACCAGCTATATTCATCCCAGATCATATAGCCAAACATCGCAACGGCGGCGACAAAGGGAATGACATATTTCGGTGCCTTGCGGCCCCAAAGACGGAACAGCAGCATCACTACCCCGGCAGCAGCAAAGCCGACAACTACCGTTGTGAAAATAAAGACATACATGCGGCCGTGACCCCCGGTTCCCTGTTATATTTGTTTGGGCTTCTGATGCCCTGTAATCCGATTAGCGCAGTATCCGGTTGAGCTCAAGTTCACCTTTTGGATCACGCTTGGCAATCTGGGCCAGAAACAGCCCCGATGCAGCAATCGCATCCGATAATGCGTTATGGGCCCGGAACGGTGGCAGGTTGTGGCTGCGCCGCAAGCTATCAAGTTTCAGTGCCCCAGATTTCATCGGCTGTCCACTGCGATGCAGATCGCGAAGGGCAAGAACCAGTGTGTCGACCGTCGGAATTTGCAAAGGGGCACCAAAACACTGTTTGCATGCCTGACCCAGAAAACCCAGTTCAATCGGGGCGTGATGGGATATCAGAACCCGACCTGCCATCTGGGGTAACAGATGTTCAAGTGCGGTTTTGATATCGGGTGCATTGGCGACGTCGCTATCAAATATGCGATGGACCACGACCGAGCTTTCACTAAGTTCCTGCGTCGGGCGTACCAGAATATGTTCACAGCTTGAGAAATCAACACCAAGCTGCCGGATGATCACCCAGCCCAGACTGACGATCTCGTCGCGCTTGGGATCAAGACCGGTGGTTTCCAGATCAAGGGCGATGAACTCGGTTTCACCGACCGGGCGATGTGGATCCGCTGGCGGGATATCATAATAGGCCCGCAAGGGGCCCGTTGCCTTGCGTTGGATGAAATCCCGGTAAAGGCGACTGTCGACGATTTTTTGACGCAATCCCATACTGATCAGGTCCCGCTTTTGCCAAAGGCATTTTCGAGCGCATTTTGAAGGTTCTTGATCACCGAAAAGGCGTCTTTCAGATGGCTGCGTTCAAAGGCAGACAGGCTTTCGGGATGCAGGAAGTTGTCCGGGGCATCCCCGCGCCGGATTTGCCGCACCTGATGTTTCAGGCGCGTGATGCTGATAAATTCAAACGCATCAAGAAGATCCGACGCCCCTTGTTTGCTGATCGAGGGCAGTGATTTGACGGCATGAAGTCGTTCAAATGTATTGACCGCGTCAACCCCGTTGGCCAAGGCGTGAATACGGGCCAGATCAACAATCGGCACAACCCCGTTATGTTTCAGATCAAGGGTGCTGTCATGTTCGCCGCCCCGGATCATCACAAAGTTCTTGAAGAAGCCAAGCGGCACATGATGGCTCAGGGCATTGCCAACCATATAGGCCTGGAAAATACGGTTGTCGCGCGCCTTGGAGACAATCAGGCGATGGAGATTGTCAAACAGGCTTTTGGTGCCGTGGATAGGGCGCAAGTCGAACCACACAGAACAGAGCATCAGAGATTTGGGTTCGGGCTGTTCGATCCATTTGTTGAAATATTGCTGCCAGACACGCACGGGTTGGCGCCACTGGTCGGTTTTTGCCATCATATCGCCAGGGCAATAAACATAACCAACCGTGTTGAGACCATCACAGACAAAATCTGCCAGCGCCCTGAACCATTCTCCGTGTTGTTCCGGATCATAGGCATCATCAATGATCAGGCAGTTATCCTGATCGGACAGGGCTGTTTGTTCCTGACGGCCTTGTGATCCTCCTGCCATCCAGACATAGGGAACCGGTGGCGGGCCAAGCCTTTCTTCGGCCAGTTGCAACAGACGGACCGTCGCGGCATCCGAAAGGGTGGTTACGATATGTCCGGCATTTTGTGATGTTGCTCCGGCTTCGATCAGATGACTGAGCAGTTCAGGAACCTGTTTGATGACCTTGGCCATATCCGCCGGATCGGTCAGCTTGCCAATCCGCCCGGCCATATAGACAGCAGACAATGACTGACGGGCAAGCAGGTTGTTGGTGGTGATCACGCCGACAGCCTTGCCATCCTTCATCACCGGCAGATGACGTACATTGTGACGCGTCATGGTCAAAAGCGCATCAAATGCATATTCGTCGGGGTGAATGGATATCGGGTTTGCGGTCATGATTTCGGTAACCGGATCGTCATAGCTTCGACCTTGTGCAACGACACGGTTTCGCAAGTCGCGATCGGTCATGATGCCGACGACTTCGGCGTCACCCTCGGTGATCAGAAGGCAGGAAACCCGTTCCTTGCTCATCAGTTTGCCTGCATCCAGAATGGTCGCAGATTTGTCGATACTGACCAGATTGCGTGCAATCAGATCAGCAACCCTGACACTCATCAGTTTGAGCTGGTCGTCATCACGGCTTTCAATCAGCTGCATACCACTGCGCAGCCGCTCCCCACCCATCTGGGCAAAGAAGTAGTTAAACTGGGGATATTTCCCGGCCAGATCGTGAAAATCCTTCTCGGGTAGCAGGTAACACAGGCTGTCTTCAAGCGTCGTGATATTGTTGGCGGCCTTGCCGTTACGGAACATCGCACGCACGCCAAAGCATTCGCCCTCGGACAGGCGGGCAAGCAGCAGTCCATCCGGATCGCGGGTTTCTGTGCCGCCCGTTCGGATAATATACAGGTGAAGGCATTGCTGTTCGGGGGAAAGGACCTTGGTGCCGGCCCGGAAATAACGCGCCGTCAGCCGTTTGGGCAGGGTATTGATTTCATCGTCGGGTAACAGGTCAAAAGGGTGATGCTGTTTTAAAAATTCAGCAATTTCTTCGAGTTCGATGCTCATTCCTATTTCCTCCGCTCGGCCATTGTTGCCTGACAATGCGCAAAAAGAAAAGCCCCCGGATCAATGATCCGGGGGCCTGCAACAGATTTGGTAAACCGATTGACCGATTAGTGGTCAACCGCGCCGCTGGCCCCTTTCGGAACGCGGATATCTTCGACCATGTGCTGGATATGCTCTGGCGGTTCAGCGGTGACTTTCGACACGGCGAAAGCAACGATGAAGTTCAGAACCATACCAACGGTACCAATACCTTCCGGCGAAATGCCGAACAGCCAGTTGTCGGGCGTATTGGCAATGATCGGATCAAAGAACACACCTTTATAGGCAAGGATATAGCCCATGGTGAAGATCAGGCCGGTCAACATGCCAGCAATCGCACCTTCGCGGTTAACCTTCTTGGAGAAGATCCCCATGATGATTACCGGGAACAGAGACGACGCAGCAAGGCCGAACGCAAAGGCCACAACCTGTGCCACAAAGCCTGGCGGGTTGTACCCCAGATAGCCTGCGATCAGGATCGCAACAGCTGCTGCGATACGACCGGCCATAAGTTCCTGACCTTCTGTCATGTCCGGTGTGAAAGTACCTTTGAGAAGGTCATGCGACACACCAGAGGAAATCACAAGCAACAGGCCGGCAGCGGTCGACAGCGCAGCAGCAATGCCGCCTGCTGCAACCAGTGCAATGACCCAGTTCGGAAGCTGTGCAATTTCCGGGTTGGCCAAAACCATGATGTCACGGTCAACGGTCAGTTCGTTACCAGCCCAGCCATATTCAGTGGCCTTGGCAGCAAAGTCCTTGTTCGCATCGTTATAGTACTGGATGCGACCATCACCGTTCTTGTCTTCGAACTTCAGAAGGCCGGTAGCTTCCCAGCGCTTCATCCAGTCTGGACGTTCTTCAAAGGACAGGTTGCCATCTTCGGCACCAACTTCGCCGGTCTGGATGGTTTCGGTCAGGTTCAGACGTGCCATTGCACCAACTGCCGGAGCAGTGGTGTAAAGAAGCGCGATGAAGACCAGAGCCCAACCAGCCGAGGAACGTGCGTCACGCACTTTCGGCACGGTGAAGAAGCGAACGATAACGTGCGGAAGACCGGCAGTACCAACCATCAGAGCCGCGGTGATAGCAAAGACATCAATCGTGGATTTGTTGGTGGTGGTATATTCGAGGAAGCCGAGTTCCGTAACCACGGTATTGAGGCGTTCAAGCATATATTCGCCTGTACCATTGACGGTCGAGCCGAATGCCAGCTGCGGCAGCGGATTGCCGGTCAGCTGGAAGGCAATGAAGATCGCCGGAATGGTATAGGCAACAATCAGAACGCAGTACTGAGCAACCTGGGTATAGGTAATGCCCTTCATGCCGCCAAGAACGGCGTAGATGAAGACGATGCCCATGCCAACGATAAGGCCGGTGAGGATTTCGACTTCAAGGAAGCGCGAGAACACGATACCAACGCCGCGCATCTGGCCTGCCACATAAGTGAACGAGATAAAGATCAGGCAGATAACAGCAACGATACGGGCTGCTTTGGAATAATAGCGGTCACCGATGAATTCCGGCACGGTGAACTTACCGTATTTGCGCAGGTAAGGTGCCAGAAGCATTGCCAGCAGGCAGTAGCCGCCGGTCCAGCCCATCAGGTAAACCGAGCCGCCATAGCCAAGGAAGGCAATGAGGCCAGCCATAGAGATGAAGGAAGCAGCAGACATCCAGTCTGCTGCGGTCGCCATACCGTTGACGACCGGGTTAACACCTTTGCCAGCGACATAGAATTCGCCGGTGGTGCTCGCCTTGGCCCAGATCGCGATGCCGATATACAGCGCGAAGCTCAAGCCAACGACGATATATGTAAGGGTAGTAAGATCCATTTTGTCTGTCTCCCCAGATCCTGCGTCAATCGTCGTCTTCGTGAACGTCGAACTCGCGGTCCAGTTTGTTCATCTTTGACACATAGACGAAAATCAGTGCGACAAAGACATAGATGGACCCTTGTTGAGCAAACCAGAAGCCAAGCTGGAAGCCCGCTATTTCGATACTGTTGAGGGCATCGACAAACAAAATGCCGAAACCGTAGGAAACGATGAACCAGATCACAATCAGACTTGCGACCAGTTTCACGTTTCTCTTCCAGTAGGCTGCGCTTTGTTCATCCATCGCGCGTCTCCTTCCTAGAATTGATAACTTCCCCTGCCGACCACTTGTTGTGTTTTTGTCAGTCGGCCGCATGTATGAAAGACAACAGAGTGCGATGACACACTTTTTGTCTTCTAAGCTCGATACCAGTTTTCGAGATTCCCCAGAAGCTAATCATTAGTCGTATGAAACAGGGCCTTAGGAGAGGCTTGTTTGAACTTAAGGCATGAAATATCGAAGATTTCCGCCACTTTTTCATGTGTGCGCTGCGGTATTTTGAGTTGAAGATTGATATCAATAAAATCGTCAAAGTTTCTGTTTTTGATGTCTCTGTTGTGATTTGAATCGATTTTATACGTAAGAATAAAGCTTTTGCAGTCATGAGATCCACGCATTAACTCCGGGGCGGAAAAATCAAAGCTGTCCAAAACAGCTGGCAGGATACGGATTGATATTGCAGTTGTTTTCGACGGTCTGAGGCAAGTAACAGCTCTGCATGGCGCCATGTGCGGTTTGAAGTTGTTAACCGTAAGCACGTCGGTTACAAACGGGCACAGTATTTCAGGCATGGTTTCTTGCATGCCGTAGTGATCCGTCCTCAAGCAGGGCGGACCCAACGACATTTTTGGATGGGGAATTTAATGGCATCCTACCAGTATATTTACGTCATGAAGGACCTGACCAAGATCCTTCCGGGCGGTCGCGAACTTTTCAAGGGCATCACCTTGTCCTTCCTGCCGGGTGTGAAGATCGGTGTTCTCGGGAACAACGGCGCAGGTAAATCGACCCTGCTGAAAATCATGGCCGGCATTGAAAAGGATTTCGCCGGTGAAGCATGGCCCGCAGAAGGCGTTCGTGTCGGTTACCTTGAACAGGAACCACAGCTGAACCCGGAAAAGGATGTTCTTGGCAACGTCATGGAAGGGTGTGGCAAGGTTGTGGACGATCTGGCGCGCTTCAATGAAATCAGCGCCAAGTTTGCCGAACCGATGACCGATGACGAAATGAATGATCTCCTTGCCGAGCAGGGTGAACTTCAGGAAGCAATCGATGCCGCCAATGGCTGGGATCTTGAGCGCACGCTTGAAATCGCCATGGATGCGCTGCGTTGCCCGCCGAAAGATTCGGACGTCACCAAGCTTTCGGGTGGTGAGCGCCGCCGTGTCGCACTTTGCCGTCTGCTTCTGGCGAAGCCCGACATTCTGCTGCTTGACGAACCGACCAACCATCTTGACGCTGAATCGGTTGCCTGGCTTGAACGTCACCTCGAAGATTATCAGGGTACCGTTATTCTGGTTACCCACGATCGTTACTTCCTCGATAACGTTACGGGCTGGATCCTTGAACTCGACCGTGGTCAGGGCATCCCGTATGAAGGTAACTACTCGTCCTGGCTTGAACAGAAGCAGAAGCGTCTGGATCAGGAAGCCCGTCAGGAAGGTAGCCGTCAGAAACAGCTGGCATCCGAACTGGAATGGATTCGTCAGAACCCGAAAGGTCGTCAGGCAAAATCCAAGGCCCGTGTTCGTGCCTATGACGATCTCGTTGCCGAAGCAGCAAAGGCCGTACCGGATTCGACCAAGATCGTTATTCCGATTGCCGAGCGTCTCGGGAACGAAGTCATCACCGCTGAAGGTTTGACCAAGGCATTTGGTGACAAACTTCTGTTTGATGATCTGCACTTCCGTCTGCCGCCGGGTGGTATCGTTGGTGTTATCGGCCCGAACGGCGCAGGTAAAACCACGCTGTTTAAAATGCTGACCGGTAGCGACACTCCGGATTCCGGAACGCTCAAGATCGGTGAAACGGTCAAGATGGGCTATGTCGATCAGTCGCGTGACTCGCTTGATCCGAACAAGACTGTCTGGCAGGAAGTTTCCGACGGCCTTGACGAAATCCTGCTGGGCAAACGCCCGATGAGCTCGCGTGCCTATGTATCGCAATTTGCTTTCAAAGGTGCTGATCAACAGAAGAAAGTCGGTCAGCTGTCAGGTGGTGAACGTAACCGCGTTCACCTTGCAAAAATGCTGAAATCCGGCGCGAACGTCCTGCTGCTTGACGAACCGACCAACGATCTTGACGTTGATACGCTTCGCGCGCTGGAAGAAGGTCTTCTGGAATTTGCCGGTTGTGCTGTGGTTATCTCGCACGATCGCTTCTTCCTTGACCGTATCGCGACCCATATTCTTGCTTACGAAGGCAATTCGCACGTCGAATGGTTCGAAGGTAACTATCAGGAATATGAAGCGGATTATAAGCGTCGCTATGGCGAAGAAGCCAGCCGTCCGCACCGCATCAAGTACAAGCCGCTTACCCGTTAATCCGGGTAATCGCCGCTTTGAAATGCAAAAGGCCACCTTCGGGTGGCCTTTTTGTTTTGGATGGGGTGTGTTCGAACAAAGAAAAAGCCACCGGCCCTTGGGGCGGTGGCTTTTGAAGGCGACTGCGATGATCGAATGATCAGAGACCGGTTTTTGCCTTAAGGGCAGCGGTCAGTGCGCCGACATCGTCATTGTTCTGCTGGATCACGGCGGTGAATTCGTCACGCTGTGTGATGCCCATGCTCAGACCTTCGATGGAGACATCAATGATCTTGTAATGGCCGTCAAAGACGCGCATCCGCCAGACAATATTCACAGGCGGGCCATCCGGGCGAACAAACTGCGAATTGACGAATGTGTCCTTGTTCTTCTCGGTTTCGTTACCGACGACGAACTGTTCACCGTTAAAGGCCTTGAACTGGTTGGCATAGTTCAGGGCCAAGTAATTCTGGAGAAGTTTGGAAAACTCCCCGATCTCCTCCTTGGAGATGGAGCGCCAGTAGCGGCCGAGCACAAAACGCGACACAACGTCCATCTCGAAATAGCGATCCATCAGGGCAACGAATTTCTGACGACGGACATCGTCTGCAAGAGTCTGGTCCGTCAATTCGGTCATCGCCTGATCGGCAAGGGCCTGAATGACGTTTGCGGCACTTTGATCAACGGCAACTTCCGCCAGCACAGGCGCAGAAGCACCTGTCGCAACGGCCGGACCCGACCACGCCGCAGCAACGGCAATGAAAGCGGCTGCTGCGGGGATGATGATCTTGCGCTTGGTCATGACGTACTCTTACTGGCTGGCAGCTTCAACGGCATCGTCAAAGCTGAACTCGGCGCTTTCACCCTCGATCTCGGATGCTGGTGCCGGGGCGCCGTTGCGGATCAGGGTGTTACGCTGCTGACGATAGAGGCTGCGCAGTGCGGCATAGTAGTCGATGGACGACTTCTGCAATTCGTTCAGCTGATTGACCGTTGAATAGCGATAGTGAAGTGCACTCAGACCGATCGAGCCAAGGTAAAGTGCCTCGGCTGTGTCACTGTTTTGCGAACCCCAGGTCAGCGGGTTGGCAACATAATCTACACCAAGACCAATGCCATCACGCAGGTTGGACGGGCCCAACAGCGGAAGCACGATATACGGACCGGCGCCAACGCCATAATGCGCCAGAGTCTGACCGAAATCTTCACGACGATACGGAATGCCGAAATCGGCAGCGACGTCGTTAAATCCGAGGAAGCCCAGCGTCGTATTCATGATGAAACGCTGGAAAGAGGCAGCTGCCTGATCCGGGTCGCCCTGCAGCAACGCGTTGAGAGAGTTCAACGGCTCATTGATGTTGCGCACAAAGCTTGCGACCGAGGTTTTTACAGGTTCCGGTGCAATGTCCCGGTACCACATGGCAGCAGGGTAAAGAACCATGAAATCGACTGCGCCGTTCACGCCGTGAACAACACGGTTTACCGGTTCAATCGGGTCAAAATCACTCATGTCCTGTGCAGGTTCTGTTGATGCACAAGCCGTCAACAAGGACAGCGAACCAGCAGCACAGAGTGAAAGTAGAGCTCGAAACTTCATTATTTTCAGCCAACCGATGTTCGATACATAGACTTCCTTGACCCAAGACGTTTCTCGTGCGGGAACACCAAAAAACGTTACCGATCAACTTCCTGCTCGCGAAGTCCGATCATGTATCGTGTACGTCTCGAATATTTATGTGGTTAGCATAGGGTGAAATTAAACGCCAGCATACAAAAAGTTGAAAGGGATCAAGCTGTTTTGCCGTGTGATGTTTTTACCATACCCCCTTTGGGTAGGAAAATAGATATTGATTAAATATAAACATATCTTTATATCTATTTTTATCAGACGGGAGATATCGATATGGAACAGGTTCTGGCAAGATTGCGCGCAGCGGCTGAAGCGACACGGCTTCGCCTGCTTGCCATTTGTGCCGAGTGCGAACTGACCGTCAGCGAGATCACCCAGATCATTGGCCAAAGCCAGCCCCGCGTTTCTCGCCATCTGAAGTTATTGTGCGAAGCAGGCCTTCTGGTTCGTTTTCGCGAAGGGACCTGGGTTTTCTATCGGACGCCACATTCCGGTCCTGGGGCCGATCTGGTGCAGCCGGTTCTGGCGTTGTTGCCAGTTGATGACGAGATTCTGTCGCTTGATCGTGCTCGCCTTGAACAGGTCAAAGCCCAGCGCGAAAAAATCGCCACTGAATATTTCCGCGCCAATGCCGAAGATTGGGATCAAATCCGTTCCCTGCATATCGACGAGGCCGTTGTCGAACAGGCATTGCTTGATGCCGTCGGTGATCTGGGTGGCGGGCGGATACTTGATATCGGTACCGGTACCGGACGTATCCTTGAACTTCTTGGCAAGAATGCCGAAGAAGGTGTTGGCGTTGATATGTCGCGCGAGATGCTGGCAGTTGCGCGTGCGCGCTTGCAACGGGCCGATCTTTCAAATTGTCTGGTGCGGCAGGCCGATATGTATCAACTGCCTTATCCGGGCGGCATGTTTGATGTCGTGACCCTGCATCAGGTTCTGCATTTCGCAGAAAAGCCGGATGCGGCAATTGCCGAGGCTGCGCGCGTTCTTGCGCCAAATGGAAAGCTTGTAGTGGTCGACTTTGCGCCTCATGACCGTGACGAGCTGCGCGAGGAACACGCCCATCGTCGCCTTGGTTTTGAGGATTCGTCGATCAGTACGTGGTTTCGCGCATGTGAACTTGTCTTTGACGATGTCATAAACCTGCCCGGCAAACCGCTGACTGTCAGAATCTGGGTTGCACATGCTGCGGCACGTGTGACCGAACAGGTACCAAAGAATAGCACAGACAAGGCGGCGGAATAGTCCGCGTTACCCGACCTAAATAAGAACATCCCGATACACGGGAAAGTGAAGACAGGATTGATATGATGACGGTTCAAGAAAAACAGGCAGCACACAACGATCTGCGGGTTTCGTTCGAATTCTTCCCCCCTAAAACGGAGAAGATGGAAGAAACCATGTGGCGCTCGATCCATCGGCTTGCGCCGCTGAACCCGTCATTCGTATCTGTAACCTATGGGGCGGGTGGCACGACGCGTGATCGCACCCATGGCAGCGTCACCCGCATTCAGGGCGAAACCGGTATTCCGGCGGCCGCCCATCTGACCTGTGTTGGTCATACCAAAGAAGAGATCGAAGAAATCGCTCGCAAATACTGGGACGAAGGCATTCGTTCGATTGTGGCGCTTCGCGGTGACTTGCCTGATGCCGGTGGTGTCTATACGCCTACCCCGGGCGGTTATCCATATGCGGTTGATCTGGTTGCGGGGCTTAAGGCAATTGCCGATTTTGATATTTCGGTTTCGGCCTATCCGGAAATGCATCCCGATGCACCAAGTGCCGATTTCGAGATTGATTATCTGAAACGCAAGATTGATGCCGGTGCCAATCGCGCCATTACGCAGTTTTTCTTTGATAACGAAACCTATCTTCGGTTTCGTGATAAATGTGATGCGGCTGGCATCAATGCGCCGATTGTTCCGGGTATCTTGCCGGTTACAAACTTCGCATCTTTGTTGAAATTCGCCGATATGTGTGGTGCTTCTGTTCCCGAACGGTTGCACTGGCGTTTTGATGGTCTGGATGAAGACCCGGAAACGCGCCGCATGGTTGCATTCCACGAAGCCATCTCGCAGGTTGAAGGTTTGATGAAGGAAGGCGTTAGCGATTTCCATTTCTATACCCTCAACCGCGCCGAACTGACCTATGCCATCTGTCATGCGCTGGGTATTCGCGGGACGGACAAGGCTGCTGCCTGAACTCCGAACACCCACTTTGCAATGCATGACTGAAAGACTGGATGAAAAAGATGAATGATCGCAAGGAACGCGTCGCCCTGTTACGCAAACGGGCCGAGGAAAAGATACTGATCCTTGATGGCGCCATGGGGACCATGATCCAGAAACACAAACTGACCGAGGAAGATTACCGCGGGGAACGGTTTGCCGACTGGAAGCAGGATGTCAAAGGTAACAATGATTTGTTGTCACTGACCCGGCCGGACATCATCAAGGACATCCATCTGCAATATATCGCAGCCGGAGCGGACCTTCAGGGGACCAATACCTTTAGTGCGACGACGATTGCCCAGGCCGATTACGGCATGGAACATCTGGCTTACGAGATCAATTTCGAAAGTGCCAAGATTGCGCGACAGGCGTGCGATGAGTGGGAAGCCGCCCATCCCGGCGATGTGCGCTTTGTAAATGGTGCCATCGGCCCGACCAACCGTACCGCTTCGATCTCACCGGATGTGAACAATCCCGGCTTCCGTGCAATTACCTTTGATCAGCTCAAAGACGCCTACAAGGAAGCCGCCAAGGGTTTGCTTGATGGCGGGGCAGATGCGCTTCTGGTCGAAACCATTTTTGATACGCTGAACGCCAAGGCGGCACTTTATGCGATTGACGAGGTGCTTGAAGAACGCGGCGAAGACGTCCCGGTCCTGATTTCAGGCACCATCACGGATGCGTCGGGTCGTACCCTTTCGGGGCAAACGACCGAAGCGTTCTATAATTCGGTCCGTCATGCCAAGCCGTTCTCGATCGGACTGAACTGTGCACTTGGTGCCGCGCAGTTGCGCCCCTATGTACAGGAACTCTCGCGTATTGCCGAATGCCGTGTGTCGGTTTATCCCAATGCCGGTTTGCCGAACGAATTTGGTGAATATGATCAGACCGATGCCGAAATGGCAGCGCTGGTTAAGGAATGGGCGGAAACCGGTATGGTTAACCTGCTTGGTGGATGCTGTGGCACGACGCCGCCGCATATCAAGGCCATTGCCGATGCAGTTGCCAATGCCAAGCCGCGTACGCTTCCGAAGATAGAACCAAGAATGCGGTTGTCCGGCCTTGAGCCGTTTGACGCTGCCTGAACCCGATATTGATTGCTGAAAAGAGATCGAACAGACCCATGACCGACATTTCCAGATTTATCAATATTGGTGAACGTACCAACGTTGCAGGCTCGATCAAATTCAAGAAGCTGATCGTTGACGAAGATTACGATGCAGCCGTTGAAATTGCCCGCCAACAGGTCGAAAACGGCGCACAGATCATCGACATCAATATGGATGATGCGATGCTTGATGCCGAAACGGCGATGGTGAAATTCATCAACCTGATCGCAGCCGAACCCGACATTGCCCGCGTACCGATCATGGTCGACAGTTCCAAATGGAATGTGATCGAAGCTGGCCTTAAATGTCTTCAGGGCAAAGGCATCGTCAACTCGATCAGTCTGAAAGAAGGCGACGAGCCCTTTATCGCCCAGGCCAAGAAACTGCGCCGATATGGTGCGGCCGTCGTCGTCATGGCCTTTGACGAAAAAGGTCAGGCTGATACGGTCGATCGCAAGTTCGAGATTTGCAAACGCAGCTACGATGTTCTGGTTCAGAAGGTCGGATTCCCGCCAGAAGACATCATCTTCGATCCGAACATCTTTGCCGTTGCGACCGGTATCGAAGAGCATGACAACTATGCTGTCGATTTCATCGAGGCCTGCAAGCTGATCAAGGCCAACCTGCCTTATGCAAAGATTTCCGGCGGTGTTTCGAACGTGTCCTTCTCGTTCCGGGGCAATAACCCGGTCCGCGAAGCCATGCATTCGGTGTTCCTGTATCACGCGGTCAAGGCCGGTCTGGATATGGGGATCGTCAATGCCGGTCAGCTTGTTGTCTATGAAGAAATTCCGGCTGAATTGCGCGAACGTGTCGAGGACGTCATCCTGAACCGTCGTTCAGATGCGACGGACCGTTTGCTTGAAGTGGCCGAGAAGTACAAAGGAACTGGCGGCCCGGAAAAGAAAATCGATCTTGAATGGCGTAAAAAGCCGGTCAATGAACGTCTGGCCCACGCACTGGTTAACGGCATTGCAGAGTTTGTCGAAGAAGACACCGAGGAAGCCCGTCAGCAGGCAGACAAGCCCCTTCACGTGATCGAAGGTCCGCTGATGGATGGCATGAACATTGTCGGTGACCTGTTTGGTGCCGGTAAGATGTTCCTGCCGCAGGTGGTCAAATCTGCCCGCGTGATGAAAAAGGCCGTCGCTTACCTCATTCCGTTCATCGAAGAAGAAAAGGACGGGGTCCGCGAAACCAATGGCAAGATCCTGCTTGCGACAGTTAAGGGCGATGTTCATGACATCGGCAAAAACATCGTGGGTGTGGTTCTGCAATGTAACAATTTCGAGGTCCTTGATCTTGGCGTGATGGTGCCAACACAGAAAATCATCGAAACTGCCAAGGCCGAAAATGTCGACATGATCGGTCTTTCCGGTCTGATCACGCCATCGCTTGAAGAAATGACCTATGTTGCTGCCGAAATGGAGCGCGAGGGGCTTGATATCCCGCTTCTGATCGGTGGGGCGACCACCTCGAAAGTTCATACAGCGGTCAAGATCGCACCGAACTATAACCGGTCGGTTGTCTATGTGATTGATGCGTCGCGCGCAGTTGGTGTTGCAAGTCAGCTGGTGTCCGAGACCCATCGCGAACGCTTTGCTGCGGAAATTCGCAACGAATATATCGCGATGGCCGAAAAGCACGCAGCACAGCAACTGCAGAAAAAGCGGTTTGCGCTTGCGGATGCGCGCGCCAACAAGGTTCAGCTTGATTGGGATGCCTACGATGTTCCGGTACCGGCCAAGCCGGGTATCACGGTGTTTGAGGAATTCGATCTTGAAGAACTGGTGGCGCGTTTTGACTGGAAACCGTTCTTTGAGACCTGGGAATTGCATGGTCGTTTCCCCGACATTCTGAAGGATGAAAAGGTCGGAGAAACGGCGCGCAGCCTTTATGAAGATGCGCAGGCAATGCTCAAGCGCATCGTGGCCGAAAAATGGTTCAAGCCAAGGGCAGTCGTTGGTATCTGGCCGGCAAACTCGGTTGGCGACGATATCGAAGTCACCCCGGCCCCGGATCAGAACGAACCTGTGATGCTGCGGACCCTGCGTCAGCAGATGTATCGTGAAAACAACAAACGTCCGAACCGTGCATTGGCCGATTACATCGCGCCAAAAGAAAGTGGCAAGACCGACTATATTGGCGGCTTTGTCGTTACAGCCGGTCCGCAGGTTGAAGAAATTGCATCCAAGCTTGAAGCCGAGCATGACGATTATAACGCAATCCTCGTCAAGGCGCTTGGCGACCGGTTTGCCGAAGCCTTTGCCGAGCGCATGCATGAAAAAGTCCGCAAGGAACTTTGGGCCTATGCCAAGGATGAAAGCCTTGGCAATGACGAACTGATCGCAGAGGGTTATCGCGGGATTCGTCCGGCACCGGGTTATCCGGCCTGCCCGGAACATACCGAAAAACGTACTCTCTGGTCGCTGCTTGATGCTGAAAAGAATGTCGGCGTGTCTTTGACCGAAAGCTGTGCAATGACCCCGGCATCGTCGGTCAGCGGTTTCTATTTTGCTCATCCCGAAGCCAAATATTTCGGCCTTGGCAAGATCGAGCGTGATCAGGTGGAAAGTTATGCCGAGCGCAAGGGTATGACCATGGCCGAGGCGGAACGCTGGTTGGCGCCAAACCTGAATTACGATCCACGTCAGGCATCCTGATCTGGCTGGTCGCAATGAAAAGCCCCGCAGACTGCACTCTGCGGGGCTTTTTCCGTTGGCTATTCTGTTCGGCGATTAATGTGTGGCTCGACAGAATTTACCACGTTCGGTAATGCCGACAATGACGATACCGATCAGGCCAAGGAAGAAGTAGCCGACCAGAAGCGGGGTGACGGTGCCGTTGAATTGCAGCCCGATGATGCCTCCGGCGATCACGCCGATAAGCGTGCTGTAAACGCCAATCATCGAAGAGGCTGTACCTGCGATTGCCCCCACAGGCTCCATGGCCAGCGAGTTGAAATTTGGCATGGTCAGCGAGAAACAGAATAATGTTGCTGTCAGCCCGATACCAAAGACAGGAAGCGGCGGATGACCATCAAAGCCAAGTGCGATCAGAACGTTGATCAGGCTGCTGATGGTCATGATGAACAGGGCCACATGGGAAATCTTGTGCATTCCTAATTTTCGTACGAGACGCGCATTGATGAAGGACGAGAAACTCATACAAGCGGCGATCATCCCGAATACCAGCGGGAACCAGGCACCAAGGCCGTAGACTTCGGTTTCAAAGATTTGCTGGGCAGACCCGATATAGGCCATCAGGCAGCCAAACATCATGCCCATTACTGTGGAATAGCCAAGGGTCTGACGGTTGGTCACCGTGGTTTTGATATCGCGTGCGATCCGGCGAACAGACAATTTGTGCCGGTATTCGGGATGCAGGGTTTCGGGCATCCGAAGCAAATACCAGCAGACAATTGCAATCGCGAGAACAAGCGTGCTGACAAAGATCATATGCCAGTTTGCCAGTGCCAGGATCAGGCTACCCGATGCGGGTGCAAAGACCGGCAGGATAATAAAGACCATCATGACAAAGGACATCACGCGTGCCATCTCGCGGCCTTCAAAGCAGTCGCGCGTTATGGCCATGGTCAGAACGCGTGGAGCGGCGGCTCCCAATCCCTGCACAAAACGTGCAACAAGCAGATGCTCATAGCTATCAGCAAAGATTGCCATGATGGTCCCGATTGCATAAATGCCAAGACCGCCAATCAGGACGGGACGGCGACCAAAGCTGTCAGCAAGCGGACCATAGACGATCTGCATCAGTCCAAAGGCGATCATGAAGACGTAAATCAGCATCTGCATGCGATTGCCGTCCTGGATACCGAAATCTTCGGCAATCGGCCCGAAAGCAGGCAGCAGGTTGTCAATTGAAAGGGCGACAAGTCCGATGGTGATTGCCATCAGACAGACAAATTCAGCAAAGCCGGGTAGCGGTCTTGCCGCAGCACTACCCGTAGGGCGGGGATCATTCATTTTTTCGGGTTCCGTATCAACACGGTTCGGGTGGCGTTATATTTTTGAACAGACCGCGCAGAATGCTGCATTTTTCCGGTGATTGGCAATGATCGTTTTTTGAATGCTGGGTTCGACCGGACAATCACTTATGGCAACAGTTCCGAAAGGGTGATTTGTCCATATTATTAGGATGTGTCGATGAAAGGTGTGGTTTTGCGAAATTATCCGTGGTGTTTCGGGTCTTTACCCTTTATTCGCAGCAATCACCGATCCTATGATCCCTACTTTAGAAATATTTGCCCTGCGGTGTTGCGGTAATGGCCGAAAAACTGATCAAATCCAATATCTTGCTAAACCGTATGCGCCGCTTGGTCAAAAGCGAGCAACTGGTTCTTTCTTTGCTGGCACTGGTTGTGGGAGCCATGGCCGGTGGTGGTACGATCCTGTTTCGCGATGGCATTCTGTTGGTGCAGTCACTGGTCTATGGCTGGGGCGAAGAATCCCTGCATGAACATCTAAAAGGCTTGTCGAGCCTGCATCTTGTCCTTGGTCCGACTGTCGGCGGGCTTGTGGTCGGTATTTTTATCTACAAATTCTTGCCCGGACAGCGCCCGCACGGGGTTGCTGATGTGATTGACTCGGCATCCTTTAATGATGCGCGGATGTCGACACGTTGTGGCATCAAAAGTGCGATCGCCAGTGCCGTGTCGCTTGGAAGTGGTGCGTCCCTTGGCCGGGAAGGTCCGGTCGTTCATATGGGGGCATCTTTCGGCGCGTGGCTTGCGCGGATATTGCATTTGCGCCGGAGTGCTGCCCGAACTCTTTTGGGATGCGGTGTCGCATCGGCGGTTGCTGCGTCATTCAACGCACCGCTGGCCGGCATGTTTTTCGCCCACGAAGTCGTGCTGGGGCATTATGCGCGGACGGCATTTGCGCCAATTGTCATGTCCTCTGTAATGGGCACGGTGATAACGCGGCTTTATTATGGCTCGGATGTCGCCTTTTTGATCCCGCTGCACAACATCCAGTCATTCTGGGAGTTCCCGGCATTTGCGTTGCTTGGCATCTTGGCCGGGGTAACGGCGATGTTGACCGTACGTGCGATCCCGATTGTCCAGAAGGTCGCAGACATCGCAAAGGCCCCGCTTTGGGGGCGACCGGCAATCGCCGGGCTGGTGGTCGGTCTGGTCGGGCTGGGCTTCCCGCAGGTGATCGGTGTGGGTTATGGTGCGATGAATGATGCGCTTTATGAGGCTTACAGTCTGGCCTTTCTGATCGGGTTGCTGTTTGCCAAGGCGTTCGTTGTGGCGATTTGCATGGGGCTTGGTTTTGCCGGTGGCATGTTCAGTCCGGCTCTGTTCCTTGGTGCGATGCTGGGCGGTGCATTCGGGATTATCGCAACCCATGCCTTGCCGAGTTTTTCTTCGGGCCATGGTGCCTACACCCTTGTCGGGATGGGGGCGGTGGCAGCGGCCGTTTTGGGCGCACCGATTTCAACAACCCTGATCGTGTTTGAGCTTACGGGTGATTATCAGCTGACCATTGCAGTGATGCTGGCATCCGTTCTGGCGTCGGTGATCATGGATCAGTCCAATGGCGGGTCGTTCTTCCAGTTGCAGCTAAAGATGCGTGGGCTTTCAACCCGCTGGGGGCGCGAGGTCAATCTGCTGCGGATGATCAAGGTCGCAGATATCATGAAGCGCGAATATGTCACGGTTCCACTGTCAGAAGACTTGCCAGCGGTGCGTGCCGCACTTTTCAACGCACCCTATTCCGAGTTGTTTGTGGTGGATGAAAACGGAAAACTGCACGGCACGATCACATTGACCGACTTGCGCAATGCGACGTTTGATCCAGCATCTGCCGAGAATGCAACGGCGGGTGACGTTGCACGATCAAAGCCGCCTGTGCTGTTTAGAACCGACAGTATCGAAAAGGCCATTCGTCTGATGGAGCAAACCGGCGAGGAACATCTGCCGGTGCTTAACAATGATGAAGACCGCGAAATGATCGGCTTTGTCCATGAAAAGGACGCGATGATGGCCTATAACAACGCACTTCTTGAACTGCAAAGCGAAGAGCGCGGTGATGCGCCGCCAAAACTGTTCTGATGTTTCGAGAACTTGGGAAATAGACAAAAGAGCAGCACCAGATGGTGCTGCTCTTTTGTAATGTTGTTGCCGTGATCAGATCATGCGGCCAAGGTGCCAGGAGTTGCGGGCTTTCTTGTAAACTGTCCGCCAAGCACCTGGGCTGTAACGCGACTGTCCACCCCTGAAATATCCTCGGGGATGTCAGTTGCGGTCTGTTGCGCCTGTTCATATTCCTGACGTTGCTTTTGTTTTTCGAGCTCGGCCTTCTTGGCCTTTTCATCGTCTTTGACAGGAATGGAATTGGCATCGCGCAGTGCGGTTCTGAACTCTTCCTCAGCGTCCTTTTCTGCATTTAGCGAGTCAGCGTCGGTTGAGTCAGATTGCGATGGTGAAACGCTATCACCAACCGAATTTTGCCCGGACCTGTTATCATTGCCTTGCGCGTCTGCCATGGCAGCAGCAAAGCTTGATGATCCGGACCCGATATTCTGAAATTCGAGCATGACGGACTGCATCGCATCGGAAAGCTGGCTTTTCGATGTGCCGGTTTCCGAATTTGTTTTGCCCGTCGTCAGAACAGGTGCAGCGCTACCTGCGCTAAAACCTCCGATACCTTCGTGTGCACCTGAACGGTCAGATGAACTGACCCGGGAAGACATTGGCAACCCGTTGCCCAATCCAAAAATTGTACTCATGTCGAGAACCCTTCTTGTGGGATGCACAAAGCACCGCTGACAGGACCCAAACCACGTATGAGTGACCATCAACGGATGCTTATCATCAGAAAACAAAGCAATTTTCAGACCATCCAAGCATTCTCAATTTTCATAAGAAAAGTATAAATTAAAGGTTGCGGATTGATCGGCTTTGCAGGCACCGTTTGACGTGGCCTCAGGCAAAAAATACCGATACCAAAGAAGGTTATGTGCAATTCTCCATATCCGTTAGGGTATGTCAGATGACCTGAATTTCCCATGGTGATGGTGGGATGGCGATGAAACTTCACCTGATTGCGGGTGCGCGCCCGAATTTCATGAAGATCGCACCCCTGTGGCATGGATTGCGGGGGCATCACATGATCCATACGTCTTTCATTCACATGGCACAGCATCGCGATCAGGGTATGTCATCGGACATCTGGCGGGATTTGGGCTTGCCAGACCCTGATCACATTCTTGAATGGGACGCGGCAGCCGGGCAAGATCCGGTTGCTGCGATGATGGCGGGCTATGAAAGCTTGTGCCGTATAGATCGTCCCGATGCGGTTCTGGTTGTGGGGGACGTGAATGCATCGCTGGCGGCGGCCATGATTGCATCTGAAATGCATATTCCCCTGATCCATCTTGAAGCCGGTTTGCGCTGTTTTGATCAGAAGGTTCCCGAAGAAGCCAACAGGATCAGGATCGACCATATTGCGAATTTGCTTCTGACACCTTCGCCGGATGCAGATACGAACCTTTTGAACGAGGGCATTTCGCCTGACCGGATCAAGCGTGTGGGTAACATCATGATCGATACGCTGGTTATGATGAAAGAGGCAGTCAACAGGGAACAGATCGCCAATAAGTTTGGCCTTGATAGCGGACCCTATGTCGTTGCGACATTTCATCGTCCAAGTAATGTCGACAACTCCGGCACCCTGAGCCGTATCGTTAAAGCCCTTTGTGAAATTGCGTCGATATTGCCGGTCTGTCTGCCCTTGCATCCAAGAACGGAACAGCAATTGATCCGGCTTGGCGGCATCACGAAGCTTGAGCAGGCAGGGGTAAAGTGTTTGCCGCCGATGGGATATGTGCGCTTCGGAAGTCTCGTTCAGGATGCGCGATTGGTCCTAACGGACTCTGGTGGCGTTCAGGAAGAAACCAGCTGGCTCGGAATTCCCTGTCTGACCCTCAGGCCGTCAACAGAGAGGCCGATGACAGTAACCCATGGAACAAACCGTCTTGTCTGTCCTGATGACTTGACGACAGCGGTAATCGATCTTGTTCGTGATCATCGGGACACAAAGCATCAAAGGTGCCAAATCCCGTTATGGGACGGAGCAACAACAGCCCGCGTCATCATCGAACTGGAACGGTTCTGTCTTGCTGCGAAGGTTACGAAATAACCTGCGCCATCAGTTTGCTGCCAAATGTTTCGTTGCGAAGATCAAAGCCGTCGGTGGTTGATATGGTCTCGTCTGAGGTCTCAGCCTGTTCAATGTTGCCGGTTTCGCTTTCTGCTTCGCTGCTATTATCTGGCAGGCTGCTTTGTGACGGGGTGGCGTCCTGCGGGGCGGCAGCCATGATTTCAGACAGGCTGACAGTGCCATCCTCGTTGGTATCAAGTGGATCAAATGTGCCATCTTCGCCCATTGCCGCAAACATCCCGTTGATCATGCTATCGGCCGTGGTTTCGGTGTCATCATCGTTTGCCGTCACCGAACCGGATGGGGGCGCGATGGATGCAAGATAATCTTCCTCGGAGATGCTTTCGGCATCCGATCCTGCCATGACATTCCAGAGGTTCTCCGACATGTCTTCGCTTACATCATCGGGGCGGGCTGCCAAGAATTCATCCTTGGTCAGCGTGCCGTCGCCATCTGAGTCCATGTCAGAGAAAAGGCGCTGGGCGTCAAAGCTGCTATTGCCATCGGTTGTCGTGCTGGTTTCTTGCAATTCAAGAAGCATCGACATGATCGAGTCAGATAACTGTCCCGTGACGGCTTCGCTTTGGGATGTAAACTCCGACATCGCATTGGAACTGCTTGATGCACTGCTTTGCAGGTCAAAAAGTGTGAAGCCGCCAAAGGCCTCGATATCTGATGAGCCCTCACTGTTTTTCGAAGAGTTCGCAGCTTGGCTGTTCTGACCAAGTATTTGGGCGATGCTGCCGCTCATACCGCTGATACCGCTCATTTTCCTGCTTTCGTTCAGAATTGCGTTGTTGTCTGGACACACGGGGAAGAACGGGAAAACTGGCGCAAAAAGTTTTCAATGTTCGGGAAACAGTTGGTCGATGTTCCTGTTTTGTTGCAGAATATAAAAAATACCGGCCGCATCGGATGCAAGGCTGGTCCTTGGAACACAGCGTGATATATATGCCGCCATGATGGATGATCCGTTCGAAATTGATGAATTCGCTGCCAGCCCGGAAATGCGTCTTGGTGATGCACCGGCTCCGGCATATCTCGACAATCTGAATGTCGAGCAGCGCGATGCAGTGGAAACGCTGGATGGGCCGTTGCTGGTATTGGCCGGTGCCGGAACCGGGAAAACCCGGGTTCTGACCACGCGACTGGCGCACTTGCTTGAAACCAAGGCCCAGACTGAACGTCTGCATCCCCAGCAAATCCTTGCCGTGACCTTTACCAATCGCGCGGCAAAGGAAATGCAGGAACGTGTGGCCCAGGCCCTTGGCCGTCCGGTCGAGGGATGGTGGCTGGGGACTTTCCATTCATTGTCGGCACGTTTGTTACGCCGTCATGCCGAGCTGATCGGGCTGCAATCAAACTTCACGATCCTTGATAGCGACGATCAGGTCCGTCTGCTTAAGCAGATCATGGATGCCGAACAGATAGATCCGAAAAAATGGCCGGCCAAGCAGCTGATGGGGATCATTCAGCGCTGGAAGGACAAGGGCCTTACACCGGAACGGGTCAATGAAAGCGTTGAATTTGCCAATGGCGGCGCAAAGCATCTTTACAGGCTTTATCAGGAACGTCTCAAGGTCCTGAATGCCTGTGACTTTGGTGACTTGCTGCTGCATTGCCTGACGCTGTTCCAGCAACATCCCGAAGTTCTGAAACAGTATCAGAATACGTTCCGTTATATTCTGGTTGATGAATATCAGGATACCAACGTCGCCCAGTACCTTTGGCTGCGCGCGATGGCGATGGTTCATCGCAACATCTGCTGTGTCGGTGATGATGATCAGGCGATCTATAGCTGGCGCGGGGCCGAGGTTGGCAACATCCTGCGTTTTGAATCCGATTTCCCCGGTGCCAAGGTGGTGCGTCTTGAGCAGAATTATCGCTCGACCCCGCATATTCTGGCCGCCGCTTCCAAACTGATTACCTTTAACGATGGTCGTCTTGGTAAACAGCTTTGGACTGAAATCGACACCGGCGAAAAGGTCTTTGTCAAAGGTGTGTGGGATGGCGAAGCCGAAGCTCGTCTTGTGGGGGAAGATATTGAAGCCCTGCAAGCAAAGGGCATCGGGGCATCGCAGATGGCCATTCTGGTTCGTGCCGGTTTCCAGACCCGCGAATTTGAAGAACGTCTGATCACGCTTGGCATTCCCTATCGCGTTATTGGGGGGCCGCGTTTTTACGAGCGTCAGGAAATCCGTGACGCACTGGCTTATATCCGGATTGTTGCCCAACCCGATGACAGCCTTGCCTTTGAGCGCATTGTGAATGTGCCCAAGCGCGGTGTTGGCAAGGCAACGCTTCAGACCCTGCATCAATATTCCCGTGATCAGGCAATATCGCTGCCTGCGGCGGCGCGTGATCTGATTGATACCGAAGAACTCAAACCCAAGATGCGTCAGGCAATCGGCGGGCTTCTGGGCGATTTCAAACGCTGGCGTGAAATGCTGGCAGGAAGTTCACATGTCGAGGTGATTGAAACTGTCCTTGATGAAAGCGGCTATACCGATATGTGGCGCACATCCAAGGAGATTGATGCGCCCGGCCGTCTGGAAAACCTCAAGGAACTTGTTTCAGCAATTGGCGAATTCGAAAACCTTACCAGTTTCCTTGAGCATGTCTCGCTGGTCATGGAAAACGAACAGAATGACGCGCAGGAAAAAGTCACGATCATGACCCTGCATGCCGCCAAGGGGCTTGAGTTCGATTATGTTTTCCTGCCCGGCTGGGAAGAGGGCGTTTTCCCCCATCAGCGTGCGATGGACGAAAGCGGTGTCAAGGGGCTCGAGGAAGAACGCCGCCTGGCCTATGTGGGGATCACGCGTGCACGTAAACGTGCAACCGTTTCCTATGCCGCCAATCGGCGCATTTACAATCAGTGGCAATCGGCCCTGCCATCGCGTTTTGTCGATGAATTGCCTGACGAGCATATCGAACGGATCAGTGATACCGGTCTTGGCGGGCATGGTGGCAATCATTCGCCCGGTGCGTGGGGGGCTGACGACTGGATGAAGATGCCAAGCTGGGCAAGCGACAATTCTGCCAACCGCAATCCGGTCTCGGGTGCTTCGGAGCGCAAATTTGCATCGAGTGGATGGCAGGATCGCGTGCGCAAGAACGTGATAGATGTTAAGCCGGATGGTGAAACAAGCTATTCGACCAATTCGAAGTCATCGAAATACAAGGTTGGTGATGCTGTGCGTCACCGGAAGTTCGGACCGGGAACGGTTCGTGCGGTGGATGGCAACAAGCTGGAAATTCATTTTGAGGGTGTTGGCACAAAGAAAGTGGTCGACAGCTTCATTCTGCCGGGGTAAGCCCCGGTGCAAATATTCACAGAATACCGAACTAACCGGGCGGCAACCGCAAGCAGCCCCGACAAGCGAGAAGCGATATGACCGAACCCGTTCTTTGCTATAACTTCCAGTTTGAAGTTGATGGCGCATATGCCGAAGCCTTTGCCGAAGCGCTTTATGAATATTGCGATGCGCTTTCGCATTTTGAACGTCCCGGTGATCCGAGCGCACCCTGGAAAGTTGAAGGCTTTGCTGGCGAGCAGTTTGACAAGGCCGGTATTGAAACGGCGGTGTCGATCATGGCATCTGCGGTTGGCATTGAAGCGCCGGTTGTCACTTTCGGAAGATATGAGCCCAAGGACTGGGTCAGCGAAAATCTGCGCAGCTTCAAACCCATCTCGGTCGGGCGTTTCTTTGTTCATGGTTCGCACTGGGAAGAAGACCTTCCGGTGGCGAAGCTCGGTCTTCAGGTTGATGCCGGTCTGGCATTCGGGTCCGGTGAGCATCAGACGACCAAAGGGTGCCTTGCTGCGATTGACTGGGTGGCCAAGCTTGGTCCGCGCTACAATGCGCTTGATATGGGTTGCGGTTCGGGCATTCTCGGGATGGCCTGTGCCAAAACGTGGCGTAGCACGGTCATGATGGCCGATATTGATGCCGCGTCGGTCCGCGTGGCACAGGAAAATGCCAAGCTCAACAAGATTGCCGATCTGGTGACGGCAATCCATTCCAACGGTTTTCAGGATACGCGTGTGCGTGATGCGGGTTACTACGACATCATCTGCGCCAATATTCTTGCCCGGCCGCTGCGTGCGATGGCCCATGATCTGGCCCATACCCTGTCTGAAGACGGCGTTGTCGTTCTTTCGGGGCTTCTGTCGCATCAGGAACAGTTTGTTCTGTCTGCCTATCGTGAAGTCGGCTTGTCGCTGATCAAGCGGTTCAAGGTTGAAAACTGGACGACACTTCTGGTCGGCTAGGCTGAACATCCCGGCATTGTGCTTGCCGCGGGTTCACAGGATATTCGAACATCGAAATGGCTGCCCTTGTGGGCGGCCATTTTTGTTTTTGCGATCACTTTGTTTATGACCGGTGCCTGTTCACAGGATTCGTTCCGATGACTGTTGTCCCGTCCGCAAAAAGGATAAGTGCTATCGGTCCCCCAAATGTCCCATCTATATCTTTGTATTTATATGTTCTGATTTTCTAACGGGTTAGGTGCGTTTTGAGCGATTCGTATAGAGACACTCCTCGTATGGGGAGTGTTTTAATCGAAGAAATGCCATACCGACGTATAGTAAATTCATTTGTGAGCTGTTAGAAAATACCGAAATCAATCAGGGGGTGTGCATGCCGGAAACTGAACATCGTGTTCTGATTGTCGATGATGAACCGGTCATCCGTAAACTTCTTGCCCGCATCCTCGAGCGCGCAGGCTTTTCCGTTGTGGTTGCGGCAAACGGAATTGAAGCGCTTGATCAGCTTCGGCACGATGCATCACTCCGACTTGTGATCTCGGATCTGAGGATGCCGGAATGTGGCGGACTCGAATTGATCCGGCGCGCGACAGGTGAGTTCAAACGCGATTTCGAGTTCATTCTTTTGACGGGCGACGGTGAAAAGGCCGATGCGGTAAGCGCGATGCGTATGGGCGTACGCGAGTTCCTTGATAAACCTGTTGAACGGGCCGATCTGGAAGAGGCGATTGAGGCTGCACAGAACCGTTTGTCCGAGCGGGATCGGGAACGTGAACGTATCCGCAAACTTGAACTTGAAAATGTCAGCCAGTCAAAGACGCTTGATGACATCACCCGCAAGCTCGGTGGCGCCGAACAGGAAATGGTCGATCGTCTGAGTCTGATTTCGCAGTATCGAGATATCGAAACAGCAGAACATTGCGTTCGCGTCGGTCTTTATTCACAACTGCTGGCCGAGATGTCCGGACTTGATCAGCAGACCCAGCGGATCATTCGGCTGGCGGGTATTCTGCATGATATCGGCAAGGTCGGGGTACCAGACGAGGTGTTGCTCAAGGAAGGCCCGTTGACCGACAGCGAATTTGCCGTGATGAAACGTCACACGGAAATCGGTTATGCGATGCTGAGTTCATCAGACAATCCGATTTTGGAACAGGCCGCGATCATTGCCCGCCACCATCATGAAAAATGGGAAGGCACGGGGTATTGTACCGGATTGTCGGGCAAGGAAATTCCGGTTGTTGCCCGCATTGTGTCGCTTGCCGATGTCTATGATGCGCTGCGCAGTTCTCGACGGTACAAGCCACCCTTTAGTCATCTTGAAGCTGTCGACATCATCACAAGGGGTGATGGTCGTACAGTACCGGAAATGTTTGATCCTACGCTGCTTGGACTGTTTTTCGAGCATCACAGCCGTTTTGAAAGCATTTTTAACAGCATGCCAGATCAGTTGGTGTAAACCCGGAGACGTCCAGACCATGCGCCAGAGCGTAGACGTTATTTTGCACCGAACCCGCAATCGCATTGCCGACTTCATGCTTCTGGTGATGGCAATTGGCGGTTTTCCTGCTCTGCTTGCCTCCTCCCTGCGTGAGGCAAGCCAGCAGTTCTGGGCGGTCGAGCTGATCCAGATTGTAGTATTTCTGGCGGTCGTTGCGTGTCTGGTCGTACGGCGCAGGCTTGAAGTCAGGACAAAGGCCCTTGTCATCATCACGACGATGACGGCACTTTCTTTGCTTTATATCGTTATGTTTTCGCCAGCCAGCGGCATGGCATTGATGATTGTCTCGACTACGACGGTGGCTGTGTTCCATCCGTTTGGCGCGACGTTGCGATATGCGCTTTTCTGTTTTGCCACCATCATGGCGATCGGGACCATGCGTGTTTACGGGCTCGATGCGTTTCTGGTTCCCGATGCTGGTATTGTTCCCCATACATTGCCGGTCTGGGTGTCGGCGCTGTTTGGGTATGCCTGGATGAGTTCCGCGATTGTCGTTGGCGTGATCTGGATGCGTCAGGCATTGCTGCAGCTCAGTGTTGATCAGCTGCGATCGCAGAATGAAGTGGTGTCGGGGAAAAAGTTTCTCGAACAAATTCGGGTCAGCGCGGGTGAAGTCGCAAGCTATTTCTCGTCATTGGACCGGATCGAGGATGTTTCTTTCCGACCGACCTTGCAACGTTTTGCCGAACTTCTGAATTGTGAACGGGCAAGTCTTTGGTTGCAGAACGATGATGGTGATGTTGCCTGTGTCGGCTTGTATGACGTTACCAATCCCGGGGCGACACATGATGGTCTTGAACTGCGTCGCAAGGATTTGCCGCGTTATTTCGCTGCCCTCGAAACCGGGCAGGCGATAGATGCTGAAAACGCGATGGAAGATCCCAGAACATCCGAATTCTCCGAGCAGTATCTGCGTCCGTTGAACATCGGCGCGATGCTGGATGTGCCACTGATGTCGGTTTCCGGGCGGATGGGGGTTTTGTGCTTTGAAACGATCGGGCGGCCACGTCCATGGCGCTCTGACGAGATTGTTTTTGCTCATATGGCGGGTGGGTTGCTTGCTGCTGCGACCGGGATCAAGTCGTTAATGGAAGCCGATGAAGAACTGAACTTCTCGCGTCGTCGCTTCGAGGCTGTGGCGAATTACACATATGACTGGGAAAGCTGGATCTCGTCTGACGGCAAGCTCCTTTGGGTTAATCCGGCGATTGAACGTGTTCTGGGCTATAGCGTTGCCGAGTGCATGAATATTGAAGATTATCCGTTGCCCTTTGTCGCGCCGGAAGATCGTGATCGGGTGCACCATTATATCGAAGAAGGACTTTCGGGACTCTCTGGCAGTGACCAGGAATTCACCGGATTGCACAAAAACGGTCAAAGAGTTGGTATTGCCCTGTCATGGCAACCGATTGTCGATATTGACGGATCGAATATGGGGATCCGTATCAGTGGCCGGGACGTGACCGAGCGCATTCGATACAGATCCGATCTTGAACGGGCCAAAAGTGACCTTGAAGCCAATCAGCGCAGATTGCGTGCGCATTTTGATAATGGAAAGATCGGGGTGTTTTACTGGAAACCTGACCGAACCATTATCGAAGTCAATGAAACGGCGTGCCAGATGTTCGGCTATGCCGCAGGTGAACTGGTCGGGCGGCGGCTTGAAATGCTGGTGCCGGCAAACGAACGCCATCGGCTAGGGGCGCTGGTCGACAAACTCATGCAGACAAGAAGCAGCGTGAACAACCGGTTCACCAACCTTCGGCGGGATGGCGGCAGGATCATTTGCGAATGGTATGAAAGCCCGATCTTTGATTCAAACGGTCAGCTTGATTGCATTGCGAGCTTCGCACTCGATGTCACTGAACGCGAACGCTATCAGGAAACGCTGGAATCCATTTATCGCGGCGTACGTTATCAGATCGGATCGGGTTTCTTCGATAATCTGACCAAAGTACTGTGTGAGACGCTCGGCATGGCCTATTGCCATGTCGCGGAAGTCACCGGTGGACGGGTCAAATCAGTCGCCTATTATTCCCCCGACCGGAACATTGGCGGACTTGATTTCGAATTCGAGGGATCCGCCTGCGAGAGGGTGATCAAAGACGGCGTTTTTGTCTGCGAAGACAACTTCAGGGAAGTCATGCCCGGTGTTCCCCCTGTCACTGAAATCATGGTTGCCGGTTATGTGGGGGCTGCTCTTTATGATAGTTCCGGTCAGCCAATCGGTGTGGTCGTGACCGTTTCAGACAAGCCTCTGACCGATCCGGAATTGGCACGGTCGATTGTCGGTGTTTTTGCATCACGTGCATCGGCCGAATTGCAGCGCATGTTGTCTGATCGCAAACGTGAAAAGCTCGAACAACAGCTTCGACATTCACAACGCATGGAGACAATCGGGGTTCTGGCCGGTGGCATTGCCCATGACTTCAACAATATACTGCAGCCGATAAGTGGCTACGCCGAATTGCTTTATAGCGATTTGCCGGAAGATTCGCCCTTGCGTGATGATGTGACAGAGATTCGGGACGGGGCCAAACGTGCCCGTGATCTCGTTCAGCAAATCCTGTCCTTTAGCCGTAATTCCGAAACAGCAAGATCCCCGATTGATGTTACGACGATGATCAAGGGGGCTGTAAGGTTTGCGCGGGGGTCCTTGCCCTCAAGTGTGTCGCTGGTCACCAGAATTGCTCCGGAAACAAAATCCGTTCTGGGCAATGCCACCCAGCTTGACCAGTGTTTGATGAACCTGATCACCAACGCCTATCACGCCGTTGGCGAACAGGGTGAAATACGGATTGAAGCCGGACCATTTGAACTGACCGACGACAGTGGCGAAATGCATCCGCTTCTGGCGCCGGGGCCTTATATCCGGATCTCCGTGATTGATAACGGAACCGGCATGGACCCGGAAACGGCAAAGAAAATCTTTGATCCGTTCTTTACGACCAAGGAACCGGGCAAGGGAACGGGACTTGGCCTTTCGACGGTTCACGGGATCATTGCCGGTCACAAGGGCGAGATTACGGTCTATAGCCGTTTGGGGCAGGGAACACGTTTCTCTATTTTGTTGCCGGAGCTTGGTCGCACAGATGAAAATGGTGAGCACACCTTACGCAGCGAGATAACCCGTGCCAGTGGACATCTGGCCGTTGTTGATGACGAGGAAAAGAACCTCAAGCTCTGTTCAAGGATGCTCGAGCGGATCGGTTATAGTGTTGAGACTTTCCACAACGGAGATGATGCCATTGCGGCCATCACGGCGCCGGATGCAAGGTTTGACGGGCTTCTGACCGATCAGACAATGCCGGGCATGACCGGTGTCAAACTGGTCGAAGCATTGCGTGCAAATGGCAGTGATATTCCGGTTGTTGTCATGACAGGCTATGCGTCAGACGAGATTATCTCTGCGTACAAGGCGCTTGATGTTGACTGTATTCTCGCAAAGCCCGTTGATGTGGTCGAACTTCATGATGCCTTGGCGGCAACCTGTCGCAAGGACAAGGCTTCCACGGAGCGCAATAGTGATGAGGCCCATCAGTCCGACCAGCTTTGAGCAGAATCCTAGCGGCCACCTGAAACATCAATGATTGATCCGGTGACATAGGATGCAGCATCTGAAGTCAGCCAATAGATGCTTTGCGCGACTTCATCGGCCTTGCCCGGACGTCCCAATGGACAGGCGGGGCCAAGTTCGACAACCCGTTCCGGTCGTCCGCCACTGGCGTGGATTTCTGTATTGATGATACCGGGGCGAACGGCGTTGACGCGGATGCCTTTGGGGCCGAGTTCCCTGGCAAGGCCGATGGTCAGGGTATCAATTGCCCCCTTTGAACCGGCGTAATCAACATACTCGCCTGGCGAGCCGAGCTTGGCGGCTATCGACGAGACATTGACGAGCGAGCCTCCGGATTGCAGGGTGCGGGCTGCTTCGCGGGCAACCAGATAGGCGCCGAGAACGTTGGTGTCGAACACATTCTTCATACGTTCGATATCCATGTCGGCAAGCGCGCTTTTGGGGGCGACAATCCCGGCATTATTGATAACCCCGTCGATTGACCCGAAACGTTCGCGGGCTGAATTAAAGAAATTCACAACACTGGTTTCGTCGCGGACATCGCATTTGCGTGCAAAGGCATTGCCGGTGATCCCGGCGCGTTCACACAAAGCACAGGTTTCATCAGCGCTTTGCTGATTGCCAACAAAACTGAGGGCAACATTCCAGCCTTGACGTGCAAAAAGGACAGCAGTTGCACGACCGATCCCGCGTGATCCGCCGGTAATCAGAATTGTTTTTGGCATGGTTCCTCCCAGGGCGATGTGACGCTTTGAGGCTACTATGGTGTGGATCAACGGAATTGGTCAAAAAGAAACGGCCCTGCTGTGGAGGAGCAGGGCCGTCTCAGAGGGAAAAGACAAAAAAGACCGCAAGGATCATGAACCGTGATCCTGCGCTTCGCCATTGGCATCCAACCATTCCGGGCGGGACTGATCCTTTATTCCTTGTCCTTGGTGTCTTCGGAACCGGTTGGGGACCGGTCCGTATCATCGTCTGCCAGATGGGCAGGGCCTGTATCAAGACCGAGCGCGGCTTTGCGACCAAGGGTCAGGCGCTCTAGGCCATCATAGGCCGTCTGACGACGACGCGATTGCACAACACTTAGGGCAGTAATAGGAAAACGGATCACCGTTCATGGTCTCCTGCAAATTGACGTCCCGACGGGCCATCTTTTTGTCACGGAGATGTAATAAGTTAATCTTTGACTAATTTGCATTGCGAAGCTTGCAACGCATTCATACCTGTGACGCATGTGGAGAACCTGATTTTCCGATTTAAGGGATAATTTTATAAAATATGCAAAATATCTTTGCTGCTTGCGCGTAATCGGCAATAACCCTTACATAGGGTTCTGACCCTGGTTCCATCTGCCCCACACAAGAAAACGAGGACGTTTATGACCAATCCCGGTGATGCCCAACTCGCGACCCTTCTGGAACGCGATAATGTCGACAAGGATGTTAACGCTGTCATTGCCCTGATTGACGGCGTGCTTGCGGCCGCCGATGGTGACACGCGAACCGACTGGATTGATCTGATTTGCGCGCGCCCGAGTGAAGAACTCAAGGCCGCGTTGTTTGCTCTGCGCGATCAGCGCAAAGGATTGTTCAAAACCGCCAAGGCCGATTTTAATCCGGCTGAGCGTATTGCAGCACTTCGCAAATATCTTGCGGTCAAGGGTGTCGATGGTTTCATCGTTCCGCGCGCAGACGAACATCAGGGTGAAAATGTTCCCGCCCGTGCCGAACGTCTGGCATGGTTGACTGGCTTTACCGGATCGGCGGGGGCCGCGGTGGTTCTGGCAGACAAGGCTGCCGTATTTGTTGACGGGCGTTACACCATTCAGGTCCGCCAGCAGGTCGATCGTGATTTGTTTGAATATCGTCATCTGGTCGATGAGCCGGTGGTCGGCTGGCTGCATGACAATCTGAAATCCGGTCAGAAACTGGCCTATGATCCGTGGCTTCATACCGTGCAGCAGGCAAACCATTTGCGGACTGCCTGCGAAGGTGTCGGTGCAGAACTGATTGCGATTGACTCCAATCCGATTGATGCGCTTTGGCGTGATCAGCCTGCCATGCCACTTGGCCCGGTCCGCCCGCATCCTTTGGAATATGCAGGGAAATCAAGTGCGGATAAACGCGCCCAGATCGCAGGTCTTTTATCGCGCCTGTCTTGTGACAGCGCAATCCTGTCTGCGCCTGACAGCATTGCCTGGCTTTTGAACATTCGTGGGGCCGATGTGCCGCAAACTCCGCTTGCGCTTGGTTATGCGATCATTAATGGCGATGCTTCGGTTGAGTTGTTCATGGATGAACGCAAGCTTGCCAGAGAAACTGCTGTCTGGCTGCGCGATGAAGCAACCGTTCGTGCGCCGGGTGAGCTTGCCGATGCCCTTAAGGCAATGGGCAATCAGTCAGTTCGTCTCGACGAGGCAACGGCCGGTGACTGGCTTCGCATGCAGCTTGCCGAGGCCGGTGCGACGGTGCGTGTCGGGCGCGACCCGGTCGCCCTGCCCAAAGCCTGCAAGAACGAGGTAGAACTTGAAGGTTCGCGTAAAGCCCACAAGCGCGATGGTGAAAAAATCATCCGTTATTTCAAGTGGCTTGATGAAACCGCAATTGATGGCGGCATTGATGAACGCGAAGCTGCGGACAAGTTGCTTTCGCTGCGTGCAGAAGATCCGTTGTTCCGTGATTCAAGCTTTGAAACCATTCCGGGCAGTGGTCCCAACGGGGCGCTTTGCCATTATCGCAATACGCCGGAAAGCAACCGCAAACTGACACCGGGTGAAATCTTCCTGATTGACTCGGGTGGGCAATATCTTGACGGCACGACCGACATCACCCGTACCACTATTGTCGGTGAACCGACCCAGGAACATCGTGATCGCTTTACCCGCGTGCTTAAGGGGCATATTGCGCTCGCGCGTGCGATCTTCCCGGTTGGCACCACCGGACAGCAGCTTGATACCCTTGCGCGCATGCCGCTTTGGGAAGCCGGGCTTGATTTCGATCACGGCACCGGGCATGGCGTTGGCAGTTATCTTGGTGTGCATGAAGGCCCGCAGCGTATTTCCAAGGCAGCCAATACGATTGCCCTGAAACCGGGCATGGTTCTTTCAAACGAGCCGGGTTTCTATAAAGAAGGCGAATATGGCATCCGTATCGAAAACCTGATTGCTGTGTGCGAAATCGATGCGCCGATTGGTGCAGATCGCAAGATGCTTGGTTTTGAAACACTTACCTTCTCGCCGATTGAACGCAAACTGATTGATCCGGAATTGATGACAACAGACGAACTGCAGTGGCTTAACGATTACCACGCGCAGGTTTACGCCATGTATGCCGACGATCTGGATGACGATCATCGCGAATGGCTGCAAAACGCAACCGCGCCGATCAAAAAGAAAGTCGCGTGAGCGGTGCGGTCTTTGCCATGATGTGAAAAAGACAAGCCGTCCCGTTCTTCGGGGCGGCTTTTTGATGTTTAGTGCACTGACAAGCGAACCGGAATGCCTTAAAGAATAGGTATTGGATCGATTCAAAAAAAGGCGGAATATGAAACCGCCTCTGATAACAGGAGGAAGACATGGCTGAAGTCGAAGCGCAGTGGATGGCAAACCCCAACCGCTATGACGATGAGACCTGGACACGCTGTGGCAATAGCGGCCTGATGCTGCCGAAAATCACTCTTGGCCTTTGGCAGAATTTTGGTGGTGTGGATGTCTATGAGACCCAGCGCGCCATGGTCCGCCGGGCCTTTGATCGTGGTGTGTTTCACTTTGATCTGGCCAATAACTATGGCCCGCCTCCGGGATCGGCCGAAGAAAACTTTGGCAAGGTTCTGAGCCAGGATCTGAAAAAACATCGTGATGAACTGATCATTTCGACCAAGGCCGGCTATCGGATGTGGCCGGGGCCGTTCGGCGAATGGGGTTCACGTAAATACCTGATTTCCAGCCTTGACCAGAGCCTCAAGCGCATGGGGCTGGATTATGTCGATATCTTCTATTCCCATCGTGTTGACCCCAACACACCACTTGCGGAAACCATGGGGGCACTTGATCAGATTGTGCGATCGGGCAAGGCGCTTTATGTCGGGATTTCGTCCTATTCACCGGAAATGACCCGCGAGGCACACGCCATCCTCAAGGATCTTGGTACGCCCTGTGTCATTCATCAGCCGTCCTATTCGATGATGAACCGCTGGGTCGAGGGTGGCTTGCTTGATACCCTGTCTGATCTTGGTATGGGCTGTATTGCTTTCTCGCCGTTGGCTCAGGGGCTGTTGACCAGCAAGTATCTGAACGGGGTTCCTTCGGAATCTCGTGCGGCCCTTGAAGGTTCGTTCCAGAAGGGCATGCTGACCGAAGAAAATCTTGATCGTGTTCGTGCGCTGAACGCCATTGCCGAACGCCGCGGTCAGACCTTGGCCCAGATGGCGATTGCATGGGTGTTGCGCCGCCCGGAAATCACCTCGGCGCTGATTGGTGCACGTCATGTTCAGCAGCTTGATAACAGCCTGGATGCACTTAATAACCTTGAATTCAGTGCAGATGAACTGGCCGAAATCGACAAATATGCAGCCGATGGCGGACTGAACCTTTGGCAGAAGTCTTCAGACAGCAAGGCTCCGGTCTGATTTTTGGACAAAACATGTAAACAGACAAAACCCCGACCGGTAATTCAGTCGGGGTTTTGTTTTATCCGGTGGACACAGGTTATTTTTCTGCCATTGGCATGGTGCCGGCCAGATCACGCAGGGTATCAACAACTGCTTTGCCCCCGGCACTAAGAGGTCTGTCATGAAGCCATGACAGCATGACCGTACGTGAAAGTTGCGGGCTGACAACGCGGCGTGCCTTGAGGCGTCCTGTTGACAGCTCCATAACCAACGAGCTTCTTGGCAAGACTGTATGCCCGACATTGCGATGGACCAGATCAACAAGTACACGCAATGCGTCTGCCTCTACCACCGGGGTCAGGGGGCGACCGGCGCGAAAGGCTGCTTCTTCCATCTTGGCGCGCAACCCGTGCCGGTTTGTCGGCATGATCAGGGGCAGGGACAAGACATCTTCATAGGCGATCTCGGTTTCCTGCTCGCCGACCTGTGTCGGATGAGAAATCAGAAACAGATCTTCGCGCCATAATGGTTCAGCATGCAGACTGCGTGAAATCATGCCGTCATGCAAAATCCCGATATCAAGACGTCCCGACAGCAACCCTTCCTGCACATCGCCGGTCAGGTCTTCAGCGACCGAAATATTGAGATCAGGAAAATGCGCGCGCAGGCGTTCGATCAGCGCACCGGTAATCACAATCCCCGCACTTGGCGGGACGCCAACATGAACATGGCCGGTGACTTTGCTGCTGCGTGCGGTCAGATCGGCTTCGAGACGGGCAAGATCAGCCAGAATGACGCGCGCACGTTCGGCCAGCATCTGTCCTGCCTCGGTCAGTTTTACGCCCCGGCCGGTACGATCGAGAAGTTTGGTCTCAAGCGTTTCTTCCAGCAGGTTTAATTGCCGACTGAGTGCGGGCTGTGACAGGTTGAGCCGTTCTGCTGCGCGCGACAGGCTGCCAAGTTCGGCAATATGAACGAAACTTCTGAGCTGTTTGATGTCCATAAAAGACAATCCTGATTGCGGCAAAGTCGATGTGATACTCCAAGATATAGCCAAAGCTGATATCTGATAGCAATTAATTCGATTTGAATAATGACAGCTGGCGGGTGACTATGCTGCGCAGGAGAGGACCGGAGACCACCATGACATCACAGCCCCAGGCCGACGCTGCTGCATCACCCGCGACGGCTGAACCATCAAACGCCCCCGCGCCAAAGGTACAAGGCACGGAAAAGCCGGTTGGCTCGGCCCTGACGATTGTGTTGCTGGCGACCCTCGCACTTGCCATGAAGGGGTTGCTGGCGAAGTTCGTCTATGCGACGGGCATGACGGTTGACGGATTGTTGTTGTTGCGATTTCTGATCGCGATGCCGTTCTTTTGGCTGGGCGTCTTGATGTTTGGCAAGAACCGGCCGGGTGATCGGAAAATGAAGCCGGTCGATCTGGCATGGGGTGGTTTGTATGGCGGGCTGTTCTTTCTTGCCGCTTTGTTTGATTTCACGGCAGTCTCGCTGATTGACGTGACGGTATCGCGGATTGTTCTGTTTACCTTCCCTGCTGTGGTGATGATCCTTGAAGCAATCCACAAGGGCCGGTTCCCGCCAATACGTCAGGTGATATGCTTTGTCGTGACCTATGGCGGGCTGATGCTGGTTCTGGCACCCGACGGGTTTGACATGGTGTCAGGCAGCTTGTGGTACGGGGCTGCATGGGCGTTCGGATCGGCGCTGACCTATGCCCTGTATCTTTATTTCGGACAGAGCATGATCAAAACCATCGGATCGATGCATTTTGCTGCCCTGATCAACACGATGGCCGGTATGTCGATGGTTCTTTATGAGCTGGTCGTGCAAAAGCCATTGAATCTTAATGTTAACGGGGTTCTGTGGACGGCAGGGATTTCGATCTTTTGTACGGTGATCCCGTTCTTCCTGCTGTATGAGGGTATCCGCCGGATCGGGGCGACACAGGCGTCACTGATATCGCTGTCAGGTCCTGCTATGACCTTCTTTGCAGCGTGGCTGTTTCTGGGTGAAATACTGACGCTTCCACAGATGATCGGTTTTGCGGTTGTGACACTTGGCGTCGCATCGTTGAAAAACAGTGTCAGTCTGGCGGGGTTAGGGCGGTTGCTGGCGCGGCCATTTGCATCGAACGCCAAGTCCTGAAACCTGACTGACGGGACGGGTGGTATCAGTTGTCGCGCTGCCAGCGGCGCACTTCAGTTTCATGTTCGGGCAGACGTTCACCCCGGCGCCATTTCAACGGATCGATGAACTGTCCGGCCCAGATACCGGTTTTACCCTGTTTGGCGCGGTCTTCGATTAGGACATATTCGGGCATCTGGTCCGGGCGTGCGACGGCCATGCCACGCGCAATCAGGCTTTGACCAATATCGACACCATTGGCATTTCGGCATACCGCCATATTGCGGTGATAGCGGTTCTTGCCCCGCACTTCGCAGGCGATCGGTGTCGCAACCAGAAGATTGGTGGTGACTTGCCATGCTTCGGCCCCGCAGGCCGTGCTTTGACCATTCACCATGCATTTCTGAAAACGGTTCATCGCATCCGCGCCCCAAAGATCAATGCGCTTGAACCCGAACTCAAGCGTATCGGCATCAATGGCCCGTGCCGGCCCCGACAGGGTTTCATAATCGGGATCGGCCTTGGCAAGCATGGGTGCAAGGATCAGGATAAGCACCAGGACTGGAAGGATCGGACGTCTTCCGGCAAAGGGCATCAAGGACCTCAATACAGGTCGCTATAGCGGATTTCATCAAGCTGGGCGAAGACGACTTTCCACTTTTCTTCCTGTTTGAGAAGGGCAAAGGCATAGTCGCAATCAAAGATCAGATTGTTTTCCGAATTGCCAAAGCGGAAGGACACAATTGCCCGCGCCCCGCCCGGAAGGGCGGAATGCTGTTCGATCACCATCGATTTTGCCATGGCCAGATCGGCGTTCTTGAGCTCTTCAAAGAAAGACTGATGATATTTGTGCAAATCATCCGTCTTTGCAATTGCATGGACGCCGGACAGATCGTTGATCAGGCAGGGGAAGTGATAAAACTCATCAAGCGCGTCTTCTTCGAGCTTGAGATGCGCATCGACATAGCGGTGAAAAAAACTTCCTAGATCTTCCATCGGCAGGCATCCCTTCGGTCATGGTCCGCGTCATTCGGCGGCAATCAGATCAAGCCATCCTTGTTCATCAAGAACAGTAACACCTAATTCTTCTGCTTTCTTTAATTTGGATCCGGCACCCGGTCCCGCAACAAGATAATCGGTTTTTGCCGAAACCGAACCCGCTACTTTCGCCCCAAGGCTTTCGGCTTTGACCTTGGCCTCGTTGCGTGAAAACAGCTCAAGCTTGCCGGTAAAGACAACCGTCTTGCCGCTTACCGGGCTGTCAGAGACACTGGGAGCCTCGACATCGGTGATGTCAAGCTGTGCCTGCAGATCGTCCAGAACGGCAAGGTTATGGTCCTCGGCCATGAATTCAATCAGGTCCTTGGCCACACCCGGCCCGATCTGATCTATATTGATCAGTTCACGAAGGGCATCGCTATCGGCCTGATTGGCCGCAATCATTGCACTGCGCCATTCGGCAACCGATCCATAGTGGCGTGCAAGAAGCTTGGCCGTTGCCTGTCCGATCTGGCGAATGCCAAGCGCATAGATAAACCGGTCAAGCCCGATGGTCTTGCGTTCATTGATGCCGTCAAACAGCTTGGCTGCCGATTTGTCCCCCCAACCTTCAAGCTTTCTGATGGCGTCCCCATGGTCGGTTTCAAGCCGGAAGATATCACCTGGCGACTTCACCCACCCCAGTTCAAAGAAGCTTTCGATATTTTTCGCACCCATGCCGTCGATATCAAAGGCATTGCGTGATACAAAATGTTTGAGGCGTTCGACCGCCTGTGCCGGGCAAATAAGGCCACCGGTGCAGCGCGTAACGGCTTCGCCTTCTTCGCGCATGGCGTGGCTGCCACATTTGGGACAGGTACCGGGAAAGGCGTAGTCAACCGTGCCTTCCGGGCGTTCGTCCAAAATGACTTCAACCACCTGCGGAATGACATCGCCAGCGCGCTGAATAACGACCATATCGCCAACCCGAACGCCAAGGCGTTCGATCTCGTCGCGGTTATGAAGCGTGGCGTTGGATACGACAACGCCACCAACCGTGACCGGTTCAAGACGGGCGACCGGGGTCAGTGCGCCGGTGCGCCCAACCTGGATATCAATGGCATTCAGGCGTGTGCGGGCCTTTTCGGCCGGGAATTTGTGGGCAACTGCCCAGCGCGGTGACCGGCTGACGAAACCAAGACGCAGCTGGAGTTCGAAATCATTGACCTTATAAACAATGCCATCGATGTCGTAATCAAGGTCCGGGCGCTGTTTACCGAGCTCCTCATAAAACGTCATGATGTCATCGGCATCATTTAACAAACGCGTCAGCGGGTTAATCACAAAGCCCCAGCCATCGACTTTCTGAAGGAAATCCCACTGGGTCTGGGCAAGGCTTTCTGACAGCTCGCCAAAGCTGTAGGCAAAGAAGCGAAGCGGGCGTTTGGCACTGATTGACGGGTCAAGCTGACGAAGCGATCCGGCTGCTGCATTGCGCGGATTGGCAAATGTTTTGCCCCCGGTTTCGGCCTGTGTTTCGTTCAATTTCTGGAAGGCCGAACGGGCCATGTAAACCTCGCCGCGGATTTCGACCACATCGGGCGCATCGTCGGGCAGGGTTTTGGGGATGTCGTCAATATGAGCGACATTGGCGGTAACGTCTTCGCCCTCCGATCCGTCGCCACGGGTGGCGGCGGTGACCAGTTTGCGGCCCTCGTAACGCAGTGAAAGCGACAAACCGTCAATCTTTGGTTCACCCACAACCTCGACCGGGCTGTGTGCGGTCAGGTTCAGGAAACGACGAATACGGGCAAGGAAATCAACAATGTCTTCGCGCGAAAACGCATTGCCAAGCGACAGCATCGGGCGCGAATGCCTGACCTTGGCAAAGCCGTCAGCCGGGGCGGCACCGACTTCCTGTGTCGGGCTGTTTTTCTTAAGCGTCGGATAGTGCGATTCCAGTTCGATCAGGCGATTGAACAGCGCGTCATATTCAGCATCAGGGACCAGCGGTTCGTCATTAACGTAATAGGCTTCGTTAAAGGAACGAATGCGTTCGGAAATTTCGGCATGTTGCTTGCGCGCCTCGGTACTGGTGGCGGGCATTTCCGGAAGGCTGGACGTGTTTGACGCATGCTCGGCGTTCATATTCTTTTTGTTCCGTATTCAAAGTGGGTTCGGCATTTGATGCCGGGTTTTAATTGGGTTGTTCCAGCAGGCTGTCGGCAGCAGCGCGTGCCTCGGCGGTGACGGAATGTCCGGCAAGCATGCGGGCAATTTCCTCACGCCGGGCACCGTCGACCAGCGCATCAACGCGAGTGACCATGGTGCCCTCAGTTTCGCGCTTGGCAATATAGAAATGTGTGCGCCCGCGTGCAGCCACCTGCGGGCTATGGGTGATAACCAGAATCTGGCGTTCCTGTGCCAACAGATGCAGGCGCTGCCCGATGGCGGCCGCCGTTGCACCGCCAACACCGCTATCGACTTCGTCAAAGACAAGACTGGGCACAGCCGAAACGCGGGCCAGCACGACCTTAAGCGCAAGCAGGAAACGGGAAAGTTCGCCACCCGATGCGATCTTGTTTAGCGCGCCGGGCGGGCTTCCGGGGTTGGTGGCCACGGTGAACTGGACCCGGTCAATGCCATCAATGCCCCATTCGTTTTCATCGAGTTCTTCTATGTCGGTGACAAAACGCGCCTTTTCCATGCGAAGGGGGGGCAATTCGTCATTAATCGCGCCATCAAGTTTGGCCGCGGCTTCGCGACGCGCAGCATGCAATTTCTGGCCTGCCTCGATATAGGCCTTGCGATGTTCACCAACCGCAGCCGTAAGGCGCGAGAGTTCCTTCTCGCCAAATTCAAGCTGGTCGATCTGTGATCTGAAATCTTTCATCAGGGCATTTAGCCCATCAACAGGAACGTTATATTTGCGGGCCGCAGCTCGAAGGGCAAACAAGCGTTCCTCGACATTTTCCTGATGGCCGGTATCGACATTGAGATCGGCAAGGGTTGCTGAAATCGCCCGGTTGGCTTCTTCAAGTTCGATTGCGGCACGATCAAGTGCTTCGATGATCGGTTCAAACCGGCCATCTGCCTTTTCAAGTTCGCGTTCAAGGCACCGCTGCGCACCGCGAAGGGCACTTTCCGCACCCTTGCCGCGCGAAAGTTCATTGCCTGCATCGTTAAGGGCGGCAACCAGCTTTTCGCCATGCATCAGGAACTGGCGTTCTTCGGCAAGACGTTCTTCCTCGCCTTCTTCGGGGCCGAGCTTTTCAAGTTCGTCCACGGCATGGCGCAGCCATTCTTCTTCTTCGCGGGCCTTGTCGATGCGTGTGCGCGCCGCGTTCAGTTCTTTCTGGGTTTCACGCCAGGCCCGCCAGTGATCCCGCACCGTCAGGGCAAGATTGCCAAGATTGCCATGAGCATCAAGGGTCGCGCGGTGCGTGGTCGGATCAAGCAGCCCATGCTGATCAAATTGACCCTGGATTTCCACACAGTAATTGCCGACATCGCGCAACAGGCCAACGGAAACCGACTGATCATTCACATAGGCACGCGACCGGCCATCGGCAGTCACGACACGCCGGACAACCAGTTCTTCACTTTCAAGATCGATATCCTGATCGGCCAGAAGCCCGAAAACCGGATGTCCCTGAGGCATGGTAAAGGTTGCTGTCACGCTGCACTTGTCACAACCATGGCGGACAAGGCCGCTATCGGCGCGTGCACCCAGTGCAAGCCCCAGCGAATCAAGCAGAATGGATTTACCGGCACCGGTTTCACCCGTCAGGACGCTAAGCCCGTCGTGGAAATCAAGATCCAGCTTGTCGATAAGGACTACATTCCGAATGCTGAGGCGTCGAAGCATTTCTGGGTACTGATGTTGTTAACGGGGCTGCAGACAGTTTGGTCAAACATCTTTTCGACTTGCAGAGTGCCCAATACCGACCCGCCTTGCAAGTGTTGCAAGAGCCCGCACATGATCAAAGTTTCCCATTTTGCGGGTTCAGGTCAAAAGGGTTTTAAAACAGGACCTAATTACAATTTGTTCCTGTTGTGTTCTATTGGTGTTTTGCCCCGAATGTCAAGAAAACCTGATATTGGCCGGATGTTTGAGGCAACCTTGATCAGAACAGATCAGAGACCGACTTGGTTGCTGAGTCCCACCAGCTTTCTTCGGTACGCTCAGGGCCGGTACCGTCACCGCCAACCAGAAGGTCGTAGGATTCGCTGTAATACTCACTGCCCGGGAAGTTATGGCCCAGTACAGCAGCGGTACGCTTTGCCTCACCCTCAAGACCCAGCGCAAGATAGCATTCGGTCAAACGTGCCAGTGCCTCGGGTACGTGCGTGGTGGTCTGATAGGTTTCTATGACCGATTTGAAGCGATTGATCGCAGCCAGAAATTCCTGGCGATCCTGATAATAGCGACCGACGCTCATTTCCTTGCCGGCAAGGTGATCGACCGTCAGGTCTTTTTTCAGCTTGGCGTCGCGGGAATATTTGCTGTCAGGGAAACGACGGATAACATCATCAAGCGCATCCATCGCATGCTGGGTCATCTGCTGATCGCGACCGACATCGGAAATCTGTTCGTAATAGGACAATGCCTTGAGATAATAGGCATAGGGCACATCGGGGTTTGCCGGGTGCAACGAGATGAAGCGATCAAGTGCGTTGATGGCATCATCATATTTGTTGTCCTGATAGTACGAATAAGCCGACATCAGGGTCGCCTTGGTCGCCCAGACAGAATAGGGATGCTGGCGTTCGACTTCGTCAAACGCCTTTGCGGCCTTCTGATATTCCTTGGCATCAAGAAGGTCCTGCGCACCATTATACAGTTCGGAAACCGGACGTTCGATATATTCCGGTGCCTCATTGCTTGAGCAGGCAGCAAGCAGAATGGCCATGCCACAAGTTGCAATGATCTGTTTGGCGCGAACGGTACTAAGCACTGGGACCTATCCTTGAATTTTGTGACGCACTCACGAGAAAATCCGGCGGACTATATCATGTGAAGGGCGTGGTTGGGCAAGTAGTTGTGTCGCCAAATAACGACTTTTATGTGTGCCTGCGGTCATGTGCGTTGATCTGCGTTCAGAAATTAGCCCGACCAAACAAAAATGGCGACCCGTTGGGCCGCCATTTACGATTGATCTGGTATCTGTCGCCAATGCTTTAAGGCGAAATCAGGCGGTCGCCAGAACCGGGGCCGCAACACCGTGCAGCGCGGTTTTGGGCATCGGGACAACCTGATAGGCGGTCTCGTCTGCCAGCAACGCCTGAAGCAGCAGGTTGTTAACATGGTGACCGGACTTATAGGCGGTTACCTTGCCCTGAAGCTGCAAGCCAGCGGTATAAAGATCGCCCAGCGCATCAAGAATCTTGTGACGCACGAATTCGTCTTCGTAGCGCAGGCCTTCTTCGTTCATGACTTCGTCGCCCGACAGCACAACAGCATTGTCAAGCGAGCCGCCACGGGCCAGACCCGCAGAGCGCATAGCTTCGACTTCGTGCAGGAAGCCAAAGGTGCGCGCACGCGAGATATTGGCAACGAAAACGCCATCATCGAATTTGACATTCATGCGCTGGTTGGCAATCGCCTTGCTGGCAAAGTCGATTTCAAAGTCGATTTCAAAACCGTGGCCGGGCTCAACACGTGCGGTGCAGCCGTTATATTCGACTTCAACCGGTTTCAGGACTTCGATGACCTGACGCGGGGCATTCTGTTCTTCGATGCCAACGCAATCGATCAGGAAATTGAACGGTGCGGAGCTGCCATCCATTACCGGAACTTCGTCGGCATCAATATCGATCAGGACGTTATCAATGCGCGATCCGGCAAGGGCGGCCATCAGATGTTCGATGGTTCCGATCTTGATGCCTTTGGAAGCATCGCCAAGGCAGGTGCATAGACGGGTATCGATCACGCCATCGTAACGTGCCGGGAATAACGGCTGGTCTTCCAGATCCGTGCGGCGAAATACGATGCCATGATTTACCGGGGCAGGGTGCAATGTGATCCGGATCTTGTGACCCGAATGCAGTCCGACGCCCGCACAGCCGATGGACGATTTCAATGTGCGCTGACGCACATAATCGTCATCGGAAACGCCTGTCTGCGCGAAAGCAGAACTAAGGTCGGAAATGTTGTTCACAGGAACCCCCAAATCAGGTTTGTCAGGTTGTCATCAATCATGGTCGAAGTCGTTTGCAGGGCTGGAACCCTCACTTCGTTAGCTTCAGACACTACAGAGGTTGTGACAATCACTCAAATCACTCTTTGTTACGCTTTGTAAATCATTCGAATTTAAAAAAATATGTTTATAAAACAATCTATTATCGTGATTTTTCCGATTTGTGAAACAGGGTCGTGAAACATTTCTGTTCACAATCATCGCGCCCGGACGTCAGTGGAAATTGTCCACCTATAAAAAAAGGGAAGGCCCCCAGGCCTTCCCTTTCTTCGCGCGGAGATCGTCGTCAGTTTGCCTGACGACGAAGGAAGGCCGGAATTTCAAGAAGGTCGTCAGACGCACCCTGCGCCTTGCCCCGGGAAGCGGGCTCCTTCTTCATGACAGATGCACTGTCTTCGCCAAGGGGCATCTCGGTCTGACGCGGTGCCGGTGCTTGCGGCTGCGAGACTTTCGGTTCCACATGCTGGTGTGGTTCCCTGACGGTTTTGTTTTTGCCAAACAGGCTGCTCAGGACCGAACGCGGCGATGTTGCGTTCTGAGCGTCGGCCGCTTCGAATACGTCCGGGCTGTGATTGACCTGTTCTGCTTCACCCGGTGAAACAGCGCGCGGCGGAATGAAAGCCATGTCGCCATTGCTGTTGGCTTTTTCCATCGGCTTGTTGGCACGCAGAACCGGTTTCGGTTTCAGAACCGTCTGGCCCATTTCAATGGAACCGGTTTCGTGGGCTTCGGCCTGATGGCTCAGTTCCGGCTGCTGTGCGCTGCCGGTTGCGGCAAAACGTTCTGCCGGAATGTGATCAATTGATGCACCACCGGCATAGTCGCCGGTTGCTGCCGGGGAAGTAGTTTCAGCAACGCTTGCGGCTGCATTTGCCGCGCCGTGTTGACCAAAGGACGGCATGGCCGGTTTTTCCATCGGCTGGGCTGCTTTGGGCTGGGCAACGGAAACGGTGGTCGGCTGCGGGCGGCGTACTTCTTCGGCGTCGATGCCCGTGGCAACCACAGAAACGCGCAGTGCGCCTTCGATGGTCGGATCAAAGGTCGAACCAAAGATGATGTTGGCTTCCGAAGCGACTTCTTCGCGAATACGGTTCGCGGCTTCGTCAACTTCATAAAGAGCCATATCCATGCCGCCGGTGATGTTGATCAGGACAGCACGTGCGCCCTTCATCGATGCATCTTCGAGAAGCGGATTTGCAATGGCAGCCTCGGCAGCTTCAAGTGCGCGTTTTTCGCCGGTTGCTTCGCCGGTACCCATCATGGCTTTGCCCATCTCGCTCATCACAGTGCGAATATCAGCAAAGTCGAGGTTCACAAGACCCGGAACCATCATAAGGTCGGTAATCGAACGAACACCGTTGCGCAGAACGTCGTCAGCCATCTGGAAGGCATCTGCAAAGGTGGTTTTTTCATTCGCAACCCGGAACAGGTTCTGGTTCGGAATGATGATCAGGGTATCAACATACTGCTGAAGCTGTTCAATGCCCTGTTCGGCGGTACGCATACGGCGCGTGCCTTCGAAATGGAACGGCTTGGTAACAACACCAACGGTCAGGATGCCAGCCTCTTTGGCGGCACGTGCGATGACCGGGGCGGCACCGGTACCCGTACCACCGCCCATACCGGCGGTGATGAATACCATGTGGCTGCCTTCAAGCTGTGCCTGAATGTCTTCGATGGATTCTTCGGCGGCGGCACTGCCCGCATCGGGACGTGCGCCTGCACCAAGACCCTGGGTAATCTTGCGGCCAAGCTGCATCTTGCGCGTGGCTTTGCTTTGGGTCAGGGCTTGTGAATCGGTGTTGGCTACAACAAAGTCACATCCTTCGAGTTCGGATGCGATCATATTGTTAACGGCGTTGCCGCCGGCGCCGCCGACACCAATTACGGTGATCTTCGGCTTAAGGTTTTCTTCCGTTTCAGGAACGGAAAAATTGATTGTACTCATTGTTTGCTCTTCCTCTCCGCGCTTTAGAGCTTAAAGATCACACAAGCCTTCCCTTTGCCTGTGTGTGCCCGAAATGCTTCGGACACAAAGACCTCCGAGTCCGTTTTAGCGGGCAAAGAGTTATTGGCTTGTTAATGCGCGGAAAAGTTTTCGAAAAAATGCAGAAAAAAATGCACTTGTTTTCGGAAACTGCCAGTTTCCGGCGAACAGGGCGTTCGCCGGTGCTGAAAACTAGAAGTTTTCCTTGAACCAGGCACCAAGACGCCCCCAGCGTCCACCTGACTGATGGATTGATGCCATGGCTTCGCTGAGCGGGTCGTTCTGTTGTTCCACCGCACGCAGCAGAAGGCCTGCACAGGCTGAGAATGCCGGGCCTGCGGTGGCTTCGGCAAGGCCTGTAACGCCATGCGGGTGGGCGACAGTTGCCGGACGTTCGAACATCTGGTTTGCCAGATCGGCAATGGCATTGAGCTGGCTGGCACCACCGGTAAGCACGATGCTGCGCCCGCCAATCTGGGTCAGACCATGTTCTTCAAGCTGATCGCGAATCAACTCAAAGGTTTCCTCAAGGCGCGGCTTGATGATGTTGATCAGCATCGAGCGCGGAACGTGATTGAAGTTGTTCTCGTCCTCGTCACCAATGATCGGAACGGCAAGGATTTCCTGATCATCTGACGGCGAGGTCAGCGCACTGCCATGCAGTGTCTTCATCCGTTCGGCATGATTAAGCGACGTGTTCAGCCCATAGGCGATATCACGTGTCACATGCGCGCCACCGACCGGGATCGAGGTGGTGTAAATCACCTGACCGCCGTTAAAGACAGCAACGCTTGTCGTGCCTGCCCCCATATCAATGACGGTTGCGCCCAGTTCGCGCTGATCCGGTGTCAGGGCCGACAGACCCGATGCAAGCGGGGTGACGACGGTTTCTTCAATCGCAAGGTGGCAACGGCCAAGCAATGTATCAAGATTGCGTAGCGGTGCTGTCTGGGTACGGACAAAATGCAGATCCAGACCAAGCGTTGATCCATACATACCGCGCGGATCATTCATCGAACTCGCACCATCAAGGCGGAAACCAAGCGGCACCGTATGGATCAGTTCATCGCCAGCCTGACGGAGCAGGGCTTCTTTCTGGTCATTCAGCTTCCTGATTTCCAGATTGCCGATCGGGCGGGAACCAAGGGGCAGTTCAACCGTATGGGTTTCCGATTCCGGACGGCCACCAGAAAGGTTCACAATGACCGATTCGATGGTTTGACCGGCCATCTTTTCCGCCGCGTTTACCGCAGCCAGAACGACTTCCTGGGCGGCATCAAGATTTGCGATCGATCCGCTTTGCAGGCCCTTGGACATGTTGTGTCCGATGCCGATGATTTTCGGCGGATGGTCCTTTTCGCGTCGCGCAATGAAACAGCAGACCTTGGACGTACCGATGTCCAAAGCTGCAATCAATCCTGATCTGGTTTTGCCGCGTGCCAATTTAGTGCTCTGAATTCTTCTAAAGTTATTGGGGACAGGCGGACCTGCCCTACCTTATTAAGCCCGTTTTCCACCATAAGCGGTTGCAAATTGGTTAAGGCTGTATCGAGTGTGCCGCATAGCGGTCCTGTTTTCTCGGAAATGTCAGACTTTAGCGGGGCAGTAGCTGGCATCGCATCTTCCTGATGCGATCAATAGCCTGTCACCCGGCAGGCTTGCGATCCGCCCCCTGTCTGGCGCGTCAATCAGTCCTGATCGGTGATGGCGGGCGGTCGTTCTAGACCGCTCCCTCCTTCTTTGGGGGATTGCGGCGATTTTCCGCCGCCCCGGGTGTCAGGCGAACAAAGGTTCGATCTGGCAAGCGCAGATCAACAATCAATACATCGCGTTCAAGCAGGTCATGCTGACGAACAAGCGTCTCAAGGCGTTGCCAGGCCTTGTCCATGTCGTGTTCGGGCAGGCGAATGAACATGCCGTTTGACAGCTGAATGTTCCAGCGACGATGACCAATGCGCTGTGCGCCGGTGACCATGCCGTAAAGATCGGGAATGCTTTGAATGGTCTGAAGCATTTCGGCCGCATGTTGCGGGGCATCATCGCCAACCAGAACCGGCAGATCAAGATAATCGCCAAGCTCATAGTTCTGAAGTTGCTCGCCATCGCCATCAATCAGAACGTGCCCGCGGTCTTCGGTTTGCCAAAGCGCAAGCGGTTTGCGTTCAACAATCGACACGATCAGCGTATCGGGCAACTGGCGTTCGACAGTGGCTGTACGCACCCATGACAGTTGTTCGATGCGTTCACGCGCGGCATCAACATCAAATGTTATGATCGGCGTGCCGGGCTTTTGCCCGATGGCGGCCAGCAGCGCATTGGTATCGGTTTTTTCGCGTCCCGATACTTCGATATTTTTGACCGTCATGCCCAGTTCAGCCGACAGGCGAACACTTTCGTCCTGACCGATGGCAATCCATTTGTCAGCCTTGCCAGTATACCAAAGTGCTGCCGGTATGATGGTGATTGCCCCGACAAATCCCGTCCACCACATGACGCGGGCAACCCGTTTAAGGTTGGAGGCAATGCCATGCTTTTTATCAAGCTTTTCGCGGCGTTCGCGGGCCTGTTCTTCAAGCGTGCCAATCGTGCCTAGCGTTCGCATGAAGCATCCTCCACCATCCATGCAACGATATCGGCAAAGCTCATGCCGTCATGACGTGCCGCATCGGGAACCAGTGAGGTCGGCGTCATGCCCGGCTGGGTGTTGATTTCAAGGATCGCCAGCCGATCCTGTTCCGGGTCATAGCGGAAGTCAGCACGTGCAACGCCACGGCACCCAAGCGCACGATAGGCTTCTTCTGCATGGCGTTGCAGGCGGTCGCGCAGGTCACTGTGAATGTCGGCTGGTACGATATGTTCGGACCCGCCCTGGGCATATTTGGATTCAAAATCGTAAAAGGCATGATTGCCCGTCAGGATTTCAATGACTTCCATCGCCTTGCCATCCTTGACGGCAACAGTCATTTCACGGCCGGGAATGAATTCTTCCTGCATGATGCCGTCGCCATGGACCCAGTCACGCGCCAGCATGTTCTGTTCTTCTTCAGGGGTGAGGATGATTTCAACCCCGACAGATGACCCTTCATTGTTGGGTTTAAGAACATAGGGCGGTGGCAGTGCCTTGCCATTGGCGATATCACCACGCGTGACCCAGACATGGCGGGCACAGGGAATTTCATATTCGGCAAACATTGCCTTTGCCGACATTTTATCCATGGCAATCGCCGATGCACGCACGCCTGAATGGGTATAGGGAATGTTCAGAATTTCAAGCAGCCCCTGAACCGCACCGTCTTCGCCCCAGCGACCATGCAGGGCGTTGAAAATCACATCCGGTTTGGGATCAATAGCGGTCAGCTGACCGGCAAGATCACGGGTGGCGTCAATTTCGGTGACGTCATATCCCTTTTCGCGCAGCGCCTTGGCGCATTCGCGCCCCGAAGACAGGGATACTTCACGTTCTGCTGACCAACCGCCCAGAATGACAGCGACATGTTTGCTCATGCGTCTTTTCCTATGATCGAGTGGCCAAGGCGTTCACCAATGCGCCGGATTTCCCAGCGCAGCTCAACGCCGCTATGTTGTTTAACCCGTCTGCGGACTTCATCGCCCAGCTGCTCAAGATCAAGGGCGGTGGCATCACCGGTATTGATCATGAAATTGCAATGCTGTTCGGACATCTGCGCGCCACCGATGGTAAGGCCACGGCACCCGGCGGCATCAATGACCTCCCAGGCGCGATCGGGCAGCGGATTGGCAAATGTCGATCCGCCGGTGCGTGACTTGATCGGTTGCGATCCGGAACGGGCTTCTGCGATTTCATCCATGCGCTTGGCGATATCGGCGGGATCCCCCGGCGTTCCACGCAAGATGGCGGATGTGAAAATCCAGTCTTCGGGCAGATCGCAGTGACGATAAGACATGCCCATTTCATCGGGGGTGACGGTATGAGTCGTGCCCTTGCCGTCAATGGCGGTGGCAGAAATCAGCACATCCTTGATTTCGCTGCCATAGGCACCTGCATTCATGCGAAGTGCGCCACCAATCGTACCCGGAATGCCCGACAGGAATTCAAGACCGGCGATGCCAGCCTGCTGGGCGACCTGCGCGACGTTAAGATCAAGCGCACCGGCCCCGACATGCAGATCGCCATCCTTGACGACGGCGTCGGTAAACGGACGGCCAAGTCGAATGACAGCGCCGCGAATACCACCATCCCGAACGAGAAGGTTTGATCCGACGCCGATCACAGTCACCGGCATGTCGTCGGGTTTTCCCCTAAGGAAGTCGGCAAGATCGGCTTCGTCGGCCGGGCGGAACATCACATCGGCCGGACCGCCAACCTGAAACCAGGTGACCTTGGCCAATTGCGCGCCTTCACGCAGCTTGCCCCGAACCTTGGGCAGGCGGTCGATCAGTGGCGTGTGGTGTCCCGGCGTGCTCATGCGTCTCTCAGTTCTTCAGGGCTTCGAGTTGTGCGGGCAGGGCATTGGCCCATGCGCTGATGGATCCGGCACCAAGGCAGACCACAAGGTCACCCGGTTTGGCATCCTGTGCGATGATCTCGGCAAGCTTGTCCGGTCCTTCAAGGGCGCTGACATGGCGGTGGCCACGGTTGCGCAATCCTTCGACCAGTGCATCACGCGATGCGCCTTCAATCGGGCTTTCGCCTGCTTCATAGACATCGGCGACAATGACGCTGTCGGCATCGTTAAAGCAGGTGCAGAAATCTTCAAACAGATCATGCAGGCGCGAATAGCGATGCGGCTGTACAACAGCAATGACGTTATTCTGTGTGGCCTGACGGGCAGCTTTCAGCACGGCCTTGATTTCGACCGGGTGGTGACCGTAATCGTCAATGATGGTCACGCCATCGACTTCTCCGGTCTTGGTGAAGCGGCGCTTGACACCGGTAAAGCCGTCAAAGGCTGATACGATCTTTTCGTCCGGAATGCCGAGTTCAAGCGCAACCGTGATTGCGGCAAGCGAGTTCGAAACGTTGTGATCGCCAACCATCGGCAGGCGGACATCCCTGATCACGCGTTCTTCGCTATCGACGCGTTCGCGGATGACAACATCAAAGATGCTTTCGCCAATATTGGTACGCACATTGACCGCGCGCACATCAGCCTGCGGCGAGAAACCGAATGTAAAGATGCGGCGATCCGTCACCTTGCCAATCAGGGCCTGAACTTCGGGATGGTCAATGCACAGAACGGCAAAGCCATAGAACGGAATGTTCTGAACGAAGTTCTTGAAGGCCTCGCGCAGCTGATCGAAATCTTTCCAGTGGTCCAGATGTTCAGGATCAATATTGGTCACAACCGAAATGGTCGACGGGACTTTGACAAAGGTACCATCAGACTCATCGGCCTCGACCACCATCCAGTCACCTTCGCCAAGGCGCGCATTGGTGCCATACGAATTGATGATCCCGCCATTGATCACGGTCGGATCAAGCCCGGCGGCATCAAGCATGGTTGCAACCAGCGAGGTCGTCGTGGTTTTACCATGTGTGCCGCCAATGGCAATTGCGGCCTTAAGGCGCATGAGTTCGGCCAGCATTTCAGCGCGGCGGACCACCGGGATCATTTCGGCGCGCGCGGCAACGACTTCGGGATTGCTGGCTTTGACCGCTGTGGAAATCACAACCACCTTGGCGTCCTGGATATTCGATCCCTGATGACCGACAAAAACCTTGATGCCAAGATCGCGCAGGCGCTGGACATTGGCATTGTCAGAGATATCCGATCCCTGAACCGAATAGCCAAGGTTATGGAGAATTTCGGCAATACCGGACATGCCGATGCCACCAATACCGACAAAGTGGATGGTGCCGATGTTGAGCGGCAGGGTGTTCATTGCATGTCTCCTCATACCTTTTGGGGGTCTTTGCCCATGTTCTCGTTATTCGGGCTTCCGGCCGGGTTCAGTCCCAGCATATCAAGCACCATATCGGCCAGCCGTTCGGCAGCATTGGCGCGACCGCTGCTTTTGGCGGCCTTTGCGGCGCACGTCAAGGCCGCGGGATTGGTTAAAAGTTTCGCCAGCCGTTCTGAAACCAGTTCGCTGGTAAAGCGATCCTGTGGCAGCAACCATGCGCCACCGGCCTCTTCGACCTGCTGGGCATTAAAACGTTGATGATCATCAATGGCATGGGGCAGGGGAACCAGAAAACCCGGACGTCCCGCCGCCGTCAGTTCGGCAACTGTTGATGCCCCGGATCGTGCAATCACCAGATGACAGTCCCGCAATTTTTCCGGAATGTCGTTGATGAAGGATGCCAGGGTCACGTCAATCATCGAGCCATCATAGGTCTCGCGCACTGCATCGATATCCTCGTCGCGGGCTTGCTGGGTGACATGAAGGCGTTTGCGAATGTCTTCGGGCAGACTGACCAACGCATCTGGAAGAACTTCGGAAAGAATACGCGCGCCCTGTGAACCACCAGTGATCAAAAGTCGGATCGGGCCGTCGCTTTCCGGGGCGTGATACTCGCTAACGGCAAGGGCTGCGACTTCGGCACGCACAGGGTTGCCCGTCCAGATCACCTTGGCTTCGTCGCTTGGTGCGATCATGGTGACTTTGGCAAAGGATGTTGCAATGCGTTCGGCATGGCTCGCCACCAGTCGGTTCGCCCGGCCAAGAACCGCGTTCTGTTCGTGAATGGCATAGGGGATCCCAAGCCACTTGGCCGACATGGTTGCCGGGATCGAGGCATAACCGCCAAAGCCGATAACAGCGGCGGGCTTTGCCTTCTTGATCAGAGAGCGCGCCTTAAGCGTGCCAAGCCCCAGACGAAGTGCCCCGGTCAGACGTCCCTTGATGCCTTTGCCGGCAATGCCACCTGCGGGAAGGATGATGGTCTCGACACCTTCAACGCCCTCGGTATAGCGTGCTGCGCGGGCATCGGTAAAAAACAGTACCCTCGCGCCACGTCGAACCAGTGATTTGGACAAGGCAACAGCGGGGAACATATGACCGCCGGTTCCGCCTGACGTCACAGCAATCACCTGACCCGCAAGCGGGGTCTCGGAGGCGGAAATATCAAGTTTTGTGAAGTCAGTCATCTTGTCCACATCTAAAACGACACAGCACCGGGGAGACCCCGGACAGTTCCCCCCATCAGAACCCGACAAAGGTTAATATCCCTTCAAACCGGGAATGGAATAAGGTCGGATTTTGTCGTTTTGATGCAGAAATTTCAGTTCAGGCAAAAGAACCATTGATACGCAGCTATTCGCCCGGACGTTTACGGGTGAGCGCAAGAACAAACCCCATGCCAATCGCAATACCGATGGTGGCCGAACCGCCATAGGAAACGAATGGCAAGGTCATGCCTTTGGGCGGCACAAGTTGCAGGGTCGATGCCATATTGATCACGGCCTGCAGGCCGAACTGAACCAGAATGCCGCTTACAGCCAGCACCACAAACAGGTTGCGTTCCCCCATCAGGCGCGAAAGCCCGCGCATGATGATAAAGGTAAAGACACCCACCACCAGCACGCAGAACAGCAATCCGAATTCCTCGCCAGCCACGGCAAAGATAAAGTCGGAATGGGCATCCGGGATGGAGTTCTTGACCCAGCCTTCACCGGGGCCACGCCCCATGACGCCGCCACTCATGAAGGCTTCCATGGATCGTTCGATCTGATAGTTGTCACCCGATGCCGGATCAAGGAAGCGGTCCACACGTGACTGAACGTGCGGCAAGATCAGATAGGCACTAACAGCAAGGCCAACGGCGCCAAGCCCGAGACAGAACACCAGAATGATCGGAAGACCAGCCAGGAAAATCTGTACGGACCAGATCGAGGTCACAACTACCGTCTGACCAAAGTCGGGCTGGATCATCAACAGGAAAATACAAACTGCGAGCATCAAACAGCTGACGATATAGCCCGGAAAGTTCGGGTTCAGACGACCTTCGGCGAACATCCATGCAACGACAACTGCAAAGGCGGGTTTCAGGAATTCGGATGGTTGCAGGTTAATTCCCGCAACGTTGATCCAGCGCACCGCACCCTTGATGTCAGAACCGATAAACGGGGTGATGATCAAAAGGAAAATCACACCTAAAAACATGACGGATGCCAGTCGTCTGACCCATTTCACCGGCAAAAGTGAAATGCCAAACATACAGACGACCGCCATGCCAAGGAACACGAACTGGCGGGTCACAAAGTGGAAGCTGTCGACATTGATGCGGTCAGCCACCGGCGGGCTTGCCGACATGACCAGAAGCGCGCCGATCCCCATCAACAGAATGATTGCGGCCAGCAACCAGCGATCAACGGTCCACCACCAGATGCCCAGAACAGACGTGTCTGCACGTGAAAAGGCGATGTTGGTGTTGTTTCCAAACAGGGACTTCATGCGCCGACCTTCCCGGATGCGTTGGCATTGGCCAACTGGGAATACAGATCGCGGAATGCATCGCCGCGGGCTTCAAAGCTTTTGAACTGGTCAAAGGATGCGCAGGCCGGGGTCAGCATCACCACAGGTGCGTCATCGCCACCGGATCGGGCGTCGTTAAAGGCGGCGTTTGTTGCCACATCAAGGGTTTTGCATTTTTCCCATGACACATCGCCATCAAGGGTCGCGGCAAAGGCATCAGCGGCCTCGCCGATCAGATAGGCCTTTTTGATATGAGGATAAAACTCCTCAAGACCGTTGATCCCGCCTTCTTTTGGTTTGCCACCAACAATCCAGTAGATGTTCTGATAGGCTGACAGTGCCTTTGCCGATGCTTCGGCGTTGGTCGCTTTGCTGTCATTGACGAAGATGACATTCCCGATGCTGCCCAACCGTTCCTGACGATGTGCAAGACCCGGGAAGGTCATGATGCCGTCAATGATGCGCGTTGCATCAACACCGCGTGCCCGGCACAGGCCATAGGCAAAGGCAATATTTTGCCAGTTATGTTTGCCCGGCATGTGTGTGACCATCGCAAGATCAAGGAGCGGTGTTGCAGCACCGCTAAGATCATCAATCAGCCAGCCATTTTCATCAACATAGATGCCATGATCGACCGGGTTTTTGACCGAAACTTCGATGATATGGCGTCCGCCTTCGCGGGCAAGCTCAACCGCCATCTTGGCACATGGTTCATCATCAACGGAAATGATCGCCCATTTGGGGCCCTTGTTCCGGGCAAAGATCTGGCGTTTCGCACCGATATAGCCATCCATTCCGCCGTGACGATCCAGATGGTCCGGCGTGATGTTCAAAAGCGCACAAGCGTCAAACGCGGCATGCTCAAGAAGATCAAGCTGATAGGACGACAGTTCTAGAACAAGGCAGTCATCAGCGGTCGCCGGATCAAGACCAAGGGCTGCATTGCCCAGATTGCCGCCAGCCTGGGTTTTGATCCCGGCATTCGCAATGATATGAGCGGTCAGTGCCGTCGTCGTTGATTTGCCATTGGTACCGGTGATCGCCAGTGTCGGGACGTCCGGCTGTGCGGTGCATAGCAACTCGACATCGCAAATGATCGGCTTGCCTGCCCGGCGGGCCTTTTCGGCGGCGGGATGCGGGGTCGGAAAGGTCGACGGAATGCCGGGGCTAATGACCAGCATGTCGGGTTCGGCCCAATCGCATTCGGCCAGATTGATCGGCGCAAGGCCAAGCGGTTCAAGCAGTTCGCGACCGTGCGCGTTATCATCCCATGCCCAGACAATGGCACCTGAATTGATCAACGCTTTTACGCTGGCCAGTCCGGACTTCCCCAGACCCAGTACCGCAACGGTTTTGCCGCGCAGATGCGAAAGATCAATCACGATAGGGCATCCTTACCGGAGTTTCAGGGTGGCAAGGCCGACAAGGGCCAGAATCACTGCAATGATCCAGAAACGGATCACGATGGTCGGTTCCTGCCAGCCTTTTTTCTCGAAATGGTGATGAAGCGGTGCCATGCGGAACACGCGCTTGCCTGTCAGCTTGAATGACCCGACCTGAATGATCACAGAAAGGGTCTCAAGAACAAACAGGCCGCCAATAATTGCCAGAACCAGTTCGTGTTTGGTGACGACCGAAACTGCGCCCAGCGCACCGCCAAGGGCAAGCGACCCGGTATCTCCCATAAACACCATTGCAGGCGGGGCGTTGTACCACAGGAAGCCAAGGCCTGCCCCGACAAGGGCACCAAGGAAGATGGTCAGCTCGCCTGATCCGGCGACATAATGGACCTGAAGATATTCGGCGAATTGAATGTTACCGATCAGATAGGTGATCAGGGCAAAGCTTGCCGCTGCAATCATCACTGGTACGATGGCCAATCCGTCAAGACCATCCGTCAGGTTGACCGAGTTTGATGCGCCGACCATGACAAACATCGCAAACGGCACAAAGAACCAGCCAAGATCGAGCAGGAAATTCTTGAAGAACGGGAAGGCCAGCGCCGTCGAAAGCGGATCTGCGGTGTTATAGGAAATCCACCATGCTGCAAGGGCCGCAATTGAAAACTGGCCCAGCAATTTGAGTTTGCCCGGAAGGCCCTTGGTGTTTTTCTTGGAGACCTTGAGGTAATCGTCAAGAAAACCAAGGAAGCCATACCCGATGGTGACCAGCAAAACCGCCCAGACATAGGCATTGGTCAAATCAGCCCAAAGCAGGGTTGCAATCGATGTCGAGAGCAACAGCAAAAGCCCGCCCATGGTCGGCGTGCCTTTTTTCGTCAGAAGGTGACTTTCCGGACCATCTTCACGGATCGGCTGTCCTTCGCTTTGCTTGGAACGCAACCAGTTGATCAGGGACGGACCCAGCACAAATGCAAGGATCAGCGATGTAATGATCGCACCGCCCGTCCGGAAGGTAATGTACCGAAACAGGTTTAATACCGGCATCTGATCAGACAGTTGATAAAGCAGATTATAGAGCATTGCTCTGGTCGTTCCTTCTGCGACTTAATCCTGTACGGTTGTGGACTTTTCCACCACGCCACATGATTTTAGGGCCGATACAATTTTCGAAACGTAAATGCCAAGCGATCCTTTGACCAAAACCACGTCACCGGCGCGTAAATCGGCCTTGATCGGCTTGATCGCGTCTTCGGCGGTGTCAAAATGACCGGCATTGCGTTCAGCGGGCAGGGTTTTATCCAGTTCGGCCATCAACGGGCCGACCGAATACACCCGGTCAATTTCCATTGCGGTCAGGGGATGGTGCAGATCGGCATGCATGCGGATCGCATCGTCACCCAGTTCGCGCATATCACCGACAACGGCGATCTTGCGACCACCTTCTCCAGGTCTGCTTTGTGCCAGAACCTTGATCCCGGCCATCATCGATGTCGGATTGGCGTTATAGGCATCATCAATCAGGGTAAACGTGCCGTCGCCTGACGGAACCTTGACCGTCGAGATTTCGCCACGCCCGGAAGGCGGGGTGACATCGGCCAGATCCTGTGCCGCGCGCAGCGGGTCTGCGCCAATCGCATCCACACAGCCCAGAACCGCAAGAGAATTGAGAACCCAGTGTTCGCCCGGACAGCCAATGAAATATTCAAGATCGCGGCCACCAACACGGGCACGTACAGCACTGCCATCGGTGACAATATTGGCTTCAAACAGGCGATAATTGGCCATCGCGTCGGTGCCAAAGCATTTGATGTTGCTCAGGCCAAGTTCCTTGGCGCGACGTGCGAGGGCGAAATAATGCATGTTGTCGCGGTTCAGAACCACGACGCCATCGGACTCAAGACCGTCAAAGATTTCAGCCTTTGCCATGGCAATTTCGGCTTCGTCCTTGAAGAACTCGGTATGGGCACCGACCACGGTGGTGATCAGGGCAACGGACGGTTTGACCATCTTGACCAGCGGGCTGATTTCGCCGGGATGGTTCATGCCGATTTCAAACACACCGTATTGTGCGTCAACCGGAAGCGTCGCCAGACTGATAGGCACGCCCCAATGGTTGTTGAAGCTTGCCGGGCTTGCATGGGTTTTTCCTTGCTGGGAAAGCACGTATTTGAGTGCTTCCTTGGTCCCGGTCTTGCCGACGCTGCCAGTAATGGCGACGATTTTGGCATTGCTGCGCGCACGTCCGGCGAGGCCAAGTCGTACCAGCGCATCAAGGGTGTCATCAACCAGAAGGACTTTGTCGGTGTCGATGATGCCCGCAGCATCCGATACCATCACGGCACTTGCTCCGGCATCAAGGGAGGCTTGCGCAAATTTGTGGCCGTCGAAGTTCGGGCCTTTAAGCGCGATGAAAAGATCACCCTTGCTGACTTTTCGGCTGTCAATCGAGATGCCGGATACCGACCAGTTACCGGTCGTTTTGCCACCGGTTGCGGTTTCGGCATCTTTCGCCGTCCATAAAACAGCCTTCGTCATAACGTCACTTTCATTTCGCTCAGGCCGTCACGGCCAGCGTGCCGTAACGGGAATTCAGGTCAGTTGCCGCCAGCAAGGATGCTGCGGGCAACGGATGCATCATCAAACGGAAGGACCGTATCACCGATAATTTGGCCTCTTTCATGGCCTTTTCCGGCAATAATAAGGACATCGTTGCGTTGCAGGATGCCAATGCCGCGTTTGATGGCCTCTGCCCGGTCGGCGATCTCGACGGCACCTTCGCATTTCGCCTTGATGGCGGCGCGAATAAGGGCGGGGTCTTCGCTGCGCGGGTTGTCATCGGTGATGATGGCGATATCGGCAAAATCATGCGCGACCTGGCCCATTATCGGGCGCTTGCCCGTGTCACGGTCTCCGCCGGCACCAAATACACAAACGATGCGGCCTTTGCAATGCGGACGAACCGCCTTGATCACGGTTTCAAGCGCGTCCGGTGTGTGGGCGTAATCGACAAAGACCGGGGCACCGAAACTTGTCTTGCCAACCAGCTCAAGACGACCGCGAACACCCTCAAGTTTTTCAAGGGCAAGGACGGCCTGATCAATATCGGCACCCGATGCCACCACGATGGAAAGGGCGGCAAGCGCGTTCATGACCTGGAAGCTGCCCATCAGCGGCAAATGCACGTTGTATTCGCCCTTGTTGGCCAGAAGGGTGATCTTGGTGCCGGTGCTGTCAGGTGTTGCTTTGACAAGTTTGATGTCATCGGCATTCTGACCATAGGACAGAATATTCACGCCGCGCTTTTCACACATCTTTTTAAGAAGGGCGAACTGTTCGACATCTGCATTAAGAACCGCTGTGCCATCGGCAACCAGAAGGTCGGAGAACAGGCGTGCCTTGGCGGCAAAGTATTTTTCAAACGTGCCATGATAATCAAGGTGGTCGCGCGACAGGTTGGTAAAGGCCGCGACGGTTACCTTCACGCCGTCAAGACGATACTGGTCAAGCCCGTGTGAGCTGGCCTCCATTGCCACATGGGTGACACCGATACCCGACATTTCATCAAGGCTCTGGTGAAGGGCAACCGGATCAGGCGTGGTGAGCGATCCCGGGATTTTTGCACCCGCTGCACGAATGCCAAGCGTTCCGATCGAACCTGACATATTGCCAAGGATCGTCCAAAGCTGTTCGGTGAAGATCGCCGTTGATGTCTTGCCGTTCGTCCCGGTAATTGCCGCGATGTTTGCCGGTTGCTTGCCATAGAAACGGGCAGCAAGCTGTGCATAGCGTTTGCGCGGATTTTCCACCGGGATCAGGGGAACCGTTGCGGCGACCGGTCTGGGGGTTCCATCCTTTGCCAGAATGGCGGCCGCACCAAGTTTGATCGCATCAGCGATATATTTGGAGCCGTCGTCGCGGGCACCGGACAGGGCGGCAAACATATAGCCATCCTTCACGGTGCGTGAGTCTGCTGTCAGGCCCGTGATGTTCGGGTCCTGTCCTTCGGCATGTTTCAATGCCGCTTGATCACCTGCCATGAGCTCAGAAAGACGCAAGTTTGCGTTCCCCCTTGCGAAGTTCGATCTGCAGCGCTTGCTCAATCTCCGGCGCCTTCGCATTCGCCGGTTCAATGCCCAGAAGGGGAGCAATACGTGTCACAACCTTGCCAACCGCAGGGGCGGACACCCAACCTGCTGTGGCAAATCCATAAGTTTCTTTGGTGCCTTTGGGCTCGTCTAACGTCACCAGAACAACATATTTCGGGTCCTGCATCGGGAAGGCGGCGACAAAGGTCGACATGCGGGCGTTCTTGACGTAGCGCCCGTTCACAAGTTTCTCCGAGGTGCCGGTTTTCCCGCCAAGGAAGTAACCTGCGACTTCGGCTTTTTTGCCCGATCCTTCGGTTACAACCAGTCGCATGAGGCGACGCAGCAGTTCCGAAGTTTTCTGGGAAAACACACGTTCGCCTGCCGGTGCACCATCCTGCTTAAGGATGGTTGACGGGCGGCGGATACCACCATTGACGATGGTTGAAATGCCGTTGACAACCTGAAGCGGGGTGACCGCAAGACCATGACCGAACGAAATCGTCATGGTGTTGACTTCGCGCCAGGGATTGGGGATCAGAGGCCCGCCGACCTCGGGGAGCTCGATCTCGGGTTTGTCGAGCATGCCAAGCTTTTTGAGGTACTTTTTCTGCGCCTCGCCACCAAAAGCCATCGCCATGCGTGCAGAACCGATGTTCGAGCTGTGCACCAGAATTTCCGGTACAGTCAGCCAGCGGTTTTCACCATGGTAATCACGGATCGAGAAGCGGGCGATGCGCAGCGGCTCGGTCGCGTCATAAACGGAATTCAGGTTGGATGTGCCGGTTTCAAGCGCGATGGCGGTGTTAAACAGCTTGAACACCGAGCCCATTTCATACACGCCAAGGGTCGAGCGGTTAAACCGCGCATCCGCCGGTGCCTGACCCGGACGGTGCGGATCAAAGTTCGGAAGCGAGGTCATCGCGATCACTTCACCGGTATAGACATCCATGACAAGACCCGCAGCACCAATCGCACTATAGGTTTCCATCGCCTTTTCGACTTCTTCATCAAGCGCGAACTGCACGCGGGTATCAAGCGAAAGCTGGAGCGGACCGTTATTGATTCGCAGTTCGTTATCGAACTTGCGTTCTGCACCGGCGATGCCGTTATTGTCGATGTCGGTAAAGCCCAAAACGTGGGAGAACAGGCGCCCATGCGGGTAAACGCGGCGTTCTTCGCGCTGGAAATTCAACCCCGGAATACCAAGCGAGTTAACTTCATATTGCTGTTCCGGCGTAAGGTTACGGCGCAACCAGACGAATGCCTTGCGCGAACTCAGGTGCCGGATCAGCGTGTCGCGATCCAGATCGGGCAGGACGGTCAGCAACAGATCGGCCGAGGCAACCGGGTCCTTGACCACACGGGCATCGGCATAAAGCGAATTGGTTGGAAGATCGGTCGCCAGCAGCAGGCCATTGCGATCAACAATGTCGGCGCGCTCGGTCTTGAGTTCGCGCGTGTCGGTTCCCGATGCCAGTGCTGGTTCATTGCCCTGACGCAGCACGGATGCATCGACCAGACCATATGTGATCCACGAAAACCCGATGATGAACATGGCACCGGTGATGAAAATACGGTTGCGTGCCGTTTCAAGGGCAAGACGTTCTCGCTGGTCCGGGCCAAGTTCCGGACGATCACCACGCAGCCAGTATGAGAACCGGGTAAAGCTCATTGTGCTCCTCCGGTATTTGTGGCGACGGACGGTGCATCAACAATCATGCTTTCTGCCGCCTCGGCATAGGCACGGCTGCCCGGGCGCGGGCGCGGGGTTGGCATGAAGGCAACGGCTTCGCCAAACTTGTCGATACGGTACTGATGCATGTCGGACACTTCTGGCAGGTCGTCGATGCTTGCCATCTGGAGAACCTGGATCTGATCAAGGCTCAGATATTCTTTCGACAGACGCTCAATCCGTTCGGGATTGTTCAGGTAGCTCCATTCGGCTTCAAGTACGTGGATGCTTTCCTGTTCGGCCAGAATGTCCGACTGGATCTCGGCGTAATGCTTTTCAAGGCGCTCGACTTCGTGACTGACCCAATAAGTGCCAGCACCAATCAGAATGGTCAGGAACAGGCCAATGATCGTGACAGCACGGGTCATTTCCGGCCTCCCTGCGTGGTTGCAGGTTGCTCATTGCGGGCAACGGCGCGCAGTTTTGCGGATCGGGCGCGCGGATTGGCACGGATTTCGTCTTTTTGACCGGTGACGGCTTTTCGCGTGATGGTCGTAAAGGTCGGAATGGCGACTTCCGGTTCGCCGGGCAGGCGACGTGACATTTTTCTGGGGTCGCCTGAACGCGCCTTCATGAATGTTTTGACCTGACGATCTTCGAGCGAATGGAACGTCACAATCACCAGACGTCCACCGGGCTTCAGAAGTGTCTCGGCTGCATCCATTGCGCGTTCAAGTTCGCCAAGCTCGTCATTTACATAAATGCGCAATGCCTGAAACGTCCGGGTTGCCGGATCAATGCCGTCCTTGGACTTGCGCACGACAGAGCGTACAGCACGGGCAAGCTGGGATGTCGTGGCAAAGGGCTCTTCTGCGCGCATTTCGATGATTTTGCGCGCAACCTTGCGCGATGCCCGTTCTTCGCCATAGCGATAGATGACATTGGCAATGTCTTCTTCCTCGGCAGTGTTGACGAAGTCTGCGGCTGTTGGGCCGGACATCGACATGCGCATGTCAAGCGGGCCATCTTCACGGAACGAAAAACCGCGATCAGCCTGATCAAGCTGCATCGAGGAAACACCGATATCAAGAACGATACCGTCGACCTGTTCAGGCCCCGCAGCCGGGATCAAACGTCCCATATCACCAAAGCAACCTTCGACCATATGGAACCGGCCGTCATACTCGGCTTCAAGCTTTTTGCCTGTTGCGACCGCTGTCGGGTCGCGATCAATGCCATAGAGTTCGCACTTCGCGGAATCAAGAATGGCGCGGGAATAACCGCCTGCGCCAAAGGTACCATCGACCATGATTTCCCCGTCAGCCGGTGCAAGGGCTTCAAGCACCTCGCGCAGCAGGACCGGTTTGTGCGGACGGTCTTCAGTGGCAAAACTGATATCCTTGTCGCTCATGATGCGTCCTCCTCGTTCGGGGCGCCGGGACGTGCGCCTTTGGGGAGTTCGGACACTGGTTTGAGCTTAAGCGTCGCACCACGGTTGAGCGTGCGGGTCCGGCTGGCTTCTTGCAGGGGCTTGAAGATGTCAGGGTTCCACAGGCGGAAGGTGCGACCACGGCCGACAAAGGCGACCTGATCTTCGATACGGGCAAATTCGATCAATTCAGCGGGAAGAATGATCCGGCCTTCGCCGTCGTAAGGAAGCATATGCGAGGAGCCAAGGATGGTGTCAGCCAGATCGTCGGCCTCGTCAGAGAACATATCAAGTTCGTCAAGCGATGCGGCGATGCGCTCCATATGGCTGTGGCTGCAACCTTCGAGCGCGCTTTCCTTGTGGGATTGATACAGGTAGATGCCGGCGAATTCTTCCGGCTCAAGGGCCGCACGGAACCGTTTGGGGACGGATACGCGTCCCTTCCGGTCCAGCTTGTGAATGTGCGTCCCTGTGAACAGCACTTCGCCATTCCCCTGATCAAAAAATCCGATTTCAAAACACGGTCTGAAACGGTCGGTTCAATGACCGGTCGATGTTTGAAATGGATATGCCCCGCATGGCACAGAATTTATGCCTGTTAATGGGGTACCATGGGAAATGATGGGGGTCAATGGGATTTGATGGGGTCAAATGTGACGATTTGGTGCGTTTCTGGGGGTTCCGCGGTACATGCGAAAAGCCTGAATTCAGCCAAAAACACTTGAAATCACGGTCTTATCCATCTTCGGCCCATGAAATCCCAAAGCGGTTCCATGGGGCCCCATCGGTGACCATTGAAAACCCGGTTTTATGGGGTTTGATGGTGCAGTCGACATTTCGGGAAATGACGGGATGGGCGAAGACAATTTGCGATTTGACTCCCAATCGGGTTTGATGCGCGAACGAACTCCTGCAAAATGTAGAAGGGACGTTTATCGGGTGACGGTATCGGACCATATGATTGTCATGCCGGGTTGTCGGATGTCGTAAGATGGTACCGGGTTCAAACATCTGGCGCGGGGCAGCGTCAGCGAGATGAGGGAAGCGATTGTTGCGGATAAAAGCTGCCATTCTATTAATGAGTTGTGCGTTTTTTGCCGGTATTTCCGTTCCGGGGATCACCGTAAATGGTGATGGCAGTGCCCGGGCGCAGGGACTGACCCTGGATAAGGCCGGCGGCAGTTCAACATCGCCAGAAGTATCATCACCACAGGTTCGTGAACTTCTGCCCCTGATCATGCAGCAGCTTCAAAGCAACCCTGAACTGATGTCGCAATTCGGTCTTGGCGGTTTGTCCGGGCTTGGCGCACTTGACGGTGTGGCCGGGGCGGCGGGTGAAGGTGCTGCCGGGGCAACAAACATCCCCGGTTTGAATGATGCGATTGCCAAGGCCCTTGCCCAGAAAAATGCAGGGGCAGGTGTCGTGACATCAGGGGTGCCAGAACAGGTAAAACTGTATCGTGAACAATATCATCCGGTTGATATCAATCAGGATGGCCGGATCAGCGCTGATGAGGCTGCGTCCTATTCAAGCTGGATGTTCCGCAGGCGTGACATTAATGGCGACAGCGTGCTGGTCATGCGCGAGTTTTCGGCAGTTGAACAGTTGCCCGGCACTGCCGACGCCAATCGCCAGCGACTGCGCACGGAAAGCCGACGCCTTGAATTGCTGTTTCCGGCCTACGATGCCAATAAAGATCAGATGATCAGCAAGGAAGAGTTTCTCGATCAGGTCCGTATTGCCTTTGGCGAAAAAAGCGGAACCAATCCCGACATTGATCCGTTTTCATTCCAGACGGTTCTGCCATTCTGACTGGCGGCGGGATTGCAACAGAAACACCATATGACAGCCAAGCAATAATCTGGCATCCGTATCAAACGGCAAGCCGGTCAGGATGGAGAAGGTTAATGGATACCAGCGAGTTTTTTGCTCCGCTTCGGGCAACAACAGACGATGGGGCTGGCGCAGATGGCTCTGCTGCGCCCCGGACTGGTGTTGCGGAAACCGAACCGGCAGAAGACGGAAAATCAGCTGCGAAGATCACAGCCAATGCCGTTGACAATGCAAATGCCGACGCAACGGCAGGCAAGCAGGACGTCGCCAAACCCGAACGTACACCGGTATGGATTGACTTGCTGTCGCCGACCTCTGATGAAATTCACGATATCGAGCAACGTTTCGGGATCGAGGTGCCGACCCGCGAGGAAATGCAGGAGATCGAACTTTCATCTCGTCTGTATGACGAGGACGGGGCACTTTTCATGACGGTTTCGGTCCTGACCCGTGCGACGACAGATGCGCCGCAAACGGCGGCCGTGACGTTCATTCTGGTCAAGAAGACCCTGATCACGCTGCGCTATGCTGATCCGGTACCGTTCAAGACATTCATCCGTCGGGTCAAAAAAACACCGTCACTGGCCAATAGTGCCGAAACGGTCATGTTCGGGCTGCTCGAACAGATTGTTGACCGTCTGGCGGATTTGATGGAACAGACCGCAACCGATCTTGAAAACCTGTCAAATCAGGTGTTTGCAAACCCGGAAGGACCCGGTTCGGATCAGGATCACCGGGAAACCTTGCGCCAGATCGGACGTACTGGCAACCTGTCTGGCAAGGCCAAGGACAGCTTGTTGAACCTTCATCGACTTGGATTGTTCCTGTCAACGCAGACGCGTCTGAAAAAGGATGCCAAGGCAAGGCTTAAGGTGATTTCACGCGATATCGTCTCGATTACCGAACATGCCAACTTTATCGCCAACAAGGTGACGTTCCTGCTCGATGCGACCCTTGGCATGATCAGTCTTGAGCAAAACAACATCATCAAGATTTTCTCGGTCGCTGCGGCGGCCTTCCTGCCGCCAACCCTGATCGCCAGCATCTATGGCATGAATTTCGAAGTAATGCCCGAGCTTGGCTGGGAATTCGGCTATCCGGTTGCAATCGGCCTGATGATCCTGTCCGCTGTTTTGCCGCTTTGGTATTTCAAACGCAAAGGGTGGCTCTAAAAGTCGGTGACGGAATTCTGGCGAGATTGGTGGGGTATTTGTCATTTCTGCCATATGAAATGCTGATAAAGTGTCGCGCGTCGCCACCCGCAATGATATGCACCCAACCATTGGAGCCCCAAAATGAGCCAGACCGCCCTGATCCTGATTGATTGGCAACAAGGATTTGATGACCTTGATTACTGGGGAAATCGCAATAACCCCGATGCCGAAAGAAATGGTGAGAAACTTCTGACACACTGGCGCAAAGCCGGGCAGCCGGTCATTCATGTCAAGCATGACTCAACCGAACCGCAATCGCGTCTCCATCCTGATCATCAAGGCAACGCCATCAAACAGGCACTAGCCCCGATTGAGGGGGAGCCTGTCTATGGCAAGAATGTCAATTCGGCTTTTATCGGCACCAGTCTTGAGGCGGATCTGCGTGCGCAGGGTATTTCGCGCCTTGTTCTGTGCGGGATCACAACGGACCATTGTGTGAATACCAGCACCCGTATGGCCGGGAATCTTGGATTTGAGGTAACGATTGCATCTGATGCCTGTGCGACCTTTGATCGCAGCCTTCCGGATGGGCGGGTTGTCCCGGCCGAGCTGGTGCATGATGTGGCACTTTCCAGTCTCAATGGCGAGTTTGCCGCTGTGAAAACCGTCGAGCAGATCATTGGATCGGCAAGTCAGGGTTGATCAGCGATTGACTTGCGTTCTCAAGTGACGCACCTTCGGCCCGTGATTCCCGCATAAGGTGCCTGCCAATGACTTCTGCCGATACAAAAATCGATACCCAGGAAAAGCTTCGCGCAATTTATGGGGAGCCGATGGGACTTGCTGTTGATAAATGCCTGTCGCGGCTTGATCCACACTGCAAGCATTTCATTGAACTGGCACCCTTTGCGGTCGTTTCATCGGCCGATGCCAATGGCGATGCCGATGTCAGCCCGCGCGGCGATGGGCCGGGCTTCATCAAGGTTGTAGATGATAACACCATCGTCATGCCGGACCGTCCGGGCAATAACCGTGTCGATACACTGTCAAACATCGTCGATAACCCGAAAGTCGGGATGCTGTTCTTTGTACCCGGTGTGAATGAAACACTGCGCTTGAACGGTACGGCTGAAATCAGTACAGATCCGGCTTTGCTGGGATTGTTTGCCGATACGCCCAAGCCACCGATCACGGCGATTAAAATTACGGTCGAGGAAGCCTTCCTGCATTGTGCGAAATCGCTGATGCGTTCCAAGTTGTGGGACCAGAATACCCAGATTGACCGTAAAACGCTTCCGACCCTTGGCAAGATGATCAAGGATCAGACTGCGGCTGATTTCGACGTCGGCACTCAGGAAGAGGCCGACAAGTATTTCACGCAGTCAATTGCCGAAAAAGGCTGATCATCGCGCTGTCAGCGCAGATTTATTGAGCTTGTCAAAGGCGGTGACAGCGTATTGTCATCGCCTTTTTCGTTTGGGAAATAATACCAGATGGCCTGTAAGCCGGGTTCTGTCCATGCGGCGAACCGCACTGGATGGCCATTCATCTGGGACGTCCGTCGCCGAACGCCTCCTGCAACCAACCCGAATGGTGGTGCGAAAACCCACCTGCCGACAATGCCGAAGCACCCGGCCGACCATTCCTATTAGGTTTTGCTCCCGGTGGGGTTTACCATGCGTCCCGCATTGCTGAAGGACCGGTGCGCTCTTACCGCACCCTTTCACCCTTTCCGACAGGCTTGCGCTGTGTCGGTGGTTTGCTTTCTGTGGCACTTTCCCTAGGGTCGCCCCCGCCAGACGTTATCTGGCACCGTGTCTCCGTGGAGCCCGGACTTTCCTCCCCGATTGCAAGCAATCAGGGCGGCCATCCGGCCATCTGGTGGTGCGGATGTAGGTTACATCGACCATAACGTCAAGAAAAAGCGGTGGCGACGGGGGCGAGTTCAGAAAGCTAGTTGCCAATCGCATTTGCAAGGGCAGTGGCAATGGCCATGCATTGCCCGTCGAGGACACCGGAAATATCCGCCGGACGCCAGTGCCGCTGAAAGGCAATTGTCCGTTTAAGGCGATACTCTTCGTTGGATGCGCCATCCCCATCACTTGCCGGCCATCCATAGCCAATCTGATCAAGCAACCCTTCAAAGCGATCCGGATCAACAGCGATATCGTCAGTTACATCGGGCCAAAGCCCGATGCCGTTGTCGGCCAGTAATTTCCAGGGGAACAATTCACCGGGATCTTCCTTGCGGTCCGGGGCCATGTCGGAATGGGCAATCACCCGATCTGCCGGAATGTTGCGACGGGCCAGAATGTCCCGGCACAACGTGATGACGGATGCGATCTGTATATCGGGAAAGGCGCGATAGCCAAATTCATGACCGGGATTGACGATCTCGATCCCGATGGAATGTGAATTCACATCTGCGCAATCCTGCCAGCAACCCCGCCCGGCATGCCATGCGCGTTTGTCTTCATCGACCAGCGCAAAGATGCGGCCGTCTTCCTCAATCAGATAGTGGCTCGAAACCGAACTTTCAGGATCACACAGGCGTTCAAGGGCGGCATTGCCTGTGGGCATGCCGGTATAATGCAGCACAAGGATATCAATCGGGCAACCATCCGGGCGCGGGCCGAAATTGGGCGAGGGATGCTTGATGATGTCTGCTGGCAAACTGTCTTTTGATCGCCCGTCTGACTGCCCATCGGCCATTTGGCTTAATCCATTCCCTGTGTTTTACGCTGAACGGGTTTGCGCAGCATGATCACCGTGACCCCGCACAGAACAACAATACCGCCAATGATCTTAAGCATCGAGAATGCTTCGTTAAATACCACAAACGATCCCAGAACGCTGATGACAGGTGCGAGCAATGACCATGGCACGACTGCATTCACATCCTGGGTCTTGAGCAAATGATACCAGAAACCATAGGCCACAATTGATGACATGATCACCGTAAAGCTCAGATTGGCCCACGCCATCCAGCTGGCATCACGCACTGCCTGAAAGGATTCGGGTTCAAAAACCAGCGATAGAAGCAGCAGCTGCGGGGCGGCAAACAATGCCATCCAGCCATTAAGCTGGAAGGTGTCAATATCGCCCAGTTTCTTGATCATCACATTGGCAACCGCCCACATGAAAGCTGCAAACACCACCAACAATAATGGCAATTGCAAATCGGTCATGGTCGGGTCCCAGAACATGATTGTTACGCCAACAAACGCAAGCGTCATGCCCGAAAGCCGCTTCCAGCCCAGCCTGTCATTAAAGAAATAGGTCGCCAGCATCGAAGAAAACGGCACGCCAAGCAGGACGATAATTGCGACCGGTCCGGCGTCAATCATTGAAAGTGCAAAGAATAAAACACCGAAATGCAGACTGCCAAAAGTCAGCGAGATGACGGCAAGGCGTCCCATGCGACCGCGTGGCATGCGGGTAAACGGGATCAGCAGAATTGCAACCGAAGCAAAGCGGATAGCGGTCAGCATAAAGGGTGGAATTTCTGAAACCGCACCTTTGACGGTCAGCATGTTAATGCCCCAGATGATGGCGACGGACAGGGCCATAAGCACTGCTTTGAGGGGCATGGCGCGGGCTTTCAATAAGGGGCAGCACAGAAGCGTCTGCGTTGATTACACCGTCCTTTGTCATCTGTTTGAAGACAAAGGACAAATGAGTTCTTTTCAACCCAGACTGAACTGGTTTGCAGACAAGTGTGTCCCAATGCGCACCAGACGTAAAGCAACCGGTAGCAAGAACAGAGGATCATCGTCGGGATGTTTGTGGGCGATGACCCGGTCAGATCATCAGGCCTGACCGAGCTCCTCGCGCATCATTTCAAGTTCCAGCCAGCGTTCCTCGGATGCTTCAAGTTCGCTTCGTGCAGTGTCAAGCCGGTCGACCTTCTTCTGGAAGCCGGTCGGATCCTTGGTAAACAGGGTGCTGTCGGACAGGGCAGCTTCAAGCATTTTTATTTCTGCTTCGAGCTTTGCCATCGCTGCAGGCAGATTGTCGTATTCGCGCTGATCCTTGTAGCTCAGCTTTGAAACCGATTTTGCTTTGGGCGCATTGTTGTTACCCGAAGGCTTTTTACCAAGCTTGCCAAGGTTCTTGTCATCTTTGGCTGCGGGGGCGTTTGAGAGTTTGCGTTGAGCAATATAATCGGAATAGCCACCGGCATATTCAACTGCCGTTCCGTCGCCTTCCATCACGATTGATGATGTTACAACGCGATCAAGGAAGTCACGATCGTGGCTGACCAGAAGAAGCGTGCCTTCATAGTCGTCCAGCATTTCCTGAAGCAGGTCGAGCGTATCCATATCCAGATCGTTGGTCGGCTCATCCATGATCAGAAGGTTGGTCGGCTTTGCCAGCAATTTCGCCAGAAGCAAACGGTTGCGTTCGCCACCCGACAGGGCACCAACCGGGCTTCTGGCCTGTTTTTCGTCAAACAGGAAATCGCGCAGATAGCTGACAACATGGCGCGGGTTGCCGCGCACCATCACCTGATCGCCGCCAACATCACACAGCGTATCCCAAAGCGTTTTATCGTCATCGAGCGCAATACGCTTTTGATCAAAATAGCTGGGATTAAGGTTGGTGCCGATCTTGATCGTGCCTCTGTCGGGTTCAAGCTGCCCGGTCAGCATTTTAAGCAGTGTGGTTTTACCTGCACCGTTCGGGCCGATGATGCCAACCTTGTCGCCACGCAGGATACGGGTCGAGAAATCGGCAATGATCTGGCGATCCCCGAATGACTTGGCGATATCAGTGGCCTCGATCACGACCTTGCCCGATGTTTCGCCAGCCTCGGCCGCAAGCGAGACATTGCCGATCCGGTCAACCTGATTGGAGCGCTGTTCACGCATGTCATAAAGGCGGCGCAGGCGACCCTGGTTACGTTTGCGGCGGGCGGAAATGCCCTGCACGGACCAGACGGTTTCCTGTGCAATCAGCTTGTCAAGCTTGGCGCGTTCCTCGGCTTCCTTGCGATAGATTTCTTCGGACCATTCTTCGAACTTGGCGAAATTGATCGCGCCCTGATGCATGACACCACGGTCAAGCCAAAGAACGCCGTTCGATACCGCATTCAGGAAGGCACGGTCATGCGAGATGACGACAACCGCACCGCGGAAATTCTTGATCTCGCCTTCAAGCCATTCAATGGTCGGAAGATCAAGATGGTTGGTCGGTTCGTCCAGCAAAAGTACCTGCGGATCGGCAATCAGTGCGCGCGCGATTGCCGCGCGTCGGCCTTCACCGCCAGAAAGCTGTTTTGGATCGGCTTTGGGATCAATATCGACCGATGCCAACAGCATGTCAGAGCGATAGGCATAGTCCTGTTCATGTTCATCAAGAGCCGAAAGAACGAAATCCTCGACCGTGTCATAGCCGTCAAATCTCGGTTCCTGATTGAGATAGGCAACCTTGCAACCCGGCTGAACAAACCGTTCGCCACCGTCGGCTTCGATCTCGCCGGCGATGATTTTCAGAAGTGTCGATTTTCCGCCACCATTCCGGCCGACCAGACACAGTCGGTCGCGTTCGCCAATGGCAAATGACACATCGGAAAACAGATCATTGCCGCCAAAGGTCAGGCGAATGTCATTAATATTAATCAGCGGTGGCGCCATGGAAAAACCGATAAGCTTGAGTTCAGAAAATTGGTCAGCGTGACAGGCCCCTTGCAAACAGCAAATCCGGTGCCGTTGCAAGGGAAATCATCTGTCATCATCTCTATCCAGCCGATTTGGATCAGCGGATACCGCGTTCCTTGCGGATTTGATCCCATGCGGCGTTGATGCGGGCCATTTTATCATTGGCCTGTTCGATGAATTCGGGTGGCATGCCTTTGGCCATCAGGGTATCGGGATGGTTTTCGCGCGACAACTTGCGATGGGCTGCTTTCAGTTCATCATCACTGGCATCGCGTCCAAGGCCCAGTTGCTCATAGGGGTCGGGACCGTTCGATGAGGTGAAGGCATGATGTACGCGATCAAAGTCGACATCGGCAAAGCCAAAGATATGGGCGACCTTTTTCAGGTAATCCTGTTCTGCCGGATGCAATTCACCATCAGCCATGGCGATCTGGTAAAGGGCTTCAAGGATGCCTTCCAGAAGCGCGCGTTCACCCCGAAACATGGTGGCGATCTGACGGGCATAGAGTTCAAAGCCGTCCGATGATGAACGAGCCATATCAAAGATACGGCCGACATTCTTTTCTTCGCCGGGCGGAATATGGAAAACGCGCTTGAAGGCATTGATCTCGTCGCGGCTGACATGACCGTCAACCTTGGCCATTTTGGCAGCAAGAACGATGACGCCCGTGGCAAAGGCAACCTGCCTCGGGTCGTGACCACCCAGTTGCGGCCCCCCGTTTGCGGCACTCTTGATCTTGTCTACGACATGACCGGCTGTTGCGCCAAGGATCGCGCCAAGCGGTCCGCCCAAGGCAAAGCCTGCGGCTCCACCAATAATTTTGCCCCAGATACTCATGCGATGCTCATGGGTGATTGTTCGTCCTGATTGCTGTGTTTTGCAGTGTGCGGTCGTATTCTTGCAGCAAGATTACCATCTTACCAGAACAACCAACATAGTTTGCAGGTCACGGAAATAAATGGCGAATTGGCGTTATTTCTTGGCTTGGACGTTGAATAACACCCAAACGTCTATACTTAAGTGTTTGTTGATCTACCATTGGTAGAGTGGTTCTATGACAATCAGGTAGTAAAAAAATAATAACAAAAACGATCCGTATAATTAGGGGTGGAAACATGTCTTTCTTGTCACGCATGAAACTTGTCTACCAGATTTCTCTGATAAGTGTGGTCGCACTTATTATTTTCGCAGTTGTTGGCGTAACGCAGTTCATTGCGGATCAACAACGCCAGTCGGCGCAAACAATTGCCGAGGCAGCCAACGCCGACCAGTCGCTGGTTGATGCTATATCCCGGGCATTTCTGAACGCGCGCCGACATGAAAAGGACTTTGTCCTGCGCAAGAACGAAGAATATGTCGCGTCTCACGCTGCCGCTGCAATGTCTGTGCGAGCAGGCCTGGATGACCTCGCCAAACGCGAGGAACTGGGCGAGCTTCTTGGCAAGGTTGATCAGGCAAGAGCCGCGTTTGAGGATTATGTTAGCGAGTTTACAACCGTTGTCGATTTACAGCGCAAGGTGGGCTTTGATCAGAGTTCAGGTTTGCTTGGCGAAATGCGCAATGCCGCGACAGAGGTCGAAACCGCTCTTGGCAAAATTGCGCAGCTTGAAGCCATGCTGGGGCTTTCCAACACCAAGGATATCTCGATTGCGGTGCTGAAAATGCGACGGGACGAGAAGGATTTCCTTGCAAGTCTTGACCCGGCCTATCTTGACAGTGTTACGGCGACGGCCAAGGAATTCGACGCAGCCCTGCAAAAAGCGGGAAGCATTCAGGATGACAAGAAGGCTGAGCTTGGCAAACTGATGGCATCATATATTTCCGATTTCAAGGCACTGGCCGATGCTGTTCTGGCGCGTGAAGAATCGCTTGCGCGTCTGAGCGCCTATTACTCGGCTGTTGAACCGGTACTTGCGGAACTGAGCAGCGCCATCGGCGATGTGGCCGGGAAAATGCAGCAACGTGCCGAACAAATCGCGCATACTGGGGTTCAGGTCACATTTGCGATTTTCATCGCCGGTGCCCTGATACTGGTTTTATTGTCGATTATCCTGGCGCGCGCAATCGCACGTGCAATTGCAGGTTTGACGACCAAAATGGCCCGCCTTGCCGACAACGACTTCGACGTGCAGCTTGATGAAGCCAATCGCAAGGACGAAATTGGCGAAATGGGCCGGTCGGTTGTCGTCTTTCGTGAAAACGGGCTTGAGCGTCAAAAGCTTGAAGCCCAGCAGCGCGAGCTTGATGAAAAGCAGCGTCAACGTATCGAACAGCAAGAAAAGCATATCCGCGAGTTTGATGACGATGTCGTCGCAATGATGAGCGAAGTCGGGACGGCTGTGCAACAACTCCATGCGGTTTCCGAAGCTCTTAAAAACAGCGCATCAACTGCAAATGAACAATCAACAACCGTCTCTGCGGGCACAGAGGAAGCTTCGTCAAATGTGCAGCTTGTCGCAACAGCGGCAACTCAACTGTCGGCTTCGATCCATGAAATCGCCGGACAGGTCAGCGACACATCGCAAATGGCAATTTCCGCAAGCGAACGTGCCCAGACAACCAACGAGGATATTCAGGGATTGAATGCGGCGGCTGTGCGGATCGGCGAGGTGATCGGCTTGATCAATGACATCGCTGGTCAGACCAACTTGCTGGCACTTAATGCAACAATCGAAGCCGCCCGTGCTGGCGAAGCTGGCAAAGGCTTCGCCGTTGTAGCAAGCGAGGTCAAAAATCTAGCCAATCAAACAGCCAAGGCAACCGAGGATATCACAATCCAGATCAACGAAATTCAGCAGGCAACCCTGTCTGCGGTTGAGGCAATTGACGAAATTGTTCGCATGATCTCGGATATCAGTGAACGGGCATCAACGGTGGCGGCTGCGGTGGAACAACAAACTGTGGCCACAAGCGAAATATCGCAGAATGTCGAACAGGCGGCATCCGCCACCAGCGAGATTTCATCTGCAATGCAGGGCGTATCCACAGCAGTTGCAGACACCACCGAGGCAGCCAGCGATGTCCGCGGGTCTGCGGATAACCTTGGTCGTCAGAGTGACAGTCTGAGCGAACGTATCGACCAGTTCCTTGAGCGCATGCGCGCCGTAAGCTGAGCCGCTGATTGATCTGACCAGTTGATAATTTGGTCTATACGCAAGGGGGAGGATTAGTCTTCCCCCTTGTTTTGTATGGGGCGGGTGCAAATGTAATTCCTTATTGCGGGTGCGGGATTGGAAACAAATTGCGTTTTCGACATCTGGCGGTGTCGGTTCCGGAGGCTTGTTAAATAATCGTACTGTTTCCCCGTCTGATGAACCGGTCAGTTTGTCCAAAACTGAATGGGGTGCGGGGAATATTTCCGTCTCGCTGTCTTGCATTGTATTGCGCGTGTCCTGTGAACCCAGGGTTTGGAATACAGGTCGGGCATTGGCTTGGGGGTTGCCGTGAATTTTCTGTCTCGCATGAAACTGCTTTATCAAATCTCGCTGATTGGCGCGGTTGGTCTTATGATCTTTGTCGTGGTCGCCGCCGTTCAGATGGTGGCAGATCAACAACGTGGTGCTGCGCAAATGGCTGCACAGGAGGCATTGGACGATCGTCTGATCGCGGATGCTGTGTCACGTGACTTTCTGCATGCAAGGCGACGGGAAAAGGACTTTCTTCTCAGGCTTGATGAGAAATATGCCAGACAACATGACGAAGTCGTTGAGCGGGTGACGGCGGGTTTGCATGAACTTGAAATCGACGAGGAGCTTGCAGCATTTGATGCCGAGATCTCCCGGATTACGGCTGCCTTTGCAAATTATGCCGATGAGTTTGGCAAGATTGTCACCCTGCAACGCGAAATTGGCTTGAACGAGGAAGACGGGCTTCTGGGCCGTTTGCGTGGTTCGGTCCATGCTGTTGAAACCGAACTCGGCAAATATAAGGCTGACAAGCTGACGGTGATCATGCTGATGATGCGTCGGCATGAAAAAGATTTTCTGGCCCGAATGGACGCGAAATACATCGATAGCATTGGTCAGCGACTGGCAGAATTCGGTCCCGCCTTGGCCGCATCGGATATTCCGTCCACCGAACAGGCCAATATCAGCAAACTGATGAATTCCTATGTCAGTGATTTCAAATCGCTGGCCGAGAAGATCCTTCAACGCAATTCCGAGCTTGGCCTGCTATCAGATTATTATGCCGAGGCAGAACCGCTGCTTGATGCCCTCAGCGCCTCGATTGCCGAACTTGCCAATAACCAAAAGGCGAAGGCTGAACAAATTGCAGCAACAAGCCTGACTGTAACGGTCACCATGTATGTGATCGGTGTGATTGTACTTCTTGGGCTTTCAGTTCTGTTGTCGCGCGCGATTGTGCGTGCAATCAGCGGTTTGACGGGCAAGATGACGCGCCTTGCCGAGAATGATTTTGATGTGGACCTTGATGAAGTCAATCGCGCTGACGAGATCGGCGAGATGGGGCGTGCCGTGCTTGTTTTCCGTGAAAACGGTATAGAGCGCGTCAAGCTGGAGGCAGCACAGAAGGCCCAGGATGAACGTCGACGCAAACGAATGGAAACCCAGGAACAATATATCCAGGAATTCGACAATGCCGTTGTCGCGGTGATGGCTGATGTGGCGGTAGCGGTCAAACAGCTTCATCAGGTCTCAAACGTGTTGCGCAACAGTGCTGAAACCGCCGCTGACCAGTCAATGGCGGTTTCATCCGGTGCAGAAGAAGCATCGTCGAATGTGCAACTGGTCGCAACGGCGGCAACTGAGCTTGCCGCTTCGATCAACGAAATATCAGGACAGGTCAGTGAAACCTCGACCATGGCGCAATCCGCCACCGAACGGGCACGCTCAACCAATGACAATATTCAGGGGCTGAATGACTCTGCCATCAAGATTGGCGAGGTTATTGGTCTGATCAGTGATATTGCTGCCCAGACGAACCTGCTGGCTCTGAATGCCACCATTGAGGCCGCGCGCGCAGGGGACGCAGGCAAGGGCTTTGCCGTGGTGGCAAGCGAGGTCAAGAACCTTGCGAACCAGACGGCAAAGGCAACCGAAGACATCACGGCACAGATCAGTGAAATTCAGCAGGCAACCGGCATTGCTGTCAGTGCGATTGATGAAATCGTGACCATGATCGCTGATATCAGCGAACGCGCAGCAGCTGTCGCCGCTGCTGTTGAACAACAAACTGTCGCGACCAGCGAAATCTCGCAAAATGTTGAACAGGCGGCCGCCGGGACAGAAGAAATCTCGTCTGCGATGCAGGGAGTGTCCGCAGCGGTCGGTGAAACCAATAATGCCGCAACCGAGGTCCATGGTTCGGCAGATAATCTTGGTCGGCAAAGCGGTGATCTTCGACAGCAAATTGACGGCTTTCTGGAGCGGATGCGCTCACTTTAACGACGAAATGCCGATAACAAACGGCAGTCGGGTCTTTACCCGACTGCTTTTATCGCGATAAAATCCCGACAAACTTGTGGCGTTTTATAGAAGATGAACCGCAAAATCAGAACAGCTATCAAAGCAGGGAATGTCGCATGGCAGATAAACCACGTATTGTTTCATCGTCGCATCTCGTTTCGGAACGGGCTGCAGAATTATCGGAACTTGAATTTGCCCTGATCCTGTCAGGGAACGCATTCAACCGATGGATGGTACGGTGCATGCGTGCTGCCGGGATGCCGGACGTTTCGGTTCTTGATATTCTGGTGCTCCATAACGTCAATTCGCGCGAACGTGAAAAAAGCCTTTCTGAAGTTTGCTTTGTTCTCAATGTTGAAGACAGCCACCTGGTGAACTACTCACTCAAGAAACTGCGCAAGCTTGGTCTGGTCGAAGGCATCAAGCGTGGTAAGGAAGTCCACTATGGAACGACCGCTGACGGGCGTGCCATGTGCGAGAAATACCGCGAGGTCCGCGAAGCCTGCCTTGTTGAAACCTTCCAGCGCCTTGGTGTGAATAGTCAGGAAGTCGGCGATGTTGCCAAGACCCTGCGCGCCATTTCCGGGGTCTATGACCAGGCATCGCGTGCCGCGAGTGCGATGTAACAAGCAAGTTGGCGTTCTCCGAGCAGACCGGGTTTTTGTCGGTGCAAAGGCGGAAAGCTTCATGAATCGAACGGGCAGTGGTTCCTTTGAACTGCTGCCCGTTCTGTTTTCGTGGGGTATTCCGAATGGCACGCGATGCTGTGCCGCTTTCAAATGCTCATTTATTTCAAGTGATTAAGGTGGTTTTGATAAGGCAGCGAACTGCGTGAGTTGCATATTTCGCATGGTAGTTATGAAATTACATTGACAATTTGTCAGTAAAATGTGATCAAGATGTCGGGTGAATATTTTGGAGTCTTTGTTACTCTGACTCCTCCGCCTCAACACACAGGGAGACTTGATCAATGCTGAAAAAAGCGCTTTCGACGGTTGCAGTCGCAGCCATCACCATGTCCGCCGGTCTGGCGGCTGCTGCTGAAAAATGGGATATGGCGACGCCGTATCCGGATGCGACCTTCCACACCCAGAACATTATCGAATTTGCCAAGGACGTGAATGATGCGTCCGGTGGTGAACTGACCATCACCGTTCATTCCGGTGGTTCTCTGTTCAAGCATGCTGATATCAAACGTTCGGTTCAGCGCGGTCTGGTTCCGATTGGCGAAACACTGATTTCGCTGCTGGCCAACGAAAACCCGATTTATACCGTTGATGCTATCCCGTTCCTTGCGACCTCCTATGAGGACTCCAAGAAACTTTGGGAAGTCTCACGCGCAGGCATCGAAGCAGCCCTTGCGAAAGACGGTCTGAAAGTTCTTTATGCTGTTCCGTGGCCGTCACAGGGGCTTTACACCGCAAATCCGGTAAGCACGGTTGAAGACCTTAAGGGCATCAAATTCCGTGCCTACAACTCGACCACTTCGCAGCTTGCCGATCTGACCGGCATGGTTGCGACCCAGGTTGAAGTTCCGGAAATCCCGACCGCCTTTGCAACCGGTATTGTCGAAGCCATGATGACTTCGCCGTCGACCGGTGCGAACTCCAAGGCCTGGGACTTTGTTTCGAACTTCTATGACGTTCAGGCATGGCTTCCGAAAAACATGGTTATCGTGAACGCAAAGTCGTTTGATCGTCTTTCGGCAGAAGCCCAGAAAGCTGTCATGGATGCCGCGGTCAAAGCCGAAGCACGTGGTCTGGAAATGAGCATGGCTGAATCCGAAGCAAAGAAGAAAATCCTTGCTGATAACGGTATGAACGTTGCTGCGCCAAGCGCAGAGCTCAAAGCTGGTCTGGCCAAAGTTGGTGAAACCATGGTTGCCGATTGGCTCGAAAAAACCGGCGATGAAGGCAAAGCCATCATCGACGCTTTCAAGAACTAAGGTTCTTTCGTTCCTCGGGATCGGGCAGGTGTCGTCCCCTGTCCGGTCCCGGACAAGCCCCACATTTTAATGTTACTGTCCGTATGGATCGCTCAACCACCATCGCGACTTCGCGGGCGGAAAGGGGACTGCTGTGCGCAGATTACTAGACTATTTATTTAAGTTCAGTGCCGGGTTGGCTGCATTTTTCCTGGTGGCAATCGCACTTCTTATTCTGGCGCAATCACTTGGCCGTCTGATCGGAATTGCGGTTCATGACGCCAACGAACTCGCAGGTTTTTGCCTTGCGGCGGGAACGTTCCTGGCGCTTGGTCCCGCACTTCGGGCCGGCACCCATATTCGGGTGATGATTGTTTTGTCCCATCTGCGCGGTGGTCTGCGCCGGGTGATCGAAAGCATCACGCTTCTGGCTGCAACCTTCCTTGGCGGTTACTTCGCATGGTGGATGACGGTTCTTGCCGAAGAGAGCTTTTCCTACGGTGATACGTCGCCAGGCGTTCTCGCCTTCCCGCTCTGGATCCCGCAAGCGGCAATGGCCTTTGGCCTGATCGTCTTTACCGTCGGTATGATCGAAGCACTGGTCGATACCGTTGTTGGTCGCAAACCTGCCTTCGCCCTCGGCGAAGCCAACGAACTGAACGAATAGGGGACGGTCATGGAAGTACTTGAAATTGGCCTTGTCCTGATGGGGCTTCTGTTCCTGTTCCTTGGTGCAGGTTTGTGGGTTGCTCTGTCATTGTTTGCGATTGGCGTATTCGCCCTTGATTTCTTTACCAGTGCACAGACTGGTCCGATCATCGCAACGACCGCATGGGCAAGCCTTGCGACCTGGTCGCTGGCGCCACTGCCGCTGTTTATCTGGATGGGTGAAATCCTTTTCCGGTCGCGCCTGTCCGAAGACATGTTCACCGGTCTTGCGCCCTGGCTGAACAAGCTGCCGGGTCGTCTGTTGCATGTGAATATTCTGGGCTGTGGCATCTTTGCTGCTGTATCGGGTTCGTCTGCGGCAACGGCGGCGACCATCGGACGCATGTCGATCCCCGAACTGCGCAAGCAGGGCTATGCCGACAAACTGATCCTTGGCACGCTGGCCGGGTCGGGTACTCTGGGTCTTCTGATCCCGCCGTCGATCATTCTGATTGTTTATGGCGTATCGGCCGAACTGTCGATTGCCCGTCTGTTCATTGCCGGCGTTTTGCCCGGTGTCATGCTGATCATCCTGTTCATGAGCTTCGTTGGCATCTGGGCCACCGTAAACAAGGACAAGATGCCGCCAGCCGCACCCAGCATTCCGTTTGGCGAAAAAGTCCGCGCTTCGGGCCGTCTGATCCCGGTGATCTTGCTGATCTCGGCCGTTATCGGATCGATCTATGGGGGGATCGCCACCCCGACCGAGGCTGCGGCCTTTGGCGTGGTTGGTGCGCTGATCCTGTCACGATTAAGTGGCTCTTTGACCCGCGAAAGCCTGATCGAAGGCATCATGGGGGCGACCCGCACATCGTGCATGATCTGCTTTATCCTCGCAGGGGCAGCGGTACTGACTGTTGCCATGGGCTTTACCGGTATCCCGCGCGAACTGGCCGCATGGATCGCGCAGATGGATCTGTCGCCCTATGCGCTTCTGGCAGCATTGACCGTGTTCTTCATTGTTCTGGGTTGTTTCCTTGACGGGATTTCGGTGGTGGTTCTGACCACCTCGGTCATCCTGCCGATGGTTCAGGCTGCCGGGATCGACTTGTTGTGGTTTGGTATCTATGTGGTGCTGGTGGTCGAAATGTCGCAGATCACCCCGCCCGTCGGTTTCAACCTTTTCGTTTTGCAAGGCCTGACAGGCAAGAACCTGTTTGCCATTGCACTGGCTGCCTTGCCGTTCTTCTTCCTGCTGTTGCTTGCTGTCTTGCTGATTACGGTCTTCCCGGAAATCGCAACATGGCTGCCCCGGCAAATGAATGGCTAACCGGCTTTTGAAATAGCTGATCGTTCGTACAGATTTTTATGACTACAGATGCCCAAGGAGTAAGCATCATGGCTTCTCACGACCAAAATTCCCCCGCCTCGCAGACATCGGGTCAGCCGAAATGGCAGTTCTGGATTGATCGCGGCGGTACCTTTACCGATATCGTGGCCCGCAAGCCCGATGGTTCGCTTGTCACCCACAAGCTGCTGTCGGAAAACCCGGAACGCTATCGCGATGCAGCCATTCAGGGCATTCGTGAACTTCTTGAAGTTCCGGCAGGCGAGAAAATCCCGGCCGAGAAAATCGAAGCTGTCAAAATGGGCACCACCGTTGCGACCAACGCGCTTCTTGAACGTAAGGGCGATCGCACGGTTCTGGTTACCACCAAGGGTTTCCGCGATGCGCTGCGTCTGGCTTATCAGAACCGCCCGCGTCTGTTTGATCGCAATATCAAGTTGCCAGAAACTCTGTATGAAACCGTGATTGAGGCCGATGGTCGTTTCGACGCCCAGGGGGCTGAGCTGACCCCGCTTGATCGGGACAATTTGCGTAAAGATCTTCAGGCGGCGTTCGATAGCGGCATTCGTGCCTGTGCCATCGTCTTCATGCATGGCTATCGCTATACCGCCCATGAAAATGCGGCGGCCGAAATTGCCCGTGAAGTCGGCTTTACCCAGGTTTCCGTCAGTCACGAAGTCAGCCCGCTGATGAAGCTGGTTTCGCGCGGTGATACCACGGTTGTTGATGCGTACCTGTCGCCGATCCTGCGTCGCTATGTTGATCAGGTTGCCGCCGAACTTGGTGGTGTGAAGCTGATGTTCATGCAGTCCAATGGTGGCCTGACCGATGCGGCCAAGTTCCAGGGCAAGGATGCGATCCTGTCCGGTCCGGCTGGCGGTGTTGTCGGCATGGTCCGTACCGCAGAAATGGATGGCTTCAAACAGGTCATCGGTTTTGACATGGGCGGCACGTCGACCGACGTTTCGCATTATGACGGCGAATATGAACGTGATTTCGAAACCCAGGTTGCCGGCGTTCGTATGCGCGCACCGATGATGAAAATCCATACGGTTGCGGCCGGTGGCGGTTCGATCCTGCATTTCGATGGCGCGCGTTTCCGTGTGGGTCCGGACAGTGCCGGTGCAAATCCGGGTCCTGCGGCCTATCGTCGTGGCGGTCCGCTTGCGGTTACCGATATCAACGTCATGCTGGGCAAGGTTCAGCCGGACTTCTTCCCGAATGTCTTTGGCCCCGAAGGCAATGAGCCGCTTGATGCCGATGCGGTTCGTGTTGGTTTCGAAGCCATGGCTGCCAAGATCAAGGAAAGCACCGGTCAGGCCCGCACGCCCGAAGAAGTCGCCGAGGGTTTCCTGCGTATTGCAGTTGAAAACATGGCAAACGCGATCAAGCAGATCTCGGTTCAGCGCGGCTATGACGTGACCGACTATATCCTGCAATGCTTCGGCGGTGCCGGTGGTCAGCATGCCTGTCAGGTGGCGGATACCCTTGGCATGACCAAGGTGTTTGTCCATCCGTTCGCCGGTGTTCTGTCGGCTTATGGCATGGGCCTTGCCGATATTCGTGCGATGCGCGAACAGGCGGTCGAGGCGAAACTGGCGTCTGACGCGCTTGCCGGTCTGGATGAGCAGCTTGACAATCTTGCCGTTGATGCCCGTGCCGAATTGCACGAACAGGGCATCCCGGATACCAAGATCACCATGCTCAAAAAGCTGCATCTGCGTTATGACGGCACCGATACGCCGCTGATCGTTGATTTCGGTGATGTTGATGCCATCAAGGCGCAGTTCGAAGAACAGCACAAGCAGCGCTATGGCTTTGTCATGGATGAAAAGCCGCTGGTCGTCGAAGCGGTTGCGGTCGAAGCCATTGGTGAAACCCAAAGCCTTCCCGATACCGAAGCCGAAGTCACAGGTGACAATGTTGCGATCAGCGCATTGGCAACGCGTCCGGTCGTCTTTGATGGCAAGATCGAGGACACCCCGTTTTACAAGCGCGAAGACCTGAAACCGGGTGCGGTTGTGCGTGGCCCGGCGGTCATCGTCGAACCGGTCGGCACCACCGTGATTGATCCGGGCTGGGAAGCCAAGGTCAATGGTCGTGACCATCTGGTCCTGAACCGTGTTGTCGCCATGAAACGTTCCGAAGCCATCGGCACGCAGGCTGATCCGGTGATGCTTGAAGTCTTCAACAACCTGTTCATGAACATTGCCGAGCAGATGGGTGTAACCCTTGCCAACACCTCGTATTCGGTAAACATCAAGGAACGTCTGGACTTCTCATGCGCGCTGTTTGATCAGGAAGGTCAGCTGATCGCCAACGCACCGCATATGCCGGTCCATCTGGGATCGATGGGTGAGTCGGTTCAGGCCGTCATGCGCAACAATGTCGGTGTTATGAAGCCGGGCGATGTCTATATGCTCAATGACCCGTATAATGGTGGTACGCATCTTCCCGACATCACCCTGATCACCCCGGTCTTTGGTGATGATGGCAAGGACATCCTGTTCTATGTCGCATCGCGTGGTCACCATGCCGATGTCGGCGGGATTACCCCGGGTTCGATGGCCCCGAATTCCCGTATTCTCGAAGAAGAAGGCGTTCTGATCGATAACTTCAAACTGGTTGATCAGGGCAAATTTGACGAAGATGGCCTGACGGCCCTTCTTGAAGGGGCGAAATACCCGGCCCGCAACCCGTATCAGAACATCGCCGATCTGCGCGCACAGATTGCGGCTAACGAAAAAGGCGTGCAGGAACTGCGCAAGATGGTCGATCACTTTGGCCTTGATGTTGTTCATGCCTATATGGGCCATGTTCAGGACAATGCCGAAGAAAGCGTTCGTCGTGTGATTGACGTGCTCAAAGATGGCGAGTTTTCTTACGAGATGGACAATGGTGCGGTCGTAAAGGCCAAGGTCACCATCCACAAGGAAACCCGTTCGGCGACAGTTGATTTCACCGGCACGTCCGATCAGCTTGATAACAACTTCAACGCACCATCGGCTGTGACCCGTGCAGCGGTTCTTTATGTCTTCAGAACGCTTGTGGACGATGACATTCCGCTTAATGCCGGGTGCCTGAAGCCGGTTAATCTGATCGTGCCCGAAGGTTCCATGCTCAACCCGCGTTATCCGGCCGCCGTTGTTGCCGGTAACGTTGAAACATCACAGCATGTCACCGACACCCTTTATGCCGCCCTTGGCGTCATGTCGGGTGCGCAAGGGACCATGAACAACTTCACCTGGGGCAATGATACGCATCAGTATTATGAAACCATCTGCGGTGGTTCGGGTGCCGGTCCTGACTTTGACGGGACCAGCGGTGTTCATACCCATATGACCAACTCGCGCCTGACCGACCCGGAAGTCCTTGAATGGCGCTTCCCGGTAATGCTCGAAAGCTTTGAAATCCGCAAGGGTTCGGGTGGTAACGGCAAGTTCAAGGGCGGCGATGGCACGACCCGTCGTGTCCGCTTCCTCGAAGATATGACCGCATCGATCCTGTCCAACCACCGTCGCGTGCCTAATCAGGCGGTTGCGGGTGGTGAACCGGGCAAGCTTGGCCGCAACGCCATCGAACGTGTCGATGGTACGGTGATCGAGCTTAAAGGAACCGATGGTGCCCAAATGCATCCGGGTGATGTCTTCATCATCGAAACCCCGGGCGGTGGCGGTTACGGTAAGGCCTAAGGGCCATTGCCAACCCCATCATCCGACCAGACCAGAAACACCGTTTCCCCCAAGTCTTCGGTGTTTCTGGTCCAATACCTCCCTGCTAGAAACTTTGCCGCCCGGAGTTTACCTTCTGGGCGGCATTTTTCTTGATGTTGCAAGGATCGTCCCTACATGGATGGATTATGGGGACTTCTTTGATAATCAACGACATTGTCATTGAGGAGCGCGCTCAAATCAGGGATGATCACAAGCAATGCTTCAATCAAGGATCGGGTTGCCAAAGCCTTCCCGCAAAGGCGGTGATCCGGGATCAATCAGGCCGACCTGAACAGACAGGATGAGAGCACCGTGAAATTCTTCATTTTGAACCAGCGCTATTTTGTCATTATCGGCGTTGCGCTTTTGACAGTGATTTCCGTGATTTTTGCCGGGGCGGTTGATGGCTGGTTCTGGGTGCCAGCGGTCATATTTGGTTTGCTGTTTCTGGTCGGTATTCATGACCTGCACCAGACCAGGCATTCCATCCTGCGCAACTATCCCATAAGCGCACATATCCGCTTTATCCTTGAAAGCTTCCGCCCGGAAATCCGCCAGTATCTTCTGGAAAGCGATCAGGACGAAATCCCGTTCAGCCGTCAGGCCCGTGGCCTTGTCTATCAGCGTGCCAAGGGCGTCGAAGACAAACGTCCGTTTGGTACCATCGAGGATGTCTATAAATCCGGCTATTCCTGGATTACACATTCTGTCGCCCCGACCCACATCACCGATACCGATTTCCGGGTGCGTGTTGGCGGCCCGCATTGCAAACAGCCCTATGATTGCAGCCTTTATAACATCTCGGCCATGAGTTTTGGTGCGCTGTCGGGCAACGCGATCCTTGCGCTCAACAAGGGGGCGAAAAAGGGTGGCTTTGCCCATGATACCGGCGAAGGCAGCATTTCACGCTATCACCGCGAAGGCGGTGGTGATCTGATCTATCAGGTGGCATCGGGCTATTTCGGGGCGCGCAATGATGACGGCACATTTTCCGAGGAAAAATTTGCCAAGACTGCCTCTGACCCGCAGGTCAAAATGATCGAGCTTAAACTCAGCCAAGGGGCAAAGCCCGGTCATGGCGGCATGTTGCCCGCGGCCAAGATCACAGCCGAAATTGCCGAGGCCCGTGGCATTCCGATGGGCCGGGACTGTGTTTCGCCCTCGGCACACAGCACATTCTCAACCCCGATTGGCTTGATGGAATTCATCGGCAAGCTGCGCGATCTTTCCGGCGGCAAGCCGGTTGGGTTCAAACTCTGTATCGGGCATCGCCGTGAATTCATGTCCATCGTCAAGGCGATGCTCAAAACCGGTATCACGCCTGATTTCATTGTGGTTGACGGCAAGGAAGGCGGCACCGGTGCAGCTCCGGTTGAATTCGCCAACCGTGTCGGCATGCCGATGCAGGAAGGGCTTACCTTTGTTCATAATGCCCTTCGTGGGGCGGGGCTTCGCGATCAGATCAAAATCGGTGCCGCGGGTAAAATCGTTTCGGCCTTTGATATTGCGCGTACCCTTGCCCTTGGGGCGGACTGGTGTAATGCCGCGCGCGGCTTCATGTTTGCACTGGGCTGTATTCAGGCGCAAAGCTGTCACACCAACTGCTGTCCGGTGGGCATCGCGACACAGGATAAAATCCGCCAACGCGCCCTGGTGCCCGAGGATAAAAGCGAACGCGTCGCACGGTTCCACAAAAACACCATGCATGCGCTGGCCGAAATCACCGGTGCGGCTGGCCTGACCGATCCGCGCAACTTCATGCCCTATCACTTCATGGTCCGCCAAAAGGACAATGAGTTTCTTGATGGCAACGAAGCCTATCCATACCTGCCCGAAGGTTTCCTTGTTGCCGAGACCGAGACTCCGGAACTGGCGGAATGGCATTCGCGTTGGGGCAGGGCATCTGCGGAAACCTTTGCGCCCAAGGAAATCCCGTTTGGGCCCTATAAGCGACATGCCGAAGAAGTCAGCAAAGCTGCCCAATAGGATTGGAAATTCCCATGGCTGTTAAACGCATTGTTGCAAATTTCGCGGTTGACGACATCGCCAAGGCGGTAAGTTTTTACGAGGATATCCTTGGCCTTGATACCGTGATGGATCATGGCTGGATCAGAACCTTTGCGGTTGCCGGTCAGACCATGACGACGCAAGTCAACTTCGCCACCGAAGGCGGCTCAGGCACTCCGGTCCCCGAAATGTCAATCGAGGTCGATAACCTTGATGAAATGCTGGGTAAAATGACCGATGCCGGGATCAGGATCGAATATGGCCCGGCGGACGAGCCGTGGGGTGTGCGGCGGTTCTATGTCCGGGACCCATTCGGGAAGCTGGTCAATATTCTGGAACATAAATGACAAAAGCCCGGCAGATATCGCCGGGCTTTTGGTCTCAGACCTCAATAATGCAAGGCGGTACGCAATCAGATCATCCAGCCGGTCGGGTTCGGATGGGGAACACCGGTGCGCAGACCGTTCAGACCCTTCACCATGCGAATGATGAACCAGACCAAGGCTGCCAGCAGAATGAACCAGCCGATGATGATCATCGAGGTGATTGAGCCAACCACGATGTAAAGTATGTAAATCCAGAAGGTCCGGATCAGGAAACGGTAATGGGTTTTCGCCCATTCCGGTGCATCGCCTTTTTTCACATAGGCAAAGATCAAGCCAACCAGCCCCACCAGCGGGAGCACAATCCCGACAAGATAAAGGATATAGATCAGACGAATGTTTCCGGTGAAACCTTCGTCTCCGGTGGTTTCAATGCTTACAGAGTTTGTGTCGGTCATTGTATGGTCCCGCATATATTTTTGTTTGGTGCTTGCGCAAGATAATCCCGTAATGCGTGCAAATATATTTGGCAGGGAACTGTCCACTTTTGCAAGATAAGACTTTGCAAAAGCGGATTTTTATACGGTTTCGACAAAGCGGGTTAGCGCAGTTTCTGCTGCGTCAGGCAGCGCGCTGCATTTCCACAGTCGGGATATCGCGATCGGGCACCGGGCCAGTCACAAGGAAGCCGAATTTGCGGTAAAAGGCCTTGGCGCGTTCATTATGGGCAACGACTGTCAGGCGTACATTGGTGCGTGCACCTTTTTCGGCCAGCGCATCAAGGGCTGCGATCATCAATGCCTTGCCTGCACCACTGCCATGGGATGCCGGATCGACCATGATCCAGTCGATTTCAGGAACATCATGGATGGCAATTACATAGCCCAGAAGGGTGTCGTCCTTGGTGGCGACATAGACCGTGTGATTGGCACTGCCAAGGGCAAGCTCAAAGACACCGGTCGATTTTTCGACATAGTGCGCGACCAGACTGGCCGCAGAATCGCCCATGCCGTCGATGAAATATGTTGAGTCAGTTGCGCGTTTGGTAAGGTCGCGGATGAACGGAAGGTCGTCGGCAGTGCCTTTGCGGATCTGCATTTTTTATGCTCGTATGCGTTATTCTATTTTGCGGGTTCCAGGACCCCGGCACGCAGTCTGGGCCAAAATTCATACCATGTCGTTAATGGATGAAAGATGGTGTGACAATTTTTCAAATTACCATACGAAATATGCGAAGGGCTGCTATCGCTGACGGTTACGCTTGTCGCGATACATTTCCAGATCAGCAACCGCCATCATGTCCTCAAGACTTTGGTTAAGCGGTTCAAAGAAGACAGATGCGCCCGAACTGATTTGCGGGGTTTCGCGGATCGGGGATTTTGATGTTGGTACAGTCAGTTTGACCTGGCTAAGGGCGTTGCGCACGCGCGCAATGATTGTTGTGAGATCCCCGCGATTGCGCACATAGCCCAGAACTGCAAATTCATCCCCGCCAATCCGGCCGCAAATATCCACCTCGCGGATGCTTTCGGTGATGGCATCACCAACAGCACGCAAGGCGGCGTCCCCGGCAGCATGCCCGTAATCGTCATTCCAGTGTTTCATATTGTCGAGATCAATGAAGATGATCCCGATATTGTGGTGATATCGTTTGGCGATCCTGATTTTCTGGTGGGCAAGCAATTCGAACCCGGCGCGGTTATTCAGGCCGGTCAAGGGATCGCTCATCGACAGGTTGCGCATGATTTCGAACTGTTCATACAGGCGCAGGTCCGCTTCGATCAGATCGCGAAAGACCTCCATCAATTCCTGCTGGGTCTGATCATAGCCGGTCGGATTGGTGTCAAAAACGCAAAGGGTGCCAAAGACCGATCCATTCGGCCATAAAAGCGGCATCCCCAAATAGGATATATATCCATCATCGACACGGTCGGGGTTATCGGCCCATTCAGGTTTGTTCGTTGAATCCGGTTCGTAAAAGGCGGCCTTGGTCATGACGACCCGTCGGCAATAAAGGTTCGAGTTTGCTGGCTGGGGAATAAGCGAAACCTTGGGATTGGGATTTTCGGGATTCTGGCTGGTAAGCGCGGATAGATAGCCAAGATTTTCATTATACTCGATCACATAACCGGCCGTTGCACCCAGCAATCGGGTCATCAGATCGACAACGCGCTGCCACTTGTCGAGGGATGCCTGCATCGCCTCGTCCTGTGTGAGCCAGTCGACTGTTTTGAGCATGACCATTCTGACCGCCTTTGTCTTATACAGCCCTGTTATCCAAGCCCGCTTTGTGGCTTTCGTTCGGGTTTGTTATTTTCATATTTGTCTAATGCGCGGCGAGAACAAGCTGTCTTTTCCATCATTTACCCCCAAAAGCCCGCCGGGCCGGAGAACAAGAATGGCAGCAAGCAATCCGAAAACGGCAACGTCGCGATAGGCCCCGCCAAAATATCCAGACCAGAATGCCTCGGTCAGGCCAATGACAAAACCACCAAGCCAAGCCCCGCGCATCTGCCCGATCCCGCCCAGAATGGCCGCAACCAGTGCCTTGAATCCGAAAAGTGTACCGGAATGAAAGTTAATCACGCCATAACGCAACGCCATTATCGCACCAGTAATACCACACAAGAATCCTGCCAGTACAAATGATTGACTTTCAATGCGTTGCAGGGACACGCCGCACAGGCTCGCGGCAATCCGGTCCTGACTGATTGCCCGCCATTGCCGACCAAACCGGGTTCTGGCCATCAACCAGATCAGACCAATGCCGATCAAGACTGCCATGCCAATCGACAGAACATCAAATCCGAGAACGCGCACGACAAAGTGGTCACTGCGCAGGACCGGAAATGAATATTGCCAAAGTGGCGGCAGATTGAAATTCCGCGCCGAAATGATGATCCGGACAAATTCCTGAATGAATAAAACGCATCCGAGTGATGCGACAATGATCGCCCGGCCTCCTGCGGCCTTGCGTCCCAGCGGGCCGAACACATTTCGCCATGTCAGATGACTAAGCCCGGTTCCGACAAACATTGCAATCAGGGTCGCAGCGGTCACGATCAGGACAATGTTCCAGCCGATCCTTGATGACAGTAACAATCCCGTAATGACGGTCGAAAGGGCCGCAGTCATGACGATCTCGCCAAAGGCCAGATTGATGCGCCCGATCAGCCCGTAAATCAGGGTAAATGACAGGGCAAGCAATCCGTAAATTGCCCCGCGCGACAGTCCGTTGATCGCCAACTGAATACCATAGGCCAGTCGTGATCCGATGTCGGGAACACTGGCCATCAATCCGTGCCGGTCGGCATTCTCATATCGTTCCAGCGCGTAACTTCCAACCCGATCAAGCCAGAAGCGGTTGAGGATCGACAGATGGGTTGGCGAGATCGTGCCATATCGACTGGTCTCAATCCCGATCAGGATGCCGGGACTGTTAGGCATTTCGGCTGCCGCAAACTGACAGGTCAAACGATGTATCGGTAAGGATGCCGGAGGAACCGATGAGCGGGTCTTGGGAATGAAGGATGGGGAAGGATCAGGAAGGATCTGATAGCGCAGGGTAATGTGCGTCGGGTCTTCAATCTCGTCAAACCGGGTCAAAAGGCGGATTTTCGACGCGTCATCTTCGATCCCTGGCAGGGCAATTCGACAGATATTGAAATTCCAGGGATTTTCGGGCTGACAGGCCATGAGGCCGATGGCCATTAACGGCATCAGCAAGACCAAACGCCAATGATGTAAAATCCTCAGCAGGTGACGCACGCAATCCCCCGGCGGAGTTGGTGATGTCATATCCTGCTTGATTTTAAGCTTTTTACAAGAAGGTGATCACATTCCTTGCCGGATTATTGCCCCTTTTTCTTGCGATCAGGGGCAACTGGTTTCAGACTTGCCGCAATTAACCAGATCAAACTCGAAACAGGAGACGCCCGCATGGCAGACGTGATCGACTATACGATCCATGGCGAAGAAATGCAGTTGGTTGAGATCGAACTTGATCCGGGCGAGGGTGTCCGGGCCGAAGCAGGGGCCATGATGTATATGGGCGATGGCATTGCCATGCAGACCGGAACGGGCGGTGGCCTGTTTTCCGGTTTCAAGCGCATGCTGACCGGCGAAGGGTTCTTTATCACAAGCTTTGTTCATGAAGGATCCGGCAAGGGACATGTCGCCTTTGCCGCCCCCTATCCGGGCAAGGTCGTGCCACTTGATCTTGTCGAACATGGTGGGGAAATCATCTGTCAGAAAGATGCGTTTCTGTGTGCCGCAGCCGGAATTGATATTGATATCGCCTTTTCCAAGAAACTTGGCGCGGGTCTGTTTGGTGGCGAGGGTTTTATTCTGCAGCGTTTGCGCGGGGATGGCATGGCCTTCATGCATGCGGGGGGCACGATCATTCGCAAGGATTTGCAACCCGGTCAGACATTGCGTGTTGATACCGGCGCACTGGTCGCCATGACACCGTCCATCGATTATTCGATCAAGTTTGTGGGCGGCTTTACCAACGCACTGTTTGGTGGTGAGGGGCTTTTTGTCACAACCCTTGAAGGGCCGGGGACAGTATGGCTGCAAAGCCTGCCATTCTCGCGGCTTGCAGATCGTATCGCTGCGGCTTTGCCACAGGATCGTAACAAGGGATAAAGCGACGCGATTATTGCAGGCAGGGGCGCGAAGGCGTCCCCGCCTGCAATTGCATTATCCGGCCTGCTGGTTGTCCGGGGTTCTGAGGTTGAAACCTGTCAACCATTCAAGAATGAGGTCGCCATTCGCATCAACCCACTGACGGGCAAGGGCGCTGGCGGTTGCGCCATCGCGAAGACGGGACAACAATTCAACAAGTTCATCATTCGGGATAACAAAATTCTCAAGCAGGTTGGAAAGCTCGGGAAGATCGTTTGCCAGCGCCTGACGATAGGCAAGACGAATGTCTGTGTCAGGCCAGCTTGTGCCTGCCCGGTTCAATGACGTCTGATCACCATTCATGATCTGTTGCCATATTTCGGGATCATGACTGTCGGACCTGATGAAGGTAACGTCGGCACGGGTGAAAATCGTGTCGGGGTAATAGCAGAAGAACAGGGATGGTCGTTTGGTCAGAGCATTGCGTTGCACCAGTGTGCTCAGGATCTGGTAATCAAATTCCCTGAAATCATAGAGTTCGTTCAGGCCATATGCGCCAAGCCGTTCACGTTCAATTTCCGATGATGCCCATCCTTCATCTCCGACCCAGATATCGCCTTTGCCATCACCGGACATGTCAAACTGTCCAGATATAGCGGGATTTTTCAGGTCCTTGATGGTTAGAGGCCCTGCCGCAGCATTATCAAATCCCGCATAGCACAACCCCTGTTTCCCTGCGACCCGGTTGGTGCTGAGTTTGACGGTGCCAAATGCCCGGACATATCGACGGATCAGCCTCGGATTGTTCTGAACCCAGATTTCCGGATGGATGTCGATGCGACCATCAGAGTCACTCATTTCGCGGAAAGCCTGATCATTTGCGCTGCTGATCAGGTTTGCAGACCGGTGAATATATTCTTCGATGATATTGGCCAGGATATGGGCCTTGATCTCAGCCGAGGGCCAGTCAAGCAGGGCGATATCAATTTCGCTGCGTCCCTGTGTACCCAGAATGGCAAGCGGTGACGTTTCGGGCATCGGGTTCTTTTCAAAGGATTGATAGAGGAACCCGTAGCCAAATCCGCCAACCAGAAATGAAAACACCGCAAAGACCCAATAAATTGCCGGGCCGGTATCAATGTCGAAGGATTTTGATTTCAGTGTGTTGATAATCTGTTGCGAAATATCTGGCTTGGTATCGGGAGCTTTGTCGGCCCTGTCGGCGGGTTCACCTGCGAGTTTGTCGATATATTGCAGGATGCTCCTGCATTGCAGGGCATGATCCCGCCGGATTTGCGTGTATTTGTCACGGTCATGGATGATCAGCAAAAGATAGATCATTGATGTCGCGACGATCATTGCAAACAGCGATGCCGATAATGTTTCGGGCCGGAAGATCAGCGAAAACAGAACGTTGGTCGCGCCCAGCAAAATCAGGATCACATATTCGCCCGGTGTGATCCGGTCACTTTCAAGGGTGAGCATCTTGTCGCCGATCCGAAACAGCTCAAGTACCTGTTCACGGTTTTCATCGGATTTGGAATAGGCCGGAAGAATGGAAGACTTTAGTGTTTCTGTATGTTCCTGCGTTTTCCCCAATACCCGAACATCGTCAAAGGCGCGCAAGAATGTATGAAGATGGATCAGGCTGTATTCGCGCAGCAGGCTGAAATGGCTCAGTCGAGCCACTTTGTGTTCGCTTTGTTCGCAAATCGCCATCAGCTTCTGGCGGAAATCCCCCAAAAGGTCCTCGCGTTCGCGGTTAAGGGATGTCGATCGTTCAAGCGCAAAGGTTGCAAGCAGAACAAAGAAGACAGTCGATACAGCAAGCAGGTCGTAGTAATTGTCGATGGTTGCCACAGGAACGACCAGAAGCCAGATCCCGATCAGGCAGATAGCAATAAACAGGAACAGCAGCGACGACTTCAGCGGATATTTAAGAGCCAGGAAAATATTCGATGAAACAATCAGCACAGAGGCGACTGCCTCGTACTGGGTCAGCAGGCGGCTATCAACAAGCGCCAGAATAATGACCGACCCGATCGGCATCAGGTACCAAAGAATGCCGACCGATGCATTTTCCGCCTGAAACACCGACAGGTCATAAAGCAGGCTGCCAATGGCAAGAATGAAGATGCCAACACAGGCAATCTGGAACATATTGAACAGATCGACATCGACAAGCTGCGGTTCACTGACAAACAGGGCAACAAGGAACAGTGGTGCAGCAAGGCTTCTGGCAAAGGTCTCAGTCAACAGACCCTTTTTGAAGTTACTTAGGGCAAGATTTTCTTCGTCAGAAACCTGTTTCCAGCCATCCATACATTTCATGCGAAACAGGCAGTTGGTCGCCATTGCGATGCCGCCAAGGAAGGCAAGGCCAATGGTCTTGAACATTTCGCCTTCAAGCAGGATCCAGTCGGCAAAGTCCATATTCGGTGCGGTCAGAAGGACAAACCCAGCGAACGCCGCGCCCGAGAAAATATAGTCATTTACCGTGATCTTGCCGGTCTTGTTTCGGTAGGCCGTATCGATATACAGAAACAGGATTGGCCAGGTTTCAAAAACCAGAATGGCAACCACGTCAAAATCAGACGACGACTTCAAAGCCCCGTACAACAGAAGATGATTAAGACAAATCATCAGTCCGGAAGTCAGCGTGGGCAGGGCAAGCAGACGGAAACGGGCACGGGAAAGTAAAACCCTGCCCAGATGTGCTATTTGACGGCGAAAGACAATGAACGCAAATATCAGGGTCGAAACAGCAGCAAAGCTGTGCGCCATTGCGGCGACCTGAAACATTCCGATCTGGTCAACAAGATGGTTGACGACCGGGGGGTACAGCATCCACAGGCCGACCGACAGGACCATGAGAACAAGTGGCTGTTTGTATGTCCACGTGGCAAATTGCCGAACCATGGCGTTCTCCTGAGGGTATCGGATGCTAGATCGCTGAATTCATTTCGATCTTCCAAAATATTGGATTGTCCTCAGGGCTCAACCCCTGAGGGGAAAAAATGTCAAAATTGCAGGAATGCGCAAAAGGTAATACCAATTTTGGGGATCCCGGCGTAAGGTAGACACCCCTTGTCGCGGGGGACTGGCTTGGGCCCCGCATAAGACAAACCGGTTTTCCGACTGCCACCAGGAACTAAAGGCCAAAGAATAACATCATGTCAGATCGCAAATATGAACGCATCGAAACCCCCGAAAGCCTGATCAGCACGTTGCGCGAAATGCTGGGGGATCGTCTTTCAACGGCGGCTGCCGTACTCGAACAGCATGGCAAGGATGAAAGCTGGCATGAGGCGTCTCCACCTGATGCGGTTGTTTTTGCAACCTCGACCGAAGAAGTTGCTGAAGTCGTCAAGCTGTGTGCAGCACATGAAGTTCCGATTGTGCCGTTTGGTACCGGTTCATCACTTGAAGGCCATGTTGCAGCCCTGCGCGGTGGTATCTGCATTGATCTGTCACGTATGGATGCGATCATCGAGGTCAACGAAGCCGATCTTGATTGTCGGGTTCAGGCCGGTGTGACCCGTGAACAGCTTAACGAGCATTTGCGTGACACGGGTTTGTTCTTCCCGATTGATCCGGGTGCCAATGCTTCGATCGGGGGCATGACGGCGACCCGCGCGTCGGGGACGAATGCGGTTCGTTACGGCACCATGCGTGAAAACGTACTAAGCCTGACCGTGGTGACACCGGATGGCAAAATCATCAAGACAGCCAACCGTGCACGCAAATCATCGGCGGGTTATGATCTGACCCGGCTGTTTGTCGGATCAGAAGGCACCCTTGGCGTTATTACCGAGATCGGCTTGAAGCTTTACGGTATCCCCGAAGCCATGTCAGCGGCTGTTTGCGCCTTCCCGACTGTGGATGCGGCTGTTGATACGGTAATCCTGACCATTCAGGCCGGTATTCCGGTTGCACGTATCGAGTTTCTTGATGAATTGCAGGTACGTGCGGTCAATAACTATTCGAAGCTGGACCATAAGGAAGCACCGACACTGTTCTTTGAATTCCATGGCACCGAGGCCGGGGTCAAGGAACAAGCCGAGTTTGTGCAGTCGGTTGCAGAAGAATATGGTGCCGAGGAATTCCAGTGGGCCACCCGTCAGGAAGATCGTAACAAGCTTTGGGCTGCGCGTCACAAGGCCTATTATGCATCGCTGCAGCTGGAGCCGGGCAAGGCTGGCATGCCGACCGATGTCTGTGTGCCGATTTCAAGACTGGCCGAGGCCATTTCAGAAACCCGTGCCGATTGTGATGCGAGCCCGCTGACCTGCACCATCATTGGTCATGTCGGGGATGGCAATTTCCACACCCTGATCCTGCTTGATCCCGAAGATCCGGCACAAATGGAAGAAGCCAACCGTCTGCATAGGCGCATGGTCGAACGTGCCCTGAAACTTGGTGGTACCTGCACGGGTGAACATGGTATCGGCTATGGCAAGCTTGATTTCATGGTGACCGAACATGGCGAGGATACGATTGCGCTGATGCGTGCCATCAAGGCGGCAATCGATCCGAAAGGTCTGATGAATCCCGGTAAGTTGATTCCGGGCCTTTAAATCATCATACAATTTGAAATGCGTTACAAAACGGGGCCCGATGGCCCCGTTTTTTGTTAAAAGCGAAATGACAGGGACAGCGACCCGAACTGGTCCGCACCACTTTGGGCGGTGAATTCCGGGGTACGATAGACATGGGTGTAGGTCAGGCGCGCCTGACCTACAATGACCGCAAAACCGATCTGAAGATCGCCGACCAGCGGTTCCTTGTCGACCGATGCGCTATCGGCAAAAGTATTGCCGTCAAGGGTGATATCGCGCAGCACATAGCGCCCGGCAAACCCGGCAAAAAGATAGCCGCTTATCGGGAACCCTTCGGTGTCCGGAACAAAGAAATCAGACCCCGGAAGACTTGGTCGAATGCGCGGCGGCCCATAATCGGCAGGCAGGTCAAAGCCCATTCGGAACATGGTCCCAAGTTCCGCATTGGTAAAGGCGTTGCCAAGGGTTACGGCGCCATGCGGGGTCGCATCAAATTCGATCCCGGCGATGTCGGCTTCGAACCAGCTGCGATATTTCCGTTCATAGGTCAGGCCGATAATCGGCTCGTTTTTGATCTGGTTGTCCCAGCCTTTGGGGCGGGGACTGTCAATGACCTTGTGGACAAAGTCCTGGGTTTTATCGGCAAGGGATGCCGGTCCGACGACACCCAGTGTCAGTTCCAGTGTGTCGATCCGCGAATAGTTGCTTTCGCCATCATCGCTACGAAGTCCGGTATCGGACAAAAGTCCGGCGGTGCCATACAGCATTCCGGCCCAGGGGCGGTCGTTGGGCTGGTTTTCCGCAATCGTAATGTCATCAGGGGTATACATGGTTTGTCCCAGCGAATAGCTGGTGCGGATGCGTCCGTCGGATGCAAAAAACGGAATCTGTTTGGCGACATTCAGAAATGCAGCCGGGGCGCTGTCTTCTGGTGACACAAAGGCAAGGCGCACGCCGTTTGTATAATGCTGATCACTATTGCTTGGCGTAAACAGATCGTTCTCGACGGATAGGGATACCCCCCATTTCTGGTCAGGTGTGCGGGTTGATTGTGGACCATCGGCGGTATTGGTTTGTGCATATGCAACACCCATTCCGGCCATAAAGGCAATCAGAGAGGTTGAAAGGGCGACAACATGACGCACTGCCGGAGCCTGATACATGGTTAACTTATCTCATGAACGCAGATGGTTGCAGGAATAGGGTTTGCAGGCTCACTGTTGACGACAGAATTTGGACAATTTGTGGCGGGATTTCCAGAACTCTATTTGGTTCCATGACATCACACAACAGCGGGTGATGACTAAACACTCCGTCGCACGGATTGTTCCAGGAATACCACGAATGACAGAATGTGATCGAACGGCGGACATGAAAACGCCGCCCGGTCGGGGCGGCGTTTGTGTTCCTTATCGCTGTGGTTGGCGGTCAGGGTACCTGACGACGCAAACGGGGGACGTCAGACTGGCTGGTATCGACGATTCCGCGATAGGCATGCCAGCTTGAATAGCCCAGAAGTGGCATGATAACGGCCAGTCCGAACATCAGGACAACCATGCCGCATGCCGCCAGAATGGCAATCACAGCAGCCCAGCCGACCAGAACTTTCCAGTTCTTGCGAAACGCATTTACACTGATAATCACGGCACTGATCACATCAACGTCGCGATCCACCAGAAGCGGGATCGAGACAACCGATATGGCAAAGACAATAAATGCAAGTGCCCCGCCAAGGATGCTGCCAGTGATCAGGAAGGTCATGGCATCACGTGAAAAGAATGTTTCCCAGATCAGGACATCAAGTGACGGCATCGTGCCGTTGTAAAACAATGCAAAAAGCAGCATCGCAATACGCGTCCAGGCCAGAAAGAACAGCATCAGGACAACGCCGATGGCCCCGATCTGACCGGGATTGCGTCGGAAACCGTTCAGACTGTGCCAGATGGTGACATTTTCACCCATCTCAAGCCGCCGGCTGGTTTCATACAGGCCAACCGCAACCAGCGGGGCCAGCAGCATGAACCCGGCGGCCAGTGGCAATGTCAGATAGGGTTGGCCGGTTTGAAAGATACTCAGCACAACAAGCCATCCGGCAATAACGCAAAAAGCACCATAGGTCAGGCCAATGGCCGGTGTTTGTTTGAAGTCGCGCCATCCGGCCTGCAACCAGGAGCCGGACTGGTCTGTTGTGATGGTGCGGATGGTGATGCCATGCAGGCTTGGTTCGACCGTGTTTTCCGGGGTTTCGATTATTGTCTCGGCCATTTTATCCTCCCTGTCGCTTTGAAGCGCGCCAAACTTTCGGCAGAAATGAAAGTCAGGATTGAATTTGTTGTTTTGTAAAATGTATCATTTTAATCAGGGATTTCTAGCGTCCTGTTGGCTTTGTCCGCCGTATCCGGAAGTAACCCATACGGATCAATCTGAATTGGGCTGTTCTTTCCGTTAATTACGGAGTTGTTTTTACTTATTAAAATCTCGAAATTTTAAATTGTCGCTTGATGCTGAACCTTTGGCCTCTCACATGAAACAGACGGGATACCGAAGGCGCACCTCGATGGCAGGCAAGTCATTATATTCAGGTGCAAATGACGAACTGTGAAGAATGCAACATTCTGTTGCCATTTTCTGTTGCGAGAGCTGTCACGAGCCCTATGCTTTTGGACTTAAAATCAAATCATTGAAGGTCACTGCGACGTGCAGAATGACCTTGTGAGCGAGCGGAGCCTGACTGTTGAAAAAGATCCTTGCCGTAATCGGTGCATTAGTTGTGGTGCTTGTCGCAGCACTGCTGATCATTCCTTCCCTGATTGACTGGAATGGCTACAAGGCACAGATCAGCCAAGCCGTGCGCGATGCCACGGGGCGGGAGCTTGTTCTTGAGGGCGATCTGTCCATGTCGCTGATCCCGTCGCCGTCGCTTTCGGCAAGCCAGGTCAGCCTTGGCAATTTGCCTGGTGCCCAGGACGCCGACATGGTGTCAATCGAAGAGGTGCGTGTGTCGGTCGCCCTGATGCCGCTTCTGACGGGCAATGTTCAGATCAAGGAAGTCAGCCTGATCGACCCTGTAATCGCGATCGAGACATTCGAAGATGGCAGCAACAATCTGGTCTTCGATCCGGCACAAGCCGCTCGTTCCGGGCCGGATGCAGGTACGATTACGATGCCCGAAAGTGGCTCTCAGACGCCAGTACAACCACAGACAGGTGCCGATAACCCGGCAAGCGGATCTGACGATGCCGCAGGCAGCGATATCGCCAGCACGATCAAGATCGACCGACTTGAGATCGAAAACGCGACCATCATCTATCGTGCTCCGGGTTCGGAAGAACGCATCGAAGGCCTGACCATTGGTGTATCGGCAGACAGCCTGAATGGTCCGCTTGAGGGTGAAGGGTATGTTTTTTATCGCGGTATCCCGCTGACATTCGGCTTTAATGTTGGTCAGATCAGTCAGGTTGCACCTTTCCCGGTCAGCCTGAAACTGGGCATCGACAAGGTAGATGGCGGTATTACGGTTGGTGGTCGGGTTGATCTGTCCTCGGATAATCCGGGATTTGATGGCCAGATTGATGGTAATTTCGACGATCTCCGTCAGGCAGCACTACGCGTTGCAGGTGATGGTGCGGATATCCCCGATATCGCCGCCAAGCCCTTTAACCTTGGCGGGCATATTGCCGCCAATGCCAAATCCGTCACGCTGAATGATTTGTCGATCCGCTTTGGTGAAACCCGTGGATCGGGTGCGATTGCGATTGATCAGGAACCGAGCATGCGCGCGGATGTCGCATTGCGGTTCAATCAGCTTGATCTTGATAGCATTCTTGTTCTGGCTGATATGGGTGACGGCAAGGCGGCACCTTCATCCGGTTCCGCTGCCGCATCCGGTTCCCCGGATAAGGCCGATACAGGCACGAATGGATCAAAGAGTGCCAATGGTGCAGCTCAGTCCATTCCATCGCAAAGCTCGGTAAATAACGGCAAGGCAGCCAATGCGCCTGCCATTCCGTCTGACCTGACGGCATCTATCGACTTTGAAGTCGAAACCCTGATCTATAACCAGACGCCTGTGCATAATGCGCGTATCAATGCCGCGATTGCGGATAGCAAGGTGACGCTTAACGAGGTGTCCGCCGGTCTTCCGGGGGGCACGGATCTGGCCGTCTTTGGGAGCATTTCCGGTCAGAAGCCGGAATTGTCGGCGGCATTAAGCTATGAAGTTGCATCTGAAAATATCCGGGCTGTGATTCGCTGGCTTGGTGTTGATGTCGATGGCATACGCGCAGATCGACTGCGCCGGTTCTCCCTGACAGGCGGGATCAAGGGAACGCCTGATCAGCTTAATATTTCTGATCTTGATCTGCGGATTGATGATACCGCCATTCGTGGTGCGGTGGTCGCCAATCTGAGCGGGGAAGGGCTTCCGGCACTCGGCATCGGGTTGAAGCTTGATCGCATCAATCTTGATCAATATATGCCAAGCGCACCGGCAAATGATAACGCTGCAACAACATCGTCAGATACTGCTTCAGGTGGTGCCACAGCAGGCGGTGCGTCAACTGATAGCGCTGCGCAGTCTTCTGCGGTCAAGGAAGACATGGTTAAGGTCATCAGGGATGCCCTGGCGCCGCTTGACGGTTTGGCGGCAAACTACCGTCTTGCTGCTGACGAAGTTATCTCATCAGGTGTTGCCGTGCGCGGCATCATGATTGATGGCAGCATCAAGGGCCGAGACATTACCCTGACCAATCTTGCTGTCTCTGATGCAGCCGGGCTTGCCGCGTCTGCCAAGGGCACCTTCAACGGGTCGGCAGATGTTCCAGCCTTTGAGGGGTTGTCTGTTCGGGTAACAGCCAAGACGCTTGAGCCCTTTGCAAAGCTGACCGGGATTACGCTTCCGGCACCGGCAAGCAGCTATAAAAGCATTCAGGCAAATCTTGGTCTGAATGGTCCGGTTACCGGGCCGTCCCTTAAACTTGATGTCTCCAATCCGTTGATGCAGGTCGCCCTTGATGGTGTTGTTTCGCAGATGCTGGGTGAAAATCCCGGATTGGACGGCAAACTTGCCATTCAGGCGTCAAGCCTGAACCGCGCACTTGATCTTGTCGCGCCGACATATACACCGTCGGGCAATCTGGGGCGGTTTGCCGTTTCAAGTGCGGTCAAGGGCAATGCACAGAATATCGTCCTTGATGGTCTGAAGCTTGTGGTTGGAGCGTTTGAAACAGCGGGGAAGGTCACATTTGACGCATCACAGGTACAGCCGAAACTTTCGGTCGCACTTTCGGGCGGAAGCCTTGTGGTTGACCCGTTCCTGCCTGCCGAAAAACGCGCAAGCCTGATGCCCGGCGCGGGTAGCGGGCCGCGCAAGGCTGCCTTTAATCTGCCCTCGGGCATGAAGGTGACCAATGTCGATGCGCGTGACGGGACACCATGGGATGATACGATTATTGACGTATCGGCCCTGCGGTCGATTGATGCGGATATCGCTATCGCCCTTGATCAGCTTGATTTTGACGCCTACAGCCTTGTGAAGCCGGATCTTAAGGCAAACCTTGTGCAGGGGCTTTTGACCATCTCGAACCTTAAGGGGCTTCTGGGTGATGGCGATCTTGGCATCAATGGGACGTTCGATGCCCGTAATAGTGATGTTCCGCAACTTGCCCTTAAGGGCGGCCTTGACAAGGCGCGGATTGAAAAGCTGACACCGATCAAGGTTGCCAATGACACTGTCATTGGCGGTGCGAACCTTAAATTCGATGTCAAGGCATCGGGCAATACTTCACGTCGTCTGGTTTCTGCGCTGAATGGCACGGCCAATCTGGTCCTGACCGAAGTCCGGTTTAGCAATGCAAGCAAGCGGTCAAGTGATCCGAAGCTGAATATTGAAGCTCTGTTGCGTCAGGGGCCACAAGCCATGGTGGTTGAAGGGGTCGGCAATAATGATCTTCTGCAGTCGCTTGAAGGCGATATTGCCATCACCAACGGTATTGCCAAGACCACCCGCGTCGAAGCCCTTTCGCGGGTCGGGACGGCGGATGCCGATGCAACACTTGATCTGCCGAAATGGGTGATGGACACCACTGCTGATTTCGATTTCTCCAAAAAGATCGAAGAACTGCCGCCCTTTAGCGTCTATGCCAAAGGCAAGATCGATGATCCTGTGATCACCGGTCGCATGGACAAGATCGCGGTGAAGGTTCTTGATAACATTCTCGACAAGGCGCTTGGTGGAAGCGGATCAAGCAGCGGTGGTTCGGGTTCAGGCAGCGGATCGGCCGAAGATGCGGCAAAAGGGCTCTTGAAAGGTCTTTTGAACCAGTTTGGTCGGTAATCCCCTGATGGGCTAAAGTCAGCGAGAACGGCCCCGACATGCGGGGCCGTTTTTCGTTTAACCTCAGATGCTTGACAGGTCATCGTAATATAACGGCAAAAAAACCTTAACAAACGGGTCCGGCTTCGACATGATCCGCGCGTCGATTCCCTTTGATGGTAACGGTTGATTATGTCGGTAAAAAAAACTGCTCTGGATAAGGACCTCAAGTGGCAAAAGCGCATGGATGCGGGGATGGGGGCCACTGCCTCGATCAGCGCCAAGCTTGGTCTTGCCATTGTCTTCCTGATTGCCTGTAGTGCGTTTGTCGCCTTTCACATGGGTGGCTTGCCGCAAAGTGGCTTCCTGATCGCGGCTGCTGTGATCGGCGGTTACATGGCGCTGAATATCGGTGCCAACGACGTTGCCAACAATGTTGGTCCGGCGGTCGGTTCCAAGGCGCTAACCATGGTTGGCGCCCTTTTGATTGCGGCTGTGTTCGAAGCCGCCGGTGCGATCATCGCCGGTGGCGATGTCGTTGGAACGATCAAGAACGGGATCATTGATCCAAACCAGATGCCTGATGCGCAGACCTTTGTCTGGGCAATGATGGCCGCCCTTCTGGCCGCAGCACTTTGGCTGAACCTTGCGACCTGGCTTGGTGCGCCGGTATCGACCACCCATTCCATCGTCGGCGGTGTTATGGGGGCCGGGATGGCAGCCGTCGGCATTGATGCTGTGAACTGGCCGACCATGGGGACGATTGCTGCCAGCTGGGTGATTTCCCCGGTACTTGGCGGTTTGATCGCCGCTGGTTTCCTGGCCTTTATCAAATTCCGTATCATCTATACAGAAGACCGTGTTGCTGCTGCCCGCAAATGGGTGCCGATCCTGGTTGGTGTTATGGTCTCGGCCTTCTCGATGTATCTGATGATGAAGGGGGTCAAGAAACTCTGGAAAGCAGATACATCGGTTGTGATTGCAATCGGTATTGCGGCCTTCTTCATTACGGTCCTTCCGGTGCGCAAGGCGGTTCATCGTGCATCGGCAACCATGACAGGGCGTCGCAAGGAAATCGCATCGCTGTTCCGAATTCCGCTGGTGGTTTCGGCAGCCCTTCTTTCCTTTGCCCATGGTTCGAACGATGTTGCGAACGCAATCGGTCCACTGGCGGCCATTGTGTCGGGTGTCGATAGCGGTCAGATCGTGACTTCGGCCCCCATTCCGATCTGGGTTATGGTTATCGGCGCAATTGGTATTTCGGCTGGTCTGATCCTGTTTGGTCCTAAACTGATCAAGACGGTTGGATCAAAGATTACCAAGCTTGATCCGATCCGTGCCTATACGGTGGCTCTGTCGGCAGCACTGACGGTGATTGTGGCCTCGGCACTCGGCCTTCCGGTCAGTTCGACCCATATTGCGGTTGGCGCGGTGTTTGGTGTCGGCTTCCTGCGTGAAAGCCTGTCGCATCGTCGTCGTCAGGTCGCATCGCCAATGCTGGTTGACAAGCCCGACGACCTGCAGGCGGACGAACATCTTGAAGCCTTGCGCCAGATTGATCCGAACGAAGCTGAAAAAGCAGAACAGAAAATGCGCAAGCGTCTTCTGGTGCGTCGCCGCTATGCGGTGACGATTGCGACAGCCTGGGTGGTGACGGTTCCGGCTGGTGCCTTCCTTGGCGCGCTGCTGTTCTTCACCATTCGTGGTATCATGCTGTAATCGCAAAAGAATAAAGTTTCGCGGCACGGCGTCCCACTTTCCCCGGGGCGCTTGCAGCGATCTGCAGCGGCGGTCAGGGTTTCCCTGATCGCCGTTTTTCCTTGACCCTCTTGGGGCTTGGGCGTAAACACCCGGCAACCAAAGTTGAAAAGAACCCGGTCCTGATCGTCGCCCAGTAAGGTGGGCCGCGAGATTTGTTATGCGTGGGTTCACCTTGTTGAAGGACAAGACGATGAAAGCGATCATTTTCGGTGTTCTCGCCATGGCGGCGACTGTTGTCGCGTCGAACATTCTTGTTGAATACCCGCTGCCGGGTGTTCTGGCGGATTGGCTGACCTATGGTGCCTTCACCTATCCGGTAGCCTTCCTTGTGACCGATCTGACCAACCGCGCACGCGGTGCGGGGGCTGCGCGCATTGTCGTGCTGGCGGGCTTTGCACTGGCAGTTGTGTTGTCGCTTATCTTTGCAGACACGCGCATTGCCATTGCGTCGGGTTCGGCCTTTCTGATTGCCCAGATGCTTGATGTGACGATCTTTGACAAGCTGCGTCAGGCAACCTGGTGGAAAGCACCGCTGGTGTCATCGGGGATCGGTTCGGCGGTGGATACCGCCTTGTTCTTCTCGATCGCGTTTGCCGGTACCGGTCTTCCGTGGGACACCTGGGCGCTGGGTGATTTTACCGCCAAGGTCATCATGGCGCTGACCTGTCTTGCGCCGTTCCGTCTGTTGATGGCTGTGGTGACACCGCGCCTGAATGCGGAACCGGCACAGGGCTGATATGTCGCGCAACACCTTGTGATTTTAAACGAAGGGGCGCATAAAACGCCCCTTCAACTGTTTGTCCCATAATCCGGAATTACCCCGATCCATGAAAGTCGATCTGTTCGATTTCGAATTGCCACGCGAACGCATTGCAGAACATCCGGCAAACCCGCGTGACGCTGCGCGTATGCTTGATCTGTCTGCCGATGGCATGCATGACCGTATCGTGCGCGAGCTGCCCGATATTCTGCGTCCGGGCGATTTGCTGATTTCCAATGACACGCGCGTTATCCCGGCACGTTTGTTTGGCAAACGCGGTGATGCCAAGGTCGAAGTGACCCTGCACAAGCAGGAAGGTCTGGGAACCTGGGTTGCATTCGCAAAGCCTGCCAAAAAGCTTCGGATCGGTGAAACCTTCAAGGTCAATGACGAATTCGAGGCCGAGGTTCTTGATAAGAAGGATGGCGGCGAGGTTACGCTGAAATTCAACCGGTCGGGAGCCGATCTGATCGCGGCCCTTGAGAAATACGGTGTGATGCCGCTGCCACCCTATATCCGTCGCGAGACCGGTGGCGATGATCAGGACAAATCCGATTATCAGACCATCTTTGCCCAAAAGGACGGCGCGGTGGCGGCCCCGACGGCGGGGCTGCATTTTACCCCGGAACTTCTGGCAAATCTGGATGCGCGCGGGGTTAACCGTCGCACCATTACGCTGCATGTCGGGGCGGGGACGTTCCTTCCGGTCAAGGTTGACGATACAGAAGACCACAAGATGCATGCCGAATGGGGATCCATCAGCAAGGAAATTGCTGATCTGATCAACGAGACGCGTGCCAATGGTGGACGTGTTGTTGCGGTCGGGACAACGTCACTTCGTTTGCTTGAAAGTGCGGCACGTGAAGACGGCGTGGTTGAACCGTTCGAAGCGGAAACCGACATCTTTATCACGCCGGGTTACAAGTTCCGGGCGGTGGATATGCTTTTGACCAACTTCCATTTGCCGCGTTCGACCCTGTTTATGCTGGTTTCGGCCTTTGCCGGGTTTGACCGGATGAAGGCGGCCTATAACCACGCGATCGAGAACGAATACCGTTTTTATTCTTATGGCGATTGCAGCCTGCTTGAATGCGCCAGTAAAATTGATGCACGGACATAATCTGTCATGACCGAATTTCGCTACGAATTGCTTGCCCAGGATGGCAAGGCCCGTCTGGGGCGCATCCACACCGCGCACGGCGTCATTGATACGCCGACTTTCATGCCGGTTGGAACTGCTGCCACTGTAAAGGGCATGCTGCCGGAAAATGTCGCTGATACGGGCGCGCAAATTCTTCTGGGCAATACTTATCACCTGATGCTGCGTCCCGGTGCGGAACGCATTGCGCGTCTTGGTGGCCTGCATAAATTCATGAACTGGGACAAGCCGATCCTGACCGATAGCGGCGGGTATCAGGTCATGTCGCTGGCCAAGCTTCGCAAGATCACCGAAGAAGGCGTGACCTTCAAAAGCCATATCGACGGTCGCAAGTTCAACCTGACGCCGGAACGGTCGATGGAAATCCAGCATCTTCTGGGTTCGACCATCACCATGGCCTTTGACGAATGCACCCCGTTCCCGGCAACTGAACAGCAGGCCGCTGACAGCATGCGCATGTCGATGCGCTGGGCCAAACGGTCAAAGGACGCCTTTGTCGAGCGCGAAGGCTATGCGCTTTATGGCATTCAGCAGGGCAGCGTTTTTGAAAACCTGCGCCGTGAAAGTTCTGAAAAGCTGGCCGAACTTGATCTTCCGGGCCATTCGGTTGGCGGGCTTGCAGTTGGTGAAGGCCAGCAGATCATGTTTGATACGCTTGATTTCTGTGTCGATATGTTACCGGCCAACAAGCCGCGCTACCTGATGGGGGTTGGCAAGCCGTCTGATCTGGTTGGTGCGGTGATGCGCGGGATTGATCAGTTTGACTGTGTTCTTCCGACCCGTTCGGGCCGTAATGCACAGGCCTTTACCCATCGCGGTACCCTGAACCTTAAGAACGGTCGTCATCGTGATGATGATCGCCCGCTTGATGATCAGTGCAACTGCCCGGCTTGTACGAAATATTCGCGTGCCTATCTGCATCACCTGATCAAGGCGGGTGAAATTCTGGGTGCGGTTCTGCTGACCTGGCACAACCTTGCCTATTATCAGGATTTGATGCGCGGCATGCGCGAAGCCATTGCCGAAGGCCGGATGGACGCGTTCGCACGTGATTTCCATGCCGGACAGGAAGGCGGGGATATCGATCCCGTGCCAATTATCGAGGATTAATTCCATGGCCGATCAGACCATTTACGACAATCTGACCATGCTGGGTGGCGACACCAAACAGCCCGCCAGCCCGGACGAAGCCGTTCTTGAACGGGTTCAGAACCCGCAAGCTGGAACAGATTATTGTGTGCGCTTTGTCGCACCGGAATTCACGTCGCTTTGCCCGATCACCGGTCAGCCGGACTTTGCCCATCTCGTGATTGACTATGTGCCGGGTGACTGGCTCGTAGAAAGCAAATCGCTGAAGCTCTTTCTGACTTCGTTCCGTAACCATGGGTCGTTTCACGAAGATTGCACCATCAAGGTTGGCAAGTGCATTGTTGAAACACTTGATCCGAAATGGCTGCGCATTGGCGGTTACTGGTATCCGCGCGGCGGCATTCCGATTGATGTGTTTTATCAGACCGGCCCGGCCCCCGAAGGCGTCTGGATTCCTGAGCAGGGTGTGGCGCCCTATCGCGGCCGTGGTTAGGCCCGTCAGGACAACGGTTAACATATGAATTTGAAAGGCTGCCTTGTTCGGGCAGCCTTTTTCTTTGGGCATGGTTATTTCATACCATCAGTTAATGATAATTATTCTCATTGTCATTTTCAATTGATCCTGCTAAGTCAGGGAGATGGCAGGGGACCTGCCTGCTTTGTGACACTGGTTTGGTTGGGAATGACGATGGCGCGTCAAAGCGCATCTGTCCTCATTGCAAGTTTTCAGGAAAACTATGAACAGCTTTTGCGGTTTCTGACCCGGAAGCTGAATGGTGATTCCCAGCGTGCTGCCGATGTCGTGCAGGACACCTATTTGCGTCTTGCCAAAACGCCCGACACCGATGACGAGATTGATAACCCGCGGGCTTATATTTACCGGGTGGCGGGCAATCTTGCGATTGACCAGATCAGAAGTGACAGACGTCTTTCTGCGCGTCATGACGGGGACGAGGGGGCGCTGAAAATCAGTGATCCCAAACCTGGGCCGGAAAAGATTTACCTGTCGCGCGAACAGATCATGCTGCTGGACCGGGCCTTGAAAGAATTACCCGATAACGCGCGTGCGGCACTCCTGATGTTTCGGGTCGAAGGGATGTCTCACACCGAGATTGCCGACAAACTTGGTGTTTCAAACAGTATGGTCGCGAAATATATTGGCCGCGCCTTGCGTCATTGTCGTGACGCACTTTTGGCCGGGGATGAAAAATAATGTCAGTTTTGATGGCATCATTCGCCTGGCTGGTTCGTCTTATAAACAGAGATTGCCGTTTGTCGGGAACGGGAACGGATTTTGATCGGGGAATGGGCATTTGACGTCGGGTGCAACCGCAGATCAGCAACCTGTGCTGAAAGGCTATGACGATGACATGATCGCGTTGAGCGATCAGGCCATCGAGTGGCTGGTGCGTCTGCAATCCGGCGATGCTTCGGATGCGGAACGCCAGGCATTTGAACATTGGCGTGCCCAAAGCAACGATCATGCCCGTGCCGTCCGGGAAGCTGAATTGCTTTTCGGAGCGGTTGACGAGACCGAGGTGGCCCGAAACTGGTCCGGGCTCGACCACGATCTGGCGATGGCTTCACCGACATTGGCATTCAAATCCGTCAGTCGACCGGCAACGCGACGCAAACGGCCAATGACAGGGCGTATGTCGTTTGGACCAAAACGCTGGGGCGTTATGGTCGGTTCGCTTTGTGCAATGCTTGCCCTGATCATCATTGGTAGTCTTCAAGGGCAGGATTTATGGGCACGCTGGAATGCGGATTACAGCACCACTATCGGGGTTTCCAGAACCATAACATTGCCGGATGGCACGGTTGCCCATCTGAACACATCATCGGCCTTTTCCATCGATTTCTCCGGCGATATCCGACAGGTGAATCTTGCCGCAGGCGAGGTCATTTTCGATGTCGCCAAGGACGCCAGCCATCCCTTTATTGTCACAGCACGGGATGGGGCTTCGATGGCGGTTGGAACTGTTTATGGGGTCCGGATCGAAGATGATTGCGTTGGTGTCACCGTTCAGGAAGGCGTGGTTGAGGTCAGCAACCGGTCGGGCAGCTCTGTTCGGTTGAATGCCGGTGAGCAAGCCTATTATCAGGATGGTGCAGTTCCGAAACTGGTCGAGGATGCTGATCTTGCTGGCTATGGCAGCTGGCAACGCGGAAAGCTGATCTTCAATAACCGTCCGCTTGGTGATGTGATTGACGAGGTCCAGCGATACAAATCCGAACGCATCGTTATTGCACGTGATGCTTTGCGTAATCTCAGGGTTACCGGCGTTTTTGAAACCGCCGAGCTTGATGAGCTGCTTAATTCTCTGGAGCAGACAACGGGTGCCAAGCTTGTTCGCTTGCCGCTTTTGACCGTCATCTATTAGCCCCGGTCGTGCGATTTCGGACCGTGTTTCGGGCTATTCTCAAAGAATTTCAAAAAAATGAAAAAGGGGGTGCAAATCACGTCAGGTGAAATCGTCACAAGGTAAAGCGAATGATTTCGGTTCTTAATATCATTCGCAACAGGGGAATTGAACCAAAAAGGCCTTATGATGAATTCAACGAATGTGATGAAGCTTGTGGCATGCGGCCAACGGACTGTGATTTCAGGGGGTGTTGGACGAAATGACTGGATGCGACGTCTTGCGGCGACCACAGTTATTTCAGGGATTGCTCTAGCTTGTCCGCTATCGGGCAATGCTGCCGAAATCGGTACAGCCGAAATAATCGGTGCGGAAATCGCCCAGTCAAATGTGGTTCTTCTCAACATTCCGGCCCAAGACCTTGACCGGGCACTAACGACATTTGCCGATCAGGCGAATCTGAAGCTTATGTTTCCCTCGGACGGGCTGGGGGATGTGAAGGTATCCGGGCTTAAGGGCGAGATGACGGTCGATGCCGCCCTTGGAACGCTCTTAAGCGGAAGCGGATATACCTGGCGCTACACGGATGGTGGAACGATCACCATTGAACAGCTTGCCACAAGCGGTGAAAACGTCACCGATGCTGTCCGTGTTGAAGCAAACAGTGTTGACGAAAAGGCCGACGGCCCGGTACCGGGTTACATTGCCACGAAGTCGTTGGCTGCAACCAAAACGGCGACCCCCATCCTTGAAACGTCGCAAAGCATTACTGTGGTGACACGTGATCAGATGGAAGATCAGGGGTCACAAACCATCATGCAGGCGATGCGTTATACCCCCGGGGCCTTTACCGGGCAGGTCGGCGCGTCGAACCGCTACGATTACGTGATCTTGCGCGGCTTGGTCGACCGGTCGATTGACAACATTTACCTTGATGGTCTTAAGACCATGAGTGATGACTCGACCTATAGTTCGATGCAGGTCGACCCCTATTTCGTTGAGCGTGCCGATGTTGTCAAAGGCCCGGCATCGGTTCTTTATGGGCGGAGCTCCCCGGGTGGGCTTGTCGCACTTTCAAGCAAGAAGCCCCAATTCGAACAACAGGGTGAAGTCGAACTTTCCTATGGCAACCGCAATCAGCGTGGTGTCGGGTTTGACCTGACAGGACCGCTTGATGAAGCAGGTAAACTGGCCTATCGCCTGGTTGGTAAGGCCGATGCTGCTGATACCCAGTTTGAAGGTGCAGAAGAAGAACGCTATGCAATTTCCCCGTCTTTGACGACGAACTTCACCGATGATACGCGCGTCACCCTGATGGCTTATTTGCAAAAAGATCCGGAAGGAGGAACCCATAACGGCGTGCCATCAGAAGGCACCCTGTTTCCGCGAAATGGCAAATATATCTCGACCGGGTTCTTTGATGGCGATCCATCGCTGGAGGCCTTCGAAAGAACGCAGAATATGGTCGGCTATCAATTCGAACACGATTTCGACGAGACCTTTACAGCGCGACAGAACTTTCGTTTTCTCGATGCTGACGTCCATATTGACCAGATCTACCAGACCGGCTGGGTTGGTTCGACAGACGAACTGAAGCGTTCCTATGGCGGTGGTGATGAAACCATGCGCGCATATGCCGTAGACAACCAGCTGCAAGCCGATTTCGCAACGTCGGATATAGATCATACTGTGTTGATGGGCTTTGATTATCAGCACCGTCGGACCGAAAATAGCTGGCAGTTTCCGTCTGCTTCGAACATCAATCCGTTCTCACCGACTTATGGAAGCCCCGGAGTTACGCTTGGTGCACCAACGACAAGCAATGTCAGAACGCTTGAACAGGCGGGTTTGTATCTTGAAGATCAGTTTTCCTACGAAAACTGGCGCCTTTCATTGGGATTGCGACAGGATTGGGTGGAAACTACAAAACTTGATCGCCTGACCAACAAGAAAACCGGCGAAGATCGCCAGAAACTTACCAAGCGGGCCGGTATATTGTATCTGTTCGACAATGGTGTCGCACCCTATGTCAGTTACTCGGAATCCTTTAATCCGAGCCTGTCTTCAGATGTTGCGGGCAACCCGATTGAGCCTTCCGGGGGGACTCAGTATGAGGCGGGTGTGAAATATCAGCCCGAAAACGGCAATCTTATGCTGAGTGCCGCGGCCTTCTATCTCGAACAGGATAATGTCGCGATCTATAACGCGTCGACCTTTGCCTATGATCCGCTTGGCAAGATCGAAAGTCAGGGGCTCGAACTTGAAGCGCGGGCAAATTTGAATGAAAACCTCAGTGTGATCGCATCCTATACTTATACTGACGCGGCCTATGATGCGCCGGGCGATACCAAGGACGGCAAACGTCCGATGCAGGTTCCCGAACATATGGCATCGATCTGGGGCGATTACGGGTTCCATTCGGGCGCTCTTGATGGGCTGAGCATCGGGGCAGGTGCACGCTTCGTCGGGGAAATGGCGGGCAATGAATCCAATACGATTACTGTGCCCGATTATACCATTTTTGATCTGGCACTGAATTACGACATGGCCAAGGTTGGCTTTGATAACACGGACCTGCGCATCAATGTAAACAACCTGCTTGATGAGGAATATGTGGCCTCGTGCCTGATCACACAGTGGTCGGATAACTGTTACTACGGTGAAGAGCGTTCGATCCTTGCAACGCTTCGCTATCGCTTCTGATCTTTCTTTGATCAGCATTCAAAGGCCGCAGCATGACGCTGCGGCCTTTTGCGTTTTGTCGGCAAACCTATATAAAGCACGATAAAGAGAGATCGCTTTGCACAGAACACCGACCCGCAAACATGACCACAACGACCGAACGCCAGATCACATTGGAAATGCTTAAGGCCAAAGCCCGCGAAATCGGCTTTGATGTCTGTGGTGTGGCGCGTCCGCAGATTGATCCGCGTAATCAGCAACGCCTTGATGAATTTGTTGCCGGTGGCGAATACGGTTCAATGGCATGGATGAATGATCCGGAACGTTTGCCACGGCGTCGTGATCCGGAAATGCTGTGGCCCGACGTCAAATCAGTGATCGTACTGGGCAGCAATTATGGCCCGGCCGAAAATCCGATGGAGTTGCTTGATCACCCGGACCGGGCGATGATTTCTGTCTATGCGCGCAACAAGGACTATCACGATCTGATCAAGAAACGCCTGAAACAACTAGCCCGGTGGCTGGTTGAGCAATCGGGCGGGCGCGAACAGGTAAAGGTTTTTGTTGATACCGCCCCGGTTCTTGAAAAGCCGCTGGGGCAGTCGTCGGGTATCGGCTGGCAGGGCAAGCACACCAATCTTGTGTCGCGGGAATTTGGCAGCTGGCTGTTTCTGGGCGAGGTCTTTACTACGATCTCGTTTGACGAAGCCGAGCCCGAAATTGATCATTGCGGGTCTTGTTCAAAATGTCTGTCGGCCTGTCCGACGGACGCCTTTCCGGCAGCCTATAAGCTTGATGCGCGCAAATGCATTTCCTATCTGACGATCGAGCTTGATGGACCCATCCCCCTTGAATTTCGCAAGGCCATGGGCAATCGCATTTATGGCTGCGATGATTGTCTGGCAGCCTGTCCCTGGAACAAGTTTGCGAGCAGAACAGAAGAGCTCGCATTCATTCCGCGCGCGGAACTGACTGCGCCGCGTCTGGCCGATTTCCTTGATTTTGATGATGAGGCATTTCGCTCATTCTTTAGCGGTTCACCGATCAAGCGGATCGGTCGGGCAAAGTTTTTGCGCAATGTTTTGATCGCGGCGGGCAATAGCGGGTCGGAAGGTCTGATCCCCAGAATTACCGTCTTGCTGGGTGATGAGAGTGCGCTGATCCGCGCCAGTGCCGTCTGGGCGCTGTCGCAATTGATGGATGGTGAAGCGTTTGATCAACTGCGGACACGTCAGGTAGCACAGGAAGAAGACCCGATTGTTCGCACCGAATGGGATCGGGGCAGCCTTGCAGCCTGATCAGGCATCCATATCGAACTTCACAAAATCAAAGTGATAGCGAAGCCCGCCCTTGGTATCGGAAAAGGCAATGCCGTATCCCGGACCAAGCGGATTGCGGTCTTCGAGCTCTTCTTCCTTTTCATGTCGGAAATCAAGTGGTTCGCCGCACTGGGTGCTGTTGGCCAGAACGAACGGTACACCAAGCCAAGTGCCGGTCGCAGGCCGGTGTAAATGCCCAAAGAACAGATGCTTGATTTGCGAGTTTGCTTGCACGATTTCACCCAGTTCGTGCTCAACATCAAGGCGGATCGTATCCATGAAGGGCAGGCCCATCTCAAACGGCGGATGATGCATGAAAAGGAAAGTTGGCGTATCGCGATGGGCGGCAAGTTCGTCACGCAGCCAGGCCAGACGTCTTTCGCACAGGGTGCCGTGATGATCACCCGGCACGATGCTGTCCATCATGACAAACCGCACCCCGTCAAAGGTCTGGCCAAAATTGACAAAGCCGTTGGCATCAACCGACGTGGTCGGAAAGGCGTCGCGGAAAGCTTCGCGAATGTCATGGTTCCCCGGAATGATCAGATAGGGGATGGCAAGTTCGGACAGGATATCGACGGCCTGTTCATACTGTTCGGCTGTTCCGCGATGCGTGATATCACCGGTAATCACACAGATTTCGGCATCGTGATGGTGGGTGTTGATTTCACCGATAACCTTGCGCAGGGTTGCCGCCGCATCCGGCTTACGTGACAGGTCATTGCGTGCAAGAATATGAAGATCGGAAAGATGTATGAATTTCATGACGATGCCCTATCATGGCGGAAAGCATTTGAAATCATGTTCGTTTTTCCCAGACATGAAAAGATATAAACGCCGATGGATGACACCGTTCGTAAAAGATCAGTGACAATTGCAGGCCACAGAACCAGTTTTTCGCTTGAAGATGCTTTCTGGCAGGAGCTGGTCGGAATTGCCGAACGTCGGGACCTCACACTGGCGGAACTGGTGGTCGAAATTGATTCCGAACGTGAAGGAAACCTTTCGAGTGCCCTTCGGCTTTACATCCTGCGTGATCTTCAGAACCGCATAAACGGGCAGGGTCATGAAAACCTGCCCGATGATGGTTCTGAACCGGATGAGATGGCTTAGCAGCCATGTGCGCAATTGCCGGAATCATGACATCAGATGGTCAATCCGCACTTGCGCGTATCCTGGGCAAACTTGTCCATCGCGGCCCCGACAATACCGCGATCTGGTCTGATCCGGATGGTGCCATTTCGTTGGGATGTGCACGACTGATCACCACAGACCCGACACGCACAGCCCATCAGCCATTTGTGACCGCTGATGGGCGGTTTGTTCTGGTGTTCAATGGCTACATCGCCGGACACCGGCGTAAGATCGCCGACTTGGTCCGGGATGGTGCGGACATGCAGAGCCAGAATGATGCGGAACTGGTTTTGCATCTGTTAGCCCGTGCCGTCATGGCGGGCGATGAAATTGCCAATACACTCGGTGCATTATCGGGGCAATATGCACTTGCGTTCTGGGATGTTCGGGAACGCAGCTTATGGCTGGCGCGCGATCCGGTCGGGATCAAGCCGCTTTATGTCTGCCACCGCAGCCCGACCGGTGATCTGGCATTTGCTTCGGAACTGGCGGCACTTGGTGAAGGGCAAAGTCTTCGGTTCGATCAAACGATCAGGGCACGCTATCTGGCCCATCTATTTGTGCCTGCATCGGCAAGTGGCGTTATGGGTATCGAACTCTTAAAGCCCGGATCCGTCATCTGCTGGCAGAGTGGCGCGATCACCAGAAGCAAGATTGCCCATCCGGCACAGAATGTAAGTGCCAAGCCGACGTCTTTTGACAGGGTTTCTGATCTGCGTCAGAAGGTCAGGCAATCGGTCGCGGATGCGATGGATGTCGATTGTGCGCTTGGATGTCTGGTTTCCGGCGGGCTTGACAGTGCCGGGATATCGGCGATTGCCTGTGATATCGCGCGCGAACAGGGCCGGGACTTGCCACCCGCATTCGTCATGGGGTTTGACGATCCGGCCCGTGATGAAACCGATGCTGCCCGAAAGCTTTGTGATCATTTGGGGCAAACGCTTTGCATCGTTCGTGCCCCGAAAACCGGGGAAGAGATATATGACGAACTGATTGCGGGGCTGGGGGCGGTTGGTGCGCCATTTGCCAATCCGTCGATTGTCTTGATGCAGCGATTGTCATCGCGGGTTGGGCAGGATGTCCGTGTCTGTCTGACCGGTGATGGCGGGGATGAGCTGTTTGGCGGCTATCCCAGATATCGCGCCGCATTTTTGTATGACCGGTATTGGCAATATGTCCCGCGACCGTTGCGACAGGGGGCAGCCAGGATTGGCAAATGGACAGGCCATCGTGAATTGGTGCGGTTTCTTTCGGGGGGATGTGATGACCTGCGGTCGGCATTTGACGTCTGGAACAGTCGCTGTGCCGTGCCGGAGTTTGAGACAGAGCTTGCCGGAATAACAGATAGCTTGATGCAGAACGGCAATCTTGCCGATCAGATGATGCAGTTTGACCGGGATGTGACATTGCCGGGCAATCAGCTTGTAATGTCGGACCGGTGCGGCATGGCATTCGGGCTGGAATATCGCCCGCCATTGCTTGGTCATGACGTGATCCGGTCTGCTGCGGTGATTTCTGCAACACAGCATTTGCGGGATGGGACGAAATCGGTCTGGCGTGACGTCATAGAGCCCCATTTTCCTGCCGGGCATCTTGGCAATCGCAAGATCGGGTTTAATCCATCACTGGCGGACTGGCTTGCCAAACTGGGCACGTACCTTTGGGGGGATGACGACAGTATTTTAAATGCGGTGTTTGGTGAAACCGGTCTGCCAAAGGAACGGCAGAGGATGTGCTGGACGCGTGCGACATCCGGTCGGGACGCGGACATGGCGTTGACTGTTTGGGCATTAATGGTGTGGAAGATCTGGGAAATGATTGACGGGCCGCGTGGCGACATCCTTGAGCACACCAGACAGAAATCACCCGGGCAGAAATCAGATCGTGTTGTTGCTGCCGATATGGCGTGACCGTCGATACAGGTTCAAAGCAGTCAATGCCGTTGGTGCAAGCTGGACAACCTGACGTGACAGTGCCAGCACGCGGTCTTCGTCAAATTCGGCATCCTCGAAAATGGACTGGGTCGTTTCGCAAAGTTCGGACAGTTGGCGCAGACCAAACGTCCCCGACGTGCTTTTAAGGGCGTGAACTTCGTTTCGGACTGTTTTCAGATCGTCCTCGGACAATGCCTTGTCGATCTTGACCAGTCGGGATTCCGTTTCATTGATAAAGATATCAATGCCACAACGCGCACCCTCCTCACCGGCATCATTGTAAAGTTGTTCCAGCACCCGGATATCAAGTACCGGACTGGTCAGGGATTCCGGGCGGGAAGGACGACCAAGGCGGGCACTTTTGCTGCGCAAATGTGGCGGGGGGGAGGATGTCGGTTTTGCATTTTTTCCGGCACCCGACGTGCGCGCAATCAGGTCCTGCATGGTTTCAATGAGCTTTTCACGCTGGATTGGCTTGTTGATGAATTCATCAACACCGGACTGACGGGCAATAACATTCCAGTCACGCGATTGATGGGCCGACAGGGCGATGATCGGGGTCTGTGATACGGGGCCGGGCATGTGACGGATCCGGCGGGTTGTGTGCAAGCCGTCCATGTCGGGCATTTCGACATCCATCAGGATCAAATCGGCATTCACCCCCCGACGCAACATGTTCAGAACGCTCTGGCCGTTGCTGGCTTCGACGATGCTGTATCCCTCGGCCTGAAGGATACGGCGGGCGACCATACGGTTGCTTTCGCTGTCATCGGCAATGATCACAGTTCCGATTTTGGCATCATTGGCCGAGTTCGAAAGATTGATCTTATCAAGCGGGACGTGTTGTGGCTTAACAAAGCAGATTGAAATCATGCCGCCATCGGCAAGTTCGGTTTCGTTGAAGATCAGGTCTTCTTCGGCAACGCCCGTGATTAATTGTTCCCACGCCGGATTGGCATAGACAATCCGTTCGTCAGCGTCAAAAAGCGCAATGCCTGCTTGTGTTTGCGCAAGCGCGTTGATGATCTGATGTTCCATTGGCCACCTACCGATTCGGTGCCCAGTCCCTTACCAAACGGCACAAATATTCTTTTTATCTGAAACGCTCAGGTTCCTTGAGTGACTCTTATTATTGTTACAGTTTTTTCTAATAAGTCCATGGTTTTTCAAATTCGCAAGCGTGGCGGACTTTAAACGCATGAAACACTGTGATGAAACATGTGTTTCATGTCGTGTAATTTTGAAACATATGTTGCGATGTCGAGCATCTTGTGGCGTAATTTCAGGTGTCCTGTTGTGCGGAGGTGCCTGATTGATGGGTTTGTATTCTGATTTGCGCGAAAAACTGATCTCGGACTACGCCAAGCTTAGTCCGCAGATGCAGAAAGCTGCGCGCTATATCCTTGATCATCCCAATGAGGTTGCCTTGCGTTCGATGCGCGCACTTGCGGCGGCGGCGGGTGTGCCGCCAAGCACCATTACCCGGTTGATGGGGGCCATCGGGATCGAGACCTGGCAAGAATTTCGCGACCACTATCAGACGAGACTGCTTGATCAACCCGCCAGCTACGCCCAGCGCGCCCGCGAAACCCAAAGCACGGAAAATGATGCCAATCGCGACGAGCATCTGCTGGAAAGTATCGCGCGTACGGAAATTGACAATATCAGTGCGGCATTCAGTCCTGATCTCAGCGCGCGGATGATCGAAGCCTGTATGGCAATCGAAAATGCCCGTCATGTTTATATTGTCGGGCGCGGGGCTGCTTATCCTGCGGCCTATCAGTTTGCTTATGCCTATCGCCTGTTTCGTGACAACGGGGTGCTGGTTGATGGTCATTCCGGCGCGTTCGGGGATGAATTGCGCGGGATTGGCCGCCGTGACCTGATGATCGCGGTCGGGGCAAAACCCTATATCCGTGACACGGTGCGCGCAGTTGATTTTGCACGCTCCCAGCATTGCCCGGTGATCGCGGTGAGCGATTCCGATGTTTCCCCGATTGCGCTTGAAGCCATGACCAAACTGGTTGTTCGTGACACGTCGCAATCCTTTTTCCAGAGTTTTACCGCCGCTTTGTCGGTCATGCAGGCGCTTGTTGCGCTGCTTGTCGCGCGCGGTGGTCAAAAGGCCCTGCAACGGATTTCTGCTGCAGAAGAACAACTTGCTGCCTTTGATACCTATTTTGAAAACTAGGGTCAGGGCTCTTACGGAATTTCCGAACATGACAACTGCGTCAAACGCCAAAACAGTTCCCAATGCATCGACCCGCGTTTTGCATCGTACAAGCATCGCGACCCCGCCACGTGCCGTGCGCGGAGAGGGTATTTATATCTTTGATGAGACGGGCAAGAGTTATCTTGATGCCTGCGGTGGGGCCGCTGTTTCATGCCTTGGTCATTCCGACCCGGACGTTCGTGCAGCAATGCATGCCCAGATCGATCAGATTGCCTATGCCCATTCCGGGTTCTTTTCATCAGACGCCATGGAAGAACTGGCTGACGAACTGGTCGCCAATGCACCGGCCGGTATTGATAAGGTCTATTTCGTTTCCGGCGGGTCCGAGGCAACCGAAGCGGCCCTTAAGATGGCGCGGCAGTACTTCCTTGAGATCGGCCAGCCGGAGCGTAAATACGTTATTGCCCGGCGTCAGTCCTATCATGGCAATACACTGGGCGCGCTGTCGGTTGGCGGCAATATGTGGCGGCGTAAACAGTTTGAACCGCTTTTGATCACCGCAAGCCATATCGCACCGGTTTACCAGTATCGTGATCAGCGGGCTGATGAAACGCCAGAGGCCTACGGCCTTCGCGTTGCGAACGAACTTGAAACCGCCATTCTTGAACTTGGTGCGGATAATGTTGCGGCCTTTGTCGCCGAGCCGGTTGTTGGCGCGACTGCTGGTGCGCTTGCTCCGGTACCGGGATATTTCAAGCGTATCCGCGAGATTTGCGATCAGTATGGCGTGTTGCTGATCCTTGATGAAGTCATGTGCGGGATGGGCAGGACCGGGACTTTGCATGCCATCGAACAGGAAGGCATTTCCGGCGATCTGCAAACCATCGCCAAGGGGCTTGGTGCCGGTTATCAGCCAATCGGTGCGGTTCTGGTTTCCAAAAAGATCAATGATGCGATTGCCACCGGGTCGGGCTTCTTCCAGCATGGCCATACCTATCAGGGCCATGCAACAGCCTGTGCCGCAGCACTGGCAACCCAGCGTGTCATTCGGGAACGCAATCTTCTGGTAAATGTGGTCACGCAGGGGGAAAACCTTGTGAATGGGTTGCAGGACAAATTTGGTCAGCATCCCTTTGTTGGGGATATTCGCGGGCGCGGTCTTTTCCGTGGTGTCGAGCTTGTTGCGAACCGTGAAACCAAAGAGCCGTTTGATCCGTCGCTCAAGATCAATGCCAAGATCAAGAAAGCGGCATTTGCCCGTGGATTGATGGCTTATCCGATGGGGGGGACGATTGACGGGGTGCGTGGGGATCACGTGCTGTTTGCCCCTGCATTTATCGTGACAGAAGACGATGTTGCAAAGATCGTTGATCTGTTTGGTGCGGCGCTTGATGACGTCTTTGCAGCCGAGGGACTTTCATGATGGTCTATGGCGAAACACCGTTTCTGATTGCATCAGCACCCAATGGAGCCCGGAAAACCAAGGCGGATCTGATCAATATTCCGATCTCCGCCGCCGAGGTTGCCCGGGAAGCCTTGGCCTGCAAACAGGCCGGGGCTGGGATGATGCATCTTCATGTGCGCGATGATGACCAGAAACACAGTCTCGATGTTGGCCGCTATCGCGAAATGCTGACCGAGGTACGGGCGGCTGTCGGACCGGATATGCTGTTGCAGGTGACGACCGAGGCCGTCGGAATGTATAGCGCGCGCGATCAGATGGCGATGATCCGAGACCTTGTTCCCGATGCGGTATCAATTGCGGTTCGGGAAATTGCGCCGATTGATGCAGACCTGAACGCCTTGAAGGTGTTTTTCGAATTCATGCGCGAAGCAGGCATCCTGCCGCAATTCATCCTCTATGCGCCCGAGGACGTCGTGCGCTTTAACCAGTTGGTCGAAATCGGGGTTCTTCCGGGCGAAAAGTTCCCGGTTCTATTCGTTCTGGGGCGTTACACAGTCGGACAGATATCCGATCCGGCCGAGCTGTTGCCATTCCTTGGAACGAGTTCCTATATATCCGAATGGATGTTGTGTGCATTCGGGGCATTTGAGAATGCCTGTATTTTGACCGGTGCCGGTCTTGGCGGTCATGCGCGCATAGGGTTTGAGAATAATCATCTTAAGGTTGACGGATCGCCAGCGTCGGACAATGCTGAATTGATTGCTCAGGCGCGTGAGGGTTCTCGCTTGATGGGGCGTAAAATCGCGACAGGTGAACAGGCGAAATGCCTCATGCAACCGGTATGGTAGGAGCCACAGTTTAAACGCATATCATAATGAAATAATCAGCGAAATATCAGGAGCTTCGGGGTTATGGGCTTTTAATTCATCAAGCTGGAACCTATAATCCCGGCGTCAAAACATCTACTATGTTGGGTGTTTTCAAGAAATTCTTCTGTTCCAAGGACGAATGGAAGGATGCCTTATAACAGGGTGTACAAGGGAGCTAATCCTAATGAAAAAACTAATTGCAGTAGCGACTGCAGTCGCAGCTATTGCTGGCGCATCGCTTTTTGCTGGTCAGGCATCAGCACAGGAAAACCGTTTCATCACCATCGGTACCGGTGGCGTGACGGGCGTTTACTACCCGACCGGTGGCGCGATTTGCCGTCTGGTCAACAAGGATCGCAAAGAGCATGGCATTCGTTGCTCGGTTGAATCCACTGGTGGTTCTTCCTACAACATCAACACCATCCGTTCCGGCGAGCTGGACCTTGGTGTTGCCCAGTCTGACATTCAGTACTATGCGCTGCATGGTGAGAAAGCCTTTAAAGAGGTTGGTCCGTTCGAAGACCTTCGTGCGGTCTTCTCCATCCATCCCGAGCCGTTCACCGTTGTTGCCCGTGCAGATGCCGGCATCAAAACCTTTGACGATCTCAAAGGAAAGCGCGTGAATATCGGTAACCCGGGTTCGGGTCAGCGCGACACCATGGACATCGTTATGGCAGCCAAAGGCTGGACCCTTGACGATTTCGCACTGGCGTCCGAACTGAAGCCGGCTGAACAGTCCCAGGCGCTTTGCGACAACAAGATTGACGCAATGATCTACACCGTTGGTCATCCGTCCGGTTCGATCCAGGAAGCCACCACTGCATGTGATTCCGTTCTGGTTGAAGTTGCTGGCGAAGCCATCGACAAGCTGGTTGCTGACAACCCGTACTATCGTGTTGCCACCATTCCGGGCGGCATGTATCGCGGAAACCCGGATGACGTCAAAACCTTTGGTGTTGGCGCGACCTTCGTTTCCTCGACCGCAACTGACGCGGACGTCGTTTACCATGTTGTTAAAGCAGTCTTTGACAACTTCGAAGATTTCAAAAAGCTGCATCCGGCTTTCGCAAATCTCGTCAAAGAAGAAATGGTCAAAGACGGCCTGTCGGCTCCGCTGCATGACGGCGCTGCAAAATACTACAAAGAAGCAGGCCTGATGTAATTCAGGCAGGAACGGAGGGCAGCAAGTTGCCCTCCGTTTTTCTTTCTTTCGCCCGTTGGGTACGACCAAAAAACTTTAAAAACCGGTATCTTTGATTGATACCAATGTACTCCGTGGGCGACCGGGTGTGTGTCGACGGAGATTTTTTGTTTCTGGGAAGCCGGAACATGAATCTCCGATCAGACCGGGAGTTTGAAATGACCGACGTGAAAAACGCAAACCAGGCTGCGTCTGATCAGGACCTGCAAGACCTGATTGCGGAAAATGATACAGGGGCGCGCCAGCCGACCGGCATGACAGCAAAGGTGTTGCTGTATGTGGCCGTCGCATGGTCCCTGTTCCAGCTGTGGCTGGCATCGCCGCTGCCTTATATTGTCAGTTTTGGCGTGTTCAACTCGACCGAGGCACGGTCGATCCATTTGGCTTTTGCTGTATTTCTTGCGTTTCTGGCCTATCCGGCCTTCAAAAGCTCGCCGCGCAGCTATATCCCGATTGTAGATTGGATTCTTGCCGCTGCGGCTGCTTTTTGTGCTGCATATATTTACATCTTTTATCGCGATCTCGCAGGGCGTCCGGGGCTTCCGATTACCCAGGACCTTGTTGTCGCAGGTGCCGGGCTGGTGCTGTTGCTTGAAGCAACCCGCCGCGCACTTGGTCCGCCCTTGATGTGTGTGGCTGTACTGTTCCTGGTTTACGTGTTCTTCGGGAATGCACCCTGGGTGCCGGAAGTTCTTCAGTGGGCCGGTGCAAGCTTCTCCAAGGCAATGTCCCATCAGTGGATTACGACCGAAGGCGTGTTTGGTATTGCGCTTGGCGTATCGACAAGCTTCGTCTTCCTGTTCGTGCTGTTTGGTTCGTTGCTTGATAAGGCAGGGGCTGGCAACTATTTCATCAAGGTCGCGTTTGCTGCCCTTGGTCACATGCGCGGTGGTCCGGCAAAGGCTGCTGTTTTGTCATCGGCGATGACCGGTCTGATTTCCGGTTCGTCGATTGCGAACGTTGTGACCACCGGGACATTTACCATTCCGTTGATGAAACGCGTTGGTTTCTCGGGTGAAAAAGCCGGTGCGGTGGAAGTTGCTTCTTCGGTCAACGGTCAGATCATGCCACCGGTGATGGGGGCTGCGGCCTTCCTGATGGTCGAGTATGTCGGCATTCCGTATCCGGAAGTTATCAAGCATGCCTTCCTGCCAGCAACGATTTCCTATATTGCGCTGATCTATATTGTTCACCTTGAAGCTCTTAAGGCGAACATGAAAGGTCTGCCGAAACGGGTGACCTCGACCCTCGGCCAGACATTGATCCGGTCGCTGCTGTTCGTGCTGTCGCTGATCGTTCTTTCGGGGCTGGTCTATTACGCCATTCTCTTCCAGAAGCAGCTGTTTGGCGCCGCAGTCGGCTGGATCGTTGCGACCGAATGTGCTGCGATCTATCTGGCGGGTCTCTACTACGCTGCCAAATATCCCGATCTTGAAATGGATGATCCGAACCAGCCGGTTCTCGAACTGCCGGCACTTGGTGAAACGGCAAAGGCCGGATTGCATTATCTGCTGCCGGTTGTCGTGCTGGTCTGGTTCCTGATGATCGAACTCAAATCACCCGGGCTTTCTGCATTCTGGGCCACCGTACTGATGATCTTCATCATGCTGACCCAGCATGCGGCAAAATCGTACTTCCGCAAGACGCCTGACTTTGCTGCCGGTTTGAAACTGGGCTTTGCCGATGTCATTGACGGTTTTGCGACCGGTGCGCGTAACATGATCGGTATCGGTGTCGCGACGGCTGCGGCTGGTATTATCGTGGGTACAGTATCGCTGACCGGTATCGGGCAGGTGATGGTTGAGTTCGTCGAGCTGATTTCCGGCGGCAACCTGATGCTGATCCTGATCTTTACGGCAGTGATCAGTCTGATCCTTGGCATGGGGCTTCCGACCACGGCGAACTATATCGTGGTTTCGAGCCTGATGGCGCCGGTGATCGTCGAACTGGGGGCGGAAAACGGTCTGATCGTGCCGTTGATCGCAGTTCACCTGTTTGTGTTCTATTTCGGCATCATGGCCGATGTGACACCACCGGTTGGCCTGGCATCCTTTGCCGCAGCTGCGGTATCGGGTTCAGATCCGATGAAGACGGGTGTGGTTGCGTTCTTCTATTCGATGCGGACCGCAGTTCTGCCGTTCCTGTTCCTGTTCAATACACAGCTTTTGATGATCGGTCTGGATCATCCATTTGATGTTGTGATGGTGATTATAGTATCGACAGTCGCCATGCTGGTCTTTGCCGCAGCAACGCAGGGGTATTTCTTTGCCCGTTCGAAGATTTGGGAAAGTGCGGCCTTGTTGCTGATTGCTTTCACTCTGTTCCGTCCGGGCTTCTGGCTTGATCTGATCGAGCCGCCTTACGATAACCTTCCGGCAACGACAATTATTGAAGATGCCGAAGGGATGCCGGAAAATTCAAGTATCCTGCTGGATGTTGAAGGCATCAATATCGAGGGTGAGGAAATATCCAAATCCGTGATGTTGCCGCTTGGTCCGGCAGGGTCGGGCGAGGATCGTCTTTACAATGCCGGGATTGGTATCCGTAACGAAGACGGTCGCATCTTTATTGATGATCTGGTCTTTGCAGGTCCTGCCGAGAAAGCCGGACTTGATTTTGACTTTGAAATCACAGCGGTGAAGGTCGAGGCTGATCGTTTGCCTAAGGAAGTGTTCTTCATTCCGGCATTCCTGCTGCTGGGTGGGATCATTGTTCTGCAACGCCGTCGCAAGCGCGCTGAAGACGCGCTTGGTACGGTCTGACGGGGAGAATGAGCATGTATAAGGATATTCTGGTTACAGTAGACCTTGATCATGAGTCTTCCTGGAAGAAGGCCGTGCCGGTTGCGATCAAGCAGGCGCAAAGCTTTGGCGCGCGCCTGCACGTCCTGACAGTTGTTCCGACTGTTGGTATGTCAATGGTCGGGCAATTCTTCCCGAAGGGTTACGAAAGCAAGGTGCTTGAAGCCTATAACCAGCGTTTGCACGAATTCGTGTCGGCCAACATCCCGGCCGACATCAAGGTGCAGCACATCGTTGGTCAGGGAACTGTCTATGAAGTGATCCTGAAGATGGCCAAGAAAACCAATTGCGATCTGATCGTGATCGGGGCCCATCGTCCGGAACTCAAGGACTATTTGCTTGGGCCGAATGCTGCCCGTGTTGTCCGCCATGCCGATTGTTCGGTGATGGTGGTCCGCGACTGATCCCGGTTTTACAAACTGCAAACGAACAAGGCAAAGGGGCGATGCATGGCATCGCCCCTTTGTTGTAAGGGTCGCCGGGACGCGAAAGCTATTACTTGGCAGCGCACGGGTTGGCAGCACATGGATTTGCTGCACAGGGATTTTTAGCCGCACAAGGGTTTGCCGCGCACGGGCTGCAAGGGTTTACGATCTTTTTCGCAGCACAGGGATTTGCCGCACAAGGGTTCTTTGCTGCACACGGGTTAGCCGCACAGGGGTTCGCGGTGCATGTTGCAACTTCGGCTGTCGGGGTTGGCAGCGGGCTGGCCATTGCCATCGGGCTCGCCATTGCAAGGCTGGTTCCGACTGCAAGAGCCGGAAGCAATGCGGTTTTCGCGAAACGTTGGGTTTTCTTTGTCATCCTAGCCTCTCTGAAGGTCCTGTAAAATCATGTCCGGCCACACTCTTTCGGGTGGTCGGTGCAGGCACTATGAGGCAAAACGCGCAGGTGGCGGCGTCACATGGTTTCACTGTTATGTGAGAGTTCTGTGTTGATTGCCGGGGACCGGATTGTTCCTGATCACTGATCCTTCGCGACGGATGGAAGCTGTATGACAGGATTTAAATCGTCAAACTGATTGAAAGTACGATCACTTTTACTCATGTTGATGTTAAGAAAGACGATCAGTCGAAATCGTAACGACGGTTAAATAAACCGTGAGAACCATATTCGATCAGGACGGAAATCGTATATGAGAGTTGGGGACAGTATCGCTTCCATTCGAAATATTTGTGCCGGGGCTGTGCTTGCCACGATGTCGGCGGGTGCACAGGCATATGCTGGCGACGATGTAATTCCATCTGTTGTGGATATTCCATCGGGATGGTTCTGGCAGGGGTCGGATGCGGTTGAACGGCAATATGCCTATCAGATAGACGAGCAGGTCTATGGCCATGATCTAAGCCGTCGCAATCGCTGGTATGATATCGAAGGCGATAAATGGCGGGTCCATCTTCTGGGCTATCACATTGGTAAAACGCCGGTGACCAATGACCAATATGCCGCTTTTATCTCTGATACCGGTCATCCTGCTCCGGAAATGAGCCGGGATGACTGGAATCGTCAGGGACTGATCTATAACTATGATACGATCCAGCCGTTCCTCTGGTCGAATGGCAAGCCACCCAAAGGGCGGGGCAACCATCCGGTGGTTCTTGTATCCTGGCAGGATGCCGAGGACTATGTGCAGTGGCTCAGTCAGAAAACCGGTAAAACATGGTCCCTCCCAAGCGAACTGCATTGGGAAAAAGCCGTGCGTGGTCCGGAAGGAACATTTTATCCCTGGGGCAATATCTTTGATCCCGAATTGCTCAATAGCGGCGATCGCGGCCCGTTCGATACAATGCCGGTTGGACAGTTCGAGCCAGGCCCCTATGGTCTGTATGACGGTGCCGGACAGGTGTTTGAATGGACGTCGACATCAGCCCAGGCGGGATATCGCATGGTCAAGGGCGGTTCATGGGATGATCGTGGGTGCGGGGTTTGCAGGCCAGCTGCACGTCACGGACGTCCGGAACATCTCAAGCATATCCTGATCGGATTTCGTGTGATGTATCGGGATTGAGGATCCGGTTTTCCTGTCGGTTGTTCTGAGTCTGAAATTGTCAAAACACTGCGCTTTGACGGAACGTTGTTGCAAACAAACGTGAAATCACTAACTCTTGATCGGTGTTTATTCGCAGAAGCGGATGACTGCCGATTATTCTGCCTTTGCGGAAATTCTGAGCGGATCGCAAAGATGCTGGTGACTGTATGACCGAAATTGCAATTGACTGGACGGCCATTCCGACCTCCCAACTTGAAAAAATGTTGGCGGCTGGTCGGGACGTGATGGAATGCCATCGTGTTCTGACTGCGACGGGCGATAATATCGTTGGCGAACTGATCAAGGGGGCTGGGCAATTCTATGAATGGACCCATTACCCGGAAGGCGATGTCTATGACCGGCAATCTCATGCCCAGTTCTATTATCACGCCCATCCCAAGGAAGAGCGCCGCGACTGGGATGAACATGGGCATTTCCATACCTTCATGCGTCCACGTGGCATGCCGGAAAATTGCAAACCCAAACAGATAGACGGGTTCGACTATCCCGAGGGGCCAAACGATGCGCTTTCGCATCTGGTTGCTTTTTCAATGGATGAATTCGGTTTTTGTCAGCGCCTTTTCACCACGAACCGCTGGGTTACCGGTGAAGTCTGGTATGACGCAGAAGATGTAATTGGAATGCTTGACGGGTTCCTGATTGATCATGCCCAACCATCGTGGCCGGTTAATCGCTGGGTGTCAGGTATGATGGTTCTGTTTCGCCCGCAGATAGAAGAATTGATCCGCAAACGCGACATTGCTGTTGCCGATTGGCAGGTAAAGCAGCCTGATCAGGATGTTTATGAAGATCGTGATCTTGAAGTGACGTCGACCGAAGATGTCACTGCTGTTGAGCAGATCCGGGCGATCGGTGATGAACTTGGCCGGCGTCGCAGGGCGGCATGAAGCGTCATCAGATGGCGTGATGCCTTTGGGTTTTGAAACAAGAATGGCCGGTGCATGTTGCAGCCGGCCATTTTGCATGTGAAAGCCTGTCGAAGATTACAGGGTCTTCAGATATTCGATAACATCAGCGATTTCATCGTCTTTCTTAAGCTTGAAGGTCATCTTGGAACGCTGTTTAGAGCCCGCAACCTCACTCAGCTTTGCAGAAGGATCTTTCAGGTAATCGGTCAGGAATGCTTCGTCTGCGACAAAGCCCTTCTCGCAGGCAGCAAGATAGCCGCTACCGTATTTATAGCCTTCTACTGTCCCGCATTCACGGCCAACCGAGCCTGCCAGACTTGGGCCAACCTTGTTCACACCAGCATCGGGGCTGTGGCAGGCAGCGCAACGTTTGAACAGCTTTTCTCCATTGGCAGCATCGCCGGCAATTGCCGGCGTCGCGGCAAGGATGACCAGAGAACTGGCGACAAAAGAAAGTTTGCGCAAATAGGTCATTATGGGTCTCTCTCCTGGTTCGTTATTCATCAGGGTTCTTCGCTTCAGACTACCATCCCATCGGGTAAACGGCAGGTCAACAAAACCGGCTTCGCATCGAAAAAATAGCATTCGTGTCCGATATTGGAAAATCACGATGACATTTACCATATCAGACATATGGGGTTCTTGAGCTTCATCAATTCGACGTGGCAAAGCCTTTGATGCTCTGAATATGTGGGGTGTGCAAACGGGGTTGTCCGATAAAATCTGGCAGCAGGGCTGATAAACCGCATCCTTGCCGGTTTTGCAGACAACGGGAACCGCAGGATGTTTGAAAATCAGGAACTTGTCGCCGTTTTGGGGAAAATATGTTTGTCGATTTATTGCCAGAAGTATAATGTGCATATGTAAATTGGCAGCCAGTTGAGAAGCGTGCCAGGAGATATCTATTGCCACGTATCACAAAAGACGATCTGAATAAGCTGGTTCAGGACCCTTCAGGGCAAAACCGTGCTGAGACAGCCGATAAGATTAGCCGTGAGTTTTCCACAGATACGCTCTCTGACAGTGAACGTGTTCTGGCTGAAGATATTTTTCGTCTGATGATCCGCGATGCCGAGGTCCGCGTGCGCAAGGCGCTTGCAAAGAACCTCGCGCAGACACCACTTGTTCCTCATGACGTGGCAGCGACTTTGGCGCGCGACGTTGATGAAGTCGCTCTTCCGGTTCTTGAATTCTCCGAAGTTCTCAACGACGACGATCTGGTCGATATCATCGGCGACAATGCCGATAGTGTTGAAAAGCAGCGCGCCATTGCGTCGCGTGCCTATGTTTCGGAAATTGTTTCGGCAACGCTTGTTGATATCGGCCATGAAGATGTGATGGTCGACCTTATGTCGAACCAGGGGGCCGAGATCAGCGAAGTGTCGCTACAGAAGGTCGTTACCGACTTCGGCGATAACGAACGCATCCAGAAGCCAATGATCGAACGCAATCATTTGCCGATCACGATTGCAGAACGACTGGTGACGCTGGTGTCTGACCGCATGCGGTCACAGTTGATTTCACGCGGGCATATCCCCGAGGGCATCGTAAATGCCGTCATGACCCAGTCGCAGGAAAGTGCCACCATCGGCCTTCTGGGCGAGGGGGTAGAAGACCGCGATGTCGAATTGCTTGTCGAACATCTTTATGCCAATAACCGCCTGACCAGTGGCCTTATCCTGCGGGCCCTGTGCATGGGGGATGTTTCATTCTTTGAAGCGGCCCTTGCCAAGCGGGCAGGTGTATCGCTGATCAATACCCGCATTCTCATTCATGACAGCGGGCCTTTTGGTCTTGAGGCGATCTACAACAAGGCCAAGCTTCCCGAACATTTCTTCCCGGGTGTGCGTGCTGCTATTGAAGTTGCCCGTGAGACAACCTTTGACGGGGGCGAGCAGGACAAGGAACGTTATTCACGCCGGATGATCGAACGGGTACTGACCCAGTATGGAGATCTTGGTGTGGAATTTGATTCCGACGATGTCGATTATCTGATGGGCCGCATGCTGCAATTGCCGAGCGAACGGGCTTTGCACAATTAATCTCGATCATCACTCTATCACGTTATGAACCGCCCGATCTTTGATCCGGGCGGTTTTGTTTTGGCAAGCTGATTGACAGTCTGATCATCAGGCAAACAAAAAAGGCGCTGCCCGAAAGCAGCGCCTGATAAGAAATCTGTCCGGTTTATTCAAGGAATGTATTTGGCATCCACAATGCCAGTTCCGGGAAATACATCACCATAATAAGACCAAGGACCTGCAAGAGCACAAAGGGAATGATGCCCTTGTAAATCTGCTGGATCGAGATCGATTTTGGCGCCACGCCTTTGAGATAGAACAGGGCAAACCCGAAGGGGGGCGTCAGGAAGCTTGTTTGCAGGTTCACCGCAACAAGCACCGCAAACCAGGTCAGAATCTGTGCTTCGCTTGCCTGAATGCCGCCGATATCAAGGTGATGGCCAAAATCAAGCTGGGCAATGACCGGTGCAAAGATCGGCAGAACGATCAGGGTGATCTCAACCCAGTCAAAGAAGAAGCCGAGAATGAAGACGATCATCATCAGCAAAAGCAGAATGCCCCAAGAACCAAGACCGGCACTTTCGACAAGGTCAATGACAAGATCATCACCACCAAGCGAACGGAACACATAGGAGAATACCGTCGCACCGGCAAACAGGAAGAACAGCATCGCACCGGTCAGCGCAGAGCGTTCGCAAACGTCTTTCAGAACCGGCCATTTCAGACGGCCTTTAACCAGCGCCAGGAAGGTCGCACCAACCGCACCGACGCCTGCGGCTTCGGTGGGGGTTGCAAAACCGGCAAAGATGGAACCCAGCACCAGAACAATCAGGAAGACCGGCGGCAGGAAGCTGCGCAGCATCATGCGCACCAGATCCATGCCGTGAACGGCTTCGCCTTCTGGAAGGGGCGGTGCCAATGACGGATTAATCTGGCAACGGACAAAGATATAGACCGTATACAAGCTTGCCAGAAGAAGTCCCGGAATGATGGCTGCAAGGAACAGGTTGCCAACCGAAACCGACAACAGATCGGACATCAGAACCAGCATGATCGATGGCGGGATCAGAATGCCCAGCGTACCGGATGCAGCAATTGTTCCTGTGGCAAGGGATGGATCATAGTTACGACGCATCATGACCGGCAGGGCCAGAAGGGTCATCATCACAACCGATGCGCCAATAATGCCGGTGGTTGCGGCCATGATCGTCCCCATCAGGGTGACAGACAGTGCCAAACCACCTGGAACCTTGCGCAGGAGCATGTTCAGGCATTCCAGAAGGTCTTCTGCAACGCCACTTTTTTCAAGCATCGTACCCATGTAAATGAACATCGGCACGGCAACCATCACCATGTTCTCGGAGATGCCGCCCCAGATACGTGAAACGATATTGAAAAATTCAATAAAAGAGAAAACGTCATAGGCCATTCCGAGGAAGCCAAAGGCGATCCCGATACCCGAAATGACAAATGCTACCGGAAGCCCCGTGAAGACAAGAATGCCGAGAGAGGCAAACATGAACAGCGGAAACCAGTCTTCGATATAGAAGTTACCCATTTGGAATTATCCCCGTTCCGCTTAGTCTTCTATCTTGGCGATGTCGCCAAGATCTGCATGGTGAGTTCCGACATAGTAACCGGCCCGCTTGTGCAGGTTGGTCGGACCAAAGACAAAGACGAAGCATTTCAGGAAGATCGAAAGCCCCGCCATGGCGAGAAGGCCAAAGCCGATAGGAATGGTGGATTTGATGATCCAGCGATGAGTCAAGCCGGTCGTTGCGGCCGAAACTTCGTGGTTTTCAAAAGACCGGGCAACAAAATCGAAACCGAAATACATAACCAGTGCGCAGAACGGCAATACGCAGACAATACCGCCAATCATTTCGACGATGGCGCGTGTGCGCGGACGCAGATTATCGCGGATGAGTTCAATGCGAACGTGGGAATCACGAACATAGGCATATCCAAAGCACAGCATGAACAGGCCGGTGTGGAGGTGCCATTCAAGCTCTTGAAGCTTGATCGATCCCTGTCCGCCAAATTTGCGCTGGATCACGTCATAAATGATGACGAACATAAGTGGTATTGCAAGCAGTGCTGCAAGTTTCCCCACACGGGTAACAACATTATCAATGCCGTCACTGAATTTTAATAGCGCTTCCATAGAAAGTCTCCCGGGTCTTTTATTCGCGGTCAAGGCCGGGAGCACTTGGCACCCGGCCTTGCCGAGACTTGTTCTTATTGACTGCCTAGCAGTCAGTCAGACCTGTCGGATTAATCGAGATAGCCGATGTCTTTCCAGATTTTGTAGTTCGCACGGAACTCCTGGAGGCTGTCATATGCCATTTTGAAGTTGGCATCTTCAGCCGAAAGCTCACCAGCAACTTCTTCCCATGCACCGCGCATTGCGTCGAGCATTTCAGGCGACCATTTTTTGATGTTGACGCCTTTTTCCTGCAGCTCTTTCAGAGCCGAGAACTGGATTGCTTCACCTTCAGCGAAACCATAAGCAAGGTTGTCGTTACATACGGCTTCAATCTGGGCCTGCTGGGTTTTGTCCAGTGCGTCCCATTTTTCCTTGTTCATCATCAGATCGAACAGGGTGGACTGCTGGTGCCAGCCCGGGAAGTAGTAGAACTTGGCGACCTGATGGAAGCCGAGTTTCAGGTCAATTGCCGGCATGGAGAATTCGGTTGCATCAATGGTGCCGAGTTCAAGTGCCGGATAGATGTCGCCAGCCGAAAGAAGCTGGGTCGAAACACCAAGCTTTTCCATGACTTTTGCGCCAAGACCGAAGAAGCGCATTTTCAGACCTTTGAGGTCTTCAACCGAGTTGATCTCCTTGGAGAACCAGCCCGAAGCTTCCGGTGCGATCAGGCCGCAGAACAGCGACTTGATGCCATGTTCGGCATAAAGCTTGTCAAAGATTTCCTGACCGCCGCCAAACTTGACCCATGCCAGATATTCACCAGCCTGCGGACCGAACGGAACGGCACCAAACAGCTGAAGTGCCGGAACTTTACCCGCCCAGTAACCCGGGGTGGAGAAAGCTGCATCGATCGACCCGGTTGAAACAGCGTCGAAAACTTCAAGTGCAGGAACAAGTGCGCCCGGCTCATAGAACTTGATGTTGATGTTGCCACCGGAAACTTCGTCAATTTTATCATCAACACGTTTACCAAGCGTACCAAGCTGGGTCAGGCTGCCCGGATAGGTGGAGCCCATTTTCCAGCGAACACGTTCCTGAGCATTTGCATCAGACGGCGCAGCAGAGAATGCAGCTGCAGCAAGAACAGCGGCACAGGTTGCCGACTTGAGCAATTTAGAAAAAGTCATTCGTCTTCCTCCCTAAGAAGTCCGAAATTGGTAATACCACGTGAGGCCGACTACCGCCTTTTGCTTTTATTATTGGGGCGGTTTTCTCCCCGATCTTTATGTTGCAGGGCGAAGCATAAGCGTATTTCGCAAGTATGAGCAAGTTTGTTTCGCCGTTTGCGCAAGAAAATATCTTTGCAGTTGCGTGAAAAATAACTTGCATCACTATTCAAAAGTAGGAAATGCGCACTGAATTGCGTATTTCCTGCGGGGTTGAGCGGTATAGCCGTTACTACCCTAGAAAGCTGGAAGAATTTGTCGTTTGACCGAATTTAATAGGGGGGAGACGGCTTTTTGCCGTATGGAATCGGGGAAGAAAATACTCGGAGGGTGGGGGTGCTTAGCGGAATGGATAGGGTCGGTTCATAGCCATCACCATCACAGGCCCGATTTTCCCGACCGGAATTTGCGGGTGCAAAATTGTTTTCAAGCACGGCGAATGATGCCCGTGTCAAGCACCCGTCACGATGAACGGTGGGCTTAAGCCTGGCTGAAATGAAAACGGGCGGTCTTTCATTGAAAGACCGCCCGACTGATGGTCGGAGCGAGAGGATTCGAACCTCCGAC
>NZ_JPWI01000013.1 GCF_003326795.1 Thalassospira profundimaris | reverse complement strand
GTTATAGGCCCCGCTCCCGGAACTGTCAAACACCTTTTTGCAAAAAAGTGACAGAAACGCCGTTACGCAAAATTTTTGCGCGAAAGCATATATAGGTTTCACTTTTATGACCTGCAAGGGCGTCTTTGGCCCAAAATTCCGGCCCATGAAGATTGCCGGGCGCGAAAATGCAGATAAGATGTTCGCGCACCGCCATCATAACAAAAGAATCCCGACCTGTAAAAAGGTCGAAAATAATCTTGAGGCCCCCATGAATAGTCCATCGCGCGACAGCCAGGCGAAATCTGATTCGCACCAATCCCCCGTCTATCCCGATCTGTCGGCACCGATCGAGGTGATCGACATGCATACCGGCGGCGAGCCGCTTCGTATTATCACGTCGGGCTACCCCGTCATTCCGGGCGATGACATTCTGGCCAAGCGCCGATATGCGCGCGATCATCTTGATCATCTGCGCCGCTTTGTGATGTTCGAGCCGCGCGGTCATTACGACATGTATGGGGCGGTTCTGGTTGAGCCCAGCCTGCCCGATGCCGATCTGGCGGTGCTGTTCATTCATAACGAAGGTTATTCGACCATGTGCGGCCACGCGATCATCGCCCTTGGCCGCTATGCAATCGATTACGGACTGGTCAAAGCCGTCGAACCGATCACGCATGTTAATATTGAGTGCCCGTGCGGGCTGGTGCGCGCCGAGGTCGAAGTTGCCAATGGCAAAACCGGCAAGGTGCGGTTTTCATCCGTGCCATCATTCATGTTTGCGGGCGATCTTGACCTTGCCCTGCCAGATGGAAGGGCGTTTAAAACCGATATCGGCTATGGCGGGGCATTTTACGCCATTCTGGATGCCGGGCAGTTTGACATCGCAATCACCCCCGGAAATGTCAGCCGCCTGACCGCCCTTTCAGAAGAGATCTGTAAGGCGGTCAATGACAGCATTCGCCTTTCCCATCCCGATCATGATGATCTGGCCTTTTTATACGGGGCGATCCTGACCGACGGGCGCGATGCGTTCAGTCCAGAACCGACACGCAATATATGTGTGTTTGCCGAAAACCAGGTGGATCGCAGCCCGACCGGATCAGGGGTCAGCGCCCGCCTTGCCATCCAGCATGCCAAGGGACTGATCAAACCCGGTCAGACGCGCCAGTTTGAAAGTGTGATCGGATCAGGCTTTGAAGGATCGGTTGGCGCCGTCACCAGCTGCGGCCCGCATGATGCGATCATCGCATCGGTCAGCGGGCAGGCTCATTACAGCGGCAAGGCCAGTTTCTGGTATGAAGAAGGTGATCTGGTCGGACAGGGATTTATTGTCCGCTAATCCCGAATGCATCTGTAACGAAGTCCTGCAAAAACACGCCCAAATAAAAAGGGATGCCGATCAGGGCATCCCTTTGCTTATATAATATGTATCAAGCCCTATTCACGGGCCTTGCGCAGACATTCCATCAAGCTGTCAGCCGAGCTTTGGATATGTTCGGCAAGCAATTCGACCGCTTCTTCGGTGTTGCCGGCCTTGCAGGCTTCGAAAATCTGGTGATGTTCACGCTCGGCCCGATCGGTCGCCCCGGACAATGCCAGCTGTGCCTGGGTGAAACGCACGGTGTTGTTGCCAATCATGCGAATGATTTCCAGCGTCTTGGGACGGTTCGAGGCGCGATAGAGCCGGTCGTGGAATTCACGGTTGAGCTCGCCCCATTTGGCAACATCGCCAGAGCGGAAAGCTTCATCATAAACCAAAAGGATATCCTCGACCGATTTGAGATCGGCCGGGGTCAGACGCGGCACAGCATGACGGAGCAATTCGCATTCAAGAAGCTTGCGGACTTCAAACAGTTCCTCGATCTCGTCGATGGAAAGCTGCGAGACAATCGCACCCTTGTGCGGCTGGAAGGTGACCAGACCTTCGGCGTCAAGGCGCTGAAGCGCTTCGCGGACCGGAATGCGCGAGACATTATATTCACCGGCGATTGCATCCTGTCGCAACTGGAATCCAGCGGGGAAATCGCCAGAAAGAATGCGTGCCCGAAGGTCTTCGGTCACCTGATCGGTGATGGTGCGGCGGGTAAATCGCGGTGATGCGGTCATTTCAGCTCTTTTATTCTGTTACCCGAAATCATGGCTTGGCGGCGTCATATCGTCAGACAAATCAAACCTGTCTGTTCATAGTCATAACGTCGGCCCGACCAAGTCGCAATACAATTGCATACTGTATAATTTCCTGTCATCGCGCGAAATACAACAAAGGGGGCATAAAGCCCCCTTGTCACAATCAGATTAAGCCCGCCTATTTTACGATAAAGCCATGGGCATAGGGATCGCGGTCATCAATGAAGATGGTGTTATAGCCGTGCTTGCGCGCCCAGCCTTCGATCCCGGGCACCACCGCATCAAAGTCGCCGACCTTGGTTTTTTCGACCACGGAGACGCGGAACTGTGAGCCGATGATGCTTTCATGAACCAGCTCGTCAGCCGGATCCCATTGGCCCTTGGCAACCAGCTGTGCAAGACGGGCGGACGACCCCGTGCCACAGGGAGACCGGTCAATGCCCTTGTCACCATAAAACACGGCATTGCGATGCGTGCTTCCGGGCTGGGTCGGTTTGCCGGTCCATTGAATATGGGAAAGCCCCTTGATATCGGGATGCAGCGGATGAACGAAACTGTTTTGTTCATTCAGGCGACGACGCAATTCCGGACTGATGCGTTGCAGATCACCCACGGTGAAATCCGCCATATCACGGAAGTTTTCCTGGGGTTCGACAATCGCATAGAAATTGCCCCCATAGGCGACATCAACCCTGATCGGGCCAAGATCGGGACAATCGACCTCGATATCGGTTTTATAAAGGAAAGACGGCACGTTGGTCAGCTTGACCGATTCAACGTAATCGCCAACCTGCTTGTATTCGGCAATCACCAGACCCGCCGGGGTTTCAAGACGCAGACGTCCCGGTGTTTTGGGTTTTACCAGACCTTCCTCAATCGCCATGGTCACGGTCCCGATGGTGCCGTGACCACACATCGGCAGACAACCCGATGTTTCGATAAACAGAACCGCGACATCATAGTCATCAGAGGTCGGATCATAGAGGATCGATCCCGACATGATGTCATGACCGCGCGGTTCAAACATCAGACCGGTACGGATCCAGTCAAATTCAGCCAGAAAATGCGCACGCTTTTCGAGCATGTTCGCACCTTCAAGTTTCGGTCCGCCGCCAGCAACCAGTCGCACCGGGTTGCCGCAGGTATGACCGTCTACGCAAAAGAAGCTGTTTTTCGCCATAGTGGGGCCTGTGATCAGAAGCGATTAATACGATAGGGCGTCATGTCGATTGGCGTTTCCGAACCGGTGACAAGATCGGAAATCAAACGACCGGTGGTCGCCCCCATGGTCAGACCAAGATGGCCATGACCGAACGAGAAGAAGACATTGCGATGGCGCGGGCTTTTGGAAATGACCGGCTTTGAATCCGGCATCGATGGCCGGAAGCCCATCCATTCGGTTCCGCCCTCGGCATTGAGTTTGGGCAGCACTTCCTTGCCCTTGGCAAACAGGGCCTTGGCACGGTCATAGTTGGGGGGCGCAATCAGCCCGCCAAGCTCCACCGCACCACCAACACGAATGCCCATTTCCATCGGGGTCAGAATGATGCTGTCATCGGCACTGATGATGGTGCGCGACAATTTGGCATCATGATAGGGAACGGTGGTGTTATAGCCGCGCTCGGTATCAAGCGGCACGGGGGAGCCAAGCCTTTTGGCAAGGGTTTTGGACCATGCACCACAGGCCACCACCAGCGTATCAAAGGTAATCTGATCCCCGCTGGTCGTCATCGCTGCACGCGGTTGACCGTCGCGATAGACGAAATCGGTGACCTCGGCAGTCTGGAACTTGCCCCCGCGATCAAGGAAATGCTTGTAAAGGCCGGTGACGATCTTGAAGGGATCAAGGACACGGCCCCAGTCTTCCTCGATCACGCCGCACGGGAAGATCGGGGCAAGGTCGGGTTCGAGATCCATGATCTCGTCACGGGTGATGTCGCGGATTTTAATGCCCTTGCGACGGCGCAGATCAATGCCGTATTCGGCATCGCGGCGGGTCTTTTCCGAACGATAGACACCCATTGCGCCTTCTTTTTTAAAGACCGCATCGTCAAGACCGGCCTCACTAATCACCGGTTCGTAATCTTCCCAGACGCGATTGAGGATGGCGGCAAGTTCGGTGCTGATCTGTTCAACCCGGCTTTTGGTGCTTGCCGCAACAAAGCGCAACAGCCAGGGCATCATTTTGGGCAGATAGGCCCAGCGGATCGACAGCGGCCCATACGGATCCAGCAACCAGCCCGGCACATTCAAAAGCGTTCCGGGCATGGCAATCGGCGCACATTCGGAAACCGCAATACCGCCAGCATTGCCAAAGGAGGTCCCCCTGCCCGGCTCTCCACGGTCCAGAATGGTTACGTCATAGCCCTTTTTTAAAAGAGCCAGCCCGACATTCACACCGACAATGCCCGCACCAATGACAACGGCCTGCTGTTTGCCGCTGGTTTGAGCCGTAATATCGGTTTTGGATTTGGTCATTTTGGGGCCTCGCCTGATGTGGTGCGCATTTGATTCATTGTGGTGATCAATCTGCCAGATGGCAGGAAACTCCCCCGCGACATTGCACGGGGGAGCTCACTGTTCCATCAAACAGACTTATAATGCAATCACGGTTTTTGGGGCGGGAGGTGTGATTGCATCCGTCGCACAGCGCCTAGAGCGACGGGCGAGTGTCGATGGCTTTTTGAATGGTCGCCTTGATGGTTTCGAGCTCTTTGCCAACCAGCGGCAGACGCGGTGCACGCACATGCGGCTTGCCAACGCCGGTCATTTCCTGAGCCAGTTTGATGTACTGGACCAGTTTGGCGTGAACATCCATGTGCAGAACCGGCGTGAACCAGCGATAAATCTCAAGGGCTTCCTTGTATTTGCCTTCGGAAAGCAGCTTCCAAAGCGCAACCGATTCTTTCGGAAAGGCATCGGTAAAACCGGAAATCCAGCCAACAGCACCAAGAACCTGTGTTTCCATGACAAGGTCATCCATGCCACAGAACAGAACGAAACGGTCACCGCATGCATTGTAGATATCGGTGATACGACGCGGATCGCCCGAGCTTTCCTTGATCGCGACCAGGTTTTTGACATCGGCAAGCTGGTTGAATTCTTCCGGCTTGATGTCGATGCGATAAGCACCCGGGTTGTTATAGATCATGATCGGCAGTTTGGTTGCGTTTGCAACGGTGCGGAAATGCTCGATATTTTCGCGCGGGTCAGCGGTATAGACCATGCCCGGCAGAAGCATCAGGCCATCAGCACCGATTTTTTCACATTCCTGGACATAGCGGATCGCTGCGCGGGTCGAGTTTTCAGCAACACCCGAAAGAACCGGGATACGGCCCTTGGTGATTTCCACAGCAAGCTTCAGAACGGCGAATTTTTCTTCCAGCTCAAGCGCGGTGTTTTCGCCGACAGAACCCAGCATGACCAGACCGTCAACGCCTGCATCGATCAGGGCTTCGATCTGTTCTGCGGTCATATCGAAATCGATCGAGCCGTCTTCATTCATCTGGGTTGCAACGGCGGGGAAAACGCCAGTCCAGTTTACCTGCATGGGAAAGTAACCTCCTGATATGGCGGGATTATTTTTCAATCACACCAACAATGTTCAAATCTTTTGGCCTGAGACCAACTGCAATTCATGTATATTGTATACAAAATAAAAAATGCAGATGCAACGGGATTTTTGACAAAAAGAAAAGGACCCGGTTTCGGGTCCTTTAACACCACGATGTCAATGCCTTGCCGATACATTGATCAGGCAGGAAATGGCACATTCCGGATCGGTGTCGTCGACACTGTTCCGGTTACAACGGCCAGTGTCTTTGCGATAATCACACCATCGCAAAGCTCATCCTCAACCAGCTTCCGGGCGGCTTTACCGAATTCTGTACGCTTCGCATCATCTTCCATCAATTCCTCGATGGCATTGGCAAGCGTATTGGCATCGCGTAGCGGAACAAGAAGACCGTTCTCGTTATGGCGGACGATTTCCCGACATCCCGGCACGTCGGTTGCAACCATGGCAAGACCGCAAGCCGCAGATTCCAGCAAAGTCTTTGGCAGCCCCTCACGCCAGGACGGCAAAACAGCCAGATCAGCCTCACGCAGAAGCGCTGCAACATCGCTGCGTTTGCCCAGCCACTCGACCAGACCATCCTTTTGCCATTGGGAAAGATCAGTCTCATGTGCGCTATCGGGATTGGCAAGATCAGCATCCCCGACCAGCAGAAAGCGATAGTTTCGCCCGCGCGATTTCAAAAGACGCGCGGCTTCGACCAGTTCCGCCAAACCCTTGGACCACAGCATCCGTGCGACAAAAATTGCCGTTTTGGGCACACCGGGCGCCTTTTGCGCAGGCGAAAAGGCCGAGATATCCACCCCCGATCCCCGGACAAGATCAATGCGGCTTTCCTTAAACCCAAGTCCGGTCATCAGGGCAAGATCATCCTGATTTTGCACAATCACATGCACTGATCCAAACCGGGCATAGACCCGCAGGATCACAGAGACAATGGCGCGAACAATTTTGGCCTTTGCCCCGCCTGACACAAACAGAAAACCAAGTCCGGTGATCATATTGACCGAACGTTTTGCCCCCACCAGCATTCCGGCAAAGACAGACAGAACCACACATTGAATGGCGACATTGACAATCACATCGGGATTTTCACGACGGATCAGACACGCCAGTGCCTTGACGGTCTTAAGGGATTTGACCGGACTAAGCCCGCCGCGCGCGATTGGCACATCAACCACCCGAAAACCTTCCTTGCGAAGACCTTCGGCGGCTGCACCGGCGTTACATGCAACGACAACCTCGTCCCCGCGTACCAGTGCAGCGCGCCCCAATCCGATCCGGTGCGACACAAACGACCAGTCTTCCGCACACACAATCATGGTCTTGCGGCGGGTTTTCGGGGCCTTGGCATCCAGCAATGCTTCCCGGCGCAACACGGCCAGCGCCAAGGAAAGCATGACCACGCCAAACCACCATGACGTCCAGAATGAATAGTTAAACAGTCCGGCAAACCAGTAGGCTGCCATGATCATCAACGGCAAGGCGGATACCTTAATCCCGTTGCGCAGAACGTCCTTCAAGGTTGTGGATGCAATCACAAGAACCAGCGGCACAACCACAAACAAGCCAAGCAGGCCAGCTTCAAGCCAGATTTCCATAAACCAGCTATGCGGATGTCCGGGCAATACGGACTGACCCGATGTCCCGGCCATATCATTGGCACCGGGCACCCAAGGGGACGCATTGATACCGTAACCGATAAGCGGGTGATCAAAGACATGACTATAGGCAAATTGCCAGATCATCTGGCGATGGATATCCACAAGCCAGGTTGGCAAATAGGCATCGAACCCGATAAGGCTGGAAGCATTGACCGTCACACCACTCAGCCAGGTCAGGGCAACAACACAAACACCCGCGACACCAGCCAGCACACCGATTTTAAGAACCCGCGACCCGATCAGCAAAACTGCACAAAAACCGACAGCACAGGCTGCCGCCATTATCGCTGCAACATTGGCCCGGCCATGCGAGGCTTCCAAGATCGGCACGATACACAAGGCAGCAAGGATCGAGACATAACGCCGGACACCCTTCCGGTCGATGGCATCAAAGACCAGCAACATCGCCCCGAAAATCAGGAAACTTCCGACAGGCTTCAGACGGCGGGTGATATCAAAGGCGAAATCAGGTTCGCGCAGTGCCTTGATCGATAACATTTCCGGATAAATCATGATCGCCAGAATGCAATATCCGACAAGCGCAATCGCCGCATAGATGCACGCATCCCATGCCAGGCGGGCCTTTGGCTCGATCAGGCGCATCAGATACCAGATGCCTGCAAGCATCGCAAACCGGCCTGTCCAGGTTTCAAGCGACTTTCCCGGCATGATCGAACCAACTGCCGACAGCAGAAACACGCCCAAAGCTGCAACAACAAGCAGCCCCACCGGAGTTGCAATATCTGCCCTCATCTTCCGCCATGCTTCACCGTGATCAGCAGAAGCCAAAGCCGTGATCAGCGATAATCCAAGCCCGATCCCCAAAGCAGTCCGCCCAAAGAAAAACAGCGGCGCAGAAAGGCCAAACAGGATGGCAGCAAGGCTGAGCAGCGTGTCGCGCCAATGCCGGGCCGGGACAGTTTGATGCATGATAAGCGGTTCCATATTGAAGTCTGCCATCTTGCTAACCCCGTGCCGTGCCCGCGTCAATCTCGGATCGACCAAGCTGCACCACATGTGGTTTAATCGTCGTTATGATATTCAACCCTTTATCAATAAAGGATGATCATGACGGAGATGAAGGCCCTTTTGCGGTTTCCGGCAGAACGCAAGATTGCCCTTGCCGATTGTCCAGTCCCCACCCCCGGTGACCATGACCTCCTTGTCCAGACCAGCTTTAGCGTTATCAGTCCCGGCACAGAGTTTACACAGGCGCGCCAAGCCACCGCGTCGCTTCTGCAAAAGGCCTGGCAACGTCCGGACCTTGTGGCTCTTACCTTGAAATCCCTGAGGCAGGAGGGTGCACGATCCACTGTCTCGCGGGTCAATAACCGCCTTGGACAGCCGATGCCAATGGGGTATTGCGCCGTGGGAAAAGTTGTTCGCACCGGTTCGAAAGCATATGACTTCGCACCCGGACAAAGGGTTGCGATTGCCGGGATGGGCAGTGCAAATCATGCGCAATGCAACAGGGTCCCGATCAATCTTGCCTGCCCGGTACCCGATACGCTTTCTGATCAGAAAGCAGCCTTTGCCACCCTTTATGCTCTTGCCCTTCATGCCATCCGGCAGGGCAAAACAACCATCGGGGATCACGTCGCAATCATTGGCGCGGGCTTGATCGGGCAATTGCTTTGCCAAACTGCAGTCGCGGCGGGTACCAATGTTACGATCATTGAACCCCATCCATATCGGCGCGAACTGGCACAGGAAAATGGCGCAAACAGATGCTTCACCACCGCCAGTTCCGCACAATCAGATGTTTTCGACGCCGTCTATATCTGTGCCCCGGCACGAGGTCTGCACAAACTTGTTGATGCGGCTGCACGTCTTTGTCGGGATCGGGCCACTATCATCTGCGTCGGCGATGTCGCAATCAGCGCGCAGCGTAAAATGCTCTATGACAAGGAAATCGTGATCAAGCAGGTCCGGTCTTACGGGCCGGGTCGTTATGACCCGGCTTATGAAGAACTGGGACAGGACTATCCCGTCGGGTATGTGCGATGGACCATCAAACGCAATATGGAGGCCGCCCTTGATCTGATGGCTAAGGGCAGACTTGATCCAACGCCGCTGATCACCAAAGAAATAGCGTTTGAAAACATCGCCGATCATTTCGCCAAGGGCCCCGACCTGAACCAGCTGGCAACATTGGTGCGTTATGGGGCATCGGTTGATCGACCGAAAACTGCCCTGCACGAATGTGATGTCACTGCCCCCTCACCCGCGACGGTCCGTCTTGGCCTGATTGGCACCGGCAATTATGCGGGCGGTCAGCTTGTTCCCCACCTGATCAAACAAGCCGATATCAATGTCCTTGCCTGTTGTTCGCAAGACGGCATCTCAGCCGTGGCAATGGCGCGAAAACTTGGTGATGCAAAGGCCGTCTCGTCCGCACATGCCATCATCAATGATCCGCGCGTTAACAGCGTCATCATCGCAACCCGCCATGACAGTCACGCCAAACTCGCCGCCGACGCCCTGGCAGCAGGCAAACATGTCTGGCTGGAGAAGCCGATTGCGATTGACCTTGCCGGGATCGGACTTTTACGCGATCAGACATCATCATCAAGCCTGTTCATGGTCGGTCACAATCGTCGTTATGCACCGATGAGCGGGCAATTACGCGTCGCCCTGCCCGATGGCCCCCGGCATTTCAGATACCGGGTCCGGGTTTCACCGCTTCCGAATGATCACTGGCTTTGTCATTCTGATCAGGGTGGCCGCACAATTGGCGAAATCACCCACTTCATCGACCTGATTCACAGTCTGACGGCGGGTAGCATCACGGATATTCACTGTCACTGGCTTGATCGCAAAATGGGCGACAGCATCTGGAAAATCCGTCTGAGCGACGGATCACAAGGTGAAATCAGTTATCAGCACACCAACAGGCGCGAGGCGAAGGAAACCCTGCAAATAGATGCACCTGGCTTTGACGCCGAACTTACGGACTGGAAGAAACTGACCATCAACGGCAAGACCGTAATGCGGCAAAGGTTTGGACAGGACAAGGGTCAGGCAGCAGCGATTTCTGCCTTCACACAGGCTGTCGCAACCGGTCAGCGCAATCCCCTGATCCCGCGTCTTGAGGATGAAATCAGCCTGATGTCACTGGTCATTACTGCGGCCAATTGCGGATGACAGCCCCTTATTGCGCCCCGGCATAGAGCACAAGCAGGGGCAAGGTAATCATACTGATGATCGTGGTCAGAAGGATTGTCGTTGCCGAGCGGTCAATGCAGATATTATAGCTCCCTGCGATGATCGCGACGTTGGCCCCGGACGGCAGCGCAGCAACAAGGGTCAGGATGGTCAACTGCAAGGGCGGCAGATCAAAAATGAAATGCCCGACCGAAAACACCAGAAGCGGCTGAACAAACATCTTGGCGACCGTACAAAGCAAACTCGCACTGAGATTGCCACGGACCGACTGTCCATACAGCCCGGCTCCCACCAGCATCAGTGCGATGGTCGGACCAGCTGTGCGGAACCGCTCGAACGTTCCGTCGATGATTTCGGGCATCCGTATTTCAAACAAGGAAGCCAGCACACCCAGAATAATCGCAATGATGATCGGGTTTCTGAGAACGCGGAAAACACTGCGCAGAACCTTGGGCAGCCAATGCTCGTCCCCGCCACTTCGCGCGCCTTCGACAATCAGGACCGTCATCCCCAAAAGACTAAGCGGATGGATCGAAAGAATGATCAGAACCGGCACCAGACCTTCTTCGCCATAAACCGCCTGTACCAGCGGAATGCCCAGCAGAACGATATTGGAAAACACCCCGCCCATTGCCGTCACGGCAGATTCATCGGTTCTCGCCTTGAGCCACAAACGCGCAATCACAAAAACCATCGCGAAATTGACCAGAACGCCGGAATAGTAGCTCCCCCAAAGGCGCAAATCGAAATGCGCGCTGATATCGGATTTGGACAGGGCCTGGAACAGCATCGCCGGGATAAAGGCGTTCATGGCGATTTTGGCAAGGAATGGAATGCCCTGACGGGAGATGACCTTTACATACGTCAGCAGAAAGCCGCACATGATCGTCAAAAAGACAGGTCCAACTTTTCCAACGATCAGATCAAGCATCGTGCCCCCGGCATTTTTTTAGAACAGGCACGACACAGGGCCCCATTCCCCTATTTCCGTGCAAAAAGAAAGGGCGGCATCAGTGACACCGCCCGGAAATAGTACAAAGCAATTTATACACTTACCAGTCTTACGGCACGAATGCCGGACAAGGCAGCTATGCGTGTCAGGTGTTCGGATCGGTCTGCACCCGGCCCACCGCGTTTTTCCAACCGGCCAGAAGTCCGTCCCGACGGGCTGCCTCGATCTTGGGCTCAAAGCTGGCATCAAGGTGCCAGTTGGCCGAAATATGATCGAGATCGCGATAGATACCGGCCTGAAGTCCGGCAAGATATGCCGCACCAAGAGCTGTGGTTTCAGTGACTTCCGGACGCTCGACCGAAATCCCCAAAACGTCTGAAAGCATCTGACACAACCAGTCATTGGCAACCATGCCACCATCGACACGCACGGCCTTTGGCGATACACCATCCGCCGCCATGGCCTCGAACAGATCAAATGTCTGGTAGCAAACGCTTTCAAGGGCGGCGCGAACAAATTCGCGCGGGCCGGTATCACGGGTCAGGCCGAAAATCGCCCCGCGTGCATCCGGATCCCAATAAGGTGCCCCCAGCCCGGTAAAGGCCGGAACAAGATAAACACCGTGATTGTCCTCAAGCGACTTTGCCAGCCCTTCGGTTTCAGCCGCCGACTTGATGATGCCAAGCCCGTCGCGGAGCCACTGGACTGCCGCACCGGCCACAAAGATCGCGCCTTCGATGGCATAGCTTGTTTTGCCATTCAGCCGATAACCGACCGTGGTCAGAAGGCGATGCCGGGACGTGACGGCCTCTTCACCGGTATTAAGGATCACGAAGCAACCGGTACCATAGGTGCTTTTGATATCGCCCGGCTCAAAGCAGCATTGCCCGAATGCAGCGGCCTGCTGATCGCCTGCCATGCCCAGAACCGGGATTTCCGCCCCGAACAAGTCGGCATCGGTAACGCCGAAGTCGGCCGCGCAATCCTTGACTTCCGGCAGCATGGTTTGCGGCACGCGGAAGATTTTGCAAAGCGTATCATCCCAGGCATTTTCGCGAATGTTAAACAGGTTGGTCCGTGCAGCATTGGTGGCATCGGTTGCATGTGATTTTCCACCGGTCAAACGCCACAGAAGGAAACTGTCGACCGTACCAAACGCCAGGTCACCCTGTTCGGCGCGCGCACGTGCACCAGACACATGATCAAGGATCCAGGCAACCTTGGTGGCCGAGAAGTAAGGATCAATCAAAAGGCCCGACTTGGCATTGACCGCTTCTTCAAGTTTCGGGTCACCCTTTTTCAGGTCATGACACAGGGATGCCGTACGGCGATCCTGCCAGACAATGGCATTGTAAATCGCCTTGCCGGTCTTGCGATCCCAGACAACGGTGGTTTCGCGCTGGTTGGTGATGCCAATCGCCGCGACCTGTTTGATATCGACGCGCGCCAATGCTTCCTTGCAGACAGCGACCACCGTACTCCACAGATCTTCGGGATCATGTTCGACCCAGCCGCTATTGGGGAAATGTTGGGGGAATTCCTGTTGTGCGACGGAAACGGATCGGCCGTTTTCATCAAAAACAATCGCACGTGAGCTTGTCGTTCCCTGATCAATGGCAAGGATGTAACGCGTATCGGTCATTTGTGTTTTCCTCCCGAGCCGGCAGTTTTCCTGCCCTCTGACCCTGCATGATACCATGCGCTCTACCCGTCTTTGCGACCGGGCTGCTGGCTTTATCGCTCTATTTAGAAAAAAATCGCATCAAAAAACAATTCGTTTTCGAAAATTTTTCACATCGCTTCCGTCAAACTCCTGTTTTCACAGACACAATTTTTCCCCGTAACCACGGCAATAAGAACCCGGTTTATACCGGCACGCGATTTGCACCGACAAGAATACACATGAATTTTAACCGGCATCTTTTTCCCATGGAGGGCTCTTATGGGATTGTATGACACATTGCTGAACGTCACCAACACAGCCTATAGCGCCAAAAGTGCTGCTTCTCAGGCCGTGACGATCGCATCAAACAGCCAGCCGCTTCCTGACGACAAGAAGGAAGAAAATGCCGAGCTGGCCTATATCCGCGAGAACGGCTTTACCACCTATGTAAAGGAAATCGAGGAACGCAAGATCGAAGAATTGCGCGCCAAGATTCTTAAAAGTATGGGGCTGGACGAGGAAACCCTCGCAAAAATGGATGCCGATGACCGACAGGCCATCGAGAAAACCATTGCCGATGCCATCGAACAACAGCTCAATGGCAATACCCTTGCCAATGCCGAGCTTGGCAAGAACGATGGCAAGGAAACGCAAAGCGAGCGCCGCGACCGTATGCAGGCCCAGATCGCCTTCAACCCGCGCATGTTTGATGTCTTTACCGAATTGCAGTCGGAATTACCGCCGGGCTCTTCGCAGTCCATCACCGGCGAGGAAGACGACAATCGCACATCCGGTGTCAAAAAAGACCTGTTCTCGGCCTGACCCATACCCGGTTGAACCAGACAAAAAGGGCGCTGCGAATTGCAGCGCCCTTTTTCATGTCCGGAAATATCCGTTATCAGTCGTCGATACCACCAATGCAGACATATTTGACTTCAAGATAATCCTCGACGCCGTATTTCGAACCTTCACGGCCAACGCCCGATTGCTTGAAGCCGCCAAACGGTGCAACTTCGGTTGCCATCACGCCGACATTCACCCCGACCAGACCGCTTTCGAGGCCCTCGGCCAGCTTCCAGATGCGCGAGATATCCCGCGAATAGAAATAGGACGCCAGACCGAACTCGGAATCATTGGCCATCTCAAGCACTTCTTCATCGCTGTGGAAGCGAATAAGCGGTGCCATCGGGCCAAAGGTCTCCTCTCGGAAGACGATCATGTCACGGTTGGCATCGGCAATGACGGTCGGCTGGAAGAAGGTCGCACCTTTTTCATGGCGCTTGCCACCCGTCAGGATACGGCCACCTTTTGACACCGCGTCGGCAACCTGCTTTTCGACCTTTTCGACCGCCTTTTCATTGATCAGCGGACCGATGATCACGCCTTCCTCAAAGCCGTCACCGACACGCATCTGCGAGACCTTGGCGGCGTATTTCTCGGCGAATTCGTCATAGACAGCATCATGAACAAACAGACGGTTTGCACAGACACAGGTCTGACCGGCATTACGATATTTTGACGCCAGCGCCCCTTCGACAGCCGCATCAATATCGGCATCTTCACACACGATGAACGGCGCATTACCGCCAAGCTCAAGGCTGATTTTCTTGACCGTATCGGCGCACTGACGCATCAGCAACCGCCCGACCGGGGTCGAGCCGGTAAAGGTCAGTTTGCGAACCTTCGGGTTTTCGGTCATCTCGGCACCGATTTCGACCGCTTCACCGGTCACAATCGACAGCAACCCTTTGGGAAGGCCTGCACGTTCGGCCAGAACCGCCATGGCCAGTGCCGAATAGGGCGTTTCCATTGCCGGCTTGACCACCATCGCACAGCCAACGGCCAATGCCGGGCCCGCCTTGCGGGTGATCATGGCAGTCGGGAAGTTCCAGGGCGTGATGGCCGCACAAACGCCAACCGGTTCCTTGAGAACCATGACACGACGGCCTTCGGCAAAGGTCGGGATCACATCGCCATAAACGCGTTTGCCTTCCTCGGCAAACCATTGCAGGAAGCTTGACGCATATGCGATTTCGCCCTTGGCTTCCGGAAGCGGCTTGCCCTGCTCGGCGGTCATGATCGCGCCAAGGTCATCCTGATTTTCCATCATCAGGTCGTACCATTTCATCAGAATGGCGGAACGTTCCTTGGCAGTGCGCTTTTTCCAAAGCTTCTGGGCCTTTTCGGCAACATTAACAGCATGGGCGACGGCTTCACGGCCAAGCACCGGAACCGTGCCAAGCACTTCGCCCGTCGCCGGGTTGGTCACCTGTTCGGTTTTTCCGTCTGGGGCATCGACCCATTCCCCGCCAACATAGGCCTGCTGGGTAAAGAGCGAGGGGTCTTTAAGCGAAATCATTTTAGTGCCTCCGGAATTCTTTATTGGGAGCGACATGATCGGATATCCCACATCTAGTCTGCTCCGGGATTGATGCCACATCTTCGCGAGATATTTCTGCCTTGGCAATCGCAAACAGGGGATTGGACCCCCTTTGCGAGATTATTGCTTTGCCCGCGCTGAATGCGGGGGCTTTTGGCAGAAAATACGACAGTCCCGATACCCTGGGCCATCCGGCGACCTGTGCCCGTGTCGCATAGATCGACCCAAAGCCACCTCCCCCAATGAAGAGTCGCTACCCGGCAATATTTTTCACTTTTTACCGATTCTGAGCATTCCACAGGGGTAATTACAAACGAAACATTGGTCATTTATCAGGCCCCTTTTCGGGTACCCAGACAAAATATCGAACAAAAACAATTCGTTACAAATCTACCGATTCAGTTCGCTATCGAAAATTTAGATGTTTATTTTTTTTCGCTTGCAATTATTTTGGGGCATTCGTAACGTTTGTGAAAGAACAGAATGACAGTTGAGAACATCTGTCACAAATAAGAGCACCAGGGAGGATACGGTTGCTCAATTCAGGCACATACGACATCGCCATCATTGGCGGTGGCATCAATGGCACGGGCATCGCACGGGATGCGGCGGGACGCGGGCTTAAGGTCTTTTTGTGTGAAAAAGACGACCTTGCCAGCGCAACCTCGTCGGCCAGCACCAAGCTGATTCACGGTGGTCTGCGCTATCTTGAACATTACGAATTCCGGCTGGTCCGCGAGGCGCTGATTGAACGCGAAGTTCTTTTGCGTGCCGCCCCGCACATCATCTGGCCGCTGCGCTTTGTGCTGCCGCATGTCAAGGGATTGCGTCCGGCATGGATGATCCGTCTGGGTCTGTTCCTTTATGACCATCTTGGCGGTCGCGAAAAGCTTCCGGGTTCCGAAGGCATCAGGCTGGCGTCCCATCCGGCAGGCAAGCCGTTGATCAAGGGCATGGAAAAGGCATTCGTCTATTCCGATTGCTGGGTACAGGATGCACGACTGGTCGTGCTCAATGCAATGGATGCCCGCGACAAGGGGGCTGAAATTCAGACCCGCACCGAATGTGTTTCGGCCAAACGCAATGGCAATCTTTGGAACGTGACCATTCGCAATGTCGATGACGGAACCGAACAGGTCATCACCGCCAAGTCATTGGTCAATGCCGCAGGCCCCTGGTGTGCCGAACTTCTTGAAAACCGTGTCGAAGCCAAAAAGAAACAGGGCATCCGCATGGTGCAGGGCAGCCACATTGTTGTGCCCAAACTGTTTGACCATGAATATTGCTATATCTTCCAGAACCCGGACGGGCGCATAGTGTTTGCGATCCCCTATGAACAGGACTTCACCCTGATCGGGACAACAGACCGCGACTACAAGGGTGATCCGTCCAAGGTCGCGATCAGTTCGGAAGAAACCAAGTATCTGTGCGATCTTGCCAACAGCTATTTCGAAAAGAAAATCACCACCGATGACGTTGTCTGGACCTATTCGGGGGTTCGTCCGCTTTATGGTGATGGCAGCGAGGACGCATCACAGGTCACACGCGACTATGTTCTGGAAATTGATCGTGGCGAGAATGCCCATAATGGTGCGCCGCTTCTGAACATTTATGGCGGCAAGATCACGACCTATCGCAAGCTTGCTGAATCCGCCATGACCAAGCTCTGCCCCTTGCTGGGCCGCGATGATACCCGCTGGACGGCGACCAAGCCACTTCCGGGCGGAGACATGCCGAACGCGGATTTCGAGCGGTATCTCACCGCAATGCACAAGAAGTTTCCGTGGATTCCCGACGCACAGATCTACCGTTACGTGCAAAACTACGGCACACTTACCAACAGAATTGTTGGGGATGCGTCTGATCTTAAAGGGCTTGGGAAGCACCTTGGTAATGACGTATATGAATGCGAATTGCGCTATCTGGTGGATTACGAATGGGCACGAACCGCCCAGGACGTTTTGTGGCGCCGCTCCAAACTGGGGCTGCACCTTTCGGATGAGACGCGTAATGCCATTGTCCAATGGTTCGAAACAGAACCGAAATCAAAAAACACCGTGAAAACGGGCGAAGGAAACAGTGGAAAATGACCCTTACGCTTGAAAACATAACCAAGACCGTGGGAGGGGAGTCCCACATCGACGATGTGTCGATGACGCTGGAACCGGGATCGTTCAACGTCCTTCTGGGACGGACCCTGGCCGGTAAAACGACACTGATGCGCATCATGGCCGGTCTCGAACCGCCAAGCAGCGGTCGCATTCTGGTCGATAATGTTGATGTGACCGGCATGGCTGTGCAAAAGCGCAACGTTGCCATGGTCTATCAGCAGTTCATCAATTACCCGTCGATGAATGTCTATGACAATATCGCATCACCGCTAAAACTTCAGGGCGTTGACAAGGCCGATATCGACAAGCGTGTCCGCTCGACCGCCGAACTGATGCATATCGAACATCTGCTTGATCGTCTGCCTCAGGAACTTTCCGGTGGTCAGCAGCAACGTACCGCCATGGCGCGCGCCATGGTCAAGGATTGCAAGTTGCTGCTGCTGGACGAACCGCTGGTCAACCTTGACTACAAGCTGCGCGAAGAACTGCGTGAAGAGATCCCGAACCTTCTGGCTGAACGCGACACCATTGTTGTCTATGCCACGACCGAACCGATGGAAGCATTGCTTCTGGGCGGCAAGTGCGCGGTCATGCATCAGGGGCGCGTTACCCAGTTTGGCCCGACCACACAGGTTTATCACAACCCGGCCTATGTCGAGACCGGCCTGATCTTTTCCGACCCGCCAATCAACCTTGTTGATGCCGAAGTCCGCGATGGTGCGATCTTTATGAAATCGGGCCATCAGGTTCCGCTTTCCGGTCATCTGGCCGATCTTTCGAACGGGACTTACACCCTTGGTATTCGTGCCAACCATCTGTCGGTTGATCCGACCGGTGCAGACACGATCGCCATGCAGGGACAGGTCGAACTGGCCGAAATCACTGGTTCGGAAACCTTTGTTCATGTGCATTTCAATGATGTGTCCTGGGTAATCCAGGAAGAAGGTGTTCACAACCCGCGTCTGGGCGAAGCCACATCGTTCTATGTCGATCCGACACGTCTGTTTGCCTTTGATGCAAACGGCAAACTCGTGGCCGCCCCGCCGGTCGAAATTTCCAACGGCAAAGCGGCGTAAGGTGAGATAGAAAAATGGCACGTATTGATCTTAAAGGCCTTGCGCATTCCTATTTCCCCGATCCGAAAACGGACGAGGATTATGCCCTGCGCCGTATGGAACATGTCTGGGAAGATGGCGGTGCATATGCCCTTCTCGGCCCGTCGGGCTGTGGTAAGACCACCCTTCTGAACATTATTTCCGGCCTGTTGACACCGTCACATGGCCAGGTCCTGTTTGATGGCAAGGATGTCACCAATCTGGCTCCGGAAGAACGCAACATCGCGCAGGTTTTCCAGTTCCCGGTGATCTATGACACCATGACGGTTTACGAAAACCTTGCCTTTCCGCTGCGCAACCGCGGCGTTGATGCAAAACGCGTCGATGCGCGTGTGCGGGAAATCGCCGGAATGCTGGATCTGACCGGCAAGCTCAAACAAAAGGCACGCGGCCTTGGCGCGGATGAAAAACAGACGATCTCGCTTGGGCGCGGTCTGGTTCGTGACGATGTTTCGGCCATCCTGTTTGACGAACCGCTGACCGTGATCGACCCGCATCTGAAATGGGTTCTGCGCCGCAAGCTCAAGGAAATTCACAACAAACTGCGCCCGACCATGGTCTATGTCACCCATGATCAGGTCGAAGCCCTGACCTTTGCTGACAAGGTTGTCGTCATGTATGGCGGCAAGGTTGTTCAGCTGGGCACGCCGCAGGAATTGTTTGAAAATCCGGCTCATACCTTTGTCGGTTACTTCATCGGGAGCCCTGGCATGAACATCATGGATTGCAAGATTGATGATGGTGCGGCCTGGGTCGATGGTCAGCGTATCGGTCTTTCGGACCGTCTCCTTGAAGCCGTTTCCAAACAGACCGGCAAGATCGAGCTGGGCATCCGCCCGGAATTCCTGACCCTTGAAACCGGTGATGCTGCCAAAGGCAGCGATGGTGTTGATGTCAATATCATCAAGGTCGAGGATCTCGGTCAGTACAAGATCGCGACCACCCGTTTTGGTGCATCTGAAATCAAGGTCAAACTCGGTGAAGACGAACAGGTTGTCGGCCAGTCCGGCGTTCTGCGTTTCGCACCGGAATGGACCAAACTTTACGCCGACAGTCAGTTGGTCGCGTAAGGGGGGATGGGGAAATGAACAAGATTACCAACAACAAGGCCTGGTTCCTCGTCCTGCCAGTCTTCTTTATCGTCGCCATCAGCGCGATCATTCCGCTGATGACAGTTGTGAACTATTCGGTTCAGGACATTTTTGACCCGCAAACCCGTTTCTTTGTCGGCACCGAATGGTTCGAACAGGTTCTGGGCGACAGCCGCCTGCATGATGCGCTGATCCGTCAGATCATCTATACGCTGAGCGTTCTGTTCATCGAAATTCCGCTGGGCATTGCGGTTGCACTGACCCTGCCGCGCAAGGGCTGGGGCGTTTCGGCCTCGATGGTTCTGCTCGCGCTGCCGCTGCTTATTCCATGGAACGTGGTTGGCACCATCTGGCAGATTTTCGGCCGTGCCGACATCGGTCTTGGCGGTTATGTCATCAACATGATGGGCATTGACTATAACTATTCCCAGAACCCGATGGATGCATGGGTCACCGTTCTTGTCATGGATGTGTGGCACTGGACCAGCCTGATTGTTCTGTTGTGCTATGCCGGTCTTCGGTCGATCCCGGATGCCTATTATCAGGCAGCCAAGATTGACGGCGCATCGCGCTGGGCCGTGTTCCGCTTTATCCAGCTTCCGAAAATGCAGTCGGTTCTCGTTATCGGTGTTCTGCTGCGCTTTATGGACAGCTTCATGATCTATACCGAGCCGTTCGTCCTTACCGGTGGCGGTCCGGGTAACGCAACCACCTTCCTCAGCCAGTTCCTGACCCGTATGGCGGTCGGCCAGTTTGACCTTGGTCCTGCAGCGGCCTTCTCGCTGGTCTACTTCCTGATCATTCTGCTGGTTTGCTGGGTTTTCTATACCGTCGTGATGAACGCCGGAAAGCGGGAGGAACAATAAAATGCAGTTCCAGAAACGTCATATCGGACTTCTTATTTACATTCTGTTCCTGTTGCTGCCGATCTATTGGCTGTTCAACATGTCGATCAAAACCAATACGGAAATCCTGGGGGCAATGACCCTGTTCCCGGATAATCCGACGCTGGCAAACTATGCGACGATCCTGACCGATCCGGCCTGGTATTCGGGCTATATCAACTCGATGATCTATGTGGGCATCAACGTTGTGATTTCGCTGGTTGTCGCATTGCCTGCGGCCTATGCCTTCTCGCGGTTCAACTTTACCGGCGACAAGCATCTGTTCTTCTGGCTTCTGACCAACCGCATGGCACCGCCAGCCGTGTTCCTGTTGCCGTTCTTCCAGCTCTATTCAAGTGTCGGCCTGTTTGACACCCATATTGCTGTGGCCCTTGCACACTGCCTGTTCAACGTGCCGCTTGCCGTCTGGATCCTTGAAGGCTTCATGTCGGGCATTCCAAAGGAAATCGATGAAACCGCCTATATTGACGGTTACTCGTTCCCGCGTTTCTTTGCCACGATCTTCATTCCGCTGATCCGTTCGGGCATCGGTGTGACGGCCTTCTTCTGCTTCATGTTCAGCTGGGTTGAGCTTCTTCTGGCCCGTACGCTTACCTCGGTCGATGCAAAACCGATCGTGGCCACCATGACCCGTACGGTTTCGGCATCAGGCCTTGATTGGGGCGTTCTTGCTGCAGCTGGTGTTTTGACAATTGTCCCGGGCGCCTTGGTGATCTGGTTCGTTCGCAACTACATCGCCAAAGGTTTCGCGATGGGTCGCGTGTAATCGGCAAACAGGAGGAATATCAACATGTCTTGGATGGCCTGGACCCCGATTACCGCTGTGTTCTTCAGCTGCATCATCCTGATGCTGATCGGGATGGGAATTTGGCAGGCGGTTTCACCAACCGTTCCGCGGCGCGGCTTTTTGCCGCTGACCACCACACGCGGTGATCGCCTGTTTATCAGCCTGCTTGGCGCGGCCTATATCCATTTGGGATGGCTGGCATTTACCGATCTTGCACTTTGGATCGGTTCGGTTATCGCGCTTGCTTGGCTCATCATTGTGATGCGCTGGGGCTAAACCTTCGGAACGGTACTGTGATCTTTCGCAGTGCCGTTCCTTTGATATTCATCACGGCGGGTTGTCTGTCTTCCCCTACCGTTGGTGACCGGGTTTTATCCGGATGAGCAAAAAGGAAGACAACCAGGGAGAAAACGACATGATCGTTAAAGCCAAAGGCGCTTCGAGCGTTATTAAAGGCAGTGCCGTCGCAGTCGCTCTTGGTCTTGCAGTGCTGGCAAACCCGGCAATGGCTGACCAGTACACTGACGCGGCCAAGAAATGGATCGACAGCGAATTCCAGCCGTCGAGCCTGAACAAAGACGCCCAGATGGCCGAACTTGAATGGTTCATCAAGGCAGCTGAGCCGTTCCGTGGCATGGACATCAACGTGGTGTCCGAAACCATCACCACGCATGAATATGAGTCCAAGGTTCTGGCAAAGGCCTTCTCGGAAATCACCGGGATCAACCTGACCCACGACCTGATCGGTGAAGGCGACGTTATCGAGAAACTGCAGACCCAGATGCAGTCGAACCGTAACATCTATGACGCCTTCATCAATGACTCGGATCTGATCGGTACCCATTCGCGTTATGACGCGGTTGTGCCGCTGTCTGATTTCATGGCTGGCGAAGGTAAAGACGTTACCTCTCCGACCCTTGATCTCGAAGACTTCATCGGCCTGTCCTTCACCACCGGTCCGGATGGCAAGCTTTATCAGCTTCCTGACCAGCAGTTCGCGAACCTTTACTGGTTCCGTTACGACTGGTTCCAGCGTGAAGACCTGCAGAAGCAGTTCAAAGACAAATACGGCTATGACCTTGGCGTTCCGGTCAACTGGTCGGCCTATGAAGACATCGCGGAATTCTTCACCAATGACGTGAAGGAAATCGACGGCCAGAAAGTCTATGGCCACATGGATTACGGTAAAAAAGACCCGTCGCTGGGTTGGCGCTTTACCGATGCCTGGCTGTCGATGGCAGGTGCAGGCGACAAGGGCCTTCCGAACGGCCTTCCGGTCGACGAATGGGGTATCCGTGTTGAAGGTTGCGCACCGGCTGGTTCGAGCGTAACCCGTGGCGGTGCAGCAAACGGTCCGGCGGCTGTTTACGCCCTGACCAAATACATTGACTGGCTCAAGGCCTATGCTCCTGCAGAAGCAGCTGGCATGACCTTTGGTGAAGCAGGTCCGGTTCCGGCACAGGGCCAGATCGCTCAGCAGATCTTCTGGTACACCGCCTTCACCGCCGATATGGCGAAAAAAGGCACCCCGGTTGTGAACGAAGACGGTACGCCGAAATGGCGTATGGCACCTTCGCCGCACGGCCCGTACTGGGAAGAAGGCATGAAGCTTGGTTATCAGGACGTGGGTTCCTGGACTCTGATGAAGTCCACCCCGCTTGAGCGCCGTAAAGCCGCATGGCTCTATGCACAGTTCGTGACCTCCAAGTCGGTCTCGCTGAAAAAGACCCTTACCGGTCTGACCCCGATCCGTCAGTCTGACCTGGACACCCAGGAAATGACCGATATCGCACCGAACTGGGGTGGTCTGGTCGAGTTCTATCGTTCCCCGGCCCGCGTCCAGTGGTCGCCGACCGGTACCAACGTTCCGGATTACCCGAAACTGGCTCAGCTCTGGTGGCAGAACGTTGCCGAAGCTGTAACCGGCGAACGTACTCCGCAGGAAGCAATGGACAACCTTGCCAAATCTATGGACCAGGTTCTCCAGCGTCTTGAGCGTGCAGGCATCGGTGGCGAATGTGCTCCGAAACTGAACGAAGAGCGTGATGCACAGTACTGGTTCGACCAGCCGGGTGCACCGAAAGCGAAACTCGCTAACGAAAAACCGCAGGGTGAGACCGTCAATTATGACGATCTGATCGCGGAATGGCGTGCGGCTCAGAAAAACTAAGAGCCACACTACTGGGGGTGCCGGGGATGTTTTTCATCCCCGGCCGTCCCGACCAGGACTGCTTCCTGTTTAAAGATCATTCATTTTACCGACGCGTATTTCATTAAGTCATAAGACCCGAGACATCCGAACAACGGATGCACATGTCCCAAAAGGGAATGTCTGCCCAATCAAAACATAATCAGCGGGCCAGACAGGGAGGAAACAGTGAATACCGCCATTAAAAAACGTCGCGCGGGCCTTGGCATTCAAGGTCGGCTCATGGCTTCTTTTGCCTTGATTCTGGTACTGGCTGGCATTTCATCGGCTGTATCATGGGTGTCATTTGGTAACAGCCGCGATCTTGTCGCTGACATCACAACCGATAGCCTGCCATCCATCATTCGCCAGATGGAACTGGCAATGAACGGTGTTGGCCTTGCGGCACAGGCGCCGGTTCTGGCGGCATCGCGCAATGCCGATGAACTGGCCCTGACCGAAAACAGGCTTGATCAACTGATCAGTGACGCGCGAACGCGCCTTGCTGAAATTGCCGCAGCCAACCCCGAACCGGTCATGATTGATATTTCTGTGTCCTCGCCGGTCACAGAACCGCCAGCAGCAGAAACCGGAAATAGCCAGAGCAGCGATGCATCCGGGACATCCGAAATGCCCCCGTCGACCTCAGAACCAGAACTGGTCGACGCTGTTGCCACCCTGACAGCACAACTTGATGAAATTGTCGCCCATCGCGACACGCTGCACGAACTGACCACCCGGCGTCTGGATATTGAAAAGAAACGAGGTGATCTTACACTTGATATGGTGTTTGCCTATCGCGATCTTTCCGAGTTTCTAAGCCCCCTGATCGAGGTGGTCGACATCGATGTTGCGCGTGGTATTTCAAGGGTCTCCAGTGGCAACACGGATGCCGCAACAAAACTTGAAGAAACCATTGCATTTTCACAGCTGATTGCTGAAATCCGTGCCAATGTGAACCTTGCGTTCGGGATGCTGACGGCCGGTATTGCCGTTCCCGAAGGCGAAGCCATGGACGAAGTTCGCAATCAGTGGAACTGGGCCGAGCTGCGCATTACCGATGCCCTCGAAGAACTGCCTGACAATGATGACGGCAACAAGATACGTGACCTTGCCAAGGCATTGATGGCCTTTGGCAAGGGACGAACCAGCGTGTTTGACCTGCGCGAAACCGAATGGGAAAACCAGTATCAGACCGAAAAAAACCTGAACGCAACAATCGCAACTGCCGAAGCACTTTCCAAATCGATCTCGGTGATGGTCGACAGCAAACGAGCCGATGTCGACAGCAATGCGTCCGATGCCGTATCGCAAGTGGTTCAGGATCAGCGTTTGATTGCGTTTATCGGTGCTGCTGTTCTGGTGATTTCACTGGCAATCCTGATCTTCTATGTCCGTGGGAACCTGATCAAACGACTGTTGCGCGTGATAGACGGCATGCGTCAGGTCGCCAATGGTGATCTGTCAACCGAGGTAAAGGACACCGGCCGCGATGAGATCGGCCGCATGGCTGAAATCCTTGGCCAGTTCCGTGAAACCAGCCTTGCGGCACAGCAGGCCGAGGAAAAAGTCGCCCGCGAACGCGAACATGCCGAAGCCAAGCGTCGGCAGGATATGCTTGAGTTGGCCGATGCATTTGAAGCATCGATCATGCAGGTTGCCGAGGGTGTTGCTCGCGAAGCCGAAAACATTCAGGCAACGTCCAATCAGGTCCGTGATCACGCCCAGATCGCCTCGACCAATGCCACCGGCGTCGCCGGTGCATCCGAGGAAATCTCGATCAATATGGCGTCCGTGTCCGATGCGACCCAGTCACTATCGGACCGGGTGCGTGATACTGGTCATCGTGCCCAGAAATCGGTCGGCGCAGCCACCAGTGCCGTTGAAGCAGCCCAGCGCACCAATGCCACGATGCATGAACTTGAAACCGGTGCGCAGGAAATCGGCGAAATACTGAGCCTGATTCAGGATATTGCCGCCCAGACCAATTTGCTTGCGCTCAATGCCACGATTGAAGCTGCCCGCGCTGGCGAGGCAGGCAAGGGCTTTGCCGTGGTCGCACAGGAAGTCAAAAATCTTGCCAATCAGACCGGGTCGGCCACCGACCGGATTGCCGAGCGGATCACTGAAATCCAGTCCACCACCGGCATCGCGGTTCAGGCAATTGCCGGCATCCGGGACAGCATAACCGGCATCCACGAAACGGTGGGCGAAATGTCGGATGCGGTTAACGAGCAACAGGAATTCGTTGCCGAAATCGCAAGCAATGTCGAACAATCGGCCACTGCTGCCAGTGAAATGAACGGCACAATCGCGCAAGTCAGCACAGCTGCTGATGATAACCTTCAGGCTGTTGACGGCTTGCGTCAGGCAACGGATCGCCTGCGCAGCCAGTCTGACGATCTGGGCAGCCGTGTGCGTGATTTCCTGACCTCGATCCGCTCGGAACAACCTGCAAATCAGACGACCGGGTCAACCCGGGAACCATACTCCCTGCCATGAGCGCACCTCGCCGGGACCGAGCGGGTATGTACCCAACCGGTTCCGGCATTTTTTCTCTCGCTCAGGGCAGCAACAATGTTAGACAGAATGCTATGAAAAACATGATCGTCAACTTTCTGAACGCGCCCCGGATCGGCTCCACAGCAACCGGCCTGCGCCTGTCAGCATCGGCTCTTGTCATCGCCACGGCCCTGACCAGTATCAGCGCGCCTGCTTTGGCCGCTTCTGCACTTGATGATGGCATGACGGCCTATCGCCAGGGCGATTTTGAAAAGTCCGCAGCCATCTTTGGACCTCTGGCCGAGAATGGGGATGCCACCGCGCAATATCTTTTATCCTGTCAGATGATCAATGGTGCCGGCATCCCGGCCAATGAGGATACCGGTTGGGATTTGATGCAAAAGGCCGCACATAACCGGCAACCGGATGCCAGCATCATTCTGGCGCGCAAAGCCGAAGCTTCCCAGGCCCCCAAAGATCAGATCCGTGCCCTGTATCAGCAAAGTGCCGATCAGGGCGAAACACAGGCAATGCTGTGGCTGGCACTCGACGCCATGGATCAGGGTCACAATGACACGGCAAAAACCCTGCTTGAAAAGGCTTGGGAACTTGGTGATCCGCGGGCAGCAACATTGCTTGCCAACCGGTTCACCAAAACCGACAGCGGACGGTATCAGTATCTTCGCGCCGCCGCCCAGAACGGCGAAATGCGCGCTGCGGCCTATCTGGCCGAAGAAGCCCGTTCAGTCAACGACACCGCCGAGGCGGTTGGCTGGTGCGCGATTGCCACCGGCCTTCCCGGTCATAACGAAGATGTCGACTGGAAAACCATCGGCGACGCAGTTGAGAAAAACTGTGGAAAATTTGACAAGGACCTTGACGACACAGCCCGTGCGGCAAACCGCGAACGCGTTGACCAGTTCCTTGCCACTTTCTTTGAAAACTATAAGCCATGGACCCCCTGGAAGGCCTGCGCCGTGCGGTGACAGAACAGTAAATTACCGGACTTTCAACCTTGCCTCCCCCCTCCGTCTAACACATAATGCTAATGCATAATCGCGGGGATCTGACGTGGGAGAGTTTTCTCGATATCTGATGATCAGTGGCCTGACCGTTGCCTGTTACCTGTCAGCGGCCAGCCTCGTGAAATCTGGTGGCAAGGCACAGGCAGCAGATCCTGCCCTCCCTTTGATTGTTTGGCAACAGGCCCCGTCACCTCCTGCTGTGATCGTCGATGGCCCATCTGCGGGTGACGGATATCTGCAACGCACAACAGACTGGCTGATCAGCCATCTTCCCGGTTACCGTCATGAAAAGCGTATGGTCCCGATCCCCAGGGCCCTTGATGTCATGGCCAAGGGTGAATTCATGTGCTCCAACTTTCTTTACGAAAGTGACTATCGACGCAACTTCCTGATCTTTTCTGATCCGCTCCTGGAGTTGCAGGCATTAACCATGTTCATCGCGCCCGAAAAACTCAACGAGCTGCGCTATGCCATGCGTGACGGCATGGTTGATCTTGGTCTTCTGGCCCATCAGAACAAATTGTCGATTGGCATGCCGGTCGGATATCGCTTTGACGAGGCACTGGTGCCCGGCGTGAATGATTTCCTGCAATCGAAAATGACCCAAAGCGCCGGGACCACAGAAATGACCATCCGCCTGTTTGATGTCAGTCGTATCGACGGCTTCATCAGCTATCAGGTCAATGTGAACTATTACCGCGAAGCCGGGGAACTGGGGCGGGAAACCATACCGGTCCCGATCATGGGTGTGCCTGTCCGGCCGTTACCGGTTTCCTGCAGCGGAGATAAAAAGCAGGCCCAACAAATCATTGATGCTGTTAACAGCTTGCTTTCCGACCAGCAAAACCGTCAGGAACTTGAAGCATTCTATGACCGCTGGGCGGCTGCAACACCCTGATTGACCGGCGCGATCCTATCGCCCGGCCAGATCATCCTTGCTCAGCATCATCGCAAGGGATGCCAGATCGTCACCTGTATTGACGTTGGCAAACAGGGTCGGCTGATCGGGATCAATGGCAAAGGGCACAGCAATCGCATCGACCGCCATCAGCGGTCCACGAACCCGATATTGCTCATTGCTCAATAATTCTGCAATCACCGGCGCACAATCCCGGTGCCATGCCGATGACAGGTAGTGGTCCCGTTCCCCGTGACGAACGAAGGCGGCTTTGCTCCCCGCCTCCCTTGCCGCAGCAATCAGTTCCTGTGCCATATCATCGGGCACCACCGGGCAGTCAACCGGAAAGGTCACCAGCCAGTCCACCGCATCAGACATCACCGTCAATCCACCAAGAATCCCGCCAAGCGGCCCCTGCCCCGGTACAGGAGCATCTGCCACCACCGGAATATCAAAACCGGCAAAGGTGTCTGGCGATTGATTGGACGAGATCATCACATGCCCGCATTGCCGCTGCGCAGTTTCAATCGCAAGAGATATCAGGGACCGACCGGCGATTTCGCGAAACGGCTTATCCCCGCCCATCCGGCGTCCTTCCCCCCCGGCAAGGACAAGGCCAGCGATATTTACGCCTGAATGATTGTCACTTTGTGACCCGTATGACATGCGATGGATCCGGGATTTCAGCTGGATATAAAATGTGCCGATGATCTTACAATACATCGGCACATTGAACGAGGTCAGGATTAAAGAAGCCGTCCAAACGACAGTAAAGTCGCAATCAGGTTTCTTCCGGATCGGTCATTACCGGCTCGATCAGAAGCTTGCTGCCACTCACCTCACTGACACGCACTTTCTGTCCCTTGGGAAGGTCACGTTCGGCGACCAGAACCCAGCTTGAGCCATACACGCTTTGACGGATCTGACCATTGACGGTTTTTTCGGTCAGGATTGCGGTTTTGCCAACCAGTGAAGAACTGGCACTGCTGACATCCTCGTCCGTCGTGCCCGAACGGCCGGGTTTCAGAAAACGCCTGCCAACCAGCACCGCAATCACACTCAGCACGCCAAATGCGATCAGCTGGAATTCCGGCGAGATGTCAGGAACGATCAAAAGGATGATCCCCGCAATCGCAGCGGCAATCGACAACCACAAAAAGATGATCCCGGGCAGCACCATTTCAAGGACGAGAAACACACAGGCCAGTATCCACCAGTGCCAGAACTCGACCGCAAGGTTCGAAAACATGTCCATCGCAACACTTCCAAATGTCGGTTACTTGCCGTCTTTCTGGGAGATCGTCTTGATCAGTTCGGAAACCCCGCCGATCGATCCCACAATTCCGGATGCATCCAATGGCATGAAGACCAGCTTGCTGTTGGGGCTTGAGGCAACTTGCCCAAGCGATTCAACATATTTCTGGGCAACGAAGTAATTGATTGCCTGAATGTCACCATCGCGAATTGCAGTCGAGACAATCTCGGTTGCCTTGGCCTCGGCGGCAGCCGTACGTTCACGGGCCTGCGCATCAAGGTCGGCAGCAATCATGCGCCCCTCGGCGGCCAGAACTGCTGCGGACTTTTCACCTTCTGCACGTTTGATATTTGCTTCGCGTTCGCCATCGGCCTCAAGGATCAGGGCACGCTTTTCGCGTTCGGCCTTCATCTGGCGGTTCATGGCTTCGGTCAGGTCTTCCGGCGGATTGACGTCCTTGATTTCAACACGGGTGATTTTCACCCCCCAATCGCTGGTGGCTTCATCAAGAACCATCAAAAGCGACGCGCTGATCTTTTCGCGGTTCGACAGCATTTCATCAAGCTCCATCGACCCCAGAACACTGCGCAAGTTGGTCATGGCAAGGTTCTGAACCGCGTAATCGAGACTTTCGACCTTATAGGACGCATCCTTGGTATTGGTCACACGGATGAACACCACGCCATCAACAACCACAGATGCGTTATCCTTGGAAATCACTTCCTGACTTGGAATATCAAGCACGCGTTCCATCAGGCTCATGCGTTGTCCGACACGATCAAACAGCGGAATAAGCACATGCAGGCCGGGATCAAGTGTTTTCAGATACCGCCCCAATCGTTCAACTGTGAACTCGTATCCTTGCGGGACGATCTTGACACTCATAAAGGTCAGAACGGCGGCCAGCACAACAAAAGCGACCGAGAAAACTGCGAAAGTTGATTGCATGTGATGCCCTTAACATGCCTGCCCGGACAGGCAACCGGGGCAATTCCCGGTTTGCGCCACAGGCAGAGTTCAAGATTGAAGAACGTTATACCAATACAATCAATCATATGTCCGGGGGCTACAAATTGCACAATAAAAATGCCCCGTGCACACAGGGTTATGGCGATATTTAATTTAGAATTTCGGCATGTTTCCTGAAGTTTCCTCACATTTCCGACATTGCCGCAATGCAGCATTTCTGCATTGCCGATCTTGTCTCTTTGTCCTAAAATTTGGTTCAGACATTGCGGCTTGCCGCCTCGATATCCGGACGACCGGATGTCGTTACAGGATCAATGGGGACGGCCCCTTAAGACAGGAGGCCACCCATGGCCTGGATTGCATTGATTATCGCCGGTGTTCTGGAAGTTTGCTGGGCGTCGGGCCTGAAATATTCCGAAGGTTTCACCAAACCGATCCCGACCATCTTTACCCTTGTCACCATGATCGGCAGCTTCTGGTTGCTGGCCCTTGCCATGCGCACCATTCCGCTTGGCACGGCCTATGCCATCTGGACCGGCATTGGCGCAGTGGGCGCGGTGATTTTCGGCATTGTCATGCTGGGTGAAGCGGCCAGTATCGGTCGCCTGATCGCGATCTGCATGATCCTGGGCGGGATCGTCATGCTGAAACTGTTCAGCCCGACCTGACCGCGCCGCTGAGATCCCAAAGAATTCCCACAGAACTCCTAAAGCAAAACAGGGCAGCCAATGGCTGCCCTGTTTCTGTTTGTTCGTTCGGTTCGCCGCCTAGACGCCTGCGGGAATGCCGCTGCGTTCGACCTTGCGAGGTGAGGTGATTTCTTTCCATTTCGACAGCGCCTTGTTGACTGCCGGATAGGGTTCGCGGGCGATGAATTCGCCGTCGCCGCATTTGGCGAGAACCACACCTTCCTCGGCGGCGATGCGACCACGGCTGAGCGTATAGCGCGGAAGACCGGTGACCTCGATGCCTTCAAACACGTTGTAATCGATGGTCGATTGCTGGTGCTTGGCGGTAATGGTTTTCGACGCCTTCGGATCCCAGACCACAAGATCCGCATCCGCCCCGACAAGGATCGCACCCTTGCGCGGATAGATATTGAGAATCTTGGCAATATTGGTCGAGGTTGCCGCCACGAATTCGTTCGGGGTCAGGCGACCGGTATTGACACCATAGCTCCAGAGAAGCGGCATGCGGTCTTCAAGGCCGCCCGTGCCGTTCGGGATCTTGGTGAAATCGCCAACGCCATAGCGTTTCTGTTCGGTGGTAAAGGCGCAATGGTCGGTCGCGACAACCTGCAAGCTGCCCGATGCCAGACCGTTCCACAGACCGTCCTGATGTTCCTTGCTGCGGAATGGCGGGGACATGACGCGACGTGCCGCATGATCCCAGTCCGGGTTTTTATATTCGCTGTCATCAAGGATCAGGTGCTGGATCAGCGGTTCACCAAACACGCGTTTGCCATTGGCACGCGCGCGACGAATGGCTTCATGGGCCGGTTCGCAGGAAACATGCACGATATAAAGTGGCACATTGGCCATATCGGCTATCATGATCGCACGGTTGCACGCCTCCCCTTCGACATCGACCGGGCGGGAATAGGCATGGGCTTCGGGGCCGTTATTGCCTTCGGCCAGCAATTTCTGCTGAAGGGTGGCGACAACGTCACCGTTCTCGGCATGGACAAGCGGCATCGCACCCAGTTCCGAACAGCGCGAGAAGGATGCAAACATCTCGTCATCATCCACCATAAGCGCGCCCTTATAGGCCATGAAATGCTTGAAGGTGTTGATGCCTTTTTCCTGAACGATGGTCTTCATTTCGTCAAAGACCTGCTCGCTCCACCAGGTGATCGCCATGTGGAAGGAATAATCGCAAACCGCCTTGGATGATTTGTTGTCCCACGCCTGAAGCGCTTCAAGCAGCGACTGGTTTGGCGAAGGCAGGCAGAAATCAACCACCATGGTGGTGCCACCGGCAACAGCCGCCTTGGTGCCGCTTTCGAAATCGTCGGCGGAATAGGTCCCCATAAAGGGCATTTCCATATGGGTGTGCGGATCAATCCCGCCGGGCATTACATAGCAGCCATCGGCGTCGATCACCTTGTCCCCGGTCAGGTTGTCTCCGATCGCGGCAATCTTGCCGTCCTCGATCAGGATATCGGATTTGTATGTCAGATCGGCGGTAACGATGGTTCCGCCACGAATAACCATGGACATGGGTGGCTCCTTGTCTGTCTGTTTGGCGAAAAGTTGCGGGCCATCCCGGCATTTCACCCAATTCCCGGACGTCACCGGGGCATCTCGTTTCACATCAAATTCGGGAGGTAATTCTGTCTGGCGGCGCAAGATGCCACCGCCAGACAGGTAAAGTCGGATTACATGACCTTGTCGGTCACCGCATGGGTCCAGGCGCCTTCCGGCTCCTTGGTGATGACCGGGTCAGAACCGCCAGAGAGCAGGCTGTCAACGGTACGCTGATAAGCTGCCTCGTCGAGTTTGCCGGAATCGCCAAGCAGTTTGGCAATTTCGGTCATCATGCGGACCTGATGTTTTTCGGTCTGGGCACCGGTTGCATCGTTATCAAGCACGATGGTTGCGGCTTCTTCCGGGTTTTCTTTCGCATACATCCAGCCTTTCATGCTGGCATCTACGAAACGCGCCATCTTGTCGACGAATGCCGGGTCCTTGAGTTTGTCTTCAAGAACATAAAGGCCGTCTTCAAGGGTCGCGACACCCTGATCTTCGTATTTGAAGACCTTGAGATCACCTTCCGAGATACCGGCATCAATCACCTGCCAGTATTCGTTATAGGTCATGGTCGAAATGCAATCGGCCTGCTTCTGAAGCAGCGGGTCAACGTTAAAGCCCTGTTTAAGAACCGTAACCCCCTTGTCGCCGCCATCGGTCGGAATGCCAAGCTTCGACATCCAGCTCAGGAACGGATATTCGTTGCCAAAGAACCAGACGCCAAGCGTACGGCCCGGGAAGTCATCCGGGCTTTCAACACCGGTTTCCTTAAGGCAGGTCAGCATCATGCCCGATTTGGCAAAGGGCTGTGCGATATTGACCAGCGCCACGCCTTTTTCACGCGATGCAAGTGCGGACGGCATCCAGTCAATAATCACATCTGCACCACCACCGGCAATCACCTGCGGCGGGGCGATATCCGGACCGCCCGGATTGATGGTCACGTCAAGATCGGCTTCTTCGTAGAAACCCTTGTCGAGTGCCACGTAATAACCGGCAAACTGGGCCTGTGTGACCCATTTAAGCTGCAAGGTTACTTCATCTGCTGCCATCGCCGAAAGCGATGTCAGACCGAAACTCAACCCTAATGCAGTCGCAAACAATTTCTTCATTCGTCGATGTCTCCTCAGGTTGTAGTCAAGTCCTCCCGGTGGGCCGTCTTTGATTGTGCCTTTAATGGCGACGTACCCGAAAAGATGGATGCCATGACGTCGCTTTTCTCTCGATATAAGCCACGGCCCCATAGAAGGCGGTCCCCGCAAGGGCCGCCAAAGCGATCTCTGCCCAGACCATGTCGATATTCATCCGCCCGACCTCGGTCGAAATGCGGAAGCCCATACCAACAATCGGGGTGCCGAAAAATTCGGCGACGATTGCACCAATCAGCGCAAGCGTGGAATTGATTTTAAGTGCGTTGAATACGAACGGCATGGCCGCAGGCAACCGCAAGCGGAACAGCGTCGACCAGTAACCCGACGCATAGGTCGCCATCAGGTCGCGTTCAAGCTTTCCGGCCGCATTAAGCCCGGTCACCGTATTCACCAGCATCGGGAAGAAGGTCATGATCACGATCACCGCGGCCTTTGACTGCCAGTCAAAGCCAAACCACATCACCATGATCGGTGCCACCCCGATGATCGGCAGTGCCGACACCATATTGCCCAGTGGCAACAGACCGCGTTTGAGGAACGGCACCCGGTCCACGGCAATTGCCATGACAAAGGCCGAACCACATCCAAGCACATAGCCGCTCAGAACCGCCTTCACAAAGGTCTGATAGAAATCAGCCGCCATGATATCGGTCGAGGTAACAAACCGCACACCGATCATGCTGGGCGGCGGCAACAGAACCTGCGGCACGCCAAATCCGGCAACCAGAACTTCCCAGACAAACAAAAGCCAAAACCCGAACGCCACCGGCACGGTAACATTGGCGATCTGTTGTTTGGCTGTTTCCAGAGAACGGTAATTGGCAATCACATCAATCCCGCGCCAGACAAAGGCCCAAAGCGAAAGGATGAACAACCAGAAACCGGTCCCGGCAAAGCCCGCAACACCATGATCATAAAGCGTCGCAATCGCCTGCCAGCAGCCAAACACCGCGACGGCCAGAATGATCACACCACTGATGACGGAACGCACGCCAAGCCAGGTAAAGGCCGCCCCGGCGATCACGCAAAGCGCCATGGCAATGGCAAGACCGGGAATATCACTGACAAAGGCGACCTGTTTACCAGTATCGGCATCAATACCGGCAAGCGGGAAGATCAGCGCCAGAAGGGCTGCAATCGCGCCCACCAGACAGAATTTATCAAGTTTCATCTCGGTCATGCCTTTACCCCCATCCGGGCAAGGACGCGGCGTTCACACCATCCGACAATCACCACCATCATGGCGGCAACAAAGGCCGCCGTCAGAAGCGCTGACCAGATCTGGATGGTCTGACCGTAATAGGACCCGGCCAGAAGACGTGCACCCAGACCGGCCTGTGCACCGGTCGGCAATTCACCGACAATCGCACCGACCAGACTGATCGCAATCGCGACTTTCAGGCTGGCAAACAGATAAGGCATCGCCGATGGCAACCGCAGTTGCCAGAAGGTCTGCCATTTCGAGGCATTATAGGTCCGCATCAGATCAAGCTGGATGACTTGCGGCGACCGAAGCCCCTTGACCATACTGATCGTCACAGGGAAGAAGCACAAATAGGTCGAAATCACCGCCTTGGGCACAACGCCCTTGATCCCGATGGCCCCCAGAACGACGATGATCATCGGCGCAATGGCAAGGATCGGAATGGTTTGCGATGAAATCACCCACGGCATCAGGCTTTTTTCAAGCGTCATGACATGCACAATGCCGACGGCCAGAACAATGCCCAGAATGGTGCCGATCCCGAACCCGAGCAGGGTCGAGGAAAGCGTCACCCAGCTGTGATAAACCAGCGAGCGTTTTGACGTGATGCTGGTGGCAAAGATGGTCTTGTACATTTCCTGTGCCACCTGGTGGGGGGCCGGAAGGATCGGGCGTTCCTGTGCCAGGGTATCTTCGATCAACTGGCTGGTGGTCCAGGTCTGGTCCGCACGATTGTATTTGTCGATCTGGGTCGGTGCATTCATGAAGACTGCGCCGACATACCAGAGAACAAACAGTGCAATCAGAACAACACAGACCGGACCGGTCTGTCCCGACATCATCCGGGACCAGATCGACGGTCCGGCAAGGGACCCGGTCATGGTGGCAGTGTTACTCGTCATTGCTGTGCCCCGCGCGCAAACCTTCGCGAACCCGATGCGCGATCTCGAGGAATTCCGGTGTTTCACGGATATCAAGATTACGCTCACGCGGGAAATCGGTTTCAATCACATCAATGATGCGGCCCGGACGCGGTGACATGACGACAATCTTGGTCGACAGATAGACCGCCTCGGGGATCGAGTGGGTGACAAAGGCCACCGTCTTGTTGGTGCGCGCCCACAGCTTCAAAAGCTGTTCATTAAGGTGATCACGCACGATTTCATCAAGCGCGCCAAACGGCTCGTCCATCAAAAGCAGATCGGCATCAAATGACAATGCACGCGCAATTGAGGCACGTTGCTGCATCCCGCCTGACAGCTGCCATGGGAATTTCTTTTCAAAACCGTTGAGTTCAACAAGCTTAAGGGCTTCATGCGCACGTTTGATCCGCTCTTCCTTGGAAATCTCCATGATTTCAAGCGGCAAGGTGACGTTACGTTCAATCGAACGCCATGGCAAAAGGGCTGGCGCCTGGAACACATAGCCATAAGCGCGGTTTTCGCGGGCCTGTTCGGGCGAAACGCCATTGATCGAAATATCGCCCCCGGTGGCCTTTTCAAGGTCGGCGATCACGCGCAACAGCGTGGTCTTGCCACAGCCCGACGGGCCGATAAAGGAAACGAAATCGCCTTCATTGATCGTCAGATCAACATCAGAAAGCGCATAAACCGGACCGTCCGCCGTCTGAAAGGTCAGCGACAGGTTTTTGATATCAACAACTGCGTTCTTTGATGCGGGCATCTCAGCAACATTATTGACGACTTGTTTTAGCGTCATGGGGTTTCCCCTGATCGTATGTCTCTCTCGGAACCAGAAAAGACTTTTCTGGCACACTCGATGGAAGCTTCCCTTCAGGGACGTTGCCCTGGACCTTGCCAACATTTGATCAGATGCATGTGTTGCGTCTGCCCGGTCATTGCCGGGATTACGGGATCATGGCCCGTTCATGTCGGTCAAAGCAAAACGGCAAGCAGATCTTTGCCCGCTTGCCGGTATCCAGAAATCAGTTTCCGTCCGTCAGGCGCGTATAGGTCGACGGACGACGGTCGCGGAAGAATTGCCAGTTATTGCGGATTTCACGCACCATCGACATATCCATGTCATGGACCAGCAATTCGTCCTTGTCGCGCGAAGCCTGGGCTTCGATCTCGCCACGCGGATTGACGAAATAGCTTTGACCGTAAAACTCGCCAATATCCCACGGCTGTTCGCGGCCAACCCGGTTGATCGCCCCGATAAAGCAGCCATTGGCAACCGCCGATGCAGGCTGTTCGAGTTTCCAGATATATTCCGAGACGCCTGCAACCGTGGCCGACGGATTGACGATATATTCCGCACCATTAAGCGCCAGCGCACGCCAGCCTTCCGGGAAGTGGCGGTCATAGCAGATATAAACGCCAAGCTTGCAATACTGGGTCTCAAAGACCGGCCAGTCCGAAGCGCCCGGCTTGAAGAAGAATTTCTCCCAGAAACCGGCGACATGAGGGATATGGGTTTTGCGGTATTTACCAAGATAGGTGCCATCGGCGTCAATCACCGCAGCAGTGTTGTAATACACCCCGGTAATGTCTTCCTCATAGATCGGAACAACGATCACCATTTTGTATTTGGCTGCCAGTTCGCACATCAGTTGTGTGGTCGGACCATCGGGAATTTTTTCCGCGGCCGCGTACCATTTCTTGTCCTGGCTCGGACAGAAATAGGGCTGTGTGAAAACCTCCTGAAAGCACAGGACCTGCACGCCTTTTTTACCCGCCTCTTCAATAAGGGGCAGATGTGCGTCGATCATGGCCTTGCGGATTTCTTCGGGGGTCTGATCAGTTGAACCCTTAAGGCTCATTTGAATCAGGCCGCCTCTCAGCATTGACATCCGAGATACCTCCTTGATCTGATATTTTATGTCCTTGCCACTTTTGTGGTCTGACGGACTTATGTCCTTACGCGCCCCAAAGACCCTTTTGTTTTTATGCGGGTCTGTTCCCAGACGGGACGCGGTCGGAAAAATCGCGAAACAGATGTTTCCTCCGTGGCGTTGCCAGATCAGGTATTTTTTTGTCGATCCGGCAAGCCCCCATCGCCCGTCACCGGGCGATGGGTATCAGTCTTCGATCTTAATCGATCTCTTTAAGCACGTCGCGCAATGTACCAAACAGCTGATCGATATGTGATTTTTCAATGATCAGCGGCGGTGAAAGCGCAATGATATCGCCCGTGGTGCGGATCAGGATGCCTTTCTCAAATGCCTTGAGGAATGCACTGAAGGCACGCTTGGTCGGGAAACCTTCGATCCCTTCAAGTTCGATCGCCCCGATCAGGCCAAGGTTACGGATATCCTTGACGCGCGGCAGATCAATCAGGCTGTGAACCGCATCTTCCCAATACTGGCCAAGTTCCTTGCCCTTTTCATAAAGACCTTCTTCTTCATAGGTCTCAAGGGTCGCAAGGCCAGCCGCACAGGCAACCGGGTTGCCCGAATAGGTATAGCCATGGAACAGCTCGATCATGTTTTCCGGGCCGGTCATGAAGGCATCATGAATCTCGTCGGTCGCAAAGACCGCCCCCATCGGGATCGTCCCGTTGGTCAGGCCCTTTGCAGTCGTGACCAGATCGGGCTGAACACCGAAATAGTCAACCGCGAACGGCGCACCCAGACGGCCAAAGCCGGTGATGACTTCATCAAAGATCAGAAGGATGCCATGCTTGGTGCAAATCTCGCGCAGACGTTCCAGATAGCCTTTCGGCGGGATCAGAACGCCGGTCGAACCGGCAACCGGCTCGACAATCACGGCGGCAATGGTTGACGGATCATGCAGCGCGCAAATGCGCTCAAGATCATCGGCCAGGAACGCGCCATGTTCGGGCATCCCGCGGGTCACACCGTTTTCTTCTGGCAGATAGGTGTGACGCATATGGTCAACACCGCCCAGCATCTGGCCAAAGGTCTTGCGGTTGCCCGAAATACCACCAACCGAAATGCCGCCAAAGTTAACACCGTGATAGCCGCGTTCACGACCGATCAGACGGGTACGCTGACCGTCGCCGCGTGCGCGGTGATAGGCCAGTGCAATCTTAAGGGCGGTTTCAACCGATTCAGAACCGGAGTTGGTATAGAAAACATGGTTGAGATTGCCCGGCATCAACTGTGCCAGACGGCTGGCAAGTTCAAACGCCTTGGGATGGCCCATCTGGAATGCTGGCGCATAATCCAGTTCGTCCATCTGCGCCTTGACGGCTTCGACGATTTTCGGACGCTTGTGACCGGCGTTGCAGCACCAAAGGCCCGCAGTACCGTCAAGGATTTCACGATTATCGTCGGTTTTGTAATACATGCCATCGGCAGAGACCAGCATACGTGGGGTCTGCTTGAACTGGCGATTGGCCGTAAAAGGCATCCAGAACGCTGAAAGATCGTTCGGACGGCTGATTTTCGTGGTGGCTGTCATAAAAGGTCTCCCGTACCTTTTTTATTACTTCCCTGATCCCGGACGGATGGCGGGCACCCGTATTTCCGGCATCTGACATCTTTTATTCCGTTTGCCTGACAAATTTGGCCAAGTGACCAAAATGTCGCACATTCGATTTCCGGAACGGCCTGACAGGCAGGCGCGCAAAAATCGTTAGCATGAGACACGCCCACGCACTAGAGCTTAAACGCTACCGGGAAATTGTTTCGAATATTCGACCGTCAAACACCATTTCAGCGACCCTGTTTTTTATTTATGGCGTCTATTTTCTCTTTATCTTTCATCGGTGCTGTTCGATATTTCGGACAAACCCGACTCTCGACCCTGGTCAAGAACGACGCGCATAAAAAAGTTTCTTTTGCATATTTGTGGTAGAGGTTATTTTAACCTGACCAAACGGTCAAGATAAATGACACAAATCAGAGAGCACGAATGACCTCAGTAAAAAGCGGCTCGAAACAGGACACACGGATAGGCGCCAAACCCGCAGTAAACGGGGCACACAAGGCCGCGATCCGACAGGAAAACGAAGAACAGATTCTTGCCGCCGCAGAACAGGTTTTTGCCGATTACGGCTTCAAGGGGGCGACCACCGCACGTATTGCCGAAATCGCCAATGTGCCCAAGGCCAACGTGCATTACTATTTCAGCACCAAGGAGGCGCTGTATCGCCGGATCATGGAAGATGTCTGTGATCACTGGCTTGAAGCCGCCATGACCTTTGACAACAGTGCCGACCCGGCCGTGATCCTGCGCGGCTATATCGAAGCCAAGATGGATTTGTCGCGTGCCCGCCCCTATGGTTCGCGCCTTTGGGCCCATGAAATCATCCGTGGGGCCAAATTCTCGTCCGATTACATCTCGACCACCGTCAAGAATTGGCTTGATAGCCGTGTTGTGGTGATCAGGGGCTGGATCGACGAAGGCAAGATGGATGACATCGAACCCTATTCGCTGATGTATATGATCTTTGCCACCACCCAGCACTATGCCGACTTTGGCCGCCAGATCGAGATTTTCAACAATGACAAACCGCTTAGCGAAGAACAGTTCGCCGAGGCCAAGGAAAATGTTGTTAAAATCATCCTGAAAGGCGTCGGGCTTAACTGATCATTCGCCAGGAACCACCTCAAAGGGGGTGGACTGGCACCACTTCTGCATAGTTGTGCAAACGTCCGACCGGACAAATCTGTAGACGCAGTATCTGCAACATGATTGCCCGGGACCAAAATGACGCGTCACATATCGTCGACCCGCGTCGCAGGAGCTTGCATCGCAGTCATCCTTGTTGGTGGCCTGATTTCCTTGTTTGACGGCCTTGCGCTTGCGGCGGATGGATCTGAAAAATCCCCCCTGAACGGCACGCTGATGCGGCCTTGCAGTACCATGTCTGTTGGCGGAGCGGACGGGTGGGAACCGATTTCCTATATTGATGCCGATGGCCGGCAGGTCGGGGTTGCGATTGATATCTTGCGTCGCTATAGCGCCCAAACCGGCACGCATCTGTCGCTTCAGCTTGAAATTCCCTGGACCCGCGCCTTGCAGATGCTCGAACAGGGTGAACTTGATGTCATTGCCGGGGCCTATTTCACCACGGAACGCGACCAGATGTTCCACTACAGCACGGCTTTTGCGTCCGATGACATCATGGTCTTTCAACGACATGACAATCTTTTTGATGTCGAAGAACTGCGAGACCTGATCGGCTATACCGGTGCCCGCCCGCAAGGGGGCAGTTATGGCGACAAACTGGATCGCTATGCGCAGGATAATCTTGATATGATTTTCTCGCCGACCGGCAACAAGATTTTCAATATCCTGCTCAATGGTCGCGTCGATTACGTCATGCTGGGCCGCTATGACGGTCTGAGCAACCTGTATCGTGACAAACTGACCGACAAGATCAAAGCCGTTGAACCGCCACTGGTCCGTAACGAGGTCCTTTTCCTGTTTTCCCGCTCAAGCCCCTGTGTGCGCGACATTGCAAATATCAATCTGCTGATCGAGGCCCTTGATGAAGACGGGACACTCGAACTCTGGACACAGAATCACATCATTCTGAATGCCGAAAGCGGCAGCTAGGATGGTCTGACCATCAGCAGCTTGAATAAGGAATGTTTGCCCCTGCCCTCTTTTCCTGCCGTCGATTTCGACTTAAAGTTGTCAAAGTTATATTCAGGAAAACTTTAATTTTGCGGCCCGCACCGCAGGGGAGGATCAATGAAAATCCTGATGGGACCCGTTCTGTCATTCAAGGGATATGACAAGGCCAGCAATCGCTGGAAACTAAGTGCCCTGATCGTCACCGACAGCGATCAGCCCTGCCCGATATTCTTTACGAACGCCCATGCAGCCAATGCGGGTCAGCCGGAAACGATCTGGCAAAACGGTAACCGCTTTGCCCATTGCATCGCCTTTGATACAGCACTTGCCGATGTGCCCGCCACCCTGACCTATAGCATTGAAGACGGTGTCTATTATAACATTGCCCTCCCCGCCAAGGGGGATGCACCCAACATGTCCTATGCATCCTGCAACGGGTTTTCATCGCAAAAGGTCATGAAAGGTGTCGAGGTCAAAAACCGGATGTGGCAGGAAATGGCCAAACGCCATGACAACAAGCCCATCCATCTGATGCTTTTGGGCGGCGATCAGGTCTATGCGGATTCCATCTGGGAAGTCGTCCCATCCATCAAGGAATGGAACAACAAACCCAACGACGCTGCAAACAAGGCAAGCTTTACCAAGATCATGGAAAAGCAGGTCGAGGCATTTTATTTCAACCTTTACACCGAACGCTGGGCACAGCCGGAAGTCCGCGCCATGATGGCCAGCATCCCGTCGATTGCGATCTGGGATGACCATGACATCTTTGATGGCTGGGGCTCCTACCCGCCTGCCCGTCAGGACTGTGCGGTGTTTCAGGGGATCGGTGCCATCGCAACCAAAGCCTTTGGCGTCTTTCAGCAACATATCGCGCCGGGCGTTCAAAAGCCGGACGCCTATCTGGCCCCCGATTACGGGTTTTCGATGGGCCATGTGATTGGCGATACCGCCATTTTGTGCCTTGATATGCGATCCGAACGCAGCCAGCGTCAGGTTCTGTCAAACGATCACTGGAAACAGATTTATGACTGGGTTTCGGGTCTGGCCGACATCAAACATCTGTTTGTGATGTCGAGCATTCCGGTGGTCTATCCCGATTTCAATGTGCTTGAAAGCCTGCTTGGCGTGGTGCCCGGCCAACAGGAACTGGAAGACGATCTTCAGGATCACTGGAGCAGCCGAAGCCACAAGGGCGAACGCACCCGCATGGTTCACCGCCTTTTTGATTTCCAGAAAACCGGCATGCGGATCACCATTCTGTCGGGCGATGTTCATGTCGCAGCCCTTGGTATTCTGCAAAATGACCGCATGGAATATGGCGGCAAAACGCGCGTCATCAATCAGCTGATTTCATCGGCCATCGTCCATCCGGCCCCAAGCAAGATGGTACTGTTTGCCCTTCGCCACCTGCTGGATAACGACAAGGAAATTGATCCGGGCATTCAGTCGCGGATGGCAAACCTGCCGGGGGCGGATGTCAAATTTGTCGGGGCGCGCAACTTCCTGTGTCTTGAACCGGATGATCGCAATGGTCAGAAACGCTATTGGGCGCACTGGATTGCCGAGGGACAGGAAGAACCCTTTACCAAGGTCATTCACCCGGTCCCGGCCTAGTCCCGAAATCCGGACAAGAAGAAGGGCGGGTATAAAACCCGCCCCGCTCTGGGTGGCTGCATGGTCAGCCACGGGAGATCGAAAATCCTGAAATCAGTCTGATTTCTGCATAACGGTTTCGTCAGCCTTGGCCAGAACCGCGTGCAGCAGAACCTGTCCGCCAGCATCCGACCAGTGTTTGTGGACTTCCTCGATTTCGTTGTGCGAAATACCGTCCACACAGGGGATAAAGATCATTGCCGTCGGGCAGACCTGTGCGAGATAGCAGGCATCATGCCCGGCACCCGACACGATTTCACGGGCCGAGAACCCGCCAAGTTCCGCACCCTTGCGTACCGCATCAACACAGGATGCATCGAACGGCACCGGGGCGTAATAGAAAATCTGTTCAAGCTCGGTCTGAAGGCCGATCTCGGCTGCGATTTTCTCCACCCCTTCGCGAAGGGCCTTGTCCATATCGGCCAGCACCGCATCATCGGGATGACGGAAATCAACGGTGAAGAAGACTTCACCCGGGATGACGTTGCGTGAATTCGGATGGATTTGCATCATGCCCACCGTGGCACAGGCAAGCGGGGATCGATCCAGACCGATCTTGTTGACCAGATCAATCACGCGCGCCGCACCAAGCAACGCATCCTTGCGCGTTTTCATCGGGGTCGGACCGGCATGGGCTTCGACACCGGTGAATTTGATTTCGTACCAGCGCTGCCCCTGTGCATCGGTGACGATACCGATATCCTTGCCTTCGTCTTCAAGGATCGGGCCCTGTTCGATATGGGCTTCGAAATAGGCCCCCATCGGATGGGCATCAATGGTCGGCTCGTCCGGGCCCATATAGCCGATCCGCGTCAGTTCCTCGCCCATGGTCTTGCCGTCAACATCGGCCCGTGAATGACCGTATTCAAGGTCAAACACCTTGGCAAAAACGCCTGATGCCACCATTGCCGGTGCAAAACGTGAGCCTTCCTCATTTGTCCAGCACACAACTTCCAGCGGGGCTTCGGTTTCGTATTTGGCTTCATTGAGCGCACGGATGACTTCAAGCCCCGAGAGCACACCATAAACGCCGTCATATTTACCGCCGGTCGGCTGACTATCAAGGTGACTGCCCATCACGACCGGTGGCAGGTCGGGGTTGCGGCCTTCACGACGGGCAAAGATATTGCCCATCTTGTCGATGCGGATCGAGCATCCCTCGGCCTCGCACCATTTGATAAACAGATCGCGGCTTTCGCGGTCAAGATCGGTCAGCGCCAGACGGCATACGCCGTCCTTTGCAGTTTTGCCGATTTTGGCCATTTCCATCAGGCTGTCCCAAAGGCGGTCACCGTCAATTGACAGATTTCGAACACTGGGTTGAAGAGTCATTATTCAATCCTTTTAGGTTGGTGGCGCTGATGGATTATTCCGCAGCCATACGCATCGGGTTCAATGGATGTTCCGGCCAGGTCATTGGCGGCTTGTCGGTTTTGACCGGTTCCATCGTGATGCAATCGGGCACCGGACAGATGTGATAGCAAAGGTTACAGCCAACGCATTCCTCGTCGACAACCTCGAACAGACGGCCGCCTTCAGGCTTGTTGGTCATGGTGATTGCCTGATGTGAGGTATCCTCACATGCGATATGGCAACGGCCGCACTCGATGCAGTTATCCGGGTTGATCACGGCCTTGGTGTCAAAGTTCATGTTCAGCTCGTTCCAGTCCGCAACCTGCGGAACGGCGGCACGGGTGAACTGTTCGACACTGGTGTAGCCCTTGTCATCCATCCACTGGCTCATGCCGTCGATCAGATCATCGACCACACGGAAGCCATAGATCATCGCAGCGGTACAAACCTGAACCGCGTTAGACCCCAGCGCCATGAATTCGACCGCATCTTTCCAGGTGGTGATGCCACCGATACCGGAAATGTGAAGGTTCTTCGTTTCCGGGCTGCGCGCGATTTCAGCAACCATGTTCAGTGCAATCGGCTTGACTGCCGATCCGCAATAACCGCCATGCGTACCTTTGCCATCGACCATCGGTTCGGGCACCATCTGATCGATATCGACCGAAATGATCGAGTTAACGGTGTTAATCAGTGATACCGCATCCGCCCCGCCCTTATAGGCAGCCTCGGCCGACCACAGGATATTGGTGATGTTTGGCGTCAGTTTGGTAAAGACTGGAATATCAACGCTTTCCTTGACCCAGCGGGTGACCTGCTCAACCATTTCAGGCACCTGACCAATGGCCGAGCCCATACCGCGTTCGCACATGCCATGCGGGCAACCAAGGTTAAGTTCGATCCCGTGCACACCGCTTTCGGCGATCTGCTGGGCAAGGTCCTTCCAGGCGCGCTCCTCGATCGGGGCCATCATCGATCCGATAATGACATGATCGGGATATTCCGCACGGCATTCGCGGATTTCCTGAAGGTTGACGGCAAGCGGCCGGTCGGAAATCAGTTCGATATTGTTGATGCCAAGCAGACGGCGGTTCTGGTCATGATGGGCACCATAACGCGACGATACGTTGATCACGGGCGGATCAATGCCCAGCGTCTTCCAGACAACCCCGCCCCATCCTGCTTCAAAGGCGCGAACGACGTTGTATTTCTTATCGGTCGGCGGTGCAGAGGCCAGCCAGAACGGGTTAAGCGAATCAATTCCGGCGATTTTGCAGCTTAGATCAGCCATTTTTCTCTCTCCCTTTGGCTACGGTTCAAGCGGATTTCAGGAATGCATCGATGGCGATGGCGGCCTGTTTGCCGTCCTCGACCGACTGAACAGTCAGGTCTTCGCCACTTTTGATGCAGTCCCCACCGGCGAACACGCCCGGGGCTGTTGTCTGATAGTTTTCATCGACCACGATTTTGCCACCGGCGATCTCCATTCCGGCAAGGTCATCGGTTTTGATTTTCTGTCCGATGGCTTTCAAAATCTGGTCGGCACGCACTTCAAAGGTCTCGCCGGTTCCAACCAGCTTGCCGCTGGCATCCAGTTCGGTTTTCTCGAACTCCATGCCCTGAAGCTTGCCATTGGCCTTGATCGCAACGGGCTTGGCCCAATAGCGAACGACAACACCGTTGGTTTTCGCAAGATCCTGTTCGAACTCGGTCGCCGACATGTTTTCGGCACCGCGACGGTAAACAAGGGTGACTTCATCGGCACCAAGGCGTTTGGCCTGAACTGCGGCATCGATTGCGGTGTTACCGCCGCCAATGACAATCACATTATTGCCAACCGGCATGTCGGATTTCGGTTCGGTCTGACGGAGCTTCTCGATAAAGCTGATCGCGTCATCAACGCCCGGGAAATCTTCGCCCGTAAGTCCAAGATTGTTGGTCGATCCAAGACCGACACCGACAAATACCGCGTCATAGGAATCCTTAAGGGCAGCAAGGCTGATATCCTTGCCAAGCGCCTTGCCGTATTCGATGCGAATGCCGCCGATGCCAAGCAGGAATTCAACTTCGCGCTGGGCGAAATCATTGGTCATCTTATAGGCGGCCAGACCATATTCGTTCAGACCGCCCGGCTTTGCCTTGGCTTCGAATACGGTCACATTGTGACCCAGCATAGCGGCACGGTGCGCACATGAAAGCCCCGCCGGACCGGCCCCGATCACGGCAATATTCTTGCCGGTTTCCGGCGCACGCTTGAACGGATGGGGCAGATCGCGCGCCATCAGATGATCAACGGCAAAGCGTTGCAGGCTTCCGATTTCAACGGCGGTATCTTCGGCGACATTGCGCACACAGGCCTGTTCGCACAGAACTTCGGTCGGGCAGGCACGGGCACAGGTGCCGCCCATGATATTGGCCGACAAAATGGTCTTTGCCGCCCCATCCGGGTTGCCGGTGCTGATCTTGCGGATGAAGGTCGGAATGTCGATTGATGTCGGGCATGCGGTGACACAAGGGGCGTCATAGCAATAGAGGCAACGATTGCTTTCTGCCATTGCCTGAAGGGTGGAATATGCCGGATGCAGATCGGAAAAACCGTCATCTGCTGCATTGTGCCCGGCCCCACCATGGATGGCACCGGATTTGGAAACTTGCTTGGCCTGCAAGGTGGTCATTGGTTTTGTCTCCCTGCCAAAAAGGCGTCCTCTCCTGATGTCATCGAGAGACAAAACAAGAATGCAAAAACAGTCTGACCAGCGCGGGCACTGCGATCCCGCATACGGGATCAGGATAGATTTATGGCGTGCGCGGACGGGCGAGCCCGACCAACTCTGGGTCTTCCTGTTCTGACATTCTTGGCGTATCCGTCCGGACAATGCCGGACTTTTCCCAGTATCTAATCTGTCGTGTGATTATAGTTTCGGGGTTATCCCCGGTTGATTACACGTACAGATGCCTCTCTCTGACAGATACAGCATGTCCAATCCTGATCATTTGGTCAAGATTAAAAATCCGAATTCTTGTCAGGCTCTGAATATGGCTGAATTCCCCTTGAAACTCACCTCTGAAACGGCCCGGTCCGCATTGTGTTTCAGACTACGTGACATCTGGTAGAGCCCTGATTTGGCGATACTTTACGCTGGCTTTAATTAGATAAACTAAAGTAACGTTGCGCGAATAACCCATTTCGGAACGCCTGTAATGACATCAAAAGAAACCGCAACGGACATCCTTCCCGATCGTCAACCTTCGGTCCGGGCCGTTGCAATGCCTTCTGATACCAATCCGAGCGGCGATATCTTTGGCGGCTGGCTGATGTCGCAAATGGACCTTGCCGCGGGCACCGCAGCCGCACGCCGGGCCAAGGGCAGAACCGCCACGGTCTTTGTCGATACCATGTCGTTCCTGCGCCCGGTGCATGTCGGCGATGAAGTTTCGTTCTTTACCGAAATCATCCATACCGGGCGCACATCGCTTCGCATCAATGTCGAAGCCTGGCGTCAGACACGCTTTGCCGAAACGTCTGATAAAGTGACCGAAGGCGTCTTTACCTTCGTCGCCCTTGACGATGAAGGCCGTCCGCGCCCGATTGATCCCGATCCGCAGGATCCGGTTTCCAAAGCCTGATTGAGCGTCGGTCTGGCTGCAATCCCCCCCCAGTCGGCATACGATAATCCGCAGCCCTGCGCACCGGGCATGGCGGGTACGCAGGGCTGCGACCTATGCAAACGGGCTTGAATATGCGATTTTGGTCGGAAATCTGGTCGCGCCATGTTATGAAGCGCGCCAAGTCCCATATGAAACGGGACAGAGAGATTTCCCGCATACCGACGAAAAGACCCAAGTGATGAGTAATCAATCGCGCCGTTCCGAATTGCTGATGCCGGCAGGTTCGCTCGAAAAACTGAAAGTGGCTGTGCTTTATGGTGCAGACGCCGTTTACATGGGCACGCCCGACCTGTCCTTGCGTGTCAAAAGCCAGTTGTCGCTTGAAGACGTGGTCGAAGGCATCGACTTTGCCCATAGCCACGGTGTGCGCGTTTATCTGACGCTGAACCTGTTTTCGCATAACAAGGATATCGACAAGCTTCCGGAATATGTCGATACCGTGCGCAAGGTCCGTCCGGATGGTCTGATCGTTGCTGATCCCGGTGTTTTCATGTTTGTGCGTGAACATGCGCCGGAACTTGATTTGCATGTGTCGACACAGGCCAATGTCTGTTCCTGGCAGTCGGTGAAATTCTGGCAAAGCATCGGGGCAAAGCTTGTGGTGCTCGGCCGCGAGGTTTCCTATGCCGAGCTGACCGAAATCCGCGAAAAATGCCAGGACATCAAGATCGAGGCCTTTGTGCATGGTTCGATGTGCATGACCTATTCAGGTCGTTGCCTTTTGTCGAACTTCATGGCCGAACGTGGCGCCAATCAGGGGGCCTGTGCGAACTCGTGCCGCTGGAAATACAAAGTCCATATGAAGCTCAAGGACGGCACGGTCAAGGAACTGAACCTGACCGAAGAAAACCTTGAGATGTTTGACTTCTTCCTTGAAGAAGACATGCGTCCGGGCGAGCTGATGGAAATTCAGGAAGACGAGCGCGGCTCCTATATCCTGAACTCGCGTGATCTTTGCATCATGCCGAAGCTTGAAGATTACCTGAAAATCGGCGTCGACAGCCTCAAGGTCGAAGGCCGCGGCAAAAGTCCCTATTACGCCGGCCTCGTTGCCCGTGCCTATCGCATGGCGATTGATGACTGGTACAAGGATCCGGAAAACTGGTCAGCTGACGAATATATGAAGGAACTGTCGACCATTCCGAACCGGGGTTACACCCTTGCCTTCCATGATGGCCGTCTGACCAACTATGCGCATGGCTATGACAGCAACACCAATGTGTCGGATTGGGAATTTGCCGGAATGATCGAGGAAGTCGAAGACGACGCCTTTATCATGTCGGTCAAAAACCGCATGCTGCCCGGTGACGTGATTGAAATCGTCCCGCCGCGCTCGCGTCAGACCATTTTCATCCGCATGTATGAATTCATCGACGCCAAAACCGGCAAGGTCGGCGAAGCTGTCCACGCCAACACCCATCCGCGCATCCGCCTTCCGTTCTCGCTGTTTGAACAGGAAGACCCGGAATTCCTGCGTCGCGAAGTGCTTCCGATGACCATCGTACGCAAGGAAAAAGCCCTTTCGGAAGACGAATGGCAGCGCCTGAAACTTGATCAGGAAGGCCACAAGATCGAGATGGGCAAAGGCAATGAAGACCGCTATGACGCCAAACGCGATGCGCTTCAGACCGCCCTTGATGATCGTCAGAAAGAACGTTCTTTCCGTACACCGCGCGTGGGCACCAAAGGCTGTTGTGGCCGTGGCTGTAACGGTTGCCTGATCTTCTGGCACGATGACACCTATGCCAAGGCACGCGAAATCCTTGCCAAACGCAAACAGGGCGAGATGCTTGAAAAAGACGGCAAGACGATTGCTGCGGAATAAGCATTCTTCAGATTGCTGATCACACAAAGCCGCCGGACAATCCCGGCGGTTTTTTGTTTGGCCCACCAAATCCAAAGTCGGCAGTCCCCGGATCACTTCAGCCCGGATCAGTGATAGGATTTCTTGATCGGCGGGCCATTCAGGATGAATTCGCCAATCGCGGTTTCATGCTCGATGCCAAGACCTGTGGCAAGCGCAAACAGCGCGCTATCGCCGCTTCCGGTGGCACAGGGCGACAACCCCATTTCAGTTGCCACCAGATAGAAGGCTTCCATCATCACCCCTGCATTAAGCAGCGAAAGCCGATAACAGAGATTCTGGTATTTCCAGCCAAGGCGCGGCATCCGGCTTGCCATCACGATCAGACTATCGGGTAACTTGGAACCAAGACCCGTAGCACCGCTTGCCACACCAAGGATGGCTTTGCGCACCTGTTCACGAGCAGGCAAGGCATAAAGTGCATGTTCCGCCCCCTGATAATGATAGATGCCCGGTTTCAAACCATCGCAGCGATTGATGACCAGATAGATTTCGATCTCGTGGATCGCGCCACCGGCAGGAACCGGACGTTCCAGCAAATCCTGCGACGTGCCATGCTTGATATGTTTGCGGGTAGAAACAGACCGCCATAAAAAGCCGCCCAGATCATCAAGCCTCAGCGGGCGAGCGCCCGGTTCGCGGATGGATTTGCGCGCATCCATCACATCATAAAGCGACAGCGGCTTATGCTTGGCATCGGCTGAATTGTCATCCGGGCGCGGCAATGCGATCTTGTGGGCAGACATTGGCGCCTTGATCGCGGGCAGGGATGGCACCTTGTCCTTGAACCGATAGGTCCCGCCAATCATTCTCTGATCCAGAAAACTGCGGGATCGGGAATGGAACAGCCGTTCATGAAATTCCCAGCTTTGACGATCAAAACTGTCATGAGACGGGCTTTGCAAAAAGCCGAACCGCCACAGAAAATGCCAGAAACCGGGATAGACCAGTTTGCCTTCATCGCCTGAATTCATGCTATTGCCATGCTTCGGATCGCCAAAGATGTGGGCCAGCAACCCGTCACCCTGCGGACCAAGCACCAACCGCACACCGATCTCACAGTTTTCAAGAACTGTCTTGCCGCCTTCGCGCTGAACAAAGGCAAAGCGCGAAATCTCTGCATCCTCGGGCGCCGCCCCGATTTCAAGCGGCGTATAATAAAGCCGCGACCCTGACTCAATATGACACAGCGGCGCACCAGAAGATTTATCTGGCCAATACCACCACTGCAACGCCTGAACCTTGGCCAGCTCATGTAGCAATTGATCGGCCTTTTTCCAAACCTGTTCCTCGTTCAGTTCGGGGCAGATATCGCCAATCTGTTCACAGAGCGTTGCAACCGGCACCCCATTGTCGACACCCCAGGATGCGACCAGATCGACAAACCGCGGGTCTGACCAACCGGTTGGATGATCATAAAGCGTCGGTTCATCGCCAAAGGCCGTTTTCAACACCATGCGCCCACCGGTCTCATCGAATGAGACCGCCCGAACATGGGGACCAAGCCCGATACCAAGATAGGGGTCAGAAGATGCAAAAAAAGCAGATCCAGTCGATGCATTCGCAGTCATGACGCCTCACAGGAAAAAGGCCAAGGGGTGCAGATCGTCATAGCTATGGGGGTGATCAAGTGCGCCCATCTTGACCGGCGCATCAAACAGCCGTCCCGGCGCACGGCGGTTCCAGAAATGACGCAGACCCGGCACCACAACACGAACACAGGAAAGCGGCAGGTCCGGGCGGCTGTAATCGACAACAATGGTATCGAGCCCTTCTTCTGCCATCCGATCGACACAAAACCGGACTGCCTGATCAATCGTATCAAACCCGGCGCTTGGAAGATCATCGACCGACTTTTCCGCACCGGTCCCGGCAATATAGGGATGGTCGGCGAGATTGGCGGTTGCCAGCCATTCCATCATAGCATCTTCGATCCCGCCCTTGGTCTGGATCGTTGAGGGCTCGATATCATCATGCATCAAAATCTGGTTGAGTTCGGTCAGGGCACGCAAAGCGGCAATCCGCCCGTCAAGATGTGATCCGAAACCAAGCAATATCCGGCTGCCATCCTGTTTGGCTGATGCAGCAATCATCACCGGAATCCCAAGATCGGTGGTCAGATCAATCACCCAGAACGTTCGTCCCAGTGACTGGTAATGGGCCTGCATATTGGCAATAAACGCATCATCAAGCCCGTCAAGCGATACGCGCCTTGGCACAAGGCGGTTATACCACCAGATCGAAATCGCATCGCGTTCAACCAGTTCAAGCACCCCCTGCAGGATTGCTTCTTCGATGCTGCCACCTGTCGCACAGCCATTTGAATCCGCCATACAGAAATCATGATCACCGGGCGCATTACCCCGATATTCGTAATAACAGAACCGGGTCGGCACCCAGCGCGGCGCGTGATCCCGCAGCGACCAGGCCGGGGTCCAGTCAATCACCGCTGTCTCGTCAAACGGTTCGGGAATGCGGGCCATCGTGGTGGCATTCCGGTTCAGGCTTTCGCGGTTCTGATATTGCTGCGCGGCATAGTCCAGAAACGAAGCTGGATGCGGGGCATGTTCGCGAATTTCCCGCCAGCTTGCCTGATGGCGGGGTTCAGAGCCCGACCATTGCGCACTATAGCGTTCAACAGCCTCGGCCAGACAGCTGATCTTGGCCTGACTGTCACTTAACCCCTTGCCTGCGGCCCCGCCCGGACGCCCAAGCGATCGGTTCTGACGTGGATCAATCGACATCCGGCGTCCCTGCGAGGCGGAATAAACATGCAGCCCCTCCGCCAGATCAGCCTTGTGCAGATGGCCAACAATCCCGGTCAGGGGGCTGACAATCGGTTCCAGTCTGGCCAGTGCCTGTTCCGGGGTCAGCGCCCGCCAACCGCCATCCGCCCCATCCTGATTTTTGATCCGTGACAGGGTGATTGGTCGATGCATCTGATCGGGTGTTTGCGGTGTTGACTGCAGAGCATGTTCGGGACAATCGGCAAATAACGGCACGCCATGCTGCTCATTCACCCCATCGCTTAACGACCAGACCTGCAACTTCGTGCGAAGATCATCGCACAGGCCAAAACTCAGACGCACCGTTTCAAGCGCCGCCCGACCAAATGCAACCGCCAGACTGGCCTTGGTAAAGGCCCGTGCCGGACGGGCACCTTCTGGTGATGCCGGGGCCACTGTATCGCCCTGACGATGTTCGGCCAGTCGCCTTGCCAGACAGAAATAACAATTGCCCGCACCGCTATCAGCCCCAATGACGGGCCCAAACCATGCATTTAATCCACCTGGCTTGAACGGCACCCATGCCATTTCGCTTTTGGCCGCCATGCGGGCGAAATCCGAAAGTGCCGGTTGCAGATAATCTTCGGTCAGAACAATGGTCAGATTGGCATTTTTAAAATCGGTAATGCTGAAACCTTGCGCCATAAGCATCGCGGCAAGTTCGGACGCCTGCACCGACCCGGCAGCCCCATCGCGACCCAGCCCGACAACGCCAAGCTTGACCGACTGGGCAAAGCTTTCACATTCATCAGGTTGCAAGACATTGGCGCTCCAATATGCAGATCGGGCATGATCCGCCCATGGATCAATCGCAACGACATAGCCCCGCTTACGCATATGCGCGATCATCTCGGATATATCCGCAGGCGGAATGCGATCACCGAGCCGGGCGATAATCTCCTGCTCGCGCAGACGTCCATCAAGATAGGGGAACAAAATCCCGTATCTTTCGCCATTCAGGCGAAAACTTTGGGTTTCCGACAATAGCAAGTAGGTGTGATTGCCAATTGTGTGCAGGGTGAAATGTGGGGCAATCGCAAGGTATTTCTGATCTTCCGCCATTGCCATTCTTCCCCCGCAAGTGTTGTTATAACCGTCCAGATCTCAGATCAGGTTGCCCTGCCTTGCATCTTTTACGCAAGAGCAAAAACAACTAAATATCAATGCACAATCGGAAAAATCGCGCAATCTGCGTTGCACAGTATATTAGACATATGTTAGCGTATTTTTCGCGCCAAACGTTTGTGACACCAAGAATAAATAAGGGTGCCCAAGCAGTTCGTCGGGCAACCGGTTTCAGGAGTTTCTGGATATGACACAGGAAAATCTCGCTGCAGGGTCATTGCCGACACCAGCTTTCCTTCGTCTGTTTGACGATGATCACATCAGCGACAACAATCTGGCTTTCAGTCGTCCGCCCGCTCCGGGGCAGAGTATTACCATCCTGCGGCCAGAAAGTGATGATGTCACCGACAGCAATCTGGCTTTAAATCACCCGCCCGCTCCGTGCCAGTGTATTTGCACCTTGCTGCCAGAAAATGCTGAGCTCAGCGACAGCAATCTGGCTTTAAGTCACCCACCCGCTCCGTGCCAGTGTATTTGCACCTTGCTGCCAGAAAATGCTGAGCTCAGCGACAGCAATCTGGCTTTAAGTCACCCACCCGCTCCGTGCCAGTGTATTTGCACCTTGCTGCCAGAAAATGCTGAGCTCAGCGACAGCAATCTGGCTTTAAGTCACCCACCCGCTCCGTGCCAGTGTATTACCACCCTGCGGCCAGAAAGTGATGATGTCAGCGATGCCAATCTCAACGCCGCCCTTCCGCAGCCACCAAGTTTTTGCGTCAGGCGCGGTAAAGATGAACTGTCTGTTCAATTTGACGACCTTGATCTGAGCGCACCGCCTCCCGGCTTTCACACCCAAAGCTGCTCATGCGGTCTGGGGTGTCGTGCACCGGTCGCCGACAAGTCTGAATTCTCTGACAATGACCTGACGCTTAGTGCACCGATTCCCGGCGGCCCGAAACCCTGCTACTCGGCATGCGGTGTATGGTAATTTCCCTTACATAGATGCCCGGACCTGCCGTCGTGCGAACATCCCTGAAGACGGGGAAGCGACGTAAGAGGATTCCGTTCAGGCCAGTCCACATAATCAACATTTGGCCTGAACGGAGACTCTGGCGTGCCGTTGTTTGCAAACAGGCCCTGATCGAAAGCGTGCCGAGATATCATGTCTGACACCGATTTGGCCTTGCATGTCGCACAATATGATCCCGCCACGATGGAAGAACCGTTTCGCGCGTTGCTGACCGGTTGGGGAGTGCTTGAGCAAAGCTCTCCCTTCTATGATTACTGGCAACCAATCCTGAAAGACCATCGAACGGTCCTTGATGGATTGGTTATGGCCTTTGATGGAACTTCGATCATAGGACTGGCACAGATCAACTGGCGGCCGACCATTGATAAAAATTCGCGCTCGGTTTCCTATTTCATTGATCGCAACCAGCCTAGGGAAACAGTTGCGCGGGCCTTGAAGCAGCATCTCGATATACTGTTTCGCCAACGGGGATGGACCACGCAAGTCGCCTTTGCCCCCCCGGAACTTGCCGAATATAGTACCCTTTATGAAAAAGTCGGTTTTGCCCATCAGGCAGAATATGATTCAATGCGCATGATCTGGGATGGCGGTGATTATGCTAAGCCCGCCGTCGCAGGGCTCAGCATCCATCATTACGACCGCGATCATCCCGATCCGGTGATCGAGGCCGAACTGGCCACCCTGTTTAACCGCACCTTTGCCAATGAACCGGCCTGTGCTGACCTTGAAGGCAAGGACATTCGCAAACTGGCCACCCATGGCGGCACGTGGTTTGCCTTTGCCCGCGAACAGGCAACCGGGGCAATCGTTGCCTATGCCGAATGCGGCGTAGATGGAATGTTCTCTGCGATTTCTGTCATTCGTCCCTATTGGGGCAAAGGTGTTGCCGAATGGCTCGCCGCCCATTGCATGGATCATTTCAGGGCAAACGGGATCGACAAGCTCTGGAGCCTTGTACGCACCCGCAATGCCGCATCAATCCGGTTGCACGAACGGATGGGCTGGAAACGCGATGGCGACGGAATTTACCGATACTTTTTTTCGCAGATCGAGCAGGCCTGATCAGCGGACCCCACATTCCCTGCAACAGCACAAAGCCTGAATACAGAAACGGCAGCCCGTGTGGCTGCCGTTTCTATTTGATTACTTGATGGCGCGTTCGGCCTGCTGTTCGAGCTTGTCGATGCGTTTAAGCCCGAACCAGCCAAGCCCAAGGAACACAATCAGCAAGATCGGACTGAGCAGTGTGAGGTTGCGTTCAAGCAGTTCCGACATCCCCTCTCCCAGCACATAACCAAGTGCAAAGTAAATCCCTACCCAAAGCAGGATTGATGCGATGCAAAGCGGCAGGAAGCGCATGAATGACATCGAACTCATGCCGACCGGAAACACACTGATCGAGCGGATGGTATTGGGATAGCGGCACAAAAGGATATAGGCGACGCCATAATGCTCAAACAAACGCATGGTTTTGCCCAACCACTTTGACAGACCATCCGGGAGCTTGCGCATAATCACGTCACCATATTTGCGCCCCAGCCAGAACCGTATCATATCGCCGACAAAGGCCCCGGACAGCATCGCGACAATAGACGGCCCCGGCAACAGGCTTTCGGATACCACAAAGATGCCGACAAACACCGGCAGGATGCTGGCCTTGCTGACGCAATAGGTAAAGATCAGGGTGTAGACCAGCTGTTGGTGGTCCTGAATCCACAGATTGATTGTCTCGAACACGGCATCACTCGCCCGTTTAATAAAGATTGCAAGCCTTCTAGGGCAATCCGGGCCTCAAGACGAGTGTGCCCGTTCACAATGCGATCATGCAACCTCGAACCGGATCGGCTGGGCACCTTCCCACAGCGTCATTTTACCAAGTTTTTCAAGGTCATCGAGATTGCTGGTCACCGTGATGAAATGGTTCCCGGCAAGCTGGCCGACCTTGGAGGCGAAATGAACGCCGCCATAGGCAAGCAGGATTTCGGTTTCGCTGATCCCGCCGGGATAAAGGATGATCTGGCCCGGTGCCGGGAAGCTGGTGTGGTTTTCATAACCAACACCGAACTGATAATCGCCCAGCGGCATCCAGACACCCTCGCCGCTCCAGCGGACATGGACGGCCTTGCTTTCAAACGGCATGCGGTCAAGAAACGCCTTGCAGGTCTGCGGGGCTTTTTCGGTTTCAAGCACGCCGTCAAAGGTGAACGGGCCTGCGGTGATCTTAATCTTGGTCATCTTGGATCCTACGAAATCAGTGTCATCCAGCCCAGCGCCATTACAAGACTGATCAACGTGATCGGCACGCCAAGGCGCGCATAGTCTGTAAATGAAATCACCGTTCCGGCCTTTGCGGCCTGTTCAACGGCAATGATATTGGCGACCGAGCCGACAATCAGAAAATTACCCGACAATGTGCTGAAAACAGCCAGGCCATGCAACATGCTTTGCGACCAGTCCGGGCCAAGGGATAGCAACATCATCACCAGCGGCACATTGCCAATGGTGTTTGATCCGGCAAGTGACAGACCGACAAGAACCGCGGGCTGATCAATATGAAGCGTGATCAGGATGTCACGAAAGAACCCTGCAATCACGTCATCGCCCGACATTGCGCCGGTGACAATGAACAACCCGCAAAACAGTGCCAGCAAATGCCAGTCGACCCGCCCCAGGACCTGATCCGTGCCAAGCCTGCGGCTAAGCAACAGCATGGCAACAATCAGCAGGCACCAAAGCGCACGTTCATCGACAAGGATAAAGATCAGGATCACGGCAATGGTTGCCGCCACCGCCTTGATCAGCATCGGACGATCAGGCAACACGGCCGTTGCGTCCGAACCGGCTGCGATCCTTTCGACCTGCTGTAACGCGCCACGCGTCATCGGGCCATAGACCAGCACGGCATAAACAGTCAGCAACCCGATCAGGGCCGGAACACTGCAAACCATCAGGAATTCGATGAAATCAAGCTGCCCAAATTCGGCAATCATCAGGTTTTGCGGATTGCCGATCAGGGTCGCGGCCGATCCGGCATTGGCCGCACAGGCCACCGCTATGACAAAGGGTTTTGGATCAAGGCCGCGCGCGATCACCCCTGAGATCAGGATCGGCGTTACCGCCCAGACCACCACATCATTGGTCATGACCGCCGACAAGCCACCGCAAATCATGATCACCCCGGCAAGCAATCCGCGCGGTGTCAGATCAAGATGGGTAATGCGATTGCCGATCCAGTCAAAAAAGCCGCTGGCTGCATATTGAGATGACAGCACCATCAGGGTCAGCAAAACCGACAGGGTCGCAAAATCAATTGATGCCAGTGCCTGACCCCCGTTGACAGCGCCAGCCAGCAACAGGATCAGCGCCCCGATCACGGCAATTCCGGTGCGATTGATCGCAAGCCCCGGCCAGCGCCCCAGCGCCATGCCGAAATAGACCCCCGCAAAGACAGCAACAATCAACCAGTCCAATTTGCAACATCCTGTTCTGATAGAAGTCCAGACCCTGCGCGATGTTTAGCGCCAACAAACCCCTCAGGCACGATCATTTTTTGACTGTTCTCCCTTTCCCCACCCGGCAAGCATTAACGATGCCGTTTATGGGGCTTCAATTGAATGAACCTGCAGTTGCGCACCGTGAATTACTATTGTAAAGTTTTGCAAGAACAAGACCCGGAAAAAATAGAAAAATCAGGACTTTCCGGTACGAATGGTCAATTTTGAACCAATGTCACTTCCGTAATTGATGTTGGTTGATAGTTGGACTTGCGCCTCCACAGATCATCAACCTCGCCATCAGGAGTATCAGGGATATGACAAACGAAAACCTGACCGCCGGATCCGTTCCGTCGCCAGCATTTTACCGTCTTGCCAGTGACCAGGGTCGTCCGCTTTCGACCTCGCAGCCACAGAACAGTTTTTCCTTCGACCGTTCGGATGAGGATCTCGGCATTTTTCCCGGCCCGCGTCCGGGGGGACCATTTTGCGGTTATGGTATTACGGGCGACGCTGAAATGTCCCCCCCTGCAAAAAGCCTGACCCGTAATGACGAAGAGCTCGGCATGTCCGGCTACCCTCGTCCCTGTCAAGGTGGTTTCACACCTTGCATCATCTCTTCGGACGAGGAACTGAGTGTCTCGATGCATCAGATGCAGCAATGCTTCGGCTGCATTAGTGGTGATGTCTGAGGCACTTAAAGGCAGCTAAGAACCTCAAGCCCTGCATTTCAACGCGATTGCCGATATCGGCAATCGCATTTTTCTTGTCTTTTGCTCTGTCGAGAAACCCGCGATGCGATCCAGTCCTTCCCCGCTGACAGCAACGCTATCTGTTACGGAATATGATCCATCCACTATGCAAGACATGCTCTATCGCGCAGTTGAGGAATGGGGCTTGACCAAGCCGGAATCGAATTATTACGATTTCTGGCAATCCATCCTGAAAAATCCCTTCGACCGTCTTGCGGCACTGGTCCTTGCCACTCACAACGATCAGTGCATCGGTGTGGGCCTGGCGCACTGGCGTCCCTATTTTTCTGAAGGATGCAGAAGCGTTGTCTACATGGTTGCCGCCCCCTATCGCAATCAGGGCGTGGGGGATGTCCTTAAAGACGGGATGGACCGTGTTTTTCAACAACGGGGCCTGACACATCAATATGCACTGGTCACGCCCGAAAATGCCGAGATCATTCCGTTTCTTGCGCGTTGCGGATTTACCGAGAATCTGCACGAACGGAGCTTTCGTTTCTGCTGGGATGGCGCCCCCTATTCTTATATCCCCGTGCCGGGTTTGACCCTTTATCCTTTTGACCGCGACCATTTCGACCCCAAGGTTGCTGGCGAACTGGCCGATTTTTACAACCGAGCCTACAGTACCGAACATGTTCATCCGACAGTCACAAGCGATCTGATCTCGAAGCTGATCAAAACTGACGATGCCTGGATGGTTTATGCCCGTGACGATGCGACCGGACAAATTGCCGCCTGTACTGAATGTACCCGTTTCGGGATGTTTTCAGGGATTGCCGTCTTGCGCCCATGGTGGGGAACCGGACTTGCCAAATGGATCACCGGCTATTCGCTGGATGAGTTTCAAAAAATGGGGATAAAACCCCTTTGGTCGATGGTCCGTGAAAAAAACGCCGCCTCGATACGGCTTCACAAAAGTGTGGGGTCTTATGAAAACGGCTATTGCAGGCATTTTATCTCGGAAATCCCGGATCAAGATCCGGGTGCGCCTCAAACAGGTGAAACAGCCCCCGCAACGCGCCGGTAACGCTTCCCCGGTTCATGCAATTCCATACCATTGAGCACCTGTTTCAGACCTGACATGAAACATCACCCAGGTCCCGGATATGCACAAATTGCAATGCCCCATACCAAAATGCGTGAACTCATCTTCTTGCAAACCGAAAACACGGCCTTTTGAGCCATTTTGTGCGTTGCCGCATGTGTTCTTCGACGATCCTGCGATTGTTTCAGGACAAAAAGGGTGAAAATTTCACTTGCGCGGAAAAAGCAACAGGCGTAAATCGCGACTTGCCCAAAGTCGCACGTGCCTGTGGTGGTCCTGCTTACTGGAACCCTGTAGGACTTACTTAAAGCAACGACGGTGTAGGGCTTTTTTGGTCTCAGGTGGCGTCCAAATCCACCGACACTAAAGAGGCACACCATCATTGCCCACGTGCGGAACGGGACATCCCATTCCATAGCGAGGCAGACTTACTTCGCAGTTCCGGTTGGCCCCGGAGCTTTACAGCACGCAGGTAGTCCGCGTCACGCGCCTCCACCGCGCCCATACGCATCAGGTACCGGCACGCTGCCATATTCGTGGAATGGGAGAACGCCCCAATGGCAACTCAGCGTATTATTGATTTTCTCGCACAGAACCGACCGGAAGGCCCGTGCCTTGTTGTTGATCTCGACGTTGTTCAGCGCAACTACGAGACCTTTACCCGTGCCCTGCCGGATTCCCGCATTTTCTATGCGGTCAAAGCAAACCCGGCCCCGGAAGTTCTGAGCCTGCTTGCCGACCTTGGCAGCAACTTCGACACCGCATCCGTACCCGAAATCGAAATGGCGATGGCCGCTGGTGCGACGCCTGAACGTATTTCGTTTGGCAACACCATCAAAAAAGAACGCGACATTGCGCGCGCTTATCAGATGGGTGTTCGCCTGTTCGCCGTTGATTGCGTCGAAGAAGTCGAAAAAATTGCCCGTGTTGCTCCGGCATCGCGTGTGTTCTGCCGCATCCTGACCGATGGTGTTGGTGCAGAATGGCCGCTGTCGCGCAAATTCGGCTGCGCACCAAGCATGGCCCTCGAAGTTCTTGAACATGCCCATCACATGGGTCTGGACGCTTATGGCGTATCCTTCCATGTTGGTTCGCAGCAGTGCAACCTTGATGCCTGGAACACCGCACTTGCAGAAGCATCGGCGATCTTCCGTACCCTGGCCGACAAAGGCATTGTCCTTCGCATGGTCAATATGGGTGGGGGTTTCCCGACCCGTTACCTGCGCGACGTACCGGCGACCGAAGCCTATGGCTCGGCGATCATTGACGCGCTTCACACCCACTTTGGCAATCACATGCCCGAAACCATTATCGAACCGGGCCGCGGCATGGTTGGTGATGCCGGCGTGATCAAAGCCGAAGTCGTTCTGATTTCGCGCAAGCACGAAGATGATCCGGTGCGCTGGGTTTACCTTGATATCGGTAAATTCGGTGGCCTTGCCGAAACCATGGATGAAGCGATCCGTTACCCGATCACGACCATTCATGATGGCGGCGATGTTGCCCCGTGCGTGCTTGCAGGTCCGACCTGTGATTCTGCCGACGTGCTTTACGAGAAAAAACCTTATGACCTTCCGATTGCCCTGACCATCGGTGACGAGGTTCTGATCGAAGCAACCGGCGCTTACACCACCACTTATGCATCTGTGGCGTTTAACGGCTTCTCGCCGCTGACCGCCTATATCATCTGACCCTTTCGGGAAAGACAGATCAGTGATCACGTTTGATCGCGAAGGCCGCTTTGACCACGTCGAACGTGAAAAGCTGCTTGATCGCGTCATGGGTCCGGCGCGTTTTCAGAAATCTTCTGAAATCCTGCGCCGCGACCGGCTTCCGGCGAACGGTCTTGCGTTTGTCGCCCACGACGGCAAACAGCTGATCGGTACTGTCCGGTTATGGAATGTCAATGCGGGTGACAGTGGCTCTGCCCTGTTGCTCGGTCCGCTGGCCGTTGAAAAGGTCTATAGCGGATCGGGTGTTGGTGCCGGTCTGGTTTACGCAGCCCTTAACGCTGCGCAATCGGCTGGTCACCGTTCGGTTCTTCTTGTCGGAGACCCGGATTACTACGCACGCTTTGGCTTCAAGGCCGCACCGGCAAGCGGGCTTTTGATGCCCGGCCATTTTGATCGTCACCGGTTCCAGGCGATCAATCTTGGCAATGACGACGTCCTGACCGGCGCGCAAGGTATGCTTTGTGCTACCGGTGCCATGGCCCACTAAGGCAATAAAAAGAATTCCGACTTTGAAATCCCGGTATGGCTAGCCCCCTGCCGGGATTTTTTTATTCCAGACGGTGTACTTCTTGAAGCGAAGTCAAAAAGCCCCGCAGCATCTGCGGGGCTTTGTGATGGATATCCAAAACCGATCCGGACTAGCAGGTTTTTTCCGACAGCCAGCCAACAAAGGTCGCGCCGTCTTCAAGCCGTTCATGGCTAAAGCATTTGCCACCGGGATAGGCACCGGTTGCCGGGGTAAAGCGGACATCGTCTTCGCCGGGCAGAATGTTGGTGGTCGTTTCGACCAGTTCGGTATGAACCGTGCCAAGACCATCGGCCGGGACAAGGCAATCATAACGACCGCCATTGCCATTGACCGTGCGCACGCCAACCATGCCATGGTTCATCGGCCAGGCCTTAAGCACCGACACAAGATCGCCGGGATTTTCGGCAAGACAGGCGATGATGGCCGGTTGCAAATCTTCGAAATACTCGGTCCAGAGCCCCTTGCCCGCGGCTTTAAGCTCGGCCACCTTTACGACCGGGAAATTGCCCGGTGCCAGCGCAAGGCTGACAGTCTCGGCCGAAACGGCGCAATGAGTATCGCCTGACGGCGTTTGCCAGATTGCATCTTCGCCCTTGCCGCGCAATTCATAGATTTCATTGCCATAGCCATATCCCGACCCGGTCTCGATCCGAGACAGCGACAAGGGTTCGCGGCCCGGGAATTCAACAATGGCGCGTTCAATCCGCTTTTCGAAGGTTACCGAAAACCGGCTTTTGTCGTCGCAGACAAATATTTTCGGGCCAGCCGCCTCGGTCGGGTTGGTATTCATCTGGGCCAGCATGGCGTCAATGCGGCTGAGTGCGACCTTGCTTTGGGCCTGCGCCCCGCTGACTTCATGCTCATCGGGGCTGCTTGCGATACCATTGACGGTTTTGGTTCCCGATGAAAAGCGCCCCTGGGCAAAATCAAGCTGCAGGCTGTATTGAAGCGGCGTATCACTTTCCGCGCCCCCGAAATTGACACGGGTGGCATTTTCGGAAAATCGCAGCAACTGGTTGTTGCGGTAATAAAGCTTCACATCGGACTTGCCGTATTTGCCAAGGTCGCGATGCTCCTCGACCATCATCGGTTCGCCTTCAGGCGACACATAGGCCTTGTAGGTGACGGTATGATCGCTTGCGACATACTGACCGGGAATTACCCGCATGGCCGGAAGCCGTTCCTCGATCGCGGCAATGTCGCGCGAAATGTCCGTGCCGTTGGTTTTGCGCGCCCCGTCAGAAAGCGTATGTGCGACCGGACGTACCAGAATTTCAACATCGCTTGGCGCACCGCGCGTCAGAACCCCATAGGACTGATCATTGCGGAACAAGGTATCGCCATTTGCATTGACGATTTTTGCCTCGATCGCATAACTCATGCGCGGGTCGATCTTTGCCGCGTCATAGGGCAGAACGAAGACCATCGGCGGACTGGAAACCGGCTGACGCAGGGATGCGATTTCGACCGATGGCGCACCGGCGCGCGACACATCAAGCAGCCGCACGACAAGAAACGCATTGTCTGGCGACAATGCTATGCGTTCACGATAGGAAACCGATCCGGTGACCTTGGTCGTGCTGGTTTGAAGTGCAGCACAGCCCGATAAAATCGTGACCATGCCAACGGTAAATAACGCCCTTACCCACATTTTTGCGGACGATACTGGATTCATTGTGACCCCGGTTTGCTCGTATTTTGGAGTGTGCGTTGCTCTGCACACAATGTTGCCGCCAAAAATACCTAAAACCAAGGCCAAAAAGCGGCAAAGGTGTTATTTCCCAATCAAATGCTGCAATGCGGCCATTACGCCCCCCTGATCAGGACGCATATCGTCACGATCAGACAGATGCCCGGTATCCGGAATGCCCGTGGCTGATCAGCCGGCAAAACGGGTACAGGGCAGCCCGGCGACATCGGTCTGAATCGACAGAAGTGCGCCTTCAAGTTCGTTGCCATTGCCCTCAAGCCCGACCGAGGCAGAGGTGATGTAAAGGGTTTTAAGGTCCGGCCCGCCAAACACACAGCTGGTCGGCTGGGTCACCGGCAGATCTATGATCCTGTCGATTTCACCTGCCGGATTAAAGCGGATCAGACATCCCCCGCCCCAGCGCGCGTTCCAGATATAGCCATCTGCATCCATGGCCGATCCATCCATATTGCCACGATCCTGCGGACCAAAGAAGACGCGCGGATTGCTGGGCACACCGGTTTCCATGTCAAAATCATAGACATTAAGCGTGTTTTTGATCGTATCGCCAAAGAACATTCTGGTGCCATCTGCCGACCAAAGCAGCGTGTTCGAAATCCCGATGTCAGACAGGAAACGGGCTGTCTCCCCGTCAGCTCCGACCCGGTTAAGCGTCCCGGTCGAAGCCGTCACCGGCAGGTCTTCGCCATTCGGACCGATATTGTTTTGCATGGTCCCGTGCCAGAAACGCCCGGCCGGATCAACGCGACTTTCATTGGACCGATTACCGGCATGGTCGCTATCGGGGGCGACAAATGGCGTGGTTTCCCCGCTTTCCGGATCAAGGAAAGCCAAACCATCGGCAAGTGCAACCATAAGACCGCCATTCTCGCGCGGGACAATTGCAGCCACTGGCTGATCAAAGGTCCAGCTGCGTGATCCGCCATCATTGGGGCGGAGCGCATAGGCGGTTTTCCCGACGATATCCACCCAATACAGGACACCTTCCCGGGAGTCCCAATGCGGGCCTTCGCCCAATGTACATCGCAGGTTTGGCAATACGGTTTTCACGTTGGCCATGATTTCTCCCTGATATTCTGGGCGGTCTTCCGCGCTGGTTTGCCCGATCATTCAATGCAGTATCCGTTGACCCGCATCGGATCGAAGTCGTTATTTCTATTGCTACCCGGAATGGGAAGTTCTGAAAAGTCATTTTGTATGATGATTGTTTTTCCCGGCCAAAATTTTCTCCAGATGCAATCGCAACTCGGTTGCAATTTCTACAAGTAATTGATAGGCATTCTCATATCATCATTGGCATGCCGTCATGACCTGGCCAATTGGTATGGGCGGCCCTGCCCGATTACTGCATTTACGAGTTTCCAGCATATGTTCGACCTCCAAGACGTTACCTTCAAAAGTGACGGCAAAAGCCCAAAGACGCTGCTTGAGAACATCACGGTCAATTTCCCGACCGGAGCATTCAGCGCGATTGTCGGCCATAACGGATCGGGCAAAAGTACGCTTTTGAAATTGCTTGCCCGCAAGAACAAAAAGCATTCCGGCACCATCACCCTTGATGATGCGGTTCTCGAACATCACGGTACGCGCGATTTCGCCCGCAAGGTCGCCTATCTGCCGCAAAACCCGGTGGTGCCACCGCATCTGAGCGTGCGCGAACTCGTCGCATTCGGACGCTATCCCTGGCGCGGCGCATTCGGGCGCTATCGCGCCGAGGATCACGCCAGGATCGACCAGGCGATGGAACTGACCCATGTCACCGGCTTTGCTGACCGTCTGGTTGCCAGCCTTTCCGGCGGGGAACGCCAGCGTGTCTGGCTTGCGATGCTGCTGGCACAGGATGCACCGGTTCTGCTGCTGGACGAACCGACATCGGCCCTTGATGTCGGCCATCAGCGCGACATTTTGCAGCTGGTCGCCAATCTGAAAAATCACGGCAACCTGACCGTGATTGCCGTTCTGCACGATATCGACATGGTGGGACGTTTTGCCGACCACATCATTGCCTTGCGCGGCGGTCAAACCTGCTGGCAGGGCACAGCCCGCGATTTCATGCAGGGCGAAACCCTTCGCGATATTTTCCAAACCGACATTGATGTCATCCATCTGCCCGACCATGACCGTTTCGTCAGTTTTGTCGCCTAGCGCGCCTGACATGCGGAAATGATCGACCAACAGGGATCAGGAATATTTACCATGCGCACCCGTTTGATCAGCCAGATTACGGCAAGCTGCCTTGTGACCATGGCGTCATTGTCGCCCCTGAGTGCAACAGCCCAGACCGCAAGCCAGACTACCGGTCAGACCATCAGCCACGAAATGGGCGACGTGACCTTTGAGACCACGCCGACCCGCTTTGCCGGATCGAACTGGGCGCTGACCGAAAGTCTTCTGGCACTTGGCATTGATCCGGTTGCCGTGCCTGAGGCAGATGGCTATCGCGCGTGGGTCGTCGAACCGGAACTTCCGGCCGAGTTTGCCGATCTGGGCACCCGCCGCGAACCGAATTTCGAGGCGCTGCGCGATGCCAAACCCGACGCGATCCTGATCAGTGCAGATGTTGCCATGGCCTATGACAAACTCTCAGTCATCGCCCCGACACTGGTCTATTCGATCTATAATACCCAATCGGGCGAACCCGCCATCGACCGTGCGGAAATGTTATTGCGCAATGTCGCAAAAATCGCGGGCAAATCCGACAAGGCCGAAGAAGTCATCACATCGGTCAATGCACGGATTGATGCCGCAGCCGCGCGTATCCGTGACGCGGTTGGTACGGACGCCAGATTTGCCATCGTCCGTATCATCGACGAGGCCCATTTCCGCATCCATGGCAAAACATCGCTGTTTGGCTCGCTGATTGAACGCATGGGTTTTGCCAACGCCTGGAAAGGTGACGTCAATGGCTGGGCTTTCCATAACGGCGATGTGTCCGATCTTGCCGGGATGGGCGATGTGCATTTTGCCTATATCGAGCCGATTGCCCCGACCGTTCAAAGCCGTTTGCTTGATACCGCGATCTGGAAGGCCATGCCCTTTGCCCGCAACGACCATGTTTACGCCGTGCCCGCAAGCTGGACCTTTGGCGGGGTTTTGTCCGCAGCGCGCTTTGCCGAACTTCTGGCCGATGCCGTGACCGGCACCCGGACCACCGCAACCGGATCGTAAATCATGAAGACCATACGCGCTGCCTTTCGTTGTCTTGTCCTTTGCATCGGCCTTGTTGCCGTGAACGGCACATACGCCAAGGCTGATCCGATCCGGATTGAACATGAACGCGGGATCCTTGAACTTCCGGCACCGGCAAAGCGGGTGGCGACGATCAACTGGTCCTTTACCGAAACAGTGATTGAGCTTGGCCTGTCGCCCGTCGCGGTCGCCGATCCGCAGGATTATGCCGACTGGGTCGCAGAACCGAAACTCCCCGATGGTTTTGTCGACCTTGGTCAACGGTCATCCCCCAATCTGGAAGCCCTGCGTGCCGCCAAACCCGACCTGATCATCACCATTCCCGATATCGGCATGAGCTATGAAAAGCTTTCCGAGATAGCCCCGGTTCTGGAATTGAAGCTGTTTGATGAAAAGCGCCCGGCATTCGAGGCCGCACGCGATGTTTTCGCCAAGATCGCCAAGGCCACTGGCCGCGAAGCCGAAGGACAGGCATATCTGGCACATGTTGATGCCAAGCTTGCCGAATATGGCGAACGTATAAGGATGGCGCTGGGCCCCGATCAGAAACTGAATGTCATTTATTTCTTTGATGAAAGCACGATCGGCATTTTTGGCGGCACGTCCCTTCCCGGATCGGTGATGGCCGCGATGAATGTGCCCATGGGTTTCACCGGTGAGGTCAATAAATGGGGCTTTGCACGTGGCGGGCTTGAACTTATTGCCCCCTATGCCGAGGGAAGCGTGGTTTACACCAACCCTGTACCCGACACCATTCTGGAGAAAATGTTTGCATCCCCGATGTGGAAATTCATGGCCTTCACCCGCAACAACCGGGTCTATGAGCTTCCGGTCGTCTGGATGTATGGCGGTGTTCCATCATCGCTTCGCTTTGCAAGGCTTTTGACCGAAAGCATCGAGAACGGCCCGCATCGATGACCAATACCCGTTCCCGGCTTCCCGCTACCTTCCTGATTCTGCTTGGTCTGTCCTGTGTCGGTGTTCTGATCACGGATTTCTGGCCGTTCCTGCAGAAAGGACTGGCTGGGCAAGTCATGTTCAGTCCCGATGAAACCGACTTTGACCAGATCCTGTTTCATTACAGCATCCTGCCCCGGCTTGCGATGGCGTTCCTGTGCGGGGCGGGACTGGCCTTGGCCGGTGCGGCAATCCAGACAGTGTTGCGCAATCCGCTGGCCTCCCCGACCACCCTTGGCGTCGGGGCCGGTGTTGAATTTGCCCTAACCATTTTCCTGCTGATTGCCCCGGCATCAATGGCACTCTTTCAGGAAGCCTTTGCCCTTGCCGGGGGCATGATTGCATTGGGTGCGGTGTATCTGATTGCGTCAAAGCGCGGCAATGCGACACTGTGGCTTATTCTGGCCGGAATGATCGTCAATCTGCTGTTGCAGTCGGGATCGCAGATCGTCTTGCTGTTTAACGAGCAATATCTGCAATCGATCTTTATGTGGGGGGCCGGTGATCTGGCCCAGAATGGCTGGGAAGCAACCGAATTTGTGCTGCCGCGTGTGATCATTGGCATGATCGCGGTTCTGGCCCTGTCGCGTCCGCTGGATTTGCTGGCACTGGGCGATGAGACGGCCAGTTCGCTTGGCGCCAAAGTCACGACCTTACGTTTTTTGATCCTTGGCTTTGCTGTCTTCATCACCGCATCGGTGATTTCGGCTGCGGGCATGATCGGTTTTGTCGGGCTTGCGGTTCCTGCCGCGCTGCGTATTGCCGGACTGACCCGGTCACGCGATCTTATGATCTGTTCGGTTGTGACCGGCGGGTTTGTTCTGGTGCTGATTGATTTTATCGTGCGCCAGTTTAATGGCCTTGGCGGCGATGTTTTGCCGACCGGGGCGGCAACCGCGCTTTTCGGGGCACCTTTTATTATCCTGATCCTGCGCAAGGCCCGGATCATGCCGGGCACCCAAAGCGAAGACCAGCACAGCGATCAGGAAATCGTATCCAAAACGCGGCTGACCGTGATCCTTGGCGTCACGCTTGTGGCTGGTATCTTCGTCTCGCTGTTTGTGTCGCTTGATGGCAATGGCCTTGTGTTTCTGGGCTGGAATGCGGACAGTTTAGATATCCTTCTGGGTCGCTCGGAACGCAGTTTTGCCGCGATGATTTGCGGCGCGGCACTGGCGGTTTCAGGCACGCTTATCCAGCGCGTCGGTCGCAATCCGCTGGCCAGCCCGGAAATTACCGGGGTCAGTTCGGCCACCGCGCTCGCCATGATCATTGCCCTTGCCATTTTCGGGTTCGGGCAACGTGCCGAACTGATGATGATCGGGGCAGCAGGCGGGATCATATCGCTGTTTGTGTTGCTGATCCTGTGCCGCAAATTCACCCATGCTCCGCATTACATGCTGCTCAATGGTCTGGCCCTGACCGCGATCCTGGGGGCGATGGTCCGCATCGTTCTGACGCGCAGCGGCACACAGACATCCATGCTGATGTCCTGGCTGGCCGGGACGACATACTTCACCAATATGGATGAAGTCCTGATCGTTGCCGGGGTGACGGCGGTGTTGCTGGTGGTGGCGATTGCGCTTCGTCGCCCGCTTGAACTGGCATCCCTTGGCACCGATCAGTCGGTGTCGCTGGGTCTTGGCATCACCGGTTTCCAGTTTGCCATGATGTTACTTGCAGCAATCCTTGCGGCCAGTGCCACCCTGCTTGTCGGGCCGCTTAGTTTTGTCGGCCTGATGGCCCCGCATCTGGCGCGCGTTGCCGGTTACCGGCTGGCGGGCGGGCATTTGCTGGGGGCTGTTCTGATCGGGGTCAATGTGATGATGGTGGCCGAATGGCTGGCACGGAACATGATCTATCCGGCACAGCTTCCCACCGGGCTTATCGCCGCCCTGATCGGCACCGGATACTTCCTGATCCTTGCGGTGCGCAAACGATAATAATCCCGTGCGTCAGACAATATCTGACGCACGGCACATGCACCCGGCCTTACTGATCCGCGATATAATCGCCTTCGAATTTCCTGAGCTCGTCGGTGATTTCATACCAGTCGGGTTTGGATGCGGTATGGATATGAAGGGATGGTCTGATCTTTGGATCATCATCAAGGGCCGATGCCGCAACCACGTAAATCGAGCCCGAAGACATATCGCCAAGCGATGTGCCGCATTCCTTGCAAAAGCAGCGTTCGAACTTTGAATCAGGTCCGCTGTACCGGCCAATCACATCATCACCTGATCGCAGATGAAAGTCATCGGCCTTGCCGATCACCACAGCGGAAAACACGCCTGCCGCTTTGCGACAGCGCGAACAATGGCAGTAGCTCAGCGATGATGGCGTGCCCGAAATTTCAAACCGGACCTTGCCACACAAACAGCTTCCCTTGATCATTTCTCATCCCTTTATTTTTAATTTCAGAGAAAAGAACATAACATGAACATTTATCACATTCCAACCCCGTCACAATAATTTATCAATGAGATCAGTCTGCTGACACTGATGGCCAATCGCGCGCTAGGGCAAAGGCGTCGTCACGTGTGACGACATGCCGGACCGGAAATGGCAGCATGCGGGCAAAGTTGCTGTGTTCAGGATCATCGCTGCCATGGCTGTGAACATTTCCGTCGCCATGATGATGGCCTTCATCAACGCGAATAAGGCCCTTGGCGAAATGCCCCAGCCGGTCGCGATTGTGCTTAAACCAGATTGCCGCCTGTTTGCGGATTTCATGATCCTGATCGACAAAACCCGACACAAGAAAAATCAGGATTACCGGATCGCTACGCGCGGCCAGATCATCGAGTGCAGCCAGATAGGCCTGCCCGTCCGCATCACTTTGACGGTCGATCATTTCAAACAGTACAATATCACTGGCGGGTTGGCTTGCGCGAAACATCCCGGACCTCCTGTGCGCGAATGGCCCGGCGAAAAATCACCGGGCCATCGTGTGGTGTTAACTGGATTAACTTCGGACAACCTGATCAGAATTCACGACGGAATCCGATGGTAATGCTCCGCCCGTGCCCGGCAACGGCATACCCGCGAAGGGCCGTTGCTGCCGGGTTTTCGTAACTGGTATCAAGGATGTTCTCGATACCAAAGCGCGCGGTCCCGCCCAGCACCGGATAGTTGCCCATCAGGTTAAAGACGAGGCTTGGCTTGATCTTGGCGGTTTTGATCTCGTTACGCGCCGCCGTATAGGTCCCGTCAAGGCGCATATTCAGATCCCCCCAGACATAGCTGTCGACATATCCGGTAAAGCGGAACGGCGACGGAATGCGGTTATTGGGAAGCGGACTGTCAAGATCACCATCCTTGTTGGTGTCATAACGGCCTTCGACATAGGAAGCCAGGGCACCGACATAGGTATCGTCAGTGATGTCATATTCCCCGGTCAGTTCGGCCCCGAGAATGCGTTCCTTTTCCTGACTGAGCGAGTTGGTCGCAGCATCGAAATTGTCGCCACGTTCGTTGGTGCTCATGTAAACAGCACCCGTGGTACGGAAATCCTGCCCGTTATAACGCGCCGCCAGCTCGTAGGTTTTAACCTTGGAGGCCTCGACATCCAGTGCGCTGAAATTCATTGGCACGCCGCTAAGACCGGCACGACGGGTATAGGCCCCGACATCAGGAACAGAGAAACCTTCGCTATAGCTGAGTGAAGTGTCGAACCGGTCTGTCCAGTGAACAACAGCAGAGGCGTTATAGGTCACCGCACTATAGGTCGTATTGCCCCCGGTATATTGCGCGGCGGCAAGGATGGCCTGACCTGCACCGGCGTTATAGCGCATATAGTTCGGACGCAGGAAATCCTTGACCGTCAGGTCGTATTTTTCATAACGCACCCCGCCGGAAAGGTCGACAAACCGGGTTACCGGCGCACTCAGCTGCGCAAATACGGCCCGGCCATCCTGTTTCATCGGGGCACCGATATCACGGCCGCTGATCGTACGATATTTGACATCATCAAAGGTCAGATCCCCACCCCAGGTCAGGGTAAGTCCGTCATAGGCGGCATCAAGGCTGGTATCGGTCGAAAGCTTCACCCCGTATTTGACCGTATCAATCACCGACTGCCCCAGCGGGTCTTCGACCGAACCGGCATCGGACAGCGCAACCAGTGCCGGGTTGTAACTTGAATGGTAATCGGCACGCGCAGCCTGTTTGTAGCTGTCATTGTAAAACAGCTTCAGATCGCCGGTACCGATCTTGCCGAAATCATATTCGTATCCGGCAGTGAAATACTGGCTTTCATCTTCCAGCGGCTGGGCGGTGTAGGGATTATCATAGTCAACCGACACCGGATGGGTCGTCAGATCGACGTTATATTCAATGTCCTGACGGAACCGGACAATCTCGGTCGACAGGAACAGGCGATGCCCGTCGGCAACAGTCACACCGGCCTTGCCAAACAGGTTCAAATCCTCGGCATTGTCAAAGCCCCCCTGCCCCAGCATGGCATCGGATGGCACCTGATTGCCATAACCGTCATACGCATTGCCGGTTTTCGAAGCCGTCACACTGGCGGCAAGATCGATCGCACCGACACCGCCACTGCCCGAAAGCGTCAGCGACGGCGAAAAACTGTCACCGATATCATCGGTATAGCTGGTCATATGACCATCGACGACAAAGCTGTTATTTCCGACTTCGCCGGTCCTGGTGATGATGTTGATGGTTGCCCCGGTCGCTCCATCACCATTCATGGCATTCGACCCCGGAATGACTTCGATGCTGTCGACCTGCGCGATATCGATCATCGACAGAATGCGGCTGCTGTTACGAAGCGGCGTATTGCGCGACACGCCATCGACCAGCACCTGGACATCACGGCCCCGGAAAGTTTCCGTGCTTGAAATCAGGCTTTGATCATCGAACATGAAGCCCGGCACGGTGTTGCGAATGACATTGGTGATGTCGCTGCTTTTGGCCATCTGGGTTTCGATCTGATCACGACCAATCACCACAACCGATGGCGACATGGATTTGATCGAACGGCGTGAACGTGTCGCGCTGACCACGACATCGGGCAGGACCATGGCACCGTTATCCCCCATGCTTTGGGTCGGCACCGGTGCAATGCGCACACTATCATTGGTGACAAATTCAAACTGGTAACCACTTCCGGCCAGAAGACGCCCCAAGGCATCAGCAGCACTTAGCTCGGCCGATATTGCCGCACTATCAAGTCCCGCCAGGTCCCCCTGCACGATCAGTTGCAGACCGAACTGGTCGGCCACCCGATCAAGGGCCGCACGCAGATTGCCCGCGGAAATGCTGACCTGTTGCATGGCGGCGGTTGTATCCTGTGCCGATGCCATCGGCACTGCCGTAATCATCAATGTCGCCACAAGCGCGCTGGTTCCCAACAGGCGCGACATCCCGAAATTCTCAGCTTTCAAAGCTTAACCCCTTCGCTCGAAGATAATAATGCAAATCACTATTATCCTCATGACGAATGGCATCAGGATTTGAGGAGTCCATTTTTTCTATTTTCTTGAAATTATTCTGAAGCCGCCCGGAAATGCGCTTTCCTGCAAACCATAGGCGGCCAGAATTGCATCATGGGCACTTTCGGGTTTCGCAAGATCAAAGCTTCCCGATACGGTGATTTCATCCAGGCGAGGATCACGTACAAAGGTCAGACCACCCAGAAGCGGGGAAAGGCGCGCCAGCAACTCATCAACGGGCATGTCATCGACAATCCAGCGGCCACCGCGCCAGAGGGCGACGCGATCCGGGGCCACATCGGCATAATACAGGTCACCATCCGCATCCTGCCATGCAGACCGCCCCGCGGTCAGCCTGGCCAGACGCATCTTGCGATCTTCGAGATCGACCGTGCCCTCCGCAACCTCGATGCGGGTATGACCGCCCCATTTGGATGCACTGAACGCGGTTCCAACGGCAATGGCCGTGAACTGATTAAGATGAATGCGCAAGGGACGGGTTGCATCCTTGGCGACTTCGATGAAAATACCGCCGTCCAGAACCGTGATATCGCGCAGGGTATCGCTGTAATTCAGGCTGACGCGGGTTCCGGGCTCCATCCAGACACGCGATCCGTCTGGCAGGGAATGAACTTCTGTCACCACCGAAACATTTGCCGCCGCCACCAGATCGGGGGCCGGTTGCAGGGCAGAATAGGCAAACAGCCCCACCAGCAACAAACAGGTTATCAGGGCAACAAGCGGGCGCGGCCGACGCTTGGCCGATCGCATTCCGGGCAACCGCCCATCCCCGCCTTCAAGTGCGCCCAGCCGTTCCAGATCACGGCGAATACCCTCTTGATCAACCGGCCGTTTGTCCTGATCAGAGGCAGATGAAGATGGCCCGGACAACGCCGTGTCGGCCGCCACAATTTCCATGCTTTGCCAAAGCTGACAGGCCAGCACAAGGCGTTGCGGGTTTTTCGGATCGGCATCCTGCCACGCGGCAAATGCGGCTTCTTCAGCCGGGGTCAATCCCGATTGATCAAGGCGCACTGCCCAGAAATCAGCAATGTCATCATTGCTTTGGCAGTCTTCGGGATAGCGGAATTCTGTCATGGCAAAGGCATTATCCGGCTTCTGGCTGCGTGACCTGTTATCTTATAGACGTCGGGGCGCGTCATTTGAGGATGTCTAGTTTTCATGACGCGCCAGAACCTGTTTGCAATGTCCAAGCGCCTGACGCAAATGCTTTTCCACCATATTGCGACTGACACCAAGATGTTCAGCGGCCTCGGTCGGGCTGAAATGATCGCGTTTGCACAGCAGGAACACCTCGCGACAGCGTGGCGGCAGATCATCAATCGCACGTCGGACGATCTCAAGCCGCTGGCGATCAGAACTGATCTGTTCAGGCGTGACAGACTGCCTGCCTGCACCATCCATCTCGCTGATCGCGACCGGGTCATTGAATTCAACCGGATTGCGTTTGTGACGACGCAAGGCATCAATTGCCAGATTGGTCGCCATACGCATCAGAAAGGCCGGAGGATTGTCAATCTGGGCCGGGTCGACATTGCGATGGCGCAGCTGCACATAAAGATCCTGCAACACATCCTGGCTTTCGTCGCGCGTCGGCAGGTATTTTTGCACCTGTCGCAACAAACGGTCATGATATTGCTGATAAAGATTATCCCAGGAACGGTCACAGACCGCCATAGCTGCACATCCAGAATTCGATAATGATAACTGTTATCATTTTCATTCATGCTTATAAGCAATCCTGACCATGCGTCAATTCAAAAAGCATACGCCCTCTTCGACCATTCCCCACGGGAAAGGCCCGGGTTTGAAACCTGCATAGCGATCTGAAAATCTTGCTGTGTTCGCTACACAACAACTAACGATTTAAGCCCCAACTCTGTGCCGGATCTGTTCTAATGACAGAGTGCGAAACCGCCAGACGGTGCGAGTCCCGGCACAGAAACCCCACATGTGCTCTCAGAACGGCATTGTTTCGCCCTCTATTAATCGAAAACAACCGCCCAAAACCCACCCTAAAGAGTAGGAATGAACTGTCTATCCGTCGTGTAAATTAGATTTTGCTCGACAAGAGGATATTTTACTTATAGTTGTTATTCTCGCTTTATTACTAATTGCGAACTTTACACGTAGTAAACCACCGCCACTTTCCAGGTAGGAAAACCAATGGCACTCAACATTATTTCCAACTATGCGGCAAATGTTGCGCATCGCAATCTGACTGCGTCTGATGCAATGGCAACCAAGTCGCTTTCAAAGCTGTCATCTGGCACACGTATTGTCTCAGCCCGGGACGATGCGGCATCGATGGCAATCGGCGCGCGCCTTAACGCGACGACGCAGGCGCTTAAAACTGCCTCGGTCAATGTCGGGCAAGCCAACTCGATGTTGCAAATTGCCGACGGCGGCATGGCCACCATCGACGACGTTCTTGTCCGGATGAAAACACTGGCCGTACAGGCATCGTCAGGCAACCTGTCAGACGTGGAACGTGGTTTCCTCAATGACGAGTTCGTCCAACTGCGTGACGAGATCGACCGTATCGCGTCCTCTACCAACTTCAATGGTATCCAACTGCTTGGCGATGGGGGTGATGTTGCAATCAATCTCACGCCTGCCATCAGCAATGCAGCGCTTACGCCCGCTTTCGGCTTTGACCAGTTTGCTATCACTGACAACAATTACTGGGCACAGGACGCCACTGCAGATGGTGTCGACGATAACGGGCTGGAGATACGGATCCAGGAGATTGGCGGCAATCAGGTCATTATGACGGTATTGACGGCGATTGATGGCACGCTGGACCGGACCCAATCAATCGACGTCACTGATTTTGCCGCGACCGGCGGGTCACAATCCATTGCTGCTGGCGGGAGCAAGGTGCTCAATTTTGATGAGCTCGGACTCACAATTACAGTAAACACCAACTTCTCGGACTCAGTTGATTACGTTAGAGCCGGTGCCGCAGGTTCCAATGATTTCGGGTTTAACTCGGCCAATACGGATTTCATGGGATCTGGCATCGATACATCCGGTGGCCAGTTCTTCTTCATGGAAGAGGACAAGGGCCAGCAGCTTTCCGACTCAATTGATTTCCAGGTCGGTGGCGGCAACACCGCAAATGATCGTCTTTCGATTAATCTGACCGCCGTTGACTCTGCTGTACTGGGATCATCTGGTATCGGTCAGGAAACGCTCGAGGATCTTGGTGCGAACGCTGTTAACACTGCTGCTGGCGCCCAGAACGCGGTCGAAGTTGTGACACGGGCGATTGACGACCTTCAGCGCGCTCGCGCAGCCATCGGCACATCCCAAAACCGTCTGGACTTTGCGGCCCAGAACCTTGCTTCGACGCAGGAAAATACGGAATCAGCACGTTCCACTCTGCTTGATCTGGATGTTGCCGCCGAAATGACGTCCTTTACATCCAAACAGATTTTGGTTCAGTCCGGGGTTGCGATGCTGGCCCAAGCCAACCAGATGCCGCAAAACCTGCTGCGGTTGCTGCAAGGCTAGTGAACGACATCTGACAAACTTTTTGACGCACCCTACCTGATGCAACGATGGCCCGAACGAGTTTCGTTCGGGCCATCGATTTTAGGCGGTTCCGAGATCGAAAGCCGATCTTGGATCAGTCTTCGAAATGGCCCTTGGCGGCAAATCCACCGCCCTGATAGATCACCGCCGGATCATGGCGATCTTCCGGGCCAAAGGCCGCTTCGATCTCGGCACGGAACTGTTCGGAGCTGTCTTGCGGTTTCCAGCCAAGGAAGTCCGCATGATCATTGCTCCACCATTTGGATTTGTTGTCCGACACACCATAGACCACCAGATGACCGGTCATGGGGGCATCAAAGATCGCCTTCATCAGCGAGATAAAGTCACGCGGGCTTAGCCAGGTTGACAGCATCCGGCGATCACGCGGTTTTTCAAAGCACGATCCGATCCGCACCGAAACCGTTTCCACATCGAACTTGTCGTAATAATAGCTTGCCACCGCCTCGCCATAGCATTTGGTGACACCATACAGGCTATCGGGGCGCAGTTCGGATTTGTCATCAAGCTTGGTGGTGCGCTTGTGGAAACCGATTGCATGGTTGGAGCTGGCAAACATGATGCGTTTAACGCCGTTCTGACGCGCCCCTTCATACAGGTTATAGGTCCCGGCAAGATTGGCCTGAAGAAGGTCGTCAAAGGCTGCTTCGATCGAAATACCGCCAAGATGAATGATGCCATCAACATCCTTGGTCAGTTCGATCACCGCTGCACGATCAGACAGGTCGCACTGCACGACTTCCTCGTTCGGACCGGCCGGGTCCATCGGGGAAATGTCGGACAGGCGAATGACATCGGCATAGCCCTTAAGCCCTTCGCGACAAATCTTGCCAAGGTTTCCACCAGCACCGGTAATCAGCAAACGTTTCATAGGTATCCTCTTTGATATCGGTTTTGCCCGCGGTCAATTCGCCCCGAACACAAGGTTAGGCAGCGTCATTGAAATCGCCGGAATATAGGTTGTCAGCAAAAGCGCACTCAAGATCGCCAGATAAAATGGCCAGATCGACTGAACTGCCTTTTCGATTTTCACCCCGCCAATCGCACACCCGACAAACAGGCACGAACCAACCGGCGGCGTACACAGGCCAAGGCCCAAATTCATCATCAGCACCATCCCGAACTGGATCGGGTCCATACCAAACTGTACCGCCAGCGGCAGGAAGATCGGCGTACAGATCAGGATCAATGCGGCCATATCCATGATCATGCCGGCAATCAGCAGCATGATATTGATCAGCAACAGAACCATGATCGGATTGTCGGTAATCCCGGTGATCGCCTCGGCCAGCGCATCAGGCACCTGATAGAAGGCCAGCATATAGCCATAGGCCGATGCACAGCCGACCAGCAGCATCACAAGGGCTGTGGTCTTGGCCGATTGCCGCACGGCGGCAACAAAGCCTGTCCAGCTGAGTTCGCGATAGACAAGCCCGGTAATGATCAACGCATAGGCAACGCCGATGGCACCCGATTCCGTAACCGTGAAGACACCGCTTAATACCCCGCCAACAATGATGACCGCCGTAAAGAAGCCCGGGATCGCCCGCACCGCCGTGCGCCAGACAACGCCCCAGCCCGGAAACGGTTCAGCCGGATAGCCATGCTTGATCGCCACAAGCCAGGTGGCAAGACCAAGCAGCAGGCACATGATCACGCCCGGAACAACACCGGCCATGAACAACTTGGAAATCGAAATCCCGCCGCCTGCGGCCACCGCATAAAGGATCATGTTATGGCTGGGCGGGATCATGATCCCGGCAATCGATGATGTCACGGTGACGTTAACGGCGTAATCGGCGCGATAGCCTTCCTTTTTCATCACCGGAATAAGGATCGATCCAAGGGCGGATGTATCAGCCACCGCCGATCCGGAAATGCCGCCAAACAGCATGGATGAAAACACGTTCACAATGCCAAGACCGCCCCGGCGACTGCCGACAAGGGCAGTTGCAAATTGCACAAGGCGCGAGGCAATCCCGCCGTGAAGCATCAGCTCGCCGGCAAAGATAAAGAACGGAATAGCCAGAAGTGAAAAGGCCGAAATGCCCGATCCTATACGCTGAAAGGCAATCAGGGTCGGAAGACCTTCATAGAAAAATGCGCCAAGGGCCGCAATGCCAAGTGCAATGGCAACGGGCATGCCAATCAGAATACCGATGGCAAACACGCCCAGAAGAATGGTCATGCCCATTTATTCAATATCCTCGTTTAACAAATCGTCATGGTAAAGGCTGGCATTTGAAATGGTTTTCCAGCGGGTGATGATTTTAAGAATATGCACCAGACTGTAAAAAGTGATCCCGGCCCCGCAAACCGCCATCGGCACCGAACGCCATCCGTCAGAAATATGAATGATCGGCATCTGTTTGGCCCAGTTAAAGGCCACCAGATCCATCCCGCCCATCAGCATCCAGTAGCCGAACCAGGCCATGGCCGCGTAGCTGATCGCAGCGACAATTGCCGCAATCCTTGGCGGCAAGGCATCGCGAAAAAACGATACCGAAAGATGGCTGTTGTCGCGCATACCGGCCGCTGCCACGGGAAAGGTAATCAGAACAATAAGGATCAGGGAGATCTGTTCGACCCAGGTCGGTGTTTCGTTCAAAACATATCGGCCAAAGACCAGCCAGGCGAAACTCGGGATCAGTGCCACAAGAGCCAGACCACCAATAAGGTTCAGAACCCCGGCAATCCCCCCGCCCAGACGGTCAATCAAATTGATAAAGCTGGAAAACATCTATGCGCCGCCAGAATTGGATTAATCAGCAACAGAACCAGAAATAGAATAACCACAGACAGAAAGAAGGGCGACGATATCATCGCCGCCCTTCGGACCGTTCATGTTTTATTTCTGAGCATCCTGGATGGCTTTGACCAGATCGGCCAGATCCGGGTTGGACTTCAGGAAGTTGTCATAGACCGGCTGCATTGCATCCTGGAAAGCCTGCTTGTCGGCAACTTCGTTGACCGCGATACCGGCAGCAATGACTTTTTCCTTGGATTTCTCGGCACGTGCGGCCCAGGCAGCGCGCTGTACGGTGACCGATGCATCAGCCGATTCCTGAACGATTTTCTTTTCGTCGTCCGACAGGCTGTCATAAAGCGCCTTGTTGATGCACAGGCATTCCGGAAGGATCAGGTGCTGGGTCACCGAGTAGTATTTGGCAGCTTCGAAATGACCCGAGCTGTCATAGGACGGATAGTTGTTTTCCGCACCATCAATGACGCCGGTTTTCAGCGACTGGTAAACTTCGCCATAGGCCATCGGGGTTGCGTTACCACCGAGGGCCGCGACCATCTGGACATAGAGATCGTTGCTCATCACGCGGAATTTCATCCCCTTGAGATCCGCCGGGGTCTTGATCGGGTGCTTGGTGTTATAGAAGGAACGCGCACCGGAATCATACCAGCCAAGCGGCTGCAGACCGGCCTTGATCAGGCCATCGGCGATCTGCTGACCGGCCGGACCATCCATGACCTTGTGCATGGCATCGACGTTTTTAAAGATGAAGGGCAGCGAAACAACGTTTGCTTCGGGGGCAACCTCACCAAGCGGGCCGAGATTGAAAACAGCCCAGTCCAGACCGCCAAGACGGACCTGCTGGATCGCATCAGGCTGGTTGCCCAGAACACCGCCGTGATAAACCTTGGCTTCAAGGTCGCCACCGGATTTTTCATTGATGATTCTGGCGAATTCTTCCATGCCGGTCGAAACCGGATATTCCGGCGGATGGATGTTCCAGCCGCGCCATTCTTTTGCCTGCGCACCGGCTGCCAGCGCCATCGATACCGCCGCTGCAGCAATCGTCAGCGTCGTGGTTTTAAGAAGATTGTTCATTAGGTTTCCTCCCGAGACATTACGTCACTTGCGTTAAAGCCTTGTTTTCCCTGATGGGAACTTTTTATTGTCGTATAATCTTACAATTCATCACTTGTAAGGACAACTGTAAGATTAGTTAACAACTAGTCTAACAGACCAGGTGGTCATTCTGTGCGCCTGTTTTTTTTGTGGCGTCACAAATCGTGATCCCGGCAGAACCACCTGCCGGGATAAAAGGCAGGCCCCAAGTCATTGCGGCCCACCCGCCTAGGTCATACGCAACGCACCATCGCCATAGGCATTGCGGATGACCTCGGCCAGCATGTTGTGTTCTTCGTCGGTCAGATCGGTCAGCGGACTGCGAACCGGACCGGTATCGCGACCAATCACCCGCATTCCCGCCTTGACGATGGACACGGCATAGCCCTTGCCGCGATTGCGGATATCAAGATACGGATAGAAGAATTCCCTGAGCACGCGGCTCATCGTTTCATCATCATCGCGGGTCAGCGCGTCATAGAAATCAAGCGCCTGCTGCGGCAGAAAGTTGAAAATTGCCGATGAATAGGTGGTGACACCCGCGGCCTTATAGGCCTTGGCAAAGACTTCTGCGGTCGGCATACCACCGATATAGGACAGGCGATCACCGATCAGGGTGCAGACCTTGGTCACCATTTCGATATTGCCATGACCGTCCTTGAACCCGACCAGGTTCGGGCAAACGTCACACAGCTTTGCCAGCGTCTCGGCGGTGATGATCGAATTATCCCGGTTATAGACAATCACACCAATCTCGACGGCATCACAGACTGCCTTCACGCGGGCAAACAGACCTTCCTGCTCCGCCCCGATCAGATATTGCGGCAACAACAACAGGCCATCGGCACCGGCGGCTTCGCATTCCTTGGCCAGTTCGACCGCCATCGCCGTGCCATAGCCACAACCGGCAATGATCGGCGTATCGCCCGCAACTTCCTTGGCCGCACGCACGGCCTGTACGACTTCTGCCGGGGTCAGCGAGAAAAACTCGCCGGTTCCGCCTGCTGCAAACAATGCCGTGGCGGGATATTGCGACAACCAGCCGACATGTGCGCGATACGCATCAAGGTCAAGCTTGCCCTCGGCATCAAAAGGCGTCACCGGGAACGAAAGCAACCCGGCCCCAATGGCCTTTTTCATCTCAAGATAATGCATCAAGCGTCCTTCAAGTCTGAATAGATCAAAATAACTATGATGACTCTATAAATTCATCATATTACTTTGTCAAACATATTACCAAGATGACCTGTAATGCGCAGAAAACTGCGCCACACACCGCTTACAAGGCGATATTAGAACCATTGCACTTTGGTATGATGACTTGGTTTTTGGCGATAAAATGGCGAATCGTACAGATTGATATGATGACTTTACCGACAAAGCCGATTAGGGTCGGCCATAACCTGTTTCACCCTCACAGCCGAGAAGACCGGGAATGACTGATATCAAAGCCGCCAGCCGCATTCTGGCCGATGCCTTTGTCAATCACACGCTGATTGAACCGCTGCCTGCCGACATTGCGCCGAAATCATTTGACGAGGCCTATGAGGTGCAGAATGCAACACTTGCCCTGACCGGGGCAAAACAGGCGGGATGGAAACTTGCCGTTGCCACCCGTGCGGCACAGGAAAAAATTGGTGCCGACGGCCCGCTGGTTGGCCCATTGCTTGACGGCCGCATTCTTGGCGAAGGTGCAAAACTGACGACCAATGATCTGAACTTCCCGAATATCGAAGCCGAAATTGCCGTGGTGATGGCAAGCACCCCTGCCCCGGATGCGACATCAAGCGACATTCTCGATCATATCAAGTCGATGCATCTGGCCATCGAGATTGCTGACCGTCGCTATCACGAAAAACAGGACCCGGTTCAGACACTGGCCGATCTGAATTCGACCGGCTATTTCGTGCTGGGTCAGGAAATTGACGGCTGGCGCGACCTTGGTTTCATCGGCGGTACGGTGACCACCAAAAGCGATGGCAATGTCCTTGCCACCAATGATGATCCCGATGCCTGGCCGGAAATCTTTGGCGGGCTGGAATATCTGGTCGGCTTCCTTGCCAAACGCGGTCAAAGCCTGAAAGCCGGTGACGTCATCACCACCGGTGCCTGCGCGCTTCCAACCATCACCCCGCATGGCAAGATCGAAGCGATCTTTGACGGATTGGGCACAGTGACGGCCGAGATCAGCAAGGCGTGATCTGCGCTGGCGTTTAGCCGGTATACGCCGACAAGGTCTAAAACAGAAAAGCCATGCGGCACATCGCCGCATGGCTTTTGCCTTGACCGGCAAAAATCGATCTAGACCTTTTCGCGGAACCGGGTAACCGGCACACCGGGAACTTCAACGCGCAGCGACACCAGCTTGCCAGCATGCGGGAACTGGGCACGCTTTTCTGCGCTATAGCCTTCCTGATGACTGGTGACATAAAGCGTTTTCATATCAGGCCCGCCAAAGCATGGCATGGTCGGGTTGGGCATCGGCATCGGGATGGATTTCAAAAGCGTCCCGTCGGGCGCAAAGCGGTTCAGGTTGCCCGCCGACACACCGGCCGACCAATAGCAGCCTTCCATATCAACCGCCGCCCCGTCCGGACGCCCGAGCGTGTCATCAAGATCAAGGAAGCGCGTGCAGTTGGAAATATCGCCGGTCGCGACATCAAAGTCCCAGCGATTGACCCAAGGTCCGCGAGAGTCGGAGTGATACATCTTCGATCCGTCCGGCGACCAGGCGATACCGTTGGAGATTTTAAAGCCCCTGGCTTTTTCTTCGATCTTGCCATCGGCTGTAATGCGATAAAGCGATGCAATTGCCTGCTTGTCGGCATTGTCATCCATGGTGCCAACCCAGAACGCCCCGTCCGGGCCGATCTTGCCATCATTGGTGCGGCTTTTGATCCCGTCTTCAATCTTGCAAAGCGGGGTGCGCTCATCGGTTTCGGGATCAAGGAACAGGATGTCCTTGCGAAGGGCCACAATGATCCGCCCGGCATCGGTCAGGCCAAAACAGCCCAGTTCACTATCAAATTCCCAGACATGCCGGTCACCTGTTTCGATATCAAGCGCATGCAGCTTTCCGTTCAGGATGTCTGTCCAGTAAAGCCGGTTTTTCAGGCCATCCCAGTTCGGGCATTCCGCCAAGGTGAAAGTTTCATCGCGCAGGATTTCCGGCTGATAAAGCCCGTGATCTGTTCCCGACATGCAGCCCCCGATAAATTCATATGATCAATTTTGATGGTCTCTGGTGTGCCCATCCGGGTCGCTGCTTGTCAACATTATTTGCCCGTTCAAATGACAGTCAGTTGGGCCAGGACATGCCTGTGCACCAACCCCAAAAGCCCGCAAGCAAAGAGCTGACGGGGATTTGGCGCGGATCGCGATGTTAGGAAAATTACATCTCGCAGGCGTGATCGGTGACGCGCTGGCGGGCCTGATGGAGGTGATAGCGCATCATGAGTTCGGCACTTTCACCGTCCCGTCCCAGAATCGCATCATAGATTTGGCGATGTTCGGCCAGCACCCGTTTGGCGCGTTCAGCCGATCCGGAACGGGTGATATTCAGTGCAACATTCATCGATTTCTGCATCACATTGTGCAGGGAATTGAGAATGGTGAGAAAGATTTCATTGCCACTGGCGCGGGCAATTGCCATGTGAAAATCAAGATCGGCCTTATCGGCAATATCCCCGGCGGCAACACCCTGTTCAAGCATTTTAAGGGCGCCTTCGATTTCGCGGTGATGACGCATACTGGCTCGTTCGGCGGCCATCCGTGCGGTTGCACCCTCAATCGCGGATCGCGCTTCAAAGCAGCGCAAAAGGCCAGCAACATCATTCACGCCGCCAAATTCAATCAGGCCCTGTGGCGGGCGCTTTTTAACAAACGATCCGACCCCTTGCCGGGCATAGACCAGCCCGTCGGATTGCAGTTTGCGCAATGCTTCGCGCACCACCGGTCGCGAGACGCCAAAAGATGCGCAAATCTCGTTCTCGGATGGAAGCTTTGTCCCCTCGCTCAGATTTCCCGAAACAATCTGTTCCAGTATCTGGCCATAAAGCTGATCCGCAAGTTTTTCGCGTTTCTGAGCCTTAAGCAGCAATTCTGCCATTCCGTCCCCCGGACCTGCTTGTAATCTTGTAAAACTTGCTTGTAAGTTTTATCGGCAAATCACCCGGCGGTAAAGCCCGTCAACCACCACCCCACGGCGAAAAATCACGCCAACAGATGACCGCATGGTCAGTCTACCAGCGAATAATCCCGGCTTTCGGGCTGTGCGATATCATCGTCATCGACAAGCCCGCTATCAGGGCGCGCAAGCAAGGTCGGGATCAATGTCATGCTGCCCGACAGGGTCTGGTTACGATCCAGAACCAGCACATCCCCGAATTCCTTGAATTCCGGACGATTATGCACATTGGGCACATGCGATACCGGCTCGACGCAAAAGGTCTTGCCGTCTTCGGGGATATAGAATTGCAGGTTCCCGAACCGCTCGCTTGCCAGCATTTTCAGGCTGTAACCGGCATCTTCCCAGACCATGTCCGCTTCGCGGTGCCAGCCGGTATAATGCACATCCAGCCCGCGGTTATGACGGATCATCTTGGAGTCCGAAAAATCGCGCCCAAGATCAATCACCGTGCGGGTCGTCGGCAACATGTCTTCGTCCGTGCCAAAACAGTCGGTGGCGATGAAGGAAACCGACACATCGTCGCCACCGGGGAACCAGGGGTGCAGGCCAATGCCATAGGGCATCGGTGTACGGCCCAAATGGCGCACCCCGATTTCAAGCGTCACATCCTGTGCGGTGACCTTGAATTCCTGCCAGGCGACATAGACAAAGCCGCTTTCGGGATCGTCATATTTGTGATTGAAGCGCAGGCTGTCGACCGTCGGGCGTTCAATATTCCATTCCGAGCCCCGGCCGAAACCGTGAATGGCATGCGGACTGGGCGGGCGGTTTGCCGGAACTTTTACGATACGACCGTCAAACTCGAACTCGGCAAAGGCCAGACGATTGGCAAAGGGCACCATCGGAAAACAGCCAAGGCTCGAAGGATTGCCCGATGCAATGTCCTGTTCGGTCACCGGACGTAACAGATTGATGATGCCCTGACCATCGGGGCGTATCCAGTCAATGCGGGAAATCGCCCCGCCCTGGGGAACAATCCCGATCTGAAATGGTCCGCTGTTCCAGCGATATTCCGCGTCGCCCTTTTTGGACATCTTGTGGTGCCTCAATTCCAACCAAAATCATATGATGACTTTACATCACCATCTCCGTTCGATTATGTGAAGATGGTAAAGCCCATTGCGCCAATCAAAGATTAACGCCGGGCTGTCATTTTTATATCCGGTTGTTTTATACCGGATTTATCGGACACGCAAAATGAAGAAGACCAGTGCGTCAAACACGCCGCGAAAAGTTTCACTGACCGAAAAGGTCATTGCCAGCCTGAGGCAGGAAATTGAAAGCGGTCAGCGCGAACCGGGCAGCAAACTGCCAACCGAACCGGTTCTGACCGAACGGTTTGGCGTCAGTCGCACGGTCATCCGCGAGGCCATTGCCGCCCTTAAGGCCGACGGACTTCTGGAGCCGCGTCAGGGGGCGGGTGTATTTGTTCTTGCGCCACAGGCACCGAGCAATGACAGATCAATCTTTGCGGTCGATTATGCGCAGGTATCGGACGTACTTGAAATTCTGGAACTGCGCATGGCGGTCGAGATCGAGGCCGCCGGTCTTGCCTGCACGCGAAGCTCGGTCGCGCAGCAGGCCAAGATCTACGAGGCCATGGAGAAAATGGAACGCGCTGTTGAAAAGGGCGAACCGACTGCACTGGCCGATTTCGAATTCCATAGCGCGATTGCCGCAGCCACCAATAATCGCCGCTTTGCCGAATTCCTTGAACATCTTGGTGACAAGACAATCCCCCGTGCACAGCTGCGCCGCCGCCCGCCCGAGGCCGAAGATCACAAGGCCTATATGGACATGATCCTTGGCGAACATCGCCGCATTTACGATGCGATTGCCACGCGCGATGATGACGGCGCACGCAAGGCCATGCGCGATCACCTGAGCCTGAGCCAGACCCGCTATCAGAAACTTCTGACCCAGCGATAAGAAATCAGGAACCAAGTGCGGCGACCAGAACCGCCATATCAGAAATCACAATATCAGCCCCGGCGTCATAAAGCCTGTTTGCGGCAATTTCTTCCTGACCGGCATAATGACCACCACCGACAAAGCCAATGCATTTCATGCCTGCGGCCACCGCCGCCTTCACCCCGGCAACGGAATCCTCGATCACGATGGTTGATGCCGGGGCATGGCCCATATCGGCACAGGCATGCAAAAACAGATCCGGGGCCGGTTTGCCGTTCCTGACGAAGTCGGCACTGTAAATCCGGTCCTCAAACCACGGACCAAGCCCGGTCACCCTCATGGTTTTTTCCAGTCGCTCGACCGAGCTGCTTGATGAAATGCAAAAGGCAATAGCGCGCTGCTTAAGCGCATCAAGGACCGCGTCAATATTGCGGATGCTGAAAAGCTCGGTCTCATAGCGCGCAAACAGTTTCTGATAAAAGAACGGTTTGAACTGTGCGCCGACATCCTGCCCGGTCAGGGCACGAATGTGATCAATCGGGGCGGAGCTTGACCGGCCGGTAAATCTTTCAGCGACCTCTTCCAGAGTCAGCGGGGCTCCGAAGTGATCAAGAACATCGACAAGGGTCGCAAGCGAGATCGGCTCGCTATCGACAAGAACACCGTCGCAATCAAACAGGACAATCTTGCACCCGTCAAACAGCCTGGCAATTGATGCCGTCGTCAGCGGCACATCGTCGATACCCGGAAGCGGTTTGCTTCCGCCGTCGTTTCCCGATCCGTTTCCATCATTGTTTTTTGTGGCCATGTTGAACCTGGCTTGTTTCATTTGTGTGATGAAAGCAGCGTAACGAATGAAATGTTTCAGCGTCAATAAAAATGAACATTTGACCAACTATTGAACTTTTGATCAAATCAGGATGAAAGAGGCCAACCAAAAGAGCATCCGGCAATCAGGGCAGACCTGAAAGCTGGGGAAATGCGGAGGAATACCCATCATGAGTCCCCAGGACACCTGCTTTATCGGTGTAGATGTCGGTACCGGCAGCGCGCGCGCAGGCGTGTTTGATGCCAATGGCAAATTGCTTGGCAGTGCCGTCCATGCCATTGCGATGAACCGGCCGAAACCCGACTTTGTCGAACAGGACTCGGAAAATATCTGGCAGTCGGTTTGCCAGTCCGTGCGCGACGCCTTGCAAAAATCGGCCGTCGCACCGGAAAAGATCGCCGCCATCGGATTTGATGCCACCTGTTCGCTGGTTATCCGCGATCAGGATAACCGTCCATTGGGCGTCACACCGGGCGAGGCCAATAACTGGGACGTAATTGTCTGGATGGATCACCGGGCAGTGCGCGAGGCAGAGGAATGCACCACCACCGGCTCACGGGTTTTGCAATATATCGGCGGCACCATGTCCCCGGAAATGGAAATGCCCAAACTGATGTGGCTTAAACGCCATAACAAACCGGCATGGGACAAGATGGGGGCGGCCTATGATCTTGCCGATTTTCTGTCCTTCCGCGCGACCGGAAGCAACGCGCGGTCCTGCTGTACGGTAACTTGCAAATGGACCTATCTTGCCCATCAGGATGAAACATGGGATCACGATTTCCTGTCGGTGATCGGCATGGAAGACCTTAATGACAAGATCAACATGCATGAAAGCGCCCTTGCCGTTGGTGAACGGATTGGCACCCTTGATGCACAAGGTGCGGCTGATCTTGGCCTGACCACCAATTGTCTGGTCGGGGCGGGTTTGATTGATGCCCATGCGGGTGCGCTTGGCACCCTTGGCGAATATCTTGATGGCGATCTTGATCAGCATTTTGCGATGATTGCCGGGACGTCGACCTGTCATATGGCCTTGTCAAAGGACCCGCGCTTTATCAAGGGGATCTGGGGTCCCTATTTCGGGGCGATTGCACCGGGGCTGTGGCTGAATGAAGGGGGGCAGTCGGCAACTGGTGCGCTGCTTGATCATATCGTTGCCATGCATCCTTTTTCGCACGATATGGGCCGCGACGCCCACAAACTGGCGGGCGAAAAGCTGTTGCCGCTGATGGGCGAAAAAACCGATCTTGCCCCGCGCCTGCATGTCTTGCCCGATTTTCATGGTAACCGGTCCCCGCTTGCCGATCCCGAAGCCCTTGGCGTGATATCGGGCCTGACACTTGATCAAAGCGAGGAAAGTTTTCTCAAGCTTTACTGGGCGACGGCCTGTGCCATTGCCTATGGCACCCGCCATATTATCGATGCGCTAAATGATACCGGCTATGACATCACCCATATTCATCTAAGTGGCGGTCATACCGCCTCAAAGGTGCTGGTCAAGCTTTATGCCGATGTCACCGGCTGTCACGTCGTGATGTCTGATTGCGAAGAACCGGTCTTGCTGGGCTCGGCTATGCTGGCTGCTGCGGCCCTTGATAGCGAAGGCGGACTGGCAAAGGCCGCCCGCCAGATGGCGGGCAAGGAAACGCTTCATGCCCCCGATGCGGGTGCAAAGGCCGATCATGACCGCCGTTATGCGATTTTCCATCAGATGCATACCCATCGCCAAGCCCTTGATGCCCTGAGCAAAAACTGACCCACAAGGTCAACTTCGGGCCGGGCATGAGCCACCCGGCCCGCCTTTCTCCCTGAGGGTTCTGTTCAAAAGGCGCTTGACGCTTCTTTTGGATAGGGCCAAAACAAAAGGGCCGATGCAAAAGCATCGGCCCTTTCTTACGCACGCGCGACGGCGGGGTCGGGGGATCATGCAGATTTAAATTTCTGCACCGCCACGAGCACGATGCCTTACAAGGCCGGTCCGGTTTGGACCGGCCTTGTTTGTTTATGCCTATTCAGCCGGATGTTCGTGGGCAGCCTTGACGTCCCCGCGTTTGGAGCGGTTCTTGGCAAAGGTGCCAACAATCAGGACGAAGAACAGGGGCACGAAGAAGATCGCAAGCACGGTCGCAGCAATCATCCCGCCCATCACACCTGTCCCCACCGCCACACGGGCAGCAGCACCGGCACCGGTCGAAATCGCCAGCGGCACGACGCCAAGGGTAAAGGCCATCGACGTCATGATGATCGGACGCAGACGCTGACGGGCCGCCTCGACGGTTGCCTCAAGAAGCCCCATGCCCTGGTCGTAAAGTTCGCGGGCGAACTCGACAATCAGGATGGCGTTCTTGGCCGACAGACCGATCGTGGTCAGAATTGCCACCTGGAAGTAAACGTCATCAGGCAGGCCACGCAGAAGCGCTGCGATCACGGCACCAAGAACACCAAGCGGCACGACCATCATGACCGAGATCGGAATGGCCCAGCTTTCATACAGTGCTGCCAGACACAGGAAGACCACGATCATGGACAAGGCATACAATGCCGGTCCCTGCTCGCCTGCTTCGCGTTCTTCATAGGACAGTCCCTGCCATTCAAGGCCGATACCACCCGGAAGTTTCGCAACCAGTTCGTCCATGGCCTTCATCGCATCACCCGATGCAACACCCGGTGCGGATGCACCCTGAATGTTGAGCGATGCCAGACCGTTAAAGCGTTCCAGACGCGGCGAGCCGAAGTCCCAATTCGTGGTCGAGAATGCCGAAATCGGCACCATCTCGCCCTGATTGTTACGGACATACCAGTATTCAAGGTCTTCGGGCATCATGCGATATTGCGCATCCGACTGCATGTAAACGCGCTTGACCCGCCCGTTTTCAATGAAGTCGTTGACATAGCTCGACCCCCAGGCCGCAGCGAGCGTCCGGTTGACGTCAGACAGGTTAATGCCAAGCGCACTTGCCTTTTCCTGATCAATATTGATCTTGAATTGCGGCATGTCATTCAGACCGTTCGGACGCACACCGACCACGCGCGGGTCCTGTGCAGCCATTCCCAGAAGCTGGTTACGGGCTGCCATAAGGGCTTCGTGACCATTGCCGCCACGATCGACAAGCTGAAGGTCAAAGCCGTTGGCAGTGCCAAGCTCGATAATCGCAGGCGGAGCAAAGGCAAAGACCATGGCTTCGCGGATCTGGGCAAAGGCCCCATAGGCACGACCGATGACCGCACCAACCGCCTGATCGGGACGAGTACGTTCAGACCAGTCCTTCATGTTGACAAAGGCGATACCGGCATTCTGACCACTCCCGGCAAAGGAGAAGCCGGCAACCGTGAACAGACCCTGTACGTTTTCCTTTTCATTCTCAAGGAAATGGGTTTCCAGCTTCTGGAGAACCTCGACCGTGCGTTCCTGCGATGCACCAGCAGGCAGCTGAACCATCGAGAACATGATGCCCTGGTCTTCGTCTGGCAGGAACGAGCCCGGCAGACGCATGAACAAGGCGGCAAGGCCGCCAACAAGCACCCCATAGACAATCAGGTAACGCCATTTGCGATGCACAACGTGATCGACACTGCCCTGATAGAACCGGTTGGTTCTATCAAAACCACGGTTAAACCAGCCAAACGGACCTTTTTTCGTCAGCGGGTCGACATGGGTCGGTTTGAGCATGGTCGCGCAAAGTGCCGGTGTCAGGACAATCGCCACAACAACCGACAAGGCCATTGCCGAAACAATCGTGATCGAGAACTGGCGATAAATCGCACCGGTCGATCCGGCAAAGAAGGCCATCGGCACAAACACCGCCGACAGAACCAGCGCAATACCGATCAGGGCGCCGGTGATCTGGCCCATGGATTTCCGCGTTGCCTCGCGCGGCGGAAGTCCGTCTTCATGCATCACACGTTCAACGTTTTCGACCACAACAATCGCGTCATCCACCAGAAGGCCGATGGCGAGAACCATGGCAAACATGGTCAGTGTGTTGATCGAATAGCCAAAGGCCGCAAGGACACCGAACGTTCCAAGCAGAACCACCGGAACGGCAATCGTCGGGATCAGCGTTGCCCGCCAGTTCTGCAAGAACAGCAGCATCACCAGGAAGACGAGGATGATCGCTTCAAACAGGGTATGAACAACTTCCTCGATCGACACTTTGACGAACGGGGTGGTGTCATACGGATAGACGATCTCGATCCCCTGGGGGAAGAACGGCTTGAGTTCGGCAAGACGGGTCTTGACGGCCTCGGCGGTATCAAGCGCGTTGGCACCGGTTGCCAGATAGATACCAATACCCGTTGCTGACTGGGCATTGTAGCGGGCAACCACGTCATAGCTTTCGCCACCGATCTCGATGCGTGCAACGTCACCAAGACGCACCTGCGCACCATCGGTTTCGACCTTGAGCAGGATGTTGGCGAATTCATCAACCGTCTGCAGTTTGCTCTGGGCGGTGATGGTCGCGTTGATCTGCTGCCCCGGAACCGACGGCGCACCACCGATCTGACCGGCAGTGACTTCGGTGTTCTGGGCTTCGACCGCCGCGCTGATGTCTGAAACCGTCAGGTTATAGGACAGCATCTTGTTCGGATCGAGCCAGATGCGCATCGCGTGCTGGGCACCGAACACCGTGACCGAGCCAACGCCATTCACACGACCCAGCGGATCCTCGACCGTCGAGACGACAAAGTCCGAAAGGTCTTCGGCATTCATCGAACCGTCAGAAGACACAAAGCCGACAACCATCAGGAACGATCCCGACGATTTGCTGACATTGACGCCTTGCTGCTGCACTTCGGTCGGAAGCGACGACATTGCAGCCTGCAATTTGTTCTGGACCTGAACCTGTGCGATGTCGGGATCGGCTTCGGGTTCAAACGTCAGTGTGATCGATGCCTGACCGTTTGCCGACGAGCTCGACGACATGTAGCGCAGATAGTCAAGACCGGTCATCTGTTGTTCGATTACCTGGGTAACCGTGTTTTCAACAGTTTGGGCCGACGCCCCCGGATAGCTTGCCGAAATCTCGACAGATGGCGGCGCAATGGACGGATACTGTTCCACGGGCAATTGCCACAGGGAAAGTCCCCCCGCCAGCATAATCACCAGGGCAACGACCCAGGCGAATACGGGGCGATCAATAAAGAATTTTGCCATTGAATAAGTCCTTATTCGGCGGCTTTGGCGGTTTCGACAGGCTGTGCTGCGACCGGTGCACCCGGTCCGACACGCTGAAGACCATCAACGATCAGCTGATCGCCATCTTCAACGCCAGCGGAAACCAGCCAGTTCTGTCCCTGAGACTGTTCGATGGTGACGTCCTTGGAGACGACTTTTCCATCCGCGACAACATAGACATAAGCCGACCCGTCCGGGCGACGCATGACTGCTTTTTGCGGCACAAGGAATGCACCTTCGAGGTGGCCCTGACGGACCTGACCGCGCACAAACATGCCCGGCAGAAGCGTTCCATCCGGGTTCGGGAAGACAACACGCAAACGAATGGTCCCGGTGGTTTCATTTACCGTAACATCCGAGAATTGCAGGGTTCCCTTGTGCGGATATTCCGCCCCGGTTGAATCAATAATCAGGGAAACTTCGACCTGACCGTTTTCAACACCCTTGATGCGACCATTGGCGATGGCCTGTTTGATCTTGAGAAGACGGCCACCCGCCTGGGTGACGTCGACATAAATCGGATCAAGCTGGGTGATCGTGGTCAGTTTGGCCGACTGATTGGCCGTTACCAGCGCACCTTCGGTATAATCGGACGAACCGATGCGACCGGAAATCGGTGCGGTAACCGTGGTATAGGCCAGGTCAATGCGCGCCTGTTCCAGTTCGGCACGGGCTGCGGCAACAGATGCCCTGCCCTGTGCTTCGGCGGCAACCGCATCGTCATAGGTCTGCTGGCTGACAGCCTGCGACTTGATCAGCGGATCATAACGCTTGCGGGTTTTGACCGCCTGTTCATAGGTCGCATTCTGGCGGGCCAGTTCAGCCTGTGCGGCATCGACCTTTGCCAGATAGACATCCTGATCAATCATATAGAGCTGCTGACCGGCTTCGACAAAACCGCCTTCGGTGAAGTTGCGCTCCTTGATGATCCCGTCCACCTGCGGACGGATATCAGCCTGACGGAAAGCAATCGTGCGACCGGGCATTTCTTCGACAAGACCGACGGTCTGGGCTTCAAGGGTGACGGTACCAACCGGCGTTGCGGGCTGTTGCTGAGGCGCAGCCGCCTGTTGTTCACCACCTTCTTTTTGCTCGCTGCAGGCAGCGACCATCAAGGCAAGCGCAGCCATCCCGGCAAATTTTAAACAAGATCGCATGGACAAAATGCTTTTCCTTCTAAGTCCTGTGCAAAGCATTCAAGACGCTTTGCCATTGCTTTTCGAAATACTGTACGGTACAGTACACATTGTGCACTGCACGATCAAGAGCCAAAAACAACAGAACAAAAAATCATGAGTGAAACGCCAGAAAAGTTTGAAAAACAATCCTCTCGCGGGTCTGCGCGGCGGCGCGCCATGATGGATGCGGCCTGGCAACTTCTGCTAGAGCGAGGGTTCGCTGGCGTCACACTTAATGATGTCATTTCGCAGTCGGGTGGCTCTCGTACAACCCTTTACGAAGCATTCGGCGGAAAGGATGGCCTGCTTGAGGCCGTCATGACAGAACGATGCGTGGAATTTTCCGCGGAACTTCAAATTTCGCTGAAAACCGATCTCCCTCCTCGTGATGCCCTGACGGACTTCGGAACCAAACTGGCCAACAAGATAGTAACCGAGGAAGTCGCCCGCTTCACTCAAATTCTGTATTCAGAGGGCCAGCACTTTCTACCCCTGATCGAAAAGTTCTTCGAGATCGGCCCTGACAGTACCCGCAAACATCTTGCCGATTATCTTTCGCGCCAGCAAAAGCTTGGTCGTATCCACATTGATGATCCGGATCACGCGGCCGAAATCTTCGAGGCCATGGTGATCGGCGACTGGCAATCACGCGTCATGAAACACCATCCACGACCGCCAATGACAGACAGCGAAATCGAAAATCGCGTATCGCGCGCTGTGAATATCTTCCTGTGCGGAATTGCGACAGACGATCACCGCAAAACGTTCGGATGTGGCAACTGAGCTCCCCCTGTTTGTGATCAAACTCAGTTGTTTGTAACGCGCCCCTCCTGACAGCATCCTGTCAGTTGTCGTCAGATGACACATAATTTTTGGTGAAATTTGCCCTATCTTCACCAAAATTGCGCTAAACAATACAACCTGTCGCAATTTGATCGTTCCATCTGTCCGGACCGATCCAGTCAAGGGGCATCACCTTATGCGCGTGCGCCACGCTTTGTTGGGATTTGGTATCTGTGCAATTTCGCTCGTTGCACTGCACACGCGCGCCCAGGCGATCACTGTCGAAAAGGCACGCAACGCCATTGATGCCATTCTGATGCAATCGGGTATTGCGGCAACCGAAACCGATGCACGCCTGATAGACGGCGATGCCGTCACCCTGACATATGACGGCATATCCCTTGATCTTCGCGGTTATTCAACGGCGCGCGAGCTGTTGATGGACGGGGTTAATGTCACGGTGCGCGATACCGACAATCCCGATCATATCGATCTTGATATCAAGCTTCCTGAGCGCGCCAGAATGGATGCCGAAGCTGCCAGCGACCGGCGCGAGCTGACCCTTCGCAATGCGGGCGGGTATCTGCGCTGGGATATTGCCCGCAACGCCCCGATGACTTTTGACGGCTTTGCCGATTTCCTGATCGGGGAAGAACCGATCACGCGCAAACACTGGATGATGAATGGTCTGATCCTGCAATGGTTGCCCGAACTGGCGCGCATTGCATGGCAGGGTGCGGAATGGACCGGCCCCAACCGGGAAAAAATGGGGTCGATCAAATCGGCAAGCTTTACCCTTTATCCCGGCGAAGCAGGCGAGACCCATCTGGATTATGCCCATGACGGGCTTTGGTTACCCAGCCTGTTTCAGCCGCGCACCGTGCGCGTCAAAAGCAGCAGCACCGGCCTGCCCTGGAGCGATGCCAAACCGATCATTGAAAAAGGCTTCCACGATATTCTGACCGGCACCGCCCCGCGCCTTGCCCGTCGCCAGATTGGCGATGCCCTGTGGCAAAAGGCCGCACATAACGGGGCTCCGGTCAAGGTCGACGAATTCTATGTGGAATCGCGCGGTCTTGAGGCATTGGGGGCGGGCGAATTCATTGCCCAGGCTGCCGCACGCTATGGCTTTGCCGGTGAATTTGATTTCAAATTGCTGGGACAGGACAAGCTGGTTGACCTGCTGGGCACCCCTGACAGCCCGACCCTTCTGGGTGCTCTTTTGCCCTTTGCGGTCAATGGCCTTGCCGCCGGACGCCCCGGCCCGCAAGGGACGACCGAATATGACGGACAGCTGCTGCCAGATGGCCGGGTGGTTGTGAATGGCATGACCGTGTTTCGAACAGCTGATGGCAGCTAGGCCCTGAAAGCGCCGCACGCCCAGGACACCCCTGATATCCTTGTCGGCCCGTGCAACCGCATTGTGACTTCCTGATTGTGATCTATTGCCTGAATATCCGGGCCATAGTGGCGTTTCACGGCGCGCATTTCGGATTGCAGGCCTGAAATCGGGCAAAGAATTCGGAGCATCATGTCGCCAGACGCCCCTGAACTCAATCGCCTGACACAAGAATATTCCACACGTCTACTTGACCGACATTCCCTCATTCTCACTGCGTTCAATTGCAAGGCGATCAAACGGAGAAATCTTCGAGCGGCCTCGTACTGCGCAATGATCCTTCAAATACCTTGCTCCATCTTGCAGGGCTGCCCGATCAAAATCATCAGGATCAATGCCGCAGACGCCGATCTCGATCGGAGCCCCCGATTTGGGAGTAAAATACAAACGTGACTTAACCCACCTGAAATCAAGACGACCACGCCGTGACGATAACGCTTCTTCTATCTCTATGCTGTAAAGCCCCGGCAGAAAGCGTTGGGCGTAACCGTCCAGGCTGAACGGATGGGTAAACGCGTATGTTTTATGTGTTGTTCTTGTCGTATTCATGACGACCAACTTTCTTGATATTAAGAGAATAAAACTTGAATAATCAGAACAATCCCATGAAATAAAAACAAAATAAACATCATAGGTTAGCTTCTGAAATTAAAATTCATTCATAATGAAAATCACAAAGAAAGATCAAAATTCACAAATAAATAAAAGGAAAAATCATGTTTGGATTTAAAGGTGGCGAAACATCCGATACCGTCATCCGGAAAAAAGGGTATCTTGCCGACGCCCAAAAGAAGTGGAACTTCCTGACACACTACGATCTATCGACCATCAAAACCAAGGGTCAGCTCTGCAACATGATCAAAATTCGCAGGGCGGTTTCCGAGGAAGAGGCCGTTGCTGACGTTGAAAAATGGATGGCTGGCAAAGATTTCTCTTAAGCACATGCAACGCGCCGAATGGCTATTTTACAAGGATGGGACCAATCTGATCCAGATAACCCATTTCGAATTCTGCAAGTGCCGTCAACCTTTCCAGATCATCGAAGCGCACAAGTCCCTTTTGGAAAGTCACCAACTTCTGTTCGCGCAACTGGCGCAAGACGCGATTGATGTGAATGGCACTCAGCCCGAGCGTATCGGCAAGTTGATATTGCGATAAAGGACAGGGATATCCCTGTGCAGTACCGACACCAATTAGTCTGAGCCGCGCACCAAGTTCCAAAAGGAAGTGCGCGGTTCTTTCAATTGCCGAGCGCCTTCCGATATTAACGAGATGTTCCACAACCATCGCCTCGTCGCAGGACACAGCCCACAGGATCGCCATCGCCAGTCGTGGTGAAGATGAGAAAGCCGACAGCATGTCATGTGCCTTGACTTCGGCGACCCGTACATCCGTAACCGCTTCAAAGCTGTGATCGGACGTACGTAACAGCAAACTGCGCAACCCCAGAAAGTCACCGGGCACCTGAAAGTCAATGATCTGTCGCGCACCTTCGGGAAGCAACTTGTAGGACATCACCCAACCGTCCTGAAGAATGAAAGCACGATGACCGCTTTGCCCCTCGTGGACGATGTCCTCGCCCGCAGGAATCATCAACGACCTGCCCGGCATTCCAGCAAGTGTGCCAAGTTCCTGATCGGTCAGGTCGATATAGTTTTTCAGCTTCTTTGAAACTGCCTCGGTCGGGGAAATCATCAAACCCGGTCTCCTCATGGAATATCGGAGCCCCTCAGTGTCGCAGTGATATGAGAATATCCTTGCTCAGACTAACCTGTGTATGCAGCGCAGAAACGAAGTGATGGTATGAAAACGCAGCGTCCAAATCGCTTTTCTTCAAACCAAAACTTAAAAGAGGGCACGAACCATGAATTATTCGATGGAGATCCAGGGATCTGCGGCACTCTCGATATGCGAGTCTACTCTATTATGCCTGGGCGATCTCGGAATTCTCCGCACAGAGGATATTGTCGGCATTCTTAAGGATGCCAAAAACGCACATGTTGCAGTGCCGCCCCACATTTCAGTCCAAACAGACCATCAGGCTGTCAACAGCCTGATCGATAGGATTATCAAGGGCGGCAACAGGCTGAAACTCTGATAATCACGTTCGCAGGCACGAAAACCAAGTCGTTTGGGGATGCTTGCCCCCATCATTTTCAGCAAAGCCAACCCGGCTTTTGTGGTTGTTTGCGGTTGGCCTGCCGTTATCTGACTAGCGCTCTGTTACCGTGATACTGACCGCAACGTTCATTTCAAGAAGGGCATCATTGCCCCCGGTGAATTCACCGGCGACCGGAACGGCCTGTTTCATTTCACGAACCACTGCCACCGCAATAAGGTTGCCAGAACCGACACTCCGATTTGTCGGATCAAAAGCGACCCACCCCGCACCGGGAAGGAACACCTCGGCCCACGCATGGGTAGACCCCGAACCGTCCGATCCGCTCAACCAGCCACCCGTATTCACCAGATACCCTGACACAATACGTGCCCCAAGTCCAAGGCACCGCGCCGCCGCCACAAACAAGACAGCGAAATCGCGGCACGACCCTTCCTGTTTATCAAGCGTTTCAAGCGGCGTCTGCGTGCCCTCGCTCTCGCGCACCTGATAGATCGTTCTCCGGGATATCCCGACGCTAATGTCCTTTAGCAACGAAAGCGTGTCTGTCGGGCACCCGAAAATAAAACTGTTCACCCATTCTGATAGCCGCCCCTGCGGGTCGGGATAATGCTGTGCTGTCAAAGCACCAAGATCGATCCAGTCATTGTCCGAATATGAGAACGGAAAACTGCACGCATCAGCCGAGATCGCAAAAACCGGCCATTGCGTGGCACTCATCTCGATCCTGGACTGGCTTATAATTTCAAGATAATCGGTCTTATCCTTGAAATTTGCTGTTGCGATCGCATTGTCGGCAACATCATGCGTCCAGATCAACTCCGTGTCGGGGTTCATCCTTACATCAAAGGAGACCAGTCGCGTTTCACGCACCTCGCGCGGGCGAAGCATCAATCTGTGCGGGCCGAGCAACACCGGCCGACGATACCGATAGGTCGTTGAATGGATAAGCTCAAGAGACAGCATAAGACAGCCCCACTACCCCGTAACAGGGTTCTTCAGATCCATATTGGCAACGCATCATATTTCTTCTGTCCACACCCGGAAGTCACGCAACGTGCTTTCGCCAAAGGTCTGCAGCAACGGCACATCGGCCGCATCGCGTCCTCTGGCGATCAGGACACGCCCGATCCGCGGGGAATTGTTTCTGGGGTCGAAAACCCACCATCTGCCCGAAAGATACACCTCCATCCATGCATCAAAGTCACCGCTCGGATGCGGAAGAGGTTCGCCAATATCGCTAAGATATCCGGTGCAATATCGCGCCGGTATATTCATGCAGCGGCACAGTGTGATCGCAAGATGTGTGTAGTTGCGGCATACACCACGTTGTTCGGACATCGCCTCGGACGCTGTGCGCGTCGCGCGTGCGTCCAGATATCCAAACGCAATATGTTGATGGACGAAATCACATATCGCTTTGACCCTGACGGATCCTGGTGTCGTATTTTCAAAAAGCCGCCAGGCTTCATTTGACAGAAGATCTGTGTCGCAATACCGGCTGCCAAGCAGATAAACCAGTACATCCGATGGCAAATCTTCGACCGCATGCTGTTCCGCGTTCTGACAAGGCTCATCTTCGGAACCATCATCAAGGATGGTTCCATCTGACTTCAGAACAAATGTTCCAACCGGCGCTATCAAACGCGTGCAGATATTCCCGAACCCGTCGACATATGGCGTTTGCACCACTTCCGGGACTGTCTGCAGGCAATCTTCGCCCTCCAGATCATCCACACGGGAATGATGCACATTCAACAGGGCAATCATTGGTGTGATCTGCTGCAGCTCATACTGAAAATGGCATCCAATGCTTAGGCGCATTTGTATTGTCCTGACCAACCAGAGCAGCACATCGGAACAGTCGCGCACTTAGCACTCATGACAATGCCAGCTTCGCAAGAGCCTCAGCTGCAAGGGCTTGCTCCCGGTCATGATAGTGCGCCCGAAAAACGCCATCCACACTGATTTCCCAGATACTGTTCTTCTTGACCAGTTGCACGCGCTCAACCCGCCCGGTGCGCTCGATACGCTCTGCATAGGGGGCGTGAGCAGGGCTGATAACACCTTGCTGTTTGTTGGCAGAACTCCTGTTCAGTTTGGATTTATCACCACCTGACAGGCCTTTCGCCTCAAGCAGCATGACAGCACGAATGAAATCTTCGGCGTATTCGTCTGTTTCCTTGTAGTCATGCTCGTGAGACACCCGTGACATGGGTAAAACGAACCTGGCCTGCAGATGTTCTACAAACTTGGGGTCGCTTCGTGACATAAACGCAAGAAGGGATTGCAATATCCGCTCATGCGCAAGAACGCGCCGTTCCAAAGCTGTCGCTTCCGGCGGCAAGGGAGAGGTATTTCTCTCATCAGACACTGTGTTTATCTCCTTGAGTTCAGCGGTTATCACAGCTCTGGTTCAAGAGCATCGAAACAGGCTTGTGCAAGATCACGATTTGGAATTTCTGTGCCCGGCATTGTCGCCCAACCAGCGTCCATCACGGCTTCTTGTTGGCGGTAACTTGAAGCATCCCGGATCGTTTCCAGTTTTTCTTCGCGATTTGAATCCGCGTTTGCCTTGGCAACACAAACCGGCACTAGCGCCGCAATCACATTGTCATGGGACATTGTTTCTGACATCTGACGCGCATCTCCGCCCGTCTTCCAGTCTCCCCATGTAAAGCCGACCACCATTGCAAAAGCTGCACCGGAAGCCGCACCAAGAACATAGGGCTTTAACCAATCGGGATAGTTCATGTCTTGTCCTCCTGAAAGGAAGATGAATGGCTTGAATGTCCGGATTTTTTCGTGTGCAAAAAGAGATCGATGAAAAATTGCTCTTTTGCCTCTCGAGGAGCTCGCAATATCGAAGGCGAACATGCCTCTCATTTTTCAAATGATTGGAAAATTACTGAAAAATACGGCGACCAGAAAGACCCTGCATAAAGCCCGCAGGAAGATACCTTTTTGATCTGAATCCAAGACCACACTTCGTAGCCTTCGATCCGGCATCGCAGAACATTCAATGAAGACTATTCTTATACAACGAGTGCGAGCCGAACGAACTAATCGAGGTTAGCTTTAAGAGAATTGTCCGCGCCCATCTCGACGCAACCGGCTTCGGATTTTGGATTTTTCGGCCAGAACATAAAGCCAACCAGATGCACAAAGCAGCTTAATGAACGGATCGACTAATCCACATTAAGTCCTCCAGATCCGGCTTGGTCCATAATGTCAGCAAAACGCGATTTAACCATCTTGGCTAAATCAGGTCTCTCGACACAGACCTTGCGCAGACATTTTCATGGATTGATCAGGCATGACGGAAAACAGACCAACCGGCCTCGACACAAGATACGACCGTTTTTTGCAAACAAAAATCGGCGCAGGTTCAAACGGAACACCTGTCACGACACTTTCCATGTTAGCCAGGCTTGGACTTGATCCCTGGCAGGTGGCACACGAGCTCAGCACAATGTCAAAAGAAGCAGCTCGCGAGAAACTTGACACCGTTATGATCAATTTCACCGACATAACGCACTCGGCTGAAAATCGTCAGAACATCGTGACAGGCCTGATTATGTCCCTGCATACGCCGAAATCATACGGACCAGCGGGATCACGTCCGTGATGACATTATGTTCGGGCACGCCTGATTAATGCCGGTCTGGATGTCGGCCCGATCCATGCCCCGGACAATTACCGGTTTGCAAATTTGCAACGTCCGAAACGCATTCGAATAATATGTAGGCAATAATACAGAGGATTGACGTTCTTCTTGGAACTTCGCATGATCCGCACACAAGGTTGGCGCCCCAAATGCCGACCCGAAAGAATCAGGGAGTTTCAGTGAATGAAAATGAATAAATCGGGCCTCCTTTCCGGACTGGTCCTGGCAGGCAGCCTTTTCGCATCCGTCACCAGCGTATCGGCCGAGGAAATCAAGGTCGGGATCGCCAATTTTGGCGAACATCCGCAGCTGAATGCCGCGATTGCAGGCTTCAAGGAAGCCATGTCTGCAAACGGCTTTGTCGAGGGCAAGGACGTTTCCTATTCCGAAAGCCACACCAATTTTGATGCGTCTCTGGTCCCCCAGATGATCACCAAGCTGCAGTCGGAAAACCCGAAACTGATCTATACGATCACCACCCCGGTTTCCCAGATCGCCAAACAGGCGCTGGCCGGTTCGGGCATTCCGATTGTGTTCTCGGCCGTCACCGATCCGGTTGCAGCCAAGCTTGTGCCGTCCTGGGAAGCAGGCGACACCAACATGACCGGCGCATCCGATCTTCAGGATATTGCAGCCGTTCTGGAATTCACCCGCAAGCTTCTGCCTGATGCCAAACGTCTGGCCCTGCCCTATAACCCGGGCGAAGCCAACGACACCGCCCTTCTGGAAAAGGTCGAAGCCCTGGCACCGGCTGCCGGTTTCTCGGTTGTTCCGGTTGGTATTGATAACGTCAACGATATCCAGCAGCGCATTACCTCGGTCGCAGGCAAGGCCGATGTCATCTATACCCCGGCATCGAACCTGATCCAGCCGGCCATTGCCGCTGTTTCGGCGGCGGCCCGCCAGATTGGCGTTCCGATTGTGAACTCTGACAGCTCCGCTGTTGCCAATGGCACCGTTCCGGCCAGCTTCTCGGTTGATTACAGCCAGGTCGGCAAAAATGCAGGCATGATTGCCGCTGAAATCCTTAAGGGCAAATCACCGGCTGACATTCCGCCGTCTGCACCGACCTATGAAACCCATGCGCCGATGATTTCGAAATCGGCTGCTGCGGCATTCGGGATCGAAATTCCGGCATCGTTTGACGATTGCGGCTGCATCGTCGAATAAGCTCGTCCAGACTTGAACAAACATTGGCGCCGTCAGGGTCAATCCCCCTGCGGCGCCAATGAGCTTGGGCCCATTCTCATTCACATGAATGTACCGGCACTCGCTAAGAAAGCGAAATACAAGGAAAGACCCGCAGTGCGGGGCGTCCCCCGCTCAAGGGGATTGACGTAGGAGTTCACTTTCTTAGCGAGTGTCCTTCGGATTGCCCGGATTTGCACGGGCTGACTTTGTCGCAAAACCTTGAAAGATTCACATCTTCCTGCAATTTTGCTCCGCGTATCCGCACAAATCCGGGCAACCGGTACGATTATGTGAATAAGAATGGACCCTGGGAGAAGACGGATGCTTGAAATCCGATCTGCACGCAAAACCTTTTATGCCGGGCAACCCGACGAAAAGGTCGCACTTGATAATCTTGACCTGACCTTGCAAACCGGCGAATTCGGCGTTGTCATCGGCTCGAACGGGGCTGGTAAAAGCACGATGCTCAATGCCGTATCAGGCGCACTGTCCCTTGATAGCGGTGCCATCCTGATCAATGGCGATGACGTCACCAGTACACCGGTGCACAAACGCGCCACCCGGATCGCCCGGGTGTTTCAGGACCCGATGCTGGGCACGGCTGCCAGCATGACGGTTGCTGAAAACATGTTGCTTGCCGAATTGCGCAGCAAGAAACGCACGCTTGCGCGTGGCCTGAATGCCAAGCGCCTTGCCGATTACAAGGAACGGCTTTCGGTTCTGGGCCTTGGCCTTGAAAACCGCCTTGAAACCAAGGTCGAACTTCTTTCGGGCGGACAGCGTCAGTCGCTGTCGCTGATCATGGCGGTTGGCGGATCGCCGGATTTGCTGTTGCTTGATGAACATACCGCTGCCCTTGATCCGCGTACTGCCGACCTTGTCATGCAGGCAACCGTGCGCGCCGTTGACAGCCTGAAACTGACCACATTGATGGTCACCCATAACATGCAGCACGCGGTTGATTACGGCCATCGCGTCATCATGCTTGATGCCGGTCGCGTCAAACTTCAGATCGGTGGCGAAGAAAAAGCCAATGTCACGGTGGCAAAACTGGTCGACCATTTCGCGGTCAAAACCGACGCAATGATGCTGGGGGCATAAGAATATAATGGAATTCCTTTCCTCAACCTTCACCAGCTATGTCGCCCTTGTGCCCGTTACCCTTGCGCAAAGCCTTATTCTGGCCTTTGTGGTTCTGGGCATCATGATCCCGTTCAGAACGCTTCATTTCCCCGATCTGACCAGCGAAGGTGCCTATCCGCTGGGCGGCTGTGTTTGCGGTATCCTGATTGCGGCTGGCGTCAATCCGGCACTGGCGATTATTGCGGCCCTTGCCTGTGGCTTTGTCGCGGGGTGCTGTACTGCGCTTATTCACTTGCGGTTCCGCATTCATACCCTGCTTGCCGGGATTTTGATGATGACGATGCTTTACAGCATCAATCTGCGCATCATGGGCAAGTCGAACCTGTCGATCTTTGGCTCAGACACGGTTTATAACTGGGCCCCGTTTGTTACGCCCGGCTTCCCGGTCAGCAAGATCATCATTGCCGGGATCATCGGGGCGGGTGTGTTTCTGGCCCTTAACTGGTTCTTCAAAACCGAAAAGGGCACAGCCCTTCGCGCGGTCGGTTCCAACCCCGCCATGGCCGAGGCACAGGGCATCTCGGTCTGGATTTCGACCATTGTCGGTGTTGGTCTTGCCAGTGCGTTTTCGGCAACCAGTGGCGCGCTGATGGTTCAGTCACAGGGCTTCGCCGATGTGAATATGGGTCTTGGCATCCTGATCAACGGCCTTGCTGCGCTTATGATCGGCGAGGCGGTTGTTGGCAAAAAGTCGGTATTCCGCCAGCTGCTGGCCCCGTTTGTCGGGGCGATCATCTACTATCAGCTGGTGTCGCTTTGTCTGGCAGCTGGCATGCCGCCGCCCGATCTTAAACTGGCGACCGGCCTGTTTGTTCTGGCCATGCTGGCCCTGCCAACGCTTAAGCGCGGTCGCGGTGCCGGTGGCGCGCCCGCCCATGAAAAGCTGCGTGAATAGTCAAACCTGACCTCATCACGCCCATAAAAACGGCCGCCCCTCATTTCCGAAGGGCGGCCGTTTCTGTTTTGGTTATTGGGAAGCTCTATCGCGCCCCAATCAGGCGGCAAGCAGGAAAACGCCAGCAGCGGCAATCGCACCACCGCCTGCGCGCAGAGCAACCGGTGCGGTTTTCTGCGCAATCTGTTTTACCGTCAGGCCCAGACCAAGACCGACCGCATGCAAGGCCGCCGTTGCAAGGGCAAAGCCGACACCATATTCAACGCCGCTTGCCGTGGTCGGCATTTCCGTACCATGGGCATGACCATGGAAGACCGCAAACAGCCCGACCAGCGCCATCGCCGCGCCGGTTGGCAAATGTTTGCCAAGGGCAATGACCGCCCCCAGAACAATGACCGAGCCGACAATGCCAAGCTCAACCAGCGGCAAGGCCACGCTGGCAGCACCAAGGATGCCACCGACAATCATCATCGCGACAAAGGACAGCGGCAGCAGCCAGATCGATTTCCCGCCCTGCTGGGAAGCAAGGATGCCAACCGCAACCATTGCCAGCAAATGATCAAGGCCCCCGACCGGATGCCCAAAGCCCGATGCAAACCCCGAAACCGTACCAGCACCGGTATGGGCAAGGGCCGGTGTTGCCACCAGCGTTGCAATGGCAAATGCCACAAAGGAAGAACGCCGCATTTTGAAATCTCCTTGGGATGCTGAAATCTGAAATTATGAAGTTTCGTAAATTTATCATACGACTGCGGAAATGCCAATGACGCAAAAAGGGCGGGGAATTTCCCCGCCCTTTTGTCTCAGGCTGTTTGCTTACCAGCTATATTTCAGTGTCGCCAGTACTGTGCGGCCATCGCCGTAATAGCGACTGCCAAAGGTGTTGGACGATACATATTCACGGTCCGTCAGGTTGGTTGCATTGACCGACAGGCTGACATCATCGGTGACCGCATAAATGATTGCCGCGTCAAACAGCGTGTAACTCCCAAGTGTTTCGGTGTTGCCGTCATTACGTGCGCGTTCGCCAGTAAAGCGCATGCCACCACCGAGCGTCAGGTCACCAAACGCACCCTGCCCCGGAATGGTGTAATCAAGCCATGCCGATGCCTGATGTTCAGGCACGTTTGCCGGGCTGTTGCCGATATTGGCTGCGGCAATGTCGTCTTTGATTTCCGCATCGAGATAGGTATAGGCAAGTGTCAGGTTGGTCTGTTCATCAAGTGACATCTTGCCTTCAAGCTCAAGCCCGCGCGAATTGATTTCGCCGATCTGCTTATAGCTGCTCGTACCTGAATTCCACTGCGACACGTTTTCCTGGGTCAGGTCAAACAGGGCGGCGGTAAACAGGGCATCAATGGCTTCGGGCTGATACTTCACGCCGATTTCATATTGCGTGCCTTCCTGCGGTTTCACACCCTCCGGGCGCGACGCCAGACCGGAATAGACCGGCTGGAAGGATTCCGAATAATTGCCATAGATCGAAACTTCGCTGGTCGCCTTATAGGTCAGGCCAAGACGTGATGTGAATTTATGATCATCGCGTTCGCTTGTCGTACCGCTGCTGATGGTGTCGGTGTCACTCTGCACATAGTCAAAACGCCCGCCAACGGTGGCAATCCAGTCATCAGCAATCGTCAGCTGTTCCTGCACATAGGCCCCATAAGTCGCCTGCGTGATTTCCGTATCGGAACTGCTGGTAAAGGTGATGCATGAAAGCCCGCAATAGGACGGGTTATAGGGATCAATCGCGGTTGCCGTACCGTCACGGCGGAGCTCCCGGTTCTGGTCGCGGTTGTAATCAATCCCGATCAGCGTCTTGCTCTCAAACATGTCGTTGAGTGCGGTGTCATATTGCAGCTGGTTATCGACACCAAACCGGTCCAGTTCCCCATAAATCGCAAAGGCATAACGATTGCCAAGCGGGGTGGTGTCATTAAGGTAAACCGTCTCATAGGTCAGATCGACATTGGTGTAGCGCGCATTCTGACGGAATTCGAGCTTGTCGGTAATCTGATGCGAAAACGCATAACCGATATTGGTTTCCTCGGTATCGAAATTGTTGAAATCCGGTTCACCGAAAAACGCATCGCGGCTGGTTTCAATCCCGATCGGATATCCATAACCAAGGCCGCTGTCACGTTCGCTATAGCTTGTCAGGATCGTAAGCTCGGTGCCTGCCTTGGGCTTAAAGGTAAAAGCCGGTGCAAGATAAAGACGGTCATCCTGCGAATAATCCTGACTGCGTTCAGCATCCTGCCACAGACCGGTCAGACGATATGTCCAGTTGCTGTCCTCAGCAACCGGCCCGGTAACATCGCCACCTGCGCGCAGATGATTTTCCCCAAAGGTGGTAAAGACTTCACCGGCCGCCACATCTTCGGGCCGTTTGGTTGTCATATTGACCAGACCGCCGGGGCCATTCAGGCCAAACAGGCTTGATGTCGATCCCTTAAGAACATCAATCTGCTGCAAGCCATAGGGTTCCGGGCGGCTGTTGGTGAAATTGTAAACCCGGACCGGAAGACCGTCGCGATAACTGCCAAGCGACGTCTGGCCAAAGCCCCGGATGCGGACATAGTCATACCGATAATCTGACCCGTATTCGGCGGCCTGGACACCGGCCGTATAGGAAACCGCCTGCTGGATGTCCTGCACATTGCGGGTTTCCATTTCCTTCTGGGTCACGACCGAAATGGCCGAGGAATCATCAAGAACCGGGGTGTCGGTTTTTGATGCCGTGCGGCTGCGCAATGCGACAAAGCTATCCGTGATGGCGGTGTCCGGACCGGATGCCTCGGCACTGTTGGCTTCGACCCGGACCGGATCAAGAACCTCGCCCCGGGCGGCATCGCCGCTGACGACTGCCTCAATCACGATGGTCTGGTCATCGGTCACGACATAAGTCAAGCCCGTCCCGCGCAACAGGCTTTCAAGCGCACGTCCCGCGCGCAGGGTGCCCGAAACGGCACTGGCATCCACATTGCGGGCAAGCGCGCCATCGACAGTTACCTGCAACCCCGTCTGCACCCCGAATTGCGCAAGCGCGCGCGTCAGCGACTGGGCCGGAATGTCAAAATCATACTGACCATCAATGCCCTTTGATGCGACCTGTGCGGCTGCCGGTGATGCCAACATCACCGGCGCAAGGGCCGTGCTCATCATCAGGGCGCTGGCGATAATTGCAACACGACCACGATTGCGCAGTTCGGTTGCTCCCCCATTCTTCATTCGTCTTGATCTCCGTTTCAGGTCATATGCCTCAACCAGATTGAGAATGCAAATGCTTCTCAATGGCGCATAAAGACAAAACGGACGGGGATGCAGCTTTTTCAAAAAAACTTTCGAAAAATCAGAACTTTTTTGAAATTGGCGATTTTCTGCGGGTTTCAGATAATCCGCATTTGCGGGATCATGGACAGACCAGAACGGATCAGGACGGGGAAACGATCAGAATCCAGGGGGTCACTTCGCGTACATTGGCCTTGTGCGCGCGCGCGATACCCCGCAATGCCGATACCGGATCATCCAGCCGATAGACCCCGGTCACGGTTTGCCGGGATAAAGTTCCATCGGTGATCAGGATGGTGCCATCATAATAGCGGCGCAGGCGATCAACGATCTCGCCCAATGGCTGATCCTGTGCGATCAGCTGGTTGTTGCGCCATGGCGCGATCTGATCGACCGGCGTGGTCGACCGGATGACTTTGCCATCGCGGGTGACGCGCGCCTGCTGACCGGGTTCGAGAATTTCCGAAACATCCGGGACATTGGCGGCATTTTCAACCCGCACCAGACCATGTTCGACAGCAACGCTTGACTGACCGGTCCCTTCGGACACATCAAACCCCGTGCCCAGAACCGTCACGGTAACATTGTCCGCACCGACCCTGAACGGTTGATCGGGATTTGGGGCAACCTCAAAGAACGCCTCACCGCCAAGCAGTTCGACAAGGCGCGTTGCCCCGTCATAATGCACCTTGATCGCGCTTTCGGGGGCCAGCGTCACCGTGCTGTTATCGGCAAGGGTGATGGTGCTGATTTCTGCTGTCCTGGTGAAATGATCGGCCTGCATTTCGGTCGCAATACGCGGGCCAAACACGGCGGCAACAAGGGATGCCGCCACGGCAACACCACCCAGACCAATCCCGCCCCACGACGTATTGCCGCGCTTTTTAAACCGGCTTTGTGCCGAGATCACCTTTGCGGTTTCTTCGGCCTGGGCGGCGATCGCATCTTCGCCAGCAGCCGTGCGAACGCGCAGCAAATCGGTGTCCGACGCACGACGTTCTTCAAGGAAACGCTGCCAGTCGGTTTTGTCGTTGGGGCCCGCTTTGTCGCCATTGGACATTACGGGCGCAATACCCGCCATCAGATCCGCAGTACGAACCGTTGCATGCCAGGCATCAGCATGAAGGGGACTTTGCGCGCACCAGTCCTCAAACCGCGCGATCAGGTCGCGGTCATCGGGGGCTTCCTGCAACAGGATGAACCAGTCGGTTGCCTCTTTGGCGGCCTTGGCGGCTTTGGCTTGGGCCGAATTTGTCATGCCTGTCTTCACGCTGCTTTGCTGTTCGTGCGATGCGGGGCTGCGGCCCGGAACAATTCGTTTGAAAACCTTTTCCGATCAAGGCCAAAGGGCTGATCGGCGTTCCGACCTTCTACACTGAAAAAACCAGTAAGGTCATGCATTACCTTCATGGCCATCCGCCCAGCCGTTCACGGCAATGATCGATCCCGTCTGCCACCAGTTTATGGGCAAGCGGCACGGAAATATCGAGATATTCGGCAATTTCGCGCAGCTTGGCCCCGCCGAAACGATGCATTTCACAGGCAATGCGCGTGCGTTCGGGAAGCTCGCCCAGCGCCTGCATCAGCCGGGCATAGTCGTCCTTATAAAGCGCGACCGTTTCCGGATCCGGTGCCTCATCAGCCGAGATATTGGCAATGACATCATAATCCGCCGCACGGGTCACACGGCTTTCCTGTGCATCGCGTCGTTTGCTATCAAGAGCAAGATTGCGCACGATCCGGTACAGATAACCGGTCGCGTCTTCCAGAAAACGGCCTTTTGATGCCTCGTCAAAGCGCAGCCATGCTTCCTGTACCAGATCTTCGGCCTGAACCCGGTTGCCGATGATCGAGCTGGCATAATTCACCAGCGCCGAACGCTGCGCCATGAACAGGATCAATGATGTCGAATTACCGGGCAAACAGGACTTCCTTCAAGCACAGCTTTCATCAGGGCTTTCGATGATGCTGATCCTTAACGTAGGTGATATTGATTATCAATAACTTTCGAATTGACGATCATCCGCGCAAAATCCGGTCCACCCCACCCCATACACAGCTTAGGAAATTCGTTACCAAACCCTGTTAGGGTCTTGCGATATCAACAAGAAACACGCAGTTCCGGGGAGATCACCTTGCAGAAAATAAGCCTTGTCATTCTTGTGACCGGTGTCGTTGCCGCAGGCATGTGGGGGATCAGCGATTATCTGTCGCGCAAGGGCGAAGAGCACGGCGATGTGACACGCGGTCAATCGATTGCCGAACAAACCTGCCTGCGCTGCCACGCGAAATTTGATGGTGATCCCCTGCCCGATCCGTCAATCACCGACGCACCGGCACTGGCCAGTTTCGGGCAACGCTGGCCGCTTGAAAATCTTGAAGAAGCACTGGCCGAGGGCATCACGGTATCCCATGACAATATGACGATGCCGGAATTTTCCTTTACCCCGGAAAGCATCGCCGATCTTCTGACCTATATGGAAAGCCTGACCCGGGAAGCCGAAGCCAAGAGCAAATAAACCCCCATCGTTTTCCCCATCGTGTAAATCCGTCATCAGGTCCCCGCCGATTCACAGCCGGTTTCCGGCTTGCCGGTTTAACAGATCAGCACCTGTCGCCATGCGTGCACTGCGAATTTGCACGTCTTCATACGGTCGAAAATGCTGCTAAAACCGCTATTTGGCTGTATTTCGCACATGCCAAAATCGCCATTCGGTTGAATCCAGACTTGACTTGAACCGATTCAATCTAAAAATTGGTCTGACGTCTGATGACTGACCAAACTGACTTTTGCAAGTCGGGCCAGATCGGACACAGTGATGACAAGCATGAAGGTGCGATGTGCCGCAAGCGGACGGAACGACCATTCGACCCATTGAAACATCGGGACGCCGTGATGCGATCCTTGAAGCGCTGACCGACTTCATTGTCAGCTCGGAACTGACTCCGGGCGACCGTTTGCCGCCGGAACGCGAATTGATGGCGGGCTTGAAAGTCGGCCGCTCCAGCATCCGCGAGGCCATCGGCCACATGCAGGCACTTGGTATTGTGGAAATTCGTCGCGGATCGGGCACCTATCTGAAACGACCGGTCAGCGAAAAGACGCTTTTCATGCCGCTCTCGATTGCCACCCAGCGTGACGGGTTGCTGCAAACCCTTGAAGTCCGCCGTGGACTTGAAGTCGAAGCAAGTATGCTGGCTGCCAGGCGCGCCACGCCCGAGGACATTGATGAAATGCGGACTGCCCTTGATGCAATGGAGGCAGAGCATCTTGAGTTTGGAACCGCCGGCGAGGCCGACCTTGTATTTCACCTCTCGATCTACAAGGCATCGGGCAATCCGCTATTTGAACAGCTTCTGGGGCAGATGCGTGAAGCCTTTGAAAGCTTCTTTGCCCAACCGTTCAACCGGCCGGATTTCGCCAGTTCATCCTTTGAATTTCACCGCATGTTGTTTGACGCCATCGTTGCCGGTGATGCCGAACTCGCACGCAAACACACCCTTGCCATCCTTGAAGTCGTCGAGAACGACATCGTGAGAATGTCTGATGAAGAACAACAATAATCCTGCCGATCCTGATCAGTTGCCACGCGCCCCCGAAAGTGTGGTCGCCTATGACGCCGAGCATTTTGCAAATGCCGTCGTTCCACCGATCTTTCAGAATTCTCTGTTCACCTTCGAGAATTTCGACGAAATGGTCGAAACCTATGCCGGGCGCAAGACCCGCCCGGTCTATTCCCGTGGCCTGAACCCCACCACACGCGCCTTTGAAGAAAAGATCGCGCAGCTTGAAAGAACCGAAGACGCCCTTGGTCTGGCAAGCGGCATGGCTGCCATTTCGTCGGCGGTTCTGTCTGTTGTCAAACCGGGGGACCGGATCGTGTCGGTCGAACATTGCTATCCCGATGCCTTCCGCTTTTTCGAGATGTTCCTGCGCGACATGAATGTCCGTGTTGATTATGTCGATGGTCGCGACCTTGATGCTGTGCGAAAGATCATGCCCGGTGCCAAGGTTCTCTATCTTGAAAGCCCGACCAGCTGGACCTTCCACACGCACGACATCGCCGCCCTTTGCCAGATCGCCCGAGATCATGGTGCGGTTTCGATGATTGATAACAGCTGGGCTTCGCCGGTTTTCTGTCAGCCCGCCACTCTTGGCTGTGATGTCGTTATCCATTCTGCATCGAAATATATCGGCGGGCATAGTGATGTGGTCGCTGGCGTGATCGCCGGAAGCAATGAATTTATCGGCCGCGTGCGCTCTCATATCCTGCCGTATCTTGGTGCGAAACTGTCGGCCTTCGATGGCTGGTTATTGCTGCGCGGCTTGCGCACATTGCCCGCACGTATGCGCGAACATCAACGTTCTGCGACGATCATTGCCCGCAATCTCGCCAATCATCCCAAAGTAACCGCTGTGCATTATCCCGGATTGATGGAACCGGCTGCACCGGGACTAAGCGGTTCTTCCGGACTTTTCTCATTCGAGTTCGCCCCCGAGGTCGACATTCCGACCTTTGTTGATGCGCTGCGCTTTTTCAAGATCGGCGTGTCGTGGGGCGGGCATGAAAGCCTGATTGTCCCCGCACTGGTTACGCGGGCGCAAGTGGGTGGACCCAATTCGGCGATACGCTTTGGCGTGCCCGAAAATCTGGTCCGCCTGCATATCGGCCTCGAAAGCGCCGAAGACCTCTGGTCTGACCTGGCGACCGCAATCGAGGCAAGCCTGAAGTAAGAAAACTATCGTTAAAAACAGGGAACTTCACAATGAACTGGAAAACAACGCTACTGGCAGGTGTGACGTCTATTGCGCTCACAAGTCAGGCCTATGCCGACACAACATTGAAACTGGTGGAAGTCATCTCCAGCCCGGAACGTACCGAAACCCTTAAAGGGCTGGTCGCCGAGTATGAAGCCGCGAACCCCGGTGTAACGGTCGAAATCACCTCCCTGCCCTGGGGTCAGGCATTCGAGAAATTCGCAACCATGGTTTCAGCCGGCCAGACGCCTGATGTCGTCGAGATGCCCGACACCTGGCTGACGCTTTATGCCAATAACGGTGCCCTGGAAAGCCTGGAACCGTATCTGGCAAAATGGGATGGTGCCAAGACGCTGAATGACCGTGCACTGGAATTTGCGCGTTCGGCAGGCAACACCGCCTATATGCTGCCTTATGGTTTTTACCTTCGTGCGATGTTCTATAACAAGAAACTGTTCGAAGAAGCCGGTGTCACCGAAGTCCCCGCAACCCTTGAAGATTTCCGGGCGGCTGCCGAAAAAGTCTCGGCCCTTCCGGGCAAATACGGCTATTGCATGCGTGGCGGACCGGGTGGTTTGAACGGCTGGGTGATGTTTGGTGCCGCCGAAGCCGGTTCGAACAAATTCTTCACCGAAGACGGTCAAAGCACGTTTAATTCCGAAGGCTGGGAAAACGGTCTGGAATATCTGATCAATCTTTACAAAGACGGTCTGGCACCGAAAGACAGCCTGAACTGGGGCTTTAACGAAATTGTCGCCGGGTTCTATTCCGGGACCTGTGCGATGCTTGATCAGGACCCCGACGCACTGATCGCGATTTCCAGCCGCATGAAGGAAGAAGATTTCGGCGTGACCACCATGCCCAAAGGTCCGTCAGGAAAGGCATTCCCGACCATCGGGTATGCCGGTTGGTCGATGTTCTCGAACAGTGAACATAAAGACGAAGCCTGGAAACTGATCGCCCATCTTGAATCCAAGGAAAGCAACCTGACCTGGAACAAGCGTATTGGTGCCCTTCCAATCCATAATGGCGCCGAAAGTGATCCGTTCTTTGCCAGCCCGCAATTTGCCGGATGGTTCGCCGAACTTTCCGATCCGGATGTCCATCCGACCGTGATGCCGACCCACCTTGAAGAATTTGCCTTCTTCAAGGACAGCCTGGTCATCCGCACCAGTCAGGAAGCGATGCTTGGCCGGATCAGCCCGGAAGAGCTTGCCAATCAGTGGGCAGACTATCTGACCCCCGCACAGAAAAAATGGATGCAGGCAAATCAGTGAACACTGGAACCCAAACCGGAAAACTCCCCGTCGAAAGACGGGGAGGCTTCTCAAGGAAGTTTTCCGGGATCATCGAACCTTATCTTTATGTCTCGCCGGCCCTTGTCCTGATCATTGCGGTGATGTTGATGCCGCTGATCCTTGGACTGAGTTATGCCTTTCGCGATATCCGTATCCTTAACCCGTTCAGTGGCGGCTTTGTCGGTACGGCCCATTTCGAAGCCCTGATATCAGATCAGGCGTTTCTGGACGCCCTTGCCAATACCGCATGGTGGACATTCGGGTCGCTGCTGTTTCAGTTCGGCCTCGGGCTTGTTCTGGCACTTCTGCTCAATCGGCAATTCCTTGGACGCAGACTTGTGCAGGCGCTGGTTTTCCTGCCCTGGGCGGTTCCGACATTTCTCTCGGGTCTGAACTGGGCCTGGATGTTTAACCCGGTTGTCGGTCCGCTGCCGCACTGGATGACATCGCTTGGACTGATGGCCGAACCGTTCAATATCCTGTCGGATCCCGACCTTGCCATGTGGGGGCCGATCATCGCCAATATCTGGTTTGGCATTCCGTTTTTTGCCATCACCCTGCTGGCGGCCCTGCAATCCATCCCCAAGGAATTGTATGAAGCGGCCTCGATTGACGGTGCCACGACCCGCCAACAATTTATCAGCATTACGCTGCCCTTCCTTGCGCCAACCATTGCCATCACACTGATGCTGCGCACCATCTGGATTGCCAATTTCGCCGATCTGATCGTTGTCATGACCAATGGCGGCCCGGCAGATTCCACCCAGATTGTTGCTTCCTACATCTTTACCCAGGCCTTCCGCCGACTTGATTTCGGCTATGCCTCGGCGATTGCCGCAGTCCTTCTTGTTCTGTTGCTGGCCTATGCGCTCAGTGTGATTGCGCTTCGTCGTGCCATGACGCATACAGATAGCTAGGGAATTCCCCATGACCCTGACCGGACAAACTTCCACACGCAAGCTGCTTTACTGGGGCAGTCACTATTTGATGATTGCGGCCTTTGTGATCTTTGCGTTGTTTCCGCTTTACTGGTTGCTCAAGGTATCGGTAACGCCCAACGACATCCTTTATACCGAAGGCGTGCGTTTGTGGCCGTCCCGCACCTCGTGGGAGAACTATGCATTCGTTCTGACCCAAAGCAACTTCCCGCATTACTTCCTGAATTCCGTGATCGTATCGGGCACAACCGCCCTCGTCACAACACTGATTGCCGCCCTTACCGGTTATGCATTTTCGCGTTTTGCCTTTCGCGGCAAGGTGATCATCGTCGCTCTGATGCTGATCACGCAGATGTTCCCGCTGGTCATGCTGATCGCACCGATCTTTAAAATTCTGGCGCCACTTGGCCTGACGGACAGCCTGACCGGACTGATTATTGTCTATACGGCCTTCAACGTCCCGTTTGCCACCTTCCTGATGCAGTCCTTCTTCGACGGGATCCCCAAGGATCTGGAAGAAGCTGCAATGATTGATGGCAATACCCGCTTTGAGGCTTTCCGGGCGATCATCCTGCCCCTGACCCTTCCGGGTGTTGCGGCAACGCTTGGCTTTGTCTTTACCGCTGCCTGGAGCGAGCTTTTGTTTGCCCTGATGCTGGTCAGCAGTGAGTCGGCGTCAACCTTCCCGGTCGGACTTCTGTCATTCGTTTCAAAATTCAGTGTCGATTTCGGTCAGATGATGGCTGCCGGTGTGCTGGCACTTGTTCCCGCCTGCCTGTTCTTCCTGCTGATCCAGCGTTATCTGGTGCAGGGTCTGACGGCTGGCGCGGTCAAAGGATAAGAGGACGTTTCAAATGGCTTCCATTCAAATTGAAAATGCGCGCAAAAGCTATGGCGCGGTTGATGTCCTGCACGGCATTGATCTCAATATCTCGGACGGCGAATTCATTGTTCTTGTCGGCCCGTCCGGTTGCGGCAAATCGACCTTGCTGCGCATGATTGCCGGACTTGAAGACATCACATCGGGCGCTATTTCGATTGCCGGCACCGTGGTCAATGAATTGCAGCCCAAGGACCGCGATATCGCCATGGTGTTTCAATCCTATGCGCTTTATCCGCATATGTCGGTTGCCGAGAATATGAGCTACGCGCTTGCCTTGCGCAAAACCGCAAAGGAAAAGATATCGGACGCGATTTCAGGCGTCGCCGAAATCCTCGGCCTGACGGCCCTTCTTGACCGTCGCCCCAAGGCACTTTCCGGCGGGCAACGCCAACGTGTCGCCATGGGGCGCGCCATTGTGCGCAAACCCCAGGCATTCCTGTTTGACGAACCGTTATCAAACCTTGATGCCCGGTTGCGAGAACAGATGCGCACAGAGATCCGCAAGCTGCATCGTCGTCTTGGCGCGACATCGGTCTATGTCACCCATGACCAGATCGAAGCCATGACCATGGCCGACCGTATCGTTGCCATGCATGACGGTATCATCCAGCAGGTCGGAAGCCCGGTCGAAATCTATGACAGGCCCGCGAACATCTTTGTCGCCAGTTTCATCGGATCACCGGCGATGAACTTCCTTGAAGGCAGCTATGAAATTGCCGACGCCACCACCGCAGGCATCCGTCTTTCGGACGGGGCGCTGATTTCGGTTCTGCCGGTTGCCGATGCCAAGCCCGGTCAGGCCATCACGCTTGGCGCACGCCCGGAACATATCTCGATTGTTGCCGATGCTCAAAGCGGCGGTCTTCCGGCAAAGGTCGAACTGATTGAACCGATGGGCCTTTCCACCCTTGTTCACGTCACGCTTGCCGGAAAGCCAATCAAGATCTTCACCATGGATCGACCTGATTATCCGGTGGACAGCTTCATCCATATCGCCTTTGACATGGCAAAAATCCATGTCTTTGATACCGCATCGGAAAAGCGCCTGCCCCCTGCCAATGCAGCCGGTATTCTGACCTGATCACCGGGCCTTTCCAACCAGCATCCCGGCAACAAAGGGTATCGTATTTGACCCCCACGGTTGCCGGGATGTGGTGCAATCGGTGATTTCGCGGTGACGGCCTCTGCAAATCAGGAAATACATCGCCATATGTTTCAGATCGCCAAGTATCTGAGATATATAATGATCATCACCGCCCGAAATCTTTTTATGTTGCTTGCCTTGATCTGCGCACCGTTCCTTGCGCGTGCAGATCATACCCTTGTGATTACCACCAATATCTATCCGCCCTATGTTCAGGAAAATGTCGAAAACAGCTTCCTCCCGGCCCTGTTTTACGAGATCGGCAAGATCATGGGTGTCACATTTGAAGTCAGGATAGAACCCTGGAAACGCGGCGAACAATCGGTCATCAATCTCGATGCATGGGGAACCTTTCCCTATACCCTTACCCAAGAGCGCAAGGACAGGTTTGCCCTGTCCGATCCGATCTATTTTGAGGACTCGCGCTTTTTTGCCTATCGCGATCCCGGCACAAGCGCACATGTCTTGCCGCCCGAAACCTATGAAAAACTTGACGAGCTCAAGCGATGGCATATTGGCGGCATTCAGGGATATTTTTACGAGCAGATATTTGCCGAGGCCGGTATTGCGGCCGATTACGCGCTGAATGAAAGTCAGAATTTTGAACGCCTGAAACTGGGACGGATTGATCTGTTCCCGGCGGCAACCACGGTTGGCTGGTATCTGATCAATCAACTGTTCCCCCCGGAAATCGCCGCCAATTTCTATACCCTTGACCCACCGCTTATTGCGCATGCCCCGCTTTTTCTGATGACCTCAAAAGACTATCCCGATAACGATAGCCTTCTGGTCAGGTTCAACACCGCTCTTGCCGAAATCCGCCAAAACGGAACCTTTAACGGCCTGATCGAACGGTTCGGGCTGGTCATGCGGTACTGAGCACATGCTCTTTTGTTGCGAATCACTCCTAAACATGCAACCCTGACACGAACAGGTCCGATAAAGCGACTTAAACGGACCTGACATAATAATAAATGAACAATATTCAGGTTGCAGGAACATACGAGTATGCTGTTGGACGAGCCATTTTCTGGCACGCCGGATGTTGCGTGCCCGCCTTTCGAGATTTTTGATCATCTGACGGGGGACACGCCCCCCGATAGTTCTAAAACCGGAACTAACTGGCTGTTTCAAGCCGCACAAATGCTGCTGTCAAAGCCCTGCGACGATGCGATTTCCCGCATTCTGGCATATATCGGCACCGCCGCCCGGGCCGACCGGGCCTGGATGTTTGAATATGATGAAACCGGGCTTTTGTTTCGCAATACCCATGAATGGAGCCGCGAAAACATTTCCTGTCATGTCGCGGATTTGCAGGACACCCCGGTCACCATGATTGCATGGCTGCATAGTCAGCTTGCCGCTGGCAGGGCTGTGATGATCAATGATGTTGCCGCACTTCCCCATGCTGCCCGTGATCTTCAAGCCGAAATGCTGCGTCAGAATGACAAAAGCGTTCTGTCTGTGCCGATCTTTTCGCGGGGAGTGCTTCGCGCCTGCATCGGGTTTGATGCCACGTCCTGTCATATGCGCTGGGGATCGGAAACCATTATTGCACTGGCACAATGCGGTGTCCTGATTGCAACAGCCCGCTACGAACGGACTACTGGCTTGCAGCCGGACGGCAATGAAAATCCCAAAACACCGCTTCCGTCTGAACCGCTGATCCATCTGCGCAGTCACGGGCTGGTACGCGGTGTGACCAGTGTAGAAATCTCCGGACTGCATTCATCCCACGATTACACAACCGTCTATCTTGATGATGGTAGCCAGATCACCGATCTCAGGCCTTTATCGGTCTGGAGTGGTCTTTTGCCCGCCAAGCATTTCCTGCGCATTCACCGGACAAGCGTGATCAATCTTTTGCATGTGCGCCATCTTGACCGTCACGCCGGTTCCAGCGGCCAGCGATGGGAAGTTCTTTTGCGTGGAACGGACAAACCCTGGACGGTTTCGCGCCCCTATCGCCGGGATTTGCGCTATCGGCTTGGCGTCTGAGTCGCCTCAACAGCCTCCAGATTTCTGTCTAAGCCCCCGAAAACACGCCATTTTCCACATATGACACTGTATTTCATGTCACTTCGTCGAACATACATGTCAAGTATTCTGTTTCCGATTGCACCGCGCATCGACACACCCTAAAGGCGAAGAAAGACAGGCGGGCAACACCTTAAAAACAAGATCCCCGCCCCGGTTGACGGGACAAACGACGATGCGGACATTTCCATCGCGGCGGTACTTTTGTGCCCTGCTGCACGATACAACTGTGCTTTGCGGACTTTCCCTTGGCGGGGGATTGATCACCCTTGTTGCGCCACAGATTGCACTGGCGCAAATCTACGTTGCCAATGGCGACAGCCAGACCGCCACGGGCATCGTTGCTGCCAACGGTGGAACGATTGAAAATAGCGGCAGTTACACCATTAACGGCCAATTTGCCAATAGCGGTGCGAGCACACTGACCAATAACGGCACACTGACCAATAACGTCACGTTTACCAATGAGAATGGCAGCACGCTGAAGAATAGCAGTGGCAGCACATTTACCAATAACGGCACGTTTACCAATAACGGCTCCTTTGATGCTGACGGCACGCTGAACAATAGCGGGACTCTGACCAATAACAGTTACATGCTCCTAAGGACCACGCTTACCAATACCGGCACCCTTAATAACGCGGGGACCCTCTCGGTAAGCGGGGGGCTGTTGGTTGGCAATATCTACAATACCGGCACCTTCACCATCACATCCACCAGTTCCAACACATATTCCGGGGTCATGACCGGCAATGGGCAGTTCAACAAGAACGGTAACCATACCCAGATTTTAACAGGGGATTCGTCTGCTTATACCGGAAGCACAGACGTTGGGCAGGGAACGCTTCAGATCGGCAATGGTGGCACCACCGGGGCGCTAGGCGGCAACATAACCACCTCCAGCAACGGAACACTTGCCTTTAATCGCAGCGATGATCAGACCTATGCCAGTGTGATTTCCGGTGCAGGTAAAGTAACCAAACTGGGTGCTGGAACCCTGACCCTGACAGGCACCAACACCTATTCCGGCACCACCACCGTTTCGGGTGGCACCTTGCTGGTGAATGGCTCTGCCAGTTCGTCGGCCTTCACAGTCCAGAACGGTACCACCCTTGGCGGGACGGGCACGGTTGGCGCGACCACCCTGCAATCGGGCGCCATTCATGCACCGGGTAATTCGATTGGCACCCAGACCGTCAATGGCAACTATACCCTTACCAGCGGATCGATCCTTGCGATCGAGGTCAATTCAGCAGGCAATGCCGATCAGGTGATCGTCAATGGTGCGGTTGATCTTGGCAGTGCGACGCTCCGCGTTCTTGGCCTGCCCGATAATGATATGTCGGGACAGAACAATTATACCCACATCATCATCGCCAATGACGGGGTCGATGCAATTGTCGGCACCTTCAACAGCATCGATAACAAACTGGCATTTTATGATGCTTCTGTTTCCTATAGTGGCGGTACCGGCAACGATGTAACACTTAGCCTCACACGCAACGACACCGATTTTACCGATCATGCCGTTACCGGCAACCAGACGGCAGTTGCCGCTGTCATTGATGATCTTCCGGGGACGGACGGTGCCGCCATCCGCACCGCCCTTCAGGGTCTGACAACCGCCGAAGTCCAGCGCGCCTATGAACAGCTTTCCGGTGACGTTCACGCCAGCAGCACCGCCATCAATGGTCAGATCGCCCAACAGGCGGGCGGGCAGATCGGCGGGCGCATGGCGGTTTTGCGGTCCGGCGGGGCCAATGCCGGAACGCTTGTTGCCGCCGAAACGCTGAGCCCTGCACAATTGACCGGCTTTGCCGCGTCCGGCCCGGCTTCCAGTGACATTATCCGCACAGATGGCGCGACCGACGCCCCGATGCTGTCGCTTGGCGATCAGGTGATGCAACAGGGGGCCTCTGTATGGTTACAGGCCATCGGTGGCAAGGGCCGTATTGATGGCGACAGTAATGTCGATACTACCGATTATAAATGGACCGGCATGATCGGCGGATATGACACAAACATGTCCGCTGACACCCGGTTCGGGGTCTATTTCGGCTATGCCGATGGCAACAGCCGTCAAAGCAACCGTGATGCCACCCTTGAGGCAGGAAACTATATGGCCGGTCTTTATGGCGACCATGATCTGGGCGATGACTGGCGGCTTTCCGGGCAGGCCGGATGGACCATGATCCGAACCGAAAGCAGCCGAAATCTTGATTTTGGTTCAATTGACCGCACCGCCTCTGCTGATTACACCGATAACGCCCTGAATGGTGAAATCGAACTGGCAAAGGGCTTTGCCCTGAACAGGAACTGGCGGATAGAGCCCTTTGGCGGATTGGGCATCTTGTGGAATGATTTTGACAGCTTTGACGAAACCGGTGCCGGTTCGGCCAATCTGTCACGCGAAGCCGACAGCCTCCTGACCGGGACTGCAAGCCTTGGCCTACGCATGGCGGGCATGATTGATACCGGCAACGGTCAAACCATCATTCCGCAATTCCGGCTGGGATGGGATCGCCATCTGGGTCCGACCACCAGCACCACCACCCTTGCCTTTGCCGGAACCTCGTCCTTCAATGTGACCGGCGGTGAAACGGATCGCGATACACTGGTTGGCAATATCGGCATGGCCCTGGCCGATGAAAATGGCTGGAGCTTCTATGCCGATTACCAACCGTCTCTGTCAGAAAATCGCACCGAACATGCACTTGCAGCAGGATTCCGAATGAACTTCTAATAAAATCATGGAGCGGGGAGCCGAAACTCCCCGCCCTTGATCATTCACAGGCGGCATAAACACCGCACAATCGTTTATCCGTTACTGTGTCTGATCATTCTTGCAAAGGCCCCCTGCCAGGCCGGATCGGGTTCGATGCCAAAGATGTCCTTGAGCGTCTGGGGGATGTCACCAATGCTGAGCGTATGTTGCTCTTCCTCGCCGGTGACAAGGCGGATGGTCAGACGGTTATTGAGCAGGGTAAAGCGCGCAAACGGGGCAGACCGCGCCACCATCAGCGTCTTGCAAAAACCGCTTTCGGGGTGATCGGATGCGTACCAGTTCATGACCTCGTAATCGATGTCACCGACCGGGGCGATATCGACTTCATGCACCGCCTTCCACACACCATCGCGTTCCAGTTCGGTGCGATAGCTGTGTTCGCCCCGGATCACGCGATAGGTATCATGCGGGGTGACCTGCGGCATGGCGGTATCCAGCAACAGCGGCGCGGTCGGCACACATCCGCCAAGCCCGACATCGGCAAGCCATGCCTCGCCATCAATGATCACCCGGTTGGCCATATGGCAGCGCGGACGGGGCATGTCAGCTTCGCTATATCCCCACAAAACCCGCCCGGCCAGTCCTTCGACCTTAAAACCAAGGCTGCGCAATACCCGGCGAAACAGCCCGTTTTGTTCAAAGCAATATCCGCCGCGCCCGCCATGGATCAGTTTCTGGTCAACCCGATCCGGCGCGATGCTGATCGGCGTGTCATTGAACACGTCAATCGCCTCAAACGGGATCACGGCCGGATGCAGGGCATGCAGGGTTTGCAGGACTTCAAGGGTTGCTTCGCGCGGGCCGTCATATCCGATACGCGCGAAATAGGCATCGAGATCGACCTCTGGCCGCGGCACAGGAACCGGTTTGGCCCAACTGGCATCGATCCGGGTTTGCACGCTGCCCCGGTCATTGGCGACAAGGACGTCACGGTTTGCGGGCTGGTGGCTATTCATCTCGTGGCTCCATCTTTTTTCGATGATGTTGTGGTCTCATGGAGCAGGACGATAGAACCTCAACTTATGTTAGGGTCAAAGGAAAAATTCTTCATTTTCAATTTTTTTGATCTGCCAATTTGAAATCGAATAATCTGCGACGATTCACCCATATTCGGGGCCAATCATCATTCATCAATCCCTATTAAGGCCCCATACAAGCAACATTCGATCATTTGAACGCATGATCCACAGCTTTTGCACGACAGGGCCCCTCGCTCTGTGATAATCAATACCCAAATAGTTCTCAGACGGTCGCCGTGACATGTGCTGCATCCGGCCCGACCGCAGGAAACGTCGCCATATCCAACAAAGACGGATATCCCTATCCGTTCCTGAGCCAGGAAAGTTGCCATGCGTACTGTTTATGTGAACGGCGAGTTTTTGCCGGAAACCGAAGCCAAGATTTCGATCTTTGACCGATCCTTCCTGTTCGCCGATGGCGTTTATGAAGTGACCTCGGTACTTGATGGCAAGCTGATCGATTTCATGGGCCATATGAAACGTCTGGAACGTTCGCTTTCCGAACTTAAATTTTCCTTCAAGCCTGATATCGATCAGCTGCTTGAAGCCCATCGTGAGCTGGTAAAGCGCAATGACATCACCGAAGGCCTGATTTATCTTCAGGTCTCGCGGGGGTCGGCGGGTGATCGTGATTTCGCAATCAACCCGGAAACCACGCCGACCATCGTTATGTTCACCCAGTCCAAGTCGCTGATCAAATCAGCCCTGGCCGAACGTGGACAGAAAATCGTCACCTTCCCCGACATCCGCTGGCGCCGGTCCGATATCAAGACCGTGCAGCTGCTTTATGCGTCGCTTCTCAAAACCGAAGCCGCAAGCAAGGGTGCCGACGATGCATGGATGGTTCTGGATGGCTTTGTCACCGAAGGATCATCAAACAACGCCTATATCGTCACCCAGGACGGCACGATTGTCACCCGCGAACTGTCGACCGACATTCTGCATGGCATCACCCGCGCATCGGTTCTGAAATGCGCCGAGGAGCTCCAGCTGAAAGTCGAAGAACGCCACTTCACCATCGAAGAAGCCCAGAACGCCAAGGAAGCCTTTTCGACCTCGGCCTCGGCATTCGTCTGCCCGGTTTCTGAAATCGATGGCAAGAAAATCGGCGATGGCGTTCCCGGCCCGATCGCCAAGCGCCTGCGCGAAATCTATATCGAAGCCAACCGCGCAACCGCACTCTGATTGGCTCCATCATCTGCGTCCCAACGCAAACGCCGCCCGGCTTCGGGCGGCGTTTTCTTTTGCATCGGGGTTTGATTTGCGGGGTTTGCTTTGCGTTTCAAACCGTTGCCTGCATCGCGGCAAGTTCTTCTTCGGTAAAGTCCGCTGCAAGGGTGACGTCCTTGCCAGCTTCAAGCACCGCCAGGCGTTCGGTCAATGCCGCGCGCACACCGGCATAGGCATCCGAGCCCAGCAACAGACGGAAGGGCATTTGGGGCGCATCCGAAGCCGCAATCATTGCATCGACCATCCGGGCCGGATCGCCCTTGATCACCCAGCCACCGCCAAAGGCCGCTTCTTTCAGGTCATGGGCTGGCGTGCCATCATAGGCAGCAATCGGGTCAGGCTGAACGATGGAGCCGATAAACGGGGTTCGTGCCGGTCCCGGCTCGACAATCATGAATTCGATGTCAAATGGCGCGACTTCCTTGGCAAGGGATTCAACAAAGCCCTCAATCCCCCATTTGGTCGCGTGATACAGGCTAAAGCCCGGATAGGCGATTTGGCCACCTTCGGACGATACCTGAATGATGCGCCCCGATCCTTGGGCACGCAGATGCGGCAAGGCGGCCTTGATCAGGACAATTGACCCCAAAAGATTGGTATCAATAATCTGGCGCATCTGATCAATGCCGGTTTCTTCGGCCGCACCAAGGATGCCAAAGGCAGCGTTGCTAACGATGAAATCAATGCGTCCGACATCGGCAAAGGCCCTATCAACAGTCGCCTGCACCGCATCAGTATCGCTCACATCAAGATCGGCGACACGAAGCTGTTCACCATATTGCGCGATCAGATCGTCAAGCGATCCCGTGCGCCGCACCGTTGCGATCACCCGATCTCCACGTGCAAGCAGCTTTTCCGTAAGCCCGCGACCAAACCCGGACGATGCACCGGTAATCAACCATGTCTTGTCCATGTCAGTTCCTTTCTGTCTTGCTCTGAACATGGGGGGACTATAGAAACCAAAGATTGATGCGATAACTACGCTTAATTTGGATTGGTTAGTGAAAATATGCCAGCAATCAGTCAGCCGACCTTAAATGACATGCGGTTCTTCATCGCGGTTGCCGAACATCGCAGCTTTCGCAAGGCGGCTGATGCGCTGGGTGTTGCGCCCTCCACACTCAGCCATGCGCTGCGCAACATGGAAAGCAATCTTGATATCCGTCTGTTTCATCGCACCACGCGCAGTGTCTCGCTGACCGAAGCAGGCGAACAGCTTCTGGACCGGTTGCGCCCGGCACTGGTCAACCTTGAAGAAGCCATCGGCACGGTTGACAGCTTTCGCACCGGCGGGACGTCAGGCACGGTGCGCATCAATACATCCGATGGGGCTGCGCGCCTTTTAACCCGTCATGTTGTGCCGGAAATGCGCAAACGATATCCGGATGTGGCGATTGATCTTGTGACCGAAGGACGGCTTGTCGATATCGTCGCCGGTGGATTTGATGCCGGGGCACGATTGGGCGAAAACGTGCCACTTGATATGGTGGCAGTCCGCTTTGGTCCGCCATTCCGGTTTCTTGCCGTGGCTTCGCCGGACTATTTCAAAACCCGCCCGCGCCCTGTCGTACCTGATGATTTGCAAAGCCATGATTGCATCCGCCATCGTTTTCCCAGCGGCAAGATCTATCACTGGGATTTCGAAAAGCAGGGTCAGGAAATCTCGATTGATGTGTCCGGCCCGCTAACACTGGATCGACATGATCTGATGGTCGATGCCGCCCGTCAGGGGCTTGGCATTGCTTACGTGTCAGAGATTTATGCCGCGCGCGCCATTGCCAGTGGTGATCTTGTCACCGTACTGGATGACTGGTTGCCCGAAATTCCGGGGCTGTTCCTGTATTACCCGGATCACCGGCGCGTTCCCCCACCCTTACGCGCCTTTATTGATGTGATGAAATCGCTCGACCCTGCGTTGCGAACCGGATATCTGGAAAGGGATATCTGATTTTAACAATGACAAAAACCGGATCAAAACGCGGGGACAGGGGCGATGACGTCCAGCAACACATCACGCCAGAACAACCTTGTCGGCATCATGACCATGTGCGCCGGTGTGGCGGCCCTTTGCATCAATGATGCGCTGGCCAAAAGCCTGATGGATCATTATTCCCCGTTCCAGATCATCTTCCTGCGCAATATGATCGCCCTTCCCTTTGCCTTCCTGCTCGCACTTAAAATGGGGGGCTATCACGGGTTGCGCTCGACCCGGGTAGGCGTGCATTTCATGCGCGGTGTGATCTGGATTGCCGCCACAGTCATGTTCTTTACCAGCATCCATCACCTTGGCCTGGCAGAGGCAACCGCACTCGCCTTTGTCGCGCCGCTGTTCATCACGGCCCTTTCGGCGATTTTCATTGCCCGCGTGGGATGGCGGCGCTGGCTTGCGGTCATTGTGGGTTTCATGGGTGTTCTGGTCATTGTCCGGCCCGGCGCAGCTACGTTTGAGCTCATATCTCTCCTGCCGATTGCGACCGCGCTTGCCTATGCGTTTTTGATGCTGAGCGCGCGCTTTGTCGACACCCGCGAAAGCATGTGGACATTGCTGCTCTATCTCAGCCTGACCAGCGCCATTCTGACCTGTATTCCGGCCTTGTTTGTCTGGACACCTATCCGGGCCGAGGACATCTGGCGGTTTGTTGCGATTGCGGCTTTTGGCTCAGTCGGAATTACCATGATCACACAGGCCTTCCGCTTTGCCGAGGCGCCGACAGTCGCCCCCTTTGACTACACAGCCCTGATCTGGGCCACCGCCCTTGGCTGGCTGTTCTGGGGCGAAACGCCTGACATGCTGACCTTTGTCGGGGCAGCAATCATTACCGCAAGCGGCCTGTTCGTCATCTTCCGCGAAAGCAAGGTTGCGTCCGAGAGCTAGTCGCGCGGCTTGACCCCATAAGTCCGCATGGCCCCGTCGCGCATATCGGCCTCGGTAATGTCCTTTTTGAAACGGTAACTGGGGGCAAGGATTTCATTGGCCTTGGTCACCGTGACATCAAACAGGGTCGCCACCCGAAAGGCATCCCCGGCCATGCCCTGCAAGATGACCTGGCGATCCTCAAACCCCGCATCGCCTTTGCGCATCAGGGTTGCAGCACCATAAAGCTGCCAGCCGCGTTGGGAAAACACATCAACGAAACTGACGCAAACGCGCGGATCACTGGCGATATTTTGCACCGATTGCGGGGAGGCAATATTGGCAATGATGATCCGGTCCTCGCCATAACAGGCAAAGATTTCCTTCGGGCTGACCGACGGTCCGTCTTCGGAACCGGTCGCCAGCCAGCACAGAACCGACCGGTTGGCATAATCACGGATATCATCATTGAGCATGGGGCATTTCCTTTTTGTGGTACCCCATTCTGTCACCCCATCCCCATACAGACCAGAAGAACCAGCAGGGGCAGCGCGCACCAGCGATGACAGAATATCGGGACCCCCGCACCACACGCGCCAAAACACCCCGCCCGAAAACAAAAAACCCGCCATCCGAAGAAAGCGGGCGATACAACCAGTCCAGCCAGATCAGTAATTGGCCTTGAATGGCGGTTCTTCACCACGCTCAAGCGCCGCAGCGGCAATATTGCGCAACAGTGCGCGCTTGCTTTCGGTGCGTCGACGACCGGAATTTGGTTGCACAAAGCCGCCACCAGAATAGCCCATCTCGGCTTTCTTCTGGCTGACTTTCGCTGCCAATTCCTCAATCGTTATCTCGCGCATCACTTACCTAGTATGACAGTCTGGACAACAGTACTTGCAACCATCGCTACTGTAGTAAATCGTTTTAGCTTTGGCGACCGCCCCATAGCCCACCCTCAATGGGTGATCCGAAAGTAGCGGCTCACCAGCAAAAATCCCCAATCGCATAGGTGATGTGACGCCCCGTTGCCGCCAGAAGCGCATTGAGCTTTTCACGGGTCGGAAGGGTACCACGCGGGGCATCCAGTTCGGCGGCATGGATGCCTCCCGTCACGAGCGCCACATCAAGCCCGGCATTGTTCGAACCGGCAATATCGGTCGAGATACTGTCGCCGACGACGAGCAATCTGGCATCCGGGCCCTTATCGAACATCTGCAGGCAGAAATCATAGGCACTGGCGAACGGCTTGCCTTCCCAGCGGACATTGCCGCCAAGTTCCTCATACCGCCCGGCAATCGCACCGGCACAGATGATACGCTTGCCACCCCGGATCACTTCGCGGTCCGGGTTCGGGCACAGGACCGGAAGGTTGCGGGCCAAAAGCGCATGCAGCAGGTCTTCATATTTCGAGACCGGATCGAAATCCTCGTTCGGGCCGGTGATCAGGACCCAGTCGGCATCTTCGACGGTTTTGACGATCTCGACATCCTGATGTTCAAACATCGACATATCGCGCACTGGCCCCACCATCAAAACCTTGCGGCCCAGCTTCGCATACCAGGGATCGGTACGATCCACGAGCTGGCGATAGGCGATCTCGCCCGATGCCACCGCCGGACCATAAAGATCGCGCGCAATGCCCATCTCTTCCATCCGGCCGGTGACGACCGATGAACGACGCGGTGCGTTTGATAAAAGGGCCACCGGAATGCCGGCTTCCTTGAGTGCGGTCATCGCCGGGATCGAGTTTGGATAGGGATCAACACCGTCATGCACCACCCCCCAAAGATCAAGGATCACGGCATCATATTTGCCGATCACTTCCGAAAGGCCGTTGATCATTTCATAGGGGGCAGTTCGCATTTACATGTTCCTGTTCAAATATGATTACCTGCGGGTCGAGGCCCCCGCCTGCGCGGGGATGGGGATGGGGATGACGATGCCGGATCATGGCATTGAAAACTCATCCGTCCTGCCCGCGAAGAGCCTGTGCCCGCGAAGGCGGGTACGGGCATCCATCAATCAAGCGGGCTCAATCTTTCTTGGCTTCAACCGCATCCTTCGCAGCACGCGCCTCATCCACCGGGATATTCTTGCCCGAAATTTCCGGGAAGGCCGCTCCGACCGCATCCGCAACATTGGCAAAGCCATCCTTGCGAAGTCTGCGTTCAAGGTCTTCCTTGATCTCGGTGACAAGCTCAAGCCCGTGATAGACCAGCGATGAATAAAGCTGCACAAGCGATGCACCGCTCAGGATTTTCTCATAGGCATCCTTGCCCGATGCAATCCCGCCAACCCCGACCAGCGGCACCTTGCCCTCGGTCAGGCGATAAAAATCGGCCAGAACCTTGGTCGATGGCTCCATCAAAGGCGGGCCGGAAAGTCCGCCCTTTTCATCCTGATCATAGGAGTTAAGCCCGACCGGCCGGTCAATGGTAGTGTTCGAGACAATCATGCCATCGACCTTGACCTTAAGCACGACTGCGGCAATGTCGGATTTGTCCTCGTCGGTCAGGTCCGGTGCGACCTTAAGCAAGACCGGCACCCCCTTGGCAAAGCTGTCGCGTGCCTTAAGCACCGCTTTCAAAAGCTTTTCAAGCGGCGCACGGCCCTGAAGGGCGCGAAGGCCCGGCGTGTTGGGCGAAGACACATTGACCACCAGATAATCGGCATAGGGGCCAAGGGCTTCGACCCCCTTGACGTAATCATCGGCCGCATCTTCGGAATATTTGTTTTTGCCAAGATTGGCCCCAAGGATGCCACGGCGCGCACGTTTGCGCAGGCGGGCGGCAACGACCTCCGCCCCGTCATTATTAAACCCCATGCGGTTGATCACCGCGCGGTCGGAATAAAGACGGAAAAGACGGGGTTTGGGATTGCCCGGTTGCGGCAAAGGCGTGACCGATCCGATTTCAACAAAACCGAACCCGTGCGAAAGTGCGGCATTGGGGACTTCGCCGTTTTTATCGAACCCTGCGGCAAGGCCGACCGGATTGGCAAATTTGCGCCCGAACACTTCACATTCAAGGCTTGGCGTTGCGTCGGTTGCATCATCCGCACGCGGCACCAGATTGTTTTTCAATGCCCAGATGGCAAGACCATGTGCGGTCTCTGCATCAATCCAGCGGACAATCGGCAAAACCAGTGACTTGTACCACCCCACGCGAGCTGCTCCTTTTGCGTATGACAACCTGTCCTGTTCTTACGCGTGGCGGCCCAACAGGGCAAGGGACAATGGCCTCATCCGGATTGAAACGGCAAATTCAGCATCACAGCAAATATGCCAATATCCTTCACCCCAAGACGAAATGTCAGATATATATAACATTATTCACAAGAGTAACGCCACCACCAGCAAAAGTTATATATTCCTGACATTTGTTGACTTTCCTGGAAGAAAGCATAAAATGTCAAATATTCCTGACATTTTGAGGTTGTCATGCTCACCCTTATTAGAGACACATCCGACCTTGCAAGGGCAATCCGTCAACGCCGCAAGACGCTTGGCATGACGCAAGCCTACCTTGCATCCATGATGGGTGTCTCCCGGCAACTGATTGGCGAGCTGGAAAAGGGCACACCGGGCGTCAATGTCGGCCTGGCTTTGGATGTTTGCAGGGAACTGGGCCTGAAACTCGGATACGAGGGGGCACTTCATGACCATACTGCTTGATGTTTATATCGAAGGATGGGAAGCCCCTGTCGGCCAGCTTGTTGGAAATGAAGATAACTCCCTTGGATTTTCCTATAGCCCTTCGGCATTTGACGCCAAAATCCAGTTGTCATTATCCATGCCGGTCACACAGGAACGCTTTCCCGATCATATAACGCGCGGCTTCTTTGCCAATCTGTTACAGGAAAATAATTCTCTTGATCAGGTCATGGCAAAACACCGGATTGACCGCGATGATATTGCAGGCTTGCTTTACCATGTCGGGCGCGACTGCCCTGGCGCCATATCCTGCGTTCCGTCCGGCGAGAAACCGGCAAAAATGCCCGGCAATATCATCGAGGATTATGACACCCTGTCAGAAGATGACCTTGGCGATATCGTTATCAATCTGCGGGATCGGCGCAGGTTACGCGACATGCAAAAGGATCCTTCCCCCTTGGCTGGCGTACAGGGTAAAATTGCCGTCACCAAACTGGAAAACGGGAAATTTGGTCTGCCCAAATCAGGATCCGGCGCACCAACAACCCATATCGTAAAAGTTCCCAAGCGCGAGGAAGAAGCCCTTGTTTCACAAGAAGCTGCCTTGATGGCTCTTGCGGCAAAAGTTCTGGAAATGCCTGTTGCCAATGTTGAGGCCATCGAGATTTCTGGCTGCAAGGCCCTGTTGATCGAACGCTTTGACAGAAAGATTGACGGCCCGTACATCCACCGCATCCATCAGGAAGATTTCTGTCAGGCACTCTCGCTGGCACCGGTTCTTAAATATGAGCGCAATGGCAATGAGGATCACAAATTCTCGGCAGCCAGCCTGTCACGCATTCTGGGTGAAACAGACGTTCCTTTGATCTCCCGGAACCACTTTATCGCATTATCGATTTTCAACCTTGCAGTCGGCAATACCGACAATCACGCCAAAAACCACGCGATCCTGTATCCGGACCTGGGAAGCAAACCGGTCCTTGCACCGGCCTATGACATTGTCCCAATCTGGCTTGATCCATCAGTTACCCATGATTTTTCATTCAGGATCGGGCAGGCGGACCGGATTGAGAATCTGGAGAATGCCGATATCACCGCCTTCATTTCGGCCCTTGGCCTGTCGCGCCCCATGAACAACAAAACAGCCCGCCATCGGTATTTTGAGGAATTGGGCAAACTTCTTCAGGATATCGAAGACAATCTGGATATGCTCGACGGCACGGCTCTTAAATCTTGCCGCGACATGATCTCGCAAAACATTGCGATCCTTGCCGATATTCTTGATGTTTCTGTCACCCAAAAAACCCGCGACACCTTCATCGCACAAGGCGGCGGCTGGGGGATGGGCTCCTAGGTATTCTCTTTCATCCGTTCGTCAAACGCCGCGCGCGCGGCTTCGACTTCGGGCATTTTTTCCTTGGTCCAGTAATAAAGCGCCTTGAACGGCTCGATCAGGGTGCGGCCCAGCGGGGTGATTTCATATTCAACCGCCACGGGCGATGTCGCGATCACATTGCGCGAAATGATGCCGTTGCGTTCAAGCTTGCGCAACGTCTGGGTCAGGGCCTTTTGCGTGATGCCCTCAAGCCCGCGCTTGATCGCGTTAAAGCGTAGCGGCCCGTCGGCCAGCACCGCCAGGATCATCATCGACCATTTATCAGCGATCTGGTCAAACAGGTTCCGGCTCGGGCAATCGGCCCGGAATTCCCTGACCGAGCATTCCTTCATTTCCATGACGGATCCTTTCCAACGCGCAGTTTAATGGCCCCAACCGCCTCAACCAGAGCTGTGCGGTTTCCTTGAGTATACCTGGTTTCCTCAAGGTGCCTCATTGACACCAAGTATATAACATATATCTAGTCTCCAACATAGACTTTCATGAACCGGAGATTTCCGTGATGACCAATACAGATATTCTGTTTCAGCCTTTTGCGCTGAAAACCCTTGATCTGCCCAACCGCATTGTCATGGCGCCGATGACCCGGACCAAGGCCGAAAACGGCATTCCCGGCGCGATCAATGCCGAGTATTACCGCAAACGCGCCGAAGGCGGCGTTGGCCTGATCCTGTCCGAGGGTACGGTGGTTGACCGCCCGGCTTCGCGCAATGATCCGGGCATTCCGTTCTTCCATGGCGATGCGGCCATTGCCGGCTGGAAAGCGGTTGCCGATGCCGTTCATGCCGCCGGTGGCAAAATGGGCCCGCAGATCTGGCACACCGGATCAACCCGCGCCTCTACCGAATGGGAACCCGATGCCCCGGTCGAAAGCCCGTCGGGTCTTCTTGGCCCGGATCAGCCACGCGGCAATACCATGTCTGACTCCGACATTGCCGACACCATCGCAGCCTTCGCCAAGGCCGCCCTTGATGCCAAAAATGCCGGTTTTGACACCTTTGAAATTCATGGCGCGCACGGCTATCTGATTGATCAGTTCTTCTGGTCGGGCACCAACCTGCGCACCGATCGTTTTGGCGGCAAGACCATTGCCGAACGTTCGACCTTTGCCCGCGAAGTTGTGGCGGCAATGCGTGCCGCCGTTGGTCCGGACTTCCCGATCATCCTGCGTGTCAGCCAGTGGAAACAGCAGGACTTCACCGCCCGTCTTGCCACCACGCCTGATGAAATGACGTCATGGCTGGCCCCGCTGGTCGAGGCCGGTGTGGATATCATCCACGCCTCCCAGCGCCGTTTCTGGGAACCGGAATTCCCTGAAATTGACGGGGAAAAGGGCCTGAACTTTGCCGGTTGGGCAAAGAAGCTTACCGGGGCTGCAACCATTTCGGTCGGTTCGGTTGGTCTGAATTCCGACTTTATCGGCGCGTTTTCCGGTGAATCCTCGCAGAAATCCAGCCTTGATGGTCTGGTGGAACGCATGGAACGCAACGAGTTTGACCTGATCGCGGTTGGCCGTGCGCTGATCACCGATGCCCAGTGGCCCAACAAGGTCGCCAAGGGTGCATTTGACCAGCTCGAAGATTTCAGCCCGGCCGCACTGGCAGAACTGGTGTAAACCCTCTGCCCACTGCCTTGCACATGCAAAACAGCCCGCCAGGATCCTGGCGGGCTGTTGTCGTATCAGGCCGGGTGTTTTTCGCACTTTGCGCCAGAACAATGCGCAGGGCTTTTGACAATGGTCTGATGCCTGCCATGACGGAACTTGATCTCAAATCCCTTTGGGCCGCCCTTGCCACCCGCAATCCGGGCCCGTTCCATTTTGCCGCGCTTTATGGCCCGGCATGGGCACAGCTTTATATCGGTGACAAGGTCAAATACGGCCACGCCTTCCTCAATGCCGTGCGCGCAGGAAAGCTCCCCGGCGTGATCGATACCGGCACGAAAAAGGGCGGCGGGCGGCTATATCTGTGGCAGCCTGACGGGCCGGAATTCCGGCCTTAACGCAAATCTTCGGGCAGAATGTGAACACCGTTTTCATCAAGGCGGATATCATCGACCTTGGTGACATATTCGACCGACAGGGTGTCATAAAGATGCGGGAACAGCGTGCCGCCACGGGCCGGTTCCCATTTCAGCTTGGCGGAAATCGGTGCTACCGGCACCCGCAAAAGCTTCAGATGGTCCCGCCCGGCATAATGCAGCGCAAGCGTTGCCGCCAGCGTGTCCTGGGTCGAGAAATGGATAAAGCCATCGGCAATATCATGGGGCGCACCGTCATACTGTCCGGCACTAAGGGCCTCCGCCCATTCGTCCGAACCCAATACGCGGTAAATGGTTTCATGTTCTATATTTGTCATGGACGGAATTTAGGATCAGAACGCAGCAACAACAAGGCAAAAACGCACCTGACCAAACTTTACCCACAAGTAAACTTTTGATCTCCAAGCTCTGAATGAAGGTAAAATTTACCCAAAGGTAAACTTACATTGAATTTCCTCTGTTCATTGTCTATATTTACCCATAGGTAAATTTGGAGGATATGGTGCACATCTCCAGCATAAACCAGCTTGGCCCCGAAATCCGCAAGGCCCGCAAGGCGCTCGGTTTATCGCAGACCGACCTTTCGCTTGCGACGGGCCTTAGCATCAAATTCCTCAGTCAGCTCGAAACCGGCAAGGCCGACAATCCGGGCCTTGCCAATGTGATTGATATTGTCCGCGCCCTTGGCGGGCAGATTGACATCAACTGGCTGGAGGTCACGGCAAGCTCCGATCCAGATACCGGTGACGGTGACGGTGACGGTGACGGTGACGATGCCGGTGCCGATGAAAACCCCGACGGAGCCCGGGCATGAACAAGTCACTCCTTGTTCTTGCCAATGGTCAGGATCGCGTCGGGACCCTGAATGCCGATGATCGCGGCTATATGTCCTTTGAATATGCCCCGGAATGGCTGGCGCGTTCGACCTCCTATCCGGTCTCGCAAAGCATCCCGCTGCGCACAGGCCCGTTTGACCATACCGCTATCGAGCCGTTCTTTGATGGTCTTCTGCCCGATAAAAAGGATGTCCGCCGCCAGATTGGCGAGCTCTTTGACGTCGCCCCCACCGACGAGTTCGGCATGCTTGAACATATCGGGCGTGATTGCGCCGGGGCCTTGATGCTGATCCATCCTGATCAGCAAGCCACATCCGACGCCCCAGAGCCACACCTGATGCCAATCGCGCCGGATGATCTGGCACACCGCATTGCCGAGCTACCGCAACGCCCGCTTTTCATTGACGAGGATGAAGTCGTTCTGTCCCTTGCCGGGGTCAATGACAAGGCAGCGGTTTATATTGATCCTGATAGCGGCGCGATTTCCCTGCCGATTGGCGGCTATCCCAGCACCCATATCCTCAAGATCGATATCGAACGCCTGCCGGATTCCACCCGGACCGAGCATTTCTGCCTGAAACTTGCCCGCACCATCGGGCTTGATGCGGCACACACCAAAATCCGGATCTATAACGACCGCCCGGTGCTGTTCGTCACCCGATTTGACCGCGCCTATGCCCGCACATCGGACGGCATGCGCGTCACCCGCCTGCATCAGGAAGATTTCTGTCAGGCGACGGGCATCAACCCGGACCTGAAATATGAAAAACAGGGCGGACCGGACCTTGCTGCCATGTTTGCCATGACCAAAAAGGCCGCAACGGTTCCGGCCCGCGACATTCCGAAATTGCTCGGCTTTGTGATTTTCAATGTCCTGATCGGCAATCCCGATGCGCATGCCAAAAACTATTCGCTGATCTATCGCCAGAACCCGAAATCGGTCCAGACCGCGATCAGCCCGCTTTATGACGTCAATAATGGTGCGGCATTCCGCGATTGCTTCAAAAGCCAGCGCCCCCGCCTTGCGCAATCCATCGGCGGCGAATTTGACCCGACCAAACTTGACTGGTCCCACTGGGAATCCCAGGCACGCACCATCGGAAGCTCCCCGACCGCCCTTCGCAAACAGGTCAAAACCATCGCCAAAAAACTGCAAGACGCCCTCAAGCCGCTCCGCGAAGAGCTGCGTAACAGCGACGCCGACAGCCCAAGACTGGACATCATCGTTGACGATGTATCAGACCGCTGCAAACACTGGCTGACACAACTCGGGTAAGCATGATGAATGAAAAGCTGATATTGCCGCCGCCACAACATGGCAATCATTCACGTCTGGCAGCGACACCGCCGGGATGAGTGCTTCATACCCGGTCACGCAGGCATCCCGAAACGCCCGCTCAATTACCGCACGCTGCTTTTTACCGTCAGCTTCACCCTTGGTAATTTTCAGGATCGCCCGTTCGGTCTCATCAAGGATTTGGGGGCTCCAGCGCGGACGAAATAGCTCAGCTCGCGCCAGACTGAGTAGCAAATTCCGTTTGAACACATCGGCCAGAACACAGGCATCAAGAAGCGCTGTAAAATGATCTGCCCGATATGTCATACGCGCTCAGTATCCTTTCAGAAGAAGCTCTGCGTCCATCTTCGCCAACTCAGACAAAGCCTCGTCACGCTCTGCATCCCGCCGGGCTTTATAGGCAAACAAATCCTCTGCCTTGATCCGGCGATGCCGCCCGACGGTGGCGTACGGGATATCGCCCGCCTCAAGCAGCTTGATCAAATAGGGCCGCGACACATTCAACAAATCTGCCGCCTGTTGTGTCGTCAAGTCTGCCGAAAGCGGGATCATCTGAAACCCCTGACGGCCAGAAACAAGGCGCAACAAATTCATCAGGCTTTCCGTCAGGGCCGGGCTGAGCGTGATGGTTTCCGCTCCGCCTTCACCATGCATGACAGTAAGCTTGGTATCCTCACCTTCCTTTGCCTGCGAGGCAATAATCTGACACAACTGATCGGCCGTATCACTCTCAATCTGGGTTGGCAATCGACCGCCAAAGTCGTCTTTGCGAATTGCGGACATATTGCAATCTCCATTTCACTTTCCGGCGCACGGCTACAATTTTTCTTGTAGCTTTCTTACTTATACACACGCGCCCATCTATTCGCAATATTCGAAACATTCGCAATAAACGAAATCACTGGATCTTCTTGTCCGCACTCCTTTTCACCACACTCACCCCCAAGACCCCCAGCGCAATGCCCCAGATCGGGCTGGTATTGACCAGCGCTGCGATGATGGCAGGGGCCTGAAGCGGGGTCAGGATGATGGCATAGGCAATTGCGCCCATGGTCATGATCCAGGTGAGTGCGACCGCATAGCCAAAGCTTGGCCGCCAGCGCCGCACGAACGCGTCTTCGCTGGCGACCTCGGCGCGGATCGTGCGATTGACCGATTTAAGCGTCCCGGTATCGCGCGCCAGTTCAATCTCGGCCATCCGTTCGGTGTGGCGGTTGGCCTCAAGGATTTGGGCGGGCGTGACGTCGCCCTTGGTGACGGCAACTTCTACCTGTTTAAGGCCCTCGGCCGCGGTTTTGGCGATCGGATTATCGATATGATCAAGTCCGGCCCCGACCGCCTTGATCAAAAGCGGCAGGCCGATCTGGGCAAGCAATGCTGGGATCACGTGATACCTTCCTATCCGATGTTTTTGTAAAAAACATGATTGCCGATCTCGGCAACCGGCACCTGCCCGCGCGCCCAATAGGGGTCAACCGCATGGGTATGGTAATGCGTCGCCCCGTCCGTCAGATCGGGAAGCGCGCCGGTCACTGCCCGTTTGGCGATGCGCTTGCACAGCCGATAGGCCGGGTCGCGCGGATTGATCGCCAAAAGCTTCTTGCGGTTGGGATCATGGGCGTTCCAGCAGGAAAACTGCCCCGGCTTGAGGCACACCGATGTGATGTCATTGCCCCACCAGTATCGACCGCGCTTTTTGGCAAAGGCCACGCGGTTAAGGATCACCGATGCCACCGCCTCGATCCCGGCAAGGTCTTCGCCGCGCGCCTCGCCATAAAGCGTTCGGGCCAGAATTTCGGCCTCGGGCAATGTTTCCGGTTCCGTCACCGGGCGGGTCATAAGATCAGTCATGGATCAGTTCCTTTTTATGCGGGCTGTCAAGTTTGGCCTCGATCCGGAGCAAATGACCGGTCAGGCGTTTTTCAATATCCTTGAGATACGGGATCGAGACATAGTTGCGCGCCACATCAAGCTTGAAGTCGGCAAGATCGGCGCGCAGATCACCGGCTTCCCGATCATGGCGAATGCGCTGATCCTCGATCCGGCCAAGCAGCTCGGAGCGCATCCGCCAATGCAGCCAGAACAGGCTGGCAACCACCGGGATTTCGACCGCCGTGATCCACCAGATCACATCCACAGGCTGGCTTGGATCGTTCATCGGGGGGCCTCGTCATCTGGTCAAAGAAAAACCCGCAAACCGGAAGGCTTGCGGGTCCATAAAATCGGGATATGCCGTTAATGACGGATCAGGCTGAAAGCCCTGCGATCTTGCGTCGAAGGTGGCTGGTGATCGCCGCAGCCATCAGACCGCCAATAACCACAATATGTTCAAGGGCAAAGAACATGGAAATCTGTGCTTCTGCCCCGGTCTTGTTCCAGAATGTATGGACAATCAGGATGGTCAGGAACAGGAAACCGCCCAGCATCCCGGCGGCCAGCCAGACAGCCCGGTCGATCAGGATCAGAACAGCACCCGCCAAAAGCGTGATGATCACAAGGACGTTGAAAAGTGCTGCTGGCGCAAGCCCGGCGGCCTGCATCTCTGCCATGCCTCCGTCAAAATCGATCAGCTTCGCCAGGCCGGAGGCAAGAAACATCACCACCAGACACAACCTTGCCAAAAACCAGAACCACCGGCTTTCGAGAATTCCTGAAATCACTTTCTGCATAACATGCCTTTACTTGCATCACGTCGCCCAAGATCTGGCGACCAGAGCCGGGCACCCTACAACCTGAACATAAGTTAAGGTAAAGTGAAAATTTATCATATTTTTCAGCAGCATAGATGAACCATCTCAGGATTACACTGCAAAGAAAAACCCGCAAACCGGAAGGTTTGCGGGTCAGTTCAGGGAGGTCATCGTGACCGGGGCAACACCCCCGGTTTTGATGAGCGGCATAAAACTTGTGTTGGCAAAGGGTGCAGCACAGATCAGTCCGCGCGCAGGCCCCATGCCCGTGACCAAAGCTCAGGAGGCATCAATTCAATGCCTTCTAGGCAGCCGGTCCCTTGATCTTTTCTTCCAGTTCCTGCCAGGCTTCGCCAGATGCAACAAGGCAGCTGGGCCCGGACGGATAGGTAAACAGGATCGTCCAGGTCTGCCCGTCGGGTGCCTTGAGCACCTCGATCACGCCACCATTGGACGTCACGCCAACCGCAACCGGTTCTTCAGAATATTTGGCACTCAGACTGTCGATAACCTTGCTACGGTCACCGCACACCGGAGAAGCCGAGGCTTCGGGGATTGTCACTGCAACGGCAGCTGCCATTACAGCCATCAAGCTCAATGTTTTCCACATGGTCAGGCCTCCTGACAGTCAGGTGCGCCCACAGGGGCGTCTTGGTGTCCTGAACTGCTAAATTGATCAAAAAATCGATCTGGCCGTTTCCTGCAATCAACGTGTCTTGTGTCGGCTTAAACCGCCCTTTGGTATAGGATTAAAATCGCAATACTATTCTTTCATATAATAAACGTAGGGATAAAAGCTGAAAATTCCATGAATATTTCACATTTGTGATACGCAAGCCCGCTAACCATTTGGCATTGTGAGAAAAGTTTTTTCTCTCGCTCAGGTTTCCGGCCTGCTTTTCACGGATTGAAATGTTTCTCGGCACGAAAAACACCGCCATTTCCCCGCCAGTCGGCCCGATAAAGCGGCAAATCGACCCGTGGAAGGCGCACCGGTTCGGCCAGAATGCATCCGGCCACCGCATCAAGCCCGTCATCATGCCCGCTGCCATCGGGGTGCCATTCACGAAGCTGGCGCAGAAACGGTGTTTTGGTCACCGCTTGCCCGATATGAAGCAATCTTGCCCCCATCACCGCGCCAAAGGCATCCTCGATCCGGGTGGTCTTGTTGGTGGCTTCATAATGTTCTACGACGCTTGCCGCCCATCCGATTGATTTAAGCTCGCGCCGCAGGATATTGGGCAAAAATCGCCCGATACCATTGGTCTCGACCCGCAATGATGGCAAATGATTGCGCGCGACAAATGCCGCGACCTGCGCGCAAAGCTGGCTTGCCTCGTCGCGCCAGGGCGTTTCGCCGCTTTGCCCGCCGTCAAGCGGGTTGGTTGCGCGTAACCAGGCGATATCATGCAGCCAATATTCGCCCTGATCACAGATATAAACACACGCCACCACCGCCCCGTCACCGCGCAGCCCGCCAAAGCTCGGATCAAAATGGCAGGCACTTGCGACCATGGTGCGCCCGGCAATCGAAAGCCGCATCCGGCCATTGCCATATTCAATGTCGGTTTCCGCGTCGTAATGATGCAGGCGCGCCGGGTCAAACGGCCCGGCATTGGGCGCAACCATTTCAAGCATCATCTGGCTTTGAAATTTATGCGCGGGCGTTCTGGCCCGGATCGCTTCAATCGCCTTTTCATCAAATCGTTCGGGCCAGTTTGATGATCCATGTCTATTGACGATGGGCAGCACAAAACGTGAGAAATCGTTTAAGAACGGTGCAACCTCGCCGGTTTCCGACCGGACTTCATCGGCATAGATCGAATAGTAACTATGCGGTGTGCCGACATAAAGCTGTGCGCCGCCCGGCGACAGGACATAGGAAATCTCGGAAAGCTTCTCGCGAAGCTCGGCGCGCTTATGCGCGGTATCGCTGTTTTTCGGGACCTCGACATCATCACAAATCACGATATCGGCCCGTGATCCGGTGATATTTCCGCCAATACCAACCGCCTGCATCGATGGATCGCGCAAGACGCCAGTTCGTGCCACCGTAAAACGCTCGCTCCCCCAGTCGATCAACCGTTCGGGCACGTGACCGGCCATCAGGGGATGGCGTTCAATCACGCGTTTGACGTTGCGCACCATCTTTTTCGCAAGATCAAGATCAGCCGCCAGAACCAGAATACGCAGATTGGAATCACGATACAGCAGCCAAGCACAAAACAGCCCGACAAGCGTTGATTTCCCGGAATTACGAAACGCCATCAAAAGCATTTCGCGCTTGCCCGACTGCCAGCAGTTTTCGAGCCAATCCGCCATCCTGCGATGATGCCGCGGCAGGCCAAGCCCCAGCATCTGATCCCAGATCCACACGAACTCGGCAAAACTTGCACTCATCATGGCCGTTTCCGCATCCTAGGTTAAAGATATCACTCCACAAACTCTCTTTGGCTGTCTAGCGAACGTAACGGGTAAACTGATGCCAACTCCTCGACATTCACTTCTCTTCTAGTAAGTTCAAACGTCGGGCGGCTTTCTACGATTTCGTAAAAACTCACAGACCTAGCTCTGTTTTTTAAAGCATTACATACTGCGAACTTCACAGCCATTGCACACCTCAAACCAAAGGTGATTTCCTCCAGCTCTAACGGGCTACGTTGAACGCCTCGGTTACCAGTTAACCTCCACTCACCTTCATAAGACCAACTTGGTGCTTTGTGGAGCAACACACCTCCATCAACCTGTTCTTTGGCAAGCTGATCACCATTCAACATTGCAAGAACATCACTGGCTCTGACCGTCCGTTCCCTGTCATACTCAACTTTTCGAACCGATACATTTGAGCACTCAGGTATAGAGTATCCGATGCAAAGTCCCTTGTGTTGCTCTCCATAGTGGCTCCACATCAACGGACAATTCGGTCTTTCTGCAAGACTAAAAATACCCGCTTCATACCTCTGCAATAGCTCCCTTTCGATTTCGACAGCTAAGAGGATTTCGCTTACATTTTCGTGCTCATCAATGAGCCCACCGGCAAGACACAGAACGTTGTCGACTGCACCATGACCAGCCTTTTGACTGTAGCGCTCAATATGCTGCTTTGTTTTAGGGCCACGATAATTGAGTGAGTTCGCCGCACTTGACATTTCCGCGAGAACTCTCTGCTGAACCAAAGTATTCAACAAGCCCCTCAGTTCCATTTCGTTCACGTTCACCTCTAAGCAAGGTTTAGAATCTAGGGGATCGTTGAATGTTGAAGGGTCGGCGAAATATAGCTCGTCGGACACTATCATCCTTAAGCTGAGATCACTGAAACTACGGTATTTATACAATCGGTTGGGAATATTGGCTGCCATATCAAACCATCTGACTGGTGAAAGCTACTCAAAGCAACTTATAGAAGGATAGTAGAGCCTTCCTCAACCAAACATCGATAGGCCTAACACTCAAGTCGCTGTCAGTTTTTGCCTAGCTTGGGAAATTAAGTCACCTATAGTTGCACCATTACAGTCGACAGAATGTTCTTCTCTCGCCCGTTCCGCCCCCTCACTCGCCCAGCGCAAAAGCTTGATCAGGCTATCAAGATGCCCGAGTGCGGTCTTACACGCTGCCTGATGCGCGTTGAAATCCTTGGCATCGCGCAGAAGCGCTGCCTGCTGTGCCGCCCGGCGATAAGCATTGCGCACCCGTTTGATATCGCCGGGCAAATCGCGCAGGATTTCTGCCCGCAAACTCGCGATTGGATCGGTCTTTTCTGCCTTGGTCATCACCTGTCCTTAAACCACCGAAAGCCCAGCCAACCGCGCATCCGAAAGCCGTTCCGGCCAATAGGCCAGATTGCGCAAATGCCCGTTCATGTGCTTGTCGGTTCCCCCGTATGATCCCAGTACGATATTGGAAAAATTGCGCGGCATGGCAAAGCCCGGAGGTGATGTCAAAACCACCCCGCCAAGTGCGACGGCGATACCATCATCCTCCCAGGCCAGCGCAATGCGATGGCGGGTATCGGGCGATAATTGGCCATAAAGTGACTGGGTGATGATCGGCGTACCTTCGCGGCGCAAGGATACGCGCAACTGACCGGCATCACTGTCATAACCAAGATCAAGATGGTCATCATCAAGACTGCCCGAATAAAGCTGCACAATCCGCCAGATGCCGCGCCATGCCGACGCAGTCTGCAAATCAAACACCATTGTCCCGGCCCCTTGCGCAAACCAGTCGCCGGGATCAAGCGTCACGCCCTCGGCGGCACGCGAGGCCGGAATGCCGTTGCTGATGATATCCGATGTCGGCGCAGACCCGGCTTCCAGCTGCGCATTCCAGATCAGGACAGATGCAGGAATCCCCGAAACTGCGGTGCTGATTTTCGGATATCGGGTCGTGCCCGATGCCGGTTCGGCGATTGAAACCCGTTGCCAGTTTTCACCCAATGAAATCGCATGCATCGATGGCCCGTCAATCCCGCCAAGCGTGATGTCCGCGGTTCCCGAAACCGCCCGCATCCAGATGGCAAAACTGTATGTCTCGCCACTGACCAGCGATCCGACATTCTGATAAATGCCATCTGTGCCACCGGGCAGATCCAGCAACATGGCATTATTGCTGCCATCAGGTGCCATGATTGCACTCGGGCCAACCGTCACACCGGCATTCTTTTCCCAAAGCGCGTTTGAAAAATCAGTGGAATAGCGCAACAGATTGGTCGCAGATGCCTCGATCAAAAGCCCCAGACGCCGACCAAGCGCGTCATGATCAAAACCGGGCTGATCCTTGCCAAGAGTTTCGATCAAGCCATCCTCCCCCCGGATCAGTTTGAATGAGGCCCGCGCAAACCTGATCGAGGCCGCAAGCGGCTGATAACGCAATCCCATCGGATGCACTCCTTGATATGAAATCGGGAATTTTGTCCGGCACGCACCAGATGCGCTAACCGCCAATCCGGTGCAGATGCAACCAGGTCAGCAAATCACTGGCGCCGATATTGCGCGTCTGGGCATCGCTATGAAGCAACCGCACCCGAAGACCGGTCGCAGGGGTTGCATCAATCCGTGCCACACCGCTAAGACGCAGGCTATGTTCCGCCCCGCTGCCGATTGCTGTGATGTCGCGCGATCTGAGGTGATAGTTCCAGCTTGTCCCGTCAAACCGTTCGACAAACAGGCTGGTCATCACCGCCTCATTCGTGATCGGGAAACAGACGCCGATATCGATCTGGTAAAATCCCGGCGCAAGCCCGGTGATCGCATGGTTGCTGCTGTCATAAAGGCTGTGGCTGTCTTCGACCACCTGATCCCATTCAATCAGGAACGATCCCCCTGCCGGAATGCCTTGCGCATTGGTGCGCAACAGCTTGACCACAGGCCCGCTTTCGCGCACCGGACAGGCAAACCACCGGGCGCTAGTCCCGCCAGTACCGCCAGCACCTCCCGTGCCCCCGCCATCACAGACCAGATCAACCATATCGCCCCGGATTGGCAGCGGATAAAGGATGTTTTCCGCCCCGCCATGGACCGGCGCAATCACATCGCCACTGGCCGCCGAAACATCAACCATGGTGCCATCGCCATTAAACACCCGATACCGCACGCCATTGCGCGCAAGCGACGCATCCGGAAGGCTTAACCGTGCGCCATTTGACAACCTGACAAGTGATCCGGTTTCACGAATATCCATGATCCGGCTGGTTGATGCATCAATCACCGGCATGCGGCGTTCATCTTCCCACACCAGGGCATTGGCACTTCGGAAATCAAGATCAAGCAACGCACCGGCATCATTTTGCACAAATGATTTCAGTGCGGTTTGTGACCGCGCATCGGCGGCCTCTGCCCGGTTGGCGGCATCCTGTGCAAGGCTTGCGTGACTTGCGGCCTTGGCGATTTCCACCCCGTCCGGCCCGTTCGCCAAACCATCACCCGCCGGGTTCCAGATAAGGACCCTGCCCGCCGCGATCCTTGGAAGTTTTGCCGATGCCTGATCACGATCTGCCGCATCAAGGCGCAGCGTAGCTGCCAGTGCGCCGTCAAGATCACCCATCGCCGCCGTGATGAAATCAAGATCACGGTCAATCGCATCACCGCGCGGAACTGACATCGCGTCATAGTCACTCAACCGGCGTAACCGCAACATCCGGGCAATGACGATCAAGCAGCCGTCTGCCGGGGGCGTTTCAAACGTCACCACGCCACCCGCAACAGCATCCCCGCGCGCCACTGTCACGTGAAAGCCGGTATCAAGGGCGACACCATCAAGGGTGATCTTGATATCGCTGTCGTCAAATACCGCAAAATCAAAGCCAAAGCTGACACGCACGCCATCACCGACAAAGGCGCGTGATGCGCTGGTCTGATTGGTAAAAACCGTTCCCATTGCCTTATCCCCCGAACCCGTCACGCCGCGCAAACCAGGCGCTTAGCCGTGCGGCCGTGTCATCCTGTGCCGTGCGCAAAAGCGACTTTTCCCGCCAGCTGGCACTGGCATTGATCTGGTTGCGCTTGCGGGTGGCCTCGGCACGATCCGTTGCCTGATCATCAAGGGCGGCTTTTTCATATCCGGCCAGAACCGCACTGGCCGAACCGGTGCCACCGGCCATCAAACCCGATGCCCCCTGTCTGGCGCGCAAGCTTGCCTGACGGCGGCGCAGGGTCTCTTCGCGCTCGGTGTCCTGTTGCTTTTGTCTGGCGTCGATATCGGCCAGTTCGGCCTTGCGCGCAGCGTCAAGCTCGGCAACCCGGCTTTGTGCACTGGCCTGACTTGCCTGAATTTTCTGTCCGGTCTGCAAGGCCGATGCGGCCAACGGCACGATTGATGTAAATCCGCCCATCAGTCATTCACCCCCATTTCCGATGCACATCCCAGCAATAAAAAAGGCCGGGGAAAATCCCCGGCAATCCGCCATAAACCCGCCGAAATCGTACCGCCACTGCCGCGCCGCCAGCCAAGGCTTCGCACTGTGATATCGCCACTATAAAGCCCGTCTGCATCATCACCTGTGACCGGAAGGGTAATATCGCGCATGCCGCGCCCGGTATCGACGCGAAGCTGCCCGCTTTTTTGCAATCGCAATGTCAGGGATACCAGCCGCACGGCATTGCCGCCATGCGGGCGGCTGCCATCCGATGCCGCTGGCGGCAGGGCAAAGATTTCATGAGTAAACGGCAAACCGACGGCGATTTCCGATACCGCACCGGTATCAAGCGGTAGGGTCACGGTCCCGCCCGCCACCGCCAAATCGGTAATCACAATGCCATCAGCCAGACCATTAACCACCAGACCATTAACCACCAGACCATTAACCACCAGACCGGCAACCACCAGACCATCAAGTGCCTCAAGCCTGCCCCAGTGACGGCGTGCTTCCTCGCCCGCGCCAAGGGATTGCGACACCTGCAAGTCAAAGCCGCAATCCTCGTCAAACAGGCCAAGATAATAGCGCTCGCCACGGCGCAGACTGACATAGACATCCCCGCCCGACACCGCGACCGATGTAAAATCACAATCCTTTACATTCTGTGCCGACCAGGCGGTGATTGCCTCGGACCGATAAAGCGTCAGGGTGGCAAGTGATCCGTCACGCATCACCACATGCAAAAGCCGCCGGTTGGCGTCAAAGGTCTGATCGACCGGGCGATTGACCAGATGGCGCGACAATAATGCCAGATCGGCCGATCCATAGGCCTGCTCGACATCGGTAAACAGGAATTCGCGGATTTCACGCCCGCTGCGCCCGGCAAAGATCGTCGCCCCGTCAATATTGACCAGTGGCACGGTACGGTCACTCTGACTGCCAATCCGGGTTTGGCGCGTGACCTGAATATTGGCGGGCGTTAACGGATCCCCCGTCACCATCCATTCCGATCCGCTGGTAAAAACCTGAAGATGGCGACCGGCAAAAACCCCCGTAATTGCATTGACCTGATCAGCCAGAAGCGCAAATTCAATTGCCTCGTCATCAAGGCCCTCGCCCAGCTCGAAATTGAAAAGATCCCCTGATTGCGACATCCAGAGCCGGTTGGGCAAATCCCGTGATCCGCCAATCACCATGCGGTCCTGATGAAATGTCACACTGCGCGGCCAGCCCCGGACACCAGAAAAGGCCTGCTCGGCGAAATCGGTTGTCGCACTGCTATCTGGCAAGGATGCCTTAAGCACCATGGTCGCGGTTCTTGGCCCCGACACAGCCGTCATTTCGCCCTCGATCCCGGCAATCCGCCACAGGGTCCCGACATGACCGCCAACAAACAGATCAAGATCAGCCGTAACCGTGATCGTCCCGCTGACCCCTGATGGCGTCAGGGTCGCGGCCGGATCGGTGAATTTGTAATAGGGCTGGCTGGTCAGCTGACCGGTTGCCCGCCATGCCCATGATGTGACCTGCCATCCCCCGGTCGCAGTCCGGCTGATCCTTACTGGCGGCGCATCGGGATGCACAACCAGAAGCGTGTCCGCACTTTGCGTCCAGTTCAGAAGATCGTGGTGCTCGACCCCGAACGGCGTTTCAAACCACAGGGTCGCAACACCGTTTTCAAACACGGTTGCCTTCATATCCCCAAAGGCCAGGATATAGGTCTGCTCTGTATTGAACTCGAACTGGATCAGGCGCACCGGCCCGTCCAGCCCGTCAATCAGACGAATGCCCGGACGACGGCGCACGCCACCGGACGGCTCGATAAACACATTGCGCAGCCGTGCCGCCCCGTTGGCATAGGCATTCAGATCGGACCGCCCCCACAATTCCGGAGCCAGTTCCCCGGTCGAGAAGGTATTTTTCTCAAGAACCCTGCGGGCCATGAATGCCTCCTTGTTTGGATATCGCATCTGATGAGCTTACGGACCAAGATCCCCGCCTGCGCGGGGATGACGCTGGTGTTTCTGCTTCCCTTACCCGTCGCTCCCGCGCAGGCGGGAGCCCATTGTGCCGGAGGCTCCGCCTCTCAATTCCGGGCCGATATAAGGGAAAAATCGTCAATCGCATGCGGGGTGGATTGTTGGGCATCGGCAAGGCGGGCGGCGCGAAACTGATCCTCGGACCGCTTGAACAGATATTCCGCCCGTGTGCTGCTTTCGGTCAGCGGCAGACAGAATTCCGCTGCCAGTCGCACAATCAGCGCCAGATCAAACCATGGCGGAAAACTGCCCTCGGCCAGACGTGCGACATAGGAAAGCCAGGCCGCATCCGCCGAACACAGCACCGCCCGGTCACGCAGCTCGAACCGGGTGATTTTGCCGCCGTCATTTTCAAGCGACAGCAAGCGGATAAAATCGCGCGGCATGGCAAAAAGATGCGATCCATCACCGGGATCACGCGCATCATCGGTATTTGCCAGTCGCGCCAACCAGCACCCGCGCGCGGCAAATCGCCAGGGATAGCTTGCCAGCATGCCGTCACGGATGGTCGGATAAAGCAGGCGGGCAATTTCGGCCTCGGCACTGTCTTCGTCAAAGGATGACACCGGGCTGGCCCCGATCATCACTTGCGCGCGCACACAAAGCGCTATGTCACTGAGTGCCATGTGCTTTTCCTCCTCCATATCCGGTTAATTTCAGTTGCCGTTCAGGTTGATTTATTGTCAAAATCAGGCCAACCGGTCGCCCAAGATGACCAAAGCCAACGGCCCGCAAGAATGGCCGCCTTTGCTGGAGCACGCATGTCCCGATCCCCGTTTGCAGTCCCGTTTGCAGGAATGATCCTTGCTGCCCTGATTGCTGCTATGCTGCCCGTGTCGACTTCACGTGCGGATGAAACGCTTGATGCGGTCCGGCGCGATGCCTATGCCGGTGATGCCACATCCCAGCGCCTTTATGCGATCATGCTGTCTTATGACTATGCCGAGGATGACGGCGAGATCGACGAATACGAGGCCAAACAGATCATCCGCTGGTTTGAATGTGCGGCCCTTCAGGGCGATGACATCGCCATCGAACAATTGCAAAATGTGCCCTACAATTTCGACATCAGCGAAACCGGCGAATGCGAATTTACCGGGGCGGGCTACACCGCCGACGATCCGAAACCTGAGAGTTCGTCGACGGCCACGGCATCCATTTGGGGCGGCCATACCGACATGTGGGCCGCAGCAATGGATGGCTATCCCGATGCCCAGTTCAAACTGGGCCGGAATTTCGAGCCGACCCTGTTTGATCCGGGCAATATGGAAGTGGCCGAAGCTTGGTATAATTGCGCAGCAAGGCAGGGCTATCAGGAAGCCATCGACTTTCTCGAAAATGATCCGCTTTTCAGGCTTTATCCCGCCTCACAGCCCTGCACCTTTACCAACAAGATGCGCGATGAAAACGGCAATCTGACCCGGGTATTTTCCTCAAGGCCGATCCCGGTAACAGGGGCGTCGGCACCTTCATCTGAAACGGCCCCGGGAACCACAACCGCCCAGCCCGCGGACACCGCCGACGTCCCCCAAACATCATCATCGCAAACAGTTCCGACACCGACACCGACACCAGCACCTCCGCCATCCGTCTCGCCGAACGATGCCAAGGCGGACGAACTCTATGGCGCGGCCTATGATGCCTTTTACGGTATCGGGCGCGCACAAAGCTATGAAGATGCCTTCTCGCTCGGGCGCGAGGCCGCGGTACTCGGACATGCGGGCGCGTTCAACTTGTTGGGGGTGCTGTATCGTGATGGTCTGGGCGTTACGAAGGATGCAACCGAGGCTGCCTATCATTTCCGCCATGCCGCCGAACTTGGTGAAGTGATTGCCATGGTCAATATCGCCGATTGCTATTTGCATGGCACCGGGGTCGAGGTCAACCTGACCCGGGCGATTGAATGGTATCAAAAGGCCGCCATTGGCGGCAATGCCGGGGCGCAATACAATCTGGCAGCAGTCTATCAGTCCGGGGGCGGCGATATCGCACCTGATCCGGTCCTTGCCCGCCACTGGATGGGGCTTGCCGCCGAAAATGGTGATCCGGATGCCCCCTATTATTACGGCCATTTTCTTGAATATGGCATTGGCGGTCCCGAAGAACCGGCAAAGGCCGTGCCCTGGTATCAAAAGGCCGTGGAAAACGGCAATATCGACGGCTATGCCGCCATGGGACGGATGTATTATTACGGCGAACATGTCCCGGGCGATCTTGAACGCGCATGGCTTTATCTTGCCATCGCCGAGGATGGTGGCCATCCCGATGCCCCCGAATGGCGCGAAACCATCGAACCGGAAGTTTCCTATGAACAGCGCAGCCGCGCCATCGTCGAACTGAGCAAATACCGCGCCCAAAAGGCCGAAGCCGAAAACAGCCGGAACTGAAACGGGGCCCGGAAAACC
>NZ_JPWI01000012.1 GCF_003326795.1 Thalassospira profundimaris | reverse complement strand
CGATGGCTGCGGGGTTTTCTTTTGGCTTCGACAAATCGCAGCTATCCGGGCATTCCCGCCACCTTTGTGACCCGTTCAAGCCCATCATCCCAGTTGGCCTTGCTGCCCGTCATGATGTGCGCATCAGGCACATTGGTGACCGGGGTATCAAGGCTTCCTGCTGGCACTACAACCAGTTTGCCGCCCATCTGTTCGCCTGGAACCGCAGAGCCACACGCCGAACAGAATGATTTCGCATGACGGGTTCCGGGCAAGGTGAAGGATGTAACCTTGTCTTTTCCGGTAAGCCAGCTGAGCTTCGCGCCTTGTGAAAACAGGTTGGCCGCATGCGCGGAACCCGTGTCTTTCTGGCAATATTTACAGTGGCACAGGAAAAAGGCATCAAAAGTGCCTGTTACCTCAAATGTCACCTGCCCGCACAGGCAGCTTCCGCTGTGTTTCTCGCTCATGATTTCCCTGCTTCGATCTGCCCTGCCCAATAGCCACAGGGTTGTTCTTTTCTTGTCGCCAACAACAACCGGTGATCGACATTTTAAGACATCACTTAGTGACTTGGTATCCCCTTCCCCTGCCCGCTATGCGGCAAGAAAGACCGTTCCAGTCATAAGTGTGCTCCGGATTCGTTAAAACGGCGCTGGCGGTCCATACAAACGCTCAGGGCGACGCAATCCTTCCGGTGCGTCGCCCTGAAACATTCATTCAGTCTGCGTGCCTAACCGTCGCGACGCGACGAAGCATAGCGTTCCGACTCTTCATAATATTCGTCGAACCCGATACGATTGCGCAGATCAGCCCAGTTCATCAGCTTGTCATCACGCGGTTGCCCTGCCTTCATGGTCTGCAAGGTTTCAACCATCGCCTTCATCGCTGCTGCCATCAAAGACAGAGGATAAGCCGCGATCTGATACCCGATTTCCTTAAGCTCTGCGGGTGACAGATCCGGGGTTTCTCCACCTTCGACGATATTGGCCATTTTCGGCCCCGGTAGCTCGGCGCAAAGGGTACGCATTTCATCAACAGTCTTCGGCGCTTCGACAAACAGAATGTCGGCCCCCAGTTCCTTGAACTTTGCCGCACGGTCAATTGCCTCGGACAGGCCGTGCTGATGACGGGCATCGGTGCGCGCAAGGATCAGGATATCTGCCCCGGCTTCGCGGGCATCAACGGCGGCACGAATCCGGTCGAACGCCTCGTCACGGCCGACCACTTCCTTGCCCTTGGTATGACCGCAGCGTTTTGGAGCCAGTTGATCCTCGATCATCACCGCGGCACAGCCTGCCTTGGCAAAGCCGGTAACCGTGCGTCTGACATTCATGGCATTGCCATAACCGGTATCGCCATCGCCAATCAGCGGAATCGAGATGGCATCAGTAATGTTGCGGGCCTGGTCAAGAACCTCGCCATAGGACATCAGGCCAAGGTCGGGCGCACCGATCCGGGCCGCAGATGTCGCGAATCCTGACATGAAGGTCAGAGCAAACCCTTCCTGTTCGATCAGCTTGGCAGAAAGCGCATCAAAACAGCATGGCATGGTGATCAGATCGCCGGTGGCCAGCAGCGCACGCAAACGATCCGCAGGTGTCATTATATGTGTCATCAGTCTTTACAGTTTGAACGGAATATAGAGTGCAAGGTCGTGCCAGACATAAAGAATGGCCGCACACAGGAACATCAGCATCAGGAACGGTGCCACACCACTCGCGACCTCACCCAAGCGGGCTTTGGCCACAGACTGGATGACATAAAGATTCAGCCCGACGGGCGGTGTAATCAGGGCACATTCGACCATGATCACCATATAGACGCCAAACCAGATCGGATCGAAACCAAGCGCAAGGGCCGCTGGCAACAGAACCGGCGTCATGATCAGAACCATTGATAATGCTTCGAACACAAGCCCCATCACCAGAAGAACAGCAGTTACAACCAGAATGAAGCCAAGGTCGGTATCTATGCCCTGCGTGATCATCATCGAGATGTCTTGAGGGATTCGATAGAGCGTGATCGCCTTGCCAAAGATTTTTGCCCCGGCAATGATCAGAATGATCGCAACCGTGGTTGCCATACTGTCAAACACTGCCTTTTTAAGCGCATCCCATGTCAGAACCCGCATGATCGGGCCGGTAATGATCAGCGACGCGGCAAATCCGATTGCGGCGGCTTCGGTTGGCGTAAAGGCGCCTGAATAGATCCCCGAAATAATCAGAACCGCAAGAATGACAGACGGCAAAGCCTTAAGCGTTGCACGACGACGTTCTGCCCAGCCCTGTTTGGGTTCGCTTTCCTGTCCGCCCATACGGGCATAGATCATCGAGAAAATAATAAAGAAGACCAGCAACGCGATCCCCGGCCCGATTCCGGCAAGGAACAGCGAGATCACCGATTCTTCGGTCACAAAACCATAAATGATCATCGGAATCGATGGCGGGATCAGAATGCCAAGCGTGCCACCCGCAGCCAGAAGACCATAAACGAACTTCTTGTTGTAGCCGCGATTGATCATTTCCGGAATGGCGACCGTCCCGATGGTCGCAGCGGTCGCAACCGACGAGCCCGAAATAGCCGCAAACACGCCACAAGACAGAATGGTTGCAACCGCAAGCCCGCCCGGCCAATGCCCAACCCAGGCACTCACCGCCGCAAACAGGTCATTGCCGACCCCCGCACGCAGCAGGATGTTCGACATCAACAGAAACAGCGGCACCGCCAGAAGGATAAAGCCATCAAGGGTGGAAAGAACGGCTTGCGGGGCCATCAGTGGCGAAAAGCCGCCCAGCAGCAACATCGCAAGACCAAGGCCGCCAAGGGCAAAGGCAACAGGCACGCGCATCAGCAAAAGCGCGAACATTGCCGCAAGGGTCAGAAGAATGGTCATTCATGTGCCCCTTTCGGAATTTCCTTGCCGCGCAGAAGGCCGACAATTTCAATAACGGACTGCACTGCGAGTAACGCAAATCCAAGTGCCACCGGCAGCTCTGCCACCCAGGCCGGAAGATCAAGCATCGTGCCACTGGTCCGGCCGCGCTCGTAACTTTCGTAGAATATTTCCCAGCCCTTGAAAGTCACCATCACCGAAAAGGCAAGGATGCAGGCCATGGCGGCAATTTCGATGCTACGCTGAACCGGTTCGGAAAACAGGCGGGTGACAGCATCCACCGAAATATGGCGACGTGCTGCCAAGGCCCAGGGCATACCAAGCAACGCGCCCCAGATCAGGCAAAGTTGCGAAAGCTCTGCCGCCCAGATCGTCGGACGGACAAAGAAATAGCGCGCAATGACTTCATAGGTCAGCATGCAGCCAGCCAGCACAAACAGGATGGCCGCGACCCATGCCAGACACAGCATTAATCGATCAAACATCTTAAAAACGAATGCCGTTGCTCAGGTGCAAATGATTGTGCGGCCCGACAACAGTCATCTCCTGATCTCAAAGGGGGCGGAAAATCATCATCGTCCCAACCGGCCGGGCGACACTTGGCCGGAAATATGGCCTTGAAGCCCGGGATCAGGACGATGATGCGATCAGATCAAAGGCGATCATCGGGTCATCACACATCAAACCTGTGATGACCCGCTTGATGATCAGAATTTCTGGGCAGCTTCGAAGACCTGTTTGCCAAGGTCACCGGTATGGGCAAGGAATGCCTCGTAAACCGGTTTGGCAGCTTCGCGCCACGCAGCCATTTCTTCCGCAGTCGGATTGTAAATGGTCATGCCGTTCGCTTTGGCTTCTTCATATGCAGCAGCCTCAATTGCCGTCATGCGATCACGAACATCATTTTCGGCATTCACTGCCGCGGTCGAGATGATGTCACGCTGTGCATCGGTCAGGCCGTTCCAGAAATCGGTATTCACAACCACGATGAATTCAATGTCAGCGTCGTTGGTGGTGGTGACGGTGTCCATGACTTCCCAAAGCTGACGGGATTTGACACCCGACATGCCGGTCATGCCAACATCAACCGTGCCGCGCTGATAAGCGATATACTGCTCGGATCCGGAAATCAGGGTCGGTGCACCGCCAGCTGCAGAGATGAAATCACCCTGCGTTTTGGAGAAGACGCGAACTTTTTGACCTTTAAGGCCATCCGGGCCTTTGATCGGGCCGCCATTCGACAGCATGATCGACCCGCCATAAGCCTGCCACCACAAAACCGTCGCACCGGTTTCAGCAATCGCGGCATCAAGCGGCGCGCGGACCGGAGAATCCGGGGAAACGGCCTTGCGGACCTTTTCTTCGTTATCAAGAAGGAACGGCTGATAGAAAACGTCAACAGCCGGAACATCACCAACATAGCGGGTCAGCGACGCCACACCCATTTCAATGGCACCCGAACCGACAGCAGCGGGCACTTCCTTGTCTTTGTAAAGCTGGGCTGAGTCGTAAATCTGAACTTCGATGTCGCCATTCGATTTCTGCTCGACCTCGTTCTTGAACATCAAAAGGTTCTGGCCAAGGTGGCTTTTCATTGGCAGCTGCAGCGAAATGCGCAGGGTCAGATCAGCCGCGTGCACCGCACCGGAAAAGCCGACAGCCGTCATCAGGGCCGCCGCAAGGGCAAATTTCTTCATAATGAGCTTCCTCCAGGAACTTTTATTCTAATTCTTTATGCCGGACGGCAAAGATGCGCCTATTTTCCGTTGGCATTCAACATCTTTTGCGTTCGACAGTGCTCCTATCAGAAAACCCTTAGTGCAACGCACAAGACCCTGAAGCACGGGAATTAAAAGGAATATCGGGAAAGAATTCAGAAATTTGTCGCAATGCAAAATTGCGAATTCTACCGGCAGCTTACCTGCATCCTTTGGTTCTGGCATGCCAGAACCGGCATATTGGATACAATTTCGGGAATCGCCCGTAGTATCAAAAGGCTAGTCTTTCAAGCGCTTAAACATAATTGTGGTTGCGCTGAGCTTGTCGGAAAACGGATCGCGGGCATAGTCCGGGATCACCCCGGCAGTTTCAAAACCAAGAGACGTATAAAGCCGTTCGGCACTGTCCCCTGTGCGGGTGTCGAGTGTCAGCAAACTGCGTCCCAGCTCCCGGGCACGATCTTCTGCCGCCAGCATCAATTCCCTCGCGATCCCGCGACGCCGGCAATCGGGGCGCACCATCAATTTGCTGATATCGCCACGATGGGCCTGATTGGGCATGGTGTCGCAGTCAAGCTGTACGGTGCCGACAATCCGGTCATCGTCAAGGGCCGCAAAAAGTGTTCGTCTGCCACCGGCCATGGCCGGAAGAGTCCGGTCGCGCCAGAACGCCACGGCTTCGCTGATCGGGAACGGCTCAATAAAGCCGATACTCGCCCCGCCATGAACGCAGGCATGGAGCATTTCGCCAAACTGATCAAGACGAGCCTCAAGCGTGTCTGCATTCAGGCGCACAATCAACGGGGCATCAGTGATTTCAGATTTGGTCATGGTGGCGGACTTCCCGGATGGTCATTCGACAATAAACAGGTGATAGCGGGCACCGGAATGCCTAGGGGTCTGGAACACATTGCCACCGCGCAGCTGATAGCGCAGGCAATCCCCGGCCTCCAGATTGTGGCTCTGGTGATTGACCTCCATGATCAATTGGCCCTCAAGCATCACCAAATGATGTTCCAGCCCGTCACGTGGCGTCCCGGCATATTCGATCCGCGTATCCGCATCGATTTCGACTTCAAGCACCTCGCCCGACAGATTGCGCGATGTGGGTGAAACCAGACGGCGACGATATCCGGTTTCCGGATCGGTCCAGACTTCCTGACGGGCACGTGTGATCAGGGGGATAAAATCCTCTTCGACCATTTGCATCAATCGCGACAGAGTGACACCAAAGGCAACGCAAAGCTTGCCAAGAACACTTGCCGTCGGACTGACCTCGCCATTTTCGATGCGTGACAGACTGGCACGGCTAACGCTGCTGCGTTTTGCCAGCTCATCAAGCGACCATCCCCGTTCCGAGCGCAGGGATGACAGGCGTGCGGCAAGTCGTTTTTCGATGTCGTCCATCTTTCACCTTTAATCTCAGTAACGGGATATTTTTCCATTTACGAGAAATCGTCAAGGTAAAAAACCGGCCCCGCCTTATCAACAGGGGGGCCGGTTCACGCATTGATCCGTCTTGTTTCAATGCATTCAGATTGCCCAATCAGGCATTTGACGCGGGAATGCGGGCGATCACCTTGATTTCGAAATCAAAGCCGGCAAGCCAGTTCACGCCAACTGCCGTCCAGTTCGGATACGGGGCCTTGTCAAAGACAGCCCCTTTTACATCCATGATATCTGTAAACTGGTTTTCCGGATCGGTATGAAAGCTTGTGACATCAATGATGTCCGCAAGACCGCATCCAGCAGCGGCAAGAATGGCCTTGAGGTTTTCAAATGCCAGCGCAACCTGTTTTTTAAAATCGGGCTCAGGCGTGCCGTCTTCACGACTGCCAACCTGACCCGAGACGAAAAGCAAGTCACCGGATCGGATGGCAGGGGAATAACCGTGTGCGTCGTAAAGCGCATGACGGTTTGGCGGAAAGATTGCTTCATTTGCGAGGGTCATGAGGACCTCCTTTTCAGGCAAATTCAGATTGTATGGTGTTTTGATTTCATTTCAGATACGCTGCGTATGTGAAATGAGAGATACTCACATACGCAGCGTATGTCAATTAATATACGTCCCGTATGTCAAATTCGGAGTGCCTGATGGCTGCCAAAACCCGTGCTGAAAAAATGGAAGAAACCCGCGTCAAGCTGATCGCCGCCGGACGCAAGGCCTTTGCCGAAAAGGGATATGCGAGCGCATCAATGGATGAGCTGACCGCAACGGCCGGTCTGACGCGTGGCGCGCTTTATCATAATTTTGGGGACAAGCTCGGATTGCTTGGGGCCGTGGTCGATGAAATAGACTCGGCCATGGCCCAAAAGGCCAAGGACGCGGGTGAAGCAGCAGGCGGCGGCTGGAACGGGCTTATGGCCGAAGGCCGCACCTATATTGAATTGGCACTTGATCCCGAAATACAGCGCATCGTTCTTCGCGATGGTCCGGCATTTCTGGGGGATCCGTCACAGTGGCCAAGCCAAAACCGCTGTTTGCAGGCAACAATCAAAACCCTGAACGAGCTGGCAAAGAACGGCGCAATCAAACCGGTTGATATAGAAGCACTCGCCAGACTGCTGAATGGCGTTGCCCTTAATGCTGCACTTTGGGTCGGGACAAGCGAAGATCCGCAAGACACACTTCACAAGGCCATTGCGGCCTTTGAATGCCTTGCATCAGGCGTATTGGTAAAGCCTGCCTCAGAATGACGTCGGCCTGAAACGGGGCGGGAAATTCGGAGTGGTCACGTCACATTCCACCCCCTGCCCCGTCAAAGGAACGGCAGGCTTATTTGCCGCCCTCAAGATCAAACCCGGCACGCGCCCAGCTTTGAATGCCACCCTTAAGGTTGCTGACCGCGCAATCGACATGGGCCAGAACGGCATTGGCCGCCCCAAACGAGCGTTGCCCCACCGCGCAAACAAAAACCAGATCGGTGTCCTGTTCGTCAGTCAGATCAACAAGGGCGGCAATATCAAAATTCGAGGTCGGCATATTGATAGCGGTTTCGATATGGCCGGTTGCAAATTCATCGGGCTCACGGACATCGATCACGGTCACACTTTCCTGCCCGATCATAAGATCGAGTTCATGCGGTTCGACAAACTTTACGGCACCGTCGGTCATTTCATTTTCCCTGTCTGGCGGTCCTCGCCGCCACTGTTCTGACATTCCTGATCAGGGGCAGTGATAGCGCCGGGCAATCGGCTTGTGCAAATGCAAAATAATTTTGCCTCCGCGCATGACGGGCAAGCTCCTTGCTGACAGCCTGCCTTGGTCACTCAACCGTGATCAATCTGGCGGAAATTCCTTGGATAATACTTATGTCTTACCTTGCGGAACCGATTGCAGCTTCCCAAGTCAATTATAAGAACATTTTACAGTGGCGACGACCATGGTCATCCCGACAGGTTGGCGCCCGTTCAGGTCTTAAGTTGATCGAAAGGGTTGCCGCAACGGGGCCCAAATACCGCAACCCAAAGTAGCAAATATTCAATTGTGAAATGGCAAAGACAACAGCTTCAAACTCTTGGCATCTTCTGCCGCACATTAACCTTAAGCTAAATACAGTTCGTTAGAATATTTACTGTCAGGCAAATGCATCGAAACGACTTTTGCTGACGTACACAGAATCAGGCGGCCGCAATCAGGTCTGCTGCACCGCAAAACACGCAGGACAGGAAACGATAGTTCGACACCAGAGAGATAACGTTTGAAAGGAGACCGCGCCATGGCTGAAGAGAAGGATATCTTCGAGCTGTATGCGGAAGGATATGACGGAAAGCAAGAAACCGAACTGACCATCCGTGACTACCTCAATCTCTGTCGCGAAGATCCAACGGCCTATGCCTCGGCCGCTGAACGCATGATCGCAGCGATTGGCGAGCCGGAACTGATCGACACGTCGACAGATTCCCGTCTTGGCCGAATTTTCCTAAACCGAACCATCAAACGTTACCCTGCTTTTGCCGATTTCTTCGGAATGGAAGAAACGGTCGAACGCATTGTCGGATTCTTTAAATACGCGGCTCAGGGGCTTGAGGAACGCAAACAGGTTCTCTATCTGCTTGGCCCGGTTGGCGGAGGCAAAAGTTCACTGGCCGAACGTCTCAAGGAACTGATGGAACGAGAACCCATCTATGTTTTGAAGGCCGGTGATCAGATCAGCCCGGTTTTCGAAAGCCCGCTTGGCCTGTTCAACCCCGCAAAAATGGGCGATGCCATCGAAGACAAATACGGCATTCCCAAACGTCGCCTCACGGGGCTTATGTCGCCCTGGGCTGTTAAGCGCCTTGACGAATTTGGCGGTGATTTGACCAAATTCTCGGTCGTTAAACTGATCCCGTCACGCCTGCGCCAGATTGCCATCGCCAAAACCGAACCGGGTGATGAAAACAATCAGGATATCTCGTCGCTGGTCGGCAAGGTCGACATCCGCAAGCTTGAATATTACAGCCAAAATGACCCGGATGCGTATAGCTATTCCGGTGGTTTGAACCGCGCCAACCAGGGCATTCTTGAATTCGTCGAGATGTTCAAGGCCCCGATCAAAATGCTGCATCCATTGCTGACTGCAACGCAGGAAAGCAACTATATCGGTACGGAAAACCTCGGCGCGATCCCGTTCCAGGGTCTTATCCTTGCGCACTCAAACGAATCAGAATGGCAGACATTCAAGGCCAACAAGAATAACGAGGCCTTCATCGACCGTATCTCGGTGATCAAGGTGCCCTATTGCCTGCGGGTCACCGAAGAAACCATGATCTATGAGAAGCTGCTTCAGGGATCAGAGCTTGAACAAGGGGCCTGTGCGCCCGGAACGCTTAAGATGCTGGCACAGTTTTCCGTCCTGTCGCGGTTGCAGGAACATGAAAACTCCAACCTTTATTCCAAGATGCGTGTCTATGACGGCGAGACATTGAAAGACGTCGACCCCAAAGCCAAATCCATGCAGGAATACCGCGATACGGCCGGTGTGGATGAAGGCATGGATGGTATTTCAACCCGCTTTGCCTTCAAGGTGCTTTCGGAAACCTTCAACCATGACACCCTTGAGGTCGCAGCCGACCCCGTGCATCTGATGTATGTCCTTGAACAGGCGATCCGGCGTGAACAATATCCGGAAGAACGTGAAAAGGACTATATGGACTTCATCAAGTCCGAACTGGCCCCGCGTTATGCCGAGTTTATCGGGGCGGAAATCCAGAAGGCCTATCTCGAAAGCTATTCCGATTACGGGCAGAACCTGTTTGATCGTTACGTATCCTATGCTGATGCATGGATCGAGGATCAGGACTTCAAGGATCCCGATACGGGTCAGCTTCTTGATCGCAAGATCATTGATCAGGAACTTTCGAAAATCGAAAAACCGGCGGGCATCGCCAATCCGAAGGACTTCCGTAACGAGGTCGTCAAATTTGCCCTGCGTGCACGCGCCAATAACAAGGGCAAAAACCCGGCATGGACGTCTTATGAAAAACTGCGCGATGTCATCGAAAAACGCATGTTCAGTCAGGTCGAAGACCTGCTGCCGGTGATTTCGTTCGGCTCGAAAAAAGACAGCGATACCGAAAAGAAACACAACGAGTTCGTCAAACGCATGATCGATCGGAGCTATACCGAACGTCAGACCCGTCGTCTGGTTGAATGGTATATGCGCGTGAACAAGGCCGGATAAGCCACGCCCTCGGCTTTCCGACCCTGCCGGGCGGTTTCTCCCTTGTCCGCCCGGTCTTTATCCCGTCACAGGATGGGCAAAAACCGGCCCACCCTGTGACGCCCAAGGCCCGGACGACCTGCATCTTGCACCATAAAACCCGTTGCAGGGATGCGCCCCGGTCCATGGACGAGATCGCCAAGGATGTGACTGCCCATGCTTTATATCGTTGACCGCCGCAAGAACCCGACAGGCAAAAGTCTTGGCAACCGACAGCGTTTCATGCGCCGGGCCAAGGCTCAGATCAAAAAAGCTGTCGAAAACACCATCCGGTCGCGTGGCATTACCGATATTACCAGCGGCGATCAGGTCACCATTCCCGGCAAAACCCTTAAGGAACCCGGTTTCCACCATGCCAGACGTGGCGGCAATCGTAACTATGTCCTGCCCGGTAACAAGAAATTCGTTCAGGGCGATCGCATTGCGCGCCCGCAAGGCGGGGATTCCGGGGCTGGCGGATCGCAGGCAAGCCCGGATGGCGATGGCGAGGATGATTTCCAGTTCACACTTACCCGTGACGAGTTCCTTGATATCTTTTTCGAAGACCTCGAACTGCCGGACCTTTTGAAAAAGAGCCTGAAACAGACCACCGCATTTCGCAATGCGCGCGCGGGCTTTTCGGTCGAAGGAACCCCGGCCAATCTCAGCCTTGTGCGCACCATGCGCAATTCACTTGCCCGGCGGATTGGCCTGAGACGCCCCAAAACTGCCGAAGTCCGCGAACTGGAAGAAAAGATTTCCGCCCTTCAGGACAAGGCCGAAAAACGCCCGTCAGGCAAACTGACCAAGGCTGATGAAGATACATTGCATGGATTGCTGGCCGATCTGGAAGAAGCCAAACGCCGCATGAAGGCAATCCCGTTCATTGATCCCATCGACACCCGCTATAATCAGTTTCAGCAAATCCCCGATCCCAACACGCAGGCCGTGATGTTCTGTTTGATGGATGTTTCGGGTTCGATGTCCGAACAGATGAAGGAACTGGCAAAGCGGTTCTTCATGCTGCTGCATCTGTTCCTGCATCGCCGCTATGAACATGTCGAAGTGGTGTTCATTCGCCATACATCGCGCGCGTCCGAGGTGGACGAGGAAACGTTCTTCTATTCGCGCGAAACCGGCGGCACCATCGTTTCCACCGCGCTGGAAGAAATGAAAAAGGTCCTTAAGGATCGCTATCCGACCGATCAATGGAACATCTATGCCGCACAGGCATCCGATGGTGACAACTATTCCAATGACGGGGTGAAATGCACCACCCTGCTGGCCGAAGACCTTCTGCCGAAATGCCAGTATTACGCCTATATCGAAATCACCGACGAACGCGAGGCCGAGATTTTCGCCGCCGCCGAAGGCGAAACCGCGCTTTGGAAGGCCTATGCCCCGCTTGCCAGTCACAATCCGCGCTTTGCACTTAAGCGCGTGACCAAGGCATCCGACATCTTCCCGGTATTTCGGGAACTCTTTGCCAAAAACCGCACGGAGGCCCGGGTATGAGCACCAAAGCCAAAACCGACGACACCCCGGCACCAGATACCAGCAAACTTTTATTCACCAGTGCTGACTGGGATTTTGAAACGCTGAAATCGACCTATGACGCGATCGAGGAAATCGCGCTGAATGAACTCAAACTGGATGTCTATCCCAATCAGGTCGAAGTCATCACATCCGAACAGATGTTGGATGCCTATTCATCGATTGGCATGCCGCTGATGTATCACCACTGGTCATTTGGCAAACGGTTCGTGCGCGATGATGTCATGTATCGCAAGGGTTATCAGGGACTGGCCTATGAGATCGTGATCAATTCCAATCCCTGCATTTCCTACGTGATGGAAGAAAACACCATCGTCATGCAGGCTTTGGTCATCGCCCATGCCGCGTTCGGGCATAACCACTTCTTCAAGAACAACTATCTGTTCAAACAATGGACCGATGCTGAAGGCATTCTGGATTACCTGCAATTTGCCAAGAGCTATATCGCCAAATGCGAGGACCGTTATGGCTTTGATGCGGTCGAGCGGGTTCTTGATGCAGCCCACGCCCTGATGGAACAGGGTGTGAACCGCTATTCGCACCCGGAAAAACCCAATCTTGCGGTCGAGCTTGAACGCGAACGCGAACGGGCGAAATACGAAGACGAGACCTATAACGATCTGTGGCGCACCCTGCCCCAGCCTGATCAGGGCGATCAGGATATGGACGAGCTCAAACGCAAAATGCGGATCGAGGAACGGCGTGCGCAGTTCGGCCTGCCGGAAGAAAACCTTTTATATTTCCTCGAAAAGAACGCGCCGTCCCTGCATGCGTGGGAACGTGAAATCATCCGCATCGTGCGCAATATCGGCCAGTATTTCTATCCGCAGAAACAGACCAAGATGATGAATGAAGGCTGCGCGTGCTACGTACATTACGCGATCATGAACAGCCTGTATGACAAGGGCCTGATTTCCGAGGGTGCTATGATGGAATTCATCGACTATCATTCCCGCGTGGTGTTTCAGGCCGATTTTGACGATCCGCGCTATTCGGGTTTCAACCCCTATGCGCTGGGCTTTGCCATGATGCAGGATATCCACCGCATCTGCATTGACCCGACCGAGGAAGATCGTAAATGGTTCCCCGATATTGCGGGCAATAATGAACCTGTGGAAACGCTCAAGGAAGCCTGGGCGCATTACCGCGATGAAAGCTTCATCTTGCAATTCCTGTCGCCCAAGCTGATGCGTGACATGCGGATGTTCATGATCGACGATCAGAACACCACGCCGCATCTGGAAGTCGCCGCCATTCATGATGACAATGGCTATCGCAAGGTCCGCCGGTCGCTTGCCAGAATGCATGACATTTCTGTGCGCGAACCCGACATGCAGGTTGTCGATGTTGATATTCGCGGCAACCGCCAACTTTATATCCAGCACACCGAGCATGACGGCATCCGTCTTGAAAAATCCGACGCCCAGATGACGCTTGGCTATATCGGGCAGCTTTGGGGATATGGTGTTACCCTTCAGGCGGTCGATTACGAAACCGGCGAAATCCTTCATGAGATGAGTTACACGCCAGAAGATCTGGCCGGTAACTGATATTCGTCTTTCACACAGCTCAACCGAAAAGAGCCGCCCTTGGGCGGCTCTTGGTCATTGAAAACGGCGTCTCTGGATGTGATCACTTCACGGTGGTCAAATCCACACCAAACCATTTCTCCGAAAGCACCTTAAGCGTTCCATCGGTCCGCATGGCATCAACAATCTCGGTAATTTTTGCGGAAAATTCCGGGTCGCCCTTGTCCACTGCAACTGCCAGCGGTTCATAAACAAGCGGTTCGCCCACCATACGGAACGGCATGTTGTTTTCAATCGCCGCCGTTGCGGTCGGAATGTTCGAAAGAACCGCATCGACACGCACCCCATCGCCAAGACGCAAATCGTCAAAGGCCATGCCATCAGACTCATAGGTCTGAATACGACCCGGCGTGACTTCATATTCGAACGGTGGCACACCTTCGACATCCATCACCAGCTTGTGGTTCAGATAGTCTTCATAGGAACAGGCTGCACAAGCGCCAACAACCTTGCCGTCAAGATCCGATGCTTTCTGGTAGGTGGCATTGTCCTTGTGCGCGACGAGGATGGCCGGGGTGTAATAATAGACCGCCGGGAAATCGAGAACTTCGGCGCGGGCCTTGGTCGGGGTCATAGAACCAACTGCAATATCCCAACGACCGGCCCAGTTACCGGCAACCTGTGCTTCCCATGACGGCGTGACAGGTTTGAATTCCGCGCCAAGCCGTTTGGCAATTTCGCGGGCAACTTCAACATCAAAACCGGTCAGCTGGTTATTTTCATCGGTAAAGGCGACTGGCGGGTAACCGTCTGCCGTTGCACCGATCAGTGTTTTGGTTTCCATAACCCGGTCAAGCGTTTCACCGGCATGCGCAGGTACAAGCGGTGCCACAACCATCGCCATTCCTGCCAGAAGCATCTTTGTTGCGTTAAAGTTCATTTCACTTGGCTCACTTTTTGTGTAGTTCTGTCGATCTTGTATACAATTCAATGAAATTTGTCAGCGCCGATGAATATGCCCGTGCCCGAAATGCAACCGACCCCGCCGATGCCCCATAAACCGGGCTGGCCGCTTGGCCTGTTTTCGGGAATATGTGCCACAATCCTTCTTTCAGCGCGCCCCGGCCTGTGGTTCGGCTTCGACAGCTACGGGGCAGATATCGCACTTGCCATCGTGGGCGGCATCATTCTGTGGACGCATTTCAGGCTTTTGCACCGCCTTAACTTCAAGCTGCAAACAACCATCATCTGGGCAGAGCTGCTGGTACTTTTCGCCACCTTCTTTCAAAGCTTCGATCTCAGCTTTGAATTCATCGGGTCGCGCATTCCCTATTTGCTTGGCTTGCAACTTCAGGGGGATTTCATTCAGGGCGCGGTCCTGACCCTGTTCATTTCCCTAATTTCAATTTTCTGCGCCACCCTGCTTGCGCTGTTTGCAGCGCTTGGCAGATTGTCAAAAAGTGGTGTATTTTTTGGTCTTTCGACCTTCTACACCTCGTTCTTTCGCGGAACGCCGCTGTTGCTTCAGGTCATGCTGATCTATCTTGGCCTGCCACAGATCGGGATTGTCCTGTCGGCTGTGCCTGCAGGCATCATTGCGCTGTCGTTATGTTATGGCGCCTATATGGCCGAAATTTTCCGCGCCGGCATCGAAAGTGTCCCCGAAGGTCAGACAGAAGCAGCCCTGTCACTGGGCTTGAAGCCCTGGCAGGTGATGCGTCTGGTTGTTTTGCCACAGGCCTTGCGCCTTGTGATCCCGCCCACCGGCAACCAGTTCATTTCGATGCTGAAAGATTCCTCGCTGGTCTCTATCATGGGTGTTTGGGAGCTGATGTATCTTGCTCGCACCCACGGACGATCCGAATTCAAATATATGGAAATGCTGATTTCGGCAGCCATAATCTATTGGGCTATGTCGGGAATATTTGAGTATATCCAAAGCCGGATCGAGAAAAAACTGGGCAAGGGTGTGCGCATCTAACCCGCTGTTTGATCCGTGATGGTCATCCGGAAATCCGCATCAACTACAGTCGCGGATTTTTCGTTACGCATGCGGAATTCATCTATTGCGGTCAGACGATTATTCCTAATTGGATCAAACTACCGTCTCGCGGGTCGCCTGTTCGCTCTGAAATGGTAGACGAGATATAAACTTAACAAACAAACCCCAACCATTGATTGATAGATTGACCAAAATGGCTAAAATGTTTTTGGTTCGATTTTAAGAATAATTGTTCTAAATCAGCCCGCTGTGACAGCTGCCACAGCGCACAATAGCGAAGGTTTATATCTTCGTACAAGAACCAGCCCTCAAACGCAGGGCCAAGAATAATTCGGGCATGAAGCAAACCGGTTCCCGAATACAGCCGGCTTGTTGAGGGAGACAATAAATGGTCACGCGTCGCGGACTCTTGAAGGGGTCGGCCGCAGCAACCCTTGCTGCTGGCATTGGACCTTTGCCATGGCTGGTATCGCCATCCAGCGCCATGGAAACAGTTACAAGCAAATCACCAGTCGGCATTTCGGATGATCTGGCAAATCCGATGGAAATTCATTCGGTTAATGGCCGCCTGAAAGCCGATTTTTATATGGAGGCAACCGATTACACGTTGCCCAGCGGCCCGACCAAACTTCGCATATTCAATGCATCCCTGCCCGGTCCTACCTTGCGTCTTAAACCGGGCGATACTTTGGAGCTGGCATTTGAAAACCGCATGCCGCCCAACAAGGATGCCCGCAAACCGGTCGTAACCAATGTGCCCAACCGGTTCAACACAACCAATGTCCATTATCACGGTTTCCATGTCAGTCCGCGCGGGAACAGTGACAATGTCTATCTTCAGATTGAACCGGGTCAGAGCTTCAACTATGTCGTTCAGCTACCGGTCGATCATCCTGCCGGTAACTACTGGTATCATCCTCACCGCCATGGATCGGTTTCAGCCCAGATCGCATCGGGTGCAGCGGGCATGGCCATCATCACCGGAACCCTTGATGATGTGCCCGAAATTGCCGATGCCATTGAACGTGTTTTGGTGCTTCAGGCGCCAATCGCCGGAATTGACGGATTGCTTGAAAGCGAAAAGCCGATCTGGCCGCTTGATGCCGAACGTGATTTTCTGGTCAATGGTCAATACCGTCCGAAAATCTATATCCGCGAAGGTGAAGTTCAGCATTGGCGCATCCTTAATGCCGGGGATGCCCAGTTCATACCTTTGCGAGCGGACGGACTAGAAATGCATCTGGTCGGCCTTGATGGCAATCCATTGCCAATGGCCCAACAGACCGATGAATTCACTCTTGCACCGGGCAACCGCGCCAACCTTTTGATCAAGGCACCCAAAACGGGTACCTATGCCCTTAAACGCCCAGCCTTCATGCAGGGTAAGGCAAGCCTGCCTGAAGAACATCTTGCCGATATCATTGTTGTTGCCGCAGACGATCCGCGCATCGCACCGGGCATCAAATTCGGCAAGGAGATTCCAACCGGCGAACTGCCCAAAAATGAAATCCTGACGGATATCAATGCCGATGAAGTCACCGTGAAGCGGAAATTCGTTCTGGGTGTCAAGGATGTCTCGGGCTTCTTTGATAACACCGAATTTACCATCAATGGTCGGGGATTTGATCCGCGCCGTGACGATGTGGTGGCAAAACTGGGCGCGGTCGAAGAATGGACTTTGATCAATACAACGCCCTTCCCCCACCCGCTGCACATTCACGTCAATCCGTTTCAGGTCATCGACATCAACGGCGAACCCGATACCCGCAAACCGTGGATGGATACGATTGCCGTGCCTGCGGCAGGCACCGTTACCTTCCGCACCCGGTTTGTCGATTTCACCGGGCGCTATGTCATGCATTGCCACATCCTGCCCCATGAAGACACCGGCATGATGATCAACGTCAATATCGAGGTATGATGATGCGATCCCTTATTCACCGCACCAAAGGTGCAGCAGCCATCATGATCGCATGCTCGGTCCTTGGCATCACATCGGCCAAAGCCGATGACAGCAAGAAAGCCGAAATGCCGGTGGCAGCGTCACAATGCCTGTCGTGCCATGGCACCAATGGCAACCCGGCACTCAAGGATGTTCCGATCCTTCTCGGCCAGCAGCCGCTTTATCTCGAAAACGCCATTCGCGCCTATCAGGAAGGCCGCCGCACCGGTGGTCAGGCGCTGGTTATGCATGAAATCGTAAAAGATCTGAGCGATGCCGATGTAAAGGCCATCGCAACCTGGTTCGGAGGGACTCAATAATGAAACGCGTTATTCTGCCTGCCCTTGCGGGCCTCATGATGATCACCCCGCTGGCATTTGCCAATGCAGACGAACTGATCTATCTGACCGATGCCAAGGGCACCGAGATTTTCAAGGATGCCGAACTCACTGGTCCTTATTTCGAACTGGCAAGCTATCTTGAAAGCGAACATATCCTGACTTTCTGTGGCCCGGCGAGTATTGCTGCCACCATGAACAGTCTGGGTGTTAAGCGTCCGCAGCCCTATCGCCTTTATCCGTGGGGCTTCTTTACGCAGGAAACGGTTTTCACCCCTGAAAACCAGAAGGTCAAATCCTATGCCATGGTCGAACATGACGGCCTGATCCTGAGCCAGATTGCCACTTTCTTCGAAAATCTTGGCGTGAAGGCCAAATACCACCACGCCAATAATTTCGACGAGGCGTGGCTGCGCGATACCATCAAGGCAACGCTTGCCGATCCGAACAAGCGTCTGGTTGCCAACTATTCACGCAAACCGATCGGCCAGGTCGGTGACGGTCATGTATCGCCGATTGCCGCCTATGACGAAGACACCGACCGTGCACTGGTACTGGATGTCGCCAAGTATAAATATCCGCCCGTCTGGATGACGATTGCTGATCTGCGCACCGCCATGGCAACGATTGACGATGGTTCCAACAAGGCCCGTGGTCTGGTCGTGGTAAGCAAATGAACATTTCGCGCCGCGCCCTGCTGGGATCGATTTCGCTGCTGCCTCTTGCGCCGGTTGCCGCCCGCGCGCAAGGGTTCGGTGGCAATGCAGCCTTTTATGACATCGTCCGTCAGATCGGCGGGATTGCCGATATCTCCGACCATCTGATGGACGCTGCCAATACCGAGTTTGTCGCAACTTACGGTGAACTTGCGCAGCGTAACTTTGTCTATGCCCTGCGCACCGGTTCGGTTTCTGATCGCATCAAACAGGCAAGTCCTGCAATTCAGGAACAGGCCGCCTTCATCGCTCGCCTGCTTTATACCGGCGAAGTCATGCGCGATGGTGCCTATAAGGCGGTTTATTATCCGTGGTGTCTTGGATGGAAGTCCCTGACATTTGCCACCGCACCGGGAACGTGCGGCGGACCGGCCTTTGGTCACTGGGCCCATCATCCGGTTGCGGGGGACATGTGATGGAAGCAACTGTCGTCATTATCGGATCGGGCATGGCAGGATCGCATCTGGCCTTTAGCCTTGTGCAGAAAGGCATTGATGTCATCATGCTTGAGGCTGGGCCTAAACGCAGCCGGGCCGAAAACCTCAAGACCTTCTATGAAAACCCGGTCAAGGGGCCGCAATCACCTTATCCGTCGCAGCCTTATGCGCCACACCCCGAAGACGGGAAATATAACGATTTCTACGTTCAGGGCGGACCCGATCAGTTCATCGGGGCCTATTTGCGCCTGTTTGGCGGGACGACCTGGCACTGGACCGGCTTTGCCGACCGCCTGCGCCCGCATGACTTCAAAATGAAATCGACCTATGGCGTGTCACGTGACTGGCCGATTGATTACGATCTTCTGGTTCCCTATTACGTCGAGGCTGAAAAACGCTGGGGTGTTGCGGGCGATCCGGATTATCCATGGGGTGCTCCGCGCGATGGTGCCCCCTATCAGATGCAGCCGATCCCGATGAGCTATATGGATCAACAGGTCACAAAGGCGCTCGATAAGCTCGGCCTGCATTCTGCACCGTTTTCTCATGCCCGCAATTCCGAGATTTATGACAATCGCCCGGTATGCTGTGGCAACAATACCTGTGTGCCGATCTGCCCGATTGGCGCAAAATATGATGCATCTGTTCATGCCCAGAAGGCCGAGGACCTTGGCGTACGCGTCGAGACAGAAGCCCTTGTGACCTTTATCGAGGTTGGCGCGAACAAGAAAATCACCCGCGTAAAAGTCCGCAAACCGGACGGTTCCGAATTTTGGGTCAGTGGTAAGTATTTTGCTGTCTGCTGCCACGCAATTGAAAACCCGCGTCTTCTTTTGAATTCGGCACAGGAAACAGCCCCCAACGGGGTTGCCAACAGTTCCGATGCGGTTGGCCGCAATCTTTTGACACAGGCCAATCAGGACAGTTGGGGCATTCTTGATGAACCGATTTTCCCCTATCGCGGCCCGCAACAGACAGGTGGTCTGGTGGAACTGCGCGACGGAGCATTCCGGTCGGACTATGCCGCGGTTGGCACCAGCTTCATGAATGATGGCTGGTCGGGTAATTCCGATGCGACCAATCTGGCCAAGGATCTGATCAAGAAAGGCATGTTTGGTCAGGAACTGGCCAAAACCATTAATGACCAGATATCGCGTCATTTGCGTCTTAACAGCTCGGCCGAGGTGCTGGCCAACTGGAACAACCGGGTTGAACTGGCCGATGAAAAGGACAGTTCGGGTATTCCGCGCCCCAAAGTCACTTTCACGTTGGATGACTATACCAAAAAGGGTCTGGCAAACGCGCTTGAGGTCAACCGCAAGATTTTTGCGGCCCTTGGCGTGAATGACATGCAAACCGATACGCCGTATCTGTCGAACGCGATTATTGGCGGCACCACGATCATGGGAAGCGATCCGAAGACCTCGGTCGTATCGCCCGATCTGGCGACCTATGATCACGACAATCTCTATATCATCGGGGCAAGTACCCATGTCACAACCCCGGTCAATGCTCCGTCCTTGACCATCGCGGCACTGGCAATCCGTGCTGCCGATCATATGGCCGACGCATTGACCAAATGACTTCACCACTCAAGCAACTGGTACTGATTGAAACGGCACTTCTGGGCCTTTTCATTCTTCTGGGTAACGGGCTTCGGTCCGTTGCCACCATGACGGTTTCTGTTTCTCAGGGCGAATTTGCCAGCTTCCTGAACATATCGGTCGAACGCACCGACATCCTGATCGAGGTTCTGATTGGCGGGGCGGTCATGGCCCTTGCCATTGCCCCGTTTGTGATCAGCAGCAAGACCGCACGTCGCGTTTGCATTGCGACAGCTTCGCTGGCAAGTGCCTGCTATGCCGCCGTCGGTTTGACCATGCATTGGGACCCGGCACTTTCGGTCCGCGAGATCATTATTCTTGCAAGCTTCTGTCTGGGCGGCTTTGCCATTTCGTTTTTCGCCCCGCTGGCACAGCTTGCCATCAGTCAGGCGAAAACCGACCGGGAAAAGTCCCTGCTGACAACAATCTGGACTGCGGCCCAGCCGATTGCCTTCTTGATCGCCCCACAGCTTGTCAAATATGTCGCCTTTGATGTGGGAACCGGAAACTATTTCCTGATCCTTGCGGTATTACCCATGCTGTTCCTTGTCATCATGCCCGTCGTGATGAAGGCGGCAGATCATCATGCGCCAGACGAAACCACGCCAAAGCCCAAGACAAACTGGAAACCGGTTATCCTGTTTCTGCTTGTAGTGATTTCGTTCGAAGCCTGGACAACAGCCAACAGCTTTGCCGGTGTCGAGAGCATGCTGGGTCTTGGCCTCATGGCTGTATTCCTTGCCTTTGCCATCTGTCTTTATCTCGGCGCACGTTCATGGATCCCGCGCGATGCCAATCTGCCCTCGGATGCAATTTTCCTGCTGGCGGTTTTGTTCATTCTCGAAATCCCGACCACCGGCGTCTATGACACCGCTTATCTTGTCCGGCATCTGTGCACGTCATCACTGATTGATGACCGCGCCACACTCGGTGCTGCAAGTCAGGTATTGATGGTTTTTGGGGCCGGGGCCTTGATTGCACGCAATCCGCATTGGCGGGAACGGCTTTGGCTGATTGCCATTCCCTGTCTGATCATCTCGTCGATTGCGACAATCTTCTATCCTTATCCGGCAACCGATGCGCTTCTGTTTTATTGGACCAAGATGCTTTCGAGCATCGGCATAGGGATTGCCACCACGCTTGTCGTCAGTGCCGTGATTGCATCGGCGAATGGTAACAAGCTGATCACCCTGGCTCCGGCCTTTGTGATCATGTTCGGAACCGAAGTCGGGATCGAACTTCTGGAAATCACCTTCCAGGTTTCAAAGCTTGCCGGACTTGATGTCACCAAAGCCTATCAGATGGTGTTTGTCGTACAGGTCGCTGCCGTGTTGCTGGCAACGGTTCTATTGATCTGGCGGCACTTAGCGCCCATGACCAGACCGGCGGCTGCCGCCTGATACATCTTGGTATTGGTTCATTTCGGTCGATGATTATGGCCGGGCTTGGCGGAAAAAGTCGCCACCCGGTCATTTTCCCCTTGACCAAATGTTATGATATAACATAACAAACATTAACTCATCCCTCCTGCAATGAACCGGATTGAACACATGCCCTCCTTCCCCCTTGCGCTTCGTCGTTTCCTTTTGGCTGCCCCGCTGATTGCGGCCGCCCCGATGGCAATGACCTATATCCCGTCTGCTGCGGCTCATGGCGATGACGCGCCAAAGGTTGTGACATCCATCAAACCGATCCACGCCATCACCAGCGCCATCATGAAAGATATTGGCGAGCCGCTTCTTCTTCTTGATGGTGCATCCTCTCCGCATTCCTATTCCCTGCGCCCAAGCGAGGCCCGAGCACTGAGCGAGGCCGATCTGGTGGTTTATGTTTCCCACAGCCTTGAAGGTTTCCTTGAAAAACCGCTTGAGACTCTTTCAAAGAACGGCCACCAGCTTGAACTGATTGCGACCGAGGGCCTTGCCCTTCGCAAGATGCGTGAAGGCGGCACGTGGGAAAATCATGGTCATGACGATCATGACGATCACGACGAAGATCACGGCCATTACGACGATCATGATCACGATGAACATGCACATGATGAAGGCCACGATCACGATCAGGATCACGATGCGCACGGTGAAGAAGATCACCATCATGAACATGGTGGTATTGATCCGCATATCTGGATGGATCCAGCCAATGGTGCAAGCATTGCAACGGCAATCACAGATGAACTTGCCGAAATCGATCCAGAGCATGCCGATGACTATCGCGCCAATCTGAAAACGTTACTTGCAAGCCTGACGTCACTTGGCAATGATCTACGCCAACAGATCGCCCCGATCCAGAGCAAGCCCTATGTCGTGTTTCATGATGCCTATCAGTATCTCGAAACCGGATTTGGCTTGAATGCGGTCGGGTCGATCACGGTATCGCCTGATCAGAAGCCCGGAGCCAAGCGCCTGCATGAAATCGAAGACAAAATCCGTGACACCGGTGCCGTCTGCATCTTTGCCGAACCGCAATTCCGCCCGGCAGTTGTGCAGGCCGTTGTTTCCGATACCGGTATTCGCAGCGGAACCCTTGACCCGCTTGGCGCGGAAATTGCTGCCGGACCCGATGCCTATCAGGAAATCCTTCGTCAGAATGTCGGCGCCCTTGTCGACTGCCTTGGCAACGCTTCGTAAATCCTGCGCGACAGTGCTGGTTGCCGGCTTCGCTTTGCTGGCAACCAGCGTTTCGGCGTTTGCCCATCCCCATGTCTGGATTGATGCCAGCGCCGAATTCCTGTTCGAGAATGACCAGATCACAGGCATTCGCATTCATTGGGTGTTTGATGATCTGTTCAGCATGACGCTGATGGACGAGTTCGACCAGAACCACGACACGCGGTTCTTTGGCGATGAAAACACCAATCTGCGCGATAATGCCTTTGCCGCACTGGCAGAAGTTTCCTGGCTGACACATCTGCGCCGCAATGAAGAGCTGGTGCCATTTTCCGGCGCATCGGACTTCAAGGCAGATGTTACCGATGACCGGCGTGTCAGCTATGACTTCAAGCTGGATCTTGAAAGCCCGCTTGATCCGAAAAAGGACACAATCAGCCTGTCTGTCTATGACGCTGAATATTATATTGATGTCGCTTTCACACAGGTCGACCCTATCCTGTTTTCCGGGGTCAAGAATCTCTCCTGCCATTTCGAGATGAGCGAAGATGAAAAGAATCGCATCTATTTTGACCTTGTTGCGCCGATCCGCGCCGATCTTGTTTGCGCGGGCAAGGTGGCAGATGGCGGCAATGCTGGCAGCCTTGCTCCTGGTGATTTCGTTCGGGTCGATTAATCCGGCCAATGCGCAGTCGGCCAATCTTCTGGGTCGCGGCAGCAATGATAGCACCAACACAGCTCAAAACCCGTCATCTCCCGCCCAAGATGAAAGCCTGATTTCCCTGCCCGGCTGGCTGTCTGATCTTGTTGGTCAGACAATTGTCATTCAGACCAAACTCAACCGCGAAATCACCGCCACCCTGCGTGATGCCAAATCTGATCGCAGTATCTGGCCGGGACTGATGATCATTGCCCTTTCCTTTGCCTATGGCGTGTTTCATGCCGCGGGCCCCGGTCATGGCAAGATGATTACCACCACCTATTTCCTGTCACGCGATGCCGGATGGAGACAGGGGGTTGCCATGGGCAGTCTTATCGCAGGCGTACAGGCGATAACCGCCATCGTGCTGGTTGGTGGCTTGACCCTGATCCTTAATCTTGGCCCGGCGGCAATCACCCAAAACGGTCTGGTCCTTGAGGCTGTTTCATATGCCCTGATTGCGGGTCTTGGCGCGTTGATGTGCCTGCGCATTCTGCAGGGACGGGATGATTGCTGTGATCACGGCGGACACACCCACCATGACCATCATCACCACACGCATGACCATGGTCATGACCACAATCACGCGCATGATCTCGCACATGAACATCAGCACGATCATCAAGACACCGGGCACCATCATGCCCACAGCACCGCTGCACCAGCTCAAACGCGCTGGCAGATGATTGCAAGCGGGATCGTTGTTGGCCTGCGCCCCTGCACGGGCTCTATACTTGTGCTGCTCTTTACGATGGCAAACGGGATGTTTCTGATCGGCATCGGGTCGGCCTTCGCCATGGCCCTTGGCGTTGCCCTTACCATCAGCCTGATCGGACTTGCCGCCATTGGCATCCGGACCGGAACCCGGCATCTGTTTCATCTTTCTGACGGGGCAGCGGGGATCATCCGGCGCGCAGTCGGCTTTGGCGGGGCTTTGATGATCACATTGTTCGGGGTGATGCTGTTGCTGGCATCAGCAAGGCAACTGGGCTGGATTTAAACGATAACAGCCCGCACGGTTGACACCATGCGGGCTGCTGGCATTCCTGAACGGATGCGTTACCGGGCGCTGACAACCTTCATCACCAGTTTGCCGTCCGGCTTGATCGGACCATCTTCCTTCGCACCGAGGGTATATTCAAACACACCGGTTTGCATGCCACCGGCCTCGGAATGCACCATCAGCATCAGCATCTCGCCGGATTTGACCGGCTCCTGCAGAATGGCCGCGACGTCCATATTCTCGCCCTTCTTGATCGGGGCATACCCCACAACCGGTCCCGGCTTCATGTCGCTATCGGTGCGGTGAACAACCAGCCAGCCATTTTCACCAGCCATGATTTTTGACGCGGTGACGGTGCCGCCCGACATGTCCTGATCCATGGCATCGACCATCGGCCCCATCGCAAATGCTGCCGAACTTCCGGCAAAAACAACCCCGGCACCAAGCAGCATGGCACCAGCAAAACCCGTCGCCTTACGTTTGAACGTCATGTGAAGTCTCCTTTGCTTTTGAATGTGAACACGCCTTTTGCGGTTCGCTCGTCTGGTGCGTTGATCGCACACACAGAAGCTACGCAGACAATTCAATCGGGTTTCAAAAAGGTGATTTTTAATGCGCGACCGGGATCAGATGTCCGTGAATGGCCGGTCCGGTCGGAAGTCCGGTCGGCGATCCTCCGGCCGGTTCAAGACTGATCCCGAAGGTCGCCTTGCGCAGCATCGCCGGGTCGAACTGACCAAGTTGCTTGGTGGTCGGGTTTGCAACATTTTCCAGAAGTCCAAGCGATTGTGGCTGTGGCCCGGTTTCATCGGTAACGATCCACAGCTGATAGGTTTTGCCCTCGGGAACGGTTGCCTCGACCGGACGAATGGTGACCTCGCGGGTATCAAGATCGACACTCATGACAAAGGCCGGCTGGGTGTCATCACGATGGAACACGGCGACAAACTTGCCATCGGCAACGGGCAACACCGGATCGGATGTGAACACCGTTATCAGAAGCCCGGCTGCTATCGCAGCAGAACCCAAAGCACCGAGACGCCAGATCGCAAGTTTGCGTTTAAGAGCCGCGAAATCGGCAATCCCCGGCACAGTTCGGGCAATCTCAATCCCCTCTGCATCAATCCGGCTTCGAATATTCGCAAACAAATTTGCCGAGGGTGCGACAGCTTCGTAATGGGTGTTAAGTGGTGACAACCGGCTTTCCCAAGCAATAATTGCCGCCTCAAGATCAGGTTCATTGCCCCGGCGCGCATTCACGGCATCGCGTTGCCGGGCGTCAAGCGTCCCGAGCACATATTCCGCCGCCAGCATGTCCTTGTCTTCGTGATCGGTCATGATCCGAGGCATTCCTTTAATTGTCGCAAGCTGCGATGCAGCCAGGTCTTGATCGTTCCCACTGGCTGGGCAAACCGTTCAGCAAGTTCGGCACGTGACCAGCCTTCAAGATAAGCCAGTTTGACCATTTGCTGACGATCATCTTCCAAGCCGCCCAGACAATGTTCAAGTCGGCGGACTTCACCGGCCCGCGCGACTTCTTCAAAAACGGTATCTGTCGAGGCAAGTGTATCAACATCCACTTCGTCAATGTCGGCTTCCGGACGCTGGCGCCTGACAATATCAATTGCCCGATTGCGGGCAATCGTCGCCATCCATGTGATCACCGATGCCCGTCCCGATTCAAAGTCGCCCGCCTTCTGCCAGATGCGGACATAAATATCCTGAAGAGCATCCTCGCTTTGGGCGCGGTTTCTCAAGATACGCAGAACGATGCCAAAAAGTTTCGCGGAGGTCGCATGATAAAGCTGCTCGAAAGCATCCCTGTCGCCATTGAACGACAGCTTAAGGAGGTTTTCCAGATCCCGGGTTGTCGTCATAACCACCCCCTGCAACATGCGATAGACCGGATCTCAACGCATGATCAAAGACAAACCGGGACAAAATCCCGGAACTGCATTCTCTTACGCTGATTTGCAGGAACCTGATCAATTCAGGCGGGAACAAACCCGATCTTCAGGATTTAAAATCTGCCGGGATGTTTTCGGTTGCCCTGATGAGAGCATCCATCACCATACGAACGCCGGGCGATCTGCGCATATCGGGATGTACCACAAGCCAGACCGGCTTGCTGACTTCACCCAGTTTGTCGTCAAAGATCATCTCAAGGCGATCATCAGAATCGGCCATATAGCGCGGCAACAATCCAAGGCCGTGCCCCGCAGCCACAAAGGCAAGGACTGTTTGCGTATCATCGGCCTTTACGCGCATGGGAAGCTTGGCATCAATCGTTTCCCAGACCCAGCCTTGCTGATAATCGCCAAAGGTATTGCGCCCGTCACTGCAAAATTCCCAATCCTTGCGGGCGACCCGGCTCGTATAGCCCTTGGCAGCGTAAATGGCAAAACGCAGATTTGTCAGCTTGCGCGCGATCAGGCCACTTTGGTCGGGCGTTGCCATGCGGACCGCCACATCGGCCTCACGCCGGGCCAGATTGGCAATCACGCTGGATCCCAGAATTTCATATTCGAGATTTTTCTGATCGCGCAGCAATTCGGCCAGGCGCGGCGCAAACAATAGCCTTCCAGCCGCTGGCGGCACCGCAATCCGGACCACACCATGTGCGGTTTCATCCCCGCGTGCCTGACGTTCAAAGGCCAGAACATCTTCCTCGATGCGGCCAGCCACGGGGACAAGGTTTTCCCCGGCATCGGTCAATTGCCAGCCGGTAGCCAAACGGTCGAAAAGACGGGCACCAAGATCGGCTTCAAGGGCCTCGATCCGTCGGGCGACGGTTGTGTGATCCTTCCCCAGACGGCGTGCTGCCCCGGAAAGGGTACCAGCCTGCGCAACAGCGACAAAAAACCGCAAGTCGTTCCAGTTCATTTATCACCCCTTACAAGCAGTCAATCGAACAATCTCACGCATGACCGCCCTTCCCTATCGCCCGGAGAGCATCAGAACAACTGCGCAAATTTGCACAACTATAGCGCATTTTATCGGAGTTCCATCGCGTTTTTGCGCATGCCATTGTCACTTCATCAAAACAGCCCACACGATCAAGGAGCGTCAGAATGGCTATTTCAAACCAGATCGATTGCAATCCCGTCGTTGGTTGCGTTTCGACAAAATCCGTGCCCGAGATGACGGCGCAATGCCACACATCCCCGTCCTCGCGCCCCAACACCACCAAGGGTATTGGCGCTATCATCCGGAGCATTCTTGATGCCGTCATATCATCCTACAAACGCCATCAGAGCCGGGCGGACCTGAACCGTCTGAGCGACGATCAACTGCGCGATATCGGTTTGGAACGCGAACATGATGGCCATATCATCCAGTCGCGTTTCTAAGCAGATCAAAGCGGCCAAAGGTCCGATCTCTTGCAATCCTCTGGCAATCGACACGCTTTGATAACCGTCATCATGCCGATAGGGGTATCGACATGATGACATGTGCCTCCCTCAGGCATGAAAAGGCTCCCGTTCTGCGGGGGCCTTTTACCTGTTTGATCCGGATGACTAGACCTGAAATTCTTCGGATATTTCGTCAGCGGCCTTGATCAGCGCATCCATCACAAGCCGCACCCCCGGCGATCTGCGCATATCAGGATGAACCACCATCCAGCCGGTTTCACGGCTTTTACCGTCAATATCGGCGTGGATCAGTTCAAGTTGTTCGTCCCTGTCGCCAAGATATCTGGGCAAAACACCAACACCGTGGCCCGCAGCAATAAACTGGCGAACTGTTTCGGTATCATCTGCGCGAAACCGGCATGGTAATTCCCGTCCCAGAACATGGCGTACCCATTCCTTTTTCGAGGCACCATAAGCGGTATCCTCATAGCCACAAAATTCCCAGTCACGGCTGGGAACCCGGTCGCGATACCCCACCGCGCCATAAAGCCCGACACCAAGTTCCACCAGTTTTCGGGTGATCAATCCCGGTTCGCGCGGGGTGACCATGCGTACGGCAATATCGGCTTCGCGCCGGGCAAGGTTAACGATATTGGCCGCCCCGATGATTTCAAATTCCAGACCCTTATGCGCTGTTAGCAGCCGGGCAAGACGCGGGGCAAACAACACACGCCCTGCAACCGGCGGCACCGATATGCGCACCACCCCGTGGGCAGCTTCATCGCCTTTGGCCTGTCGTTCAAAGGCAAGAGCCTCTTCCTCGACCCGCTCGGCAACCGGGACAAGGTTCTGTCCCGCTGTTGTCAGTTGCCAGCCGCGCGGCAGCCGGTCAAACAGTTTGGTTCCAACATCAAGCTCAAGGGCCTCGATCCGGCGGGCAACGGTCGTATGTTCCTTGCGCAACCGGCGTGCCGCCCCGGAAAGACTGCCCTCGTCGGCAAGAACAAGGAAATAGCGCAGATCATTCCAGTTCATCTTTGCACCTTATCTGTCATCGGCTTTTAAGTTCTGGTTATTTTTGCACATTAAATCTGCAAAACAACCGAATTCCTGTTTTATTTTGCATATGACAGGATCGAACCATCAAAGACGCAACTCAACCAGAAATATCAGGAGGCCATCATGGCTCATCAGATTTCTGCACATTCTGCCCGGTTCGATATTGCAACAGACCCCATTGCCAAACGGATGCCGTTCGGCGCGCTGTTCAACCGGATTGTCAAATATTCAGTTGAAGCCCGCAAACGCAAGAACCAGCGCGAAGTTCTCAGCACCCTGAGCGATGCACAGCTTCTTGATGTCGGTCTGGAACGCAAATTTGATGGTGAACGCTGGTATGTTGACCGGATTTCAAAAGAGCTCCCCGCCCGCAAAATCCGCTAACCGCCTCGCGGCCACCAGCAAAAAAGGGACCCGAACGGGTCCCTTTTTTATTTGCATGAGGATTTGTTATCTTACCCGCGCAGGGCATTGACCCGGTCGGTTGCTTCCTGTGCCAGTCGGGTGATGGTTGCCCAGTCACCGGCCTTGACCGCATCCTTGGGCGCGACCCACGAACCGCCCACCGTAATGATGTTTGGCAGGGCAAGATAATCGGCCAGATTGGACAGCGACACACCACCGGTCGGGCAGAATTTAACCTGTGGCAGCGGACCTGAAATCGCCTTGAGCATCGAAACACCGCCCTGCTGTTCTGCCGGGAAGAACTTCAATGTGTCATAGCCATGATCCATCAGGTTCATGATTTCGGACGGCGTCCCGGCACCGGGAAGCAACGGACATCCGGTATCCGCAGCAGCCTTGAGCAAGCTTTCCGTATGGCCCGGCGAAACAGCAAAGGCACAACCGATTTCGGCCATGCGTTCCATCTGTTTGGCATTGACCACAGTTCCGGCACCGGTGATGGCATCGGGGACTTCGGCGATGATGCGTTTGATGCTTTCCTCGGCTGCGTCGGAACGCAAGGTGATTTCAAGCACCGGCAGACCACCGGCAACCAGTGCCTTGGCGAGCGGCACGGCATCGTTAACATCTTCGATCACCAGAACCGGCACCACCGGGGCTTTGGACAGAATTTCACGCGATGAAAGGCTCATAAACTATTCCTCCAGTTTCCCGGTCAGGCCGTCAAAATCTTGGCGCAACCGAGCAGGGCCGGGTATTTCGCCGTCATCAGGCGCACCGGCACATCATTCATCAAATCATGGAAACGGCCCTTGGCGATCATGCGCTCTTTCAGGCCGCTTTGTTTCATATAGTCGGCAATGCGCGGGCCGATGCCGCCACCGATAAAGACCCCGTCAAAGGCACCAAGCGTCAGGACTAGATCCCCTGCAACCCCGCCCATGAACAGGCAGAACCGTTCCAGTACCTTAAGGCAAAGCGGGTCACCATCCTTAAGCGCACCATCGACAACCTCGGCTGCGGTTTTGGGGACCACCGTAACACCATCAATCGCCGCCAATGCACGATACAGGTTTTCAATCCCCATGCCCGACAGGATACGTTCGGCCGACACACGGCCCAGTTCCCGGGTCAGGAATTTGACGATCTCATAATCAAGATCGTCAACCGCAGGCAGGGACACATGTCCGCCTTCGCCCTGAATTGGCAACCAGTGCCCTTCATGGGGCAGCAATCCCGACACACCAAGCCCGGTTCCGGCCCCGATCACTGCCAATGGCAATCCCGGGCGTCCGGGGCCATCAAACAGCGTGATCAGGTCTTCGTCGCCCAGATACGGTACCGACATGGCAAGACCGGTGAAATCATTGACCACAACAAGGCGGTCCAGATTGAATTCGGCCTTGAGTGCCTCTTTGGAAAACACCCACGGGTTATTGGTGAACTTGATCGTGTCGGCCATGGCAGGGCATGCCACCGCGACAGCAAATTCACGCAAATCCGAACAGTCGGTCTTGACCATAAAGTCCCGCATGGCATCGCCGATGGTCGCATATTCGCGCACCGGCAATGTCATCGGTGTATGGGGATTGCCGGCCTCGTCCAGCCAGGCAAAGCGGGCATTGGTCCCGCCGATATCACCAACCAGCATCATTACGCGACTTCAGCCTCCCCCGGGAAGGCGGCACTGGCACCCAATTCTGCCAGACCAACATGTTCGCGGAACACACCGAACATTTCACGGCCAAAGCCGTCCTGATGTTCGGCCTTGTTGTCAAAGGTCGCGAAATCACGCTTTGCCAATTCGGCCTCGGTCACGTTCAAAAGCAACTCGCCGGTTTCAGCATCCAGACGAATGATGTCGCCGTCTTTCACCTTGGCAATCGGGCCATTCATCATGGCTTCGGGCGTCACATGAATGGCAGCCGGAACCTTGCCCGATGCACCAGACATACGGCCATCGGTAACCAGAGCCACCTTGTAGCCAAGATCCTGAAGCACGCCCAGCGGCGGGGTCAGTTTATGCAGTTCAGGCATACCATTGGCTTTCGGTCCCTGGAAACGCACAACACAAACCACGTCACGATGCAGTTTGCCTTCCTTGAAGGCATCCATCATGGCTTCCTGGGATGTGAACACCGCTGCCGGAGCCTCGATCACGCGGTTTTCCGGCTTAACAGCAGATACCTTGATCACGGAACGGCCAAGATTGCCCGAAAGCATACGCAGACCGCCATCGGCACTGAATGCCTTTTCGGTCGGACGCAGGATTTCTTCATCATGGCTGTTTGCCGGGGCATCTCGCCATACAAGCTTGCCATTATCAAGATACGGCTCGGTCCCGTATGCGGCCATGCCACCGTTATGGATGGTTTCGAGATCCGGATGCAGGATGCCGTTTTTCAGAAGATCGGAAATCACAAAGCCCATGCCACCCGCAGCGTGGAAATGGTTCACATCGGCCTGACCGTTCGGATAAACACGGCACAGAAGCGGCACAATACGTGACAGTTCGTCAAAATCGTCCCAGCGCAGTTCGATACCGGCCGCCCGCGCCATGGCGGGCAGATGCAGGGTATGGTTGGTCGAACCACCGGTCGCAAGCAGACCGACGATGCCGTTCACAAAGGCCTTTTCGTCAAGAATCTTGCCAATCGGGCGGTAATCGTTGCCAAGCTTGGTGATCTGAAGGGCGCGACGTGCGGCCTCTTCGGTAAGCGCATCACGCAGTTCGGTATTCGGATTGACAAATGCCGCACCGGGAAGATGCAAGCCCATGACTTCCATCAGCATCTGGTTGGAGTTTGCCGTACCATAGAAAGTACAGGTGCCCGGGCTGTGATAGGATGCGGTTTCGGCCTCCAACAGTTCCTTGCGACCAACCTTGCCCTGAGCATAAAGCTGACGAATGCGGGCCTTTTCATTGTTGGGCAAACCCGACGGCATCGGACCGGCCGGGACAAAAACCGCCGGAATATGGCCATAGGAAAGCGCACCCATAACAAGACCCGGAACGATCTTGTCGCAAACACCAAGATACAGCGCACCGTCAAAGACGTCATGAGACAGGGAAACCGCCGTCGACATCGCGATCACGTCGCGCGAGAACAGGCTAAGTTCCATGCCCGGACGGCCCTGTGTCACGCCGTCACACATGGCAGGAACGCCACCGGCAACCTGTGCGGTTGCGCCAGCTTCAAACACGGCCTTTTTGATCAGGTCCGGATAGACACCAAGCGGCTGATGGGCCGAAAGCATGTCATTATAGGACGTCACGATCCCAAGATTGGCACCCTCGTCCCCATTGATGCGGGCCTTTTCAGCTGCACCACAGCCTGCCGAGGCATGGGCAAGGTTACCACAAGACAGCGAAGAGCGATGCGGGCGATCAGAAGCTGCTGCTTCGATCTTGGCAAGATAGGCTTCGCGGGTTGGTTTGGAACGCTCGACAATGCGTTTTGTAATCTGTTCTATTTCACGTTTCATGGGGCTCAGCCTTTCGGGTTCTCGGCGCTCCACCACAGATCGACGGGGACGTCAGTCTGCTGCAAAATTGCGCGAACTGGCATCTCTTCGATATCTGTGCCGTTTTTCGCGGTTTCAAAGGTCGACCATTTGGACTGTCCGGTAATATGGATACCAATATACCGGGCGTTAAGGATGGCGGGTAAAGTCATGCTGATGCGCGGGACCGGGGATACGGTCGGGCGTGCCGCAGCGACCACCTCGCCATGTTCGGGATAAAGCCCCTTGCGCAGGGCTTCGGGCGTTGAGGACGGGAAAAGTGATGCGGTATGACCGTCGTCCCCCATCCCCAAAAAGACAATATCAAGCGGCCAGTGCATTTCGGTGCGCAGACGGGCGCTAACCGTTGCAATTGCGTCTTCGGGGTTGCTGTCGGATGTTTTCAGCGACACAAAGCGCGCATTCTGGGCTTCGTTGATAAACAGGTTATCGCGCACCAGCTTCTCATTGGACTGGTCATCGTCAAGCCCCACCCAGCGATCATCGCCAAGGGTGACGGTTACCTTTGACCAGTCAAGGCGCGCGGTTGAAAGGGTCTGGAAAAGCGGCTTGGGGAACCGGCCACCGGCAACAGCAATGCTGGCATGGCCACGGGTGGCAATGGCAAATTCCAGCCGCTCGATGGTTTCCTTGACCATTGCCGCAAGCATGTCATCGCCGCTTTTGAAAATGCGTTCGTTAATCATGTTCTCTTCCCGAATTGGGGTCATGGGGAATATGTGGCACCCCGGCATCAAAGCCGGGGCAACATCATTCCTAGAACCCGGCTTCTTCGTTCCAGGTCCGTCCATCACGTTCAATCAGCGCAATGGCTGCTGACGGGCCCCACGTTCCAGAAGTGTAGCCTTTGGGCGTAACATGGTTGTTCTGCCAGGCTTCCTGAATGGCATCGACCCACTGCCAGGCGATGTCCTGTTCGTCACGACGCACAAACAGCGTGTTGTTGCCATCAATCGCATCAAGCAACAGACGCTCATAGGCATCCGGGCTTCGGCCACCAAAGGCCTCGGCGAATGACAGGTTAAGCGCCGTCGGGCGCAAACGCACAAGCCCCGGCCCCGGGTTCTTGTTATTCAGAACCAGATGGATACCGTCATCAGGCTGCAGGCGCAGAACCAGCTTGTTGGCCTGATAGTTGGTCATGGATTTTGCCAGCGGGAAAATCTGGTGGGGCACGTCGCGGAACTGGATCACGATTTCCGAATGACGTTTCGGAAGACGTTTCCCCGTACGCAGATAGAACGGAACCCCGGCCCAGCGCCAGTTATTGAGCTCTGCCCGGATTGCGACAAAGGTTTCGGTGGTGCTATCGACATTGGCACCTTCTTCTTCAAGGTAGCCCGGCACTTCCTTGCCACCGACAGCGCCCTTGCGATACTGACCGCGCACGGTTGCGGTATCGATATTGGCATCCGTGATCGGTTGCAGGGCCTTAAGAACCTTGACCTTTTCATCGCGCACCGCGTCCTGATCAAGGACATAGGGCGGCTCCATCGCAACAAGGCACAGCAACTGCAACATATGGTTCTGGACCATGTCGCGCATCGCACCGGCATCGTCATAATAGGACCAGCGCCCTTCGACACCGACTTCCTCGCCCACTGTGATCTGAACGTGATCGATATGTGCACTGTTCCAGAGCGGTTCGAACATCGCATTGGCAAAGCGCAGAATCATCAGGTTCTGCACCGTTTCCTTGCCAAGATAATGATCGATACGGAAAATCTGGTTCTCGTCAAAGACATCACCGATCTGGCCGTTGATTTCACGGCAGCTTTCAAGATCGTGGCCCAGCGGCTTTTCAAGCACGACACGGGAATTCGGTGTGACCAGACCAACCTTTTTCAGGTTAAAGGCCATATCGGCAAACAACGCCGGGCTGGTCGAGAAATAATAGACACGGTCACGATCAGGCTGATCGGACAGTTTATCATACAGAAGCTTGAAGCCAGCCTCGTCATCGGCAGAGACCTGCACATAGCCGATGCGGCTTGCGAATTTGGTCCAGATTTTGGCGTCAAACTCGCCCTTGGGGATGAATTTTTTCCCGGCTTCTTCCAGTTTGGAGCGGAATTCCTCGTCGCTATGTTCGCTGCGCGAAGCGCCAAAGATGCGGGTTTCATCATCGAAACGCCCGGTACGTTCCATTTCATAGAGTGCGGGGAACAGTTTCCGTAACGCCAAATCTCCGGTCCCACCGAAAATCACGATATCAGCGATACGATGCTTAAGCCTTTGTCTCATTCTGCCCTTAGCCTTCCAACGTTTCCTTCCCGTCGCCAAGGTGGGACCCCGGATCAGATGATCCTGGCAGGCTACCGGGACACGGCATTTGCCGTGATAACAACATCGGGTTTTCCCGATGCGGCTTGTGCTTTCGCCCTTCTGCACAGATATGGACAGGCCATAAATGATGCAAAGCGGGCATATTCGGGATGGTAAACATGATGCATTTCTGCGTCTGAAACATTTCCGGCGGGCAAGCACCCATGGCAATGTTTGAATGTCTGACCTTCCCGACCGTTCCAGACAGCGCTGCTGTGTCCTGATCAGCAAGGCTGCGAAGTGGCGGCTTTAGGCGCACTGTTACACGATCTCTGGGGGCAAGACCACTGCGATCAAACGCAAAACCGGCGCCTTTACCGGAATCTGGTTGAACCGTAACAATTTGTTGCGAAACACGTCCCACAACAGCCGAAATCAAATCCAACAATACAACCTTACAGCACGCAGATGTAAGAAGAAAAAATCAACTATTTGAGTCATTAAAAAATCGGTCACAGGGTTTAGATCTATGCCGCCGTAACCACCACGTAAATGACCGCCCAGATTGCGCAGATCCAAGAGGAGATTAGGCAGCCTGCAGCTACAAACTTCACCCGGTTATTGAGCCAGTAGTAGAATTCTACACGCGACTCATATTTGAGCGCTGATGGCTCGGATGTGTTCACCAACGCAAAGTATTCTTTGGCAACCTTGGGATCAGCATAAATCTGACGCTCCATCACAATCTGGCACATCCACCGGCACCCCAGAAAACATGCACCACCGATACCGGCCAGGCCAATTGCCAGACTGAATACCAGAGATATCTCCTGTGTTACCAATCTCTGCGTGGCTGCATTTGCGAGCAATCCCAAAGTAGCGCCCGAGGCAATGATGCCAACTCCAAGAAATTTCATATACTGCTCCCACAGGAAGCAAAGCTTATCTGAGTAGAACTCGACTTGCGCTTCGGTCAGTTTACTGTCCTTGCCCATACACCACCTCCAGTTTGAGACGCACCGTTTTAAATTTCTAAAGTATGCATAAAGGCATAACAAATTCATAGCGCCCGGGTAAGGCCAGTGTTCCCTTTTCAAGCCGGATATCCCGCCAACCGTTTCAGAAACATGAGGACTCGCGTAGAAGCGCAGTTTTCTGCGCCCTCTGTTCAACCCGAGTCTCAACAATCCAAGCAGATGTTCTCATTCACCCGCCAAAATGAGAACATTTAAGATCGACATAAAATCGTTTATTTTCAATAATATAAAGACAACCACCCCAATTTGTTCCAACTTTGTTCTTGCTGGAACAAAATCAGAACAGTATGTTTTCCCCAGACAGATTGAGGAGGACATCCCATGCACAAATTGATCGAAAACCCGACCCGCCTGAATGAGCTTTGCAGCACCGTTGCGATTGTCGGCAGTACAGGTTTCTTCCTGTTCGTGATCGCCTTGGGCATGGCACAGAGCCTTCGCGGTCTTGTCTGAAAAGTTCCCTATTGAAATCGACTTGAAATCTGTGAGGCCCGGACCTTAAGCCACCGTCGCTTTAGTCCATCACGGGCATCTGGCCGGCAGGCAACCCCGCACCCAAACCCTGTCCCGCCTGTCGGCCAGAGCTTCCCCAATGCCCGACTTCCCTTTTGGGCCTCAGTTACCGCCTATAATGTACTCCGCACGACTTGGCGCTGCCATTCCCTTGGCAGCGCCTTTTCTTTTGGTGACACACAGCATTGGCGAAGGATCCGGAAAGCAAAACCGGATCGACACCGGATCGACAGACGAGTCTTTTGGCGCTTCGACCTTGCGGGTTTGACAGCGGCGCTGACGACCATTTCAAGCTTAAAACACTTATTGCAACGCAACAACTTACGCTGCATTGCAAAATTTAACTCGACAGAACGCCCAAATTTCGTTTGAATCAACGCAGAAAACGATAATTTGGACTTTCATCATACTTTATGGCTATTGCAAGTAAGCTTAACTATCGTAGGCTTTGAAGCAATTATGGGATTTCTGTTGCCAGGATATTCGCACCCTTTGCGATCTATCGGACACGCACCAGTCAAAACGGATGCTGCGCACAGAAGCCCGAAAAGACCAAATCGCATATCGCAGAACAACTGCCTTGCGACAAGAAACAGGATGAAAGCCGTAACCAGGTCGGTGGCGATGCCCAATGGTCCGTCACCCGGGAGTGAGAATAAATGCTGTATCACCTTTACGAATTGCAGCACGCCACAATAAGCCCGCTTCGCATGGCAGCCGATGCCAGCAAAAAGTGGCTGCGCAATCCGGCAAACCCGTTGTCCTATACCCATCAGGGTCGGGCAGCCGCCGCAGCATGTGACGTGTTCACCCATTTCACCCACCGTTATGGCAAGCCGGAATTCGGTTTGGAAAGCACGGTCATTGATGGCGAAACGGTTCCGATCACCGAAGAAATCGTCCACAGCGAAGCTTTTTGCGACCTGCTGCATTTCAAGCGCGAAACCGACCATCTCAAGACCCAGCCCGATGACCCGCGCGTGCTTCTTGTCGCGCCGCTTTCCGGGCATTTTTCAACGCTTCTGCGCGGCACGGTCGAGGCATTGCTTCCCGATCATGATGTTTACATCACTGACTGGATTGATGCGCGCACGGTTCCGGTCCATCAGGGCCACTTCGATCTTGATAGCTATATTGATTACCTGATGCGCTTCCTGCGCAAGCTTGGCCCGAACACCCATATGATCGCGGTGTGTCAGCCCTCTGTGCCGGTTGTTGCCGCCGCCTCCCTGATGGCTGCCGGTAACGAGAAATGCCAGCCTGCATCAATGACGCTGATGGGTGGCCCGATCGATACCCGCGAAAACCCGACCGAGGTCAATAATTTCGCCAAGCAGCACAGCCTTGACTGGTTTGAACACCACGTGCTTTCGCATGTGCCCCTGCCCCATGCCGGTGTCATGCGCCGTGTCTATCCAGGCTTCATGCAGCTGGCCGGTTTCATGAGCATGAACTGGGACCGCCATGTATCGGCCCATCACGACATGTTCCTGCATCTGGTTGAAGGCGACGGCGAAAGCGCTGATGCAAAGCGGTCTTTCTATCAGGAATATCTGGCAGTCATGGATATGACGGCGGAATTCTATCTGCAGACGCTTAAAGTCGTGTTCCATGAACACAGCCTGCCCGAAGGCACCATGCGCTGGCAGGGTGTCCCGGTTGATCCGTCTGCGATTACCAAAACTGCCCTTCTGACCGTCGAAGGCGAGCGCGACGATATTACCGGCATGGGCCAGACCCGCGCGGCACACAAGCTGTGCAGCAACCTGCCCGACAGCATGCGTATGCATCACCTGCAACAGGGTGTCGGCCATTACGGCGTCTTTAACGGTCGTCGCTGGCGCGAACAGATCAGCCCGCGCATCAAGGATTTCATCCGCCGTCACGATCATGAGGGCAAAGGCGCGCGCAGCGCACCCAATGTTACCCATATCAACGCGGCTGAATAATCGCGCATCAGCCAGACCAATGATCAAAAGCCGCCCCTTAAAACGGGCGGCTTTTTTGTTTGGTGCTCTCCAGATTTCCCCCCTGATATGTAATGCCTGACAACAGCCCCAAAGCCCTTCTAAAAAAGCCACCAAAAGCTTGATGCTTATGCGAGAATGCCGTGTTTGATCATCCCGCTTGACCGTGCCGGAGCCTCCTTGATGGAAATTCTGTCCTCTGCTTTCATCTATCTTGTAGCTGCCGTGATTGCTGTGCCGATTGCCCAGCGTCTGGGTCTGGGCTCCGTCCTTGGATATCTGATTGCCGGTGTGATGATCGGCCCGGTTCTGGGTATCGTTGGCGCCGAAGCCGCCGACCTGCAACACTTTGCCGAGTTTGGTGTTGTAATGATGCTGTTTCTTGTCGGTCTGGAATTGCGTCCGGCGATGTTGTGGTCGATGCGCGGACAACTGATTGGCCTTGGTGGTCTTCAGGTACTGGCAACCACCGGCCTGATTGCCGCGGCCTGCATGGTGTTCGGGCTGGACTGGCAGCAATCTGTTGCCATCGGCATGATCCTTGCCCTGTCATCGACGGCGATTGTTCTGCAAACACTTGGTGAAAAAGGCTGGCTTGGCACGGTAGGTGGCAAGAGTTCTTTTGCGGTTTTGCTGACACAGGATGTTGCCGTGATCCCGATGCTGGCAATCATCCCCCTGCTTGCGGTGACAGCACACGGATCAGGTATCGCCCATGATACCGGGCATGGCGGCATATTGCTTGATCTGGTGCCGGACTGGGCGCAACCCGTTGTGATTATCGGTGCGATTGCCTCGATCGTCATTGGTGGACGCTATCTGATCCAGCCGATCTTTCGCTTTATTGCCAAATCACACTTGCGCGAAATCTTTACTGCGGCGGCCTTGTTGCTGGTGGTTGGCACCGCACTTTTAATGAATGCAATCGGCCTTAGCCCCGCACTTGGTACTTTCCTTGCCGGTGTCGTACTGTCTGACAGTGAATATCGCCACGAACTTGAAAGCGACATTGAACCATTCAAGGGACTGTTGCTTGGCCTGTTTTTCCTGACGGTTGGTGCCGGCATTGATTTCAATCTGTTCTTTGATCAACCCGGCACCCTGATCGGTATTGCCCTTGGCATCATGGCGGCGAAGTCTGTTGTGCTGTTTGCGATTGCAACGGTTGTCCGCATGTGTGGTGCGGACCGGATGCTGTTCTCGCTTGGTCTGGCACAGGCCGGGGAATTTGCCTTTGTACTATTTGGCATGGCCTATGGTGTCGGGGTATTGCCATCCGAACTTGCCCAGAAAATGACACTTGCCGTCGCCCTGACAATGTTTCTGACCCCGGTTGCCTTTATCATTCACGAGCGTTTTCTTGCGCCGCGTCTGGTCAATACCGGTACACGCGAGGCCGATAAAATCGAAGCCCCTGGCGATATCGTTGTCGCGGGTATCGGCCGTTTTGGCCAGATCATCACCCGTCTTCTGGGCACCAATGGCTACAATGTCGTGGTTCTTGATCACGATCCCGAACTGATTGAACGGCTTGGCCGGGTCGGGTTCCGCGCCTATTTCGGGGATGCAACACGCCCCGATCTTTTGCACACCACCGGTATTGCCAATGCCAAGCTGTTTGTGGCCGCAATCGATGGCCGTGACAACCTGACCGAACTGGTGACCCACGTCGCCAAGCATTATCCAAATGTGCGCATTCTGGCCCGCGCCCTTGACCGCCATCATGTCTATGAGCTTGAAAATGCCGGGGCCCATTGCGTCCAGCGTGAAACGTTTGAAAGTGCGCTTAATCTTGGACGCGATGCCCTTGTCGAGCTTGGCCTGTCGCCAGCACGCGCAGATCGCAAGAAAACGGCTTTCCGTAAACATGATTTCGAAACGCTTGAAAAACTGCGCACCCGCTGGAACGAACATGGCGTTGACAAAGGCTATATCGACACCTTGCGCGCCCAGAACGAGACATTGTTTGAAATCATGCGCGACGAGCGCGGGGAACCTGAAGAAGCCCCTGATCCACAAGCACAGCAGCACTGATCACGCGAAAACGGGTCGGGCACCTGAAGCCATAAACGCATAATCGAAGGTCCACACAAAGCTTTACCGGCTTATATTGAACCATGCCTGAGACGGGCGCGTATCAAGTCGCGCAACAAGCCAAAGGCAACCCATGTCAGAACAGAACACCTTGTCACTTGAGACATTCCCCGAAAACCAGATCGCCATCGTCACCGGTGCGACCGGGGGGATTGGCAGGGCATTTGTGACCCATTTGAAAGCATCCGGGCACTTTGCCCGTGTTCTGGAATATGGACGGAAAACCGAACCGGGTCTTGATTTCGAGAATGTGGAAACCGTTGCCCGCTGTGCCGAGGATGCCAGGCGACAATCGGCTGATCTGGGATGTGATATCGTTCTGATCATTGATGCGACCGGCTATCTGCATGACGAGGTGTTTCAGCCCGAAAAGTCCCTGCGCCAGATTAATGCCGACTACATGGCCAAGCAGTTTCAGATCAATGCCATTGGTCCGGCCTTGCTGATGAAGCATTTCTGCCCGCTTTTAGCACGCAACGGAAAGTCGGTTTTCGCAACCCTTTCAGCCAAGGTTGGCAGTATTGGCGATAACCGGATGGGCGGATGGTACGGATATCGTGCGGCCAAGGCCGCCCTGAACCAGCTCGTCAAGTGTAGCGCCATTGAACTGGCCCGGAGCAAACGTGATGCGGTCTGTATTGCCCTGCATCCCGGCACGGTTGATACCGGACTTTCCGGTCCATTTGCAAAATCGGGCCTGAATGTTCAAAGCCCCGAGCAGGCTAGTGCAAACATGCTGGCCGTGATTAACAACCTTGCTGCTGACAAGTCGGGTGGTTTCTTTGCCTATGACGGACAGGAACTGCCCTGGTAGGCACGCGCCTATTCGAACAATCCGGTCAAAAGCGCATGCTGAAGCAAGATGATTGTCTTGGCATCGCGGATCCGCCCATCAGTGATCATCGGAAGAACATCGTCATAGCTGACTTCAAGAACGTGGATGTCTTCACCCTCGTCCCTTAGGCCACCGCCGTCTCCTTCGCGGTGATTGCGCGTGACCTCGGCAACGAACAGATGCAGACGCTCAGTCACGGAGCCCGGGCTCATGAAAAGGTCAAAGACCTTTTCCGGCTTGCCGATACGATATCCTGTTTCTTCCTCGACCTCTGCAATGACGGCGGCAGCGGGATCGCGATCATCAAGCAGGCCAGCCGGCACTTCAATCAGCATGCCGTCCGAATTGCCATTCACAAAAGACGGCAACCGGAATTGCCGGGTCAGGATCACTGTCCTGTCCGCACGGTTATAAAGAAGAATGCCCGCCCCGTTGCCGCGCTCATAGGCTTCGCGCGTCTGGTGCTGCCACGTCCCGTCGGATCGTTTCAGGTCAAAACTGACGCGATAAAGGTGATACCAGTTGTCAGACAGACATTCGATATCATCAATACGCACATGGTCCTGGTCGGGGATCAACCAGCCTTTGGGCAGATCTGACATGGTGTCTCCGGCTTTTGCGAACTAGCGGTTCAAAAATGCAGACAGGGTCAAAAGAACCGCATCGGGCTTTTCGGCATGTACCCAGTGGCCCGCCCCCTTGATGCTGGTAAAGGCGGCCTTGGGAAACAGCGATTTGATATGATCGCGATCCTTGGGATCGACATAGTGGGAATTCGCACCCGAGATAAACAGAACATCACCGTCATAGGAACCGGCTACCTCGCCCTCGGGCCAGCCAATAATGTCAGCAAGATGGGCGGCCATGGCATCAATATTGACCTGCCATGACATTTTGCCGGTATCCTTGTCTGTCGTGACATTCTGGGCGAGAAACTGACGGATACCCTTTTCCGAGACACCCGATGAAAGGGCATCTTCGACCTCGGCACGGCGGGTCACCGCATCAAAATCGACACCGCGCATTGCACTGATATAACCGGTGTAATCGTGTTCGTAGCGAACCGGGGCGATATCGACGATCACCAGATCAGCCACCAGACCGGAATCTTTCGACAGCGACAGCACCATCGATGCCTTCCCCCCCATCGAATGCCCGACCAGATGAACCGGTTTATCAGAAACATCGCGGATCAGTTCGGCAAGGTCGGATGCCATCACGGGATAGGTCATTTCCATATCCCAGTCTGACCGGCCATGGTTGCGCAAATCCGCAGTCACCACGTGGTATTTTTCCGCCAGACGCCGGGCAATCGCGGTCCAGTTCCGGGCCTGCCCGAACAGACCATGGACAATTACAATGGTTCCATTGTCGCGATTTTCTTCACCAAAGGCATAATGAGCGAGTTTCATAAGAACCAGTTTCTCCGGAATTCAGGCGGGATATTCCCCCTTAATAACCGGCTCGGCTCCGAAGGTGAAGCATACATACGAAAACACCCCCGCATGGGAGGATTGCGGAGGTGTTTTTCAAGATACCAGACGGAACTGGCACCGGAATTCTTTGGAGGGCGAACTTATGCGCCAGCCGGTACGCCGCCATGCGGCTTACGGTTTGCACCGAACAGTGCAGCAACCTTGCGAACGACTGCCAGAAACATGCTGCGCATTGCAGCCGCACGGAGATGTTCTGCTTCGCGCTGCAGGGCAACCAGGTCATAATCACGATACATTTTCATGTCCGTTTCCTTTCAAAAGCATCCCGCGCATATCGCGTCTGGGTTTTGCGTTACATTCTCTGAAAACCGGTGTACGCCTGTTTTTACATTCCCACGAGAAGAGATTCCTCACTCCACCCATGCACGTTATGCATAACGTGAAACATTACCGCCACAATTACCGCATGCGCATAACGCATGAATGTATCATGACAAATAACAGCTTCGATTTGCTGGATATTTTCAAAAAGCCTCTGCTTCAACCGGACATCAGAACTGGATTAATTAGAGATTTCTGCCCTGTTCAGAGCCTCGTTTCCATAAACCAGTAGAAGAAACCATGCGAAAAACAGCTTTGGCCACCGCGATTTTTTTGCCAAATACGTTAAAATCATCCGGTTTTTTCGCCGGAGTCCGACCAAACAATTTTGCATGGCTTTGCCAAAAGCAAAAAACGGCAAAAGCCAGGAAGGCAATTGCCGTTTTCCGATCTGTGATTTGAGCGGTATTTGGGGTCGCGTCAGTCCACACTAACCAATCGCGTAATTGAGGTATTTGGGTTCAAGATATTCCTCAAGCCCCCAATGACCGCCTTCGCGGCCCTGCCCGCTTTCCTTTACCCCGCCAAAAGGCGCGCCTTCATGGCTGGTGGTGCCGTCATTGATCCCGACAACACCGGTCTCAAGACGATCAGCAATCCGCTGAACCCGGCCGATATCACGGCTATAAAGATAGGATGACAGGCCGGTGCGCACCCGGTTGGCAAGTTCGATCACCTCATCCTCGGTCGAGAAACGGTAAATCGGGGCGACCGGGGCAAACAGCTCCTCGTCAAAACAGTCAGCATCATGGGGAACATCCGTCATCACCAGCGGACGGACGAAATGTCCTTCGCCCGGCATCTCTGCGCCATAAATCAGTGTCGCCCCGGCTTTCTGGGCATTCTCGACCAAACGTTTGACCTTGGCCACCGCCTGACGATTGATCAGCGGGCCGATATCCGTTCCGGGCACGAAGCCGTTGCCGATGGTCTGTGCGTTGCTTGCTGCAATGAACTTTGAAACGAATGCCTCATAGACACTGTCCTGGACAAAGATGCGGTTGGCACAAACGCAGGTCTGGCCGCTATTGCGGAATTTCGAAATCATCGCCCCGGCAACCGCGGCATCAATATCGGCATCATCCATAACGATAAAGGGTGCATTGCCACCAAGCTCAAGCGACAGCTTTTTCATGGTGGGCGCACATTGCACCATCAGCCGTTTGCCAACTTCGGTCGACCCGGTAAAGGACAACATCCGGACGCGTTCATCGCCTGTCAGAGCCTCGGCAATCGGTTGGGGAAGCCCCGTCACCACGTTAAAGACCCCGGCAGGGAAACCCGCCTGCTCGGCAAGCTTTGCTGCGGCCAATGCCGAAAGCGGCGTATCTTCGGCCGGTTTGACAATAACGGTACAGCCTGCTGCCAGGGCAGGCGCACATTTGCGCACAACCATGGTCAGCGGAAAGTTCCATGGCGTGATTGCCGCCACCACGCCCACCGGATGCTTTTGCACCACGACACGGCGGTCGCGCTGGGTGGCTGGCATGGTCTGACCATAGGCGCGCTTGGCTTCTTCGCCATACCATTCGGCATAGGCAATTGCCCCGATCACTTCGCGCAGGGCCTGATCATAGGGTTTACCCTGCTCAAGCGTGATAAGGGCAGCCAGGTCTTCCTGATGGGTTTCAAGCAGATCGCGCCAGCGTCGCACGATGACAGCGCGGTCCTTGGCCAACAGGCGCGACCAGCCCGGAAAGGCATCATGGGCGGCATCGATTGCACGGCGCGCCTCGGACGTACGCATGAACGGAACCGCCCCGATGACATCGCCCCGCGCAGGGTCAATGACGTCAAGGACCTCCTTGCTGTCGGCATCCTGCCAGACACCATTGATATAGGCACGTTTCAGGTCCCAGTCGCGGATAAGACTGCGCGCACGCGCACGGCCTTCGCGGATGGCAGTTTCATTGGCGGTCGAAGCATCATGTGGGGCAGCGGTCGACATATCTGGTAGTTCCTTTGACGCATGTGTCGAAAAAATCTTTCTACTCACGCGCTTGTGATTCCGGTTTTAGGGGCGCAACTGGGACACTAAGCTGAGCGACAGGCATGAAGCAACAAGATGCTTCCAAGAGAGAAAAGAAACAAACGCCTGTTTCGCGATCAGAGAGACCACGCAAACGACAATAGAGAGAAGCCATGAAGCACCTTGTTACTGCAGGACTGTTCGGCGCGATGATCGCCGCGGGCAGCATCATGCCGATCAATGCCAACGCTGACGAGATGATGGATAATGGTGCCGTACAAAACCGCCAGATGTTGATGGACGGGATTGGCGGCGCTATGGGAACACTTGGATGTTACCTTAAGGGACAATGTGATCTTCCTGATCCGGTCTTGCGCAATCTTGCCAATGGCATTGCCTTTGCCGCAGCAAGTGCCCCGGCCGCCTTCGAACCCCAAACAACGGGTGCGACGGTAAAAACCACCGCGACCGAGAAAGTCTGGACCGACTGGGATGATTTTTCCGGTCGTTTCCCGGAACTCAGGGAAGCAGCCCTTGCCGTGGCGGCTGTTGCCGGTGACAAGTCGGCAATGGGTGCAGCGATGGGCGATCTTGGCAAGACCTGCAAAGGATGCCACGACACCTATCGGTCGAAATAATCATATCTGTCTCGCCCTTACCCCGGGGCAAGTGTCCCTGATCCGGCTTTTTCTCCCCCCTGCTGATAGCTCAGCACACCAAAACCCGGATCGGGGGCATATAATCAAAAAGGCCACTAGCGCATCGCACTGGTGGCCTTTGATTTTCATGCTGTGACACGAACAGTTCTAGCCGCGCGCAACCGTAACCATCCCCCAGACGATCAACCCGCAAACAATCAGGATCGCAATTCCGACAACCGGGGACGCAAAGCGGATTTGTGCAAATCTGGCTGCCATCTCTACCGGCACCGTTCGCACACCTGTTACCATCGCACCGATCAGGTTTTCACGCTTTGCCACCAGGTAGAACAGGGCTGCAAAGACATGCAGCCCGACCATTACGTAAATCAGATTGATATTGGTGCGATGGATCCAGTTCATGATGCGTGCAACATCGGAACTGACATGAGCAACAAGCGGCCCGTCAAAGAACAGGAAGGTGTCTTCGCTGGCAAAAAGACCGCTGATCGCCTGAATAGCGACCAGAACGATCAGAACCACAACCATCCAGCCCCCGGCCGGATTATGCCCGGCATAGGTCAGTTCAGCCATCGAGCCAGTCGGGATTTTAACCGCATATCCGATGACCTTGTCCGGTCCCTTTATAAAAGACCCGAACCGCGCGTTCGAACTTCCGACAAATCCCCAGATGATGCGAAACAGAACAAGTGCCAGCACGCTGTATCCGGCAATGGCGTGGATATCGATCATCAGTTGCCGGTTGGTCCACCATGCGGTGACAATGGCCACAACCAGTGCCCAGTGGAACAGGCGCACCGGGAAGTCCCAGAGTTTGACTTTCTTTTGATCTGACATCTGATGGCTCATCTGGTCCCTCCTGGCGTAACGAAATTCTGGTCCGGTCTGTTGCACAACTTAAACTGATAATGCCCTGCCATTTCTTTAAGACCAGATCAATTTGCGGGTATCACATTCAGAAAACGTGAATATTTCGCAACAAACCCATTCTTCAATTGAAAATCATTATCATAAGCAGTATCACTTGGACTGAAAGCATCTGGATCGGGGCGAAGATCGGGGACCAGATTTCTTCGTTTGCAAAGATTCACTCGCCTTTTGATCCGCAGGGCACTGCCCTTGGCTCACTTTCAGGGATAGATGGGAACTCCTATGAAAATCGCAAAAATTCTCGGGACGGCCGCTTTGGTTTCGACCCTTGGCGTGCAGGCCTATGCCGCACCGGGCGCCAAAGACGTTCTGACAACCTATGCCGATATCGCACATGCCGGTTACGAAGACTCACTGATCACGGCCAAGAAGTTACAATCCGCAATTGATGCACTGATCGCGCAACCCTCGGCCGAGACCTTTGGCGCGGCAAAGTCTGCATGGCTTGCTGCACGGGTGCCATATCAGCAGACCGAAGTTTATCGTTTTGGCAATGCCATCGTCGATGACTGGGAAGGCAAGGTAAATGCATGGCCGCTTGACGAAGGTCTGATCGACTATGTCGAAACCGGCCTTTACGGCGAAGAAAGTGAAGAAAACCCGGCCTATACCGCTAATGTCATCGCAAATCCGAGCCTGAACATTTCAGGCACGACCATTGATGCATCAATCATTGATGCCGCCCTTCTTGAAGACTTGCATGAAATCGACGATGTCGAATCAAACGTTGCGACCGGCTATCATGCGATTGAATTCCTGCTTTGGGGTCAAGACCTTAACGGGACCGATGCCGGTGCCGGTGCACGTGAATGGACCGACTATGCAGGCGGTGATGCGTGCACCAACGATAATTGCGACCGCCGTGGCGCATATCTCAAAGCGGCGGGCGAGCTTCTGGTATCCGATCTGGAATGGATCACCGAACAGTGGGCCGATGGTGGCGAAGCACGCGAAACCGTTCTTGAAGGTGATGGTGTTCCGGGCCTGACTGCGATTGTGACCGGTATGGGGTCGCTGTCTTATGGCGAACTGGGCGGCGAGCGCACCAAGCTTGGTCTGCTGCTTCATGATCCGGAAGAAGAGCATGATTGCTTCTCGGACAACACCCACAACAGCCACTTCTATGACGCACTTGGCATTCAGAACGTTTATCTTGGCCGTTACACGCGCGTTGACGGTTCGGTCGTTGAAGGTCCGGCACTTTCCGATCTGGTAGCCGCCAAGGACGCCGCTCTTGATACCGAACTGCGCGGCAAGCTTGCGACGTCGGTTCTGGCAGGCAAAGCCATGGTTACCCGTGCACAGGGTGGTGAACATTTCGATCAGCTGATCGCCATGGGCAATGACGACGGCAACGCTGTTGTTCAGACCTTTGTTGATGCACTGGTTGATCAGACCAAATCGATTGAACAGATCATTGCTGCTGTTGGCATTGACGGCATTGAATTCGAAGGCTCTGACAGCCTTGATAATCCGTCTGCAGTCAACTGAGCCTGATGACTCGACACCTGCCTTGATGGCACTGAACGGCGGGGGATTCAGTCTCCCGCCGTTTTGCTTTTACAATAATCATAAGACCAAAATCGTCATGAAACGTTTCGTTCCTGCCCTGCGCCATCTTGCCTTGTCCGGTCTTGCCGTGATGACGGTTAGTGCCCTGAACCCGACAGCCTTTGCCCAACAGGTTGATGACCCTGCCTTTCCGGGGGGCAATACCAGTTGGTCAAATGCCGACGGGCGGAATGTCTTCACCCATTATTCAGCCAACATGACCTTTGAAAAGCGGCTTGATTTCAAGCTTGGCGAGGCCCTTTTTCAAAGGCTTTGGGTCACCGCGCCGACACGCACCAAAACCGCAGACGGTCTTGGCCCCCTTTTCAATTCGCGGGCCTGCAATGGATGTCATATCCGCAATGGTCGCGGCCATCCGGTTGATGACAACAATCCCGAAGAAGGCGCAACATCCATGTTGCTGCGCCTTTCAATCCCGCCGCAAACAGCCGGTCAGCTACGCGATCACCTTGATGGCAAGATCGCAGCCATTCCCGACCCGGTCTATGGCGGCCAGTTTCAGGATTTCTCGGTCGCGGGCATCAATGCCGAAGGACGCGTGAAGGTCAGTTATGAAAATATCGATGTCACCCTGTCTGATGGAGACGTCATTACACTACAAAAGCCCGATTATCAGATGACCGATCTGGCTTATGGACCGCTTCATCCTGATGTGATGGTTTCGCCACGCCTTGCCCCGCCGATGATCGGGCTTGGATTGCTCGAAGCCATTCCTGACGAGTTGCTGCTTGCGCGCGCTGATCCACAAGACGCTGATGGCGACGGGATTTCCGGCCGGGTCAATCATGTCTGGGATATTGCCAAGGGACAACTTGCCATCGGGCGGTTTGGCTGGAAGGCAGGAATGCCAAGCCTTGACCAGCAAAACCAGAATGCGTTCCAGTTTGATGTCGGATTATCCACCCCGCTTTATCCCGCTGGATCAGGCGATTGTACCAGCGCCCAAACGGCTTGCCTGAACGCACCGAACGGCAATGATCCGGAATTTGAAAATCTTGAAGCCCATTCGCAGGTCACTGACCTTGTGCTTTATTACACCCGAAACCTTGCCCCGCCGGTGCGCACCAATGCCGACGATGCGGATGTCGTGGCCGGGCAGAAGATTTTTGACTCCATCGGCTGTGCATCCTGTCATACGCCCCGTTACCAGCTTCCGGAACGCACGGATATGACGGAGCAATCCGGTCAGGTGATCTGGCCCTATAGCGACTTGCTTCTGCATGACATGGGAGAAGGCCTTGCAGATCATCGGCCCGAAGCCCAGGCATCAGGCCGCGAATGGCGGACACCACCGCTTTGGGGACTGGGGCTGGCCAAACAGATCGATCCACGTGCCGGTTTCCTTCATGACGGCCGGGCACGAACCATCCTTGAGGCCGTCCTGTGGCATGGCGGCGAAGCGGAGCCTGCGCGCCATTCTGTCACAATGCTGCCACCATCCGAGCGCAGGAAACTGCTTGCGTTTCTAAAGTCGCTTTAAGCCTGTATAAGTGTTTCAAATCCCGTGAATATTCGGAAAAGACATATGCCGCAAAAATCGTTCTGGCGTATCACGCTGCTTTCAGTCACGACCGTACTGGTTACCGGTTTTGGTGCTCCTCCTGCCCATGCCGATATCCCCGAAAGGAAATACAGTGCCGTATTGTCGCATCTTCTGAATACGGTGATGCCGCCCAAGCTTGATGAATTTCATGACGCGGCATCAGAGCTGACCAAATCCATCAAGGATTTCTGTGCCGATCCGGATGCAGATGATCTCAAAGACGTTCAGAACGAATTCAATAGTGCGATGGATATCTGGCAGGAAATCCAGCCCTGGCGCATGGGGCCACTGGTTGCCAATGGCCGGGATCAGCATATCGAATATTGGCCCGACAAACATGGTACTGCTGCACGGCAATTCCGGAAACTGCTGTTTAGCAAACCGGCAAGCTATACCGATCCGGCCCAGCTTGCCGAAGCAAGTGCGGCCCTTCAGGGGTTCCCCGCACTTGAGGAAGTCCTGTTTGATGACAAGAATGCCGACCATCTGAGCAAGGGTGACGAAGACGGTGTCTTCCTGTGTCAGTACGGCTCAGCCATTGCCACCAATCTTCAGACCATCACCGGCGAGCTGCTTGACGAATGGCCGGAATTTGCCGAAGCCATGAGCACAGCAGGCCCCGACAGCATAGATTACCCGACGGCGAAATTTGCCGCGACCGATCTTTATCGTGCCCTTCACGAAGGCTTGCTGATTATCTCGGCCCAGAAGCTTGGCCGTCCGCTGGGCGAAAATGAACAGGATGCCAAGGCCAGCCGTGGCGAAAGCGAAGTCGCCAAGCGGTCCTTGCGCAACATTGTCCATAACCTGACTGGGCTATTTGCCATTTATGACGGCAAATGGGGCGGTGTCGGCACCGAGGGTGCGGGTATGGCATCGCTGATCGACAACAGCCTTCTGGATCGGTCCTTCCGCCTGAACTGGCAAACCGTCATTGACGCGGCAAATAACCTGCCGCCGTCAATCGATGAACTGCTAGCGCAGCCAGATGGCTATGCCAAGCTTTCCGAGTTCAAATCGCAGATCGATTTCCTGATTACGCTGGTCGAGAACGACATTGGCGGCACCACCCAGCTTGGTGGCGGTTTCAATGCGCTTGATGGCGACTGAGCAATCAAAGCGGAGCTCTCATAACCGGAGAAGAAAATGAGACATCAACGTCGCGAGTTTTTGAAACTCATGGGTGTTGGCGGGGCATTTACCCTTTTGCCGCTTGATATCGCGCGCGCGGCAAGCACTCCGGCCATCGAAGACCGTGCGGTCTATATTTCCGCCAGTGCCGGGAATGCCGATGATTACTATGTCAGCGCCTTTAACGCGTCGGGCAAGATCCTGTTTGAACAGGCTCTGCCGGGGCGTGGTCATGATATCGGTTTGCGCCCGAACCATGTTGATGTGGCAGCGGTCGAACGTCGCCCGGGTCTTTACGGCCTGATCCTTGATCGTCATACCGGCGAAGTCCGCGCCAAGCTGCATTGCCCGGAAGATCGCCGGTTTTATGGTCATGCGATTTATTCCAACGATGGACGTTTTCTTTACATCACCGAAAACGATTTTGATCATGCGCGTGGCGTTGTTTCGGTCTGGGATGCCAAGGATGGCTATCGCCGGGTGGCCGAATTTGACAGTTATGGCACCGGCCCGCATGAATTGCATCTGATGCCCGGTGGCGAACAGCTTGTGATTGCCAATGGCGGGCTTCACACCCATCCCGATTTCGACGGTCGTACGCCGCTTAACATTGATTCCATGGAACCCAACCTGTCGATCATTGATCGCCGCACCGGCGAGCTGATCCATCAGACGGCGCTCAAACATGACTGGCATCAATTGTCGATCCGCCACCTTGATGTCTCAGCCAATGGCACGATTGCCGCAGGCTTCCAGTATCAGGGCGAGATTAATGATCAGGTCCCGCTTGTCGGTGTCTGGCAACCGGGCAAGGAAATCCGCCCGATCGAGGCACCTGACAATGTGCAATATCGCATGCGCCAATATTGCGGGTCTGTGCGCTTTGATGCGTCTGGTCAGGTCTTTGGCATTTCCTGCCCGCGTGGCGGGCTTGTCACATTCTGGGATGCTAAAACCAATGACTTCCTGACCCATATCGCGGCCCCGGATGGCTGTGGTCTTGCGGCAACGGACCGCCCCGGCGAATTTGTCGGCACCAGCGGCCTTGGTAATGGCTGGCGCATGGATGCGATTCGCCGTAAGCGCGTTGAATTGCCCGACGCTTCTCATAAATCGCTGCATTGGGACAATCATTTGCGGCGCATAAGCACCTGATATCCCGATCCTTGAAACCCGATAAAACCCGCACATATGTTGTGGATTCTATGCTTTCCAGGGCTTTAAAACCGCAGAAAACCGGCAGATTAACCAACTGTTTTTGTAGGGATAATTTGGCAACACCGTCATCAACCAAAAATCTTGCGCAAATGAGAACGATTTTCACTTGCGTTCCAATTTTCCCTCGCCTATAACAGGTCTCGACACAGCCCGCGAATGCAACCCATTCGCATTTTGTCCCCAAAATGGCTTGTCTCTCAACCTACGGGTCCTCTCTCCCCGTAGGCCTCTCAAGGTGGTAAAGCGGTGGTTATCGATGCGGGAAACGATAACCGCCGCTTTCTCTTTTCCGGATATCTTTATCTTTGGCAAACGGCACGCAATAGCGCCACGCCCCTGAACCTGTAAGGTTGCAGGGTGATCGCCGTTCTAGCTGCCTTGTGACAGTTTCATGCCTGCGGTTTGCAGCGCATTCTTGTAAAGCTGATAATTCTCGCGGGCATCTTCCTTGGGGGCGACGATACAGACGGTCGCAGCACAGATACCCTTGCGGTCATAGACCGGTGCCGCAAAGCAATGGGTGAAGGTATCAACGATGCTGTCAAACGAGAAAAACCGATCAATATGCGCCTTGCGGATTTCCGCGATATAGGCGTCAACATCCATCCGGGTGCCATCAGGAAGAATGAAATCTTCTTCGGGGATCAGGTCCCGAATTTCATCGTCACTCAGATGGCCCAGCAACAAGCGGCCCGATGCGGTCCAGGGAATGGATGTGCGTTGCCCGACATCGGCCTTGATGCGAAACGGACGGCTGCCTTCGCGCTGCAGGGCGACGGTGTACTTGCCGCCATCAAGCATACAGAACTGCGACGTTTCCTTGGTGCTGGCGGTGATTTCATCAAGCACCGTGGCGGCCTGACGGGTCAGGTCGAAATAGTCGCTATAGGCCAGTCCGAGGAAATAGACACGACGCCCGAGGAAAACCGATCCGTTCGCATCGGTAACCTCAAGCATACCGTGATCCAGCAAAGTGCCGATCAGGTCATAGATCGTAGATGTTGGCGCACCAAGCGCCTGGGCGATTTCAGCGGGACGCTGGGAGGTTCTGACATCACGCAGATGATCAAGAATATCAAACGCACGATCAATGCCGCGCGCACGTTTACGTGTCTGACCTTCTTTCATAACCCCCATCGCCCCGCTTAAATCATGTCTTATTATTCAACTAGCTTATGCCTTACGAAAGGCAATGCAGTCGACCTCAACTTTGCAATCAACCACCATTGAGGATTGAACACATGCACGCGCCGGGGGATTTTCGCCAAAATATTCTTCGAAAACGCCGTTGAAGCTCCAGAAATCCCGGGCATCGTCAAGCCATACGCCGATGCGCATGATATCGGCCTTGTCATAGCCGGCATCCTCGACAATCTTCAGCATGTTCTCGATCGCGATGTGCGATTGCTGGACAATCCCGGTGCCGACGACTTCGCCGTCACGCATCGGTGTCTGTCCTGAGACATAAAGCCAGCCGTCGGCTTCTGTGGCCTTGGCAAATGGCAGTGTTTTCTGCCCGCTGCCTTTGCCTTCGCCAACGCCATGTCTTTTAATGCTCATAAATGATCTCCTGATTCAGATTTCGGAATTTGCAAGGAAGCCCTGCAGTCGTTCGGTTTTGGGCGCACCAAAAATCTCGTCGGGGGTGCCTTCTTCGTGAATGCGCCCCTGATGCATGAAAACGACCTTGGTCGAAACGTCGCGCGCAAAGCGCATTTCATGCGTCACCAGCAACATGGTCATCCCCTCAACCGCCAGATCGCGCACCACGGCAAGAACCTCGGCAACCAGTTCGGGATCAAGGGCGGATGTTACTTCGTCAAACAGCATGATCTGCGGGTTCATGGCGATGGCGCGTGCAATTGCGACACGTTGCTGCTGCCCGCCGGAAAGCTGACCGGGATAATGATCGCTGCGTGCAGCCATGCCCACACGTTCAAGCCACTTTTGGGCAACTTCACGTGCTTCGTCCTTTGGCATGTTTTTGGTCTTGATCAGACCCAGCATCACGTTTCGGATGGCCGTCATATGCGGAAACAGATTGAACTGCTGGAACGCCATGCCGGTCATCGAACGCTGGCGGGCCACTTCGCGTTCCGGCAAACGGCGGCGTTGCCCGGCACCATCTTCGCGATAGCCGATTTTTTGACCGGCAAGCTCGATCGACCCTTTTTCGAAGTCTTCAAGCAGGTTCACACAGCGCAGAAGTGTTGTTTTGCCAGAACCGGAAGACCCGATCAGGGAAACAACGTCGCCCTGCTGCATCGTAAGATCGATACCTTTGAGAACCTCGAGTTCACCAAAACTCTTGTGAAGACCGGAAATAGTCAGAATTGGGGACATGATAGCCTCATTAAGGGATCGAAATGCGACGCTCGACAGCACGGCCGGCTTGCTCGATCACGAAGTTCAAAAGGAAATAGACAAAGCCTGCGAACAGATAGAATTCGAGACTGAGATATGTACGCGCAATCACCTGCTGGGTAGCCAGCAACAGCTCGACCACACCGATGATCGACAGCAATGTCGATGCCTTGACGATCTCGGTTGCGGTATTCACCCAGGTTGGCAAAATCTGGCGCAAGGCCTGTGGCAGCAGGACATAGACAAAGGTCTGCATAAAGGTCAGGCCGATTGATTTGGCCGCCTCGGTCTGTCCGACCGCAATCGCCGACAACGCCCCGCGCACAATTTCACCGACATGGGACGAACAAAACAGCGTCAGCGCCAGCACCCCTGCCTGAAATGCTGTCAGGTCAACACCGACCACCGACAGAACGTAAAAGCAGGCAAGGATCAGAACGAAAACAGGCGTCCCGCGCAGAAAGTCGATATAGAGCCGCACGATAAAGCGCAGCCAGCGCTGCCCGTATGTCATTGCCAAACCAACAAACACGCCCAGAATGGTGCCAAGCACAACCGACGAGACCGATATCAGAATTGTGTCGCCAAGCCCGTCCAGCAGGTTCATCCGGGCATTCCACAACTCTGTAAAGAAAAGAGAGAAATTCACCTGAAACCCTTTCAACGAGGAACAGCAAGACGCTGTTCAAGACGGCGCAACAGCCACGCGATCACATAGCAAGCCACGACATAAATCATCGACGCCACCATCCAGGTTTCAATCACCCGGAAGCTTTCGACATTGATCTTGCGGGCATAGAAAGTCAGATCGGGCACCGCAATTGCCGCCGCCAGCGAGGTATCCTTGAACAGGGAAATGAAGTTGTTCGAAAGCGATGGCAAAACGTTACGGAACATCACCGGAATGATGATGTTGGTCTTGATCTTGAATTCGGTCAGACCAATCGCCAGTCCGGCTTCACGCAAGCCTTTTGGCAAGGCAACAAGCCCCGACCGGAATACCTCGGCCAGATAGGCACCGGCATAAATCGACAGCGTGAAGATAAAGGATGAAATCTTGTCGAGTGCGATGCCCAATTGCGGCAGGGCAAAATAGCAAAACAGGATCAGCACAAGGATCGGGGTATTGCGGATTGCGGAGACATATCCCCCCGCAATCCAGCGCAAAATCTTGTGGCGGGACAGCATCCCGAAAGCAGCAAGAAGACCAATCAAGCAGCCGATCGCAATCGACACAATGGCAAGAAACAGTCCCAGACCAAGTCCCTGAGCCAGAAGTTCCCAATTGCGCCAGATGACGTCAAAATTGAAATCGTAATTCAAAACAGTTCTTTCAGGATGCTGAACGCGTTACTTGTACTCGACAGGGAAGCCGATTTTCGGCACGGCCAGTTCTTCACCGAACCAGGTCTTGAAGCTTTCAGCATAGAACGGGAACTCAACGCCGGTCATGCCTTCATGAAGAACGGTGTTAACAAAGTTCAGCCAACGCTGATCACCCGGTTTAACGCCACAGGAATAGCTCTGCGGGTTCCAGGCGTAACCTGCATCCTCGTAACGGCCCGGGTTCTGAACCATGAACCAGCGCAAGGCCGACTGATCGGTTGCGGCGGCTTCTGCACGGCCTGAATTCAGGGCCTGATACATCAGATCAACGCTGTCATACTGGTCGACTTCTGCTTCCGGCAGGGCCGCATGGACCATTTCTTCGGCATAGACGTTCTGAAGAACCGCCACGGTCACATCATCACCGGCTGCTTTCAGCGCGTCATAGTCGGCATAGTCGCCATTTGCCATCAAAAGCAGGCCAACGCCTTCGCGATAGTAAGGAATGGTGAATTCGATCTGCTGGGCACGTTCGGCGGTGACGGTCATGAACTGGCAGGACAGGTCAACCTTGTCGGTTACCAGGTTCGGAATACGGGCATCACCAGACTGCTGAACATACTGGATTTTATCCGGGTCACCGAACAGCGCCTTTGCGACAAGACGGCCCATGTCAACGTCAAAACCCTTGAGCGTGTTGTCGCTGTCCATGAAGTGCCAGGGCGGGTTGGTCGAACCGGTCCCCAGAACAAGATAACCACGATCAAGCACTTCCTGAAGCTTGCTTGCTTCCTGTGCCATGGCAGAACCGGCAGCAGCCGTCATCACCGTCGCAACGGCGAGCGTTTTAATAAAAGTCATCTTTTGTCTCCGCGTTTTAATGAGCCACACATGCTGGGTAGTTTCTTAAATTCCGTTATAGCGGAATTGATACCGTTGTTTCGGATTTAAACTAGCAGCGTTTTTTAACGGGAGTCAATTTCGTTTTGCCCCGCCCGCGCCTTCCCGTGAAAATCTCGGACATACAGACAAAGAAAATGCCGCCGTCTGCATCCACAGACTGGCGGCATTTTCCTTTATTCATCCCTGTTCGAACCAGTCTCTGAAACCGGTAGAAATCAGAGGATTACAGCATCTGACTATCTCGCTTTGCGCAAGGCGACCAGAAGCCTCAGACTGTTGATCGTGACCAGAACGGTCGCACCGGTATCGGCCAGAACCGCCAGCCACAATCCCGTCAACCCCGTGATCGAGGTCACCAGAAAGACTGCCTTAAGCCCCAGCGCAATCGTGATGTTCTCGCGAATGACACGGCGTGCCGCACGCGATAGCTTGACCAGATTGACCACATCGCCAAGACGATCCTTGACCGCAACCGCATCGGCGGCCTCAAGTGCGATATCCGTTCCCCCACCAATCGCGATCCCGACATCAGCAACCTTTAGCGCCGGGGCATCATTAATCCCGTCACCAACCATCGCCACCGGGCCAGAGCGTTTGGGATCGTCGCGCAGGGCCGAAAGCGCGTTAAGCTTGTCTTCGGGCATCAATTCCGCACGGTAATCCATGCCCAGTTCAGCAGCCATCCGCCTGGCAACACGGGTGGCATCCCCGGTCAACATTACAGGTGTAATGTTAAGCCTGTTAAGGTCGGCAAGGGCGGCCTTGGCATCCGGGCGCGCCACATCACGCAGCGCCAGAGCACCAATGACCATACCATCCTTGAGGATCACGACCGCCGTGCTGCCTTCTTCCTCTTGCGCTGCAAGCCAGTCAGCAATCTCGCCATCAGGCGTTACGCCAAGACGGGTTGCCGCCCCCACCTGATAGATCACACCGTCAATCTTGCCTTCCACCCCTGCTCCGGCAATGGTTCTGGCATTGTCGATCACCGGCAGTTCAAGGTTCCGGTTTTCCGCGGCCTGCACCACAGCACGGGCCAGAGGATGGGACGTCACGGTTTCAAGTGCCGCAGCAATGGTCAGAAGACCGTTCTCGCCATACCCATCCGTGGTCTTGATCGCCGCAAGTTTCGGTTTGCCTTCGGTCAGGGTCCCGGTCTTGTCAAACGCCATGGTGCGAACCGCCCCGATCAGCTCAAGCCCGGCACCGCCCTTGACCAGAAGTCCGATCCGGGTGGCACGCGCCAATGCGGATGTCACCGCCGCCGGAGTCGAAATCACCAGCGCACAGGGGCAACCGATCAGCAATAATGCCAAACCACGATAAATCCACTCATCCCATGACTGGCCAAACACAACCGGCGGAATAACAACTGTCGCCGCCGCCAGCGCCATGATGATCGGGGTATAGATGCGGGCAAATTTGGCAACAAACCGTTCTACCGGTGCCTTGTGTTTTTCGCTTTGCTCGACCAGTTCGATCACGCGATCAAGCATGGTTTGCCCGGCTGCGCGGGTCACTGCCATCCGAACCGGACTGTCGGTGACGATGGCACCGGCAAAGACTTCGTCACCTTCCTTGCGATAGACCGGAACAGACTCCCCCGTCAGGTGGCTGTTGTCGACCTCGGCCGCGCCGGAGGCAATCACCCCATCAGCCGGAATACGTTCACCCGGACGGATTTCGACGAGATCGTTTTGCGCCAGTTGTGCGGGGGAAACGGTTTCGAAGCCGCCATCACGCACCAGACGTGCCTGTTCAGGTGCCAGCTTCATCAGGGCCTTGACGCCACTTCGCGCCCGCCCGGCCGCAACACCTTCAAGCCGTTCACCGATGGCAAACAGCAAAACAACCATCCCGGCTTCAAGACTTTCGCCAATGGCCACGGCCCCGATAACCGCAACCGACATCAAAAGTTCGATCGAGAAGATGGCCCCACTTTGTGCAAGCCGCAGCGCCTTCTTCATCACCGGCACAGCCGCAAGGATCGAGGCAATTGACATCGCATAGGGTGACGTTGCCGGCACCAGCGCACCGGTCGCCCCGCCCAGCAGCAGGAAGATAGCGGCAAAGGCGATTTCGTCATTCTCTGAAGACCATGGCGCATACCAGCGCGCTTTTTGCGCGTCGACCGGATTGCCATCCTGACCGAGAGGGCCTTGGTCCTGGCCGGACTTGGCATCGGAGCAACTGCTTGCCCCGCAGCAAGAAGCTTTTGCCAAAGTGTCCATGCTGCCCGGAACCGGCTTTTCCTGTGCCGGATAGCCAAGTTTGGTCAGCATGGTTGTGATGCTGTTGCGGCTGTCGGTGTGGGCATCATCAATGCCCAGAGTTACGGTTTCGCGCATCATCGACACATCCACGCAAGACACACCGTCAACTTTGCCCAGTGCGGTTTCGATCTTTGCCACGCAGGAGCCGCAATCCATACCAGAAACCTGCCAGTGGTAATGACTTACAGCGCCACCCTTTTTAGCAACGATATCGCGCAAGACTGCATCTTCGTCCGCATTGACCGGAAGGGACACAGAGATCCCCTGACCGTCACCGGTAATGCCGTGATCGGGAACTGCCTTGTTCAAGGCATCTATCAGGCTTTCCCGACACCGTCCGCAATTGCCGATCGCCGGAATATCGTCCCATTTTGCAACGAAGGACATTTAGTCACCTCATAAAGATCAAATTTCTGTTCATATGTTATATTCAAACTAGGATTCATATGTTGGTCTGTCAAGAATATTCAAATGATGATTTGAATATCAAAATCGCACATGCCCGTTGCCCGGCTTTGACACCAACATAGACACTGGTAAACCCAGTCAAACAGCTGAACTACAAACGAAAAAGATCAGTCGTGGGTGACATGCGCAAAAACATCGCGCACCACGCGCGAAATATGCTCGTCATCAATCTGATAAAAAATATGCCGTCCGCGCCGCTCGGACGCCAGAATCCGCTGATCGCGTAAATGACGCAGATGATGGCTGCAAAGCGATTGCGACATGTTGGTCGCATCTGCCAGTTCGCTCACCGTTTGCGGTTTTTCCATACAGCGCAGAACCAGTTGCAAGCGCCCGGCATCCCCCAGAAGCGAAAAGATTTTTGCTGCCGCCTCGATATGGGGCAAAGACAAATCCGCTCCCACCGCGCGCGATGCATCGCGCGTTACGGCCTCACCCTGTTCGGTGCTCAGGCCAAGACGGGCCGCAGTGTCGCATTCCTGACAGTCATTTTCTGCGCGCGATGACACGGGCTTGGCGATCGGGGAACTGGTTTTGCTTTCTGACATGGCCTTTATTTTCCATGCCTGCCCGGCCATGGCAAGGGGAACGATCCACTTATGCCAGCATTCTTACACCGAATGCCCCCGAATACGGTTTTCACATTGACTCATTTCGATAATTTATTCATGTTTTACATGAATTTTGTAAATCAATTCGAGAATACCCACATTCAGGAGCCCCACAAATGACGACCGCAACTAAACCTGATACCCTTCAAAACGTGCGTCGCCTCAGTACCGTTCTGTATTGGGGATGTGCGCTTGCCATCATCTTCCAGTTTCTTGTCGTTCCGATCATCTGGTATGTGCCGGGCTGGATTGAAACCAGCAGCAGTCAGATGACCGTCAGCATTGCCGATCTTCATGCTCTTTCCGGCTGGCAGAAATACGCCACCATGCTGGTCATGATGATCCCTTCCCTGATCATGGCTTACGGGCTCAATCATCTGCGCAAGATGTTCAGGGCCTTTTCCCGTGACATCATTTTCCAGCCCGCGCCAATCAGGCACCTTAAGGTCTTTGGTGTCGCGCTTTTGGTGCAAACACTGGCAAAACCGCTGACCGGGGCTGTGACATCGGTTCTGGCGACCTTCCATCGTCCGGCGGGTGAAAGAATGTTGTCGATCGGGCTTGGTAATGCCGAGGCCAGCACCCTTTTCCTTGGCGCTCTGATTATTGTGATTGCCTGGGTTCTTGGCGAAGCAGCCCGGATCGACGATGAAAACCGGAGCTTTGTCTGATGGGGATTGTTGTCCGACTTGATGTGATGCTTGCCACCCGCAAGATGAAGTCCAAGGATCTTGCCGCCCGGATCGGCATCAGCGAACAGAATCTGTCGCTTTTGAAATCGGGCAAGGTACGCGGCGTGCGGTTTGAAACCCTTGCCGCGATCTGCAAGGAACTGGAATGCCAACCCGGCGACCTTCTGGAATTTGAAGACGACACCTGAACCCTACACAGCGCAGCAAGCGCACGGCATATTCCCCTCGCCCCTGATCCAACCATGCAGTTTCCGACGTAAGTCGATTAATGAAACAGCATGGTTGGATACCTGGTGACGTACGAACTTTTCACTCTATTGCTTAATGCGCTGATCTGCCTTGGCCTGCCATGGATTTATAACTACGCCTATGCCAAGCAACCCGGTGTTGGTGGCAAACGCCTTATGGGCAATCGCGATATGTTGCCCGAACGTACCGGCATTGCCGCGCGTGGCCTTCGCGCCCATCAGAACCAGCTTGAAAATCTGGTTCCCTTTGCGATTATCGTCTTTAGTGCACACGCCATCGACATTTCCAACACGGTCACAATTATTTGCGCCACCCTTTTCCTGATCGCCCGGATTGCACATGCCGGGTTTTACATTGCCGGTATTACCCGACTGCCGGGCGTCAATGGCGTACGATCCATCGCCTATTTCATCAGCCTGTTCTCGATGCTGGTCTATGCCGCCCAATTGTTTTGGCATTAGAGCCTAACCCGTACTTGCCGCCTGAAGAATGTTTTGCCTAAATGACATCAAGCGATGGCAACATGTCGCACAAACAGCAAAACACTTCAGGAGAGGACGCAATAGATGTCAAAGAAGATCGCCCTGGTCACCGGTGCTGCACGCGGAATTGGACTGGCCACCGCCAAACTGTTTATCGCCCAAGGCTGGCAAGTCGCGATGATCGACCGTGACGGGGATGAATTGCTCAGTGCCTCTGCCGATCTTTCCGATGCCAAACCGTTTATCTTTGATGTCTCGGTTCCCGAACAGGTCGATCAAATGATCGCCGATGTGCTTGCGGCATTCGGCCAGATTGATGCGGTGGTCAATAATGCCGGGGTTGCCGACTTCCTGCCGGTCGAAGAAACCAGCTTTGCCACCTGGCGCCGGATCATGGAAACCAACCTTGATGGCGTCTTCCTTGTCTCTCAGGCCGCTATTCCGGCGTTGAAGCAAACCAAGGGGGCGATTGTCAATATCGGCTCGATCTCGGGCCTTCGCGCATCAACCCTTCGTGTGGCCTATGGCACATCAAAGGCCGCAGTCATTCACATGACCAAACAACAGGCCGCCGAACTTGGCGAATATGGCATTCGCGCCAACTGCGTCTGTCCCGGCCCGGTCAAAACCAAACTCGCCATGGCGGTACATTCGCCTGAAATCATCTCGGCCTATCTTGATGCTATGCCGCTTGGCCGATACGGCACCGAAAATGAAATCGCCGAAGTCATCCATTTCCTGTGCTCGGACAAGGCAAGCTTCGTGACCGGTCAGATCGTTGCCGCAGATGGCGGGTTCGAGACAACCGGTGTCGGCCTGCCTGCGCTCCGCCGAAAGTAAGAGCATGAAACCATGCGCCCGCTTCGCCTGATCATCGCATTGACCGCAACATTGGCCCTGTCATCCTGCTTGACCTTCAACTGGCAACGCAGTGTCCAACAGGTCCTGTCAAATGCGTGTAACTCCACAGGCGATTGCGGGTCGGATGGGCCAGAGACCAAATAGATAAACCGAGCAGCTTAAATGCTACCGATATACAAATCCCGATCAACGGCCGTGCGATAAGCGTTCTTGAAGCCCCGAACACCCCATTCGCGATCATCCAGATCGTCGAAACGCTGGCTAAGGCTTAATTTCCAACCACTAAAATCAGCATTGACATATGTTCGGTGCGGCAAAAATGAAGACATGAGCAACACACTTCCGGCGCTGATAACCGGCACGGTTGCTTCCGCCTCTTCAAAGACAGAAGCGTCCAGAACATAAGCCGAGCCTGTTTGCTCCCCTTTGAGCAGGCCTTCTTTGTGGCGACCAGACAAGACCTCGACACCGTGTGCCTCTGGGCCAGAGTCAGCAAGGTTCACCCAGCAGATTACGCTTCGGTGGGAGGATCCCATTGATGGATAGTCTTGATGGTAGGGAAGTCCGTATCCATTACCCGTCATGTTATTTGACGTATAGTGGCTCACCAGCGGCCCACATTTTACCGCAGTGGAAATGCCTGCAACTTTTGATATAGCTTCGACAAATTCTTCCGAGCAAAAAATACTCGCCACGAACGGGTGATCCGCGAACCTCTTAATCAGTTCCCGATTTAACTGAGCATCATCCGTGAACTTAGGCAAGAATTGCTGATTAAACAATTCTTTGGCCTCAGAAATCTTGTTCTGAACAAAAGGCAATTCCAGAACGGCCCAGCCATTGGAATCAAACGCATTCATATCGGTGTTCAATTGATCCCCCATCCTTATGCCCTTACCAAGGTATAATTATATTCTGTAAAGTAGTTTTGAACCCGCTTACGGGACTCGACCTTAAAACCATACTCCAAGATGGTCTCAAGCGCTTTGACACTGTCAGGCTCCACCTCGGAAACTTCGAAGAAAATCCGCTTCAGTTTCGGAGAACTGAGCGTTTCCTTCATCCCCTCGATCAAAGCCTTTTCGGCTCCGTCAACGTCAATCTTGATGTCCGTAGGTTGAACGTTTTCCAAGCGGCAGAATTCATCCATCGTCAGAGTAAGAACTCGCTGTTCATACTCTGGTTCGAATACGAGCTTACCGTCGCGGGCTTTACTTTGCCCCAAAATCTTCTCGTGAGCCGCAGCTTCAAAGCGACGGATGAACATTGTGTCCACGGCAAACCTGTTCGACAAACCGATATTTACTGCATTGAACTTTTTGGCAACTTTTGAAAAGTTCAAATATCCATTGGTATTGAGAATATTGAAATTGGTTACTTCAGGTTCAAAGCAATAGGTTTTCTTTCCTCGAATAGCTGCATAAATCGCGAAAACACCTGTGCTAGCGCCAACATCAAAATAAACACCATCGTCATCAATCGCTTCGATAAAATCGAGCAGTTCGGGTTCAATATATTCTTGCCCATAGGATTGCCACAAAGCACGCAGGTTTGGTGTGTAAAACTTGATCTCATGACCTCTGACTGAGGCGGTGTTTATCGCCAGATCCTCGGATATCCCGAGTACTCTTTCAAATGTCTCACTACCGACGAAAGTTTCGAGATCAACCTTCTCCACCAGAGGCTCAAGAACCTCACCATTTTTTGTGCGGTATTCGAATTCTTCGATGACGGCGATTTCGCGCTCTGAGGGAACACTAATTGCGGCTTTACGCTTTTCTCTCTCTAGGCTTTTGAGTTCAAGCTCAAGACGCTCGATCTCCTTACGCAACTCGTCGATTTTGACTTCGTTATTCATTTTTGTTCCCTGCACTAACTAGCTAGCATACAACCATCGAAGTATTATCAACAAAAACAGCATAAAAGATTCTGATGTTGTCTTAGTTGATAATAAGCATGTTTATGCAATGTGAAACATCGTTGCTACCCTGATTTGCACTGACGCATGAAATAATCAGGCTGATAAACTATCCAATATTAAATTTCGCACCAATGACTAAGATCAATTGCCTAAACTAAAGATTCATTCCCACTCGATGGTTTCCGGTGGGCTTGAAGTGAGGTCGTAGGTCGCGCCGTTAATGCCGTTGAATTGTTTGATGACGCGGCTTGGGGCTACGACCAAATAGTTATGCCAGACACGCATAAAAGCGTGCGGTCATTCCATCACCAACGATCAAGGCTCACGGCATATAGTCCATAGCCGATCAGACAAACTTTATACCCGGTGCCTGTTGCTATTCTGTGCAATAGACACGCGCAAACAATTCCATGATGTTATCGATATAAACCTTACGAGGATGGCGATTATCTTCGTCAAATGGATCGGGATAGACCTCCTTGACCAGCTCATATGACGGAAAATAATAAACCTGATCGTGTTTCTGGCTTATGAGATCATCGAGTGCAATGCGTAAAATGGATTTCGACACTGTATTTGCCGAAATACAATTGATGTCACGGAATGTCGCCATTAACGGAATGGGCGACAATGTAAAGATTATTTTACAGCCCGGTATATAACGATCCCGCAACTCGACGATCTTTTGCAAATTTTCGCGATTTTCGTCTACGGTCGTTAGCCTGAACCCGTGTCGGTCGCCGTCAAAATTGTCCTTCGGGATAGAACGCCAGAATGCTCTTCCGGAAGCCTTGTCAAACCACACTTCGGAAAGGCCCACGGTAATGATCAGCGTTTCCGTTTTCATCAGAAGCTTTTCTGTCGCTTCCCTGACATTCTCGTCTGGCAGCACAATTTCTTTGTTCTCCCCAAACCACAGGCCTTCCTCAAGGCTCTTGTTCTCAAGGGCCCATTCAAGTTGCTCAAGGATCGCAAAGGTGTTTACCAGTCCCTCTCCAAACCGGATGATATGGGAATTAAGACTGAGCTTCTTGCCGAGAACATTGTAGCCGTTGCTGATCAGCCACTTGGAGATATTTTGCGCAAAGCAACTGCCAAAGGCGGTCACAACTGTTGACTTGTCGATGAATGCTGCGGGCGGTTCATAGCCTTTGATAATGAACCGCTTAAAGGCACTGTTTGCATCCAGCATCTTTTTCGAAGGAATAAAGTTCGTCGACTGACCGCGATACCAGCTCCCGTTGAAGGTCTGGAGATCTTCATCCGACTTTACTCTGATGATGCCATCGCTTGCCGCATGAAATGAAAAGTCCTCATCCGTCATATGACTTCTCGCACCCTGTAATGTTTCCCGATTACACGTAACCCAGCTTACTCCAACCGGCTTAAAACTGTGTTTCGCCCGCAAATTCGTCCAAACAGGGTACCGCGCATTCCCAAGCAAGCCTAGTCACACCAACCTATTGCGAGGTAAGTGAACAAGTCGTTGTCACGGGCAGCCTATCATTGGGCCGCAAATTCTTGTTACTGCCTGTTCACAGCCGAACGGATATTCAAAACAAAAACGGCGCATCCACTGGACGCGCCGTTTGGTGTTTCCGATATCGGAAAACTTATTCCCACTCGATGGTTCCCGGTGGTTTGGATGTGAAGTCATAGGTGACACGGTTGATGCCATTGACTTCATTGATGATGCGGTTGGCGATGCGGCCAAGCAGTTCCGGCGGGAACGCATAGAAGTCTGCGGTCATGCCATCGGTCGAGGTCACGGCACGAAGCGCACAAGCATAGTCATAGGTACGACCATCGCCCATCACACCAACGGTGCGAACCGGCAGCAGCACGGCAAATGCCTGCCAGATGGCGTCATAAAGACCGGCATTGCGGATTTCTTCGAGATAGATCGCATCAGCCTTGCGCAGAATATCAAGCTTTTCGCGCGTGATCGGCTGGCCCGGAATACGGATCGCAAGACCCGGTCCAGGGAACGGATGACGACCAACAAAGCTGTCAGGCAGGCCAAGTTCACGACCAAGGTCACGGACCTCGTCCTTGAACAGTTCACGAAGCGGTTCCACCAGCTTCATGTTCATGCGTTCCGGAAGACCACCAACATTGTGGTGTGATTTGATGGTGACCGACGGGCCTCCGGTGAAGGACACACTTTCGATCACATCCGGATAAAGCGTTCCCTGTGCCAGGAAGTCTGCACCACCAATTTTCTTGGCTTCTTCTTCAAAGGTTTCGATGAAGAGGCGGCCAATGGTTTTGCGTTTTACTTCCGGATCGGTTTCGCCTTCGATGGCACCGATAAAGGTATCGGACGCATCAACATGGACCAGCGGGATGTTGTAATGGTCACGGAACAGCGAAACGACCTGATCTGCCTCGCCCGAGCGCATGAAACCATGATCAACAAACACGCAGGTCAGCTGATCGCCAATCGCTTCGTGGATCAGAACCGCGGTGACGGAGCTGTCAACACCGCCCGACAGACCACAGATGACCTTGCCGTCACCGACCTGTTTGCGGATTTTCTCAATCGCGTCGTCCTTATAGGCATTCATCGTCCAGTCGCCAGAGCAACCGGCAACGCCATGCGTAAAGTTCTTAAGGAGCTGCGCGCCATGCGGGGTATGGACCACTTCCGGGTGGAACTGAACCGCATAGAATTTCTTTTCGTCATTGGCGATGGCGGCAAACGGTGCGCCTTCGGATTTGCCAACTACGCGGAAACCATCAGGAAGCGCATCAACGCGGTCGCCGTGGCTCATCCAGACCTGTTCGCGTGCACCAGCCGCCCACACACCGGTGAACAGCGCGCAATCTTCGATCACGTCGACAAAGGCACGACCGAATTCACGATGATCGGATGTCGCGACCTTGCCGCCAAGCTGGTTGACCATGGTCTGCTGACCATAGCAAATACCCAGAACAGGCACGCCCAGCTCAAACACCTTGGTCGGTGCTGACGGTGCCTTGTCCCAATGGACAGACGCCGGGCCACCCGAAAGGATCACGGCCTTGGGGGCATATTCATCAAGGAACGCATCCGAGATGTTATTAAAAGGATGGATCTCGCTATAGACACCGCTTTCACGCACGCGACGTGCAATCAGCTGGGTGACCTGGGATCCGAAATCAATAATCAGCACGCGATCAGTCATCGGGCCGTATCTCCGTCGAAGATGGGGTTGCGCCGTACATACGCCAAACCATCGAGATGGGCAACCCGGCGCAGGTGGTCACCCAACGATGCATTCAAAAAACTTTTGCCCTTAGCCCAGGCATTTGGAGGAGATTGCGGCGTTTTTGCGCGCAATTCCCCCTGAAAACCCCACAATTGGTCCCTTTTTCCTTCGCAATGGGCGCGCATTATCCCAATCAACGGAACGCGGGAAACAACGCGTCCGACCATGAGCAACGCACTTTTGATCAATGCAAGGGACACGAAATCATGAGCACTTCCAAAGGTAGTAAAATCGCACTCGCTGTCGCTGGTCTTATTCTGGTTGCCGGTACAGCAACCGCAATCGCAATGACCCAGAAGGACGGCGGTTCCGCCCTGCCGATCTTTGGCACTGAAGAAAGCGCACCGGCCGAGAAGTCCGAAACCATGACCCCGGCCGAACCGAGTGCCGAAATCGGCGAAAGCCTGAAGACCGGCCCGGATGCCCAGGATGACGACATTCCGGGCATGAACAATCTTGAGAATTCCGAAGGTTTGGACAAGCCGACTACCATCTTTGATGGCGCGACCGAAAAAGCCGAGTAACCGGTTTTCCGTCGATATCGGGCCAACACCCGAAAGGCCGTGGCACCGGCAATTTGCAGAAGAGTCCATCAACGCAATATTGCGTTCACGGTGAAACAAAACTGGCCCTGCGAGGATCGCTCGCAGGGCCTTTTTCTTTGCAGGCAGATTAAGGGCAGCAAAGGTTTTGGTCTGGTTTCCATATGCCTTGGCCGCCATTGCCATTACTTTACCTTGCCTTTGGCCGTACGTTCGAACACCGCCACAAAGAACCCGTCCGTGCCATGAACATTTGGCGACAGGCGCAGCCAGGGCTTGTCCTTGCCGCCCGGAACCGGAACGGATTTCGGTGCATCGGGCCAGATTTCGCTGATCGGAACCGGTCGGAAATCCTTGCGATCGCGCATAAAGGTTTCAATCAGGCGTTCGTTTTCTTCGGGCATGATCGAGCAGGTCGCATAAATCAGACGACCGCCCTTGGTGACCTTTGCGGCACCGGCCTTAAGGATCTTGCTCTGCTGACCCATAAGGGTGCGCAGGTCGCGCTGACCGATACGCCAGCGCAAAGCCGGGTTACGACGCAACGTTCCAAGACCGGAACAGGGCACATCCAGCAACACGCGGTCAAAGAAACCGGATTTGTTACGCAACCAGCTGTCACGTTCATCGGCAATGATGCGCTGCTGGATGCAATCGCCCGCACCGGCGCGGCGTGCACGCTTGCGGGCATTATCCAGTCGGCCACCATGGGTATCACAGGCAAGAATACGCCCCTTGCCGCGCATGTCTGCCGCAAGACCAAGCGTTTTGCCGCCACCGCCGGCACACATATCAAGCACGGTCATGCCCGGTTTGGCATCGACCAGCTTGACGCAAATCTGTGATGCTTCGTCCTGAATTTCGATCAGGCCGTCTTTATAGGCCGCCGTGACCAGCATATTCAGACCAAGTGGCAGACGCAGACCATTGGGTGCAAACGGGGTACGCTCGATATCCTTGATGCCGTCTGCTTTAAGCGACTTGATGGCATCTTCGACCGTGCCGCGCAGACGGTTGACGCGAAGATCAAGTTTGGCCGGCTGGTTATAGGCCGCCATCTCCGCCGTAAGGTTTTCGTGATGAAGCTTCATCAGTTCGGCATAAAGCCATTTCGGCAGCTCGGTTTTAACCGCACCGGGCTGGGCATCATGATCAAGGGTCTTGTCAGACAGCTTGTTGATCAGGTGCTTTTCATTCGGGTGCAGGGTTTCCGGGCAGAATTGCTCGCCACAGAACCGATCGGCGATTTCGGCAGTTTTCAGGCCATCATGCAACACCAGATCAGCGATCATGCGTGCGCGGCCATCCTGAAACTCGTATCCGACTTCTGCCAGCCACCAGCCCAGACGGGCCTGATGACGGATCAGGTTATAGAAACGTTCGCTGATTTCACGGCGATCGCCACCGCCGATATAACGGCGTGATCCGAAATAACCGGACACAACGCGGTCTGCGTCGTCTCGGGTATGGGTCCAACCGTCGTAAAGTTCAATGACGGCCGCGATACGTGCACCGGGTTTCAAAGCGAATTTCCAACCTGTTTTGCGGGTGTTACTGCTGCTTCGGATATGGGAAGCGCAAACACGCCTTGCGATAAATACGATAAAAAAGACGATGACGGCAGGAAAGCCTGCCGTCACCCGAATTCTTGCGCCGCTCTTATCATGGCTTGGTCCATTCGCCAACAGCGTCAAACGCAAGGCAGCCAAGCCAATCAAGAAGCGAAGCGTTCCGTCTAGCTGCCCGGACGATAGTTCGGGGCTTCGCGGGTGATGGTCACATCATGGGCGTGGCTTTCGCGCAGGCCCGCATTGGTGATGCGAACAAACTCGGCACGTTCACGGAAATCGGCAAGCGTTGCCGAACCGGTATAACCCATGGACGCCTTAAGACCGCCGACCAGCTGATGAATGATCTGGCCTGCCGGACCTTTGTAAGGAACGCGGCCTTCGATGCCTTCGGGAACCAGTTTCAGGTTATCCTGAACATCCTGCTGGAAGTAACGGTCAGCCGAGCCACGTGCCATCGCACCAACCGACCCCATACCACGATAGGATTTGTACGAACGGCCCTGATACAGGATGACTTCGCCCGGTGCTTCGTCCGTACCGGCCAGAAGCGAGCCAACCATGCAGGTGCTCGCACCCGCTGCCATTGCCTTGGCGATGTCCCCCGAGAACTTGATCCCGCCATCTGCGATAATCGGAATATCAAGGGTATGGGCCATTTCGGCACAATCCATCACAGCCGTAAGCTGCGGAACGCCAACACCGGCAACAATACGGGTGGTGCAAATCGAGCCCGGACCGATACCGACCTTGACGGCATCTGCACCGGCTTCGGCCAATGCCTTTACCGCAGCAGCGGTTGCAACGTTACCTGCAATGATCTGGGTGTCGCCGACTTTTGACTTGATCTGTTCAACCGCCTTGATCACGCCAGCCGAGTGGCCATGGGCAGTATCAATGACCAGAATATCAACACCGGCTTCGACCAGAGCCGTAGCACGTTCAAAGCCTGCTTCGCCAACGCCGGTTGCCGCAGCAACACGCAGGCGACCGCTTTCGTCCTTACAGGCATTCGGGTGCAGCTTGGCTTTCTCGATGTCCTTGACCGTAATCAGGCCGGTGCAACGATAGGCGTCGTCAACAACCAGAAGCTTTTCGATACGGTGCTGATGCAGAAGTTTCTTGGCTTCGGCGGTGTCGACATTCTCGGTTACCGTTACCAGACCTTCGTGGGTCATCAGTTCGGAAACCGGCTGTGCGCGGTTCGAAGCGAAACGAACATCACGGTTGGTCAGAATACCGACCAGTTTGTTCGAACCACGTTCAACAACCGGAATACCGGAAATGTGGTTCACATCCATAAGATCAAGCGCATCTGCCAGCGTCTGGTCCGGGTGGATGGTGATCGGGTTAACAACCATGCCCGATTCGAATTTCTTTACACGGCGAACTTCTTCGGCCTGCTGAGCGATATCGAGGTTCTTGTGAATAACCCCCATGCCGCCATGCTGCGCCATTACAATCGCCATTGCACTTTCGGTTACGGTATCCATAGCCGAGGAAAGCAGCGGGATTTTCAGGTCAATCTTCTTGGTAATGCGGGTATTGGTCTGCACCTGAGCAGGCAGCACTTCGGATGCTGCGGGTTTGATCAAAACGTCGTCAAACGTCAGGGCTTCTACAATGCGGGTCATCTGGCCACCTCGTTAATCTGAGTTGGCGCGGAATTTATACATGTTATGCCCCAAATGCCAAGTTTTCCGCGCCCATAACAGCCCTGTGATTTTATTGATGCTTTATTTTGCGCATTCCGTTAGAAACTGGTCGATGGGACTGCTGTCAGGCTGGTCAGTCACATTGTTCTGATTAAACAATAGCCATCACCCCGAATTTCCAGACATAAAATCCGGTTTCGCCATGCGCACAAGACTTGCGCGGAACCTCAACTATGCCTGCTTGGCGGTTTCTTTCGCACGGTCATCAAGAACCTGGCTGATAAAGTTCCGAACGTCACCATCAAGTGATTCTGCACGCCCTAACAGGCCTGTCGCCTCGTTATGCAGCGTGACCAGAACTTCACGGGAATCATTCGTTCCCGAAGCAACATGTCCGACACTGGTGACAATATCACGCATGCGGCAGACAGCTTGCTCGATACGATTGCTGATCTCGTTCACCGCGTCGGTTTGCTCACGCGTTGCGTTGGCAACAAGGCGCGCACCATCATCGATTTCGTTAATCTTTTCACTGATATCTCGAACAAAGGCCACCGCTTCGCGGGTCATTTCCTGCATCTCGCCGATTTCACGAATGACTTCTTCGGCGGCATGACTGGACTGATTGGCAAGGTTTTTGACCTCGGACGCAACAACCGCAAATCCCTTGCCAGCTTCGCCTGCGCGCGCAGCCTCGATCGTTGCATTCAGCGCCAGAAGGTTCGTTTGTTCGGCAACATCGGTAATCAATTCGACAACGCCGGTTACGCGTGTTGCCAATGCATCAAGACGTTCCATATGTTCGGCGGCTGAACGGGCCCGTTCGACTGCGGTTTCAGACAAGGTCGCCGAACCGTCAATCTGGCTCCCGATTTGCTGGATCGACCCACTGAACTGCTCGGTAGCCGTTGCTATCCCGTCAAGTGCAGCACTGCTTTCTTCGGCCGCCTTTCGCATCTCGGCAGCCTGATCGGCAATTCTGGTGACATTTTGCGACAGGAAGTCTGAATTTGAACTCAGGCTTCGCGCACTGTTGGACAAATCACCAACAACAAGTTTGAGATCATCACCAATCCGCCCTGCACTGCTGCGGAACGTTTTGGTCTGAACATCCATAATCTCGAGTGCGCTATTGACCTTCTCGGCATAGCCGACCAGATCACCGCGCAATCCGCGCGGAACGATCTTGCGGTAATAGTCGCCTCTCGACGCACAGTTCATTGCCGCTGCGGCTTCCTTGGTAAAGGCCTCGGTCAGATCAAGCAGCTGGTTGACCGCATTTTGCATGTTTGCAAGCTTGCCGCGCTTTTGACGATTGGAAATGCGGGCATCCATGTTGCCATCTGCAGCAGCAAGAACGGTATCGCACAATTCATCAAGATAACGCTGCTGGCGATAGATGGTCAGCCCCCCCGACACACAGCAAACCGTCAGCAATCCGCCAAGCACCGGGATCGCATAGGCCATGAGTTCAGGAACTGCGAACACAGACGAAACTGTCAAAAGCCCAAGGCACCAGCACACCGCCAGCACCAATCGCAGGTTAGAGAGTGAAAACAAATTGATCATAATCGATGCCTGCTTCCCCCAAAAGCTTGCCGACCATCGCGGTTCCCCGCGCCATTCCATCTTTGCGATTTCGTTCTTTTGCTTCTTCTTCGCAAAGGGCCGCATATAGCGGAATGACTTTTTCAATTGCATCGCGTCGCGGAACACGACGGTTGGAATGATACCCGATGATTTTGCCCTGCGGCCCGAAGGTCGGCGTCACGTTGGCCAGAACCCAGTAATGGTCGCCGTTCGAGCAACGATTGATGACATAGGCAAAGATCTCGCGCCCGGCCTCGATGGTCTGCCACAACAACGAAAAGACACATCTTGGCATATCGGGATGGCGGATAATGCTGTGGGGCTGACCAAGGATATCTCGTTCGTGATATCCAGCCACCCGCAGAAACACATCATTCGCATAAGTGATCCGACCTTTAAGATCGGTTTTTGACACAATAATTTCGTCTTCGTCGAAATGACGTTCGACGCCGGTCAAGAACAGACTGTCTTGTTTCATCAGACACACCCCACTCTAAGGACCGTCCCCGAACGGCCCCTATTTCCCACAATCATTACGTTGCAGATTTAACTGCAACTATAACCTGTAAAGTCTGCGAGCTGGTTTGATGTAGCGCAAGCGAAAACGATTATTTGATTTTCCCGTTTCAATATCGAATGACGGCAAAATCAGTACCTATTCAACAGGTGACCATCCATCACCTTCGCCAACTTCAGCATTCTTGATATCGTCTTCGGCATTGTTCTGACCACGGAAACCGGTTGCGATCAGATAGGCCTCCGGGCTTTCGGGACGCGATGCCGGTGGCTTGGCATGTTTGGTGACACGGAAGTTCTTTTTCACACGATCAAGAAGATCGTTTTCCGTGCCGCCCTTGAACACCTTGGCAATAAAGATGCCGCCCGGCGCCAGAACTTCTTCGGCAAACAAAAGCGCATGTTCAACCAGATCAATGATCCGGATGTGATCGGTCTGACGATGCCCGGTGGTTTCGGGCGACATGTCGGAAATCACCGCATCAACCGGGCCATCAAGGGCGCGTTTGATCATGTTGGGTGCTTCGGGATCAAGGAAGTCGGCCTGCAAACAGGTCGCCCCCGACAGGCCTTCCCATTCGAGAATATCAAGACCAACAACCTGACCACGCCCCTGTTTGGAGCCGACCATGTCAATGGCGACCTGCGTCCAGCCACCTGGTGCGGCACCAAGGTCAACAATACGCATGCCCGGACGGAGCAAGTCGAACTGGTTGTTGATTTCAATCAGCTTGAAAGCCGCACGCGACCGATAGCCAAGGCGCTTGGCTTCCTGAACGTAAGGATCATTGAGCTGACGATCAAGCCAGCGCGTCGATGACAGTTTCCGTCCCTTGGCACTTTTGACACGTGTACGCAGACCACGCCGCGCACCGGTATCAATGGCTGCAATGGCCGAACCCTTGCGGCGGCGCTGCCCGCCTTTTCCGCTGCGATTTTCGCTCATGATCTTTCCTGAACTGAATTCTGTTTTGGCCAATGACCTGTCGGGACGTTCTCGTCTGACCGATCAGGATGTGGCCGGAATATGCGACACTGTATGACGGCGTGCGTCGCACGGGTCAATAGCATGACCATCCGCACGCATCAAATCGACCAAAATACCTTCGCGCAGGCCCCGATCAGCGACCTTGAGTGTCGCCAAAGGCCAGATATCGCGAATCGCGGCGAAAATCGCAGCGCCCGCATCCATCAATTCTGCACGCTGATTACCGATGCAGGGATGGCCCTTGCGTTTGTCGGCTTCCATCCGGAGCAGAAGCTCGGTCACGCGTTCGGCATCATCAAAGCGCAATTCCGATCCGTCGACCTTGTGACGCTCATAACGTTCAAGACCAAGCGCAATGCCGCAGAACGTCGTTACAGTGCCCGACGTACCGACCATCTGCACCTTGTCGTCATCAAGCATGTCAGTGCAGCAATTGCGCTTGGCAAATTCTTCAAGACGCTGACGGATTTCGGTACGCATGGCCTCAAACCGTTCGCGCCGTTCCTCAACCGAGGCATAGCGTTCGGTCAGGCACAAGACACCGCAAGGCATCGAAAGCGTTTCAATGCACTGGGTCTTCCCCGTGCTATCGACCTTGATCCAGCATATTTCCGTACTGCCACCGCCAATATCAAACACCACGGCATAGGGGCGCTCATCAAGAAGGGCCGAGCAGGCCTGAAGTGCCAGACGGCTTTCTTCATCGGGATTGATGATATCAAGGGTAATGCCGGTTTCGTCCTGAACACGACGGACGAATTCGTCCCGGTTATTGGCCGTGCGGCAGGCCTCGGTCGCAACAGCACGCAACCGTGCGCCCGGATGGCGACGCAATTTCTTGGCACAGACACGCAGCGCATCAATCGCGCGTTCCATCGCCGCTTCGCACAGATATCCCTTTTCGCGCACGCCCTCTCCCAGCCGGACAACGCGTGAAAACGCATCAATCACCTTGAACCCGTCATTACACGGACGCGCAACCAGAAGCCGGCAGTTCGAACTGCCAAGATCAATCGCCGCATAAAGCGGGGCGGTGATGCAATCGACCATGCGCGCAGGTTTGCCGCGCTCGCCGGGCACCTGAACGGCCTGGCCGGGTTTTGGCATTGCGGGTTTCTCGGGCACATCAAGCACCGCATGGTCACCCATGGCAGCGCCGCCTGCGGGGCTTTCTGCCCTGTGCGAGTTGCTATGGGGATCAACCTGCTTCACCTTCTGAGAACCTGCCTTTTGTTATCTGCCTAATCTGTATCGGGGATCATCAAGACATTTATATGACGATCCTGCGAATCAGCTATATGAGTGTAACGACAATCCCCGACAAGGCAAATCCCGTATGCAGTAATCGCATGGTTGAACAAATCGAAACAAAAAAGGGGTTGCCAAAACCGGGCGGGTTTAATACATAGCGCCCCACGCCATGACACATCGCGTGTCGGGTGGACCAAGTTTTCTTGGGGAATAGGTTAATGGTAGACCCGCGGACTCTGACTCCGCTAGTCCTGGTTCGAGTCCAGGTTCCCCAGCCAACTTTGCCGGACGTCGCAATGGCCCGAACATTGCGCATGACATGCGGTCCGGGATATAAATAACGCACAGCAAGATACTGCTGGGGAATAGGTTAATGGTAGACCCGCGGACTCTGACTCCGCTAGTCCTGGTTCGAGTCCAGGTTCCCCAGCCACTCTGCCCTTCCTAGACACATCCCTTGATATCCTGACATTCTCACGCTGGCGTTTGCGCATGAACAGCTGTTCATTGTAAAGCTTGGGGGTTATTGCATTTTTCAGGAGACGGAAGATGGATCGCGTCACAGGCGGCTGCCTTTGCGGCAAGGTTCGGATTGAGGCAACCAGTACCCCCTACCGGGTGGGGTTGTGCCATTGCCTGGATTGCCGCAAGCACCATGGTGCGCTGTTTCATGCCTCTGCCATTTTTCCGCAAAACGCAGTAACCGTCACCGGCAACACCAGTTCATTTGAAGGACGGCATTTTTGTCCGACCTGCGGCTCGTCGATTTACGGCCACAGTGACGACGAGATCGAAATCAATCTGGGTATCTTTGACGCGCCAGACCAGTTTGCCCCGACATATGAACTCTGGACCATCCGGCGTGAAGGATGGCTCCCCTCCTTCCCGCTCAAGCACAGCTACGAAAAAGACCGGCCATCGTCGCGCCGTAACGAGGATTAGGGTGCAGGTAGTCTAGCTGCACAAATGACAGGGCGGTGATGACTGATCAGACTTGCCACCCGCCGGTTCCGCCAGATCTGTTACAAACCGGATGCCTGCATCTGTAATCAGGATGTCGACCGGTATGTCATATTGGTGTGGTTTGATGTCCTCGATGCCGGTCGCCTCGAACCCGATCCCGACCACCAAAGGCTTGCGGGGCATGATCGCAAGAGTGCGGTCAAAAAAACCACCACCATAACCCAACCGGTACCCTGCCCGGTCGAACCCGACCAGTGGCGCCAACAGTACATGAACAGGAACTTCGTCACTGTTTTGCGGTTCGGGAATCCTGGCATATCCCGGTGCCATTTCACTGTCACGCGTCCAGTTATGAAATACCATCGGCTTGTCCTTGCCCGATACCACTGGCAAGGCAGCATTGCCGCCGCTATCAAGATGGCTTTCAATAACCGGGCGCAGATCAATCTCGTTCTGGATTGGCCAGTAGAAGCCGACAGTGGCCTTGGGGCGCTCTAAAAGGAAAGCCTTGAAACTGGATCGTACCAGGTCCGAAAGATGCCGGTGCGTTTCCGCATCCAGTGTCGCGCGCCAATCGAGCAACACCCGCCTGATGGCTTGTCGCCACTCGGACTGGCTTTTTTCATCCTCGGATGACGGTGGGGCGGGAAGATCAAGGCTCATGGACGTTACACACTGTTTTCGGGTTTCTCGGAACGGAAAGCCTACAGCAAAACCCCATAAACGCATAACGCGCCGGGAGCCCGGCGCGTTAACGGTTGTCAGCAAAAAAGCTGCAAGCCAGATAGAAAATTAGAGAATGGCGAGTTCTTCTGCCGACATGCGGCCATTGCGACCTTCAATCAGCTCAAACTGAATCTTCTGCCCTTCATCAAGTCCCTGCAGACCAGCACGCTGAACAGCGGTGATGTGCACGAATGCATCTTTTCCGCCTTCGTCCGGGGTGATGAAGCCATAACCCTTGGTCGCATTGAACCACTTAACCGTTCCGGTAGCCATATCCGTAGTCGTCCTTAGTTTAGTAAGCGCACCCCCGAAGAAGGAGATGCTAGAAAGAGTCCCTGCACCACACCCATAAAGAGCACAATTACTTTCAACTTGAAGGCAACCATGCACATGAAAGATGCACTGCATCGTTTCAACAATTACGCGAATTTCGGGCTTAGTGCAATGGATTCATGTATGAAGTTCGATTTTCGGCATCGGATATTCGCTGTCGATCATGTAATTTCCTATGGTTGAAAATTCAAAACCACTCAACACCCATAGATAAAACCGCGGCAACCGGGAATGTCCATAATGGCTCCAGCCTGCGACACTCGTTTGGAAAAATCTGCCCCATCCATTCCAGGCCCATGATCAATAGGACATGAACTGAAGCAGCAATTGATGACTTCCGGGAAGATTTTCAACACGTTCACGTTCGGTGTCCATGCGCCTGTCAAAGCTCGACAGAAAGCTGCGATTTTCCGGCGTATCATGGCATTGCAATGTCAGCACAACGACATGAACCGGCGGGAATGGCATTTGCTCGATAAGCGGGTCTTCGTCAAACAATCCGGCATGCGCAACAAGTACGTCAATCCTCCCAACCCTGACCAGTTCAGCGCCCTGCCTGATGGTACGTAACCCATACCATTCAATCGGTTGAGCAAAGGGCATTTCGAGCTTTGGCAAGGTTGCAAGATATCCTACCGTAATCACATTGCGATCCAGCAAGCTATCTCCGGTCCGTCCGAATATTACCAGTTCGAACAGAACATCATGTCGGGAAATGATCGTTCCTTCGAGCGCCCGGTATCCTTCGGCGACAATACAATCAAGGTTTCCCTGATTATAAAGGCTCATCATCCGGTCGAACGGCATACCATCATGCCAGTCCATATCTGGCGACGCCACCAGGACATTGTAAAACCGGGCTTGCTGCGAGGACAATGTCGAAAGCCATGTCGGCGTTACATGCACGACATTTCCGACCCTGATATGCGCGCGGTTTGCGCCTGACGGCGCAGGTTCTGACGCCATCGTGGTTGTGATCGAGAACACACCACAAACAATGACCACAATTGTCAAAGCAACAGTGCGGAACGACAAGATCAACACCATGACACCACCATGAAGGTAAACTCCCGACAGGGATAACATGTGGCATTCTATATCTTTCAGTTCAAGAAGCCGTTATCTCGTAATGCCTTAACGGCCTCTTTAAAAATGAATGTCTGATTTTGTCATGATTTGTTCGACGGTTTCACGTGACATTGCCCTACAATTAGATGGATTATGGAACAATGAATCCAGAATGCGTCGAAACGGCGCATGCACGAGCGCAAAAACATCAGATCATAAGATGCAATAAAGACGAACCGGGACACCGAAAATACTGAATGGGAACGACTTTCGGATCGGAATAGATCAAGTGACAGCGACAACCAAGATCGCAAACCCGCGTGATATCGCGCATACTGTCATGGCGCTGATAAATGAACTTAACCTGCAGCCAACGCCACAGGTTTATCACGTGTTTTATAGCTACGTTTCAGATGAAATTCCCGAACTGTGCCAGCTCCTCAAGGTCCTGATCAAAAACACACAGGAACTCGATGAAGAAACCGTTTTTCGGATTTATCACAAATATCTTGGCTCACATGCGATGGAACAGCACATCAATCAGGGTGTCGAAGGTCTGCAGGCCGCCGTCGAACGTGTCGAGGAAGCAGTTCATTCCGTGATGCGGGATACAGAACTGTTCTGTGATGAATTTGACAGCGCATCCCAAAAGCTTTCATCCGATGATATCACCCTTGATGATGCACGCTCTGTCAGCCGCGATCTTTCGGGGACATCTCAAAAGGCACGAGAATGCTATGGATCATTCAATGGCAGTCTTGACGAATATCACAAGGAAGTGCGCCGGGTACGTAACGAACTTGAACTGGTGCGGCGCGATGCCCTGACCGATACACTGACCGGCATTGCCAACCGCAAGAATTTCGACAATTCGCTGCGTGATGCCGTGACCACCACAATGGAAACCGGGGCACCATTATCGTTACTGATGATCGATATCGATCATTTCAAAGAGTTCAATGACAATTTCGGACATCGGGCTGGTGACGGGGTTCTGAAAGCCGTCGCCCGGGTTCTCGTCAGTTCGACCAAAGGGGCGGACACCGTTGCGCGCTATGGCGGCGAGGAATTCGCCGTGATTTTGCCCAATACCACGAAAGAGAATTCTGAAAAGCTGGCAAACAAACTCCGGGAAAACGTCTCGACACAGCGCATTATAAACAAGAAAACAGGCAAGGATTTCGGTAAGTTAACCGTTTCTATTGGCTTGACGTCCTACCAACTAGGGGAGAATATACTTGAGTTTGTTGACCGCGCAGACAAAGCCCTTTATCTCGCGAAACAGGATGGCAGGAACACCTGCGTTCCGCAGTAATTCAGTGGTATAAGGCATCAATGCAGTCGTTTCCGGCGACAAAATCTCTGACACAAGAGAAAACCGGAACGAAGAACAAGCAGGTAGACATCGAGCCAACACACGTGTCCTGACAAGTCGAAATGACAGGTTCGAGCCACTTACAATCGACCCTGTAATGCACAACATAGAAGTGCAAAGGCTTTGCGGGGCGGAGCAACCGAATGAAGACACCTAAGACCGAACGCAAGATCGAGCTTGAACACAAGATCTTCAAAACGTTCGACGAATGCCACTTCCAGAAGTCTGATATCTCAGACGAAGCTCTCTTTGTCCTTAAAATGGCAGAGGGATCTGTCGTTTCATTGCCTTTGCGCGCCATTTGCCGCGAATTCGACATTGACCCTGATTCCAAGGATGGCGACCTCATCAGCCTGATCGACCAGGCCCTGAATTTCGTTAGTGTGTTGCGCCCCGGCGACAATCTGCCACTGGAAGTTCTAACTGGCGAAGCATCATGGGAAGTCGACGAGGAAAATCAGGCAATCGCCTATAACCGTATCACCATGCAGCTCGTGACCTGGATGTCAGGAAGTGAAGAACTCATTACTGACCCGGACGAGCTGATGCAGATCGCCGAAGATCCGAACACCAAGAAAAAGATCAACCAGGCCTTTGACGAGGTTGCCGAGAAACTCGGGTTTGGCAAGGAAAACCGCGAGGAAGTCGTCAATCTTGTCCATCAGGTTGCCGACGAGTTGTCCTATATCGAAACGCTGCGCGTACGGTATCGCAAAATCCTGACGGTCGATCGCAAGATGCAGGAACTTCGCCGCATCTATGCCCATGAAAAAGGCGTTCTTGAGACCGTCACGCAGGCCATCCGGCTGCTGGATGACGCCAAAAGGAAGTTCGAAAACACCTTTGACGAGCTTGATGCCAATACCGGTGAAATCATGTCGGTTCTGCGTAACTTCACGTCACAGCGCCAATATATCCGTAGCAAGCGAGACGATCTTTACAAGCGCCTGCGCGCCTGGCAACCGCTGATTATTCAGTGGGAAGAACTTGAACTTGAACGTGGCCCGCAGGCGGTGCGCCTGGTCAAGGATACATACCAGTTCCTTGCACCACGCTTCATGAAGGTCAAGGAATGGCTGCTGATCACCAAGATGCAGGACGGCGTGTCGGAACAACACAGCTTCAAAAATGAAGATGAACGCATGGGCGCGCTCAAAGGCAAAATGATGCAGTGGTAAACACCACCCTCATCCTGCCCGGCGAATGTATAAAAGGCGCGAACTTACCGTTCGCGCCTTTTATCCTTGAAGCATGTCGCAGGAATACCGGGAAAACTTCGGATCAGTCACCACTCATGGTGATTTTCAACGCCACATGATCGTCAATCACCGTGATTGATTTTGCGGACTGCGCGGGCACCGGGACTTTCCGATCAATACAATAGGCAATCATCGCCGCAGCAAGTTCCGCCCCCGATGTCGGCACAATGGTCTTTCCACCCTCGTCCGAGGTAATCGTCATGCGGGCGATAACGTCCTTTGATCTTTGAATTTCAAAACTGCTGATATGCCCGGCTGGCAATGCTTTGCCAGTCCTTCGACCATGCGCCAAAAGTGCCTTGATCAATTCGCCATCTTCAAAAACGATACAGCGTATCTCGCGCATAGCCAAATATCCCACAACAGTTGTTTGATTACATATGATTACACTGCATCCAAAAAACAAACTTCAACTTTGTCTTATGGATGCCAGTCAATATCTGAGACCAAACAGGAAGCTGTTCTCAACTGCTCGCAAGCCAGACACCGACCCCGATCATCAGGGTACCGGCGACCCGGTTCAAGACCCGGACATTGCCGCTTTTTTCAAGGAAACGACGTAAGGAGCGGCCGCCAGTTGCATAAAGCGTCATGCAAATCAGTTCGGTCACCAGAATGATCGCGACCAGAACCGAAAGCTGCGGGGCAATGGCATGCTGCAGGCTGATGAAGGGAGGCAACAGAGAAATCATGAACGCCCAACCCTTCGGATTGGCAATTGCCGTAACAAAGCCCTGCGTGATCAGACTGCCTGCCGTTGCGGTTTTCGCCCCTTCGACTTCGGCCGAAAGGGCCATGCGCCCGCGTGAACGCCACATCTGGATACCAAGCCAGGCCAGATAGGCCCCGCCAACATACTTGAAGACAGCAAATACCGCCGGATATTGCAACATCACGGTGGCAACCCCCAGTGCGGATGCCACGACAACAATGCCAACGCCGACCAGTTCACCTGCCATCATCCAAAGCGTACGGCGCAATCCGATGGTCATGCCAAGTGTTAACGCAAGGGTCATGCACATACCCGGCGTGATTGACACAAAAAATGCCGTCGGGATAAAGGCCCCGATCAAGGACAGACTGACCATGAATAGTTCCTGTGGCTGCAGTGGTGCGCGATTCTGATGGTCATTCTGTGGGGCACGACCAGATCAGGACAAAACCACTACCCGATATCCGAAATTCCGACCAGCATCTTTTTGGTATAGCGGAAATACCAACATATGCGCGCGCAGCGATCATCGAAAACCGGCATCAGCACCTTGAAAACAGGCCGATATCGTAGCTGTTTTCGGCACCCTCGCTAAATTCCACCCTAAAAAGACACGAAAAGGTACAAAAATTACTTGACCCGAACCGGTCGTCCGACGAAATTGGGGCATCGCCAGCGATGACTGGCACCAAAGCCAATTGATGAAGACCGATGACCGCAGACATTTGCAACATTGATGCATATGCCGACCGCGCCGAAGCAAAAGCTTTCGGTGGCGTTGTGCTGTCTGCCCTAAACCTTCTACTCGGTCTTATTGGTCTCGCAGCCCTAGGCTCGCTACGACTTACTCGCCCCTGAGCGAAACATGACGGCCCGGATCACAGGACATATAGTCGATCCATTTGCCGCAGCTCAGGGGAATAAAGTCGCGCCAGACGGCCCGCACTCCTTCCAGACAGAATTTATATACCGGGCAATGCCCGTTTGATCAGGAAACAAGACAATGGCTAGTGCAAACGACAATCGCGTCATCATTTTCGACACCACCCTGCGTGACGGGGAACAATCCCCGGGTGCATCGATGACGCTTGATGAGAAGCTGCGCGTTGCGCACGCTCTGGCAGAATTGAAGGTCGATGTTATCGAAGCGGGCTTTGCCATTGCATCAAATGGTGATTTCCAGTCCGTCAACGAAATTGCCAAACAGGTCAAAGGCCCGACCATCTGTTCGTTGGCCCGTGCAGCCAAAGGCGACATTGAACGTGCTGCCGAAGCACTGGAACCAGCCGAAAACAAACGCATCCACACTTTCATCTCCACCAGCCCGCTGCATATGAAATACAAATTGCAGATGGAACCGGAACGCGTTCTGGAAAAAGTCATTGAAAGTGTCACGCTGGCACGCAAATTCACCGATGACGTCGAATGGTCGGCAGAAGACGGTTCGCGCACCGAACATGACTTCCTGTGCCGCTGTGTCGAAGCTGCCATTGATGCAGGCGCAACCACGATCAACATCCCGGATACTGTTGGCTACACCACACCGACCGAATATGCCGATCTGATGACCATGCTGTTTAACCGCGTGCCGAACATCGACAAGGCAATCCTGTCGGTTCATTGCCATAACGATTTGGGCATGGCTGTTGCCAACTCTATCTCGGCAGTCAATGCCGGTGCCCGTCAGATTGAATGCACCATCAACGGCCTGGGCGAACGTGCCGGCAATGCCGCACTCGAAGAAATTGTGATGGCAATCAATACCCGCAATGATGCCTTCCCCTTCACCACGGGCATCGACACCACCAAGATCATGAATGCATCGCGTCTGGTTTCGGCCGTGTCGGGCTTTGTGGTTCAGCCGAACAAGGCGATTGTTGGTGCCAATGCCTTCGCCCACGAAAGCGGCATCCATCAGGACGGTTTCCTGAAAAACTCCGAGACCTATGAAATCATGAAGCCGGAAACCATTGGCCTGAACAAATCAAGCCTGGTTATGGGCAAGCATTCCGGTCGCCATGCCTTCCGCGAGAAGCTCAAGGAATTGGGCTTTGCCGATCTGGGGGACAATGCGATTGAAGACGCTTTTGCCCGCTTCAAGGATCTGGCCGACAAAAAGAAAGAAGTCTATGACGACGATATCGTTGCACTGGTCGATGACGGCATGCGCGATAACGAACATATCAAGTTTGTTGGTCTGACGGTTACCTGTGGCTCCAAGGGTCCGCAGACAGCCGAACTGGAACTGAGCGTTGATGGCGAAGTTCGCTCCGCCAAAACCACCGGCGACGGGCCCATTGATGCGACTTTCAATGCAATCAAGGCAATCTATCCGCATGACTGGCGTCTGAAACTCTATCAGGTGCATGCTGTGACCGAGGGCACCGATGCCCAGGGCACCGTAACGGTCAAGCTTGATGGCGAGGACCGCACGGTGGTTGGCAATGCATCGGATACCGATACCGTTGTCGCATCCTGCATGGCCTATGTGACCGCCGTAAACAAACTGATCGAGAAAAGCAAAAAAACCGCCCCTGATGCCATGGCATCCTGATCAGGTTTCTTGAACTTCTTAATGTAAAGGGGCGGCCTTCGGGTCGCCCTTTTTAATTGACTGTGCCGTGCGCGATCCAAATGACCTATTTGAACTGGTCAACCAGATGATCGATAAACAATCGCACACGTTTGGGAAGCTGGCGGCGGCTTGGCATCACGATATAAAGGGCAAGAGCCTCCAGCTCGACCGGGCATGTGATCTGAACCAACTTACCCTTGGCAACATCATCCGCACAGCCACTGATGGGCAGGATTGCCGCAAGCGCGCCCTTGGCGGCAAGACTGCGCGCCAGTTCAAAATTCCCGGTACGAATTGGCGGCTCGGACAATTCAAGCCCCGGATCACTTACCGATTGCAGGACATTGGCATGATCCAGAATGGGCAAGGCGGGCGTTGTCCCCTTTGACCACATATCGTCCGGAAACGTTCCCGGACGGGCAAAAAGCCCCATCGGTTCAAACCGCAGGCGCCGCGCAATCAAGCCATCGCGGCCCGGATGACGCCCGCGCAAGGCAATGTCATAGTTCTCGCCCACCAGATCAACAGTCTGGTCACTGACATTGACCACAAATCTGACATCCGGGTAATTGGCGCGAAATGATGTGATCTGCTCAGCCAAAAGCATTTTGGGATAATCGACCGGCACCGAGATCCGGATTTGTCCGGATGGCACTGCATATTGGGACAGATCCGCCTCGCCTTCCTGCAACAGGGCAACGGCCGCACGGCAATGATCAAGATAGCGTTGCCCGTCATCGGTCAAGGACACCTGTCGCGTGGTTCGATGCAACAGGCGCACGGCAAGATGCTCCTCCAATGCTGCGACGCGCGCCGTCACCGTAGAACGCGGGACCGATAACCGGCGCGCCGCAGCGGCAAAGCTGCCTGCGTCTGCAACCTCGATGAATGTCTGGATTTGTGAAAAGTTCATCGCGATATTTCACCTCAACCGCGATCCATTGTCCATTTTTTTCAGTTTATTCATCCAACATTATCCGTCTTTATTGGATGAACACTTCATTTGTAAGGTGCCGCATCATTTGTTTCGATCCAAAGAGGTGCCTGATGAAAAGACGTGACTTCATGTTATCCGGCCTTGGTGGCCTTGGCGGCATTGCCGCAGCGGCAACGATTGCCCACACAGCGGGGGCCAACACCCCGTCACGGGCACCAGCCGCCCCACGCCTTGCAATTTCCTGGCTGGGTGGTGCAACCATGCTGATCAAGTTTGACGACTTTACGATCCTGACCGACCCGACCTTTGGCGAGGGTAAGGAAGCCTATTTCATGCCCGATCCGAATGCGATGTTCGACCTGAAAACCGGACCCACGCCACGTTTTCATGCCCGGAACACACCATTCCCCGGCGTTGATGTTTCGTCCATCGACTTGATGATGCTCAGTCACCTGCACGAGGACCATTTCGATCAGAAAGCCGAGGCAACGATCCCCAAAACACTTTCTACCATCTTGCCGCCGGCGGACGCAGACAAGCTGGGCACCAAGGGATTTACCAACCAGATCCCCCTTGATTGGGGCGTCAGCAAAACGATCGCGACCGACAATGGAAAGATCAGTATCAGGGCGATCCCTGCCCATCATTCAGCCAATCCGCAAGTCAGTGCCATGCTTGGCAAGGGAAACGGCTATTGGCTGCGGTTTGAATCCGGCAACTGGAAAAAAGACGTCTACTGGACCGGCGATACATTCGCCACAGAGGAAGTGCTTGCGAGCATTCGCCGCATTGGACAGCCCGATATTCTGATCCCGCATATGGGTGCGGTTGGCGCCACCGGCCCGCTTGGCCTGATCAGCATGGGCGCAAAGGAGGTTCTTGAACTGGCAGGCCTGCTGGGGAACCCGAACGTTCTTCCGATCCATCATTCAACCTTCCCGCTTTACCTTGAGCCGGCTTCACATCTGATTGCGCAAGCGGACGTCGCGCATGACCGAATTGATCTGATCGCCGAGGGCAGCACCATCGAATATATCTAACCCTTGGTCGAACACCCACACCCCTTTCGTGTAAATAGCCCCCAACCACCCGATGTGGTAGGATTACGGATATTTGCGAAAGGGGTTTGACCATGACCGGACCAAACACGCCTGACCGTACCGCAACGATTTTCCTTATTGTTGGTATGATGCTGTGCCTGACCTTTGGCATTGTGTTGATCCCGGCACACTCGGCTGCACAAACGCCTGCGGCAGTGTCGGTTACGATCCCGTCCCTTCCCTATCCGCTAAGCGGTCTGCGCAAGCGCCTGATTGATCAGGGCAAAGCGGTCCCCGATGTCGATGTCACCCTGCAATCCAGCATTCCGGCGCAATATTACGGCCCATCCGAAGACATGCCGGGTTCTGCAAACAAACACGCTGCAATCGTTGCTCTTCCCGATTGCGACGACCACTTTCCGCTAGACTGGATAACAACTTTGCAAACGGCGGGGATCAGTGTTCTTCTGATCTCGCCGGGGCAAGCCCATCCGGCACAGGATTATTGTGGTGGGGGACAGCTTCAAAACCCCAAACACGGTTTGTCATTCTGGGCGTTTGATGCGCTCAGTGCGCTTGACTATCTTGCCAGCCAAAAAGATATCGACCCGGATCGCATTGCCGTTTTCGGTTATGGCTACGGTGCGGGTGCGGCACAACTCGCAATCTATCGCGATGGCCATGCCAAACATTACACCAACCGGTTTCGCACGCTGATCGGGTTGCGTCCGCAATGCATGTCGGAAATGAACAATTTCGTCCCCAGTCTTTTGATCGGGGTCAGAAACGATCCGTTCAATCCACCTTCCTGGTGTAAATGGCGGATGGATCGCGACCTGACAGATGACCGGGCGCCGGTGCGCTTCGAGATGGTCGAAAGCGGCGAAATAATTGAAAAACAAGCGACTCGCAAAGAGCTGAAAATAGAAACAGGGTCTCCAACAATCGCACTTGTGACCAATTTCCTTGCTGAAACCGGATTTACAGAAAAACAGCGACAAAATTGAATTAATCCGCCAAGACCATATTCCTGATCATGTTTTTCCACCCTTATTTCAGGAAAATTACGCGCCTTAATTATTCCTCAATCCCCTGCGCAGATTATTCGTGCATCGGCTTGTTCCTTGCGCTATCAAAGCCGGTACATTCGTATTCAAGATTTTACTATTAACCGGGGCATAGGGCAGGAATGTTTTCCAAGCTTCTTGGGGTTTTATCCTCCGACATGGCGGTGGATCTGGGCACCGCGAACACACTGGTTTACGTTAAAGGACGCGGCATCGTCCTGAACGAACCATCCGTGGTGGCCATTACCGACGAAAAAGGCAAAAAACAGGTCCTTGCAGTTGGTGAAGAAGCCAAGCAAATGCTCGGTCGTACCCCGGGGTACATTCAGGCGATCCGCCCGTTGCGTGACGGTGTTATTGCGGAATTCCACATCGCCGAAGAGATGATCAAGCACTTCATCCGCAAGGTCCATAACCGTCGCAACTTCGCGAGCCCGGAAGTCATTATCTGCGTACCTTCCGGTTCGACCGCAGTTGAACGCCGCGCCATTCAGGAAAGCGCTGAAAGCGCTGGCGCGCGCAAGGTCTGGTTGATTGACGAACCGATGGCAGCTGCCATTGGCGCGGGTCTTCCCGTCACCGAGCCGACCGGCTCGATGGTTGTTGATATTGGCGGCGGCACCACCGAGGTCGCTGTTCTGTCGCTGGGCGGTATCGTCTATGCACGTTCGGTCCGCGTTGGCGGCGACAAGATGGACGAGGCGATCATCGCCTATATCCGTCGCACCCATAACCTTCTGGTCGGCGAAAGCACCGCCGAACGTATCAAGAAGGAAATCGGTTCGGCCTGTGCTCCTGATGATGGTGATGGTGCAACGGTTGAAATCCGTGGCCGTGACCTGATGAATGGTGTTCCTAAAGAACTTCTGATCTCTGAACGCCAGATCGCAGAAAGCCTTGCAGAACCGGTCTCAGCCATTATCGAGGCTGTAAAGGTCGCCCTTGAGCAGACCCCGCCGGAACTGGCAGCAGATATCGTCGACAAGGGCATTGTCCTGACCGGCGGTGGTGCAATGCTTGGCAATCTTGACTATGTCCTGCGTCACGCAACCGGTCTTCCGGTTTCGATCGCAGACGATCCTCTTTCCTGTGTTGCGCTCGGTACCGGTCGCGCACTCGAAGAGAAAAAGATGCTTCGCAACGTTCTGCACACTGCATACTAAAATTTGACGATAAAAGTCATCACCGGGTCGTATCCACACTGGACGCGACTCGGTGATTTCGTTATGGTTGAATATCCCGTTCGGGATTTGAGACGACCTTTTGGGAAATTGCGGGGAATACATTGGCACAGCATGGCGGTCCGCAGCAGCGAATCTTTTCGCCGTTACGCACGGCGCTTCACCGCTTCGCTTTTATATTGCTGATCTTTACGGCTTTCGGACTGATGCTTCTGGGCAAGGCTGATACAGTTCTGATCGAACGTATCCGTGCCGCATCTGCCGATCTTGTATCCCCGGTCATGAATGTCATTTCCCGTCCTGCGGCCAGCATCAATGAACTGACCGACAAGATTTACAATCTTGCCCATCTTTACGAAGAAAACGAACGCCTGCGCCGAGAAAACCAGCAGCTGCTGGCCTGGCAGCAGGCAGCGCGCAATCTGTCGCATGAAAATGTTCGTCTTCGTGAACTTGCGCGTTACACCAATCCGCCTGCCCTGCATCTGGTCACCTCGCGGGTGATTGCTGACATGGGTGGCGCTTATGCGCACAGTGTTATGATATCAGCCGGATCGCGTGATGGCGTTGCCAAGGGGCAAGCCGTTATTTCTGATGAAGGGCTGGTTGGCCGCGTTGCAGAGGCCGGTTATCAGGCATCGCGTGTTCTTCTGATCACGGACATCAACTCGCGCGTACCGGTCATTGTTGAAAACTCGCGTGATCGCGCATTCCTGTCGGGTGACAACACCAACCGTCCGCTTCTGACTTTCCTGACCGCGGATGCGGCTGTCGCACCTGGGGATCGCATTCTGACATCGGGTCATGGTGGCGCCTTCCCGCCGGGTATCCCGATTGGCGTTGTCTCATCGGTTTCGGAAAATGCAGTGCGCGTCGCCCCATTGTTCCGCCGTCATCAGCTGGAATATCTGCGCGTTGCCGATTACGGCCTTCAGGGCATTCTGAGCGAAAAACGCATCCGCGAAAGCCAGTCTCCGGTCAACCATAACGATACCCAGCTCTCACCTGACATTCCCATGGGTGTTGGGGTGGTACCGGAAAATGCGCCTGCAACATCGAACGCTCCTTCAAACGGGGCGACCCCGTGAAACCCGGCGTCTGGCATCGACTGGACGTTGTCGCGCGTGGCCTTTTTCCAGCTTTCAGCGTTTTCGTCCTTTTACTGATCAACCTGCTTCCTGTCAGTGTTCCGTTGCTGGCAACCGCGTCACCGGCCCTCGCCCTGATGGCCGTATTCTACTGGTCGGTGAACAGACCTGATCTTTTGACAGCCGTTGCCGCCTTCCTGCTTGGCCTGCTTCAGGATCTTTTGATGGGGCTGCCGCTTGGTGTCAGTTCACTTGTCCTGCTTTTGGTACAGACCGGATCGGCCAGTCAGGGACGTTTTTTCCATAACAAGCCATTTAGTGTGATGTGGTGGGGTTTTGCCCTCGTGGCGATCCCGGCATTTCTGGTGCAATGGCTTCTAAGCTCAGCACTGATCGAGGCCTTTTTGCCCATAAAGGCAACCATAATCAGTTATGTCCTGACGGCAGTTCTGTTTCCCATTGTTGCCTGGGCGCTGGCCCGTGCACAAAACAGCCTTCTGCGCTATGTGTAGGACAGCAGGCTAGCTTTGAAACCCTGTGCAAAATTGATGTTTTGGCAACGCCTATCGGATATGCTTGAACAAGATGGTTTCCAAGTTCTGCCAACCGGGATAAAACGGGCAGAAATCTGCAGTTTCTAACTGTAACGACGCGTCTAAAAGACAGGTATTCTTCGCCCATGTGGCATCGCGACTCAGACAGATTCAGAATGTTCACCCGACGCGCCCTTATGCTCGGTGCTGGCAAGGGTGTTTTGCTGACCGGTCTGGCTGCAAGGATGTATTACCTGCAGGTGCTTGAAAGCGACCGCTACCGCACGCTGGCCGATGAAAACCGTATCTCGCATCGATTATTGCCACCACCGCGCGGATTGGTCACCGACCGATTTGGTGAACCGCTTGCGATCAATCGTCAGAACTATCACATCATGATCGTGCGCGAACAAACACCCGACGTGCGTCGCACACTTGAAATCCTTGACCAGATTATCGAACTTGGCCCTGACACGATTGAACGTGTTGAACGGGATGTTGCACGTCGCCGTTCCTTTGTACCTGTCACAGTGCGTGACAATCTGACATGGGATGAAGTCGCGCGTGTCGGGGTAAATGCCCCTGACCTGCCCGGTCTGATCATTGATGCCGGACGGTCGCGCGATTATCCCGAAGGACCGCATCTGGCCCATACGCTGGGTTATGTTGCCGCTGTATCGGAAAAGGAACTGACTGGCGATCCGTTGCTGGAACTGCCGGGCTTTACCATCGGCAAAAGTGGCGTTGAAAAGGTCTACGATCTTGCACTGCGCGGGACAGCTGGCACCAGCCAGGTCGAGGTTAACGCACTTGGCCGTGTGATCCGCGAACTTGAACGCGAAGAAGGCGATAGTGGCAACACGGTTGTCATGACGCTTGATCTCGAATTGCAACGCTACGCCAATCAGCGTCTTTCGGATCAGGAAAGTGCATCGGCCGTCGTCATGGATATCCATAATGGCGAGGTTCTCGCCCTGGCATCGCACCCGACATATGATCCGAACGCCTTTACCAACGGTATTTCGCACAAACTCTGGAACAGTCTGGTCAATAACCCCTATGCGCCGCTGTCAAACAAGGCGGTGAACGGGACCTATGCACCGGGGTCGACCTTCAAGATGTGTGTCGCACTTGCAGGGCTTGAAGCCGGGATCATTTCACCGAACCAGAAGTTCTTCTGTAACGGGTATCTTGATCTGGGCAATGCCCGTTTCCATTGCTGGAAACGCGGTGGCCACGGCTGGATGAACATGCATGACTCGCTCAAGCATTCCTGCGATGTCTATTACTATGAAATATCGCAGAAAATCGGTATCGACCGGATTGCTGCCATGGCTCACAAGCTTGGTCTGGGCGAAGAGACCGGCATTGATCTGCCGAATGAACGAAGCGGCCTGATCCCGACCAAGGACTGGAAAGAAATCCAGCTTGGCAAGCGCTGGCAGGGCGGTGAAACCCTGATTGCCTCGATTGGTCAGGGCTATGTTCTGGCTACGCCACTGCAGCTCTGCACCATGACCGCGCGATTGGCATCGGGCAAGGCCGTCAAACCGCATCTGACACGTGATCACGTGACACCTGATGGTGTATCCAGTCGCGAAGCCGAAGAATTCCCCGAACTTCAGGTCAGCCGCGCCAACCTTGCGCGTATTCGCGACAGCATGAACGGCGTGACCAACGAGATACGCGGCACAGGTTATGGTGCGCGCATCAAGACCGAGGGTATGGAAATGGCGGGCAAAAGTGGCACCAGCCAGGTCCGCCGTATTACGATGCGTGAACGTCAGACGACCGGTGTTCTGGGCAATGATGAATTGCCATGGAAATATCGCGACCATGCATTGTTTGTTGCCTTCGCACCGGTTGATAACCCGCGCTATGCCTGTAGTGTCGTGGTGGAGCATGGTGGCGGTGGTTCGGGTGTTGCCGGACCAATTGTTCGTGACCTTTTGCAAAAGGCACAGGAACTTCAATCTGCGCGTCAGGGTATCTCGGCTGCCAACCTGCCCAACAGTGCGCAATTGCGGCCACGCACAGCCCAAAACAACGAGAATGAGGGCTGATCCATGGCCATGAGCAAATATCGCATTGGTGAAGATCCCGATTACGTTCCGATTGGACGCCGTCTTCTATTGTTGAACTGGACGCTGGTTCTGTTGATTGCCGCCCTGTCCGGGATCGGCTTTGCCATGCTTTATTCCGCTGCCAACGGATCGCTCCAGCCTTGGGCCGAACGTCAGATGATGCGCTTTGCTGTAGGCGCAGTTCTGATGATTGTCATTGCGGTCACCGATATTCGGGTTTGGCTGAAACTTGCGTATTTCTCTTACTTTGTGGCGCTTGTGCTTTTGGTTGGTGTCGAAATCAAGGGCGATATCGGCATGGGCGCACAGCGCTGGATCAATCTTGGTTTCTTCCAGCTGCAACCGTCAGAACTTATGAAAATCTCGCTGGTGCTTGCTCTGGCCCGCTATTTCCATGGGCTGACGGTCGAGGATACCGGGCGTATCACACTCCTGATCCCGCCTCTTTTGATGGTTCTGGCACCAGCGGCACTTGTTCTGCGCCAGCCGGATCTGGGAACGGCCTTGCTGCTGATCGCCGGTGGAGGTGTTATTTTCTGGCTGGCCGGAGTTCGCATGTGGAAATTTGCGCTTATTCTGGGCAGTGCCCTTGCCGCAATTCCGATTGGCTGGCAGTTTCTGCGCGATTATCAGAAGAACCGCGTTCTGACCTTCCTTAACCCCGAAAATGATCCGCTGGGCGCCGGCTATCACATTACCCAGTCAAAGATCGCATTAGGTTCCGGGGGATTATTTGGCAAAGGTTTCATGCTGGGTTCGCAAAGTCATCTGAATTTCCTGCCTGAAAAGCAGACCGACTTTATCTTTACCATGCTGGGCGAGGAATTCGGGCTGGTTGGCGGGCTTGCCCTGCTTGCACTTTATGCGCTTGTCATTACCTATGGCTATATCATTGCCCTTCGCTGCCGGAACCAGTTCGGACGACTGGTCGCGATCGGGGTGACATCGACCTTCTTCCTCTATGTCTTTATCAATATCGCAATGGTAATGGGCCTGATACCGGTTGTCGGCGTTCCGCTGCCGCTTGTGTCCTATGGTGGCACGGTGATGATGACCATTCTGGTCAGTTTTGGTCTGTTGATGAGTGTATCAATTCACCGCGATATCCGCATTTCCCGTCAGGGGAATGACGACGGGCGCAACTGATATCAACCGGCAGTCAGGCCTCCGAATAGTCCGGGATTTGCCTGAAGTCGCATTGTTTACAGCGATTTCGGCCATTTTCCTTGGCCTCATAAAGCGCGCGATCAGCCAGAGAATACATAACACTGGAAATATCGCTGTTTTCCCAGTCCTTGAGGCTTTGGATATACCCGCGGATATCTGCATCAAACAATTTCAAGCTTTGGGTGGACGGCAATCCGGCTACACCAAAACTCGCGGTAAATGAAACAACATTTCCCCCGAACGACACCGATGCATTTTCAAAGGCCACGCGCAGTCGCTCTGCCAGTTTAAGTGCCCCAGCAATTTCTTCCCCCGGAAGCAAGACAGCGAACTCCTCGCCACCCATACGCGCAGGAAGATCAATCTCGCGCACGGTTGCCCGCATGATCCTGGATAACTCAACCAGAACCGCGTCGCCGGTCTGATGGCCATAGGTATCGTTAATGGACTTGAAACGGTCAATATCAAGCAGGATGATTGATACTGGTGTATCGCGACGACGCCATGTTGAAACAGCTTCTTCAAAACGGGCAAGATATGATCGCCGGTTGGGCAAGCTTGTAAGTGAGTCGGTTGATGCCTGCACTTCAAGCTTTTGCATGGCCTCTTTCAGCTCGTCGGTGCGTTCAGCAACCCTGGCTTCAAGATTGACATTGGCATCCATCAACTCATCGCGCGCCTTGCGCAACTGACCAATCTGTCTCCGGATGACGCCAAAAAGTCCTACCGTCACAGATCCCAATAACTGAATTTCGTCGTCATACCTGTGATATGGCGGCATTTCCAAGGGCCGCGTGTCATCTGACGGGTCGGACCGGACCAGATAGTTCGCCAACTGCACCAACGGGCGCGATAAAATATAATAGCTCAGCGCGGCAAACATGAAGGCCATCACGACAGCAAGCACCATTGTTGTCAGAAATGACCATGACAACCTTGACATAAAGGCGCTTGTAAAAACCTGGGGATTGTAAACGACAACCATTTCGCCAACAGTGGCTGCGGGCCTTTGTTCGGGGTCTCGAACCGGCACAATAACGGTTTGAATGCCACCATACATTCTATCCCCCCACAGGCTGGTCGGAATTTCACCGGCAGGGCGCTCTCTGTCAAAAAAGATACCGTGTTCGGCATTGAGCAAGGTGACCCGCTGAATGGAACGCTGGTTCATCATGCCGCGTGCCATCACGTCCGCGAGTTCTCTGTCACGCCGAAGAAGCGACTGAACAGCCACAGGCACGTTGGACGACGTAACCCTTTGATTGCTTTGGTGGTAAATTTCCGCAAGCCATTGATAATCGTGATAACCGCGTAGCACAACGATTATCAAACCGAGCCCAAGGGCGAGAAGCATCGAATATTTAAGCTGACGGGCAGCAATTGTACTCCCCAGCTTCAAACCGGCCAGCATATCGTTATGCGTTTCGTCCAACTTCTTTGGCAAGCCAGCTTCCCTCATTCGCTTAAGGTCGTTCTTTTTCGGACGCTTTTGCTTTTTATTGGCGGTGGCTCTGCGTCAAAAGTCCGAACTGATATTCGGACCGGGTGGGTGAATTGACAAGACTAAACCGGGAGAAATCTATTTTATTCCAATCCCGTGAAAACAGAACATCGCCAAACTCGGGCAGGTTTGCACGCGTAACAGCTTCCATTCTGAAAGTTATTTCGGGAGTGTCTTTCAAAATTGCAACATCGTTAATATAGTCATGCAACAGCACCATGACCCAGGCCCCGGCAAAGAAATGTCCGCCATGGGTTAATGTCATCTGATTATTCAGGACAGCTGCCAGCCCCTCTCTGGACCAGTTCAGACCACCAATGACAACATCCTGTCCCGGTATTTTTCCAGCAGCTTCAAGTGCCGCAATCGCACCCAGAGCAATATTGTCATTGGCGGCCCAAACCGCATCTATACATCCACCGCGCTTTAACCAGGCCTCTGTCTGTCGATAAGCCTCGTCATACGACCAGTTGGCGACCAGCCGGCGCTGTTCATCAAGGACAGGATAGCGGCTTAGGGCATGATCAAGTCCGGTAAGACGTTCCAGTGAGGCTGGCGTTTTCCGGTCACCCGCAATCGACAACAGACACAGTTTCCCTGGCAACTGATCAGCGTTAACCGCACGTGCGCCGTCAATCAGGGATTTTGCAATATCATAGCCTGCCCGTTCGTTATCGGGGGTCAGGGTCAGGATCCAGTTTTTTATGTCTTTGCGCGGCCGACCATACGTGTCTTTTTGTTCCTCGGTCAGGTCATTGAGCAACATGATCACAGGTATGCCGCGCTGTTCTGCCTCCAGCACAATACGGGTTCCCTGCTGATACTCGTTCACGGCGATAATGAAGTCAGGCGGCGGTTGAAGCGCAAATGCCTTTTGCGCACTTTCAACCATCATTTTCCAGTCCCGGTCGCTGTCAAACACGATCAGTTCGTAGCCAAACTGATCGGCAGCAGCCTGCATGGTATCGCGGACATCCTTCCAGAAGCCGCGATCACCATATCCCGGATTGATAAAGGCCACACGAATATGGTCCGGCTGGCTTTCGTTTTGGTCTGCGCGGGCCTGAATCGATGCCATGGCAAAGAACAGTCCGCCCCCAAACAGACACAAAAAAATCCCGCGCAATTCTCGTTCCCCGACGAAACACCATCCAAGGCCAAGTAAAAATTTCAGCCATCCATACGACCGGATAGTGAATTTCGCCTCAAAGGTCAATCAGACTGCGCAAGTTTACTTTAGAAAATCCATAATATTCACTGATTTGCCACATGCCACCGCTCTAAATCCAAGTGAACCTACTGAATTATATTATCTTTCTTTGAGGCACAACATAACCGCGCAAACAAGGATTTACCTCATCTGATACTTGCAGCCGTTGCTGGATTGTTGATCAGATTGCGTTCAGCCTGATGCAGGCAACCGGATTTATGGCGCGCCGGACTGGGCGCGGCTCAGAGCCCGCGCGAGCTCTTCATTGCTCATATTGGCGCGATCTTCAATCCCTTGCTGTTGTGCAAGATGATAAAGGTCATCCCGGCGCCATTTGTTATAGTTCGGCTTTTTATAAGGTCGGAACGCAGACGTTTCCCGTTCTGAATTTCCAGAGAGTTTGTTCAAGCTCGCCACTCTTGCCTCCTTTATGGGACGGTCACAAGCAATCCCGGCACATTTCTCTCCCCCACCTGTAATAGTGCCGTCATATTTCATTTAGGTGGGTTTACTGAAATTTCTATTCCCCACTCGACGATTTTACAGGTTTTTCTCGGGAAATATCTGATTACAAATGAAAAATAACTAGTGGTGGCAAGACAGCCCCACTCAAACAATTACACTTTGTCATCAATTTAATGTTGAATTGTCATTTTTACTATTTGCCCTGAAAAATCTCTGCTAGCATCGCTGCAAACAAACACACATCAGGGATAAGTCTCATGGCACTGCATTTTGAACGCCAGGAACTGGCAAACCGCCGCGCCCGCACAATTGAAAAGCTCGAAAAAAAAGGGCTGGACGGGTTGTTGATGTTCCGTCAGGAAAGCATGTTTTACCTGACCGGATATGACACATTCGGTTATGTGTTCTTCCAGTGCCTTTATCTGGGCGTTGATGGTCGCGTCGCGCTGATCACCCGCGCCCCGGATTTGCGGCAGGCACAACATACCTCGGACATTGAAGATATTCGCATCTGGGTCGATGGCCCGAATGTCAATCCGGCCTTCCAGCTGCGTGACATGCTTGCCGAATTCGGCTGTTCCGGCAAGAAACTCGGCGTCGAGTATGAGGCCTATGGCCTGACGGCAGCCAATGGCAAAAAGCTCGAAACTGCCCTTGATGGTTTCTGTTCGCTTGAAGATGCTTCCGGACTGGTGTCCGAACTGCGCGTTGTCAAAAGTGCCGCTGAACTTGATTACATCCGCAAGGCCGCCGAACTGGCCGATGACGCATGGGATGCTGCCCTTGATACGGTCCATGCCGGTGCCTTTGAGGGCGATATTCTTGCCGCCATGCAAGGTGCCATTTTCTCGGGTGGTGGCGATTATCCGGGTAATGAATTCATTATCGGGGCCGGGCGGGATGCCCTTCTGTGCCGGTATTTCACAGGCCGCAAACATATTGGCGAAACCGACCAGATCACGCTGGAATGGGCCGGTGCATATCGCCACTACCATGCGGCAATGATGCGCACGATCCCGGTTGGCAAGGCCCTGCCGCGTCATATCGAAATGCACAAGGTTGCAACTGATGCGCTGGTCGCCTGCCGCGAGGCGCTCCGCCCCGGTGAGCCAATTGGCAAGGTCTTTGATGCCTATGCCCGGGTATGTGATCAGGCGGGGATGCAGGCCCACCGGCTTAATGCCTGCGGTTATTCAATGGGAACGACCTTTGCACCGAACTGGATGGACTGGCCAATGTTCTATCATGGCAATCCGGTCATTGCCGAACCCGGTATGGTATTCTTCCTGCACATGATCCTGATGGATAGTGAAACCGGGATCGCAATGTGTCCGGGCCATTCGGTGATTGTCACCGAGACCGGCAATGAAAGCGTTTCCCGCCACAGCGTCGATCTGATCACACGTTGATCTTGAATATCACAAGGACAACCAGTTCTGGTTGTCCTTGCTTTCTGGCACCCGGCCAAAAGAACCGATCAGCTTAATTCCGCCATCATGGCCGCAACGCTGTCTTCCACCAGCTTGTCGAGTTCGGCAATGCGGGCATGAAGCCCATCCCCGTATGTCCCGTCATATTTTTCCAGATCACGTGCCGCATCCGCCAGTTTAAGGGCCGCCATATTGGCCGCCATACCCTTTATGGTGTGGGCTGCCCGATACAATGTTTCGGCATCACTGTTATTTGCAGCCTCGATCAGTCGGCTGCGTTCTTCCTGGTAGGAAGCAGGTAACAGACCAACCAGCATTGCAAATTGCTCCTTGCCTACTGCGGAACAAATCTCTGCAAACCGGTCCTTATCGATCAAATCCATACCTGCCTCTTTTTTTATCGGGCACCAGAAACACACAGCAACCGCAGCGCTTCTTTGCTCCACCAGCAATCTTTGGAATATTAACCGACACTGTTGCCAGAACAAAGCTCCAGAACAGCATTGGCCCAATCCACCGTCTTTACATCAATGTCCTGCATGTGCCGGTATTTTTCGAACTGGCTGGCAATCAGAACCAGACGTTTTTCAAATGCCGGGGGCTGTTCAAGGCTTAAAAGTTCCTCGGCAAGTGGATCAAATGCCGCGTTCTGGAATTCAAGAGACAGGCTGATCCGGGGTTCGGTCGCATGTATGCTCGCCCGGCTTCCCCAGTGATATAAATCCTGTCGCCAGCCCATCACCGCACCCGGCCCCGCCGGAAGTGCCCTGACATCCTGTAAGACAACATCTTCCGGCTTGGCGACCGGCGTCTCATAACGCCTTTCAAAAGAACGCGGCAAGACATACATGCACCCGTTATAAGGCGTCGCGTTGCTCAGCGGCACCCATAGCGACAGGCTGATCAACATGTCATCACCAATCGCACTTTCGCCCTGATAGTCGCGATGGGGCGGCCAGCCCCGCCCGCCATCTGCCGGATTGACATGCCATGCCCAAAAATGCGGAAGCAACGCGATCCGGTCACCAAGGAAGTGACTAAGCAACGGTCGAAGACGCTGAAAAACCTGCCATGCCTCGTCATAAAGGTAAATCATCGCCGGTGACAGGTCATTGGCCACAAGGGTTTCGATCCCCTGACGCAGCTTGGCGAGTACATCGGTGGGAAGAACATCTTCAATCAGGAAATACCCCTCGTCCCAAAAACGGTCCGAAAGTGCACCACCATCAAATCCGCCATTCCCCGCTCCAATTTCCTCGATCTTTGCAAGGGCATCGGTTGCTTCCGAAATCGATAACTGCGGATTAAGCTGCTGCCAGGATACGGGCAGAATGGCGTTTTTCGGTGTGATCATCGACAAATGTCCGGTATTGAAGATGGCCGGACGATACGCAGCACGGATCGCATTGGCAAGTCCCGTTCGATCATGGCAAAACGTCCCGGAATTAAGACTTTGCGCCTTAAAAATCAGGTTTGGCACATCAATGGTATCGAGCAACACCCCGCATCAGCCACAAGCTCCGATCAATCATGGCGGGGCGATAGATGCCGCTTCACGGAAATACGGCATCCCCGCTGAAGACTGGCTTGATCTGTCAACCGGGATCAATCCGGTGGGCTATCCCGTCACCGATATTGCCACCGCCCATTGGCAACGTTTGCCATTAGCGTCCGAGCTTGATCGCTTGAAACGTGCAGCTTGCGATTATTATGGTGTCCCTGCACCGGATTACATGGTCTGTGCACCGGGCACACAGGCGCTTATTCAAACCATCCCTTTCTGGATCAGGGACCGGATCGACATATCAAAGGTTCACATCATGGGGCCAACCTATGGCGAACATGCCCGGTGCTGGACACGGGCCGGGCATGACTGCGCCCCCCATGAAACGGCATCCGGTGACCGTTTTGATGCGACCAAGGAAATCCTGCGATCTGCGGCCCCCGGCACCATTGTAATCATTGTTAACCCCAACAATCCGGATGGCGGCATCCTGCCCCCGTCTGAAATCGCGGCGCTCTCCGAACTTGCCAAGCAGGCGCGAAGCTTTCTGATCGTTGATGAAGCTTTCATGGATTGTCAGCCGGACCAATCGATCTGTCCGATGATTGGTGACTTGCCCAACACGCTTGTCCTGCGTTCATTTGGCAAGTTTTTCGGGTTGGCCGGGGTCCGGTTGGGATGCGTTGTTATGGCACCCGACCTTGCCGCTGGTTTGTCCGAACGGATCGGGCCGTGGGCCATTCCGGGCCCGACCATTGAAATTGCCAGGCGCGCCTTCGGGGATCAAACCTGGCAGAACCAAACCCGGTCCCGATTGGCAAGCGACGCTGTGCGACTGGATGATCTGATCGGCGCAAATTCGACCTTGACCCTTTCCGGGGCGACCGATCTGTTTCGCTATTACGATGGTGCGGATTGCGCAAAACTTGCCGACCATCTTGCCCGATATGGCATTCTGGTACGTCTGTTTGATCATGATCACAACAAGGTCCGCTTTGGCTTTCCCGGCACCGAGCCGGAATGGCAGCGTCTTGTCAGCGCACTTGATGACTGGAAAAGCCGGGATCACGCATAGCCACTTTTACAGGCCGTTATCTTCCCATGATTGCTTTTTGCGATAGATCGTTGACGGACTGACGCCAAGTGCATCGGCTGCCCGCGGGATTGATCCGCCACACCGTTCAATCGCCTCTTCAATCGCCTGCTTTTCGACCTGCCAAAGCGGCCGGATTTCAGAATATCCCAGTCCATTGTCGCTTAGCCCACGGGGGGCCATGCCGGTACGGTCACCCGATGCCGTGCCAACACCGACAAGTTGGCTGTTTTTTCCCGTCTGATGGTTTTCGACAACCTTTCGCATCTGGCGCGCACCGGCCAGAAAGGCCAATGCCTCGGGGTCGCCTTCCCACAACCGGCCAGTCCCGCCTGTTTCGCGCGAGACCACAGGATGGGGTGGCGGGGCCTCGATCGTCGCGGATCCGAAATGGTCATCCTCGGTACCGCTATTAACCGGGCGCGGCACCATCGAAAGGGTAACTTCCGTCCCGTTATTGAGAACAACGATGTTACGGATGATGTTCTGAAGCTGGCGGATATTCCCCGGCCAGGTATAGCGTGCAAACAGGGCCGAGACTTCGGGGCTGAACTTTTCGAAATCACGCCCTTCTTCGCGGGTATAGCGTTGCAGATAAAAATTGGCGATCTGCAGGATATCGTTATCGCGATCACGCAAGGGCGGCATATGAAGCGGGATCACATGCAGACGGTAGTAAAGGTCTTCGCGGAACCGTCCGGTGCGCACTTCTTCAAGCGGGTCACGGTTGGTTGCGCACACAAACCGGACGTCCACGGTTTCAAGCGAACTGCCACCAACCTTCTGGAATGTTCCGGTCTGAATGAAACGCAGAAGTTTGGTCTGAAGATCCAGATCCATCTCGCAGATTTCATCAAGAAACAGCGTTCCACCCTCGGCCCGATGGGCCGCACCCTCGCGATCAGAAACGGCACCGGTAAACGCCCCTTTGACGTGACCGAAAATCTCGCTTTCCATAAGGTCTTTGGGAATGGCACCACAGTTAAGAGGAATGAACGGCGCCTTTGCACGTTCGGATCGGCGGTGAATGGCTTCGGCTGCCAGCTCCTTGCCCGTCCCGGACTCTCCGGTGATAAAGACGGTCGCTCGGCTTGGCGCGGCATTTTCGATAATGCGATAGATGTCGCGCATGTTTTCCGAACCGCCAATGATGTCGAAATACATCTTGTCGGTTTCTGTTTCGACCAAATCTGTGTTCGGGCTGTTGGAAATTGATGGCATTCCAGCCAGTGCCTTGGTCACGGTTTCGCGCAATTTATCTGCTGTGAACGGTTTAAGCAGAAAATCCCAGGCTCCTTCACGCATGGCCTCGACCGCGACATTGACCGACCCGTGGGCCGTAATCACCACAACTTTGCAATCAGGACTAATCTGTGCGGCGGCGCGCAACACCTCGCGACCGTCCATATCGGGCAAAACAAGGTCAAGAACCATGGCATCAGGCGGATTTTGGTTCATACGTTCTATGGCATCTGCGCCCGTCACGACATGATCAACCAGATGACCATCCGCACGCAGGTAGTCCTGATACACCCGCGCAAGCGATAATGTATCCTCAACAATTACAATGCGTGCCTGCTCTGGCATTTTCTGGTTCATGTCCCGATATAGCCACTATAGCCCAGCATACTGATAGCGCCGTGCCCGTCACAACGTCTAACATTCTTGCAGTGGCATCCTAAAGCATACACAATCAGACTTAGGTTAAAAAAGGTATAGTTTTTACGACGTTACCCGCTGCCAGGAGTATCAATTTTGAACTACAAGACAGAATGCGCCAATGGGACCACGACAGTCGAACTTGGTGGACGCTTTACATTTGGTGACCATTCCAGTTTTCGCAAACTGATTGAAGAAATCCGGACCCACGGATCAAGCACCTATGTTCTGGATGTCGCTGCGGTGGAATTCATTGATTCGGCTGGCCTGGGGATGTTGCTTCTCGCCCGAGACGAAGGCGAAAAGACCAATACCACAGTCATCATTCGTGGCGCACAGGGACAGGTCAAACGCATGCTTGAAGTCGCCCGGTTTGATACCTTGTTCAAGCTTGAGAACTAATCCATGACCGCTGGCAGAGAAAGCCGCATGAACCCGTCCATCGCCGTTGCCCAATCGCTTGCCCTTGATGATGTGGATGCGTTTATCGCCAGCGGTGCTATTTGGGAAATGCCCGAAAACCGCTCTGTCAGATATACATTTGGTCAGACACCTGAGGATTTTTCCCACAGCAATCATTTCTCTGCCTGTCTGGTCCCCCCTGACGCCAGCCGCGAATGGCTTGGCGCACTGACCAGACTGAATTGCGACGTCTTTGTCGAATGTTCCCGCGAGATAGATCTTGCCGATATTGCCCCTTTGATCAAGCAACAGGGTGGCAACAAGAACACCCTGTCCATATGCCTGTCGACGCGAAGCGCCTATTACCTGCCCGTCGCCCGGAAATTTGTAACCGCACTACGCCATCGGGAACTCATTGGCGAAAAGATCGCCCCGACAGTCGAGATGGCTGTGCAGGAAGCCTTTGCCAACTCTCTTGTTCACGGCAATCTGGAACTCGACACCAGCGGCCATCTGTCGATGGACAGCTTTACCGAACTGGGGGAAGAAACCAAACGTCGCCTTGCATCTGGCAAACATGGCGGACGGGCCATACTGCTGACCGCACGCAAGCGTAAAAACGGCCATATCGTTATTTCAATCAACGATCAGGGAAATGGCTTCACACCACCTGCCGACTCCTGCCCAACCAATGTGGCAGGGCGCAAAACGACCTTCGGACGAGGACTACCATTAATCAGAAGCCTTTGCCATGCGGTGAATTTCTCCCGTGACGGACGAAGCATAGAACTTGAATTTGATCAGGAAGGCACTGAATTCCCGTCCTCATCGACGCCTACAAATGCCCGACTGACAAGCCAGCCGGTTCACGAAACCGATGTCGATATTCGCAATCCTCAGAACGCGATCATTCTGATTGCCGATGACACATTGCTGTCACGCGAAATCATCGCGTCCTACCTGCGTGCAGAAGGCTTTACCAACCTTGCATTTGCCAAGGACGGTGAGGATGCCATCGCACAGGTCCGGAAACACAATCCCGATCTGATCATTCTCGACATCATCATGCCGAAACTCGATGGTTATGGTGTCTGCAAGGCGCTGCGTGCCAATCCGGATTTTGCCGAAACCCCGATCATCGCCCAGACAGCGCTTGAGGAAAATGAGGGCCGCACACGGATTTTCGATGATGGCGCGACCGACCTGATCCTTAAACCGCTCAACAAGGCGGAACTGATTGCACGTACCCGCATTCACCTTGAAAACCGCCTGCTGGTCAAACAGCTTCAGGCATATCAGGAAAGAACCCGGTCCGAACTGACCCTTGCCCGCGACATGCAGGAAAACCTCAACCCGGCGCCTGAAAACTATCGCGGCACCGGACTTGATTACGGATTACGGATCAGCGCCACCTTCCAGATGTCATCCGAGCTGGGCGGTGACATGTGGGGACTGGTGCCAATTGATGAACATCGGCTCGGTGTTTACATTGTTGACTTTGCCGGTCATGGCCTGGGTGCAGCATTGAACACTTTCCGTCTGCACTCCCTGATCTGGTCCGATCAGCTTCGCGACCGTGAACCCGGTGACTATCTTGAAAACCTTAACCGCCATCTCAAGGGCCTTTTGCCCGTCGGGCAATATGCCACCATGCTATACGGGGTCATTGACCGGGTTCGGGGCAAGTTCACCTATGCCAGTGCTGCCTGTACGTCACCGATCCTTGGCAACAGCCTCACAGGGCAAGCGCGCTATCTTGACGGGTCGGGTGTTCCACTGGGTGTCATTCGTGATGCACGCTATGAAACGCGAGAAGTCAGCTTTACGGCCGCCAGCTTCCTGCTGCTTTATAGCGATGCGCTGATTGAAACCACACTTGATGATGGGCAGTTCCTTAGCGAGGACAAGTTGCTTACAATGCTGCGTGAAACCATCATCGAAAACCGCAAGGAAATTGATCTGGCAGCCCAGATTGCCGATCAGTTCATGGATCGCGCCCCGGCCAAACTTTCAGATGATTTTACGATTGTGTCCCTGCAATCAACACCGATCCCCTGCGCAATCTAGCCAGGTCGAACCGGTCTTCAGGAATGATAGCGCGCCCGTCCGACGCTTGACTGGATCAGATCGCCAAACGGTTCAGCCTCACCCCAGACAAACTGGGTGCGATCAACTGTTGGCTCGGGACGTTCACGGATCACGATGTCACGTTTGGATTGCAGACGCCCGGCAATCACGGTCCGCACCAGATTTGCCAGTCCCTTGCGCGCACCGGCATGATCAGGTTCCGCTGCAAGAACCGCCCCCAATTGATCAAGTGCCCGCATCTTGTCACGGCACCCGAGAAGATCGGCGGCAAGAACCCGCAATTCTCGCGCATCGGGTCGCAGGCTGATCGCAATTTCAAGATGTTCCAGTCCGGTTTCCCGGCGACCGGTTTGAAGATAAACCCGCGTCAGGCCCAGATGTGTAGATGCGTCAAGATCATCAAGCAGCAAAGCCCGCCCAAACGCATTCAGGGCCAAATCCCCCAGACCGAGGTCAAGCAATACATGCCCAAGAACCCGAAGCCGGGCTGGCTGACTTGGCAGACCATCAATCAGGTCACGTAATCGCGCACGAATTTCCGGCGCAAGATCAATCTCGCCTACAAATGCGATATGCTGTGACTGCGAAACCTGTGTCTGCGACGACATTGCCAGATGCCCCGTTCCCGCCAAAAATCGGGATCGGCAGTCAGTTTTGACTGAAATTTGAGATCCCGCGTGAAACAGATTAACGCCATCTGGTTGCGGGAAGATTAACCGGGTCGTCTCAAAAGTCGTTTGGCATCTTTATAAATGCCCGGTATCGGCGCCGTCAGGATTTAAGGCTGTCAGATAAAGGCATCAGGTATGGTTCGGGCGCGGGCCTGGCAAAGAAATAACCCTGCATCAAACAGCCACCAAGTACGGTGATCTCGTCGCGTTGATGTTCGGTTTCGATACCTTCAAGGACACAATCGATCCCAAGATTTGCACACATGTCGATCACGGTTTTGACAATCCGGCGGCTGCGTTCATTGCCGGGAAGCGGCGTGATAAAGCTGCGATCAACCTTAAGCACATCAAATTCCAGCTCATGGACGTAACGCAAACTGGAATAGCCGATCCCAAAATCATCAAGGGCAATACGCGCACCATGTTCACGCAAATATCTAATGCTGGTCCGTGCAGCGGCAAAATCACGCAGAAAGGCCGTTTCGGTGACTTCAAATGTCAGTCTGGCCGGGTCAAGTTTGCGGTTTCTGATCTGTTCGATCAGCCATTCAACCGTGTCAGACAAAACAATGTCACGAGCTGACAGGTTAAAAGATACCGCAACCGAATTCGGCCAGTGCATCATATCGGCCAAAAGTTTTTCAAACAGAACTCTGGTCAGAAGGTTCACCTGACCGGTTTTCTCTGCCACCGGGAAAAATGTCCCCGGCGACACCCGTCCCATCAGGACACTGTCCCAACGTGCCAGTGCTTCGACCGAAACAACGTTACCCGACTTCACATCAAAGACCGGTTGATAATGAAGGGTAAGTTCTTTTGAAAGGTCGGCTTTGCGCAAAGCCTGCTCAATCTGGGAATCATGCCGGATCAATGTTTCATGATGGGCCGCAAATAACACCGGTTCACCCGGGCAGTTCTTCTTGGCGTGATACAGGGCGAAATCGGCGCGCTCGAACAATCCATTCGAACTGCGTGCAACATTGGGGTAAGTCGCAAAACCCAAGGATGCAGAGACCTGAACTGTAATCGTACTCAGCGTAAAAGGCTGATTAAGTGCCTTACAAAGATGATGACCAAGCTCGATCAGCTCGATTGCATCCCCCTGTTTGGTCAAAACGGCACCAAACTCGTCCCCGCCCAGTCTGGCAAGAAGCGTATCCTCACCAAGTATCCGCCGCAATCTTTCACCGGCCTGCATCAAAAGCTCGTCCCCGGCCGGATGTCCATGGACGTCATTGACCGGCTTGAACCCGTCGAGATCGATCATCGCAACAGCAAATGTCTTCTCTGGCTCCGACCTTTTGACCATTTCATCAAGATGAGTGAAAAACGCCCGTCGGTTTGAAAGACCGGTCAACGGATCAATCAGGGCAAGAGCTTCGTTTTGGCGGGAAAGCTCGATTGTTGTCTGATGCTGTTCTTCAAGATCAAGCTGGGTATCAATGAGTCCGGCAAAATTGGCATAGAAGCTTCGAATGATCTGGATGATCATCACCGAAACCAGCGCCATATTGACCGCGATCGCGACATAGACCTCGTTGCCGCTCAATCCGAAGAACATCACAAAGGTGCCAAGCACAATCACCACGACAAGCATTGCAGCAGGCGGAAAGTTCACCAGACAGAAGATACAACCAACAACCGTGATCGAGATGAAATAGGCGACATGCCCCTGTTGATAGGCATCGCCATAATCGAACATTGTAATCGCCCAAGCGGTAAACAGAACCGAAACCGTCGCAGCAAGCACCCTTATCCGGCGCAAATGACCCAGACATACACTGATATCATCAATGTCGACTCTTGCCCGGCTCCAGGCTATTGCGCGGGCGATGCACACAGTCCCCAGAACGATCACTGCGTAGACCGTCAGCCAGTCCGGTGCATCACCATAATGCGTATAAGCCAGTGCCACCGCATTGGCGAGCAACAGCATGTAAAGTACAGGAATTTGGCGTGACAATGCCTGGACCTGCGCACGGATCAGCTCCGGTTTTTCAGTTTGGATCTTGAAGATATCGGCAACATGTTGCCAGAACTTGCCGACTGCCACGAATCAGGAACCCAATACATTCATTGTCATAGCGAAATACTACACACAATTTATATTAGACAACATACCCTGATCTGCCCATGCGCTGCAAACGCACAAATTTCAACGCATATTGGCGATGACACATCCGGCCCCGGCACAGAATTGGAAAATTCGCGCAGCCTTTCTATTCCGTGGTTTTTTGTTTTTGCCTGACGGGGTTCCTGTTGCGGGTCTTGGCACCTTTTGCTGCCTCTGCCCTGTGTGCAGCGCCGAGAGCCATATGGGCAAACTTCATGAGTTGATCGGTGGCATCGAACCATTCGCCCGGCACTTCGAAATAGGACAGGTGCGCGCGTCCCGACGGCACAAGAAACGGCTCCATTCCCATGGCTTCATAGGTTTCGCTGGTTTGCGCATCGCCTTTGAAATAGGCCACATCATCGAAAATGATCGCAAAGAACAAGCCGTTGCAATAAAGCCCGAAGCCGCCAAACATCCGCTTCGCCCGAATGTTTCCCAGCGGGGACAGAAGTTCCGCGAAGGTCAGAACAAACTCGTTATCGACCGATGCCATTGAGTATCTCCCCCTCGACGCCCTCGGAAATCAGATAGTCCCGCAATGAACGCCCCGGCACGGGTCGGTATTTGTTGGTGGAAATTTCCATACCGCGAATACGATCGGCACGGAAAACCCGAAAGGCCTCGCGCAACTCGCACCAGCACGCCAGCAACCATGTGCTACCGAAAAACAGCATTCCCAAAGGCCAGACACGTCGTCTGGTTTCATCGCCCTTGGCATCGGTATAGTCGATATCAATCAGGTTACGTTCCCGAATGGCACGTCTGAGGTCTGGCATCGAAATCGCGATTGGTTCCTGCGCAATTTCCGCCACCGCAATCGGCACACCGCCAATCAACCCGCGCATTTTCTCGGGCAAGACGGCCTCGATCTTGGTCAGCGCATCGCCAGCGGCCCGTGCCATTTGCGGATCGGTCCAGCTTTGTACCATGCGTGCGGCCACGACCAGTGCCTCGATCTCGTCGGCATCAAACATCAGGGGTGGCAGGTCATATCCATCACGCAGGATGTAACCAACGCCCGCCTCGCCCTCGACAGGAACACCTGACGCAGCAAGGTCGCGGATATCGCGGTAAATGGTACGTTCGGAAACTTCCAGTTCCTCGGCCAAGTCACATGCCCGGCACAGTTTCCGGCGGCGCAAGATTTGGACAAGGCGAAATAGTCTGTCGGCCCTTCTCATGATCACTCCTTCGTCATCCTGCCCTGAAAATTATCATACCGCTCCTGACAGGCTCCTGTCAGGAGGGATGTGTAATTATTGCGAAATCGGGACAGGACCCAAACGCCAATGTCAGGAGAAAGACAATGAAAGTCACCAATTCCTATCCAATCATCATCACCGACAAATTCACTCAAAGCCGCGCCTTCTATAAGAAGCTCGGCTTTACCCCCGTCTTTGATGGTGACTGGTATTGCCAGCTTGTCTGGGCAGATTTCCCATCCGTCCAGCTTGGCTTGATGAAACCGGGTCACGAAACCCAGCCCGCCATTTTCCACGCCGCCACCCTTGGCGAAGGCAGCGTTCTTTGCCTTGAGGTTGAGGATGCCGGGCTGGCGGCAGACGAATTACGCGATGCCGGTTTCGACTTCGCCCTTGAAGTCCGTGATGAACCGTGGGGACAGCGCCATTTTGCCCTGCTTGACCCGAATGGCGTGCGCATCGATGTCGCAAGCCAAACCGGTCAGATTGCCCCGGAATATGCCCAGCATTTCCTTGATGATGCACAGGCTGTTATCGCCTGACCTCCTCGCGCCGGATATCAAACCCAATCACCCCTGCATGAAAGCGACAGCCCGCCATCTGGCGGGCTGTTTTCATCAGATCAGCGTTATGGCAAAGTCCGATATTGCGCTGGCCGCATCGGAAATATTCTGGCTTTGGGTTCGCCCGGAACTTTTGCGCGGCTTGAAATCATGTTCGCCATCTTCGACCCAATGCAGCCTGATAGCATCTGAAAGCTCATAGCCCGCCACCTCGTCAGGCGAGCCGAACGGGTCGCGCGTGCCATGACAAATCAGGGTCGGTGTCACAAGTTTTGCCAAATGCTCGGTGCGCAGGTTGTCAGGTTTTCCCGGCGGATGGAACGGATATCCAAGGCATACAAGCCCCGCCACACCAAGATCATCGGCGACCATGCTGGCCATCCGCCCGCCCATGGATTTACCCCCAAGGATCAGCATTTCCGGCCCGCCAAGCTGTGAAACGACCTCGCCCAGAAACGGGATCAAAACCGGCGCCCGATCCGGCCCGCGCTTTTTGCCATCCAGCCTGCGCTTGGCCATATAGGGAAACTCAAACCGCGCAACCCGCAAACCGCCTTTGGTCAGTGCCACCGCCATTTCATTCATGAACGGACTGTCCATCGGTGCCCCGGCCCCATGCGCCAGCACGATGGTCAGCTTGGCATTCGCGTCGCCATCAAACAGAAAGCTGATCGGATCGGTGCTCATTGATGATCCCTTTGATAAATCGAACAATAGCTTTAAGTCATACGCAACGGGCACGCCCTGTCCAAGCGCAATCATGGTCTGACCGACTGGCCCGCGATATTCACCGCGCAAAGACTCTATTCTCAAATGATTATAAGGTTATAATTGCCAAACCCGCCCCCTCGACACGCCCCAATTGTCGAACCGTGCCGCGTCGCGCCACCCGCGATGATTTGTCCTTCACAATGCAAAGGCCATAATCGTGTCCTCAGAACGCCCTGAAACACCAGCCGCCCCGCCCAGAGAACGTATAGGACGGCTGCCAAAACCGGTTCAATGGCTATTGATGATAGCCGTATCCCTGGCAGTTTCCGTCGTTCTGCATCAATGGCATGTACCCGCGGCCCTTCTGGTTGGTCCGATGATGATCGGCATTCTGATGGGCACCAATGGCGCAACTATCACCCCGCCCAAGTCGCTTTATCTTGGCGCGCAATCGGTGCTCGGGGTCATGATCGGTGGATCAATGACGATTGGCATCCTGACTTCCTTTGTGCAGGACTGGCCGCTGATCATTGGGGTAACAACCATGACCCTTCTTGCCAGCAGCTTTTTGGGCTGGATCCTTTGCGTCAAACAGGTTTTACCCGGAACAGCAGGCATCTGGGGATCATCGCCCGGTGCGGCCTCGGCAATGGTCATCATGGCCGAGGCCTTCGGGGCAGATGCCCGTTTGGTTGCCTTCATGCAATATGTGCGTGTGGTGATCGTCGTGGCCGTGGCCTCAAGTGTCGCCAATTTCTGGGTCGACCCGGCGGTCGCCGCCGCAGCCGCAGAAGCCCATCAATGGTTTCCGCCCCTTGATGCGACAGGTTTTGCCATGACGCTGGTGCTTGCTACTGTTTGCTGTGTGCTTGGTGCGAAATCTCGTTTGCCGTCGGGCCCGCTTCTGGTGCCGATCATCCTTACGATGATCCTCCATGTCAGCGGTTATCTTGATGTGGTATTGCCCGAATGGTTTCTGGGCCTGACCTATGCAATGATCGGCTGGGTCATCGGGCTTAAATTCACGCCATCGGTTTTGCGCCACGCAGCGCACGCCTTTCCCAAGGTTCTGTTATCGATCGTGATGCTGATCGGCTTTTGTGCCGGGATTTCGGCCCTTTTGGTTATCTTCATGGATGTCGATCCACTGACCGCCTATCTGGCCACAAGCCCGGGCGGCCTTGACTCCGTTGCCATCATTGCGGCCAGCACCAATGTAGACCTGTCCTTCATTCTGGTCTTGCAGGCAACCCGGTTCTTTATGGTTCTGGCTTTTGGGCCACCCTTGGCACGCCTGGTGGCAAGGCGCACAGCACATCTGAGCAAGCCGGATGGCGAAATTATCTAGCTCGCCTAAAGCGCAAGAATTTTGCCGACAAAACCTTCAACCCGGGCGCTGAGCTCGGCCCCCTGTGTTTCAAGGTTTCTGGCGGCATCCCCCAATTCGGATGAAACCGTATCGGTGTGTTTGATCGCATTGGTGATTTCAACAACGCTGTCTCCGACAGAGCGTGCCTCACCGACTGCAACACTGGCATCTGATGCAACCGAGATACAGATGCCAGCCTGCTGTTCGGTTTGCGATGCTGTGGTTTCAGAGCGCGCCTCAAGATCATCCATGGCCACTGCGATCTGATCTATATCGCCACCGGCCTTGGCAATTGCGTCAAGCATCGCACTCATCCAGCGCGAAATTTCGTCCGTCGCGCTGGCCGATTGCCCGGCGAGTGCCTTGACCTCCTTGGCGACAATTGCAAAGCCTTTGCCCGCTTCGCCAACACGTGCTGCCTCGATCGAGGCATTCAGTCCCAGCATCTTTGTCTGTGCTGCAATCGCCGAGATTGATGCCAACATCTTTTCAGCATCAGCAGCACGTTCCTTAAGGGACGCAAACGTATCGCGCATATCACGGGCCTGCCGTCCGATTTCATGGGTGGTCCTGACGGTATCAGCGGCATCAGCTCCAACCAGAACCAGCTGATCTTTCAGGGTCTCCATCTGTTGGGCGACATTTTCAATGCGCGAAAGTGCCCGCTCGGCAGCCTGGTCAATTCCCTGACTGCATACGCGGGTTCGATCCGAACTATCGCCCAGAATATCAAGCGCACTGCGCATCTGGCTGACCGCAGCCCCCAGCATCCCAACCGTCCCCTGAACCTGGCTTTCGAAGTCAGAAGCCAGTTGTTCCCGTGATTTAAGAACCTGTTCGCGTTCAAAAATACGGGCAACCTGTCCGCCGACGAAACCCAGTAGTTCGAGAATCTCGTCATCAAGTTGCGCAACATCGGGGCTAAAGAATTCAATCACACCTTCCGTCCGGCCAGCCAGCTTGACCGGCAAGGCGAAGCAACCGCGCAACCCGTTGCGTGCCGCAGACGATGCGCGAAGAAAACCGTCCTTTTGTGTCACGTCCGGAATACAGACAGCATCACCGTTTGCCGCAACAGACCCAATCAATCCCTGTCCCAGTGCGAAAACAGTCTGTTCGGACTGAGCGCGAAAGTCCGCGATATCTGACGCGGAAATCGACGCGCTAACCGACCAGATTCCCGCAGACGACAACTGATCTCCGTTCCGCACATAGGCATGCCCGACCGGCCAGTTACAATATTCACAAACGGCACGCAGAATGTCGGCAATGGCTTCATTGCGTGCGGAGGCTTCATCAGCGACAGAACTTACCCTGCGCAACAGACGCAAAATATCAACCAGTGCCGTACCATTTGGCACACGCTGGAAATCACGATCATTTTCGGGGGATACGGAACGAATGAAACCGGCAAACATCTGATAACTCCGAGGCTGAAACGGTCCGTGATCCCCAAAGGGCCCCGAACAGGTTGCGCAAGCCTCGTTGCCTGCCGATTTTGGAAATGCCAAGGCGCCGTTGCCTTTAGCTGCTGTTACATTAGCGTAATATTGCACACGCGAAAAGAACATTTCGCGTGTGCAATACAATTTACCGGCTTCAGGACTTCGTCACATTGATTTCCATTGTGAAACTGCCCGGACCCAGTGGTCAGATCTTCATCTTGCGAAACACACCGGACGCGACCATCACGCCAAGGATCACAAGAACCACGGCAAGAACCAGCGCAAGGTTGCCCTGCTCACCCAGCAGCACCACACCGCCAAGTGCGGTCAGTGCCGGGGTCATTGCGCCAAAGGCCGACGCACCGGTCGAGCCGATATGACGCACGGCAAGACCATAGGTAATGACGGCAACACACCCGGCCAAAAGCCCCTGTGCGGTCAGAAGCATCATGACATCACCCACCGGCGCATCAGCAAGCGTTGTCCCGGTAAACAGCGCAATAACCGCCATGATCACAAAGGACCAGAACCCGACAAAAGCCGCCGCTTCAAGCGCGCCAAGGCCGCTTTGGCGCATGGCATGGGTGTAACACGCCCACATAAACGCCCCGGCCGAAACAAGGCCGTAGCCAAGCAACATCTCACTGCTGATCGCACCGGCCGGTTTGAGCGCAACCAGTGACAGCACACCGACAATCACCGCGGCATATCCGCCCAGACGCACCTTGCCCGGACGTTCGCCAAACATCACGACAGCTATCAAGACCGCCCAGACAGCCATCACGCCGGGCAACAGAATGCCAACATGGCTGGCTGGAACAAATTGAAGGGCACTGGCAACCATCAGGGTATAAAACGCCCCGGATCCAATCAGCATCAAAAGTCCGTTGGCAATCGAAAGCCCCTTGGGCCAGATGCCTTTTTTAAGCCAGATCGGGGCAAGCAACACAAACGGCACCACAAAGCGCAAAAGACCGATATCCACCGCCGTAAAGTTCGATGTCATGGCATAGCGGGTTGCAATCAGCCAACCGGCCCAGATGAAGACCGTAGCAAGGGCAGATGTCACACCGACAAGTCGGCTTTCCGTCGCGCTGGTGGCACGAAGCGCGGAAGTTTCAGACATAACAAGTTATCCGACAAAGGGTTGATTTTGCCGGAATCAGACCATTTTCACTGCCAGCGGGCAACCCCTTTGACCGGAGGTCAGCCATGCGTTGCGGCACAATAGAAAAACGGCGCAAGGTTTTCCCTGCGCCGTTTGTATTCTTTCAGTACGATCAGACTGAAATCAGATGCCGAATTCGGCAAAGAAATCATTGCCCTTATCATCAATGACGATAAAGGCCGGGAAGTCTTCAACTTCGATCTTCCAAACGGCTTCCATGCCAAGTTCCGGATATTCGTGAACTTCGACCTTCTTGATGCAATCCTGTGCCAGACGTGCAGCCGGGCCACCGATGGAACCAAGATAGAAACCGCCATACTTGTTACAAGCATCCTTGACGGCCTTCGAACGGTTGCCCTTTGCCAGCATCACGAACGAACCGCCAGCGGCCTGGAACTGCTCGACATAGGCATCCATACGGCCTGCTGTGGTCGGGCCGAACGAACCTGAAGGCATACCTTCCGGGGTCTTGGCCGGGCCTGCATAATAGACCGGATGGTTTTTCAGGTATTCGGGCATCTCTTCGCCGGCATCAAGGCGTTCCTTGATTTTGGCGTGCGCGATGTCACGGGCCACAATCACCGTACCGGTCAGCGACAGACGGGTTTTCACCGCATATTGCGACAGCTGTTTGCGGATTTCATCCATCGGACGGTTCAGGTCAACCTTGACCACTTCGTCTTCAAGATGCTCGTCGGTCACTTGCGGAAGGTATTTCGCCGGATCATGTTCGAGATCCTCGATGAAGATACCGTCCTTGGTGATCTTGCCAAGAATCTGACGGTCGGCAGAGCACGAAACCCCAAGACCAACCGGGCAGCTTGCACCATGACGCGGCAGACGGATCACACGTACATCATGGCAGAAATACTTGCCGCCGAACTGTGCGCCGATGCCCATTTCGCGGGTCATCTCAAGAACCTTCTGTTCCCATTCAAGGTCGCGATAGGCCTGACCATGATCGCCACCTTCGGTCGGAAGGTTGTCGTAATAACGCGCAGACGCCATTTTCACGGTCTTGAGGCAGGCTTCCGCCGACGTACCACCAATGACGATGGCAAGGTGATAGGGCGGGCAAGCCGAAGTGCCAAGGGTACGGATTTTCTCATCAAGAAACTTGCGCAGGCTTTCCGGGTTCAGAAGTGCCTTGGTCTGCTGGAACAGGAAGGTTTTGTTGGCAGACCCGCCACCCTTTGCCATGAACATGAATTTGTATTCATCGCCCTTGGTCGCATACAGATCAATCTGAGCAGGAAGGTTCGAACCGGTGTTCTTTTCTTCGAACATATTGATCGGGGAAACCTGCGAGAATCGAAGGTTATGCTTCTGATAGGCCTGCCAGATGCCTTTGGACAGCGCTTCTTCATCTGAACCATCGGTGATGACCTTGCCACCACGTTTGCCCATGACGATTGCCGTTCCGGTATCCTGACACATCGGCAACACACCGCCCGATGCGATGGATGCGTTTTTCAAAAGATCCATCGCCACGAACTTGTCGTTGGGGGTCGCTTCTTCGTCATCAAGGATCTTGCGAAGCTGTTCAAGGTGCCCCGGACGCAACAGGTGCGAACAATCAAAGAATGCCTGAAGGGTCAGCTGTTCAATCGCTTCGGGTTCGACCTTCAAATAGGTCTCGCCATTGACGTCAACGGTGGAAACACCCTCATCACCGATCTTGCGATACGGGGTGGTGTCCTTCCCCTGTTCGAACATGGGTTTATAGACAAAATCACTCATGGAAGGCTCTCGTCTCTCTCAAAAACAAGGTGGGATTGTTTTTCTCAATAATTGACGCGGAACATAGCGCCTCGGCACAGAAATTTCCATGTTCTTTGCCCCTTCATGCTTTTTTTGTCCCGATTTACGCAGTTCTGCCGATATCTGAACGCCCCTTTGCCCCACCCATCTCGGCACGAACCACGTCGGACTACCCTTATGATTGATTTGCAGTGGACATTCACCAAACAGACAGTGCATCAAGGGACACGCTTGCCCACCCGATGGTCCGGCACCTCACTTCTCAGGATCAATGATGCTGTCCCAGATTTTGATTATCCTGCCGATTTTCGCGCTGATCCTCACAGGATGGGTTGCGCGCAAAAGCGGCGCACTTGGCCCGACTGCGACGCGTGAAATCAACCGGCTTGTTGTTTATTTCGCCCTTCCGGCCCTGTTGTTTGACATCATGGCCAAGGCCGAGCCACATGAAATCTGGCAACCTGACTTCATTCTGGCCTTCGGGTTCGGGTGCGGCGTTGTTTTCATCCTGACCATCGTGATGCGTATGGCCAGTGGCCATCATCTGGTCGATGCGGTGATTGACGGGCTGACAACCAGTTACGCCAATGCCGGTTTTCTCGGCTTCCCGCTTGTGCTTGCCCTGATTGGTGAAAGCGGTCTGGCGGCCACCCTGATCGCGACGATCCTGACGGCCTGTGTGCTGTTTGCGATTGCCATCATCCTGATCGAGTTCGGCCTGCAACAGGAAGCAAACCGGTTTCATATTGTCATCAAGACGCTAAAGGCACTGATTAAAAACCCGCTGCTGATTGCACCGACCCTTGGCACGATTGTCATGTTCTCGCCGTTGGAATTGCCAGAGCCGGTTGATGTCTATCTGAAACTTGTCGGTGGCGCAGCTGCCCCTTGTGCGCTGATCGCCCTTGGACTGTTTCTGGCTGATCGCACGGCCAGTCAGAAACACGAAAAATGGAGCACCACGGGGATTTTCGTGTTCCTCAAGCTGATTGCTCAACCGGCACTGACCTGGGTGATGGCCGTGCCCGTTCTGGGCTTGCCCGGACCACAGGCCCATCTGGCGATCCTGCTTGCCGCCCTTCCGACCGGCACCGGTCCCTTTATGCTTGCCGAATTTTATGACCGCGAAAGCGTTCTGACCGGGCGGATGATTCTGATTACGACAATCCTTTCGGTCGCAACCCTTTCGGCCTATCTGGCACTTGCCTGAACCCAAACAAAAAACAGGCCCGACACATTGATGTCGGGCCTGTAATTCATGCATGGGCGGTGCGCCTAAACGCAGCCTGCGTTATTTCTTGCGGAAGGCATCCAGGGCGATGACTTCGCCGGTTTCACCCGCATCCGGTTTGGATTTCTTACGGGATTTTGACGGTTCGGCAACCAGTGTCGGTGCCGGTTCCTCGTCATCCATCAGGTCCGCATCCAGATCGTCATCTTCGTCATAGTCGAAATCTTCGTCATCCATTTCTTCTTCGACGCTGAAGGTCAGCATGAAGTTGGCAGACGGATCGACAAAGGCCAGCATCGCATCAAAGGGCACGACCACCGTTGTGGGCATGCCATCAAAGCTCATGCCGACCGAAAAGTGATCATCTTCCGATTTCAGATCCCAGAATCGGTGCTGCAGGACAACCGTGATGTTGTCCGGGTGCGCCTTGCGCTGGTTTTCAGGCAATGCAACGCCGGGATGATTGGTCTGGAAGGTGATGTAATAGTGATGCTCGCCGAAAAGGCCTTCTTCCGCCACACGCGCAAGAATATCTTTCACTACGCCGCGCAGCGCCTGGTCGACCATAAGATCGTAACGGAATTCTTCCGGTTTCTGCATCAGTAATCCTGTATCTGGCGGGATACCGGCACGTCCCGGCAAACCCCGTCATTGTCATATAGCATCTTTGCCCACCAATTACATCTTGGTGTGCCTTTATGGACTCTATTCATAACGAAGCGGGGAATAAATACAAGAGTGGGGCGTTCTGTTGCTAGGTGCCCCGTCCCCCACCAAATTACCGCTCCCGGCAACCGGAATTTCGCTTTGGTGCTAGTACCGCTTACGCAGCAACAGCAACCGGAGCATTGTTGTCGTTTGCATTTACAAACATTGGCCCGATGCGGTGGTACCATGCCGAGCGCCCACATTGACTTTTACTGCTCACGTCGATCCTGTTTCGGCCCCACGAAGATTGCCTGAGTCGGGCAACCGTAAATTTGGTGGAGCCGCCGGGTACCGCCCCCGGGTCCGTAAAGCCTATTCTGTCACGCAGTTTAGCGCCGTAGTCGGGTTGCCCCGACAGGCCCTATATAGGTCAACTAACACCGGTTTCACAAGGGGAATCGGGAAAAACTTTTTACCAAACCGATGAAAACGGTCCATGGTTCAGATGCTGTGCGCCTCTGCTTGCCCACGCGTTCTGACCTGACTATGCTGCCTCAAACACGATTCCAGAAATGCAGGAACGAGCATGCAGCAATATCTTGATCTGATGCGCCTTGTGCGCGACACCGGCACACACAAGGAAGACCGCACCGGCACAGGCACCGTATCGATTTTCGGCCATCAGATGCGCTTTGACCTTTCCGAGGGCTTTCCGCTGGTCACCACCAAGAAGCTGCATCTGAAATCGATCATCCACGAATTGCTGTGGTTCCTTGATGGCGATACCAATGTCAAATATCTGCAGGATAACGGTGTACGCATCTGGAACGAATGGGCCGATGAAAATGGCGATCTGGGCCCGGTTTATGGCGGTCAGTGGCGGTCATGGCGCGGGGCTAATGGTGAAACGATTGACCAGATCACCGGCCTGATCGACCAGATCAAAAACAATCCCGATTCCCGTCGCCTGATTGTTTCGGCATGGAACGTTGCTGATGTGCCCAACATGGCATTGCCGCCCTGCCATTGCCTGTTCCAGTTCTATGTCGCGGATGGCAAATTGTCCTGCCAACTCTATCAGCGCAGTGCCGATATCTTCCTTGGCGTGCCGTTCAACATCGCATCCTATGCGCTTTTGACCATGATGATCGCGCAGGTCTGTGATCTTGGGGTTGGTGATTTTGTCCATACGCTTGGCGATGCACATCTTTATACCAACCATCTTGAACAGGTCGAATTGCAGCTGTCGCGTGAAACCCGCCCGCTTCCGACCATGAAAATCAATCCCGACGTCAAGTCGATCTTTGATTTCAAGTTCGAGGATTTCGAACTGCTCGGCTATGACCCGCATCCGCATATTGCCGGCAAGGTTGCCGTCTGATGCCCGCCAACAATAACGACCGGATCGAACGGGTCGCCGTGGTTGCCGCCGCCAAAAACGGCGCAATCGGCAAGGATGGCTGGATGCCATGGGAACTGCCCGAAGACCTTAAACGGTTCAAGGCCCTGACCCTTGGCAAACCGATGATCATGGGCCGGGTAACGTTCGAGGCCATTGGCAAGCCATTGCCCAAACGCACCACCATCATCGTCACCCGCGACAAGGACTGGTCATATGATCATGAAAATGTCCGGGTTTGCCATGACATCGAAAGTGCGATCCGGCTTGGCGACCAGATTGCCGCCAGCACCGGTGCGAATGAAGTGATCATTGCCGGTGGTGCGCAGATCTATCACCTCGCCCTGCCCTTTACGACCCGCTATGAACTGACCGAGGTGCATGCCGACATTGATGGCGATACCTTCCTTGATCCGTTGCCAAGGGATCAGTGGCACGAAACCGCCCGTCAGAAAATCGTCAATGATGATGGCCCGGATTACAGCTTTGTCACACTGGATCGGGTGTAAAACCGTCAACCGCCGGTCTTACACGTTGACGTGAAGCCACCAAGGTTGATTTTCCTGACAATTCGGTCCATCTTTAAGGTCGTTATAGAACACTCGTTCCAGTGTTCTGGTCAGTATCCAAGGACATGTTATGGCTCGGCCGCGCGGATTTGATGAAGAAAGCGTTCTTGATAACGCAATGAACATCTTCTGGAGCAAAGGGTTTGAATCCACCTCCGTTCAGGATCTGGTGGATGAGACCGGGCTTAACCGTGCGTCCATGTATGCAAGTTTCGGCGACAAGAAGGCCCTGTTCCTGCGTGTTCTGGATCATTACAGCCAGAAAATCAGTACCGAGCGTTTCGCAAAATTGCGCGAAATCGAAAACGGCCGCAAAGCGATCGAGGCAACCTTCCGCGACACGGCAAGAAACGGCTGCACAGACGGCAAACACAAGGGTTGCCTGATTGTGAATTCCGGCATGGAACTGGCTCCGCACGATCCGGAAATTGCGGCGATCTCCCATCAGGCATTTCGCCGGGTCGAAGACATGTTTGCAGCGGCACTAACCCGTGGCATCAAGCACGGTACGGTTTCAAAGGAAAAGAACGTTCGTGCATTGTCACGCTTCCTTGCCGGATCGATCCAGGGTGTTCAGTTGATGTCGCGTCGTGGTGCGGATCGCGAAACGCTTGAAGATTATACCAACACCATCTTAAGCACCCTTGATTAAGTCTTCCCGGTGCTATCAAGCCATTGATTAATCTGTCTGACGACAAAGCCCATATCGTGATTTCGGGTTGCGATCAGGCATGCCTTGCCCGATAGTCTGCACCTGAAAATCGATCCTGCGGGATCGGCCCCAACAGGTGGATATATCATGATAGCAAGCGACAGTTTCTGGGACAAAGCGGCGGACAAATACGCGCGAAAGTCCGTGGGTGATGAAGCTGCCTATGCCAAGACACTTGAACGCACAGTGCAGCATCTCTCGCCTGATCAGCATGCTCTTGAAATCGGATGTGGCACCGGAACAACCGCGCTTAAGCTGGCCCCGCATGTTGCCCACATCACGGGTATCGATATTTCCGAACGCATGATCGAAATTGCCCGGAACAAGGCATCGGATCAGGGCATTCAGAACGTTACCTTTGCGCATAGCCCGCATGACACATTCATCGCGCAACAGGGGGCCCAAAGCTTTGACGTTGTGATGGCGTTCAACGTGCTTCATCTGCTCGACGATCCGGCAAAGACCGTGCGCAGTCTGCGAATGCTTTTGAAGTCAGACGGGCTTTTCATTTCAAAGACCCCGTGCCTTGGTGAAATGACAAAGCTATTGCGCCCGCTTGTCTGGGGCATGCAGAAGCTGGGCAAGGCCCCTTTGGTCCATTACATCAACTATGTCACCCTTGATGACATGATCCGGGATGCCGGATTTGATATCATTGCAAGCGGCATCTACCCGGCAAAGACCAGATCGCGCCTGATCATCGCCAAACGTCGCCAAGCCTGAATTCCCTCAATATCTTCTGTTAAGCCGGATCACAGTTCAGTGATCCCGGATTTAACAGCTTGTCATTTAGAACGATCATTCCATAATGAGTATCAACATCCATATTGCACGTCATGAGGAATGAAATGTCTGCTATTACCCCGCTTATCCCCCGCCAGCCGGTCCCGGCTCTGAACGTACCGCTTGTCGGTGGCGGCACCTGGTCGCTGGCCGATCAGAAACCGGAAAACTTCACCATGGTGGTTTTCTATCGCGGTCTGCATTGCCCTATCTGCGGCAAATACCTCAAGGACCTTGATAACAAGCTCGCTGATTTTGCCAAACGTGGCGTGAATGTTGTTGTTCTGTCATCGGACGTCGAAGAACGTGCGATCGAAGCCAAGGCAAAATGGGAACTTGAGAACCTTGATCTTGGTTATGGCCTCAGCCTTGAGAAAGCCCGCGAATGGGGTCTTTATATCTCGACCTCAAACGGCGTGACCTCAAGCGGCTATGAAGAACCGGCCATCTTCTCCGAACCCGGCCTGTTTCTGGTCCGTGCCGACGGCACCCTCTATTTCGGCACCGTTCAGACCATGCCATTCGCCCGTCCGGCCTTTGACCAGATCCTTGGGGCCCTTGATTTCGTGATCGCCAAGGGCTATCCGGCGCGCGGCGAAGTGATTGATCATACCAACCCGTAACAAGCTTTAAGGTCGGTTCCCCCCCCTCAACCGTCCGTCACACAAGCAAAAAGCCCGACATCATTCGAATGCCGGGCTTTTCTTTTTCAGTGCCAAGGGATCAATCCTCGTCCGGGTCCGTATCCCCTTCGCGGCGCTTGCGCGGACGCAGAACAATCCAGGCCGCAACAAGTGTCAGGATCGCCATCCCGAACCATGTCAGCGCATAGGACAGGTGATTATTCGGGAAGCTGATTCTGGTCAGGCCCCCGACCGGAAGCTTCGCCGGGCTCCCCTTGCCATCCGCATCTATGAAATAGGGCGCGACATCGGCGGCCTTAAGGCCACGCTTGGTCGCCATTGCCCGGACATCACGCGAATACCAGCGATCATCATCGGGCACATTGTCGCGCATAAAGGTGCCAACCGGCTCGTCAATTCTCAGAAGGCCGGTCACAGTAACCTTGCCCTCGACCATGCCCTCTGCCCGGCTTGCGGGATCACGTCGGTCTGTCGGCACGAAACCGCGATTGATCATGACGATTGTACCATCATCACGCGCAAGTGGCGTCATCACCCAGTATCCCGCACCATAATCGGTCGCGGCATAGACATGGCTTTCAAGATCGTTGCGATAGGTGCCTGTGACGCTGACCTTGCGATATTCATCGCCTTCCCGGCTGACAGTGCCCCAGTCCTTACGGGTCGGCGCGGCCACCGCATCGCCATGTACGCGCGCGTCAACCCGTTCAATCAGATCAAGTTTCCATGCCCGGCGTTCCACCTGCCAGTATCCAAGGCCGCAGAACCCCGAAAACAGGATCGCTGCCAGCACCAGCACAACAATACGGGTGGCGATCGAAGGCCCTGTTCGAACCGGTTCGGTCTGTGAAATGCGGTTTTCCGTCATCTCGCTTTCTTTCAAAACACGTCAGTCGTTTCTGAAACAAAAAGGGCGCGATACCGGTAAAGGTATCGCGCCCCCTTTAGATATCAAGCATTGGCCTAGCCAAAGCTTTTGATCATGTCATGATCCATATCGGGCATCATGTTGGTGTTAAGGTGATACATCACCCACATGGAACCGGCGATGGCAATCGCAACGATCACAAGGGTAAAGATCAGCGCCAACATGTTCCAGCCACCTTCGGATTTGGTGTTCATGTGCAGGAAATAGACCATGTGAACAATGATCTGAACCACACCAAGACCCATGATCCAAAGTGCGGTTGCGATCTTGCTGTCAAGAACACCATCCATCACCAGCCAGAACGGAATGGCCGTCAGAATAACCGACAGGATAAACCCGATCATATAGCTGTTGAAGGTACCGTGGCCGGCACCGCCATCGCCGTGATGGTCATCATGTGCGTGTGAATGTGCACTCATCCCAGAACTCCCAGCAGATAAACAACGGAGAAAACACCGATCCAGATGACGTCAAGGAAGTGCCAGAACATCGACAGGCACATCAGACGACGTTTATTGGCCGGGATCAGACCATGTTTGGCTACCTGAATCATCAGGGTCACCAGCCAGATGATCCCGAACGTCACGTGAAGACCGTGGGTCGCAACCAGCGTATAGAATGCCGACAGGAACCCGCTTCGCATCGGCGTCGCACCAAGGCTCCAAAGTTCATGGAACTCATATAGCTCCAGCCCGACAAACGCGGCACCGAACAAACCGGTAATCGCCAGCCAAAGCTGTGTGCCCGCAATACTGCCTTTTTCCATTTGCAGCATGGCGAAGCCATAGGTAATCGACGAAAACAGCAGCATCGATGTATTGATCGCCACCAATTCCAGATCGAACAAATCAGTCGGTGCCGGACCTGCGGCATAATTCTGGCCAATAACGGCATAGGTTGCAAACAGAATCCCAAAGATGAGGCTATCGCTCATCAGATAGATCCAGAAGCCAAGCATCGTCCCGGTTTCCGGGTGATGCTCTTCCTTCAGATAGAAGACCGGCATTTCGGTCTGTGCGGCAGTGTTATTCGCCATTGTCATTCCCTTACGCCTGCTGTTTTGCCAGAAGGGCAGTACGTTCGTCTTCGGTTTCCACGACTTCAGATGCCGGGATGTGATAATCGCGGTCATAGTTGAAGGTGTGGGCAATTGCACCGACAACCAGGGCAATGAAGCTTGCAATCACCAGCCACCAGATATGCCAGACCAGCGCGAAACCAAGAACAAGCGACAGAGCGGCAAGGATAAAGCCAGCGCCGGTATTTTTCGGCATATGGATATCCAGGAAGCCTTCCGTCGGACGGACATAACCACGTTTCTTCATGTCGGCCCATGCATCAAGATCATGGACAACCGGGGTAAAGGCAAAGTTGTAGGCTGGGGGCGGCGACGAAGTCGACCATTCCAGCGTACGACCATCCCCCCATGGGTCACCGGTTTCATCACGAAGCTTGTCACGTTTGATCACCGCAACAACGATCGACAGAATGAACGAACCGATCCCCCCGGCAATCAGAAGCGCACCAAAGGCGGCAATCACGAACCAGATCTGAAGCGACGGATCGTCAAATTGGCTCATGCGGCGGGTAATCCCCATCAGACCAAGAACATAAAGCGGCATGAAGGCGAAATAGAACCCGACAAGCCAGAGCCAGAAGGACATTTTGCCCCAGAACGGATCAAGCTTGAAGCCAAATGCCTTGGGGAACCAGTAAACGATACCGGCAAACATCCCGAACACCACACCACCGATAATCACGTTATGGAAGTGCGCAATCAGGAACAGGCTGTTATGCAACACAAAGTCAGCCGGCGGAACCGCAAGCATAACACCCGTCATGCCCCCGATCACAAAGGTCAGCATAAAGCCGATGGTCCACAGCATCGGAACATCAAAACTGATGCGGCCCTTATACATCGTGAACATCCAGTTGAAGATCTTCGCACCGGTCGGGATCGAGATGATCATGGTCGCGATACCAAAGAAGGCGTTCACGCTGGCACCCGAGCCCATGGTGAAGAAGTGATGCAACCAGACGATATAGGACAGGATGGTGATAACCACGGTGGCATACACCATCGAGCTATACCCAAACAGACGCTTGCGCGAGAATGTCGACACAACTTCGGAAAACACACCAAACGCCGGCAGGATCAGGATGTAAACTTCCGGGTGCCCCCAAATCCAGATCAGGTTGATATACATCATGGCGTTACCGCCAAGATCGTTGGTGAAGAAGTTGGTGTCTGCGTAACGGTCAAGCCCAAGCAGAACCAGAACAGCGGTCAGAACCGGGAACGCAGCCACGATCAGAACGTTGGTGCAAAGTGCCGTCCAGGTAAAGACCGGCATTTTCATCATGGACATGCCCGGTGCGCGCATTTTGACGATGGTCACAACCAGATTGACCCCCGAAAGCAACGTCCCGACACCGGCAATCTGAAGGGCCCAGATGTAATAATCGACCCCGACCCCCGGACTGTAGACAATGTCTGACAGCGGCGGATATGCCAGCCAGCCGGTTTTCGCGAACTCACCGACAAACAGCGACACCATGATCAGCACGGCACCGCTGGTGGTCATCCAGAAGCTGAAATTATTCAGGAACGGGAACGCAACGTCACGCGCGCCGATTTGTAGCGGCACGACAAAGTTCATAAGCCCCGTCACCAGCGGCATGGCCACGAAGAAGATCATGATTACGCCGTGGGCGGTGAATATCTGATCGTAATGATCAGGGGGAAGGAAACCTTCCGAGCCGCCAAAAGCCATCGCTTGCTGGGCACGCATCATAAGCGCATCGGAGAAACCACGCAAAAGCATGACAAGCGCCAATATGATGTACATAATGCCGATTTTTTTATGGTCAATCGACGTGATCCACTCGTTCCAGAGATATCCCCAGAGGCGGAAATAAGTAATACCGCCCAGAACGGCGATACCACCCAGAACCACGGCCGCGAACGTCACCACAAGGATCGGTTCATGGAACGGGAGTGAATCAAGCGACAGCCGGCCAAATATAAAATGCAAAAGGTCCGGATTGGAGAACATCGAATTACTCTTCTTTCAAATGCAGCAATACACCGGCTGTCCGGTGCTAAAACCGCGAAGGGCCGGTTGGGATCCCCCAACCGGCACTGCTTCAGAACCCTGTCGAAACGCCTGACGGCGCAAAGCTCATGGCACGATCAGATGCCTGCACGCGATCAAACAGCGGCAAAGCATTCAAATCACCGGCAAAACCGCCTTCCGGGGTCGTGCACAAGGTCGCCACATAGGATTTGCTCTCGGGCAATGGCTGGCTTCCGCGCATGCGCGGCACGTCATAGGTCAAGGACATGACGTTATAAATACCGGCCAGACCACCACCACCGTTCTCGTCAATGGCCATCATCTCGTTCATGCACATTTTCGACTGATCGACGCACATGTTGAGGATCGCACCATAAAGTTCCGGATCAACCGAACTGAAATAGTGGATCGGCTCATCGATACTCGGCTTTTCAAGCTCAAGATACTCGGAACGACCAAGGAAGTTCTCGTCGGATTTCACTTTCGAAACCCAATCTTCAAACCCTTCTTCGCTCAGACCGTGGAATTTAAAGCGCATGTGGGAGAAACCCTCACCGCTGTAATTCCCAGAGAAGCCGTCATAAATGCCTTCTTCGTTGATCACGGCATGAAGTTTGGTTTCCATGCCGGCCATCGAATAAATCTGACCTGCGAGTGCAGGAATGAAGAAGGAGTTCATGATCCCCGAAGAGGTAATCTTGAACTGGATCGGTGTGTCGATTGGCGCCGCGAGCTCGTTAATGGTCGCAATGCCCTGTTCCGGATAGAAGAACAGCCATTTCCAATCAAGGGAAACAACTTCAACCACCATTGGTTTGTGGTCTTTGGCAAGCGGCCGTTCGGCATCAATACGGTCCAGCGGACGATACGGGTCAAGCGTATGCGTCGTAACCCAGGTAATTGCACCAAGGGCGATAATGATCACCAGCGGGGCCGACCAGATGACAACTTCCAGCTTCGTGGAATGGTGCCATTCAGGATCGTATTCCGCGTCCTTGTTGCCCTGACGGTATTTCCAGGCAAAGAAAACCGTCAATGCCATCACCGGAACGATGATCAACAGCATCAGGATCGTGGACACGATAATAAGATCGGACTGCTGGGACGCAATATCACCCGACGGGTCGATCACAACCAGGTTGCAACCGGCCAGAAGCGAAAACATCGAGGTTACAGTGACGCCGCGTACAAGTTTTGAAAGCATGCGCTTCATACTTTGTCAGTTTCTGGAAGATGTTCTCACAGGTAACCATATACCTGCAAGCCGCACAACGACCCATCGAAGATCGCCACACGTCGTACCCTACCGCAACGGCATATAGGAAGTGTCATCCTAAACATCCACGAAAAGGGCACAAAAACAGCAAATTTTTTTTCAAAAACCTGCCAAGGTGGAAAGTCGCGGCAATTGCTATAGCTGCATCGCAGCAATGTCAAGGTACGCGCCATGCATAGCAGGGTCTTAATGACAATTATCATCCCAATGTAAACCGTGCGTTGTGCGTTGCAGAACAATAATTGACACTGACGTTTGCAATTCACATGTCTATACTTAGACTCGATCCAAAGTCGTATCGCCTTTCGAGCCGGATTTGTGATCCAATCAAAAGCAGTTAGGGCCCCAAAGGCCCGACCAGTGAATAGGGAGAACGGCGTGAACCAAACAACCGAAAACTACGCGACCGCCACCTCGTCAGGTTTGGAACGCGACGCACGCCAGCAATATGCCGGCGATGCACATGATCCTGGTCAGATTGCGCTTGGCGTAATCATTGGCCGTACATCGGAATTCTTCGACTTCTTCGTTTATTGCATCGCATCGGTACTGGTGTTCCCGCAACTGCTGTTTCCCGGTGAAACAGCATTGGTCGGCACAATGTATTCGTTTGCCATCTTCTCGCTGGCCTTTATCGCGCGCCCCGTCGGATCGCTTGTCTTCATGACGGTCGACCGTCGCTATGGTCGCGGGGTAAAGCTGACCATTGCCATGTTCATGCTTGGCGGCTCCACGGCTGCGATGGCCTTCCTGCCCAGCTATGCCTCGGCCGGTATCGTTGCAATCTATCTTCTGTGTGTCTTCCGCTTCCTGCAGGGGCTTGCATGGGGTGGTGCGTGGGATGGTCTGGCCTCCCTTCTTGCACTGAACGCGCCAGATAACCGCAAGGGCTGGTATGCGATGATCCCGCAGCTGGGCGCTCCACTTGGCTTCATGCTGGCCTCATCGCTGTTTGCCTATCTGCTTCTGACCCTTCATCCAGATGACTTCCTGGCATTTGGCTGGCGCTTTGTGTTCTTCGTTGCATTTGCAATTAACGTGGTTGCCCTGTTCGCCCGGCTGCGACTGGTAGCAACTTCGGAATTCGGACATCTGCTCGAAAAGAACGAACTTGAAGCCGCCCCTGTCATGGACACGCTCAAACATAACGGACGGACCGTTCTGCTTGGCGCTCTGGTGCCAATGGTCAGCTACGCGCTGTTCCATCTGGTGACGGTGTTTGCACTGAGCTGGGTCTATCTGTATGCCAACGGCAATCCGGGTCAGTTCCTGCTGACACAGGGAGTTGGTGCGGTGCTTTGTGCCTTTGGCATCATTGCATCGGGCTTCATTGCCGATCAGCTGGGCCGTCGTCGCCTGCTCGGTTACAGTGCCGGCATCATCCTTCTGGGAGCGATCCTTACCCCGCTTCTCTACAATTATAATGTCATCAATGAAGGCATGATTGTTCTGGGCGGCTTTGCGGTTCTTGGCCTGTGCTTTGGTCAGGCCGCCGGAACGCTGGCATCCAACTTCAAGCGTGAGTATCGCTATACCGGTTCGGCTTTGACCTCAGATCTGGCATGGCTGCTCGGGGCCGGTTTTGCGCCGCTGATCGCACTGTATCTGTGTGACAAGTTCGGCCTGCCCGGTGTTGGGGCCTATCTGCTTTCAGGGGCGGTTGTGACCTTGCTGGTTCTGCATTTCAACAAACAGTTCGGTTCGCGAAACCCGGCCTGATTGCGCACCAGTCACTGAACACAAACACCCCGGCCTTCGCCGGGGTGTTTTCATTTGTTGATCTGTCTTTGGCGCGAAGGCACCTCAACCTCGGCCAGTTTCGGCATGAAATCGCGCAAGATATCAAAGAATTTCCGCATCCTTGCCGGATAGTAACTGGCATAGGGATAAACCAGATAAACCGGCAATGCCGATGCCTGCCAGTCCGGAAACAGGTTAACCAGCCTGCCTTCCCTGAGATCATCAACCACAATCCACCGCGACACGATCCCGACCCCCAACCCGTTCAGAACGGCGTGACGGGTGGCAAACAAACTGTCTGTGCTAAAACGCGGCGCAATCGGGAACCGCACTGTCTTGCGATTTCTGGTGTTTTGCAGAACGATCTCGGATCCATAAAAAGTCGTAAGCGACACCCACGGCACCCCTTCCAGCGCCTCGACCCGGTCAATCGATCTGTTTTCCAGAAGTTCCGGGGCCGCCACCACAATCCTTGGGATTTCGGCAAGCAAAACGGCGACATGCGACGGGTCCGATACTGGCCCGACATGAATGGCACAATCAATATTCTCGGATATGAAGTCTGGTGGACGGTCGCTCAGAACCCAGTCAACACTGACCTGATCATAATTTTTCAGATACTCGACCAGCGGACGCACCAATTGATCCTGCCCGAAGGCATGCGGCACCTTGACCGCCAGTCGACCGACCGGCGCCCCCCGCGCGCCAGCAAGTTCTTCTTCAAGCTGATCCCAGCCTTCCATCAATTTGCGGGCATGGGCATAGCATCGTTCGCCATCGTCGGTCAGTTTGATTGCATGCGTATTGCGCAGGATCAGCTCGACACCCAGCATATCTTCAAGTGTGCGAAGACGCCTGCTGATCGTCGGTTGCGTTGTCTTAAGCAGGATCGCCGCCGCCGACAGGCTTCCCCCATCAACGATGCGCACGAATGTTTGCATCAATTCCATACGATCAACGGAAGACATTTTTCACCTATCATACGCTTTACGTATAAGCATCTTACTCCACAACCCTCTACCAAACCAGTGCATCGTCGATATTCTGGCGCAAATTCAATTCAGCTTTACGGAGCTTTCAATGACCATTGCGCAACCTACTGCTCATCCGCAGCAGATCACGGCGGCACCGTCCCGCAATATCGTCTTTGCGCTTGCCCTTGGCGCAGGGTCGGCTGTCGCCTCGATCTATTATACCCAGCCTGTCCTGAATATGATCGGGACCGAGCTTGGACTTGGCGTTGGCACAACCGGACTGATCCCGACCATTACACAGGCCGGATATGCCCTGGGCATTCTGTTCCTGTTACCACTGGGTGATCGCTATGACCGCCGGACCCTGATTGTCCTTAAAAGTGTTCTGCTTGCCGCGATGCTGCTGACCGGCAGCATCTCGCCCGGACTGAACACCATCCTGTTTACCAGCCTGCTGATCGGCATCACCGCCACCATGGCCCAGGATATTGTTCCTGCTGCGGCCATTCTTTCGCCAAAGCATTTGCATGGCAAAACCATCGGCACGGTCATGACCGGGCTTCTGATCGGTATCCTGTTGTCGCGCACCGTCAGCGGCGTGATTGCCGAATATTTCGGATGGCGCGTTGTCCTGCAACTTGCCGCCATTGAAATCCTGATCATCGGCTTTGCCCTGTGGAAGATTTTGCCACCGTTTCAGACCCACGCAACGATGAGCTATCCGAAACTTCTGCAATCCCTTGCCCATCTCTGGGCTGCCCACCCGTCCCTGCGCTATGCGGCGATTGCACAGGCATTCCTTGCCATTGCGTTTAGCGCGTTCTGGTCATCTCTTTCGCTGATCCTGCATCAACGCTATCAGCTGGGCAGTGACATTGCCGGGGCCTTTGGCTTGTTGGGCGCGGTTGGCGCTTTGATGGCGCGCTATGCCGGAAGTCTTTCTGACCGTCACGGCCCGGCGCTTGTGACCAAGCTGGGATCGGTCACGCTGATCCTGTCCTTTGCGCTGATGTGTCTTGTTCCGGCATTTTCCACGACCAGCATGCAGCTTGCCATACTGGCAATCGGAACCATCGGCTTTGACATGGGGGTTCAGGCATCCTTGGTCTCGCACCAGACCATTGTCTATCAGATCGCGCCCGAAGCCCGCAGCCGCCTGAACTCAGTTTTCTTTACCGTCATGTTCATCGGCATGGCGTCGGGGTCGGTTCTTGGCACGCAGCTCTTTGCCCATGGCGGTTATCCGTCGGTCATGGCGGTTGGCGTCATCGCCGGTATCATCAGCCTGACCATCAGACTGCTTGCCGATCGCAAGGCCGCACAGTCCTGACCCCCGCCCAGCCTTTGCAGTGCCCGAACAAAAAAACACCCCGGCGACAGTGCCGGGGTGTTTTCGCAAGCGATCAGATTAATGCAGTCTCAGTCGGGGAGTTTGGCCTTGGCATGACCGGTTGTCTCCCCCTCAACCGGTCGCGCGATCAAACCGCGCCTGCGATATCGCCAAACTCCCCGATGAGGGCGCCGTTCCCGTTAAACGTAGTTTGACGGGAACATGGCGCGTTTGGCGTCTTCGTCCATTTCGGTTTTGAAGGTGTGATCCTTGCCAACATTGCGCGCAGCAATCGCGGCGGGGTGACTGTTCATCGCATCGAACCAGCGTTTCAGGTTCGGATAGTTATTCATCACATCCGGGTTCTTGTGCACATAGGGGGCCTTGTCGATCCAGCCCCAGGCCGAAATATCGACAATCGTCATTTCATCACCGACGATAAAGTCGCGGCCCTTCATATGATCTTCAAGCACCTGATAATGGCGGGCAATCTCGTTGCGGTAACGGTTCACACCATAGTCGCTCCCGGCCGGTGCAACATGATGGAAATGCACCGCCTGACCGGAAAACGGACCGATGCCCGTGGCAATGAACATCAACCAGGACAGCAATTCACCACGATCTTCCGGCTTGCCCAGAAACTTGCCCGATTTTTCCGCCAGATACAGCAAAATGGCATTTGAATCGAAAACGCGAACATCCTTGCCGCCCGCCCCTTCGGTATCGACAATCGCCGGGACCTTGCCATTCGGGTTGATCGCCCGAAAGGCCGGATCATGTTGCTGACCCTTACGGGTATCAACCGGCAGCACCTCATAGGCAAGACCGGTCGCTTCAAGCATCATCGAGATTTTCTGCGGGTTCGGGGTCGGATGAAAATAGAAGCGGATCATCAAGAGTCTCCTTGCGGGTCGGTCGGTTTACACGAAGCCGTGACCCGGCATTGCATTTTGGAACGTTCGTTTTAAATTGACCCATTATGTCTCAGTTGGCAAGCTTGGATTATTGAAGCTGTCACCAGAAATTATCCTTAAGGAGCCCCAACCCCATGATTGAACTTTATTACTGGCCAACCCCGAACGGTCACAAGATCACCCTGTTCCTCGAAGAGGCCGGGCTGGATTACAAGATTTTCCCGATCAATATCGGTGCAGGCGATCAGTTCAAACCGGAATTCCTGGCCTTTTCGCCCAATAATCGCATGCCGGCAATCATTGACCGTGACCCGGCCGATGGGGGCGAGCCGATCACGGTGTTTGAATCCGGTGCAATCTTGCAATATCTGGCCGAGAAAACCGGCAAGTTCCTTCCGACTGACGTCCGCGGCCGCAAGACCGTGATGGAATGGCTGTTCTGGCAGATGGGTGGCCTTGGCCCGATGGCCGGTCAGAACCACCATTTCGGCACCTATGCGCCGGAAAAAATCCCCTATGCCATCACGCGCTATGTCAATGAGACCAACCGCCTCTATGGCGTGCTCAACAAACGTCTCGAAGGGCGTAAATTCATTGCTGGTGATGACTACAGCATTGCCGATATGGCGTCCTATCCATGGGTTGTCAGCCATGAAAAACAACAACAGGATCTGAATGAATTCCCGAACCTGAAACGCTGGTTCAAGGCCATCGAAGCCCGTCCGGCAACCATTGCAGCCTACAAGGTTGGTGAAGGCATGCGCGAACCCATCATGAGCGACGAGGACAAAAAAGTCCTGTTTGGTCAAACCGCAAAATCGACCCAAAACGCCTGATCACGCGTTGCTCAATCCATCCCGACAAGCCCGGCCGGATCGCCGGGCTTGTTTTTTTGGTTGCCCCGCCTTTCCGATCCAATTAAATGTTACGTTATAACATAGCATTTATAGGTCCCCTGATGAAACGCCTTCCCGTAACTGTTCTGTCCGGCTTTCTTGGCGCGGGCAAAACCACCCTCCTCAATCATGTTCTTAATAACCGCCGTGGCTTGCGGGTTGCGGTCATCGTCAATGATATGTCCGAGGTTAATATTGATGCCGACCTGATCCGCAACGGCGGGTCCGAGCTTTCCCAGACCGATGAAAAACTGGTCGAAATGACCAATGGCTGCATTTGCTGCACATTGCGCGATGACTTGCTGGCCGAAGTCCGCCGTCTCGCCGAACAGGGGCGTTTTGATTATTTGCTGATCGAATCAACTGGCATTTCCGAACCCCTTCCGGTTGCTGCCACCTTCGATTTCCGCGATGAAAATGGTCAGTCGCTTGGCGACATTGCCAAACTTGATACCATGGTCACGGTGGTCGATGGTGCACGCATGATCGCCGATTACAGCTCTACCGAACTGCTGTCGGATCGCGGCGAAAGCCTTGGTGACGGTGATGACCGGTCCATCGTCGATCTTTTGGTTGATCAGATCGAATTTTCCGACGTCATCGTTTTGAACAAGCTTGATCTTATCAATGACGAAGAACGCAAATCCGTGCTGGGGATCATCAAGGCACTGAATGCCGATGCCGAAATCATCGAGACCACACAAAGCATCGTCACCCCCGAACGCATCCTGAATACCGGACGTTTTGACTTCGAACGGGCGCAAAACCATCCGCTGTGGGCCAAGGAACTCTATGGTTTTGCCGACCACATCCCGGAGACCGAGGAATACGGGATCAAAAGCTTTACCTTCCGCACCTCTCTGCCCTTTCACCCTGAACGTTTTCACGCCTTTATCAACAGCGAATGGCCCGGCGTCCTGCGGGCCAAGGGTCATTTCTGGCTGGCGACCCGCCCTGACTGGGTCGGTGAAATCAGTCAGGCCGGAGCCGCGGTCAAGACCGAAGCCCTTGGCACATGGTGGTGCGCGGTGCCACGTGATCAATGGCCGGACAATCCGGTATGGCGCGATCTTGTCTTTTCAAAATGGGATCCGGTCTTTGCCGACCGTCGTCAGGAAATCGTCTTTATCGGTCAGAACATGAACGAAGCCGCCCTGCGCCAACGTCTGTCGGAATGCCTTGTCGATGATAACGACGATGCCCTGACATCATCCTTTGATGCGGCACACTATGCCAACCTGCCCGATCCGTTCCCGCGCTGGTCGCGGAACTGAACCCCGTCTGTCAAAGGCTTTTGACCCGATCAATCAAAACAAGCCCAAAGAAGTGATCCGTCTGGACCAAATTCGGCCTAGATTTTTCAACCATTTGCGCGAAGATAATGTCGCCACTGCAGGACGACCAACAACGCAACGGGGATGGTATGCGTCGACTCAAAGCCGGTTCGCCCATATTGAAAGATTGCCTGCACCGGATCACCCGGAAGACACGCATGCTCCTTGCTGTCGTAATTCCGGCAGCCGCCATCGCATCCTGTGCCTTTCCCCCCGATAACGAGCTTTATCAGCAATCCCCCGACATCCCGCCCTACAAACAGGACAGCTTCAAGGAATATGTTACCCAAACCCGTGACTGGGTCGCCGAACATCGCGTCTTTATCACGCAGGACCGTGACACCGAACTGGCGCGCAACATTCCGTTTGAAAAAGGCCCGACGTCACCGGACGACAGAACACCAAAGCGCGGCGTTCTGTTTGTGCATGGTTTGGGGGCAAGCCCATGGTACTTCCACGACATTGCCACCCGGATGGCAAAGAACGGATGGCTGGCGCGCTCCATGCTGTTACCCGGCCACGGAACCCGTCCGGCAGATCTGGGCATTCCGGACTATGCGGACTGGACAGAGGCCGTTGCCCATCAGGTTGCCTTGCTCGAAGGCAAGGTCGATGAAGTCTGGCTTGGCGGGTTTTCCACCGGCGGCAATCTTGTGACCAGTTATGCCGCAGAACATTCCGAAATTGCCGGCTTGTTGCTGTTTTCACCGGGCATTTATCCCGATAACGGCTTCCTTTTCCTGACCCCTGTCATCAAGTATCTTTGGGACTGGATCGACGTTGACTCTGAAGTCAATGCCATCAATTACCAGTCGCTTTCATCAAGGGCATCAGAGCTTTATTACCGAAGCGTTCTGGATGCGCAGGAACATCTGGCTGCAGAGCCGTTTGATCGTCCGGTGGTTCTGGTGATGAGTGCCGATGACAGTGTGCTGGCCCCGATCGAGACACTTCGTACATTTGAGAAACGCTTCACCCATCCCAAATCGCGTTTTGTCTGGTATGATGACACGCCTGCACCGACCCGTGACAAAAGGGTTGAAACCCTTAACAGCAAGCTGCCCGATCAGCAGATCAGTACATTTTCGCATCTGAGCGTGCTGTTTGCGCCAAGCAATCCGTATTATGGTGTGAAGGGCAGTTTTATCTTTGTTGAAAATGGTCAGGAAAACATCGCCCTGCCCGAAGACCTGTCAACGATCTGGCGCAGCAGTTGGGGTTATACAGAGCCCGGCAAATATCATGGCCGCCTGACCTGGAATCCCTATTTCGACGCGTTGATCGGCACAATCGACGATGTCACCAACTAAGCCAAAGGACCAGTCAGCACCATGACCAGCAGCGAACAGGAAACGATGAACCCGCGTCCCAATCATCGCACCCGCGTTTTTGCGCTGATTGCCTTCATGGTGTTGTGCCTGATCATATCGGCATTTGGCGGGGCGGTAACCGCAACCAGTGTCAATGACTGGTACGCGACCTTGCAGAAACCTGCATTCAATCCACCAAACTGGCTGTTTGGTCCGGTCTGGACGGTTATCTATTTCCTGATCGCCCTGAGCGGCTGGCGGGTCTGGCTCAAACGCGGCATTGCCAATGCCAAGGTGCCTTTCACCCTTTATGCCACGCAGCTCACCCTTAATCTTGCATGGTCGTTCCTGTTTTTCGGCGCACAGGCACCATTTTTGGGCCTGATCGATATTGTGATCCTGCTGGTCCTGATCATCATCAATTGCGCGATGTTCATGAAAATTGACCGACTTGCCGGGATGCTTCTTGTGCCCTATGCGCTGTGGGTGGGCTTTGCAACCTTGCTTAACGGTGCGATCTGGCACTTGAACAGCTAGAACGAAGAAACTCTAGCCGCTTGGCTCTGCGCGGACATCCATTCCCGTTTCGGTCGTCGAACCGTCATTAACGTCATTCACATTCGCAACGTCCTGATCGACATCATCCATGCCAAGCCGCCCGATGGATGGCAAACGCAGGGCCGGGCGATTGAAGTCGATCCCGAAATTAAGCCCCAGAAGATTAAGCTCGATCCCTTCTTCAATCCCGACAGAGAACCCGAGAACCCCCAAAATATTTGCCTGAACTCCCTGCCCGGTGGGCGACATGCCGACCGGATTGGTGAGTGCCCGGTAATCCTTGCCAATCGCATTGGCAGGCATATCAAGTTGAAGCCCCGGCACTTCGCGACCGATATGGGCGATAAAGGTATTGCTGTTCGGGCCGGGATAGCTGCGATATTCACGCGGGTACGGATAACTCGCCACCGCGGCCTCAACCTGATCAATCAGGGCTTCTGCAACTTCGCCTCGCTTGTCGGCAAGGATCTCTGGTTTGGAACCGAACCATAACCCGTCAGGGATCGCGTAATTCTTGCGCACCACACTGCCACCGCCCCAGCCAACCACGTCATAGCGGGTATAGCTGGTTTCACCGGCACGCTTGTAGATGATCCACGGATGAACGGCAAAATACCCCCGCCAGCCAAACGTGTCGGCGGCCATCACCATGACAATCGCCTGATTGGCGTGTGCCGCAGCATCCGGAGCAACCCCGGATGAATGGCGCGGCGCTGTGCGCCAGGTATAGCTGTCTTTTTTCTTCTGACTTGGCGGATCTTCCGCAAGACTGATGCCAAATGGCAGGACAAGAACCGCCATAAGTCCAAGAAACAGAGTTTTGCCTTTACCCAAGTTTTCAATCCGTTCTGATTTTGCGTTGCAGTAACATTACGATCAAAGCGGAGAAGTAAGATCAAAAAAAGGCAATGCAACACAGCGTCACAATCAACAAGCTGTGAGACGCTGATACATTTTCGCGACATTTCCTGCCATTTTCCGAGATTTCCTGCAATTTCACCTATGGCCATGCGGCAAAGGTATCATCGCGGACGCGCTCGGCTGCGCGGCGCAGCCGCCGGTATCCACCCGGTGCCTCACCCATATAGCGTTTGAAAAACCGGCTGAAATAGGCCGGATCACGGAACCCCAGACCATAGGCAATCTGCGCGACCCCAAGCGGACTTTGTTCCAGTCGCATACAGGCTTCGCGAAGAACACGTTCATGGATCACGGTCAGGGGCGGCTTGCCCGTCGCCCGCAATACCGCAGATCCAAGGCGACGCTCGCTCACCCCAAGAGCCGTTGCGTAATCGGCAACATTCCAGTGTTCGCGAAAATGCAGCTCCAATATCTGCAAAAACCGCTGGAACGTGATAGAGCCCGGTCGATGTTTGTCGCGCTGCTCCATGACGCTCTCGGCCAGTCGCAAGACCATCGTCAGAATAATCTGCAAATGCGCACCGACCACAAGACTGGCACCAAGGGCATTTTGCATAAGCTCGGCCCGGATCGCTTCAAAGCTTCGGGTTAAAAGCGACAGGTTCTCGCTGCCTTCTGACGGGCTGACATTATGTACTGTATCAGCCGCAAGTCTGAGCGGCAGCCCACCGCTCGCCGGACTGCCACCAGCCATACCCCCATCGCCGCAATGACGCGCGACAAGGTCGTCGGCAACAGACAACAGATATCCTTCGCTGCCCGCCGTAACCGTAAAACGTTGCGTTTCACCAAGTGGCAACCACACAAGTGCCGGTGCCTTGCACTCAATCACCCCCTGCCGCAACCCGATTTGCGCATGCCCCGAAAGCATAAGCACCGCATAGCACCGGTCGCGCCGCCCCGGATCGTTCATCGCCCAGCTCTGCGAGGATAATGGATGGTCAAACCGGTCAATCATCGCCTGGGCAGTTACCGGCAACAGATCTTCAAACGGATTATCTGTTAACCGGGCAGGACTTGAAACCGGGATATAGCGCGTGGAATGCGCAGGCATGCCTTTTTATACTCCATCTATTCCAAATCGTTATATGTATAAAAGTACAATTTTTCGTCTTAAAATGTCAATTTCGTCATCTTTACATTGGAACAATTCCATCGCTTACTAGAGTGACGGTCAATGGAACCGCAAAAATAACAATACAGATAAAAAATGCGTTCCCGTTATTTTGCGTTTGCGAACTAATGGGCGGGAGGATACGCCGGAGATTTACTTTGAAACCCAAAGTAAATAATAGAATCTCTTTGCCTAAACTCCTGAAATAACGCGCAAACGGGAAAACCGTCTCTGCATAGAGATCAGGAGGAAAAGCATGGAAATTTCAGCAAAACTGCGCTTCGCGACCATTGCTGCGGCAACCACCGCACTGATGAGCTCCGCGACGCTGTTTGGTGCAAACGCACAGGAAACCTACCGCATTGGTTACGCGGTTTCAAAAACCGGCCCGGGCGCACCGGGGGCTGCCACAAGCACCATTCCCAACTACGAAATGTGGGTCAAGGAAGTCAACGATGCCGGTGGCCTGAAGGTTGGCGACAAACAACTGCCGATCGAAGTCGTTGAGTATGATGATCGCTCCAGCTCCGAAGAAGCTGTTCGGGCGGTTGAACGCCTGATCAACCAGGACAAGGTTGATTTCATTCTTTCGCCGTGGGGCACGGGTATCAACCTTGCCGTTGCGCCGATCCTTGATCGCGCGGGCTACGCTCATCTGGCGGGTACCGCCGTCACGGACAAGGCACCGCAACTGGCAAAACGCTGGAAAAACTCCTACTGGCTGCTGGGCACGGGTGAACAATATGCTGTTGAAATGGCCGAGTTCCTCAAAGGCCTGAAAGACGCAGGCAAGATCAATGACAAGGTCGCAATGATCGCCGTTGCTGACGGCTTTGGCATCGAACTTTCCAAAGCGGGCCGTGCAGCCCTTGAAGATCGCGATTTCGATCTGGTCTATGACAAGACCTATCCGCTGGGTTCCCAGGATCTTGCAACCATCGTCAATGACATCAAATCCCTTGGTGCCGACACCTTTGTGGCTTTCTCCTACCCGCCGGGTACCCTTGGCCTGACCGAACAATCCCGCGTTCTCGGTTTTAACCCCAAGGTCTTCTATGCCGGCGTTGGTACTGCCTTCCCGCTTTATAAAGATCGCTTTGGCGCCGATGCCGAAGGTGTCGTAAGCCTCGGTGGCGCGAGCGAGAATGATCCGAAAATCGCCGATTACATCAAACGCCACATTGCGTTTGCCGGTCGCGAGCCGGACCGTTGGGCGTCCATCGTCAACTGGGCATCGCTTCAGTCCCTGCATCAGGCAATCGAGCGCGCCGGTTCCACCGACCGCGAAGCTGTGAATGCCGAACTCGCCAAAGGCGGCTTTGATACCATCCTTGGCACCTACAAGCCCGGCGACCAGAATTTCTGGCAGGTCGGTCAGTGGCAGGACGGCAAATTTGTCGGTGTTGCCCCGACCAGCATGGAAGGCGCACATGAACTTGTCTTCCCGAAACCCGCATGGAAGGCCGCGAACTGATCGCGACCTATAAGGACGACCGGGGGTTCCGTGCACGCACAACGGCACAGAATCCCCGGCACCCTATCCTTGCCCTTTGGGAAGAAATGCCCTTTCTGGGAAAAAGTGAATGTTAAGCTACGCAATCTTTTCCGGGATTACTCTTGGCGGCATGTATGCTCTCGTCGCCATGGGTCTGACCCTGCAATACGGTGTATCGCGCATCATGAACCTCGCCTATGGCGAGCTGGTCATTGTCGCGTCCTTTATTGCCTTTGTTTTCATGACCTCTTTCGGGATTAACCCGATCCTTGGTCTTTTGATCATTATCCCGCTGAGCTTTGTGCTGAACTGGGCCATTTATCGCATTTTGCTGACCCCGCTGGTCGCCCGCGCCAAAAACCGCGGAATGCTTGAAGTTGACAGCATTCTGGCAACATTCGGCCTGCTGTTCATCGTTCAGGGTGTGCTCCTTGTCTGGTTTGGCGGCAATTATTACAGCTATGACTTTATGAATAATGCCGTTGACGTCTTTGGTGCCGTCATCGCGGCCAACCGTCTTGTTGCCCTTGGCTTTGCGGTTGTCATTGGCCTTGGCTTCTATCTGATCCTGACCCGTACGCGTATTGGTACGGCACTGCGTGCCGTCGCTGTTGATCCGACATCGGCCCGCCTTGTTGCCATTGATGTCAATTTTGCATCCTGCTTTGCCTTTGCTCTTGGCGGTGCTGTTGCAGCCGTCGGTGGTGTTCTGGTCAGCATGTTCCTGACCTTTTCGACCTCGATGGGGGTTGTCTTTACCATGAAGGCCCTGATCGTCGTGATCATGGGCGGTGTTGGCAACCTTCTCGGCGCGCTGGTTGCGGGCCTGATCCTTGGCGTCGCTGAAAGTCTGGTTGCAACCTATATCGATCCGGGCCTGACCATTGCGGTAACCTATGTGATCTTCCTGCTGGTCTTGCTGGTCAAACCGTCCGGCCTGTTCGGGAGGGCCACATCATGAGCATCCTGAAACCCGATTTCATCAAACCGGTTGCCATCGGTGCCGTGATCTTTGCCGCTCTGGCCTTCCTGCCAAGCTTCGCCGACAGCTATTATATGTCTCTGGCCATCAGTGTTGTCAGCTTTGCCGTGCTTGCGACCGCATGGTCGATGTTTTCTGGCCCGACGCGCTATATCTCGCTTGCCACTGTCGTATTCTTTGGCATCGGCGCCTATACCGTGGCCGTACTTGGCGAAATCATGGCTTTCCCGCTGGTGCTTGTCTGTGCCGGTCTTGCCGGAACGGTTGTTGCCCTTCTGGTCGGTTTTTCGACCTTGCGGCTGGCGGGTGTCTATTTCGTGATCTTCACTTTCGGCCTGACCGAACTGGTCCGTCAGGTGGTCAGCTGGTACGAAGTCAACGTTACCCGCGAAATGGGCCGTTATGTCTTCCTTGATATCACCCAGAACGACATTTACTGGCAGTTGCTTGCGCTGTTTGCCGTCTTGCTTCTGACCGGCTTTGTTCTGGGCCGGTCGCGCCTTGGCTTTGCTCTGCGCATCATTGGCGAAGACGAAACCGTCGCCAAACATTGCGGCATTGACGTTACCCGCGTCAAAGTGGCCCTGTTTGTTCTGTCTGCCCTATTCATGACACTGACCGGCGCAATCATCGCGCCGCGCTGGACCTATATTGATCCAGTGATTGCCTTTAACCCGATGCTGTCTTTCCAGGTTGTCATCATGGCACTTCTGGGCGGTCCGCGTCGCTTGCTGGGTCCGCTTCTGGGCGTCATTCCACTGACCCTTTTGTTTGAAGTCCTGACGGCAAGCTTCCCGAACCATTTCAGCATCCTGCTTGGCTGCGTGTTCATGGTGATTGTCTATCTTCTGCCCGGTGGTGTGGTTGGTCTGTATGAAAAATACCGTGCGCCCAAAAAGCGCACTCTTTCATCCAGCCCCGAAACCACCCGCAAGTCAGAGGAGAAAACAGCATGACCACAGAAGTTCTTCTGTCGATTTCCGGGCTGCACAAGGCCTTTGGCGGACTGATTGCCGTCAACCAGATGCAGTTTGATGTCCATGCGGGTGAAATTGTTGGTCTGCTCGGCCCGAACGGATCGGGCAAGACCACGGTGATGAACCTGATCTCTGGCGCGCTTCAGGCCAATGAAGGCAAGGTCGTGATCAGTGGCAAGGACATCACGAACCTGCCCGCACACAAGATCAGCCATTCTGGCATTGCACGCACCTTCCAGCTCGTGCGCGTCCTGCCTGATCTTGATTGCATCGAAAACATCGAAGCGGGTCTTGCCTATCGTACCAAGCCGCTTTGGGGCGATGCTGCCCATGCGGCCGCACTCGAACTTCTTGACCGGATCGGTCTTGCCAAACAGGCTCATACGCCTGCGGGTGATCTGACCTATATCGATCAGAAACGTCTGGAACTCGGGCGCGCCCTTGCCCTTCAGCCCAAGCTGCTTTTGCTTGATGAATGGCTTGCGGGCCTGAACCCGTCCGAACTTCAGGATGGCATTGCCCTTGTTCGACAACTCAAGGACGAAGGGCTTACCATCATCATGGTTGAACATGTGATGGATGCCATTCGCAGTCTGTGTGACCGGTGCGTCGTCATGAATGCCGGAACCAAGATTGCTGATGGCACGCCTGACGAAGTCCTTTCCGATCCTGAAGTCATTCGTGCCTATCTCGGAGACAGCCATGCTTGATATCAAAAACCTGTCTGTATCCTATGGCAAGCACGCAGCCCTGCGCGACGTATCGCTGACCGTTGATCGCGGCGAGATCGTTGTGATGCTCGGTGCCAATGGCGCGGGTAAAAGCAGCCTGCTCAAGGCCTGCGCTGGTCTGGTTACCGCCCATGACGATACCAGCATCAATCTTTCCGGTGCCGAACTTACCGATCTTTCCGCCCATAAAATCGTCGAGGCCGGATTGGCACTCGTCCCCGAAGGTCGCGGTATTTTCGGTGAACTCACGGTACGAGAAAATCTTGAACTGGGTGCCTTTGCCAAGCGCGCCCGTGCATCGGAAAAGCAAAATCTTGATCGGGTGATCGGCCTGTTCCCCAAACTGGCCGAACGTCTGGGTCAGGCCGCCCGCACCATGAGCGGCGGCGAACAGCAAATGGTCGCCATTGGCCGTGCGCTGATGTCGAACCCCGATATCTTGTTACTTGATGAGCCATCCCTTGGTCTTTCCCCCATTATGACCGGAGATTTGTTCAAGGCGCTTGCCGCCATTCGTACAACCGGGGTTGGTGTTCTTCTGGTCGAACAGAATGCGCACCAGTCCCTCGCCATATCAGATCGGGGATATCTGATTGAAAATGGAGCCATCACCGGGCAGGACACTGCCCGGGCTCTGCAGTCCGACCCTGCTGTGCAAAAAGCATTTCTCGGCCTTGGGGCTGCGTAAAGCAGTCTTTCGCCACCTCACAGCAGATATTGAGAAAGTCAGGAGAAACGCCATGAATAATGCAAAACTTTTGATCGGAAACCAGGATGTAAGCGCCTCGAACAACCGCACGTTTGAGCGCAAAAACCCTGTCACCGGCGAAACTGCAACCATTGCCGCTGCCGCCAACGCCGCCGATGCTCGCAAGGCTGCCGATGCCGCCGCTGCCGCTTTCCCGGAATGGTCCAAGATGGGCCCGGGCGCACGCCGCAAGATCCTGCTGAAGGCTGCCGACATCATGGAATCCAAGGGTGACCAGTTCGGTCAGCTTGTTCTTGATGAAACCGGAAGCACGCGCATGTGGGGTGGTTTTAACGCCCATCTTGCAGCCAACATGCTCCGCGAAGCCGGTGCCATGACCACCCAGATCACCGGCGACATCATTCCGTCTGATCATCCGGGCCTGATGGCGATGGGTGTCCGTCAGCCGGTTGGGGTTGTTCTGGGTATTGCACCGTGGAACGCACCGGTCATTCTGGGCACGCGCGCGATTGCCATGCCGCTTGCATGTGGCAACACCGTCGTTCTCAAGGCGTCCGAACTTTGCCCGGCCCTCCATCGCCTGATCGGGGAATGCCTTGTCGAGGCAGGTGCACCCGAAGGTGTCGTCAACGTTGTCACCAACGCGCCCGAAGATGCTCCGGAAATCGTTGAAGCCCTGATTGCCCACCCGGCAGTTCGTCGCATCAACTTCACCGGCTCAACCCGTGTTGGTCGCATCATTGCGAAACTGGGTGCAGAGCATCTTAAACCGGTTCTTCTGGAACTGGGTGGCAAGGCTCCGTTCCTCGTTCTTGACGATGCCGACCTTGAAGAAGCCGTCAATGGTGCAGCCTTTGGTGCCTATATGAACCAGGGCCAGATTTGCATGTCGACCGAACGTCTGATCGTTGACAATGCCGTTGCCGATGAATTTGTGGCCAAACTGGCCGCCAAGGCCAAAACGCTGACCGCAGGTGACCCGGCCAAGGCCGAGCACATTCTTGGTGGCGTTGTAAGCGTTGAAGCAATCAACCGCATCGAGGAACTGGTCGAAGACGCCGTTTCCAAGGGTGCAAAACTGGTTGCGGGGACAGGCAAGGCCAAGGACGGCGTTCTGATGGACGCAACCCTTCTTGACCATGTTACCCCGGCGATGAAGATCTATTCCGAGGAAAGCTTTGGCCCGATCTGTGTTGTTATTCGTGCAGGTAACGAAGACGAAGCCGTTCGCATCGCCAATGACAGCGAATATGGCCTGTCGTCTGCGGTCTTCTCGACCAACATTCCGCGTGCGATGGAAGTCGCCAAGCGCATCGAAAGCGGCATCTGCCACATCAACAGCCCGACCGTTCAGGACGAAGCACAAATGCCGTTTGGCGGTGTGAAATCATCGGGTTATGGCCGTTTCGGATCCCAGGCGTCGATCGACGAATTCACCGAAATGCGCTGGATCACCATCCAGAGCGGCAAACGTCACTACCCGTTCTAAGCCGCCAGGCACGATCAACCGGGCCGCAAGCTGCCCGGTTGATTTCGAGTTACGCAGGGGGGAAGCCTGATTTGTCGTGCGTTCCCTGACAAATCAGGACCTGTGTGCAGGCCGCCGGACACATGTTCGGCGGCCTGCTTTTATTTCGGGATGATGGTGGAATATGGCAGCAGCTCAGCCGCGCAGCACGGCCTGCACCAGAACTTCAAGCGCGCTTGAAAATTTCGACCGGTCTTTCTGGGTAAAGGACGCATTGCGCCCCTGTTCACCGGTGACTTCGCGCATATGGGCGGCTATTTCGCGCCCGGCCAGTGCATTGCCGATATTGGCTTCGGTGAATTCCTGACCATTGGCCTTAAGAACCCGCGCCCCGATCTCAAGCCCGCGTGACGCCAACGGAATATCATTGGTGACGATCACATCGCGCGCGCGTGCATTTTCGGCGATCCAGTCATCAGCAGCATCGGGCTCGGGCGGGACAATCACGATTTTGATCAACGGATTGCGCGACGGGCGTATGCCACCGTTTGACACCAGGATCATCTCGATCCGGTGACGTTCAGCCACACGTTCGCACTCCGCCTTTACCGGACAGGCATCGGCATCCACAAACAAACGCGGGCGTATATTTTGGCTTTGTTCTGACATGGCGCGATCATCGCCGGGACGCGATGAAAGTCAAGCCATCTTCATGATGCTGTCTTTGCCTTTTCGGAATGGCTGGCATCTCTCATCACCGACAGAACCAGACACCCGATCGCGGCAAAGCCACAGGCAAAAAGCGTTGTCGTCTGAAAATCGAAGGCACTGGCAACAAGCCCGGTCATCAGATTGCCGATCAGCCCGCCGACAAACAGCGAACTCATATAATAGCTGGTGGCAACGCCGGGCTGTTCCGGGGCGAAGTTCTGAACAAATGTCATGCTGATCCCGGCAAATATCCCGTAATAAAGCCCGTCAAGTGCGGCCAGAACCAGCACATCGGCCAGACTGGTCGCATTGTAGATCGCAGCAAAAAAGACAACTCCCAGCACTGCGGCAATCTGCATTCCCCTGCGCTCCCCCACCTTGCGGATCAGCGACGCACAGAAATAAATCACCACCACCTCAACAAGGCATTTCACGGTGAATTCAAACCCGGCTGCGGACGGCGACAATTCAAGCTCGGTCGAGAAATAAAGCGGCATGGCCGAGATAAAGACAACATTGGCAGCACCAATGAAAAACACCGGAATACAGGCAATCAAAAGCCCCGGATTGAACGGTATTTTGACATTGGGATCACGGCTTCCGGGATGATGCGTCTTGAAACTTGCCGGCACCACCAAAAGACAGATCGCAAACCAGATCACCGCGATTGCGGCAATCGCGTAATAGGTCACCGTAAAGCCATAAGCCCCGAAAACCGTCAGCGACACAGCAGGCCCGACCATCCAGCCCAGCGACGTCTGGATCCGCAAAAGACCGTTAAACTTTGCGATATTGCGCCCGGTCTGTTCGGCAAACAGCCGACCAAACGAATACATTACCGACAGCACACCAGCCCCGATGCCAAGCAACACCGACACAATCGCGAGATACACCCAGTAAACCTGAAACGTGCCCAGCATCACCATCCCGATGGCAAAACAGATGATGCTGGGCATCACCAGAAACCTGACCGGCACACCGCGATCAATCGCCCGCCCATAGGCCCGATTGGTCAACAGGGTCACACAGACCTGAACAATGGCGACAAGGCTGGTTTTCCAGGGCGGCTCGCCAAGCCCCTCAACCACATAAAGCCCGGTCAGCGGGGCGACACAGCTGGTGGAAAACGCCCCGATCAGCAACAATCCCAACACCAGAAAAGGATAACGATCCAGCCGGGCAAGCATTGCGCTCATCACCGGCTTGTCTCCATTATCTTCAGGGCTTGCGATCCCGTCGCGCATCACAGTCACGTCCTTGTCATCGGTGGCGATATCAAGGGACCGTTCTAGCGATTCAACCAAAAATAGCGAAATCTTTCTGCGCATTGCGCCAAAGATGTCACAAAACCATCACAGGAATGCAATTTCCCTGATCAGGCCAGCCCGCCGACAAAGCTCGAAAGTTCGGGTGTTTTGGGATTGGAAAAGACTTCTTCGGGATCGCCGGTTTCATGAATGCGTCCCTGATGCATAAAGACCAGCTTGTCACAGACCTCGCGCGCGAACCGCATCTCATGGGTCACCATGACAAGGGTCATGCCTTCTTCGGCCAATTGGCGGACAACCGCCAGTACTTCATTGACCAGTTCCGGATCAAGGGCCGATGTCACCTCGTCACACAAAAGAACCTTGGGCTTCATGGCAAGCGCACGCGCAATCGCCACGCGCTGTTGCTGCCCGCCGGAAAGCTGATCGGGGTAATGCATCATCTTGTCGGCAAGCCCGACCTTGGTCAGCATTTCCTCGGCAATGGCCCTCGCCTCGGCCTTTGACTGCTTTTTGACAACCTGCGGGGACAACATCACATTTTCAAGGGCGGTGTAATGCGGGAACAGATTGAACTGCTGAAACACCATGCCGACCTGAAGCCGAAGCGCCAAAAGGTCTGTGTCGCGTTCACTGATCTTCTTGCCATCTACCATGATGACACCGTCATCAATTACCTCAAGCCCGTTGATCGTACGCAAAAGCGTGCTCTTTCCCGATCCGCTTTTGCCAATCAGGGCGATGACCTGCCCCTCATCAATCGCAAGATCAATGCCCTTAAGGACTTCAAGCGCGCCAAAGCTTTTATGGATGGCATGCAATTCAACGAGCGACATTGCGGAACTTTCCTTCCAGATGACGGGCAAACAGCGAAAGCGGATAACAAATCAGGAAATACATCACCGCGACACAGCCATAGACCGTGAACGGCGCATAGGTCGCATTGGTGATCATGGTCCCGGCCTTGGTCAGTTCGACAAACCCGATAATCGACGCCACAGCCGTCCCTTTGACGACCTGTACCGAGAAACCGACCGTTGGCGGAATGGCAATGCGCAAGGCCTGTGGCAACACGATATAGCGCATCTGCTGGGTGAAATTCATGCCAAGGCTGGCGGATGCTTCCCACTGGCCCTTGCCAACCGATTCAACGCATCCGCGCCAGATTTCGGTCAGAAACGCACTGGTAAACAGCGTTAATCCGAGTGTCGCAGCAACCCAGGGCGATACATCAAGCCCGATCAGCGGCAAGCCAAAAAACACGATAAAAAGCTGCATCAAAAGCGGGGTGCCCTGAAACAGCTCGACATAAGCGCGCACCAGTCGCACCACCCACGGATTGCCCGCCGTCCGAACCATCAAAAGCAGCAACCCGACAAGCCCGCCCAGAACGAATGCCGTCAATGACAGCAACACCGTCCAGCGCGCCGCAAGCAGCAGGTTATAAACAATATCCCACAGGGTAAATTCAGACATGACGCCGCCGTTCAAACAGGAAGTTGCCCAAAACCTTCAACCCCATCCGAAGCAGGATCGACATCACAAGATACAAACCTGTCACCACGAAATAGACTTCAAAGGCCCGGAAATTGATCGCCTGGATATAGTTCGCGCCAAATGTCAGCTCCTCGGCGGCAATCTGTGAACAGACCGACGATCCCAGCATCACAATCACGATCTGACTCGAAAGGGCTGGCCAGATTTTCTTGAGTGCCGGTAACAACACGACATAACGGAAAATCTGCACCCGGTTCATCGCAAGACTTTGGGCAGCTTCAATCTGCCCTTGCGGAATGGCCAGAATACCCGCCCGGACGATTTCAGTCGAATAGGCCCCAAGATTGACGATCATCGCCAGGACTGCGGCCTGAAATTCTGAAAGCTTCACGCCAAGGGCGGGAAGCCCGAAAAAGATGAAAAACAGCTGCACCAGAAACGGTGTGTTACGGATCAGCTCGACATAGATGCCGACAATCTGGCTGATCACCGGGGCGCGCGACGCACGCGCCCACGCCCCCATGATCCCCAGTCCAACCCCGATCACCGCCCCGATCACAGTCAGTTCCGTGGTCAGGATGACCCCGTCCACCAGAAGTTCCCAATGCGGCACGATGGCGCCGAAGTCGAATTTATAAGCCATTGATCTGCAACGATCCCGTCAGGTTAGCCAACCGAATTCCGAACCGGAAGCTCAGAGCTTTTCCGGAAGCGGAATGCCAAGCCACTTTTCGGCAATCGCATTCAGACGGCCATCGGTCATGGACGCAGCAATGATCTCGTTGACCTTGGCCATGAATTCCGGTTCTTCCTTGTTCAGGCCGACATAGCATGGCGAATTCTTGATCAGGAATTTCGGCTCCGGCTTGCGCGGCGGGTTGCGTTCAATGATCGCTGCTGCCGTGACGTTACCGGTCGCAATCAGGTCAACCTGACCGGACAGAAACGCCGAAATCGTGCCGTTATTGTCTTCATAGCGTTTGATATCGACATCTGCCGGCGCAATCTTGGTCAGTTCAAGATCTTCAATCGCACCACGGGTCACGCCAACCGACATGCCCGCAAGATCCGCAGCCTTCTCGACCGAGAAATCCGCCGGACCGAAAACGCCGTTATAGAACGGGGCATAAGGCGCACTGAAATCAATCACCTTTTCACGGTCCGGGTTTTTGCCCAGACTTGAAATCACAAGATCAACCTTGCCGGTGGTCAGATACGGAATACGGTTGGCAGAGGTCACCGGAACCAGTTCGAGCTTCACACCAAGCTCCTCGGCAATCAGGGCCGCCATATCGATGTCATAACCCTTTGGCTGCATATCGGTGCCGACCGAACCAAATGGCGGGAAGTCCTGCGGAACAGCAACCTTGAGAACACCCGCCTCGGCAATGGTATCAAGTGCACCAGCCGATGCTGCACCAAGCGGTGCGGCAAGCATAGCGACGGCCGCAATCGCCGTTTTGAAGAATTGTTTCATGAGCCTCTACCCGTCTGTCTGAGAGTTTTCTGAATTTTTAATGCACGATTTTTAACCTGAATTTGAAGCTGCACATTTTTTGAACTTTTGTCTATGAATATTTTTTTCCTCAGCGTAACCTCAGCTGAAGGACAACGAAAACCCGCTAAAAATCCGCACTTTTTGAATATAAGAATCAGTTAAACTGGTCTGACCAGAGACAGGGAAATTCATGGCACGCAGCGAAACAGCCCCGGAACGCGCGGCGCGAGACATTCGAAATCTGATTAAAAACAAGGGCCTAAAAGCAGGTGACTCGCTCCCGGCCCAGCGCAGCCTCGCATCCGAGCTCGGCATCAGCCGCACCAGCCTGCGCGAAGCCCTTGCAACCCTCGAAGCGCTGGGCATGATCCATATTCATGCTGGCAAGGGCGTATACATCACCGACCGCCAGAACCAGCCGCCGATGGGACAGGACCGCAACCGTCAGGCCGGGCAGGTCTATCAGTTCCGACTGGCGATCGAACCCTATGTCGCGGGCCTCGCCGCCCAGATGCGCAGCAAGGACCACCTGAACGCGCTCGAGGCCAGCATTGCCGATATGCGCACTGCCCTTTCGGCGGATGACCTGATTGCTGCGGCCACTGCCGATACGGAATTTCATGAAATCCTGCTTGTGGCGTCAGGCAATCCGATGTTCGCCAGGGCCATGCACCCCGCAGCCCAGATCATCCATGAAAACCAGATGCTGCCCTTTGCCAATGCAAAGGCCATTGCCGCCCCGCTTGCCGAACATGAACAGGTTTTGCGCTATGTGCGCGAACACAACCCGTCAGGCGCGCGCGACGCCATGCATTTCCATGTTCTAAGTGCCGCGACCCGCGCCAAGATCGCCTTTTTGCGCCCGTAAATTGCCGGACATTCTGCCATCTGGCCAAAACAAAACCCCCACCTGCTTGCGCAGATGGGGGCTTCGTTAATACGGTGCCAATCACAAGGAATGGCAAGCCGAATTAGGCAGCGGTCAGATCATCAGCCGAAACGCGACCCGAACGGGAATCGGTGCGCAGTTCGTAGTTGATTTTGTCGCCTTCCTGCGGGTGACCCATGCCAGCGCGTTCAACAGCGCTGATGTGCAGGAATACGTCATTTCCGCCTTCGTCCGGCTGAATGAAACCAAAACCTTTAGTTGCGTTGAACCATTTAACGGTACCAGTTGCCATCTTTAAATCTCCTATCGAGTATTGATTGGCGTTACGACACACCCCGCGTGGGTGCGCCTATAAGAGTTCGGAAAACAATCAGGCGCGTTCACGCCGCAACTGTTTTCCAGAAGAGTTGGCGCGACCTGCACCGCCCGGCTGCCCGCCAGACTGTGGGCCACGTTGATTGCGGTTGCGGTTTTCACCGCCGCGCTTGCCTTGCGGTCTGGCGTTCCGGGCGCCATTGCCCCCGTTGCCATTCGCGCGGCGTTCCTCGGTGCTGCCCATAAAGGACAGACCGGAAGAAATTGAATTGTCACCCTGCGCACGGTCACGACGGTTCCCATTGGAATCCACACGTTTGACCGGGCGCTTGCGACCGTCATTCTGGCCAGCTGCATTTTCTGCGCTGTTGCCACGACCGTTTGCAGGTTTGGACTTGAGCCCGCCCTTGTAACGGCTTTTGGATTTTTCCAGTGCCGGATTTACCGGGGCCTTTTCAGCCCCCCCGGCCGGACCGGCATTGGTATTTCTGTTGCCTTCAGCATCACGACGCTGGGCAGATTTCTGGGCATCGTCACGATCACGACGCGGTGCTGCTGCGCGCGCGCCCTCACGATCATTGCGACCGCCACGACCATTGGCGGGGCGACCACCACGACCATTGGCGGGGCGACCACCGTTTCCACGCGACTGACCGCCACCATTGCCCCCGTTACCACGACGGCCACGGTTGCTTTCGCGCGCTTCTTCGGATTCTGCTTCCATCTCGGCAGCAGCCTTGGCATCACGGCGATCAATCACAGGGATCGACTGACGCGTGGTTTTTTCGATATCGCGCAGCAAACCGCGCTCTTCGGCATCACAGAACGCAATTGCGGTTCCGCTTGCACCACCACGGGCCGTACGGCCGATACGGTGAACATAGCTTTCCGGCACATTTGGGAGTTCGAAGTTCACGACATGGGTCACGCCATCAACATCAATACCGCGTGCGGCGATATCAGTTGCGACAAGCACACCAATCTGACCGTCCTTGAAAGCATTCAGGGCACGCTCACGCTGGTTCTGGCTTTTATTGCCATGAATGGCTGCAGCACTGATTTTGTTGGCTTCAAGATGACGCGCCACACGATCAGCCCCGCGCTTGGTGCGGGTAAAGACCAGGGTACGCTTGAAAGCCGGATTATCAAGAAGCTCTGCCAGAAGCTGACGCTTGCGGGTACGCTCGATCAGATAAACAGACTGCTCAACGCGTTCCTGCGTGGTCGCAACCGGGGTCACGGAAACCTTGACCGGATCTGAAAGCATATCACCGGCAAGCTGACCGATCTGGGTCGGCATGGTGGCCGAGAAGAACAGGTTCTGACGCTCACGCGGCAACATCTTGATGATGCGCTTGATCGGCGGCAAGAAGCCAAGATCAAGCATATGGTCGGCTTCATCAAGCACGACGACATCAACATGTTTTAGGCTGAGCTTGCCGCTATCGACATGGTCAAGCAAACGACCAGGCGTCGCCACAAGCACTTCCACGCCGGGCGTAATGGCCTTGATCTGCGGGCCATGCGCAACACCACCAACGACCACGGCAACGCGGACATTGAGGAAACGGCCATAGGCACGGAAACTGTCACCGATCTGCGCAGCAAGTTCGCGCGTCGGGGCCAGCACGAGCACACGGCAAGCACCTTTGGGTGTACGACCTTCGGTTTTGGAAAGACGATCAAGAATCGGCAACGCGAAAGCTGCCGTCTTGCCGGTACCGGTCTGAGCGATACCAAGCAGGTCCTTACCTTGAAGTAGGGACGGAATGGACTGCGCCTGAATAGGGGTCGGCGCGTCATAGCCTTCTTGCGCTAATGCGCGAAGGACCGGCTCGGCCAGGCCGAGTTCGGAAAACTGGGTCAAATAAGGGTAACTCGTAAATTGGAGGCTGCAGACAGCTGGGACAATGCCCGGTGAAATTTAGTAATCAGGTCTGCGCCTTGCAGTTCTGGAAGTACCCGCGTAGCTGGACACTTCAATGCGTTCTTAGGTCAATCACTCAACAGTGGGGGACTTTCATCCCCTCTACGCTTCTGGAGCGATCAAATATCTGCGACACCATGCGCAGAGTTTTACCAGCTTGTCAAACGCCATATTTGTTACAGCCCCGCGTTTTACGCAAACAGGCCCGGCAGATTTGCGCGCTGACCTATAAAGGTCACGACATATTAGGCGCAATCTTCCCTCACTCCTTCCCTAACACCGGCTCGTTTTTCGCAAATGTATTTTCTCGATGCCAGTCAATTACTTCCGCTGAAGGGAGGTAGCGAAAGGGTTGTTCAATTTGCCGCCCCTCATGCACGATCAGTAGGTCATTTATAGCCTGATCATGCCTTCCTAACTTGTGCAGCCTTGGATCAAGCTCAATAGAAAAGCCACTCCCAAGCGTCCAGTACCCCTCATCAAACGCCTTGTGATGGTTACGACATAGCGACAAACCATTGTCCGGTCGCAATCGATACGTTTCATCTTGATGGTGAGGCTTGATGTGCGCCGCCTCTAATAGACGCACAAACTTCATGCGACAGACACAACACTGGAAATGATATCCAGATAGAACCGCGCGCCTAAAGAATCCTTGGTTTAAACGCTCTTCCCGGACACGCATAACCGTCGTCGCCCTACCGGATACATCGAATCCGATTTCTTGGTCTCTGAATCCGACTTGATTTTTATCCGCCTGAAACGACGTGGGATCTGAACTGATTTGATATTCGACCCGGTCAACAGCTCTTTCAATATCGTCAATCACACGCGCGGGCTGATTATGAAAGCGCGCCATTAACTCTCGATCTGCGGCACTGACATTTTTCAATCCTCCGCGATCAAGAGTAGGATCTAGGCTCGCAAAATTCCCAAGCTTCATGGCGATTGAGCCTGGCGTCCGACCTAATATCTCTGCAAGCTGAATGACATTCTTGTTCCGGGCATGGAACTGACCAAACTCAAGCTCAAAATAAAGCTTCAGCGCAGCATATCGCTCGTCATCAGTCCACTTTTTATTCGCCAACAGCATTTCTCCTAACCCTCTGGAAACGATAGATCTTTCCAGAGGGTTAGAAAATAGAAAATATCAGTTCGCCGAACAGGGGTTCGCTGCCCCGCACGGATTATAGGCTGCACAAGGGTTTGAAGCGGCACATGGATTAGCAGCCGGTGCTGGCGCACAAGGCGATGCGGCGCACGGGTTATGAGCCGCACACGGATTGGCAGCACCACAAGGATTATAGGCGGCACAGGGGTTTGCCGAGCACGGGTTCATTGCCCCTGCCCCGCATGGATTGCCAGCACTGCACGGACTACATAGACTGCACGGGTTGTACGCAGCGCAGGGATTGGCGGCCGCGCAAGGATTCCCGAGATTGCGCGGATTGAGGCGCGCCGCACAGGGATTTGCCGCCCCGCACGGGTTATAGGCCGCACACGGGTTGGCAGCACAGGGATTATATCCCGCCGCACAGGGGTTGTAACCCGCGCCGCATGGATTGGCGGCACACGGATTTGCGCCACACGGGTTCGCAGAACAAGGATTGGCTGCGCACGGATTTGCGCCTGCTGCCGGAAGCCTTGCCGGTGCCGGGTTAGAGATTGCCGGGTTGGAGATTGCCGGGATATTGGCGGTATGGCTGTAGTGATCAAGCGCGACACCACCGGTCGCAGCCAGGAATACCGCACCAAACAGAAATGTGTTTTTCTCGCTCATTTCCGGAACCCATCCATCCCAAAGACCGGACGCAGGGCGATACCGATCCAACTGCCAGCGAAGGCCAGCACAAACCACAGCCAGCCATGCACGCTGCCCGATGCGATGCCGCTAAAGAACGCACCGATATTGCAGCCAAACGCCAGACGCGCGCCATAGCCCATCAAAATCCCGCCGATTGCCGCCGCCACAAGCGATGCCATCGGCACGGAAACCTTGGGCGCGAATTTACCGGCAAGGGCAGCAGCAAAGGCCGCACCAATCACAATGCCGAAATTCATCACCGACGTATTGTCTTCAAGAACCGAATTGCCAAGCGCCTTGGCCGGACCGGCCCAGTTCCAGAACTCCCAGGTCTCGACCGGAATGCCGATGCCCTGGGCGATTTTCGCGCCCCAAAGACCAAAACCGAACGTAATCGACCATGGATGACCGGCGATCAGAAGTGTCGCGATATTAAGCCCCGCCAACAGCAAACCGGTCCAGACCAGCGGCCAGGGGCCATGGAACAGGCGCGCCAAACCGGCACGCGGCGCCTTGGGCGTTGCTTCAAGTGATCCATGCGCACGCTTTTCAACAATCACCGTAATCAGCGCTACCAATGCCAGACCACCAAAGGTCACGGCAAGTCCGCCGCCAACACCAAATTCACGTCCCAAGCTCATCGGCGGCAGGGCTGGCAATTCAAGCCACATCGGCAAATGCGCCGTACCGATCACCGCCCCGATGATGAAGAACACAAGGGTCAGCAACATGCGCGTACTGCCACCACCAACGGTAAACAGCGTGCCGGACCCGCATCCGCCGCCAAGCTGCATGCCAAGGCCAAACAAAAAGGCCCCCACCAGAACCGATGTCCCGACCGGCGCCACCGCCCCGACAATCGGATTGCCCAGCGGACTGCCAAGGGCGAGCATCGGAATAAAGGCCGCCGCCGCGACCGCGATCATCAAAAGCTGCGCGCGCATGGCGCGTCCACGCTTCTCGACCGAGAAACGCCGCCAGCCACCGGTGAAACCGAATGATGCATGATAAAGGGAAATGCCCAGCAATCCGCCAAGGCCATAAAGAACGGCCTGATGCAGATCCACGGCCTGCGCAATTGCGATGCCGACAATGACAAACAAGACCGCCGTAATCGCGGCCGGTCCCTTGTCAAAGTCAAAACCCGAAGCATCCGGGCGAACTTTAAGTGTCGTTTCTGACATGGTGACGCTCAGTAACGTTAAATGAAATCTTCAAACACGAACGGAACCGGGATCACCCCGGTTCCGTCCGAATGATATTGCCTGAAAGGCCGATAGACGTCCGGGCTTACTGCGGAATGACCATCTCGCGGCTCGGATCAGCGGCCCATTCGGTCATGGAACCATCATACATCGCAGTGTTTTTGTTGCCCATCACTTCGGACAGGCCAAACCACGCGACCGATGCCCAGTGACCGGTATTGCAATAGGTGATTTCCTTGGCATCCTTGGCGACACCGGCATCAGCAACCAGCTCTTCAATCACGTCAGACGCGACAAAGGCACCGTCCTTATCGCTATAGAATTCCGACTGCGCGATATTCTTGGCACCGGGAACCGCACCGGCACGGGCAACCACACCGCTTTTGGTTTCACCTTTATACTGCGATACCGGGCGCGCATCGATCAGGGCAACACCATTATCGCGCGCCTTGGCCACATCATCAGCGGTCGCCAGAAGTTCCGGGCGGAAATTGGCATTAAAGGCCACAATTGCCGGTGCAACCGCATCGGTCGAAACAGCCTTGCCTGCGGCAAGCCATGCACGCTGGCCACCATCAAGAATGGTCACGGCGTCATGCCCCAGAACCTTGAATGTCCAGTAGACACGGGTCGCCGCACCGAAATCCGAGCTGTTCTCACCGGCCGGGACCACAACAACCTGTTTGTCATTATCGATACCAAGCGATCCGATCCGGTTTGAGATCACATCAAGCGGCGGCAACATGCCGACAACATTGTCGACCTTTGCACGCCAGCCGAACTTGCCATAAGGCGCATAGACCGACCCCGGAATATGACCGGCATCATAAGGGCTGCCTTCTTTGGTCAGCGAACGGATATCGACAACAACCAGTGACGGGTTATCAAGATTTGCCTCAACCCAGTTGGCATCAACCAGGGGCTTTTCCGTCAGGCGTTCAGCCTGGGCTGCGCTGCCAGCAAAGGCAAATGCCACAACCGCAACTGCAGAAACGATAAGAGAGCGCATGGGGCCTGTCTCCATAATTCACTATATTCGAATAACTGTGAAACAGATGTAATCACCCCCAGAAAAATGTCAATAATTCTTTTACAACACAATTAATTTGTTTAATGAGGATATCTCAAAATATTTACCAATGTGAACGCCCACTACGCGCCCTAGGCAACCGGACGCAAATTATTCAGATAACGGGCAAATTCGCGGGCAAAGGCATCCTGGGTTTCGCGATTGCGCAAGGCAGGCGGGCGGGTCAGGAAACCGTGCAGGGATGCGATCATGAATTCCGCCACCGCCGAGGGCTCGACATCGGTGCGGACAGTCTTGTTAAATTGCGCCTTGCCAAGATGGGACGCCAAACCGCGCCGCCAGTACCGGTAAACCCCGTCAATGCGTTTGCGCAGCCCTTCATCAAGCTCCCCCGCCCCTGATGCCAGCCGCGCCAGCGGACAGCCACCTTCAAGCAGTTCGGGGGCATCTTCGCGGCCCAGCCGGTCAACCTGCGCCATCATGACAGGCAGGATATCGTCGACATCTTCAAGTTCGGCAAGCCAGACCGCGTCGACATAACCGGGCAGGCATTCCTCGATCACGGCATTGACCAGCTTGGCCTTTCCCGCGAAATGGTGATAAAGCGCGCCCTTGGTACAGCCACTGACATCAAGGATATTGGCAATCGATGCGCCGCCAAATCCGGCCCGGCGGACCTCGCCAAAGGCGGCATCCAGAAGCTTCTGCCGCGTCAGATCGGGATCGCGGACCCGCTTGGGCACAAGCGCGCCGTTTGCCAGCTCTTCAAGCTCCATGCTTTCATCGACTTCAAGCGTGCCCTCATCATAATGATCATCCGGGCGGGTGATCCGCGAAAGGGCAGCAGAGATACTGAAAGGTTCTTTGGACATTGCGCCGATCTGATGTGAAATGCTGTTATGTTTCAGGTTCCTCTCTTTTCCGGCCAAGGTCAACCTGACTGCCTGTATATTGCCAGTATATTGAATGCTTTGTGTGATCATATCGATGACGCAGCCCCTTGCAATTCAATGCAAAGCATACTCTATTGTTGGAAATGCCCGAACGCGGGCGCGCCCCAATGACACGTCGGATAGCAGATGCAGCTTGATTCCATCGCCTTCGTCGCGGCCGAAACCAAAATCGCACAGGATGCGATGTATCGGCTGAAACATCGATATGGCCACATTGCGCCCGACAAGGCCGATGTGATTGTCGCCCTTGGTGGCGATGGTTTCATGCTTGAAACCCTGCACCGCTATATGGGCCGCAAGGTGCCGATCTATGGCATGAACCGCGGCACGGTCGGGTTCCTGATGAATGAATTCCGCGAGATGGACCTGACCGATCGCATTGCCGAGGCCCAGACTGTCGAACTTCACCCCCTTCAGATGGAAGCCCACACCGTTTCTGGCGAAAGCCTGTGTGCGCTTGCCATTAACGAGGTTTCGCTTCTGCGCGAAACCCGTCAGGCTGCCAAGCTTCGCATCAAGGTCGACGGGGTGGAACGTCTGGCCGAACTGGTTTGCGATGGCGCGCTTGTTTGCACACCTGCGGGCAGTACGGCCTATAACCTGTCGGCCCATGGCCCGATCCTGCCGATGGGAAGTGGATTGCTGGCCTTAACCCCGATCAGCCCGTTTCGCCCGCGTCGCTGGCGTGGTGCGTTGCTGCCGCACGGGGCCGAAGTTGTGTTTACCATCGAAAACCCGGAAAAGCGCCCGGTATCGGCCGTCGCCGACTATACCGAGGTTCGCGATGTTTCCCATGTCAAGATCCGCGAAGATCGCAACATGAAGATCAAGCTTCTGTTTGATCCCGAACATAATCTTGAAGAGCGTATCCTTAAGGAACAATTCGTCGAATGACCACCGCCGCACTTGCACCGTCACAAGACACCATCGACTGGTGCCGCAAACTGATTGCCCACCCGTCTGTCAGCATGACCCCGAACATGGCCCTGATCGAAGAGGTCAAAGCCTTTCTCGACGGGCTTGGCTATGAAACCCTTGTTGTGCGTGACGAAAGCAACAGCAAGGCCAATCTCTATGCCACCATCGGGCCAGAAGTGAGTGGCGGCGTGATCCTGTCCGGGCACAGCGACGTTGTCCCGACCGAGGGACAGAACTGGGCATCTGATCCCTATGTGATCGACATTCGCGATGGCAAGCTCTATGGCCGCGGATCCTGCGATATGAAGGGCTTCCTCGCCTGCCTTCTGGCCAAGGCCGAGACCTTCAAGAATGCCGATCTGCGCGTACCGATCCATCTGGCCTTCACCTATGATGAGGAAGTCGGCTGTCTGGGCGTGCCAAGTCTGGTTGAGGCAATCAATAACCTGCCCCGCAAACCCGCCATGTGCATTGTAGGTGAACCGACCGAGATGAAGGTCATCACCCAGCATAAGGGCAAATATTCCGCCCGCGCGCATTTCACCGGTCGGTCCGGGCATTCATCGCTTCCGGGCGAAGGTGTTAACGCTGTTGAATTCGCCTCGGAATTTGTGGTCTTCCTGCGCAAGCTTGGCCGCAAATGCCGCGACGAAGGCCCGCATGATGACGAGTTTGTCCCCAATCACACCACCTTCCATACCGGCGTGATCAAGGGCGGCACGCAGCTGAACATCATTCCGCAGAATTGCTTTGTCGATTTCGAGTTCCGCAATCTGCCCAATGATGACCGCGATGCGCTTAAGGCGCAGATTTTTGACTATCTCGACACGGTCCTGATCCCGGAAATGCGCGAGACCTATGACGATGTCGGGGTCGAGATCGAAGTGGTTTCCGATATGCCAGGCCTTGCCACCGGCGATGACGAGGAAGTCACCAAACTGGTCATGGCGCTTACCGGCGCCAACACCACCGGCAAGGTCAGCTTTGGCACCGAAGCCGGGGTCTTCTCCGCGATGGGCGATATTCCGACCGTGGTTTGCGGTCCGGGTAATATCGAACAGGCGCACAAGCCCGACGAGTTCATCGAACTTGATCAGCTGGGGCGCTGCGAAGTGTTTCTTGATAAATTGCTTGCCGTTCTCGTCAAGTAACCGGCACAGACCTTGCGCATATAAAAAGGGCTGCGAATATCGCAGCCCTTTGTCGTTTCGGCCCGTTGGTCTTGCGATCAGACCAGATTGGCCTCAAAGAATTCCGCCGTGCGGCCATTGGCGGTTTCGGCATCGGCCGCGTCATAATGCGCCCCGCCCTTGCGGGCAAAGGCATGATCACGGCCCGGATAGATATGAAGCTCGGTCAATGGATGATCACCAAGCGCTTCCTTGATGACCTCCTGTGCCTCGGCCGGGATATATTCATCATTGCCTGCCAGATGCACGATCAGCGGCTTTTTGATGTTATCGGCTTCAGCCATGTAATTATTCATGCCGCCCCCGTAATAGGCCGCAAAGGCATCACCATCGGTCCGCGTTGCCGACAGGAAGGTCAGCAACCCGCCAAGGCAGAAGCCAACAACCCCGACCTTGCCATTGGCCCCCTCAATACCGCGTGCGGCTTTCATGGTTGCCGCAATATCTTCAACACCCTTATCGACATTGAATGCCTGATAATAGCCAAAGGCCTGCTTCCATTCGGCCTCGGACTTGTCGGTAATATCGATGCCCGGCTCGATCCGCCAGAACAGATCCGGACAAACCGCTATATAGCCCTGCTTGGCATAATCATCAGCAATGCCGCGCATCACCGCATTCACACCAAAGATTTCCTGAATAACCACAACAACCGGTGCCGGAAGCGTGGCAGGCATGGCCACATAGGCCTCAAACGAACCGTCCGGTGTGGTCACATTCAGCTTTGTCATCGCAATCGTCCTCCTTGTTTTGATCTTTATGTCCAATCAGTTATGCCCTGAATACGACATCACAAGGGTTCATGGTCAAAAAACGTAACCACCCATCACGACAAGACCACTCTCCCTAGCCTGCATGCGGTCCGTTGAACTCGGCGGCCATCTGATGAAGCTCATGCCACAGGCTGACCGCAAAGCTTCGCAGCACCATGATTTCAAAGCAATCATCATCGGTCCGCGTGATCATCGCCCCGATATGCCCGATCTGGGTCATCGCCGATGCGCCGACCACAAAGACACCATCAGCAAGATCAATCATCGCGCCCTTTGCCAGAACATCGCGCACCTGCGGGCCGGAAATCATGATCCGCACCCGCCCGTGGGTCTGATCCGAAATCGCATATTCACCGGGTATCTGGCCGCTTATTTCGGCAAAGCGGCCCTGGGATACATCACAATCCCCGACCCAGAACCATTGCCCTGGCGATGGCGACCGAAGTGTCGCGCCAAGTTCCGGTGCAATATCTGAAATCAGCTTGGTCAGATGCGCCGCATCTGCCTTGGCATTGCCCTTACCCAGAACATGAGTGACAAATCCCGTGGCAATCGGTGCGATATGCACCGCTGCATGGCCGTTGGCATCGGCCTTGGCCGGGAACGGCGAGACATTATTAAGCAGGAAATCACGCATGGAGCTTCTCATTCTCTGGATCGACAAAGGCCGGATTGCAAATGACACCGGTGATGCTGGCCCCGGCAAGCCCGTTCCAGATCACGACTTCCTCGCCATATCGTTCAGGCCCGCCCTTTACCAGGGCAAGACCAATGGCATGACCAAGGCTTGGCGAATAACACATCGACGTCACATAGCCCTGATCATTGGCAAGGCTGACCGCATCCCCGATTTTCAGGATATGCGATCCGGTCGCGAATTTATCACTTGGTGATTTCGGCTTGACCCCGACCAGTGCCGGGCGCATCGGATCAACAAGACCTTCGCGCAGGTTCATCACCCGGCCGATGAAATCATCCTTCTTGGCTGAAACCATCCGCCCCATGCCCAGATCGGCAGGCGTCACCGTGCCGTTGATTTCGGCATGGGTGACATGGCCCTTTTCAATCCGCATCACGCCAAGTGCCTCGGTACCATAAGGCGCGATACCGAATGCCTCGCCCGCCACCATGATGGCATCGGCAACGCTTTCGCCAAATCCGGCCGGAACCGCGATTTCATAGGCAAGCTCGCCCGAGAACGAAATACGGAACAACCGGCCCCTAAGCCGCCCACCAAACATCGACACTTCACGCGCCGCAAGGAACGGGAACGCCTCGTTGGAAATGTCGTCATCAATGATTTGCGCCAGAACATCACGCGCCTTTGGTCCGGCAACCGCCATCTGCGCCCACTGATCGGTGGCAGAAGCCAAACGCACATCAAGGTCGGGCCACAAAACTTGCGCACAAAACTCAAGATGGGTCAGAACACCGGCGGCAAGGGCGGTTGTGGTGGTCATGAAGTAATGATTTTCGGCCAAACAACTCGTCGTGCCGTCATCATACACAAAGCCGTCCTCGCGCAGCATGATGCCATAGCGCGCCTTGCCGACCGGTAATTTCAGGAACGCATTGCAATAAACCCGGTTAAGGAACTCTGCCGCATCTGCGCCAAAAATCTCGATCTTGCCAAGGGTCGAAACATCACAAATACCGACATTTTCGCGCACATTAAGGACTTCACGATCCACACTGTCGCGCCAGAATGTCTCGCCGTCTTTCGGGAACCAGCTTGATCTGTACCAAAGCCCGGTTTCAACAAACTTTGCCCCGTTGCGCGCAGCCCAACCATGCAGCGGCGATTTGCGTACAGGCTGGAATTCAAACCCCTTGGACGCACCAACAAGCGCACCGAACGACACCGGCGTATAGAACGGGCGGAATGTGGTGGTGCCGATGTCGCCGGGCGTAACCCCCTTGTTTTGCGCAAGAATACCAATCGCATTCACATTCGATGTCTTGCCCTGATCGGTCGCCATACCGTTTGTCGTATAACGCTTGGCAAGCTCGACATGATCATATCCCTCGCGCATCGCAAGATTGATATCACCCGCCGTCACATCGTTCTGGTAATCGACAAATGCCTTACCCTTGCTTGATGGTACGGACCAGATCGCCATCGTGTTGGGCGCACTGGCAGTGACACCTTCCACCCCGGCAAGACGGACTGGTTCCGCACCAAATCCAAGACCGTCCAGAACCGGCAGCACGGCCTTTGCCCCGGCATCGAAACAGGCAACAACGCCTTCACACCCTGCCACCGCACCGGCGGGCACCATGCCGTCGCACTGTTCCGGCGGCATGAAACCGGCATACTCATCCGACCAGACCGGCTTTGCCCCGCGATGACAGGCCAGATGAACAATCGGGCTATAGCCTCCCGAAACTGCGAGCGCATCCACCGCAATCACCTCGTCGCGACCATCATCATGACGGACCGTGACGGCCTTGATCGCACGGCGTCCGGCAGTATCACGAACCATGGCCCCGGCAATCAGCCGCGCCTTGCCGTTAAAATCAATATCCGGGCAACTGCGCGGATCAATGATCGCGGCAACCTCGATCCCGCGCGCTTCAAGATCAATCGCGGTCTGATAGGCCTGATTGTTATTGGCAAACAGTGCCACCCGTTTGCCCGGTGCAACACCAAAGGCATTAAGGTATGTGCGCATCGCACCTGCCGTCATCACGCCGGGGCGATCATTACCGCCAAACACAATCGGGCGTTCTTCTGCCCCGGTCGCCAGAATGACATGCCCGGCGACAATACGCCAAAGCCGTTCCATCGCCCGATCCGGATTGATCGCCTGTTCTGGCAGATGCTTTTGCACGCGTTCGACCGCGGCAAAGACCTGATCATCATAGGCACCGAAAACGGTGGTGCGTTTCCTGATCTCGACATTGGGCAGGGCATGAAGCTCGCCAACAATATCGGCCAGAACCGCGTCGGCTGCTTTATCCCCGATCAAACCGCCCTCGGCCAGCATCCCGCCGCCAAGCTGAGCCCCTTCATCGGCAATGATCACACGTGCCCCGGCCCGACCGGCCGTAAGGGCGGCGGCAAGTCCGGCTGGCCCGGCACCGATGACCAGCACATCGCAATGCGCCCAGCATTTCTCGTAATAGCCGGGATCGGGATCATAGCTTGCCCGACCAAGACCGGCGGCCTTGCGGATCAGGGGTTCATAAACCTTTTCCCAAAATGCCGCAGGCCACATGAATGTCTTGTAATAGAACCCCGCCCCCAAAAGCGGCCCCAACAGACCATTCATCGCGCCGATATCAAAATTCACATTCGGCCAGCAATTCTGTGATCTGGCTTCCAGCCCGTCAAACAGTTCGGCCATGGTCGCACGCGTATTGGGATCACGCCGCCCGTCACGCCCGATGGTCAAAAGCGCATTGGGTTCCGCCGCCCCGGCGGTCAGGATGCCGCGCGGACGATGATATTTGAAACTGCGCCCGACCAGTTGTTTGCCATTGGCAAGCAGCGCGGACGCAACCGTATCGCCGCCAAAGCCAGCAAGCTTTTCACCATTAAAGGTAAAACTGCGCACATCATCACGGTCAATCAGGGTGCCGCTATCAATCCGGAAACTGGTCATGCCTGCCCCTCCGTCTTCAGGGTACTGGCATCAACCACGTCGCCGGTTTCATGGGTCACAGTGTTTCGATCCAGAACCAGCCAGCGACGGCATCCGCCGGAATGGTGCCAGTATTCCCGATGCTGGCCGCGCGGATTGTCGCGCAGATAGACATGATCAAACCAGGTGCCTTCATCTGCACCGGCATGTGGTCGCGGGGTTGCGACCTCACCACGGATGGTAAATTCCTCACGGGGGCGAAGGCCGCAATGGGGACATTTGACAAGACTGCTCATTTCCAAATTCCTTTTGCGACAATCAGTGCAGGTTGGCCTGGGCACCGACGCCCTTTTCATCAAGCAGATATCCGCGCGCAAACCGGTCCATGCGGAATGCGGTTGCGGTTTCATGCGGCGTGTCCGTTGCCAGCAAATGGGCATAGCAATATCCCGATGCCGGGGTTGCCTTGAACCCGCCATAGCACCAGCCACCATTGAAATAGAGATTGGAAAGATGGGTACGATCCATGATCGGGGATCCATCCATGCTCATATCCATGATCCCGCCCCAGCTGCGCAGGATGCGCACCCGCGACAGGGCCGGGATCATCGCCATTCCGGCCTCGGCCACATGTTCGACACAGGCAAGGTTCCCGCGCTGGGCATAGGAATTATAGCCTTCGATATCGCCGCCAAATACCAGCCCGCCCTTATCAGACTGCGACACATAAAAATGCCCGGCCCCGAATGTGACGACCGTATCGATAAACGGCTTCAGCCCCTCGGACACAAAGGCCTGAAGCGCGTGACTTTCAATGGGAAGGCGCATATCGACCATCCGCGCCACATGACTTGAACTGCCTGCCACCGCCATGGCGAGCTTGTTGCATTTGATCGCCCCGCGCGTGGTCTGAACACCGGTGATCTGATCGCCATCGCGGTCAATCGCGGTAACTTCGCAATTCTGGATGATATCGACACCGTTCTGATCGGCGCCGCGCGCAAAACCCCATGCCACCGCATCATGGCGCACCGTGCCACCACGGGCCTGCATCAGCCCGCCCATGATCGGAAAGCGCGCATTTTCATAATCCAGAAATGGCAGCTTTTCACGCAGCTGGTCACGGTTAAGAAGCTCAGCATCGACCCCGTGCAGGCGCATGGCATTGCCGCGCCGGGTATAGGCATCTCGCTGCGCGTCGGAATGATACAGATTGATCACCCCGCGCTGGGACACCATGGCGTTGAAATTGAAATCCTGTTCCAGCCCTTCCCACAGCTTCATCGAGAATTCGTAAAACGGGTTGTTGCCTTCAAGCAGGTAGTTCGACCGGATAATTGTGGTATTGCGCCCGATATTGCCCGATCCGAGATACCCTTTTTCAAGGACCG
>NZ_JPWI01000011.1 GCF_003326795.1 Thalassospira profundimaris | reverse complement strand
GTTATAGGCCCCGCTCCCGGAACTGTCAAACCCTTTTTTGGAAAAAACTGCACGAAAAATGCAAAAAGTTCAAAAGCCCCGAATTTGCCCGAAATTGGCGGAAACGGGCCACTCCCGCACTGGTTGATCAGCTCACACTACTGTTAAATCCATCTTGCACTGAACCATCAGAGCTTAAAGCTCCTGCACCCTTTTTGACCCAGCAAAATGGCAGCCTTCACCAGTCACATATATATGTGTACGCCTATACGGAGCCGATGCGGGCAACAGCCCTGCCGGACAAGCAAACATTACCTGTGAGCTTGCAAAGCCGAAAACAGGCAAATTCATTGCCCTAATGGTCTGCCTTGTTGTTGCCATGGTCAGCTGCCATTTCAGCGCCGCCCATCATGATTAATGGCGCGCAATGCCTTCAACGGTTCGTAAAGGAAATCGCGCCATTATAGCCCAATGGGAGCAGATACGACCGGTGCGAATTGGCGTTTCACATCGCTTGAACTTTTATGTATAAGGTTTGAGCCGATGTTGCCGCAAAGAGTAACGGGTTGAGCAAACTGATTATTGGTTATTAGGGGAGTTCTACGGCAATGGCCGGAAGAGACTTGGTATCTATTGCAAGTGTGATGGCAATTCTGGGGGGAACAGCCGGATATCTGTTATCCGATCATTATTCCAACGCTGCAGATACTGCCCTTTCTGCAAGTGCCGCCGAGAGCCACCTGATCGAGAATCCCGTCAGTGGCGTTACAGAAACGGCAAGCATTCCCGACATCGAACCGCGCCGCGAGACAGTCGTCCTTGAAAAAGGATCGAACCTGATGGCGACCCTGACAGAAACCGGCCTTGAACGCACGGTGGCCTATAATGCCATCGAAGCGCTGCGCGATGTTTATAACCCGCGCAAGCTACGCGCCGGTCAGGAGTTTGATCTTGTCTATTCAGCCCCGATGGAAGACAGCATCGAGCTTCTTGACGAACTGAGTTTCCAGCCCGACGCCGAAACCATTGTTTCGGTCTCGCGCACCGATAACGGTTTTGAAGCATCGTCAGACAAGATCGAACTGACCACCAAAAAGAATGTCGCTTCTGGCACCATCGAACAGAGCCTGTTTCTGGCGGCCGAGCGCAATGGCGTTCCGATCCCTGTTCTGATGAATCTGATCGAACTGTATTCCTATGAAGTCGACTTCCAGCGCGACATCCAGCCAGGTGACAGTTTCGAAGTCATGTATCAGGAGCTTGAGAACGACAAGGGCGAACGCGTACGCTATGGTGATGTGCTTTATGCCAGCATGACCCTGAGCGGCAATGAAGTACGTCTTTATTCCTATACCGACAGCAACGGTGAAACCGACTTCTATAATCAGAAGGGTGAATCCTATCGCCGCGCACTGATGCGAACCCCGATCAATGGTGCGCGCCTGTCATCAGGATTCGGCCAGCGCAAGCATCCGATTCTCGGCTATACCAAGATGCATAAGGGCATTGACTTTGCCGCCCCGCGCGGCACCCCGATCTTTGCCGCCGGCAATGGCACGATTGCCAAAATTGGCCGCAATGGCGGTTATGGCAATTACATCCGCATCCGTCACAATGATTCCTATGAAACAGCCTATGCCCATATGAAGGGGTTTGCCAAAGGCCTCAAACAGGGATCCCGCGTCAAACAGGGTGACGTGATCGGCTATGTCGGAAGCACAGGCGCATCAACCGGCCCGCATCTGCATTACGAGATCCTGAAAAACAATGCGCAGGTCAACCCGATCCGCGTCAAGATGCCAAGTGGCAAAAAGCTTAAAGGTGACGAGCTGAAGACCTTCCTTGCGGATGCCGACATCCTGCGCAAGCAATATGCCGAGCTATCCCTTGATAACCGCAAGATTGCCAGCGCCGAATAGCCCAAAGCCGGACCAGATAAAAAAAGCCTGCCCACGTCATGTCGGGCAGGCTTTTTTTTTGAAACCGCTTCAGGTGATCATCATGAGACGGGCGATGCTACCCAGCATAGCCTCAATTGATCGAAACCATTCTTGCGATTAACGCTGAACAAACCTGCGACCCTGATCAGGCCGCATCACGATCAAATTGCAGCTTGGCCAGGCGGCCATAAAGCGGGGATGTTTCAAGTAATTCCTGATGGGTGCCGATCGCAACCAGCTTGCCATCATCAATCACCGCAATCCGGTCGGCATGCAGCACTGTGGCCAGGCGATGGGCAATCACAAGTGTCGTCCGCTCTGCCATGATGGTTTCAAGCGCCTTTTGCACCACCTGTTCGCTTTCCGCATCCAGCGCACTGGTGGCTTCATCAAGCAGCAGGATCGACGGATTGCGCAAGATCGCACGTGCGATTGCAATACGCTGACGCTGACCACCAGACAACCGGACACCTTTTTCACCAAGATAGGTGTTAAAGCCATCGGGCAGACGGTCAAGGAACTCACTGGCATGCGCGGCTTCGGCTGCGGCACGGACATCAGCATCACTGGCACCCGGCCGCCCATAGCGAATATTGTCCCAGGCATTGGCAGCAAAGATCACCGGATCCTGTGCAACCAGACCAATGCGTTCACGCACATCGACCGGATCGGCTTCCCGGATATCGACACCATCCACCCGAATTGCACCTTTGTCAGGATCATAGAAACGCAGCAGCAACTGGAAGACTGTGGTTTTCCCCGCCCCTGATGGCCCGACCAGCGCAACCGTTTCACCCGGCCTGACCGAAAGGGTCAGACCTTCGAGTGCGGATCGATCCGGACGGGCCGGATAATGGAACGTGACATCTTCAAAACTGACATGCCCCTGATGCGGGACCGGCAAAGCCACCGGATTTTCGGGTGCCGCAATCTTTGGTTCGGTTTCCAGCAAGGCAACAAGACGCTCGGCCGCCCCGGCTGCACGTTGCAAATCACCGATTACTTCACTGATAGCACCGACCGATCCGGCGACAACCACCGCATAAAATACAAAGGCAGAAAGCTCGCCCGCTGAAATCACGCCATCAAGGACGTCATGCCCCCCAATCCAGAGGATCGTGCCAACTGCCCCGAACACCATGACAATGACAATAGCAGTCAGAAGGGCACGGGCCGAGATACGGGCGACAGCCGTTTTGAATGCCCCCTCGACATGGCCGTTAAAGCGCGTGCTTTCGATTTCTTCGTGGGTATAGGCCTGAACCGTGCGCAACGCATTCAGCGTTTCCTCGGAAAAGGCACTGACATCCGCAATCCGGTCCTGGGATTCGCGCGACAGGCGGCGCACCCGGCGGCCATAGCCGACAATCGGGATCACAACCAGTGGCACGACCAGAAGAACAAGGGCGGTCAGTTTCGGACTGGTGATGGCAAGCATCGTCAGACCACCGACAAACATCAACGCATTGCGCAAGGCGATCGAAACACTCGATCCGATGACAGATTGTAAAAGTGTGGTGTCCGTCGTCAGACGCGAAAGAACCTCACCGGTCCGGGTCACTTCGAAAAATGCGGAATCAAGACGGATGATATGGCGATACACGGCTGAGCGGATATCGGCGACAACCCGTTCCCCGATCCAGGAGACCAGGAAAAAGCGCATATAGCTTGCCCCCGCCAGAAGCAGGGTCACGGCAAACAGAACGAACAGTGCCCGGTCAAGCAGACCGCCATCACCGTCAGCGAAGCCTTCATCGACCAGCATGCGCAAACCGTTGCCAAGGGCAAGAACGGTTCCCGATGCCGTCACCAGCGCAAGCAAGGCCCCGACCAGCTGCAACCGGTATTTCAGAACAAAGGGAACGATCGCCCTCAGTGACGACAGGTTCCGGCTGGTTTCACGATCAATCAGTTTTGCAGAAGCAGAAGGTGTACGCGCCAAGGCACTTTATCCCGTATGCATTGGGAACGACAAAGCCGCTCAGAGATCAGCCAAGATCAAGTTTGTTTCCGGTTTTCACCGCAATATCCGTCGCAAGCTGATCATGAAGCGTGGTCGAACCACGCGTTGATGTCCAGGTCTCGTTATCTTCGTCAAAGTCATAGTGACTTGCACCACTGACCGGTGAAGAGAGCCAGACCTGACGGTTCGGACCATGCTTGTTGATAATGAATTGCTCACCCGAATCGAGTTCGATTGTCAGGATGCCAGATTGCAAATCGACTTCAAGCTCATCGCCCAGCGCGTCATCAATGACATCAGAGAGGGTCTCGATTGTTTCATCTGCAATCTGATGGAAGCGGGTTTCCTCAAGGGCCACAGTCTTGTTCTCCGTCTGTCGCCGGAAGCGCGTTTGGCCCCGGCAAGGCGATAATCAATTGTTGGCGCACCATACTATATAAAGTGTGCTGTGCAAGTATGCATAAGATGCACCTTGCGAGAAAAGCTTGAAACCTGTGTCTGCGGCTGCTACATGACCGCGAGATCGTTACTGCACTCCCCTCATTTGGCGTTAATTGGATAAAACCGGTTACAGGGGTTGCGCGAGCCGATTTTTTACACTATACACCGCGCTTCAAATTCCGGAGTGATTAGGCGATGAAAAAAGATATCCATCCCGATTACCATGAGATCACCGTTCAGATGACTGACGGCACCACCTTCACCACGCAGTCGACCTGGGGCAATCCGGGCGACGTGATGAAGCTTGACATCGATCCGAAAAGCCATCCGGCTTGGACTGGTGTTCACCGTCTTCTGGACAGCGGCGGGCAGCTTGCTAAGTTCAAAAAGCGCTTCGCTGGTTTCAATATCGGCAACTAAGCAAAGAACACATTTCTGTGTTCTGTGGGATCAGCGCCCGTTGCATCTGATTGATGCTGCGGGCGTTTTTCTTTGTCTGAACCATTGATTGATGGAGCAGACCACACAAAAAACTGCCAATGACGACAAATCTGGTCTGCTATGCAGCATATCTGATGGTTATCCCGGCTTTTTTTTGCCATAATTCCATTTGTCAGGACAGGGTGGCATTTAATTCGCCGCCCTCTTTGGCTTGTCAAAACGACCAGGTTTATAGATGAACCAAGTGGCGGCGCGTAATCAGGTAAGCTATGAGGTCTATGTAAAAGACCGCTCAGGCCGTTGGCAGATCCACGGCCACTTTACTGGTGCGCAAAAAAAACAGGCTGAAGAAGAAGCGAAGAATATTGAACGCGCGAACCATGTTTCGGGCGTCAAAGTGATTCGCGAAGTCTATAATCACGCGACCAACAGTTCGGACGAATATGTCGTCTACGAAACGCGTGGTCAGGGCCGCCTGGAAAACAGTAACGTCCAAAGCAAGCCAAAGGCATCCCGCCCGCAAGCACAGGCCAAGGCACCTGCCTCGCGTCCGGCACCATCCCCGGCCCCCGCCGAGGCAGCTTCTGACAGTACGGAAAGCAGTACTGCAACAGCTGAACCTGTCAAACGACGCCCTGCTCGTGCCGTTGCAGAGGAAGGCCAAAGCATTTTTGGTCTTGCTCTCAAGATGATGATTGCCTTTTGCATCGCGATTGCGATCGGGCTGGCAACGATGCTTGTAGCGGCCAAGGGGCTTGAATATCTGCCAAGTATGGGCATGCATATCAGTCAGGGCTTTTATGACAAAGCCAACTTCATGTCCTTTACGATTGGCTTCCTTGCCAGCGTCGTGCCGATGCTGATGGCTGTGACCAAGAAATTCAAAGGACGCAGCCGAACCAAAGCATCAACAAGCCGGTCGCCCAGACAGGCGCGCGACAAGGTATCCCGCGCAAGTCTGTCCGGCAGCGCCACAGCAGCACAAACTTCTGTGACGCGAAAAACAGCCGCCGAGATGGCAGCAGAACTGGCCCAAGAGGATGACGATGCTGATACGGACGCATCGGTTGAAAGCACGGATGACGCATCGAAGGACGAGGCAAAAGACGCCCCGATTGATGATACGCCTGATCGACCACTGGTCGAGACCAGGGAAATGCGAGCCACCCGCGATCAGATGAAAAACTTCATCTCCGGGTCGATGCAGGCGATCAAACGCACTGTGCCGGTTCTTGATGCCTATCATAAATTTGGCGTCAATCTGTATGTCGCGGGTGCCTGTGATGCCTGCAGCGAAAAGAACGCCCTGGAGCAAAGAGACGGGCGCGCGGTTTTGCGTGACTGTATCTCGGCCCTTGGCGCGAACAAAAGCATGGCCGATACATTCTGCAAAAATGTAGACAGTTACATCCTTGAGCCGAAATACAAGGATATGTACGGCGCTGGTCGCGAATCGATGGATGCCTACCTTAGAGACGAGAAAAGCATCATGACGTCAGTTTCGCGCGCCATCGCGAACTGGAGCGAAAAGCCCGCCGCAGGTCCGCAAGGGGCAGCAGGCAAGAAGCTTCATGCGCTGATGTTTACCGACATTGTCAATTCGACAGCCAAAACCCAGGAACTGGGCGATCATGGCGCCCAGCAAATGGTCCATATTCATAACCAGATCGTTCGCACGGCCCTGATCAATAACTATGGCAAGGAAGTCAAGCATATGGGCGACGGCATTATGGCCGTGTTCCCGTCTTCTGCCAGCTCTGTCGAAGCAGCGATTGAAATTCAGAAGAATATGGCAATCCACAATGCCTCACAGGATATGAAATTCCAGATTCGCATCGGCATTAATGCCGGCGAGGCGATTGCCGAAGAAAATGACCTGTTTGGCACCGTTGTTCAGCTTGCCGCACGCGTATGTGCACAGGCAGGCGGTGACGAAACGCTGGTATCAGCCAACGTCAAAGACACCTATAGTGGTAGCCGCGCTGCTTTTGTCTCGATGGGAACACGTCAGATGAAAGGCTTTGCTGAACCGGTCGAAGTATTCCAGGTTCAATCCCGCGCCTGACATCCCCCGATATTGATCACTTCAATCATCGTCAGAACCCGACTGCCCGGGGCCTTTGCCCAAGCGGGGGTATGTTCTCTGCTTGATTTCGGGATTCTCAGGCAATCAGTTGGCACAACGCGCGGCGACCTGAAGTTCCATTCGGGCCGTTCGCATATAAAGCGCCTGTGCACGATGCATCAGATCGACCAGTCCTGGTGACAGAAACTCGTAAGTCTCGTTGCGCTCTTCAAGACAGACCCGAAGGTCAACCATCAGGTTGTCGACATCAACCGCCTCTTCCCACTGGATTTCCCCCTCTTCGACCGCACGTACAGCAAGCAACCAGGCCATGGCCCGGATCAGACGGGTGGTCATGCGCATTTCTTCGACACACCGTGCAATCGCTTCACCGCTATTTTGCTTTTTGCCGCGCTGGCTTCTGTGAGCAGAAAGGTAATTGCGCGCCTCTACGAGCAGCGTAAAGGCTTCGTCATATGTTCGCGAGAAGTGAATGACCGCGAAGTTGCTCTGATATGACGCCTTCTGCGACGCCGGGGGATGCTCATATGTCATCCATATAATATTGGAAAGGCCCCGGGTGGCTTCAAGACACAGAAGCCCCAAATAGAAAGACCGCCCACTTTCGGGGCGGTCTCACCTCAACCTGCTAAACTTGCCGGACTTTTTTGGTTTTGTTTTTCTTGTGGCCGAACTTTAGCCAGCGGTTCATAAGCGGTCAAGGCTATTCATGGCACAAATGTGACAATACGTATTAACCCGTACCCTTTTACGTATTTTGCGCACACAATCTGCGGCAATCCCGTGCAATCCGGGCCATACAAGTATTTGAAGATACAAGACAAAGAAAAAGAACCGCCCGAAAAGGGCGGCTCAGTTTAACAGGGAGGCATCGAAACATCACGTTCGACAAGGGGGTCAACAGATGACCCTCTATTCCACATATAAGACGATAAGTTTAAATTTCAATTAACCTCAGGTTTAAAATCTTTATCCTCACGTCTAGTGTTTGGAGAGACTTCAAACCGCCTCTCCAACTCTTGTCGATACTTTGCCCTAACTCTTGAACAATGCCTCTGCGCCGGCATGCGCGCCCTTGCGATGCTCAAGTGCGGCATCGACCCGTTTGACTTCCTGTTCAAGAGCGACGCGATACTCCTTCAGGCTATCCACCGACATGCCTTCAAGGCTGCGCGGCAGACCAAAAGCCCCCTTCATGAAATTGCCGAGTTCTTCTTCGTCCACGCTTGTCCTCCATATCCTGCAATCAAACCTTTGCCGAACGGTTCCGTGCACCATTTGGGCAATTGAATTCGGCACCGACCCTAGATAGGTATTAAACTAACTTTTCGCCACGGAGGTCACCATGCCCAATCATCAATTGCCATCGAAAATGCAAGCCGTCGAAATTCGCAAGGATGCCGATGCGCCCTATCTGGCACTGAGCGAGATTGATGTTCCGGTATTTGGCGATGATGATGTTCTGGTTCGGGTTCGTGCCGCGGGTGTGAACCGCCCTGATCTGATGCAGGTCGCGGGCATGTACCCGCCGCCGCCCGGTGCATCGGATATTCCAGGATTGGAACTGGCGGGTGAGATTGTGGCACTTGGCGCCAATGTAACCGGCTGGAATGTTGGTGATCATGTGTGCGCACTGGTAACCGGTGGCGGCTATGCCCAGTATACCACCGTGCCAGCCGCGCAGTGCCTTCCTGTTCCCAGGGGTCTTTCAATGATTGAGGCTGCGGGCCTTCCCGAGACCTTCTTTACTGTCTGGCACAATGTTTTTGACAAGGCCGGACTTGCAAACGGGGAAACATTCCTTGTGCATGGCGGGACTTCGGGCATCGGGACAACCGCCATCCAGCTTGCCAAGGCGTTTGGCGCCAAGGTCATCGCCACCGCGGGCAGCGACGAGAAATGCGAGGCTTGCCTTAATCTTGGCGCGGATATTGCCATCAATTACAAGACCCGGGATTTCGTCGAAGACGTGATGGCAGCGACCGATGGCAAGGGGGCGAATGTCATTCTTGATATGGTGGCGGGGGACTATGTCAGCCGCAATTTCAAGGCCGCAGCCGTCGAGGGGCGGATATTGATCATTGCCTTCTTGCGCGGCCCCAAGGCCGAAACCAATTTCGCCCCGCTGTTGCTTAAACGTCTGACACTGATGGGATCGACTTTGCGTGCGCAACCTGTCGCCAGCAAGGCCGCAATCGCCGATGCCCTGCGCAACCGGGTCTGGCCGATGATCGAAGACGGTAAAATTGGCCCGGTGATCTATAAAACTGTCCCGTTTGCCGATGCACAGGACGCGCATGCCATATTGAAGGGTGGCGCACACATCGGAAAAGTGATACTGGAAGTCGATTGATCGTTGATGGATGCTGGTCTGAACAGTTTATCTGACCGTTCCATCGCAACATGACTATGATTGCGGATCGAAAAGAAATATTCTTTTCACAAGTCCGCAACAGATTGTTGCATTTACCCGCACATTGATCGAAAAGAACGCAATGGCGGCTCCGACGATGCGCGGCAACCCTGGATCACCCCTTGGTTGCCTTTGCAGCATTGCCGGACCACCAAAAGAGATTATATTCTGGGGCAAAGATTCCCGCGCTTTTTGGGCTCATACCCAACGCCGGTCTCCAGAGAGAAAGAAGGAAACAGGAGGAATTATGGCACAGCCCCTCATGCCCAAAGCAACCGCTGTATGGCTTATCGACAATACCGGCTTGTCGTTCCGGCAGATTGCCGCCTTTACCGAGCTTCACGAGCTTGAAATTCAGGCAATCGCTGATGGTGACGTCAGTCAGGGTATCGTCGGACTTGATCCGGTTGCCAATGGTCAGCTGACCAAGGATGAAATTGCGCGCTGTGAAAAAGATCCGCGTGAATTCCTGAAAATGGCAAAAACCGATCTGCCACGCCCGCGTGCGCAGTCCAAAGGTGCCCGTTACACCCCGGTTTCCAAGCGCCAGGATCGCCCGAATGCGATTGCGTGGCTGCTGAAGCATCACCCGGAGCTGTCTGACGCGCAGGTTTGCAAACTGATCGGCACCACCAAGGATACCATTGGCAAGATCCGCGACCGGACCCATTGGAATTCCGCCAACCTGACCCCGCGCAACCCGGTTACCATGGGCCTTTGCACCGAACTTGACCTTGAAAAGCAGGTCGTGATCGCACGTTCGAAGAACCCGGAAAAAATCGCCCGCGATGTCGAGCCGGATCCGTTGCCCGAAGAATTGCAGATCAATCCGGAACCGGATTATCCGGGCAAAAAAGCTGCCGAGAAGAAGGACGAGCCGAAAACTTCCGACTACATGGAAGCGGCTGAAAATCTCTTCCGCTCCTGATCAAAACAAAAGGTCGCCCGACGGGCGGCCTTTTTTCTTTGGGTTATCCGGCTCTTATTGCATAAAGTTTGTTTCACATGATTGCCGCTAAACCGTAACGCAACCGACATATGCGCGACATACCATTCGCCTGCTTTCGAACGAACAACACCGAAGAAACGTTTCCATGCAAAAACGTCCAACTGAACGCCAGGCTGGCATTGTCGAACTTGTACGCGCCGACGGTTTTCGCACCATCGATCAACTTGCCGAACGCTTTGACGTCACACCTCAGACCATCCGCCGCGATGTGAACGCCCTTTGTGATGAAGGGTTGCTGCGTCGTCGCCACGGGGGTGTAGAACCCGCGCTTGAACATGAAAACATTGCCTACCGGGCCCGCAAGGTTCTGAACGTCAATGAAAAACGCAAGATCGCTGCCCTTGTTGCACGCGAAATTCCCAATGGAGCTTCGTTGTTCTTTTCAATCGGCACCACGCCTGAACTGGTGGCGAGTGCGCTTTTGCAGCATCGCGATTTGCGGATTTTCACCAACAATCTGAATGTTGCCTATGTGGCCGCAACCAATGACAGCTTTGATGTAACCCTGATTGGTGGTCGTTTGCGCAACCGTGACCGGGACGTTCTGGGACCAGAGGTCGAGGCATTCTTTAACAGCTACAAGGTTGATTATGGCATCTTCGGTGTCGGTGGTATCGACCCGGATGGCAGTCTTCTTGATTTCGATGAACAGGAAGTTCGTGCGCGATCAGCAATCCTGAAAAATGCGCGCAAATCATATCTGGTTGCCGATCACACCAAGTTTGGCCGAAATGCCGTGGTTCGGGGTGGATCTATCACCGATGTCAGCGCATTTTTCACAGATTGCACGCCGCCTGATCACATCCTGCAAATGATCACCCGTGCGGGTGTAACGATGTTCATGCCCGAACCCAACGCCGAATTTCCGACATTTTACGTGCCCGAAGAAGACTGATCTGCCGATAGCGCTGCACGTCTTTGTGCTTCGCGGGTTTCCGCAGCGGCCATCAGACTTTTGCGGACTTCGCGCAGGGCCGGGGTTAATGTCTTGTCCCGGCGCATGACAATTGCAAGTTCGCGCGACAGGGCTGGCATCAAAGGGCGGGTCTTGATCGGGAATTGTGTCCGGCCCGGACGTGCCCCCATCTCAGGCAGGATCGTTGCACCGATCCCCGCACCGACCAGTTCCTTGATCGCCTCGACAGAGCCAAGCTCCATCACCGAATGCCCGGCGATACCGGCATCGCGTAACCAGTCATCGACAAGTGTGCGGGTAAGGCCACCGCGTTCATAAAGAACCAATGGCTGCGTTTCGAGATCACCGGGATGAATGACGTCTGGCACATCTGCGTCATCGGCAAAGATCGCCACAAAAGGATCGGTCATCACCGGCGTGATCGACAGGCTCCGACCACTGCAGGGCATGGTAATCAGACCAAGATCAAGCTGGTTATCTTCAATCGCGCGAATGATATCGCTTGTGTTGCCGGTCCTCACCATAATTTCAAGTTTCGGAAAGGCCCGTTGCAGCTGTTCAAGAATGGCAGGCAGGAAATAGATGCAGGCCGTCGCCCCGGTTCCGATCCGGACCTGTCCGGCAAGCCCGTCGGCAAAAACCGAAACGGCATCAAGTGCAGAGCGGATTGATGCATCAATACCGCCAATATGAGCAAGCAACGCCTGCCCTGCTGCGGTCGGCTCCGCCCGCTTGCCAACCCGTTCAATCAACTTCACCCCCAGCCTGTCTTCAAGCTGGCGCACCTGCTGGCTCACAGCCGGTTGGCTAAGATTGAGCTTCGCCGCTGCGGCGGAAAAACTGCCAAGGGTCACAACATCGGCAAAGGTATGAAGCTGATCAAGGTTAAGTGCCCGCATATCAAACTTTTCCTTATGACATGCATAATATTTCAAAACTTCCGTTATGATATGGTTCGACTTACTGTCTGGTCAAACAAATCAACACCGGACAACATTATGTGCCTGACGACCCGCGAAACCATCCCTGCAAACAGCCTGACAATCCGCAATGCAACCGATACCGATATGGATCAGGTGACCGCGATTTATCGCCATCATGTCCTGACCGGCACGGCCTCCTTTGAAGAGATCCCGCCGGGCATTGATGAAATCACCAACCGGTTTCAGGCAATCCGCGACAAGGGCATGCCCTATCTGGTTGCCATCCGGGGTGATGTCATTGTTGGCTATTGCTATGCCAGTTCCTATCGACCACGCACCGCCTATCGCCATACTGTTGAAAACTCGATCTATGTTGCACCCGATTGCACCGGTCAGGGTATCGGAAGTCTTTTGATGGAACATCTGATTGCCCGATGTGAAGCAGGCCCCTGGCGCCAGATGATCGCGGCAATTGGCGACAGCGCCAATCACGCCTCGATTGCCCTTCATCGCAAACATGGTTTTGAGCCTACCGGCGTTTTTCATAAAGTCGGCTTCAAGTTTGACCGGTGGCTTGACTCGGTTCTGATGCAGCGCCCCCTTGGGGAGGACAAACCATCCCTGCCCGGTCCGACAGGCCAATGATCCGGCCGCGCACGATTATTGCCCTTGGTCTTGCCCAGCTGATCAGCTGGGGAACGGCCTATTACCTGATCGGGAATTTCGGTACAGCCCTTGCCGCGCGCAATGGCTGGGACAGTGCGGTGATTTATGGTGGCTTTTCATGCGCCCTTCTGGTCATGGGGATATGTTCATCAACCTGTGGCCGACTGATTGACCTATATGGGGGTCGCCCGGTTCTTTTGGCCGGTTCCCTTCTTAATGCCCTTGGGTGTCTGATCCTTGCCTTTGGCGATCAGATCGTCCTTCATTTTATCGGCTGGATCATCTTGGGCATTGGGATGCGCGCGACCCTGTATGATGCAGCCTTTGCCACACTGGCCCGGATCGGTGGCCCGAACGCGGGACGGGCGATGGGGCAAATCACCCTGTTTGGCGGATTGGCTTCGACTGTATTCTGGCCATTGGGGCATCTGATCGAAGGCCAGTTTGGCATCACCACAGCCCTTGCAAGCTATGCGGGCTTTGCCCTTTTGACCGTGCCCCTGCATTTGATGATGCCATCCGTTGACCGTGAAACACATCCTGAAGTGCCTTTCCAGAATGAAAAGCATAGCGGCACAGGTACTTCATCTGTGCTGCAAAGTGTTCCTGCCCCACTGCCCCGACAAGGTTTATGCGGCATCCTGTATGCCGTCATTGTTACGGTTCTGAATGTTGTGAATGCGGCAATGTCGGCACATATGATTGCGGTTCTGATCGGGATCGGGCTTGGCACCATGCTGGCTATTGAAACCGCCAGCCTGCGCGGCATCGGTCAATCCGTTGCCCGTGCAGCAGAAGTCCTGTTTGGCAAACGCCTTGCGCCAACCAAACTGACCGTCATCGCAACCGCCGTGCTCCCGGTTTCCTTCCTGCTTGTTCTGATTGGTGATCCTTACGTCATTGCGGCCATGAGTTTTACATTGCTCTATGGGGCTGCCAACGGCGTTTTGACGATTACGCGCGGTACATTGCCGCTGATGATTTTTGGCAAGCGCGGCTATGGGCAGCAGGTCGGGCGCTTGCTGGTGCCCGGATTTTTCCTGTCTGCGATTGCCCCCAGTCTTTATGACCAGCTGATTTCGCGTTTTGGTCCGCAATCTGCAATCTGGGCATCCAGCGGTTTGTTGCTGATTGCCTTTGTTTGCGCGGTGATCCTTTTTCGAATGCTGCCCCCAGGATTGGCAAAAATGCCCGCAACAGAACCTTTATGAAATCCGCAACAAGGGCCTCAAAAAAGAACGCCTGCCAATCGGGGATGGCAGGCGCAAGGTGTGCTCTGCGATGAAAGAGCTGGGAGTATCCGTGCTTACGGGATCTCGGGTGTTATTTTGCGTATCCGATTTCTTTCAGGGCCTCGGCAATTTCCGGAAGGATCGCCGGGTCATCAATGGTGGCCGGTGTGTTGTAGCTTTCGCCATCGGCAATTGATCGCATGGTCTTGCGCAGGATTTTGCCAGACCGGGTTTTTGGAAGACGATCCACCACAGTTGCCTGCTTGAAAGCCGCGACCGGACCAATCTGATCGCGGACCATCGCAACCACTTCGGCAAGGATCGCTTCATGCGGGCGGGTCACACCGGCCTTCAGAACCACAAAGCCAAGTGGCAATTGCCCCTTAAGGTCGTCATGAACGCCAATCACAGCACATTCGGCAACGTCCTTATGCCCGGAAAGGACTTCTTCCATTGCCCCGGTCGAGAGGCGGTGTCCGGCAACATTGATGATGTCATCCGTACGCGACATGACATAGATATAGCCGTCTTCATCAATGAAGCCCGCATCACCCGTAGCGTAATAGCCCGGGAATTCTTCAAGATAGGATGACTTGAAACGGTCGTCATTCTGCCAAAGGGTCGGCAAAGTTCCCGGTGGCAGCGGAAGTTTGGCGGCCAATGCTCCGATCTGTCCGCGTGGAAGCGGCTTGCCTGCTTCATCCAGAACCTGGACATCCCAGCCACAGGCAGCAACCGTCGGCGATCCGTATTTGATCGGCAGAAGTTCAATCCCGCGCGGGTTCGCACAGATCGACCAGCCGGTTTCGGTTTGCCACCAGTGATCAATGACGGGCACACCAAGGCTGCTTTCCGCCCATTGCAGGGTATCGGGATCGGACCGTTCGCCTGCAAGATAAAGTGCCTCAAGACAGCCCAGATCATAATTGGCCATATGGGCGGCCTTGGGATCATCGCGCTTGATCGCCCGAAATGCCGTCGGCGCGGTAAACAGAACCTTGACCTTATGCTGGGAAATCACCCGCCAGAAGGCACCGGCGTCCGGGGTACCAACGGGCTTTCCTTCATACATAACAGTCGTACAGCCCGCCAGTAACGGCGCGTAAACGATATAGGAATGCCCGACCACCCAGCCAACGTCGGACGCGGCCCAGTAAACATCGCCGGCCTCAACGCCATAGATGTTTTTCATCGACCATTGCAGGGCAACCATGTGCCCGCCATTGTCACGCACAACGCCCTTGGGCTGACCAGTGGTGCCTGATGTGTAAAGAACATAAAGCGGATCAGTCGCGGCGACCGGGACGCAATCAGATGGTGCGGCCTTGGCACATTCGACCGTCCAGTCATAATCGCGCCCATCAATCAGTGGCGCATCACATTGCGGGCGCTGGAACAGGATGACGCCTGATGGCTTGTGCGTTGCCATATCAATGGCCCGATCAAGCAGCGGCTTATATTCAATCACCCGTGATCCCTCGATGCCACAGCTTGCACTCAGGATCAGCTTGGGTTTGGCGTCATTGATACGGGTGGCAAGTTCGTTCGAGGCAAAGCCACCAAACACCACAGAATGAATGGCACCGATACGCGCACAGGCCAACATCGCCATCGCAGCCTGCGGGATCATCGGCATATAGATGATCACACGATCACCCTTGGTCACCCCGCGCGCATGCAAAGCCCCGGCAAGGCGGGAAACCTCGTCGCGCAATTGGTGATAGGTGAATTTTTCAACCGTATTGGTGACCGGGCTGTCATAGATCAGGGCTGTTTGATCGCCACGACCATTTTCGATATGGCGGTCCAGCGCATTGTAGCAGGTATTGACTTCGCCACCGGTGAACCAGCGATAAAACGGCGCGTTGCTGTCATCAAGAACGCGGTCCCATTTGCGGTACCATGAAATGTTTTCGGCTGCTTCTGCCCAGAAACCTTCCTTGTCGGCGATCGAGCGATCATAGGCTTCCTGATAACGACCAGTCATTGGCGAAATTTCCTCCCGCGGTGATGAGTCTTGTGCTCATGCAGAACGCGTATTTGTGACGTGCGAATAAATCGGCATCATAATACCTATTTAATTCACACTTACCCCTTAGACATTGGTAGAGCGTCGGTAAGGCGCAGTTTTCTGCGGATTACAATTACTCAAAACTGACAGGCGCGTGATCGGAATTTCACGATCATGCGTATCTGTTCGGGCATATGAATGTATCTGGGGGTGCCACCAAAGAATTTGAAGCGCAGACATAAAGTTGCCGCCTCACGCGTGGGCGACAATCGGAGGCGGCAAAAGCAAGAGTTAGGAAATCTGTGAGGTCGTCAAACCGTCTTCATGGTTAGTCGCATGTTTTTCATCACGCGTTTGGCCATGACCGGACGGCTAATGGGTTATTCGGCGTATCTCGTCCTTGATTTCAAGCTTGCGACGTTTAATGTCTGCGACAAGGGAATCATCGGGCGCCGGACGGCGCGTCTCGAGGTGGAGTTCCTGCTCAAGTGCAGCATGTTTGGCAGTAAGAGCTTCGATATGGCTTTGAACGCTCATTCGCCTACTCCTTATATCTGACATTGCCCACAAGAAGATGGTATTAATTTCGTAACATGATTTCCAGTGTTTCGATCATCACCGTGAACTCGAACACAGTCCAGCAAGGATCGGCATGACACAAAAAGATCGACTTATCATCGGCATAACCGGTGCATCCGGGGTGATTTATGGCATACGATTTTTACAGTTGCTGAAAAACACGCCGATCGAGACTCATCTGGTTCTTTCGAAGGCAGCCGAGCGCACCATCGCCTATGAGACCGACTTTAAAATTCGCGAAATCAAGGAGATGGCAGACGTCCTCCATGATAATTCCGACATCGGCGCGTCGATTGCGTCAGGATCGTTTCGCACACGCGGTATGGTCATTGCACCTTGCTCGATGAAGTCTCTGGCCGAGGTCGCAAGCGGAGTCGCGGACAATCTGATTGCGCGCGCTGCCGATGTGATGCTCAAGGAACGTCGCCGCCTTGTTCTGATGGTGCGTGAAACACCGCTTCATGCCGGGCATATCCGCAACATGGCACAGGCCACGGAAAACGGCGCAATCATTGCCCCGCCGGTCCCGGCATTCTACGCCCGTCCACAGTCACTTGATGAAATGGTCACGCAAAGCTGTGGCCGGGTTCTCGACCTGTTTGATATCGATTTGCCCGAAACGGCACGTTGGGGCGATGAAGATGCCGCCAATCACATCCCCGTAACCGGCAAACCCAGAAACCGGGATTAAGAATTCCACGTCAGACCATTCTGTCCTATGGCGCGGATAAAAGCCCCATCATTGCGATCAGACGACTAACCGCCTGGTCGCAATCATCCTGTTCAAGGTCAAACCGGTTGGGGGACAAATAGGCCCGCGCGGCAGAAAACGGGTCCTCTGACGGGATCGGTTGTACTGCGTCGCACAGAATATGCTGTTCGATCTGCTCTGCCTGCAATTCATCAGATTTGACCTTTTGGCGCAACTCCTGCGCATCGGGACGCGGATCATCGCGCATGAAGCGGCGCGTCTGGCGAAGCGGGATGATCACATTGTCCCGCCAGTCGCGTACGGCTTCTTCAAGCGAACAAACACTGTGCGGTGCCAGTCCCTTCTGACCAAGAAAGAACATGAACAGCAGCATGTTCACATCAAGTCCGCAGCGTTCCTGCAATTCCAGACACAGTTTTGCCACGCCGTCGCGACCATACATCGCGACTGTAAAGCGCCATACTTCGTCCTGATCAATCACCAAACTGCTCGTATCCTGCGGGTTTCTTTTTGTATCACACGGTCTTTGCCGTACGCGCCACCTTTGGCGGATGACCAAGATAGGCACCAAGCCCCTTGGCCGTCGACACCATGGTCCCGGCCGTATCCACAAGCCGGGGACCAACAATAACATCTTCCATCGCGACATCGACCACTTTGCGTTTTGACCAGGCGACGACACGGTCGAATTTCTGTTCGGCAACCAGATCAACCGCATGCACACCAAAAGCCGATGCAATTACCCGGTCACGCGGTGATGGTATCCCGCCACGCTGCACGTGCCCCAAGACCGTCACACGGGTTTCCCAGCCGGTCCTTGCGCCAAGCTCGTCAGCCAGCCAATGACCAATACCGCCATAACGGACTTTCTGACCATCATCTCCCTGCGTCACTGCGGCCCCGTCATCGCGCTTGACCGCCTCGGCCACAATGACAAGAGCATGATTGCGTCCGCGCTTGCGAATATTCAGGCAATGTTCGGTCAGGGCATCAAGATCATAGTCCATTTCCGGGATCAGAATAGCATCAGCGCCACCTGCAACACCGGCAAACAGGGCGATATGCCCGGCATCGCGCCCCATGACCTCAAGGATCATGATGCGATCATGCGACGCCGCAGTCGGCTGCAACCGGTCAAGGGCCTCGACCGCGACATTCACCGCCGTGGTAAAGCCGACCGAATATTCGGTCTGGGCCAGATCGTTATCGATGGTTTTGGGAATACCCACCAGATTGATGCCCCCCATCCGGGCCAGACGGTGAAGGATGGCCATGCTGCCATCGCCTCCAACCCCGATCAGCGCATCAAGACCAAGCTTGTGATAGCCATCAATCACTTCCCGGGAACGGTCGGCAAAGCTGCCATCGGGCATGGGATAGTGGAACGGATCACCCTTGTTGATCGTACCAAGGATCGTCCCGCCAAGCCGCAGCATACCGTCATTATTGACCTGATCATTAAGGTCAATGGCCTGCGGAGGATCCTGCATCAGGCCATGCGTGCCCTGACGGATACCCACGACATCCCAGCCATATCCAAGTACCGCACGTCGGACGACAGCCAGAATGACCGCATTCAATCCGGCGCAATCGCCCCCACTGGTCAAAATCCCGATCCGCATGCGTTTCCTTCCCATTGTCGTCATCATTGTTTAAAGGGTGATACAAATCATATGGGTTGCCCATCTGATATCTGTTAATATCACTTCCCCTTCGCGTTGATTATTAAGCTGGATCAAAAATGGACGAAATCAATCAGATCGAGATTGAAAAGAGACTTCTTTCGTTGCGCGAGGAACACCGTGATCTTGATATCGCCATCGAACAGATGGTGCAGGCCCCCCATCATGATCAGTTGCGTCTCGGGCGCATGAAAAAGCGTAAACTCGCCCTTAAAGACGAAATTCGTTATGTCGAGTCGCAGCTTGTTCCCGACATTATCGCCTGATCACACCGGTCAGACTCCTGTTTGACGGATCACCCAACCAGAAAACTTGTTCTCTTGCCATAAGCCTCGTGCCTGGTTCGGACATACCAAATCCCCCGTTCTTATTGTTCGGGGGATAATCGTTTGGACATGACAACAAGAAAATCTGAACGCAGGCGCAATGTCGGGCATCTCATTACGAGAACCGGTATCAAATCCCGTACGGGATACGATCAAGCTTGGCCAGAAGCATTTCCTTTTGCGCCCGCAAAGCCGCATCGGCACCACGAAGGATTGAATCGACCGTATCACCGCTGGCGGACTGATAAAAGCCGAACACCGGAACAATCGGGATGAACTTGTCTTTGTGGGGATAGGGATTCTGATGCAGCCAGCGCGTGATCGCATCAACACGCTGCAAAACATCGTCCTGATCAACATTATACATCAGGGCAACAAAGTCATTGCAGCCAAGATAGCCCAGATGATGCGGTGCCATGACAAAATCGGCAATGATCCTGCGGACATAGTTAAACAGACCGTCTTTGCATTCCTGACCGTAGCGCTGCAAAATATCTTCGATATTAAACAGTTCACAAATCAGAACGATCCTGTTGGTGCGATCCGTCCCGATCAGGGAAACTTCGTTTTCAAGAATCTGCATGAAGGTCGGACGACCAAGCGCGCCGGTAAACGGGTCGCGCCCTTCAAGCCGCGCCAGTCGGGCATGGCGTCTCTTGAGATCATTGAGGTTTTCGGTCAGGCCATTGATGCGCACCATCAAACGACCGATTGCCTGTTCAACCGCCGGTGTCACCTGATTATCCGGGATGCCCAGAACATTGGCGATGTCAGATGTGTGAAACGGAACTTCTTCCTCGACCGTATCGGGAAGATTATCCGTATCTATATCGATCTGATGGTCGCGATTGGGCGCACGCCGTTTTCCGGCGTCCCTGCCATAGGCATGAATTCCGTATGGATTTGATGGAAATCTTCCATCCCCTCCCCCCATAGAGGGTGTAATTGAACCGGGCCTTGTGACCTTCATGTCTGACCTTCCCGTGCTACCTGCACAGTTATATGAGTTATTTGTAAATAATAAATCAAAGGTACTGTCAATTTCCACATAAATTCAATCGACAGTAAGGGTAGGAAATCTACACCATCGTATAGCATGGAATTTTTGACCGTAAATAAGAAAAATTTAAAGAAAGATGCAAGTCCGGCAAGGCGCAAGCAGGCTTGCATGATGGCCCGCGCTGCATATAATGCGGCCCTTCACGAAACAGCCCGTATACGGAGCCGCTATCATGAGCGATCAAACGCCGGTCATCGGCATTATCATGGGAAGCCAGTCTGACTGGGAAACCATGAAAAACGCCGCAGATGTCCTCGATGCGCTGAATGTGCCTTATGAGACCAAAATCGTCTCGGCTCACCGCACCCCTGATCGCCTCTATGATTATGCCAAAACGGCAAAATCGCGTGGTCTTAAGGTCATTATCGCCGGTGCTGGCGGTGCGGCCCATCTTCCGGGCATGGCGGCGGCGATGACCCCGCTTCCGGTTCTTGGTGTTCCGGTTCAGAGCCGCACGCTTAAGGGTCTTGATAGCCTTCTTTCCATCGTCCAGATGCCGGGCGGCGTTCCGGTCGGAACCCTTGCCATCGGCTCGGCCGGGGCAAAGAACGCCGGCCTGATGGCAGCTGAAATCATGGCTCTGATGGATGACGGGCTTGCCACGCGCCTTGATGACTGGCGCGCAGCCCAGACCGCATCGGTCGCAGACGAGCCGGTTGATCCGGCACTGTGATTGCAATACAGGCGCGCCCAACCGGGCGCGTTTTTATTTTGCGCAAACCAGATTTGATGATTGTCTGATTGCAGGCAATCTTTTCCCTATGGGGAAGATTTTTGATCGAGGAATACATGACGCAGGATTTCGACACGCGCGTAATCGCACCGGGGAGCACAATCGGTATCATGGGCAACGGCCAGCTGGGCCGCATGGCTGCCTTCTGTGCCGCCGAGCTCGGCTATAAGGTCCATGTTTTCGGCCCGGGTGCTGACAGCCCGACCGAGCAGGTCTGTGCCAAGGCGACAATTGCCGATTACACCGATCTTGATGCACTGCGTGCCTTTGCCGAAGATGTCGATGTTGTCACTTTCGAGTTTGAAAATGTCCCCCATGACAGCGTCAAATTACTGTCCGAACTGGTTCCGGTCCGCCCGGGCTGGAAATGCCTGCATCTCTCCCAGAACCGTCTGCGCGAAAAGACCTTTTGCAATGAACACGGCATCCGCACCGCACCGTTTGAGGCCGTCCGCTCGCTTGCCGATCTTGAAGCCGCCGTTGCCAAACTTGGCCGCCCGTCGGTTCTGAAAACGACCGAGCTTGGCTATGACGGCAAAGGTCAGGTCAAGATCAGTGCCGATACCGATCTGGCACAGGCGTGGGACGAGATGAAAGGTGCCGAGGCCATCCTTGAGGGCTTCATTTCCTTTGAACGCGAGATTTCCGTCATTGTCGCCCGCGGTGTTCAGGGCGATACCGCCTGCTTCTGCCCGGTTGAGAATGTGCATACCAACCACATCCTTGATGTGACCGTCGCCCCGGCTGAAATTGCCGACAGCCTGTCGAAGAAGGCTGAAGACATCGCGATCAAGCTGGTTACGGCGATGGAGTTTGTCGGTCTTCTGGCGGTAGAGATGTTTGTCACCACCGATGGCGACATTCTGGTCAATGAAGTCGCACCGCGCCCGCACAATTCCGGTCACTGGACCATTGATGCCTGCATCACCAGCCAGTTCGAGCAATTCATCCGTGCTGTGTGCGGCCTGCCTCTTGGCGATCCGGCCCATCATTCCAAAGCGCGCATGAAAAACCTTCTGGGCGACGACATTAATGACTGGCAGGCAATTTTGACCGAGCCGAACGCCAAACTGCACCTTTATGGCAAGGCCGAAGCAAAGCCGGGCCGTAAAATGGGTCATGTCACCTGGGTTCTGCCGAAATAACCCGGACGAACACGACCGACCAGTCATCTTTCGGGCCCCGGATACCCTAAGTATCCGGGGCTTTTTCATATGTGTTTCATCACGTTACCCCATCAAATACCGATCTGGCATTTTGTGCCGGGCAGATTGGCATCGGGTTTGCTCCTGATCGGGACAGGAAACTCTTTACGGATGGAACGTGATGAAGAAACTTCTGATCATTCTTTCAATGATCATTGGCCTTGGTGCCATGGAAAGCCGCATCAACGCAGCACTTGCCGCCCCGGGCGCCGCTGGATTCCCGCAGGTCATCGAAGGTGACAAGCTGCGTTTTGGCAATCTGGTTGTCGAACTGTTTGGTATTCGCGCCCCGAAACCGGGCATGATTTGCCGTGCCGGTGCGGTTGAATTTCAGTGCGGGGCAGCCGCCTCACAGGCACTGGGCCGCATCATCGACAATTACGCCATCAAATGTCAGCAGGTATCGGATGTGCAACTGTTCCCGATGCTGACGGAATGCACCATCGGGCGCAATGACCTGAACCGTTTGATCCTGCGCGCGGGCTGGGCCATGGTTGATATGGTCACCTGCGACAGTCATCCGAGCTGTGCGACCTATTTGCGTGATCAGGAATTTGCCAAGGAAAACCGCAAAGGCATCTGGATGGGCACCCCACCATCGGAACTGGTTGCCCTTGCTGCCAAGCCGACGGCCGAAGATATTCAGTCCAGCAACAACAAGGCAAAGCGCAAAGCCACTGGCGATGCCCCGCGTCATCTGTTCGGGTCGCCCTTCACGGTTGATCTTGCCGGTGACATGAAACGCGCCAACGCGCCGGATAAAACTCTTTTGAGCTTCCTTGAAAACACCTTCTAGATCACGCGATCTCTGAGTTTCCCAAACCCGTCAAAACAAAACGCCACCGCATTTGTGCCGGTGGCGTTTTGTTATTTTCGATCCGTAAATACGTTATCCACCAAACTGGCGACGAACCCGTCCGGGTGTCGGCACGCAGTTGGCAAATTTAGCTCCAAGCTTGAAGGGTGCTGCGGCACATTTGCCGATCTTGCCAAGCTTGGCGGTGATTTTCGGGATTTGCAGAACATTGCCGATACGGCGATCAAGAAATGCCCAGCTATCGGCATGACCATCCGAGGTGTCATCAAGCCAGAATGCCAGAGTTGATCCATAAACACCGGCAAGCAACATGCGCTTGGTGTACCAGTTATGATCGGTTGATGTGTCGCCCGCAGCCACCCACATTGCATCGACCGTCCCGTGCGTAAGCTTAAGCCCAAGAGCCGCATTCTGCGGCAAAGCCATAAAGGCAAGGGCTGCGCGAACGGCATCTTTCTGATTTTCGACCAGATCAAGACGGGTTTTGACTGCCGTCGCAATGCGTTCGCGAATTTTCATGTTCTCAAGGCCCTTTTCATCAAGGGCAGCAACCATCTTGCGATCGGTCAGCTCGACATAGGTCACAATCGCCTGGCGAATGCCATTGGGTAGCAAACGATCAACCTCGCCCGGCGCAAGATCAAGATCCATGGCCCCGGCCAGCAGGGACTGTTTGGTCCAGCCATCAAACGGCACATGTTCAAGGGCTGCCTCAACCAGTGCTTCGCGCTGGGCTTGTAGACGGCTCATGCTTTCGGACACGGTCATTTAGGACTCCTTGTCACTTGATCGGGCGTCTTCGGCGTCATCAGCGTTTTCTGATGCGGCAGACTGCCTGAATGTAGTCTCGGGCGGGTATTCGCGCAATTCCTCGTTAAATCCGAGAAGGGTCATGTCTTCCATACGTTCAGGATACATCACGCCGATCAGGTGATCATATTCATGCTGTACCACACGCGCATGGAACCCGCCCGCAATGCGCTCGATCTCCTCGCCCTGTTCATTTAACCCGCGATAACGAATTTTGTTCCAGCGCGGTACGACGCCCTGAAGACCGGGGATCGAAAGACAGCCCTCCCAGCCATCAACGATTTCTTCGCCAACCGGCTCGATTTCCGGATTGATCAGAACCGACAGCGGAATGGCTCCGTCATCGGGATCGTCGCTTTGGCGCATCGCCGGCACGTAATAGACCATGATCGCCTTGGACTCGAACACCTGTGGTGCCGCAAGGCCAACGCCCCCGGCATCTTTCATGGTATCCTTCATATCAGCAATCAGTCGCTGAATTTCGGGATCAAGCGGGTTTTCGACCCGATCAGCAACCTTGCGCAAAACCGGGTGGCCCATCCGGGCAATCTTGAGGATCGACATAGCCTTATATCCAACCAAAATTGCCCGGCTGTAAAGCCCCTAAGCATGCAATTCCGTCTAGTGACCGGTCAGAACCAGCGTCTGGATCGGAAGCAGCAATGCCTGAACACGCAAAAGCAGGGCATGCACAACACCGACGGTCTGAACCATATGCAGGAACAGCCATTCCCCCATGCCAATATCAGGGCTTTCAAGTTTCTCGTGAGTACTGGTATAGGCGTTGCCCGCGCATTTGCTGCCAAGCGGCACATTTGCAATCGTTTCCGGATAAAGCGGCATCATCTTGACAAGGAATGTGCCCGGTTTGGCGCGTTCGGTAATATCAAGCAACTGGTCGCTTGGTCGGAACTGCCCCGCTGCAATCACCGGCTGAACATCCGTAATGACCATCGGAATGATTTCGAATGGCAGGGACGCACAGGATACCTCGGTAATCACACCGCGTTTCACCACCTGTGTCGATATCTGGTTAAAGCCAGCAAGAAACACCGTTTCCGCATCTTTTTCCGGGATCAGAATTCCGGCCGGACGCAAGATCGGGCTGACAAAGTCACCGACCTGAAGGGCGAATTGCTGGATATTGCCCTTAACCCCGGCACGGACCACGGTTTTGGACAGATCGGCCTCGGCAGATCGAAGGGATGCCTGCGCATTGGCAAGCTGGGCTGGCAACAGGCTATCAAGCTTGGTCTTGATGACATTCAGGCTGGCCTCGGCCGCATTCAACCCGCCCTGTCTTGTGGTCAGGGAGACTTCAAGACGTTCGACCTCGCGCCGGGATACCGCATTGGTCCCGCGCGCCAGCAGGTCTGCCTTGACCTTTAATTCATCGCGGACCTGATTATAGGCACCGCGTGCCTGTTCGACATTGCCCTCTGCCACGGCAATATCGGCCCGTGCGACATCCATCTGGGCGCGGATTTCGGCAATCCGCTGTTCGGCCATCGCAACCGCTTCGCGTTCAACACGGTTATCAAGCCGGAATAACGGATCCCCCGCATTCACATTGTCGTCGTTCTTGACATAGACCTCGACCACACGACCGCCCTTTTCCGGCAGAATCGTGACGGTCCGGAAGAACGATGTGACATTGGTCGTTGACGGGTGAAAATAGAAAATCACCGTAATCAGGCTCAGCGTCAGGATCGCACAGGCCGTAATGCCATAGCGCAGCTCATACCAGACAGAAAACAGCGTGATTTCCTTGCCAATACGTTTGCCCTGCACGTAACGGCGGACCAGATAATCAGGCAGGATGGTAAAGATCGAACACAGAAGAAGCTCAAACATCTTTTTGGTTCTCCTGCTTGGTGCTCTCATCCGTTGCGACCGGCGTGCTTGCGGCTACTGGTTCGGAAGAAGCAGGCTGCGGCTGTACCGGTGCAGAAGCTGTGGACTCGGCCTGCCCGGTCCTGGCTTGGGCCATACTTTTTAGTGCGTTTGCCATTGTCTGAACCGGGGAAACGAAGTCCGGGAACTGAATAACCGCCAGAACAAGGGCCGCGACCCAGAAGATATTATTGTGGGTAAACAGGGCCAGAAGGGTCAGAACACCAATCAGTTGTAACTGTGTGTGATTGGCATGATGGGCCAGCCTTTCGGGCAAGGCATGAAGATTGAGATAGAATGCGCCAATCAAAAAGACCGCAATAACGACAAACCAGACAACACCGACAAACAGAATGTCCGTTTCCCCCGGGGCGGTAATAAAAAATGGTGCATGGGCCAATGCCGCATCGCGCAGATTGCTTTCCATAACTATATCCTACCCGTTTCCCAACCGGTTTTGCCCGGTTTGTTCCAGATATCCGGCCCGAGAAAACAACAAGGCCCTGCGATAAATTGAATTTAGTCAATTCATCATAGCAACCTTTGATGTCAATTTGATCACATAATTCCCGCAATTGGTTGGCCCGTAAAACCGGCAGGCCGAAACAACCACATGCCTTGGCGTTTTGCGATGCAGGCATGTATAAACGTCAGAGGCGAATATCCCCTTCCCTCTTTTCTTTTTGGCCTGTTTGCACTATATACAGGTCCACGGTCAGCTTGACCGTAAATCCAACCGGGGGGCATTCCGCACTCCGGGTGTTTTTGTTTTTTTGAAAGGAGCGTGGTTTCCGTGCAGGTAATCGTTCGCGACAACAATGTCGATCAGGCTCTGAAAGCGCTTAAGAAAAAGATGCAGCGCGAGGGCATTTTCCGTGAGATGAAACTCCGTCGCCACTTTGAAAAGCCGTCGGAGAAGAAAGCTCGCGAAGGGGCGGAAGCAATCCGTCGTGCCCGCAAGCTGGAGCGTAAGCGCATCGAGCGCGAAGGCTTCTAGTCTTTTTCACTTTCGGGGTATCTCGAACGTGACTGTACGATCGAATTTGGCTTGCCAAGTTCGGACCCGTGCGCCAAGCCCGCCTCGGAGCAATCCGGGCGGGTTTGGTTTTTCCGAATTTCAGTCAGAGCCCACCTTATCTGAAAGCAGCATTGCGTTGACGCTTGTTGCGCCCGCGATGAGTAACGATACTGTTTGGTACGCCAAACATGCCTCACCACCGACCGGCCCCGCTGAAAGAAGCAACATGAACCGCGCGTTTCCCGACACCAAACAGGTTGCGCCAGATGCCAACCTCGAAGAGGCACAACCGCGCAAGCGCGGATCAGGTGTCCAGCTGGTCTATCGTGAACTGCGTCAGGGCATTCTCGAACTGTCGATCAAGCCGGGCACGATCCTTGATGAATCCCAGCTTTCTGCGCGCTTCAAGATGTCGCGCACCCCGATCCGAGAAGCCTTGGTCAGACTGGCCGCAGAAAACCTGATTACGACACTGCCCAACAGAACCAGCATGGTTCCACCGATCGACTTTTCCAATCTGCCCGCCTATTTCGACGCCCTGACATTGATGTACCGGATTTCGACACGTTCTGCAGCCGAGCTTCACAACGAAAGTGATCTGGTAGAAATCAGACGGCTGGAACAGGAATTTGCCCAAGCTGTTGGCAGACGCGATGCATTGGCGATGATTTCGCGGAATCGTGACTTCCATGTCGCCATCGCGCGGGCCGGAAAGAACACCTATTACGAAGAATTTTTCGCCCGTCTACTTGATGAAGGGCGGCGTATTTTGCGTCTTTATTACGAGTCCTATGATGATGCGCTGCCGCGCCAATATGTTCAGGAACATGAACAACTGGTCGATGCCATTGCAACCCGGAATGTCGATCTTGCCGATGATCTGGCCAAACAACATGCAGCCCAGATTGTTCGCCAAATTCAGAGTTATCTGGCGACCCGCTATCAAAGTGACCTGCCCCTCTGACACCGGGCAAACATGACGTGATAAAAAAGCGGGGAGAAAAATCTCCCCGCTTTGTCATTTAAGTCCAGCTGCGTATCTGGATATCACAGCCTAGAAGCCGACGATTTTTGACGGCAACCAGGTCGCCGTGACCGGAAACGCCACCACCAGCAGCAAGGTCAATATTTGCAGCAGGATGAACGGGATCACGCCGCGGCACATCTGCCCATAGGTCATGTTGGGCGGGGCAATGGATTTCAGATAGAAAATCGACGATGCCATTGGCGGTGTCAGATATCCGGTCTGAATAACGATGATCACCAGCGTCGCAAACCAGACCGGGTCAACACCGGCACTGCGAATGAACGGCGTAAAAAGCGGCACACAAATCAACACATTGGCCGTCCAGTCCAGAACAAAGCCGAGAATGAACACGACGATCAGGAAGAATATGATCATTCCGGTCGTGCCAAGGCCCGATCCTTCAAGGAAGCCACGGATAAGCTGCGCCCCGCCATTGGCGGCAAACACCCCCATAAACATCGTGCCAGCAGCAACAATCAGAAGGATCATCGCCGAAATACGCACCGTGATCGCCAATGACTCGCGCATCACCGACATGCTGAACCGGCCGTAGGCAATACACAGGATAAGCGCACCAACCGCACCAACAGCCGCAGCCTCGGTCGGCGATGCTATCCCCGCCAGCAAAGATCCAAGCACGGCAAAGATCAGGGCAATGACTGGAAGAAGCGTTGAACATGTCAGCCTAAGCTTTTCGCCAAGCGGCATATCGTCTTCTTCTTCAAGTTCCGGCACTTTTTCGGGCGGGCGGATCATCCCGTGGATCAATAGATAACCGATAAACAGCGCAATCATGATCAAGCCGGGGAACATCATTCCGGCAAGGACTTCACCCACCGAAAGCTGTGCCAGTGACGCATACATCACCGCAATCACCGATGGCGGGATCATGGTACCAAGCGAACCACCCGCACAAATCGTCCCGGCAATCAGGCGATTGTCATAGCGGTATTTCTGCATGGCAGGGATGGCCATCATCCCGATCATGACTTCGACCGCACCAACAACCCCCGCTGCTGCGGCAAAAACCGCGCCCATTGCAATGGTCGCCACGGCAAGTCCGCCCGGAAGCCCTTTCAGCCAGATCTGCATGGTTTTGAACAGGCGTTCCGCAATTCCGGACCGCTCAAGGATTGCCCCCATAAGGATGAACATGGGGATGGCCGACAGAATGAAGTTGGTCGCCGCAGTATAGAAACTGCCATAGAGCTGATTGAAAATATGCGGACCAAAGGCGAATGCGCCAGCTGATACCGCGACAATTGCCAATGAAAAGGCAATCGGAATGCCTGCAAGAACCAGGACAAAAAGCCCCGGAAACATCAAAGCGGAAACAAGCATTTCAGGCGTCCCCTTCTTTTACCTGGGTGACACCTTTGGCTGCGCCGAATGCGCGCAAACCTTCGACAAGCAATTGCAGGCTCAAAGCCAGAAGTCCCAGGGCAAGGAGCGTATAGAACGGCCACATGAGCGGTGCCCACGGACTGACCATTTCAACTTCCCCGGAAACATAGGCATGCCATGCCTTGCCAATTGCGACTTTCGACAACATCGCAAAAATCGGGAACAGCAAGAAGACATAGATGAAGCCATTAAACCCGTCCCGGAACTTGGCGGGAAAGCGCGAGGACAAGAAGTCGATCCGCACATGGGCGTCTTCACGAAGTGCCTGTGCAGCGCCCAGGACAAACAAGGTTCCCGTAGCCATATAGGCGATATCAAAGGCCCAAAGTGTTGGCGCGTTAAACAGATAACGCGCCAGCACTTCGTAAATCATCGAGACGACCAGGCCCAATGCAACGATGTTGGCCACTTTTGAAAAAACGATCGACAAGCAGTCAATACCGCGAAACAGATATGAAAACATGGTCGCCTCCACGCAATCAGTCCTGGTTCCGGATCAGATAGCTGCTTTCTGCCGACCAGCGCGCCTTATAGGCATTATAGTCTGCAAGAATGTCTGCCATGGCCGGTTTGCCTGCTTCTTTCTGGGCATCCGCCTTTTTGGAAATCCAGTCGCTACCCGCCGAAGAAAGCTGTTCGATGAAAGCCGGGTCCAGGGTGATGATCTCGTTCTTGCCACCACGGAAGGTTTCCATCGCCTTCATGTCCTTGTCATAGAAGCTGACAACACTTTCGAGCGTGGTGAGTTCGGCTGCGGCCTCAAGCAACGGCTTGAGATCATCATCAAGCGCATCCCAGGTTTCCTGTTTGACGACAACTTCCCAAAGGAAGGTCGGCTGATGCACGCCCGGAACGATGATATAGGGGGCTGCTTCGTGGAAACCTTCCGGCAGGTTGCCCGACGGCGGGCCCCACTCGATGGCATCAACGCCTTTACGCTGCAGAAGGGTGTAAATTTCCCCCGGCGGCACAACGGTCGGAACCGCACCAAAATATTCGCGCATTACTTCGGCCCATGGGCCCGACGTACGATATTTAAGGCCTTTAAGGTCTTCGGCACTGCGGATCGGCTTGTTGGCATGTGCCATGATTTCAGACGAACCGATGCCGACGATCAGGTTCTTGAACCCTTCGGAAGCACGAATTTCAGACAGCTTTTCCTTTCCGCCGCCTTCATAAATCCAGGTCACGAATGCTTCCGGGCCCATACCGCCCGGGAAACCGGCAAAGATCGCGTTGATCGGATCTTTGTTTACCAGATAGCTCGGGGTTGAGTGACCGGCCTCGACAATACCGTCGCGCACGCCGTCATAAACCTGCAGGGCCGGAACCAGAACACCGGCACCGAACGGCTGGATTTCAACACGGTCACCGGTCAGAAGCGCTGCGTTATCGGCAAAGCGCTCAAGAAAATTGACATAGAACGGCGAACCTTCCGGCACAGAGGTCGGAACACGCCAGGTCACATCAGCCGCAAGAGCGGGCAGTGCGACAAGGCCAATGCCCATCGCCAGCGCGCCCTTCTTCACGAAATTGAACATGTTTTGCTTCCCTGAATTTTTACTAGCCAGAACATTTTGTCCTGCTCGATGGGTAGCTAAACATAATTGCATACTTAAAGTCGACAAAAAATTTATACAATATACAAAGGCACGCACTTATCTCCGCCTGACACAGGCAATCCACCTCGCGCATAGCGGGCATACATCTTCCAATAAGCCGTTGACGTTACGGCGCTTTCAGTTAAACCGTCCCTGACCGGGCATTTTGCCCATGCGCCCCACACGGTCGATCACGGTTCCCGTCAAAAGGTATGCCCACAGGGCGGGATGCCGTTTGACCTGTTTGCGCAAGACCAACCAGTCAAACGGGGAGACCTGACTGTGAGTTCGCCTGCCACCAATCCGGCTGTATCCGCCGGTGATTTCAACGGACGTTATCGTCTGACACGTGTTTTGCCCGCAATCGCCCTTGCCGGTGCGATCTATGGCATTGCCGCGCTTGCCGATTACCATATCAACGCGGTTCTTCTGACCATTGCGGTCATGATTGCGCTTTGTCTTCTGCGCGTGCCCGTGCCCATCGCCCTGATTTCCGCAGCCCTTCTGGGCGGCCTGCATGCAGGGATGGATACCGGGACTGCGATTGCCGCCCTTAACGACAATCTTCTGGTCGGCGCACAGGTTGGCATGACCTATGTAATGATCGGTGCCTTTGCCGTGGCGATTGCGCGTTCGGGTCTACTTGATCTGTTTGCGCAAAAGATTGCTGCCCGTGTCGGTACCGACAAACAGGCAACCTCCAAGGGCATGAAATGGATGCTGTTTGCCATTTTTATTGCCTGTTCGCTGATGTCACAGAACCTTGTGCCGGTGCATATCGCCTTTATCCCGGTGATGATCCCGCCGCTTCTGGCGGTCTTTAACCGCCTGCGTGTGGATCGCCGTGCCATTGCCTGTATTCTGGCCTGCTCGATCAGCTTTTCCTATTTGCTGCTGCCGACCGGATTTGGCGCGATTTACCTCAATGAAATCCTGATGGCCAATGTCAACGAAGTCGGCAGTGCCTATGACCTTTCCATGACCGCTGATATGGCGCCCAAGGCCATGTTCCTGCCGGTGATGGGCATTGTTGCCGGGATGCTGGTTGCGGTTTTCATCACCTATCGCAAGCCCCGTGATTACGTCGCCACTGAACTGACCGAGGACGCGGGCAGCAATGCCAAACAGGTCGAAGTCAAACCGCTTCAGCTGATCGCAACCCTTGCTGCCCTTGCCGTCGCCCTGATTTGCCAGTTGCAGTTTGACAGCCTTCTGGTTGGCGCAATGATCGGCTTTGTCATTCTTGCCGCTGCCGGTGTATTCCGCTGGCGCGCACAGGATGATGTCTTTACCGAAGGCATGCGGATGATGGCCCAGATCGCTGTCATCATCACCATTGCATCGGGCTTTGCCGGGGTGCTTGATGCCACGGGCGAAATCGCCCCGCTGGTCGAGGCATCTGCAAACCTGATCGGGGAAAACAGGGCGCTTGGTGCCCTGATCATGTTGCTGGTCGGTCTTTTCATCACCATCGGTTTTGGCGACAGCTTTGCCAGCGTTCCGATCCTTGCCCCGATCTATATCCCGCTGGCCCTTGCCCTTGGCTTCTCGCCCATGGCAACCATCGCCCTTCTGGGCGCATCAGCGGCCCTTGGTGATGCCGGATCGCCTGCATCGACCATTACCCTTGGTGCAACATCGGGCCTTAATGCCGATGGACAGCATGATCATGTGAAGGATTCCGTGATCCCGACCTTCATCCACGCCAATTTCGGCATGGTCCTGTTTGCCTGGGTCGCAGCAATGGTTCTCTAACCGGAACCTGATACCCAACAGCGAAACGACAAGGAGCGGCCCCGCAAAGGCCGCTCCTTTTGTATTTATGTGCTCGCTATTTTCCTAGGCCGCTTTGCAGATCGACGTGCCACCATCAACCGCCATCGCCGTTCCGGTCACAAAGCTTGACGCATCGGATGCCAGGAACAAGGCCGCCTTGGTGATTTCCATCGGATCGGCAATCCGGCCCAGCGCATGGAACCCTTCGACCATGGCACGGGTTTCCGGGTCACTGGTAAAACTTGATGCCATCGGCGTATCGGTTCCACCGGGCACCAGCGCATTGACCCGCACATTGGCCGCGCCGTATTCCACTGCCAGACATTGCGCCATACCAAGCAGCCCCATCTTGCTGGCGGCATAGGCGGTCATGCCGGGCATTCCGATGGTATGACCGACAAAGGTCGATGTGAAAATCACTGATCCGCCGCCGCGTTTGGCAATTTCGGGGAGCTGATACTTCGCCCCGAACATCGACGCCGTCAGATTGGTGCGCAGCGTCTGCTCCCAATCCTCAACCGTGATGTCATCAAGCGATCCAAGTATTCCCAAACGCCCGGCATTGTTAAAACCGACATCAAGCCCGCCATATTCACCAACCGCGGCATTGACCAGCGCCTTGGCAAAGGCTTCCTCGCACACATCACCGGCCATGCCAAATGCCTGCCCGCCTGCCCCGGTGATTTCGCCGACCACGGTATCAAGCCGGTCCGCATTGCGCGCCGCAAGGACAAGCTTTGCCCCTTCGGATGCAAACAGCTTGGCCGATGCAGCCCCGATACCGCTGCTGGCACCGGTGATAATCACTACCTTGTTTTCAAGTAACATGATCTTTCCATTCCATCTGGCACCGGAGCCCTGCAACAAACGGCAAACATCCCGGTGCAATTAACGATGGGGAAAGGGTAAGCGCGGCAAATGATCCCTGCTCGCCAGTTTCGGACCTGCAATTCCGAGCCATGATTTCCGCCCCCAAGAACCGGCAGTGTGCCTATGATTTTCCGGAAATCCAGTTGGCGAACTGATCCATCATGGTTGGCTCATAGCCAATCGGATCAGGCATCGGTTCAGACCGGATAATGATCCCTGACTGGGTGCGATAGACCCGGTAAACCGTATCTTCCCTGATATCGGTAAAGGTCGAGCTGCCATAGTCAGCATCAATCAGGAAGTTCCATTCGGCAAGGTAACTGACGATATCAAGCGCGTCCCCGATCCCCAGATCATAGGCCCGAAAGGGTGCGGTATTTTGCCGCGCCACGTCGCGATAGCGGCCTTCAAACCGCACAAGCTGATAGCGCGCATCCATGCCAATGATATTGGCCCATGGCTTTAACTTGATGAACTCCGCATCAATCCGCCACTGATCGCCAAGTATTTCATAAGACCCGCTCACACCGGGATCATCCGACACCAGATGGGCGGTAAACACATCCTCGGACACCGGTTCGAAATAAAGGGCAGCAATCGGGTCTTCGTCGGTCAGGCGCACATAGGTCAGAACATTCAGCCCCATCGATGCGACCAGCGCAATCGACAGAACAATAACCAGAAACAGCGAGACCCTGACTATCCGAAACATATAACCTTCCAACTAGCGTGGGGAAAATCCTCTGACAGCTTGAAGTTATAAGCAACCTCTCGGACGAAAAAAAGGCGGCCCCATCGGAGCCGCCTTCTTCATTTCAAACCAAATGGTTCGATCAGTTATCAAGATGCATGACGATTTCTTCGCACATCTTTTTGGCATCACCAAACAGCATCATGGTGTTGTCCTTGAAGAACAGTTCGTTCTGGATGCCTGCGTAGCCCGCTGACATGCCACGTTTGACGAACAGGACCGTTTTGGCCTTTTCGACTTCAAGGATCGGCATACCAAAGATCGGGCTGGCCGGATCGGTTTTGGCAGCCGGGTTGGTGATGTCATTGGCCCCGATGACAAAGGCAACGTCGGCGGATCCGAAATCACGGTTGATTTCTTCCATCTCCAGAACGTCGTCATAGGGAACGCTGGCCTCGGCCAGAAGCACGTTCATATGACCTGGCATACGACCTGCCACCGGATGGATGGCGTAGCGGACATTGACACCCTCACTTTTGAGGATATCGGCCATTTCACGCAAAGCATGCTGTGCCTGTGCCACGGCCATGCCATAGCCCGGCACGATGATCACGCTTGAGGCGTTCTTCATGATGAAGGCCGCATCATCGGCCGATCCGGATTTGACCGCGCGGTCGCCATCGCCACCGCCGCCTGCTGCTGCTTCGCCTTCGGCCCCAAAGCCACCAAAGATGACATTGAAGATCGAACGGTTCATGCCCTTGCACATGATGTAGGACAGGATCGCACCCGACGCACCAACCAGCGCACCGGTAATGATCAACGCATTATTCTGAAGCGTAAAGCCGATGCCACATGCTGCCCAACCGGAATAGGAGTTCAGCATGGAAACAACAACCGGCATGTCCGCCCCGCCAATCGGAATGATCAGCGTGATGCCCAGAACAAGGGCAAGCGCAACCAGGATCCAGAAGGCTGTGTGGCTTTCGGTTGCGACAAGGATGATGGCAAAGACAACGATGCCAATCCCGATGCAAAGATTGAGCATATGCTGCCCCGGGAAGCGCACCGGCGTCCCCGAAACAATGCCCTGCAACTTGCCAAATGCGACAAGCGAACCGGTAAAGGTGATGGCACCAATCGCAACACCAAGACCCATTTCAATCAGGCTGGCCGCACCGATATTGCCCGCCGTGCCAAGACCATAGGCACCGGGTGAATAAAGGGCTGCACCGGCAACAAACACAGCCGCCAGACCAACGAGCGAGTGGAAGGCCGCAACAAGCTGTGGCAGTGCGGTCATCTGGATCTTGAGCGCGATGACCGTACCGATGGCACCGCCGATCAGGATCCCGACAATGATAGTGGTGTAAGACAGCACCGACGGGGATGCCAGCGTGGTAAAGATGGCAATTGCCATACCCACCATGCCAAGGATGTTCCCGGTCCGGGCTGATTCAGGTGACGACAGGCCGCGCAACGAAAGAATGAAGCAGACCGAGGCCACCAGATACAGGAAAGCCGAAAGGTTTTCCGACATTGTGTGTTCCCCCTACTTCTTTTTCTTGAACATATGCAGCATGCGCTGGGCAACGATGAAGCCGCCAAAGATGTTGATCGACGCCAACACCACCGCGATGAAGCCCATCATCTTGGAGAAGTTCATCTCCACCGGGCCTGCTGCAAGAAGCGCACCGACAATAATCACCGACGAAATGGCGTTGGTAACCGCCATCAGGGGTGAATGAAGGGCCGGGGTGACTTTCCACACGACGTAATAGCCAACAAAGCAGGCCAGTACGAACACGGTCAGGCCAAGGACAGTCGGGCTGACACCCGATCCCTGGACCGCGACCGCGGCGGTGTTTGCCGCGTCGGTCGCACCGCTTGCCAGACTGTCGGCAAGCTTTGCGGCCTTTTCCGCCAGACCAAGGGCGGCATCGCGCAGTTCATTTGCATTCTGGGCTACGGATTGATCAGCCATTTGCGACCTCCTCCCCGCCGAATTTCGGATGTACGACCTTTCCGTCATGGGTCAGACGGGTTTCGGCAATGATCTGGTCTTCGCCGTTAAACACCAGTGCGCCCTTGTCCTTGTCGACAGAAAGGGTGATGAAGTTCAAAAGGTTCTTGGCATACATCGCGGTTGCATCGGTCGCGACCGAGCTTGTGATGTTTGCAGGGCCGATCAGCTTGACACCATTTTCGGTCATAACCGTTTCGCCAAGCTTCACACCGGCAACGTTACCGCCGCGTTCAGCCGCAAGGTCAATGATCACCGAACCCGGCTTCATGCCTGCAACCATGTCGGCTGTGACAATTTCCGGGGCCGGACGACCGGGAATAAGGGCGGTCGTGATCACGATATCGGTTTTGGCCAGAACTTCCTTAAGCTTGGCTGCCTGTTTCTTTTTGTAGTCGTCCGACATTTCCTTGGCATATCCGCCAGAGGTTTCTGCATCAGATGCACTGTCGTCTTCGACTTCGATAAAGGTCCCGCCAAGGGATTGAACCTGTTCCTTGACCGCCGGGCGCACATCAAATGCCGAAACAACGGCACCAAGACGCTTGGCGGTTGCAATGGCCTGAAGCCCTGCAACACCGGCCCCAACCACGACAACACGTGCCGGTGCCAAAGTACCCGCAGCGGTCATCATCATCGGGTAAATGCGGCCAAATTCATGGGCAGCATCCAGAACGGCGCGATATCCGGCAAGGTTGGATTGCGAGGACAGCACATCCATCGACTGCGCACGCGAAATACGCGGCATCAGTTCCATGGAATATCCATCCACACCCGCCTGCGCCATCGCCTCGATCAGCTCCTTGCGATCATATGGCTCCAGCAGGGCGACAACCGCCGCCCCCTTTTTATAGGCCGTCAATTCATTGGTTTTGCCGTCAATGACAGGTGGGCGCACCTTGAAGATGACATCGGCATCCTTCACGGCGGTTTTCATCGTTTTGGCAATAGTTGCACCGGCATCGACAAAGCGATCATCCGGTATGGCGGCGTCAATTCCGGCACCAGCCTCAATTGCAACGTCGAACCCCAAAGACTTCAGCTTCTTGACTGTCTCTGGTGTGACGGCAACGCGCTTCTCTCCGGGCCATATTTCCTTTGGAACGGCCAGTTTCATCGCGTTAGACCTCCTTCCCTAATGTTTTGGTAAGCACGGTAATTCTTGTTTTTATTGCGAAGTAACCGGTTTCGAAATGTCATCACGCATCTCGTTTGATCCCGGCTACCGGCACCCTTGCCCGGAAAGAAAAAAGGCGGTTCTTCCAGCAAATGCAGAAGAAACCGCCCACTTTCCCACCACGCATTCCGAGGCATAAAGCCTTGGTGACATGTCAGGTCCCACCCGCCATTGGTGCTCAGGACAAACAATCAATGACGCCCCGCCATGTCTGCGTTAAAAGCAAGATGCGATTTCCCACCAACAACCTCAATATCAAAAACCAACAAAAAATCAGTTTAACTACATTTCGATTAAAAAATTCAAAAATGATCTATGTGCGGAAGTTCGCACATTTTATTTCCACCACGGAACAGGTCCTTGTCCTGACCGGCAAGTAATAGATCGTTGATTTACGGCAGTTTCCCCTATTTATACCCCACGCAGTAAGTGAACATTATCTTACAAATAAACGCAGAAGTCTGTATTAATCGCCTGCGCGGCACAGATATGGAAACGTATGGAACAGGAAAAAGTTCGCGAAAAAACTTCGCGACTTTTTGGAAATACGATGGTGTTTTTGCCTGAAACGACCGCTACGCACCCTCGAAACAGGTAAAATCAAACCCGATTCCGGTGTCAAAAAAGTCGAATCGCCAGATCAGAATTCCGGTTATCAGGCGTCCGGGCGGTCCAGACCGATCAATTCAAGCGCCTCATTCTGGCGGGTCTCCAGTTCAGAAACATCAAAATCCCCCACCAGATCATGGAACAGGCGATACCAGTTCACATGGGCATCAAGGCGCAGGAACACCGCACCAAGCCCGACGGCGGCACGATCAACCAGAACAAATTCACGCGGCGGTTTGACCCCGCCAACCCGACGAAGTTCCTGATGGACCTTGGCGGCAACTTCTGCGCCGTAGGCAACCGAATTGGTTTCACCCATCTTGCGTTCGCGGTCATCAAGGATCGGGCCATAAACAAAGCTGGCCCAGATATTAAGCACATCAATCAGTTCGCGTGATGGCGCCTCAAAGCCCCAGCTTTCATAAGCACTCACCGCCTTTTCCTCGTCCTTGTCGCGAAGCGCTTCATAAAGCGTGATCACGGCATTGACGAAACCGGGTTTAAAAATGCGGATACAGCCAAAATCAAGAAGATTGACCGAAAGGTCATCGCGCAATGTGTAATTGCCCAGATGCGGATCGCCATGGATCACGCCGTATCGGTAAAACGGCACATACCAGGCCCGGAACATATTAAGGGCAACCGCATTACGCGCATCCTGATCCGGGTCGCTATCAAGGAATTTCTGGAATTTCTGGCCGGTTTGCCAGGTCATGGTCAAAAGCCGGCTGGTGGTTAGCTCGTCCACGGGCTCAGGCACATGCATGGCATTTTCCCCGGCCAGCATGTGGCCATACAGGCGCATGTGCTTGGCTTCGCGGGCATAATCAAGCTCTTCACGCAGACGCGCTGTCAGTTCGTCCTGAATGTTGCCGGCATCAATCGCACTGTCATAGCGCTTATAGATCGCAAAGGCGGCACGCAGCTGTTTCAGATCGGCCTCAACAGTTGCAGACATATCGGGATATTGCAGTTTGCAGGCAACATCGCGACCATCAGGCAAGACGGCCTTATGGACCTGCCCCAATGAGGCGGCTGCGACCGCATCGCGGCTGAATTCGGTGAAGTTTGATTGCCATCCGGCCCCCAGTTCGCTGCGCATCCGGCGTTTGACAAACAGCCAGCCCATGCTGGGCGCGTCTGCCTGAAGAGATGCCAGCGCCTGGCTATATTCACGCGGCAGGGCATCGGGGATGGTCGAGAGGATCTGGGCGACCTTCATCAGCGGCCCCTTAAGCCCGCCGAGCACCGCGGTCAGTTCGGCAGCGTATTTCGCATGATCGATTTCGCCGCCGAAGACCTTTCCGGTGGCAAGGCGCGCGGCCAGCTTGCTGGCCGACGCCCCCACCCTTGCATAACGACGAACCCGCCCGCCAAACCTGTTTTCTTCGGATGGGACGGTAAAATCATCGTCGTTAGCACTCATATCAGGAAAGCTCCTCCAGCTCGTCGATCATACGCTTGATCATGTTCAGACCACGTTGCCAGAAGGCCGGGTCAGATGCATCAAGTCCGAACGGTGCCAGAAGTTCCTTGTGATGCTTGGTGCCGCCAGCTTTGAGCATATCTAGATACTTCTGCTGGAAGCCGTCTTCGGCGTTCTCGTAAACATCGTAAAGCGAGTTCACGAGGCAATCGCCAAAGGCATAGGCATACACATAGAATGGCGAATGAATGAAATGCGGAATGTATGACCAGTAATATTTGTACTCGTCCTCATACCGGATGGCATCGCCCAGACTTTCATGCTGTACGGCAATCCAGATGTCGCAGATCTCATCGACGGTCAATTCACCTTCGCGACGCTTGTCATGAACACGTTTTTCAAACTCGAAGAACGCGATCTGGCGCACGACGGTATTGAGCATATCCTCAACCTTGCCCGCCAGCATGATGCGTTTCATCTTCGGATCGGCTTCCGAACGCAGCATCGACTGGAAGGTCAGCATTTCACCAAAGACCGATGCGGTTTCGGCAAGGGTAAGCGGCGTATCGGACAGGAAATAGCCATGCTCGCCCGCCAGAACCTGATGCACGCCATGGCCCAGCTCATGGGCAAGGGTCATCACGTCACGCGTTTTGCCGTGATAGTTCAACAGCAAATAGGGATGTGCGGACGGAACGGTCGGATGGGCAAAGGCCCCTGATGACTTGCCAGCACGCGGCGGCACATCGATCCAGGGATTATCAAAGAATTTCTGACCAACCTCTGCCAGTTCCGGCGAAAATTCGCCATAGGCCTTAAGGACGGTCGAACGCGCCGTTTCCCATTCGATCTGACGATCATCATCGTCAGGAAGCGGCGCATTGCGGTCCCAGTAATCAAGCTGATCGACACCGAACCATTTCGCCTTCAGGCGATAGTAACGATGCGACAGATCGGCATGGCTGTTTTTAACGGCAGTATTCAGGGCGCTCACAACTTCGTCCTCAACCTGGTTGGACAGGTTGCGCGAGGAAACCGGTGTTGAAAACTTGCGCAGGCGATCATCAATTTCCTTGTCCTTGGCAAGGGTATTGGTGATGTGCGCCAGAAGCTTGATATTCTTGCCCAGAACGTCACCGATTGCCTTGGCGGCCTTTTTGCGGTCTTCCACCCTGGTCGAGGACAGCATGTTCGACGCGTCCGACATGGTCAGGTCATTGCCATCAATCGGGAAGCGCAGATCAGCCATGGTCTGGTCAAACAGACGCACCCATGCGCTTGCCCCGGCAACGCGACGTTCGTGAAGAACCTGCTCGACCTCGTCTGAAAGCTGGTGCGGACGGAACGCACGGTTTTCATTCAGCCACGGACGGTAACGGCGCAGGTCGGCACTCTGATCATATTTGGCATCAAGAACGGCATCCTCGATCCGGTTCAGTTCAAGCCCGAAGAACAGTGACAGGCTTGAAATAGCCGTCATTTCTTCCTGAACGGACTGATAGAACTGGCCGATGGCCGCATCGGCACTGTCACCTGCATAAAGAAGCTGCGCAAAGGAGCCGATCTTGCCGCAAATTTCGCTGATGGCTTCGTATTCGGCAATTGCCGCTGCCAATTCATCACCGGAAAGATCGTTCAGTTTGCCCTGATAGCTTTGCTGAAACGCTTGCGACCGGCCTTTGGCATCATCAAGATCGCGCCGGATTGCGGGGTCTTTTGGATCGTTATAGAGATCCGTCAGATCCCAGGTCGGCAAATTCTTGTTGATCGCGTTCATTTGTCCTCCAGACAGTCTCTAATCTCTTGCTTTCGCCCCGGTTTGCACAAACATGATCCCTCATGTCGCGCAATCAGCTCCCGATACCGATATATAGCTGCTTGATGCCATATCACCAGTCCTGAATGCAGATAGGCTTGCATGCAATGAGTTTGATCATATCGCCACCGCCATACTGAACAACCGCAAACCACGTTAGAGTTGTCGGGTTATTGTGTTCAGAACGCGTCATTGACGGAACGATTGCGTGAAAATTTCGTTAGAAATTCAATATTCTTTGGCAAAAGCAACGCCGCAGGGACCAGAATTGTCATTTTCCGGCTGCGAAATGATGCAATCCCTGATAACAAAATTGTCTTGGAACGTTCATTTAAATTCAGCACGATTGCATCTGATCGGATGTGAACGATTTGAATAGAACACACCAGATCAGGGCAACACCAAGATTGTCCGACCACGGGAAAAGATAACCAGGCAAGGAAATGTCATGACGAGCTTGCAGGATTATGCCGACTGGCAAAACTTGCCCTCGATGTTTTTCGCTCAGGCCAAAAAATACGGTGACGCACCGTTCCTTTGGACCAAAAGCAGCGAAACCGGTGAATTTGCGCCCACCACCTGGCTTGAGGCCGCCGATCAGGTCCGCGCCCTTGCCCGCGCGCTTTATGATATTGGCGTGCGTGCCGGTGACCGGGTGTTGCTTGTGTCCGAGAACCGCACAGAATGGGGTATTGCCGACCTTGCCATCATGTGCGTCGGTGCGATGACAGTCCCGGCCTATACCACCAATACCGAGCGCGACCATCTGCACGCGATCGAAGACAGTGGTGCGGCCATTGCCATCATCTCGACCAAGAAACTGGCCCAGCCCTTCCTGCATGCTGCCCTTGATAGCGGGCGCTGCCGTCATGCCATCATGATGGAAGAATGGGGGCAAAGCTTTGTCGGTGATATCTCCATTTCGCGCTGGGATGACCTGATTGCCAAGGGCCGTGGCCTTTCCGATGATATTGATGGCTGGGTTTCGGGCATCAAGCGCGATGATCTTGCCTGCCTGATTTATACATCGGGCACCGGTGGATCACCCAAGGGCGTGATGCTCAGCCACGGGGCGATCATTTCAAACTGCATGGGTGCCTTTGACATTATCGAAACCCTTGGCATCGACAACGAAATCTTCCTGTCCTTCCTGCCGCTGTCGCATTCCTATGAGCATACAGCCGGGCTTTATTTCCCGATCAGTATTGGTGCCCAGATCTATTACGCCGAAAGCCTTGACAAGCTTGCAGCCAACCTTGCCGAAGTCCGCCCGACCATCATGACCGCTGTGCCGCGTCTTTACGAGATGCTTTATCAGCGTATGAGCCGCATGGTCGAAAAGGAAGGCGGCTTCAAACAGAAACTGTTTGAACTTACATTGCGCCTTGGCCGCAAGAACTATGAAAAGCAGCGCCTGACCCTTATCGAGAAGTTCCAGAATCTCGCATGTGAGTTGCTGTTGCGCCGCAAATTGCGTCAACGTTTCGGTGGTCGCATCAAGGCGATGGTTTCAGGCGGAGGGCCGCTGAACTATGAGCTGGGCGTTCTGTTTGTATCGTGCGGCATTCGTATTCTTCAGGGCTATGGCCAGACGGAATTTGCGCCGGTGGTTTCGTGTAACCGTGCAGAAAACAACAAGCTGCGTACTGTTGGCCCGCCCATGGTTGGTGCCGAAGTCAAGATTGCCGAAGATGGCGAAATCCTGATGCGCGGCGAAAGCATGATGAAGGGCTACTGGAACCTGCCCGAAGTCACCGCAGCCACCATCATTGACGGATGGCTTCATACAGGCGACATCGGCACGTTTGACGAAGAAGGCAGCCTGATGATCACCGACCGCAAGAAGGACATCATTGTCAATTCCGGCGGCGACAACATCTCGCCGCAGCGGATCGAAGGCCTGATGACTCTGGAAACCGAAATTTCACAGGCCATGGTATATGGCGATGCCTTGCCTTATCTGGTTGCTGTGATCTGGCCAGAAGAAGACTTCATGCGCGAATTTGCCCGCGACAATTCGATTACCAACACCATCGAAGAATTGTCTAAAAATGATGACTTCCGCAAAGTCTTCCGCGAGGCAATTGATCGGGTCAATACGCGCCTGTCGACGATTGAAAAGGTCCGAAGCTTCATGTTTGCCGAGGCCCCGTTTACCATCGATAACGAGATGCTTACGCCATCCATGAAAATCCGTCGGCATAAAATCCGCGAGGCGTATGGCAAGCAACTTGACGGACTCTATCAGCGCAAGCGCCAGGGGCAGTAACCGACCAAATGCCCAAGACTAAAGAACACCAACATAACCAGACTCTGACCCTGATCCGTGGGTTACCCGGATCAGGGAAATCAACATTGGCAAGGAATCTGGCATCGGCAACAGGTGCTGTTCATCTTGAAGCCGATATGTTCATGGTAGATCGGCAGGGTTTCTACGAGTTCGATATCCGTCGACTCACAAAAACCCACGCCAAATGCGAAGCCAAATGCCAGGAAGCCCTTAAGGAAGGCAAGAATGTCGTCGTATCGAACACCTTCACCCGTTTCTGGGAAATGAAGGCCTATATCGATATGGCCGAACATCTTGGCGTTCCTCTTCAAATCGTTGAATGCCATGGCCGGTTTGGCAGCATCCATCAGGTTCCTGACGAAACGTTTGCCGATATGCGTGATCGCTGGGAAGACCTTCCCGCCGCATATCGCTAGTTTGCCGCCGAAAAGACCCTTTTGAGGATATCAGTTGTCCAGCGGGCCGGATCAGAGCGGATATCTGCCTCTTGCAGGGCGATGTAATGGAACAATCCGTCCATCGCCTTTTCCGTCGCATGATCGGTTAGCGACGCTTTCAGATCCGGTACAAACGGCAATGTGTCATATTGCCCGACCATCTGGTCATACAGCGACAGCGCCCCGGTATCAGAAAGTGCATCGGTAATCACCGGACGCAAACGGCCTTCAATATCCGATCCCCCCACACGGCGCAGATAACTGGTCGCCGCATCATCTGGCCCCTCAAGGATACCCTTTGCATCGGCAACCGTCATCTGGCTGATCGCCTTGACCAGAATGTCACCAGCATCGGTCATGGTTTGCTCAGCCGCGCGGTTCATACGCAATTCAATCTCGTCGGCATAGCTGCCAAGACCGGCAGCGCTCAGAAGTTTCTGCGCACTTTTGACACTTTCAGGAAGCGGAATATGGGCGACCGGATCGGCATTAAACCCGTCTGTGGCACCAAGCTGCTCGGTCACCAGTTCCACCCCCATATCAAGCGCCTGCTTAAGCCCCTGCTCGACCGTGTCTGACGAAAGAGCCGATATCGCAGAACTGCTGCTGCCTGAGGAACTCGTAGCTCCGGATGAATTTAGCGCCTCGCCAAGGGTCTGCTTTGCCTTATCAAAAAAGGACTGGGCATTGGCCAAAGAGGCCATACCGACGACCATACAAACGACTGCAGAGACTGCAGGTATCCTGAATTTTTTAGCCAACATTCGTTCGTCCCAACCTGTGTTACCCTCAAGAAACCAGATGGTGACAACAAATAGTGACTTGAACAAGACAACCAATGTCCCTGAAAATCATTTCCCGTCAGAAAAATCGCATCTCTGATGTTTTAGCCGTCAGACAAGGCGGTTCCATGTTCTGCAATTATCCGGTCAATTTCGCGCCTTGCGAATAGCGCTATTTGGGACTGCGCTTCACGTTGCGCATCCGATTGCGGGTCAAATGCACCAATGACGATAATGTTTTCATCATTCAGCTGGTTGGCTGGACCGGTGTAATTAAAGGAACCGGCAATCACGACCTGATCATCAAGCACCATCAGCTTGTGATGCAGCTTGCCGAGTGTACTGCTTTTTTTTACGCCATATAAGTCACCACCTGCGGCGACCAGATCCTTTGTTGGTGCCCAGGCATTCACCCCCTGACTGTAATCAAGCGCACCGCGGATCGGCATCCCCATCTCAATGAGACGCAGCATCGTGTCATCAATACCCGATGATTTCGAAAACGTGAAAATGGCAAAATCGATCCGTGATCGTGCCTTCATCATCTGTTTCATGATTTCCATTTCCGGATTGTGGTCCGGTGCGAAGGCGATCTTTATCGGAATGCCTGAAACAGTTTCATAGGTTGGCTTGGCGTCATGCCCTTCATTCCGCTTGCCAAAATGCCCTTGCTGAATTTCCCGAAATTCCCGGGCATAGGTTGAAGCGATTTTCTTGTCATGCAGGATCACAACATGATTAAGGTTCTTGTGCGTTCCTGTCGGTGTAAAATTCGTACTGCCGGTCAAAACAGATTGGCCATCACGAATGATAAATTTTTGATGAAAAATGCTGGAATTGAAGTCAACCTTTACGTCGATATTTGACCGTAATATTGCATCGTGAATGACACGGTTCGGCTCATTCTTTCCGCCAGGTTCAAATGGCTCGGGCTTGATCGTCGAGCTGCGCAGATAGCTTTGCTCAACAACCAGTTTTACCCGAACCCGATTTTGTCGCGCTCTAATGATCGCCTCGGCAATAGGCCGACTTTCAAGTTCCTGGACGGCGATTTCCAGACGTTTTGTCGCTCCATTGATGAATTCGACAATGACATCTTCCAGATTGTCCGGCGCACCCAGCGTATGAGGGCCATTGTAGAATTCCACATTTCCGACTTTCATCGCCATATCTGTCCCTCTCACTGCACAACCAAAACAAATATACGATAAGATAAATTCAACCCAGAGAATATTACATATCCATGATCCAGTCAGCAATCCAGCGACCAGCGTGAATTTCATCAAAATGTCCGAATTCCGGCAGCCCGGGACAATGCAAAAGAAAACCCCGGTTTTCTCAACCGGGGTTCTCGTTTTGGCTATTGTGATGCTTTCGATTTTTAATCGACAATCTCGACCTTTTTGCCATTCAGCAAAAGATCATTTCCCTCTGTCGAGACCGGAACGGTATCCCCGTCCTTGATCCCGCCTTCAAGGATCTGCATTGCCAGCGGGTTCTGCAGGTAGCGTTGAATAACGCGTTTGAGCGGACGCGCCCCATAGACCGGATCATAACCCTTTTCGGCCAGCCAGTCCTTGGCGGCATCATCAAGCTTGAGCTCGATCTTGCGATCAAACAGAAGCTTCTCAAGACGGCCCAGCTGAATATCCACAATCTTGCCCATCTGCTCACGGGCCAGACGATGGAACAGAATGGTTTCGTCCAGACGGTTCAGGAATTCCGGACGGAATGATGCCCGGACGATTTCCATGACCTGATTGCGGACTTCGCCGCTGTCATGCCCCGGCTGCTGATTGGCAAGAATCTCGCCGCCCAAGTTGGAGGTCAGAATGATCAGGGTATTGCGGAAATCGACAACCCGGCCCTGTCCGTCGGTCAGACGACCTTCATCAAGAACCTGAAGCAGGACGTTGAACACATCCGGGTGTGCCTTTTCGACTTCGTCAAACAGCACAACCTGATATGGACGACGACGAACTGCCTCGGTCAGCGAACCACCTTCTTCATAGCCGACATATCCCGGAGGCGCACCGATCAGACGGGCGACTGCATGTTTCTCCATGAATTCGGACATATCAATCCGCACCATGGCCTGTTCATCATCAAACAGGAACTGTGCAAGCGCCTTTGTAAGCTCGGTCTTGCCAACGCCAGTCGGACCAAGAAACAGGAACGAACCAATCGGTCGGTTTGGATCCTGAAGCCCCGCACGGGCACGACGAACCGCGTTCGAGATCGAACGAACAGCTTCATCCTGTCCGACAACCCGCTTGCGCAGGGTGTCTTCCATTTCCAGAAGCTTTTCGCGTTCACCTTCAAGCATCTTGTCGACCGGGATACCCGTCCAGCGCGACACGATGGATGCGATGTGCTTTTCCGTAACCGCCTCTTCCTTCATGCCGTCAGCCTGATCTTCCTCGGCCTTTTCAAGCAGGCGCTCAAGAGCCGGGATTTCTTCATACTGAAGCTGACCGGCGCGTTCGAGCTTGCCATCACGCATGGCGCGTTCAAGTTCGCTGCGTGCCTGATCAAGCTGTTCCTTGATCTGGGTTGATGCCGCCAGTTCGGTTTTTTGCGCTTCCCATTTCGCGGTCAGAAGGGTCGATTTGCCTTCAAGCTCGGTCAGTTCCTTTTCCAGACGGCCAAGACGATCTTTCGACGCACTGTCGTCTTCTTTCTTCAGTGCTTCGCGTTCAATCTTGAGCTGGATGATCCGGCGATCAAGTTCATCAATTTCTTCGGGTTTGGAATCAAGTTCCATCCGCAGACGCGATGATGCCTCATCCATCAGGTCAATCGCCTTGTCAGGAAGGAAGCGATCCGTGATGTAGCGGTTTGAAAGCGTTGCTGCGGCCACCAGTGCCGCATCGGCAATGCGAACCCCGTGATGAAGTTCGTATTTGTCCTTGATCCCGCGCAGGATCGATACCGTGTCGCTTACCGACGGTTCCGAGACAAAGACCGGCTGGAAACGCCGGGCCAGTGCCGCATCCTTTTCGATATGCTGACGATATTCGTCCAAAGTGGTCGCACCGACGCAATGCAGCTCGCCTCGTGCCAGTGCCGGTTTAAGAAGGTTTGATGCATCCATCGACCCTTCGGCCTTGCCGGCCCCCACAAGCGTATGCAGCTCGTCAATGAACAGAATGACCTGACCTGCTTCGGATTCAATTTCGCTCAGAACGGCTTTAAGACGTTCTTCAAACTCGCCACGGAACTTGGCACCGGCAATCAGCGCACCAAGGTCAAGCGACAAAAGTTTCTTGTCCTTGAGCGTTTCGGGTACGTCACCCTTGACGATGCGCAATGCCAGACCTTCGGCAATGGCGGTTTTACCAACGCCGGGTTCACCGATCATCACCGGGTTGTTCTTGGTCCGGCGCGACAGGACCTGAATCGCGCGACGGATTTCCTCGTCACGGCCAATCACCGGATCAAGTTTGCCTTCACGCGCGGCCTCGGTCAGGTCACGGGCATATTTCTTAAGCGCGTCATATTGGCTTTCCGCACCGGCACTATCAGCTGTCCGGCCCTTGCGAATGTCATTGATCGCCCCATTAAGGCTTTGCGCCGTGACACCGGCATCAGCCAGAACCTTGCCCGCGGTTGATTTCGGATCAAGGGCAATGGTCAGCAGCAGCCGTTCAGCCGAGACATAACTGTCACCGGCTTTTTTGGCGACTTCCTGAGCCTGATCAATCAGTCGGGCAAATTCCGACGAGAGATAAATCTGACCATTGCCACCGGAAACCTTTGGCAATTTCGCCAGTTCCTGTGCGCAACGCTCCTGGGCAAGCTTGGGCTTGCCGCCGGCTGCCTTGATCAGATTGGCTGCCAGACCTTCTTCGTCATCAAGCAGCACTTTCAGAAGATGGATCGGGACAAATTGCTGATGATTTTCGCGCAGCGCAAGCGATTGCGCGGACTGCAAAAACCCTTTGGACCGGTCCGTAAACTTTTCAAATTCCATTCCTGTCACTCCTTGAGCCAACAGTATTTAAACGATGTGGACCTTCTTGGAAGCATCCACGGCCTTGGCGTCATTGCCGAATTCTAAAATTATAGATTATTTCAACAGCGACAACATTGATATGTATCACCCTTGCACGTTTGCAACCATATACCCCTACAAAAGTTGCAAGAATTAATTGTGCGCCGCAGCACTGAAATCTGACATTATTCCAGCAATCATCGAACCACCCTGAAAGATACATGATTGTCCGGGGTTGCTCTTGGCAAAACAACGAATTAACGTCACCGTTTATGGCATGCATCACGCCCCCGACTTACCCGCATGTCAAAGCGCCAGACAGGAACAAAGAACATGACGGTCGAGCTCAAAGCCATCAAACGTTACCCGGTAAAGGGACTGCGCGGCATTGATATGCCAAGCGCAACAATTACGGCTCATAAAATGATTACCGATGACCGTCGGTTCGTCATTGGCACCCAGTCATCTCTGGGGCAGGACGGCGTGCAGGAATGGGCCCGCAAAAGCAACTTCCTGCAGCTGGTCAATACGCCCAAGCTTACCGAGCTTGGCACCGAATATGATGAACGCACCTGCACCCTGACCATTCTTCGCAATGGCCGTGCGATCTGCAAGGGCAAGCTTGATGATACCATGGGACGCACCGTGATTGAGGATTTCCTCAAGGCGTTCCTGAAAAATGACGTCGCGGGCACCCCGAAAATCTATTCAGCGCCCGACACCCAGTTCGGTGACATGAAGGAACCCTATATTTCGATCCTCAATCTTGCATCGATCCGTGATTTCGGTACCCGCATCGTGCAGGCAGATGTCGATCCGATGCGGTTTCGTGGCAACCTTCTGATTGACGGGCTTGACCCATGGAAAGAACTGGAGTGGGAAGAAGGCCAGATCATCAAGATCAATGGCGCGTCCTTCCGCTTCATTCATCCGATCACGCGATGCAAGGCTACAAGCGTCAATCCCGACACAGCAGTTTCCGACATCAATGTCCCGCTGATGCTGCGTAAAGGTGTGAACCATCTGCATATGGGCGTTTATGTCGAAGCCCTGGAAGACGTTACCCTGACACCTGGCAACATAATCACCATCGACTGAGCCGCTTGACCATATTGACATCATGCTTGCCGGGTCACGCCCCTCGACGGGGCATATCCGGCAAGATGATCTTTAGGTCTGCTCGAAATCAGTTATCCGCATCGAAGGTTGGTGCATGTACCGCCAGCCCGGCAAACATGTCATCATGATACCAGTCAATCCGATAGGCACGAATGGGCGGGCATCCCTTACGGAATAAAATCTGTTCTTCCTTGGGGAAACGCGCGACCTCGGCAGATTTCAGAATGGGTTGATTATCCTGTGGACGCAGATGAACAGGACGCGTCGTATCGGCCCCGCCACCGGTATCATCAAAGCGCGACATCGCCGTCAGACCGGAAACCCAATCAAGGTTAAAGGCCCCTTCCTGACTCAGCACCGAAATGGCGTCAACCCGCCCAACAACATTCTCCCAGTTCAGACACACATCCATCAGGCCGCTGACACCGCTAAAGCCCGGCCAGACAACCATTCCATCACCATATCCGCCCCCCAGAAGGCGTTCGAACAACGGCATACGGCCAACCCGCTCAACCCCGTCAAGCAGGACAAGGAACTCCGGGTCACCGGATTTCCATCCCCGCTGATTGATCATATTCATCAACCCCGCGAGCATTACACGGCTAAAGGATGGCTGCACGTCCGGGTTTTCCCCGCCCAATTGCCCGATCACATAGATTGATACAGCACCGGAAGTGATGTCTTCTGTTGTAAAGCTGCTGGCACTGAGCAGTCGGGAGATTTGCGGATGATCAAACTCGGCAGTTGCATTCCGGCACGCCTCGATGATTTTCATCCGCTGGTCTTCGGTCATATCAAGAATATTAAGCGCGACCTCGGATATCCGGCCATCTGCGGAATCAATCCCCATCAGTTCTTCAAGAATTTTATAGAACCGGTGCGATGGCATGATCAGGTTCCGGCGCACCTCGCCCAGATTGCGGTCTTCTTTCAGGCTTTTCTGGATCGTATAGACGATAAAGCCCTGCAACAGGGTGCGGGCAATCCTGACTTCCTGTTCATCAAGTTCCTGTACAAACATCGGCGCCAGAAGCGTATCGGCGATCAATCCGGTATCGGTGATCATACCCTCGCCCTGCTGGCGGATGAAATCGAACGGATTGAACTGGTGTGTTTTCGTCCCGCTTTGCCCATGAGGATCAAGCACAATGAGTTTTTGCCCCATCTTGCTGCGACGATCATGTGTCGCGCGATAGATGCTGCCGAAACGCTCATATACAAACAGATTGCCTGTATGCAAAAGCGCATTGGGTTCTGCCGATGCGCGGTAATATTCATCGGGTGTGGTTGAAAATGTCAAAACGCGCTTTAAACCGGCTGCACCAATCAACCGTTTCTCGTCACCCCAGCGCCCCAGAACAAAAGGCGGGTTGTTTTCAAGAAGTTTGCGCGCGGTAAGGTCTTCGCGCTTGGCCCATTGCCCCTCGGCCTTGATCTTAGCAGCCTGGGCCGGAGAAAGCGATTTCTTGGACTTTGGCGACGGGTGACTTGCCCGGTTAACCGCCATGATAACCAGTGGCAGGAACATCGGGATAATGAAACAAACACCCCCAAGCAGGGCTAACTCATAGTCGCCGTTAAACAGTCCCAGAGCGATGATCATCCCGCCCAGCGCCCATAACAGCACCATGACGACCCGAAATAGCCCAGCCCCCATCAAAAACTCCCCGATTAAACGCGTTTTCCGATGGTCATGATCAAACACGACAAGCTGACAACAACCTTACGGAATTATTTGTGATTTTCATAAACTGATATCAACATTAATCAGCGGTTGCACGTTATATTCCGCTTTATTGTTTTACAGGTTTGACCGGTAAAACCGCCCGTCGATCTGGCAAAATGCACCTGAAACGACAACACCCCTGCAAGTCATTGACCTGCAGAGGTGTTTGTCATGTTGAGACGGGCGATATGACGCGATCAGGCCGATACCGGCTCCGATCCCTCGTCCGAAGAAACGGCTTCTTCATCATCACGACCGGCAGCACGGCTGCGTCCGCGGCGTGCGGTCGGATGACGACCACGCGTACGCGAAGTTGCACTTGATGCGCGACGCGGTTTCTTTTCACCGTCGTCACCCTGCTCTGCCGTGTCGGCATCAGCAGGTGCATCATCACCAGCGGCATCTGCCGCCGGAGCCGGGGCCGGGGTGCTGTCGGCAGCAACCGCATCACCGCTTTCGGATTTGCGCGGGCGACCACGACCGGTTGCGCGACCATCGGTACGGCGTGTACGCGGGTTGCGTCTCGGCTTGTCTTCACCATCATCTGCGGATGCAGTGTCAGTGTTTTCGCTTGCCGTGGTTTCGCCGTCAGACTGGTCTACACCGTTATCATCAGACATGTTGTCTGCACTCTCGGTGTTTTCAGTCTGCGCATCGTCACTCTGACCGGACTGGTCATCTGTACGATCATCGCGGTTTCCGCGGTTATTGCGCGGGCGGTTATCGCCGCCACGCTCTTCGCGACGCTGGTTTTCCCATTCCTGAGCCGCCTGAAGAATGCGGTGGTAATGTTCAGCGTGCTGATAGAAGTTTTCCGCAAGTACAGGATCGTCGGTGCAATCCTTGGCGAGCGAAATGTATTTTTCATAGACCTGCTGCGCGTTCCCGCGAACACGACCATCCGGTCCATTACTGTCAAAATTCTGGAATTTTGGATTAACTGGACGTTTGTTAGACTGTTGCCGTCCGCGCGGACGTTTATTGTTATTTCTCATATCAACATGACTTTGGTGTTGAAGGACAATCCGGTGGCATCATCGGCCCCGGAACCACTCCGTCTGAAAAACATATTTCCCGCTAAACAGCACCGGTCAAACGGCAACTACACAAACCTGCCGAGAACCATCAAAGGAACGGAGATTGTTGACTGTTTACTGGGGAACACGGCGCTTTCATAAGCGCGTCGGGCACCCGGCCCGTTAAAACCAACCTATATGGCTTGATCTGTTATTCCAACTGTTTTTTTCATTGCCAATCGCTTTTTTTACATCACAGCGACGCAAAACTCAGATTACGCACCGCCCGACGGAACAACGGGTTTTCTTTGCTGCTACGCAGCGAACAATTCCGCCAAGGTCTTCACGATATTCGACGCCAACAAATCCGGCCTCGACCAGCAGCTGGCCGACGTCTTTTTCCTGCCCGCGTCCGATTTCGAAGATCACAAATCCACCGGGCCTGGCCAGATCGAATGCCACCTGTGACAACACCCGATAGGCCGCCAATCCGTCACCTTCGTCCGTCAGTGCGCGACGTGGATCAAACTTCCGAACTTCGGGTGACAGCGTTTCCATTTCCGCCTGTGTGATATAGGGCGGATTGGACATCACAAGATCAAATCCCTCGGCGCGCTCGCAGTCATCAAGGGCACTATCCCAATCCGAGACCCGAAATACGACCTGGCTGTCCAGATCAAGGGCTTTGGCATTTTCCTGCGCACAGGCAACCGCCCCTTCGCTGATATCAAGCCCGATCCCGGTTGCCCCGGGAAGATCACCAATAGCGGACAACAACAAACATCCTGTCCCGGTCCCGAAATCAACGATCCGTGGCGCGTCGTTATCTTCAAGGAAATCAATTGCCCATTCGACAAGCGTTTCGCTATCGGGCCGCGGTTCAAGTGTATCAGGCGCGAGTTTAAAGGTATGCCGCCAGAAATCACGTTCACCCAAAATCCGCCCGACCGGTTCATGACCGATGCGACGCGCAATCATATCGCGAAAGATCGCGGCTTTTGAGTCCGATACTTCGTCTTCGGGCCATGCCGAAATGCGACCACCATCAACACCGGCGGCACGTGCAAGCAAAATGCGCGCATCCATCCGGGCATTCTCGATCCCCGCAGCATCAAGAGCTGCAACGCCCTCAGCCATCAGACCACCAAGTGTTGATGCAGTTTGCACTGACATGCTTACCCTTCGATCTCGGCCAGTTTCTGGGCCTGTTCTTCGGCAATCAGGGCATCAATCATTTCATCCACCGACGGACCACCCGCAATGAAGTCATCAAGACGATAAAGTGTGAGGTTAATACGATGATCCGAAACACGACCCTGCGGGAAGTTATAGGTGCGGATACGTTCCGAACGATCCCCCGAACCGACCTGTGATTTACGGTCAGCCGCACGCGCGCTGTCCTTGCTTTCACGTTCCTGATCATACAGGCGCGAAAGCAGCATCTTCATCGCCTTTTCCTTGTTCTTGTGCTGCGATTTTGCTTCCTGGCTGGCCGCGACAACACCGGTCGGAATGTGGGTGATGCGCACCGCACTATCGGTGGTGTTAACGTGCTGACCACCAGCCCCCTGGGATCGATAGGTATCAATACGCAGATCTTTTGGATCGATGCGGATATCAACTTCCTCGGCCTCGGGCAGAACAGCAACGGTGGCGGCAGATGTGTGGATACGCCCGCCGCCCTCGGTTACCGGAACACGCTGAACGCGATGCACACCACTTTCGAACTTCAAACGCGCAAAAACGTCGGTGCCCGATACGTTGACGATGACTTCCTTAAAGCCGCCAAGATCATTTTCGCTGGCATCCATCTGTTCGAACTTCCAGCCGCGGTTTTCGGCATAACGCTGATACATGCGGTAAAGATCGGCGGCAAACAGGGCTGCTTCCTCGCCGCCCGTCCCCGCACGAATTTCAAGAATGGCGTTTTTGGTGTCTGCGCTGTCTTTCGGGATCAGCATCAGCTTCATCTGACGTTCGGCATCAGGAAGCTTTTCGAGAATTTCATATTTCTCGACTTCGGCCATTTCGCGCATCTCGCGATCACCGGACGTATCGGCCAGAATTTCCTCGGCCTCTTCAAGATTGCTTAAAAGACGCTTATAGGCGTCAATCGCCTCGACCACCGGCGCCAGTTCCGCATGTTCACGCGACATTTTGGCAAAGCCGTCGCCATCCAGTTCGCCACTGGAAAGAAGCGCATTGAGTTCGTCGAACCGGCGTACAACGCCTTCAAGTTTACCAAGGTCCAAACTCACTCTTTATTCTCCTGTTCGGGATCGCCCGGGTCGGTATGACCGGCAAGCGGTTTATCATCAAGTTCAAACAGACGCGCCAACAGTTTCTGGGCTTTCACCCATTCCACGGTGCCTGCACCGTCTGTTGTCGTCGCCAAATCTTTCAGGGCCTGGGTCGGTGTATGCAAAAGACGATTGATCAGCAATCGGGTCGCCTTTTCTGCATCACCATGACTTTCGCGCAGCGCATCTTCGCGCACGGCTTCGAACCGCCTGCGCAAATCGGCAATCGCTGGCACTGCCGCACGCTGGGCCCGGTCGCGGACAAAACCGTCAAGTTCGGCTTCAATCAGCCTCCAGGCTTCATCAGCCTTTTCCTCGCGTCCGCCACGGCCCTCGGCCGCGATCTTTTCCAGATCCTCGATCCGGTAAAAGAACACTTCATCAATTTCATCAACCTGCGGATCGATATCGCCGGGAACGGCGGTATCAATCATCAGCACCGGACGGAACCGACGGCGTTTGACCGCCGCATGCGCCCGTTCCTTGTCGATCATGTAGCGCCGCGACCCGCCAGCGGTCAGAACCAGATCAGCCTCGGCCAGAAGCCGGTCAAGATCATCCATTTCCGACCAGTGGCAATCAAGCCTGCGCGCCACCAAACGTGCCCTTGCGGTCAGGCGGTCTGTCACAAGAATGCGACCAATACCGCGCTCGGCAAGCGATGCGGCGATCAGTTCGCCCATATCCCCGGCCCCGGCGAGCAACAGCGTGCAATCCCTAAGATCACCATGCAGATCCCGGGCTACAGATTGCGCTGCTGCGGCGATGGATACCGCTCCCTGCCCGATACCGGTCTGGCTTCTGACCTTTTTGGCAATCGCATAGGCGGTCTGATAGACCAGTTCCAGCTCACGCCCGACAAGTTCATGCTTGCGCGCAATGCGGTGCGCATCCTTGACCTGCCCGAAGACTTCGGGCTCACCAATCACCAGACTGTCAAGCGACGCCGCCACAGCAAACATGTGGCGAAGCGCATCACGACCGGACCGGATATAAAGTTCGCTTGCCAGCTGGTCCCGGTCGATATCGCCCCAAAGCGACATCAGATCAATCAGACGTTCACGCCCCCGCTCGGCCTCGGACGCCAGAAGATGAACCTCGGTGCGGTTGCAGGTTGAAACGACAACGGCCTGCCCCAGTCGGGCTTGCTCGATTGCGGCAAGAAACTGTGGCAGGCGGGCTTCGTCAATGAACAGACGGTCTCTGGTATCCTCGCTTGAGCGCCGATGATTGGTGCCGATCACCATCAGGCGATCAAGCGGCCAATCTCCGGCATCCTCATGCGTTGGTCCGTCTGTCACACCGCTCTCACTTTTTGCCGATCACATCTGCAAGCTGATCAAGCGCAACTTCCTGCTGCTCGCCGCTATCAAGATCACGCAACTGGGCGACACCCTTGGCCAGTTCATCATCACCAAGGATGACAGCACGGCTGGCATTTGCCTTGTCGGCGCGCTTCATGCGTTTCTTCATATTTCCGGAATAGCCAAGCTCGACCGCAATACCTGCTTCACGCAGGGTCTGGGCCAGCGTGCGACATTTTGCCTCGGCGGCATCCCCCATCGGGATCAGGGCAACCGGGCGTGCGCCCGCCGGTGCTTCACCGACCATAAGGGCAAGACGTTCAACACCCGCGGCCCAGCCAACACCGGCAGTCTGCGGACCGCCCATGGTCGAAATCAGACCGTCATAACGGCCACCGGCCATCACCGTGCCCTGTGCGCCAAGGGTGTTGGTGGTGAATTCAAAGCAGGTGTGGCAATAGTAATCCAGACCACGCACCAGACGCGGGTTCAGCTCATAGCCGATCCCGATGTCACCCAGACCACCGGTCAGGCCCTTGAAGAATTCCTTGCTGTGCTCATTCAGATACTCCGAGAACAACGGCGCATTTGCCACCAGTTCACGGTCGCCTTCATCCTTGGAATCAAGAATACGCAGCGGGTTCTTTTCAAGACGCGCCCGGCTGTCTTCGGACAGCTTGTCAAAATGGCCCTTGAAATATTCGACCAGCACATCGCGATAGGCCGCACGGCTTTCGGGATCACCAAGGGTATTGAGTTCAAGCGTGATATCGTCCCACAGACCAAGGCGCTTCAGGATATGCGCACCATAGCCAATCATCTCGATATCGCCGGCAACCTGTTCAACGCCAAGAAGCTCGGCACCGATCTGGTGGAACTGGCGCTGACGGCCTTTCTGCGGGCGTTCATAGCGGAACATGGGGCCATAATAGCTGACCTTGACCGGCGACATCTGCTGCATGCCGTTTGAGATATAGGCACGTGCAATGCCTGCTGTTCCTTCGGGACGCAAGGTGATCTGTTCGCCGCCGCGATCTTCAAAGGTGTACATTTCCTTGGTCACAACGTCGGACGTATCGCCAAGGGTACGGGCAAAGACCTCGGTAAATTCAAAGATCGGCGTGGTCATGCGATAGTAGCCATACAACTCGCCGATTTCGCGTGCAGTATTCGCGATGTAATCTTGCAGACGGTTCTGTTCTGGCAGAAGGTCGTGCGTACCACGGACGGGTTGAAGCGATGCCACTTTGGGTCTCCGATCTAACTTGAATTCCAGATATTTGCGCTAAAAATCCAGCATGCGCAAATTCATGTGAACATGAAAATAGCTTTCCGCCGATGTAGCGGAAAGCCAAAATTGATCAATACAGCGTTGCTATTCCGCTGCGGTCTGTTTTGCAGCTTCTTCGGCTTCGATCTTGGCAGCACGTTCCTCGACCAGTTCGACGATGTGGTCGACCATCTTTTCGGTGCTGATATTATGATCGGGACGGCCTGAGATATACATCTTGTGATTTCCACCACCACCGCCGGTCAGACCGATATCGGTCTCGCGGGCTTCGCCCGGACCATTGACGATACAGCCAATGATAGATAGCGAAATCGGGGTCGAGATATGGGCAAGACGCTTTTCAAGCTCGGCCACGGTATCAACCACGTTAAAGCCCTGTCGTGCACATGACGGACAGGAAATGATCTGAACGCCACGGGTCCGCAGACCAAGCGATTTCAGAATATCAAACCCGACATGGATTTCCTCAACCGGATCAGCCGAAAGCGATACACGCAGCGTATCGCCAATCCCCGCCCAAAGAAGGTTCCCCATGCCGATGGATGATTTGACCGTACCACCACGCAGACCACCGGCCTCGGTAATGCCAAGATGCAGCGGATAGTCACATGCCTCGGCAAGGCCGTAATAGGCGGCAACCGCCAGGAACACATCCGATGCCTTGACAGAAATCTTGAATTCGCGGAAATCCTGATCTTCAAGAATTTTGGCGTGATTAAGCGCGCTTTCGACCATGGCTTCCGGGCATGGTTCGCCATAGCGTTCCAGAAGTTCCTTCTCAAGCGACCCGGCATTCACACCAATACGCATCGAACAGCCATGATCCTTGGCGGCCTTGACGACTTCGCGCACACGCTCGGTCGATCCGATATTACCCGGATTGATACGAAGACAGGCCGCGCCGGCTTCTGCAGCCTCGATGGCACGTTTGTAATGGAAATGGATATCGGCAACGATCGGGACATGCACCTGTTTGATGATGTCTTTCAGGGCCGCCGTTGACTCCTGATCCGGGCAGGATACACGAACGATATCCGCACCGGCTTCTTCCAGACGAAGGATCTGCGCGACTGTCGCGTTCACATCGGTGGTCAGGGTATTGGTCATCGACTGCACAGAGATCGGTGCATCTCCACCAACTTCCACATTACCAACACGGATTTTGCGGCTTTGGCGGCGTTCAATATCGCGATATGGGCGGACGCTCATTTCCGGTTCCAAAATGTTCAAGATGTCTTGGGGGTGTATATAGCTTATCAGACACAGATTAGAAACCGTTGCCTGACAGATTTTCAGCCAGATTTCGCATATCTGACACGAAAAAGGCGACCCGTGGGGCCGCCTTTTGCATTTATTCGGTTCCGAGTGCCGTCTTGCTGGCGAAAAACCTACTGAACGGTTGTCTGTCCAATGGCCGACAGATCGTCAACATCAAGCGAGAAATCAGAGATCACTGCGCCATAATTGCCGACCGGTTTGGCCTCGGCACCGTCGATGCTGTATGTCAGCGCACCGGCATTCCCGACTTCAAGTTTCAAACCGTCACGATTCGGCACCTTGTAGGTGTCTCCAGCTGTCAGCATCCGGGTCAGAAGAACATTTCCATCTGCTTCGCGGATACGGACCCAGCTGGTTTCAACCGCTGAAATCGTCACCCGGCTATCAACATTGACAGCACCAAACACACGGGCACCACCGGCATCATCAACGTCCGGCGCGGCCGGAACCGATGCAACTTCGGCACTTGGTGCCGCAGGTGCCGGTGCTGGCGTTGCAGCGGGTGCTGTCTGGGTTGCAACCGGTGCTGGTGTTGCTTCCGGTGCCTCGGCGGTTTCCGTCACAACCGGCTCGGCTGCGGTGGGTTCCTCGGCAACGACCGGTGCAGGTGCCTCGTTCGTTTCGGCAAGTTCAGCAGCAGGAGCAGCTTGCGGCTCGACAACCGGTTCCTGAGCAACGGTTTCTTCGGTCGCGGCCACCGGCGCATCAGATGCCCCCGTCACCGCAGTCTCCGAAGCAGCCGGTGAAGTTACAGGAACCTCGGCCTCGGCAGCCCTTGCTTCTGCCGCATTTTCAAGATTACGCGGTTCGGACTGTTCATTTGCCATTGTCGAATAGCTTGCCAGACGTTCTGGCAGCGGATCGACAAGATCGGCAATGGTTTTGCCCTGGCTCGACAGATAGTACCATCCACCATAGGCACCAAGACCCAGCATCACCGCAATCAGCAGCACGGCCCCACCGGGCACACGGCTTTCCTGAACCGGTTTCGGGAAGGACAACTCGCTGCGGACCGCGGGCGCATTGCTTTCTTCACGGAAACGACGGATCATTTCGGCCCCGTCAAGGCCAAGATGCTCGGCATATGCCTTTACGAAGCCAAGACCATAGGGACCATTTGGCAAAACCGAATAGTCACCATTCTCGATGGCTTCGATGTAAATTTTACGAATACGCAGCATCTGGCAAACGTCTTCGACAGATTGCCCTAATCCTGTACGGGTCGCCCTAAGCAGGCTTCCGACGTCGGCGGATCCACCACCGAACTGATTATTCTCTGCGTCCATCACGACATCATTTGATGGTATATCCCCTGAAAGAGGCCTGAAACGCAGGCGTTCACGGGATTCATCATCCAAATGATCTTCCTTTCGCTTTTTGATCGCCAACTCCGCACCCCCACGTTACGATCTAGCAATAAAAATAGCAGACTACCCCACCAAAAGCGATATTTTTTAAAGTTTTACACCATGATCTATTGCGAAAGCCTTAAGACGCGAACGCAACGATCTGGTGGAACTGCCCATTATCGACAGAACATATTGTTCAACTTCAGCCTTGCACATACTTCTGACCATTTCCTTGATAGGACCGACAGAGGCAGGTGCCATCGACAATCGTTTGATTCCCAAACCGATAAGAGCCATCGCTTCGAGCGGGCGCCCGGCCATTTCACCACAAATGGTCAGGCGGACATTCCGCTGGTCACACAATGTCACCAATTGCCGCATAAAAGCAAATACACTTGGTGAAAGCGTATCATATCGCCCTTCAATCCGCGGATTGCCACGATCTGCGGCAAACATGAACTGCAACAGGTCGTTGGTCCCGACAGACAGGAAATCCACCCGGTCAAGCAACGCAGGCGCCTGCCAGATAAGAGCCGGGACTTCAAGCATCGCACCGACTTCGACCTTACGCGGCACAAAGCCGCGCGCAGCTTCACGCCTGAGCTGATGATCAAGAAGCTCTTTGGCCTGATCAAATTCGGCCACTTCGGCGATCATCGGGAACATGATGTAAAGATCACGGTCATGCCCTGCACGGATCAATGCGCGCAACTGATGAACCAGCACTGCGGGACGATCAAGGGTAATACGGATCGACCGCCACCCCATTGCCGGATTTTCCTCTGTCATATCCTCCCAATACGGCAGCAATTTGTCACCGCCGACATCAAGGGTTCGAAATACGACAGGACGACCTTCGGCCTGTTCGAATATCCGGTCATAAAGGCGCGTCTGATCGGTGATGTCTGGCATGGCCGAGCGCACCATGAACGGAATTTCCGTCCGGTACAGCCCGATCCCGTCCGCACCGCTTTCCACAACATGGGGAACATCGATCAAAAGACCCGCATTCACATTCAGCGAGATATCGGCTCCGTCTGTCGTGCGCGCGGGCATGTCACGCATCTGGGCATAAAGTGCCTTGCGTTCCGCACGCGCCCGTAATGCCCCGTCAATCACGGCACGCACATCTTCGGACGGGCGCACAAACAACTGGGCATTATCGGCATCGACAATCAGCGGATCACCGCCTTCGACCTTGTCGAGAACGCCCTTGACCCCGCCCAGAACCGGAATATCAAGCGCACGCGCAACAATCGCCACATGCGAGGTATGCGACCCTTCTTCAAGGGCAAGACCACGCAGACGGGTATGGTCATAATCAAGAAGCTCTGCCGGACCGATATTGCGCGCAACCAGAATGATATCATCCGGAAGATCGCCAAATGCCGGGGACTGATATTGTCCCGAAAGGTGCTGCAACAAACGGTTGGCCAGATCTTCAAGATCATGCAAGCGCTCGCGCAAATACGGATCTGAAACCTGCGCCATGCGCGCCCGGGTATCGTCATGAACTTTTTGAACCGCCGCCTCGGCGGTCAGGCCGGTATGCACAGCTTCGGTAATACGGTTCAGCCAGCCGGTATCCTGGGCAATCATCCGGTAGGCTTCAAGGATGTCACCCGGATCATCGGCCTCATCAATGCCGTCAATGCCCGATACGGCTTCAAGCATCTTGTCGAGATGGTTCTGAAGTCCGCGCATTGCTTCGCGCAGACGCGTCAGTTCCTCTTCGGGGTCTTCGGCAACCATGCGATCAATGACGATACGTGGTTCGTGAAGAACGGCAATCCCCTTGCCAATCCCCGGTGCCAGACGCGCACCGCCAAGACGCAGTGGCAAAAGCGCAATCCCGTCGGTCGGTATCAGTTCCTCACGGCTGACCAGCTCACCACCGGCGACCATTTCGGCCAGCACCATGGCAACGTTTTCAAGCGCTTCCTGCTCGTCCTCGGAATAAAGGCGTTCTGTGCGGTTCTGAACGGCCAGAACGCCTATGATCCGACCACCGCGCAAGATCGGCACGCCGATCATGGAATGATAGATTTCCTCGCCCGTTTCCGGGCGATAGGCAAAGTTGGGATGGCCTTGCGCGTCCTTAAGGTTCAGCGGGCGGGCATGGGCGGCAACAAAACCGACAATCCCCTCGCCGACGCGAAGACGCGTCATGTGGACGGCCTCTTTGGACAGACCACATGTCGCAAACAGCTCAAGCACCTCGCCCGCACGCATGACATAGACCGAGCAAACCTCTGCCACCATATCAGCAGCAATGATCGTCACGATCTGTCCCAGGCGTTCCTCAGCAGTCCCCGGACCAGCCATGACGTCGCGGACGCGCTTTAAAAGGCGTCGCGGACCTGAGACTGCGGCGGACGGAATGCTCATTTGGCTTAGCTGTCTCTCTTAATCAGGGATTGCACGGCCTGTTCGACCAACTCTTGCAGAATTTCTGTAACCGGTTGTTCTTTCTTTACCATACCAACCGACTGCCCTGCCATAACCGATCCGCTTTCAACGTCACCATCGATCACCGCACGGCGCAATGCACCGGCCCAGAAATGTTCGATTTCAAGCTGGGCGGCACCTTGGTCAAGTTCACCGGAACGGAATTTTTCGATGACCTTGCGCTGGGTTTCACGGAACTCGTCCGTTCCCTTGTTGGCAAGGGCACGCACCGGAATAACCGGGAAACGATCGTCAAGCTGCACGGTGGTTACCGCATCGCGCGCACTTGCACGGATGAAGGCCTTTTTGAAATCAGGATGGGCAATGCATTCTTCGGCACAAACCAGACGGGTTCCGATCTGAACACCGGCGGCACCCTGCTCAAGAAGACCGGTGATGGCTTCGCCACGTCCGATACCACCGGCACAGAAAACCGGGATGTCGGAAATCTCGGGCAGGATTTCCTGCACCAGAACGGTCAGCGACACCGGGCCAATATGACCGCCTGCTTCGCTGCCTTCGATGACCAGCGCATCAGCACCCGAACGGATCAGCTTCTTGGCCAGAACCAGTGCCGGGGCAAAACAGACAACCTTGGCAAATTCCTTGGCCTGCTTGATTGATGCCGAAGACGGCAAACCACCTGCCAGAACCACGTGACCGACGTTATGTTCGCGGCAGACTTCAATCAAATCATCAAGCTGCGGATGCATGGTGATCAGATTGACGCCAAACGGCTTCTTGGTCATTTCCTTGGTGGCGGCAATTTCAGCCGACAGCAAATCCGGGGTCATGGACCCGCAGGCAATCACACCAAAGCCGCCTGCATTCGAGACTGCCGAAACCAGGTGACGTTCAGACACCCACGACATTGCGCCAGCCATGATGGCATAGTCGGTTCCAAGGAATTCCTTGCCCGCTGCCCACAGCTTTTCAAGGCGCGCGTGTGCTGCGTCAAATTTCGGATCGCTCATATTGTCAGTACCCCAAAGCAGAAATGCAGGGAACGCGAGGTTCCCTGCCATTTCATTACAAAGGCCGAAACACATCGTTCCAGCTAGTATGTAGTATTACACGTAATTTAACAGTGGCTTAATCGCGCAAAAGCGATCGTTCTGTCGAAATTATTCGTCATCAAGACCGTAGGCAGTGTGCAGGGCACGGACTGCAAGTTCGGTATATTCCTCGGCGATCAGCACGCTGACCTTGATTTCCGAGGTCGAGATGACCTGAATGTTGATGCCCTTTTCAGCAAGGGTTTCAAACATTTTGCGCGCAACGCCAACATGGGATCGCATACCGACACCGATGATCGACACTTTGGTCACATCAGAGGTGCTCAGGAGTTCCTGATAGGCGATCTTGTCTTTGTTTTTTTCGATAACCTGAAGCGCACGCTGGAATTCACCCCGCGGAACGGTAAAGGTCATGTCCGTGCTTTTGCCGTCTTCGGAGACGTTCTGCACGATCATATCGACGTTGATATTCGCATCAGCCAGCGGGCTGAAGATAGAAGCGGCAATACCCGGTTTATCTGCGACTTTAACCAAGGTGATCTTGGCTTCGTCACGGCTATAGGCAATTCCGCTGACGACTTCCTGTTCCACGATTTCGTCCTCGTCTACAACAAGTGTTCCTTCTGCTTCACTAAAGGTCGAACGGACCTGTACCCGGACGCGATGGTTCATGGCCATCTCAACCGAACGGGTCTGCAGGACCTTCGCACCCAGCGAAGCCAGTTCCAGCATTTCTTCGTAGGTAATCTTTTCGATCTTCTTGGCCTTGGGCACAATGCGCGGATCGGTGGTGTAAACACCCTCGACATCGGTATAGATGTCGCAACGATCAGCATTCAGTGCAGCCGCAAGCGCCACAGCAGATGTATCGGAACCACCACGACCAAGTGTTGTGATCCGGTTATCCGGGGCAATCCCCTGGAAACCCGCCACGCAAACGACTTCGCCGCCATTCATGCGCTTGTCGAGTTCGGTGGTGTCGATTTCCTTGATACGGGCCTTGGCATGTGCGCCATCAGTCTTGATCGGGATCTGCCATCCGAGCCAGGAACGTGCAGGCACATCCATGCTCTGCAGTGCCATGGCCAGAAGACCGACAGTCACCTGTTCACCCGACGATACGATGACGTCATATTCACGTGCATCATACATCGGCGAGACTTCCTGCGCCCAGCCGACCAGTTCGTTGGTCTTGCCTGACATGGCGGAAACGACAACAGCTACCTGATTGCCAGCGTCCACCTCGGCCTTGACCCGACGTGCTACGTTTTTGATTTTATCAACATCAGCGACCGAAGTGCCGCCAAATTTCATGACAATACGGGCCATGAAGTATCCCCGCTATGCTCTCCGTCCATCGGCGATCCGAGAATGACGGTATGTGATCCGGTCCCATATCAGGGGTGCAATGCCATTAACTCGGCGCTTCTCCTGATCCGGGCGGCGTTATCAATACTTCCATAATCATCGCGAAACAAGCATCAACGCAGCCGATAAATTGCGTCGATGCAATTTTTATAAGGCAAATATGTCTGGAAAGGCTCGGAGACCGCAAATTCAGAGAAATATCGTGCGAATTTTACCCAGAAACCCTGACAAACCATTCCACCCTTGCAAGGCACCTGACACCGGACACATCGCGGCTGCTGCTTATGGAAGATCGCGCTTTTGACAGCTGAGTATTGCCTTGCCGTTCCGGCCCGCGTAAACAGGGCACAGCATAACAGATTTGATTTCATGCCTTTGGAGCCACGTCATGTCGGAAGCATCCGCCAAAACCAGCCGTACCGCCAATGCAGAGGAAATTGCACGTTTTTCTGCAATGGCCGAAAAATGGTGGGATCCGAATGGCGTGATGAAGCCCCTGCACCGCTTCAATCCGGTCCGCTTGCAGCTTCTGCGAGACAATATCTGCGCCCATCTCGGTCGTGATCCCAACCAGATCGAACCGCTAAAGGATATCGAGATCATCGATATTGGCTGTGGTGCCGGTTTGCTTTCCGAACCATTGGCGCGGATGGGGGCAAAAATGACCTCGATTGATGCAGCCGAAAACAACATCGAAGTCGCCAAGGTCCATGCTGCACAATCAGGCCTTGAGATCGATTACCGTTGCTGCACGCCCGAAATGCTGGCCGATGAAGGCAAACAGTTTGATATCGTGCTGAATATGGAAGTCATCGAGCATGTCGATGATCCGCAATTCTTCATGCAGGCCTGTGCATCGGTGCTGAAACCCGGCGGATTGATGTTTGTCGCGACCCTGAACCGCACCATCAAGTCACTGGCACTGGCCAAGATCGGTGCGGAATATATTCTGCGCTGGCTTCCGGCTGGCACGCATGACTGGCGAAAATTCGTCAAACCGTCTGAAATGTCGGGCTATTTGCGCGGGGCCGGTCTTGAGCTGACCGATATCACCGGGGTTGCCTATAACCCGATCAATGACAAATGGTATCCCGCGCCGCGTGATCTTGATGTCAATTACATGGTGATTGCGCGCAAGCCTGATGCGGCTTAACGCGCGACCACACGGTTACGACCGTTTTCCTTGGCTTCATACATTGCCCGGTCAGCTTCATTCAAAAGAGTATCGATCCTGATCGGCTGATCGGGTTGGCGATATAGAAGTCCGATACTGACCGTCGTATGGATCGGCACATCGTTCGCGGCCACGATGCTTGCCTGTTCGACCGCCTTGCGAATCCGTTGCGCCAATCCCTGGGCATCGACTTTGGCGATATCAGGAACAAGAATTGCGAATTCTTCGCCGCCAAGACGAGCAAACAGATCGGTTCCCCGCAAGTTGCGCTGAATGACACGGGCCACTTCGATCAGGATTCTGTCACCGGTCGCATGTCCATGGCTGTCATTGATTTCCTTGAAGAGATCAAGATCCATCACCATGACCGTCAGGCGGCCTTTTTGCGCGGCAATCCGGTCAACCATTTCCTGCCCCAACGGCATGAAAGCCCCGCGGGTAAGAAGACCGGTAAGATAATCATGATTGGCCGCATGATCGAGCCGCTCGACAAGGGCTGACCTTGCACGATCAATTGACGCAACCGTCAAAGGACCAAGGGCAAGCATGGCAATCCCCAGCCGAGTGGATATGACACCATAATAGGGGTCAGCCCCTTCTGGCAGATTAGCAAGCAGATCAAGCTCCAACACAATCATAAGCCAGAGCGAAAGCAACGTAATCAGAACCGATACAACACTGAGCCGATAACTCAGCGCACACCACAAAAGTGCCGGGACCGGAAAAACGATTGCGCCCGGCCCGCCGACAAACGAAACCATAACCAGACTGAAAGCCAGTGAAAGCGCGGGCATCCCGCCCAGCAGCACTTTCCAGTCCTGTCTAACGCGCCCTGCAAGCCGCTGCCAACCATTCAGGAAATCGGGCAATCGCGACACTGTCATCGCAAAGGGAAGGATGATGACATAATTGGCGAACTCGGTGCTCGACCAGAACACGAATGCCATAACCGGATCGGAATGGAAGACAATCAGGGCGACGGCAATGCCCATCAATCCGGACCCGGTCGCGGCTGCCGCACTTGTCAGGCAAAGATAAAGAACCCCCGACGGCCTGCGCAAGTTCCGGTCTTCCGGATCGAGTTTGCTGATCAGCGCCAACCCGACGGCAACGCCGGACATATTGGCCACGGTCAACCAGGCAGCCTTGCTGACATCACTGCCGGTCAGGATATCGGCAAGCATAAACCCGCCGAATGCCGCCAGCCATCCGATCGGCGTATTCATGGATGGCACTCGCACAAATGCCGCCAGCAACAACGCATTGGCTGGCCACAGAACGGCAAGCAGCCCTTCGGGTCGCGTCAGGATACCAAAAAGTGAAGCACCAAAAACCAGTATCCCCGCACCGATTGCACCGACCAGATATGGCACGTAATCAACAATTGCAGTCCGTGACGTCACGTTTCTCCCCCGACTTTCGTCACAGCCTCAGCTCAACCGGGCACGGAACAAAGTCCTTAATGTCTCGGTGGTCATCATGAGACGGTGAAACCCGCACATGGCCAAAGCCAGTCGCACGGGACCTTTACCAAATCGCCCAACCACCACTTTTGTATAGTCTTTGCGTTTTAAAGTAATCACGGCCCGATGTTTTTCAACATGTCCAGCCGCAATAAGAGCCCATGGACCATGTTCTCCCTGCAAATTTTCCGCCGTCACCCCGTGCTGAACAGCTCGGCTCCGGCTCTTCAAAAAGTTCGTTAGGAGATATGTTCCGCAGACCCTATAGACCCACAGACTGTCGCGATCAATTTTTCTTGTGTGCGTCGTCCCAGGGCAAGGCATGAACATCAATGCCTTCCTCGACCAGTTCGGCGGTTTCCTTAAGGGATGCCTCGCCGTAGATACCGCGCTTTTTGGCTTCGCCATAATGGATCTTGCGGGCTTCTTCAGCAAATTTGCTGCCGACATGCTCGCAATTGGTTTCGACCTGTTTACGGATTTCGGCGATGGCAGCCTTGGCGGCTTCGGCAACGGCTTTCTGATGCTGCTTCTCGGCGGCCTGTTCTTTCTGGCGTGAGGTCCGCAAACGCGGCGCCATCAGGGCCTTGCCCACATTTGACGTGCCGCATACCGGACAGGACAGGTCGCCATCGGCGGCCTGCGCGTCATAGGTCGCGCCGTCTTTGAACCAACCTTCAAATTCGTGATCATGTTCGCATTTAAGCTGGAAAAGAATCATGATGGTACTTGTGGAAACCGAATATGTCGCAGAACATTAAGTTATCTGTAATATGGCCCGGACGGAGGCATTCCGCCAGTCACATGCGAAACCTTCAATAAACAAGATTTACAAAAATGTCATCCCAATTGCCGTCCAACTGGATCACACAGCACTGCCCCGCCCCGTCTGCCGGGCAAAACCATGCGCTTGATCTGGCTTGTGGTGCCGGACGTCACAGTTTCTGGCTTGCGCAGCAGGGATGGGATGTCACCGCCCTTGATCGCGATCTTTCACGTGTCGATCACTTGGCCCATCAACTGGCCGATCAATCCATTAACTGGCAGCAGGCCGATCTGGAAACCGGACATTGGCCGCCGGGAAATCAGCAATTCGATCTGATTGTTGTCGTCAATTATCTGCACAGGCCGCTATTTGATCATCTGCGCAATGCCACGCGATCTGGTGGCACAATAGTCTACGAGACTTTCATGACCGGGAATGAAAAGATCGGGCGCCCCCGTTCACCTGATTTTTTGTTAGAAAAAGACGAACTGAAGAACATCTTTGCCGACTGGGACATCGTTGCATTCCAACAAGGGCCCGTCAGACATGGCGATTCTGGGATTACAGCCATCAAACAGGCAATCGTCGCCCAAAGACCCCTGACATCCTGATATGCACACGACATCAGCACCTGAAATACTGCTTGGTGCCCGCGCTTGCTTCCGCAGATTTCCTTGTGGTTTCCGATCCGCCCGTCTCGCCGTTACAACATAACAAAAACATCACAATTACATTTCGAATCTTCTGGCATTTTCTCCGCGCTGTATCAGGCACTGCACAGAGAGAGAAAAGCCATGAGCGAACAATTCGAAATTATTGAAGATCGCGACGACATTCCTTCCAATCCAACCCGTAACCCGCGCATCTCGGACCTGATCGACGCACGCTTCTCGCGGCGTGGTTTCTTCAAGGGCCTGATGGCAACTTCGGCCGTGGTCGGCGCAGGCATTGCGACCCGCGGTGTTGCCAAAGCGCAGTCAGCATCCACGCTGACCTTCAAATCGATCCCGCAGAAAATTACCGAAACCCATGCGGTCGCAGAAGGCTACGACGCCGACGTGCTGATCCGCTGGGGTGACAAGGTTGTCGCCGATGCACCGGAATTCGTTCCCGGTCAGGTCGACGCAACCGCACAGAACAAGCAGTTTGGCTATAACTGTGACTATGTCGGCTATATGCCGCTTCCGGTTGGCTCAAACAGCTCGGATCATGGCCTGCTGTGCATCAGCCATGAATACACCAACGCCGAATTGATGTGGCCAGGCCTGAAAGACTCGATGGGCGCATCACAGGAACAGGCACTTCATGAAATTGCTGCTCATGGTCACTCGATTGTCGAGATCAAAAAGACCAATGGCAAATGGCAGGTCATTGACGGCTCGAAATATGCCCGCCGTATTTCCGCCCTTGATACCGAAATGCAAATCACCGGTCCGGCAGCAGGCCATGACCGCCTTAAAACCAGCTCGGACAATACCGGTACCCGCGTTATTGGCACCCTGAATAACTGTGCTGGTGGCAAGACCCCATGGGGCACCATTCTGATTTCCGAAGAAAACTTCAATGGCTACTTTGGCGGCGACATTGCCAAGACAAGCGAAGAACGCAATTACAAGCGTCTCGGCATCAGCCCCGAGAGCTGGTACTCATGGATTAAATATTTCGACCGTTTCAATGTCGAAAAAGAACCCAATGAACCGAACAAGTTTGGCTGGATGGTCGAGATTGACCCGTATGACCCGACTTCCATGCCCAAGAAACGTACTGCACTGGGCCGTTTCAAGCATGAAGGGGCAACGGTTGTTCTGAACAAGGACAACTCGATTGTTGCTTATTCCGGCGACGATCAGCGTTTTGACTATCTCTATAAATTCGTTGCTGCAAACAAGTACAACCCGAACGACCGCGCTGCCAACATGGACCTTCTGAATGAAGGCACCCTGTATGTAGCAAAGTTCAACGATGATGGCTCACTTGACTGGATGCCTTTGATCTTTGGCGAAGGTCCGCTGACCGCAGAAAACGACTTCAACAGTCAGGCAGACGTCCTGATCGAAACCCGTCGCGCGGCTGACCTTCTGGGCGCAACCCAGATGGACCGCCCGGAAGATGTTGAACCGAACCCGGTCAACGGCAAGGTCTATGTCATGCTGACCAACAACTCCAAGCGCAAGGAAGGCAATGCGCCGAACCCGCGCGCTGCCAACCCGCATGGTCACGTGCTTGAACTCACTCCTCCGGGTGGCCGTGGCAAGGATGCCGATCATACCGCCAACCGGTTCACCTGGGACATCATGCTCGCTGCCGGCAATCCGTCCAACCCGGACGACAAGGCTGTCTATCATCCGGCTGCTGAATCCTGGCTGTCCTGCCCGGACAACATGGCGATCGACCATCGTGGCCGCCTGTGGATTTCTTCTGACGGCGCACAGGGTTCGGACATTCCGGACGGTATGTGGGCAACCGATGTTGACGGTCCGGGCCGCGCCCTGACCAAGTTCTTCTTTGCCTGCCCGGTTGGTGCCGAAATGTGCGGTCCGGAATTCACCCCGGATGGAACCACCCTGTTCCTTGCAGTGCAGCATCCGGCGGATGGTTCGAGCTATGAAGCCCCGAGCACACGCTGGCCGGACTTTGCCGATGGCATTCCCCCGCGCCCGTCAGTTGTCGCGGTTACCAAACAGGATGGCGGCGAAATCGCAGGCTGATAACGCTCGCGCACACTGATCGCAACCGCATCATCTGTGTGCCAACCACATACCAAAACACCCCGGCCACAATATGTGCCGGGGTGTTTTGCTTTGCGCGAGCCCGCCTACTTGATCGGGGCGGTCATATCATATGTGCCATCATTGTCACCGATCTCCATCCAGCTGTCATTTGAAGCCGATTTGGGCTCAAGGTCCGACCATTCATCATTGGCATCCATGATGTAGTCGGCAATATCGCTGTTCCATGTTTCGGCAACTTCGGGCGTGATGTTAAGATACAGCTCGCCATCCACGATCCGCCAAAGGTTCGGGTTGGCAGGAACCTTTGCCCCCTTTGCAACACCATAGGCGCAATGCCCGTCATATTTCGGGGCATATTTCGCCGGGTCAGCCAAAAACATGTCGCGATTTTCGGCCGTTGCAAAGGCCCATTTGGCACCGTTGTAATCCGCCGTAATATCCGCACGCCCAGGCACAGCATGAGGCTGCATCATGCCATCATCTTTTTGGGTCAGGTTGAAATATGCCACCGCATCATAGCCGCTGATGGCAAAGCCGGTTTCATCGACATATTGCTCCCCCGCCACAGCGGCACTCGAAAGGGCAAGAAGGATAGCCGTCCCGGCCAGAAATTGTTTGAACATCTTTGCATCATCTCCGCTTGGGTTTCCGTGATGGCCAATCGTGCCCCGAACTGCCCGAAATTCGAAATGACGTTGCGACACTGTTTCGTGAAAACCTGTGAACTGCCCGAGAAGAAAAATCAGAAATCCATATATTTCAGTACAAATTATTGCTTGACCTGAACTTAACTTGAGGAATTACCAACAAGGAACAAGATCAATGTAACCCGCAAAAATGAAGGGGAAATGCCATGAGTGAAGCATATCTGGAACACGTGAACTTTACCGTTTCCGACCCAGCCAAAACCGCACAGCACCTGCATGACTGGTTCGGATGGGAAGTACGCTGGAAAGGACCATCAATCAATGATGGCGAAACCTATCATGTCGGCAACAGTTCAAGCTATGTCGCCCTCTATTCGCCGGGCAATGCCGACGGCAAGAGCGGCACAGCCGAGCCCAATGACAATTCCTATCACACCCGGGGTGGCATGAACCATATTGCTGTGGTGGTTGAAGACCTTGATGCGACCGAGGAAAAGATCAAGGCATCAGGTTTCAGCACCCATAACCACGCAGATTACGAACCCGGTCGCCGCTTCTATTTCCGCGACGGCGATGACATCGAATTTGAAGTGGTCAGTTACGCCTGACCACTTCAAACCGGCAATCTGCACTGTGCGTTATCAGCACGGTTTATAGGTCTGGCCGTTTTGCAGGGATGGCACCATGCGCCGGATTTCATCCACCCGATCCAGATCGATCTCGGCTGTAATAAAGCCGGGATCGGTCCCGCCATCTGCCAGAACCTCGCCCCAGGGATCAAGGATCAGGGAATGGCCGAATGTCTGACGCCCACCCGGATGATCCCCGCACTGGGCCGCGGCAATCACAAAGCAGCCATTTTCAATAGCCCGCGCTTTCAAAAGTGTATGCCAGTGCGCCTGCCCGGTCGTCCGGGTAAAGGCCGCCGGGATGCTAAGAATCCGTGCCCCCGCCTTGGCGTAATCACGAAACAGATGGGGAAACCGCACGTCATAACAGATCGAGACACCGACCTTGCCAAATTCGGTATCAGCCAGTTTTGCACTGTCGCCGGGGCGGAATGTTTTGCTTTCGCGGTAACTCTCACCATTGGCCAGATCGACGTCAAACATATGGATCTTGTCATAGGACGTGATCACCTTGCCATCCGGGCCAACGACAAAGCACCGGTTTGCCACCCGGTCTTCACCCGCGACCTTCACATGCAGCGATCCGACAATCAGGGTTGATTGCAGTTCTTCGGCCAGATCACAAAAGAATGTCAGGCCGGGATGCTCACTTTCCGGAAAGGCCGCTGCACGGACATTCTCGCCACCAAATGACATCATTGATACGTTTTCGGGAAATGCGATCAACCGCGCACCCGCCGCATGGGCATCGCGCGCATAGGTCGCGGCACGCGCAAGGTTGTCTGACATGACGTCACGGGAATTGACCTGAACGCAGGCAGCTATGAAACGGGTCATGATGCATTCTCCTTTTTATCGTTATCGCAATCATGATGACCCTGTCTGGGTCAGGCGACAATACGCAATTGGATGAGCGCCCCTGTGAACACGATCACGCCTGTCATTTTCCCCGGATTTCCAAGAGAAACCGCACAAACCTGTCATGGACATCAGCCAGACGTGCAATCCTGAAGACTGATAGCCCGAACTTGCATCTTCCCTTGGTTGAAATTAGTGTATACAGTATTCCGCATACCCAAGAAGGATCGAAGATGGAACCTCTTTCCGGTCGAAAAAGTCTGACTGACGAAGTGCATGACCGTCTGGTTGATGCCTTGTGTTCCGGTGCACTCCCTCCCGGGACACCCTTGCGTCAGGAAGCATTGGCTGAGGAACTCAACGTCTCGCGGCAACCAGTGTTGCAAGCTCTGGGGTTGTTGCGTCGTGACGGACTGGTCGAACCGATGGGACGACGTGGATATCGCGTTGCTGCCGTTGATGCCGATCTGGTCCGTCACGTTTATGACCTGCGAGAAGCCTTTGACGGGCTCGCCGCCCGTCTTGCGGCACACTCCCTGGCTTCGGATCGGGAATCGGCTCTGCGGGCTGCGATAACACAGGGGAACCACGCCCTGGGCAGCGGCGACACCGCAGAACTTGTTGCAGCCGACGTCGCATTTCATCAAACGATCTATCGTCTTTCGGGCAACCCCCTGTTGCCCGAGGCATCCGCAGCCGTATGGTTGCAAATTCGGCGCGTGATGCATGCTGACCTGCAGACCGGATCATCCCGAGACCCGGTCTGGACGGAACACGGAGCCATCGCCGACGCGATCTGTGCCGGCGATGGTGACCGTGCCCAAATGCTGGCCATCACACACACGCGCAATGCCAAGCATCGCCTGATCTCGAAAATGAAGGATACCGATCACCAAACCAACTAACCGCCCGAACGGGCATCAGCCGCAACAGAACAAACAATAATGTGCGGCGCGGAGGAAACGTCATGAAACTGAGTGAGACGGAGCTCGCGAAATTTCGCGAAGATGGCTTTGTGTTTTTGCCGGAACTGTTTTCGCGCGAAGAAGCCACCCTTTTGCTGACCGAAGCCAAGCAGATCTATGCCTCTGACCGTGAAGAGGTCTGGCGCGAAACATCCGGTGTCGCCCGCACGGCCTTTGCCGCACATACCTATAACGAAGCCCATCGCCGCCTTGGGGCCCATCCCCGCCTGATTGAACCGGTTGTTCAGTATCTTGAAGAACAGGTTTACATGCATCAGTACAAGATCAACGCCAAGGCAGCCTTTGATGGTGCTGTCTGGCAGTGGCATCAGGATTACGGAACATGGCAGCGCGACGATGAAATGCCCGAACCGCGTGCCTTTAATATCGCCCTGTTCCTTGAAGACGTGACACCGGCCAACGGTCCGCTCCTGTTCATTCCCAAAAGCCATAAGGCAGGCGTTCTCAAGGCCGGACACGATCTTGAAACCACATCCTATCCGCTTTGGACACTTGATCGCGAAACCGTCAGCAAACTCGCCGCTGAAGGTGGCTGCGAAGCCCCAATTGGTCCGGCAGGATCGGTTGTGATGTTCCATGGCAATCTGGTGCACGCGAGCCCACCCAATATCAGCCCGTTTGATCGCACGATTGTCTATCTCAGCCTGTGCGCGGTCTCGAACCATATCCGGGCCTTCAATCGCAAACCGTGGATTGCGCATCGCGATTTTACCCCGATCAGCCCGCTCGCTGATAACTGCCTTGAAGAGCTGGTCGCCAAGCGATCGGCTGCGTAACGTCCTGCCGGAGAAGTGAATTTAAATGAATCTCGATGCAAAACTGCGCAAGCGCGCCGATGAAGGCAATCCCGTGCGGGTTGGCATCATCGGTGCCGGTAAATTCGGATCGATGTTTTTAAGTCAGGCCGGACACCATCCGGGCTATCACGTTCTGGGCATCGCTGATCTCAGCATCGACCGGGCCAAGGCGGCATTACGCCGCGTTGGCTGGTCCGATGACCGGTTTTCGGCAACCGATCCGGCCACTGCATACAAAAACCGCACCACCTGGATCACAGAGGATGCCGATGCCCTGATTGCCGCAGACGGACTTGAAGTCATCATTGATGCCACGGGAAGTCCATCGGCGGGTATTCGCTTTGCACTCAAGGCCATAGAACATGGCCGCCATATCGTCATGGTCAATGTCGAGGCCGATGTTCTTGCAGGGCCGCTTCTGGCCAAACGGGCCGAGGCTGCTGGCCTTGTCTATTCCATGGCCTATGGCGATCAACCGGCCCTGATTTCCGAAATGGTCGATTGGGCGCGGGCCATTGGCTTGCCGGTTACGTGCGCAGGCAAAGGCACCAAGTATCTGCCGATCTATCATCATGTGACGCCCGATGATGTCTGGCATCACTATGGCCTGACACCGGAACAGGCGCAGGCAGGCGGCATGAACCCGCAGATTTTCAACAGTTTCCTTGATGGCACCAAATCCGCCATTGAAATGGCGGCTGTGTCGAATGCCTGTGATCTTGTGCCGCAGGAATGCGGGTTGCAATTCCCGGCCTGCGGGGTGGATGATTTGCCAAGATTGCTTTGCCCGCGTGAAAGTGGCGGCATTCTTGATCGCAAGGGGACGGTCGAGGTGGTTTCAAGCCTTGAACGTGATACCCGTCCGGTATTTCGTGATCTGCGCTGGGGTGTTTATGTCACCTTCGAAGCACCAAGCGATTATGTCGCGCGCTGCTTTAACGAATATGGTCTTCTGACCGATCCAAGCGGACAATATTCCACCATGTACAAGCCCTATCACCTGATCGGGCTGGAACTTGGTATTTCGGTGGCGTCTGCGGCCCTGCGCCATGAGGCAACGGGCACGTCACGTGCATGGTCGGGTGATGCGGTTGCCACCGCCAAGCGCGACCTTAAAGCGGGCGAAATGCTTGATGGTGAAGGTGGCTATACAGTCTATGGCAAGCTTGCCCCGGCCAGCACATCGCGCGCGCGCAATGCCCTTCCGATTGGCCTTGCCCATCACCTGAAAATCAAACGTCCGGTCAACATGGATCAGACCCTGACATGGGATGATGTCGAATTTGACGCCAAGGACCCGGCGATTGCATTCCGCAAGGAAATGGAAGCAACCTTCGGCTAGACGACCAATTATCAGACCAAATAAAAACCCCGGCTAGTTTGGCCGGGGTTTTGTATGACAAATGTCTTTGACCCTGTCGGAACGCGATCAGGCAGACAGTTTTGCTTCGAGTTTGCTGGCAGCTTCAAGCGCCATCAGATCGTCGCAACCGCCGATATGTTCGTCATTGATGAAGATCTGCGGCACGGTATGACGACCATTGGCACGGTCCATCATTTCCTTTTTGCGCTTCGGCTCCATCATCACGTCGATCAGCTGGTATTTCGCACCTTTTTCTTCCAGAAGCTTGCGGGCGCGCTTGCAATACGGGCACCATTCGGTGGCGTAAACTTCAACTTTTGCCATGTAGCAATCATCCTTCTTCAAGCAGCCGATCATGCCAAAGGACCCGCTTTACGGGGCTTTCAGCGTTTGATACGGCGCGGAAAACAGTTCAGATGAGCGCTATATAACAGATTTCTTGCACTGCGTCATCGTACGACGCGTGCAACTGTGATCACAGATACGTGCATGGCCCCTGACTGCTTTAAAACCCGGGCACAGGCATTGGCAGTGGCCCCGGTTGTCAGCACATCATCAATCAAAACCACCCGAGCCCCGTCGAGCCCGCATCTGCCAGCCCGATCTTCATCAATGGAAAAAGCCCCGCCGACTTCGCGTTTGCGCGAAGATGGCCCAAGCCCGCCCAGACTGCGTGTATTGCGCTTGCGCCCCAGGATCAGCCCATCCCACGGCACACCGGTCATGCGCGACAAACTGGCTGCGAGCAAACCCGACTGGTTATAGCGGCGATTTAACAGTCGCCGCCGGTGAAGTGGCACCGGCACAATCACATCCGCCTGATCCCATATCCCGTGTCCGCATTGAAACAACCAGCGCGCAAGAAGCGGTGTCAGATCGGTACGATCCGCATGTTTGAACCGCAACAGGTAATCGCGGCTGTGATCATCGTAAACCAGTGCTGCCCGCGCACGGTCAAAAACCGGTTTCTTTTGCAGGCAATTGCCACACAGGGCCTGCCCGTCCACTGCTTCGCCGCCGGGGATATTCGCGCTATCATCAAGTTCAAACGGATAACCGCAACAGGCACAATGCGGGGCAGATATGAAACGCAAGCCCGCCCAGCAATCAGCACAGACCGCATGGGTTGTGTCGGTAATAATACCGCATCCGCCACAGCGCGGCGGCAGGATGGCATCCATCCCGATCCGCCCAACTGTGCGCAGCAATGCCATTACCATACCCACGCCCCCGATCACATCAGCAACGGGGACACGATATCACAATCAATGATTGAATTAATCGGAATTCAAAACCGGATTGGATCGCAAGGTTTCGGTGGCAAGATCAATAAAGCTTCGAACCTTTGCCGGGGCATGACGGCCTTCGGGATGGACCAGATGGACCGGCACCGGATCGGGTCTGTAATCATCAAGCACCGTAATTAGCTTGCCTTCAGCAATGAATGGCGCCGCCTGATAGGACAACAGGCGCACAATGCCCCACCCGTCCATTGCGGCCTTGCGGGCGGCTTCGATGGAGTTGGTTTGCCATTTTGCATCTGGCGACAGATGGATATTTCGTCCATTGGTCGGTGATTTGAAATTCCAGTCAAGGCGCGCGGATGAGCCGGTTGATGCAACGATCCGGTACGATGCCAGATCGGCTGGCGTTTGAGGAGTGCCGGTGCGTTCGAAATATTCCGGCGCACCACAGACGACTTGCCGCACCTGCCCCAGCCGCACGGCACTCAGTGATGAATCCGCGAGATGCCCGATGCGCACGGCAAGATCAATACCCTCCTCGACGATATTGACGATGCGGTCAAACAGCAAAAGCTGGGCGCGCATATCGGGATATTGATCAAGATAGCGACCGACAATTGGCGCGACATGCATCTGGCCGAACTGCACCGGGGCCGTTATGCGCAAAACGCCGCTTGGCTTGGCATAGGCACCACCTGCGGCGGCTTCGACTTCGTGCAGATCGGCCAGCAGCCGTTTGCAATCGGCCAGATACCGCGTCCCCGCCTCGGTCATGGTGACCGTACGGGTCGTTCGGGTCAGGAGCCGTGCCCCGATGATTTCTTCAAGCTGGGCAATGGTTCGGGTGACAGCAGCCGGGCTCATATTAAGGGCACGGGCAGCAGCAGCAAAGCCCTGTTCCTCGGCCACGCGGACAAAGACTTTCATGGCGTTAAAACGATCCATCGGCATCCCCGGGACAGCATTTCACTATTTCAATAAACGGAACAATAAATTGCAAAATACGTTTATTCCATAATTTTTATGAAACATCGATGATGCAGCATCATTCACGCAGCAAATACAGGGAAACCTGCCATGAAGCTTTATCATCATCCCATTTCCGGTCACGCCCATCGTGCGCGCCTGATGCTCGGTCTTTTGGGACTGGATCATGAACTGATCGAACTGGACTTGTCCAAAGGCGCCCATAAGAAACCGGAATTTCTGGCGATCAACCCGTTTGGGCAGGTCCCGGTCTTGCAGAATGGCGACACGGTCATTTCCGATTCAAACGCCATTCTGGTCTATCTTGCCAAAAAACAGGGTGCGACCGACTGGCTGCCTGAAGACCCGGCAGGTGCGGCAAAGGTTCAGCGCTGGCTCTCGGTTGCAGCGGGCCAGATTGCCTTTGGCCCGGCGGCTGCCCGCCTTGTGACCCTGTTTGGTGCACCATTTAACGCTGACGAAGTCATTAACCGCGCCCATGCCATTCTTGGTCTGATGGAAGCCCATCTGAAAACACAGGACTGGCTTGCTGCCGATCATCCAACCATCGCCGATATATCGCTTTATAGCTATGTGGCCCGCGCGCCCGAGGGCAATGTGGATCTTGCGCCCTATGGCAAGGTACGTGACTGGCTTTCCCGCATTGAAGAATTGCCGGGTTTTGTGCCCTTCATGCATGCCCCGGCCGAGATGCTGGCATCGGCATAGGTAACTTTCCGACCTTCCTCGCACCATCAGCCTGAAAGACGCCCCATGCCTGATCGCATCGACACACGGAACGGCCATTCTCCCCAACCGCCAATGCCAACGGATGCCCCCTCACCGTGGCATGCTGGAGAAATCCGTCTTCAGCAAGTTCTGGGTGTCGATGCGCGCATGGATGAAGTCGGGCGCAAGGTGTTGCGCGATCATTTGATCGAACAACACCGGCTGTTTTACCCGCAACTGCCCTTTGTCGTGCTGGGCAGTGTCGATAGGAATGGCAAACCCTGGGCAACGCTTCGCGCCAACAGGCCGGGATTTTTATTTGCGACCGACATCTATCATCTGGCGGTATCACTGCCCCGCGATGAGGATGACCCGGCCGATGCCGGGATGGAAGACGGCGATGCCATCGGATTGCTGGGGATCGAGCTTCATACACGCCGACGCAATCGTCTGAATGGGACAATCAGTCGCACAAATGAGACATCGTTTGAGATTGCCGTCGGGCACAGCTTTGGCAATTGCCCGAAATATATCACGCCGCGCGATCTCGAACCTGCAGAGACCGCTGTTGCCAAAGGTTCCACTATTGAACGCGGAACAGATGCCCTGTCCGATGCCGCCCGTGCACTGATTGCGCGCAGTGACACATTTTTCATCGCATCCTTTATCGAACACGAAGATCAGAAACGTGATATCGATGTCTCCCATCGCGGCGGAGAAGCGGGCTTTGTCCATATCGAGGATGACGGGCCCCTGATCATTCCCGACTATGCGGGAAACCGGTTTTTCAACACGCTGGGCAATCTTTTGATCAATCCGCGTGCGGGGCTGGTATTTGTTGATTTCAGCAATGGCGACATGCTGCAAATCACCGGCACGGCTGAAATCATCATGGGCGGAGCGATGGTTGCAAACTTTGATCGCGCCGAACGTCTTGTATCCTTCAGGCCAACCGAATGGATATACCGCCCGGCAGTATTTCCGTTGCGCATGAGGCCTGCGAATGGCTGATTGGCTTGATGGTTGATTGCACCGCAGTGCAAGACGCTCTATCTAGGTCGTAACATCTATAACGACTTTTGCCGGAGCATCCCGCCCGATGGCCGATCCGATCACTGTCTTTGATCGACAGATTCTGAAACTGCGCCGTGATCGCGCAGCAACAAAGGCACAGGATTACAACTTCCTGTTTGCCGAAACCGCCGAACGGCTTGCCGACCGGCTTGACGATACCACCCGCAAATTCCCGCTGGCTGTTGACCTTGGATGTCACAGTGGCGAACTTGGCCGGATCATTGGCAAGCGCGGCGGCATCGAAACCTTTTACCAGTCCGATATCTCGGCTCGTTACGCCCAAAGTGCGCACGCCAGCAACGGCAAAGCCACCCTTGTCGCAGACGAGGAATTCTTGCCCTTTGCCGAGGGTTCGCTTGATCTGATCCTGTCCAACTTGTCGCTTCACTGGGTCAACGACCTTCCGGGTATGCTACTGCAGGCCCGCCGCGCGCTTAAACCCGACGGGCTGCTTTTGGCCTGCATGCTGGGCGGCGATACTTTGCGTGATCTGCGCGAAGCCTTGATGACCGCCGAGGCCGAGGAAGAAGGTGGCGTATCACCGCGTGTTTCACCGTTTGTCGATGTGAAAGATGCCGGTGCGTTGCTTCAGCGCAGTGGTTTTGCCCTGCCCGTCGTCGATGCCGATGACATCACCATTGATTATCCCGATGCGCTTAAACTGATGCGCGATCTGTCGGGGATGGGTGAAAGCAACCTGATTGCCAAGCGATCAAAGAAATTCACCAAACGCAGCACCCTTGCCCGCGCAGCGGCGATCTATCACGAACGCCATGCGCGCGCTGATGGCCGCATCCATGCCAAGTTTCAGGTGATCTATCTGACCGCCTGGGCCCCTGACGAAAGCCAGCCCAAACCGCTCCGCCGTGGATCGGGTCAGGTCAGTCTGGTTGATTTCCTTGGCGATGACGCCAAAAAACAATAGGGCCTGTTTGGCGGGCTATTTGCCCGCCAGTACCATCTCGCGGATTTTGGTCGCCTTTTCGAAATGATCAAGCTGGTGGGTTGCGATCCACCAGGTTGCGGCCTCCATCAAAAGCCCCGGATCATCATTACGATTGGCAAAGAACGCATAGAATGACAGGCCGACATCCGGTCCCTTTTGCGTGATTTTTCGATCACAAACGGCAATGATTTTGTCGCGCAGGCTTTGACGCATGATGGCTCCGATAAAAACCGATTGGGTGCAAGGGGTTGATATATGACCGGTTTGTCGCAAAATTGGCACCCTGATCGCGATCATCACATGACAGTTTCTGTCAGGACAGAATTCCGAAAGGCTCGACATGCAACTTCCCCAGCCCCTGATCCATGGCAGACTGATCAAGCGTTACAAGCGTTTTCTGGCGGATATCGAACTTGATAATGGCGAGATGATCACAGCCCATTGCGCCAATCCGGGCGGGATGATCGGCCTTAAGGAACCGGGCATTGATGTCTGGCTGTCAAAATCGGACAACCCCAAACGCAAACTCAAATACAGTTGGGAGCTGTGCCAGATTGGTGATGCATGGATCGGGATCAATACCGCCCATCCCAATGCCATCGTCGAGGAAGCGATCCTTGCGGGCAAGGTGCCGGAACTGTCGGGTTATGAAAACCTGAAACGCGAAGTCAAATATGGCAAGAATTCGCGGATCGATATTCTGCTCTCTGATCCCGAGCGCGGACTTTGCTATGTCGAGGTCAAAAACGTGCATCTGAAACGCGATGAAGATGTACCCGGCCTTGCCGAATTCCCTGATGCCGTCACCGCACGCGGGGCCAAACATCTTGATGAAATGGCAGATATGGTTGCCGAGGGGCATCGGGCGGTGATGTTTTACCTGATCCAGCGGACCGATTGTGACCGCTTTACGCTTTCGACCGATATCGACCCGCATTATGGCGAACGGTTCAGGGCCGCACGTGCCCACGGGGTCGAGGCAATTGCCTATGACTGTTCGATTGATACCAGTGCGGTGACCGTGCGGTCGGCCTTGCCGATCACCGGTCTTTAGAATTCAGGTCCCAAATCCCCGCATATCAGCCAATCCTTGCCAATCCCGGCGTCTGGCTTTATGTCATTGGGCTATAAAACACAGATATACCTCGCTGAGATTAAGGAGATTTCGGGTGGCGAACGGAACAGTCAAACTTCACGGCCCCGAAGCATTTGAAGGCATGCGCGCCGCCGGACGGCTGGCAGCGGAAGTGCTTGATATGATTACCCCACATGTGGTGCCGGGTGTGACCACGGGTGAACTTGATCGCCTGTGTGATGAATATATTCGTGATCACAATGCGATTTCAGCCTGCCTTGGCTATCGCGGATTTCCGAAATCCATCTGTACGTCGATCAACCATGTGGTCTGTCACGGTATTCCCGGTGACAAGAAACTGGCCAATGGCGACATCATGAATATCGATGTCACGGTCATTCTTGATGGCTGGTACGGCGATACATCACGCATGTATATCGCAGGCACGCCCAAAGTCATGGCGCAGCGTCTTGTCGATGTGACCTATGAGTCGCTTTGGCGCGGGATCAATGCGGTCAAGCCGGGCGCGACCCTTGGCGATATTGGTCATGCCATCCAGTCCTATGCCGAGAGCGAGCGTTTTTCGGTCGTGCGTGATTTCTGTGGTCACGGTCTTGGTCAGGTGTTCCATGATGCCCCGAATATCCTGCATTACGGCAAGCCGGGCGAAGGTCTGGTTCTTGAACCGGGCATGATTTTTACGATTGAACCGATGATCAATCAGGGAACCTATGCGTGTAAAATTTTGCCAGATGGCTGGACAGCCGTAACGCGAGACCGCAAACTGTCTGCACAGTTTGAACATTCGCTCGGCGTGACGGATGACGGGTTTGAAATCTTTACCCGCTCGCCCGCCGGTCTGGACAAGCCGCCCTATAACCTGCCCGCCGCGGCAGAATAAACAAGGGCCAAACGGGGGAAGCAGAATTGAGCGAAACCGAAGATCGCAAACCTGCTTCCGCCCCGAACAACCCCACTCCATCTGAAATTGATGACGGCACGCGGGTCTTTTTTGATCAGACCCGCGACCATCTGGCATCGGGCACATCGCCCATCGCAGACACCCGAAGCGCGCCAAAGGGTGGCGATGCCCCATCAACATCGTCCAAGACGGCAAAACCCCACTATCACGGCCATCGTCAACGCCTGCGCGAACGCTTTATCAAGGGTGGATCGGATGCATTGGCCGATTACGAACTTCTGGAACTGATGCTGTGCATGGCAATGCCACGCGGTGACGTCAAACCGCTGGCGAAATCGCTGATTGCGCAATTCGGAAGCTTTGCCAACGTTCTGGCCGCCCGCCCCGAAGACCTGCAAAGCGCCAAAGGGCTTGGTGACGCAGGGATAGCTGCGATCAAGATCGCCGAGGCCAGCGCACGGCATTTATCGCGCGAACGGGCAATGGAATTACCGGTAATTGCCAGCTGGGAACAGCTGATTGATTACTGCCGGGTTCGGATCGGGCACCTTAAGACCGAAGAACTGCATTTGCTGTTTCTTGATCGCAAGAACCGGTTGATCGCCGATGAATGCCATCAACGCGGCACCGTCGACCATACGCCGGTTTATCCGCGCGAAGTCATCAAGCGCGCCCTTGAACTTCATGCCTCTGCCCTGATTCTGGTGCATAACCATCCAAGTGGCGATGCCACGCCATCCAAGGGCGATATCGACATGACCCGCAAGATTGTAGATGCCGCAAAGGCGATGGAAATCACGGTGCATGATCACATCATCATCAGTCATGCAGGATATAATTCGTTCAAGACGCTTGGATTGATATAACCCGCCCCTCCATTTCATCATTTGCCGGAAAACACCATGCCCCATATCGGTTTGTTCACGCTGGTCGTGCGCGACTATGACGAAGCCATCGCTTTTTACACGGACAAGGTCGGATTTGATCTGATTGAAGACAGCGACATGGGCGGCGGCAAACGCTGGGTCGTTATTGCCCCAAAAGGGGCGATTGAAACCCGCATTTTGCTTGCTCAGGCAAGCAATGAGGATCAAACCAAGGCCGTTGGTAATCAAACCGGAGGGCGGGTTGGCTTTTTCCTGAACACCGATGATTTTGCGCGCGATCATGCCCGCATGACAGCCGCTGGCGTGATGTTTCTGGAACAACCACGATATGAACCATATGGCACGGTCGCAGTGTTTGAAGACCTGTACGGTAACAAGTGGGATCTGCTTGAACAGGCAACCCGCCAGGAAACCAAAAAGATACGTGGGCCCGTCGACGAATAGGATGAGACAAGCCCACGCCGATGCAACTACGGCACATCGGAAAGTGTGGGGTTAGATGAAAGAGACCTTGTTAGTCCCTAGAAGCTGTAGACAAGACCGATACCGGCACTGAAAACATAGTCTTCATCAATGATCGGGCTATCGGTGTACTGGTCTGGCAGATACTGGAAACCATGCGTTCCAATCAGCATGATTTGTTCTGTCAGCGGATAGGTAACCGTAAAGTCGATATGCGGGATGAAAGCAGCATCGGGCGCATAATAAGCCCGGTCGCTGCGGACTTCCTTGCGGCGGACACCAACCATGTAATCAACAAGTTTGTCACTTTGCCAGGTGACACCTCCGCCCCAGCTGAAACCTACGTCCCCCCATTGTTCCGGCACAACATAAGACATATCGACCTGATGACCATCATGGGCATCGTTCACATCTGTGAGATAGTTGGTAATCAACGAACCGCGCCAGATATCGGCCGAAAAACCAATACCGGCCTCAAACGCCATGTCCCGTTCTTCCATCCCGCGCAAATAATTGCCATCGCCATTATCAAACGGTTCCATCCGCAGCGCCCCGATCACCGATGCGCTAAAGACGTCGTTTTTAAAGAATTTGATGTCGATCCCGTCCACACCGATATGCATACGTTCAGAATCATATGCGACAATCGGCAACAGCCCCAATTCAACATCATCGGTCCCGCGATACGGATTGTTTGATACGCCACCAAATGCACCGACCTGCCAGTTTCCACCAAACCACGGATCAAGAGCATCGCCGGTTTTCGGATTGACCTGATCACGGAGAGTTTCTTTTTTAGCCTGCTGAGCCTGCGCAGGAGACATAAACAAAATCAGGAGTGCGGTCAGGCATAACGTCACGCCCGCAAACAGCATACTGTTCCCGGCACGATGCAAAACGTAATTCTCAGACATCTATTTAAACACCATGAAATGAAAAGGTGCACATAACCTGCCTGAATACGAATTACCTGGCGTCCGGCTCTATAACATCGAACCGGACAGAGCGGCGACCATGGTACGAATGATCATTCGTACCATTCAATCATCTGATTTATTTGAGTTTTCGGCGCGATAGGCGCTTGGTGTCTTGCCAGTAATTTTCTTGAAGGCAAGATTGAAAGTCGACTTGGAATTAAAGCCAACACTGGTTGCGATATCGAGAATAGTGCGATCCGGCTCATCAATCAGAAGCTTTGATGCCTCGTTGGTGCGCGCTTCATTGATAAAGTCAAAGAAGCTTTTGCCTAGGTGCTGATTAAGCACATAGGACAACTGATTGGGTGTGACTGCAATTGCGCTGGCCAGTTTCGGCATTGATAACAATGGATCAAACAACATGTCGGTTTCGGTCACGACCCTACTCAATCGATCCCGAATACGTAAAACATCCTCGTCTTCCAACAGTGATTTCGCATTGTTGCCATCTTCCGACGCCTGTCCCCTGCTTTCCGAACTTCCAGAATGCAGGCCATTTTCCTCAAAGCTGATAGCCTCCTGCCATTCAGCTTGGACAAACAATGCAGGCGAAGATGCCATCAAATGGCACATGCGGAAGAATACCGCCGCAAAGCTACCCTGAACGATTGTTGTCAGCCAGGTACCGTCGGCAATGAATATGTCGATGATTGATGTCACAACAAAGATGACAAAAATTGCGGTAATTCCGATCAGGATTTCTTGCGTCCAGCGGCGCAAGGCCGCTTGATCCGCGCCAAGCTGTTCGCTGGCTTGGCGCAAGTATACCAGCGCCACTTTCCAGATCTTGGGCATATAGAAAAAAAGCTGAATGAAGAGTGAGGCAAACACAGCCAAAAGCGGGATCGACAGCCAAAGGTCGTCTTCGATCGCAATGTCTACTTCGACATCGTTGTCATGAAAGATTTCCGGCATATAGTCCCGGAACAAAATCCAAACAACCATGGTTGCCGCAAACAGAACCGGCACAACAATCAGAAAATGATAGATCGGCTTGCGGACCGGACGATCAGCGATTTCACAAAAATAAAGATAGATTGACGGCACAAAGATAAAGGTCGCCGCCATAAAGACCGGAGCCATAGCAAGAAGCAGCTTTGCATCAAGCAGGACATCGGTGATGTCTTCGATAAAGCTCAGGCACGCAGTGAGGGCAAAAACCATCAGCCAGCGGTTCGCGCGAAATGCTCTTTTGCCCTCTTGACGCAAAAGCGAAATCAAAAAACCGGCCTGTGCCAACCCGACAACGGCAATCACCATCAAAACAAGTTTGGGGTTTTCGGTCACCATTCTGACAGGTCCAGTTTCGAGATCATGGGGCGGAAGTACCGGTTGTTACAACCGTCTGGAGATTTGCACCATCCGCCGGGCAGCTGTTTTTCCGGTCGGAAGAATTATGCACGCGATAGGTACTGGGTGTCATACCCGTTACACGCTTAAAGGCAAGATTGAAAGTCGATTTGGAGTTAAAGCCGACCTCGGTTGCAATATCAAGAATTGTCCGATCAGGCTCGGAACATAAAAGCCGGGCAGCTTTGTGAACACGCACGGAGTTCACATATTCAAAGAATGATTGCCCAAGTACGTTATTGAGCGTGTACGACAACTGGTTCGGCGTCACGCCAATCCGGACGGCGAGTTTTGGCATTGTCAGTAGCGGATCAAACAATAGCAGCCCTTCTGTTTCTACCTGCTTGAGCTTTTTACAAATCAGCGCGGTCTGGTCATCATCGGTCACTTGGCGTCGACCTGCGTGCGCTTTGCCGGGGAGGGTTTCGCTTCGCGCCTGACCTTTACGGAACGGCTGACTGGCCAACAGGAAATTCAGACGTAACAACACCAGAACAAAACCCAGATTGATCAGGATATTGGACCAATGCATATCGCGTGACGCCATTTGCAAAAGCTGCGACAGGGCGAAAGCAATCAATGCGACATGCAAGCACAGCACAACACCATTGGCCCAACGCCTTCGTGACAGGCTTTCCGGATCGCCATTATTCTTAAGCGTCCGGGCATAACGATGGGCCGTACGGCTCAGCGCAATGTGATAGATGCTGACAAAAACAAACAGCCCGACAAGCAATCCGTTCGCCAGCAAACTTAGTCCGAAGTCGGTCTCAAACGTGATTTGGAGGGGAGCCCCCTCAATCAGTTCTTCACCATAGCGGACAAATACCATCGCGATCAGAACACCAACCACAAGGCAGGCAGCCGTCACTGGAAGGAAATGGCGCCAGGGACGGTCTGGCACATCCCCCGACATTTCGCGGAAATAAAGATAAACCGCCGGTGCGAGCGCGAAATAGGCACTAAACAGAAATGGTTCGAGCAACAGTGCAGCCGCAGTACCGCCAAGCTGCAAAATCACCCCGCGCGCAAAGGACAGGGACAGAGCCAAAAGGAAAATTCCCATCCAGCGATTGGTGTGCCAGGCACTCGCACCTTCGTTGCGCAGAACCATGAACAGAAATCCCGCCTGCACCACCCCGGTCACGGAAATCACGAATGACAGGATATCAATGGTTTCAGACATCTTGGACGGTGCCGTTCCACAGTTGGACTTACCAATACGCAGTAACCCGTATCGTGTGGCGGTTTGTTTCTCAATGGATATTTGCCGCCATCACGGTTTATTCATGGTGCCAAGGATCGATTTCGGCATTGGATTTTGATGAAGATCCCGACTTATTCGAATCGCGTCAATGTCCGAAAAACCCTTAAATGTGAAATACTTCACAGGAAACCTGCAACCATTAGGCGCAGTATGGTCGCTGAAACGGCAAGTAGGTCAAAAATCTGCGCGCGTATCGCAACGCAACAAAACCGTAGAAAATTGGTCTATTTTGCGATCACTTGCAAATTTACACCTAAAAACCATCAAAACAACGCAAATATCGACCAATTGCGACAATTTCGCGAAATCCTACTTGAAGTTGACGGAATGCGGCCTCAGTATTTTTGCGTACGTACTTTCAGGGAGTAGGTACGAACAAATCATAACCAACAAGGGAGACATCACACATGTCAGACAACACGAAGACCAAAAAGGGTCTCGTGAACGGGTTGCTGAAATCCTCACGCGCCTTTGTTCTTGGTACTGCCTTGATCGCCGGTTCCATGACCATGCTGTCGAGCACCCATGCGCAAGCAGAGAAAATCCTGCGCATCGGCAATGACGGCGAACCGCAATCCATGGATCCGCATTTCATTTCCACGGTTCAGACCAGCCGTATCTCCGATGATATGTCGCTTGGCCTTCTGACCTATGGCCCGGATGGACAGCCGGTGCCAGGTGCGGCAGAAAGCTGGACAGTTTCCGAAGACGGCAAGACCTATACGTTCAAAATCCGTAACCATAACTGGTCGGACGGAACACCGGTTACAGCACAGGATTTCATCGCGGGCTGGGAACGCCTGCTTGATCCGGAACTTGGTGCAGAATACGCATCACTTCTTTACATCATCGAAGGTGCCGAGGCCGTTAACACCGGCAAGGAAGGTGCAAAAATTGGTGCACGTGCGATTGACGACCATACCCTTGAAGTCAAACTGACAGCACCCGCCCCCTATTTCCTTGCACAGCTGACCCACCAGACCGCATTTGCCATTCCCCGTCATGTCGTTGAAAAATACGGCAAGGACTGGGTAAAGCCGGAAAACATCGTGGTTAACGGCGCTTACAAACTGGTCGAATGGCTGCCGAACGTTCACACCAAACTGGTCAAGAACGAAGAATTCTATGATGCCGCAAATGTTCCGATCGACGAGGTGGTCTATTACACCTACGAAGATCGCACCGCGATGCAGAACCGTTTCCGCGCCAGTGAACTTGATGTTGCGCGTGACATCGCATCCGAACAGATTTCATGGCTGCGCGACAATCTGGCTGACAGCCTGCGCATCGCACCATATGCCGGCATCTATTACTATGCCATCCGCACCGATAAGGACAAATTCAAGGATGTCCGTGTTCGCAAGGCACTGTCACTTGCGCTGAACCGTGAAGCCATCACCGATGCTGTCCTTAAGACCGGCGAACTTCCGGCCTATTCCTTTGTTCCGCCGGGAACCGGCAACTACACCGAACCGGCTTACGTTTCGTGGAAAGACCTGCCTTATGCAGAAAAGCTTGCTGATGCCAAAAAACTGATGGCAGAGGCCGGTTATGGTCCGGACAATCCCCTGAAATTCACGCTGCGTTACAATACCTCGGAAAACCATAAACGTATCGCGATTGCGGCACAGAACATGTGGAAACAGATCGGCGTTGAGGCAGAATTGTTCAACTCCGAAGGCAAAATCCACTATGCCGACCTGAAAGTAGGTGACTTCGAAGTTGCCCGCGCAGGCTGGATTGCTGACTATAACGATGCGCAGAACTTCCTTTTCCTTGGTGAAGAGCGCACCGGTCCGCTGAACTATGCTTCCTTTGACAACCCGCGTTACAACGAGTTGATGCTGGCTGCTGAAAACGAGGGCGACCTGAAAAAACGCGCTGATCTGATGCATCAGGCAGAAGCCATCATGATGGAAGCCCAGCCCTACATCCCCATTTACTACTATGTCTCGAAACAGCTCGTCTCTCCGAAGATCAAGGGCTGGATCGATAATGCCCCGGATCGTCACCTGACCCGCTGGCTCGACATTGCTGAGTAAACCCTGATGTCGTGTCGCAGGCTGCGCGGTTTTCCTCCCACCCGCAGCCTGTGACCACCCCGGGGATGAGAGAGAATTATGTTATCTTATGCCATTCGGCGCCTGTTGATCGCGATACCGACCTTGTTCATCGTGATCACGGTGGCCTTTTTCATGATGCGCATTGCACCAGGCGGACCGTTCGACCAGGAACGCGCACTTCCGCCGGAAATCGAAAAAAACATCAAGGCGGCCTATGATCTTGATAAGCCGCTGATCGAACAATACGCCATCTATATCGGCAAACTGTTTCAGGGTGACTTTGGCCCGTCAATCAAGATACGCGACTTTTCGGTTGCAGAACTGATCATGGCCGGTGCGCCCGCATCCATGCAGCTTGGCCTGACGGCAATCGCCATTGCGCTTGTTTTCGGGGTCGGATTTGGCACCTATGCTGCCCTTCGACAAAATAGCGCAGTTGATTTCGCCGTCATGGGCATTGCCATGATCGGCATCGCCATTCCGAACTTTGTCATGGCACCGCTTTTGTCGCTGGTGTTCGGATTGTATCTTTCGATCCTGCCGACGGCCGGATGGGGGGATGGTGAAATCCAGTACAAGATCCTGCCGATCATTGCCCTTGCCCTGCCGCAGATCGCCTATATCGCACGTCTTACACGCGGATCAATGGTCGAGGTTCTGCATTCCAACTATATCCGCACTGCACGCGCCAAGGGATTGCGTGAAAAGCTTGTGGTCAACCGACATGCCATCAAGGGTGCGCTTTTGCCTGTTGTTTCCTATCTTGGACCGGCTACAGCAGCTGTCATGACCGGTTCGGTCGTGATCGAGAGCATCTTTGGTGTCCCCGGCATTGGCACCTATTTCATCAAGGCAGCATTGAACCGCGACTACCCGCTCGTCATGGGTGTGGTCATCGTCTATGCGGTGATGATCATCATGCTGAATTTCCTGGTCGATATGGTTTACGGCCTTCTTGATCCAAAATTGAAGTCAAACTGATGATGAATAAATCTGAAAAGACAGCAATGCTGGAAGCTGCGGGCGCGCCTGTGGAAATCGAGGGCCGCAGCCTGTGGCGCGATGCCCGCATTCGCCTGTTTCGAAACAAGGCCGCCGTCGGATCGATGATCATTCTGGGCATCATCACGCTTCTGGCTGTTTTTGCACCGCTTTTGAGCCCCTATGCCTATGACCAGATCGACTGGGGCTATATTCAGGAAGGCCCGAACTGGGAAAACGGCCATATCTTTGGAACGGACGGCAATGGCCGTGACCTGTTTATCCGTGTTCTTTTTGGCGCACGCGTATCGCTTGCGGTCGGGTTACTTGCAACATCGGTCTCGCTGGTCATCGGCGTGACCTATGGGGCGGTCGCCGGTTTCTTTGGCGGCAAAATCGACAACATCATGATGCGCTTTGTCGATGTGCTTTATTCCCTGCCCTTCATGTTCTTTGTGATCATGTTGATGGTGGTATTTGGCCGAAACATCTTTCTGATCTTTGTTGCACTTGGTGCAGTTGAATGGCTGACCATGGCGCGTATTGTACGCGGCCAGACCCTTTCACTGCGCAGACGTGAATTTATCGAGGCAGCCCACGCAACCGGCGTGTCGAACTTCAAGATTATTTTCCGCCATATCATCCCCAACGTGCTTGGCCCGGTCATTGTCTATATGACGCTGACCATCCCGCAGGTCATCCTGACTGAAAGCTTCCTGTCCTTCCTTGGGCTGGGCGTTCAGGAGCCACTGACCAGTTGGGGCGTTCTGATTTCCGAAGGGGCCAAGGTGATCGAGGCATCCACATGGATGCTGATTTACCCGGCTGTGTTCCTGGCACTCACCCTGTTCTGTTTCAACTTCATCGGTGACGGTCTGCGCGACGCGCTTGATCCGAAGGACAGGTAAGGCAGCAAGGACAATATCATGACAACCAATCACATTCTGACTGTCGAGAACCTGACAACCCGCTTCCAGACACCCGATGGCGAGGTCGAGGCAGTGAACAATGTCAATTTCCATATTGATCCGGGCGAAACACTGGGCGTGGTCGGTGAATCCGGTTCCGGCAAAACGCAAATTTTCCTGTCCCTGATGGGGCTTCTGGCCAAGAACGGATCGTCAAGCGGATCGGTGCGCTACAAGGATACGGAAATCCTGAATTTGCCCGCGCGCGAGCTGAATAAAATTCGCGGTGTTTCGATGTCGATGATCTTTCAGGATCCGATGACATCACTGAACCCGTATCTGAAAATCTCGAAACAGATGACCGAGGTTCTGGTCGAACACCGCGGCATGTCCGAGGCCGAGGCACTCAAACGAGCCATTGCCATGCTTGATCGTGTAGGCATTCCCGGCGCGGCCCAGCGCGTTCACATGTACCCACATGAATTTTCTGGCGGCATGCGTCAGCGCGTCATGATTGCCATGGCACTGTTGTGCGATCCGGAAGTTCTGATTGCCGATGAACCGACCACCGCCCTTGATGTTACTGTTCAGGCGCAAATTCTTGACCTGCTCCGTGATCTTCAAAAGGATTTCAACACCGCCACCGTCATGATCACCCATGATCTGGGCGTGGTAGCCGGATTGTGTGACCGGGTGATGGTGATGTATGGCGGGCGCGTCGTCGAAACCGGGGCGGTGCGCGACATCTATTACGACAGTCATCATCCCTATACCGAGGGGCTTTTGAAATCGATGCCACGCATCGATCATGCCAACGAAGAAAACCTGTTTGCCATTCCGGGACAACCGCCCAACTTGCAGAACCTTCCGACCGGGTGCGCCTATCAGGAACGCTGTGGCTATGTGATGGAACGTTGCAGCAAGGAACGTCCGCCGCTGAAGGCATTTGATCAGGACCGAGCAAGTGCCTGTTTCCGGGAGGACGGACAATGACCGTAATGACACCAAAATCCGGAACACAGGATACCAGTCCGATCCTTTCGGTCCGTGACCTGAAGGTTCATTTCGCCATTCCCGGCAAGGGTCTGTTTGCACCGGACCGGCAGCTTAAAGCTGTCGACGGGGTGAATTTTGATCTTTATCCGGGAGAGACACTTGGCGTTGTCGGTGAATCAGGTTGTGGTAAATCGACCCTTGGCCGTGCGATCCTGCAACTGATCGCACCTTCTGGCGGACAGGTTGCATGGCTTGGCAAAAACATTGTCGGCTCGCCCCACCGGGAGATGCAGCCATTACGCCGTGATCTTCAGATCATCTTCCAGGACCCGCTTGCCAGCCTTAATCCCCGCATGACCATTGGCGAAATTATCGCCGAACCGCTGGTCACTCACAAACCGGAACTCGGCAAGGAAGAAATCAAGGCACGGGTCAAACGCATGATGGCGCGCGTTGGGCTTTTGCCACAGATGATCAACCGCTATCCGCACGAGTTTTCCGGCGGGCAGTGTCAGCGCATCGGTATTGCACGCGCCATGATCCTTGAACCGAAACTGATTGTCTGTGACGAACCGGTATCGGCCCTTGATGTTTCCATTCAGGCGCAAATCGTCAATCTGTTGCAGGAATTGCAGAGGGAATTTGACCTGTCGCTGATTTTCATCAGCCATGATTTGTCGATTGTGCGCCATATCTGCCACCGCATCATGGTGCTGTATCTTGGCAATGTCATGGAGCTGGCTGATCGCGACAACATTTATGCCAATCCAAGACACCCCTATACCAAGGCACTGATTTCAGCGGTTCCGATCCCGGACCCCGAGATCGAACGCAACAAGGAACGCATTGTCCTGACCGGTGATCTGCCAAGCCCGATATCGCCGCCATCGGGTTGCGTTTTTCGGACCCGCTGTCCTTTTGCAAAAGACAAATGTGCATCCGAAGTCCCGAAACTTGACCGGGTGTCCGACACCCAGGAAGTCGCCTGTCATTTTCATGACAGCCTTTAGATAAAAGCCACCATAACATTGCACCCTGAACTTGCCGGACCGTCCCTGTGACGGTCCTTTTTTTTGCGTATAAACTTGCGAACTGGTTCAGTTAGAGATGATGAATTGTTCGATATCGACTTCATCGCACTGTTCGGGACGCAGATATTTCAGGCCATATTCGACATAGGTGCCACTGATCAGAAACAGTTCGAACAGATCGTTATCAATCTGCCCCTTGTCGCGCATATCGGAAAGGATTGCGATACATTCGGACAGAAGCTTGGGACGTTTATAGGGTCGGTCAACGGCGGTCAGGGCCTCGAAAATATCGGCAATGACCATCACCTTTTCGAGGATTCCCATGTCATCCCCGGTCAGGCCGCGCGGATAGCCCGACCCGTCCATTTTTTCATGATGGTTGCCGGCAATTTCCGGAATGCGTTGCAGTTCGCGCGGATAGGGCAATTGTGCAAGCATATCCTGTGTGATCACGACATGATCATTAATCACCTGCCGTTCCTCGGATGTCAGGGTGCCATGCGGAACCGAAAGATTATAAAGCTCGCCACGGTTAAAGCCCTGATAGATATGATCTTCGCGGTCCATCAGAACATTTTCGACACCCGGTTCGCGCAATGATGCCAGATCAGCATCACTAAGCCGTTCGTTTTCAGCCCAGGACAATCCCAGTGTCCGGTCGAAATGGCGGGTCCATGTCAGCTCGGCAATATCATGCAGGGCATAGATTGCATCTGTATCAATCTCGGCATCCCCGATATTGGCATCGGCCACCAGCGCGAACCGGGCTTCAAGTTCTGCCACCCTGGTATTGAAATCGGCTTCGCAGACCTCCGCGTCCTCGCCCGCGAGTTTGCGTTTAAGCATGTCAATTTCGGCATCGCGCCTGAGAACTTCAAACCGGGTGCGGATTTCATGGATACGGTTATGGATGGTTTCAAGCTTGGTCGCCTTTTCGATCACATGATCAGGAGTAACGATCTTGCCGCAATCATGAAGCCATGCCGCCAGATCAAGCTCGTACCATTCCATATCGGTGAGATAGAAGTTCGAAAAGGGTCCCAGTTTGTCGTCAACGGCTGCCTGTGCCAGCATGCGGGCGATCACGGGCACGCGCGAACAATGGTCTGCGGTATGGGGCGACTTGGCGTCGATCGCATGACCAAGAACACGCACGAAACTTTCCATCAGGTCACGCTGGGCAACCAGCAGGCGACTGTTTTCAATTGCCACTGCCGCCTGACTTGCCAGCGCATTGATGATCGGCTCGATTGCCTTGTCAAAGGGAATGACATTGCCCGAATGATCCCGGGCATTGATCAATTGCAGAACACCGATCACCGTCCCGCGCGTATTTTTCAGCGGCACGGTAAGAAAGGATTTTGATCGATATCCGGTTTTGGCGTCAAAGGCGCGCGTCCCTGAAAAATCAAACCCCTTGGCGTAATAGGCATCTTCGATATTGATCGATTTACCGCTGAGCGCGACATAGGTCGCAATATTGCGATAGTTCGGACGGCCTTCACTGTCATAAAGCGGCAATGGCGGAAAGGGTTTTTCGGCTTCGCGGCCACTGACGAAAAAGGTGTTGAGCGTATCATTCATCAGAATGCGGAAATGCAGTTCGCTTTCTTCGCGATTGACAAGATAAAGCGATCCACCATCGGCATTGGTGAAGTCACGCGCAGCCATGAGAATTTTCTGGTTAAGCTCTTCACGCCCCTGTTCGGCAGAAAGTGCAATCCCCAGATCCACAAGCTTTGCCAGATGGCTCTCGTCTGTCTTGTGGCGGTCGGTCACTTCTTTATGGTGACCCTTCGCCCCGTTGGCTTCACGCGCCATGAATTTTCCGCCCACTCAACAATCAGATTGTCAGCTTACGCGTGCTGACGCGGTATCGAATAACACTGCATATATTACCTAAGTTGCTATATTTCTAACAGATCACAAGTTTTTGCCGATAAATTAGCCCTGACATCCCTGCCATACCGTCTGCAGGGTTGCCAATTGGCCCGGAATGGACTATCCGACCCGGTGAAAGCGTGCCGGCCCTATGATCGTGCAATTGATCACGCATTCCGATCATTCGCATCATCCCCCGGCGCCCAACCATTATGCCCGGAGGCGACCGCATGATCCCCCGTTATTCCCGTCCGCAGATGACCTCCATCTGGGAACCGGCGAACAAATTCCGTATCTGGTTCGAAATCGAAGCACACGCTGCTGACAAACTGGCTGAACTGGGTGTTATCCCGACTGAGTCCGCCAAGCTCGTCTGGGAAAAAGGCGACAAGCCCTATACCCAGGATCGTATTGATCGCATCGACACCGTCGAAGCCGAAGTCAAACATGACGTCATCGCGTTTCTGACCGAACTGGCCGAACAGGTCGGTGAAGAAGCACGCTTTGTTCATCAGGGCATGACCAGCTCGGACGTACTTGATACCTGCTTTAACGTGCAGCTCGTTCAGGCAACCGACATCCTGCTTGAAGATATGGACAAGCTTCTGGCCGCGCTTAAAAAGCGCGCCTATGAAACCAAAGACGTCCCCTGCATGGGTCGTTCGCACGGCATCCACGCAGAACCGGTGACCTTTGGCCTGAAGCTTGCGACCTTCTACGCTGAATTCAAACGTAACCGTGATCGTCTGGTTGTGGCGCGTGAAGAAATCGCGACCTGCGCCATTTCGGGTGCGGTTGGCACATTCGCCAATATCGATCCGAGCGTTGAAGAACATGTCGCCGCCAAGCTTGGCCTGAAACCGGAACCGGTTTCGACCCAGGTCATCCCGCGCGACCGTCATGCGGCCTATTTCGCAGCCCTTGGGGTTATCGCATCCTCGATCGAACATCTGGCAACCGAAATTCGTCACCTGCAGCGCACCGAAGTTCGCGAAGTTGAGGAATTCTTCTCCAAGGGGCAGAAAGGCTCCTCGGCGATGCCACACAAGCGTAACCCGGTTCTGACCGAAAACCTGACCGGTCTTGCCCGTCTGGTACGTTCGATGGCCATTCCGGCAATGGAAAACGTTGCCCTTTGGCATGAGCGCGATATTTCGCACAGCTCGGTTGAACGTAACATCGGTCCGGATGCGACCGTAACGCTTGATTTCGCCCTGATGCGCCTGACCAACGTTGTTGAAAACCTGGTCATCTATCCGGAACGCATGGACGAAATCCTCAACCAGATGGGTGGTCTGGTCTTCTCGCAGCGCGTGCTGCTGACCCTGACCCAATATGGTGTTTCGCGCGAAGATTCGTACCGTATCGTTCAGCGCAACGCGATGAAGGTCTGGAACCGCGAAGGCGATCTTCTGTCGCTTCTGAAAACCGACGAAGACGTCACCGCACGCATTCCGATGGACAAGCTCGAAGCCCTGTTCGACCTTGGTTACCACACCAAGCATGTCGACACGATCTTTGCCCGCGTGTTTGCCGACTAACGGCAACCCGGTTCAAAAAATCAAAGCCCCGGTCTTCTGGCCGGGGCTTTTTTTGTTGCAACAATCAATGTTTCTGACTGGTCACAAGATCGCGGGCTTCATCAAGCAACCAGTCCCTAAACAGCCGAACATGACTGCGCAATTCGCGCTTTTTGGGGTGCACCAGATAATAGCCAAGGGGCACCGTCATGACCTGATCAGGAAACAGATGGATTAGTTTTCCTTCCATCACATCTTCCTCGGTCAGAAGCGGGTTGGCAATCACCACCCCCTGATGATGAATGGCGGCTTCGATCACCATAGCGGTTTGATCAATATCGATATGCTTGATCTGTCGGCTTTGTTCCGGCGGCATATCGGCGAACGTCGCCAGCCAGTCGGCCCACCAGTGATGCTTGGTATCATTGATCAGGGTTGCACGAACCAGATCAGTCGGTGTTTCCAGCCCCAGTTCATCGCGGTAAGATGGCGCGCAATAAACTGCCGCCTGCCCGCGATACAGCAACACAGCCTCAAGACTGTCGTCATTGCCATCAAAATAGCGCACGGCAATATCAAGCCCGTCCTGATCAAAGTTTGGCTTTTCCTCGGTCGAGCCGACATGAAGGGCTGTCGTCGGATGCTTGATCAGAAACCGCGCCATGCGGGGTGAAAACCATTTGGCCGCAAAACTGGGCGGCATGGCGAAATGAACGGAATGATCCTGACGGCGGCGTAAATGGGCACTGGCGTCCGATATCTGCTGCAAGGCCGGCGCAATACGGGCGGCATAGGCCAGACCATCCTGCGTCGGCGTCACTTGCCGGACGGATCGGATGAACAGCTCAACCCCCAGCCATTCCTCAAGCTTGCGGATTTGCTGCCCGACGGCACCGGGCGTGACATTAAGTTCACTTGCCGCCAAAGCAAAGCTGTTCCGACGCAAGGCGGCCTCGAAAGCAGGCAATGATTTCAAGGGTGGATAAGACGTCATAATGCAGTTTTTCTATATCATGATGAAAATAGCATGATTTGTATAATACACTCAAAACCAGTAAATGTCGTGAAAGATCGCAATTCGGATTTTTCGGCATGAAGAAGAATGGCTATATCGTTTTCGGATTTCTCGCCCTTGTCTGGGGGCTGACCTATCTGTTTAACAAAACGGCCAGCCACTATATCACCCCGACTCAGATCGTTATGATCCGGGTGAGTATGGGCTTTCTTCCGCTGTTCCTGACTGCCTTGCTACACGGCAAGCTGAAATGGAGCCATCTGCGCCATACACATCACTTCGTGGTCATGTCGTTACTGGCTGCATCGGTTTATTATTACGCCTTCGCCAAAGGCATCGCGATATTACCATCAAGTATCGCAAGCATTCTGGCCGGAGCCATTCCATTTTTCACCTTCATTGCCGCCTTGCTGTTTCTCAAGGGTGAACCGATCAATCTGCGTTCGGTTGGTGGTCTGTTGTTGGGTTTTACCGGTATTGTAACGATTGCCCGCCCCTGGGAAGGCGTTGGCGGCGGCATTGATCTTGCGGGTGTTGTTTATATCGCGCTCGGTTCGGCCTGTGTCGGGCTGTCTTTTGTCTATGCCCGAAAGTTCATAAGCCCGCTTGGTATTTCCCCGATTGCACTATGCACTTATCAGCTTGGCTTTGCATCTGCGACCATGCTGGTGGTGGGTGACTTTGACGGGATTGATGCCATCTTTGTCAATCCGCTGGCAACGGCTGGTTTGTTTATCGGCCTTGGCCTGTTTGGCACCGGGATTGCCTATGTTTGCTATTATTATGTGGTTGAAAAGCTGGGCGCGGTCAAAGCAGCCAGTTCGACCTATATCCCCCCTGTCATCGGACTTGCCACCGGTACACTGATCCTTGGAGAGACGGTCACACTGACCGATTTGTTCGCAACATCGGTTATTCTGGTTGGCGTGATCATCATGCAGTCGGGCAGAACACCCCCTGCAACCTCCCCTGCGACTTTACAAGATGTACGGGTCCACAGCCGGCCCGAACATGCCTGAGAGCTCCCTGTTCTCAAGGCTGCGCCCCCGTATTCCGGGGGCGCTTTTTTATCTGCGTTTGGTGGTTATGACCTGTTCTGTGCAGCAGCACGAACAAAAGCCGTAATCAGCGGATGGTTCTCTCCGCGCAAGGCGGATCGTTCGGGCTGGAACGCTGTTCCGATAAAGAACGGATGATCGCGAAGCTCCACCGCGCGCGGATCGCCATCCTGATCCCAGGCAGACACACACAGCGGATGCCCGTCAAACAATCCGACATAGTCGCGATTAAATCCGTAACTGCATCGATAGGTTTCCTGTATCTGGTCGAGGCCATAATGGGAACGGATCAGACTGTCTTTGACAAGCTCAATCCCGCCATCCTGATCAATCAGCGCACAAACCAGCGGGGCGATCAGCGGAAGTTCCGCATCCGGGTCAATTTCGGCATTTGCCGCATTGCCCAGCCCCAGCACATTTCGGGCATATTCCAGCACCGCATGCTGATACCCGCCACATGTTCCAAGAAACGGCACATTATGCGTCCGGGCATGGGAAATGGCCGAAAGCGCCCCTTCAAGACTTTGATAGGGGCTGGCAGGTACGCACCATACACCGTCATACCGGCCAAGAACCTGATCTGGTTCAATGCCATCAAGTGCGGTTGTCGATACCCAGTCAAATCCTGCGGGCAGACCGATCTGGTTACCTGCAATTTCAAGGGCCTTGGGAATGGCCTGATGGGCGGTTACGTCGGGATTAAAATCGCCAACCAGTGCAAATCGGATCGTCATGTTTTATTCCTCGTTTCAGGTGACATTACGAGGGAAAGCAATTCAGATGCGGCAACAAAAAACGGCCCGTGAAATCACGAGCCGGGATTTGCGCCGCAAACAGAGCTGCCTTTGACGAACTTACTACAAACTTCCGGTACGCGCCATATCTTCCAGTGCCATTTTCACGGCCTGTGCGCGGTTGGAAACGTTCAGTTTGCGATAGATGTTTTTCAGATGGTATTTCACCGTGATCTCGCGCAGGTCGAGATGACGGGCGATGTCCTTGTTCGGACGCCCTTCTGACAACAAGGCGAGAACTTCACGTTCGCGCGGTGTCAGACGGGCAAAATCCCCCTCATTGCCAAAGCCGCCGGCAAGACGGCCTTCGCCATCACCACCGCCAACCATACCGTCACTCAGATCATTGAGGATGGATGACGGCAGATATTTTTCCCCGGCCAGGACAAGCTGCACGGCATTCGCCAGCGCCTGACCACGCAGGGTTTTGGGGATAAAGCCATGTGCGCCTGCCTCGATGGCATTGCGCACATCTTCGCTGCGATAAGCCCCCGACAGAAGAACAACAAAGGTCGATGGCGCAACTTTTTCAAGCGCGCGTTTAAGACCCTCAAGGCCATTCATGCCGGGCATCCGCAGATCAAGCAGGACAAGATCAAACGAATTGTTTTCAGCGATCAGGTCCAAAGCCGGGTCCAACGCACCGGCCTCTGCAACCTCGCAATCCTCGAAATATTGCTGGAACAGAAGTGATATTGCCTCACGAACCAGATCGTGATCGTCCGCCAAAAGGATACGCAAAGCCTTTGCCCTTCTTCTACCTGATTAGCACCCTTCACCCCTGGTGAAAGATCTCACACCAAAAGGTTGCGCTCACTCATCTTTTGCATCAGCAAGCAGGATACGAAACCGCCTAGATGTTTGCAAACTAGAAGTTTTTGGCAAAGGCCTGCGTCATGGCTTTCAGCTCAGAACTTCTGCTCGCGCTACCGGACGTAGCTCTTCAAGTTTTGAATTGAGCTCGGACGCCGTCATGTCGATATTCTTGCGTCCGAAATCTGCCAGAAGGGATACCACAACACTGTTGTCGCGCGGGTTTGCAACCACTTCGCCCACTGTTTTGACAGCATAGGCCTGACATTCATCGGGTGACATTCCCATCTGTTCACCAGCCCAAACGATCAGCATTTTATAAAGATGCGTTTCAACGCGAAAATCCTGTTCCAAATCAAAGCTGTACTTCGCCTCAAAACCACGTTCACGATCATTAAAGCTGTTCATACTGTTCCCTCCTTGAAGATTTTCCGGCCTCAGGACAAAGACTGGAAGTCGCATTCTGACTATATATTTGAGAACAAAGGAGCCCGTTTTCACCCCTTTGCTCCATACTTTTGAATTTGACAAATGATCTGTCATCACGCTTTGATCTGGCTCATGTGCACAGTCATAATTTTACGCCGCCCCGACCATGACTGGCCGGTGATCATTGGCGCCAATCGAGACGAAATGAACAATCGCCCCTGGAAGGCCCCGGCACGCCACTGGGATGACCGCCCGGATGTGATTGCCGGACTTGATGAAACGGCCGGGGGCACCTGGCTTGGTGTCAACGAGGATGGTGTTGTTGCCGCAGTCCTCAATCGCTTTGGCACCCTTGGTCCGGCCAAAGACAAACGATCACGTGGCGAATTGCCCCTTGAAGCCCTTGATCATGCAGATGCGATTGATGCGGCCCAGTCACTGGCCGCACTCGATGGGACGGCCTATCGTCCGTTCAACATGGTGATTGCCGATAACCGGGATGCCTATTGGCTGGCCAATCGCGGGACGGGCAAGATCGAGATTACCGAGATCCCCGAAGGCCTTTCGATCCTGACGGCCCATGACCTGAATGACACGGCAAACAGCGCGCGCACCAGACGTAACCTTCCACGGTTCCGGGCGGCCCCCTCGCCCAACCCGGAAGCCGATGACTGGTTTGCCTGGCAGGCGCTTTTGGCTGATACCGGCATCGAGGCCCCCGACCCCGATCATTACGACATGCGTGCGGACGCAATGCTGGTGCGCAGCAATATGGGATTTGAGACCGTCAGTTCGTCGCTGATCGGATTACCGGCGATTCCCACCAGCGAGCATGAATTGCCCCGTCGCCCGGTCTGGTTATTTGCCGACGGACAACCTGACAGTGTTCCGTTTCTGCCCGTCGCACTTTGAGACGGCCAAAGCGACAAAACGTTGCTTTGCCAACTGGTTGCAGTGCAGAATAAGCAGTCCCTTGTCAGATGGCGCGACGGTTGCAAAATTTGATTATCAAGTTTGCGTAAATAGAGCTTAAGCGACAATTGAGTTTCTCGCCAAGCACTGCTATACGGGGGGCGCGAATTTCAGGGTGCCTGCGCAGTTGCCGTGCGGGCCTAGATGTGAAAGATCCCGCCAATGTCCAGAAAGCAGCCCATCTACGAGGGTAAAGCCAAGGTTCTTTACGAAGGTACTGAGCCCGGTACGATCATTCAGTATTTCAAGGATGACGCCACTGCGTTTAACGCTCAGAAGCGCGGCACGATTGCCGGCAAGGGCGTCCTGAACAACATGATCACCGAATTCGTCATGACCCGTCTGGCAGAAATCGGAATCCCGACCCACTTCATTCGCCGCCTTAACATGCGCGAACAGCTTTGCAAGAAATGCGAAATTGTTCCGATCGAAGTTGTGGTTCGTAACATCGTTGCCGGTTCCATGGCAAAGCGTCTTGGCCTTGAAGAAGGCGAACGTCTTCCGCGTCCGATCGTCGAGTTCTACTACAAGGACGACGATCTTGGTGACCCGCTGGTTTCTGACGAACATATCCTCGCACTTGGCTGGGCAAGCCCGGATGAGCTTGAGGAAATCGTTGGCATGACCTTGCGCGTCAATGACTATCTGTGCGGCCTGATGCGCGGCATCGGTATCAAACTGGTCGATTTCAAACTTGAATTCGGTCGTGTTTGGGAAGGCGATTTTGCACAGCTGGTTCTGGCCGATGAATTCAGCCCGGACAATTGCCGTCTGTGGGACGCCGTTACCAACGAAAAGATGGACAAGGACCGCTTCCGTCGCGATCTCGGCGGCGTCGAAGAGGCCTATCAGGAAGTCGCGCGCCGTCTTGGTGTGCTCCCTGAGTCCGCCGAAATAGAGTCGCTGAACAAAGACGCGACCAAATAACACCCCAAGGCCGCGCTCGCGCGGCCTTTTCTTATGGCTGGCCGGAACAAATTTCCGGACAGCGTTTTGTTTGCAAACAGAGTCGCGCGAGCCCCGCGCCTGCGAACTTAAAGGAGCTTCTCGTGAAAGCACGTGTTCATGTCACCCTGAAGAACGGCGTTCTTGACCCCCAGGGCAAAGCCGTTCACCACGCCCTTCAGGGCCTGGGTTTTGATGGCGTCAATGACGTCCGTCAGGGCAAATTCATCGAACTCGAACTGGATGGCACCGATGCCGCCAAGGCCGAAGCCGAGGTCAAGGAAATGTGCGAGAAGCTTCTCGCCAATACCGTGATCGAAGATTACAGCATCGAGCTGGCCTAACGGCACGGGCGGGGCCTTGTCATTGCACGGCCCCTGTCTATCGCGATCAAGTAACGGACATTAATCGAGAGACGGTATTTCATGAAATCCGCTGTCATCCTCTTCCCCGGCATCAACCGGGAGAATGACGCCATCGCAGCACTCGAACAGGCCACCGGCACCAAACCGGTCGTGGTCTGGCATGGCGAGACCGAGCTGCCAAAGACCGACATCATCATGGTCCCGGGTGGTTTTTCCTATGGCGACTATCTGCGTTGCGGCGCCATGGCTGCCAAGTCCCCGATCATGCGCGCTGTTGCTGAACGCGCCAAAGCCGGTGTGACCATCCTTGGCGTTTGTAACGGTTTCCAGATTCTGACAGAAGCAGGCCTGCTGCCCGGTGCGCTGATGCGCAATGCCAGCCTGAAATTCATCTGCAAGAACACGCATCTGAAGATCGAAAACGCTGATACCCGCTTCACCAACCAGTACAAGGCTGGCGATTTCGTCGACTATCCGGTCGCCCATCATGACGGCAACTTCTTTGCCGATAGCGAAACGCTTGACCGCCTCGAAGGCGAAGGTCGCGTCATCCTGCGCTATTGCGATGCGAATGGTGTTGTCGATCCGGCAACCAATCTGAACGGTTCCCAGCGCAACATTGCCGGCATCATCAACGAGGCGGGCAACGTCCTTGGCATGATGCCGCACCCGGAAAATGCGATTGATCCGCTCCATGGTGGCACCGATGGCCGCAATCTGTTCAAAAGCTTGGTGGAGGCAGCATCGTGAGTGCTAACGATTTCAACACCCCGATCACGCCGGAACTGGTCAAGGAACACGGCCTGAACGAGGAAGAGTACAAACTCGTTCTCGAAATCATGGGTCGCGAACCCAACATCAATGAACTGGGCATTTTCTCGGTTATGTGGTCTGAGCATTGCTCCTACAAGTCCTCGAAAAAATGGCTCAAGACTCTTCCGACCAAGGCTGACTGGGTCATTCAGGGTCCGGGTGAAAACGCCGGTGTGATTGATATCGGTGATGGTCAGGCTGCTGTCTTCAAGATGGAAAGCCACAACCACCCGTCCTTTATCGAACCCTATCAGGGTGCGGCTACCGGTGTTGGCGGCATCATGCGTGACGTCTTCACCATGGGCGCACGTCCGATTGCCAACCTCAATGCCCTGCGCTTTGGCGAGGCCGATCATCCGAAAACCCGTCATCTTCTGAGTGGTGTTGTCGAAGGTATCGGCGGGTATGGCAACTGCATGGGTGTTCCGACCATCGGTGGCGAAACCAACTTCCATGCATCCTATAACGGCAACATCCTGGTCAATGCGATGACCGTGGGTCTGGCCGATGCGGATAACATCTTCTATTCGGCTGCAGCCGGCATCGGTAACCCGGTTGTCTATGTCGGCTCGAAAACCGGCCGTGACGGTATCCATGGTGCAACCATGGCCTCAGCCGAGTTCGATGACGACAGCGAAGAAAAGCGTCCCACCGTTCAGGTCGGCGATCCGTTCACTGAAAAGCTTCTGCTTGAAGCCTGCCTTGAACTGATGGCAACCGACATGATCGTCGCGATTCAGGATATGGGTGCAGCTGGTCTGACCTCGTCCTCGTTCGAGATGGCCTCCAAGGGCGGTGTCGGTGTCGAGCTGTGGCTTGATAAAGTCCCGATGCGCGAAGAAGGCATGACGCCCTATGAGCTGATGCTTTCTGAATCGCAGGAACGCATGCTGATGGTTCTGAGACCCGGTTGCGAAGATGCCGCCAAGGCAATCTTTGACAAATGGGAACTCGACTTTGCGGTTATAGGTATTCTGACCGACACCAAGCGCATGGTTCTGAAATGGCATGGCGACGTTGCCGGTGATCTTCCGATTGATCCGCTGGCCGAAGCATCGCCGGAATATGACCGTCCGTGGGAACCGACCCCAAAACAGGACCGTATTGATCCCGAAAGCATTTCGGCCAAGGTCAGCCATGTTGAGGCGCTCAAAACCCTGATTGCGTCGCCCGACCTTGCGTCACGTCGCTGGATCTGGGAACAGTATGACCATCTGGTCATGGGCAACACCATTGTCCGTCCGGGTGGCGATGCCGGTGTCGTGCGCGTTCAGGGCACGAACAAGGGCATTGCAGCCACCACCGACTGTACCCCGCGCTATGTCATGGCCGATCCGGTCGAAGGCGGCAAACAGGCCGTTGCCGAAGCATACCGTAACCTGGTTGCAACCGGCGCCAAGCCGCTTGCCATCACCGACAATATGAACTTCGGCAACCCGGAACGTCCGCGTATCATGGGCCAGTTTGTTGGCGCATGTCAGGGCATCGGCGAAGCCTGTATCGCACTGGAATTCCCGGTCGTTTCGGGCAACGTGTCGCTTTACAACGAAACCAACGGCGTTGGCATCATGCCGACCCCGGCAATTGGTGGCGTTGGTGTGATTTCCGATCTGGGTCACCATGCAACGATTGGCATCAAGCGTGATGACAGTGCGCTGATCATGATCGGTGCTGCGACCGGTGAACTGGGTCAGTCGCTGTATCTCAAGACCATCGAAGGTCGCGAAGAAGGTGCACCGCCGCCGGTTGACCTCAATGCAGAAAAACGCGCCGGTACGCTGGTGCGTGAACTGATTGAACTGGGTCTGGTTCGTACCTGCCACGATATTGCTGATGGTGGCCTTCTGGTCACGGTTGCCGAGATGTGCCTTGCTGGCAATATCGGTGCCGACCTGCATCTGCCGGAAGCTGGTAGCGAAATCGCATGGCTGTTTGGTGAAGATCAGGGTCGCTACGTGATCGCAACCCGCGATCCGGACAAGGTTCTCAACGCAGCAAGCAGCTCGAACGTTGCTGCGGTGATCATCGGCCAGGCTGGCGGCGATGCCGTCTCCATTGACGGTGGCGAGAAAGTGTCCCTTTCCGAACTGCGCAACCTGAATGAAGGCTGGATGCCGAACTTCATGGCAGAAGCTGTTCAGTAAGTATTACCGATTTACAGAAAAACCCCGTCAGAGCGATCTGACGGGGTTTTTCTTTATCAACACGGAGATATGCCGTTCCGTTGTCGAGGCATGCGATTGTTCCCATATGACGAATATCAGATATCGTTGGGGGTGAGATGGCGCGGCATTACAGACCAGTTGTCTGGACTATTCTGTGGTTCATCGTCTGCAGCATGGCGGCTTTGTTGCCCGTAAGACATGCTCATGCCCTGACCATCTATGTTGATGAAGCCAATCCACCGTTTATGTATCGCAGTGACGATCAGGCAGAGGGCATCTATCCGGACATCGTTCGGGCAGTTTTCGCGCGGGCTGGCATATCGGTAAAAATTATCGCAGTTCCCTGGCGTCGCGCGCTCATGCATCTTGAAAACGGTGACGGCGGGATTGCCGGAATATACAAAAATCTTGAACGTCAAAAGAGATATGCCTTTAGCGACCCGATCCACCGCGAAGGGTTAATGATCTATCGCCCCAAAACTGACTTCGCTGGCGAAAGTGACCTTGATGATCTTGAAGGCATGAGTGTCGGAGTCATTCGTGGCTGGAGTTATGGCGATGCCTTTGACAGTGCGCGCAGAGCAGGATTGTTTTCCGCATCCGAAGCAACCGGCGATGATCAGAATTTTTCGATGCTGATCAGCAAACGGATTGATGCCGTAATTGCGGTGCGCGAAGCAGGTGATATCTGGATCAAAAAGCTCCGACTTGAAGACCAGATCGTGCGCGCTGAAAGTGCCCTTTTTGAAAATCAGACCTTCATCGCCTTGAACAGACGGTCCAAAGACCTGTCAAAGATTGCACTGATCAATCGCGCTATCGCTGAAATGGTCGAAGATGGCACCTTTGACTCCATCGTCACCAATGCCCTGCGTCAGGCTATCGGGTCTGCATTTCACTAGACAAGACACCAATTCACCTGACAATTCCACCGCCTATAGTGTTGAGGAAAGTTGTTTCAAGGCATTGCTTGTGACGTCATCAGCCGGAAGCAGTGTTTCAATTGCGAGCTCAGATAACGTTACCTCGACCGGGGTTCCAAAAACTGTTGTCGTGCTGACAAAGTGCAACACACCGGCATCCGTTTTGAGGATCAGCGGAACAATCAGGCCCTTGATTGCGTCTGCACCGGCATCATCGCCAACAGGTTCTTCCATATTATCGTGATCAACAGGCATAGCGTAGCGACCGGCTTCATCATGAAGTCCGATCAATTCGGGATCACCGGTCACGTCGATCTGGCGGCGGAGACGATCGAGCAGATGCGTTCGCCACTGTGCGAAATTCACCACCCGTGATGCCAAGCCGTCCGGATGGAGACTAAGGCGCAACAAATTTACCGGCGGGCGCAGAAATTCAGGATCAAGCCCCGACAGCAATAGCGGCACAATCCGGTTTGCTGCCACCATATTCCAGTGCCGATCCATCGCCAGCGCCGGATAGGGTTCATGGGCGCACAAGATCCGATCAACCGCATCTCGAATGGCAGTCCCTGCATCCCCATCAAAATCATGTTCTGCATAAATTGGCGCAAACCCGGCAGAAACCAGCAACCTGTTTCTTTCGCGTAAAGGTACATCAAGGCAGTCGGCAAGATGCAGGATCATATCCCGGCTTGGCTTCGATCGTCCTGTTTCGAGAAAGCTGAGATGCCGGGTCGAAATATCAGCATCCCCGGCCAGATCAAGCTGGCTCAGCCGGCGCTGCTTCCGCCATGCCTTAAGACTATTTCCAAACGCGTCATGGGTCATTGGATCGGCTGTTCTGTTTCAAAGTTTTCGCAGCCTACCACCAAAGAAAAGGATTAAACATTACCTCTGAGGTAATCGTAATCATTCCCTGATCACGGCAAGGTGTCGCCATCACCCGCAACCCGAAAGGTTTGAATGATGGCTGCACTTTCTTCCACCAAACTTCTGAAAACTGTCTTGATGATTGATGCTGCAACCTGCCTTGGCTTTGGGCTTTTGCTGACGGCTGGTTCCGGATGGCTTGGTCAATGGCTGGGGCTACCGGTCGACCTTCTGTTCTATGCCGGATTGATCCTGTTTCCCTGTGCGGCCCTGATGACCTTCACCGGTCGTCAACCGACACCGGGTAACGCGCTGGTTTTACTCATTATCTTGGGCAATCTGGGATGGGTAGCAGCCAGCCTTGGTGTTCTGATGATGTCGTTCATTACACCGACCGTACCCGGATACGGCTTTGTAATCCTTCAAGCAATTGCAGTTGGCATGCTGGCCGTGATTGAACACCGGATGCTTGGGGCGTCCAACCAGATGGCGTCGGCCTGATTGCCCCACAAATAAACGAAAGGGCCGCAACGTTGCGGCCCTTTTATGTGCTTATTTGAAGCTTATCTTGGGGAACAATCCCTTTTTCTTGGGAGCCTCGGCCGGACCAACGCGTTCCTCAATCGCCGCAGCGATTTTCCCTGCAATGGCACCATAGGCCTTGGCATGTTCACCGTCGGCTTCTGTATGAACAATCGGTGTGCCTTCATCCGCACCCAGACGGATTTTAAGATCCAGCGGGATTTCGCCAAGGAATGGAACGCCCAGCTCATCAGCGGCCTTGCGCGCCCCGCCGTGATCGAAGACATGATCAACATGGCCGCATTCCGGGCATTTGTAATAGGACATGTTTTCGATCAGACCGAACACCGGCACATTGACCTTGCGGAACATGTTCAGGCCCTTTTTGGCATCCAGAAGCGCGATGTCCTGCGGGGTCGAAACAATTACGGCCCCGGTGACCGGAACACGCTGCGCCATGGACAGCTGAATGTCACCCGTACCCGGTGGCATATCAACCACCAGAACATCAAGATCACCCCAGTCGGTATCGCGCAGAAGCTGTTCAAGTGCCCCCATCGCCATCGGGCCACGCCAGATCACCGGCTGTTCTTCGTCAACCATAAAGCCGATCGACATGATTCGGATACCAAAGGCCGAAGGCGGGATCATTTTACCCTGATGTTCGGAGGACGGCACCGGCTTCGCCTCACGAAGCCCCATCATACGCGGCAGACTCGGCCCGTAAATATCTGCATCAAGCAGGCCAACCTTAAGTCCCTTGGCAACCAGCGACAAGGCAAGGTTGACCGAGGTCGTGGATTTACCCACCCCACCCTTGCCCGAGGCAACGGTGATAATGCTGCGTACAGAGGGCAATTCGAGCGGTTTTTGTCCCGCCCCTTGCGGACGCTGTCCGGGTTGGGCCGGTCTTTCAGCTGCTGGTTGGTGCGCGGCAGACTGACTTGCAGCCGTTGGTCGTTCTGCGGTCAGGGCGACACGGGCTGTTGTGACCCCGTTCACAGAAGCAACAGCCTTTTCAGCAGCTTGGCGCAAATCTTCGAGTGCCGGTCCGCGCTTGGGATCAACCGCAATCATGACATTGACGACTTCATTATTTATATCAATGCCTTGCACCATATCCTTGGCTGTGATTGATTTGCCGTCGACCGGGTCGATGACGCTGTCGAGTGCGGCGACAATCTGTTCACGGTTGGGCGAAGTCATATTGCGGTCTCCAAATTTTGGCTTAAGTCCGTGATCACACAGAACTTGCAGGCGCGTAACATTGTTTTGCAGGGCAAGCTGTCATATAAGGCCAGAGGGTCTGGGCTCATAAATATGATTGTAATGGCAATCGCAAGATTTGCGAAACACAAGGAAAAGCCCTTAGAGCGGGTCGGTATCCCGGTCAAGGGATTTGACGCAGGAGTTCGCAAATCTTGCGATTGTCCCTCGGATTGATCGGATAGGCACGGGCAACGTTGTCGCAAGGCATTGCAAGATAAAAATCTTCCTGTTGCCTCGCTCCGCGTATCTGCACCTGTCCAATCAACCATTGCAAACATATTTATGAGTCCAGACCCTGGTACTCGGTAAGCAAAGATAAACACCGAACGGCAAGAAGAGGAAAACACTCGATGCCTTGGAATTCACAAGGGGGCGGCGGCCCCTGGGGCGGCGGCGGAAATAACGGTGGCAGCCAGAATCCGTGGGGACAGCGTCCTTCCGGTGGTGGCGGCGGCGGAAATACGCCCCCCGATTTTGATGAAATGATTCGTAAAGGCCAGGAACGCCTGAAACGGCTGTTCCCCGGTGGTGGCGGTTACAAGGGCTTTGTCCTGATCGGTATCGCTGTGATCGGGTTGTGGCTTTTGACCGGTTTTTACCGTGTCCAGCCGGGCGAACAGGGTGTCACGCTTCTGTTTGGCAAATGGGTTGGCACCACGGGTCCGGGTCTGAACTACTTCCTGCCGGCTCCGATTGGCGAGGTCATCAAGCCGAACGTTGAACGGACGAACCAGATCGAGGTCGGTTATCGCGGCGCAGGAAATGTCACAACGGGCGGTTCGCGCGATGTGCCAGAAGAAAGCCTGATGCTGACTGGTGACCAGAACATCATCGACATTGATTATGTCGTTCAGTGGCGCATCAGCGATGCTGGCGCATATCTGTTTAATGTTCGTGATCCGGAAAACACCATCAAGCTTGCATCTGAAAGTGCAATGCGCGAGGTGATCGGGAAAACCAATCTGGAAGAGGCCCTGACTGTTGGCCGTGTCCGGGTTGAGGAACAGACCCGTACCCTGCTTCAGGAAATCATGGACGGATATGATTCCGGTATCTTTATTGCAGAAGTGAAGATGCAGAAGGTTGATCCGCCGCGTGACGTTATTGATGCCTTTAACGATGTGCAGCGTGCGCGTCAGGACCGTGATCGTTCCCAGAACGAAGCACTGGCCTATCGGAACGACATCATTCCGCGTGCAAAGGGTGAAGCTGAACGTCAGGTTCTTCAGGCCCGCGCATACAAGGACCGTGTGACGAAGGAAGCAGAAGGTGAAGCTGAACGCTTTAACTCGATCTACAATTCCTTCCTTACCGCAAAGGACGTGACCACCCGTCGTCTGTATCTCGAAACGATGCAGGAAGTCCTGGGCAAGTCCGACAAAGTGATCATCGAGCGTAATGCACAAGGGAATGGCGTCGTGCCGTACCTGCCGCTGCCTGAAGTTCAGAAACGTGCGAATGCAGGAGGCAACAACTAATGGCAAGTCCTAAACTTATTGCCGCAGGCGTCGTCGTTGTCATTGCCGCCGTGATCGGTTCCATGTGTGTCTTTACGGTCCGTCAGGACCAGCAGGCACTTGTTCTTCAGTTCGGTAATCCGGTTCATGCGGTATCCGAGCCGGGTCTGCATTTCAAATTGCCGATCCAGAACGTGGAATATTACGAGCGTCGTATTCTGGAACTTGATCCGCCGGTACAGCAGGTTCTTCTGTCGGACCAGAAGCGTGTCAATGTTGACAGCTTTGCCCGCTGGAAAATCGTTGATCCATTGACCTTCCGTCAGCGCGCAACCAACGCTGCCAACTTCGTGCAGTTGTTTGGTCAGCGTCTGAACTCGGTTATCCGTGGTGAACTCGCACAGGCCCCGCTTGTGTCGATGCTTTCGGACAACCGTGCACAGATCATGGAAAAGATCCAGGCAACGCTGATCGATCCGGCCAAGGAATTCGGCGTCGAGCTGATTGATGTCCGTATCGGTCGTACCGACCTGCCACAGGAAACCTCGCAAGCGGTGTATAACCGTATGCGTTCTTCGCGTATTGCCGAAGCAGCCCAGCTTCGCGCAGAAGGTGAAGAGCTCAAGGCGAAAATCCAGGCAGAAGCCGACCGTGAACGCATCGGCATCATCGCCGAAGCAAACCGTCAGGCCGAAGTCCTGCGCGGTGAAGGCGACGGTCAGCGGAACGTTATCCTTGGTAAAGCCTATGGCAAGGACGCGGAATTCTTCGAATTCTATCGTTCGCTTGAAGCCTACAAAATAGCGCTTGATAACGGCTCGACCATGGTGCTTTCACCAGACAGCGAGTTTTTCCAGTACTTTAATAAGTCTGGTCCAGCGACAAGCCGCTAGACAAAACACAAGGGCGACCGGCATATTAGTCAGGTCGCCCTTTTTGTTTTCATAATTATGTCCTGCCGGCGCACCGCGTAAGGCAGGCGTTTTAAACCGCCGGAACGTCCACGCCCATGAAGGAACTTGCAACTGCTATACTTCTGGCCATCGCGCTGGAGGGCATGTTTTATTCGCTGTTTCCCGGCGGCGCGAAAAGGGTGTTGGAACTTGTTCAGGAAATCCCTGAATCGCAGTTGCGCATTGGTGGATTGGTTGCAGCCGTCGTTGCAATCGGCGCTATCTGGGCCGTTAGAACCTGGCTATAAGCCACGGAAAACCGCCATACAGGGGTAAAACGCCACGATGTTGTGCCGAGAATTCCTTGATTTTTCCCAGAGCCGCCCAAATTCTGCCAAAGTCGGGGTTAATTTGATTAATTAAGCGACGGGTAAATTAAGAATCCCATCGCGCGCTGCAAAAACAGAATTACAAATACCGTGAACGCGGCAACGAACAGGATCAGACACATGCTACAAGCATTATACAACCCGGTGCGGTCGAAAGTAAGCGCAGCACTGGTGATTGTTCTCCTTGGCGTGACCAGTGTTTCGCAAATCGCGAATGCCCGCCCCGCTCCTGAAAGTTTTGCAGACCTGGCAGAAAAACTCCTGCCAAGTGTTGTGAATATCTCAACCAGCCAGATTGTCGCAGACCGCCAGGGACCTGATTTCCAGTTCCCTCCGGGTTCGCCGTTCGAAGATCTTTTCCGTGACTTCATGGATCGGAATGGTCAAGGCGGTCAGGGTGGTCAAACCCCGCAACAGCGTCGCGCAACCGCTCTTGGTTCGGGTTTTATCATCTCGGCGGATGGTTACATCGTGACCAACAACCACGTCATTGATGGCGCAGACGAGATCAGCGTGCGTCTTCATGACGGTGAAACCCTTGATGCCGAACTGATCGGTCGCGATCCGAAAACCGACGTTGCATTGCTGAAAGTCACCCCGAAAGACGATCTTCCGTTCGTTAAATGGGGCGATTCAGACAAGTCGCGTATTGGTGACTGGGCAATGGCAATCGGTAACCCGTTCGGTCTTGGTGGCACTGTGACGGCCGGTATTATTTCGGCCCGGAACCGTGACATCAATCAGGGTCCGTATGACGATTTCATCCAGACCGACGCATCGATCAACCGTGGCAACTCTGGTGGTCCGCTGTTTAACCTTGATGGTGATGTGATCGGGATCAATAGCGCGATATATTCCCCGTCCGGCGGTTCGGTCGGTATCGGCTTTGCCATTCCGTCGGCCATTGCTCAGGGCGTTGTCGACCAGCTCAAGGAATATGGTCGTACCCGTCGTGGCTGGCTTGGGGTTCACATCCAGACCGTCACAGAAGATATCGCTGACTCGGTTGGACTTGATAGCGCATCGGGTGCAATGGTTGCTGGCGTGTCGGACGAAAGCCCGGCCAAAAAAGCAGGCATCAAACAGGGTGATGTCATCCTGAAATTTGATGGCAAGGATGTTGAGTCCATGCGTCGCCTGCCACGTATCGTCGCCGAAACCAAAATCGGCAAGGATGTCGATGTGGTGATCTGGCGCGATGGCAAGAAACAGACCGTACAGGTCGAACTTGGCGAACTTGAAGAAGAAGTCATTGCCGCAAGCGCAACGCCTTCTGACAGCCAGGAAGCACCGGCGATTGCCGAGGCCAACATCAACGAACTTGGCATCAAGGTTGCCAATGTCGATGATACCCTTCGTAAACGTTACAACCTTGCCGAAGGTACCGAAGGCGTGATTGTGACTGACGTATCAGGTGACAGCTATGCTGCCGAAAAAGGTGTTCGCCCCGGTGACATCATCATCGAAGCGTCGCACAGCTCGGTCTCGAATGTCGAAGATGTCACCAAGGCTGTCAAAGCCGCCGTTGATGACGACAAGCGCACCATTCTGATGTTGATCGAAACATCTGCTGGCCCGCGTTACTTTGGCCTGACCCTTTCGGTTGCTGAATAAGTATCACCAACGATACTGACATGATAAAAGGGCGGCCTGCCACGCAGGTCGCCCTTTTTCTTTGCGATGTTCCGGTAATCAGGAAACGAAATCGGCCTTGGCATAGCCCTGCAAATACAGGAGTGCTGTCAGATCGCCATGATTGATGCAGATGCGTGCCTGTTCCTGAACTGACGGTTTGGCATGGAAGGCAACACCGGTCCCGGCAAGCGAGATCATCTGAAGATCATTGGCACCGTCACCGACCGCAATCGCATCATCGACCGTGATGCCCTGCTCGGCTGACAGGTTTTCAAGCGCGTCCACCTTGGCCTGACGATCAAGAACCGGTTTTTTGACCTTGCCGGTCAGTTTGCCGTCTTTTTCGATCAGAACATTGGCCTGATCATAGTCAAAACCAAGTTCGGCCCGAACTGCACCAGTAAAGAAATCGAACCCGCCTGATACCAGTGCGGCAAAAGCCCCGTTTGCTTTCATGGTCGAGACAAGCGTTTTGGCCCCGCCGGTATATTCGACAGTTTTCCAAGCTTCTTTCAGCATCTCGGTCGACATGCCTTCAAGAAGGCCTACGCGTTCATCAAGGGCGGCTTCGAAATCAAGCTCGCCATTCATGGCGCGTGCCGTGATTGCCGCCACCCGTTCCTTGACCCCGGCAAATTCGGCGAGCTCGTCAAGGGTTTCACCGGTCACCATGGTGCTGTCCATATCGGCAATCAGCAGCTTCTTGCGCCGGGTTGCGATTTTCTGGGTAACGGCATCCACACCAAGCTCGGACTCAGCAAGACTGGTATCAGCCACATCAAGCGTGATGCCATCAAAGATCAGATCACATGCCTCACCCTCGGCAAGCCAGGTCACATCCCCGACAAGGGCCCCTGCCCCGGTCAGGGCGATTGCTGCTTTATCGATGACGGACTTGGTCAACGCATTCGAATTCGGGGCGGCAATCAGGGTCAGTACCAACTTCATGGTCTGCGGGCTCCTTGGCGGAAAAGGCATTAAACAGATTTGTCGCCTTTATCCGAATTGCGCCCGACCCTGGCAAGAGAACTTTCGCGCAATCCGTCTTGTTTACGTGTTTTTTGCCGGGGTCATGTGTCCCAAATCGCTATGCCTTTGGCATCGAACCCAATAGACTGTCCGACCTTTGAATATCCGAGCTTGGAAGTGCCTTCATGTCGGCCATTAACGCCAACAGTTCCTTTGCCCCTGTCCTGATCGTTGCTGGCCCGACTGCCAGCGGGAAGTCCGCGCTTGCGCTTGATATGGCCGAAGCCTTTGACGGCGTGGTGATTAATGCTGACAGCATGCAGGTCTATGAGGAACTGCGCATCCTGAGCGCCCGCCCTGATGAAAGCGAAACCGCACGTGCACCCCATCGGCTTTATGGTGTGCTGTCAGGACGCGAAGCCTGTTCAGCGGGCAAGTGGCGCGAGATGGCCATGGCCGAGATTGCCGACTGCCATGCTTCGGGCAAGCTCCCGATCATCACGGGTGGCACGGGCATGTATCTGAACGCCCTGACCGAGGGAATCGCATCGATCCCGGATGTCCCCGCACGGATTCGCGACAGTGTTACCGCCGAACTCGAAGATCTTGGGCACACAGCATTCTTTGAAAAGCTGGCAAAAGACGATCCGGAGACCGCCGCGGCACTTGATAGCACCAATACGCAACGTCTGATTCGCGCCGCCGAGGTTTTCGCCCATACCGGTCGCGGACTGGCATCCTGGCACAAGGAACCGGTGATCACGCCACCTGCGAACATGAAGTTCAAAAAGCTGTGCTACATGCCGCCACGTGACATACTTTATGATCGCTGCAACCGGCGTTTTGACCTTATGATCGAACAGGGTGCAATTGACGAAGTCCGCGATTTGATTGCGCTTGGGCTTCCCGAGAGTGCCCCGGTCATGAAGGCGGTCGGCGTGCGTGAGCTTGGAGCATATCTGGCTGGCAAGATTGATCTTGCCACCGCCAAAGAGAAATCACAGCGCGAAACCAGACGTTATGCAAAGCGCCAATTAACGTGGTTTCGTCATCAGATGACCGACAAGGAAATCATCGACGCGCAATATTCGGAAAGTTTGGCAGCAAAAATGCGTCATGATATTAACCAATTTCTGTTGACCACGCCAAAGTGAGGCGATAGGTTGGCGCTTCCCCCGCCGAAATGGCGGAAAACCGCCGTTTCGGCGGATTTTTCAACTCCAATTTGAGGATAATTGGATCATGTTTCAATCACGCGGTTATCACGCGACACGTTGTTGTCGCTAAGTAAAGAGGCTCGAAAATCATGGCAGAACGTATTTTAAGTGGTTCGGAAGTAGTGTTGCAGGCCCTTGCTGATCAGGGTGTGGAAGTCGTGTTCGGCTATCCTGGCGGCGCTGTCCTACCGCTATATGACGAGATATTTAAACAAAACCGGATTCGTCACGTTCTAGTGCGCCATGAACAGGCTGCTGTCCACGCTGCTGAAGGTTACGCCCGCTCGACCGGCAAGGTCGGCGTGGTGCTGGTGACCTCGGGACCGGGTGCGACAAACGCTGTTACGGGCCTTACCGACGCGTTGATGGATTCCATTCCAGTTATCTGCCTGACCGGTCAGGTCCCGACTCATCTGATCGGGAATGATGCGTTCCAGGAAGCTGACACCACCGGCATCACCCGGCCGTGCACCAAGCACAACTATCTGGTCAAAAATCCGGATCGTCTTGCACGCACCATGCATGAGGCATTCCACGTTGCCTCCAGCGGCCGTCCAGGTCCGGTTGTCATCGACTTGCCGAAAGATATCCTTGTTGGCAAGGCACCGTATCTGGAACCGTCACAGGTTCAGCACCGCACCTATAACCCGGTGGTCAAAGGCGAACGCAGCCAGATTGAAGAAGCACTCGAAATGCTGGCATCGGCCAAGAAGCCGATCCTGTATTGTGGTGGTGGTGTTATCAATTCCGGTTTGCAGGCTTGCAAGCTTCTGACCGAGTTCACCCGCATGACCGGCGCGCCGATCACGCTGACCCTGATGGGTCTTGGGGCATTCCCGGCATCGGACAAACAGTATCTCGGCATGGTCGGGATGCACGGTACTTATGAATCGAACATGTCGATGCATGATTGCGACGTGATGATTGCAATCGGCGCACGCTTTGATGACCGTGTAACCGGCAACCTTGATTTCTTTGCGCCGCATTCGCAGAAAATCCAGATCGATATTGATCAGAGCTCGATCAACAAAAACGTTCCGGTCGATATCGGGATTGTTGGCGATGTTGGTCACGTTCTTGAAGACATGATCAAGATCTGGAAAGCCAAACAGTACAAGATCGATGCCAATGCACTTGATAGCTGGTGGAAAGAAATTGAGGGATGGCGTGGCAAACACTGCCTGTCCTACAAGCAGCCCAAAGACGTTATCAAGCCGCAGCACGTTATTCGTCGTGTTCATGAACTGACCCGTGATCGCAAGACCTACATCACGACTGACGTCGGTCAGCATCAGATGTGGGCCGCCCAGCATTTCGGGTTCGAACATCCCTATGAATGGATGACGTCCGGTGGTCTTGGCACCATGGGCTATGGCATGCCGGCCGCCCTTGGTGTTCAGGTTGCACACCCGGATGCGACGGTTGTCTGCTTCACAGGCGATGCGTCGATCATGATGAATATTCAGGAATGCGCGACGATGACGCAGTATCGTCTGCCGATCAAAACCGTGATCCTGAATAACCGTTACATGGGCATGGTACGTCAGTGGCAGCAGCTTCTGCATGGTTCGCGCTATTCCGAAAGCTATAGCGAAACCCTTCCTGACTTCGTCAAACTGTCCGAAGCATTCGGCTTTACCGGTATGACCTGCAACAACCCGGCTGATCTTGATGACGCCATCAAGAAAATGCTCGAAATTGACGGTCCGGTGATTCTGGATGTTGCCGTGGACGACAAGGAAAACTGCTATCCGATGATTCCGTCGGGCAAGCCGCACAATGAAATGCTGCTTGGGCAGGAAACCGACGGCAACGAAGCCATTGATTCCGACGAAGGGATGGTTCTGGTCTGATCCGCAACGACAAGCGTGCGAGACGATATCATCAAAACCATAATGAAAAGGCCGGCTCGGGCGGCACATAGATGCCCCCGACCGAGCTCTTACGGAGCGAAACCGTGAAAGAAACCGAAATCTCGAAACACACCATATCCGTTCTGGTGGACAACGAATCTGGCGTTCTGGCCCGTGTCATCGGCCTGTTCTCCGGCCGTGGCTATAACATTGAAAGCCTGACCGTTGCCGAAGTCGACGCCGACGCCCATCAGTCCCGCATCACTGTGGTCACCTCGGGTACCCCGATGGTGATTGAGCAGATCAAGGCGCAGCTTTCGCGTCTTGTACCGGTTCACAAGGTCAGCGACCTGACCCTTGCCGGTCCGAGTGTCGAGCGTGAACTTGCACTGGTCAAAGTGATTGCAACGGGTGAAAAGCGCGTTGAGTCGCTGCGCATTGCCGACATATTCAAGGCCCGCGCAGTCGATGCGACCAATAATTCCTTCGTTTATGAAATCATCGGCAGCCCCGAAAAGATTGATGCCTTCATCAAATTGATGGCGCCACTGGGGCTTTCGGAAATTTCGCGTACCGGTGTGGCTGCGATTTCGCGCGGCACACTAACGATGTGAGTTTGCCCTGCCCGGTGATCCGCATCGGGCAAGGCATCGGGGTTTGTCCCCGAATTCATTATTACCATCCACCACGCACAAAAATCAGCGTGGTCCAACGTCCAGAGGTATCGAAAGATGCGTGTTTATTACGACCGCGATGCAGATGTTAATCTGATCAAGACCAAAAAAGTTGCCATCATCGGTTACGGTTCGCAGGGCCATGCCCATGCGCTTAACCTTCATGATTCAGGCGTTAAAGACGTTGTTGTCGGCCTTCGCGAAGGTTCCGCTTCGCGCAAGAAAGCTGAAAATGCCGGCCTGAAAACCATGACCCCGGCCGAAGCAGCTGCTTGGGCAGACGTCGTCATGATCCTGACCCCGGATGAACATCAGGCAGCGATCTATGCAAACGAACTGCGCGACAACCTGAAACAGGGTGCAGCACTTCTGTTCGCACACGGTCTGAACGTCCATTTCGGCCTGATCGAGCCGCGCGCTGATCTTGACGTGATGATGATCGCACCGAAAGGCCCGGGTCACACCGTTCGTTCCGAATACAAGCGTGGCGGCGGCGTGCCGTGCCTGGTCGCTATCGAACAGAATGCTTCGGGCAATGCCCTTGAAGTTGCTCTGTCCTATGCTTCGGCAATCGGCGGCGGTCGTTCCGGCGTTATCGAAACCACCTTCCGTGAAGAATGCGAAACCGACCTGTTCGGCGAGCAGGCAGTTCTTTGTGGCGGCCTGACCCAGCTGATCAAATACGGTTTTGAGACCCTGACCGAAGCTGGTTATGCTCCGGAAATGGCATATTTCGAGTGCCTGCACGAAGTTAAGCTGATCGTTGACCTGATGTATGAAGGCGGTATGGCCAACATGCGTTACTCGATCTCGAACACCGCAGAATACGGCGACTATGTCACCGGCCCGCGCGTGATCGATGCATCGGTCAAAGAACGCATGAAAGAAGTTCTTGCTGACATTCAGGAAGGCAAATTCGTTCGTGATTTCGTTCAGGAAATGCATTGCGGCCAGCCGATGTTCAAGGCAACCCGCCGTCTGAACGCAGAACACGAAATCGAAGAAGTTGGTACCAAACTGCGCGCGATGATGCCGTGGATTGCTGCAAACCAGCTCGTCGACAAAGAAAAGAACTAAGCACAGCTTGGATCGTTCTTACGCAAACGGCCGTCCCCATGGGGCGGCCGTTTTGCTTATCAAGTTGACTGATCCGACTTAGTAGAATTTGGCTTCCACTCGTACGCCATGACGACATTTCTTTTTTGCTTGGCTGCCAAATTCAGGAACTCTTCAATGCTTTGAAAGGCTTCTCTTTTTGTCCCCAGCAACCCAGACGACACTAGATCGACAAATGCACTATTTGAGAACGCTTTGTCAGGAAACCCTTGACGGACCACAACTTTACCACTTTTTGTCTTTGGCCCAGTTTTGACATAGTGCTTCCACATATCTAGTGGCACATACAATCCCTGCACCATAGCTGGGTTCATTATCTTTAGCTGTAAACTCTTACAGAACTTGAACAACAAAGGACTAAATCCAGCCCTGTAGTTATCGTAATCGTTTATCGATTCTTTTTTTGACTTGTTCAGCTCTGACTGAAGAGAGCTCATTTTAGATCTTTCTTTCTCAAATTGGTTATCCGGGTAATACTTAAACCCACCACTAATATAAGACATCTTTTTATACTGAATGAATACGAATGTATTTTTATTAAGATTTGCATAAATTAGATCAACACCCAAGCAATTCTCAATTGCATCACGGTCAGTTATAGTTATAGCCAAATACTTATCATCTTTTTTTAGTATTTTCTTTTTAAGACCTTCTTTATTTACATACTTGTAGCCATCAAATGTCTCGAGGTCATGTTCTATTAGATGGCTTTCTTGAACATATTCCCAGTCATCCACCTCGTCCTCGTCAATTAGTTCCAAGGCACTTTCTGAAATATCGAACTCAACAACAGGCATGTGTTGCAGCAGCGAGTTCCTCAATTTTTCACCAGAAAAAATTTCGGCGGAAAGACCAATTGCATCTCTCTGATAAGCAAGTTTTATATTTCGATCAGTTTCTTCAACCTCGTCATTTCCATTCACAATAGAAATAATACGATCAATCTGATCCTTTAAATATGGATTTATTCGAAATATTTCATCAACTATCAAATTAGAATCATTAATATTTAGAATTGCATCATTGTGATTTCTGCACCTCTTTTTTTGATCTTCATCAAGTAAATCTGATATATCAATTGCGTCGAAATCAACAATATAGAGAAACTTTACTTGCGCAGTAGCTGTCGCAGTATTCCGGCGACGCACCCCCAAACAGACCTGACTAACTTTCAGAATTTCGAATGATATAAAGTAAAAACCAACATATGGAGGATTTGCATCAAGTGCAGAAACCGAATCTGAATAGTACTTGTCCCTAATTACCCTGTTATGCACTTCAATTGCTTTTTTCTCACCGGAAACCCGATGAAGAATACACTGCTTCTCAATTTTCATCCTGCACCACAACCCAAGAGAGATTTAGGAATTCACGATACATGAAAATTAAAAGTTGAAAAAGCCATATGTCCTACAATGCATGGGTAAAATCAACCACGTAACAGTAGTAGAAAGATGTCGCCCCACTTAGCTCTTCATTAGCCGCACCGGGAACCGCAACTCTGTCACGGCCCAGATCACGGCACAGAGGATCGAAACAGTTGATCCAAAAGCAACCACCGCAGGCCATCCGCCCACGCCATAGGCCACCGCAGAGCTTGCCGATCCACAGGCCCCGCCAAAGAAGTAGCTGGCCATATAGCCCGTGGTCAGGCGACTGCGTGCTTCGGGGCTGAGGCGATAGACCTCGCTCTGGTTCGAGATATGCGTGCCCTGAATACCAAGATCAAGCAACACCACCCCGATTGCAAAGGCCACCAGCGACCATTGTCCCCAATAGAGCAGCCCCCAGCTTGATATGGTGGCTAAAAGGAACCCGCCCGTGCTGAGCCGTGCCCATCCCTGATCGGCCAGCCGACCAGCAATACGGGCCGCCAGAATACCAATCGCACCGATCAGGCCATAAAGCCCGATCACGGCTTCGGACATGTCATATTGGCGGACCAGCATGAAGGCCATGGATGTCCAGAAGATCGCAAATACCGCATATTGCAACCCGCCAATCAGGCTGCGGCGACGCAGGACTTCTTCGTCACGAAACAGATGCAGGATCGACAGATAAAGCGTGCGATAGCTGGTATGGGATGTCGGTGGAATATTGGGAATGATGCGGTAACAGGCAACTGCATAAACTGCCATTAAGACGGACGCGACAATGAAGACTGAGCGCCACCCGGCAAGCTCGGCCATGATCCCGGAAAACGTACGGGCCAGAAGGATACCCAGCAAAAGCCCGCTCATCACCGCCCCGACGGCAGAGCCGCGCTTGTCATCGCTGGCTAGGTGAGCTGCCAGCGGCACAAGGATTTGGGCGGTCACACAGGTAATGCCGACCGAGAAGCTAAAGGCAACCAGCATCAGAAACGATGGCGCAAGCCCCATGGCAAGCAATCCGACGGCTGTCAAAGCCGATGTCACGGTCAGTAACTTGCGCCGTTCATGATGATCACCAAGCGGTACAACCGCAATCAGCCCTGTCAGATAGCCGACCTGTGCCACAGTCACCAGCAATCCCGCGCTGGTTTCGCTTAAACCATACTCGCGGGCCAGTAATTCAAGCAGCGGCTGAACGTAATAAAGACTGGCAACAGACAGACCGCTTCCGATGGCCATAAAGGCCAGAAGGCCACGTGTCAGAGTGGGCTTGGCATGCATTTCAGGCGGGCTTTCAAAATTTGGTGGTATTCCAAGATATCCATCAAATCAGATGCTTACAATCCGCTCACTGGCACAAGTCCCGTGCATGGACGGCAACGATCAAACGACGCGCGCAAGGCAGCCATTCCGAAAGCTTGGTACGGCGGGATGGTTTGGGCTGGATTTATGGGGGGCATCTGTTTAATTCTGGCCTTTAAAACTTTAAACCAGATATGAGCATATCGGAATGTCGGACTTTATTGATATCGCCCCCGAGGTCGCAGAGGCCCTTGCCGCTGGCAAGCCGGTCGTTGCCCTTGAATCCACCATTATCTCGCACGGGATGCCTTATCCGCAGAACCTTGAAACAGCACAGGCTGTTGAACAGGATGTACGTGATAACGGTGCGGTGCCCGCCACCATCGCCGTGATCGGGGGTCGTTGCAAAATCGGCCTGTCGCCCGAGGAACTCGAATATTTCGCCAAGGGCACAGACATTCTGAAACTGTCACGTCGCGATATTCCCTATTGCATTGCCAAGAAACGCGATGGTGCCACCACGGTTTCGGCAACCATGATTCTGGCCGAAAAAGCCGGTATTCGTGTCTTTGCCACTGGCGGCATCGGTGGTGTTCACCGTGATCTTGCTGGAAATTTCGATGTGTCGGCCGACCTGACCGAGCTTGGCAAAACCAGTGTTGCCGTTGTTTGCGCCGGGGCCAAGGCGATCCTTGATATTCCCAAAACCCTTGAGCATCTTGAAACGCTTGGTGTGCCGGTTATTGCCTATGGCACCGATGAATTTCCGGCATTCTATTCGGTTGAAAGTGGCCACAAAGCACCGCTTCGCCTTGATAGCCCGCAAGACCTGGCAGCATTCCTGAAATCGAAATGGGAATTCGGCCTTGAAGGTGGCGTTGTCATCGGCAATCCGCCCGAGGTCGACAAGGCACTGGCACGCGAAGCCATCGAAGGCGCAATTGAAGATGCCCTTGCCGATGCCAAGGAACAGAACATTCTGGGCCGCGATGTAACGCCGTTCCTTCTGGCGCGTGTGACCAATCTGACCGAAGGCAAAAGCCTTGAAGCCAATATCGCGCTTGTGCGTAATAATGCACGTCTTGGCGCAAAGATCGCGGTTGCCATGGCGGGTTGATCACCCGTTGACCGAGCAAAAGCAAAACGGGCTGGCACATCACTGCCAGCCCGTTTTTTTAATCGCGAAGATAGCCCTGCCCTTCAAAGCCCGACTTGATCTTGCCATCGTCAACCGGTGTGCCCCAGTGAAGCGTACTGGGCAAAACACCGGCCCAGACCGGCCAGTCATAATCGTCGTCGTCATCGACCGGATCACCGGCACGGACCTTGGCCGAAACCTGTGCCAGATCAAAGCCAAGGAACATGGTGGCCTTGAGTTCCTGTTTGTTTGGCTGACGGACTTTATCCCACCGCCCCGGTTCGAGCTTTTCGATAAACAGGCGGGAATGTTCCATCTTACCTTCTTCGCCATCAACCACCTCGCCCTTGCCGTAGATCACGACCGAACGATAATTCGCCGAGTGATGGAAGGCGGACCGCGCCATCACCAGACCATCAAGATGGGTAATGCACAGGCATGCTTCTTCGCCTGCGGCAATCGCAGCAAGAATGCGGTTCTTCGATGCGCCATGGATGTAAATCCGTTCACCAACCCGCCAATGCGCGGTCGGGATCATGGCCGGGCGTCCATCAACAATGGTGCCAACATGGCAGATCAATGCATCATCAATAATGCCATGTACCAGCTCACGATCATAAGATGCGCGTTTCGGACCACGGATAACCTTGGTGTGGGGATGCACCTCGTATTGACCCGGTGGGGTCTGCTCGGATGTCTGGGGCGACAGGATAGCTTCGGACATGGTGGCCTCGTTCTTTCTTGCGGTCGTAATTGGTGGCCCCATCATGGATAGAATTGGACTTTTAAAAAGGTCCATTATACTAAAAATGACAGAACCAATTTAGCCATCAGGAAGACCAATGCCGCGCAGCGATTATAGCTGGATTTATCCGAGCCAGACCGAAGGAGATGGGAATGACAAGGCAATTACCGCCTATCGCCGTCTTTATCACGGCATTCGCGCCGCCATTCTTGATGGCCGTTTGCATCCGGGGGAACGGCTTCCGGCCAGCCGCGATCTTGCATCATCACTTGGCATATCGCGCAATACCGTGGTGACCAGTTTCGATCTTCTGACATCGGAAGGATATCTTGAAACCCGGGTAGGTGCCGGAAGCTTTGTTGCAACCGCCCTTCCTGATCGGGACATGCAGACCGATACCAAATCCGGACTTGCCAAACAGAAGGCCGAGAACCAACGTCCCCTGCATCTTAGTCAGAGTGCGATGCGCATGCTGGCCTATCAGCGGCGTTTTCCGCGTTTTCGGGTTGCGCGCCCGTTTAACCCGGCGACACCTGATCTTGACGGGTTTCCGTTTGATCTTTGGGCGCGCCTGCTGCGCCGCGCCTGGCGGGCACCAAGCATTGATCTGACAATCCCCGACGATCCGATGGGTATGCCATTGCTGCGCGATGAAATCGCCAAATGGCTACGTCAGTCACGCGGGGTGAATTGCCAGGCCGATCAGGTGATGGTGGTTTCCGGGGCGCAGCAGGCACTTGATCTGATTGCGCGTGCCCTTGTTGATCCGGGTGACATCATTGCCACCGAAGATCCCGGTTACGAGGGCATCCGCGGTGTATTGGCGTCAAGCGGTGCGGTTTTGCATCCGGTTGCCGTTGATGAGGAAGGCCTGTGCGTTGACGGACTTGGCAAGACGTCATCCCCGTCACGTATTGTCGTGACCACACCGTCGCGAAACTATCCGCTGGGCACGACATTGTCGCTATCGCGCCGTTTGGCACTTTTGCAATGGGCCAGGGCCAATGACGCATGGATTGTCGAGGATGATTATGACAGCGACTACCGGTATGACGGACCGCCGCTTTCATCCTTGCAGGGGCTTGATACGGATAACCGCGTGATCTATGTCGGCACATTTTCAAGGGTATTGTTCCCGGGCATTCGGCTTGGATATCTGGTTTTGCCCCCGGCCCTTATTCCGGCTTTTCGTGGTATGCGCGGCTTTGCCGATGGTGTTCCCGCCCCAACAGCGCAGGCCGCCCTTGGTGCCTTTTTTGCCGAGGGCCACTTTGGCAGCCACGTTCGCAAGATGCGTCTGCGCTATGGCGAACGGCGCGCACATCTCAAATCCCTGATTGCCGATACGGCATCAGGGTTGCTTGAGACCATGCCATCTGACGGGGGATTGCATCTTTGTGCGCGACTGGTTGCCGGACATGACGATATTGCTGTTCAGGAACGGATGGTAAAAGCCGGGCTCGATTGTCGCGCCCTGTCATCCTACTACCATGATAAATCTTCAAAAAATCGCGGGAACTTGCCACAGGGACTGGTGCTTGGATTTGCCGGTTGGGAAAAAAATCAACTTTCTGAAAGTTTCGGTGAACTGATCGAAATTCTCAAACGTAGATCTTAATGTACCCCGAGCCAGAGAGAGCGCCACGACTTCCCCTCAATACGCTGTCACAGTCGCGACGCTCTCTCCCCTCTGGCGTAAGACAGACCAAAGTCCCCCCTTGATAAGTTTTAGGAATACAGATGACCAAACGCCCGATCGCAATCATGTGGTTTCGCAATGATCTGCGGCTGGGGGATAATCCTGCGCTGCGGGCCGCCACGAAATGGGCGGATCAGAATGACGGGGTGGTGCTTCCCGTCTTTATCCTTGACCCTGTGATTGACAGTCAGCTTGGCGGTGCAACACGCTGGTGGCTGGAAAAAAGTCTGGAAGCTCTTGGTCACAGCATTGCAGAAGCGGGCGCCCAGTCAGCCGCGACCAATGCCTCCTTGCACCTGCTGTCTGGCGATGCGGGCGACATTCTTGAAAACATCACGGATGCCCATGACGTCAAAGCGGTGTTCTGGAACCGGCTGTATGACAGGCCGTCGACCAGCCGCGATACCGATATCAAAGCAAAGCTTCAGGACCGCGGCTTAGAGTGCGAAAGCTTCAAGGCCAACCTTCTGTTTGAACCATGGGAAGTCAAAACAGGTGGCGGAACTGACTTCAAGGTCTATAGCCCGTTCTGGCGTGCCTGCCAGAAACTTCCGGCACCACGTCAACCGTTTGCCGCCCCAAAGTCGATCACACTTGCTGACATCAAGATTGCCGGTGAAGTCAGCCTTGCAGCCCTTGATCTGGCACCAAAACCGTTTGATTGGGCTACTGGTTTTGCCGAGCGGTTCACGCCCGGAGAACAGGGCGCGAAAGACCAGCTGTTTGACTTTATCGATGAGCGTCTTGTCGATTATGCCGACTTGCGTGATCGTCCGGACCATCGGGTCACATCGGAACTTTCCCCGCATCTGCGTTTCGGGGAAATCAGCCCCTATCAGGTATGGCACAGTGCCGGTCATTTTGCCGATGCTCATCCGGGCAAGGGCAAGACAGCATCAAAATTCATGGCTGAACTGGGCTGGCGTGAATTTGCCCATCACATTCTGTTCCACGCAAGCGACCTGCGATCCATCCCGTTGCAAGGGCAGTTCAGCCACTTCCCCTGGTCAAATGACAGCACGGCACTTGAACGATGGCAAAAGGGCCAAACAGGCTTCCCGATTGTCGATGCCGGTATGCGCGAACTTTGGCATACGGGATACATGCATAACCGGGTGCGGATGATTGTCGGGTCAGTGCTGGTGAAGCATCTTTTGGTACATTGGCGTGACGGGCTTGCGTGGTTTGACGACACGCTTGTCGATGCCTGTCCGGCCAACAATGCCTTTTCATGGCAGTGGATTGGCGGATGCGGTGCCGATGCAGCCCCCTATTTCCGTATTTTCAACCCGGTCCTGCAGGGCGAGAAGTTTGATCCGGCTGGTGAATATGTTCGCCAATGGGTGCCGGAACTTCGCGACATGCCCGAACAATATATCCATAAACCGTGGGAAGCGTCTCCGCTGATCCTCAAGGCCGCTGGTGTCACCTTGGGACAGAATTACCCGGAACCCGTCACCGGGGTCAAAGAAGGCCGTGAGCGCGCTCTAAGGGCCTATCAGGACATGAAGCAATCTGTGGCATAGCCCCTGAACTTCAGGGCTGCTTTTCAAGGTACCAGATCAGATTGTCCATGGTGTTTGGCGTCAAGATACCGTCAGAACAAATCACTGCTTCCACGAATGTGTCGAAGGCGCCCGCCGGTTGACTGTCACCAAGCCGCAAAGCCGACGTTGTAACAGCACAACGTTCAAAGCCATTTCCCTTGCCAAACGCGATCAAACCAGCCGCGCCATTTTTATGCGCGGGCTTGGTTACTGTCATCTTCTTGCTGATCACAGATGTGATGCGTCTGTCGAAGCGGGTTCTGAATTCTGGGGAGTCACTTTCAAGATTGAGCATCTCGGGCGGCGTTACATTTTCCCAATACCCAATTCGGATAAAGCCGTCACCATAATCAAGTGTCCACTCATAAGCCGCAGTGGCATTCTCGTAGAGACCTTCATATGGCGCTTCCTTGGCAGCGGTAACCTTGCGCCCCGATGCCTCTGCAACGTTGAACTGGATCTCCCGTCCCTTGATATAACCAGCATCGCCTGTGCTGGTGCATGCAGCGAGCAGTCCCAAAACAGCAATCAATGGCAAAGCGAGAATTTTACCCGCAAAAAACGGCTTTGGCTGGGTCATGTGCAATTCACTTCCAGAACAGTTTTTGCTCAAAAAAGGCCGCAGCAGCATCCTCAAGCCCCTGAAGTTCTTGCTCGACGCGGGCCGCAAACCAGCCCGACACCAGCCCGACCGCGACCAGTCCGTCCTTTGAAAGAGACGATGTCAGATCGGCAAGCCTTGCCTCGGCAACAGCGGCATCCTGCAATTGCCCGAGAATTTCCTGCATCGAAGTCAGTCTTGAGCGGAACTTTTTGACCTTTTTGGATGGATAGACCGACCCGAAGAACTCAGTGCCATAGCGCATCTGTTTGACATCAAGGCGCAAGGCATGAAGTTGCGCAACATTAAGCTCTGCGATCTTTTCACCGCGTCTGGTCACTCTTTTATATGCCTGATCCAGCAATGGTCCGGCCAGATCGGCAACCGGGGCTGCCATTGCCTTCATCTGTTCGGTACTGGCCCCCGACGCCCAGCGCGAATAACTGGCCCAGGCCCCTAGGATCAAAAGCAATTGCCCATATTCCGGCTGATCAAGCATGGTTCGCGCAGCTTCCAGCGCCTTCGCACGCTGTTTTTCCGCAGCCTTGCGCAATTGCGCTATACCGTCATGATCCGGGAAATGGCCTTCGATCATTGGCAGGGTTTGACCAAGGAACACATCCCAGTCGCGTAAACCGTCCAGTCCCTTGCTACAAGATTTCAACAATCTGCGCAGCAAGACAGCCTCACCCGCCGGAAGGTTTTTCTTGAACAGGTTCAAGCCGACGCGCAGACGACGCATGCCGATGCGCATCTGATGACATCCTTCGATATCAAGGTCATTGCGCACGCAGACCTCGTTGCTCAGGATCATGCGAAGCCCCTGCCCCAGCAGGGCACGAAAGGCCGTTTCAGCTGACATGTCATCTGTCAGCTCTATCGGTGCGGCGCGATAGGCACCCGGCGCTGTGCCAAGATACAAGTCTCGTCCGCGCGATGCCTTTGATCGCATGCTGAGCAACAGGGGAACCGTACGCTGCAGTTCAAGTGCCAGATCAAACAAGGCCGCCGGATGTCCCTTTTTAATCTCGAACTCGACTTCGGAAATCGGGGTTTCCTTGTCACCTGATCGCACGACACCCTGATCGATTGCCAGTTCCATCACCGCATCACGATAGGTCAGATCCACTGCGCTGCGTTTCAGATCGCTTTCAAAAATGCGGTCGATCTTTTTCTTTTTGGCAAATTTGGTCAGAAGCTTTTTGACGCCCTTGTCCGTAAACAGATCAAGATCAAGAACGCCTTCGGAAAGCTCGACAGTCCATTCTTGGCGTGCGGGCAATGCTTCACGCAGACCATTCGATGTTTTGACCGTCTGCTCCCAGCCCTTGTTACCTTTCTTACGAAGTCGGATCGCAATTCCCTTGTCGGCCAGGGAAAGTTTCGGGGTGTCATGATAAATCGAAACCAGATGCGTGGTTATCAGGCGACGGCCTTCTTTGACCTCGCGCAGGACCGGTGCATTTTTAAGGCGCGCAACATGTTTCGGATCGATCCGAAGTTTCAATTCGATCTCGATCTGTTTCTCGGTCATGTCAGTCCCCTGAGCATCCTGTTTGTCACCTAAACCCCGATAACACCACTCAAAGTCAGACTGCAAAGCGTACCGGAATGTAAAATTTCCGCAACAAAAGGCATAAATATCAATAAAATCAAGCACCAAAGAACGAAACACCATTTCGTTCAAAGCTTTGCTTTCAATTGAAAACGATTTGATGAAAAGAGGTTCGTTTGGCCCAAACTATCGATAAAAACACTTACCCCGTTTAAGAAGACACTGAACTCAGCTGCAATCTGATGGTCGATTCTCATGGTACCGAATGTTATTCCCGTTGTCCCTTTGCGATAAATCTAGAATACTTTCATCAACCCAGAATAAATTCGACAATCAACTGTTCAGGCAGATATGGCTCAGGCTCACGACGAACGAGAACCCTTGATAAAAAGCAGCATCGGACAACTCTGGTATCTAACAATACCTTCTCTGGCAATTCTGGTTGGCGGGATGATGGCTTCTCCTGCAAGTTCGCAGGAAAACGTACATGTGAATGCAGGAACGATCCAGAAACTCAGCCGTCCAGAACGCCCGATTGTGCCTAAACAGGATAATGATTCACTGGCACTTGACCGGCCGGTGCAATCTGAAAGTGCAATCGGCACCAGTCAGAAGGATCACCGCAGCGTTGAAATCAAAAGCCTTGTCTTCATCGGAAATTCGACAATCTCCTCCGAAGAGCTAAGCCGTGAACTTGCCCCATATCTTGAGCGTCCGCTTACCATTTCGGAACTCGGACAACTAACAGACGCGGCGTCCGGTATTTATCACAAGGCTGGATATAACCTTGCTCGGGTCGTTATTCCACCACAAGACATCGTCAATGGGACGTTGCAACTTATCGTCCTTGAAGGACGGCTGGCATCAAATGGCATTGAAATCAGCGATCTTTCCGAAGGCCGAATTTCGATTGACCGGCTGCAGAATATTCTAAGTACGCAAATCAATCCTGCAGACCCGGTGCAGCGTCAATCCTATGAACGGGCACTTTATCTTTTGGAACTCTTGCCTGGAGTCACAATACGGTCATTTCTCTATCCTGGTGACGAGGTAGGAACGACAAGGCTTCTGGTCGAAGCATATACAACACCTGTCATGTCGGGTGTCATCGCCGCAGACAACCATGGCAGTCGGGCGACAGGTACCAATCGTGTCTCCGGATATGGGGTAGTCGAAAACGCAACGGGTAAATTCGAACGCATTGAATTGAATGCTTCAGCAACCGGACCGGGCACAAAATATATCGCAGGACGGGTTGAAGTTCCGGTTGGAACGGATGGACTCTCGTTTGGTGCGACTGGTGAGGTCCTTGGTTACGAAGAGATTGATGAATTTGATAGTGGTGACGAGCATGGCTATGGCTGGTCAACCGGTGTATTTGCCACTTATCCTGTCTATCTTGATGCTCTCAACGCCCATTTCGCTCACGGGTCGCTGAACCATCATAACCAGATCGACAAAGGCAACGTCATTGGTCGCGAAGAACAGAATATCGAAAATATCGATCTGGAACTGCGCGGCGCGACCAACTGGCAGGACCACAAACTGGCGCACACGTCCTATCGCCTTTTTGGCAATGCAGGGGCTGTCGACTTCGAGGATGGCACAGATGAACTTGGTGCCAATGGCGGATTTGCGGTTTTCGGGATCGAGCTTTCCCACCAGCAACCCATACATGGTCCTTTTTCAAGTCGACATGATCTGGGCGGGCAGATTGCAACATCAAACCTGAACGGCCTGTTCAAATGCTATGCCGGGGGCCCGGACAGCAACCGCGGCTATCCCGTTGGCGCAGTCGCAGCTGATGAGTGCATCACATTTAATAACGAGCTTCTTTACAACGTTCCAACGCCTGATCTGAATACGAACTGGCAGTTCGGCGTTTTCGTTGATCTTGCGCGAACACGCGAGAACGCCGATCCAGTCAGAGGCCAGAACAATGATCTTGATACGCTTGTCAGTTCCGGACTTTCCATGCAGGCAAGCTGGGGCACGTATGGTTTGCTCCGCGCGGCATTGGGACGTCAGTTCAACGACACGAAACAGCGCGAACGCACCGGCATGGACGATGACCGGCGTGACGCCCATTACCGCGGATGGCTGCAATTTGCGCTTTATTTCTGATATGATGACGACGTCCTGAGGATAATCGCCATGACCTCTTTGAAAACACGCATCGCGCAACGCCTCTCCGTCGCCAGTTGTCTGACGGCGATATTTTTGCTGCCTCCGACTTGGGCCGATGCCCAGACCAAGAAGTCCAAAGTCAATAGCGCGGCCTATTCAAGTTCAACCACCACGGTCAAAAAGAGCAAGCTGAACTCAGCAATCTATAGCCATCCGACATCATCAGTCGATTTCGCGAGACATAGCCCAAAACCAGCAGCAATTGATCAGGGACTGGGGGGCGCACAGTCGATTGTTACAACCGGCGCAGCATTGTCGCCAGCAATACCGCCGCAAGTGGACATCGCACCGGTTTACATTGAATCAGATGCCCCCCAACTTGCAGAAACCCTGCAAAGTCAAACGATCATCATCACGGTTGGCACAAATCCCGGTCATGGCAGTGCGCACACCCATGCACATCCCAACGGGAATGCATATCTGCATGCAAATTCAAATGCGGCTTTTCAGGGCGGGACCGTCACGACAACGACCGGCACTGCAACGGGCGTCACCCCCACCACCGGACCAACACCTCCCAACAGCGGGGGGCCTGCGGTCCCAACCGCCCAGTCGCTGACCAACACCGCACCATTGGCAAAACCACATCACGTGACTGGACAGCACCCAACCTATCCGTCAAAGCAAAAGCCGCAGGCGATAACGCAAACCACGCCGCAGCCCATGGCCATTCCAAATGCCGTGCCAAACGCGGTGCCTCAGCAAGCCGCATCACAGGGCCCGACCATGATCCCGCAGGCGATACCCCAAGCCACGCCACAGCCCATGACCATTCCAAACGCTGTACCAAACGCGGTGCCTCAGCAAGCCGCATCACAGGGCCCGACCATGATCCCGCAGGCGATACCGCAAGCCACGCCGCAGCCCATGGCCATTCCAAATGCTGTTCCACATCAGGCCACCGCGCAGGGTCCCAAGCCTATTCCACAGGCGAAACCTCCGGCCATACCGCAACCTGTTACGCAGGGCCCGCCGGGTTTGGCTGTGGCAAACAATCAGGTTTCATTCCAGATTCCCGCTCAGGGATCGAACCAGAGTCCGTCAGCGAATCGCCCGAACAAACCGGGCCCGAACAATCCTGGCGCAAAGCCGCCAGCCAATGCCGGGGGTCAAACACCACCGTCACAACAGCAACCGCCACAGCAGCAGGGAACAGATATATTCCAACTGACGGCGAGTGATGTTGCTCGTTTCCGGTTGTCGCCCCCGCAAGAAGTGCAACCAGTGTCGACAAACCTGAACCACACTGTCATCGGAATCGCCTTGCCGCGATTTGACTGACAGGTCGCACTATACTTAACCCTCTGAAAGTATGGGTGGAACTTACCCACCCATCCCTTTGCGCAGGTTTCAGCAATGCTGAACGCCGCTATGCTGCCCTTGGGACACTTAAACAAGAGGGTAACAATGAAAACCAATAAACTTCTCGGCTTTGCCGTTATGGGGACAACACTTTTACTGGCTGGCTGTCAGACAACGAGAGATTATTCCTTCTCGGAATGGCGGGAACAACCGGTTGGTAAATCACGCTTCAATATACCGACCATTTCCAACATTCCGGTCACCAAGCTTGAACAGAATGATCGCAACAACGGTCAGGTCCAGAATGAAAAATGGGAACTGGAATGCGGTAAAGGCATCGTGACCAGCGCCTATACATTTGATGTATGGTTTACGCAGCAGACCGAACAAAAACTCAAGGACGAGGAACAATTCCGTCAGGAATTTGCCAAAAACAACATTGAAATCCTCAAAGCCTTTCCTGTCACCTCAAACGATAATGGACGCGCTGTCGGATATTATGCCGACGCCAATATCGGAAGTATTTCGGACTGCAAGGTTGCCAAGTTCGGTTTCCGCGCGACGCGGGGACAGAAAATCTATGACAATGATCATGGCGGCATTGATGCCGTCGTCAGTGTCTTTTATTGCGGCGAGCCGGAACTCAACATCAATAAACTGATTCAGGGCATCAGTCTGGTCAATGATCGCGACGCCTATGCGGCAACAGTCGCAGCCCTTCCTACCCCGCAATGCCCGGCGCGTAAAACGTCGGCATCCACTTCGTCCCCGTCATTTGAAGACAGCGACTGGGCAACAGCGCGCAAGGGCAAATATGACCGGACCTTTGCGATCACATGGGGTAGCGGTTTCTCTGACGAGTACCTTGAGACCAAAATCGATCTCAAGGACTATGGCGGGACCATGGAGTTCGTTGGCCCCAATAGCGCAAATTGCAAAATGCAGCTTAGTGTCAGCAAATATGACAGCCCGGCTGAAGGCACATGGTTCGCAAATTGCGACAAGGGGGATTTCGCATCAGGAACCTTTACCCTTGATCGCCAACGCAACCTGACGGGCGAAGGAACTGATCAGGACGACAAGGCTGTCGACTTCACGCTCTGGCTTCCTGAAACAGAGGCCTGAGGGGCCAAGAAACAAAAAACCCGGCCATAAGGCCGGGCTTTTTTGGCTACCGAAAGATGGTGCCCAGGGGCGGATTCGAACCACCGACACGCGGATTTTCAGTCCACTGCTCTACCAACTGAGCTACCTGGGCATCTTTTCTTTCTCTCCGTTTCCGGAGCGTTCCCTGCGGAACGAGCGGGGTTATACAAACTCCTTTGGGGCTTGTCCAGCCTCAAATCGCATTTTTTTTACGATTAAAATTCTTCTTCATCTTCAAGGTCTTCCAGATACTCTGGCGGCTCGGTCGCGGGAATTGCATAGCTTTCATTCAACCACTTGCCAAGGTCGCGATCTGCGCACCGTTTCGAGCAGAAAGGCTTGTATTTTTCCTCTGCCGGCTTGCCACAAACCACGCAGTCAGAGCTGACTGTTTTCGTTGAATTTTCTCGGGTCATTCTAGTTCTTTTCCAACCGGTATTCATCACTTCCAAGAGCGGGATCAGCCACTATGCGCGGGGCAGCCCCGAACGCCTTGCTCATTATCTGGATCGCCTTACCATTACCTGCAAGCTGTGACGCAAGGTTGGTCGCGACATACAGATCAACGGTCCCCACCACCCCGTTTCGGGACTGGGCAATAACATTACGCAGAACAGAATTGAGCGCAGAAACACCATTAAGCGGATCCTGATCCTGTTTTAGCAGGACGCTTGCCGCAAGCGATTCGCCAGCCCGCTGACGGCTGAACTCATAGAGTCCCAAACGGGTAAAGCCACCGATCTGAACCGCACCATCGAGTTCAGGCCCAAAGGCCGCTTTGATTGCTGCGTCAAATTTATCACGTCCGGCGCGCGATTTCATGCGCAACGGATCAAGAACAACAAGGCCGCCAATATTACGCAACCGTATCTGATGAACGATTTCGGTAGCCGCGCGCAAGTTGAGGTCAATTGCCCGGGTTTCACTGTCCCGACCGGAATCGGCCCCGGCTGCATTCACATCAATAGCGCAAAGTGCCGTTGCCTGATCGATTGCAATCCAGCCCCCACCGGCAAGATCAACCCGGATGCCAAGTGCATCGGCAATCTGAACTTCAACATCCTGCTCATCAAACAACAGACGTGTTCCGGTATGGCGGTGCAAATGTTCATCGGACTTCGCATGTGCCGTTAAAATCCCGCGCAGGCGCACGAATTCGTCGACACCGTCAACAATGCAAATCTGGCCAGCCATCAGACGACGCTCGATCATCTGATCAAGTTCGGATTGCGCCTTGAAAACCAGCAACGGCTTTCGCGGATCAGCCAAGGCCGATTTGGCATTTTGCCAGTGTGACTTTAACAGACGATATTCCCCGGCAATCGCATCCTTGTCCCAGTCAAGGGCAGTAGATCGCAACATGATACCGTCGTCATCGGCTTGCAGGGACCTGATCGCACCAAGCAGCTCTGCACGTTGTTCCGGGTCTTTCAATTTTCTGGGAAGTTCGATCAGCTTGCCACCGGGGCGCAGGATCATCCCGACACCTTCGATCGCGATCTTGCCGGTCAGCTTGACGCCTTTATCTTCAAATCCGAGACGGGAAATCTGCACCAGAACCCATTGTCCCTCATGCAACGGCCCGTCATATCGGTCAAAGGGAAGCAAACCATCATCAATGCCGTCAAGCGCAACCATCGCGCCCGCCATTTCCGGCAAAACTTTTGAAACACGTCCAAGATGGATATCAAAACGCGCTGGTCCGCCACGGTCGATCCAAAGGCGCGACAGACGGTCACCTTCAATCAGGGCAACCCTGCGTTCAAGCGCAACGGCATCAATCAGCAGGCGGTCATTATGATTTCCGCCGACTGTCATGCTCAGACCTCTTTTGAGTGATAGCCAAGACCGCGCAGCAAACCGTCCACTTCACAAAGCGACAGTCCCACGACATTCGAGTAAGACCCGGAAATCGCCTTAACAAAGGTGGCTGCATGGCCCTGGATGGCATAGGCACCTGCCTTGCCCTTCCATTCATCATGCGCCAGATAGCGATCAAGGTCTTCGGCACCCAGAGTTCTGAATTTGACCTGTGTTTCGATCACACGCGACCGTTCAGTTCCATCCGGTGCAATGAGGCACATACCGCCATATACGCGATGCCGGCGGCCTGACAACAATGTCAGAAATTTTCGTGCCTCAGTCTCGTCTTCTGCCTTGCCCAGCGCACGTTGCCCACAGGCAACAACAGTGTCGGCAGCAAGCACAAAAGCCCCACCATTGACGGCTGCAACGGCACGGGCTTTTTCTTCGGCAAGGCGTAACGCAAGTCGGCGTGGACTTTCGTCTGCCTTGGGCGTTTCATCGATATCAGCCGGAGCAACCTGATCTGGCACAATTCCGATCTGCGCAAGCAGCTCAAGACGGCGCGGCGATGCAGATGCCAGTATCAGTTTCGACAAGACGTGGCTCCCGAGTATCGGATCTTCACCATGGGAACAGAAATGTGAGGATGTCACATCTGTCCCGTCAGCAGCAACAAGTGACCCCGGGCGCAAGGGTAAACCGCACGCCAGACAAGGTCAATTTGCGCTGGAACTGGTTTCAGATTACTTGAAACGGAAGGTGATACGACCTTTGGTCAGGTCATAAGGGGTCATTTCAACGCTGACACGGTCCCCTGCGAGAACACGAATACGGTTCTTGCGCATTTTGCCCGAAGTGTGAGCAAGGATTTCGTGGTCATTGTCCAGCTTCACGCGAAACATCGCATTGGGCAGAAGTTCAACGACAGTGCCCTGAAACTCGATAACGTCTTCTTTAGCCATGTGACTCCTAGCTTTCGTATTGCAATATCAAAATACCGGTGGGCCGCAAACTGCTCTGAACCGGGCAAAAGGTCAAGTCCTTTCACACGCGGGGCACAGCGCCCCTGCACTGCGGCACAGACATGGCAAGAGCAAGCTCCGGCAAAATAGCAGCAACACCGCAATGATTGCACATGATTGATCCTTTAACGGCCAAACAAAGCACCGTATGTTTGCAAAACAGCACGCCTCGCCCAAAGGAAGTCCATTTCATGTCGCTCGAAAATGATCCCGTTATCCGCCTTGCCCGCGAAACCGATGCCCCGGCAATCCACGCCATGCTGCTTGAAATCGCCAAGGCGACAGGATGCGAAGACAAGTTCAAAAGCAACCCGGATGACCTTGCGCGTGACGGCTTTGGCGAGAACCCGGCCTTTGAAGCACTGATCGCCCTGGAAAATGACAAGCCCGTGGCCGTGTGCCTGTATTTCCCAAGCTATTCAACCTTCCGCGGGCAAGCGGGCCTTTATATTCAGGATCTTTACGTCGCACCGTCGCATCGTGGAGGCGGATTTGCCCGCAAACTGGTCGTCGCGGTTGCCAAGCGCGCGCACGAGACCGGTAAAACCTATATCCGGCTGTCGGTTGATGCGGAAAATATTGGCGGCCAGCGTTTCTATGAGAAGATCGGGATGCGCCATGCCGATGATGAACGTATCTTTGTTCTCGACGGAACGGCCTTTGCCGCGCTTGGCGCCGAGCAGGATCAGTCCTAGACCTTGGGCGCAGGCCCAACCGGAAAACGGTCAAGGATGCGCTTTTTGATCTGATCACGTACCTGACGATAGGCTTCCAGCCGCACCTCGCGCGATCCTTCGATCATGGTGGCATCAAAGGTATTCCAGAATTCAACGTCACAGGCCATTGTGCGGGTCATTTCCACCGCACGGTGCTGGGCTTCAGGTGACATGGTAATGATCAGATCAAAGAACCCGTCTTCAAGCTGATCGAATGTCTTTGACTTATAGCTTGAGATATCCAGCCCGATTTCGTCCATCACAGCGATAGCAAAACCGTCAACGTCACCTGCACGTACGCCACAACTTTCAACATATATACGGGTTCCGTGATAGTGCCGCATCAGTGCAGCCGCCATCACGGAACGAACGGCATTGTAACTGCAGGCAAAAAGAACCGAGCCGGGAAGTTCTTCTGCCACTTCGCCTTAACCCCGGATGTGAAGGACACAAATCAGCGTAAAAAGGCGACGTGCCGTATTTTCATCAATCGTCACCTTATCGCTCAGAAGCTCACGAAGCTGTTCGGACCCTTCGTTATGAAGGCCGCGGCGCGCCATATCGATAGTTTCAATCTGGGCCGCACTCGCCTTTTTAATCGCGTCATAATAGCTTTCGCAGATCATGAAGTAATCTTTGACGATCCGGCGAAACGGCGACAAGGGAACAGGGATGGTGGTCAGATTTTCGCTGTCATCATCGCCTCGCACATCCATATAGATGCGATTTTCTTCAATGCGCATATGCACGGAATACGGACCTTCGAACCCGCCAGCAGGTTCGAAGTGATTTTCTTCAAGCAGGTCATAGATCGCAACCGCCTGCTCGTGCTCCACCTCGGGACGGCGACGCACCTTGTATTTTTCGTCAAGATAAATACCGGCGATACACTGATTTGAAGCCATGGCTTTCTCCCTGCGGTCCCCTCACGCGCTGCACTGCAACAGCTTACATCTGGTTTGACCGGATCGCTACAGAAAGTCCATGTGCCTGCAGGCCTTCGCTTTCAGCCAGTGCAATTGCCGCTGGCCCGATTTTGGCAAGGCTTTCCGGTGTACACTTGATCAGCGAGGAACGCTTGACGAAGTCCAGAACCCCGAGACCGGAAGAAAACCGCGCCGAACGGGCAGTTGGCAGAACGTGGTTCGGCCCGGCGACATAGTCACCAATGGCTTCTGGCGTGTAGCGCCCCAGGAAGATCGCACCTGCATGATGAATGTGTTCAGCCAGTGCCTCCGGGTCATCCACCGCCAGTTCCAGATGTTCCGGGGCGATCCGATCCACAAGGGCCGGAGCCTGCGACAGATTTTCCACCAAGACAATTGCACCAAAGTCGCGCCAGCTTGCGCCTGCGATTTCGGCACGCGGCAATGTTTCAAGATGTTTATCAATAGCCTGCTGCACACGACCGGCAAACTCGGCGTCATCAGTGATTAAAATCGACTGTGCAACCGGGTCATGCTCGGCCTGCGACAGAAGATCAGCTGCTACCCAGCTCGGATCATTGCTGCCATCCGCCACCACGAGGATTTCGGACGGACCGGCAATCATATCAATACCGACCTGACCGAAAACGCGACGCTTGGCTGCGGCAACAAAGGCATTGCCCGGACCAACGATCTTGTCGACCGGCTTGATGGTTTCCGTGCCATAGGCGAGTGCTGCAATCGCTTGCGCACCACCGATACGATAGATTTCATCAACGCCAGCAATACGGGCTGCGGCCAGAACAAGCGGGTTCATTTTGTTGTCCGGGGTCGGCACCACCATGACAAGGCGCTGAACGCCAGCAACCTTTGCCGGAATCGCATTCATCAGAACTGATGAAGGATAGGATGCAAGACCACCGGGAACATAAAGACCCGCCGCCGAAACTGCCCGCCAGCGCCAGCCAAGCTCAACCCCGGTTTCGTCCGTATAGCGTTCATCAGCAGGCATCTGTTTGGCGTGATAGGCACCAATACGCTCTGCCGCAAGCTTGAGCGAGTCCAGCAGGTCAGTTTCAATATTTGCGATCGCAGCGTCGACTTCGTCCTTCGTGACGACCATGCCCTTTGCATCGACATTGAGGCGGTCGAACCGGTTGGTATAGTCACAAACGGCTTCATCACCACGCGTGCGAACATCGGCGATGATGTCGGCAACGGCCGCATCAACATCGGCATCCGATTCGCGTTTCATGCCCAGCAGCTTGACGAAGTCTTCTTCAAAGCTGGCGTCGGTAATGGAAAGATTAAGCGGCATTTACTACCTCGGAGAAACGGTCGATCCAGGGCTGAATATCGGTCGGGCGGGTCTTAAGGGCCGCACGGTTCACCACCAAACGCGATGTCACATCTGCAATATGTTCAATCTCGCGCAGGCCATTGGCCTTAAGGGTACTTCCGGTCGATACAAGATCAACGATACGACGGCAAAGTCCGAGTGTAGGGGCGAGTTCCATCGCGCCATTGAGCTTGATGCATTCTGCCTGTACACCGCGGGCTGCGAAATGCGTGCGTGTAATATGCGGATACTTGGTAGCAACCCGGACATGCGACCAGCGCGACGGATCATCACCGTCAACCATGTCTGCCGGCTCGGCAACAGCAATCCGACAATGCCCGATATTCAGATCAAGCGGTGCATAGATGTCAGGATAATCAAATTCCATCAGGACATCGTTGCCGCAAACCCCGATATGGGCGGCACCAAAGGCAACAAAGGTTGCAACGTCAAAGCTGCGCACACGAATGATATCGATATGCGGATGATTGGTGGAAAACCGAAGCGCACGGGATTTCGGATCATCGAATGCCGCTTCCGGCTCGATCCCTGCGGATCGGACCAGTGGCATCACCTCGTCAAGAATGCGCCCCTTTGGCAGGGCCAGCACCAGCTTTTCGTCACTCATAAATCAGTCGCCTTACGCGTTTGTCTGTCGTCCGGATCGTTTTGCGATCACAGTCCGGCCAATCAGGCCGGAACCCGGACACGTTCGATCTGCGCCCCGCAGGCCGCAAGTTTTTCTTCCAGCCGTTCATAACCACGATCAAGATGGTAGACACGGTTAATAACGGTCTCGCCCTCGGCTGCCAAGCCTGCAAGCACCATTGATACCGATGCACGAAGATCGGTGGCCATGACTTCGGCCCCGGAAAGCTTGGCACTACCGCGCACGATCGCAGAGCGGCCATGCACATTCACATCCGCCCCCATACGACCAAGTTCGGGCACATGCATGAAGCGGTTTTCAAAAATGGTTTCGGTGATCATGGATGCACCATTGGCAACTGACATCAGCGCCATGAACTGTGCCTGCATATCGGTCGGGAAGCCCGGATAGGGTTCGGTCATGACATCAACACCGCGAAGGGTTGCACGGTTACCACGCACTTTCATGCCGTTTTCGGTTTCCTCGATCTCGACGCCGGCCTTTCTCATCGCATCAACAAGACTTTCGATCAGATCCATCCGGGTGCCGGTAAGTTCAATCTCCCCGCCCGTGATGGCAGCAGCAATCGCATAGGTCCCGGTCTCGATCCTGTCGGGCACAACCGAATATTCGGCGCCATGCAGGCGCGGCTTGCCGGTCACTTTCAGGGTGTCGGTACCAATGCCTTCGATCTCGGCGCCCATCGCAACCAGGCAATGAGCAAGATCCGATACTTCGGGTTCCCGCGCGGCATTGGCGATGGTGACAACACCGTCGGCAAGGGATGCCGCCATCAGGGCATTCTCGGTCGCACCAACCGAGACCTGCGGGAACAGGATATGACCGCCCTTAAGGCCTTCTGGTGCGCGGGCTTCGATGTAACCCTCGGTCAGGTGGATTTCCGCGCCCATGGCTTCCAGCGCCTTGAGATGCAGGTCAACCGGACGGTTCCCGATGGCACAACCACCAGGCAGGGAAACACGCGCGATGCCGCACCGCGCAACAATCGGACCCAGCACCAGAACCGACGCACGCATTTTGCGAACAAGGTCGTAAGGTGCGGTTGTGGACGTGATTTCCTTGGCGGTCATTTCCAGAACGCGACCTGTGTGGCCGCCATTGGGCGCATGACCGTTCAGATGCAACGCCACACCATGCTGGGCGAGAAGATTCGCCATCGATGTGATGTCTGCCAGATGTGGCAGATTTGAAAGGGTCAGCGTTTCATCTGTCAGCAGGGCTGCTGCCATTAGCGGAAGGGCCGCGTTTTTGGCACCGCCAATTGCAATTTTTCCCTGCAACCGGCGACCACCGGAAATCTTGATCTTGTCCATTCAATCCTCTTTGTGCTGCGCGCATAAACGCAGCAAACGCGCGTCTTGGCATGTCAATGCCAGATTGGTTGCCATGCCTTTATCACAGACGCGGCAATGTGACACCTTTTTGGCCCATATATTTCCCTGCGCGATCCGCATAGGAGGTATCGCACTCGCTTTCGGCTTTCAGGAAAATGAACTGGCATGCGCCTTCATTGGCGTAAATGCGTGCCGGTAAAGGTGTCGTGTTTGAAAATTCCAGCGTCACATGCCCTTCCCATTCCGGCTCAAGCGGTGTGACATTGACGATAATGCCACAACGGGCATAGGTCGATTTGCCAAGGCAAATCACAAGCGTGTCGCGCGGGATGCGGAAATATTCCACGGTGCGCGCCAATGCAAAACTGTTGGGCGGGATCACACAGACTTCGGTCTGACGATTGACGAACCCGTCATCAGAAAATTCCTTGGGATCGACAATAGCCGAGTCGACATTGGTGAAAATCTTGAACTCGTCAGCAACACGGGCATCATAACCATAGGAACTGACACCGTAAGAAATGACACCGTCACGTTTGAAACCGTCGACAAACGGCTCGATCATGCCTTTTTCCTGCGCCATCTGGCGTATCCAGTGATCCGGTCTTACCGACATATTGCCATCCCCTTGTTGCGAAAAAGTCCCAGTGCTTTTCAGCATATTCGGTTTTACCCGTGCGACGCCCCCAAGATCAACCAAACGATACGCTCGGGCGCGCTTTCTGCTAGCCCCGCACTCATCGGCATTTCGTCCGTCATAATCTCCATCCCGTTCACGAAGCGCGAACATCAGGAGGCATGAACGACCTATTTGTCTGCATTCTTGTCCGAAACAGAGTCGTTCTGCGTTTCCTTGCGCGAGCGCTGCTGCTGCTTGCGCTTGGCCAGATTGGCGCGAAGGGCCTCGGCTTCACGTTTAAGACGCTCTTCATTTACCGCAGGGCGGATGTCAGATTTTTTTGCTGTCATGGTCCGATTTGGGTTTCTCGTTCAAATAGCCGGTTCATTCATTGGGCCTGTTATAAAACAGCAGGCGAAAAATTACAGCCGATCTTGACGAAAACAGGGCGAAAAGCACGGTTGTGCAATCATTCGGAAAACTTCGCATATTTCGGGCTTGACCAATTACTGATACGTGGCCTATAACCCGCCCGCACCGCATGGGGCATACGCTGCTGTAGCTCAGGGGTAGAGCACTCCCTTGGTAAGGGAGAGGCCGGGAGTTCAAATCTCCCCAGCAGCACCATCCCCCATCGATTTGCCTGATGATATCGGGCTGCTGTAGCTCAGGGGTAGAGCACTCCCTTGGTAAGGGAGAGGCCGGGAGTTCAAATCTCCCCAGCAGCACCATCCCCCATCGATTTGCCTGATGATATCGGGCTGCTGTAGCTCAGGGGTAGAGCACTCCCTTGGTAAGGGAGAGGCCGGGAGTTCAAATCTCCCCAGCAGCACCATTTCCCCGGACTTGTTATTTGCAAACTGTGTCTATGCGTTCAATCTGCATAAATGACATTTTGCGCATCTGCTCCGCAGATATGCTTTCCCGAAAAGTCGCAGAATTATCGCTGGATAAGAAACCGCAACGAAAAGATGGTCGGGTCCACCCCAAGAGTCTTGTGACACAATACGGCAAGGATCATCGGGTAACCCGCCACAGACAGAGCCGCGACGACAACACCCCCCATCATCCCAATTTGAGTCATGGCAATCACAAGCCCGACCACAGTCAAACCGGTCCAGACCGAGACTATCTTGGTCATCGCCCGGTGAATGCCCGTCATATTGAGCAAGGCAACGCTTGGGCCACACGCAGCCTGTATCGCGTAGGCAACAAGCATTACACGCAAATAGGGAACAGCGTCTCCATAGTCGCTACCGAACATGGACAATAACTCGGGGGCTGAAGCAAAGAATGCACCGCAAACCGGAATGGCTACCAGCATCGAGAAAACTGTTGCGCGAGACACCAGAGACTGCAACTCCCAAGTATCGTCTTTGGCCATCGCTGCCGACAGAAATGGTGCCACAACTGAGTTCACAGCAGTCAGTGCAAATGCAACCAGCATCGCCAACCGAATGACTGCACCAATCTCGCCAGCATCAAATGCCGAGAGCAAAACACCGGCAAGAACAACCGGCGACTGAATTAGCAAAACGATTGAAAGCTGTGAGAACAGGACGTTCAATCCAAGCTGCAACCAAAGGCGAATGTCGGCCATGAGTGGGTGAAAAGCACTTCCCCACCTGATATGATCACCTTTGATAACAAGATACAAAGCCGAAAGCATTGCGACGGCGAGCGCAACCGCATACGCGCTGACCACCGTCAGCAGAGTTAGCTCACCGTAAAACAAGAAATAGAGCGCAAGAAGGCACACCGCAAATACAAGCGGTCGAACGATTGCCTCCCCAACCACCGCAAGTGACACGTTGGCATCTGCACGAATGGCACCTTGCAGGACGGTCATTATCACCGCCAAGGGCAAGCAAATGCCCGCCGCGAAGCCGATTTCGAGGCTATAGCTTCGGAAATGAACGAGGACAACTGCAAGAACAACACCGCCAGCGATCGACAGAACTGCAGCAAACACCAAGACAAAGCGCTGCATCCCGCTGACAAGATGCAATTGTCCTTCCTCCCGATATTTCGGCAGAAACCGCACAATAGCGGTATCCATGCCAAATGTTACGACAGGAGCCGCCGAGATAATCAACCCGAGTATGACTGAAAAGAAGCCGAAAAGATCCTTGCCGCCATAACGTGAGATAAACACGCTGGCCAGAAACATCATGCCCGCCGAAAACGCGTTGGCGAACAGCACGAAGATCGCGGCAAGTTTCACATCAGTTTATCCGTAAAAGGACCGGTACCATTCAACAAAGTTACCAATCCCTGTTTCGATTGACGTTGCCGGCTTGAAGCCAACGGCGTCGGTCAGGGCATCGACATCGGCATAGGTTGCCGGAACGTCACCAGCCTGCATCGGCAACATGTTCTTTTCGGCTGTCTTGCCCAATGCCTTTTCGATCGTCCCGATCATATACATCAGTTCAACCGGGCTGTTATTGCCGATATTGAACACCCGATAAGGGGCCGAACTGGTGGCCGGATCCGGTTTGGCAGAGTTCCAGTCCGGATTTGGTTGTGCAACGGTGGAAATGCAACGGTAAACGCCTTCGACGATATCATCAATATAGGTGAAGTCCCGACGCATCTTTCCTTCGTTAAACACATCAATCGGACGCCCTTCGAGGATGGCCTTTGTAAACAGGAACAAAGCCATATCGGGACGACCCCAAGGACCGTAAACCGTGAAGAAGCGAAGACCGGTGGTCGGCAAACGATAAAGATGGCTATAGGTATGGGCCATCAGTTCATTGGCCTTTTTTGATGCCGCATACAGGCTGATCGGATGATCAACATTGTGATGAACGGAAAATGGCATCTCTGTATTCATACCGTAGACAGAGCTGCTCGACGCATACACCAGATGCTTCACGCCATTATGACGGCAACCTTCGAGGATATTGGTAAACCCGACCAGGTTGGAATCGATATAGGCATGCGGATTTTCAATTGAGTAACGCACACCGGCCTGAGCAGCCAGATTCACGACATAGGTCGGCTTTTCGGTGGCAAACAGGTCTGCAATACCTTCGCGATCTTCAAGGTCCATGCGCACAAACTTGAAACCGGACTTGCCTTCAAGACGGGCGAGACGCGCTTCCTTAAGGTTAACGTCATAATAGTCGTTGACGTTATCCAGTCCGACAACCGTTGATCCCTGCTCAAGCAATTTAAGACAAAGATGGGAACCAATGAAACCGGCAGCACCCGTGACGAGCACTTTTTCGTTAGCGGGAATAACAAAGTCGGACATATGTGTATGAATTCCTGATTGAACGGAGCACAGCGACCATCACGATATCGCCGGAATTTGGCTTTTCTGATAGCAGCAAGCCCCGGATAGCGCAAGGTATCCGCACCCCTTGTTTACAGGCAAATCCGAAACAAGACTCCGAACGCGTTTTCTGATACTGTGATCAAGATGAATTCTTGTTTCAAAATCGAGGAAACATATCTGGACCAATGATTGCAGCTGGTCAAACCATAGCAAATCCGAATAGCGGCGGATTGGGCATTATCCTGAATGTTCGGGAAATTGCGCAAACGGCCGACGGGCGTGTTTTGGCCGAATATGAAGCCGTCGAGGTCCAGCGCCAATTGGCAAAGGGCAGCGGACTTTCACCTTATGCCATTGCAGGTGAAGGTGCCGATGGTGCAAGAACACGTATTGTCGATCCAAGAACCCTGACCGAAGCACAGGCCGTTGCAGGAGGCGTAAGCCGGTCTGAATATCGCGACGCACTGAAAGCCAGCGACGATAATAGCAACAGCCCCAACGCGCCCTCTGATGGCACAGACCTGGACCCGGCAGAAGAAGCTGTGGTGTCACAACTTCAGGCCCGCGACTCAGCCGTCCGTCAGGAAGAGGAAGCTCACGCTGCGGCCGCAGGCCCCTATGGATCTGCACCACAATACACTTATCAGATCGGCCCGGATGGTAATGCATACGCCATTGGTGGCCATGTGGATGTCAGCGTCTCCTTATCAGGAAGCAAAGCTGACCGAGACCGCGCTTTGGCAACTTTACAGAATGCGGCGCTTGCACCAAATGCACCGTCTGGTGCCGATATGGCAGCCTTCCGTCAGGCCAGCCTGCTGCGCGCAACAGGCAGCCACGAAAGCAGAGCATTCTCGCCGGAAGAATCCATTAGTCAGAATAGCCGTTCCGGAGACGACATCGCGCGGAACGTTTCAATCACGGCCTGATTCCCGACCTTTTGAAACACCTTCTAACCTCCCATATACTATGCATTATGGGAGAACATATTGACTCTCGATCAGATTAACCTATCTGATCGAATAGTTGAGCCTTTCAGAAACTATCCTGCCGTTTGACACAACCCCGGTTTTGTTGAATGCTGCGCTCGCGTCCGGGGGGGACGCTTGAATTGACAATCTAACGATCGCGCGTAACCGTCTCTTGAGCACGGGGAGCGTTTCCGAAGCCAATCACCAGATGTCAGAGCTTTGGACAAGAACGGGTACTGCATAAAAATGAACATCCTGCTAGCAGACGACCACGATCTCGTCAGAGACGGGATAACTTCCTTTCTAAAACTCGCAGCGCCGGAAGTAGAAGTCGCGCAGGCGAAGGATTTCGCAGAGGCACTTGCCGTCGTTGACGGCGAAACGGACGTCGAACTGACAATCCTTGATTTGAACATGCCGGGGATGAATGGCCTTTCGGGCCTGACCGTCATGCGTCAAAAACATCCCGAAATACCGGTCGTCATTCTTTCGGGTTCCGTCAAAAGAAGCGACGTTCTTAATGCACTGGAACATGGTGCATCGGGTTATCTGCCCAAAACGCTCTCGGGAAAATCACTGATCAACGCTTTGCGCCTTATCCTTTCGGGTGAGAAATATATTCCGTCGGCATTGCTTGAGGATGACGGGTCACAGATCCGTCCAGGTGAAATTGACCTTGATGGTCTCGCACCGGACAATCCCCTGCGTCAATTGACCAACCGTGAACGCGAAGTTCTTGGTCTTCTGACAAAAGGTCTTTCCAATAAGGAAATTGCCAAACAGCTCACGGTTCGTGAAATCACGGTCAAAGTACATCTTACAGGTATCTTTAAGAAGCTTGGCGCAGCCAACCGTACCCAGGCCGTAAAAATTGCCATGCAGCTTGGCTGGGAAGCATAGGCAGCATCGTTGCAATTGCAAAGAATTGGAAAAGCCTGGCATAGCCGGGCTTTTCTTTTGTCTGCACAACAGAAAACTGGCTACATTTGCCCACAGACTTCTGACAACTCGTCAAGAATTCCCAGAAGTTCCTTAAGATTGAGCGGTTTTGACATCACCATCACCGGCGCATCAGCACCATCGTCATCAACCGGACGTTCGGCGTCACCGGGATGCCCCGTCATTACAATCACCGGCAATGCAGGATCACGGCTTCGCAGTTCTTTGACCAGCGAATTACCATCCATCTGAGGCATACGGATATCGGTAATCAGGATATCGGGTTGAACAACACCGGCTATCGCCAGGGCATCTTCACCGTTGCTTGCTGCCGAAACATTATAACCCTGTGCTTCGAGATACCCCGAAATAATCTCCATCGCATCAATCTCATCGTCAACGACGAGTATCCGCGTATTCTGGCGTGCCGCAGTATTTGAAGATGTATCATTAAATACCTGCTCGTCGGGGATATCAGCGAAAATATCCTCCGACACGTTCCCGAAACTCACAATCGGAAGAGTTACCTCAAAGCAGGCCCCGTCCCCCTCGTTGCGCACATCAATCTTGCCATTCATTGCTTCGACAATCCCGAAACTGACGGAAAGGCCAAGCCCCGTCCCCTTGCCTACATCCTTGGTTGTAAAGAATGGGTGGAACAACAGATCTATGGCAGCTTCGGGCACCCCCCCACCGTTATCATTCACAGCAAGTTTCAGAACCTTGTGGTTTTCATCAACCATCGCACTCAGTCGGATAAGTCCGCCAATGCTGCCATCATCACCATTCTCGTTGATCGCGTCGCGCGCATTGGTCAACATATTGACCAGAACCTGTTCCAATTGAACCTGACGCCCTTTGACCAGACATGCCTGCGCGGGCGGTACAACCTCGATCATGATGCCTGATAAACGACAATCATGCTCGATCATGTCAACGGAGCGTTCCACCGCCTTCATTGGATCGAATGGCACAAAATCATCATCATCGGGTCGGCTATAGATTTGCAAATGTTTGATGATCTCTGACATGCGTTCCGTCTGGCTGCTGATCAAGGACAACCTTTCGCGCTGAAACGCCGGTTTGACAGCCTCCAGATCATATTGCAATGCGCAGGTATCTGCGGCCATGCGGATCACATTTAATGGCTGATTCATCTCATGGGCAACAGAGGCCGCCATCTCACCAAGGGTAGCAAGTTTGGACGTCTGAACAAGCTGCCGTTCAATTCTGCGTTTTTCGGTGACGTCTTCAGCCAACATGAGCATTGCGGGCGCACCTTCATGTGTAAACGCAATGGCCGAAACTTCCAGTTCGACGTTATCGCCGTCCGGACGCTGACAAATGATTGTAAAATCAGCGCGTCCACCATACCCGTCCTGATAACGTGCAATATATTCACCCAGCGTTTCCTTGCTGGTCGGATGCACCATTTCCATGAAAGAACGGCCAACCAGTGCGGCACTATCCTCCGCCCCAAGAATGGAAAGCCCCTGCTGGTTGATATAAACGATTTCCTCCCCGCTCAGGATCGAAATCAGTTCAGGTGCAAGTTCAACCAGCTTCCGGTAACGTTCCTCACTTTCCTTAAGCGCACGCTCCGCGCGAGAACGTTCAATAGCATAGCGGATTGAACGGCGGATGGTGCGTCCATCAGGAAACTCCTTTGTCAGGTAGTCCTCCGCCCCATGTTGAAGGGCTTCAAATGCAAGCTCTTCATCCTTGTGCCCGGTCAGGACAACAACCGGTGCGGTATTGGCACAACTGCGTATCTGACTGATCGTGGCAACACCTGATGAGTCAGGCAAAGTCAGATCAAGCAGCACCACGTCAAAAAGCGCGTCGGGACCATCGCCATTCAGTACCGCCATCGCCGATCGAAGGTCGCTACGGTGTTCGATGTCAAATGGTTCTCCGGTTTCTTCCAGAAGCGTTCGCACCAGAAAGGCATCGCCGGGGTTGTCTTCAACAAGAAGAATTCGAAACCGCTGCTCAGGCATCGTCATATTTTTCCAACTGTCAGATTGGCAGTTCCCGAACGGATGCTAGTTCCCCGGGAACTGTTGATTCTGCAAAGATTTGATGACACTAGCAATCTTGTACATCAATCAAAAGCCGACCTTTGACTTGTCCCTTCAATATCCTTTCGCCCCAAGGAAGAATATCGGAAAGAGCGACCTTTGTCGTTGCAGCAGCAAGATGATCCTTTGGCAGTTCGCTGGCAAGACGTTGCCATGCCTTTATACGGGTTTCATAGGGGCACATCACTGAGTCAATGCCGATCAGTCGAACCCCGCGCAGCAGAAACGGAATAACTGTTGCCGGCAAATCCGGCCCGCCTGCCAACCCGCATGCTGAAACCACACCATGGTATTTCATCTCGGACAAAACATGGGCGAGTGTCGTGCTGCCGACACTGTCTATTGCACCAATCCACCGTTCCGTCAAAAGCGGTTTGCTTGTGTCCGTCAACTCGTTGCGATCAATGATGGTTGTCGCCCCAAGTTCGCGCAAATACGCGTGGGTTTCTTCACGCCCCGTAGATGCAGCAACCCGATAGCCAAGAGCAGACAATATGGAAACGGCAACAGACCCGACGCCGCCAGCCGCACCGGTCACCAGCACTTCACCATCTTGCTTGGGCGAAACGCCTTGTTCTTCAAGGGCCATAACAGCAAGCATCGATGTAAAGCCGGCAGTTCCGATTGCCATGGCCTCTGCGCCGTCAAGCCCGTTTGGAAGATGAACAAGCCAGTCGGCCTTGACGCGTGCAAATTGTCCATAGCCACCCCAATGCGCCTCACCAACCCGCCAGCCGGTCAGCACAACCTCATCGCCCGGTTTGTAGCGATCATCACTTGATGAAACCACCTCGCCCGAAAAATCAACACCGGGTACATGCGGATAGGTTCGGACCAGTCGTCCCAAACCGTTCAGGATCATTCCATCCTTGTAATTAAGGGTCGACCATTTCACCCGAACAAGGACTTCACCCTCGGGCAGGTTGTCAATTTCAAGGGTCTTAAAACTTCCAACAACAGATTTATCCTGCTGATCCAGAACCAGTGCACGGAACGTCTCGCCCATGGGGTGCCTCCATCAATGATCATTTTATTGATCAAAGTTAGTGGCCCGCCGCAGGCCAGTCAAATACACCATTGGTAAAGGGGGCTTTAGTCTGCAGTGTCAAAGGGATCAGTTCACTGACAAAGTTGCGTTTTCTGCACTGCCAAGAACCAGAATTAAAATCACCACGATGATCAGAAGACCAAGATAAAGATATACCCTTCGCGATGATGAAGCTGCGTCTGATTCAGCCGGAACAATATCGTCCTGCACTGCTGGTGGCAAACTACGATAAGACAACCAGCCCAGCAACGGGACAATCACAATATCATCAAGCCAGCCAAACCCGACCAGAATATCGGGCAAAAAATCAACCGGACTGATCAGATAAATCAGTCCGGCAAGCAGCAATAGCTTGGATTTCAGGCCGACATCCCCACGCATCAATGTGCGCAGCATATTGGGAACAATCATCCAGACTGAAGGTCCGACCCTAGGCATTCAATGCCCCTTTGACTGAAAAGTTGCCCTGCATTCAGGGGGCAAGTGTTTCAAAAACGTCCTTTTGCGGGGCATGCCCCAACACATTGGTCTGATGCCAAAGCGCATAGAACAGAAGATGCCAGCAAGCAGCAGCTTCTTTCTTGCCCGGTGTTGTGAACAGTTTCTCAACAGCGGCTGGATCAGCAATCTCAAGTACACCGGCCTGATGAGCCACTAACGGGCCAAGACGGTTACCCTTGTTTGCAATCCACTCGCCAACCGGCACAGTAAAGCCGCGTTTTTTCGCAAACGGGTGCGCCATTGGCAGACACCGCTCAAGCCAGCTCCGAAGCAGGAACTTGCCAACCCCTTTACGGACCTTGAGGCGATCGGGCAATTGATAGGCAAAATCGGCAACGGCAGGGTCCAGGAATGGTGTCCGCCCTTCAAGACCATGTGCCATCAACATCCGGTCAAGCTTGATCAGAAGATCATTTGGTAGCCAATCCGAACAATCCACAGCCTGTGCCACGGCGAGGCGCGAGCGTTTCCCACGATTTTCTCGGCTTTCCGATGCGGCAATTCCGTCGCGCCAACCGTCAAGAACACTGGGGCGAAGGACATCAATCTTGTCAAAGGTTCCCTTGGAACGCATCACACGCCCACCCAGCAACAATGGACGCATTACGGAACGATATCGACCATATCCACCAAACAGTTCATCTCCGCCCTCACCGCACAAAACGACTTTGAAGTCGCGCGCGGCTTCGCTGGCAAGCTTGTAGGTCGGAAGGATCGCATAATCGGCAACCGGGTCATCCATCCGTGCAGCAACTTCGGGCAACAACGTCCAGAAATCACTTTCAGAGAACATGACCTCAATATGATTGGCATTGCACGCCTTGGCGACCTCACGTGCAATGTCTCGCTCGTCATGGACGCTGGATGCTTCAAAGGCCGCCGTATAAGCCGTTACCGGTCGTTCATTCAGACGATGCATCATGCCAAGCAACGACGCACTATCAATACCACCGGACAGGAACATGGCATAGTCAACGTCTGATCGTTGATGCAATCGCACTGACTCTTCGAAAACGCGGTCCCAGTCGCTCAGTGCTGCGTCGAGATTTGTTCCAACGGCACCGCGGTCTCCCAGAACCTGACGACGACGACGATCAATAATCCGTCCATTGTTGAGGACAATGGTTTCACCCGGAAGCAAACGCTTGATCCCGTCAAAGATCATGTCACTGCCGGTTGTAAACTGAACCTGCAACAATTCGGCACGGGCGTCATCGCGGACTTCGCGAGCAACCAGTCCGGCGGCAATCAGTGCCTGCGCTTCGGATGCAAAGGCAAAGAATTCGGGGGTTTCGACATAGTAAAGCTGTTTGATCCCGAATGGATCACGACACAGCACAACCTGATTTTCAATCACATCATGAATCGCAAAGGCATACATGCCACGGAGCTGGTCAAAACCCCCGATATTATCCCGTGCGTAAACTCTTAGTGCCGTTTCGCTGTCAGAACGCGTCTTGAAGCTTGCTTCACAGAGGCTTTTTCTAAGTTCGATATAGTTATAGATCTCGCCATTGGCGATCAGCACACTGCCGTTCTCATGATATAGCGGCTGATCTCCGGTATCGAGATCAATGATCGCAAGACGCGTCTGTATGAAGCCGACCGGTCCTTTGACATAACGCCCGTCACCGTCCGGGCCCCGATGGCCCAGCGCATCACGCAGACGATCCAGAATTTCGGGATCAAGTGTTTGCTTGTCCTTGGCGATATAACCGGCAATTCCGCACATTAACGCGCAACCTCGTCAAAGAAAGTCTTGTATCGGGCAACCACTACATCTTCGGTGAAATCCGCCTCAAAGGCGGCGCGACCATTGGCTGACAATGTGTCGGAAAGTGTCTTGTCGTCAAGAACTGTACGAAGATCACGGGCCAGTGCCGACACATCTTCAAGCGGAGAAAGCAAACCGCTCTCCCCCTGTGTAATCAACTGAACGGGCCCCTGACTTGCCTGTGCGACCACCGGTTTTCCGTTTGCCCACGCTTCGATAACCATGTTGCCTAGAGGTTCGTGGCGCGACGACGCACAGAACACATCACATGTGGCAAACAGATTGGCCACATCGCGCCGCCACCCCAGCAAACGCACACGATCTGCAACGCCGCATTCGCCAGACAATTTCAACAGATCATCTTTTAGATCCCCTGCACCCGCGATCCATAGATATGCATCCGGCACATCGACCATCGCACGGATAAGGGTATCAAACCCTTTGTTTTGATGCAGACGTCCCAATCCAAGAACAAGCGGCGCATCTTTCGGGGTGTTGAACTCCGAACGATCAATGGCAATCCCCGGTGTTGCATCAACAAAGTTGGGCAAATAGTGGGTCCGATCAGACGGCCAGCCTTCGCGCACAAGATAGTCGCAAATATCTTTGGTATTGCCGATCAGATGATCACAATCCCGGAAATTCTTGAGTTTGTAATAGCCGCCAAGTCGCGCAACCTTGGTGAAGTCACCAGATGGTGTCATTCGGCTGGCACGGTTCATCCATGACAGAACGATGTGTGGCTTGTGTTTCCTGATCTGCTGACGCAGGCCCCATGGCGTGCGCAAATCGAACCTTCCACCGAACGGCAACTCATCAAATGATACGCCATTTTCTGCCAGAACCGGATTCCGCCCTTCATTGGGGCGGACGACACAGTGCTGGTCGACACCCGCGCGTTGAAAGCCGCAGGCCAGTCGCACAAAAAATTCCTCAGCACCGCCGAACGGACTGCCCGCCATGGTTTGCAGCAACATGGTCATGCACTGGTCTCCAACTGAACCTGCTTATTCTTCATCGTAGCGGGCTTTGAGATAGGAAATCATCGGGAACAACGCCGCCAGAAGTGCAATCAGGAATCCCATCCCGCCTTCCCTATATCCCTTGCGCGAGACAAAACAGCGCCAGAAGCGCGAAAAAATACGCCGGAAATTGTGCCGGAATGTGCCGATGTTTCCACTTGCCCGCAAATCCGCAGCCCGTGCACTGGTGTAACTGTCAAGACGACGGATCATGTCCGAGATATTGCGATCAACAAAATGGACCAGCGCACCGCTAAGCTTAGGCCCCTGACGTCCTGTCATGTTGATTGCAGGATGAACCCTCTGGTCACCCCAAACCTTGTACCCCTTGCGGAACAAGCGCCATACCGCCGAGGTTCCAAAGGAGGCACCCCATCCATAGCGTACCAGTCGCTTGCCAACGTAATTATCCACCGGGATCAGATAGCGATCATATGCTCCACTATTAACTGCCTCCCGAATTGAAAGGGCGAGTTCGTCATTCACATGTTCATCGGCATCAAGTTCGAAAATCCAGTCGCCAGTTGCCTCTTCAATTGCCTTGTTACGACGATGTCCCTCGATATCCCAGCTGCCAACAACGGTTTTGGCACCAAACTCCCTGGCTATATCTTCGGTTCGGTCGGTACATTTATCGCAAACGACAACGATCTCGTCGGCAAAGGTGACCTTCTCCAGGCACGCTGCCAGACGCTTTTCCTCGTTGTGGGCACACAGAACAACAGAAATACGGGGCATGGCATCAGTCATGATTTTTTCCTGAAAGGCGATATTCGGAAACCAGCTCTGCTGCCGCTTTGACAACTTTTTCGACCGGCAATGTTTCCATCAGGTTTTCCTGCGAGAAGCGGCTGGTGCGATTTTCGATGATCTTGTCGAAAGACCAGTCAGTTCTGATCGCACGGCCCCATTTGGCATATGGTCGATAATGTTCATCACGCGACGGACCAAACAGGCCAAGTGTCGGACACCCGGACGCTGCTGCCATATGCATCAAGCCGGAATCATTACCGATATACAAGTCCGCACGTTCCAGACAGGCCATAACAGTCAACAGGCTTTCCGTGCCAAAGATTTCAGATCGCCGGTCTTCGGGTACGGAGTTGATGACATCTTCAGCCATATCACGTTCGTTAGGCGCTCCCACAATCAGAACATGCGCGCCATCAAGCACGCCCCCCTTGGCCGTCAGGGTCGAAATGGCTTCGACAAACCGTTCCGGATGCCAGGTCTTGCCTACCCAGTTTGACGTCGGCCCTACAACCAGCAACGGTCTTTCCGTTTGTGGCAAAAGCGCATTTGCGCGTTCGCGGCTTGCCTCATCAATCCAGACCTTTGGAAAAGGGGGAGGCGACACATTGAGAAGCTCACCAAGCTGTTCCACGCGATGGAGGCTGTCGTCATTGCCTTTGAGCACCACCCGTTTGCTGCCCGGAAGAACATAGGCCGTGGCACTGCCGCGCAGGTCAACAATCACATCCCACCAGTTCAGAACAACCGATTTCCAAAGCTTCCACCAATGCCCTCCGCGCTTTTGCTTGGGCATCTCAATGATGCGATCAAGGTTCGGGACGGCCTGAAAAATCGGGGCGGCAACCGGCCCGCAAGCAACGGTTACCCGGACGCCCGGATATGTTTCGACATAATGGCGCAGGACCGACGTTGAAAGGACAGCGTCCCCCAAACGGTTCGATGTAATGAACAGAAGGCGCACGGTTTAAAGTTTCTCCAGCTCGCCTGCAACATGGATCCATTCCCGGCGATCATTGCGGGCCGCCTCGGACTGGCTGGCAAAGAACGAACGATCTGTCAGAAGCTGTGTGGTGATATTGCCATAAGCCGATTCATCGGGAACAATATAACCGGTCTTTCCATCTTCGATCCGGTTCCTGGCAATCCCGCCATAGGATACCACCGGCGTTGCAGCACCAAGTGCATCAACAATCCATTGGCCGACATGATCCGTGCCGTATTTCCCGTGATGAAGGAAAACACGCGCATTGGCGACAGTCTCGGCCATATCGGCTTCGGGCTTGGGATGAAGAACCCGAACCCCCTTGTCAATCGCGCCGCGGACAAGATCAATAATGTCTTCAGAAACATCATCATTCTCGCCAGCCATGGCGCTAAACAGATCATAGGCATAGACTTCAAGGATCGCCTTGGGTGCCTTTGGCGCGACATAGGCATCCCAGATACGAATGATCTGGGCGATACCGGTTTTGGTGTTCGCCACCGTTACCGCAAGCTCGTCACGCGATTCAAACGCCCAGTGCATGTTTGATGCCATGGTAAAGGCCGATGTCGCCCCAGGCTTGACCACAATCGGCTTTTTGGCGAGTTCTGCATCAAAAGCCTTGGCCTGTGCATCGTCGCAGAAGATGACCTGGACTTTCTTTTCCTGAAGAACCAGACGCACTTCATCCGCATTCAGTCGCCCAGGATCCCCATCGAACCATAGAACAATCGTTGCACCAGCCGGAACCGAGGGATGGCTGAGCAAGGCAGGCTCGCGCCAGACAATAACGGTATCGACCGCATCGCCACCAAATGGCGGCAATTCGGCATCAAGTTGTCGCCATGCTACACCGCTTGCATCCTTGTCGATCCCGCCATTGCGGCGCGCTTCGACCTTGTGACCACGGGCAACAAGGGCCTCGGCCAATGCGATGAAGGCGCGTTGGCAAGTCCCCAGCGGGCGGGCTTCACGATCCTTTGGATCAAAGCCGATTGACTGTTCAAGCATCAAGATTTTCATAAGTTTGGTTCTAGCTGCTCGGAGGCGTTTTATGAAGGGTTTTCTTGCATATGGATATGGCTTTATCCCTGAGACAGGCCTTGCGAAATTTGCGCGATTGCCCCACATTTCGCCCAAACAAATCCGACAGATCGGAGCCGATAAATTATGAGTGAGTCTTTCTACGCCATCCTGACGGATCGCGCCGTCATCCGCGTCAGCGGGCCAGATCGCGTAAGCTTTTTGCAAGGACTGGTATCAAACAACATCGAAAACATCTCGGCAACCAGATCGGGCTATGGTGCCCTACTGACACCGCAGGGCAAATTCCTGTTTGATTTCTTTGTCTATCAACAGGATGAGGACAGCCTGCTGATTGAATGTGAACGCGGTGAAAATGGCGAACGTGCGGCTGAACTGTTCAAAAAACTGCGCATGTATAAATTACGCGCCAAAGCCGAACTGACCGACGTTACCGACAGCTATGACGTCATTGCCGTATTTGGCAAGGATGCGCTGACCAACCTGTTTACCGACACAACAGCCGGTACCACTGGACGCATTGCCGATGGTATCAAGGTCGTAGACCCGCGCCTGACTGCACTGGGTGCACGCATCCTGCTTCCCAAGAACGAACTTGCTGAAATGGCGGCAATCGGCGCGACTGAAAGCACCATCGAAGCTTACCACAAGATGCGCGTATCCCTTGGCGTCCCCAATGGCAGCGATGATCTGGAAATCGAGAAATCGATCCTGCTTGAAAACGGTTTTGAGGAGCTTGGCGGCGTCGATTTCAAAAAGGGCTGCTATATGGGGCAGGAACTGACCGCGCGCACCAAATATCGCGGTCTTGTGCGCAAACGTCTATTGCCGATCACGATTGATGGCCCGAGCCCCGACGCAGGCACCATCATCATGAATGGCGACAAGGAAGCCGGAACCATTCGTTCCGTGCATGGCAATGTCGGGCTTGCGCTGATCCGCCTTGAACGGGTTGGCGATGATGCCCAACTGCATGCAGGCGATGCCAAAATCACGGTTTCCGTGCCTGACTGGGTCCAGTTGCCGGAAACCGCCGCATAACAATGCTTTGGCGAACCTGACTTTAGCCAGACAGAATATCTTTGCCACGGGTCCCGAATTTCGGGGCCCGTTTCACATTCGGGCCTGTTCGAAAGGGTAGATCCCCCTTATGTTAAGATCAGAATGAAACAGGTATTTACAATGAAACTGCGCCATGCCGCGCCCTACGTGATCACGATGTTCGCAGCATTCTGCGTCATCGTAGCATCCCCGCAGCCAATTTCTGCCAAGCAAAAACCACCCGGTATCAGCGACAAACCGGTTTCGGACATGTCGATCGCAGATACCAGTGCCGAACTGGCAACCATTACGCAGGTCTATAACCGTAAAGGTAACGAGATCAAGCAAATGGCACAGGGCGTATTGTTACGCTTCTATCCGCAGAAAATAGTACCCTGTGGCTCGATCGTGACCTCGGTAAGCGACTGTATTGAAAATGAATGGCCTGATCTGAGAGATTATCCGGGACATTTTCTGGGCGCTGGCGAAAAGCCAAGCCTTAGTCCAACGCTTGCGCAAGCGCGCATGACCGAAGAGAACTATTTCGATGCAGTTGAACGCGTCAATATGCTGCTTCGCGCGGTGCGCTATGAAAGCACGCTCAAGCCCGAAGAACGCTATCGCGATCACCTTGATGAAGTCATTGCGCATATGACCGATCTTCAAGAAGCCGAATTCCGCCGTGCCATCCTGTATGAAAAGATGTTCAAGATCGGTGGGATCGTCCTGTTATTACTCGGTCTGTCGGTCAGCGGGATGCTGGTGATGAAGCATATCGCGCAGCGCAATGATCCGAATTCTGAAATCGGAAAAAAATAACGGCGGCAAGTTTCCCTGCCGCCGTCGGAATTTACCTGTAACGATCTTACTTGCGCGCAAGGGCCGCCTGCGCAGCAGCCAGACGTGCGATGGGCACGCGGTAAGGGGAACAGGAAACATAATCCAGTCCCTGTGCCTCGCAGAAGGCAATGGATGCCGGATCGCCACCATGCTCCCCACAGATGCCAAGCTTGATGTCCTTGCGGGTTGCGCGACCGCGCTCGGCGGCCAGTGAAACAAGTTCACCAACTCCGTCCTGATCAAGGGATACAAACGGGTCACCTGCGAAGATGTCCTTGGCAATATAGGTATCAAGGAAACGCGACGCATCATCACGCGACAGACCAAAGGTGGTCTGGGTGAGGTCATTGGTCCCGAAGCTGAAGAATTCGGCTTCTTCGGCAATCTCGCCCGCACGCAGGGCCGCACGCGGCAATTCAATCATCGTGCCGACAAGGAAGTTCAGCTTGGCTGATTTCTCCGTCTCGACATCAGCAGCAACCTTGATGATCGCGGCTTTGAGGATCTCAAGTTCCTTCTTGCCGACAATCAGCGGAATCATGATTTCCGGGATCACCGGATCTCCGCCATCCCTTGAAACTTCGATCGCTGCTTCAAAGATCGCGCGCGCCTGCATTTCATAGATTTCAGGATAGCTGATACCAAGACGGCACCCGCGATGACCCAGCATCGGGTTGGCTTCGGCAAGATCAAGCAGACGGCGTTTTACCACCGCCTCGGACACACCGGCTGCATTTGCCACCTCGGCGATTTCGGCATCACCATGGGGCAGGAATTCATGAAGCGGCGGATCGAGCAGACGGATCGTCACGGGAAGACCCTTCATGATCCGGAACAGATCAATAAAGTCCTGACGCTGATAAGGCAGAAGCTTATCGAGCGCAGTACGACGCCCCTGCTCGGTTTCGGCCAAGATCATCTCGCGCATGGAAATGATACGTGCCGGGTCAAAGAACATGTGCTCGGTACGGCAAAGACCAATACCCTCGGCCCCGAAACCGCGTGCGGTTTCGGCGTCATCAGGTGTTTCAGCATTGGTGCGAACTTTCAGACGACGCACACCATCGGCCCATTCCATCAGCTGGGAAAAATCACCAGACAGATCGGGCTTAAGGGTGGCGACCTCGCCCAGCATGACTTCGCCGGTACTGCCATCAAGGGTGATGACATCCCCCTCTTTCAGGGTTACGCCGCCGGAAATCATCGTCTTGTTGGCATAGTCGATCTTGACTGCACCAGCACCACAAACGCAAGGCGTCCCCATACCACGTGCCACCACGGCGGCGTGACTGGTCATGCCTCCGCGAGATGTCAGAATACCTTCGGCAGCATGCATGCCAGCGATATCTTCGGGGCTGGTTTCAATACGCACCAGAATGACCTTGCGGCCCTTGTTTGAAACCCATTCTTCGGCGGACTCGGCCGAAAACACAATCTGACCTGATGCTGCGCCCGGCGATGCCGGAAGGCCCATGCCAACGACCTTGCGTTCGGCATCCGGATCAAGGGTCGGGTGAAGCAACTGATCAAGCTGTGCCGGATCGACACGACGCAACGCATCTTCCTGCGAAATCACACCGTCACGGCACATTTCAACCGCGATGCGAAGGGCAGCCTTGGCCGTACGTTTACCCGCACGGGTCTGAAGCATGTATAGTTTGCCCGATTCAACGGTGAATTCCATGTCCTGCATGTCGCGGTAATGGGATTCAAGCTTGTCACGGATATCGCAAAGCTCGCCAAAGACACCCGGAAGGGCTTCTTCCATCGACGTCAGATCAGAACCGGATTCTTCGCGTTCAATCTTGGTCAGCGGCGCCGGGGTACGGATGCCCGCAACCACATCTTCGCCCTGTGCATTGATCAGATATTCACCGTAGAAGCGGTTTTCACCGGTCGACGGGTTGCGCGAGAAACAAACACCGGTCGCGCAATCATCGCCCATATTGCCAAACACCATGGCCTGAACGTTGACTGCCGTTCCCCAGCTTGCCGGGATATTGTGCAAGCGACGATAGGTGTTGGCACGCGCATTCATCCAGCTGCCAAATACAGCCCCGATCGCGCCCCATAGCTGTTCGCGCGGGTCCTGCGGGAAGGGTGCATCAAGCTCGCTCTGGACTTTCTTTTTGAATTGCCCAACGACTTCGGCCCAGTCATCGGCACCCATTTCGGTATCAAGGGAATAGCCCTTGTCTTCCTTGTGCATCTCAAGGATTTCTTCGAAATGGTAATGGTCAACACCCAGAACAACATCGCCATACATCTGGATGAAACGGCGGTAGCTGTCATAGGCAAAACGACGATCACCGGAAACCTTTGCAAGTCCTTCGACCGTTTCATCATTCAGACCAAGGTTAAGGACCGTGTCCATCATGCCCGGCATCGAGGCACGGGCACCGGAGCGAACCGAAACAAGAAGCGGGTCCTTCGCGTCACCAAACTTGCGCCCGACCAGCTTTTCAACAGCGCCGAGCGCGTTTTCAACTTCGGAATCCAGACCAGCCGGGTAAGCACGGTCATTGTCATAAAACGCCGTGCAAACTTCGGTTGTAATGGTAAAGCCGGGCGGAACAGGAAGTCCGAGATTGCTCATCTCGGCAAGGTTCGCGCCCTTGCCACCCAGAAGTTCACGCATATCCGAACGGCCTTCGGCGCTACCGCCACCGAAACCGTACACCCATTTGGTCATCTTGCCTTTTCCTCATCTGGTCAAGGCCCCTTTGGGCCTCCCCGGATGGGGAAAGCCCCGCAACCTTGACCTATTTATGACTCGATCTTCGAGAAGTCGGCAATGTCATGCAACGCAGTGCGAATTTGTGCCAACAGCTTGAGACGGTTGGCACGTTCGTCTGCATTGTCACTATTTACCGTGACCTTTTCGAAGAATGCATCGACCGGTTCACGCAACCGCGCAAATTCGGTCATAGCCGCGGCATAATCCTCGTCACGCAGAAGTGGCAGGGCCTTATGCCGGACATCAATGAGCGCCTCATACAGCTTGCGTTCTTCTTCCTCGCGCAGAAGAGATGCGGAAACATCCGCGTCATAGGACATATCGTCCTTTTTCTCTTCGATGCGCAGAATATTGGACGCACGCTTGTAGCCGGCCATAAGGTTGACGCCGCTTTCACCAGAGACAAAATCGGAAAGCGCTTCAACACGGGCCAGCAGGCGGACAAGATCGTCCTCGCCATCCAGCGCGAACACAGCAGACACCAGATCATGGCGCACCCCCTGTTCACGCAGATGGACTTTCAGGCGGTCAGCAAAGAAGGCCAGAAGGTCTTCGACCGCCTCGTCACGACGAATGGCTGCCGGGTACTGGGAAACCGCGAATGCGAATGCGCGACGCAGCGGCATACGCAACCCGTTTTCCAGAACCAGACGGATGACGCCCAGTGCCGCACGACGCAGCGCGAACGGGTCTTTTGAACCGGTCGGTTTTTCGTCGATGGTAAAGAACCCGGCAAGGGTGTCGAGCTTCTCTGCCAGTGCAACAGCAACAGAAACCGGGGCAGTCGGACAGCTATCCGACGGACCGGCAGGTGCATAATGTTCAGCAATGGCATTGGCGACTTCCGGGGCTTCGCCATCATTCTCGGCGTAGTATTTACCCATCAGTCCCTGAAGTTCAGTGAATTCGAACACCATCTGCGACACTAGGTCGGCCTTGCCGATCTCGGCCGCACGGTCTGCCAGTTTGACATTGCAATTGGGAATGTCGGCAGACAGTTCACGCGCAAGGCCACGAAGACGCAGAACACGTTCTGCAAGCGACCCAAGCTTGGCGTGGAAGACGATGTTATCAAGTTTCGGCAGACGCGATTGCAGCGTCACTTTCCGATCCTGATCCCAGAAGAACTTGGCATCATGCAGACGCGCACGCAGAACACGCTCGTTACCAGCAATGATCTTGGCGTTGTTGTCAGCAGTTACCATGTTCGAAATGGTGATGAAGCGCGCGGCAAGCTTGCCGTCCTTGTCTTCAACAACGAAATATTTCTGATGTTCACGCATCGAGGTTTCAAGAACTTCGCGCGGGATATCCATGAACTGGTCATCAACCTTGCCCATAACCGGCACCGGCCACTCAACCAGACCACACACCTCTTCGAGAAGACCGTTATCTTCCAGAAGCGTGAACCCTTCTGCGGCGGCCAGTTTCCTGGCACCATCAAGAATGACCTGCTTGCGCTCTTCACGGTCAAGCATGACCTTGGCGGCGCGCAGTTTTTCCTTGTAGTCCGCGCCATTGGCAACGCTGAATTCAGCCGGTGCAAGGAAGCGATGACCACGAGTGCTGTCACCAGCCGTTACCGGGCCATAGGATACCGGGATCACCTTGCCGTCAAACAGGCACAGGATACGGTCAAGCTGACGGACCCAGCGTACCTTGTGATCGGCCCAGCGCATGGATTTCGGCCACGGCAGTTTGTTCATCGCATCTTCGATGATGTCCTTCAGGACGTCGGATGCGGGGCGACCTTTCTGCTCGACAATGGCGAAGAGGAAAACACCCTTGGGGGTTTCGCGCTTTTCACATTGATCAAGGGTCACACCATTTCCGGCAAGGAAGCCGCTAATGGCTTTTTCCGGAGCGTCAGCACGCGGACCGCGGCGTTCTTCGCGCAGGTCAGGCTGTTTTTCCGGAAGACCGTCAATGATCAGAGCCAAACGGCGCGGGGTTACCAGTGCTTCGACCTTGTCAAAGGCAAGATCAGCGGCCTTCAGGCCATCGGTCACCAGTTTCGACAGGTCTTCAGCGGCACGGGCCTGCATACGGGCAGGAATTTCTTCGGAAAACAGTTCAAGCAGCAACTCGGCCATAACTTATGCCTCCTCTTTCAGATGGCCGCGCGACCGCAGCCACGCTTCGCAGCAGGATTTCGACATGTCACGAACACGACCGATATAGGCCGCACGTTCGGTAACCGAAATTACGCCGCGCGCATCAAGAAGGTTAAAGAGATGGCTTGCTTTCATGGCCTGCTCATAGGCAGGAAGTGCCAGACCGCGTTCGATATTCACCGCACACTCGGCCTGTGCATCCTTGAAGTGAGCGAACAGCATATCGGTGTTCGCGACTTCAAAGTTATAGGTCGATTGTTCAACTTCGTTCTGAAGGAACACTTCGCCATAGGTCACGCCCTGACCATTGTAATCAAGGTCATAAACGTTTTCCACGCCCTGGATATACATCGCCAGACGTTCCAGACCATAGGTCAGCTCGACCGGGACCGGGTTACATTCATAACCGCCGACCTGCTGGAAGTAGGTGAACTGGGTGACTTCCATCCCGTCGAGCCAGACTTCCCAGCCAAGGCCCCATGCACCAAGGGTCGGGCTTTCCCAGTCATCTTCGACAAAGCGGATATCATGGGCCATCGGGTCAATACCCAGATGTTTCAGCGACCCAAGATACAGATCCTGCGAATTGGCCGGTGACGGCTTCATCAGAACCTGGAACTGGTAATAATGCTGCAAACGGTTCGGGTTCTCGCCGTAACGACCATCGGTCGGGCGACGGCAGGGCTGCACATAGGCCACATTCCAGATTTCCGGACCAAGCGCGCGCAAGGTTGTCGCGGTATGGAAGGTACCGGCACCGACTTCCAAGTCATATGGCTGCAGGATGACACAACCCTGATCAGCCCAATAGCTTTGCAGTCGAAGAATGATTTCCTGGAATGAAGGGGGACGTTGCGACCCGTCGAGCGCCATGGCGCGAACTCTCTATTACTGTTGTCTATAAATTTAGAGCGGCAAGCTACCGCCCTGCCCCCTCGCGGTCAAGAACGCAAAAGCCCTGAGACACGCTGAATTTGCAACCCTTGCATCCCCGCCCACCGTCTCATACCGCATCGCAGCAATATAGATCGGCGATCAGAGCGGGAATTCCAAGCAAAATCAGGGCAGTTTCACCCAAAGTCTTACACATCCCGATCAAACGGGTTTTTTCCGGATAACTTGGGAAAAAAGCAGAAATCAGGCATCGCAACGATGCGCGCTGCCTTCGGCATGGTAAACGCCGCAATCGGGGCACTTTTCCATTTCCTGGGCGACAGAACCCGATTGTTCTTTTTTATGGTGGCGGGTTTGCTTGGGCTGCTCATTTCTGGAAACCTGCTTGGCACGGTTAAACAGCTTGAAGCCTTGCCAGACGACAACGATGACCAAGGCCGTAAAAATGATTTTCGAAAAGCTCAGCATGTCCGATCCCAAAGCACCATGATTTCTGCGGCAAAGACCGCAGCCATGTCGCACTTATATGCAAATATGCACAAATTAGAAACCGGGCAATGGTAAGGGATTGCGCAAAAGTTCATCGGTTTGCGGCAAATAGGTGCCCGCAGCATCATGAAGAACAAGTCCGCGACGCAAGGTCAGCGGTGATGCAACACCTTTTCTGGCTTGAACAATCACACGCAGCGGTGCGTCCGCATCAGCCTTGCTCCAAATCGGATAAACTGTCATGTCCCCGGCCCGCCCGTGCAAAAGCCCGATAATCCGGTCAAGATGATCTGCACGGTGAACAAGGGTAATGCGCCCCTTTTGACGCACCATCTTCAAACAGAACCCGATCCAGTTTTTCAGATCCGCACTGCCTTCCTGATGGGCCGTGGCACGGCTTTCATTGGCCGGACGCGTACCCCCGGCGTAATAGGGCGGATTGGAAATGACCTGATCAAAGCTTTCAGCAACCAGTGGCAGACTTGCGTTATTGATATCACCGTGGATCGGAGTCACCCGATCAGCCAAACCGTTTTCCATCACGTTGCGACAAAACAGCGCATAGAGATCGTCTTGCAGTTCAACCCCGGTGACCTTTGCGTTTTCAAGACGCTTGGCAACACAAAGCCCGGCCGATCCGACAGCTGCACCAACATCGAGAATTTTCTCATCACGATGGGAATTGACCGACACAGCAGCTGCCAGCAACACCGCATCAACGGCAGCGCGGTAACCGTCAACAGGCTGTTTCAACGTCACCGACCCGCCCAACAGATAATCGTGGCTTATCCGGGCTTCGGGGAAGTCGGGAACTTCTATGGTTGCAACTGCACTTGCCATCCGGTCAATGGTCCTGAATGTCGGGTTATTCCTGTGCCATCGCGTCACGCGATGAATCATTGGCAGCGTTATGGGCATCCAGATCGCGTCTGGCAATATCGAGAATGTATTTCGCCCGGCTTTCTTCTTCGTTATCGACCATCAGGCGACGGGAAAGTGCGCCGATCGATCCTTCAAGGATGCTGGAGTGATAATCAAAAATATGACTGGTGATTCCTTCGTCCGCCAAGACCGACTGGGCCCAGCTCAGTTCGATCGGATCATTGCTGCGAAAGAGTTCGATCATATGCTTTTCCCCTGAAAGTTTGCAGCTCCGGCGCCCCTACACCTTTGGATCGGGCTCACAAGAACTGACGATATGTAATATAATGTAGGGGTTTGCAGACAGGGTTTTCAAAATTCTACCGACAAAACCGCAATTTATCGCAAGATTCATGCATGCCCTGATGACATTTGTCCACTTGACCATGATGCCTTGGCCTATCTATGTTGAGGCCGCCTGGTGTTATTTGCGATCTTCGCCGAATTCAGGCAGCGAAGATGCCATTGAAAAAGTCGGAATACAGCGTGACCAATACCGCACCGCAGCCTAAGACTCAGCCGAGCCTTGATTCACTGGTCAATCTTGTTGACGCCGATATGAAACGCGTCAATCAGGTGATCATCGACAATATGCACAGCGAAGTCGCCCTGATTCCGCAATTGGCTACACATCTTGTCGCAGCAGGCGGCAAACGCATGCGCCCGATGCTTACATTGGCTTCTGCCCGCCTTTGCGGCTATGGCGACGGTCCCGATGCGGTTGATCTGGCGGCTTGCGTTGAATTCATTCACACTGCAACCCTTCTGCATGATGACGTGGTCGATGAAAGCCAGCTGCGCCGTGGTCAGGCATCGGCAAATGCCCTGTTTGGAAACGAAGCAAGCGTTCTGGTCGGTGACTTCCTGTTTGCGCGCGCCTTTGTCGTCATGGTCAAAACCGGATCGCTACGCGTTCTGGATATTCTGGCTCAGGCATCCGCCGTCATTGCCGAGGGCGAAGTTCTTCAGCTGTCGACCGCCAATGACATGAGCACGTCCGAAGAAGCCTATCTTGAGGTCATTACCGCCAAGACGGCTGCCCTCTTTGGTGCCGCGTCCCAGATTGGTGCCGTGATTGCCAACCGTTCGGCCGAGGACGAGGAGGCCCTTCGTCTGTATGGCATCTATCTTGGTACTGCCTTCCAGCTGATCGACGATGTCCTTGATTATTCAGCCCATCAGGCAACGCTTGGCAAAACCGTTGGCGATGATTTCCGCGACGGCAAGGTAACACTGCCGGTGATCATTTCCTATGCCAAGGGTGACGACGAAGAAAAAGCATTCTGGCGTCGCTGCATGGAAGACCAGAATTTCGAGGAGGGTGATCTCGACCGCGCCCAGACCCTGATCCGCAAATATGATGCACTGGACGCATCAATGGATCGCGCCCGCGAATATGGTCAGATGGCGATTGAAACACTGTCACGCTTTGAAGATGGCGCCATCAAGGATGCCATGATCGAAGCTGTGGAATTCTGTATTTCCCGCCCTTATTAAGGGCCATACCCATATTGCATGCCGGGGTCGTTCGGGTTTGACGCAAAAATATCTTGCTTCATCTTCCAGAAACCAGTATCACCCGGCTTCGCAGAATGACGGAGCGTAGCTCAGCCTGGTAGAGCAC
>NZ_JPWI01000010.1 GCF_003326795.1 Thalassospira profundimaris | reverse complement strand
TTCAAAAGGCAGCCTTCGGGCTGCCTTTTTTTGTTTTTTACTCACCAGTTTTTGCGCACGCTCAATCATATGCAGCTCCGCCACACACATTTGGTGCACCTTCTCCACGAAGCTTCCATATCAATGCTATGAGACGAGTCATCCCCAGCAGCCCCCCTCATCAACGACCTATACCAATGGATTTTCAATATGGAAGCCATTGAGAAAATCATACGGCATACACTTGGATTCGCTTGAGAATACAGGGAAAATTCCATCAATCACAATTTCCGACTCTGTTAACCTTTTGTTTTATATTGACATTTACCACCTGTTTTTTTCTCTGGACTCAGGACTAACCTAAAAGTATATTTCATCTTACCTGTAATATCGTTTTTGTTCCCATATAGGGTAATCAAAACACTTCTGGCGATGTGCCGGATTTCGAACAGCAAGAAGTTGTTCAGAGCTATCCAAGTAGGAGATGCGTCATGGCTCTTAATATTATTTCGAACTATGCTGCGAACGTAGCACACCGTAACCTTTCGGCCTCTGACACGATGGCAACACGCTCTCTGTCAAAGCTGTCGTCTGGTACGCGTGTTGTTTCCGCGCGCGATGACGCAGCCTCTATGGCAATCGGTGCCCGACTGAATGCAACGACCGAAGCTCTGAAAACCGCTTCTGTTAACGTTGGACAAGCCAATTCGATGTTGCAAATTGCTGACGGCGGCATGGCAACCATCGACAATATTCTTGTCCGTATGAAAACGCTTTCTGTTCAGGCCTCCTCGGGCAACCTTTCTGATACTGAACGCGGCTTCCTCAATGACGAATTTGTCCAGCTACGCGAAGAGATAGACCGCATAGCATCCTCAACGAACTTCAACGGCATTCAGCTGTTGGGGGACGGCGGTGATGTTGCTTTGGACTTCGCCGATCTCGATGCAGGCGGCACAGGTGCGGCACTCTCGGCGGTTAACGGTTTTGATGCCATTGCCATCACCGACAACAACTACTGGGCAACCGATACCAATACAGACATTACCGATAACAGCTTTACCGTTGATATCAACTATGCTGCTGGCGGGCAGGTAATCATGACCGTTGCTGCCACAGTTGATGGTGATAACCGGACCCAGTCGATTGATGTCAGTGACTATATCACTGGCGGAACCAAAGTAATGAGCGCAGGTGACAAGGATACACTGAGCTTCGACGAGCTCGGCCTGTCATTTTCGATCAACAGCAACTTCACTGCTTCTGTTGACTCAATCAACGCTGATGCGACTGGTGCATCCGACTTCGGTACCGATACCCAGTTCAATGGCGGCGCAACCAACAACTCGACGGCGAACACCGTTACGATGGCTGCGGACAATGGACAGGAGTTGCAGAGTTCCATCGAATTTCAGGTTGGGGGCGGCAACACCGCAAACGACCGCCTTTCAATCACCCTGAATGCAGTTGATTCTGATACACTCGGTGCCGGCGCACTGGGTACGCAGACTTCACTTCAGGATCTTGGTGCCAATGCCATCAGCACCGCAGCATCAGCACAATCTGCTGTTGAAGTCGTTACCCGTGCAATTGACGACTTGCAGCGTGCACGTGCTGCCGTGGGCACCTCGCAGAACCGTCTGGATTTTGCTGGTCAGAACCTTGCAACCACACAGGAAAACACTGAATCAGCGCGTTCTACCCTGCTTGATCTTGATGTTGCTGCCGAAATGACAGCGTTCACCTCCAAGCAGATCCTCGTCCAATCAGGCGTTGCGATGCTTGCACAGGCAAACCAGATGCCGCAGAATTTGCTGCGTCTGTTGCAGTAAGCAATTCAATTAACCTTGGGCATGTCCATGTTGGATTGCCTCTTTAATTCAACATGATGTCCTGCAATTGCAGGAAGACGGCTTGGGAGTTTGGAAAAATGGAAGTCGTAAACAATTACAGTTCACCAGGTTCTACGGGCAGCTATGCTACCCCGACCCCGAAGATTGAAAATACTGCGGCAAACAGCGCAGCAAGCACTGCGGTCGCTGCCGCCAGCAAGCCGTCTGCGGTTTCGCAGAAGCTTCAGGATGCTCTTGCAAACCTTGATCTACCCGATGTGGCAAACGGTTCTGCACGTGTCGAACTGAACTTCAATCAGGACACAGGTCGGGTCATAGCCAAAGTCACCGACCGTGTGAGCGGCGATGTTCTTCGCGAAATTCCGTCTAAAGAGTTGCAGCAGCTGTTTTCCCAGATGCGCGAATATCTGGGCAGCTTTGTGGACGAAGAAATTTAACGGGACGATCGGGCAGGCTTAGGCACGAATTTTGCTATTTCGTAGAATGTTATAGTCCGAAACTAGGTAAAATCGACCGAGCGGGCCCAAGGAGCTAAACCAATGAGCAGCTTGAATTTAAATAACATCTATGTTGGCGACAACGGTCGCGTCCAGTTGTCTGGCGGCTCGTCAAACATCGATTTCGTCGACACCGTCGACAAGATGATTGCTGCTCGTCGCATTCCTGCGGACAATCTCCAAAAACGTATCGAAGCAAACGACGAGAAGATCGCGGCTCTCAAGGAGCTGCAGACACTTGTCGGTACGCTTAAAGATTCGATGGCGAACCTTTACGGTGCGACCAGCTTCGATAACTCGAAGAACATCTTCGAGGCCAAACAGATTTTCGCCTCCTCGAACGGAAGCGAAGCCGGTACCCTTATGGGTGTTACGGCAACCAATGCTGCCGCGACCGGCAGCTACAAGTTCGAGATCGTCGACGTTGCAAGCAAACACAAGCTTTCAAGCGATACCCAGGCCGTTGCGGCAAGCGCAGATATCACCGGCGTCACTGGCACCGGCAGCTTTACCATCACTGGAGGCGCCGGAAACTCGACCATTACGGTTTCTGCTGGCGATACGCTTCAGGACATTCGCGACAAGATCAATAACGTCAAGGATAGTACCGGCGTACAGGCTTCTGTGGTCAAGGTATCTGATACCGAAAGCACGATCATCTTCACCTCGACCGAAGAGGGTGTGGATAACCGTATGTCGTTCAGTGACGATACCGGCTCTGTCCTTCAAAGCCTTGGTGTTCTGACCGATGCGACAACAATCAACGCGACCAACGTGATTGATGACGGCAATGATGCCAACATCATGCTTGATGGTATTTCTGTCACCCGCGGGTCGAACGAGTTTTCCGATCTGATCGATGGCCTGACCATCAGCCTCTATGATTCCGAACCTGGAACCGAAATCACCATCGAGATTGAGCAGGACCTGAATCAGGCGAAAACGGCAATCCTGGATTTCGTCGATGCCTATAACGCGGTTCAGACCTTTATCAACGAAAAAACCTTTGTCGATCCGACCACCGGTGAAGCGTCCGAAGATGCCATCCTTCTGGGTAATACGTCGGTTAAAAGCATTGAATCGGCCCTGCAGCAGATCGCCGGCTCATTCGCCAATGGCGTAACCGACCGCGCAGGTGAGGACGATTATTCGGTTCTGGCAGAAATTGGTCTGGACTTCGTCGCATATGGCTCTAACGAAGATCCACTTGTCAAAAAGACAATCCAGATTGATGAAGCAGCACTCAATGCTGCACTTCTGAACGAACCTGACGAAGTCATGGAACTGTTCCTGTTCCGCGGCAAATCGGATAACTCTGATGTGACCGTGACCGGCTTCAACAGCAGTACAAATGCTGCGACTTATGATTTCACTATCAATGCATCGGCTGGCTCGATTACCAGCGTGACCTATGACATCACCGTCGATGGTGTGACGACGACGGGCAAAAACGCCGTTGTATCGGGCAACAGTATCCGTACTGCCGATGGCCTGCGTCTGTTTTACGGTGGCGATGCGACTGCCAACGACACGGCCTCTGTTACAACTTCTGTTGGTATCGGGGCGCAGTTCTATTTTGAACTCGACTCAATTCTTGATGAAGAAAACGGTACACTTACCCAGGCAATTTCCGATCTTGAGACACAAAACACGTCTTATGACGAAAAAGTCGAACGCATTGATGATCGACTGTCACGGCAGAGAGAAGTCCTGATGGATCAGTTCATTGCGATGGAATCGGCCCTTGCACGTATGAAGAATATCCAGAGTTCTCTCGACGAATTGATGGCTGCAGGTAAAGATAGTAGTTAACTTTTCCATGCCATACATGCACACTAAGTAGACGTATCGCATACCAAGGAGTGTCGCATGAATGAACACGCCGCCCAAACATACAAGCACCAACAGGTAAATACAGCCTCACCAGCCAAGATGGTGTTCATGCTGTTTGAAAAGACCCTGTCGCGCTTGCAAGAGGCGAAAAACGCGATCGAGCGAAACGATATCCAGGGGCGCTGCAACGCCAATTGCAGCGCACAGGAATTGATCGCCCATCTTTCAAATACGCTGGATATGGAACAGGGTGGCGAAATTGCTGCCAATCTTGAGCGCATCTATGCGCATTGCCTGATCCGTTTGATGGATGTTGATCGGAAAAATGATCCGAAGGCCGCCGATGACGTTGCCCGGGTACTGACCCCGCTGCGTGATTCCTGGGCCGAGCTGGCCGAACGCAGCGAAGGTGAATTGCGTCAGGCAATCATGATTGCCCAGCAAGACCGCCCTGCTCCTGTTGCCGAGGCAAGCCAGACGACAACTTCTGAGGCTGAAAATGCTCCTGCACCGGCAAAAACCGGACTGTCCATTTCAGCCTAACCCCTGTCGGGCGCATTCGCCAAAACACCCCTCCTGTTCAAAGGCTCCTGCTTAAACGCGGGAGCCTTTTTGCTTGGAACAATCGCGCTTTCCTTTGCAACCACAGGATCATTTTTGCCCGGTTCCATAGGCGTGACATATCGCCAGAAGCTTCAAGCAATGGCACGTCACATCCTAACGCGCTGAAATCCTGTATAAATTATTAACGCGCAAAACTGGCCCGGCACTTGCAATTGTTCTGACACTGTTTCCAAAAGGACCAAGGTCATGAACAGCTCTGCGATTACAAACAGCATTATGCCGACTGTCTCCATTCCGGGCTCAACCGCCAGTGAAAGCGCGGGTTCCGGGTTTGGTGACGTCATGGCCTCAATTACAGAAAACTGGTCTGAGCGTAAAAATCAGACCAAGATTGACGCGGCAAAATCTGCCCAGAGCACTTGGGACGATCATCGCGCGGAAATGCGTTCAAATCGTAATACTGACGATACCGACACGCAGAGCTCTGCACGCAATGATGATCGCCACGATGATGAACCGCTCCGCGCGGATCGCAACAACCACGAGGATCATTTAGAGACTGATGATCCGAAGCCTGAAGACAAGCGCGATGTTGAAAATAGCAGCCGCGACACAGCCTCGTCGGACAACGACACACAGCATGTCGACAGCGAAAATTCCGCAGAAGAGGTAGCGACCGCCCCGGATGACGAAGCCGAATCTTTAGGCCAGCAAAAAGCGGCATCTTCCGATGATGAGCCAAGCGACGCCACCAACGCTCAGGCTGCACCGGGCATCATAACCCCGAACCAGCCTGCAGCAACCGTTCCACTGCCAGGATCCCAGCAAGCCATAGATCTTGCCAAAGCCAAAGCAGTGGCATCCCAGTCGATCGCGGGCACGAATGCTGCTCAGGACGGCGCAGCAGCAAATGGTCAGGCTAATCCCGGCATGGCGACGAATGGTGCTGCCGCTGACGGCACCACTGACGGCCTTATGAGCTCAACTGCACTATCTCAGCCTGCAACCGCATCTTCGGCAAAACTCGCCTTGAACGGTGCTGACGCAGCAACCGGGGATGACGCATCCGCTGACAAGTTCCTGTCACGCCTTGTTGATTCCATGAGTGGCGACGGCAAAGCCAAAACCGATGCATCGGGCGTTACCAATGCAACGGCCAACAGCCAGTCATCGAACGCAACGACAACACAAACGACTGCGACGGGTAACCCGGCACAAACTGCCCAGGCGGCACAACAAGCCATGGCCGCAGCAGCAAGTGCACAGAATATGCAAAATAATGCTGCCAGTACGGTTGCCAATGGCACAGTAACGGCAACTGGCGCAACCGATGCCACTCCGCAAGCTGGCACCGGTCAGCTTAATACCACCAACAACCTGCACCAGACCAACACCAGTGGACATACGGCACAGACGGCCCGCCATGCCCCTGCACAACAGGTCCAGCAGCAAGTTGCGGTTTCCATCAAAAACGCCGCCAGTGACGGCGTTGACAAGATTTCTGTCCAGCTGCGCCCGGAACATCTCGGGCGCGTGGATGTAAAATTGGAGATCGGCCACGATGGCCGTATCCAGGGCGTCATTCAGGCAGATACACGTGAGACACTGGACATGTTGCGCCAGGACTCACGTGCATTGCAGCAGGCTCTTAAGGATGCCGGCCTGAATGCAGACAGTCAGAGCTTCACCTTTGAACACAGAGATCAAGGTGGGCAAGGTCAGGAAGGCCAAAGCCAATCTCGGGTAATCGCCGATCAGGGCAGCAGCCCTGACGAAGGCGACATCCTGAGCGGAGCCGAACTCGCCGAACATGTTGGCATTGGCTATGGGATTAATCCCAATGGTCTTGTCGATATTCGGATTTAGAAAGGTAAAGGGAAAATCCCATGGCCATTTCATCCCTGACCAACGTTGGTCTTGCCGGGTCAAATAACAACGCCGCGTCCAGCAGTTCGGCCAGTCAGCTTGCGCAGAACTTTGATACGTTCCTGACGCTTCTGACCACCCAGCTCAAGAACCAGGACCCGACGTCGCCGATGGAAAGTGACAAATTCACTGACCAGCTGAGCCAGTTCGCCCAGGTTGAACAGGGCATTCAGAGCAACAAGAACCTTGAAGACCTGATTGCCATGCAAAGCCAGCAGCGTCAGCTGTCTGCACTTTCGTATGTCGGTGCAGAAATCGAAGCTGTTGGTGATACCAACTGGCTCGAAGAAGGTGGCGAGCTCAAATACAAATACAACGTTTCGCCCGAAGTTCCGCGTCTGCAACTGCAGATTCAGGACCAGGAAGGCAAAACGATCTATTCCGAAGAACTCACCGACGTTTCCGGTCTCCAGTCCTTCACCTGGGATGGCAAGAACAACAGCGGTGTTGAACAGGGTGAAGGAGCCTACACCCTGGTTGTCAAACCGATGGCCGCAAATGGTGACACCTTCAAAACAGACAAAGGCAAACCTGCCTCTGTCGCGATTGGCATCATCGGCTCTGTCGATAGTGTCGATATCGATGATCGCGATATTTATCTCCGTATTGGCGATGTTTCTGTACCGTTCTCGACCCTCACCAACGTGAAACTGGGCGCGAGCGGAACCGATACCACCGATGGCGGAAATGATTCCGGAAGTGACGTACAGGACGAAGCAGCCTGAGGGCTTTCTTCCGATTTTGATCAACACCCTGTAAGTGCAGGAGAAGAAAAATGAGCCTTTTTGGTGCAATGATTTCCGGTGTTTCCGGCCTGAACGCGCAGTCTCAGAACCTGGGCGTCATTTCGGACAACATCTCGAACCTTAACACGATCGGTTACAAGGGAACCATCGGTCGCTTCTCGACCCTGGTGACTGAGTCCGCATCTAACACCCGCTATACACCCGGTGGTGTGCTGTTCCATCCGACGGCGCTGATCAGCAAGCAGGGCTTGCTTCAGGCAACCTCGTCCACCACGGCAGCAGCAATTTCCGGTGATGGCTTCTTCATCGTCCGCGACAATGCGAACCCGGGCACGAACGACGAGTTGTTCTTTACCCGTGCCGGTGACTTCAAGCCCGATGACGATGGTTACCTGCGCAACACTGCGGGATATTATGTTCAGGGTTGGGCGACCGACCGAGAAGGTACCCTTCTTGACGCAAACGGTAACACAACCACGTCAAACAGCTCGGCTGTGACCGACCTTCAGGTTCTCGATATCAACTCGATCCTGACGGCGGCGGCATCGACAACCTCGATTGAGTTCGGCGCAAACCTGAATGCCGATGAAACCGCTGTGACCGGTGGCACCGCCACCTCGACCACAACCGGCATTGACTATGACACCACCGACCTGACCACGCTTGCCGGTATCAACAACGGTGACCAGTTCTCGATTACCCATAACGGTACGACAACAACTATCACAATCAATACCGGTGACACCCTTGAAGATCTGGCCTCGGCTATCAGTGCGGTCACGGGCATCAACGCCACCACAACAACGACCGGCACCAACGATACATTGACTCTCACCGCTGCATTTGCCGATCAGGGTGTGACCTTTGCCAACGTGACAGGTACGCCTTTCAGTGCAACCGGTATCACCGTTCCAGGTGTTCCGGGCACTCTTGCACCAACCTATGTCGCTGGTAACCTTGCCACAGGAACCGTTGCCGAAGACAATACCATGCCGGTCACCATTTATGACTCTCTTGGTTCGGCGCACACCGTCAACCTGCAGGTTGTCAAACTTGGTCAGAACCGCTGGGGCTTTGAGCTGACAGGTAACACCACCACGGGAGAACTTGACGCAACGGATCACCCGAATGGCCTGATCCAGGCTGGTATCGTCACCTTTGATGGTTCAGGTAACCTTCAGACCTTCACCGGTGTTGCTGCAACCATTGGCGCTGTAACCGTTGGTACGACCGGCAACCTCGCTAATACAAATATCTCGGCAGAATGGACGAATGGCTCAGATGACAGCTCCTTCACTCTTGATTTCGGGACAATCGGTCTTGGCAACGGCATAACGCAGTTTGCGGCCGGTGCGGATGCCAACGGCAACCTTGTTAACTATACCACCCACTTCATCAACCAGAACGGCGCACAGGCCGGCACCATGGTGAACTATGCCCTGACCGAGGAAGGCTTCCTGCAGGTCGAGTTCGCAAACGGTGTAAAGCGTCCGGTCTACAAACTGGCCATCGCAACGTTCGAAGCACCTGATGAAATGGAAAACCACACTGGTAACGTTTATCGTCAGACCCGTGAATCGGGTGACTATCTGCTGCGCGAACCGGGCCTGAACGGTGCGGGTAACGTTGTGGCATCTGCCCTTGAAGGCTCGAACGTCGATCTAGGTGAAGAATTCACCAACATGATCGTGACCCAGCGTGCCTACTCGGCGAACACCAAAACGATTACCACCACCGATGAAATGCTCGACGAGCTGATCCGGATCAAACGGTAATTGACTTCTGTTGCAGGGCTTTAGCCGGTCCTGCAACGTTCTGCGTTTACAGGGACTCGCCCGGCACTTGTGCCGGGCTTCTTTTTGGCGCATTGACTCACTACATTAAACGCAGGCCAACTTGGTTAACAAAGATACAAATGACTCAAATCGCTAGTGAAATTGAAACAGACAACTGGGCAAAAATTGCCGGTTGTTAACCTGTTCTTCAGCATGGAGAACTATTCGTTGTTGATGCTGGTCGGATTCCGTACGGAGCGACCTGCATCGGGGACAGTGGTTTAAATTGGTTTCGGAGCAGTCGAAAGTGGGCGGCTTGTTACAGACACTCAAGAGTCTTGGACCTACGCGCCTGATGGCCATCAGCGGCGTGGGTGTGTTGCTGCTTGTGTTCTTTGCCTTCCTGATATTGCGTGTTTCTGCCCCGAACATGGAACTGTTGTATCGTGATCTTTCTCCTGCAGATGCCAGCCAGATCGTAAACCGCCTCGAAGACCAGCAGGTGCAATATCAGCTTCTCAATGGCGGCACCGAAATTCTGGTCCCGTCTGATCAGGTCAACCGCATGCGTCTTTCCATGGCCGAAAGCGGCCTGCCGGCTGGCGGCTCGGTTGGTTATGAAGTTTTTGACAATTCCGATGGTTTTGGCGCGACCAGCTTCGAACAGAACATCAATCATGTTCGTGCTCTTGAAGGCGAACTGGCCCGAACCATTGCTTCAATTCAAGCCATTCAGCAGGCTCGTGTTCACCTTGTACTGCCGAAACGCCAGATGTTTTCGCGTGAAACACAGGAAGCCAGCGCCTCGATTGCAGTCAAAATGGCCGGTGGCGAACTTAAACCCGAACAGGTTGTCGCCATTCAGCACCTTGTTGCTGCCGCTGTTCCCCAACTTCAACCTGGCAAGGTTTCGATCATTGACGAACGTGGTCGCCTGCTGGCCCGAGGGGATGGCGAACAGCAATCATCGACCTTCCTGACCCAGACGGCCGATGAAATGCGCATTCGTACCGAAAGCCGCCTGCGCAATACCATCGAAGATTTGCTGTCACGTTCGCTTGGTTACGGTGAAGTCCGCGCTGAAGTAGCCGTTGAAATGAACTTCAACAAGGTCACGACTGCGGATGAACGCTTCAATCCTGATGAACGTGTCGTACGTTCCAGCCAGACCATTGAAGAAAACTCGACCAATTCCGAGACCGAAGGCACCGATCCTGTTACCCTGCAAAACAATCTGCCCGATCCGAATCTCGGCAATCCAAACGGTGCCGGGGCACAAAGCCAGGAAAGCCGTTCCGAAGAAACGGTTAACTACGAAATTTCCAAAACCACGACCACACAGGTCAAGGAAATTGGCGAGATTTCACGCGTAACGGTAGCAGTTCTGGTCGACGGTACTTACACAACCGATGAAAACGGTGAACGCCAGTATCAGGAACGCTCGCCCGAAGATCTGGAAAAGATCGCCGCCCTCGTTCGCAGCGCGATCGGCTATGATCCGCAGCGCAGTGATCAGGTTGAAGTGATTAACATGCAGTTTGCCGATGCTGGCGATCTGTTCCCGGATGAAGAAATTGAAACCTTCCTCGGGCTCGATAAGGCCGAAATCTTCCGCATCGCCGAGATGCTGGTACTGGCCATCGTCGCAATTCTGGTCATCCTGTTGGTGGTTCGCCCGCTTCTGACCCGTGCTTTCGAAACGCTGCCAAGTGCCGCAGATATGGCACAACGTCAGCTTCTTGCCGATGATATGACGGCCGAGGGCACACCGGCACTTGAAGGCCCCGCACCGGTCCCGATGGCACCGGGCATGGATGACGGCGAGGAACTGATCAACCTGTCGCAGGTTGAAGGTCGTGTTAAGGCATCCTCGGTCAAGAAAATCGGCGAGATCGTGGAAAAGCATCCGGAAGAAGCTCTCTCGATCATTCGCAACTGGCTGTATCAGGAGAATTAACGCTCCGATCAGCCGTCGGCTCACTGGCAGCCCTGTGGCTGCCTTCCTTTTGTCGCACAAGGCAGTTTAACGGTTTGATATGACGGCCATTGAAAAGTTCACCTTTGCTCTTAGCTTCGATGACGCAGACAATGTTATTCGCTCTGCGGGCGATAGCGATGAGCATTACGAACTCGGCAAGAAGAAGAAAAAGAAAAAAGACGACACACCGCCTCCGCCTCCTGCTGTCTATACTGAAGAACAGGCAGCCCAGATGGTGGCCGAAGCCGAACAAAAAGCCCATGCACAGGGCCTTGCCGAAGGTCACGCCCAAGGCCTTGAACAAGGGTATCAGGAAGTCATGGCGTCGGTTGAAAAAGCCATTGGTGATGTTGAATCCGTCATTGCCGAGAAGTTGGGCCAGATCGACGAGCAGCAAAAACGCGCCAATGCCAAAATCAACGAAGATGCAATCCATGTCGCACTTGGCGTCATCCGCAAACTGGCCCCGGCTTGGTCCAAGAAATATAATCTGGTCGAAATCGAAGACATTGTCCGTCAGTGTCTGGCCAATCTGTTTGACGCCCCCAAAGTCATGATCAAGGTCAATCCGGATCTCGCCAAACAACTGGCCGATGTTACCCAGCGCATTGCAGAATCGCGCGGGTTCTCGGGTAAGGTTGTTGTCGTGGCCGAGCCGGATGTGGCGGTTGGTGATTGTGCGGTTTCCTGGGGTGATGGCACCGCTGTGCGCGACAGTGCACGCCTCTGGTCGGAAATCAACGGCATTGTCGAAACGGCCCTTGCCCTGCATGCCAGTGAACATGGATTGCCGAAAAGCGATATGGGCGATCCCAAAGTTCAGGAAACACCTGCGCCAGCCAAGCCCGCTGCAACGACACAAACTGATCCCACCCCACCTCAGCCAGCTCATTCCCGGGCACAGGGCGCGTCACAGGCCCCGATGCAACCAGCACAGCAGCCGGCACCACAGGCACCACAGCAACCGTCTGTTGCGTCAGGACCGGCAACACCCACCACAAGTCAGGCACCTCGGGACGTTGTATCGAATGGCGCAGGGGCCCCTCAGCAGCGACCAGCCCAGACACAACAGGCACCGGATGCCGGACAGGTCCAGCCCCCGGCACAGCGTCCGGTCCAAAATGCGCCAACACCATCCGCCGGTACTACACCCCCAAATCCCCAGCAGCGGTCCCCGGCTCCCGGGACCGGTAATGCAGTTGGCGATGGCACCGACGCACGGAATGTGCAAACATCGACAAATGATGCAATGCCAAAACCTGACAACGCACTGGAAAACCCGGCAAATCAGGCAAAAGCATCTGCCCAGAATACACAACAGGCAACAGGACGGACAGGCGACGTAAGAACGGATGCAAAACCTCAGGAGACCGGGTCTGCTGGTACCGCTTCCCTCACGCCAAGTGCAGCAGCCGCTGGCGTTTCGGGGCAACAACAGCCAGCAACACCATCACCGGGACCACAACCAGCATCCGCGGTATCGCAGGGACTGAACCAACAGACCGCGAATGCCGCAAATGGAACGACCGCGCCCCCGACCGATGCCGAAAAGATGGCTGCTGTGAAGCAACCAACCAAAGACGCAGGAGACGAAAATGGCTGATGATGACGATCTTGAACTTTCGGAACTCGACGATGATCACATCGAACTAGAGGGCGAAGGGACAGAACTTCTTGCCGCTGCCGAAGCTGGCAGCGAACAGATGAAGACGTCAAAGGACCTAGAAGCCGTCTATGACATTCCCGTCCAGGTTTCCGCAGTCCTTGGCAAAGCAACCATGCAGGTCAGCCAATTGCTGAAACTTGGTCGTGGAGCTGTCGTAGAGCTTGACCGCAAAGTTGGGGAAGCTATTGATATCTATGTGAACAACCGTCTGGTCGCACGTGGCGAAGTGGTGGTTGTCGAAGACCGTCTTGGGGTGACCATGACGGAAATCATCAAATCAGAGAAAAGCTAACGTAAGAGAGGATTTGCGACTATGGCCGAAGGGGGGACTAAAACGTCGTTTGACATTGCGACAGTCGGGGGACTGATCATCGGCTTTGCGTTGGTGATTGCTGCTATTATCTTTGGCGGCTCGCCAGGCGCGTTTATCGATATCCCCTCTGTCCTCATTGTTATCGGCGGTACGGCGGCAATTACGGCCGTCAGCTTTGCAATGGGCGAGTTCCTTGGTTCGGGCAAGGTTCTGATGCGCACGATTTTCCATAAATCGCGCAACCCGGCAGACGCGGCACTGCAAATCCTGCAACTGGCAGAAATCGCCCGTAAAGGTGGTGTCCTTTCACTTCAGGGGCATCTCGACAGCCTGCAAAGTGAAGAATATCTGTGGAAAGGCCTGTCTCTGGTCGTTGATGGTACACCGGCCGAAGAAGTCGAAGCGATCATGCGCAAAGACATGAACGCTACCATTGGTCGCCACCAGAAAGGTGCCAATATCTTGAAAAAGGCTGGTGATGTTGCTCCGGCAATGGGGCTGATCGGTACACTGATCGGTCTGGTGCAGATGCTTGGCAACCTTGATGATCCGTCATCGATTGGTCCGTCTATGGCTGTCGCACTTCTGACCACCTTCTATGGTGCGGTTCTGGCCAACATGGTGTTCATGCCGCTTGCCGGTAAACTTGAACGCAACTCAAGCGACGAAGAACTTCTGAATTCTGTCTATATGGTCGGCGCTGTTTCCATCGGTCGTCAGGAAAACCCGCGCCGTCTGGAAATGCTGATCAACTCGATCCTGCCGCCGTCAAAACGCGTCAGCTATTTCGATTGATCTGAAACGTGAATACGCAAGGCCCTGATGACCGGTAATTCATCCGGTCACCGGGGCCAACTGGAACTGATCGGAAAGAGATGAGACTATGCAGGTACTGATCGTTGGTGGACTGGGCGGACAGATAGGCGCAGCCAGCAAGATCGCTATGGCGCGCGGCGCTTCGGTCCAGTTGGCCGAAAGCGTAACAACTGCGCTTAATATCCTGCGTGCCGGCAACCGGATCGATCTGGTGATGGCAGACATCGCACTGGATGTCGCTGCCCTGATTGATGCCATGGTACAGGAACGTATCATTGTGCCGGTGGTTGCATGTGGTATCGGTAACGATGTCAATGGTGCAGTCAATGCGATCAAGGCAGGCGCCCAAGAATTCATCCCGTTGCCGCCGGAAGCCGATCTGATCGCAGCAATCTTTGAAGCGGTCACCGAAGAGAGCCACGCGCTGATCCATCGTGATGCGCGCATGGCCGAAACCTTGCGTCTGGCAGCACAGGTCGCCAACAGTTCCGCATCCATCCTGATCACCGGCGAGAGCGGTACGGGTAAGGAAATCATTTCGCGCTATGTCCATCGCAAGTCCAACCGCTCGGACAAGCCCTTTGTTGCTGTGAACTGCGCAGCGATCCCCGACAATCTTCTTGAATCCGAACTTTTCGGACACGAAAAAGGTGCCTTTACCGGTGCACAGGCCAGACGTATCGGCAAGTTTGAAGAAGCCAATGGCGGGACATTGCTGCTTGATGAAATCAGCGAAATGGATGTCCGCCTTCAGGCCAAGCTTTTGCGAGCGATTCAGGAAAAGGAGATCGATCGTCTGGGTGGCAAAAGCCCGGTCAAGGTCGATGTTCGCATTCTGGCGACCTCGAACCGCAATCTTGAGGCCGAAGTCAATGCCGGTAATTTCCGTGAGGATTTGTATTTCCGCCTGAATGTCGTCAATCTCGACATCCCGTCGCTGCGCGAACGCCCCGACGATATTCCGGTTCTGGCCGAGTTCTTTGTCAAGAAATACTCCGAAGCCAATGATGTTCCGGTCCGCCCGATCAGCCCGCTTGCGATTACCCGTCTGCTTTCACATCACTGGCGCGGCAACGTGCGTGAACTTGAAAATACCATGCACCGCGCTGTTCTGATTGCCGGTCCTGACGAAATCGGCCCGGAAGCCATCATGTTGTCGGGTTCTGCAAGCAGCGAACCTGCCCGCGCCCCGGCACCGCAGGCCCCCAGCCCTGCCCCGGTTGCACCGATGTCATCGGCCTCGGCACGGGCAAGCTCAGCCTATGCCAGTGCAAATGCCGCCTATGGTGCTGCTTCATCGGCTTATCAGTCCGGTGCCCCGGCAGCCCAGCCGCCAGTCCAACACGAACCTTTGGAACCCTCCGCAGACGAGGTTGATCCGGGTGCGCACGAGGACACGGCATCCGATAGCACCAAAGGCAATGACGGTTCGATAACCGCAGCACTTGTCGGACGCACAGTCGCCGATGTAGAGCGCGATCTGATCATTGACACCCTTAAGCATTGCTTTGGCAACCGTACCCATGCCGCCAACATTCTGGGCATTTCGATCCGCACATTGCGCAACAAGTTGCGTCAATATACCGACGAAGGTCTGGCTGTTCCGGCACCAGGTGACGGCCAGGACTGAACATGACATCTTGTCGCTGGCGCCCCATATCAATGGGAAACAACAAAAAGCGCAAACGGCACAAAGCAACCAACAGGATAACAAGCAAACACCATGGCCGAAGGTCAAGAAATCACACCGACCGGATCTGGCGGCTCTGATGGCCCCGGTGGCGGTGCGTCCGGCGGCATAAATTTCGGCGCATTGCAGGCCCGTGTGGCTTCTGCGATGAAGCGTGGCGACATTGCGATGGCGCTTGGCTTCATCATGATTCTTGTCGTCATGATGTTCCCGATGCCGCCATGGTTGCTGGACTTCATGCTGGCTCTGTCGATCAGTTTCTCTGTACTGATCCTGATGACGTCCCTGTTCATTCAAAAACCTCTGGAATTCAACTCGTTCCCGACGATCCTGCTGGTGGCGACATCGCTCAGGCTTGCGTTGAACATCGCGACCACCCGTCTGATTCTGGGCCATGGTCACGAAGGCACGCATGCAGCGGGCGCAGTGATCGAGGCGTTTGGCAGCTTCCTGATTTCCGGCAACTTCGTAATCGGGATCATTGTTTTTGCCATCCTTGTCATCATCAACTTTGTGGTTATCACCAAGGGTTCCGGCCGTATCGCCGAAGTTGCGGCGCGCTTCACCCTTGATGCAATGCCCGGCAAGCAGATGGCAATCGATGCCGATCTGTCATCGGGCCTGATCAACGAGGAACAGGCCAAGGCCCGCCGTAAGGAACTTGAAGATGAAAGTTCCTTCTTCGGGTCCATGGATGGTGCGTCCAAGTTCGTTCGCGGAGACGCAGTTGCCGGTATTCTGATTACCTTCATCAACGTGATTGGCGGGATCATCATTGGTACCGCGCAGATGGGATTGTCGCTTGCAGAGGCCACTGAAACCTATACGATCCTGACCGTTGGTGACGGTCTGGTGTCGCAGATTCCGGCTCTGATCGTATCGACTGCGGCGGGTCTTCTGGTCACCAAGGGTGGCCTTGATGGCGCGACAGAGAAAGCCGTCTTTGGTCAGGTCAGCAACTATCCTGCGGCCCTCGGTGTTGCAGCAGCCCTGATGGCCGGGATGTCGCTTCTGCCCGGTATTCCGATGATCTGGTTCCTGGGACTTGCGATCGGACTTGGGTATCTCGCCTATTACATGGGCAAGCGCCAGAAAGACGCCATCACCCAGAAGGAAATGAAAGAAACCCAGGCCGCAGCAGATGCCGCTGGCCCGCCGCCCGAAGAACCCATCGCCAATGCCCTGCGCATGGACTATGTGCGTCTTGAACTGGGTTACGGACTGCTATCGCTGATCAGCACCGAACGCGGTCAGAAGCTGACCGATCAGATCAAGGCCCTGCGTCGTCAGCTTGCCGGTGATATGGGCTTTGTCATGCCGTCTGTCCGAATTCAGGACAATATGCAGCTCCCGGCAAATACCTATGTTCTGCGCGTCAAGGAGATCGAGGCAGGTCGAGGCGATCTGCGCCCGAACATGTTGCTGGTAATGGACCCGAGGGGCGAGGAAATCACCCTGTCGGGCGAAAAGACGATGGAACCGACCTTTAACCTTCCGGCCATGTGGATCGAACAGGGCATGAAGGAAGAGGCCATGTTCCGTGGCTATACGGTCGTTGATCCGCAAACCGTGATCACCACGCACATCACCGAAGTGATCAAGGATCACATGCCCGAACTGCTGTCCTATGCGGAAACGCAAAAGCTGCTTGATGAACTTGATGACGATCAGAAGAAACTGGTCGAAGACATCGTACCGGGTCAGGTTTCGGTTGGCGGCGTTCAGCGCGTTCTTCAGAATCTGTTGACCGAACGCGTATCCATCCGCGACCTGCCGACCATTCTTGAAGGCATTGCTGAATCCACCGCCTTTACCCGCAATCCGACTTTCATGACCGAGCATGTGCGTTCGCGCCTTGCCCGTCAGTTGTCGGATGTGAACACCAATCAGGATGGCGTCATTCCGCTGGTGACCATGTCCCCGCAATGGGAACAGATTTTTGCCGAAAGCCTTGTTGGCTCAGGCGAGGAAAAGCAGCTTTCCATTCCGCCAAGCCAGCTTCAGGAATTCATCAACAAGGTGCGCACGACCTTTGAACGCCTTGGCATGATGGGCGAGTCTCCGGTTCTTCTGACAAGCCCGGGTATTCGTCCTTATGTGCGTTCCATCGTTGAACGTTTCCGTCCGAGCACGGTGGTGATGTCGCAAAACGAAATTCACCCCAAGGCACAACTCAAAACACTGGGGCAGATCTGATGACGGATACATGCAGAAACCCCGTGTTGCGGTCAATTCTTGCAGGGAGGAGATGAATGCGTCTTAAGACCTTTACCGCTCCGACCATGACCGAAGCCATGGCGCTTGTAAAAGAGCATATGGGTGCCGACGCCATCATTGTATCGACACAGGATATCCCCGGAAGCGGCGTGCGCCTGACGGCTGCCCTTGATCGCGACCCGGACTACGAGACAGAAATCACTCACACCCCGACCTTGCAGGAACAGCTTGATACTGCAGAGGCGGCATTGACCCGGCACAATTTGCCTGAACGGTTGCGTATCCGTCTGTGCGACATCATGGCACGCGAAACGGCTGCTTCATCTGCACAGCAATTACTGGCCGGGGCTCTGGACGAGATTTTTGATTTCTCGCCCTTGCCCGAAAAAAACACGCCACGTGCATTGGCCTTTGTCGGCCCGCCCGGTTCGGGCAAGACGCTTGCCGTTGCCAAGACAGCCGCACGTGCGGTGATGAAAAAGCGTAAAGTTGCCGTTCTTTCAACCGATTACAAACGTGCGGGCGGGATCGCCCAGCTTGAAGCCTTTACCCGTATTCTCAAGGTCAACCTGCTTCAGGCGAAATCACCCGAAGAGTTGAAATCGCGCTTTACCGATGTTCGGACCGCGGATGTCATCCTGATCGATACTGCAAGCTGCAATCCCTATCTTGAAACCGAGATTGGCACGCTTTGTGAATTCATGAAGGCAATACCGAGTGAACCCATTCTGGTAAACCCGGCGGGAATTGATGCTTATGAATCGGCCGATATTGCCAATGCGTTTGCCGATGGTGGTGCAACACGTGTCATGATTTCACGTCTTGATGTTGCCGCCCGCCTTGGCGGTGCGTTATACGGGGCGGATTCAGGAAATCTTTCCCTTTGTAATGTCAGTATGACAGCCCAGGTTGCGGACGGACTGACCGCATTAAGTCCCCTTGCCCTGGCAAAGCTTCTGATACCGTCCCATCGCGCTGATACCGCGAAACCGAGCTTCTCCGAGGTCATGAAATGACTACCAAGTCTGATGCTGCATCCAAATCTGCCCCGCGTACCAGAGGCCGCAATATTATTGCGGTCGCGTCTGGTAAAGGTGGCGTGGGCAAGACCTGGTTTTCCATTACCCTGACCCATGCGATGGTTCTCGAAGGTCACAAGGCACTTCTCTTTGATGGTGATCTGGGCCTTGCCAATATCGACATTCAGCTTGGCCTGATGCCCAAGCACGATCTGGGGGGCGTCATTGCCGGGCGCATCAGCCTGAAGAACGCCATCACTCCGTTCCCCGATGGCGGGTTCGATATCATTGCCGGGCGTAGTGGATCGGGCAGCCTTGCCAATCTTCCGGCAACCCGTTTGCAGGCACTTTCTGACGATCTTATTCAGACCGGGAAATCCTATGACAAGGTGCTGATTGATCTTGGTGCCGGTGTTGATCAGGGCGTGCGTCAGATGACCAGTCTTGCCAATACGGTGATTGTCATTACCAATGGCGACCCGACGTCACTGACCGATGCCTATGCCTTTATCAAGGTTACCCATATGGCCCGCCCGAAAACCGATATCCGGGTGGTGATCAACATGGCCAAGGATAAAAAAGAAGGTCAGGCGATCTATAACAAGCTTCTTAAGGCGTGCGAGGGTTTCCTCAAGATTTCGCCTCCTTTGCTTGGCGTTATCCGGGCGGATGCACGTGTATCTGAATGCATCCGTAACCAGACTCCTCTTTTGACCCGTCATCCCAATTGCGATGCCGCCCACGACATAGAGGCCATCGCCCAGATCATTCTCGAGGAGTAATCCTGTCATGACGATCCCGCCACAGCCTATATCGCCCGGAAACGCGGTCGGTGGAGAGGCCTCCTCGGCGGGCGGCACAACAGGACAACCTTCACAGGGATCGGTCCCGGCGCAGGTAACCGCAACCGTTACCAACGCCACTTCGCCACAGGTCGCAGCGGCACTGGCAAAGCTTCCGGTGGAAACCCTGTTACAGGCATCCATCCAGTCCCAGTCGGGAAATCAGCTTACCCTTGCCACTGCTCTCGGGCAGGTTACGGTCAAGCTGCCAACACAGTTGCCAACCAGTCTGGGTGATCTGATCTGGGCGCGCTTGCCGACATCCAATGCCGCGACACAATCTTCCGGGGCGGGCAGCCCTGCCGATGCCCTGCGTTTGCAACTTTTGCCACAAACGCTGACGTCGGGTGCATCCGGCGCAGGTGGTAGTCTTGCTGCCGGCAATATCGGGGCAACCACCCTTACCCCCGGTCAGACCTTCAATGCGGTTACCACCACCATCCTCACCATGCCAAATGGCACACAGTTACCAGCAGGCAGCCAGACACAGGTCATTTTTCTCGGTCAGGGCACCGTCACCGCACAGCAGGCCAGCAACGTCCTGAACGCAGCAACAGGGGCGCCTGGCAGCGTTCCGGGGGGTGCTGGTCCGACTGCCGGTATCACACCGACAATCGCCGCCCAGACAACGGCCGGACAACCTGCGCCAACATTGCTTCTGACCGGCACGGTTCTGCCGCCTGACAGTGCAGAAGCCCGTATGTTGCCACAGGGCTATACGGCCCTTCGGACCTCAGCCGGTATTGTCGGGATCAAATTGCCGGTTCCCGCGCCGACGGGCGCCACCCTGTCCTTTAGCGTCAATGCCACTGCCAGTGGCCGGGTTGCGCCAACCGGCATGCCAATGACCGAGGCCGAGCTGATTGCGCGCGGCCACAATGCAGCACTTACCCATGACTGGGACAGTTTGCAAAAGGCCGTCTCTGCCTTGCAGCAACATGATCCGGGTGCGGCGATGACGCTTTTGAACAATCTGCCTCAACCCGGTCCCAAACTGACCACGGCGATGATGTTCTTCTTTGCTGCCATGACTGGACAACGCGGAAGTCTGCGTGGCTGGATCGGTGATCGGGCTGCCAACAGCCTGTCGTCACTTTCTGATGCGGATGGCGGCGGCCTGAAACGGCTGGAGGGCGACTTTGGCCAGTTACGTGCAATGGCCGCAGACGAACGCCCGGATGGCTGGCGTGTGATGGCCATGCCATTCAATATGGGCGGCAAGGTCGAGCAGCTGCAACTGGGCTGGCGCCACGGAGATCGGGACAATGATCCCGACAAAAAGGATGATCAGGGCACACGCTTTCTGCTTGATTTGTCCTTTAGCGGTGTGGGTCATACCCAGCTTGACGGACTGGTCAAAGGAGAAGACAGCAAGTTTGACCTGATCATTCGCACGGAAAATCCGCTGCAATCCCATAATCGCGATGATATTCGCGGGATTTTCCGCGAAGCATTGCAGATTTCCGGCTACAAGGGGCATATCCAGTTTCAGGATGGATCACGCTTTGTCCAGATTGCCCCGCCGGGCCACCGTAGCGGCCCCAATTCCCATCATGGAATTGAAGCATAATTCAGAACAAGCTTATGAAATGAATGCTTTTCCTGCCTGTGACAGAGGCGTATCGTGAATGATCCAGAAACATCAAACCGGTTAAACGTCATGCTTGAAATCTATCAACGTCGAAACCTGATCCTGACCGAGGTAAATCCCGGCCCGCAGGTTGATTACGTCGTGACGTTGCAAAGCAACCTGACCGGTGTTGAAAATGTCTTTCCGGCCCGCATGACCTTGCGCTATGTGCCCGACCGGCTGATCCTGAAAACGGACTCACTGGCCGATTATTATGCCGAAATCAAAAGCATCCCGTTCGAAAGCTTTGAAGCGGCTGCCGTGCTTCTGATGGATGATTTCAACAACGAGCTTGTCCCGCGCTGGATCAGCCTGCGTCTGGACAAGCAAACGGCTGACAATGATCAGGTGTTCCATCACGAAACCGCGCTTGAAGACCGTCAGCCGAAATGGGGCAACCCCCGTCTTCTTGATCGTCTGGAAAGATATTAGGCCCGATCTCAAAGAACCCCTTCATTCCGGTTAGCGGAACGGATTTCCGTGCACCCATTGGGTCAGGGAATAGCGAAGGCCCGCTGTGGTCGGGGCCACACGGTGCAGAACAAAGCTTGGAAAGAATATCGCCGTTCCGCGTTCCATCGGTGCGTCAATGAAATGTCCCGCCGGATTAAGCTGCAACTGCCCGCCTTCATACTGATCGGGTTCGGAAAGCTGGATCACCATGGTCAGTTTGCGACGGCGTGCGACTTCGGATGCACCGACGTCACTGTGCCAGTCATAATGACCGCGCAAGTCCCCGGCATAACACGCAATCTGGGCATCCTCGGCAAAGTCGGTCAGGCCAAAATCAAACACGTTGCGGTTAACATCGGCGACAAGATCAACGATCCGTCGTGAAACGACCGGTTCCTGTTCCTCGTTAAACCATGTGATTTTTGAGCGGCGAATATGGGTTGCCGTTTGCCCCTGAACCAGACCGCCTTCATCCATTTCATGGGCAAAACCATTGATCAGGCGATCACAGGTTGCCGCATCAAGCGCATTGGGGACGACAGCATACATTTCTTCCGGGAACATTGACGACACTCTCCATGCCGCACGGGCCTTTTGATTTAATGTCTCAGACCCAAGACCATTCTTTGCGGTAATCTGCTATAGGGCCAAATAATCCGCAATGCCAGCAAATTTGAACCCGCCGGACATGACATAGTTCATAACCAACTATGCAAGATTGATCACCCGTCCGCCTGCTGCAATCCCGTCCTCGGGATCGTGGGTCACCATCAGGGTCGGCAAGCCGTTCTTGCGACACAGGTTAAACACAAATGACCTGATCTGGCCACGCAGGTCACTATCAAGTTTTGAGAACGGTTCATCTAGCAACAGCGCACAGGGCTCTGACAACAAGACCCGCATCAACGCGATCCGGGCGCGTTGTCCACCCGAAAGTGTCGCCGGATCGCGATCGGCAAACCCGTCAAGGTCGGCACTCCTCAATGCTTCCTCAACACGCGCCCGCCGGTTTGCCTTCCCCCGTACATTGGTTGACAAGGCAAAGGCAAGGTTGCCGCCAACCGAAAGATGGGGAAACAGCAAATCATCCTGAAACAGGATACCGACATGTCGATCCTGCGGCGCTTTCCCATCAAGGCTTTGTCCATCAAGGATCACTTGCCCGGCAACCTTGAACTGATCGGGCAAGGTGCCGCAAATATGGCCAAGCAAGCTTGATTTCCCCGACCCGCTTGGCCCCATAAGGGTCACGATTTCGCCCGGTTCGATCACAAGGTCGACCGCAACCAGTTCCCGTCCGTCAAGGCCGATCCGCACATCACGAAGTTCCAGACCTGTTTTGATACCTGATGGCATCCCTTATCCCCTGTTATGCGCACTCATGCCCCGCCGATGGCGGAACAAAATGGCCGGTATCAGTAATGCACAGGCAAATCCGGCAAATGGCAAGACCATCTGCAACAAGCCGTAAATCCCGATCATCCGCCGATCCCCGCCAGATGCAAGTGCCACCGCCTCGGTCGTAACTGTTGCAAAACGTCCCGCACCGATCAGAAGGGTTGGCAAATATTGTCCGACGGTTACCGCCAGTCCAACCGCCATGGCAGTCAGGATAGCACGGGTCAAAAGGGGCAACCGAACCTTCCAGAACACCCCGCTTGGCGATGCGCCAAGACACAGTGCCGTCTGGCCATATCTGGGATCAAGCGCCCGGAATGGATCGGATAATGACAGAAACACATAGGGCAGAACAAACACCAGATGAGCAAGCACCACCGATATCAAGGTGCGCTCCAGCCCGATCAGGGTAAAGAATACCTGCAAACCGAACATGAAGCTGATCTGGGGGACCAGTAGGGGCAAATAAATCAGCCACATCACACCACGACCGGGTTTGTGTGCCTGACGCACTTCGTTTTCAAGACACCCCAGAACCAGTGCGACCGCTATAATGACTGTCGGGACGGCAATCAGCAAGGTGGTGCCAAGGCTGCTGCCAATCGCGTCATATTCGCGTTGCCACAGACGCAAGCTGAAACTGCGCGGTAAAATTTCGGGAAAACCCCAGAACCCTGCGACACTCCAGATCAACAGAATAACAAGACCCAGAATGATTGCTCCTGTGGCAAGGATCGCCAGCACTGCCGAACCATGCCGCGCGCCTTGGTCCCGTTTGAAGCGTTGCCCGTTCTCGGCCCAATGACGCCCTATCACCCCGATGATTTTTTCCCCGGTCATCCAGATGACCATGGCCATCAGGACAATGATCAATTGCAGGATTGCAGCACTTGACGCCATGAACCGCAAGGCGAGATCAGGATCGGACAACCATCCCAATATACGCACCGCAAGCGGCGCTGGCGTTGTCGGACCCAGAATGATCGCAACATCGACAACCGATGTCGAATAGGCAAGCACGGCCAGAACCGGCAAGCGTATCTGGGGATAAATGCGCGGCAATGTCGCCTTGAACCATCCGGCAATCCTGCCATAACCCAATGTGGCGGTTATCCGGGCGGTGCGTTCCGTATCGGCCTGCGGCAAGGCGGCCAGCGTCATGAGGAACAGAAACGGGATTTCCTTGGCAACCAGTCCGGCAATCATGGCAAGCCCCAATGGGTCATGAATGATCGCCAGATCAGGGGGCCGGTCCCATCCGGAAAACTGGGCCACAAGTCGGGCAATCCAGCCCGAAGGTGCAATCAGGAATGCCAGACCAAATGCCGCCGCAGCATGGGGTACCGAAAGAATCGGTGACAATATGCGCTGCATGACCCGAAAGATACGCGTGCCCTGCCATGCTGCACAGAACAGCACGACAATCGCAACCGAGACAAAGCTTGCGATCAGGCCATTGACCAGCGACAGACGCACCGAATGCCAAAGACCGGGTTGTTCAAACAACGTCACCCACGGGTCAAGCCCGGGCCCGGTTCCGCCAAGAGCTGGCAATATCCCGAAGGCAGGTAACAAAGTGCCAATCAGCCCGGCGGAAACCGGGCCGATCATAAAGGCGATCGTTATAATGGGGACAAATCGCAACATGCGCGATTATTGCACCACGCCGTAATGTTTCTGCCATTCGGTTTCGACCAGTTCCATCCAGCTCGGATGGGGCTCGGGTAAAACCGTGCCGCGTTCGGCCGGTGACAGGGATGCGATGCCAAGATCAAGATTGGCAAAGGCGTCTTGCATATCCTTGGGCAGTTTATCCATCGCAAGAACGGTATCCGCCCCCCAATATTGCGGATCCTGTTTGCGCAGCTGTGCTTCGGGCGACATCAGGAAATCGGCCAGAACAACCGCACCGGCCTTGGCCGAGGCATTATACGGAATGGCAACAAAATTGGTGTTCCCCAAGGTCCCGCTATCAAACACATAGGACCGCACGGTATCGGGAAGCTCCATGGCTTCGATAGCCGATGATACCTCGCCCGAACTGAATGAAAACGCGATATCGACCTCGTTATCGCCAAGCAAGGTCCGCATCGCCGCACCATTTTGCGGATAGGCCTGCCCGTTGCGCCACAAAAGCGGCTGCAAATCTTCAAGATAGCCCCAAAGCGGCGCAAGAACCGCCTGTGCATCCACCTCGTCTGCGGGCTGCTGCAAGACTTTCGGGTCCTTGACCAATTCGGTCAGAATTTGTTTGAGGAAGGTCGACCCCATATAGTTTGGTGGTTGCGGATAGGTAAAGCGCCCCGGATGTTTCACAAGCCATTCCAGTAGCGTCTGTGCCGATTTCGGCACGCTATCGAGCTTGGCGGTATCGTAATAGAAACTGACCTGTGCCATCCCCCACGGGGCTTCCAGACCGTCGGTCGGGACCGTAAAATCATTCACCACCGTCGGTTTGCCTTCGACATCGACATAGTCGAAATTCGGCGTGTCCTCGACCCACGGACCAAACAGCAAATCATTGCGTTTCATCGCAGCAAAGTTTTCACCGTTAATCCAGATCATATCAACTGCCCCGCCATCATTCACACCGGCGGTTTTTTCCGACAGAACCTTGGTCACGGCATCAGCGGTATCGGTCAGCTTGACCTGAATGACCTTGACCCCGTACCGTTCAAGAACCTGATTGCCTGCCCAGGCAATATAATCATTGATGCGCGGCTCTCCGCCCCAAGCGTGCCAGTAAACGGTCTGACCACGTGCCTGATCAAGAACCGACTGCCAGTTGCCGACATCGGGTGCGGGATCGGCATATGCCGACATGGATAGCGATGCGGTTGCAATGCCCGTTGCAAGGGCCAGCGCAGAGACAAAAGCACGCATTCTTAAGCGCATGTCGGACAATCCTTTTTACCTGACGACCTGTTTACATTGCCCACTTCACTAAGGGATGATGAAGGCAGCTGTCTGATTTTATTGATGGCATTGTTTTAAGCGCCCGATGAGTAAAATCAATTCACGCTTGCGTTAGAACGTCGTGCCTTACACTTTATCAGTTGATAAAGGATTGTCGGCACAGCCTGTACTGGAATTAAGATCATGTTTGAATGGATGAGCGATCCGCATATGTGGATGGGTCTGGCAACCCTGACCGCACTGGAAATCGTTCTGGGGATCGACAATATCGTTTTCCTGTCGGTCATTGTTTCCAAACTTCCCCAGAAGCAACAGGCTGCAGCCAGACGCATTGGCCTGATCGGTGCGATGGGCATGCGACTTTTCCTGCTGGCCGGGATTGCCTGGGTGATGGAACTCACAGCCCCGCTATTCACAGCCTTTTCCCAGGAAATCAGCGGACGGGATCTGATCCTGATTGTGGGCGGCTTGTTCCTGATTGCAAAGGCATCCAAGGAAATCCATCACACGATCGACGAACCCGAGGAACACGGGCCGGGCAAACTGATGTCAGGCTTTGCCATGACAATTGTCCAGATCATGCTGCTTGATATGATCTTTTCCCTTGATAGCGTCATTACGGCCGTCGGCCTTGTCGATCACATTTCCATCATGGTGATTGCGGTGATCCTTTCAGTTCTGGTGATGCTTGCCGCAGCCAAGACCATTGGCGAATTTGTCGAAAAGCATCCTTCTGTCAAAATGCTTGCCCTGTCTTTCCTGATACTCGTCGGGTTTGTGTTGTTGCTTGATGGCGTCGAGATTCATGTTCCCAAGGGCTATATCTATTTCGCCATGGCATTCAGCCTCTCGGTCGAGACGCTTAATCTTCTGAACCGTAAACGCAAACTCAAACGTCGCGCACAAGAGAACGGATAATGAAAAAAGTTTCTCCGCCCCAATGCCTGCAAAATGCGTTCGAAACCAACAAGCTTGACCATGTCGAGGTCTTTGAGTTCCCCGATGGGACACGTTCGGCAGCAGACGCTGCCAACGCCATTGGATGTGACATCAGCGACATTGGCAAGTCACTGGTTTTCATGACGGAAAAATCAAAACCCGTTCTGATCATCATGAATGGTGCCGATCAGGTAGACCTTAACCGGGTCGCCAGCCTGATCGGTCTTTCAATCCGCAAGGCCGATGCCAATGAAGTCCGCGAACATACCGGCTACGCAATTGGTGGTGTGCCACCCTTTGGCCATGCAAAACCGGTTGAAACCCTGATTGATGCCAAGTTGCTGGCCAAGGACACCATCTGGCTTGCCGCAGGCACACCCAAAACGGTTTTCTCGCTTACACCTGATGAATTGCGTGATGTCACCGGCATTGAAACCGGGGTGAATATTTCGGCCTGATTACAAGGCTGTCAGATCAGGCCATCATCGCGGGTGGCAGAACGGGTGCCGATCTCGTCAAGTTCGTCCTGTTCTTTCTTGTCGGCTTCAGCCTGTTCTGCTTCGGCGCGATTGCGTTCGGCAATCTCGGCGGTTTTCAGTTCCTTGAAGGCATCGGCAACCTCATCACGAAAGGCGTCGATCTTTTCTTCCTGTGCGGTAATCATTTTGCTGATCGCTTCACGTTCGGCGATCACGGCATTGGCAAAGCCGCCATAGGCAAAACCGGCAAGTTCGGGATTTTCGGCAGCGACTTTCTGCTCGGCGATCACGGCCTGTTCAAGTGCAGCTTTTTCGGCCTCAAGATTACCAAGAACGCCAAGCATCTCGCCCAGTTGGCGTTGCTTGTCATCAAGCGCCCATTTACGCATTCGAACCAGTGTTTTGAAATCCTTGGCCATGGCCTATGTCCTGACACGCGTCGCGCTCAGCAGCGGTACCGGACCGATTGGTAAAACCATCATCACGAACGGTTATCCTTTATTGTCTGTCCCGGCCAAGTGCGCGCTTGGCTTCGTTAAGGTCGCGCTCATTGTCGCCTTTTGATCGGCTATTGACCTTGGGGCCGCGATTGATCTTTGGACCAGTCGAGGGCGGTGGTGCCGGCCGTGGCGGCGGCATCTCGTCAGGGATGCCTTGTGCAGCTTGAGCATTTTGGGCCGCCTGCTGGGCTTGCTGTGACTGTCTGCCTTTGGCAATGCGCGGGTCTTCGGGTTCCTGTGGCAACATGTCAAGTCGACGCGCCAGTTCAAGATACCCTTCGTTTAACCGGGTACATTCGGTTTTACGCTGCTTGAGGAATTCCTCGATCAGCGGGAAATAGTGGATGGCTTCATCGACCTTGTGATCTGTTCCCTGACGATAGGCGCCCAGCCGGATCAGCTCGGCCATATCTTCGTAGGTTGCAAGCAACTGACGGGCACGGGCAACGATCTGGTTTTCTTCCTCGCTGTTACAGCCTGGCATCGTACGCGACACGCTACGCAGGATATTGATCGCCGGATAGCGTCCCTGTTCGGCGATACTGCGGTCCAGAACCACATGACCATCAAGAATGCCGCGCACGGCATCGGAAATCGGCTCATTATGATCATCGCCGTCAACCAGCACCGTGAACAGGCCGGTAATGGATCCCTGCCCCGGCCCGCCCGGCCCCGCACGTTCAAGAAGACGTGGCAGTTCGGCAAACACGGTTGGCGTATACCCCTTTGACGCGGGGGGCTCGCCGACTGACAGACTGATTTCACGCTGTGCCATGGCAAAACGGGTAACGGAGTCCATCATGCACAGAACGTCTCGCCCGACATCACGGAAATATTCCGACAATGCCATGGTCATGTAGGCCGCCTGACGGCGCATCAATGGCGGCTCATCCGAGGTCGCCACCACGACCACAGAACGGCGCAGGCCTTCTTCCCCCAGATCATCCTCGATGAACTCGCGCGCTTCACGACCACGTTCGCCGATCAGGCCGACGACGGATACATCCGATGTTGTATGGCGGGTCATCATGGACAGCAAACTTGATTTACCCACACCCGACCCGGCAAAGATGCCCATACGCTGCCCGCGACAGCAGGTCAGAAACGTATTCATCGCCCGGATGCCCAGATCGATCTTGCCTGCGACGCGCTGACGCGAATGGGCCGATGGCGGCATGTTGCGGATCGGATAGGCCCTGTTGCCCTCGGACAATGGTCCCTTGCCATCCACCGGTTCGCCAAAGGCATTGACCACACGCCCAAGCCAGCTTTCATCCGGATAGACTTGTGGCTGGGCATCCCCCAGTTCGACCTCGCAACCGATCCCGATACCGTCAAGAATACCGAATGGCATCAAAAGGGCCCGTTCATTACGGAAACCGACGACCTCGCAAATGACTTCCTTGCCATCGCGACGTTTGACCTTGCAGCGATCGCCGACCGAAAGCGCCCCCTCAACCCCGCCAATCTCGACCAGAAGGCCCAAGACAGCCGTCACGCGTCCGACCACACGATAGTCGGGAATGCGTCGGAGTTCGGCGATGATGTTGCGACCAATCTGAAACACGCATCAGACCTTTTCAGCCAGCGGTTGATGTCAATTTCCATGGCGCGGGAAATTTCCCCGCCAAATTCAAAGGGGACTGGCAAATCGCGCCGCGTCGTACCAGATATATTGACATAATTGACGTTAAAAAGCTGTGTAGACGAAAAAAAGACAATTTTTTTGTTTACACACCCCTTCGAGGTTAACGCCGCAAACCGTTGGGAAATCTCGTATTCCGCCCCCGAGTCGCTTCTTGAGATCAAAAAAAGTTAACAAGATGCGACTCGCCTGCTTGCCACGAGTCGCAAAGCAACGTATCGTTAACGGAATGGGAAAAAATTTCCCACCGACAAACGTTGGGGCGCTTGTCAAATAACCGGATCAACACGGACTTATTGCGGAACACGGTAACGGAGCAGAGACATGCGGGTGCTGCTTGTAGAGGATGACAACACCTATGCTGACAGCATCGAATTGATGCTGAAGTCGGAAGGCATGGTGATTGACACAACCGACCTTGGGGAAGATGGTCTCGAGATCGGCAAGCTTTACGATTATGACATTATTCTTCTGGACCTGATGCTGCCAGATATTGACGGCTATGAGGTTCTCAGACGTTTGCGCGACGCACGCGTCGATACGCCGGTCCTGATCCTGTCGGGTCTGACTGAAACCGAAGACAAGGTCAAAGGCCTTGGCTTTGGCGCAGATGACTATCTTACCAAGCCTTTTGACAAGGTCGAGCTGCTGGCACGTATCCAGGCGATCGTTCGTCGTTCGCGTGGCCATGCCCAGTCGATGATCTCGACCGGAAAACTGAATGTGAACCTTGATGCCCGGACTGTCGATGTCGATGGATCACCGCTGCATCTGACCGGCAAGGAATATGGTATCCTTGAATTGTTGTCGCTGCGCAAAGGCACGACATTGACCAAGGAAATGTTCCTGAACCACCTTTATGGCGGTATGGACGAGCCGGAACTCAAGATCATTGACGTTTTTGTCTGCAAACTGCGCAAGAAAATCCAGTCTGCAACCAAAGGCGACAATTACATCCATACGGTTTGGGGCCGGGGCTATGTGCTGCGCGATCCCGATACCAACAGTGCTGCCGCCTGACATCTGACTGTTCCTGTCCAAAGAGTCCGGAAACGTCACAGCAGTGCTCGTTACAAAAAACGCCCCGGTCTGCACCGGGGCGTTTTTGCATTCAGAATGCCTAAGGCAGATGAATAAACGGGTGAATGATGCCATTGACCTGTAGCCAGTCAAACAGCTCGAATAGCGGCACAGCCAGAAAGAACACCAATCCGTCACGCAATGTTCGCCACAGTAATTTGGGCCGAACTTCAAGCGCGTCCATATCTTTCCAAGTGGAAAAGCGCGGGCCAAACCGGGGAACACGCGCCCGGTAGGCATCGAATTTCTTCGGGCCAAACAATTGCGCAAGCGCGCGCTCTTCCCGCAAGATCACCGGCAGAAACACGGCAATCGCACCAAGAACAAAAACGAGTGAAATCACAAGGCTGCCTGTCTGCGCGCCGATACCGGCAGCACCGATAAAGCTGAAAATATAGAGCGGGTTACGACTGATGGAATATGGGCCGGTGTCGGTCAGTTGCCGGGCTTTTCGGCCACCGATATAAAGCGTGCACCAGCCACGTCCCAAAATGGCAAGGACAATCAGGCAAATCCCGATCACTTCGACCAGCTCATGGGTCGACATCTGAACTTTGGCAAGCGACTGGACCAGTGGCAGGGTGCCAAGCAAAAGAATGGCAAGTCCGGCAATCACCAGCTTGCGACGTCGCTGCAATAGTGAAAGTGCCTGACGCGGCGCCGATACAGTCCCGGTTGAGTGGTGGAGCATATCAAATCCCGACGTTTCAGTTTAACGGAAACAGTCGGGACACACCGCCTGCCGACTACTTCTTGTCGTCCGGTTTGCCGAAACGTGATCGGTCAAAAGTCGTTGACGGGCGGGTCGTTCCCGAAGAACTCCCTGTGCTTCCTGTGCCTGTCGTCGGCCTTGGCGTCGTTCCACTGGTACTTGTGCCAGTACCAAGCGGGCGGCGATAGGTCGAACCGGTTGTCCCGGTCGTTCCTGTGGTTCCCGGACGGGTCGTTGAACCAGTACCAGTCGAACCTGACGGTTTGCTGAACGTGCTTCCCGTTGTTCCAGCCGGACGGATCGTGGATCCCGTCGTACCGAGCGGACGCTGGGTTGCGGTGCCGGTTGTTCCGGTTGTGCCCGTCGTTGAAGGACGAATACCGGCTGTACCGGTCGTACTGGTGCTCGCAGGACGTGGCGCAGTTGCACTGCCCGCGGTACCTGCAGTCCCGGCACCGGTTTGCATATGCTTGGGTTTGGGGAATGCAAAGCCCCCCGCAGCAGCACCGCCTGCGGCAGCCGCAGCACCGCTCGCCTGCACCTTTTCAAGGGCTGTCAAATCGACTTCTGGTGCCCCCGGACGGTTCAACTGATAAATCCCGCGCTGGCGGGCCAGCGGTTTGAATTTGTCGGAAATCCCCAGAACCGTCTCCGCACCGCCAAGGAACAGGAAACCGTCATCAGGCATCAGGGCCGAAACACGGGCAAGGACATCACTTTTGGTCGGTTGATCGAAATAGATCAGGACGTTACGGCAATAAACGACGTCAAACTGCCCCAGCGGACGGAAATCCTCAAGCAGGTTGAATTCCTTGTATTGCACCTTCGAGCGGATATCGGCGGAAATCTGCCACTGATCTTCCTTCTTTTGGAAATACTTGACCAGAAGCGTAATCGGAAGGCCCCTTTGGACCTCGAACTGGGAATACAGACCGGCGCGGGCCTTGGCCAGAATTTCGCGCGAAATATCGGTTCCGATGATCTCAACCCGCCAACCAGCAAGCTGGGCTTTGAAGTCATCAAGGATCATCGCCAGTGAATAAGGCTCCTGCCCCGAAGACGCCGCCGCACACCAGATACGCAAATGCCGTTTGGCGGCACGTTCCTTGATCATGTGCGGCAAGACAACGTGGCGGAACTGATCAAAGGGTTTTGTATCGCGGAAGAAGAAGCTTTCATTGGTCGTCATCGCATCGACGACTTCTTCAACCAGATTGCGGTCGCCGCCACGCAGCGTACCGATCAGTTCACCCAGATCCTTAAGACCGCGCTTGCGCGCAATAGGCATCAGCCGGCTTTCGAGCAGATAAGTCTTGTCCTCGCTCAGAACGAGCCCGGACTTGGACTTTATCAGTCTGCTTACGAAATCGAAGTCTTCCGGCTTCATCATTATGGGTTAACGCCCCCCCGCAAATTTTTTGATATAGGCCGCAATTCCGCCAACCGGCAGGATAGCAGAACAGATACCCGCATGTGCTGCTGCCCCTGGCATTCCCCATACAACACTGCTTTGTTCGTCCTGCGCAACAACCATGCCCCCTGCGTTGACGACGTCGCGCCCCCCCAACATACCATCCTGCCCCATGCCGGTCAGTATCGCGGTTAGAATATTTCCACCATAACTCGCGACCAGACTGCGCAACATCGGATCCACCGACGGGCGGCAGAAGTTTTCTGGCGGGTTCTGGTTCAACATCAGATGGCGCGAACCACCGCGCCCCTCTACTGTCATGTGGTAATCGCCGGGCGCAAGGTAAACCTGTCCACCGGCAATCGGCATATTGTTCTTGCCTTCCTGACACTTCAAACCGGTCAGACGGGTGATATGTTCGGCCAGAATGGTGGTAAAGGTTGCCGGCATGTGCTGGGTAATGAAAATCGGCTGACGCACACCGTTCAGCCCCCGCAAAACTTCAAACAGCGCCTGCGGACCACCGGTTGAGCTGCCAATTGCAATCGCTTCGACAGTCAGGCGCTTTTCTGGCAACAGCCTCACTTCGCCACGCGATGCCGGACGACGGACAGGTGCCGGTGCAACACCACCGCGCGCAGCACGACTGACCTTTGCGCCATCAGCAACATTCGCAGATGCGCGCTTGGGTGCCGCGACAGTGCGCGCTGCTGATGCCGTGGGTGATGTTCGTGACGGCGTGGACGCGGACTTGTGTCCGCTTCCGCCAGCCGCGACGGCGGCATCCCGGATCAGACGCCCCGGATCCCGCGAAGGTGTCTGGGGACGGGTTGGGATCGCATTTGAAACTGCAGCGCTGCGGGTCGCTGAAACACCGTCAGAAGAAGCAGCCTTGTCGGCCCCGGACAACGGTTGTGCCGATGTCGGGGTCTGCGATGCCGGGTTTGGCTGTACCGGTGCCGGACGCGTTTGCATGGCTTGCGGACGCGGATGCTGTTGCATCGGGCGCGGGCGCAGTTCGGCGGTAAATCTTTTGCGCTGAATGCGGCCCTGTTTATGAAGCTGCTGATACTCAACCGACATTTCAGCCCGGAAGGCTGTCGCCTTTCCGTCCTGATGGCCTGTTGTGTCATCATGTTCATGATCTTGTTCGGGCGGATGCGCCGCCAGCGGCTCGGACGCCTGACCTGCCTCGGGTGCTGGAGTATCGGCTAATTCCTGCCGAACTTCGGCCTGCTGTTCGATATGGGCATGTTCGACCTCGAGCATCTTGCGACGCTGTTCGGCCCATGCCTTTACCTTGTCCAGAAGCTCGGCCCGGAAACCTGCCCCGACATTCAGATCCTTTGATGAACTTGGTTTGGGGATATAATCCACCGCACCAAGGGTCATCGCCTGGAAACTGATATCGGCATTCCGCTTGGTCAGGGTCGATGCCATGATCACCCGGACTGTCGGATCGATTTCCAACAGTTTGGGCAAGGCCGTCAGCCCATCCATAACCGGCATTTCGATATCAAGAACAATGACTTCGACGCCACCCTGTTCCATTACCGACAATGCTTCTTCGCCATTATTGACCGATCCGACGACTTCAATCTCGGCGTCCTCGGTCATCATGCGTGTCACAAGTCCGCGCACAATGGCGGAATCGTCCACAATCAGAACTTTGTATGGCGAATGGATAGGCGTGTCTTCCACGTAGCAGCGTCCCCGCGTGAGTCAGGAGATCAATCTCGGAAGTCCGGAAAGGACAGAAACAGGGGCGACCGGACTAGATCAGGCCGACCTGCTCAAACTTCGCCTGAATGATCTCACTGTCGAACGGTTTCATGATGTATTCGTTCGCACCGGCTGTAATTGCTTCCTGGATATGTTCCAGATCGTTTTCCGTGGTGCAGAATACGACGACTGGCTCATCCCCGCCCGGAGTTGCGCGCAAGTCACGCAGGAAATCAATCCCGCTTTTGACCGGCATGTTCCAATCAAGCAGAACTGCTTCAGGCATGGATTCGAGGCATTTTTCCAATGCCTCCTGTCCGTCCACTGCCTCTACGACCGCAAAGCCCAATTCTTCGAGGATGCGGCGCGCCACCATTCGGATGACTTTCGAATCATCGACGACGAGACAACTCTTCATCGACTTCCTTCTCGTTTATTTAGGTCGTTAAGCCACTAACGGCAAAATATCGGACGCATTGCGCGTCCGACACATCAAAATAGGTTACCCAGCCTGCTTGATCGATGAGGTAAAATCAAGCAGACGCGTAACATCAAGAATAACCAGAAGCTTTTTATCCAGACGGAAAATACCGTCGGAAAACTCCCGCCAGCGCGGATCAAGGGTCGCCGGATTCTGTTCAAACGCCTTTTTGGGAACGCTCAGAACTTCTCCGACCTGATCAACCATCAGGCTGTAAAGCTCGCCGCCCTGATCGACAACGATGCTCATGCCCGGATCATCATCGTCCTTGTCACGCAAGCCAAGACGCTTGCGAACATCGATGGCCGTAACGATACGACCACGCAGGTTCAATGACCCTGCGACTTCTGGCGGTGCCAGCGGAATGCGGGTGATGCGCTGCGGTCCAAGAACATCCTGAACCGTCAGAACCGGAATGCCAAAAAGCTGCTTGCCGATATAAGCCGTGACGAAATCCTGACTGTCACCACCAAGATCAAGTGCGCCGCCTCTTTCATGGCTCGGGACGAGTGCGTTGCTATCGCTCATTGTACTTTCTCCCGATTACACGTTGCTCAATGTCTGGACCAGGGTCGAGACAAGGGCATCACGATCAAACTTCGCGACATAGTCGCTGAAACCGACCTGACGACCGCGTTCGAAATCTTCTTCGCTGGTATGCGAGGACAGGGCAATGATCGGAACTTCACCCCACAGCTCGTCATCCTGAAGCGCTTCGGCGAATTCAAAGCCGTTCATGCCCGGCATTTCGATATCGCTGATAATCGCATCAAACAGGATACCACGGTTCTTGAGTTCCATGGCCTGCTCAGCAGTTTCAACCGCTGTAACCCGGAAACCGGCAACCGACAGCATCGGCGTCAACAGGTTCCGGAAGAACGGGCTGTCATCGATCAGAAGAACACGCTTCTTCTCGCCGCCATTGTCCTCGGTCCCGAACCAGTCGCTGAAGGCCAGTTCAAGATAGTAACCGGCATCGATCAGATCGGTTGCCTTGCCATCGATCACAGCCGAACCGACAAGTCCGTCCTGATCTGCGGTCAGTTCAACATTGAGAACATCGTCAACGATATCGACGATCTCGTCGACGACAAGACCCATGGTCCGTTCGCGATCCTGGAAGACAAGGGTCGGCTGGCGACCTTCGGCCTTCATCTGATAGCTGCCGTCAATAAAGACCAGCGGCATCAGCTTGCCACGATACTGAACCAGCGGACGTCCGTTGGAATGTTCGATATTCTCGACATCGATTTCCTCAAGGCGGGCAACAAGTGCCAGCGGAACCGCACGCACTTCGCTACCACCAGCCCGGAAGACCAGCATCGAGGTTGTTTCGCGATCCGACGAATCGGTTTTGGCTTTGCCTTCAACACCTTGCGAACCACCAACGGTGATTTCGCCGGTACGGGTCGCAATACCGTTCGGGTCAAGGATCATGATCACGCTGCCATCACCAAGGATCGTATTCCCCGAGAACAGCGACAGATCGCGCAGGATCGGTGCAACCGGTTTGACCACGATTTCCTCGGTGTCAAACACGCGGTCAACGATGATACCGAACGAATAGGTCCCGACCTGTGCGACAACGATGAATGCTTCTTCATCAACACTTTCGTCGGTCTGGTCCTGGGTATCGAGACCCAGAATTTTCTTCAGCGTCACCAGCGGCAACAGGCGGTTACGCAACCGCAGGACCGGGGTGTCGTGAATACGCTCGATCGAATGTTCGGAATTGTTCGATGCACGAACAAGTTCCAGAACGCTGATCTGCGGAATGGCAAAGCGTTCGCCGCCACTTTCGACGATCAGTGCCGAAACAATCGCAAGAGTCAGCGGGATTTTGATGATGAAGGTCGAACCACGGCCTTCAACCGATTTCAGTTCAACCGTACCACCGATCTTTTCGATGTTGGTACGCACAACGTCCATACCCACACCACGACCGGAAACCGAAGTAACCTTTTCCGCAGTCGAGAAGCCCGGCTTGAAGATGAACTGCTGAATCTGCTGTTCACCCATGCCTTCAAGTTCACCTTCGGTGGCCAGACCGTTGGCAATGGCTTTGGCCTTGATCCGATCAAGGTTAAGACCACGACCATCATCGGAAATCTCGATGATGATGTGTCCACCTTCGTGATACGCATTCAGCGTCACGGTGCCGGTTTCAGGCTTGCCTGCTTCACGACGTCCCGGAATATCTTCCAGACCATGGTCGGCAGAGTTACGCACCATGTGGGTCAGCGGGTCCTTGATCAGTTCAAGAACCTGACGATCCAGCTCGGTATCGGCACCGATCATCTGCAGATCGATCTTCTTGTTCATCTCAAGGGCAAGGTCGCGAACAATACGCGGCAGTTTTGCCCAAGCGTTGCCAATCGGCTGCATACGGGTCTTCATCACGCCTTCCTGAAGGTCGGTCGTGATATGTGACAGGCGCTGCAACGGAACGGTAAATTCACTGTCATCCTTGCCGCGAACCATCTGCAACAGCTGGTTACGGGTCAGGACAAGCTCGGAAACCAGCGTCATCAGGTTTTCAAGCAGCTCGACATTCACACGAATGGTCTGAGCCGCGACCGAGCTTTCCTTGGCCTCGCCGCGCGGCGGTTCGGCTTTTTGCTCGGCGGCCGGTTTCTTGGCCGGGGCAACTTGCTGTGACTTCGCTGCCGCAGGCGGTGCCGCAGGAGCAGCCGGCTGTTCCTCCGGTTCCGACGAGGTTGCGAATTCCGGATCAACTTCGGTGGCATCAAAAGCAGCCTGAAGCGCATCACTATCAACCGCGACAGCACTTTCGCCAACGATCAGAGGTTCGTCCTCAACCGGTTCGGGCTCAGGTGCGGCTGCCGGTGCAGCACCACCCAGGATCGTTCCGGTGTCGGCAAAATGGTTCAGGCGGGCAATCAGATCGGCATCATCGCCATCCGGTTCGGCTTCATTCTGCTCAAGCTCGCCAAGCAGGTATTTAATTGTATCGATGGACTCAAGAACCAGCGTTACGGCTTCGGCGGTTACAACCAGCTCGCCGTCGCGGATCTTGCCCAGAACGTTCTCGCCTGCATGTGCGACGGCTTCAAGTCGCGGCAGACCAAGGAAACCACAGGTCCCCTTGATGGTATGCACCAAACGGAAGATGTTCGACAAAATGTCCGGATCATTCGGGTTCTGCTCAAGCTTCACCAACTCAACGTCAAGCGTCGAGAGACTTTCCGAAGTCTCGGTCAGAAATTCACTTAATAGATCGTCCATATACCCCCTCCAAATCTCCGGCAAAGGGACGTTTGCCGGAACCGGAACTCCCATTCTAAACGCGCATGGCGAGAAACGTATGTTACATCGGTTACTTACGTAGAAGCTACCACACGTTATTACCAGACCCGCAGATCAATTTTTTATCCATAGATCAATGCAATATTTGCTTCCTGTTGCAAGACTGAAAGCTCCCCACCCGTCCGATTGGCCAGATTTAACACAAAAAATCCATGTACAGTACGTGGATCAAGCCCGTCTGCGGCGACGTCTTTCTCCAATACTGCCATGACTTCCGGACGAAATGCCGCACGTTTGCCTTCTGCAAGGACGGTTGTGCGACCGGATTCGTGTGAAACCGCAATCTTTCCGCCAAAAGGCAGAGCTTCACGGGCGAGCATCACCATATTGAGAACGACTCGTCCATGAGCTGGATCAATCGGCAAATCAGGCCAATCAAGATTGACCTTGCCCTCGGCATCATAGGTCTGACGCACCGCATCGCGCATGGATTTGGTATCGACACTGTTGCCCGCCCGACCAAAGGCCAGCCGGAACAATTGCAGACGCCGTGCAGCTTCAAGGCCGCTTTTGCGCATCAGGGCAAGTGCCTCGTCATCGGCAACGCCATCTTCGCCCATCAGTTCCGCCCCGGCATTGACAGCACCAACCGGGCCGACAAGGTCGTGGCAAATGCGCGAACTGATCAGTTCGATCAGCGTCATTTCAAGGGCGAGGTCCTGAACCATTTTTCGGGTTCTCCAAGGTATTTCTATTTGTTCTTCAAAGCATCACGTCCCCAAACATGACGCCCGGTCTCTCTGGTGGCACAGATTGCCCCCTGATATGTTAAGAGCTTATTTAGCGGAGGCGAAATTTAAGCCGCCCAACCCGGCAAATATTGCCGCCTGCCTGTTGCCAGGATGACAGCGCGACGTCCCCGCCGCACTGAATAATTGCGGGATGTCAAAGGCCCAACTATATATAACCCAGACACATTGCAGACTGGGAACCCAATGGATTTCTTGCTGACTCCTGGCACCATCGTTCGCCACCCGAACCAGCCCGATTGGGGGCTCGGCCGTATTCAGGCCGTTGATGGCGACAGAATCGCCGTCAATTTCGAAGAGGCCGGCCGCCAGATCATCCGGCCCCGCCATGTCGTGCTCGAAATTGTCGAGGCCGCTGTCGGCTACGAATAAAGTGCCCTTCATGCGCGATCGCGCCGGTTTCGAATTACGGGCCCGTGATCAAAGGCCCGAAGCGCTGTCCTTGGCACACGAATTGCTGACACCAATTTATTAATAAATTCGGCGTATGCAGGATCAGGGCCTCTTGGATTCTATCCTTACAGATAGATCTGCCTGATCATGTATCACCGTGATAATCAAGGTCTGGACACTTCATGATTGCAGCCAATAAACCACCACGCGACAGTTTTAAGCAGCGCCACCATGTTGCCGCCTTTACGGTACTGGAACAATTCGCCCAGGGGCTGATCCATCACGCGCGCAACCATGGCGGCGCGATTACCGAAGAACAAATCATCAAGGCAATTGACGGTCTTCGCGAAAAGGAAGACCTGTTTGACGGGGCATGGGCGGTTCTTGAAAGCGACCTTGAATCGATCAAGGCCCGTGAACATGCTGCTGTCCGGCACGACCCGTTCGGGCGGTTGCTGGTGTCACGCTTTGAACATCTGCTTGAAGGCGATGCTGCGGGCACGCTTGAAGAAGGCGCATTGTCACGCGACATCCTGCAGCCGTTCTTCAAGGTCATCCGCATGATGGTCGGCATGGACATGCTTCAGGAAATCGACCGCGAAATTCACGAAATCATCGAAGCCCACGCCGAAGACGAAGACGAATTGCGCAATCCGTCGGAATATTGGGACCATCTGGCCAAGGAACCGGCGGTCAAGCTGCGCATCAATCTGGTCTTTGCCCGCATGGCGCTTCATTTCCGCGATTACGATCATCGCAAAAAATGGCTGCTGCAACTGGTCAATGACAACCTGCCGTCTGGCGAAGTCCACTGGCACTTCACCGAGGCCCATTGCGTTCGCCTGCTTGATGCCCTGTTTGGCGATGTTCGTGAAATCCTTCGGGTCCCCGAACATTCCGCAGAACTGGTTGCCAAAATGGGCAGCGAAGATGTCGCAACCCTGCGCGAAGTCATGAAGTCGATTGACGCCGACATTGCCCGCCATTCGGCATCGTAAGCCAGACGCGTCCAAAGCGACGCACAGTTACCCGTCGGTTACCCGCCGGTGACCTATAACAGAGGCCGCACAGGTGATATCATTCTGCACCCTGTGCGGCTTTTTTCGTTTGCACCTGACGGAAAGGTGATCACAGACATTCTAAACGGGCTGGTCAACACCGGGGCTGCTGTGCCACAGTCTGATATCAAGGCCCCGCGAAACCAGAGCTAATGTTGCAAACCAACGCCATGACCAAACCACTGATCGACAAATACGGCCGGCATGTCTCCTACCTGCGCGTTTCTGTAACGGATCGCTGCGATTTCCGCTGCACCTATTGCATGGCGGAAAACATGACCTTCCTGCCAAAATCCGAAGTCCTGACGCTCGAGGAACTCGATCAGCTTTGCTCTGCCTTTATCAATCGCGGTGTGCGCAAATTGCGCCTGACCGGTGGCGAACCGCTGGTGCGCCGTGGCATCATGGATCTGATTTCCGATCTGTCGCGTCATCTCAAAACCGGTGCGCTTGATGAACTGACCATGACCACCAATGGCAGCCAGCTTGCCACCTATGCCGATGATCTGGCCCGCCTTGGCGTCAAGCGCCTGAACATCTCGCTTGATAGCCTTGATTCCCAGAAATTCACCGAAATCACCCGCCGTGGCCGCCTTGAACAGGTTCTCGCAGGGCTTGAAGCCGCCAAGGCTGCCGGGATCAGCATCAAGATCAATACGGTTGCCCTTCGGAACTTCAACGAAGATGAAATGTCGCGTCTGGTGTCATGGTGCGGGAAAGAAGGTTTCGATCTTTGCCTAATCGAAACCATGCCGCTTGGCGATATCGATGGTGATCGCACCGATCAGTACTTGCCACTGACGGTGGTCCGCGAACGTCTGGAACAGGAATTCACCCTGATCCCGTCCGATCACGTCACCCCCGGCCCGGCCCGCTATACCACCGTGGCCGAAACCGGTGGGCGTCTGGGCTTCATCACCCCGTTGACCCATAATTTCTGCGAAGGTTGCAACCGCGTGCGTGTGACCTGCACCGGTACGCTTTACATGTGCCTTGGTCAGGAAGACCACGTTGATTTGCGCGCCGCCCTGCGTACTGGCGACCCACGCGCCCTTGATCAGATGCTTGATGCCGCCATGGACCTCAAACCCAAAGGCCATGACTTCGTGATTGACCGCAAAGGCCAGAAACCGGCTGTCGGTCGTCATATGAGCATGACCGGGGGCTAAGCAGCCCCCGCTATGATTTTCCCAAATTTTCGTGATTGATTTACCGGCACGGACATCAAGTGTGCTGAACAGTCTGTGCAATCGCTGCTGCCAAAACCGGTTACCGGGACATCGGGCGCATATCGTTGCAAGCGGGCCCTGAGTTCGCACTCATTCCCGCCCGGCACCACCAGCACAGACACAATCCGCCCTGCCCCGTTTGAGGTCAGTTCATCGACATGCCAATGGGGTTTCTTATCCTGTTTGCAGTGGCGTTTGACGCGCGCAGCAATGCCGCCGGGGCCGTTGGCCGAGCCACAATAAAGGTAGGTGCCTTTGGGCAAAATGGTTCCGGCGAAGCGTTTGTTCTGAAGGACAAGATCATTTGCCAGTTCGATCACCAGCACATAGGCCCCGGCAACTTTGGGAAGCTGCCGGAGCGTTTGGTCATTTATCGTTTCAATAAACTGTGTCACTGGCCGTCTTGATCGCGCAACAGCAGATCAATCGAAAGCCCCGGCCCGGCCATGCCATTGACCAGCACCGGTTCGCAATGTTCGTTGATCCGTGACGCTATGCGCTGGCGATAGCCGCTAAAGCGCTTTGATTCCACTACATCCACCGGTTCATCAAGATGCACCTCAACCCGGAAAACGCCCGGTGTCGGGGTGGCCGTCACACTGCGGATCAATCCGGTGACCGCATGGCCAAGGTACGATCCGGCAAAGCGTTTGCCGATGCCAAGATCGGAAACATTGGTCGGGATGTTCCGTCGCGCCATGGCGACCGCGGTATTCCAGTCCCGGAAACCGTGGCTTTGCGCCAAAAGTTCCAGCGATCCGGCATGCGAGATTGATACATCGCGCGCGGCCAAGGCTTTGCGCAGGCGTTTTGCCTGTGCCTTGAATTGTTCAGTCGCATCCGTGTCGATATCGGCACGGCTGATATTCAGACTGTTTGAAGTCATTTTCGTCTCCACACAGGAGGCCGGGGGTCCGCATTGCCGGGCCGTACCCTGATCGGGAAACGGGTCCGTTTAATTCATAAGCGCCACTTTACCAAAGGATAACCTTGCGGACGGCGGGTGTGCGCAACCCAAGGCTGGGTAATTAGCGTAATATCGCTTCCAAGACAAGCTTCACAGCATCTTTCACCAATGTTTGTTCCTGCCCCGCGCGCAGAAATTGACAGCCCCCGTGACAACAACATATACCAGATAAAAGAGGTTTAATCGGGGCCCGCCACATGCCGCCGATCAATTATAAGGAATAAACGCCATGGCCATGGAAGCCTATGAAATCGAAAACATGATCAAGGAAGCCCTTCCTGACGCCGATGTCCGGATCGAGGATCTGCGCGGTGATGGCGATCATTATGCTGCAATTGTTGTGTCTGAATCCTTCCGCGGCAAAACCCGCGTGGTTCAGCACCAGATGGTTTATTCCGCGCTCAAGGGCAAAATGGGCGGCGATCTGCATGCCCTTGCCCTTCAGACGTCAGCACCGGAATAACCCGCCAGTTGCATGCGCCATACGCCAGTCGGTATTTTGGCAAAAGGCAAGATTTTTTTTCGGGCGCCGACCACCTATCGGCGCCCGATTTCGTTAAAACCGGAACCGCCCGCCGCCACACCCACGATCCGGTTTGACCAGCCCCATTAACTGACCACGGCTCATCAAATGTCATCACAGGAAAAGCCTGCTCTGATCGGTGCCGGACCACTTGCCGGACTTGGTGCCTTTACCATCTGGGGCATTTTTGGCCTGTATTTCAAAATGGTATCCTTTGCGGTGCCGCTTGAAATCCTGTCACACCGGATCATCTGGTCAGCGGTTTTGACATTCGCGATGATCTTTGCACTTGGCCGTCGCAAACAGCTTTGGGTTCTGATTTCCTCGGCCAAGACGCTGGGGCTTTTGTTCCTGAGCAGTTTGCTGGTGGCGGGAAACTGGGTGATCTATATCTGGGCGGTCAATAGCGGCAACGCGCTTGAAGCAAGCCTTGGCTACTACATCATGCCGCTGATCATGCTGATCCTTGCGCGGATTTTCTTTGCCGAAAAACTTAACCGGATTCAGATCCTGTCGGTTGGCATCTGTGCCATCGGGGTCATAAACCTTCTGGTCTTTTACGGACAATTGCCCTGGATTGCGCTTAGCCTGTCATCCCTTTTTGGCTTTTACGGGGTGATCCGCAAATTTGTACCAGCCGATCCGATTGCCGGACTGTTTGTGGAATGTGCGCTGATCACGCCAATTGCCCTTGGCTATATGATCTGGCTAAGCGGACAGGGCGGCATGGCATTTGGCCATACCGGCACGACCAATGATCTGCTTTTGGTCGGACTGGGTGTTTGCACCACAGTCCCGCTTGTCCTGTTTGCCTATGCCGCGCGGAACATGAAATTCTCGGTTCTGGGCTTGATGCAATATCTCAATCCGACCCTGCAGTTCTTTGTCGCGGTTCTGGTATTTGGAGAAACCTTTACCAGCGCGCATATGGTCACCTATGGTCTTGTGTGGTTCGGACTTGGTATTTTTACATGGGATAACTTTCGCACAGCCCGTAAAAACCGCCGCAACAGTTGACAGAACCTCAGGTTCCAGCCATATCTTCGGCCATAAAAGTTTAACTCGTTTCCGCGGACACAAGATCGCCGCTCAAGCCAAGGACAATCATTATGACCGACAATCCGGTTTTCGATCGCATCCAGAAGGACATCAACGATAACGACATCGTTCTGTTCATGAAGGGCACCGCAATGTTCCCGCAGTGCGGCTTCTCTGCTGCCGTGGTTCAGGTCATGGCCGAGCTTGGCGTTCAGTTCAAGGACATCAACGTTCTGGTAGACCCGGCAATCCGTCAGGGTATCAAGGACTTCTCGAACTGGCCGACCATTCCGCAGCTTTACGTCAAGGGCGAGTTCCTTGGTGGTTGCGACATTGTACGCGAAATGTTTGCTTCGGGCGAACTGGCCCAGCATCTTAAAGACAAGGGCGTTGCTGTCGCGGCCTAAGGCGCGCAACACACCCGACGCTAAAACGCGCTGTGGCCATGCCCGGCGCGTTTTTTTGTGCCTTTGACTGTTCAAAATACATCCTTGGCGTTTATTACCCCTACGTCGCAAAACTATTTCTTGATGCTTGGGACCAAGTTCCCCATCTTTGTGAGATGCGAAACATCGCGTAACAGGGGAAAAGACCAGGGATGAAACGAGCAATCAAAACAATGGCATGGCTGGCAATCTGGCTGGTTTCTGCATGCTTTGTCGCCCAGCACACACCTGCATCTGCACAAATGGCTGCCGTTGCCGCCATGGCCGGATCAAATGATGCTGCCCCTGCCACATCCAACCCGGCCAGCGCGCCCGATGATGTTGCAGCCGAGGCCTTCAGCTATTACGCGTTCCTTGATGATGGCATCAACCGCACCAAGGCCCATATTGACGAAACCCTTCGCGGTTTTGCCGCCTTCCCCGACGAAGTTGACGCCACCCTGGCCCTGATGTCTTCGGATTTCGGCAAGACCGGTCTGATGTGGGTTGCCATTTTCACGGCTGTTTTTGTTGGTGTCGGAATCATTGCCGAGATCATCTATCGCCGGTTTTCTGCATCCATGTGTGCCTATCTTGAGGCCCAGACACCCGAAAAATTCTCCGACCGCCTCAAACAGATCATCGCCCTTTGTGTGCTTTCACTGCTGTCACTTGGTGTATTTGCCATCGGGTCGGTGGGCACATTCCTGATCTTTGACTGGCCGCCAATCATGAAAGCAGCGGTGATGTCGTTGCTGACATCGTTCTTCCTGCTGCGCATCCTGATGATCATTTTGCAGTTCCTGTTTGCGCCCAAGGCCGATGGTCTTCGCATGATCAATGTTGATCCGCTTGCAGCCACTGCCCTGACCAAAAGCCTGACCTGGGCGGCGGGGATTTCCCTGTTTGCATTCGGGCTGGCCGGTGTATTCAGCGCCGCACCAACCATGGTCCTGGGCGATGTGATCCTGTTTGACCTTGCCGTATTGATCGCAGTCATTTCATTCTGTGTCGCGACATGGTGGCTTGGCCGGTTCTTTGCCAGCCACACAGCAACCAATGAAGTCGAAAAGATCGCCCTGCCAACCTCGATTGCCCGTCTATGGCCTGCGATTGTTTCGGCCTGGCTGATCCTTGTCGGCGGGGCGGCAATTGTCGGGGCGGAGCGCGCACTCAAGGCCTTGCTGGTGATCGGTCTGGCCTGTCTGTTTGATGTGATCTTCCGCAACATCATCGAAGGCCAGCATCGCATCAAGGTCAAAGCCGCCGAACAGGAAGCAACCGAGCGAAATGCTGCGGCACAGGCAAATGCCCTTGAACATGACGAAGAATACCAGCCGGTCAAACCCATGCTTCCGGTCTTCACCACCGTTTTGAAACGCGGCGTGCGCCTGCTGGCTCTGGTCTTTGTGCTGGCTGGCATGTGGCGCATCTGGGGTCTGGATCGTCTGGCGATGGCAGAGGATGCCGGGATCTTTGCCCGGATCATTGATGCATCAACCGAAATCATCATGATCCTTCTGATTGCCGATCTGATCTGGTCGCTGATCAAGACATTCCTTGATGAACGCATGAGCGCGTCAAACAGTGGTCATGGCGGTGACGAAGGTGGTGGTGCCGGGCTGTCACGCATTGAAACCCTGCTGCCGCTGCTCAAGAACTTTGCCCTGACGGTAATCGTGATCATGGTGGCCATGGTCACGCTGTCATCGCTTGGCGTTGATATCGGGCCGCTGATTGCCGGTGCAGGCGTGGTTGGTCTGGCGCTTGGCTTTGGCAGTCAGGCACTTGTGCGTGACGTTGTCGCGGGTGTGTTCTTCCTGCTTGATGATGCATTCCGCCTTGGCGAATATATCGAGGTCGACAACCTCAGGGGGCGGGTTGAAAACATCTCGATCCGGTCGATGCAGTTGCGTCACCATCGCGGTCCGCTTCAGACCGTGCCGTTTGGCGAAATCAAATCCATCGTCAACCACAGCCGCGACTGGGTCATCGTCAAACTGGAATTCCGTGTGCCGTTTGAAACCGACGTCAACAAGATCAAAAAGCTGGTCAAAAAGCTTTCTGCCGATCTTCTTAATGATCCGCTGATCGGCGACAGCTTCATCGAACCGCTGAAATCCCAGGGTGTGCGCCGGATGGAGGAATTCAACATGGTGATCGGGTTGAAATATACCTCCAAACCCGGTGAACAATTCACCATTCGCAAAACCGTCTATCAAAGCGTTCTGGCGATGTTCAAGGAAAACGGTATCCAGATGGCATCGCGCAACGTCAAGGTCGATGTCCCTGCCGACGCCACACCGGAACAAAAACAGGAAGCCGTTGCCGCCGCGGCCCAACAGGCATCCGAGCAACTTAACAAGCCATAGCTGTTGCTGGCATCCTGACAGGCCTGAAAGACAAAACCCCCGATGCGACATCGCATCGGGGGTTTTCTTTGATCGTTTGGCTGTGATCGGGTTTCTAGCGTGACGCTGCCATGATTGCACTGCCACCAAGCATCAATCCACCACCGCCATAACCAAGATACTGACGGGCCTTTTTGCCCTTAAGCAGGGTCTGCACCCGTGACGCGGCAAAGACATAACTGCACAGAACAGCTGCAACAATCACAAGCGACGTCACCATCAGGATCAGGAACTGGGCCGTCTGATTGCCGGTCGGATCAATGAATTGCGACAGAAACGCCATGTAAAACAGAATGATCTTGGGGTTCAGAACGCCGGTCAGGAACCCCGCCCGCAAACCGGTCCAAAGCCCCTGTTCGGCGGGATGGGAAACCATATTTTCCCCGCCATCTGAAACAGCCTGCCCGCCAAATCGGCCTTCACGGCGGGCCTGACGAATTTGCAGGACACCAAGGATCGCCATATAGGCCACGCCCGCCCATTTCACGACCATGAACATCTCGCTTGATGCGGCCAGAACCGCACCAAGACCAAGATAGGATGCCGTCATCACCGACACACCCCCGGCAAGATCCCCAATCACGCAATAAAGCGCCGCACCTCGCCCACGGGACACAGATTGCCCCAGCACCATCAGGACGCTTGGCCCCGGGATCAGGCAGATCATGGTATAGGCCGCAACATAGGCAAGCCAGGTTTCAAGATGCATCGACGTTTCCTTGGCTTCATAACGCACCCAAAGGGCTCGTATGACATTTTTTATATTTTTCCCACCATCAAGATGCGGCCCGCAGCATGGAAAATCAAGGAAACTCTTTGGGGGCGACAAAGTTTGAAATCTCTGTCTGTCAACAAAGCCGTTTAGGCAAAAAACAATCCCGCCAGAGCAATTTCTGACAGGATTATTGCAAAGCTGGCCGATGGTCGCCCGTGATACAGCCAAACAAAAACGCCCGCTGTTTCCAGCGGGCGTCTTCGTATCGTTTCGTCGCGAAATCCGTAAGGATTAACGCGAGTAGAATTCGACGACCAGGTTCGGCTGCATCTGAACCGGGTACGGAATTTCTGCGAATTTCGGAACGCGAACGAAGGTACCTTTGAAGGCTTTCGCATCAACGTCGAGATATTCCGGAACGTCACGTTCTGCCAGGTTGGCTGCTTCCATAACCATCGGGATTTCGCGCGAAGCGGATTTCACTTCGACAACGTCACCTTCTTTAACAAGGTAAGACGGAATGGTTACTTTCTTGCCGTTAACAAGAATGTGGCCGTGGTTAACGAACTGACGTGCAGCAAACACGGTCGGAACGAATTTCATGCGGTAGATAACCGCGTCGAGGCGCTGCTCAAGGATACCAACGAGGGTTTCCGAGGTGTCACCCGGACGACGCGATGCTTCTTTGAAGTAACGCAGGAACTGTTTTTCGGAGATGGAACCGTAGTAGCCTTTAAGCTGCTGTTTAGCGAACAGCTGGGTACCATAGTCGGTCGGCTTCTTACGACGGGTTGCGCCATGCATACCCGGTGCGTATTCGCGCTTGTTCAGCGGCGACTTTGCACGACCCCAAAGGTTAACACCAAGGCGGCGGTCAATCTTATGCTTTGCAGCAATACGTTTCGACATTTTGTAACTCTCTTTTTTTAAAGATCACTTTATTGTCCCGATAGTTTCCATGTGCCGGTATTCGGACATACGGAACGGGGACGAAAACACCTGTTTCGACCCGCTTTCTCGGAAGTGAGGCGCAATATAGAGATGATTGACCAAGAGTCAAACATTAATCGCCCGCCTGACAATGCATGCAAGCCCTGCATTTCTGCCGCATCGGATGCGATAGCGGTCAAAGCAAACCGCCCCTTTGCCAAACCCGGCGGCGATCCCCCGACAACCTACTGGACAATATCGGGTTTGCAGGATCAATCCTTGGCTTTGAACTTGCCGCCGCGCATCGCAACGATCATGCCGCGCAATGTCTGGACTTCCTGATGGGTCAGGTTCGCACGGTTAAAGATGTTGCGGATATTCCGTTCCATGTTCGGACGCTTTTCCTCGACCCGGAAGAAACCCGATGCATCAAGCTCGGTCTCAAGATGAACAAACAGGCGTTCCATATCATCCTTGGTCGCCGGGAAGGTATCGTTCATCATCATCTGATAATCGGGCACATCGACGCCAGCCTGCCACCATTCATACCCGATCAGCAGAACCGCCTGCGCCAGATTAAGCGACGTGAAACCGGGATTAAGCGGCACGGTCACAACCGCATCGCCCATCGCAATATGTTCATTGCGCACACCGGTCCGTTCCGGACCGAACATCACACCAACCTTTTCACCACGCCCGATCACGGTGCGCATTTCCGGTGCCAGACCCTTGGGGGTAAAGACCGGTTTGATCGCATCACGGGTGCGGGCCGTGGTCACATAAACGCGGTTGAGATCGGCAAGGGCATCTTCCTCGCGCTCGAACACCCGGGTGTTATCAATCACGATATCGGCACCCGATGCATTGGCCGTCGCCCGTTCATTGGGCCAGCCATCGCGCGGTCGCACCAGACGCAGATCGACCAGACCACAGTTCAACATCGCCCGCGCAGCCTTGCCGATATTGTCGCCAAGCTGCGGTTCAATCAGAATGATTACGGGCGGATTGGCAATGCCCCCAGTTTCGGGTTTGGCACTCCCTACGGCGTCGCTCATCGGGTCAGATCTCCGGTCGTCAAATGCGGGTTGGTGACGGATATTTCCGTCAATATTGGCGCTTACTTAGCAAAAGCCAACCATTCGCGCCAGTCTCGATGACGGCAAGTTGCGATCACATTGCTCCACGGCATCCATCCCCCGCCCCAAATACAAACGACCGGGCAGAGACTGCCCGGTCGCATGATGCAGCGTTCAAAGGCGTCGGGTTTAGCCGTGCTGGCTGCGTACGCTGGATTTGAACAGCTTATAGGTAATGGAATCGCGAAGCGCGTTATAGGACGCCTCGATAATGTTGGTCGAAACACCAACCGTCGACCAGCTATTGCCATCCTTGTCGCGGCTTTCGATCATGACGCGGGTCACCGCGCGCGTGCCATCGCCACGGGTTATGATGCGGACCTTATAATCGATCAGTTCGATCTGCTCGACCGCTTCGCGATATTCCGGCACCGTTACCAGAACCTTGCGCAAGGCGGCATCAAGGGCGTTGACCGGACCGTTACCTTCGGCGACCGACATGAACTGGTCTTCGCCGACCACGACCTTGACGGTGGCTTCGGACATGGTGATGACCTGCTCGTCCTGCTCATCAACCCAGCGACGTTCGTCAATCACGCGGAACGATGTCACACGGAAATAACGATCAAGCTCGCCCATCGCCTTGCGGGCCAGAAGTTCAAAGCTGGCTTCGGCCCCGTCATAGGCATAACCGTCAAACTCGCGCTGCTTGACGGTTTCAACCAGCTTGCCAATCGCTTCGGATTTTGGATCGACCTCGACACCGATTTCACGGAAACGGGCCAGAATATTCGAACGCCCCGCCTGATCGGACACAAGGATATGGCGCTGGTTCCCGACCAGTTCCGGTTCGACATGCTCGTAACAAGCCGGGTTCTTTTCCACAGCAGATACATGAAGCCCGCCCTTATGCGCAAAGGCACTGTCACCGACATAGGCTGCCTGACGCAACGGTTCGCGGTTCAGGCGCTCGTCAAGAACATGCGAAATCCGGCGCAAATGGGTCAGTTGTTCATGCGAGATACCAACATCATATCCCATCTTGAGCATCAGGGTCGGAATGATCGAAATCAGGTTGGCATTGCCGCAACGCTCGCCCAGACCATTCAGCGTGCCCTGCACCTGTCGCGCCCCCGCACGCACCGCCGCAAGCGAGTTCGCGACCGCGTTTTCCGTATCATTATGGCAATGAATGCCAACGTTGCCGCCCGGAATGACTGAGCAAACATCGGTCACGATGTCAAAAATCTCGTCCGGCAGCGTGCCACCATTGGTGTCACACAAAACCACCCAGCGCGCACCGGCTTCATAGGCCGACTTGATCGCCGAAAGCGCGTAGTCCCGGTTGGCTTTATAGCCATCAAAGAAATGCTCGGCATCGAACATGACTTCGGAAACTTGTGATTTCAGATGGGCAATGGATTCCGAAATCATCGCCAGATTTTCATCAAGCTCGATCCCCAGTGCCTCGGTGACCTGAAAGTCCCAGCTTTTGCCCACCATACAAACGATCGGCGCATTCTGCGCGAGGCTTGCCAGCCCCGGATCATTTGATGCCGAACGGCCGGCACGACGCGTCATGCCAAAAGCGGTCAGTTTGGAATTCTTAAGCTTGGGCGGATTGGCAAAGAATGCATCATCGGTCGGATTTGCCCCCGGCCAACCACCTTCAATATAGTCAATCGACAATTCGTCCAGTGCCTTGGCAATCGCGGTCTTGTCCGCGGCCGAAAAATCCACGCCCTGGGTCTGCTGCCCGTCGCGCAAGGTACTGTCATAGAGATAGACGCGCTTGTCTGACATATTCATTCCAACTGATCGAATTCTCTTTCCGGGTGGCCTTGCTTTCCCTTACGGATCGGCTCTTTCCGGTAAACGGGTCTGGCAAATTGCCGCAAAACACCCCTCAGCGCAACAGCATTACGCAAATCAGGCTGCTCGGGACGTTTTCCACCCTATCCCACCCTGCACCCACCTTAAGAATAGCTCACCTGTCCCCTTGAATGGTTGTAACCCCCACCTTTCAATGCTTAACTCTACCATACATTGTAAAGCCTGCGGATACTGCGCCGCAGTTTGAAGCACACCCTCCGCGGTCTAGGGACATCGACGATGGCATATGAAGCCACCTCCAGCGTTGATATAATGATGCTTGCCGGTCTGACCTGGCAACGCACAGGCAAGAATTGCTGGACGGCATCAGACAGGTTCGCCCATTACACCATTTTCCGCGACATCGACGAACGCTGGTACGGCGAATGGGAACGTGACGGCGAACGTATGCGTGCTGACTGGTCTTGCCCGATCCTTGAAACATTCGCAGAATATATGGTCGACAATGCCCGGCGCAGTCCGACAGATGGACCAAGCTGAAACCCGGCTCCCGTTTTCCGCATTCCGATTTCCGATATGACCTTCCGATGCCTTGTGCCCGGCATTCGTAAAGATGTGCACCAGCCTCTTTCGCATAAAGCTTTGCGATCTGTTCTTGCGTTTGGCCCCATACCTATTATGTGATGGGCAGTATCGAATTACATAACGCAAGGCTTACCAATGACGAACGCCATTCCCATGCAGATCGACATCGTTTCGGACGTTGTCTGCCCCTGGTGCATTATCGGGTATAAGAACCTTGAAGATGCCATCAGCCGTCTTGATGGCGAGATCGATGTTAAACTGCGCTGGCATCCGTTCGAACTGAACCGTGACATGCCGCCAGAAGGTCAGGACCTCGCCGAGCACCTCAAGGAAAAATACGGTCTTACTGCTGACCAGAGTGCGGACAATCGCGCACGCATTACCATGATGGCCGAAAATGTCGGTTTCCCGATCCATTTCAGCTCGGACAGCCGCATCTACAACACCTTTGATGCCCACCGCCTGCTCTATTGGGCTGGCAAGGAAGGCGCATACGGCCAGCAAACCGCGCTTAAGCTTAATCTGTTTGCGGCCTATTTCCAGGGTGGGGACAATATGTCTGATCACGGTGTTCTCACACGTGCGGTCGAGGACGTCGGACTGTCGCCGGAACGTGCGGCGGAAATTCTTGCCAGCGATGAATTCGCCAGGGAAGTCCGCGCCGAGGAAGACGAATTCGGCGAAGCAGGCATCAGCTCGGTTCCGACCTATGTCATTAACGGCAAATTCGCCATTTCCGGCGGCCATCCACCAGAGGTCTTTGAACAGGCCCTCTCCGAGATCGCCCGACAGGGTGACGAAATTCTGGCCGAGGCCGAAAGCGAAGCCTGATCAACCCGGTCAAACCGGATCTATAGATATAATATAAAGCAAAGCCCCGGCATTATACCGGGGCTTTGTTATATCTTCGGACGCTGACAGACCGCCCGAAAGACGGACTGATTACCTCAGGAAAGGTAATCGGCCATTTCCGCGTTGAAATAGGTTTTCGTGCGCGGGCCGGTGATGATCGGGTCGATGCGACGCACACATTCCTTGTAATGTTCGGTCTGGCGATGCGCCTGAAAAGCATCTTCGGAACTGAAAACTTCGTAAATCATGAACTTATGTTCATTTTCCGGGTCGCGCAGCACATCAAAACGCAGGTTGCCCTCTTCGTTTTTGCGCGTTCCTTCATAGTTGATCCGGAATGCCTCGATGAATTCATCGACATGTCCCGGTTTGACTTCAATATGCACCATTTGTACGAGCATGATTTATCCTTTTTGATTAATTCACTTCGATCAATTTTCTTGCCAGGTCAGATGCCCGGCGCTTTCCACATGGAGGTCGTAACCCCCTGATCGACCAATTGGCGCTGCGCGGCATAGGCCTGCGCCCAGCGTTCACCCAATGCGTCGTAATCGGCTTTGACCTTGTCGTTGGGCTCGAACGTATTCTCCCACCGCACCCATTCACGCCCAAGAGCGGCAAGATCATGATGCAAACCGCCACCAACAGCCGCGGCTGCGGCACAACCAAGTGCGGTTGCTTCCTTGATCACCGGTGTTGCAACCGGAATACCGGTCACATCGGCCAGCATTTGCGACCAGTGCGGGCTTTTTGCCGCACCTGCAGCGAACACGATCTGCTCCGGACGTTTACCACTAAGCGCAAAGATCGCTTCCAGGTTCCGCGCGGCCACGATGCAGGCATTTTCCTGCAAGGCACGGAACAAGACGGCCTTACCGGATTTTTCCGGATCAATGCTGAGATTAAGGAAAGACGGGGCGGCGTGATACCAGCTGCCATAGCGCATCACATCGGAGAAAATCGGAATAACCCCGTGCGCGCCAAGCGGCACATTCTTTGACTGGTTTTCCAGCAGGGTATAGGCCTTGCCGGGATCATCGACCTGCGCAAGTTCTGCTTGCCCGAAGGCATCACGGAACCAGCGCATCACAGCCCCGACAAAGAAGCTGATCGCCTCGGCCTGATTAAGGCCGGTGATCACGTGCGGATTGATGCGCAAATTCATCGACGGGTCGGTCAGGTTCTGATCGACATTGACGATCTGCTGCCAGAACGTTCCGCCCAGAACCGCGCAATCCCCGATCCCGGTGACACCAAGACCAGCCGTACCCAACTGGCAATCACCACCCCCGACAACAACGGCGGTTTTGGTCGACAAGCCGGTTTCTGCGGCGGCCTTTGCAGTGACATGACCAACAGCCGTTCCGGTTTCACATGCTTGCGGGAAGATATCATCACGCAGACCAACCGCACGCATGGCCTCGGGCAACCAGTTGCGTTCCTTCAATCCGAAAATACCGGTAGTCCCGGCATTGGACGGATCAGATGCGATTACCCCCGAAAGACGGGCAACCACCCAGTCCGAGAGCATCGCAATGCGATCAATCTTTTCATAGATGTCTGGCATCTGCTGACGGATCCAGAGAAGCCGTGGCAAGGCGCCCAGCGCAAAGGTCTGCCCGGTCTTGCCGTAAAGGTCTTCCTCGACACCCGGGAAGCTTTCCTTAAGCTCGCGCACCTGATCAACGGCACGACCGTCAACATTGGCACACGCCCAGATTTCCTTGCCATCCGCATCAAAGGCAACAATCGCCTCGCGCATGGAAGTCGCACTGACGGCGGCAATTTCGTCACCTGAAACACCGGCTTCGGACAGCGCACCGGCAATGCAGTCGCAAATCAGTTTCCAGTTGCCCTCAACATCAAAATCCATTGAACCGGGGAAACGCGGGTCTTCCTTATGCCACCACTCACGCTGGCATGCGCCAAGCTGATGACCATCGCGATTAAACACAACTGCCCGACCGCTGCCTGTTCCGGCATCGACCGCAAGCAGGTAATCTCCTGCTGACATTGCCTAGACTTCCTCCAACAATTTTTCTGCCGTTTTTTCATCCGTTATCAGGATGTCGACATATTTTCCTTTAAGGGCGGCACGGATCGCGCGCACCTTGCCATCGCCACCCGCCGCAGCGATGACGTTCTTTGATTTATTCAGGGATTCAAGACGTGCCCCGATCACACGCTGATGCAGCGACAGATCAAGCACATCGCCATTATCATCAAAGAACTGACACAGGATGTCGCCCACCGCACCCTTGCGGCGCAGCGGCTCGACCTCGGCCGGGGTGACATAGCCACTGCGGACCACGGTCGACTCGTTATTCAATTCGCCGATACCGACAAGCTGATAGGCAGCATTCATCGCCATCTCGAGAACGTTGGAAATGCCCGGCTCACCCATCAGGGCCCGGGCGACCGAATCCTCGGAAACCACAAGCGGTGCCGGTAACAGATGGACACTGCTGCCCCAGTTCGCGGTGCGCATCCCGTCAACATAGGTCGCAACCCCGCCGGTCAAACTGACCAGCGATACATTGCGTTCATTGGCCATATGCCCGATGCGCTGAATGGTGTGACTGACCGTCGCCCCCCAACCCACAGCAAGAAGATCGTCGTTCCCCAGACGCTGCATCAGAAACTGCGCAGCCGCCTGACCAAGACGCTCGTTCAGATCACCGTTTTCCAGATTCGGCACAACACGTACTTCGCGAAGGCCCCAGGCATCCAAAAGACGCTGTTCATGTTCAAGACAGCCCTGATACCGGGAATTGATCCGCACCTGAATGATGCCGGTTCGTCGACCGCTTTCGAGCAGACGGGAAACCTTGATACGCGAAAGACCAAGCTTGTCGCCGATTTCGCCCTGGGTCATGCCATCGTTATAGTAGTACCACGCAATACGGGTTAGAGTTTCCTCCTCCGCATCCGCATAACTCCAGTCGCTTCCGTCCGACGCCATATTTCCAGTCCCTGAAATTCTGTTTTGATGTTCATTTGATTATTCATGAAACAAATGATCACGTCAACAGCTGTGCGCACGACATGGAATTGCATAAAAACTTTCCGCATCGCAGCACATTTTCGCTCAATATCCTTGGATATCAGCGAAATCATCAAAAAATCATGCTTGTTGACGAATTTGGAATCATGCGATCAAATGTTTTTCATAAAAACAAATGAACAGGCTCCTAGGGATGGAACAGAATACAACATCCCGGATCGCAGTCCGTGTTGCCGACATATGGAAATCCTATGGCGGAACACCGGTTCTCAAGGGGATCAATATCGAACTGCTAGCCGGGCAGGTTCACGCTCTTCTGGGCGGGAACGGCGCGGGTAAATCCACCTTGATGAAAACCATCGCCGGTCTGGTTGATGCTGACCAGGGAACGGTCGAAATCAATGAACAGCTTCTGGGCAAGGCATCTCCATCTGCCGCACAGGCGCTTGGTCTCTATCTTGTCCCGCAGGAAGCTCACATCCTTCCTAACCAGTCCGTGCTGGAAAATATCTGTCTTGGTCTCAAGGCCAAACCGCGCGCCCTGCGCGCCGAGGCAGAAGCCCTGCTGCGCGATCTTGCGGTTTCGCTTGATCTTGATGCGCAGGCCGCAACACTTGAAATTGCCGACCGCCAGATTGTCGAAATCATGCGCGGCCTGATTCGCAAGGCCAGTGTCCTTATTCTTGATGAACCGACATCGGCCCTGACCCCGCACGAGGCAAACGCCCTGTTTGACCGCGTCCGTCAGCTCAGAGCACAGGGTGTTGGCATCTTCTTTATCTCGCACAAGCTCCGCGAGATTCGCGAAATTTGCAGCGTGATCAGCGTTTTGCGCGATGGTGCAATTGTTCTATCCGGCCCGCTTAGCGAATATGACGACAATCAGATCGTCGAAGCCATGACCAAAACCGTGCAATCGGCCCAACCGGTTGCACGTGCGGCCAACGATATTGATTTCGGCACACGCGATGTGGTTCTGGAAATTGACCGCTTCAGTGGCGAAGGTTTCCGCGACATTTCGTTTAATGTTCGGGCGGGCGAGATTGTCGGCCTTGCCGGTGTTGTCGGTGCCGGTCGGTCTGAGCTTGCAGAAACCCTGTTTGGTTTGCGTCCGGCACGCGGCGGCAACCTCAATCTTCTGGGCACCCCGCTGACCAAACGTTCGCCGCGTGACTGTGTCGATGCCGGTCTGGTCTATCTGCCCGAGGACCGTCAGCAAAACGGACTGTTCCTTGAGGCATCCCTTGCATGGAACATGTCTGGCTACACCATGCATCGTCTGGGTTTCTTCCCGAAACGCAAGGACGAGACATCTGCCTTTGACGCATTCCGTCAAAGCCTTGGCATCAAATGCGAGGGCGAAGGACAACAGGCCGGTCGTCTTTCCGGCGGGAACCAGCAAAAGGTCCTGCTGGCGAAATGTCTGGCCGCTGACCCACGGGTTTTGATCCTTGATGAACCTACCCGTGGTGTTGACGTTGCCGCCCGCAACGACATTTACCGTCTTATTCGTGAACTGGCTGCCAAGGGATTAGGCGTTGTTCTGATTTCGTCTGACTTTGACGAGATCGAACAACTTGCCGACCGGGTTGTCGTCATGGCGCATGGCCTTCAATGCGGCGCACTTGAACACGACGCCGTAACGGTTGATGCCATCGCCCATCTTGCCTTCGAGTCCGGGAGCCACACCGATGCTTGATTTCTTCGCACGCAATCGCGTGGCGACCCTGTGCGCGGTCACCATTCTTGCCTTTCTTCTGATCGGGGCTGCGGCACCGGGTTATCTGTCGCTGTCGACCGCATCGGTTGTCATGTCCAACAGCCTTGTTCTGATGTCGGTTGCACTGGGCACCATGCTGGTGATCCTGACCCGCAACATCGATGTTTCAAGCGGTTCTGTTCTCGGGCTGAGCGCCGTCGTCCTTGGCATGATGCTTAATGACGGGCACAGTCTTGGGCTTGCCATTGCCGCCTGCCTTTTGACCGGTGCCATTGCCGGGCTGATCAATGGCCTGCTTGTCACCATGCTCAATGTGCCATCAATCATCGCGACCCTTGGCACACTTGGCCTGTTCCGCGGCGTCATGCTGATCATGACCGGCGGCAACTGGATCGAGGAACTTCCCCTGTCGCTTAAGGCCTTGGCCGATAATGGCTCCGTCGGATTCTCGGTTCTGACCGTCATTGTCATTGCTTCCCTGATCGTGGTCGGGCTGTTTGTTCGCCAAACCCGTTTTGGACGCTATTTCTATGCCGTGGGCGATAACCGCGAAGCGGCCCGTCACCTTGGCATTCCGGTCAAGCTTGTTCAGATCGCAGCCTTTGTTGCCGCCGGTGTGTTGGCATCCGTTGCGGGCATGATCTTTGCCGCGCAGATCGGCTTCATCCCCAATCAGGCTGGCAACGGGCTTGAGCTCAAGGCGATTGCAGCAAACGTTCTGGGTGGCGTCAGCCTTTTGGGCGGAAGCGGAACAGTTCCGGGCATCTTCGTTGGCGTCATTTTCCTGACCTCGATCGACAGTGCGCTGGTGTTCCTTAAAATCCCGGCCTTCTGGAACGATTTCATTGCCGGTGCCGTGTTGCTTCTGGTGCTGCTGCTTGATGGCCGTGTTCGCATGGCTGTTGATCGCGCCATCCGCGCCAAACGCTATGCGGTCCATCATCACAATCACTCCGATCAATCTGCTGCACCGGGTTCGGATGTCCTGCCTAAAACCCGCATTCAGGAGGCTGGCAAATAATGAAACGTTATCTTCTGCGTTGGGAAACGGCCCTTCTGGCCATGCTGGTCGCCGAATTTGCGATCTTTGGCATGATCAATCCGCGCTTCCTTAATCTTTCGAACCTGCTTTACAGCACCAGTGACTTTGCCCAGATCGGGATCGTCGCCCTGCCACTGACCATTGTCATTATCGCTGGCGGGATCGATGTATCCTTTGCGTCTGCGGTTGGCCTTTGCGCCATTGTCTTTGGCATCGCAAACTTTTTTGGCATGCCTCTGCCGGTATCGATGCTGGCATCCCTGGCCGCCGGTGCCATGGCAGGCCTTTTCAATGCCACGGTCATTCATGTCTCACGCATTCAGCCGCTTGTCGTCACCCTTGGCAGTTTGTATCTGTTTGGCGGGGCTGCGACCGTGCTTTCGGGCGTGGTCGGTGCCAGCGGTTATGAGGGGATTGGCAATTTCCCCGATGCCTTTACATCCTTTGCCTATTTTGAACTGGGCGGGCTTCCGGCACCGTTCCTTGTTCTGCTGATCGAAGCCGCCATCCTGTTTGTAGTTCTGCATTATTCGCGCTTTGGCCGCTCGGTCTTTATGTGCGGACTAAGCGAACATGCCGCCCGCTATAGCGGCCTTCCGATCAAAACCATTCAGACCATCACCTATGTCATGACCGGCGTCTTTGCCGGGGTCGCGGGCCTTGTTCTGTCATCCTATTTCGGATCGGCACGTGTGGACCTTGGCACCGCAACGCTGTTGCCCGCAATTACCGCAGCAGTCCTTGGTGGTGCGTCAATCTATGGTGGCCAGGGGTCGATCATCGGCACCCTGCTTGCCACCCTTGTCATCGGTTATTTGCAGCAAGGCCTGCAAATGAGCGGTGTCCCCAGTCAGATTTCCAGCGCGCTCTCCGGTGCGTTGCTGGTGGTTGCGGTCGCATTGCGCCATGGAAGCGCCGTGCTGGCCGATTTTGTCGCTGCGCGAATAACGGCGACGAACCGAAAACGCGCAGCATCATAAGGAGGAAAGAAATGTCAGGAAGAACGCTTAAACTGATGACCGCAGCAGCCTTTGCCGGCTCGCTTCTGGCAGCAGCACCGGCTTTTGCCGAAAACCAGATCGCCTTCATTCCGAAACTTGTCGGCGTTGGCTTCTTTACCAGTGGCGGCAATGGCGCGACCACAGCCGGTAAGGAACTGGGCATCGATGTCACCTATGACGGCCCGACCGAACCAAGCGTTTCCGGTCAGGTCCAGTTCGTGAACAACTTCGTGAACCAGGGTTACAATTCGATCATTCTGTCGTCGGTTTCCCCCGATGGCCTGTGCCCGGCCTTGCAGCGCGCCATGAAGCGCGACGTTCTGGTCATGACCTGGGACAGCGACGTGAAACCGGAATGCCGCAGCTACTACATCAACCAGGGTACCCCGGAACAGCTTGGCGGTCTTCTTGTCGATATGGCAAATGACGGCATCAAAAAGGAAAAGGCAAAAGTCGCTTTCTTCTATTCAAGCCCGACCGTGACCGATCAGAATGCATGGGCCAACGCCGCCAAGGCAAAGATCGCAGCCGAACATCCGGAATGGGAAATCGTTACCACCCAGTACGGTTATAACGATGCCCAGAAATCCCTTCAGACTGCCGAAAGCATCCTGAAAGCCTATCCGGATCTTGATGCCATCATCGCACCGGATGCCAATGCTCTTCCGGCTTCTGCACAGGCTGCTGAAAACCTTGATCGCGCTGGCAAGGTTACCATTGTCGGTTTCTCGACCCCGAATGTCATGCGCCCCTATGTCAAACGCGGCACTGTTGAGCGTTTCGGTCTTTGGGACGTTACCGAACAGGGCAAGATTTCGGTCTTTGTTGCCAACCATGTTCTTGATAACGGCCCGATGAATGTTGGCGACAAGCTCGACATTCCGGGTGTTGGTACCGTCGAAGTCTCCCCGAACAGTGTTCAGGGCTATGACTACGAAGCCGACGGTAACGGCATCATCCTGCTGCCGAACCGCACCGTCTTCACCAAAGACAATATCGACAACTTCGATTTCTGATCTTTGGTACCACGGGTACGGCAATCCTGGGGGTTTGCCGTACCCGGATTTGTTTAGAAATTTTTTGATAGAATTACGGATATTGCCCGATGGAGAATCTCTGGAACGATAATGACGCGGCCCGTTATGCCAACGAGGCACGCGCAGCCGGTCAGCCCGAAGCACTTGGTCTGCGTGTTTACACCTCGCGCATCATCGGTCAGGTCGCCGATCTGGTCCTGCATGGCGGTGGCAATACCTCGGTCAAAGTCACCGGTGCGGACGGCGAAGCCATCATGCATGTCAAAGGCAGTGGCTGGGATCTTGAAACCATTGAGGCCCCAGGCCTGCCTGCGGTGAAGCTCGCCCCGCTTCATGCCGCACGCAAAGGCAAAAAGCTGTCTGACCCGGAAATGGTTGCGCTGTTGCGCAGCAACCTGCTTGACTCGTCCGCCCCGAACCCGTCGGTCGAAGCATTGCTGCATGCCTATCTTCCGTTTGATTTCGTCGACCATACCCATTCCACGGCCGTCCTCGCGCTCGCCAACCAGGACCATTCCGAAGAAATCATGCGGGAAATTTACGGGGATCGTCTGGCATTCCTTCCCTATGTCATGCCGGGCTATGATCTGTCGATTGCCGGTGCCGATCTGTTTGACCAGTTCCCCGATTGCGAAGGATTGTGGCTTAAAAACCACGGGCTTTTCACCTTTGGTGATACGGCCAAACAGTCCTATGACCGCATGATTGATTTCGTCACCGATGCCGAAAACTATCTGACTGCCAAGGGCATTGCACTTCCCGGCCCGGAAAGCTCGGACCGGGAAATTGACCCGGCACTTGCAGCCAATCTTGAAACCGTCCTTCGCGCGGATAATTCACCGTTTGCTGGCGGACTTGCCCTTGATTTCCGCAGCACACCGTCGATCCGTCGGTATCTCGAAAACGATGCACTTGAAACCATAGCATTGCGTGGCACGGCAACCCCGGATCACGTCATCCGTATCAAGCCGTTTCCGCTGATCATTGCGGCCAACGCAAATACCGATGACATCGCAGCAGCACTGGCGGATTTCAAAACCCGGTATACGGCCTATTTTGAACGTAATGCCCCGAATGCCAGCGAACCGAAAGTCATGCTGGATGCCTGGCCGCGCATGGTTCTCATCAAGGGTGCCGGTCTGATCGGCCTTGGTGCCAATGACAAGGCCGCACGCATTGCCGGTGACCTTGGCGAACAGACGGCCCGCATCATCAATGCAGCGGAAGAAGTCGGCACATTCCAGCCGATCAATGAGGCCGATCTGTTTGACATGGAATACTGGTCTCTCGAACAGGCCAAGCTGCAGAAAAAATAACTCCCTGTTGTTCCAATGCCTCTAACTCCCCCACTTGGGGCTGGAACGACTGCAAACCACCTCGACCCCTGTCTTTGGCAGGGGTTCTTTTTTGGTTGCTCGACATCGGACACCTGTCGACTTACAGTTACGCGCCACCAAAAAAGGAAATCGCCCCATGCCATCCTTTGCTGAATTCGGGCAATATCTGCCGGGAATCTTATTGTCCTATACCGCACTTCTTGTCGGTCTGATCAGCCCCGGCCCTGCTCTTTTGGGATTGATGGGCGTGTCGCTTGATCAGGGACGCCATGCCGGTCAACGCTTTGCCCTTGGCATCGGAACCGGATCCTTTTCCATCGGGCTTCTGACCCTGACCGGGTTGTCCGCCGTCCTTGCCGCCTATGCCGATGCCATGACGGCCATTCGTATCTTTGGCGGATTATATCTGTTGTGGATGTCCTATCGGGCCTTTCGGACGGCCTTTCGCAAGGCACCTGCCCCCACAGATCAGGCGGAAACCGCACCGTCGCGCCAGATTTCAGGACGCGGTTATTATTTTCGTGGCCTTGCCCTGCATCTGACCAATCCCAAAGCGATCCTGACCTGGATTGCGATCATTTCGATCGGCTTTCATCAAGGGGCGCCGCTTTGGGTCGGTCCCGCCATCGTGATCGGATGCGGCATCCTGTCGACCAGCGTACATCTGCTTTATGCCACCGCCTTTTCGACGGCACCTGCGATCTCGATTTATCGGCGCGCTGCGAACTGGATCAACGGGGTGCTTGGTGTGTTCTTTGCGGTCGTCGGATTGCGGCTTCTGGTTAATCGCTAAGCGATGCGGGGGTGGCACGCTCCGCCTCGGTCAGGCGGCGGGTTGTCACCCCGTTCTTAAGATCAAGCCATCCTGAAAAGATGGTCAGCCAAACCGCAACAAACATCACATAGGCCACCTGCTGATCCATCACCCAAAGGGTCGCACTGGCAAACACACACCAGATCAGTGGCACGGGCAACAATAACCAGCGCCATGTGCCCCGCGCCATCAACACAAATCCCAAAGTGCCAAGTGCGGTCGGATCGGCTGCACTGCCAAACAGCTCTGCCTGTATCAAATCACGTCCCTCGATCAGACCGACGAAGGGATAGATCACAAAGGCCACCACCAGCAACCCGGCCCCGACACAGGACGTCAGATCACCGCGCCAGCCAAACCGCAAAGGCAGGGGACGGGCGGCAAAAACCGCAAGTAGCACCGCCTCGATCACAAAGCCTGGCAGGATATAGGCCACCGCCCAATTGATCGGCTGGTAATATTGCCAAAGAAAGCCATAACCGGCCCAACCCCAGATCAGCGACAGCAACACAAGGATCACCCGGTTGCCGCGATGCCCGTGACGCATGGCCAATCCGGCGGCAACAAGGCCCGCAACAAAGGCCGCAAGAACGGCAATCCACCACACACTATTCATGGTTTCAAACAGCCGGTAATAGACCCGCGGAGAAAACAGCAGAAAATCCGCCAGTCCGTAATCCCACCATTCACTCATGACACCACCCCCACATCCGTTTCCTAAACCAGAACGCCAATGACAGCGGCAATCTGTTCGCGCATCTTGTCATCGGGAAGTACGCCGGTCGCTGCACGCATGTTTTCGGCAGCATGGGCCGGATTGGTTGTCGCCGGGATCGGACAGGTCACCGACGGATGAGCAATCAGATATTTCAAGATCAGCTGCGCCCAGCTTTCCGCTTTGAGGTCGGCGGCAAATTCCGGCAAGGGTTCGCCTTCCAGCTGCTGGGTCAGGCTGCCACCACGGAACGGCCGGTTTACAATCACGGCAATCCCGCGATCATAGGCCAGTGGCAGCAAATATTCCTCGACCTTGCGGTCTACCGGATTATAGGTCACCTGAACAAAATCAAGCCGCTCGTTTTTCATCAAAGCAATCATGTCATCGGTACGACGCCCGTGCGAGGTCGTAATACCGACATATCGCAACCGGCCTTCATCCTTCATCCGGAACAAAAGCGGCAGATTTTCATTGATCCCGACCAGATTATGCACCTGCAAAAGATCAAAATTCCTTGTATGCCAGCGTTCTGCCGTCTCGGCGATCTGCCCGGCACCATCCCCCGACGTCCAAACCTTGTCGGTCGAAAAAACCCGGTCATGCGCCCCAAGTTTATCAAGGCAATACCCTATGACTTCCTGAGCCGATCCATACATCGGCGAACTGTCAATCATCCGGCCACCTGCATTGAAAAACGCCGAAACCACGCTCGCACACTGATCCCGCAACACCATGTCATTGCCGACATTGAACGTGATCCAGCTTCCCAGACCGACGGCAGGTATTTTTTCACCCGTCGATGCAACGGTTTTACGGATGACGTCGGGCACCGTTGCCGACGACGCCGCACGCGCCAGCCTCGGGACAGTCTGCCCGATTGATGCAGACATGCCTGCAAGTCCAAGCGCACCCGCACCCTTGATAAAATTCCGACGGTCGATTTCAGACATGGAAGACACTGCCTTGCTGTTGCATCCAACCCGTTTGAACTGATGATCCAACATGAATTGGGCAGAAATCTGCCCATGCGCAACCTTTGGTATATGCACCCGATCACAGTTTTCCCACCCCTCATGAAAATCGGTCAAAGAATAATGCTTGACCTAGAATGCACTCCAGCACCTAGCCTTGTTCAGGATTGAATGACCTCAACACAAAGGTGACCGTCATGATGATTGGCGAAGTGGCAGAGAAAAGCGGTTTTTCTGTCCACACCCTGCGGTATTACGAAAAGATCGGCCTGCTACCCCTCTCACATCGTGATCCGGGTGGGCGACGTTCCTATGATGATGATGTCTTGCGCTGGCTTGAATTTCTGGGTCGGCTCAAGGATCTCGGCATGCCGATCCGTGACCGGGTTTTATATGCCCGCCTCCGGGCCGAGGGAGACAGCACAATCGAGGCCCGCCGCAACCTGCTTCAGACCTATCGCGATGAACTGGCCATTCGCGTTGCCAGCCTGACCGAAACGCTTGAAGTTCTCGATGCCAAAATCGCCGGTTATGACACGATGGTTCGCCCCCTTCACGGAGCCCCGAAATGACAGACAAAACCTCCGCCCTTGATGCCGGTCGCGACATAGTGGCCAAGCTCAACCCGCCGCTCGAAGGACAACTGGCCGAGGCCTATGACGAACTTGTGCCTGATTTTGCCGAAACACTGGTGGAATGGGCCTATGGCCGTCATTACGCTCGCCCGGGACTTGATCTGAAAACCCGGCAGCTCTGCACGATTGCCGCCCTGACCGTATTGGGCGGGCAAACCGCCCCACAGCTTAAGGTCAATATTCGCCATACACTTTCCGCAGGCGCATCGCGCACCGAAATCATCGAGGCGATCTGGCAGATGGCGGTTTATGGCGGGCTTCCCGCCGCGATCAATGGCCTGAACGCGGCAAAGGAACTGTTTACCGAACTTGACGCGGCCGCCTGACTTTGCCCCCCCCGCCAACGCAAAAGGCCGCAGTAAAACTGCGGCCTTTTATCATTTCACAGGCGGATTAAGCCTTAAACGCGTTTCCAGCTAGTACCTTCCTTGAAGTCTTCAAGGATGATGCCGCGCGCCAGAAGATCGTCACGGATCTTATCGGCGGTTGCGAAATCCTTGTTCTTCTTGGCTTCTGCGCGCTGGGCAATCAGGCCATCAATCTCGGCAGCCTCATCTTCATCGGCTGATCCGGTAAACCAGGCTTCGGGGTCAGCTTCAAGAATGCCCAGAAGCTTGGCCGCAGCAAGGATTTCACCTTTGGCCTCGGCACGCTCGAATTTCTTTTCCGCCTTGTTGAATTTGGTCACAAGGTTATGGAACTCAGAAATCGCAAGCGGCGTGTTCAGGTCATCACACAGTGCTTCAAGTACCGCGCGCGGCACCGGCATATTTTCCGGGGTCACGTCGGAACTCTGACGAAGGGCTGTATAGAACCGGTCAAGCGCCTCTTTGGCCTGACGCAGGTTTTCTTCCGTCCAGTTGATCGGCTGATGGTAATGCGTTCCCATCATCGCCAAACGGATCGCTTCGCCCGGCCATTTTTCCAAAAGCTCATGCACGGTGACAAAGTTGCCAAGCGACTTGGACATCTTTTCACCTTCGACCATCAGATGGCCGTTATGCATCCAGTATTTGGCGTAGCTCGACCCCTTGTTCGCGCAGCAGCTTTGCGCCAGTTCGTTTTCATGATGCGGGAACACCAGATCCGAACCACCGCCATGAATGTCGAAATTCTCGCCAAGATAACGGGTCGACATGGCCGAGCATTCAATATGCCAGCCCGGACGACCACGGCCCCACGGGCTGTCCCAGCCGGGGATATCGTCATCTGACGGTTTCCAAAGAACAAAGTCCGCCGGGTCCTGTTTATAAGGGGCGACTTCAACGCGCGCACCGGCGATCATTTCCTTGCGGTCACGACGCGACAGCTTGCCATATTCGTCGAACTTGCTGACCGAAAACAGAACGTGGCCTTCGGCGGCATAGGCAAAGCCCTGCGCGATCAGGCTTTCGCACATCGCAATCATCTCGGCGATATGTTCGGTCGCGCGCGGCTCGATATCGGGTTTGGCGGCATTGAGCGCACCCATGTCATCCAGATATGCCTTGTGCGTGCGCTTGGTGATTTCGGAAATCGGCTCGCCGCTTTCCTTGGCTCGCGCATTGATCTTGTCGTCAACGTCGGTGACGTTCCGGACATAGGTGACTTTGGGATAGATGTGGCGAAGAACACGCACCAGCGTATCAAACACCACAACAGGCCGCGCATTGCCGACATGGGCATAGTCATAAACGGTCGGTCCGCAGACATAAAGGCGGACATGTTCCGGATCGATCGGCTCAAACACCTGCTTTTCGCGGGTGAGCGTGTCATAAATGCGAAGGGTCTTGTTCATTATCATTTTGTCCGTTTGGCTGTGTTTGCGGTTAAGTGCAGGCAAGTTTCCGGCGATCAAAGCAGATGCTTAGACCGCCTTCCCACACAACCGCGCACGCGCCTTTTCAGACCCGATCAGAACCAGCATTGCCGACATTTCCGGGCCATGTTCGCGGGCTGTCAGCGCCTTGCGAAGCGGCATGAAAAGCTGTTTGCCCTTGCGACCGGTCGCATCTTTCAATGCGGTGGTCCAGGATTTCCAGCTGGTGGCATCAAGTTCACCTTCGGGCAGCATTTCTGCAGCCTGTTTGACGAAATCGACATCCTCGGCATCGATTTCCGGGATCACGGTCTGATGGATGACATCCCACCATTCCAGCGCCTCGGCGACGCGCCAGCAATTACCACGCACCGCATTCCAGAACATTTCATTGGCATCAGCCATACCCGCAGCAACCAGTTTCGGTCGGGCGGTTTCAAATGACATGTCATGAATGACTTTTTCATTCAGGCTTGCCAGCTCGGCCGGATCGAATTTCGGCGTTGAACGGCCATAATGATCCAGGTCGAATTTCTCAAGAACCTGGGCCAGGCTTGCCGGTTCGATTTTATCCGACGCACCAAGACCGGTCAGCAGACCAACCAGTGCTTCGACCTCGAACCCGTCATTGCGCAACTCGCGCAGCGAAAGGCTGCCCAGACGTTTGGAAAGCTGCGAGCCACCCGGTCCCGCCAAAAGCGGCATATGGGCAAATTCAAGCGCACCGGGCTTACCGCCCATCGCCAGATACAGCAAAATCTGTGACACGGTGTTGGTCACATGGTCCTCGCCGCGGATGATATGGGTCACCCCCATTTCAAGGTCATCAACCACCGAGCCCAACATATAAAGCAGCGAGCCGTCTTCACGGATCAGAACCGGGTCCGATACATGTTCCGTATCAAACGAGCATAGGCCGCGTGTCAGATCATCCCACTCGACCAGACCATCGGTCAAAAGGAAGCGCCAGTGCGGTTTGCGGCCTTCGGCCTCAAGTGCGGCGATTTCGTCATCTGAAAGGGTCAATGCCTTGCGGTCATAGATGAAGGGCTGGTGACGCTGGCGGGCCGCCTTGCGTTTCCAGTTCAGTTCACCTTCGGTCTCGTAGCACGGATACAGCAATTCACGCTTTTTAAGGTCCGCAATGGCGGCGTCATATTTGTCCTGACGGAGCGACTGGCGCTCTTCACGGTCCCAGTCAAGGCCAAGCCATTCAAGATCTTCGCGGATGGCATCGACATATTCGTCTTTCGAGCGTTCCGGGTCGGTATCGTCAAAGCGCAGGATGAATTTCCCACCTGATTTCCGGGCATAGAGCCAGTTCATCAGTGCCACACGGGCGTTACCGACGTGAAGAAGCCCGGTCGGGCTGGGGGCAAATCGCAGTACAGGTTTTGTCATTTCAAACTTTTCAATCACGTAACAAGGTTCGTGAAACCATTGGTAATCGGATAGCGACGGTCACGGCCAAAGGCACGCGGGGTGATCTTGACCCCCGGGGGCGCCTGACGGCGTTTGTATTCGGCCCGATCCAGCAAACGCCAAACCCGGCGCACTGTTGCCTCGTCGTGACCACTATCCACGATATCGCGAACAGACCGCTCACCTTCAATCATCTGATGAAGAATATCATCAAGGACGTCATAAGGCGGCAGACTATCTTCGTCTTTTTGATCCGGGCGGAGCTCGGCCGATGGCGGTTTGGTAATGATCCGTTCCGGGATCACCATGCCATTGGGGCCCATCGCGCCAGAAGGTTTGTGTTCATTGCGCCAGTGGCACAATGCAAACACGGTCGTCTTGTAAAGGTCTTTCAGAACCGAATAGCCACCACACATGTCGCCATAAAGCGTTGCATAGCCGACCGACATTTCCGACTTGTTGCCGGTGGTCAGCACCATGTGGCCAAACTTGTTTGAAATCCCCATCAGGATGATCCCGCGTGAACGGGCCTGAATGTTTTCTTCGGTAATATCGGCATCACGACCTTCAAAGGTAGGCGCCAGCATCTGTTCAAACGCGGCCATTGCCGGACCGATATTGATGCTTTCGATCCCGGTTTTGAGCATGCCTGCGCAAATCTCGGCATCTTCAAGACTTTCGCGTGACGTATAGGGCGATGGCATCATCACCAGACGCACACGATCCGCCCCCAATGCATCCACCGCCACAGCAGCCGAAAGCGCACTATCAATCCCGCCAGACATGCCGATCACGACACCGGGGAAATGGTTCTTGTTCACATAGTCGCGCAGGCCCAGAACAAGGGCCTGATAAATCGCATCAAGACCCGTCGGGTATTCGGCCTTGGGCGCGTCATCGGCACAGCGCCACTTGCCGTTGTCACCCTTGGTCCAGTTCGTGACAACCACATCTTCAGCAAAGGCCGGAAGTGCCACCGCAAGCGATCCGTCACCATTGAGCCCAAACGACCCGCCATCAAAGACCAACTCGTCCTGACCGCCAACCTCGTTGCAATAAATCATCGGGGTCCTGGATTCAGACACGCGATCTTCGATCAGATTGCGACGCAGCCCGCCCTTGTCGGCCTCAAACGGTGAACCGTTGGGAACAAGGAAAATCTCGGCGCCAGCGCGGGAAAGATGGGTAACAACATTTGGCGTCCAGACATCTTCACAGATCGGCACACCAAGTTTCACTCCGCGGAATGAAATCGGTTCCGGCATCGGTCCGGCACTAAAGACGCGCTTTTCATCAAACACGCCATAGTTGGGCAAATCCTGCTTGGCGCGCACATCAACGATCTTGCCCTGATCAATCAGAAGCACCGCGTTATGGCGCAGGCCATCAATTTCCCACGGCGTGGTCAGCAATAATGCCGGACCATCAGCACGTTTGGCCGTCTCTTCGCAAATGCTGGTCACTGCTTCATGCAGATGGCGCATGAAGGCGGGCTTCATCACCAGATCTTCTGGCGGATAGCCCGACAGGACCAGTTCGGAATAAAGGACAATGTCCGCGCCCCTGTCGGCCGCAGTTTCCCAGGCAGCCACAACCTTGTCCCGGTTTCCGGCGACGTCACCGACAATCGGGTTCAGTTGGGCAATCGCAATGGCAAGATTCTTTGTCATGATGTTGGAATAGGAGCCGCCTTACGCGCTGTCAATTGCGGAATGGGCAATGCTGCATTCCACAAGTATTTTTCACGTAAAAATCCGACCGCTTCGCCCGTTACAGAGCAAGTGCCGCGTCGATTTCATCCTGACTCATGGTTTTGGCCGATCCATGGATGATCCCGCTGGCCACATCCATGAACTTTTGCAGCGATACCGTGATCGCATGGGCTGTTTCACGCAAGAGCTCCTCATTACCCTCGGCAATGATCATTTCAAGCTGGGTGATGGCGTGGCGGACAATCGTATTAAGGTGATTGATCGTTTCTTCAAACGGTTGACGGAATCGGGCCGGCACATGGTCATAGGCCTCAATCGCCAGTTCACGATCGGAAAATGCGCTGTCACGAAAATGGTCCTGATAGCTTTTCGGGGCCCATTCCTTACAGTCCTCGATCATGTCGGGCATGTCGGGCACCATTTCGAGAAGCATCACGATCTCGTTGAAATGGTTGAGATAGTCAGTCGCCAATAGCGTGGTCGAGGAAATGTTGGTTCCCTCTACTTTCTTCTGCCATTCGGTGAAATCAGCTTCATCCACCATACGCGTTGCGACCTCTTGAATTCTATTCCTGTGCAGGAATGCCCTGTAATTGTTTATACTTAAGAATATTTCATCCCCTTTGGTAGAGGTTTTTTTTACATCAGTGCGCCTTGATTGCGAGACAAAACATCCCAAAGCAGCCTTCAAGGTAAGGAAATTCTGATATTCCGCGCACTCCGTAACGTTTTTACCTCTCAACAGTCGATCTGCTTTCCGCCGAAATAAAACAAGGCGCCCGGTTTCCCGGACGCCTTGTTTGCAAGAATGCAGCCTTCCAATCCCGAGAGGATAATCAGGCAGAAGCCGCCAGCTGTTCTGCGCGAACAGTGTCACGTTCTTTCTTGATCATCTCGGCGATCAGGAAGGCAAGCTCAAGAGCCTGTCCGCCATTCAGGCGCGGGTCACAATGGGTGTGGTAACGATCCGAAAGCGCATCTTCGGTCACTTCGCGTGCACCACCGATGCATTCGGTTACGTCGGTTCCGGTCATTTCGAAATGAACGCCACCGGCATGGGTGCCTTCGGCCTTGTGAACGTCAAAGAAGTTTTTAACCTCGGACAGGATCGAGTCAAACGGACGGGTTTTATAGCCGTTGGTTGCCTTGACCGTGTTGCCATGCATCGGATCGCAGGACCAGACGACCTTGCGGCCTTCGGCCTTAACGCGTTTGACCAGACGCGGCAGGTTATCAAAGACCTTGTCAGCGCCCATACGCGCAATCAGGGTCAGACGACCGGCTTCGTTCTGCGGGTTCAGACGGTCGATCAGACGGATCAGATCATCTTCATCCATGGTCGGGCCACATTTCATGCCGATCGGGTTTTTGACCCCGCGCATGAATTCAACATGGGCACCGTCAAGGTTACGGGTACGATCCCCGATCCACAGCATATGCGCCGAGCAATCATAATATTCGCCCGTCAGGCTGTCCTGACGGGTCAGGGCCTGTTCATAGCCCAGAAGAAGGGCTTCGTGCGAGGTGTAGAAATCGGTTTCACGCAGCTGCGGAGCACTGTCAGCCGTGATGCCGCAGGCCTGCATGAAGGCAACAGCCTCGTCGATCTGCGTGGTCAGCTTGCTGTAGCGCTCGCCTGCCGGGCTGCCATCAACAAATGACAGGTTCCAGCGATGGATTTTGGTCAGATCGGCAAAACCGCCCTGGGCAAAGGCACGCAGCAGGTTGAGCGTCGCCGCCGACTGGTTATAGGCGCGGATCTGACGCTGCGGGTCCGGAATACGGGCTTCTTCGGTGAATTCGATGCCATTGACCACGTCACCGCGATAGCTTGGCAGTTCAACACCATTGATGGTTTCGGTATCAGCCGAACGCGGCTTGGCAAACTGGCCCGCCATGCGACCGACCTTGACCACCGGGCAGGATGCCCCAAAGGTCAGGACAACTGCCATCTGCAGCATCACCTTGAAGGTGTCGCGAATGTTGTTCGGGTGAAATTCCTTGAAGCTTTCGGCACAGTCACCGCCCTGCAGCAGGAAGGCATTGCCTTCTGCGACTTCACCAAGCTTCTCTTTAAGCGCGCGCGCCTCGCCAGCAAATACCAAAGGAGGATAGCTGCCGAGCTCTTGCTCTACGGCCTCGAGGGCCTGTGCATCAGGATAAGTCGGCACCTGCTTGATCGGCAGGTTGCGCCAGCTATCAATGCTCCAGCTCTTGCTCATTTGCTTCCTCTCAATCCGGCATGTTCATCATCATGCCGCCATTATAACACAAATCCAGTTTTCCGGCAGATTTCCGCCCTGTGCCCCGGTCCTTGAACCGGGTCAAACTTGATACGGGTTTTGCACACGCATTTCCACCCCTTCTAGACTTAAGGACGATAAAAACCCGCAATTTTTTGCCAAGCCACCCAAAAATCACGCAAAATTCCACTCATAACCACTTAATTATGAAAGGCAGTCAGGTGATTACCAAATCATCATACCAGACAAGTGGGGGCGAATCCGGTTCTTCGCAATTGTCAGACCATTTGCGCAATTCGCCAAATGCGGGCAAACTGCGCGCGCGTCACCACCTGTCTGCGGATCCCCATGACCATTGAAACAATTGTCGTTATTGCCTGCGCCTATTTTGTTGCGGCCTTTGTAAAGGGCGCTACGGGTCTCGGGTTTTCAACATCGGCCCTGCCGATCCTTGCCCTTGGTTTGGGGCTTAAGGCCGGCATGCCGCTTGTGATCATTCCGTCCCTTGTCAGTAACTCGATCGTCATGGCGCAAGCGGGGCATTTTCGCGAAACCGTCAACCGGTTCTGGCCGATGTTTCTGGCCACCATTCCGGGCCTTCTGATTGGACTTGCCGTTCTTGAAATGGTCGACAGCATTCTTGCAGGTGCGGTTCTGGGGCTGGTTTTGATGAATTACGGGGCAATCACGCTGTTTCGCCATGGCAAACCGATCTCGGACAAGGTTGCCCGTCGTCTGGCACCGATTTCGGGTTTTTCGACCGGACTGGTCAATGGCATTACCGGATCACAGGTGATGCCGGTTCTGCCCTTTCTGCTTTCGATGCGGCTTGATCCCAAACGCTTTATCCAGGCCATCAATATCTCGTTCAGTCTTTCAAGCATCGTCATGGCGTTTGGTCTGTGGCGCATGGGGATGATGACACTTGAAACGGTCTGGATTTCCCTTGCCGGACTGGTCCCGGTCTATATCGGCACCAAGCTTGGCGCAGCGGTGCGCAACCGCCTGGATGCAGAAACCTTCCGCAAGGTTGTCCTGATCATGCTGATTATCTTCGGGGTTATCCTGATCGGGAAGTTTGTCACGACCTAAGCGGCCCAAGGAAAAACACCGAAAAGTTGTATTCAGACGAAACTCCGTCGCCTATAAATGCGTGAGATAGTTATTATAAATCACGACCTTATGGAAACCGGAACGATGATCCGCCCGCTGACCAAGGCATTTGCCGCCCTTTGTTTTTGCCTGTTCCTTGTTGCCCCGCATCCGGCAGATGCTCAGAACAAGCAATCCTTTGAGAATTTCACGTCCAATTTGCGGATCATGCACCTTAGTACGCTGACGTTCTGCGATGAAAATCGCAACATCATGTCGGCCAAGGCATTGGCCGGTGCAACAAGGGAAAACGACGTTTTCGAGATGGCATGTGCGAGCGCCCTTGACGGTCGTTATATCGGCAACAGCAACTGGAAATTCGTCCATCGCGCGCAAGAGCGGACAGAATCGACCTCAAACATGCTGGCGATGATGAAGGGTTTCAACCTTGATGGTAAGCTGTTCTTCATGGTGGTTGGACATCGCAAGATCAAACAGTTCATCGGGCAACCGAACGAACACGCCTTTTACGTGCCAGTTGCCTCAATACTGCAAGAATCCGGATCACGGATGAATGTGGTTTTCGATTTCGTTGATACACAGGCAATGGACTGGAACACGCCATCACCACAGGAGCCGGATTTCAGCATAGCCAGCAAGGAACTCGGCATTGACCTGAATACGGTATGGCGCGCAATGATCAAAACCCAGTTTGCCGAGGGTGTCCTGCTGATCCCGGCCACCCGTTAAGTGCCGACAACTAATCTTCGCCCTGATCCCTTCATGCTGAAGACTGGTGATCAGGGGCGGAGTTTGATATCAACCCGTCCATGAAAACCATCGCCCGTCCCGCCTTTGCCGAAACCGAAGAAAAGAAATCCCGTTTTCTTGCAGAACTCGTCTTTTATGATGATCTGGCAAAGCGGATTAATGAATTGCGCGCCCTTCACCCCAAGGCTAATCATCACGTCAATGCCTATCGCTATCTCAATGACGAAGGTCAACTGATCGAACATGGCAAGGATGACGGCGAACCATCCGGCACATCTGGCATCCCGTGTCTTAAGGTTCTTCAGGGGCGGGATCTGATCAATGTGGCCGTAATTGTGACACGCTATTTCGGGGGCACCAAGCTGGGTACGGGCGGGTTGGTGCGCGCCTATAGCGGGGCGGCGAATGCCGCCTGCGATGTTGCCGAGATTATTGAATATATCCCGCAAGGCGAAGCTGAGATTTTTGCCGGATTTTCAGATGCCGGAACATTGGAGCAAGCCTGCGCACAGGATGGTATTACCATCCTAGATCGCCAGTTCGATACCACGGGCACCAGAATCAAAATTGCAGGCCCGCGCGAAACGCTTGCTGAACTTGCCGGGAAATTTCCGCTACCGCCGGAAGAATAACGCCTATTTATTGCGTGATGTGCTTTCGCGCTGCTGAAGCTCGAAACCAAGATCAACGATCTTTTGGTCCGTTGCTTCACCATCCAGTTCGGCCTTGATCATCTCGACGGCGCGCTTGCCAATTGCGTATCGATCGGTGTGGATCGAGGTCAGCGAAGGATGACTTGCCGCCATCATTTCCAGATCGTTAAAACCGATAATGCCCATGTCGTCCGGCACACAAATTCCAGCTTTCTGGCAGCCAAACAGCGCGCCAAGCGCCATGTCATCGTTGTTGCAGAACACGGCATCAAGATCGGAACGACGCGCAATCAATTGTTCTATGAGCTCCGCACCAAGCGATACGCTGGAAGACACCGTCGTTGTCATGATCAGATCAGGGTCATAGAGGCCACCCGACTGAAGGGCATCCTTGAACCCTTCGAGACGACTGTGGGATCTGGGATCCATACGTGCCCCAAGGAAGCCGATACGCTTGTATCCCATTTGCACCAGATGCCGACCGGCTGCCCGACCACCTTCGAAATGCGAAAATCCCACCATCATATCAATGGGATCATCACCGATATCCATGACCTGAACCACCGGACATCCGGCATTCTGCAAAAGTTCACGTGCGGCATCCGTCTGATCCTTGCCTGCAACAATCATCGCAGAAGGCCCCTGCCCGAGGAAAGTCCGGATCAGGCGTTCTTCATCGGCGGCCACATAACGCGAGTTCCCCAACTGGACCTGAAACGGGCCCTGTTCAAGTTCGTCGTATATGGCGCGCAGGGTATCGGCAAACACGTTGTTGGTCAGAGATGGGACAATGACGCCAACAATGTTGGAGCGAGTCGATGCCAGTGCACTCGCATGGCTGTGCGGCACATAATTGAGCTTGTTCACGGCGTTATTAATCTTCCGGCGCAGGTAGTCAGACACCTTTGATGGATCGCGCAATGCACGTGAAACTGTAATCGTACTGACGCCCGCCTTGTCGGCCACATCAGCAATCGTTGGCCGCCCGGCCCCTTTGCGTTTTCTCATAGCATTAGATTTATTACGTCTTTTCGATATCGACAAGTGCCTTGTAAATTAGGCTGTTGACTCAATGTTAGCGCTAACATTATGTTAGCGCTAACATTATAAATCACAGGGCGAAACCACGATCAAAGGACCGCCCTGATAACAATAGTCGGGTGGAAATATCTTGGTGTATCGACAGACACAGTATGTCGTGGTTATGGGAGTTTCAGGTTCGGGAAAGACCGAAATCGCCCGCCGTGTTGCGGAGGAAACCAATAACCTGTGGCTGGATGCAGACGACCATCATCCGTCAAATAATGTCGAACATATGCGGCGCGGCCAGCCATTGAATGACGAAATGCGCTGGCCCTGGCTTGAAGCGGTTAGCAGCGCTGCACGGGCGACCGCAAAACAAAACGAACAGGCTGGCGCATCACGCACTATCTTCATTGCCTGCTCGGCACTTAAACGCAGTTACCGCGAAGTTCTGAGCCGGAACTTGCAGCCGGTAACATTTGTATTTCTGGACGGCACACGTGACGTGATCAAAACACGACTGGAACGTCGCGTCGGACATTTCATGCCTTCCGCTCTCTTGGACAGTCAGCTTGCAGATCTCGAACCGCCGGGGCCGGATGAGAACTGTGTGACTGTCTTAGTCGATGCCCCGATCGACGCTGTCGTTTCGACAGTTATTTCCAAACTGCCAAACTGCGAAAACGGCAGTTCTTCCATTGTCAAAGAAAACACCTCCGGAAAACCGGTATGCCAGGGAGAAGACAGATGACCAAGACACTGAAATCGCTCGTAGGAGCAACATTTATTGCCAGCCTGATTGCTGCGGCACCGATGGCCGCCAACGCACAGGATTACAGCCTTAAGTTCCAGTCCAGCGACGCCGCTGGCGTTCCAAACTTCGTTCTTGAACAGGAATGGGCAAAGCGCGTCAGCGACATGACAGGTGGCCGTGTTGTCATCGAAATGCTGCCAGTCAACTCGATCGTCGAACATGCCGAAACTCAGGATGCGATCAGCGCCGGAATTATTGACGGCCATATCACCGATACCAGCTATTTCACCGGTAAGGATCCTGCATTCGGTCTGATTGCCAACCCGGTCGGCGCATGGTCTGCCCCGTCGGAAATGCTGCGCTTTGTTGAATATGGTGGCGGCAAAGAGCTGATGAACAGCCTTGTCGAGCCATATGGCCTTCATTTCATCGGTGCAGTGACCCCGGGCCTCGAAGCCTTTGTTTCTGCGGTTCCGCTTGATGGTGTTGCAGACCTCAAGGGCCTGAAAATGCGTGCCCCGGAAGGCATGGTACAGCAGGTCTTTGCCGCTGCCGGTGCCGCCCCGGTCAACATTCCGCAGTCTGAAGTGTTCACCTCGCTTGATAAAAAAGTGATCGAAGCAGCGGACGCCACCGTGTTCTCGACCAACCAGGCCATGGGTCTGCATGATGTTGCAAAACATCCGGTCTATCCGGGCTTCCATTCCATGCCGATGCTCGAAGTTTCGATCAACAAGGCAAAATGGGATTCCATGCCTGACGACATCAAGGCCATTCTGGAAATGTCTGTCCGTGATCTTGCTCATGACATGGACGCACGTCTTGCCATGAAAGACATGGAAGCAGTTGCGAAGGCCCGTTCAGATGGCGGCGTCACCATTCATAACTGGTCGGCTGAAGAACGCGCCAAGTTCCGCCAGATTGCCACCAGCCAGTGGGAAAAGGTTGCTGCACGTTCCGAAAACGCACAGCGGGTTTATGATACCCTTGTCAAATATCTTACCGCACAAGGTATGATCTAAGTCAGGTGACATAAATGGATCACCGGCAGTGATGCCCAAACATCACTGCCGGTAACCACCTGAATACAATCCGGCTGCCCCCGTTATAAGAGACGATAGCGGGAAGCAAACCTCCCTGTGCCGGATTGTATTCTCCGCATTGCAAGGATTGCTGACTATGGCTACCAGTCCCATAGATCCACCTCATGAAGATATCCCTCCTGCGATTGATCAGGATGCGGCAACCGATGACGTTCCCGCCGTTTCAGGCCGACTTGGTCACATCGTAAACAAGTTAAGTCCGATTTTTGCATTCGGATTTTTGCTGGCGATGGGGGTTTTGATTTTTGAAATCTTCATGCGTCATGTGTTTAACGATCCGACCCTTTGGGCGCATGAAACAACAACGTTTTTGTCTGCTGTCGGGTTTGTTTTTGGCGGGCTTTATTGCGCGTCACGCGACAAACATATCCGTGTCGTGATGCTTTATGACTTTGCCGGACCAAAGCTGCGCAAAGCGCTTGATGTCGGCATCTCGGTTGTCTGCATGATCGCGTCGGGCTTTTTTGCATGGGCCGCCTGGCTCATGGTCAAGCGTGCCACCATTACGCCGTCCGGTGACATTCATCTGGAAACAACCGGAAGCGCATTCAACGCGCCTTATCCCGGCCTGTTGAAAGTATTCCTGCTTCTGACCCTGATCCTTCTGATGGTCCAGTTCTTCTGGCAAGCCATCAACTATATGCGTAATACGCCGGTCACCGGGTCGGATCAGACCAAATAGATGCCCCTTTCATTTTGATGCACCGACAGCCGGACCATTATTTTCTGAATGTGACCGGCGCGACAGGATAACTTTAAATGTTTGATTTACAGTCTCTGGGCATCGAATACGGCACGCTTGCCATGTTCGTCCTGCTGCTCGGTTTCCTGATAACCGGCATGCCGCTGGCCTTTGTCACACTTTTGATTGCCCTGATCTTCACCCTTGGCTGGTTCGGTCCGATGGCAGTGCCACTGATTACCAGCCGGGTTTATTCATTCGTTTCATCCTTTGTCTTTGTCTCGGTCCCGATGTTCGTCCTGATGGCTGCCATCCTGGACCGATCAGGGGTCGCAAGAGACCTGTTTGACGCCATGCGCCTGTTCGGCGGACGTTTGCGCGGCGGTGTTGCAGTTCAGACGATTTTCGTTGCTGTCATTCTGGCTGCCATGAGCGGCATTATCGGCGGCGAAATTGTTCTGCTTGGCCTGATCGCGCTGCCCCAGATGCTGCGACAGGGCTATGACAAGAACCTTGCAATTGGTGTGGTTTGTGCTGGCGGATCGCTGGGCACCATGGTGCCCCCATCCATCGTTCTGATCATTTACGGTCTGACCGCAAACGTATCGATCGGTGATCTGTTTACATCAGCCTTTATTCCGGGCTTCATGCTGGCAGGCTTCTATGTCGCCTATGTCCTGTTCCGGTCCTACACGGGCAAAAATATCGCCCCGCCACCCCAGACCGAAAAGATCCCGCATGCCGAAAAAATGCGGCTGCTCAAAGGGCTCTTCCTTCCGATCATGGTCGTATTTTGTGTGCTGGGGTCCATTTACGGCGGGATTGCATCCGTCACAGAAGCGTCCGCAGTTGGTGTTGCCGGTGTGATTGCCTCAACCGTCGTACGTGGTGAATTCTCGATTGCCATGTTGAAGGCAGCAGCGGTTCAAACCCTTTCGACCTGTGGCATGATTGTCTGGATCGGGATTGGCGCATCAGCCCTTGTTGGTGTGTTTAACCTGATGGGCGGGATCAATTTCGTGTCGGGACTGATCACCGGGATTTCCGATGACCCGATCACCATTATCCTGTTCATGATGTTGATCCTGTTCATTCTGGGAATGTTTCTCGATTGGGTCGGCATCGCGCTTCTGACCATGCCGATCTTTGTACCGATCGTGAAACAGCTTGGCTTTGATCCGGTATGGTTCGGGGTGCTGTTTGCCATGAACATGCAGGTCAGCTTCCTGTCACCTCCGTTTGGCCCCGCGGCGTTCTATCTTAAATCCGTGGCGCCGCCGGACATCACGCTTGGCGATATTTTCAAGGCTCTTCTGCCCTTTATCTGTCTTCAGATACTCGCGGTCGGAATCCTGATCATGTTCCCCGGTATCACCGGACGCTGATCACATTTATCACCACACGACAAAAGGCGGAGCCAGACGGCTCCGCCTTTTGTTTTTCTTTCAATTGCGACATCAGGAATCCGTGACAATCGAAACTGCTTATCCGTTGCGATAAAGATAGCTATAGGCGTTGATCGCCGGAACACCACCAAGATGGGCATATAGAACCTTTGATCCCTTGGGGAAGTAACCTTTGCGCACCAGATCGATCATGCCCTGCATCGATTTTCCTTCATATACCGGGTCCGTCATCATGCCTTCCAGACGGCCACAAAGACGGATGGCTTCGTTTGTTTCATCGGATGGCACACCGTACAGCGGATAGGCGTAATCCTCGATCAATGTGATGTCCCTGTCCGATATTCCGCCTTCAAGCTCGACCAGATCGGCGGTCTTCTGCGCGATATCCAGAACCTGCGCACGGGTCTGATCGGGGGTGGCGGAGGCATCAATACCCACAACCTTGTCCGCACGACCGTCGGCGGCAAATCCGACCACCATTCCGGCATGGGTTGATCCGGTCACGGTACAAACAACGACATAGTCAAACTTGAAACCAAGTTCGGCTTCCTGGGCACGGACTTCCTCGGCAAAGCCGACAAAGCCCAGTCCGCCATATTTATGCACCGATGCACCGGCCGGAATGGCATAGGGCACGCCACCCTTGGCTTTTACATCTTCAAGGGCGGCCTCCCAGCTTTCGCGAATGCCGATATCAAATCCTTCATCGACCAGTTCGATCTGTGCGCCCATCACACGGCTCATCAATATGTTTCCGACCCGGTCATAGACCGCGTCATTGAACGGCACCCAGCTTTCCTGCACCAACCGGCATTTCATTCCGATCTTGGCGGCAATGGCTGCAACCTGGCGGGTATGGTTGGATTGCACCCCGCCAATGGTCACAAGTGTATCCGCCCCGGATTTCAGCGCATCGGGGATGATATATTCCATCTTGCGGACTTTGTTGCCGCCAAATGCCAGACCGGAATTGCAATCCTCGCGTTTGGCATAAAGGTCGACATCCCCGCCAAGATGCTCGGATAAACGCGGCAGCGACTCAATCGGGGTCGGACCAAAGGTTAGCGGGTATTTTTCAAATTTTTTCAGATTCATCGGGCACTCCCTGACAACGGATTGAAGACCGCAATCAGGCTAGCGCCATGTGGATGGAATGTGCTCTCGAAGTTTGGATTGATATTTGAAGCACCCGTCGTCAAGATTTATTGAAAATGAACTTCATTCCATAAATTGCGAAAATAACGGAAGGTTCTTTCATGTCTTTTGAGCCAGACAAGATCGACTACAAGATTTTGCGCCTGCTCCAGAGCGATGGCCGCATGGGCAACGCCGAAATTGCCAAACAAGTCAATGTCAGTGCGGCAACCTGCCACCGTCGAACGCAAAAGCTGTTTGAAGAAGGCTATGTCAAAAACATCCGCGCCCAGATCGCACCGGAAAAGGTCGACCGGGGGGCCTTGGTGATTGTGGGTGTGGTCCTTGATCGCTCCACCCCGGAAAGCTTTGCCGAGTTTGAAGCCAATTGTCGCAAAATGCCGTTCATCCTTGATTGTCATCTGGTGGCGGGCGACTTCGACTATTTCCTGAAAATTCGGGTCCGCGATATGGCCGATTTCAATCACCTGCACGGCGACCAACTGATCGCCCTGCCCGGCGTTCGCCAGACCCGGACATTCTTTGTCATGAAGGAAGTGGTCGATAACGCGCCGTTGCCGTTTTGACACGACAAACCTTCCGATGACAAGAAAGGCGGCATCTTGCCGGGATGCCGCCTTTAATGAACTGCGTTAAAGTTACCGATTATTCGACCGGGAACCGCATGGTGACGAATTCCTCAGCCGCGGACGGATGAACCGCAACGGTCTGGTCAAACTGGGCCTTGGTTGCGCCCATGCGGACTGCGATACCAATACCCTGAATGATTTCGGCTGCATCGGGGCCGACCATATGGGCCCCAAGCACAACGTCGGTGGTCTTATCGACAATCAGCTTCATCAGCGTTTTTTCATCACGGCCCGAAAGCGTGTGGCGCATCGGTTTGAAGGTGGATTTGAAAATCACGACCTCGCCGCCCTTTGCGCGCGCTTCTTCCTCGGACAGGCCAACAGTGCCAACAGGCGGCTGGCTGAACACGGCGGTCGGGATCGCCTGATAGGTCATATGCCAGGGTTTGCCGCCATAGACACTATCGGCAAAGGCCATGCCTTCCTTGATCGCAACCGGGGTCAGTTGCACGCGGTCAGTCACGTCGCCAACGGCATAGATGTTTTCCGTGGTGGTCTGAAGGCCCTGATTGATTTTGACGGCACCGCGTTCGTCAGCCTCGACACCGGCATTTTCAAGGCCAAGACCCGCCGTGTTGGGCGCACGACCGGTGGCAAACATCACCTGATCGGCTTCAAGCGTCGAACCATCGGTCAAGGTCAGTGACAGGCTGCCATCAGCCTGCTTTTCAATCGCCGTGACATTGGTGTTCACCCGCAAATCGATGCCCTTTTTGACGATTTCCTCGGCCAGATGGTTGCGGATATCGTTGTCAAAGCCGCGCAGGATCTGTTCGCTGCGATAAAGCTGGGTCACCTGTGATCCCAAACCGGCAAAGATACCGGCGAACTCGACCGCGATATAACCACCACCGACAACAACAACACGCTTGGGCAATTCTTCAAGATAGAATGCCTCGTTCGAGGTGATGGCGTGTTCAACCCCCGGAAGATCGGGCTTGGTCGGATGACCACCCACGGCAATCAGGATGCGCTCGGCGGTAACTTCACGATCACCAACGATCAGGGTATGGGCATCCTTGAAGGTCGCGCGATGTTCGAACAGCTCGACATTCGAGCCCGCCAGAAGCCGTTTATAAATGCCGTTCAGGCGATCAATTTCGGCATCCTTGTTGGCGATCAGCGTCTTCCAGCTAAAGGTAGGCTCCCCCGGAAGGGTCCAGCCATAAGCGGACGCATCTTCGAAGTCTTCGGCAAAGTGCGCACCATAGACCAGAAGCTTTTTGGGCACACAGCCACGGATGACGCAGGTGCCACCGACCTGGCTTTCTTCGGCGATGGCGACCTTTGCGCCATATCCCGATGCCACGCGTGCGGCACGAACACCGCCCGACCCGGCACCGATCACAAACAGATCAAAATCATAGTCCGACATGCGGAAATCCCTATTTTCGGTCAATTGACATCATGGCGCCAAATGTAGGGCGATAATTCCCAAAGTCGAGGCAAAACCAAGCAAAGCCGTCGTAAATTTCATGTGAAGGCCCGTGAGGTTCCAAAACCGGCAACAGTTTCATCAACCCGACATAGCATTTTTAAACTTTCACGCTATATGATGGAAAAGACGCGATGGGGATTGCGATAACTTTTGTAGGAATACGTCTATGAACGACCATATCCACGGTCAGGATGCGTCTTTTGACAATGCGCCGCGCTATGTTGACGAGCGCGGCGGGAACACGGCCCTTGTCTGTTACGGGCTGATGATTGCAACCCTGTTTACGGCCTTTGCCACCGGGCTTATTGCGCTGATCGTGTCCTATATCGCGCGCGAAGAAGACAATCACTGGACCAACAGCCATTATACATTCGTGATCCGGACATTCTGGATCAGCATCCTTTACGCCATCATTCTGGGCTTCTTTACCTTTGTGATTGGCTGGATCCCGCTTTTGGGCTGGGCTGTTGTCGGGTTGATGGGGCTTTACACCACGGCCTGGTTTATCGGGCGTAATGTTGTCGGGCTTTTGCGTGCGCTCAATGGTCGTCCGATTGACGATCCGCGAAGCTGGTTCTTTGGCTAAGCCATAGCCCGATCAGGCAGAATTGGCGGTGCAATCGGCAAGAAGTCACTTTGCCCGATTGCACCGGACTCCCCGGGCCGTTAAAGTCATTGCCAAGTTGGAACACATGACACGGACAGGGGTAGCACCGCCATGACATTGGCGTCGTCTGCGCAGGGGTCTGGCGATAAAATGCGCTGGGAAACCCTTCTTTCTTCACATCGACTGGAATTTCGGGATGGCAAGATTCGTCTTCCCGAAGGCGCCCCCTATCCCACCCCCGATGGCAGAAGCCCGTTTCAGATCGACGTTGACCGGGTGATCTTTTCATCCTCGTTCCGCCGTCTTCAGAACAAGACACAGGTGCATCCGCTTTCGGAAAATGACCACGTTCATACCCGCCTGACCCACACGATCGAAGTCGGATCGGTCGGGCAGTCGCTTGGCCTGATGGCCGGTGCGCATATCGTTGCCAATCTTCCCGAAGGGTCCGGAACAACCGTGGCCGATATCGGCTATATGGTTCAGGCAGCCTGCCTTGCCCATGACATCGGCAACCCGCCATTCGGCCATTCCGGCGAAGATGCCATCAATGAATGGTTCACAACATCCCGCCTTGCGAAGGATGAGCTGACCTCGCGACTATCCGGGCCTGAACTTGAAGACCTGCGTCACTTCGAAGGCAACGCGCAAGGCTTGCGCATCATCAGCCAGCTTGAAATGAAACGCTTTGATGGCGGACTTAACCTGACTTACGGGACGCTGGGCAGCTTTATCAAATATCCGCGCAGTACCTCGGTCCCCGATAGTCGGCGCCGCGAATATACCGGCCTTAAAAAACCCGGCTATTATCAGGCGGAACGCGATATTGCCTTCGCCATTGCGCGGGTTTGCGGGCTGTCACCGCTTGACGGGTTTGATGGGGCATGGCGGCGTCATCCGCTGGTCTATCTTGTCGAGGCGGCCGACGATATTTGCTATTCCGTGGTCGATCTTGAAGATGGCTGGGAACTGGGCTGTGTGAGCTTTGAAGAAGTCGAACGTGCACTGGCCCCGATTGCCCGACACCCGGAAAAATACGACGGCGATGCCGAACAACGCTGGCAGGACCTGCGTTCCGAGGAATGGTATGCCGAAAAATCGGAAAATGACCGGATCGGCTTCCTGCGCGGCAAGGCGATTGGCAATCTGGTGAAAGCCGCTGTTGATGCCTTTATCGCCAATGAAGATGCGCTTTTATCCGGAACGCTTGAAGGTGATTTGCTGGCCAACACGCCGCTTGGTCCGCATGCCAAGGCCTGCAAGAAACTGGCGGTCGAAAAGATTTATAACGCCCCCCATGTCCTGCCAATCGAGATGGCCGGGTTCGAGGTGATTAACGGTTTGCTCGACAGTTTTGTGCGTGCGGCCATTGACCTTGATGAACATAAAAATCACGGCAAGCGCCTGCCGCCGCAGGCCGACCGGATTGACAAGCTTCTGGCCGGGAAACTGTCCGAGGCACCCGATCTTTACAGCCGCCTGATGCGGGTGATGGATTACATCTCGGGCATGACGGACCGCTATGCCGTGACCCTGTTCCGAAAGCTTCAGGGCATCACGATCTAATCAAAAAACCCGGCCATCTGGCCGGGTTTTTCGTTAAGGCATCAATACGCTTAGATGATGTAGTGAATACCGCATTCGGTCTTGTCCTGACCGGCCCAGCGACCGGCACGGACATCGCTTGAATTCGGATCAACACGGTCCGTGCACGGCATGCAGCCAATCGACAGAAATCCCTCGGCCTGAAGCGGATGGCGCGGCAACGCACGATGTTCAAAGATATCGTCGATATCTTCGCGCTTGTAACCGGCAAGCGGGTTGATCTTGATCCGCGAACCGGCTGGTTCAACCACCGGAAGCGCATCACGTTCACCGCCATGGAACCTTTTGCGACCGGTCAGCCAGGCGTCATAGCCCTCAAGCGCACGCTGAAGCGGCTCGACCTTGCGCAAATAGCAGCATTTGGCGGTGTCCGAGGCAAACAGCATGCCGTTGGGGTCTTCGGCTTTCAGCTTTTCCTCGTCCGGGCGCATGATCCTGATGTTGGTCAGGCCCAGCTGATCAACAAGCTGTTCACGATATTTGTGGGTTTCGCCAAACAGCTTGCGGGTATCAAGGAAAATGACCGGCAAGTTGCGATCGACTTCGGCAACCAGTGCCAGCAAAGCCGCCGCCTCGGTCCCAAACGACGAGGTCATGGTCACTCGGCCCTTGAATTCCTCATGCACCATCGGCTCGATCAGCGATACGCCCTGCAAGTGACCATATTTGTCCAGCAGGCGCCGAGCGCGATCAGTTGCTTCCTCGACCGACATTGAGCCGCCCGAAACAATATCTTCTTCACGCATTACATTCATGGCAACCATCTCCGCCGATCGATATATTCGTCGGTCTTTTGAAGCAAGGTCTGCATATCTGCGCCGCTTGCTTTCCATTTCTCTCTCTGATCAGACAGTTCACGCAACCGCCTGTCCCAGGTCGGTACAAGCCAGTTTTCAATGGCCCGACGGATACGACCGGCCAGACGCGGACTGTGACCATTGGTCGAAACCGTGATCATCAGATCACCGCGCTGAACACGCGCTGGTGAAAAAAAATCACAGTATTCCTTAACATCCTCGACATTGGCGATGGTGCCGACCGCCTTGGCAATGGCGGCAAGTTCGGCGGCCCTTTCTTCGCCAAGGTCGACAATGAACATGATGGATGCCGCATTCACATCTGCCGAATTCGGCAAATAGCGATGCAGGCGATCACCGGCCTGATCGACCAGTTCGGGTATCGGGCTTTCCGAGTAAACGGTGACGTATTTTGCCCCATCACCGTCAAACTGGCGCAAACGGTTCAGGGTTGCCTGACCGTTCCCGACCAAGGCGACCGAAAGTCGCGTCAGGTCCAGATTGATGGGAAACATCGTCGATCCTCTAAAAAGAAGTTTCTGTTTGTTGTCCATGACTATGGGTGTGGAAATTAAAATATTCAATACATTTTTTATGTGTTTTATAATTATACAACACAATTAATAGTGTTTTATTTGAAGCGAATTATCTGATCCAAAGACCGGGTATCCCGCGTAAAGCTTTTCCTGCAATTTTTCAAAAATGCCCTTATATTGGGCCAAAATCCGGCATAACCATGCCGATCAGACTAACGATCAAGAGAGCGTCCCGATGCCAAGCAGTGCCGCCCCCGCCCTGACCGATCACCCGGCCATATCCCCCGTTGCCCATCGCAATGTCGCCATCTGGCTGTTTGGCTGTGCGGCAATGGTCTTTATCATGGTGGTGATTGGCGGCCTGACGCGCCTGACAGAATCGGGACTTTCAATCGTTGAATGGCGTCCGTTTACCGGCATCATCCCGCCACTGAATGAAGCCGACTGGACCGCCCTTTATCAGCAATACAGCCAATATCCGGAATTCCAGAAAATCAATGCCTGGATGTCGGTCGAAGATTTCAAATCGATCTTCTGGCTGGAATTCATCCATCGCCTTTGGGGTCGGTTGATCGGGGTTGTGTTCTTTATCCCGTTCGTCTGGTTCCTTGCCAAAAAGTCGATTGATGGCGCCACCAAGTGGAAGCTTTGGGGCCTTTTCATTCTGGGCGGTCTTCAGGGCCTGATGGGCTGGTATATGGTGATGAGCGGTCTGGTGGATCGTCCCGATGTCAGCCAGTATCGCCTGACCGCGCATTTCGGACTGGCGCTGGTGATTTTCATCGCTCTTTTATGGGTCGGCCTGCAACAGCTTGCACCGCGCGCCATTGGTACAAATGCCTCCAAACGCAGTTGGCAGCTTTTGGGACTGATCGTCTTTACGGCCCTTTCAGGCGGCTTTGTTGCCGGGCTTGATGCCGGTTATGCCTTTAACACCTTCCCGCTGATGGATGGGCAGCTTATCCCCGATGGCCTGTTCGTGTTTGATCCGGCCTGGCTGGCCCCGTTTGAAGACCACATGACGGTGCAGTGGGATCATCGCTGGCTGGCGAAACTGACCTTTGTGATGGTGATCGTGTTCTGGTGGAGGGCTGGAAAATGGAACCTGACTTCTGATCAGCGCTTTGCCACGCACCTTGTTCTGGCCGCCGCCTGCCTTCAGGTCGCCCTTGGCATCTCGACCCTGCTCAGCGTCATCTGGCTACCGCTTGGCGTTGCCCATCAGGCGGGTGCGGTGGTACTGGTCGGAACAGCAACCTATGCCGCGTACAAGCTGCGCGACGTCGCTTAAGGTCGCGTTTCCCAAAAACAAAAAAGGGCAGACAGGTGCTGCCCTTTTTTAATTCCAAAATCTTCAACTTAACTATCGGCCTGATGCAGTGCCTTTTTCACCCGATGGGTGGCAAACCAGATCATCGCAAGGACAACCGGCACAGCAATCCCGGTTGCCACACGGTCATTGATCGGAACACCGGTATCCTTGATCGCCTTGAACAAATACCCCAAAAGCCCGACGGCATAATAGGTAATCGCGGCAACAGACAGACCTTCAACAGTTTGTTGCAGACGCAGTTGCAATTTCACACGGCGATCCATGCTGGCCAGAAGATCGCGGTTTTGTGCCTCAAGCAGGATATCAACGCGCGTACGCAAAAGGTTATTGGCGCGCGCCACACGTTTTGACAGCACTTCCAGCCGATCCCCGATATTCTGGCAGGTGCGCATGGCCGGAGCCAGGCGACGTTCCATGAATTCGGTAATGGTCTGGACACCCTCGATACGTTCTTCACGAAGCTCGTTCAGGCGGGCCTGTACGATCCGGTAATAGGCACGCGCAGCACTGAAACGATAATTCAGCGACGCGGCCATTTCTTCGGTCTGGGCTGCAAGATCCGTCAACTTTGACAAGGTTTCCTCGTCATTGGTTTGGGTCTTGCTGGCCATTTCAGCGGTAATTTCCGACAGGCGCGTATCGATCTCGGACACCTTGGGCGTTGCGCAATGGGCCATCGGAAAAGCAAGAAGCGCCATCATGCGATAAACTTCAATTTCCTTGAGACGCTGCACCAGACGCCCGGCCTGCAGCTGCTCCATGCCCAGATCCTTGACCAGCATGCGACCAAAGCCATCCCCATGCAGACGAAAATCGGTCCAGATTTGCGCCGTACCGCCCAGAACCCGACTTCCGGTCAGGCCATTATGATCAAACAGACGTGAAATCTCTTCTTCGGTCCTGTCTGTTTTCTCAACCACGATATGAAGTCCGACCATCAACTGGCCCGGCGTTTCCGACAGCCAGTCCTGGGGTACCAGATTAATGACCGGGTCTTCGAACGGGTTATCGAACGGCTCCATGCGCTTGAACACGTAGACCGTGAATTCCGCGTGACGTTCCCAAATGACGGAAAAGCCGTCACAGGCAGCTTCGTAATATTTCTGATCCGGTGCGGGCGGCGTCAGACTGAAGCGCTTGCAGAACGTCATGAAATGGTCCCGGACGTCTTCATCAAGCTCTTCGCCTGCGTGAAAAGCAATGCAGGAACATCGCGTCGGGCTGCTGACACCGCCAAACGGGCGGGCATGAATTTCGTTATGAAGGGCGACACGCTGGGGATGTTCGACAAACATTGCCACGGGCTTTCATAATTGGCCATTGCGGTCTATATAAAGCGTTCAGTGGCGGTTTCTGACCGAACGCTGACAGTACCTGTATAGACGAAAGTTCAATGTGACAGAAAGTCCCAAAAACGTCAGGGAAAATACTGTCACAAGTGCTTTTATCTTTTGGGGAAAATCATTTTCTCTGGCCGAACAATTCCGGCCCTCAAGGAGGTTCCATGACCGATCTGCGCACCACTGATAATCTGTTTTTCGCCAAAGGTGATCTTGATCGCGAGCGGCTTGAAACGCAGGTCAATGACGCGCTTGGCGCGGCAGAAGACGGGGAACTGTTCCTTGAATATCGCCAGTCCGAAAGTCTGGTCTGGGATGATGGGCGTCTGCGCAGTGCGAATTTTGACACAGCACAGGGTTTTGGTCTTCGCGCTGTTGCCGATGAAGCCACCGCCTTTTCGCATTCCAACGAACTGTCCAATGATGCGGTTGCACGTGCCGCCGAAACCGTCAAGGCGGTTGGGTCCGGACGTTCGGGCAAGGTCGATCTTGGATCAATCGGCACCAATATCTCGCTTTATTCCGATGTGAACCCGCTGGGCGAAGCCACCTTTGAAGCCAAGGTTGATCTTCTGGCACAGATTGATGCCTATGCCCGGTCGCGTGATCCGCGCGTTGTGCAGGTATCGGCATCGATTTCCGGTAACTGGCAGGCTGTCCAGATCTGGCGTGCCGGTGGTCAGCGCATTGGCGATATCCGACCGCTGGTAAGGTTTAACGTATCGGTTGTCGTCAAACAGGGTGACCGTATGGAAACCGGATCACACGGAGAAGGCGGTCGTATCGGATATGATGGTTTCTTTGACGAAAAAACCTGGAAAAAGGCCGTTGATGAGTCCCTGCGTCAGGCCATCGTCAATCTTGATTCCGTTGCCGCACCGGCCGGTGAAATGACCGTGGTGCTTGGACCGGGCTGGCCGGGTATTTTGCTGCATGAAGCGATTGGCCATGGCCTTGAAGGTGACTTTAACCGCAAGGGCACTTCGGCCTTTGCCGGCCTTCTGGGACAGCGCATCGCATCACCGGGCGTCACGGTTGTTGATGACGGCACCATTCATGATCGCCGTGGCTCGCTTTCGATTGATGATGAAGGAACGCCGACCCAGCAAACCGTTCTGATCGAAGACGGTATCCTTAAGGGCTTTATGCAGGATCGCCTCAATGCCCGCCTGACCGGTGTCAAATCGACCGGCAATGGTCGTCGCCAATCCTATGCCCATGCCCCGATGCCGCGCATGACCAATACCTATATGCTGGGGGGCGACAAGGAACCAGAAGAGGTTCTAGCCTCGGTCAAGAACGGCATTTATGCGGTTAATTTCGGCGGCGGGCAGGTCGATATCACGTCGGGTAAATTCGTCTTCTCGGCATCCGAGGCCTATCTGATTGAAAACGGTAAAGTCGGTGCCCCGGTCAAGGGCGCGACCCTGATTGGCAATGGTCCGGACAGCCTGACCAAGGTTTCCATGATCGGCAATGACATGGAACTTGATAACGGGATTGGTACCTGTGGCAAGGATGGCCAGGGGGTCCCGGTCGGTGTCGGACAACCGACCTTGCGCATTGATGGTCTGACCGTCGGCGGCACTGCAGTATAGTTTTGTTCTCACATCTTAAAAGATCTCCGGGGTGCTGATCACAGCACCCCGGAGATCTTTACGTATATAAAAACTATACGACCTACACTATCCCTACCCTTCACCCGAATGGCTTACATCGGATCACCATAGTTCATAATCTGTCAAAAGAAGATTATGCCGATTTTGGCGGTCCGCAGCTCGGCCAAGTCATCTGGTCTGACGGTGCAGAACCGAAACTGATGCCGCGAAAATCCGAGAAAGTTTGGGGGAAAACTTGAATACAAGCCGATGGCGGCAGGGTACGGCAGTTTCAGCTGTACTCGTTGCACTGGTGATGGGGGCGACTGGTGGTGCCAACGCACAACAGAGCGTCGATGTGCGAACCGATGAAGCACGTCAACTTTCCGACGATTTTGACAGACTGCGTGACGTCACCGAACGTGCAAACCTTTTGCTTCGCACCGATGATGGCGGGGATATTACCTATGCCGATATCCTTGCCAATCCCGACGACATTATTCTGAATTTCCGCTGGGCCAAGGCGCAGCTCGCCCGCGGTGAGGTACGCGGCGCATCAGCCACACTTGAGCGCATTCTGGTTCTTGATCCCGAACTGGCACCGGTGCGGCTTTATTACGCCATTGTGCTTTATCGCCTTGATAGCCTTGATGAAGCGCGCACGCAGTTTGACCGGTTGCGCCAGATGGATGTCTCGCCCGAGGTCGCGGCTGACATTGATAAATATATCAATGCCATCGAACGGCGGCGCGCACGGTTGCATCAATCCGTGACACTGACTCTGGGGTCCCAAGTCGACAGCAACCGGAACGCCGCCCCCAATGACAAGCAGCAACTGGTCACCGGCACATTGACCAACATCACGGCATCAGCTGACAAACCGAGGAACGACATCGCCTATGTCGGCGCCCTTCGCTATGACGTCAGCTATGATCTTGGTTATCAGGAAGGTCACGAAATCTTTGCCGCCGTGACGGGCTATGCCAGTGATCAGGTGCAGCTTGACTCTCTTGACCTTGGGTCGTTCTCGGTCGATGTCGGAAGCCGCATTCGCGGTGGTTACTGGATGCTTACACCGACGCTGAACCAGACCGTGCAGTCCCTTAGCAAGGAAAAATACCTCACGTCACGTTCCGGGCGGCTGCGTCTGGACTGGAACCCGCGTCCGTTCTTTAACCTGAACGGTGATGTCAGCTATGCCGATGAACGCTATCAGAATACCAGTGAATCAAGCGCACTGCGTTTACATTCCGGTCAGCGCTATGGCACCAGACTGGGATCGAATTACACATGGACGCCGAATAACCGCACCACCTTTAATCTTTTTGCGGGCAAAAAAGAGGCGGCACGCAATTATTACAGCTATGACAGCTTGAGCGGCGAGTTGATCCATGCTTATCTGTTTGGCGGGGGAAGTTACATAAGTGGAAGTTTCCGTTATGGGATCGACCGTTATCGTGATCCTGACTTTCTGGTGACCGGCAATTCGCCACAACACCGGATGGATCGCAGTGCACGGACAAGATTGACCTATGGCGCGCCACTTTCACAAATACTGCCATCGGACTTGTTTGGGGATAGCAAAACGGCAAATCAGATCTATGACCTGCTCGCACCGGTTAACTGGTCGATCACAGGCGAATATCTGAATACCAAATCGAACATTCCCAACTATGAATATCACAATGCCAGGGCACAGTTTTACCTGACCCGGCGATGGGAGTTCTAGTGATGCAGAACAACGTAATGACCGCCCGTTTGCAGAGAAAATTTACGCACCTTGCACGAAATGTAGCCATCGGCATGCCAATGGCGCTGACCATTCTGCTTGGCGCACCGGCAAAAGCTGAAATCACCGTCGAGATGGCAGGCGTATCCGCCGCCGTAACCGGTGATGTCACGCTTAACAAAGTGACGGGCGAAATCGGTGTTCTGGTTGAAAGCGGGATGCCCGTTTATCTTGGGGACCGGATCATCACGTCGCCGAATTCGGGCATGCAAGTCCTCTTACTGGACGAAACAGTCTTTACCATCGGACCGAACAGTGACGTCGCCATTGACGAGTTTGTCTACGATCCGGCAACCGGTGATGGTCGCATCGTCGCAGACATGGCCCGCGGTGTCATGCGTTTCGTAACGGGCAAGATACCGCTCAACAACCCGGCAAGCATGGATATCAATCTTCCGGTTGGATCAATCGGTATTCGCGGCACCATCGGGCTGATCCGATCAGTCTCGACCGAGCAGGCCAATGAAATCATCCCCGGTTCGTTTGATACCTTAAACCCGGATGACGCCAACCAGATGGTGTTTATGGCGGTTAACCAGGGGCCGGGTCTTGAACGCAATGACACCACATCCCGCCCCGGCGCGTTTGCCGTAACCGATATGAACGGCAATAGCGAAAACATTACCGGCGAGAATTTCGGTGTCTTTGTTGGCACCAATGTTGTTACAGAGCCCGCACGCTTCCCCGCAGAAGCCGCAACCTTTGATTTCTCAACCAATCTTGTCCGGACCGCTTCAAACAACGACAATCAGGATGGAACTTCCGGTTCAGGGTCGCGCCAAACCGCACCAAGTGTATCCCAACAGGCAAGTGTGACGCCCGGACAGGCGCAACAGGCCAATGCGCAAACCGGTGCTGCAATGGCCGGTACCATTGAAGTTGCCCTGGCACAAGTCGGTGCCACGAGTGCATCTAAATCACAAAGTGAAATCACTTCAATTCTCGGCAATGTCGATAGCACAAACAATAGCAGTAGCAGCAACAGCGGAAGCAGCGCTTTCACCTATGACGGGATGCGTCAGATATCAACCGGCACCTTTACGTCGGGGACCATCGCTGTAAGCAGCGGCAGCCTGTCTTATAACTTTGTCACTGCTGTGAATTTCGCGACGAGACAATTGTCGATCACGTTCCAGAATATTCAGGATGGCGGTGCATTTCTAACCGCTGTGTCAGAGGGCGAGATGAAGACAAACACAGTCGACTTCTCCAGTTCAACCGGCGAAGTAAAATTTTCCGGCAGCGACTTTACGCCTGATAGCGGCGGCAATTGCACAAGTGGTGGATGCAACGCCACAGCAACCTTTACAGATGCGAAGAATGTTGATTTCAAGCTTACAACAACTGCAGTCAGCGCCGGTGCATCTGGTTCCGCGACGTTGAATTGATGATTGACGGGCAGTTGTTTGCACCATGCGTCTGACCAAGAACAGCCTGCTGCGCATACTGCATTATTTGCTTCCTTTGGGCATCCTGCTGATCTGCATCTTTTTGCGGTGGCAGGATGTTCCATTTGTGGACCAGATGCGCCTGAGCGTGTTTGACACCTATCAGCGCATCGCGCCGCGCCAATATGAAGATGTTGGTGTTCGTATCATCGACATTGATGAAAAAAGTCTGGAAGAACTGGGGCAGTGGCCATGGCCACGTACCCGTCTGGCCGGGCTGGTTTATCGTTTGCGTTCGGCCGGCGCGCGGGTTGTCGGGTTTGACGTGGTATTTGCCGAGCCCGACAGAACATCCCCGGCCCGCGTGGTGAAGGACTGGCCCAAGGGCACGGAAAGCGACGAAATAACCGCCCTTGCCGATAAACTGCCAGATCATGACAAACTGTTTGCCCAGTTCATTCAGGGTACAGGACAAGTCGTTACGGCAATCCAGCTGAGCAACAAGAAACTGGAAACCCCGCCAAGGCAAATCGGCAATTTCAGTACATCGGGTGAAGCAGGAAGAAAACTTTCCGACTTTATTGCTGTGCTGCCCGGTGCGGCCAAAAACCTCGATATCATAGAAAATGCGGCAAGTGGCAATGCGCTGGTGAATGTGTCACCGGAACAGGATGGTGTGGTGCGCAGGGTTCCGCTACTGGCGGCACTGGATTACGACCTGCCCGTGATTGGCATGCCTGTTTATCCGACGTTATCGATGGAAATGCTTCGCGTTCTTCAGGATGCCCCGAAAACCATGAATGTGCGGATGTCCGGGGCAAGTGGCAGTTCACGCTGGACCCGGTCAGAGGGTATCGAGGCCATCAGGGTCGGTGCCATTACCATTCCCACCGATCATGCCGGATATATGTGGGTTCATTTCACCGGCCGTGAGAAACAGCGTTATATCTCGGCGCTTGATGTCTTGAATGACACTCTGCCACCGGAAAGCCTTCGCGACACGATTGTCCTGATCGGCACCAGTGCGGCAGGATTGCTTGACTTGCGGTCCACACCGCTTGATCGGGTTTTGCCGGGGGTAGAAGTGCATGCAGAGATGCTTGAACAGATGTTGCTGGGCCATTTCCTGACCCGCCCATATTGGGCCGCAGAAACGGAAAGCTTTGTTCTTTTGCTGATCGGCCTGTTTTTTGTTCTTGCCGTTCCACGACTTGGTGCCGTCTGGCCTGCGGTGATCGGCGGAACACTGGCCTTTGGTGCCGCCGGATTTTCATGGTGGGCATATGATGCCAAATTGCTGTTGATTGATCCGGTCTATCCGCTGGTCAGCTTGCTGGCTGTTTATCTGGCGACCAGCTCCATCGGCTTTGTACGCACCGAAGGCGAACGGCGGCAGGTCCGCTCTGCCTTCGGGAACTATCTGTCCCCGGCATTGGTCAATCAATTGTCACGCCACCCGGAACAATTGAAGCTTGGTGGTGAAACCCGAGACATGACCTTGATGTTTTGTGATGTCCGCGGTTTCACCTCGATTTCCGAGGGGTTCAAATCCAACCCGCAGGGTTTGACGCGCCTGATCAACCGGCTTCTGACACCACTGACCAAATGCATTCTCGATCGGGAAGGCACAATCGACAAATATATGGGCGATTGCATCATGGCCTTCTGGAATGCACCACTTGATGTTGAAAACCATGCCCATCATGCGTGTGATAGCGCACTTGCCATGCGTGAGGCGCTTGATCACCTCAATGCCGAACGTCTGGGCGAAGCCAAGCGTGACAATGAAAAGTTCCTGCCGCTTAACATTGGCATCGGGATCAATTGCGGTGACTGCCTTGTTGGCAATATGGGATCGGATCAGCGGTTCGATTATTCTGTTCTGGGCGATGCGGTCAATCTGGCCTCCCGTCTTGAAGGGCAGTCGAAAAATTACGGCGTTGACATCGTTCTGGGTGAAGATGTTGCCAAACGTGTCGAGAATGATTTTGCCACACTGGAACTCGATCTGATTGCGGTGAAAGGCAAAAGCGAAGCTGTGCATATCTTTGCCCTGCTTGGCGGTGCCAAACTTTGCCAGACAGAAGAATTCAGGAACTGTCAGATATTGCACAAGTCAATGCTGGACGCCTATCGTACGCAACAATGGGACAAGGCAGAGGAACTGCTTGACCAGTGTCGTCAGGCATCGCGTGGTGTCGGTGCACTGGCAGCCCTTTATGACATGTATTCCGATCGTATCGTGACATTCCGGGAAACCCCGCCACCGGTCGAGTGGGATGGTGTGTTTATCGCGACAAGCAAATAGCGATACTTGCCAAATCAGCTTTATCCCAACACTCTGCTATCTGATGATTTTAGACGTCTGAAGTCTGCCTTTTTGTCGAACTGCCAATCGCCCCATTGCGTCACCGAGGTTCCCGATGAACTTTTCATCTGACAATGTTTCGCCCATCTGCCCCGAAATTCTCAATGCTATCGCTGCGGAAAGCGAAAGTGCCGCCCTTCCCTATGGCGCGGATGACAAAAGCCGACAACTTGATGCGGCCTTCTCAGCCCTGTTCGGAACCGACGTTTGCGTTATACCGGTGGCGACAGGAACGGCTGCAAATCTGGTCGGGCTTTCGGGGCTGGTGTCACCGTTTGGCGGCGTTGTTTGTCATCATCACGCCCACATCAATATGACGGAATCAACCGGTGTGGCTTTCTATGGCAGTGGTGCCAAACTGCTTGGCATTGACGGGCCATCTGCCAAGATCGAGGCAGATACGCTTGATCGCTGTCTGGGGTCACATATTTCAAATGGCATGCACTCAGTAGACCCCGAATGCGTTGCCATAACCCAAAGCACCGAGTTCGGGACCGTCTATGACGTTGCGGAAGTTCAGGCGATTGGTAATGTCTGCCAGAAACACGGCATGCGCCTTTTTATGGATGGCGCACGTTTTGCCAATGCGGTTGCAGCCCTTGACTGTCATCCGGCTGATATCACCTGGAAAGCGGGTGTCGATGTTTTAAGCTTCGGGGCGACCAAAAACGGAGCCCTGGCCGTTGATGCCATCATCCTGTTTGATCCGAAGTTGCGGCGTCACACGGAAAAAAGCCGCAAGCGCGGCGGTCATCTGTTTTCAAAGCACCGCTATCTTGCTGCCCAGCTTCTGGCCTATGTCCAAGATGATCTTTGGTTACGTAATGCGCGCCACGCCAATGAGGCGGCCAAAGCCTTGCAGAAAAGTCTTGAGAATATGGGCGCCACAGCCGCGTTCCCGCCGCAAGGCAACGAACTTTTCATTCATATGAATGACGATCTGGCGCAACGCCTGCGGGATGCGGGGATCGTGTTTCGCCCATGGGCTTCCATCGGCCCGGACGCATACCGTTTTGTGTGTGCCTGGAACAGCCCGATTGAACTGATCAAATCGCTGCCACAGTCGATTGGATGACATCGCAGATTTGCCATCATCGGCATTTGCATGGGATAACCACGTTAAATCATTCTCAGCTTTGCAAACGCTGAATGCCACCAAGATATTGCGAGATAGAATATGAACTTTGCCTCCGACAATGTGTCCCCGTTTTGCCCGGAAGTTCTCGAAGCATTGACGCTTGAAGCCAGCAGCAATGCACCGGCTTATGGTAGCGACGAAATCAGCCAGCAGCTTGATCGCACATTTTCCGATCTGTTTGACAAGGAGGTTGCGGTTATTCCCGTTGCAACCGGGACTGCGGCAAACTGCATCAGCCTGTCAGCCCTTGTCACACCATATGGCGGCGTTGTCTGTCACCACGAAGCCCACATCAATGAAGACGAAAGCACCGGTGTTGCCTTTTTCACCGGCGGGGCAAAGCTTCTTCCGATGGATGGGCCAACGGCCAAACTTGAAGCAACGGCACTTGATGCCTTTATTTCCGGTCAGGTCAATCGCGGGGTCCATTCGGTTGCCCCGGAATGTGTCGCGATCACGCAGGCAACGGAACTGGGCACCGTATATAGCCCGGCGGAAGTGACCGCCATTGGTGACATCTGCAAGAAACATGATCTGCGTCTTTTTATGGATGGTGCACGCTTTGCCAATGCAGTTGCTCATCTTGATTGCCATCCGGCCGACATCACCTGGAAAGCAGGCGTTGATGCCATCAGCTTTGGCGCGACCAAGAACGGCGCGATGGCGGTCGATGCCATTGTTCTGTTTGATACCAGCCTGAAAGGCCGGATCGAACAGGCGCGCAAACGCAGTGGCCATCTGCATTCCAAACATCGCTATCTGGCCACACAGCTTCTGGCCTATGTCAAAAATGACGTCTGGCTCAAGAATGCAGCACATGCCAATCAGGCAGCGTCCGCCCTTGCCGATCTTCTGATCGGACGCGGCGCGACCCTGGCCCATCCAAAAGACGGCAACGAGCTGTTTGTAAAACTGCCCGCAGAGCTTGCTGCAAAGCTGCGCGATGCGGGACTGATGTTCCATGCATGGCCGTCACTTGGTGCAGATGTTTATCGGTTCGTTGCGGCATGGAACACCGATATCGCGCAAATCTCTGAACTTCATACTACCCTGAGATAGGAAACCGGGGCTCGGACAAGGTATCAAATCGAACGAATCATTAAATTTCAACGGATTATGAATCGTTCAAATGCACATCCGAATGAAGTGATATTCCTTAATTACGTCCGAGCCCCGAAAAAAATGCACAGCTCCTATACGCAAATGGGGGAGTGAATTTCATAAAAATAACAAACACTTGACATAAATTCATCATTCAACGACCAAGGGCTTTCTACGTATAACCACGCAGCAAACGTTGACGATACCTAGAAACCCTGATTATTTTCCCTCGTCGATTGCCAACATAATATCTGTTGGATCGGGTAAACCCCGTCCGTTCCAATATGGCGTTGTCAAACATGACCTGTTCAAGATCATGTAGGCAGCAGTCACTTGTTCGGACCAGCCTTGAGGGAGGCATTTAATGAAAGCGAATTTCGTCAAAGTGGCGATTGGTGCAGGCCTGCTTGCTGCCACTGCACTTGCTGCTCCGACCGCCGCTTCGGCAAAAACTCTGGTATATTGCTCGGAAGGTAGCCCCGAAGGCTTCAACCCGTCGCTTTACACCGCAGGTACCACGTTCGATGCGTCCTCGCGTCAGGTTTTCAACCGTCTGGTACAGTTCAAGCGCGGCACCACCACCATCGTTCCGGGTCTTGCGACCAGCTGGGACGTTTCGGCTGATGGTCAGGAATATACCTTCAACCTGCGCAAAGGCGTGAAGTTCCACACCACCAAAGACTTCGCCCCGACCCGCGATTTCAATGCTGATGACGTGATCTTCACCTTCATGCGTCAGTTTGATAAAAACCATCCGTATCACGGTGTTTCAGGCGGCTCGTACGAGTACTTCAACGGCATGTCCATGCCGGACCTGATCAAGGACATCGTCAAGGTTGACGACTACACCGTAAAATTCGTTCTGAACCGTCCGGAAGCTCCGTTCATCGCCAACATGGCAATGGACTTCGCATCTGTTCTGTCGGCTGAATATGCTGACAAGATGATGGAAGCCGGCACTCCGGAACTGGTTGACCTTAACCCGGTCGGCACCGGTCCGTTCCAGCTGGTTCAGTATCAGAAAGATGCGGTTATCCGTTACAAAGCATTCCCGGAATATTGGGAAGGCAAAGCCGCAATCGACAACCTGATCTTTGCCATCACCCCGGACAGCACTGTTCGTTATCAGAAGCTGAAAGCCGGTGAATGCCATGTCATGCCGTACCCGAACCCGGCTGACCTGACCGAAATGGATGCAGATGCTTCCATCAACCTGCTGAGCCAGGAAGGTCTGAACGTCGGTTACCTTGGTTACAACACCGAGAAAGAGCCGTTCACCAATGTGAAAGTGCGTAAAGCACTGAACATGGCGATCAACAAAGACGCCATCATCGAAGGTGTATATCAGGGTGCGGGCGCTGCTGCCAAAAACCCGATTCCGCCGACCATCTGGTCTTACAACAACGACACCGTTGATGATCCTTATGATCCGGAAGCGGCGAAAGCCATGCTGGCAGAAGCCGGTTTCCCGGAAGGCTTCAAGACCGATATCTGGGCCATGCCGGTTCAGCGCCCGTACAACCCGAACGCACGCCGTATGGCCGAGCTGATTCAGGCTGACTGGGCAAAAATCGGTGTTCAGGCTGAAATCGTGTCCTACGAGTGGGGCGAATACCTTGATCGCACCAAAAAAGGTGAACAGGGTACCTTCATGCTCGGTTGGACCGGTGATAACGGCGACCCCGATAACTTCCTTGCAGTTCTGCTTGGCTGTGACGGTGTTGGCGGTTCGAACCGCGCTCGTTTCTGCAACGACGAATTCGAACAGCTGATTCAGCAGGCTAAAACCACCTCGGACGTTCTTGAGCGTACCCGTCTGTACGAAGAAGCTCAGCTGGTCTTCAAGCGTGAAGCACCGTGGGCAACCATCGCACACTCGATCGTTTTCGAACCGGTTCGTAACGAAGTTGTCGACTACAAGATTGATCCGTTTGGCGGTCACATCTTCTATGGCGTCGACATCAAAGAATAAGACCACCTAAAACCTTGTCGAAGAGGCCCGGTCTTCCGGGCCTCTTTGCAATTCCGCAATAGAGAGAGACGTCCACCCGTATCCTGACCGCGCGTGGATGCACAAAAAGGCCCGATGGCATGCTAGGATTCCTGTTTCGCCGTTTGGGAGACATCATCCCGACCTTCTTCGGTGTCACCCTTCTGGTATTCTTCCTGATCCGCCTCATTCCCGGCGACCCAATATTGATGTTGGCCGGAGAACGTGGTGTTGACGCAGCACGATACGCAGAACTTCAGGCACAATACGGCTTTGACCAGCCTATTATCGTCCAGTATTTCGATTACCTGATGGGTGTATTCCAGGGCGATCTTGGCAAATCTTTTGTCACCAAAAAACCTGTTCTGGATGAATTTCTTGTCCTCTTCCCGGCAACAGTCGAGCTTGGCCTGACGGGTATATTGTTTGCCGTTTGCCTTGGCGTACCGTTCGGTGTCCTTGCTGCCATCAATCGTGGAAAGTGGATCGACCATCTGACCATGTCTATTTCCCTGACCGGATATTCGATGCCGATTTTCTGGTGGGCGCTGCTTCTGATCATGTTCTTCTCGACAACGCTGGGCTGGACGCCGGTTTCCGGACGTCTTTCAGTCATGTATTACATCGAGCCGACCACCGGCTTCATGTTGATCGACACGCTTCTCAGCGACGAGAAAGGCGCATTCATCAGCGCCCTGCGCCACATGATCCTGCCAACCATTGCGCTTGGCACCATTCCAATGGCCGTGATCGCGCGCATGACCAGATCCTCAATGCTTGAAGTTCTCGGCGAGGAATATATCCGTGTTGCCCGTGCCAAGGGGCTTGCCCCGATCCGCGTGATCATGGTCCACGCACTTCGCAACGCCCTGATCCCGGTGATCACGGTCATCGGCCTTCAGGTCGGTGTTTTGCTGGCCGGTGCGATCCTGACCGAGACGATCTTTTCCTGGCCGGGGATTGGCAAATGGATCATCGAAGCCATGAACCGTCGCGACTATCCGACCATTCAGGGTGGCATTCTGATGATTGCCTTCCTTGTCATGGCCGTGAACCTGATCGTCGACCTTCTGTACGGGGTAGTAAACCCTCGTATCCGTCATAAACGCTAAGGGGACTGCGAAAGATGAGCGAGAATAATACCCCGTCCGCAGCCCCGGTGAACACTCTGGCGGAAGCCGCTGTTGAACCGATGGGCGCACCGCCCAGCCCGCTACGCGAGACCTGGGACTACTTCAAAAAGAACCGCGGTGCATTGGCTGGCCTGATCGTCATTGCGATCATTCTGTTCCTTGCGCTGACCGCACAATGGATTGCGCCGTTTGATCCGATTGCACAGGACCGTACCGCATTTCTTAAACCACCGGTCTGGATGGAAGGTGCCGATCCGCGTTACATCCTTGGCACCGATGCGGTGGGCCGCGATATCCTGTCGCGTCTGATCCACGGTGCGCAGCTGTCGGTTTCTATCGGCGTGTTTGTTGTCATCCTGTCGATGATTTCCGGTATCGTTCTTGGCATGGTTGCGGGATATTTCCGCGGTTGGGTCGAAGTCGCTATCATGCGCCTGATGGATATCATGCTGGCCCTGCCCAGCCTGATCATGGCGCTTGCCATTGTTGCGATCCTCGGCCCGGGACTTGAAAATGCGATGCTCGCCATCGCGATTGTCCAGTTACCGCATTATGTGCGTCTGACCCGCGCATCGGTGGTGTCCGAACTGAACAAGGAATATGTCATTGCATCGCAGATTGCCGGTGCCGGACATGTCCGCCAGATGTTCGTGAACATTCTTCCGAACTGCATGGCACCGCTGATTGTTCAGGGCACACTGGGTATTTCGAGTGCGATCCTTGACGCTGCTGCCCTTGGCTTCCTTGGCCTTGGCGCACAGCCGCCGCTGCCGGAATGGGGTACCATGCTGTCCGAAGCCCGTGAATTCGTGGGTTCGGCATGGTGGGTCATCACCTTCCCCGGCCTTTGCATCCTTGTCACCGTGCTTGCCTTCAACCTGATGGGTGATGGTCTGCGCGATGCCCTTGATCCCAAGATGAAACGGTAAGTCATGGCTCTTCTCGAAGTAAAAAACCTGACAGTCGAGTTCGGCTCCGAAGACAAGCCGTTTCGTGCTGTTGATTCAGTAAGCTATTCAGTTGATCGCGGCGAAGTTCTTGGCATCGTCGGTGAATCGGGTTCCGGTAAATCGGTATCATCGCTTGCCGTTATGGGCCTGATCGATTTTCCCGGTCGTGTCACAGCAGACGCCCTGACCTTTGACGGTCAGGACCTGTTGGGGATGCCTGCGAAACGTCGTCGCGAAATCACCGGCAAAGACATCGCCATGATCTTCCAGGATCCGATGTCTGCGCTTAACCCCTGCTTCACGGTCGAAGCCCAGATCATGGAAGCCCTTAAGGTCCATGAAGGCGGCACCAAGAAGCAGCGTCGTGAACGTACGCTCGAACTTCTTAATCAGGTCGGCATCCCCGATCCGAAGTCACGTATGACCGCCTATCCACATCAGCTTTCGGGTGGCATGAGCCAGCGTATCGTCATTGCGATGGCGATCGCCTGCAAGCCGCGTCTTCTGATCGCCGATGAACCGACCACGGCCCTTGATGTCACCATTCAGGCCCAGATCATTGATCTTCTGCTGAAACTGCAGGAAGACAGCGATATGGGGCTTTTGTTGATTACCCATGACCTTGCACTGGTGTCCGAGGCCGCCAACCGCATTCAAGTCATGTATGCGGGCCAGCTGTTTGAAAGCGGTCCTGCCGACAGCATCTTTGCCGCCCCGCGTCATCCGTATACGCAGGCGCTGCTTGAAGCATTGCCGGAACGTTCCGAGGGCCATGATCGCCTGCGCACTATCCCCGGCGTGGTTCCGGGCCAGTATGACCGCCCGACGGGATGTCTTCTGGCACCGCGATGCCGCTACGCCAATGAAAGCTGCATAAGCGCACGTCCGGAAGTCACTGACTTCAACGGACGCGATGTACGCTGCTTCTATCCGCTTAATGATCAGGGCCAGCCGACCGGCCTAACTGCCGATCTGGCCACCGGGGAGACTGTATAATGAGTTTTCTGGATACCAAACCCGGTGTTCCGCTTCTGGAATCCGATGACCTCGTCCGTCACTATGATGTTAATCGCGGTTTCGGCAAACCCGGCGCGACGGTCAAGGCGCTTGATGGTGTGTCCTTCACGCTTGAAGCCAAAAAGACGCTGGCAGTCGTTGGCGAGTCAGGTTGCGGCAAATCGACCCTTGGTCGTCAGCTGACCCTGATTGAAAAACCCAGTGCGGGCGCGCTGAAGATTAATGGCCATGCGGTCGGCAACCTTTCTGACAAGGATGCCAAAATTTTCCGCCGCACAGTTCAGATGATTTTCCAGAACCCTTACGGGTCGCTTAACCCGCGCAAGAAGGTCGGTCAGATTCTGGCCGAACCGGTGTTGCTGAACATGGATCACCTTGGTCGCAAGGAACGCGAGGAACGTGTTCGCGAAACCATGGCCAAGGTTGGTCTGCGCCCGGAATTCTTCCAGCGCTATCCGCATATGTTCTCGGGCGGGCAGCGTCAGCGTATCGCCATTGCGCGTGCTCTTATTCTGGAACCGAAAGTCATCGTTGCCGATGAACCGGTTTCTGCCCTTGATGTGTCGGTCCAGGCGCAGGTTCTCAACCTGATGATGGATCTTCAGGAAGAGATGAATGTCGCCTATGTCTTCATCTCGCACGATCTTTCTGTCGTCAGACATATTGCAGATGACGTCATGGTGATGTATCTCGGTCGCGTCGCTGAAAAAGGACCGACCGAAGAGATTTTTGCCAAGCCGTTGCATCCCTATACAAGGGCGCTTCTGGCATCGGCACCAAAGATCGATCCGGCACATCGTGTAAAGGCAGAACCGCTTACCGGCGAATTGCCTTCACCGATCAACCCGCCATCGGGCTGTGCGTTCCATAAACGCTGCCCGTTTGCGACCGAGGAATGCGCAAAGGTTCGCCCGGAACTGCGCAATTTCGAGGGCCGCGAAGTGGCGTGCCACCGGGTCGAGGAAATCGCCTGAGAACAGGCGATCACCCGGATGTCCGGGTAGACAAGGGAGCAAGGGGGCGCGCTTTAACCAGCGCGCCCCTGCGCATTTCGGAATGTCTTTCCATCAAATGGAAGTCAGGCCGATGAACGGGTCCGCTCGGTAAAGGCCAATAGCACCCCCGCCCCGACCAGAAGCGCACCCGATACACGATTAAGCATCCGCATATGACGCGCCGACCGGATCAGGCCTTTGACCTGTCCCCCCAGAAGTCCATAAACAAGCAAGACCGAACTTTCCATCGCAAGGAACGTCAAGCCCATGACCGTGAATTGCGCACCATAGGCCTGTGCAGGGTCAAGAAATTGCGGGAAGAAGGCGGTAAAAATCAAAATCGCCTTGGGATTGCCAATCGCCGTCAGAAATTCTGTGCGTGCCAGAGTAAAGGCACCGGGATAGGCCATAAGCACGACCTGCCCCGAACCGGTAACAGTATCGGCGTCAACATCATGCACCTTGGCAAGCCAGCTTTTGACACCAAGCCAAACCAGATAGACCGCCCCGACCCATTTAATGATCAGAAAGGCCGTTTCACTGGCCGCCAGAATAACGCCAAGCCCTGTTGCGGCAATCACGATCATCAGCGCAAAGGCCATGATACGCCCGACACCACCGACCGCCGCCGACACGACGCCGTAGCGGGCACCATTAAACATCGCAAGAAGGTTATTGGGGCCGGGAACCATCGACAACGCGATTGCCGCCCCGGCAAATAAAAGCCAGGTATCGAACTGCATGGGGCATATCCTGTATTTCGGAACAGCGCCCGAACTGGCCCCGTCCCGGATTGGTGACAGAGCGATTTCGCCTTAAAATCAGTCGCGCGTCAATGCTGCAATCATATCGGATGCTGCGGGCCATTTCGCGCTCAGGGTTGCACGTTTGCCCATAGAGAAGTCGGCAAAATCAAATCCCGGTGCGACCGTACATCCCAGCAAGGCAAACTTTCCGCCGGACTTGAGACGCGCGCCCTGCCAGACATTTTTGGGCACGACCATTTGCGGTTTCTGCCCGGCCAGAAGGTCCTTGCCGATTTCGACACACTTGTGCGTTCCGTCCTCGAACAGCTGAAGCTGTTCGACAGCATCGCCCAGATAATGATGGAAAATTTCGTCACTGGTCAGAATATGCATCCCCGAAAAGGTATCGGGTGTCAGCAGGTAATAGATCGCCGTTCCGGTACTGCGTACACCAAGATAGCGGTTACCGGGATTGCATGTTTCAAAGGCGCGGAACGTCTCGGCGTAATATCCGCCTTCGGGATGGGGTTGCAGCCCCAGCTTGGCAATCAGATCGTCGATGGTGATGTTTTCTGACATTGCGGGCTCCCTCTGACCAACGGCGACTATTTCCCCATCATGACGAAAAAAGGGGAAAGGCGCAAACCTTCCCCCTGAAAATCGGCCATCAAACCGACGCCATAACTGCAATCAGTTTGCGTTACGGTTCATTCCGCCATGATCCATATTACCATGGTTCATCGCCCCCATGCCCGCCGGGCCCTTGGCCATTGCATCCATGACATTGATCATAACCGGAACATCGCCAGCCTTCTCAAATTCAAGTATCACCTGAACCATCTCGCCTTCTTCGAGCGGCTTTTTCAGCCCCATCATCATGACGTGATAGCTGCCCGGCTTGAACATGACTTCGCCATGCATCGGAACATCAACACCGCCTTCGACCTGACGCATTTTCATGACATTGTTGTCCATGATGTGGGTGTGGAGTTCGGTCTTGGCTGCAAGATCGCTGCGCACGCCAACAATCCGGTCCGCATCGCCGTTATTCACAACGACAAAGAACGCAGCACCATTGCGCACCTGACCAAGAGAAGCCTTTGCCCAGGCATCCTTGACTTCAATATCGGCCGCAAAGGCATTGCTAACAACAAACAGCGACGCCAAAGTCGCAATGACAGCAAAGAATTTTTTCATGGAGTTTCATCCGTCTTTTGCCTGCGCGTGGCAGGTCTGATTTCATCAAGAGTTCGTTTTGGAAATCAGATAGCGACTGGCGGTGCACGTGAATGATGTACACGCAGAACTTCGCGACCATCCGCCTTGCCATTTGCCACAGCAAAGCGCAGATGATGGACAACCGGAACCGGCACCATATCGGGTAGTTCAATGGCAACAACCGCCCCGTGATGGGTCGCACAAAGCGAACAAAACGCATGACCGGCCATTGGGGGCGGATTGTCTGGTCGGGTGTGTTGATCCCCGTCCTTATCCGCCAGATTGACGGGCTCGATGCCATTTGGCGTACAGATCAGAACAACGTTGCCACCCGGAACAGCATCCGCGGCATTGGCCTGCGAAATTCCGGTGGCATGGCCAGTGATCAGGGCCGGGATCAGGCCGGACTGGGTGATACCTGCAAGCAGGATCACAAACGCCATCAGCCAAGTCTGAAGGACGCGGCTGACAGATATACCGCGACACTCGCGGTTATGGCGTTTGGTTGAGAACATCTGGCTGATATGCCCCAATTCATCCTTACCCGCAATGACATTGATCAAAGATGCCCCTGACAGCCTTCCCCGACAAACGCTCACCTGTGACCGGGGAAATGTCTGTCCGGCCATTGGTGGCGTCAGGTCATCAGTCAGGCCGCATCAGATCATGTCGCGTGCCTGAACCAGTTCGTCGAATTTCGCACCATCAAGGAAGCCCAGCGCAATGCAGGCTTCTTTCAGGCTGCTGCGATCCTTGTGGGCTTTTTTCGCAACAGCGGCGGCATTATCATAGCCAATATGCGGTGCCAGAGCCGTCACCAGCATCAGACTTTGTTCGACATAATGGTCGATCTTTTCCTGATCGGCTTCGAGCCCGGCAACACAGTTATCGGCAAAGCTGACTGACGCATCGGCAATCAGGCGAATAGATTGCAGCAGGTTATAGATAATCACCGGCTTGAATACATTCAGGTCCAGATGTCCGTTTGATCCGCCAACCGTCACGGCAACATGATTGCCCATGACCTGCGCGCACACCATCGTCAATGCTTCGGCCTGTGTCGGATTGACCTTGCCCGGCATGATTGATGATCCGGGTTCGTTGGCCGGAAGAACCAGTTCGCCCAAACCGCAACGCGGCCCTGAACCAAGCAGGCGAATGTCATTGCCAATCTTCATCAGCGATGCTGCAAGCACATTCATGACGCCCGACATTTCAACGCAGGCATCATGGGCAGCAAGGGCCTCGAACTTGTTTTCAGCCGTGGCAAAGGCAATTCCGGTGATTTCGGAAACCTGTCTGGCGAATTCGACGTCAAATCCCTTGGGCGCGTTCAGCCCGGTGCCCAGTGCGGTACCGCCCTGGGCCAGCTTGCGCAGACGTTTAAGCGCATCATCAATACGTTCAAGACCAATGGCAATCTGCGCGGCATAGCCCGAAAATTCCTGACCAAGCGTCAAAGGCACCGCATCCTGCATATGGGTGCGGCCAATTTTGACGATATCGGCAAAGGCATTGACCTTGGCCTCAAGCGCGCGGCGCAAATGAACAAGTGCCGGTTTCAGGGACTTTTCAACCTCAACCACTGCGGCGATATGCATGGCTGCCGGGAAGCTGTCATTGGACGACTGTCCACGATTGACATGATCATTGGGATGAACCGGATCACGCATCCCCATCGGTTTACCCAGGATTTCGCACGCCCGGTTGGCGATGACTTCGTTGACATTCATATTGGTCTGGGTGCCCGATCCGGTCTGCCAGACAACAAGTGGAAAATGATCCAGCAGCTTGCCATCGGCAACTTCGCATGCCGCGGCCTCAATGGCATCGGCAAGGTCGGCATCAAGATTGCCAAGAGCAGCATTTGCGCGCGCCGCGGCCAGTTTCTGAATCCCGAACGCCCTGATCAGCGCATCGGGCATCCGTTCACCACCGATTTTGAAATTCTGCTTTGAACGCTGGGTTTGTGCGCCCCAGTACCGGTCGGCGGGAACCTCGACGGTGCCCATGGTGTCTTGTTCGGTACGGGTGGTCACTTGATTGGTCACGATAGATATCCTCCGTGTCAGACGTCAAACTGACCGGGGCGGGAAACCCGGTGCAACAGCCACTTGGTTCAGGTTACAAACTGTTGACCGGAAATATGGGTCGGATCAAGAACGAAGGCAAATGCAAATAATATTTGTTTGCATTCAAACCCTTGGTGCCCTAGCCGACTTTTTCAGACCGCTCTTGCCAGGCCAGCAACCTGATCCCGGCACGTTCGAGCTGTGATGTGATTTCCGGGGTTGGCGGGCGATCAGTGATGATCCCTGTCAGATCCTCAAGCGGGGCGACATTTTCAAGATAACGCTGATCAAATTTGGTGTGATCAACCATCAGCCATGTTTCATCGGATCGTTCCATCATCGCGCGTTTAACGGCAACCGCCCGGCGGTTCACGTCGCTAAACCCCTGACGCGAAACACCGGATGCACCGATAAAGGCAATATTGGCGTGGAAGCGTCGCAGATAGTCGACCGTGTCACTGCCATAAACCGCATTTTCGCGACGATCAAACTGGCCCGGACACATCAGAACGTCATCATAATCCGCCAGATCAGCCATACCATGCACAACCGCATAACAGTTGGTCAGGAAGGTACGTGGCAGCGCACTGCGCCGTGCGGCAAGAAACGGCGCGATCTGTGCCACTGTTGATCCGGCATCAATCATCGCAACATCTCCGGACCGCACCATATCAGCCGCCAGCATACCGATGCGTTCGAACCCGGCCACCGCAGATAATTGCCGTTCCGCCAGATCGGGCTGATGGCCCATCGGTCGCGCTGATGCCCCGCCAAACTCACGCTTGATCAGGCCTTCCTCGCTCATGGCGTCAAGATCACGGCGGATTGTTTCCGTCGCCACATCGAATCGCTCTGCCAATGTGGCAACTCTCACATGCGGATGAACCTGCAGTTCATGCAGAATGCGTTGTTGTCTTGCTTTTTTTCCCAAACGCAAAGCCATATCCCCCTGAAGATTGGCTATTTCCATGATGTTTCATCTATTCTATCAACCTCTCCTGAAATCTTTTGTTACAGTTTTATGTTGATTTCTCAACTTTTTCGAATTCATAATGTTGATAAAAGCAACAATAAAACCAACAAAACCACATCATAAATGGCTGAAAGCCAGCGTTCACAGGGAAGAAAGGTTCAGTAGCCGTGTTTTCATATCCGAAAAAAATTGACAGCCTGAAGCTCACCACACTGCTTGCTGCGGTTGGTATGCTTGGTTTCACTGCTGCCCCGGCAGCTGCTGCTGACGATTGCATCGCGCGTGGCGATCTTGACCAGCTTTATTGCGACATGGATGGCGATCTGGTGGCCGATGCACCGCCTGCTGATCAGCTTGTCGATCCGGACACTCTTGTCTTTGCATATACCCCGGTCGAAGACCCGGCTGTTTATGCCGACATCTGGGAGCCGTTCCTTGAGCATCTTGAAAAAGTAACCGGCAAGGACGTTCACTTCTTTGCCGTTCAGTCGAACTCGGCCGAAGTTGAAGCCATGCGTTCGGGTCGTCTGCATGTTGCAGGTTTCTCGACCGGTCCGACGCCGTTTGCAGTTAACCTTGCCGGTGCGGTTCCGTTTGCCCTGATGGGTGGGGATGACGGCCGCTTCGGTTACACTCTTCAGCTTTATACCCGCGTTGACAGTGGCATCAACGAACTGGCCGATCTGAAAGGCAAGCGTGTCGCGCACACCTCGCCGACTTCGAACTCGGGCAACCTTGCACCGCGTGCCCTTCTGCCGGGTCAGGGCGTCGTTCCGGAACAGGATTACGAAGTTGTCTATTCCGGATCGCATGACCAGTCGATCCTTGGCGTTGTTGCCGGCGACTATGATGCAGCTCCGGTTGCCTCCGAAGTTGTCGAACGTATGGCCCAGCGCGATCTTTACGACCCGAAAGAAGTGAAGATCATCTACGAAAGCAAGCGCTTCCCGACCACTTCGTTCAACTATGCCTATAACCTGAAGCCGGAACTGGTCGAAAAGATCAAGGAAGCCTTCTTTACCTTCGACATGAAGGGCACCGCCCTTGGTGAAGAATTCAAAGGTGTTTCGAAATTCATCCCGATCACCTACCAGAATGACTGGGCAGTCATTCGCGAAATCCAGGCAGCCAACGGTGTCAAATACACCCCGGATAACCTGAAGTAATCCGCATTTCTCAAACGACGTCGATATCACAGGGCCCGGCTTGCCGTGGCCCTGTGTCGTCTCCCATTCAAACCGGGGTAACGCAATGCTGCGTATCAAAGAACTTGTAAAACGCTATGGCGAAGAAAAGGCAGTGTTGAAGAACCTGAACCTTGAAGTGCCTGGCGAAAGTGTTGTTTCGATCATCGGCGCATCGGGAGCAGGTAAAAGTACCCTTCTGCGCTGTATCAACCGTCTTGTTGAACCGTCATCGGGCTCTATCGAGCTTAATGGCACTGAACTGACCAAGCTTGAAGGCAAGGCGCTGCGTCTGGCGCGCCGCCGTATCGGCATGGTGTTTCAGGGCTTCAACCTGATTGACCGCCTGACGGTCATGGAAAACGTTCAGTCCGGCCGCCTCGGTTATCTTCCGGCATGGCGTGCTGTGACCCGCAATTACCCCCAAGAAGATATCGACCGCGCCTTCCACCTGATGGAGCGCGTTGGTATTGCCCATTACGCAAACAAGCGTGCCGATGAATTGTCCGGCGGCGAGCGCCAGCGTGTTGGCGTTGTGCGCGCCCTGATGCAGGAGCCGGAAATTCTGCTGGCCGATGAACCGACCGCGTCACTTGATCCGAAAACATCGCGCCAGATCATGGAACTGCTGCGCGCGCTCGCATCCGAGTTGCACCTGCCGGTTCTGATCAATATTCACAACGTGAATGAAGCCAAGGAATATACCCAGCGCATCGTCGGCATGCGGTTTGGTCGCATCATTTTCGATGGCGAACCGACCGATCTGAACAATGACGCCATGGACGAAATTTATGCAGGTGTCCCCGCCGAAGAACGTGGTGGCGCCGAAAGCAGTACGCATTTGCGCGAGGTAGCAGCAAGATGAGCAGCACCGTTCAAACAACGGGCCGCACATGGAAGAAGCCACCCTTTATTGCCAACCCCGTGTTGCGCTGGGGTCTTCTGATTGCTGTGGTCGGCTATGTATGGTGGGCTGTCACCAGCCTTCCATTTGACTGGGAACGCATTCAGGACGGCGTTCCGCGCGCCATCCGTATTTTCAAAGGCGCCTTCCCGCCAAGTTTCATTCGCGGCGAGCTGCTGTTTGACGGCTTTATGGAAAGCATCAAGATCGCGATTGTATCAACCCTTCTCGGGTTGGCACTGAGCATTCCGATTGCCTTTGCATCCGCATCAAACATCGCCCCCAAATGGCTTTACACCATCGGGCGCGGCTTCATCATTGTGGCGCGTTCCTTCCACCCGGTCATCGTTGCCATCCTGTTTGTCAAAGCAGTCGGTTTTGGTCCGCTGGCAGGCATTCTGACCCTGACGATCTATTCCATCGGTTTCGTTGCCAAAATGCTGGCCGAACGGATCGAGGAAATCGACTGGGGTCAGGTCGAAGCCGTCCGTGCGGCTGGCGCACCGACCTTTGTCACCCTGCTTTATGCCGTCATTCCGCAAATCATGCCCCGTCAGATCGGTCTTTCGATCTATCAGCTTGATAGCAACCTGCGTGCTTCGGCGATTGTCGGCATTGTGGGTGCAGGCGGCATCGGCTCGACGCTTCTGAACGCCTTCGGGCGCTACGACTATGACTTTGCGCTGGCCATCACCCTTTGCATCATCGGTGTGATCCTTGTCAGTGAGGCCATCAGCGGCCGGATCAGGAGGAACCTATGGTAGCCACCACTCAACCGACCGGACCGGACGCAATCGCCCATCGCGAATGGTCTCGCTATACCTCCAAGGAACGCTGGCGTCGTTACGGCCTGATGGCACTGGTTGCACTTGCCGTTGTCTGGTCACTTTCGACCATCAACGTCATCTGGCCGTGGCTTTGGGATGCGCCGCAACAGATGGGTGATCTGTTTGGCCGTATGTTTCCGCCGTCACTTGAAGGCTGGAAAGACATTGCCTGGACGCTGCTTGAAACCGTCAATATCGCAACGATTGCGACATTCTTTGCTGTGTTCCTGTCCTTGCCGATTGCCCTGATCGCTGCCCAGAATACCACGCCCAACCGCTTTACCCTGTGGCTTGGCCGGTTCATTCTGGTGTCATCGCGCTCGGTCAACACCATCATCTGGGCATTGCTTTTTGTGGCCGTGTTCGGACCCGGTGTGCTTGCCGGTATTCTGGCAATCATTTTCCGCTCGATTGGCTTCCTTGGCAAATTGCTGGGCGAGGCAATCGAGGAAATCGACCGTGCCCCGATCGAGGCACTGGAATCTGTTGGCGCATCGCGTTTCAAGATTCTGGTCTACGGGGTTATCCCGCAAGTCATGCCGACCTTCTTTGCCGTTTCCATTTTGCGTTGGGATATCAATCTGCGCGAAAGTACGGTTCTGGGTCTGGTCGGTGCGGGTGGTATCGGCATCATCCTTCAGGGTGCGATTGATACCTTTGCCTGGCAGACGGTTGCCACCATCCTTCTGGCGATCATCGGTCTGGTCATTATCGGCGAAGCCATCTCAGCTTACCTGCGTAAAAAGGTGATCTGACGTGGACAAGACATACGACCTTCTGGTCGTAGGCGGCGGCATCAATGGCGCAGGTATTGCCCGTGATGCCGCCGGTCGCGGACTTTCTGTTCTTCTGGTCGAACAGCGCGACCTTGCCTCGGCCACCTCTTCCTCTTCGACCAAGCTGATCCATGGCGGCCTTCGCTATCTTGAACATTACGAATTCCGGCTGGTGCGTGAAGCCCTGCAGGAACGTGAAGTTCTTCTTGCCGCAGCCCCACACATCATCTGGCCCCTGACATTTGTCCTGCCCCATCACAAGGGCCTGCGTCCGCAATGGATGCTGCGTGCCGGTCTGTTTTTGTATGACCATCTGGCCAAACGCAAACGCCTGCCGGGGTCAAAGGCGCTCAGCCTTGCGGGCACACCGGAAGGCAATCCGTTAAAGGCACAATTCACACGCGCCTTTTCCTATTCGGATTGCTGGGTCGATGATGCCCGTCTGGTGGTTTTGAACGCGCAGGATGCCAAGACACGGGGTGCTGAAATCTGCACGCGGACCCGGTGTGCCAATCTGGTCCGCCAGATTGATTACTGGGACGCTGAACTGATTGACGCAGCCGGATCAACGCGCACCGTCAAGGCGCGTGCGGTTGTCAATGCGGCCGGACCATGGGTCACCCGGATGGTCGAGAATGCCGGACTTGGTGACAAGGCCGCCGGTCTTCGACTGGTCAAGGGCAGCCACATCATCGTGCCGCGTATCCATGATCATGATCACTGCTATATTTTCCAGAATGACGACGGACGCATTGCCTTTGCCATTCCCTATCAGCGTGATTACAGCCTGATCGGCACCACGGACGTTCCCTATAAAGGCGATCCGTCCGAAGTCAAAATCAGTGATCCGGAAATTGATTACCTGCTCGAACTGGTCAATGGCTATCTGGCAAAGCCGCTTGGTCGGGATGACGTGGTTTGGGATTATTCCGGTGTTCGTCCACTTTATGACGACAAGAATGCCAATGCATCGGCAGTGACCCGTGATTACGTGTTTGATCTTGATACAGGCTCTGCCGGTAATGCCCCGGCGATCCTGTCGATCTATGGCGGCAAGATCACGACCTATCGCAGGCTTGCCGAACATGCCATGCAGAAACTTTGCCCCGTTCTGGGCAACAAGTCACCGGACTGGACGGCAAATGCCACACTTCCGGGCGGCGATATGCCGGACGGCGATTACAATCGCTTTGTTGCCGATCTCAAGACCCGGTTTGACTGGGTAACACCGGCATTGCTTGATCGTCTGGCGCGTTGCTATGGCACGGCAACCCGAACAATTTTGGGTCACGCCACGTCAATGGCTCAATTGGGCCAAGAGGTTGCCCCAAACCTGTATGAAGCTGAACTGCACTACCTGATTGCCAATGAATGGGCCTGTGACGCAGAAGATGTTCTGTGGCGCAGAACCAAGCTTGGTCTCGGGATGCAGCCTGATCAGGTCGATGCTGTCCATCACTGGTTTGCCGCCCAAGCCCGGCTTGGTCAGGCTGCACAATCATCCCGTCAGGCCGGTTGACGCAATCCGTCCCATTTGACGAACTCGTGGGCGATGAAATCTTCCATCATCGCCCGCCACATCCGTTCAGCCATATCCTTGTCAAAGCCGTCAATTTCGCATTGGGCTTTGACCTTGGTGATCACGTCCTCGATGCGGTCCTCGTCACGGACCGCATCGCGTGACGGTTTGATGCGTGCTGCCTGTTCTATGTAATTAAGCCTTTCAGCCATCAGCGCCACAAGCAGCCGGTCAATCCGGTCCACATTGGCACGAACCTCGGACATGGTTTCGCAATGATTGGCCTTAACGCTCATATTCAGGAACCTTCTTTCATTCGAATGCACAAACAAATAAGGGCAGTGTTGCCACTGCCCTTATTGCCGATATCAGGAACGCCTTAATAGGCATATTCCTTAAAGACCGGATCGACCGAACCGTTCCATTCGGTTTCATATTTATCAAGAAACTCTTCGGCAAGCGTACGACCACTTTCCGCCACATCTTCAAGGCTTTCGAGGAAATGGGTTTCGTCATCGCCATAGCCATCCATGCGACCACGTGCATGAAGGCCCTGTTTGGAAACAGCAAGGACGTCCTTCGCCAGATCCTGAACGGTGCCATTCTTGAATTTGGTGGCCAGTGCCGTACGCGGAACATCATTGCGAAGGGCTTCGCGTTCCTCAACCGACAGATCCTTGACCAGATCCCATGCTGCATCAAGGGCCGCATCATCATATAGCAACCCGACCCAAAGGGCCGGCAACGCACAGATGCGCTTCCACGGACCACCGTCAGCCCCGCGCATTTCAAGGAACTTCTTAAGGCGCACTTCGGGGAAGGCGGTTGTCATATGGTCCGACCAGTCATTCATGGTCGGGCGTTCTCCCGGAAGCACATCGAGCTTGCCATCCATGAAGTCACGGAACGACTTGCCCGCAGCATTGATGTATTTGCCATCGCGATAAACAAAATACATCGGCACATCAAGCATATAGTCGACATAGCGTTCAAAGCCGAAACTGTCCTCGAACACGAACGGCAACATACCGCACCGATCCGGATCGGTATCGGTCCAGACGTTTGACCGTGATGACAGGAAACCGCTTGGCTTGCCGTCAACAAACGGTGATGCCGCAAACAATGCAGTCGCAACCGGCTGAAGCGCAAGCGAGGTCCTGAATTTCTTGACCATGTCGGCCTCGGAACTGAAATCCAGATTGACCTGGATGGTCGAGGTCCGAAGCATCATATCAAGACCAAGATTGCCAACCTTGGGCATATATTCGCGCATGATCCCGTAACGCCCCTTGGGCATCCACGGAATGTCTTCACGCGCCCATTTCGGCTGATGACCGACACCAAGCATATCAATGCCAAGATCACCGCAAATTTCGCGCAGTTCATGAAGATGGGTATGCACTTCACCACAGGTCTGGTGAATGTTTTTAAGCGGGGCACCCGACAGTTCGATCTGACCGCCCGGTTCAAGCGATACAGAACATTTGTCCTTGGTCAGTGCGATGACATTGCCGTTCTCGATGATCGGCTCCCAGTCATAGCGTTCGGCAAGGGCATTCAAAAGGGTTTTAACACCCCGTTCCCCTTCATAGGGGATCGGGCGAAGGTCATCGCGGGTGAAGGCGAATTTTTCGTGTTCGGTGCCGATGGCCCAGTCACTTTTCGGTTTGGAACCGGACTCAAACCATTCGATAAGCTGACGCCGGCTTTCAATAACCGGGCTGTCACCAGTGGAGGCGCTGACAGTCATAAAGGGCTTCCCCTAATCTCTCGCAACTGGTCGGTGTGACCAATCGCCGATGCGATCCTGAAATACCGTCAATGCAGCAATTGCCGCTGTCTCCGCCCGAAGGATACGTGGGCCGAGACTGACAGGCGTTGCAAAAGGCTGTTTGCGGATACGTTCAAGTTCGTCGGCGCTAAAGCCGCCTTCGGGTCCAATCACGAGTGCATGGTTAACAACATTGATATTGTCGATAACCGAGCCAGCGCCCTTTGCCAATAGCTGACTTAACACTTCACCAATTGGTGACCCCGATCCCGTCTCGTCACAGAACAGCAAATGGTGATCTTCGGCACCATTTGCGACCCAGTCGAGAAGACGTACCGGCTCGGCAATTTCAGGCACAGTCAGGCGCTCGCACTGTTCGGCGGCCTCGATGACCTGTGCCTGCAAACGATCCCGCCGCACCTTGTCGGTGATACCGTGCTGGGTAATGACCGGTTGAAGTTTTCCAACACCAAGCTCGACCGCCTTTTCGATCAGGAAATCAAGGCGCTGTTTTTTGATCGGCGCGAAAACAAGAGTCGGTCCGGCCTCGGTGCCCTGTTCGCGCAATTGCGTCCCGGCGGTGATACGCCCCTTCTTTTTGCGAAGCTCGCTGATCGTGCCTAGCCACTCGCCATCGCGCCCGTTAAAAACTTTAACTGGCGTTCCGGGCTTGAGACGCATCACATGTTCAAGGTAATGAGACTGTTCAGGAGCAAGTTCGATCTCGCAACCGGCCGTGATAGGATCATGGACGAAAAGGCGCTGACGGGCGCGGGTGGCATCTGCGGTCATGTAGGTCCCCAAAGCCGTTCTACGGCGACTTGAAAAAGTTTTTTGTTAGATAGGCCAATTATGACACAGGTCAACCAACCAATACAGAGTACCAAAAACGACATGCCGGCAGATGGCTGGATTGACCGTTACGTGCCTGAACCCGTTCGCCCGTATTTGAAGCTGCTGCGTCTTGATCGACCTATTGGCACATGGTTGCTGCTTTTGCCTTGTTGGTGGTCAACTGCGATGGCCGGTGGCATTACAGACGGCATTACCGCCAAGCAAATCGTCATCATGATGGCCCTGTTTGGCGTTGGGGCACTGATCATGCGCGGGGCTGGATGTGTGATCAATGACCTTGCCGATCGTAATTTCGATGGCAAGGTCGAACGCACCATCACCCGTCCCTTGCCCAGCGGTCAGGTCAAGGTATGGCAGGCATTGCTGTTCCTTGGCTGCATGATGCTTCTGGGTCTGGCCATTCTGGTGCAGTTCCGGATTGAGGCGATCGTTGTCGGTATCTGTTCGATCCCGATCATTATTGTCTATCCGTTCATGAAGCGGTTCACCTATTGGCCGCAATCGGTCCTTGGACTTGCTTTTAACTGGGGCGCGCTTGTCGGATGGGCGGCCGTCACCGGAACAGTCGCACCAGCGGCAATTGCCATGTATGCGGCGGGCTTCTTCTGGACGCTTGGCTATGACACCATCTATGCCCATCAGGACAAGGATGATGATGCCAAGATCGGGTTGAAATCCCTTGCCCTGCGTCTGGGGGACGCGACCCCGAAATGGACAATGGGCTTTTATACCCTGACCACATTGCTGCTTGGCATTTCGGGCATGCTGGCCGATTTGCACTGGTCCTATTTCGTGTTACTCGGTCTTGCAGGCATTCATCTGGGCTGGCAAGTCGCAACCGTCAAGCTTGACGACGCGGCCAATTGCCTGCGACGTTTTAAATCGAACCGGGATTATGGATTGCTGGTGCTTGGCGCCATTGTCATGTCGCATCTGATCGCGCTTGCCTGACAAGTTTCAGATCGGGGCTGTGTTTTTTGAATACGCACACCATCTGTCTGATATCACGACAATTACAAGGGCACATTTATGGCCGCAATGCTTGCCTTGATGATCGCCGGTCTGATCCTTGCCGGGGTTGGTGCCCAATGGTTCGCCTGGCGGGCCGGGATACCCGCCATTGTCGTGTTATCCGTATTGGGCCTTGTTCTGGGCCCGGGAACCGGGTTGCTTGACCCGGTAACGGATTTTGGCCCGCTTTTGCCGCCTTTGATTTCGATTGCAGTGGCCGTCATTTTGTTTGAAGGCGGGCTTGCGCTTGATTTCCGGGAATTGCGCCAAAGCGTCAGCGGCATTTTACGTCTGACAACATTTGCTCCCCTTCTGGCATGGCTGCTTGGTGCGACAGCGGCCCATTATCTTGCCGGGCTGAGCTGGCCGGTGGCAGCCCTGTTTGGCGGGATCATGATTGTTACCGGCCCGACTGTCATAGCCCCCCTGTTACGTCACGCCCGGTTATCAAAACATCCCGGCACGCTTTTGAAATGGGAAGGCATCGTCAATGACCCGATTGGCGCCCTGTTTGCCGTCTTGGCCTATGAGGTGATTGTCGCGGTTGAACGGGGCAACGGACTGGGCGGTGTCATTGGCCATCTGGCCTTTACCATCCTGATTGCAATCGTTATCGGTCTTGCTGCCGGTTTTATGACCGTGCAGGTATTTCGTCGTGGCTGGATACCCGAATTTCTCAAGGCCCCGCTGGTTCTTGGCGTGTTGCTGACGTCATTTGCCGGGGCAAATTTCGTTCAGGATGAAACCGGGCTTCTTGCCGTGACTGTTCTAGGTCTTGTTATCGGCAATGCCCATCTGATGGCGATTGACGAAATTCGCCGTTTCAAGGAAACCCTGACCGTCATACTGGTTTCAAGTGTCTTCATCATTCTGACCGCCATCCTGAAATGGTCAATGATCGAGGAACTGACCTGGGGCCACGGGTTGTTTGTCCTTGCCATGCTGTTCATTGTGCGCCCGGTTTCAATTCTGGGTGCGCTCAGCTTTTCAAAGATTGCATGGCGCGAACGTTTGCTGGTGAGCTGGATTGCGCCGCGCGGGATTGTTGCCGTCGCGGTTTCAGGCCTGTTTGGACGCGAACTTGTCCATCTGGGACATGAAGATGGCAAACTCCTGATCCCGCTTGCCTTTGCAATGGTCTTTTCCACGGTTCTTCTGCATGGTTTTTCGATCCGGCCGCTTGCCCGTCACCTCGACCTTGCCCTTAAAGGTCCGCCCGGTGTCCTGATTGTTGGTGCCCATCAATGGACGATTGATCTGGCAACCCGGCTGCATGAACTTGAAATCCCGGTTGTTATTACCGATTCCCGCTGGCATGCACTGCGCCCGGCCCGCGAGGCCGGATTGACGACATTTTACGGAGAAGTCCTGTCTGAAGTATTCGAGCATCACCTTGACACGACCGGATTGGGCAAACTGATCGCGGCAACCGACAATGATGCCTATAACACACTGGTCTGCACCGATTTCGCCCCCGAATTCGGGCGACGCTCGGTCTTTCAGACCGGACTGCATCGCGGCCCGGATGATCGCAGTCGCCACAAAGCCAGCCAGACGCTTGGCGGATTACAGTTGTTTTCCAATCCCCTGACCACGGACGATATCCGCCGTGACTATCGGAACGGGGTTTCCGTTCGTCAAACCAGACTGACCGATGAATTTGGCTGGGATGCATTCACTGACCTGCATGACGAATCCCCGACCATTCTGGCGATGGTGCGCGGCAATCAGCTGTTTATCGGCCCGGACATCCCCAAAGCCAAATCGCGCGACGTGATCTTGTATCTTGGCAAGACCGAAACAGAGGCCGCTTGATAATCGACCTTGCTCAATTGCAGCAAAGCCGGTACTTCCCGCAGATGATCACCGTCAAAGTAGCCAATTCATGACCGAAAACATCTTTGCTGACGCCCTGGTTCCGGAAGTCGACGATCCGCAATTTGCCGATCTGATCGAGACTTTTACCGTACCGGCACGCGTGCCGCTGGCACCGGAAATCGAGATGTATCTGGCGACCCATATCACCCCGCTTTGGCAAGCGACCGAGGATATTCTTGGTGTGCTTGATATTCCGCCCCCCTACTGGGCTTTTGCATGGCCCGGCGGTCAGGCAATCACGCGCTATATCCTTGATCACCCGGAACTGGTGCGCGGCAAACGGGTGCTGGATTTTGCCTGCGGTGGCGGGATGCAGGCCATTGCCTGTGTGATGGCCGAAGCCGCCAAGATACTGGCAAATGATATTGATCCGGTCGCGATTACCGCGACCCGGCTCAATGCAAAGCGCAACGGGGTCGACTTCCCGACCACGACCGAGAACTTCGTGGGCACCAGTGCACCAGAAAAGCGCTGGGACGTGATTTTTGCCGGTGACGTCTGTTATCAGCAGGACATGGCCAATGCCGTTCTGCAATGGCTGATGGCCGAGGCGCGCCTTGGCACCCGTGTTATCCTTGCCGATCCGGGCCGGACCTATGCCCCGACCCATAATATCGACGAACTCGAAACCTATGACGTTCCCGTCGATGTTGCGGTCGAGGATACCGATACAAAATTCACCCGGATCTGGCAGCTACTGCCTGACCGGGAAAATATGGCTTGAACCGTGATCAGCTTGCGATGCTTTTTACGCAGTCATTCAGTTCGGAAATGCCGTTAAAGACAAACTGAATGTTTTTCGAAATATCCTGTGTGACGCTTGTCTGTTCCTCAACTGCGGATGCAATTGAATCGACATAGCCACTTACTGATTCCGCAGATGTTGAAATACCCGCAGTGGATGCCACCACCCGCTTGGTAATGTCCATCATTGCTTCGATCTGCGTTTCGATTTCGTCGGTTGCCTTGGCTGTCTGGTTGGCAAGGTTTTTCACCTCGCCAGCAACCACCGCAAAGCCCTTGCCTGCTTCACCGGCACGCGCGGCCTCGATTGTTGCATTGAGTGCAAGAAGGTTCACCTGCTCGGCAAGGTCACGAATGATTTGCACAACACCGGCCATTGATTCAGACGTTGTTTCAAGATCGGCGCGAACCTCGTTGGCTTCTTCGGTTTTTGCAACAATATCGTTCATCGCAATTTGCGAGCGATGCATGCTTTCACTGATTTCCTGAATGGCCGCCAACATTTCCTCGGATGCGCTGGCGACGGCCTCGGCACTGGTGCTTGATCCTTCGGCCAGTTGCTTGGCTTTGCGACGGGCAAGAATTTGCTTGGTAATATCCGTGGCATATTTCACCACCTTGATCGGACGGCCATTCATGTCGACAACCGGGTTGTAGCTTGCCTGAATCCAGACTTCGCGACCGCCCTTGCCCAGTCGGCGGAATTCGGCGACCTTGTGTTCGCCCCGGCGAAGAGAATCCCAGAATTCCTTATATTCGGAACTTTGCGCCTCTGCGGGATCAATGAACATGCTGTGATGTTTGCCAATAACTTCATCAAAGCTATATCCCATCGCAGCCAGGAAATTGGCGTTCGCATTGCGAATGGTTCCGTCCATTTCAAATGAAATCACGGCCTGTGATTTATGGATTGCCTCTATCTGACCGGCAAAATTCGCAGCCTGAAGCTTTTGGGCTGTGATGTCGGTCGCGTATTTGACGACCTTGAAAGGCCGCCCTGCCATATCAAGGATCGGATTGTAGCTGGCCTGAATCCAGACTTCCTTGCCACCTTTGCCATAGCGCTGATATTCGGCGGCAAGATGCTTTCCTGTCGCAAGCTGCTTCCAGAAATCGCGGTATTCCTGACTGTCGGCGTAGTCCTTATCGACAAATATCCGGTGATGCTTGCCCTGAACTTCCGAAAGCTGATAGCCCATCGTGGACAGAAAGTTCTCGTTCGCATCAAGAATGTTGCCATTCAGATCAAATTCGATAACCGCCTGCGATTTGCTGATCGCTGCAATCTGCCCGGCATAGTCGGCTGCCTTAAGCTTGCGCTCGGTAATATCACTTGCGATCTTGAAAACCTTGTAGGGCTTGCCGTTGGCCCCCAGCACGGAATTGTAGGTCGCCTGAATCCAGACTTCCTTGCCGCCTTTGCCAAATCGCTGAAACTCGGCTGTAAAGGATTCACCGCCTTTAAGCCGTTCCCAAAATTGCGCATATTCGGCACTTCGGGAGAATTCCGGATCGACAAACATGCTGTGATGTTTGCCACGCACTTCCGAAAGCTCATATCCCATCAATGTCAGAAAGTTCTGATTTGCATCGATTATTTGACCATCAAGCGAAAACTCGATCGTACCCTGCGATTGTTTGATCGCCTTTACAATATGGCTGTCACCCGAACCCGAACCGAACATGTATGCAGTCTCCTTAGGTCACGAAACGTGAAAACACGCTCGCGCAACACAACACCGAAATTCTCCCAACAATCTCACCCAAAATCTGGTACCGCTTCGCAATTCCAATACCGTGCGAAGATTCAATCCAACTGATCGTTCTCAAATCTATCGGTTGAATTTACCGTTCTGATGACGGCTTTGTACGTTTCACTTAAGCATCTGATTTCTATGATGTTACCCCCAACTTTGACACAATTCCAAATGTCAAAACATGCTTCTCAAGTATATATAGGGGTAGACTAGTGAGGATTACAGAGTGAAGACTGTTTTGGGATAAAGCGGTCGCGAATGTCTGTTCTGAACCGGGGATCATCTATCAGTCTGAGCACGAATTCAGCGCGCAAAACCTGGCCTGCACACTGCGCAGCATGTTCCATCATTTCCCATTGGCTAGATGCCCGATACCGTCGACCTGTCGCACGAATTGACGACAGGGCAAAAACACGACCATCGCCGAAAAGATACCCTGATGATGACTGATATATACCGACATGTTCAGGGCCTGATCCGCAATCAAGATCAATATCCCGACCATGAAGTTGCAGATACTGATAATGGGCTGGAACTGACTCGGTCAGATGCATGTGGCTCAGTTGCGCCGGGGTAAGCCAGGTAACCGCAATACGGACACACGTCCCCGGTGACGGGGCCAAAGTTGCCGGAATGGCACCGTAACCGGTGATATGAGTCGAATAGACAATATCGTGATGTTTCATCCAGCCAAGCGTTACCGGAATGACATCTGAAAGATTTTGGTGGGTGAATTTCCGCGCCAGTTGCACCGGCGCCCTGTTTGACCCGACGGCCAGAACGGGTATGCGACCGGATATCTGCGCACTGACCTCGTTTCCTGTCAGAGGCCGGGTTATCCCGCCCTCAAACAGAAAGTCATGATCGGGTGCGGCATAGGGATACAAAAACGCGCGCAGGAGTTCCTGCGCGCGTGGATGCCGTTCGATCTGTTCGCGTAATACGGGGTCGGTAACAACCCGCGCGTCAGAAATCGAAAACATGGTTCGGTCGATCCGGCTTAGCCTTCAACGACACGGTAACGGAAGTTGCAGTCATCAACGTGCTGCCAGGCCAGTTTCGACCATGCTTTTTCAGCATCGCCAAAGGTGGCAAACGGACCATGGCGTTCTTCGGAACCGCCAACCGGCTTTTCGAAGTCGGTGCTTTCATATTCACCGCCAACGACCCAGTATTCCTCAAGGCGTTCGATGCGGTAACGCGAATTCGCGTCATCCACCGACTGCCAGGCCATTTTGGACCATTCCTGTTCTGCGTCTTCGAAGCTGCCAAACGGACCAACTTTGGTTTCTTCGCCAATCGGCTTGTCGAAACCGGTATCCTGATAGGTGCCCCCGATAACCCAATATTTGGCCATCTGTGCGTCCTTCATGCTTTTGGTGAGTTGCCATGCCGCGCGTTGTGGGCCACGCGACTCAATTCTAGCCCATGTATAACCAAATGATGCGTCAACCAAAACCGCAAAATTATGCAACGCAGCATCCCGGTTTCATGTAGGAAGCGATCGGCCCACTTACAAATAGCGTATTTGACAACAGCAAGGTTGTCCAAGCCCGCGTCCACGCGTATGAAGACAATCAGGTTTCAAAGCTTTGCAGATGACAGGTGCCATGCCCTATCAATCCCTTCGTGACTTCATGGATGCGCTGGAAAAGACCGGCCGTCTTGTCCGTGTCACCGAACCGGTATCCCCCAATCTTGAAATGACGGAAATCCAGACCCGTCTTCTTGCCGAAGGTGGCCCGGCGGTTCTGTTTGAAAATGTCGTCGGAGATGACGGCAAAAAATATGACATGCCGGTTCTGGTCAATCTGTTTGGCACGGTTGACCGGGTGGCGGCAGGCATGAACCGCAAACCCGAAGAACTGCGCGAAGTCGGTGAAACGCTAGCCTTCCTCAAACAGCCCGAACCACCCGCAAGCATCCGCGAAGCATTTTCGATGCTGCCACTGGCCAAGACCGTCATGGCGATGAAACCCAAAACGGTTTCCAAGGCACCGTGTCAGGAAGTCGTTCTTCAGGGTGATGACATTGATCTGTCGAAAATTCCGGTGCAGTCCTGCTGGCCGGGCGAACCCGCCCCGCTGATTACCTGGCCACTGGTGGTGACCCAAGGCCCCACCGCCGGGGAAAAAGGTGGTGACAAGCGCGATGTCTTTAACCTTGGCATCTATCGCATGCAGGTGCTTGGCAAGAACAAGGCGATCATGCGCTGGCTGAAACATCGCGGCGGGGCGCAGCATCATGCGCGCTGGAAAAAGGAAAAGCGTGATCCGCTTCCGGCCGCGATTGTTCTCGGTGCTGATCCTGGCACCATCCTTGCCGCTGTGACCCCGGTTCCCGATACCCTTTCGGAATATCAGTTCGCCGGTCTTCTGCGCGGCGAAAAAGTCGAGCTGGTTGATTGCAAGACCGTCCCGCTCAAGGTTCCGGCAACGGCCGAGATCGTGCTTGAAGGCTATGTCTCGCTCGACGAATATGCACCCGAAGGGCCATACGGCGATCACACCGGTTATTATAACTCGGTCGAGGACTTCCCGGTCTTTACCATCACCGCCATAACCATGCGCAAGGACCCGATCTATCTGTCGACCTTTACCGGTCGTCCGCCAGATGAACCGTCAGTTCTGGGCGAGGCACTCAACGACGTGTTCGTGCCGCTTCTGCAACAGCAATTCCCCGAAATCGTTGATTTCTGGCTGCCGCCCGAAGGATGCAGCTATCGCATTGCCGTGGTGTCGATGAAAAAGGCCTATGCCGGTCACGCCAAGCGCGTGATGATGGGTGTTTGGTCATTCCTGCGTCAGTTCATGTACACCAAATTCGTCATTGTCGTGGATGACGACATTGATGTGCGCGACTGGAAAGACGTCATGTGGGCAATCTCGACCCGGATGGATCCGGTGCGTGACATCACCACGGTGACCGACACCCCGATTGATTATCTTGATTTCGCATCCCCGGTCAGCGGCCTTGGCGGCAAGCTTGGCCTTGATGCCACCAACAAGTTCCCGGGCGAAACCAACCGGGAATGGGGTGAAAAAATCTATATGGATGACGAGATTATCGACCGGGTGGATCAGAAATGGGAACGCTATGGCCTTCCCGGATCGGGCAAAAAAATCTGGCGGGACTGATCGCTAGATCCCGTGGAACACCATATCCAATGCGTTGGTGAGGGCGAAGCTGTCTTCAAACTCACCAACCTTTTCGCCAAACTCTGCGAGACTGACCGTTGCAATAAATTGCGGCAGTAAAACCCACTCATTGCTCTCAATCCTGATAACCGGATTTAACCGTTACGCCGGGATTGCATATTCGGATTTGAGCCGCAGAGGGACAACGACGCGAGTTTTCAGGTCTGATAAAAGATCAGACTGCACATCAACGACATATCCCGCCTCAAACCGATAGATATCGCCCTTTGCCATCAGAATTTCCGATGTGTAGAAAGCGGAATACCCTGTTCTTCAACAAAGGCATTACTGGCTTCAAGTGCAGCCTTGTTTTGCGCGCGCCACTGTTCGGCCCGCTTCTTGACAACCGCCTCACGCAGCCCCTGCTCTGCCGTCCGCGAGATATTAATTCCAAGGCTTTTGGCTTCTGCCAGCAATTCCACATCAATGCTGATATTGGTCGCCTTACGAAGTGCCGCTGCGTTCACGCCCGCCATTGACCGACCTTTCATGCGCACGTTCTATCAACTTTTCTCATTCGCCTCAATTTCGGAAAAAGAACCAGTGATCGCCATTATCGGCGGGCTTCTCCGAATAGAAGAATTGCGGCGCATCGCACATGAAATCATCAACCCGGATGGCGAAGTTGCAGCTGTCTTTCGATCCGATGACTTCTTCCATAAATTCTGTGCTGTTTTCCTGCCAGCTCATGACGGGCGGGGCAGTTTCATCATGGATACAAAGTGCAAACTGTTCGGATTGTTCAAACGGCAGGTAATGGATTTCGCTTTGCGCCTTGCCACCATGGTTGGTCACAAACAGCATGGCAAATTTCGGACCTTCGGGGCTATCAAGATCAACCCATCCTGCAATCCGGTCGACAACATCGTCACAGGTAAAATCACCTGTCAGCATCTGATGACGATAGTTACGTGCATATTGCCCGCCCTGAAAGCGCATCTCGGCGTAAAGCTGAGCTGTTGATACCGGATCAGCCTTGCCATCGGCATTGAGTTCCCAGACACCGTTTTCATCAGGCCCGTTTGTCTGATCCTGATTATCGGCGAATGACGGATTGCCAAACCCGACGAACAAGCCACCTGCAATCAGGCCAACCATAATAGTGCGCATCAGTGTCCGATCCCGTTTGTCTGGCGATCATACCCGCCAATTATCATCTGTTTTCCGCACTATAGCAGATAAATCCCGGAAAACAGAGCCACCGCACCCTTGCCCGGTGGCCGGTTTCAAGCCACCTCTGAACAGAGGTGTCAGGATGCACAGACGCGACACGGTCTTTTTGTTTCTGCTCTTTGCGAATGCGTCCCTGCCCCCTATAACTAGCCCATAGATACATTCCGATATAAGGGAGCTTCCATGCCCAAGACCGACATGACACTTGATCGCATCAATGATCTGCTCAAAAGCGCCAAGAAAGCCGGTGCCGATGACGCAGATGCCGTCTATGTCGAAGGAACGTCGCTTTCAGTTGCCCAGCGTCTTGGCAAGATGGAAAAGCTTGAACGCTCCGAAGGGGCCGATCTTGGCCTGCGCGTTCTGATCGGCAAGCAACAGGCTGTTGTCTCGTCATCCGATACAAGTGATGCGGCACTTTCCGAACTGGTCGAACGTGCTGTAGCAATGGCGAAAAACGCGCCCGAAGATCCCTATTGCGGGATTGCCGATCCGTCCGAACTTGCCGAGACCTTTAATGTAGAAGCCCTTGAACTGTGTGAACCGGGCGAAGTCGATCAGGCAAAACTGATCGAATGGGCTACCGCCTGTGAAGAAGCCGCACGTTCGGTCGAAGGCATCACCAATTCCGAAGGTGCCGACGCCGGTTGGGGACGTCATCAGATCACCCTTGCTGCGACCAATGGCTTTGCCAATTCCTATGCCGGGTCAGGAAGCCATATTTCGGTTTCGGTTCTGGCAGGAACCGGCACGGCGATGGAACGCGATTATGATTATGACAGCGCGGTCTTTTCGACCGACTTGCGCGATCCGGCCGATATCGGCCTTAAAGCTGCTCAAAAAACCTTGCGTCGACTGAACCCGCGCAAAGTCAAAAGCACACAGGTCCCGGTCATTTATGACCCGCGTGTTTCGTCCTCCATCGTCGGGCACCTGTCCGGTGCAATCAACGGTTCGGGCATTGCGCGCGGTACCAGCTTCCTGCTTGACGCCATGGACAAGGAAATCTTTGCCCCGCATATCAACATCGTTGATGACCCGCACCGGGTGCGCGGCCTGCGATCAAAGCCGTTTGACGCCGAAGGTGTCGCCAACCAGAAACGGTATCTGATTGAAAATGGCGTTCTGAAAACCTGGATCATGGATCTGCGTTCGGCCCGTCAGTTGGGCCTGAAATCGACCGGTCATGCATCGCGTGGTGCGGGAAGCCTGCCGGGCCCGTCGACCACGAACCTTTACATGGAAGCAGGCACCATTTCGCCCGAGGACATGATCAAGGATATCAAATCGGGCCTCTATATCACCGACATGATCGGAAGCAGCATCAACGGTGTCACCGGCGATTATTCGCGTGGCGCATCGGGCTTCTGGATCGAGAATGGCGAACTTGCCTATCCGGTCTCGGAAATCACCGTTGCCGGGAACCTCAAGGATATGTTCAGGACAGCCGTTCCCGCCAATGACCTGACCTTCAAATATGGCACCAACGCGCCGACATTGCGCATTGATGGCTTGACGCTGGCCGGTCAGTAGCCGCAATCACATCATCAGACGAATTAAAAGACGCCCGGTTCAAACCAAACCGGGCGTCTTTCATTTCATATGGCCGATTTTACACACCCGGTGGGCAACCGATATCACGCAGTCCTGATGGTGCTGACGAAATGATCCGTTGCGCCCTTAAGCGTCGTGAAGTTTTCCGAAAGCATGCCGACCGCACGCAACACATCACCGGATGCCGTTCCGGCCTCATTCACGGCCGAGCTTACGGTTGCGATGTTGGAACTCACAACGGTCGTACCCGTTGCCGCCTGTTCAACGTTAAAGGCGATTTCGCGCGTCGCGGCAGTCTGTTCCTCAATAGCAGAGGAGATGGTTGCGATGATGGCTTCCATGTCCGTGACTGTTTTACCAACCGCATCGACCTGACTGACCGCACTTCCGGTACGCGTCTGAAGGTTTGCGACATAACGGGTGATTTCCTCGGTCGCCTTTGCGGTCTGGTCCGAAAGGTTTTTGACCTCGTTGGCGACAACGGCAAATCCGCGACCGGCATCCCCCGCACGCGCGGCCTCGATGGTCGCATTAAGCGCAAGCATGTTGGTCTGGTCCGCAATGTCGGAAATCAGTTTCAACACATTTGAAATATTCTCGGACGCATCGACCAGTTCTTTGAGATCAGCCTTGGTTTTCGTGACCTCGTCAACTGCATTGCGGGCGACTTCGGATGAATGAACAACCTGACGGTTGATCTCTTCGATCGAAGTGTTGAGCTCCTCGGTCGCCGACGCCACCGAATGCACATTACCGCTTGCCTGTTCGGTCGCCGACGCAACGGCCACGGTCTGTTCCGAGGCCGAACTTGCCAGACGCGACATGCTGTCTGCGGTCGCCTGCAACTCGACAGCAGCTGCGGCAACCGTTTCAATGATCTGCCCGACATCGGCATTGAAGGTATCGGCCGTCTGGTTCATGAAAAGACGCTGGGCTTCCTTGGCGCGCTTTTCGTCTTCGATGGCCTTGGCTTCAAGTTCGTCATTACGGATGGCGTTTTCCTTGAACACCTGTACGGCACCGGCCATTTGCCCGATTTCATCGCGACGTCCCTGCCACGGGATATTCACACTCAGATCGTGATCCGCCAGTTTGCGCATGAGCGCCGTGATCGCAACAATCGGTTTCGAAAGACGATCCCCGATCAACATCGCAATCGCAATTCCCAGCCCCATCCCCACCAGAGACGCGATCAGAATTTCAATTTCGGCCAGTTCGATTTCATGAATGACCCGTTCAAAAATCGTATGCTCGCTTGTTGTAAATTCCGTCATCAGGTCGGCTGTTTCGGACAGAAGAATATTGGATGCCTGCTCCATGTCACCGTTAACGGTGTCCATAATGATCAGTTCGTTGGAACGGATCTTGTCAAAGGCTTCGCGGTAATCATCAAACAGTGTCATGACTTCGGACAGGGTCTTTTTGTCTTCAGCATCCGGGACGGTCTGATCAAGTTCCAGCAGGCCGGTCTTGAGTAATCCGAATTCACTGGCTGCTTTTTCGCCAAAACTGTCATCCTGTCGACCAATCAGAATATTCGCATAAAGCCGCGCCAGCAGGGCATGCTCGCGCGCCGCCACCGCTTTTTTCAGGGTATCGATATTCTGGTTGTTTTCGGCCCGCGCAATCAGGGCATTAATATCCGAAACGACCTTGATCCCGTCGGGCTCAAGACGTTCGACAATCATCTCATGATATTCATCGCTGAGATCACGGACCTTTTCAAAGTCATGCATATAGCGATCAAGCGCGGTTGAGATGTTGGAAATGCGCGCACGATGTTCTTCGGAATCAAAGCGTTGCAACGCCTGATCAAGGATCGGACGAATTTCGTCTGCGATCAGGAAAACCTGTTCCGCATCCTGTGCACTGGCTGTACTGGCAAATTCCTGGGCATGACTTTTAAAACGCAGGAATCTGGTTTCAATCTGGGCGACAAGACCTGCCTCTTCTACGCGCAGGGCGTATTCATCAACATCATGTGCAACCCGGGTAAAGCTGTAATAGGCAAAGGCCAATGCCGAGACCAGAATGATCAGGACGGCTGAAAAGCCCGAAAGAATCTTGGTTTTGACACCCAAATTCGCAAAAAACGATCCATTCGATGCGGAAGAAACACGCGACACCATCATACCCTCCGTGCTCATGGCAGGACACCATGATCGCTTTGCACATCAGGGTATCTGCACTTGAACGTTGCGTTCATCCCCATATAGGGAGTTCATTACGCACATATTGGAATTATAATATTACCAATTACAGTAAAGGTTTGGTGGCAGTGAGGAAATTACAAGGAAAGGTAGAATAAACCTGTTGAAGCGCTACGCCTCTCTGTCCTTACAGATACCTGGAATGAACTCTGTCGGCTTGGCCGGTTCAGATTTCCTGTTTAAGGACAATTGATGTCTTGACCTCTGCACAGGCTGGCAACAACGCCAGCGCATCACGAAGCGCGTTGAGCCGTTCGCTATTATCGACCCTGACATCCACAATCAGGTCCGGATCCCCCGCCAGCGAGAAACACCCGCGAACTTCTGAATACCCGGACAAATGGCGTATAACTTCATGTGCCGGCGTATGTTTTAAACGCACAAACAGAAATGCCGACAACCCGGCTTCCGAACCGGGATTGATTTTGACTTCATAGCCGGAAATCACCCGTTCCGACTCAAGCTTTTCAAGCCGATACCGGATTGTGGACCGCGCCAGACCGGTCTTGGCAGCAATCCCCTTAAGACTTTCGCGGCCATTGGCCCGCAGGACCTGTAATATCTTCTGGTCGGTATCATCAAGATGACGCATTTGGCCCCCGGTGTTGAATGGAACCAAACTTAACATAGTTAGCCATTAAAACAATATTTTGGCCATAATGGCGAAAGTATTGGCCAAATGACAAAACTAGACTGGCATCAACAACCAACGCCACAATGCGAGAATGCCAGATCATGTCCCGTCCTGATTTTCACATCTATTCCGTACAAGAAGCCTGTGTCCTGTTCGCTCAGCATTTCAACCTTGCCGCCACGGCCATTCGCCTGCCCGGCGAGCGGGATTTGAATTTTCATATGACCTGCGAAGACGGTACACAGTTCATCTTCAAGATTTATGCACCGGGTACGGATCAGGACTGGCTTGCGGCTCAGGATCAGGTTCTTGATCACATCGCCCGGATTGGCGGGTTTCCGGTACCGCAATTACTTCTATCCAAAGCAGGTAGCACCACCACCCCAATCACCGATGACGATGGCAACCGGCGTCTCCTAAGGACATTGAACTGGATTGACGGCACTGTCTGGGCTAAGGCACGGGAATCCCACGACCTTGATTTTGCCCAGATCGGAACCCTGCTTGGCCGTCTGGATGCCTGCATGAAAGAATTCGATCATCCGGCAGCCCATCGCGATTTCCTTTGGGATATCGCCCAGACATCAAAACATCGCGAATTTTCTGATCTGATTGGCGATGACGATGTGCGTGCATGTGTGACAGACATTCTCGACCGCTTCGATCACGGCATCGCCGAAAAACTTGCCAAAACACCGCGTCAGGTCATTCACAATGATGCCAATGACTATAATCTGCTGGTCGATGGAAACCTGACCATCAATGGCCTGATTGATTTCGGGGACTTCATCGAAACCCATCGCATTTGCAATCTGGCGGTCGCACTTGCCTATGCGATGATGGATCAGCCAGATCCGCTCGCCTGTGCTGTTGACATTATCACTGCCTATCACCGGGTAAACCCGCTTGGCGAGGATGAAGTCGCCATTCTTTATGATCTGATTGCCTGCCGTTTGGCCCAAAGTGCCTGCATGGCGGCCCAGCAATATGCCAAGGAACCCGACAACGACTATCTTCTGATCAGTCAGGCCGGTGTGAACGACCTTCTGGCCAGGATGGCAAAACTCAATCCGGCCATCGCCCATTACCGCTTCCGCGATGCCTGTGGCTGGGAACCCTGCCCCGGATCACGCAAGGTGGTGAACTGGTTGACGGTCAATGCCGATCAGATCGGTCCGGTTATCCCGCAATCCATGGATGCGTCGAACCTGCATATAGTTGATCTGAACGGACTGTCCCTCGATCCGGACGGCAAACTCCGCCCTGCCAACATTGTTACCGATGCCATCTTTGCCGCGATGGATGCCGCCAATGCCGAGGTGGGCGTTGGCAAGTACCTTGAAAACCGCAAAGTCTATCAGGGGCCATTCTTCGAGACCGCAACCAGGGGCGAGTGGCGCAGCCTGCATCTTGGCATTGACCTGTTTGTTCCCGATCAGACACCGCTTTTTGCGCCGCTTGACGGTGTGGTTGTCGTTTCAAACGACAACGCGCGCGATTTTGACTATGGCCCGATCATCATTCTTGAACACAAGACATCGTGCGGGCTGACTTTCTATACCAAATACGGCCATCTCAGCCGGACGTCACTGCCCGTCAGTCCGGTTGGCAAAACCGTGCGCAAAGGCGAACTGGTCGGTTATGTCGGGCCCTATCCGGAAAATGGAAACTGGGCACCACATTTGCATTTCCAGATCATGGTCGATCTGGTCGGTATGGGGGCAGATATCTGCGGGGTCGCCGCCGCGAGTGAGGCCAATGTCTGGAGCAGCATCTGCCCCAACCCGAACCTGATGCTCGGCATGGCGATTGATTGCCAGGATATCGTGGAACGGGCACCGGCAAAAATCACCGCCGAACGCAGTCGTCATCTTGGCCCGAACCTTAGTATTTCATACAAAAAACCACTCAAGATGGTCCGTGGTGCAGGCCAGTATCTTTATACCGATACCGGGGAAAAATACCTCGATATGGTCAATAACGTCTGCCATATCGGCCATTCGCATCCGCGTGTGGTCGCTGCTGCTGCCAGACAGGCTGCCGAACTCAATACCAACACCCGTTATCTGCATGACAATATCGTCAATTATGCAAACGAACTGGTCGCAACCTTCCCCGATCCGCTTTCGGTCTGTTTCTTTGTCAATTCGGGCAGTGAAGCCAATGATCTGGCCCTCCGTCTTGCACAGGCCTATAGCGGTCGCCGCGAAATGCTGATTGTTGATCATGCCTATCACGGTAACCTGACGTCGCTCATTGATCTCAGCCCCTATAAGTTCAATCGCAAGGGCGGCAAGGGATGCCCGGATCATGTCAAAATCTGTCCGATGCCCGACGGGTTCCGCGGACCGATCCGTTCCGATGATCCCGAATGCGGCAGGAAATACGCCGATCTGGCGATTGATCAGCTTCGCGCGTTTGAGGCCGAAGGCCGCCCGCCTGCTGCTTTCATCGCGGAATCTGTTCTTGGATGTGGCGGGCAGATCTTCTTGCCTGACGGTTATCTCAAACACATCTACGCGGCCGTTCGTGCATCCGGCGGTCTGTGCATTGCCGATGAAGTCCAGGTCGGTTTTGGTCGCGTCGGAAGCCACATGTGGGGCTTTGAACTGCAAGACGTGGTGCCCGATATCGTCACGCTGGGCAAACCGATTGGCAATGGCCATCCGCTTGGTGCGGTGATTACCACCCGCGAGGTCGCAAATGCGTTTTACAACGGCATGGAATATTTCAACACCTTTGGCGGCAATCCGGTGTCATGTGCCATCGGGCGTGAAGTTTTGCATGTTATCCGTGATGAACGTCTTCAGGCGAATGCACGCATTGTCGGCGATCATATGATGGCAAGATTGCGCGAAATTGCGGCAAGAAATCCGTTGATCGGCGAAGTTCGCGGTGCCGGTCTGTTCATCGGGATCGAACTGGTACACAACCTTGAAACAAAGGAACCGGCAACCGAAAAGGCCGGGCAGATTGCCAATATGATGAAGGATCGCAACATCCTGATTTCGACCGACGGCCCGATGGACAATGTCATCAAGATAAAGCCACCAATCACCTTTGACCTTGATGACGCCAACACGTTCCTCGGCAATTTCGAGGAATGTCTGGCCCTCGTCACCCCCTGACAACGGCAAGGTGATCTGAACAACAAATAAAAAAGCATCCCGGCGATCAATGGCCGGGATGCGTCAATTCTGTGTCCCCGCTTTGTTGGCTTAAGCCTTGGTCAGTTGAAGGGGCTGATTGCCTGAATCGACCATACCACCAGCAGCGCGTGCATAGGCTTGCGGCACCATCAGACGCACCGGATAAGGCGACAAACTGATTTCGCAAGGAAGCTTTCCGGCACTTTCACCATCAATTTGCATTGGCGCTGGCCCACAATGACTGGTGATGGTGACCCGTTCTGTACGCACAACCGAAACATCACTTTGTTCGTGTAACCGGTTAAGTGTAAGTGCCAGCCCGTATCGCGACAGCGCACCAATACCGTTGCCAGGCATCAGCACCACGTCAAAACCGTTATCGGTCAGCTTGGCGGATGGGGAAATAATGAACTCGCCACCATAATGTTGGGCATGGGTAACAACCACGCCGGCCACGCGATAGTTTTCCCGCCCGATATTGACTTCAAAATCCCGGTGATGTGGAAAGATGATGTTGCGCAGACCTTCAAGGACATAGGCCCCCTTGCCGATCAGGCGTTTGAGCTTAAGCGATACATTGGCAACCGTATCGGCGTCTGCCCCCATGCCAACCATCAGGAAGAACGCCCGTCCATTGACCAGCCCCGGACGTATCCAGACCTGACCGGGATTGTTGATATAGTCGGCAATCGCCTTTGCCTTGCGCTCCAGACCAACCTCGACGGCCAGAACATTTGCGGTCCCCAGCGGGATCACCCCAAGTGGCGGGACTTCATGTCCCTCGATCTGGGCGTCAAGCAAGCCGTTAAGTGCTTCGTTCAGTGATCCGTCGCCACCCGCAACAAACAGCCGCTGATGGGCGCGCACCTTGCGGGCCAGCTCGCGTGCATGGCCCGGATGGGTGGTCTGTAACAATTCAACCTTGATCCCCGCGTGCTGCAAAATATTCGACAGGAATCGCTGTTTATTGCCGCCCGCACGCGGATTAAAGATCACAGTTACATCGGCATGAGCCATTCAGAACATACTTCCGAAATAAAACCGAAATAAATCATACATACGAAACACCATATGAAAGAAAATATGTAACAGTTGCTTTACAGAACGACGAAATTTCTGTGAACGGGTTATGTTGTCACGTTTTTTATTCTAAACCGATACTGGTTGAGGACAGTATTCGGCACCTTCAAATGCCGGGTTCCAGCCATCCTTTTGGCAGGATACGGAGGGGCGGCAATGACAGCGATGACGCTGCAACCGCATTACCGCACGGTCTGGATTTCAGACGTCCATCTGGGGACACGTGGATGTCAGGCAGATCTTCTTTTGGATTTCCTCAATGAAGTAACAGCAGACACCTACTATCTGGTCGGTGACATTATTGATGGCTGGCGGCTTAAGAAAAGCTGGTATTGGCCGGAAAGTCATCACGCTGTTATCACGACAATCATGGATAAGGCAAAAAATGGCGCCAAAGTCATCTTTGTCCCCGGAAACCATGATGAATTTGCCCGCGAATTTGTTGATATGACCTTCGGGCATGTCGATGTCAAAATGAACGATATCCATGAAACGGCCGACGGCAAACGTTTGCTGGTCATTCATGGCGACGAATTTGACGGTGTTGTCAAATATGCAAGATGGCTCGCCTATCTTGGGGACACGGCCTACAACCTCGCCATTGTTCTGAACCGCTATTACAACGGCATCCGCCGCCGTCTCGGATATGGGTACTGGTCACTGTCGGCCTATCTGAAGAACCGGGTCAAGAACGCGGTTCAGTTCATCTGCAATTTTGAAAATGCTGTTGCCCACGAAGCTGCCAAACGCAAGGTCGACGGCGTGGTATGCGGGCATATCCATCATGCTGAAAAACGCATGATCGGGGATGTTCTGTATTGCAACGACGGTGACTGGGTCGAAAGCTGCACGGCCCTTGTCGAAGACATGAACGGCAAACTTGAACTGCTTCACTGGGCAGAAATGCGCCAGATGGCGATGAGCCATTCCAATCCGGGCCGCGATGCATCAAACGCCCCGTCACTGGGTCTTGGCAAACTGATTTCCATGTTCCGCATCGCCCATAGCACGGGCAGCTCCACATCAGGTGCATCAAAAAAACGCAATGATGCACCAATTGGAAAGACTGCATGAAAATACTGATCGTAACCGATGCCTGGTACCCACAGGTAAACGGTGTTGTCCGTACCCTTGAAACCGTACGCGGCGAGTTGGGCGAGATGGGGCATGACGTTCACGTCATCTCGCCCGATCAGTTCAAAACCATTCCATGCCCGACCTACCCGGAAATCCGCCTTGCCCTGTTTGCCAAACGCAAGATGGCAAAAATGATCGAGGCCCTGCACCCGGTTGCAATTCACATCTCTACCGAAGGACCGCTTGGGCAGGCGGCACGGTCCTATTGCCTCAAACACGGCCTGCCGTTCTCAACCGCCTATCACACGCGTTTTCCCGAATATATTCATGCGCGCTGGCGGTTACCGCTTTCGATCACCTATCGCGGCATGCGAAAGTTCCATTCGAAGTCCCGTTCAGTGATGGTGGCAACCGAAAGCCTGCGCCAGGAACTTTCCGACTGGGGTTTTGATAATCTGCATATCTGGTCGCGCGGGGTTGATCTTGATCTGTTTCGGCCACGCCCGGATGCAAGCTTTGGCGATTTTCCCAAACCGCATTGGCTGTTCGTTGGCCGGGTCGCGGTTGAAAAGAATATTGGTCATTTTCTTGATCTTGACTTGCCCGGCACCAAGTTCGTGGTCGGCGATGGCCCGCAGCTCAATGAGCTTAAGGGCAAGTATCCCAATGCTCAGTTCCTTGGCAAAAAGGTTGGCGAAGATCTGGCCAAGGCTTTTGCCTCTGCGGATGTGTTTGTGTTTCCAAGCAAGACCGACACGTTTGGCCTTGTGATCCTTGAAGCACTTGCATCGGGAACCCCTGTTGCCGTCTTCCCGGTTCAGGGGCCCGCCGATATCGTGCGCGGCACCAAGGCAGGCGCGATTGATGCCGATCTTCGCGAGGCGGCACTCGCCGCCCTTGACCTTAAATCAGAAGATGCCCGTGCGCTGGCCGAACAATATAGCTGGCAAAATTCCGCCAATCAGTTCCTGCACAATCTTGCACCCTTTTCCGGCGGGTTTGACGGGATCGAGGCCATCCGCATTTCCCTTGATGATGCGGCACGAACAGGCAGCATGGACACCCCGTCCGAACCGGACAGCCATGAAACCGGCACCGTCCCGATTGGGCAACCCGCGCAATAAGCGGGGCCAGTCGGGACGATTAATTGCGATAAAGACTTTTGCGCAATGTGCGATAGGCCAGAAGCCCGTTAAGCGCATCGGTGCCCAGCCATCTGCGGAACGGGCGCAGGATCAGGTAAACCGGGCGCAGAAGACGGATTACCTTGCGCAGTGGCACAAGCTGCGCAGCATCCTCGCCCGCCGCTGTGACATATGCACTCCATCCTGCACGCAACAGTTCCGGACGTTTTTTGAATTCGCGCTGAATGGAAAAAACAAACAGCAAAACGTCGCGCGCCTGTGCATCTGCGACCGGCATTCGGGCATTGGGATCTTCTTCAAAATCGATAAAGCCGATCTCGCCATCTTCGCGGATCGTCATGTTTCGAAGCAACGGCGCCCCATGCGAGACCCCTGCCATATGCAATTGGGCCAAGGCTTTGGCGGCGGCCGTTATGTATGATTTGACCTTATCATCATGCCCGGCGCGCACTTCATCTTCGATGAAGGATTTCAGTATCCCGCCATTGTCGCCAATCGCAATCCAGCTGGCACCTTCGTCAATCAGGTCCGGCACCAGAATACCCTTGGCAGCAAGGTTACGAAGCGTCGCTGCCTCGCTATCGAGACCGGCTTTTCCGCCCGGCGACACCGTTGGGCGCAACAGGGGAATGCCGGTGATATTGGCCAAAAAGCGCTGCAACCGATGCCAGACTTTCTGCTTTGCCGGCACCGCTTGCTTGACCCAGATACGCCTGCCATTCCAGCTCAGCGGAAAAACCCGTGCGCCAACACCTTGAGCAATTGTGTGCTCTACAAGTGCGTGTAGTTGCTCGTTCATTATTTTGTCTTATATGTCGCTCTTCGTACCCTGCTAAACAGCAAAGTAATTTTGTGCCCGTCGCGCGCGTCCTGCGGCTTGCCGCCCAACTCCCGGCATGTTAGCAACAGCGCGTGTCTTTGATATTATTTTGAAGCCCTATCCATATCGTTAGTATCAATCCGATACAATGTGGAAATGGCGGAAGCGACCAGGAAGAAGCAATTGCCCGAAAACTCCATGGACCACACTACAGAACATTGGGGAACCTGGCCTCTGGTCAAGCGCATCGTCAAGGACGCCGTTGCCCCCTATTTCGGCAAGATTTTCCTTGCCCTTCTGTGTATGGCTCTGATGGCAGGCGCAACGGGACTTTATGCCCTGTTGATGGATCCGATCATCAATGATGTCTTCATCAATAAAAAAGAGGCAATGCTGGTCCCTGTTGGCGCAGCAGTGCTGGGGTCGTTTGCTCTTAAAGGCTTTGCAAATTACGGCCAGACCGTTTTGATGAGCTATGTCGGCGGGCGTATTCTGGCAGATATCCAGAACCGTCTTTACGAGCATGTCATTCGTCTTGATATCGGCTTTTTCCACAGCACCAATACCGGCAAGCTGATAACCCGCTTTACCAATGACATCACGGCAATGCGCGCGGCTGTCTCGAACTCGCTGACCGGCTTTGGCAAGGACTTGCTGACGGCAATCGTTCTGATCAGCGTGATGTTCTACAAAGACTGGCTGCTTGCCATTATTGCGTTCACGGTCTTTCCCGCAGCAATTTATCCAATTGCGCGTCTGGGACGCCGGATGCGTAAAGTGTCGGCCAATACCCAACAGCAGATCGGCGAATTCGCGACACTGCTTGAACAGACTTTCCAGGGCATTCGCCACGTCAAAGCCTATGGCATGGAGCCTTATGAATGTTCGCGTATGGGCAGACTTGTTGAAATTGTCTTCAATCTCAGCTTCAAGGCGCAAACTGTCAGTGCACGTTCGTCGCCCATCATGGAAACACTCGGTGGTGCTGCGATCACTGCGATCATCATTTATGGTGGCAGCCGCGTAATTGACGGATCGAGCGATCCGGGCAGCTTCTTTGCCTTTATCACAGCACTCTTGCTTGCATATGAGCCGGTAAAGCGTCTGGCAAATATCAACATCACCTTGCAACAGGGTCTTGCAGCATCGCAGCGCGTTTTCACGGTTCTCGATATCGAACCCGGGATCAAGGACACCCCGGATGCCAGGGAACTGAAAGTTTCGGGCGGCAATATCAATTTCAGAAATGTCGTGTTTTCCTATAACCCGGAAATCACCGCGCTTCGCGATATTGATCTTGATATCAAGGCTGGTGAAACCGTTGCCCTTGTCGGCCCGTCCGGGGCCGGCAAATCGACCATTCTGAACCTGATCCCGCGCTTTTATGACATCGATAACGGTGCGATCAGCATTGATGGTCAGGACATTCGCGGCATCACGCTTGAAAGCCTTCGCAAGGCAACGGCATTGGTCAGTCAGGAAATCACCCTGTTTGATGATACTGTGCGTGCCAACATCGCCTATGGCCGTGCGGGTGCAAGCGATGCCGAGATTGAAGAAGCAGCCCGTCACGCCGCCGCCCATGATTTCATCCTGCAACTTGAAAATGGCTATGACACCATTGTTGGTGAGCATGGTGTGAAGCTTTCGGGTGGCCAGCGTCAGCGTATCGCCATTGCGCGCGCCATGCTGAAAAACGCGCCGATCCTGTTGCTGGACGAGGCCACCTCGGCCCTTGATACAGAATCAGAGCGTCACATTCAGGGTGCGCTTGCCGAATTGATGAAAGGCCGTACGACACTTGTGATTGCGCACCGTTTGTCGACCATCGTTGATGCCGACAAAATCTGTGTGATCAATAATGGTCGTGTCATCGAGCAAGGTAAACATGAAGAATTGCTTGCACTGGGAGGCGCTTATGCGAACCTCTATAACTTGCAATTCTCTGAGGAAAACGGAAACTGATCCGGGCAATTTCAGGATAATCAGGCGTGCAGTGGCATAAGCGGATCATCAAAAGCGACACGATGCGCAGCACTTTGTGCTGGCTGGCGGCAACCTATGTCCGTTTCATTCGTCGAACCGGAAGCTGGGAAACCAAAGGCGGCGATCATCCGGCGCATTATCTGACAGAGGGCAAACCCTTCATTGTGGCGTTCTGGCATCAGCGTCTTTTGATGATGCCCTATACCTGGCGTTCGGTCGCAGGTGATCGCCCGTTCAACATGCTGATTTCGTCTCATCGTGATGGTGAAATCATCTCGCGAACCATTGCGCAATTTGACATCAAGACGATTGCCGGATCGACCGGCAAGGGTAAAGGCGGTGCCGCTGCCCTTCGCCAGATCCTGAAAGTATTGAAAGCGGGCGAAGTCGTTGGCATGACGCCCGATGGCCCGCGAGGCCCGCGTATGCGCGCATCCGACGGGATCATTCAGGCCGCTCGCATGGCAAATGTGCCTATTTTCCCGCTGACCTATTCCGCCTCCAATCGCAAGGTGATTGGCAGCTGGGACCGGTTCATCCTGCCATTACCGTTCTCTCGCGGGGTCTTTCATTGGGGGGAGCCGATCTTTGTCGATCGCAAACTTGACGATGCCGGACTGGAAGCCAAGCGGCTGGAACTTGAAAATGCCCTGACCGCGCTGACACAAAGCACGGACGTCGCCCTTGGCCTTAACGCCATTCCGCCTGCCGGGCCAGACGAAGTGCCAAAACAGAAACGTTCTGCCATGGCAGCAGGGGAAACCGGGCAATGAGCCTGTTTTATGCATATCGCGCAGCAACCCGCCTGCTCGGACCGGCACTCCATTTCTATCTGAACCGGCGCAAGAAACGCGGCAAGGAAGATCCCGGTCGCATCGGTGAGCGGTTCGGTCATCCAAGTGCCATGCGCCCCAAGGGGCATCTTGTGTGGATCCACGGCGCAAGTGTCGGAGAATCCCTTTCGGCTCTTCCCGTCATTGACGAAATTCGCCGTCGTTACCCCGGTTTGTCTGTTCTGGTCACCACGGGAACCGTAACATCGGCGGAATTGATGCATGCCCGCCTGCCCAAGGGGGTCATTCACCAGTTTGTTCCGATTGATCGCCAGGTCTGTGTCGCGCGTTTTCTCCATCACTGGAAACCCGACATTGCCCTTTGGCTTGAAAGTGACCTTTGGCCGAATATGCTGACCAAGGCGCATAAGGCCGGGGTAAAACTTGCACTGCTTAATGGCCGTATCTCGGAAAAAAGCTTCAAGGGATATTCCCGCTTCCCGTCCTTTATCCGTCCGGTCATTGCCGCCTTTGACCTTGTTCTGACCCAAAGCGATGAAGAAAGTCGACGCTTTGAAAGTCTGGGTGCAAGCAATGTAAAAACGGTCGGCAACCTGAAATTTGCCGCCCCGCCGCTTCCGGCGGACGCAACCGAACTTGCCAATCTGCAAGAACAGATCGGTCAACGCCCGGTCTGGCTGGCATCAAGTACCTTTGCCGGGGAAGAGCACGTTGCCGGTGATATCCACAAAAAGCTCGCCCATGAACAGGTCGGACTTCTGACCATCATTGTGCCACGTCATCCCGACCGCGCCGAGGATATCGAGGAAGACCTGATCGCACAGGGATTGCAAGTTGCCCGGCGAAGCCGCGGCCATGCGATCACACCGGGAACAGATATTTATCTTGCCGATACCATTGGCGAGCTCGGCCTGTTTTATCGTATCGCACCGGTCTGCTTTATGGGCAAAACCCTCTGTGCAAGTGGCGGCCAGAACCCGCTTGAACCGGCCCGGCTTGACTGTGCCATTCTGCACGGCCCGGATATGAGCAACTTCACCACAATCAGTGAAGAAATGCGCGCCGTCGGGGCATGCCGCCTTGCAACGGATGCCGATGATCTATGCCGTCAGGTTGGTGCCTTGTTGCGTGATCACGCCGCAGCACGAAAGGTTGCTGCCACGGCCCTTCAATATGCCAATTCCAAGGCCGAAGTCCTTGAGCGCACCGTTGATGCCTTGCGCCCGTTAATGGCGCAAAAAGCAATCGACGAGGTGGATCATGCGTGATCCGGCATTCTGGCAGCAAGACGGCCTTGTCCCGAAAATCTTAAGTCCGTTGTCCCTGCTTTGGCAGGCAGGTGCCTGTATCCGCAACAAATCCACCACCGCACGTCATCCGGGGTGCCCCGTATTTTGCGTGGGCAATTTCACGGTTGGTGGTGCGGGCAAAACCCCGACCGCTGTTGCGCTGTATGACATTCTGACAGCACTGGGTCGCAACCCGCATTTTGTCAGTCGCGGATACGGGGGATCGGTCGCCGGGCCCCATCGCGTTGATCCCGTTCACGACACGGCATCCGGGGTTGGGGACGAGCCCCTTTTGCTCGCACAGCATGGCCCTGCATGGGTATCGCGCGAGCGTTTTCTGGGCGCCGAAACGGCCCGTAACGCCGGTGCGGATGCCATCATTCTTGATGATGGCTTACAGAACCCGTCCGTGATCAAGGATTGCAGTTTTGCCGTCATCGACAGCCGGTACGGGATTGGCAATGGCCGTGTCATGCCAGCTGGTCCAATGCGTGAAACGCTGCTCAGTGGTTTGGAGAAAGTCCGCGCCATCATCCTGATCGGGGATGAAACGCCCGCCTTTATTACCAACCTTCCGGCATCCGTCCCTGTGTTGCGTGCCCGGATCGAGCCGATCAACGGATCAGAGTTTGCAGGCAAGAAAGTCCTGGCCTTTGCCGGCATAGGACGCCCTCAAAAATTCTATGACACCCTGAAATCAATTGGTGCCGGGATCGTTGCAACAAACGACTTTGATGATCATCATGTGTTTACAACCGAGGAGCTAAAGACCCTGCGCATGAATGCAGCACGTCTGGACGCAACACTGGTTACGACGCAAAAAGATCTGATGCGCTTGCCTTTGGAAAGCCGTGTCGGCATAAACAGTCTCGACATTCGACTGGTGTTCGAGACACCCGATCAGCTTGCCCAGATTGTGAAGACAGTACTTGCCGATGGATAAGAACAGCAATCTCTACCGGATGCGCCAAAAATACATCTCCCACCCGCTTCAGGGGTTCGGGGCGTATCTTCTTTATTGGCTGTTTGCGATCATGCCGGTTGATATGGCGTCAAATTTCGGCGGCTGGTTACTGCGCACCATTGGCACCAAAGTCGGACAATCCAAAAAGGCGCGAAACAATCTGATCAAGGCCTTTCCTGAAAAGTCCGCTGACGAGATCGAAAAAATCATCGCCGATATGTGGGAAAATCTTGGCCGGTCTGCGGCCGAAATACCGCATCTGCATAAAATGCGGCCCGGTGGTTCCCGCATTGAAATCATCGGTGCGGAAAATGGACGTGCGCTTAAAGATGACGGCAAACCCGGTCTGTTCTTTACCGGGCATATCGGCAACTGGGAAGTCAGCATGTGCATCGCAGCCGTGCTTGAGATGGACATGATGAGTGTCTATCGCGCACCGGATAATCCATGGGTGGATGATCTGTTCATGCGCGCGCGCAAGACTTTCCGCGGGCAATTGGTACAAAAAGGCCCCGATGGTGCACGCAAACTGACACGCTTTATGAAACAGGGCGGTCATGCCTGCATGCTGGTCGATCAGAAAATGAGTGACGGCATCCCGGTCCCGTTTTTTGGCCGTGATGCGATGACTGCCCCCGCACTTGCGCAATTTGCCCTGAAATATGACGCACCGATCATACCAGTGCGGGTTGAACGACTACAAGGTGCGCATTTTCGCATGACGTTCTATCCGGCACTTCCAGTCACCAGAACCGGCGACCGCCACGCTGATGTCGCCACGATCATGACCGATGTAAACGCGGTTCTGGAATCCTGGATACGCGAACGCCCTGAACAATGGCTTTGGGTTCATCGCCGCTGGCCGAACTGATCTGCTTGAAATTCCGGCCGGTGCATTAACCCAATAGGAACACCATTGCCTCAGACTTGCGGCTTGATGTTCTGATCGAAGGCTGGAGTCCCCCTTTTTGAGCCGTTTCCTGGTCATTGTTTGTTTATTGATTGCCGGATCGATGTTTGCCGTTTGGCCAAGCATGGCGCTTGATCAGGACGTTTCTGAAATCCGCAGTGCAGCGCGCGACATCCGCTTGCAGGTCTCCGAACTCGACAAACAGCTTAAGGAACATTTGCGCAAGGCACTTGAGGAATATGGTAATCGCGCAGTGGAATGCTCGGATGACCAGCCGCGTGCCACACTTTCCGAATGCGTCGAGGCCGATGCAAACAGCCTGATCAAAACCACAATCACGATCGCACGCGCTGGCGATAACGAAGACGATCTGACAGGTGACCTTGCCGATACCGAGGAACGGTACGCTCTTTTCACCCAGCAAATGAACAAGACCAATGATCTTTTGGCACGTGCCGGGGCCAGACTTTATCTAAGCGGACTTGATGTTGCTCCGGAAATGGATCAGCTTCGACACAATGTGATCGCCTATATCGAGCTTAAACAAGCCAATGAATTGCGCACAAAACAGGCCCTTTTGATTGCAACCGTTGCCATCATCCTGATTGCGATTTTCTCGCTGATCTTCGCCGTGATCCAGCGTTTCAGATAGGTTTGGAATTTGCAGGCGCACTTTGTCGCAAGACAAATGGTCTTGAACAAAAACACAAAGCCCGTTACCCGATAACACTGACTTTCACACGCCCCTAAAAGCAAAAGGGAACGCCATGACCGAAACCTATTGGCAGGATATTCTTGTCGCCTTGCGCCAGATTATCCGGGCGACGGATTTGCATTCAAAGCGCGTGATGAAAGTGTGCGGCCTGACCATCCCGCAGGTGATGGTTCTGCGCGCCATTGACGAATTGCAGAATGTCACGGTCAAACGGATTTCCAACCATGTGTCGCTCAGTCAGGCGACTGTCACGACAATTCTGAACCGCCTTGAACAGCGCGACCTTGCCGAACGCCGCCGCAGTTCGACGGATAAACGTGTGGTAAATACCTTCCTGACCGAGGCCGGACGTGCCGTTCTGGCCACCGCACCCACCATGCTTCATGAAGAATTCATCAAGCAGTTCGAAGGCTTGCCCGACTGGGAAAAAACCCAGCTTCTCTCATCCATGCAGCGTGTAGCTTCCATGATGAATGCCGAAAATATCGACGCGGCACCGTTGCTTGATGTTCGGGCCGTCGACGACGTCCCGCGTTAAGAGGTTCGGAAACCATATTACAAAGACATGGCCACCGAGTCCTTTGATTAAAAATCGGAAACATGGAAAATTCCCGGTGAACCTGCCTGACTGAAGAGCATTTGATTTGCCGAACCTTGTCAGGCCAATACCTTATTCCCGAACACCTTTTTCAACATTACCCCTGCGATAACTGATTCCCGATCACATCCGTGGAAAGTTTCTGCTTGCCTTTTTATATTATGATCATAATTTTATATTAAATTACGAACATAATTTAATTCAGCATGCCAGTCGGCATCGCTTGAGAAGGATCACAGAAATGACCATCGGAAATCAGGTTTTAAGTCGCAAATCCGGGCTGCGCGTGTCCCAACTGGCCCTTGGCACCGGCAATTTCGGCACGGGCTGGGGATATGGAAGCGACTTTGCAGAGGCAAGAAAGATTTTTGACCGCTATGCAGAGGCAGGCGGATTTTTCATTGACACCGCTGATACCTATCAGGTTGGCCAATCCGAAGAATTCGTTGGTCAACTGATTGCCAATGACCGCGACCATTTTGTGCTTTCAAGCAAATATACAATGGGTGCCGAAAATGATGGCAGCATCAGCAAGTCGGGCAACAGCCGCAAAAACATGGTCCGCTCGGTCGAAGCCAGCCTCAAACGGCTAAAAACAGACCATATCGACCTCTATTGGGCACATTTTACCGACGAGACGACCCCGATGGAAGAAATCATGCGGGGCTTTGAAGACCTCGTACAGGCCGGGAAAATCCATTATGCGGGCCTTTCAAATTTCCCGGCATGGCGCATCGCACGCGCGGACATGATTGGCGAACTTCGCGGCTGGTCGCCGCTTGTTGCTATTCAAACCGAATATAATCTGGTCGAACGCAGTGCTGAGCGCGACCTGATCCCGATGGCCGATGCCCTTGGACTTGGCATCACCACCTGGTCACCATTGGCAGGTGGCATGTTGACCGGAAAATACCGCAACAACGAACAAGGTCGCCTGCAGGGGCTGGGGGGTATTCTTGTTCACTCTGAACAATCAGGTCGCAAAACTGCAATTCTTGATACCGTCATCAGCATCGCGACAGAGGCCGATACAACACCTGCAAATGTCGCCATTGCATGGCTGCTTGATCAATCCCGCAATCTGTCGACCGGCATGGTTCCGATCCTCGGGCCCCGTACCCTGTCCCAACTTGACGCGACACTTGGTGCGCTTGATGTTCATCTGACACAGGATCAAATTGACAGACTGACGTCGGTAAGCGCCTTTGAGCGCGGCACACCCCATGATCAAATCCAGTCCCTTGGTGCGCAGGCGCGCGGTGGCGACAAAATCATTCGCCGGGCGAGCTTTGTCACCACCGCGTGACAGCGCTGTTTCTTCATGCTTTAAGCAACCCTTCCCGATTTACGCATTCGGGAAGGGTTGCTCCACCAATGAACCGGATTTTGCCATGCGTTATGATGCCAGCCACAAGGAAGAAACCCGCAAACGCATTCTTGCCAGTGCGTCGCAGACCATCCGTCTCAAAGGGCCGGATGGCGTTGGCGTTGCCAAGCTGATGTCAGAGGCCGGTCTGACCCATGGCGGCTTTTATGCCCACTTCAAATCCAAGGAAGACCTTGTCGCGCAAACCATCACCGAGATGTTTGAAACAACCCTTATTCATCTGACCAGAACATTGGCAAACGGTACACCATCTCAGGGTTTGCGTCTTTACATCGATCTTTATCTGGGGCGTGACCACCGTGATCACCCCGAAACAGGATGCCCGATGGCAGCACTTTCAGGTGATGTAGCCCGTATGGACGCCGCCGGAAAACAGGCCTTTGGACGCGGCCTTTCCATGATGCATCAGGTCATCACGGAACATCTCGAACAGATCGAACCGAAATCCGTCGATACCGCATCTTTGGCAAAATCCCTGACAAGTGAAATGGCCGGGGCCCTTGCCATGGCACGGGCAACCTTTGATGATGAACAAGCCGAAAGCATCCTTGCTTCCAGCCGTCGGGCGGTCAAGGAACGGGTCGGGTTGTCCTGATAAGTCAGTCTTTCGAAATGCTGATGTGATGCCCGTTGCGTCTTGCATCGCCGACGGCAGAAAAAGTCATGCCATCCGCACTGACCTTGGCGGCATGCACCCCGCCAAAGAACATATCTTCGCTGTCCCAACGGCTTTGATTTTCAAGACTCAGTTGATCAAGCAAGGCGTCATCAAATCCCGGTTCAACGGATAGAAGATCATCCTCAACATGCATGCGCGGTGCGGAAACCGCCCCATGCAGGGTCATGTCAAAGGCATCGATATTCAACAGGACCTGAAGCATCGTCGATCTGATGCGGTTAGATCCGCCCGACCCCAATGCCACCGAATTCCCGTCATCGCCAAGGTAAAGCGCAGGCGTCATCATCGATGTCATCCGAACGCCGCACGGCCATAGATGGAACCCGTCGGGTGAAAGATCAGCCTCGCCCAGCATGTTATTCATCATGATCCCGGTTTTCGGAACGATCCGGCCCGATGTCGATCCGTTCGATATCGTCGCAGCCGCAAGGTTCCCGTCTTCATCAACGACCGAAATATGGGTTGTTCCCTGCTGGCTCAACGGGCGTTCGCCGATCATCAGGCGATACCGTTCGCAAAGCTCGTCGGCAAGAATGGCCGAGGTTGCGCCATAATCCCCGCGCACCAGCCCCGTGGCATGAATAATCCGTGACATGGCTTCAAGATGACGGGCCGATCCGAAACTCCCCAAGGACATCTCGCGCGCCAGTTTAAGTCCAAATCCGACCAGAACACCGCCCGATGCCGGTGGCGGGTTCAGAATAAAGCGCCCCTTTCGCCCGCTGACAAGCAGCGGATCACGCACCAGAACACGATAGGCAGCCAAATCCCCGGCACCGAGATACCCACCGAACTCCTTGCATTCCCTTACCAGCGCATGCCCCAGATCACCGCGATAAAACCCGTCTGCCCCGGTTCGCACCAGATAATCGATGCTATCAGCCAGGTCGGTTTGGACGTGAAGCGCGCCACTCTCAAGCAGTTCAAACCCGGCCTCGTCGGTGTGGCCCGGTTTACCAAAGATTGTCCGGCTATCGGGGGCAAACGCCAACAAGGGTTCAACGATCCCCATCACATAGCGCTGAAAGTCATCGAGAACCACGCCATCCCGTGCGGCGATCATGGCCGGTTCAGCCAGTTGCGCCATTGGCAAACGGGCCAGATCGGCATGGATTTTAAACAGGCCCGCCACAACACCCGGTGTCGCAGCTGAACCGTATCCGCCATGGAATTCCTGGGTTACGCCACCGGCAAAGGTCGCAAGGCGGCTCTCGAATTCCAGATCTTCGCGGGATCGTTTTTCAAGTGGCGTTTCGACAAAGAAATCATAAAGGCGCGGCGGTTTGCCCGCAGGACGCGCCATGACAAAGCCACCACCGCCAAGGGATGCCAATACGGGTTCGGCAACACAGGCCGCCCACATCGCAGCCACCACCGCGTCAAACGCATTACCACCTTCTTCAAGCACACGGGCAGCCGCAAGTGCTGTGACATCATGTCCTGCGGCGACGGCCCCGTGCTTTTTCATGGTTTGCGTTTCCCGTCAGTTGTTGGCGTTTGCCGCCTTTTGCGCTTCTTCCATCGGCGGGACCAGCAATTGGGCATCGACCCGTGCGGCCCCGACATTGATCCGCCAATCCAGATGCGGCCCGGTCGCCCGGCCCGATGCCCCCACCTTGGCAATCACATCCCCCTGCCTGACCACATCGCCAACTTTGACATCGATTTCAGCCAGATGCAAAAAGGCCGACACCATACCCAGTCCGTGATCAAGAAACAGCGTCGCCCCGGAAAAATACATATCGGGATGGGCCAGCGTCACGATCCCGTCAGCCGGTGCCACAACCGGCGTTCCGGTCGGAACGGCAATATCTACTCCCCAATGTGGGGATCGCGGTTCGCCATTTAAAATGCGTTGCGATCCATAGACACCGCTGATCGGACCAATCGCTGGCCAGATGAACCCGTTTTCAAGGAAGTTCTCGGTAAAGCGTTCGACACGTGCTTCGCGCGCCTGACGGTTATCATCCTTGATCCGGTTCATGACCTCGGGATCGGGGGTGACCATCTTTTTGGGCAGGCCATCAATCCGCTGAATGTCAAACGCGCGATCACCAATGTCATAGGCGAATTCTTCGGTGCTGCCGTCCGAATGCCGGATTGTCAGCTTGGCCGGGCCTTCATAGTCGCGCGGGAAGCCGATGATGAAACGACCATCGGGTGCAATGGTATCAATCGCTTCATCATCCAGAAAAATGGCATCGCCCGCCGCTGTCTGGCCAAAGACAATCCCGCCCTGAACAAACTGGCCTTTATAGGTCGGCTCGGCCGCCTGTGCCGTGATGCTGGCGCCCAACAGACTGGCGGCTGCGATAATGGTTTTAAATGCCAAGCGCATTACAAAAGGCTCCCCTGTCTGTCATCTTCCTGTGGTCGCGGATTTTTCTTCTTTGACGGTTTCGGTTTGGCGGATGTTTCGGGCGCCGATGTGGCAAGGTTCGGATCAGCGATATTAGCACTATCATCCTGGCGCTGCACTGGCGCGGGATCCGGGGTTGCAACGCCCTCGCCCGCCGTAACACGGGTGATGCCGTCGCCCATCTCAAGATCATAGGGCTGGCCGGTCACCAGATCGCCCGACTTGCCAACAAGGTTGCCCGCACCATCCCGCACGACCGCAAAGCCGCGTTTAAGAACATTGCGATAGGAATAGCTTTCCAGAAGCCGGTCGTAACGCGCCAGTCCTTCGGCCTCACGCGTAAGCGTGTTGCGCACTGCCGCCTGCATTCGGCCAGCAAGATCAGCAATTTGTTTGTCTGCGCGCAGGATATCGCGTTTGGCATCGGTCGGACGCAACCCGGCAGATGCCCGATCAAGGCGCGATTGCTGCATCTGAAGGGCGGATTTCATTGCACCATCCAGACGCAATGCCGCATTTTCAAGACGCCCGCGTTTTTCAGAAAGCTGTTCTCGCGGACTGACAAGACGCGCACTGGCCTCGTTCAGACGCGCACGTGCCTGCGCTGTCAGGTTTACGGCTGCGCGTGGCAAACGATCCGCCCAGTTATCGAGTATCTGCGCGCGTTCTTCGAGCATCCTTTTGGGATCACCCAAACCACGCGCCAGACTTTCAAGTGCAGTTTTCTTTTCAAGACCCAAACGACGGACCGCCTGTGCCAGTCGCAGACCATCTTCCTCGACCTGACCGATCAGGTCCATACGGACCGGCACGGCCTTTTCGGCCGCCCCGGTCGGCGTTGGTGCGCGCAGGTCTGATACGAAGTCAATCAACGTCGTATCAGTTTCGTGCCCGACCGCCGAAATCACCGGGATATCGGAGTCCGCCACGGCACGGGCAACGACTTCCTCGTTAAAGCACCACAAATCTTCAAGCGATCCGCCGCCACGCGCGACGATCAAGACGTCCGGACGGGGGATTTGCCCATAGGGTAAAAGATCATTAAAGCCCCGCACGGCCTCGGCCACCTGTTCGGCAGCGCCCTGCCCCTGAACCAGCACCGGCCACAAAAGAACCCGGCGCGGAAAACGTTCGCGCAGACGATGCATGATATCGCGGATCACCGCCCCGGTGGGAGAGGTCACAATACCAATGACATTGGGTAGAAACGGGATCGGCTTTTTACGATCCGGGTCAAACAGACCTTCGGCGGCAAGTTTCTTTTTGCGTTCTTCAAGCAATTTAAGCAGCGCGCCTTCGCCCGCCACTTCCATGCTTTCAATGACGATCTGATATTTCGAACGGCCCGGGAATGTCGTCAGGCGTCCGGTAACAATGACTTCCATGCCGTCTTCGGGCACCAGACCAAGTTTGGTCGCCTGCCCGCGCCAGCACACGCCATCAAGAACCGCCTTGTCGTCCTTAAGCGCCAGATACATATGGCCACTACTGGCCTGTTTAAAGCCGGAAATTTCCCCGCGCACCCGGACAAAGGAAAAGGCATCCTCGACCGTGCGTTTGAGTGCATTGGACAAATCCGAAACCGAAAATTCGGGCGTATTTCCCGATTTCACAGGGGTTTCCGGTACCGGGGCATAGGGGTCGAACAAATCTTGCGTCATCAAGGGTACTTTATGCTAAAAGCCCGCACATTGAATCATTTTGCGGGATGGCGTTTGGGTCTAGCCTAGTTCATCGCGCATGGACCATCAAGCAATCGGACAAGTCGAAGGATAAAGTCATGAAGGTTCTGGTCGTTGGCGGCGGCGGACGTGAACACGCATTGTGCTGGGCCATTGCGCGCAGCCCGCGCATTTCCAAACTGTGGTGTGCACCGGGCAATGCCGGGATCGCGGATTCCGCCGAATGTGTCGCGATTTCCGATGGCGATATCGACGGTCTGGTAACCTTCGCCAAGGACAATGCAGTTGATCTGGTGGTTGTCGGCCCCGAGGCCCCGCTGGTGGCTGGCCTTGTTGATGCGCTCGACGCAGAAGGCATCAAGTCGTTTGGGTGCTCCAGGGCGGCGGCACAGCTTGAAGGCTCCAAGGGCTTCATGAAGGACATGGTCGCAAAATTCGGTGTCCCGACCGCGGCCTATGGCCGTTTCACCAATCCGGCAGATGCCAAGGCATTTGTAGAAAAGCATGGCGCGCCGATCGTGGTAAAAACCGACGGTCTGGCAGCGGGCAAGGGTGTCACCATTTGTATGACAAATGACGAAGCCTTTGCCGCGATTGATGAATGCATGATTGGCGGCAAGTTTGGCGATGCTGGCGCGGAAATCGTGATTGAGGAATTCCTCAAAGGTGAGGAAGCCTCATTTTTTGCGGTTTGTGACGGCGAAAACGTTATTCCGCTGGTCGCAGCCCAGGACCACAAGGCCGTTGGCGAAGGCGATACGGGTCCGAATACAGGTGGCATGGGGGCCTATTCCCCGGCCCCGGTTTTCACCGATGCGGTCGAAGCCAAGGTCATGGAACAGATCATCGTCCCGACCGTCAAGGGCATGGCCAATGAAGGCCATCCGTTCAAGGGTGTGCTGTTTGCCGGTCTGATGATTGACGATGAAGGCAACCCGAAGCTGATCGAATACAACATTCGTTTCGGTGATCCGGAATGTCAGGTCCTGATGACCCGTCTGAAATCAGACGTTCTTGATATCCTTGATGGTGCGGCGACCGGCACCCTCGATAAAGTCAAACCGGAATGGCATGACGAAACCGCGATGGTGGTTGTCATGGCAGCAAAGGGCTATCCGGGATCTTATGAAAAAGGCACCGAGATCAAAAATGTCGCGGCCGCGGATGCCATGGACAAGGTCAAGGTTCTGCACGCTGGCACCAAAATGGATGGCGACAAGCTGGTTGCGACCGGTGGCCGCGTTCTTGGCGTAACCGCACGCGGCACGACCGTTACCGAAACCCAGCAACGCGCCTATGAGGCCGTTGATGCAATTGACTGGGACGGTGGTTTCTGCCGCCGTGATATCGGCTGGCGCGCAGTTGCCCGCGAACAGGCATAAGCCGTTCCAGATCGGATTTCCAAAAGACCGGGTTACGCAACCCGGTCTTTTTTTATGCCCGCATGGCCCGATGTTCCGACGTGATAGCGGATATGACAGCGGCCCTGATCATCAATTTCGATATCGGCGGCAACCCCGAAAACATCGCGCAGATTTTGCGCCGTTAAAATCTGTTCCGGTGTTCCGACCGCAATCAGTTTACCACGATCCATCATTGCAATGCGGTCACAGAACATCGCGGCATGGTTCAGATCATGCAGGGCGGCCACCACCGTCACCGGAAGCGCGCGCACCAGTTCAAGCAATCCCAACTGATGATGGATGTCGAGATGGTTGGTTGGTTCATCAAGCAACAAAAAGTCAGGCTGCTGGGCCAGGGTACGCGCGATATGCACACGCTGCTTTTCCCCGCCCGACAGGGTCTGCCACATACGATCTGCCATCTGGGACATTTCGACACTGCCAAGCGCATCCGCAACGATTTCATCATCACGTTCAGACCATGGTGAAAGCAAACTCAGATATGGCGTTCTGCCAAGTGAAACCGCCTCGCGTACCGTGATGCGGTCAATCGTATCGGCCTGCTGTTCAACAAAACCGATCTGTTGCGCCAGATTGCGACGCCCGATCTTTTTCATGGCCTGACCAACAAGCAACGCCTGCCCTGTTGACGGCGCACGAATACCGGCAAGAACCGTCATCAGGCTGGTTTTGCCCGACCCGTTCGGCCCGATCAGCCCCAGAAACTCACCCCGCTCCACGCTGAGTGACACATCACTGATGATTTTCTTGAACCCGGCATTCCAGCCGACATTGCGCAATTCAAGGGTCATCGCAGAACCCTTCCATGACAAAGGATAAGCGCAAAGGCCGGTGCCCCGATCAGGGCTGTTATCACCCCGATTGGCAATACCTGGCCATCAAGAATGATGCGCGACACGATATCAGCCGCCACCAGGAACATTGCCCCGATCAGGGCGGATACCGGCAACAACAGCCCGTGGCGCGTTCCGACAAAAAAGCGCGCAGCATGCGGGATTACCAAGCCAACAAACCCGATGGAACCGACGATACTGACCATCACGGCGGTCATGGATGCCGCAACGGCAATCAGGACCACGTAAACCCGGCGAACCGGCACACCAAGCGATGCGGCTGACTCGACACCAAAGGTAAAAGCATCAAGCGCACGCGCATACCAAAGACACACCAGCAACCCGATCACCGCGACAGGAAGCGCAAGATAAACATCGGGCCAGCGCACCCCGCTTAGATTCCCGAGCAACCAGAACATGATGCCGCGTGCCTCGTCTGCGGTCGCGGCCTTGGTCACGATGAATGATGTCAGCGCGTTAAAAAGTTGGGATCCGGCAACACCGGCCAGAATAATTGCCCCGGCACTCCGTCCCGCCGGAATAGCCAAAAGCGCAACAAATCCGAATGCCACCAGTGCACCGGCGAAGGCCCCAAGGGACAGGGATACCATCCCCGCACCAAAACCAAGGATCGCAACACTGACCGCACCGGTCGATGCACCTGCCGAAATACCCAGCAAATAGGGATCGGCCAGACTGTTGCGCAACAACGCCTGCAAAACCGCACCTGACAACGCCAGCGATGCACCGCAAGCGGCGGCCACAAGCGCCCTTGATATGCGGTAATTCCAGATGATCCCCCCATCAATCGGATCAACGTCGAAACCGGCATTCCAGATGTGATTGGCAATGGTGTGAAGAACCGTGCCAAGGGGGATTTCCGTTTCCCCCTTGGCTGCGGCAATCGCAATCACACCGATCAGCAAGACCAGTGCGAAAAAAACTGCACCGGTTCGCACAAGATATGCCCGTCCCGCCCGTCTTTGTGCAGGCGGATGAACTGGCGTTTTTTCAAACATTGAATTCTCCGGGCATATCGAACGCCTTTGCCTTATGCGATCAGTTCGAAGCACTTAGTCGTTCGACGGCCTCGGCCAGTGTTTCAATCCCCTCGATCAGGCGGATTGTCGGATCCATCGACTGGGCATCCATCACAACGATATTGCCGTTTTTCACCGCCTTCATCTGGCTTGTGACAGGGTCGGTTTTCAGGAAGTCCATTTTGACCTGCCAGTCATCTGCCGGGAAACGGCGACGCCCCATCTTGCCGATCACGATGATATCGGGATTGGCACGTGCAATGGTTTCCCATCCAACGGTCGGCCATTCTTCCGGACTATCGATGATGTTGGTCACACCAAGTTTGCCTGCGATATAACCCGCTGCACCATTTTTACCGGCCACATAGGGATCGCTTTTGATCTCGGCACTCGAAAACCAGAAAACGGCAGATACATTATCATGTCCGCTTGCCTTCACCTGTTCCAGCGACCGGGCTTCGCGGGCATGCAGTTTGGCTATCAGGGCTTCGCCGCGATCCTCGACATTAAAGATCTGCGCAAGATCGGTGATCTCCTGATAAATCAGGTTCATGGTGAAATCGTCATGGCGGACACCGTCGCCGCCACCCGTATTGTCCTTGCCGACGCAATCGGCCGGTGCGGTATAAACCGGGATGGAAAGTTCGCTGAACTGCTCGGTGGTTCCGACAATCCCCTTGGGACCGACATGCCATTGATACTGGGTGGCAACCAGTTGCGGCTTTTGCGCAACCACGGTTTCAAATCCCGGATCATTATCGGCCAGACGCGGAACGGTTGCGTTGACATCCTTGAATTCATCCATAACCGGGCCAAACCAGACACTGGTCCCTTTGACCTTGTCGGCAAGTCCCAGTGAATAAAGGATTTCTGTTGTGCTTTGCCCAAGGGACACGACGCGGTCCGGCGCAGAATCAAACTGAAGTACGGTCCCGCAATTGCGGATCTGAAGCGGATATTCGGTTGCAGATACACTTGCGGCAGATGCCATAGAACCAGCGGCAAACACCCCGACCGCCAGTACACGTTTATAGTGATTGATCACTTCGACTTCCTTTCAACGATGCACTGGCCAGGACCAGGTTTCCCTGCTCCAAACACAGCACACCACAAATGTTATGTTATAACATAACGATCACATTTCTACTGTCAAGGGACTGGCAAAAGTGTCGGGAAATGGCGGAAGATGTCGGGGTCAGAGCTCAGGTCAAACCTTGGCGAGCTCCCGAAGACCGGGACATAAGCCGACATTCTCCGGGGCACCCCGCCCGGTCCGTCGCATTCATGTCGGCAGGTCTCCTGGCTCGCGGGTCATCATGCTTTTCCTGGCCTTCCCGGGTTGGTTCCCAGTGGCATTGGTCAGAAAAACACTCACCGCCTACAGTTGCGGGGGCAGCTTCGGTTAATGACCTGTTTGACAGGCCACGTCGAATTCCCTTTATCCGATATCCGGATACCGACATCTGACGGTTAGATTAAACCAAAATGCCGGTCAAGGAAATTGGCCAATCACCAGTGGCATTTATGCAAGGGTCCATGCATAAAAAGCAGTCGACACGACCTTGAATTTGCCATGTTTCATCCCGATTACCTCCACACTGTCCGGTATCCTTGCCCGACACGTGAAACCATTGGAACATGATGCAAATGACGACTTCTGTGGAACGCAGACGCTTTTTGAAATCCATCGCGGCAGCCGGGCTGATCCTGCCGGGGCTGTCGATCTATCAAACGGCATTGGCAGAAGTTCCGGGGCTTGATCTTGGCAATGCCCAACCGTTCGAGTTTGCCGATCTGATTGCGCGCGCCAAATCCATGGCGCAGGCCGCATATGAGCCCCCCGTGGCACCAAACCCGGAAATTGTCGGGCGGATTGACTATGACACCCATGGCAAGCTTCACTACAAACGCGATCATTCGCCGTTTTCCGACGGGTCGGGCACCTATCCGGTGACCTTTTTCCATCTGGGCATGTATTTCGCCAAACCGGTCCATATGTATCTTTTGGAAAACGGTGCGGCACGCGAAGTTATCTATAAGCCCGATTACTTTGACATGCCCGAAGACAGCATTGCCCGCCAGTTACCGCCAAACAGCGGCTTTGCCGGTTTCCGCCTGCATGAAAACCAGTCGCGTGATGACTGGAAAACCCAGGACTGGGCAGCATTCCTTGGCGCATCCTATTTCCGGGCAATCGGTGATGAAGGGCAATATGGCCTGTCTGCGCGCGGGATTGCCGTGAATACGGCAACTTCGGTGCCCGAAGAGTTTCCGGACTTCCGGCAGTTCTTTATCGAACCTGCAAAAAATGCCGAAGACCCGGTGACGATCTATGCCCTTCTGGATGGGCCAAGCATCACGGGTGCGTATAAATTCCTGCTCTATCGCGGTCAGGGCGTGACCATGGATGTGGAAAAGCATCTGTTTGTTCGCCGCGATATCGAACGCCTTGGCATCGCACCGCTGACCAGCATGTTCTGGTATTCCGAACAGAACAAATCATTCCGCTTTGACTGGCGCCCGGAAGTCCATGACAGCGATGGTCTTGAACTTTGGACAGGAAGCGGTGAACGTATCTGGCGACAGCTCAACAATCCCGAAACGATCCGCGCATCGGCCTTTGCCGATCATAATCCGCGCGGCTTTGGCCTGATGCAGCGTGACCGCGATGTGAAGAACTATCTCGATGGCGTGCGCTATCACCGTCGCCCCAGCCTGTGGGTCGAACCCAAAGGTGACTGGAATGATGGTGCCGTGCAGCTGATCGAAATCCCGACCGATGACGAGATTCACGACAACATCGCGGCGTTCTGGGTGCCCAATGGCCCGGCCAGGGCGGGTAATTCCTATGCGTTCAAATACCGCCTTCACTGGCAGGCGCATAACCCGTTCCCGGTTGCGGAACTGGCGCGTGCAACGGCAACCCGCATGGGTCGTGGCGGTGAACCGGGCACCAATCGCCCAAGAGACGAAATCAAGTTTTCCGTCGAGTTCGAGGGCGATATTCTTGGAACCCTTGCCTATGGCGAGTTCCCCGAAATCGTGGTGTCGACATCACGCGGTGAAATCACCCGCACCAAGATCGAACCGATCATGGATACCCGCATCTGGCGCGCAGCCTTTGACCTTAAGGCCGCTGGCACCGATCCGGTTGATCTGCGCATGTATCTCAAACGCGGTGATGCTCCGCTCAGTGAAACCTGGATGTATCAGCACCTGCCCGCCGTCGGTAACCAGCATCAGGGCTGATGAGGTCAATCATCCCGCGTTTTAGCAACCCGGATGGATGTCCGATCAATAGGTGACAGTTTCACCGGTTCGGGCATCCCCGTTTTGACCAAGGATCGCCATGACATCACGCATCGGAGGCGCCCCGAACATCCGGGCATATTCGCGACTGAATTGTGATGCGCTTTCATAGCCGACCTCATAGGCAGCACTTGCCGCATCCTTCATTTCTGCCAGCATGATCTGACGTGCTGTCGTCAGGCGTAGCCGCTTTTGATATTGCAGCGGGCTCATCGCGGTGACCTGCTTGAAATGATGATGGAAGGATGACGGGCTCATATTGGCGAAATCGGCCAGTTCCTCGATCCTGAGCGGCTTGTCGAAATTATCCTTCATCCGTCGAAGGACGGCAGATATCCGCTGCATATTGCTGCCACCAATCGCAAGCCCCGCGATCAGGGCCCCCTTTCCGGTGCGCAACAGGCGGTAATGCACCTCGCGCATCAGAAGCGGCAACATCACCGCAACATCATCAGGACGTTCGAGCAACTCGACCACCCGAAGCACGGCATCAATCAGACTTTCGGTCGTTTGTTCCACAAACAGTCCACGCGCACTTTCACCCTCTGTCCCGATTTTAAGATCCATGTTGGTGACAAGTTCGCTGAGTATCTGGGCATCAAGATCAAGCGAAAGACTGCGATAGGGTTGATGGTCACTGGCCAGCGTGACATGCCCGACAAGCGGCAAATCCACCGATGCTGCCAGAAGTTGTCCGGGTTCATAGCGATAGACTTCCTGCCCCAACGTGACTTCCTTGGCCCCCGAGGCAATCAGACATAAACACGGCCTGTAGATGGTCGGCACCTTAAGGGTCGGCCCCGTGGATCGAAACATCCAGACCGGCTCGATCGCGGTTCGCACAGAACCATCTGACTCGCAGTATTTGTCAATCAGATTACAAAGCCGTTGATAGCTATCCATGACCAGGTTCCTTCAATTTCCAAGGATGTAATATACACGTCGGATAACCCGAACAAAGCTCACTTTTCTGCATTTGGAGGATTAGGCAATCCAATTCGAGTTCTGTGTATTCATCAATCGGCCATTGATCGACACAGTAAGCGCCATGACACAAACACAAGGAGCATGTCATGACGAACCCGATCAATTATCTAGAAAACAAAACCGTTATCATCACGGGTGCCAGCAGCGGCATCGGGGAAGCCACCGCCCGACTTCTGGCATCACGCGGGGCCAAAGTTGTTCTTGGTGCACGTCGCACCGAACGCCTTGATCAGATTGTCACGGAAATCGAAGCTGCTGGCGGAACCGCGATGGCCAGATCCGTTGATGTCACCAGTGTCGATAGCGTCGAAGCACTGGTGTATAATGCGCATAACCTGTTTGGTCGTGTGGATGCGATCTTTAACAATGCCGGTGTCATGCCGCTTGCCCCGATGTCGGAACTTAAAACCGACGAATGGGACAACATGATTAACGTCAATATCCGGGGCGTTCTGAACGGCATTGCCGCCGTCCTTCCGATTTTCAAGACGCAAGGCAGCGGCCATGTCATCAATACCGCCTCAATCGGCGCCCATGTTGTTGTGCCAAGCGGCGTCGTCTATTGCGCGACCAAATATGCCGTCTGGGCGATATCCGAAGGCCTGCGCCAGGAAAGTGACAATGTCCGCGTCACCACCATTTCGCCCGGCGTGGTTGAAACCGAACTTGGCCACGATATCAGCGACCCGACCAGCAAGGAATTGCTGACCCAGTTCCGCCAGATCGCGCTGACACCTGACGCCATTGCCCGCGCGGTTCTTTATGCGCTGGATCAACCCGCAGATGTTGACGTCAACGAAGTCATTGTGCGCCCGACGGCTTCGGCCTTTTGATCCCGCAAAACTGCCCACCCCGCCAACCGACACCACCAACCGGCACCGTCTTGCGGTGCCGGTTGTATTTAATATGCCGTCAGGCGCGACGTTCAAGCGCTATGACTGTATCAGTCACCTTACCCTTTTCACCCTTGGGCCCGGTTGCCATCCGTTCAAAATTATCAACCGTCACAAGATCCCATTCACGCATATCGAGCAACAGCGCATCAAGTGCCTGCTGCGGTGTGGGAAATACTGTGCCTTCGGCCACCCACGACCAGGATGGTCGTGATCCGTGGGATGTGATCAGCAACAATCCACCAAGGGATAGTTGTTGTGAAGCACGGTTCAAAATCTTCTCGCGGGCGAATTTGACAGGCGATTGCAGGAATTGCGCGGTCACAAGATCGAACATGCCGTCAGGCAAACTGTTGTTCAGATCGTGGGCTTCAAACGCAATCCGGTCCTTTACCCCATTTCGACTGGCATTTGATCGAGCATATCCCAGTGCGGTCTCGGAGATATCAACGGCGGTGACTTCCCAGCCGTTTTTTGCCAGCCAGACAGCATCATCACCCTTGCCGCAGCCAAGTTCAAGCGCACGGCCAACCGGCCTGTCTTTGACGAACCGTTCCAGGACGGCTGATGGTTTGCCACTGGTTACAGGTGACGCCTTTTCATAGGTTTCTTCCCAGAAGGTTCTCGGATCCATACTGGTATCAATGTTCGGATTAAATTTCATCGGAGGCCTCTTGATCAGATCGGGGGATAACCGTGATCACGAATCACGTAACATTAAAAGTTACATGATTCGTGACATCTGTCAATTTCATGTATCTTTGATTGTTACGTGTGATAGAAACAACTGGAAAACTGACCGCTATACAGGACCGATTTCATGCGTCAGGACAACCGTCTTCCCCGTGTTTTGCATGCGCTTTTGCATCTGAGCGACATGAAAGACCCGGCCACATCCGAACAACTCGCCGGGATGCTCAACACCAATGCCGCCGTCGTGAGACGTACAATGGCTGGCCTGCGTGAACAGGGAATCCTGACATCCATCAAGGGGCATGGCGGCGGCTGGCAACTGGCAAAGACACTGGATCAGATCACACTGGCAGAAATCTATGAGGCGCTGGGTGCGCCAACCCTGTTTGCATTGGGATACAGCAATGAAAGCAGTCCGTGCCTGATGGAGAAGGCCGCCAATGCGGCAACAGCCCGTGCCCTTCAAAAGGCATCGGAAACCTTCATCGGCATCCTGTCATCGGTAACCATGGCCGATCTGGCAGATGATTTTGAGAAACGGCTGGCTGAATTGGGCCTAACCCAGGACGATCTGCATCATACCGGCCCACAGGACAGCTGATTTAACGCAGACTGCCAAAGAAATCCTTCAAAAGCTTGGCGGCTTCGACCTCGCCGATGCCGCCATAGACTTCGGGCCGGTGATGACAGCTTGTGCTTTCGAACACACGCGGGCCGTGATCGACACCGCCGCCTTTGGGGTCATAGGCACCGAAATACACCCGGCGCAGACGGGCAAAGGAAATTGCGGTTGCACACATCGGGCAGGGTTCCAGCGTGACATAGAGATCACAGTTGGGCAGACGCGGTTCGCCCTTGGCCCCGGCCGCAGCACGGATCACCAGAATTTCGGCATGGGCCGTCGGATCATTGAGCTCTTCGGTCAGGTTCCCGGCGCGTGCAAGTACCTCGCCGCTATCAGCATCGACCAGAACGGCACCTACGGGCACTTCGCCGCGACGCGCAGCTGCACGTGCTTCTTCAAGGGCCATGTCCATATAGCTGTCTGCACTCATGCTTTTCCATCCCGCTTATTGTTTCGACAAATGGTATGATCTGTCGTGGCCTAATCCGTACTTTTACTTCATTTTAGGACCCTTGGCTCATATCTTGGCCCGTAAGTCGGCAAAGATCATTGTCCTCTCAGAGCACCGGATCGGTCAAGCCATGATCACTGGAACACATCACCGGGAACAATCCTTGCCTGCCTGCGCAGAACGCATAGACTATCGGCGTGAATTGCCGTTGCCCAAAGCGACTTACACAGGTAGTTTCCGCCAAACTTAATTCGCCATCCCGTTACCAGCATCAAGGTTCCGTTCGTCATGACCAAGCGCAAGCCGATCATTGGCATCACACTCGATTCCGAAGAACCGGGCGGTTATTCGAAATTCCCGTGGTATGCGCTGCGTGAAAACTATGCCGGTGCCGTGACCGCCGCAGGTGGCATCCCGATGCCCCTGCCCCATGAAATTGATCTGGTGCCGGATCTTCTTGATCTGATCGACGGGCTGGTCGTCACCGGTGGCGCGTTTGACGTTGATCCCGGCCTTTTTGGCGCGACCGAAAAACATGACACGGTTGTCACCAAGGATCGGCGCACCAAATTTGAATGGGCGATGGCCGAAGGTGCGCTGAAACGTGACATGCCGGTTCTGGGCATTTGTGGCGGACAGCAATTGCTGAACGTTATTCTGGGCGGATCCCTGATCCAGCATATTCCTGACAGTGTTGAAAACTGTCTGCCCCACGAACAGCCGAACCCGCGCAACGAGCCCGGTCACGACGTCACAGTCGAAGCCGATACGCTGCTGGCCAGGATCGTTGGCGATGTAAAAACACTGTCGGTCAATTCCGCCCACCATCAGGCGGTTGATGGGGTTGGCCCGGATGTGATCATCAATTCCTATGCCCCCGACGGGGTCATCGAGGGGATTGAGCATCCGAAATACCGTTATTGTCTCGGGGTCCAGTGGCATCCCGAATTTCATATCAGTTCGGGCGATGCGAAGATTTTCGACGCCCTGATTTCCGAGGCCCGCAAATGAGCGAAAAAGACGACAACCAGAACGACAACAAGCCCGAGCGCATTGCCAAACGCATTGCCCGTTCCGGTGTCTGTTCCCGGCGCGATGCAGAACGCATGATCGCCGAGGGTCTGGTGCGACTGAACGGCAAGAAGCTTGACAGCCCGGCCGTGACCGTCACCGACGAGGACGAAATCATTGTCGATGGCAAACCGCTTCCGGAAAAGGAAAAACCGCGTCTTTGGCGTCTGTTTAAGAAGCGTGGACTGGTCACCAGCCACCGCGATGAACAGGGCCGCGATACGGTCTTTGAACATCTGCCAAGCTATGTCCCGCGTGTGATTTCGGTCGGCCGTCTTGACCTTAACTCCGAAGGTTTGCTGTTGCTGACCAATGATGGCGAGCTTGCGCGTTATCTTGAACTGCCGGCAACCGGCTGGGCGCGCCGTTATCGCGTGCGTGTTCATGGCCGGATCGAGGAAGAAAAGCTGAAACAGCTTGAAGAAGGCATCACGGTTGACGGTGTGAACTATGGTTCCATTCAGGCCGAAGTCGACGTTCAGAAAGGCACCAATGCCTGGATGACCGTGACCCTTCGTGAAGGCAAGAACCGCGAAATCCGCCGCGTGATGGAACATCTGGGCTGGCCGGTAACGCGCCTGATGCGTGTTTCCTATGGCCCGTTCCAGCTTGGCAGTCTGGCACCGGGCGAGTGCGAGGAAATCACCGGCAAGGTAATGAAAGAACAGCTCGCTGCGTTCTTCCGCGGTGATTACAGCAAGGTTTCCGAAAAGAAATCTGTTGCCCGTGGTGGTACCGGTCGCCCCAAGGCACCGCGCACGGTATTTGGCCAGCCCGCACAACGCAAACGCCCGCAGGGTGGCCCGGCTGGTAATGCCCAGAACACCGCAGAGACCGAAGAACAGCGCGACACCCGTACCGGTTCGCGTCCGGGCTCAGGTGCGGCACGCAAGGGCCCGCGCATCGGTGCGGCTCCGCGTCCGCTTGGACGTGGCAAACCGGCCGCCCAGAATGCACGTCCCGAACGCGATGACCGCAACGAACAGGGTGATCGCAATTCGGGCCGCCCGACCAACAAGGGTCGCGGCCGTTACACGCCGGGCGGCAAGGCAAGCGCATCTGATGATCGCAAGGCTGGCGGCAATGCAGGCGGTCGTGGCCGCAGCGGCAGTGCTGGTCGTTCCGGAGGCAACTTCAACGATGTCAGCAACAAGCCGGTTGGCAAATCCGGTGGTCGCCCGTCGGGCAGAGGCGGCAATGCAGGCACCAGCGCCCCGGGCCGCAAGCCCGCAGGCAATCGCCCGCGCGGCAAGAAGGACTGAGCATAGATGCGGATTGTCGGCGGAAGTCATCGTGGTCGGGTCTTGAGCGCGCCTGAAGGGCGCGACACCCGCCCGACCCTTGATCGTGTGCGTGAGGCGCTTTTTAACATCCTTTCGCATGCATCGCGCTGGTATGACGATGATTTCCACCCGCTTTATGACGGTGTGGTGCTTGATGCCTATGCCGGGTCCGGCGCACTGGGACTTGAAGCCCTTTCGCGCGGTGCATCCAAAGCGGTGTTCTTTGACACCGACCGCAAGGCAATCGCCATTGTCGAACAAAACATCGACACACTTAAGGTCAATGACAAGGCCAAGGTACAGCGCGCCGATGCGACCAAGCCGCCGCGCGCCATTGAACCGGCAAGCATGATCTTTCTTGATCCGCCCTATGGCAAGGAGTTGCTGGAACCCAGCATCACCGCCCTTGCAAGTGCCGGATGGATTGATGCCAATACCCTGATCATTGCCGAACGTGATCCCCGTGATCCCGAAATCGGCCTTGCCGGGTTCGAGATTTGTGATTCGCGCAAATATGGCCGCTGCCAGATTGATATCGGTCGTCTGATCGGCTGAATTCGATGGCCACTCACCTTTTTGGGTCAGTGTTGCAGACCAGCCATTCGCACCAACCTGCTGCCAACAAAAACAATCTGTGATACCTTTTCGCCAGTTTTGAAACGGTAGATTGTGATGCAAGCCCTGTCCCCGATTGCACCAGACAAGGAATTCGGACGCCTGCTGCGCCAATGGCGCCGCACGAGCGACATCAAGCAAGCGCGTCTTGCAGATATTCTTGGTGTAACGCAGGCCACCGTTTCACGTTGGGAAAATGGCACCCAGCGACCTGCCCCGTTGCAGCATGAGCTGATCCGCCAAATGATGACGCGCAAACGCAACTTCCGGCTTGATCACGCGATCAAGCGGCTGGTGACCCATTCCAGTCAGCGCGTTCATCTGATCGAAGACAGATCGCATCGTTTGCTGTGCGCATCCGGTGCGCGCGCCAATGAATGGCAACGCGATTGCTCCGAACTTCTGGGCATGTCGCTTTGGCGGTTTGCCACCCCGGAAATCGCGACGGCTGAAAAAAGCCTGCATGATCTTGGCTGGCACGAAGACCAGACCGACCATCTGACCTTTGAAACATCCCGCCGTGACGGCGCACCGATGCGCATTGTTGACAGCTTTATTCTGTGGGAACGGTTCTTTTTGTCTGACGGAACGGCTGTGCGCCTAACCACCGGATATGATAACGCGCCCACCCATATCTAGGCACTATTCAGTCCCCGCGCATATTTCATACGTGGCAAAGTTACACCGATATCGGGTAGTGATAGCAGCATTCTTCATCGCCCCTGTGCCACCAGAACAATATCCGACGGAAACGCCCCATGCCCCCGATCCTTGCCATTGTCATTCTTTATGGACTTGGACTGACGGCCTCAATGCAAGTTGGCCTGATTGGCCCCATCGCGCCTGATCTGCGCGCCGGGTTTGGCCTTAGTCAGGCGGAATTCGGACTGGTGGCGTCCCTGATCACGGCGGCGGGCGCCCTGACCGCCATTCCGACCGGCGTCTGGGCCGCGCGGGCCGGATTGCGCAAATCGCTGGTTCTGGGCTGTGTGATGATGATTGCCGGTGCCGCAATTTTTGCCACCGCCAATATCACCACCCTTCTTTATGTCGGACGACTGGTTACCAGTATCGGTTATTTGCTGATCGTTGTTGGCGCACCAAGCTGGATGGCCGGATTTAACAATCCCAAGCTGGTCGCCATGGCCATGAGCATCTGGGGCACTTTCATTCCGGTTGGCATTGCACTTGGCAACTGGGTCAGCGCGGCCATGGTTGTCTGGCTTGACTGGCGACTGGCGGTTGGTGCCTGCACCTTACCCATCGTGATCCTGTTGCCGTTGCTTGCCATGATGGAAAAGCCCGCAACGCCGACAGCCCGGAAGTCACTGAGTGTCGGGGTCATCGGTGTTCTGAAATCCCGTGCTGCCCTTAAAGTTGCGCTGACATTTTCGGCCTTTGCCGGTGCGACATCCGCCGCCCTTGCCTTCATGCCCGCAATGATGGTTGATAATCTTGATATCGGCATTGCACTGGCCGCTGGCATCATCGGCACCACCGCAATTGCCGGAAATATTGTCGGCAGCATCGGTGCAGGCATGGCGCTTGGCCGTGACATTTCCGGTCGCACCATACTGGTTATCTTTTTGCCCGTCATGGCAACGGCCATTGGCACCCTTTTTGTCAGCGACAACATGATGCTGAGCCTTGTCGCACTGATCATTTTCAATATCGGTCAGGGGGCGGTTGCCGGTACCTGTTTTGCCCTGTTGCCCGGTATTGCGAAGGGCGGGCTTTCGATGCCGGCCTTGCAGGGAATGCTGGCCCAGTTTGCCGAGATTTTCGTGGTGATCGTGCCCCCGCTTACCGGTGCAATGATTGACCGGAATGGCTGGATCGGTGCGGCGGCTATTCTTGCCGGGTTCTATTTCACCGGCTTCCTGATTTCAGCGATCCGCGCACCAATGCGCCGGGCGGCTGCATGACCTATACGATACGATGACTTGACCTACCCGACGAAGCAGGCGACCCTCCAAATCCTCAAAAATGCGAGGCTATGAAACCAGGGCAGGGACGCGGAATGCATTTGATCAAGGCCATCTTTATCGGACTGATATTGATTGGCCTGTCGCTTGTCGCCGGGTTCTTCATTTGGCTTGCCCCGGTTGGTGCGGCCTTTAGTGCCAAGACTATGTGTTCGGCCATTTTTGTCGATGGCTTGTCCTCCAGCCGGGCCCGTGCCGAGGATGTGCTGGCCGATAACAATGCACTTTTGTCCCTGATCACCACCAATGTCGATCTGCGCAATCAGACAATCAGTGCCCATGCATTCGGTTTTCGCAAGCGCTTTGCGATTTATCGCCCGAATCTGGGCTGCACACTGGCCGAAGACCAAACTCATATTGCCCGCCTGCGCAATTCATATCCGGTCATCACACCGATTACGCCCAAGCCGCTTCTGACCGCCAGCCTGCCCGCCAATGTCGATCGCCGAGCATTGAACAATATCCTGTTTGATGCGATGGACGAACCCGGCATCATCCCGGAACGGCGCACGCGCGCGGTCGTCATCCTGTATCAGGGCAAAGTCATCGCCGAACGCTATGCCGAGGGTATCACCGCGCAAACACCGTTACCGGGCTGGTCAATGACCAAAAGTGTCTGGAACACCATTCTGGGTCGCATGCGTCAGGAAGGCATGATGCCTGATGTTCATGAACCGGTTTTAATCAATGAATGGCAGGCACAGGTAAATGACCCGCGCGCCACAATCACTTATGATGATCTGCTGCGAATGCGCAGCGGCCTCGAATTCGACGAAACCTACTGGAACCCGCTTTCCGATGTGGTCCAGATGCTATTCATCGAGCCCGCAGCAGCCGGGTTTGCCGTTTCCAAACCGCTTGAACACACGCCGGGAACAACATTTTCGTATAATTCCGGGGCGTCAAACATCCTGTCTGCTGCGGTTCGTAATCTGAGCGGATCTCGGACAAGCTATCTGGCGAGACCGACCGATCTTTTGTTCCGTCCACTTGGCATGGCAAGTGCTGTTATTGAAACCGACCCGGACGGCTATTTCATCGCATCCAGTTTCATGAGTGCGACGGCACGTGACTGGGCAAAGATCGGCCAGCTTTATTTGCAAGATGGCGTCTGGAACGGTCAACGCCTGTTGCCGGAAGGCTGGGTCCGTTATTCAACCCGCCCGGCAGAAGACGATCCGAACGGCACCTATGGTGCCCATTGGTGGCTGGATCTACCTGACGGACGGGACGAGGATGGCAATCCGCGTCGCGATGTTCCAGAATTACCCGGCGACGCATTTTTTGCACTCGGCCATGATGGACAGTCGCTTACCGTCATCCCGTCCAAAGAACTTGTTATTGTGCGCCTTGGCGTCACCCGCAAACACGGGGCCTTTAACCTGCGGAACTTTATTGCCGGTATCAGCAATATCTTCCCCGACAGGCCTGCAATTCCCGACGATATGCCAGACGGCGACAGCGCGCAGAATAATACCGGTTCAAGCACCGACTGATTGCATCTTGCCGGGGCTGCCAGTCTCAGATGGCAATCGCGATCATCAGATCACCAGTTCCGCAAGATATCCGGCAAGCGCCCCCACACCGACCAAAGCCCAGACCGGAATGATCCGCCATTGCAGCACCACAAAGGCAAGCGCGACACATCCGATATCAAACAGATCATGGATGGCATCGGTCCAGATCGGATCATACAGGACCGCCGCCAGCAAGCCGACAACTGCGGCATTAACGCCAAGCAATCCTGCCCGCATCAACGGCATATGACGGACCCTGTCCCAGAACGGTAACAGCCCCACCACCAGCAACCACGCCGGCAAAAAGATCGCAATCAGGGCGACAAGTGATGTAAGCGCACTGACCCAGATACCGCCTCCAGAATGAAGAGCTGCACCAAGATACGCGGCAAAGGTAAAGATCGGCCCGGGAACTGCCTGTGTCGCACCATATCCGGCAAGGAAGGTTTCACCATCGACCCAGCCCGGTGCCACCACCGCATTTTGCAGCAACGGCAAAACAACATGCCCGCCACCAAATACCAGTGCACCACTTCGATAAAATCCGTCAATAACGGCAAACAGTCCGCTTTGATCCATCCGCGCAGCAACCGGCAACAGGATCAGCAAGGCAAAGAAAGCACACAGCGCCACAACCGCACCCTTGACCGAATGCGGCTTGCCAAAACCGGCTGCCGACACATCCGCCTTGCCCCGCAAAAGGATCAGTCCGGCCAGCATGCCGCCAAGAATGACGGCAAATTGTGCTGTGACAGTATCACTTGCGATCATGATGATTGCCGCCAACACAGCAAGTATGGCCCGCGGGACATCAGGACAAAGTGTGCGCGCCATTCCAAACAGCGCATGGGCAACCACCCCGACAGCAACCAGTTTCAATCCGCGCAACACACCTTCGACCGAGGCAAGATCAAAACCGACAAAGGCCATACCAAGGGTCGCCAGAACAATTGCCGATGGCATGGTAAAGCCAAGCCATGCAACAAGCGATCCGGGCACCCCGCCCAATGCCATACCGATACCCATCCCGACTTGCGAACTTGCCGGTCCCGGGGCGAACTGGCAAAGGGCAACCAGATCGGCATAACGTGCATCGCCTAGCCATTTGCGACGGGCAACGAACTCTTCGCGGAAATAGCTGATATGGGCAACCGGCCCGCCAAAGCTGGTCAAACCAAGACGCAGGAAAATCAGGAAAATCTGCCACAACCCGACCGAGACCATCGGCATGCTTCCCTGCTGTTCCGACATTGTTTTTTGAGGCGCCGGGTCGCTATGTGGGCTCGAACTTGGCATTGCGGATTATGATCCCTGATCAGATGGCGGTTTCATTTTCGCCTGACCATACGCAACAGGCCGACAATGGCAAAGCCAAAAGCAGCTCCCCGACCATTCGTCATCATTTCATAACAAAACCCCTGCCAACACGGTTATGCGATGGCAGGGGCTAACAGATTTGAATGTGCAATTCGCACGATCAGACAGGCTTAGCGGAAAGCAGGCTCGTCAAGGGATCGCAACTTGCGTGAGTGAAGCTGATTGACTTCCTGACGCAGGGTATCAATCGTATCCAAACCAACCTGAAGATGCTGTCCGATGCGCTGGCGATAGAAATTGTTCGCCATACCGGGCAGCTTCAACTCACCATGAACCGGTTTGTCCGACACACACAAAAGCGTGCCATACGGAACGCGGAAGCGGAAACCGTTGGCAGCAATGGTTGCGCTTTCCATATCGACCGCAATGGCGCGTGACTGGTTCAAACGCACGAACAGTTCACTGTATCGCAATTCCCAGTTCCGGTTGTCGGTCGTTGCAACCGTACCTGTGCGCATACGTGCCTTCATCTCGCGGCCTCTGAGGCCGGTGATCTTGGCAACTGAATTTGCCAGCGCAACCTGCACCTCGGCAATCGGCGGCACCGGAATCCACAGCGGCAAGTCAGAATCAAGGACATGGTCGTCACGGACATAGCCGTGGGCCAGAACGTAATCCCCAAGCAACTGACTGCGACGCAGACCGGCACAGTGACCAAGCATCAACCAGCAATGCGGGCGCAGAACAGCAATATGATCCGTCGCCGTTTTGGCGTTTGACGGACCAACACCGATATTGACCAATGTCACGCCCAGACCGTCTTCACGGATCAGGTGATATGACGGCATCTGCGGCAGTTGCCTGACAGGTTCACCGGATTCTACCCAGCCCTTGGGGGCGTTTTTGCGTACATGGACTTTCGGCCCCGGTTCGACAAAGGCCACATAGGGGCTTTTGGGGTCTTCGAGTTGGGTTTTGGCAAACTCGATGAACTCGTCAACATAGCGCTGATAGTTGGTGAACAGGACGAACTTCTGAAAATGTTCGGGCGCAGTCGCAGTATAGTGGCGCAACCGTGCGAGCGAGTAATCAACGCGTTCCCCTGAAAACAGCGACAATGGTTTTGGGCCGTCGCTATTACCGTAATGCACACCATTGGCAATATCGTCATCAGTGCGGGCAAGATCAGGCATATCAAATATCAGCTGCATCGGGCGAATATCGGTTGGTCCGATGCTGTCTGTTGCGGATTCAACAAGGAACGGCAACGGAATAGGCCGATCAGAAACGCCAACCACAACCGGCACGTCATGGTTTTTCAACAGAAGTTCGATCTGTTCGCGATAATATTCGTCAAACAGATCAGGCCTTGTTAGCGTCGTGCCATATACGCCGGGATCACGCGGCGCGCCAAATGACAGCGTGCTTTCAACATGCAGCTTTTCTGGCGGCACTTCGATGCCAAGATACGGGTAATAGGCGCGGACGGGGGAAGATTGCTGACCTTGGCCGAAACGGGCAAAGGCCTCCTGGACGGCACTGGCACCGGTCGCATAAATATCCTTGATGCGCGCAATTGCCTTGTCAGCGTCGGTGAATTCAAACAGATCGCGTACCGATCCGTGGACTCCAGAAACCATAATGGATGCTCCTTTTTGTTATTGTTGTTTGGAACTTCTGTCTGATCAAGGTGCGCGAAACCACGCCCGATCAATTACAAAAGCCCTTGGAGCGAGAGATTTATCACCGCTCGCCCGCCTTCTGACAACCGAAAACTTTTTTCGCCATCCACAATCACCGGGCGAATATCCATTCATGAACAAACCGGGATATACAACATACCCCCGATTTTCAGTCGGTTTCAGAAGCTTATGACTTATATGTCGGATTTATTTTCAAGAATTCCAAATGACAGTTTTGATGCGGGGCTCATAACTGACGGGCCCGCAGACATTCCGTGTCATTGCTCAATCAGCCCATTATGGAATCCGGATAAAAAAGTGCCGAAACCGGGGGACGGTTTCGGCAATTTCAGGGAGGTGCCTTAGACGTTGAGGGAAAAGACGGTCAACCCTGATATCTGCATATATATGACCACTGGTCAGCAATGTCAATTTCAATCAACGCGGACCTTTCATTCGCAGCATGCATAGCTCACGCTAATATGCCCGCGTTGCCTGCAATCCTTTGCAGCTTGCCAAGCCTGCGACGTGCGGCTTCATCAAATGCCTCACAGTCACCTATATCGGTCAATTGCAAGTCACAGACTACTCTGGCAGCGCGCGGATCACTTTCGACCAGACTTTCGATATCCTGTTGTTCTTCGTCGTCCTCAAGTGTCCCGCGAACATAGCCAAGAATGTGCTCCTTGCCGTATATCGCAAGAACCGGGCTCATATCATGCTGCCTCTGCGACATAACGCGACGCATGTTCGCGGGCTTCGATTCGGCCAACCGATGCACGCAGCTTGCGGCGCGCGCGACCGACCCTTGATTTCACCGTGCCAATTTCGACCGACATCTGATCCGCTGCATCCTGATAGGAAACCTCTTCGACAGCGGTCAGCATAATCGCCTCGCGCTCCTGCTCGGGCAGAGATTCAAGAACACGATCAGCATCACGCAATTGCAAACGCGCCATCTGATTGCTGCCATGACCGTAAATGTCGCCAAGATCATCCCAGTCCACCTGCGGACCACGGGTCTTTTCGCGGCGCTTTCCCGAAATAAAGGTATTGAACAGAATACGGTGCAGCCAGGCCTTAAGGCTCGTACCTTCTTCGAACTGGTCCTTTTTGCTGATGGCTTTCAACAAAGTGTCCTGAACCAGATCCTGGGCCATATCCATGCTGCCGGTCAGACGATACGCATGACGGCGCAAAGCAGGCACATGGTCTTCGATTTCGTTCATCACTTGCATAGACATCACAACCTCCTTGTTCGGATGCCCCAACCGTAACAAACGAAAATAATATTTAAAGTAAAATCGTATGGTTAACTAAGGTAATACAATGAACATACAGCATATATACAACAACATCAAAACACATATCTGACACATTGTAGATAACTTCAATATACTACATGGGTTACTTCACATAATTACTTTCCATTACTTACAGCATCACAGGCAGTTACCGCACTTAGGCAAGATGGTTGTCTTATGGAGGAAACGGAGGTAACGTAAGTTACTCCAAAATTTTTGAATGCATTGATTTTCAATGGCTTCAGGCGGTTTTTATAGCCCCTGACTTTGACAGGAAACCCCACGTGCCAACGTCGAAAAGAACCGAAAAGCTCCAGATCATGCTCGATGACGAGGAGTTGAAAGTCATTGATGACTGGCGTTTCGAGCATCGCATGCCAACGCGCGCGGCTGCGATCCGTGAATTGATCCGCCGTGGCTTGATCGCCGAAGATGTCGCAGAACCCGATACCGAAGGCAAAAGCACGACCGATTTCCGCGTTGAGTCGGAATAAAAATCAGTTTTCCACAAAAAAGGCCCGGCTATTTTCCGGGCCTTTTTTGCTTTTCCGCTCTGAAACAATGCCTCATCGGGACGATTCAGAGTGTATTTTTGGCTTCTTGCCTTCAAATATCCGGGCGATTCCAACCCCGAATCCCAAAACCAAAAGCCATAATCCGTAATACCGCAAAGCGCGCGACACAATGATGGCAATCAGAAACAGCCAGACGGGATAAGAGGCAGCACCTGCCGCCAAAGCAGCAATCTGCATCGGAACCGGCGCAATGCTGATCAAAAAGACCAACCAGAAGCCCCCTGTTTCAAATTTGGCCTCAAGATCATCAAACTGCGCCTGCCCGCCCGTCAGATCAATCAGGGGCTGCGCCAGATCATCGAACAATGCCCATGCAAGAACATAAAGTCCGAAAGCGCCAATAACGCTTCCGGCCAGAGTAACCGTCGCGACAATAAAGCCGCGCGCCCGCGACGCGGCCATGACAGGCGCAATCACCAGTTCGATCGGGATCGGGATGATCGTGGTCTCAAGGAACGACGCCCCGGCAATTCCGGCAAGCCCCTTCCGACCCGCAGCCAGACTGGCCAGATACCGCTGGGCCGTTCTGGAAAAGTCCTTCAGGCGTGCCACCAATGATTTCTGATTCTGGTTCACAATCATTCCTTCTTCACTGCACAGACAAGAACAGCCCGCCCAGAACGGGCGGGCTGTCTTCCTCGGACGTTTATCAGGCCGCCGAGTTCAGGTTGTGACGTCCTATTCGGCAGACCCGCTGCCCGAGATCGCTTTCTGTGCACTCTCAAGTGCATTCAGCGTGTCCTTCTTGACGTCTTCCCACGTGTCTGCTGAAGCGTCCTTGGCCGATGCCATCGCATCGCTCAGCTCATCACTGGCGCTGTCCCAGGCTTCAGCCAGCTCATCGACCGCTTCCTCGCTATCGCTTTTCACACGCGCAGATACGTCATCATACTGGTCACCAAGCTGATCGGATTTTTCACCGACCCATGCCAGAAAATCTTCTTTCTGCTCAAAGGTGAAGTCCTTGGCTTTCTCATACTGGGCGGCAACCTTGTCACCCAGTTTGTTTGCGTCCGACTTCATCGCATCATCGGTTGCCATCGTTCCTGATGTATCGGTCGCCGAGGACGACCCGGCATAGGCCGGTGCCGCAACACCCACAGACATAAGTACCGTACCAATCATCAGCATGTTCTTGCTCAACATCACAACCTCCTTATTCATTAAGGGCAGCACAATTACTTGCGCGCTGCTTACAATGGCAAACGGGTGGTACAAAAGAATGTTCCAATTGTGGTTATTTTATTTCGCGGAACTTTTCGAAAATGCCGACGTTAATATGGTCAAAGCGCCCCTGCCGAATAAGGAAAGCGTCGAACATTCAAGCCCGATGCTTCGCGGGGACGCGCTAAACCAAAAGGAGTTTAACCATGGCACATAGCAGTATGCAGACCGTTGCAAAGGAATTTCCCGTCGAAACCGGCGTGAATCGCAAGGATCGCCGCGAACTGGCCACGATGCTGACCCAGATCGTTGGTTCTTCGCACGTACTCTATGCCAAAATGCGCGGCGTACACTGGAACGTCGTGGGTCCGGCTTTCTATTCGCTCCATAAAATGACCGAGGAGCAATATGAAGACCTTCATGTGGCGATTGATGACATGGCCGAACGCATTCGTGCCATCGGATTTGCAGCGCCGACGGGTCTCAAGGAAATGATGGAAAATTCGGTCATTGCCGATCAGGAAAAACTTCTGACCACCAATGACATGGTTACCGAGCTTGTCGATGACCATGAAAAGATGGCGCGCCTGATCCGCGATGGTGTCGCTGCGGCCGAGGAAGTTGACGATGTGAAAACAGCCGACCTTCTGACCGACCGTATCGGCGTGCATGAAGAAGCAGCCTGGATGCTGCGCGCGACACTTTCCTGATCTGTATAACTGACGCGAACCGGCACATTTGATGCCGGTTCGGCCCCCGCCCCATTCACATGTGAAAGTCCGTTGTCGTGAAAAATTCTGATCTGACGGGTAAGGTTTGTCTGCTTCTGACAAAGGGAAAACTTCCCGAAGACTGGCGTGGCAACGGCGCACAGCCATTGCGAGCCGTATTTGAAGATGCCGGCTATCAGACCGAGCTGACCCTGTGTGACAATCCGGACGATATTTGTGCCTTTATCCGCTCAAATACCCGTGCTGGCGATATTGTCGCGGTTGGGGGCGGTGATGGCACGATCAATGCCGTTCTCGATACCGTAATCGCGGCAAAGGTGGTTCTTATCCCTGTGCCGCTTGGCACCGCAAACGACTTTGCACGCACCCTTGGCCTGCCCGATGATCTGATTGATGCAGCACGTGCAACCATTCACGGCCAGATCAGAATGCTTGATGTCGGCCGGGTCAATGATCACAGCTTTATCAATGCGGCCAGTATCGGTGTCCCGGCTGATGCCCGCAAACGGATCAATCCCGACCTTAAAAGAACGTTGGGCGCAATCAGCTATGCCGTTGCCAACTGGCAAAGCTGGCATGAAATGGATCCGCTTGATCTGTCGATCACCTGTGGCAACGAAAAACCGCAAAACCTTAAACTGCGTCAGGTCACCATTACCAATGGCCGGTATTTTGGCGGCGGCCTGCGTCCCAGCGACACCAAAAGCCCCGAGGACGGGCTCTTGCACATGTTTGCCATCCGCGACAGCGTCGATACGCTAAGCGGTCTTGATATCGCAGCCGAGCTTCTGTTTGGCTCGGTCGATAACAGCAGCTATGCCATGGCGATGGAATGCAACGAAATCACGATTGAAGGGGCCGACGGCGCGCCAATTCTTGCCGACGGTGAAATCATCGGGGAACTTCCGGCACGCTTTACCCTTCGCGCAAGCACCCTTCCTGTATTTGCCCCCAACAGCTATGTCGAGGAAGAAAACAGGCATCAGGCAAACAGCCCGACCACAATCCCTCAGCAAGACGCGGTCAATGATGTCTTGCGCGATACTCTTGATTTCGCACTTCGGCTTGAGGCGATTTTTCCGGTTGTCCGCGACAGCAAACTGAAATCACTTTGCCATGACAGCACCCGGAACTTGCGCGACATCTATCGTCAGATCGAACTGGCCTTGCGCCCGCTCGGCGTTATTGCGGCAACACCAGACCCGGATTTACAAAGCCTTGAAGAGTTAAGGGACCGGATCATGGATTGGCTGTTTAATGATGCCGATCAGCGCCTGGCCATCGGCCTTGATCAGCGGGCCGCACAATTGGCGGCAGAACTTGACGAACTGGTCATTGAAAAACTGCCCGAAGATTTGCGTGATCCGGTTGCCTCCCTTGATCGGGAAATCAGCCAGTTTCGCAATTCGATTAACGACTTTATCAAGACCCGCTAGAACGAAAAAAGGCAGCCTACCAGGCTGCCTTTCGTCATTTCGGCTTTGTCTGCAATCAGTCTTCAAGCCCGGCCAGACTGCGTGCAAATGACCTTGCCTCAAACGGGCGCAAATCCTCGGCAGCTTCGCCAACACCAATCGCATGAACCGGCTTGCCGAATTTCTCTGCCAGGGCAACCACAACACCACCCTTTGCCGTCCCGTCAAGCTTGGTCACAATCAGGCCGGAAACATTGGTCGCCTCGCCAAAGGTTTCGACCTGTGAATGGGCGTTCTGTCCGGTCGTGGCATCAAGCACCAGAAGCGTGTCATGCGGGGCACTTTCATCACGCTTTTTGATCACGCGGACGATCTTTTTAAGCTCGTCCATCAGATGCGCCTTGTTCTGAAGGCGACCGGCCGTATCAATCAGCAACAGATCATAGCCTTCGCGCTGGGCCTGCTCGATGGCATCAAAGGCAAGACCGGCCGCATCGGCACCGGTATCACGCGCTATCACCGGACAATTGGTCCGCTCACCCCAGACCTTGAGCTGCTCAACCGCAGCAGCACGGAATGTATCGCCCGCCGCCATCATGACCTTAAGGCCCTGATCCTTGTAGGTTTTGGCAAGCTTGCCAATCGTGGTCGTCTTGCCCGATCCGTTCACCCCGACAACCAGAACCACATGGGGTTTCTTGCCCGGATCAATCACCAGCGGCTTGGCAACAGGTTCAAGGATTTTGGCGACTTCGTCGGCAATGAATTCCTGAATTTCGCTTGAATCGACTTCCTTGTCGAAACGCGTTTTCGCCAGCTCCGCGCTCAGTTTGGCCGCGGTTGTGACACCCAGATCCGATGTAATGAGAAGGTCTTCAAATTCTTCAAGCGCATCGTCATCAAGACGACGCTTGGTGAAGATATCGGCAATCCCGGCGGTCAGCTTTGAGGAGGAGCGTTTCAACCCGTCTTTCAGGCGGCTAAACCAGCTCTTTTTCCCCTCTTCGGTCATCCCACAAGCTCCGCAATCAGTTTTCCATCTTCAAGGCCGGTAACCTTGGCCTTTGCTATCGAGCCCGGTTCTATCACGCGATCAAGCAGAACGGGAGCAAAATGCTCCGTATGGCCAGTATTTTCCTTTTCAACCAGCACATTCTCGATCATGCCGATACGTGATTTCAGGAAATTGTTCAACTGAACGTCGCCGGCGTCGCGAAGCGCACTTGCGCGTTCCTTGCGAAGATCCTTTGGCACCTGCGGCATCCGTGCGGCCGGGGTTCCTGGGCGCGCTGAATAGGGAAAGACATGCAGGTAAATCAGACCGCATTCATCAACAAGGCGCAGCGTATTTTCAGCCATCTCGTCGGTTTCGGTCGGGAAACCTGCGATGATATCGGCGCCGAATGTCACATCGGGACGTAATTCGCGGACCTTTTTGCAGAAATCCACAACATCCTGACGCAGATGGCGGCGCTTCATGCGTTTAAGCACCATGTCATCACCTGCCTGCAAACTGATATGCATATGCGGCATCAGACGCGGTTCGGTTTCGATCAGTCGAAACAGCTCTTCGTCAACTTCGACCGGATCAATTGATGAAATGCGCAAGCGCGGCAATTCAGGAACCTGCGCCAGCAAACGGCGCGACATCTGCCCAAGGGTCGGCTGCCCCGGAAGATCATGACCATAGGACGTGATATCGACCCCGGTCAGGACAACCTCGCCATAGCCATTGGAAACCAGCTCCCGGACCTGGGTGACGATCTCACCCATCGGGACACTGCGCGAATTCCCGCGACCAAACGGAATGATGCAGAACGTACAACGGTGATCGCAACCGTTCTGGACCTGAACGAACGCACGCGCACGCCCCTCGAACCCCGATACAAGGTGACTTGCAGTTTCTTCCACCGACATGATGTCATTGACGACAACACGTTCATGTTCCGGCATCAGGAACGTTTCGGCCTTCATCTTGGCATCATTGCCAAAGATACGGTCGATCTCGGTCATTTTGGCAAATTTATCCGGATTGACCTGTACCGCGCAGCCGGTCACGAAAATCTTGGCATCGGGATTTTCCCGGCGCAGCCGACGGATGCTCTGGCGCGCCTGACGTTCGGCCTCGGTCGTGACAGCACAGGTATTGATGATGATCGCATCATCAAGGCCGGCATTTTTGGCATGATCGCGCATCACCTCGGACTCATAGGTGTTCAGACGACATCCAAATGTAACTACGCGCGGCTCTTTCATGCTCGGCTTTCTGTGATCTGTCTTTATTCCGGGAAACATTCCGCCTGCGCAAACAAGTCAGATGCAGCAAGTGCGGAACGCCCGGCAAAGTCGTCTGACCGTGCCGGGCGCTGGTTACATACGCTTTTGAACGCTTCAATGCAAGTCCGCCACCGTCATGGCACACATGCATGGCAGGCTTAAAACCACGCCAGCAGCCCCTATCGACGGTAGAATTCCGTTACTCGGCCGCGAAATTACGGTTCCGACCATCCTTCTTGGCGCGATATAGCGCACTATCCGCGCGATCAATCAGTTTGGCGCCGCCCTCGTTGGCGACATATTGCGCAGCACCGACAGATACCGTCATATGACCATAAGATGCCCCGGAGGACTTTGATTTGATTTCGCGCGCGGCAATGCGCTTGCTCATATCTTCGGCCAGGGCCATGGCATCGGCCAATGGTGTCTGGGGCAACAGGATGGCAAATTCATCCCCGCCATAGCGCGCCACAATATCACGCCCCTTGATATTGGCCTTCAGCATCGAAGCAATCAGGACCAGAATTTCATCACCAATCCGATGCCCGAACCGGTCATTGACCGATTTGAACTGATCAAGATCGACCATCATCACGCAGAACGGCTCCGGGTTTGCCGAGGCATCATATTCTGCGGCAAGCAGTGCCAGTTGCTCTTCGAAATACATGCGGTTGGAAACACGGGTCAGACCATCGGTATAGGACCGCTCGCGGGTCTCGTCGAGTTCGCGCTGCAACAGCGCAACACTGTTCAGATAGCTATCCAGACGCTTGTGAAGATTATCGATGGTTTCTTTCATCTGGTCAGTATGGCTGATCACTTCGCGCAGCACCGGACTGACTTCCTTGTGCTTTTCCAGTGTCTTGAGCGACCTGTTCAGCAAGTCACCATAACTGCCAAGACCCGACTTTGCCGTGGTCAGGCATTCGTCACTGTTTTCAACCAGTTCGGAAAAGTCTTCCATGCCGCGCTGAAGGAAATCAGCCGCCTGCCGGTCGAAAATATAGCGGTAATAAAGCTGAAGCAGCGTGTCTTCGGCCAGTTGGTCACCACTGGCCTGAACAGCATCGATAACCCGCAGGATTTCAGGATTTTCTTCAGCAAAGTAAACGAACCACACATGGTACAGTTCAGGCGTCGGACGAAGGCCCCGCTCGCGCAGAGCCTTCAAAGTCGCTTCCGCATAATCCCAGTGGCGAGATATCTGTTGTTCCGTCGTGGTCACAACGGTTGCTCCAGCTCGTGTTTTCATAGTTAAGTCAATACGTTACGCCTGACCGGCGTTATTTATCGCATCAACATATCCTAATTCAATTCACGGAACCAGATATACGTCGCACAAAACTATACTAAAGTGTTGGCTCTCTGTTGACGGTCAGTTTCCGCGGATCATTGTCCCGGCACCGCGCTCGGTGAAAAGCTCCAGCAAGACGGCGTGTGGCGCACGGCCATCAACAATAACCGCTGCCTCGACCCCGTTTTGAACCGCATCCATGCAGGTTTCGGTTTTCGGGATCATGCCTCCCTGAATGGTACCATCTGCAATCATTGCATTGATGTGGTCAATATCCGCATCCCTTACAAGGTTCTTCTCGCCATCAAGAATCCCCTTAACATCCGTCAGCATATAGAGACGACGCGCACCAACTGCCTTGGCAATTGCACCGGCAGCAGTATCCGCATTGATATTATATGTCTGACCGTCTTCGCCAACACCGATCGGTGAGATAACCGGAATGATGTCGGTATTGATGAAGCAATCAAGAACGTGGGGATTGACCTTTGCCGGCTCACCAACAAAGCCCAGATCAAGGACCTTCTCGATATTGCTTTCCGGATCGCGTTTGGTACGGGTCAGCTTGCGCGCGGTAATCAGATGCGCATCCTTGCCGCACAGGCCAACACCGATGCCGCCTGCGGCATTGATATTGGAAACGATTTCCTTGTTGATCTTGCCCGCCAGAACCATTTCGACAACGTCGATTGTTTGCTGATCGGTTACGCGAAGACCGTCAACGAATTCTGACTGGATATTGAGCTGCTTGAGCATCTGGCCAATCTGCGGGCCGCCGCCATGAACGACAATCGGGTTCATGCCAACCTGCTTGAGAAGCACCATATCCTGCGCAAACAGACGCGCCAGTTCCGGATCACCCATGGCGTGACCGCCATACTTGATCACGATCGTCTGGCCATTGAATCGTCGCATATAGGGAAGAGCCTCGGAAAGGACTTTGGCGCGTGCCAACGTCCGGTATGCGCTGGATTCCGATTGATCTTCTTCAGAACGGATTTCTTCGTTCATCTCACTTCCCCATATTTAAGCGATGAACCTGACGGCCTCAGAGCAGCGTCGAGATTTCTGCCCGCAATTCCGCAAGTCCGGTATTCTTTTCACTTGATGTCGCAAAAATCTGTGGCAAGGCCGCCGGATGTTTCACCAGAGCATCGACCACTTCCTTGATGCGTTTTTCAAGCTGTCCCTTTTTTAGCTTGTCCGACTTGGTCAGTACAACCTGATATGGCACAGCCGACTCATCAAGCAGCTTCATCATGTCCAGATCGGCCTTTTTGAAACCATGTCTGGAATCGATCAGAACAAACACGCGACGCAACGTAACACGCCCACGCAGATACTGTTTGATCAGGGCATGCCAGGTATCGACAATATCCTTCGGGGCCTGTGCAAAGCCATAGCCCGGCAAGTCGACAATATGGCATGCGCCATCAAGATCGAAATAGTTCAGCTGCTGGGTACGACCCGGCGTATTGGACGTGCGTGCAATGTCCTTACGCCCCGTGATCGCATTGATCAGGCTGGATTTGCCAACGTTTGAGCGTCCGGCAAAACAGATTTCGGTTTTTTCCTCGGGCGGCAGCTGTTCGAGCTGCGCCACACCAAGAACGAAGTTAACCGGGCGGCTAAAAAGCTTCCGCCCGGCTTCGATTACTGAGTCTTCATGCGTCGGAATTGCAGTTGCCGACGGCAGATTTTCTTGTGTCATCGTTATTCCTTCCCCGGTTTTGCGGGGATTTTCCCCCGAAGGGAAGATGGACCCGTAAAGGGTAGATGGGGGGGTTAAACCCCCATCTTGTACATGATGTAGCGCTGCTGAATGATCGACAGCGTGTTGTTCCATGCCCAGTAGATCACAAGACCCGCCGGGAAACTTGCCAGCATGAAGGTAAAGATCAGCGGAAGGAACATCATGATCTTTGCCTGGGTCGGATCAGCCGGAGCCGGGTTGAGTTTCTGTTGCAGATACATGGTAATACCCATGATCAACGGCCAGACACCGATCATCAGCATCTGCGGCGGATCCCATGGAATCAGACCAAACAGGTTGAACAACGACGTGGGGTCCGGCGCCGACAGATCCTGAATCCAGCCAAAGAACGGCGCATGGCGCATTTCGATGCTGACAAACAGAACCTTGTAAAGCGCAAAGAAGACCGGGATCTGGACAATGATCGGAAGGCAACCCGAAGCCGGGTTGATCTTCTCGCGCTTGTACAGTGCCATCATTTCCTGCTGTTGACGCTGACGGTCATCCTTGAACTGTTCGCGCATCTTGGTGATCTGCGGCTGCAACTTTTTCATCGCACTCATGGATTTGTACGACTTGTTTGCAAGCGGGAACATGATCCCCTTGATGATGACCGTAATGATCAGGATCGACACACCAAAGTTGCCAACCAGATGATACAGGTACTGCAAGAACAGGAAGAACGGCTTGGTCAGGAAGTAGAACCAGCCAAAGTCAATCGCGAGATCAAAGTTGGTAATCCCGTATTCCTCGGCATAGCTATCAAGCAATGTGACTTCTTTTGCACCGGCAAACAAACGCGTCTCGGCAGCGGCTTCTGCCCCATCAGCAATCGTGCGCGGCGCACCAAGATAATCCGTCTGGTACTTGTCGGAATTGTCCGCCACATGGTGGCTGAAACGTGCGGTCAGCGCTTCGTCCGAAGACGGCGCCAGCGCAACCAGCCAATATTTGTCGGTAATGCCAAGCCATCCGCCAGTGGTTTTCTTTTCAACTGCGCCATCGTCGGCCAGATCGTCATAGTCGATCTCGGTAAGCGTACCGTCGATCACACCAAGCGGACCTTCATGCAGAATATAGAAACCGGCAGTGAGCGGCTTGTTCTTACGCGAAATCAGTCCGTACGGATACAGGGTGACTGCGCCACCGCTGTTGTTCACGACCGACTGATTGACGGTGAACAGATAGTTCTCGTCAATCGCGATCTGACGCTTGAAGGTAAGGCCTGCGCCGTTATCCCAGCTCAGCGTTACCGGACTATCGGGCGTCAACTTGTCGCTGCTTGCGGTCCAGCGGGTATCACTATTGGGAAGACTGATCCCCTTTTCACCGGCGACCCAGCCGAACTCCGCAAAATAGGCATCATTGCTGCCCGTCGGGTTCAGAACATGGATCAGCGGGCTGTCAGGTTCTTCGGTCTCGCGGTAATCCTGAAGCTGAATATCGTCAATCACCCCCCCGACAAGGCGAATCGAGCCTTCGACACGCGGGGTTTCGATGGTGATACGCGGCGATTTCGCCAACGCGTCTTCACGCTTGACAGTCGGCACTGCTGGCTGACCGCCCGGGACACTGGGCCCACCGGTTGATACCTGCGGCGCGTTGCTGCCGTTTGCATCAAGCTGTTCACGAACTTGCGCTTCGCGAACCTGGGTATCAGGTTCCGGCGCAAAGAAGAATTGCCACCCGATAAGAATCACAACTGCCGATGCAATTGCCACCCACAGGTTACGTTGTTCGTTCATCGCCTCATTCCGCTTTGCTCAGCCAGCATTTGCCGACCGCTTATTCTATTTACATGACGAAAGCGCCGGGGACCGGTTTTCACCATCCGACGACGCTTTGTTTTGTTCGCAGCCACATCCGGGCACGGGATCATAACCATGACCACCCCATGGATGGCAACGCATTATCCGTTTAATTCCCATCCAGCTGCCTTTTATTGCCCCGTGCCGGGCCAATGCTTCCATCATGTATGCCGAACAGGTCGGCTGATAGCGACATGACCACCCGATATAAGGCGACAAAAACAGCTGATAACCGCGAACTGCGATTTGAAGAAGGCGGGCAAGGAAACCGGGTGCAGGATTCGAAGAGGTCATTTTGACGGACCTCCTGCCTTTGATGTCCCACCTGACGAACTGGCACTGCGTCCCTTGCGGGGACGGCGCGAATCCGGCGCAGACGGCTTGGCATCAGGAACCCGACGCAGGGCAAATTTCAAATCATCAATCAGTTTTTCAAAAGGCCGATCAATGGTTTGGGCACGACCGATCACGACATAATCCCATCCGGGCAATGCGAGTTCGCTCATCAATTGCTCTGCCACAGCACGCAAACGCCGCCGAACGCGATTGCGGACGACGGCCTTTCCCACCTTTTTGGTGACAGTGAAACCGACTCGGGCGAGTCGTTCTTCACCGGCGTATTCTGTATCCGGCTTGATCCCCGGGCGTGGTGCGCCCTGCAGGATCAACCCCTGTGTAACCCATTTTCGGCGGGTGCCCGCAACACGGAGGAATTCCGCACGCTTTTTAAGGCGTTCCACCGAAATGGTCACAACATTAGGCCGACAGACGCTTGCGGCCCTTGGCGCGGCGTGCGGTCAGCACACGGCGGCCACCGACGGTCGCGCTGCGGGAACGGAAGCCGTGGCGGCGTTTCCGTACGAGTTTGCTTGGCTGGTAGGTGCGCTTCACTGCACTTACTCCGTTCTAAATAAGGTAATCCGATAAAATTCGAGGTCCGCTGTATAGGGCTTCACACCATGGCTGTCAACTCGAGACAAGGTGTTCACCCCCAGAAAACCGGCAATGCCGCCGGGATTTCGTCCCGACGGCACCCGAAATGTGAATTCGTCACCACTCGATACGTTCGACATTGGAGAATGTCAACTCGGAACCATCCGAAAAGACGATGGTTCCAGACGAATCGGTGGAAAGTTCAAGCGAGTGTTTCTTCGAATCGGTGATGGTCCCCTCATCAAGGATCAGGGTCCAGTCACTCGAGTCGAGATTGCCGCCGCCAATACCGTGCAATTCGATGGTATCGGTCGTCCAGCCATTGGCACCACCATCTACATGGTCATTGCCCTCGCCCATATTAAAGATGAACAGATCCGATCCGCCATCGCCATACAGCGTGTCGTCCCCGATCCCGCCCATCAGCGTATCGTCGTCATCCCCACCCAGCAGAAGGTCATTACCATCTCCGCCACTGAGTGTGTCCTTGCCTGCACCGCCAGAAAGGGTGTCATCCCCGTCCTCACCATACAGCTTGTCATCCCCACCACCGCCATCAAGCATGTCATCGCCCGATCCGCCATAGAAGGTATCCTTGCCCCAACCACCGGTCAGGGTATCGCTGTCGGCACCGCCATCGAAATAGTTGTCGCCCCCATCCGCATTCAGGATGTCATTTCCAGCCCCGCCATAGAAAGTGTCGTTGCCCCAGGCTCCATGAATGGAATCGTTGCCGTCGCCTCCCCAGACAGTGTTCTTGCCGCCGCTGACATCAATGTTGTCATCGCCAGCCCCCGACGAAACCGTATCGTTGTCGCTGCCCGACGTGATGGTGTCATCGCCGCTGCCGGTTTCGATATCGTTCCGGCCCTCGCCGGCATTGACGGTATTGTCACCGTCCCCGGCATAAATCCTGTCATCGCCAGAACCGACACTGATGCTGTCCGCACCCGAACCACCCCAGATGGTGTTTTTGCCCTCGCCAGCAGAAATCAGGTTGTCACCATCACCCGCATTGATTTTGTCATCATTGCTGCCTGACGTGATCGTGTCATTGCCCGACCCGGTCTCGACATAGTTTTTGCCTTCACCGGCACTGACATAATTATTGCCATCTCCGCCAATGATGGTGTCGTCACCGCTTCCAGCATACAGGCTGTCATTTCCAGCACCGGTTTCGATGTGGTTATTGCCCTCATTGGCATAGATGATGTTGTCACCATCACTGGCATAGATGCTGTCATTGCCACTGCCACCGGTAATGTAGTTGTTCCCGGCGCCGCCATAGATGGTGTTGGTTCCCTCGCCGCCATGAATGGTGTCGTCACCGGCACCACCATCAATATAGTCATTGCCGCCATCACCGGTGATGCTGTCGTTACCATCCCCGGCATAGATCACATCATTACCGTTACCGCCCCAGATCGTATCGTCACCGGCATTGGTCGAGACCGTATCATTGCCACCACCAGCGCCGACAGTGTCGTTACCAGCCCCTGTCTCGAAGACTTCGCTCGCGTCAGTTCCCCAAAGGGTTTCGTCACCCGCTGCCATTTCCTCGATCGTTACTTCAAGGATTGCTGTGGTCGTGGCGGTATCCTCTCCATCCTGGGACTGCACAGAAACAGTCAGCTCGAATGTCCCGGAATAGTCACTTGCCGTCGTGATCGTAAGGCCTGCCAACTGGGCTGCACTTAACGTCCAGCTGCCATCACCGTTGTTGGTACCTGCCGACAGGCTCGCCCCTGAGGGCACACCGCTAATGGTCACCGTCAGTGTTTCACTGCTGTCGGTTACAGCGGCATCAATATCAAGGGCAACACTATTGCCCTCCTCACCGGTCGCGTCCGTTACTTCAAGCGTCGGAGTATCCGCAACACCGGCAACATCGACAGTAATGGCGTCAGTGACCGTTGCGGTGTCATCACCATCGGTCGAAGTCACCGTTATGCCCAGATCAAACGATCCGGAATAATCATCGGCAGGCGTGATCGTCAGACCTTCGAGGTCTGAGGCCGAGAGCGTCCAGGTGCCGTCACCATTATCGGTACCGGCTGACAACTCGGCACCATCTGGAACACCGGAGATCGTGATCGACAGAACTTCCGATCCATCACTCAGGCCAGCGTCAATATCGAGCACAATCGCGCCCTCTTCGCTGCCAGAAGCATCCGACACTTCAAGGGTCGGCGCATCTGCGGCACCGGCAACATCGACAGTAATGGCGTCAGTGACCGTTGCGGTGTCATCACCATCGGTCGAAGTCACCGTCACACCCAGATCAAACGATCCGGAATAATCATCGGCAGGCGTGATCGTCAGACCTTCAAGATCATCCGCTGTGAGCGTCGATGTGCCACCTTCGAGGTCTGAGGCCGAGAGCGTCCAGGTACCGTCACCATTATCGGTCCCGGCAGACAACTCTGCGCCATCCGGAACACCAGAAATCGTGATCGACAGAACTTCCGATGCATCCGTCAGGCCCGCATCAATATCGAGCGCTATCGCACCTTCTTCGTTACCCGAAGCATCAGACACTTCAAGGGTTGGCAAATCTGCATCGCCAATCACATTGACCATGACGGTATCCGTCACACTTGCGATATCTACGCCGTCCTGAGTACTCGCCGTAATTTCGAGATCAAAACTACCGCTATAATCATCGGGAGGCGTTATTGACAGCCCGTCAAGATCATCCGACGTCAGCGACCAGGTTCCGTCATCATTCAGAGTACCTGCCGACAAGGTCGCACCTTCCGGCACACCGGAAATCGTTATTGTCAGGGTTTCTGAACTATCCGCGAGCCCCGCGTCGATATTGAGAGTGATCGCACTGTCTTCGCTGCCCGACGCGTCGGAGACTTCAAGCGTCGGAGTGTCCGCAACACCGGCAACATCAACGGTGATTGAGCCCGAGGTAGTCGCGGTATCCTCACCATCAGTCGATGTGACGGTGACGCCCAGATCGAAGGAACCAGCCGACAGCACGGCTCCATCGGGCACGCCAGAGATCGTGATCGAAAGAACTTCCGATGCATCACTCAGGCCAGCGTCAATATCGAGCGCAATCGCACCTTCTTCACTGCCGGAAGCATCCGACACTTCAAGGGTCGGGGCATCTGCGCACATTGACCATGACGGTATCCGTCACACTTGCGATATCTACGCCGTCCTGAGTACTCGCCGTAATTTCGAGATCAAAACTACCGCTATAATCATCGGGAGGCGTTATTGACAGCCCGTCAAGATCATCCGACGTCAGCGACCAGGTTCCGTCATCATTCAGAGTACCTGCCGACAAGGTCGCACCTTCCGGCACACCGGAAATCGTTATTGTCAGGGTTTCTGAACTATCCGCGAGCCCCGCGTCGATATTGAGAGTGATCGCACTGTCTTCGCTGCCCGACGCGTCGGAGACTTCAAGCGTCGGAGTGTCCGCAACACCGGCAACATCAACGGTGATTGAGCCCGAGGTAGTCGCGGTATCCTCACCATCAGTCGATGTGACGGTGACGCCCAGATCGAAGGAGCCGGAATAATCATCGGCGGGCGTAATCGTCAGGCCTTCGAGATCATCCGCCGTCAGCGTCCAGGTGCCGTCACCATTATCAGAACCAGCCGACAGCACGGCACCATCGGGCACGCCAGAAATCGTGATCGACAGAACCTCCGATGCATCCGTCAGGCCAGCGTCAATATCAAGGGCAATCGCACCTTCTTCGCTGCCAGACGCATCCGAGACTTCAAGGGTCGGAGCATCCGCAACACCCGCTACATCAACGGTTATCGAGCCGGATGTAGTTGCGGTATCGTCACCATCAGTCGATGTGACGGTGACACCCAGATCGAAGGACCCTGAATAATCATCCGCAGGGGTAAGTGTCAGACCTTCGAGGTCTGAGGCAGACAGTGTCCAGGTGCCGTCGCCATTATCGGTACCGGCAGACAACTCGGCGCCATCCGGAACACCGGAGATCGTGATCGACAGAACTTCCGACGCATCAGTCAGGCCCGCGTCAATATCAAGGGCAATTGAACCCTCTTCACTACCCGAAGCGTCAGAGACTTCCAGCGTCGGCGCATCCGCGACACCTTCAACATCAACGGTGATTGAGCCCGATGTAGTTGCGGTATCCTCACCATCGGTCGAAGTGACCGTAACACCCAGATCGAACGAGCCGGAATAATCATCAGCCGGGGTGATCGTCAGGCCTTCGAGGTCATCCGCCGACAACGTCCATGTGCCATCACCGTTGTCCGTACCAGCCGAAAGTTCTGCCCCATCCGGAACACCGGAAATGGTGATCGACAGAACTTCCGAGGCGTCGCTCAGGCCCGCATCGATATCCAGCACAATCGCGCCTTCTTCGCTGCCGGAAGCATCCGACACTTCAAGCTTCGGGGTGTCTGCGACACCGGTAACATCGACAGTAATGGCGTCAGTGACCGTTGCGGTGTCATCACCATCGGTCGAAGTCACCGTTATGCCCAGATCAAACGAGCCGGAATAATCATCGGCGGGCGTAATCGTCAGACCTTCGAGATCATCCGCTGTGAGCGTCCATGTGCCAT
>NZ_JPWI01000001.1 GCF_003326795.1 Thalassospira profundimaris | reverse complement strand
CAACCTTGACGGGCCGCTTTTCCATATCAACCTAAAGTATGATATCTTTAACACTTCCCTATAGTGATAAACTGGACCAAATCAAACGCAGAAGCCTGAGAAATCTCAACAAAACAGGCCCAATAGCCTTTCCAGGGGAAAAGGGAGAGACGTTCATGAATCACGCCTCCGCAATGTCAGAAAAAACAATCTATGCGCGAATAGGCGAAACAAAAGTTCTCTTTGATCAGCATGCAGATCGCATTGCCGAAAGCCTGATCACGGAGCTACTTGGAACAGGACAAAGCAGCGCGGATAAAACAGCGCCGCAAAGCCTTGTGCCTGACCTTGCCCAGCGTTTCCGTACCATGGCGACCACAACCTCGGCAGATGCGTTTAACCAGTGCTTTGGCGATCACGTATTGGCGCAGGTATCCGGAGACCTGACACCGGACATCATTGTTCTTGCCTATCACAAGGCAGCTGCAAACTGCACTTCGCTGGCAGCGGCCACGAAGGGAATTCGCGCGACACCGGCACTCACTGATGCGGCACACAGCCTGTTGATGGCCGATATGGCGTCCCTGATGGCAGCCCAGCAAAGACAGATTTCTCAACAACGGGCATCTTCGGAAATACAGTCAATGTCCGAAATCATCGAACGTGAAACGGACAATATCATCTCCGAAGTCGGTTTTCAGGCCGGGCGCACCAATGACGTTGCGCAAACCATGGAAAAAGATGCCAGCGAATTGTCACAGCTGGTCGAACGGATCACGTCAACTACTGAAATTGCCAGCAGCAATGTCGCTACTGTGGCCTCGGCAACCGAAGAATTGCAGGCATCCAGCCACGGAATTGCGGATCGCATTCATAAAACCAATGACATTGCGGGTCAGGCCGTTATCCGCGCACAGGAAACATCCCAAACGATGAACAGCCTGTCGGAAACGGCAAGCGAGATCGGCAAGGTTGTCGATATCGTCAAACGCATTTCTGACCAGACCAAGATGCTTGCGCTTAATGCCACCATCGAGGCCGCACGTGCCGGTGATGCGGGCAAGGGATTTGCCGTTGTCGCAAACGAGGTCAAGAACCTTGCGACCCAGACCGAAAAGGCAATTCTGGATATCAACTCCCAGATCACCGCAATCCAGGGGGCAACTTCGGAGGCCGTAACCGCGATCGAGGGTATTGGCGGTGCAATTGACGAAGTCAGTCAGCTGTCTGCGGATATCTCGGCTTCTGTTGAACAGCAAACAGCTGCAATTGCCGAGATCTCGACCAGTGCACAGGAAGTGTCGACGCATATGCGCGGCATCTCCAGCGATATCGAGCTTGCCAGTGAAAAATCACAGAACGCCAGTGAAACTGCGGAAAACCTGCGCGTTCTGGCGTCAAACATTCGCAATGATATCAACGAAATGGAAAGCCGGTTCCGTACGGTGCTGCGCAACACAGAAAGTGCCAGCCGTCGCCACGAGGAACGTGTCCCGATTGCGGTTGATATCAAGGTGGATTTCGGTAGCGGCGATATCCGAAACGGCGTTACCGCTGACATGTCGCTGGCCGGGCTTCTGGCCCGCATTGACGCGAGCGAGAAAGATCGCAACAAATCGATCACGATCACCATGGCCGATGGTACGACCCTGCATGGTATCGTAAAGGCCGTTTCGGCCCTTGGCACCCATGTTCAGTTTACCGAACTTGATGATCAGGCCAATCAGGTCATCCTGAGCCACCTTAAGAAAACCCACGATCACGACAACAAGATTGCCGACCTTGGCAAACAACTGGCACTTGATCTGGCAAAGGTTCTTGAGACCGGCCTTCGCAATAACGAGATCAGGCACGAAGACCTGTTCAACCCGCACTACGAACCGGTTGACGGCAGTGACCCGAAACAGTTCATGACACCGTATATTCCGTTCACGGATCGGAACTTCACACCGCTTCAGGAAGCGATTCTTGAAAAAGACAAGCATATCGTCTTTGCTGCGGGTGTGGATTCAAACGGCTATCTTCCAACCCACAACAAGATTTACAGCCAACCTCAAAAACCCGGAGAAGCGGCTTGGAACATGGGCAATTGTCGCAACCGGCGAATCTTTGATGACCGCGCCGGTCTGATGGCCGCACGTAATACCAAGCCACATCTGCTTCAGACCTATTTCCGCGACATGGGGGATTCTGTGGTCTTTATGAAGGAATGCGATGTCCCGATCATTGTTAATGGCGAACAATGGGGGAATCTTCGCATCGGATACCGCGCGTAAACTGAACACCGTTCAAGATGCGAGCAAACAAACGGGCGGCCTGATAATGGGCCGCCCGTAAAATTTTGTGCATCACGTCACAACGCAGTGATCTAGCGGAAGTCAAACAGTTCCTGATGAAAGGCCCGTCTGTTCAAACCGGCTGCGACAAGATCATTCTTTATCGCCAAACCAAACGCGCTTGGTCCACAGAACCAGACATGGGCCTGCTTCCATTCCGGCACTTCACCACGCAGTTTTTCACCGGTCAGGAAACCATCCTGGGCATCGCGCCACTGATGCAGGCGAACACCCGCCTTACTGGCCAGGGATTCTATTGATGCCATCAATTCGGCGTCACATTCCGGGGCAACCTGAAAGAAATCAATCTCAAAGGATTCCGGTTTTTCTGCCAGGGCTTCCAGCCATGCAACAAAGGGGGTCAGACCGATCCCGCCCGAAATCCATATCTGACGTGCATGTTTGCGATCAAGAGTGAAGGTTCCATAGGGTCCTTCAAGGACCACTGCATCACCAGATTTCAGTGTATCGGGCAGCTTTTTTGTATAATCGCCCAGTTCCTTGGCAATAATGGTCAGGCGAGGGTCATCCTTGTGCCATGCAGATGCAATGGTAAATGGATGTATCTCGTCACTGGCGCCAAAACGGGCAAAGGCAAACTGACCAGCCCGATGCCCCTTCCAGCCACCATCTGTTTTGATCCTGATTTCGAGCGATCTCATTTGCGGGAAGTAATTCAGCTCTGTGACTTCGCCACCAGATTTCCGGTCCCTGCCAATCCGGCCTGTTAGAACGATAATCGCGCAAACCGTTCCGACTGCGAGCATTCCTGCCATGACATATCCGACAGGTGTCGCCCAGTTGGCAAAGTCAAGCAGCACCACGCCATGATAGACAAGAACCAGATAAACCGGCGCAAGGAGCGTGTGTGTTTTTGCAAACCAGCGATACGGGACCCACTTGATCAGCGCGACAATGATCAGCACCACCGCGATGTAAAACGCCCACTCGCCAACACTTTCAGCCAGACCGCGTTGTGCCCCGAAAAAGGACTGCCCCCAGTGCAGGGTCCCTTCATCCGGTCTTGGGCCACGGGGGCCGCGCTCATAAAGACCAAGCGCCGAAGCCCATTTGGGTGCCATCCGCCAGATCCAGTGGATGATGGATAAGGCCAGGGCAGTGATCCCCAGCCATTTGTGCAATCGATATGCCTTGTCCAGCCCGCCCAGCCGCTGGGACAGCAAAACCGGGCGTACCGCAAGCAACATGATCAGGCTCATCAACCCGATCGCCAGCACACCGGTATATTGCACCATATAACCGCGCAAACCGATAAAGGTCGTCGCCTGGAAGACATCGGGATTCGAAACAAACCAGACACCGGTCAGCACCAGCAGGAAAGTACCAAACGCCGTTTCAATTCGCCTCATTACCGACCTCCATCCACCGGTTCGCGTGCTGAACGCAGGAACAGGCGCACCGTGAAACACCAACAAGCCTGATTTTATCACGCTTGTTGGGTCTCAACCTTGCGATGTATCACTTTTGGGTCGGCAAGACAGAAGCAGGATCAGCTATGTGAGTGCAGGATCGCCTCGGCAATTTCGCGTTCAATTTCAGCGGGATAATCATAGAATCCCGGCTTGAACGACGCTGCCCCGCCCGATGCCAGCCAGTCAATGCCCCGGATCAGAATGGCCGAGAACGGATCAAACAGATCCTTGCCCGATCCGCCCATGCCAGGAGCAAGATTGAGCAGGCTGCCACGGTTCAGCAGATAAACCTCGCGGCTGTTATCAAGCTCGAACCGTTCGATATAACGGCGCATCTTCGTCTGTTTCTGGGTATCAAGCCACGCCACATCGATCTCGGTATTTGAATGACCGACATTGACCAGAATGGCACCACGACGGCACTGTTTGATCTGTTTTTCGCCGAGAATGCCTGAAAGTCCGGTCGCTGTTACAATGATCGCACATTCCTTGATACCGTCTTCAAGGCTGACCACGCGGCATCCGTGATGCTGGGCTTCAAGGGCGCGCACCGGATCACGTTCGGCGACCGAAACCACCGCACCAAGATTGCGTGCACGTTCGGCCACACCACGCCCGACCGGACCAAAACCGATGACAAGAACCGACCGCCCATAAAGCGCCAGACCCGTCACGTTGGAAAAGACCGGCCACATTTCCTGCGCCACATGGTGACGGTTATGCAGACGATCCTTGATCGCGATATCGTTCCAGTTAAAGACCGGGAAGGAATAATCAAGTTTCTCGACGCGATGCACACCGGTCGTGGTGGCTTCAAGCGCGCCGTCAACCTTATGACCCTTTTGCACAAAGGCCTCGATCAGCTCGCCGCCCATATCAGCAACAATGTCTGCCGGTTCAGACGACAGGATATCGATACTTTTGGCATATTCATCGGGCGTCATGCCCGAAAATGCATGAACCTCGACCCCGTTGGCCGCCAGATAGGCTGCGGCCACATCATCGGTGCTGTCCGGGTTGCACGCACCCACCTTGACTTTCGCACCCGCCTTCACGAAGGGCAGCAAGGTCGGGATGGTGTCTTCAAGCACATGCTGGAAACTGACGATTGTCTTGTCGCGCAGATCACGTTTGGCGACATAGTTTCCATATTTTGCTGTTACCGGGCAGATGACTTCACGCCATGCAAGCGTTTCGTCATTGATCTGCTGGGCAAGGGTAGCGTCCTTGATGCGACTGGTCATTATTGTATCTCTTGAAACTTCGTGGGCGATAAAACTTCCCACTAGTTAATAGCAGCCTGACCGGATGGAAAGCATTTCTGACCATCCGGTCAAACTTCGATACAGTTTGTCGCAAACAGGCCGATTAATCGCGGGCCGGAATATTCAGTCCGCGCTGTACCGCCGGTCGTGCAAGGCCACGTTCAAGCCATGCCGGAACATTTGAAAGCGTGTCATATTCGACCAGATCACCGGCCTCATAAAATCCGGTCAGGTTGCGCACCCAGCCCAGAATCGCGATATCGGCAATGGTATATTCATCGCCCATGATCCAGTTGCGCCCTTCAAGACGGGTTTCGAGCACACCAAGAAGACGCTTTGACTCATTCACATAGCGGGTAAGCGGTCGCTTGTCCTCGATCTCCTTACCGGCAAATTTGTGGAAGAAACCAAGCTGTCCAAAGATCGGCCCGATTGCCGCCATCTGGAAATAGACCCACTGGATCGTCTCGATCCGTTTGACCGGATCAGATGGCAAAAACTTGCCCGTCTTTTCCGCAAGATATTGCAAGATCGCGCCGGATTCAAAAAGACCGATCGGTGTACCGTCAGGCCCATCAGGATCAATGATTGCCGGGATTTTACCGTTCGGGTTCAAGGACAGGAATTCAGGCGTCCATGTCTCGTTCTCGCCGATATTGATCAGGTGGGGTTCATATTCAAGACCGGTTTCCTCAAGCATGATGGAAACCTTGACCCCGTTCGGGGTCGGCAATGAATAGAGCTGAATGATATCGGAATTCTTCGCAGGCCAGCGTTTGGTGATGTCGAATGCGGAAAGGTCAGCCATCTGATGTTGATCCCTTTTTGGTTTCGCTTGCAAGCCATCGAACGTCAAAACGGTCCGGCTAACAAGCAATTACATATGATCAGGATTTAGCAGATCATGTCCTTTTCGCCAGCCCCTACCGGGTATTTTGGAACATTTCAAAACGGATCAGGCCCGTTTGAATACACAAACGGGCCTGGCCGGATTGCGACATCGCGACGATTACCGCGTCACGGTCGAAAATCGGAATCCTCGATCACACCTTACCAGGCGCGATATTTCAGGAATTTGCCATCCAGGGTGATAACGACGCGATCGCCTTTGGGATCTTCCTTGCGCTCGATATACATTTCGTAATCAATCGCGCTCATGATGCCGTCACCAAACTTCTCATGGATGATTTCCTTGATCGTTTCGCCGTAAACACCAACGATTTCATACAGTCGATAAATCGCCGGATCAGTCGGAACGGCCTGATCCCAGATTTTCATCGGGCATTCCTGAATGACTGCCGATGCTTCTGGTGGCAGGTTGAACAAGGCCACAAGCATATCCGCCTTGTCCTTTGGTGCGGAATTCATGCCAAAGCAGACCGAAGTGGTCCAGACCGGCGACATGCCGATCTTGCTTGCAATCTCTTCCCAACCAAGGCCTTTGGCTTTCTTGGCTTCAAGGATCATTTCTTTGACGTCAGCTTTTTTCATGGCTTTTCTCCACTTCTGATACAGCAGGTTGTTTTGATTAATCGGCACTGTTGACCGCACGCTTGCGCGCACCGGATTTGCTGCCTGTTTCTGATGAAATGACTGCCCCGGCATTTGCTCCGAAACGGACAGTTTTGGGTGCAGCTTGCTCGTCACCATCCTGTTTTCCGGCAAGTTCGCGCGACCGCGTCGCCAGGAACTCCACCAGATGATTTCGGATATCGTAGTAATCCGGATGATGAATGATATTTGCCCGTTCGCGCGGGCGTTCGATTTCGACCTGAACGGACTCTGCCACCCGTGCATAGGGACCGTTGGTCATCAAAAGGATGCGGTCCGCAAGCAGGATGGCTTCATCGACATCATGCGTGATCATGAAGACCGTCTGATCAGACCCCGACCAGATCCGGATCAGCTCATCCTGAATGCTGCCACGTGTCAGCGCATCTAGTGCGCCGAACGGTTCATCAAGCAAAAGCAATTCCGGCTGGATGGCAAAGGCACGGGCAATCGAGACGCGCTGACGCATCCCGCCCGACAATTGCGACGGCTTGCGAAGCTCCGCCCCGCCTGCCAGACCGACCATCTCAAGATATTTCATGGAATGATCGTGAACCTGTTTCTTGCTCCAGGATTTGTAGCGGGCCTGTACGGCAAAGGTCACGTTCTTGAGGGCCGAAAGCCATGGCAACAGGGAATAGTTCTGAAATACGATCCCGCGATCCAGACTGGGGCCCGCGACCTCTTTGCCATTCATGATGACAGCGCCGTCGCTGGGTTCGTCCAGACCTGCAAGGATATTGAGGATCGTTGATTTGCCACAGCCGGAATGGCCGATGATGCAAACAAACTCGCCCTTTTTGATGCCAAGATTGACGTTTTCAAATACGGTCAGGCCTTCACCACCTTTGGGTGCCTGAAAACGTTTGGTAAGGTTCTGGACGCTCAGGAATGGTGTCGACATATCAGGTCTCCTTATTCCTGGTACTGCACAAGACGTGCGCAATAGGCGAAGGCGGTATCAAGCAACATGCCGACAAGGCCGATCATGAGGATCGAGAACACCACACTGGTCAGATCAAGGTTGTTCCATTCGTTCCAGACGTAGTAGCCAATGCCGGTCCCACCGACGAGCATCTCGGCTGCCACAATCACCAGCCATGCGATCCCGATTGAAATGCGCATACCGGTCAGAATGGTCGGTGCAGCCGCTGGAAGAATGACAATCCATGCGGTTTTAAGTGCGCCAAGCTCATGGGTTCGCGCCACATTCACCCAGTCCTTGCGCACGCCCGCCACACCAAAGGCGGTGTTGATCAGCATCGGCCAGATCGAACAGATGAAGATGACGAAGATCGCCGACGCCTGACTGTCCTGAATGACAAACAGGGCCAGAGGCATCCACGCCAGTGGCGAGATGGGCCGTAGAACCTGAATGAAGGGATCAAGCGCCTTGTACATCAAGGGCGACATCCCGATCAAAAAGCCGATCGGAATGGCCAGTGCTGCGGCAAGGAAATAACCGGTCAGAACCCGATAAAGCGAATAGCCGATCTGGATGCCGATCCCCTTGTCGTTGGGGCCTGCATCATAGAAAGGATTGCTGAGTTCTTCCCAGGCCTTGCCAATCACTGCCGAGGGCGGTGGCACAGCTGCCTTCGGCTCTGCCCCACCCATCAGAAGTTCATATTCTGTCAGTTCGCCAGAAAGATTTTGTTTCGGGCTGGCGGCCTCCCAAAGGCCGAGGAAGACCGCCAATAGCACGAGTGACAAAACCAAAGCCCTGGCATTCAAGGATGCCAGCATATCAGCTTACCCCTTTGCCAATCGCAAAGCTGTTGACGTAGGCTTCGGGCTGATCGGGATCAAAGGTCTTGCCCATGATCGTGTAGCTTTTGTAGGTCGAAGTCGGCGCTTCATACCCAAGGTCTTTCATCACCTTGGCGCAATCGGTTGCGACATAGACCTCTTCGGCGATTTTCTTGTAATCAATATCGCCTTCGATATAACCCCAGCGCTTCATCTGGGTCAGGATCCAGACACCCATCGAATGCCATGGGAACGGATCGAAATCGATGCGATCAGGAACGTTTTTAACCTCGCCCAGACCGTCGGCATAACGCCCGGTCAGGACCTGTTCGATCACCGGAACCGGCTGGTTCAGATAGTTGGCCGGTGCGATTGCAGCCGAGATTTCCTTGCGGTTTTCCGACTTGGCTGCGTATTGGGTCGCATCGACGATGGATTTCAAAAGCGCGCCATAGGTATTTGGCAGTTCTTCTGAAAACGCCTTGGAGCATGCGAATGCGCAGCACGGATGGCCTTCCCAGATATCCTTGGTCAGGGTATGCAGGAAGCCGATTTTTTCCCAGACGGCTCGCTGGTTGAACGGATCAGGCGACAGGTAGCCGTCAAGGTTACCGGCACGCAGGTTCGCAACCATCTCGGGCGGCGGAACAACGCGGATCTGAATGTCTTTGTCCGGGTCCAGACCATGTTCGGCGACATAATAGCGCAGCAGGAAGTTGTGCATCGAATATTCGAACGGCACACCGAACTTGAAGCCCTTCCACTGTTTGGGATCGCGCTTGTCAAGATGGTCATTGTGCAGAACGATGGCCTGACCGTTGATGTTTTCAACAGCGGGCATCAGGAACGGGGTTGCGGTCGACCCCGCCCCCATCGAAATCGCCAGCGGCATCGGGGTCAGCATGTGCGACGCGTCATATTCATTGTTCAATGACTTGTCGCGGGCAACGGCCCATCCGGCCGTCTTGATGACATCAACATCAAGACCGTATTTTTCATAGAAGCCCATCGGCTGCGCCATGATGATCGGTGTGGCACAGGTGATCGGAACAAAACCGATATTGAGCTTGGATTTCTCGGGCGTACCAAGATCATCAAGGATCGCTGCCTTGACCTTGTCGATCGGCAGAACCGATGCCAATGCTGCCATCATGGTGCTGCCACCAACCATCTTGGCAAAGGAACGACGCGAAATTTCGTTATGCCCGAAGACCGAACGCACAATTGCGCTGTCAATTGCGCGGTCCAGAATTTCTTCGCTGCTTTCCGGCGATTTGGCCGCCATGTCGCTATGCGCTGGCATGGTCGCCAGATCGTGTTTTACGCCATGATCATGATCAGCATGTTTATGCCCGCCGGACGCGCATGCCTCACAGCCGCAAGATTTGCTATGACGCAGGTCGCTATCGCCACTAAATGGATCACCCAGACTTTTAACTGACATTTTGATCACCCCCTGTGTTGTTAAGCTGCCCACATCAGACAGCACCAGACATTCAATCGGGGTAACAGCAATCACTGTGCCAGTTTGCTGCGGCGCGGCATTCTTGTTGAAAACACTGGACTCGCGGGAGAATCGCGGGCAATCTCAACACATACGAAAAATCGTAATTTACGATAATTCGTAGATTAATTACGAATTATCGTAGGAAATTCGTATGACCCTCGACATAAACCAGTCAGTCTCAATGTCTTTGGAGCCACTGCATCTGCATGCTCTGCTGGCGCATACACATCCGACAATTCTGGTTCATCCGAAAACCGACAGCATCGTTTTTGCCAATGAGGCTGCGGCAAAATTGCTGGGACGCAGCATTGACGAGCTGAAGTCATCACGAATGAGCGCACTGCACAAAGGTCAGGTGCCAAGTCTGGTCGTCTTTAGTCAGGCAGCGCTCTATCACGGTTTCGCCTGGACCCGCGGGCTGGACCTGACCCGACCGGATGGCACCGAGCTCAAACTTGAACATGAAGCCCGCGCCATCATGCTTGGTGACGAGGAATATCTGACCGTAACCATTTCCGATCTTGATGCGCGCCATCGCCGCGATGTCGATTCCGAGGCGGATGACTATCTTCGTGAAGGCATATCTGAATGGCGTCGGGCAGAACGCTTTTTCCGCGAGATCGAACGTGAAAACCAGCTGATCCTCGGGGCTGCTGGCGAGGGTATCTATGGTGTCAATTCAGACGGTGTCACAACCTTTGTGAATCCCGCAGCCGAGCGCATGCTGGGATGGACAGCAGAGGAACTTGTCGGCAAGGAAATCCATTCGATCATTCACCATTCCCATATGGATGGCGAACCCTATCACGCGCAACACTGCCCGATTTACAATGCATTCCGTGAAGGCATTGTCCGCCGGGTTGATGATGAAGTGTTCTGGCGCAGCGACGGAAAACCGATCCGGGTTGAATATACATCGACCCCTATTCGTGATCATGGGCTTGTGATTGGCGCCGTGATTGTGTTCCGCGACATTACTGAACGTAAAATCGCCGAAGAAAAACTGCATGCCGCCCTGGCCGAGGTCGACCGGCTGCGCGAACGGCTTGAGCTCGAAAACGCCTATCTTCAGGAAGAAATCCTGTCGACCAACAACCACCATGAAATCATCGGACAGTCAGATGCCATTCAGGGCGCGCTCAAGCAGATTGATCTGGTCGCCCCGACCGACGCCAACGTTCTGATCACCGGCGAATCCGGCACTGGTAAGGAGCTGATCGCGCGCGCCATCCATCAGGCAAGCACACGGTCTGATCGCGTTCTGGTGCGCGTCAACTGTGCGGCCATTCCCCATGAACTGTTTGAAAGCGAGTTTTTCGGCCATGTCCGCGGTGCCTTTACCGGGGCCATTCGCGACCGCGTCGGGCGATTCGAACTGGCAGACGGCGGGACACTGTTTCTTGACGAGGTTGGCGAAATCCCGCTGGAGCTACAGGGAAAGCTACTTCGCGTTCTGCAAGACCAGAAATTCGAACGCATCGGCGAGGAACGCACCCGCGAGGTCAATGTCCGCCTGATTGCCGCCACCAACCGCGACCTTAAGGAAGAAGTGAGACAGGGACGTTTCCGCGAAGACCTTTATTTCCGGCTGAACGTCTTCCCGATTGAATGCCGTCCGTTACGCGAACGCCCCGACGACATCCCGCCACTTGCCGCCCACTTCCTGCGCAATATCTGTCAGCGCCTGAATATCGCCCAGCCAACCCTGACCAAGGGACAGGTTCATGTCTTGCAAAATTATGGCTGGCCGGGAAATGCGCGCGAACTTGAAAATGTTATCGAGCGCGCCGCCATTCTGGCCCATGATGGCAAGCTGCATTTTGACCTGCCCGACGTCACCTCACGGGATGGCAGAAAACCGCCCTCCTCGCCCAAGGCGGACAAGGATGCGACGCCCGAGAAGACCATTATGACGCGTGAGGACCTGCGGCAAACCGAATATCACAATATCATCCGCGCCCTGACCGAGACGCGCGGCAAGATTTTCGGGACAAACGGGGCCGCCGCCTTGCTGGACATTAAACCGACCACGCTGGCATCGCGTATCAAGAAATTCAAAATTGATCGCCGCGACTTTGCCCCGACTGAAAATGATCCTGCCAGGTAATTACGAAAACTTCCGATCCGCCGGTTGCCAGCACAACCGGTTTGGCGCAGCATGTCGCCACCCAAGATACAAGATCAATAAATCCGGCTGGTGGACATTGCCCCTTAAGACAACCGGACAAACCGGTTTCCGGCAAAAATCCGCAGGCAAAGACAGGGAAGAACAAAAATGACAGCATTTTTGCAGATTGGTGCGCTGCTTGCGATGGCTGCAGTCGCAGGCGTTCTGGTGATGGGCATCATTTCGATGGCACGGGGCAAGGATGCACGCAAATCAAATAAACTGATGCAGCTTCGCGTCCTGCTTCAGGCGGTTGCCTTGCTGCTTTTGTTCATCCTGTCATTGATGGCGCTTGGCAAATAGGCATCTGCCATTCACGACTTATCCACCCACAAACGATACGAATATAACGGACAGCACATGGTTCAATTGACACGCATCTACACAAAATCCGGCGACAAGGGCAAAACGGCCCTTGGCAACGGCACGCGGGTTCCCAAAAACTCCGTCCGGGTTGAGGCCTATGGCACCGTTGACGAAACCAATTCCGTGATCGGTGTTGCCCGCCTGCATGCCGACGGCGAGATTGATGCCATGCTGGCGCGAATCCAGAACGATCTGTTTGATCTGGGTGCCGATCTTTGCACGCCGGGCGATGGCAGCGATGATAACCCCGAACAGCCTGCCTTGCGGATCATCGCCAGACAGACCGAACGCCTTGAAAACGAGATCGACCAGATCAATGCCGAACTGGATCCGTTGAAATCGTTCGTTCTGCCCGGGGGCAGTGCGCTTTCGGCACAGCTTCACGTCGCGCGGACAGTTTCACGGCGTGCGGAACGGCTTATTGTCGAACTTGCCGGAATCGAGACCATCAATCCGGAGTGTGTGCGCTATATCAACCGGCTTTCGGACCACATGTTTGTCCTGGCCCGCCATGCCAATAACGGTGGCAAGGATGATATTTTGTGGCAACCCGGACTGACGCGCTGACGATTTTTTTTGGATAAATCCCTGTTAATCGGCGGATTTGTGCCGTATCAAGGTCGCGAAGGGCATCAAAAATTCAGTGAAGAAGTTGTCGTTAACGTCAACACCTTTACGTAAATTGACAACCTGCGTAGCACCCCCTATTGTGCATCGCGGGGAAAACAGTAACATGCGGGCCCGCAGCGAACTGCCCCGGCAGGGCGCCAAAGCCCATAGTTTCGACAACAAAACGAACAGGTCTGTCATGAAGGTTCTTGTCGCCGTTAAGCGCGTTGTGGATTACAACGTCAAGATCCGAGTCAAACAGGACCAGTCTGGCGTTGAATTGAACAACGTCAAAATGTCCATGAACCCGTTTGACGAAATCGCCGTTGAAGAGGCTGTCCGCCTCAAGGAGGCAGGTACTGCGACCGAAGTGGTTGCTGTATCGCTCGGCGTTAAACAGTGCCAGGAGACCCTGCGCACCGCCCTTGCCATGGGTGCCGATCGCGGCATTCTGGTCGAAACCGAGGATGAGCTTCAGCCGCTTGCCGTCGCAAAACTCCTGAAGGAAGTCGTTGCCAAGGAAAGCCCGGATCTTGTGATCCTCGGCAAACAGGCAATTGACGACGACGCCAACCAGACTGGCCAGATGCTGGCTGCTTTGCTGGATTGGCCGCAGGGCACTTTCGCATCCAAGGTTGCCGTTGCTGACGGCAAACTCGACGTTACCCGTGAAGTTGATGGCGGTCTTGAAACCGTCAAGCTTGATCTTCCGGCAATCGTCACCACCGACCTGCGTCTCAACGAGCCGCGTTATGCGTCGCTGCCAAACATCATGAAAGCCAAGAAAAAGCCGCTCGACACCCTGAGCCCGGCCGACCTTGGTGTTGATACCGCGCCGCGCCTGAAAACCCTGAAAGTGACGGAACCGCCGGCACGTCAGGCAGGTGTCAAAGTTGCCGACGTCGCAGAGCTTGTCGACAAGCTCCGCAACGAAGCAAAAGTAATCTAAGCGGGGATCAATCAAATGAGCATTCTTGTTATTGCCGAACACGACAATACCGAACTTAAGGGTGGCACGCTGAACACCGTTGCCGCAGCCCAGAAGATCGGTGGCGACATTGCCATCCTCGTTGCTGGTGAAAACTGCCGCGGTGTAGCCGAAGCAGCCGCAAAGGTTGCCGGTGTCTCCAAGGTTCTGGTTGCAGATAACGCCGCCTATGGCCATTTCCTGGCTGAAAACATGGCCGGTCTTGTGACCGAACTTGCCGAAGGTTACAGCCACATTCTGGTTCCGGCTTCGACCTCGGGCAAAAACTTCATGCCGCGCGTTGCAGCATTGAAGGACGTCGCGCAGATTTCCGACATCACCGATGTCGAAAGTGCCGATACCTTTGTCCGTCCGATCTATGCCGGTAACGCGATGGCGACCGTTCAGTCGTCTGACCCGCTGAAACTGATCACTGTTCGTACCACGGGCTTTGATCCGGTTGCAGCCGAGGGCGGCTCTGCTGCCATCGAAGACGTTGCTGTTGTTGCCGATGCCGGTAAATCCAGCTTCGTTGGTCAGGAACTGACCGAGTCGGAACGTCCGGAACTGACCGCAGCCAGCGTTGTCATTTCTGGCGGTCGCGGCATGGGTTCAGGTGAAAACTTCCACCTGATCGAGCCGATTGCCGACAAACTCGGCGCTGCCATTGGCGCTTCGCGCGCTGCGGTTGATGCCGGATACGCTCCGAACGACTGGCAGGTCGGTCAGACCGGCAAAGTTGTTGCACCGCAGCTATACATTGCTGTAGGCATTTCAGGTGCTATTCAGCACCTTGCCGGCATGAAGGACAGCAAGGTCATTGTCGCGATCAACAAGGACGAAGAAGCGCCGATCTTCTCGGTAGCTGATTACGGACTTGTCGCTGACCTGTTCGAAGCCCTTCCCGCTCTGGCGAGTGAACTCGACAAATAATCTGATCCCAATTAGGGTCAAAACAGTGAATTCTATTGTTTTGACCCTAGGGGACGAGTGGGGAACAAATGGCTTCGTTGGAAGATATCAAAACCATTGGCGTGATCGGCGCCGGTCAAATGGGCAATGGCATTGCACATGTGATCGCGATTGCCGGTTACGACGTCCGAATTCTCGACATCTCGCAAGATGCCCTTGATAAGGCCATCGGCGTGATGGACAAGAACATGGACCGCCAGGTCAAAAAAGAGCTGATTACCGCAGCGCAAAAAGACGCAGCTCTTGCCCGCGTCTCAACCGGAACGGAATACAGCTTCCTTTCGGATTGCGATCTGGTGATCGAAGCGGCAACCGAGAATGAAGAAATCAAGAAACAGATCTTCAAGGCTCTTTGCCCGGTTCTTGGCCCGGAAGCCATCATCGCGACCAACACTTCCTCGATCTCGGTGACCCGTCTGGCGTCCTATACCGACCGCCCAGCGAAATTCATGGGTATGCACTTCATGAACCCGGTGCCGCTGATGAAGCTGGTGGAGCTGATCCGTGGTATTGCCACCGATGAGACCACCTATCGCACCATTCATGAACTGACCAAGAAACTGGGCAAAGACACGGCAAGTGCGGAAGATTTCCCGGCTTTCATCGTCAACCGTATCCTTCTGCCGATGATCAACGAGGCGATCTACACCCTTTATGAAGGTGTGGGTAACGTCGAATCCATCGACACGGCAATGCGTCTGGGTGCGAACCATCCGATGGGTCCGCTGCAACTGGCTGACTTTATTGGTCTGGATACCTGTCTTTCGATCATGCATGTCCTGCATGACGGTCTGGCAGATACCAAGTATCGCCCTTGCCCGCTGCTGGTCAAATATGTCGAAGCCGGATGGCTTGGCCGCAAGGTTGGCCGTGGCTTCTATGACTATAGCGGTGATGAGCCGGTCCCGACCCGCTAGGGACTGCTTTAAAACATTCGCATTTTCAAATTAAAAGCCGTTGTGAAAATCAGCGGCTTTTTTTGTTGCAATCGATCCGTCAAGCCACTGGAATACAGCTCTTGCAACCCGCACAGATGTGATGCCGGGATCAAATGACAAAAGAAGTCTGGAGGCAGTCCAAGCATGTTTCTCGGGATTGATGTTGGTACATCAGCCGTCAAGGCACTGCTGATCGACGAAAACTCGGCAACCGTCGCCGAGACTGATATCCCTTTGTCCGTTTCCAACCCGCACCCGTTCTGGAGCGAACAGAACCCGGCGGACTGGTGGGACGCGACCCTGCGTGCCATCGACGCATTGCATCGCCAAAATCCCGGTGCGCTTGCCGTGACACGCGCCATTGGCCTGTCAGGGCAAATGCATGGTGCAACATTGCTTGGCGAAGACGATATGCCGCTTCGTCCTGCGATCCTGTGGAATGACGGGCGCGCCAAGAAGGAATGTGACGCGCTTGATGCTGCCCTGCCCGATCTGGGGCTTCGGGCCGGTGTTGCCACCATGCCCGGCATGACTGCCCCCAAGATGATCTGGCTTCAAAAGCACGAACCCGAGCTGTTTGCAAAGGTCAGAACCATTCTGCTGCCCAAGGACTATATCCGGTTTTGCCTTTCGGGTGACAAGGTCACCGAAATGTCCGATGCCGCAGGTACGCTTTGGCTTGATGAAGAAAGCCGCAGCTGGAACGAAGCCGCTATCGAGGCTTGCGGGCTTTTAATGGACCAATTGCCCAAACTTGTCGAAGGATCGGATGTCACCGGCACATTGCGCCGTGACCTTGCAGATCGTTGGGGCATGACTGCCGGGGTGATCATTGCCGGTGGCGGCGGCGATGCCGCAACCGGGGGGATCGGTGTCGGTGCTGTGCGTCACGGGGATGGCTTTATCTCGCTTGGGACGTCATCGCAGATCTTTGTCGCCTCGGACAGATACCGACCCAAACCCGAAGAACTCCTGCACAGCTTCACCCATGCCATTCCGGGTCACTGGTTCCAGATGGCGGTCCTGCTTAATGGAGCCAGCTGCCTGCAATGGGTGGCAAGGCTTCTGGGTGAAAGCGATATTGGCGCTTTGCTTGCAAGGGTCGAGGCCCAGCACAACGCACCATCGGATATTCTGTTTTTGCCTTACCTCAACGGTGAACGTACACCGCACAATAATCCCTATGCCCGTGGCGTGTTTTTCGGACTGGGCAGTGACACAAACCGCGAAGCCATGGTGCAATCGGTGCTTGAGGGCGTTGCCTTTGCGCTCAGCGATGCGCAATCACGGCTGCATGCTGCCGGAACCCGTTGTGAATTGCCCGGTGTGATCGGTGGTGGCGCACGCAGCCGATACTGGATTCAGCTGATTTCGGACATTATGGGCACCCCGCTCGCACGTTACGAGGGTGCGGCAAAGGGCCCGGCATTTGGTGCAGCACGTCTTGCCCGACTGGCTTTGACACAGGAACCTGTCGAAGATGTTTGCAAGAAACCGGCGATCGAGGAAGTGATTGAGCCCGATCCGGCGCGGCATGCCTCCTATCAGCCCCGCTTTGCCAAATTCCGCCGTCTTTATGCCGCACTGGCAAGTGAATTTACGCCATCCTGACAATAGGGATCCTATATGAAATTGCACTTCTTGCGGAGATCTGTCGCTGCAGTTGACGTTTTTACCTGCAAAACAACCAATTTAATCCGCAAGCTTCTTTAAACCAATGATCTAGTGCCAATATCATTGTGAGGTATTAGTTTTCTACCATTTGGATAGACCATGAGTATTGTCGTTGTTGGAAGCTCAAACATTGATTTTGCTGCGCGCGTTGCAAAATTTCCACAACCCGGCCAGACCGTTGCAGCAAAGGAATACATATCCGGCCCGGGTGGCAAAGGATGCAATCAGGCACTTGCCGTTGCGCGGCTGGGGGTTTCCCCTGTTTTCATATCCAAAATCGGCGACGACGCACTGGGCCGACAACTGATTGAAACGCTTGCCGCCGAAGGGCTCGATACCAATCATCTGATCATGGCTGACGCAGCTCAGACCGGGATAGCATTGATTTCAATTGATGAGTCCGGTGAAAACATGATCACTGTGGTCGGCGGTGCCAATATGACCATGACCCGTGCGGACCTGCATGACAAACAGGAGTCTCTGCGCGATTGTAACTATCTGCTTTTACAGCTGGAATGCCCGGTGGTGGCAGTGGATTGCGCAATCAAATATGCCCGCGAAGGACGCGCGAAGGTCATTCTTGATCCGGCTCCGGTGCAGGATCACATGGTGATGCGCGACCTGCTGGCATTGACCGATATTGTCACCCCCAATAGCAGCGAATGCCGCGTCATGACCGGTATTGATCCGGTTGACACCAAAAGCGCACAGCAGGCAGCCAACGCACTTCATGAAATGGGCCCAAAGACCGTCATCATCAAAATGGGCGGCGATGGCGCATTCTATTCCGCCGATGGTCAATCTGGAGATGGCCAGTCTGGAAATAGTCAGTCAGGAATGGTGCCGTCCTTTTCGGTCAACGCCATAGACACGGTGGGTGCAGGTGATTGCTTTAACGCGGGACTTGCGGTTGCCCTGCATGGTGGTCAGTCATTACCCGATGCCGTGCGTTTCGCCTGTGCGACCGGCGCACTTGCCACCACGCGCAACGGTGCGGCCGATGCCGCACCAAATATCGAACAGGTCCTTGCCCTGCTTGAAAACAGGGCGTAAGGCCTGTGGTCAACACGCGTTACGAGGTCTGATCAATCAGGTCATTGAAATAGGAAATGACATCGGGTGCATCCCATTGCGCGATGCCTTCGAGTTTACCGCGAATAACACCGTTGCCATCAATCACAAAGCTGGTCGGAAGACCGCGTGCCCCCATCTTGCGCGCGGTCGCACCGCGCGGATCAAGCACCACATCAAGATTGTCGATTCCATTCTTTTCAAAGAATTCCGTAACGGCAGCGGCACCACCGCGGTCCTGACTGAGTGCCAGAACACGGAACGCCTTGCCATCCATCTGCGCAGCAAGACTGTCGAGTTCTGGCATTTCCTTGACGCATGGAACACACCATGTCGCCCACAGATTAACCAGAACAACCTTTCCCTTCAGGCTGTTAAGCGGGATTTCCCCATCTTTTTGATCGACAAATGTGATCCCGTCGGGCAAAGAACCGTCATCAGACGGGGCAACCATCTTTGAAAGTTCTTGCGGGAATTGCGTATCTGCAAAGGCAGGGGTTGCATAAATGCCCGATATGGCGACAATCACGCCAAGTTTTACGTAACGAAGCAATGTCTTCACAACACTCACCTTTCCAAGACTGCGGATCAAGATGACCGACCAAAACGCCACCGACCAGAAAAACGCCAACTCCCTGTGGGGAGGTCGCTTTGAAGCAGGCCCGTCAGCCATCATGGAAGAAATCAATGCTTCCATCGGTTTTGACAAACGCCTTTATGCCCAGGACATTCAGGGCTCCAAAGCCCACTGCGCGATGCTGGTCAAGCAGAACATCATCCCCGCAGAAGATGGCGAAAAGATTACCAATGGTCTAGACCAGATCCTTCAGGAAATCGAGAGCGGGCAGTTCAAATTCTCGAGCGCGCTTGAAGATATTCACATGAATGTCGAAAGCCGCCTGCGCGATCTGATCGGTCCGGCAGCAGGTCGTCTTCATACCGCACGCTCGCGCAATGATCAGGTCGCAACCGACTTCAAACTCTGGGTTCGCGATGTTGCACTTGCCGATCTTGAGGCCGGTCTCAAGGGCCTTCAGGAAGCGCTGATTACGCAGGCCGAAACCCATGCCGAAACCATCATGCCGGGCTTTACCCATCTGCAGGCAGCCCAGCCGGTGACCTTTGGCCATCATCTTCTGGCCTATGTGGAAATGTTTGGCCGTGACCGTGGCCGTGTCGCCGATTGCCGGACGCGCGTAAATGAAAACCCGTTGGGTTCAGCCGCCCTTGCAGGCACACCTTATCCGATTGACCGTCACATGACGGCAAGCGCGCTTGGCTTTGATCGTCCGACGGCGAACTCGCTTGATGCGGTATCGGATCGTGACTTTGCACTCGAATATCTTAACGCAGCCTCGATTGCTGCGATGCATCTGTCGCGTCTGGCCGAGGAAATGGTCATCTGGTGTTCGGCACAGTTCCGCTTTATCGGCATGTCCGACAAGTTCTCGACCGGCTCCTCGATCATGCCGCAGAAACGTAACCCGGACGCCGCCGAACTGATCCGTTCGAAAATCGGACGTATCGTTGGTTGCTATAATTCCCTGATGTTGTCGATGAAGGGCCTTCCGCTGGCCTATTCCAAAGACATGCAAGAAGACAAGGAACCGGTTTTCGAGGCCCACGACCATCTGGGTCTGTGCGTTGCTGCCATGACCGGCATGGTCGCTGACATGAAAGTCTTTGCCGATAACATGCGCGCCGCTGCCGGTGCCGGTTACACCACTGCAACCGACCTTGCCGACTGGCTGGTGGCCGAGCTTGGCATGCCGTTCCGCGATGCCCATCATGTGGTTGGCGCAACTGTGAAGCTGGCCGAGTCCAAGGGATGCGATCTTGATCAGCTGCCCCTTGAAGACCTTCAGGGGATCGAACCAAAGATCACCAATGCAGTTTATGACGTCCTGACCGTCGAGGCATCTGTTGCCGCCCGCCAGAGCTTTGGCGGCACCGCACCGGTGCGCGTCAAGGAATCGGTCAAGGCTGCAAAGGAAAGGTTTATGAAATGACCCCTGCTTTGCTTAAACGCGGCATCGTGATCACACTGGCAGTCATGCTGGGTCTTTCGGTGGTAGCTTGCGGCAAAAAAGGCCCGCTTGAACCGCCGACCGAAAAAGGCAACGAATATCCAAGGGACTACCCCGCCAAATGAACCATTTTGAATATATTGATGGCGTGCTTCACGCCGAAGGCGTTTCGATCCCCGAAATGGCGGATAAAGTTGGTACGCCGTTTTTCTGCTATTCGACGGCAACGCTTGAGCGCCACTACAAGGTTTATGCCGACGCGTTCGAGGGGCTTGATGCCACTGTATGCTTTGCTGTGAAGGCAAACTCCAATCAGGCTGTGCTGAAAACACTGGGCAATCTTGGTGCCGGTGCCGACGTGGTATCGGTTGGTGAAATGCGCCGCGCCCTGCGTGCAGGAATTGATCCCGCCAAGATCATCTTTTCGGGCGTTGGCAAGGCAGACGCAGAAATGCGCGAAGCTCTTGAGGCCGACATTGCGCAAATCAATGTCGAAAGCATCCCGGAACTGGTTGAACTGAACCGTGTTGCCATCGAAATGGGCAAAAAGGCGCGCATTGCGCTACGCATCAATCCGCATGTCGATGCCAAAACCCACGAAAAGATCGCGACCGGCAAGGCCGAAAACAAATTCGGCATCGACTGGACCCGCGCGATCGAGGTTTACCGTGATGCCGCAGCCATGGATGGTATCGAGGTTACCGGCATTGCGATGCATATCGGCTCACAGTTGACCGATCTGACCCCGTTCCGCGAGGCATTCACCCGTCTGGCGGGGCTGGTCGAGCAACTTCGTTCCGAAGGCATCCATATCCGCAATCTTGATCTGGGTGGCGGCCTTGGCATCGCCTATCAGGGCGAAACGCCGCCGCTTCCCGATGCCTATGGCCAGATGGTGCGCGAAACGGTCGGTCATCTTGGGTGTCACATCACCCTTGAGCCCGGTCGTCTGATTGCCGGCAATGCCGGGATCATGGTGTCGCGTGTCATGTATATCAAAGACGGCGAAGCAAAGCGTTTCGTCATTCTTGATGCCGCGATGAATGACCTGATCCGTCCGACGCTTTACAGCGCCTATCACGAAATCATCCCGGTTGAAGAACAGGGCGAAGAAGACGTGCAGGCAACTGTCGACGTCGTCGGCCCGGTTTGCGAAACCGGCGACACATTCGGCAAAGACCGCAAATTGCCAGATGATCTCAAGGCCGGTGATCTGGTCGCAGTGATGTCAGCAGGTGCCTATGGCGCGGTGATGTCCTCGACCTATAACACCCGTGCATTGACGCCCGAGGTACTGGTCAAGGGCAACAATTTTGCGATTGTCCGCCCCCGTCAGGAAATCGATCAGCTGATCAATATGGATCAAATCCCTGCATGGCTCGGTAACGAGTAAGCTTGCGCCATTCCATATGAATGATTTTCAGGTGGCCCGTATGATGCGGGCCACCTTTTTATTTCCACGCATCCGATGGAATAGCTTGACCCGCACCTGTGAAACCCCAAGTTTTAAAGGGAAAGCGTTGCAATCAGATTTGCAACATGTCGGCAATCACGGACAACCAGACGCATGTCGTTGATACCACCCTATCCCGAGATCGAAAGTCATGTGCGCAAAACGCGCATGATCCTGATTTGGGAATCCGTGTGGCCATGCCTGATACCGGCACTTTCGATTGTGCTTCTGACAGTCGGACTTACCCTTACCGGCGCGTTCGAGTTCCTGCCTGCGACCGGGCACATCATCTTGCTGTCTGTACTGTCGGTCGCAACCATGGTCGCCGTGGTAGCACCCTGGCGAAATTTCCGCTGGCCAACCCGCCGCGATATCCTGCACCGGCTCGAAGTCGAAAACAGGCTGGAGAACAATCCGCTCCAGAGTCTCGAAGATCATATCCACGAAACCGATGATCCGCTGACCAGCTTCCTTTGGCAGCGCCAGTTGGGTTTGCATGAAGCGGCCCTTAAACATTTGCGCCTGCCCCGTCCTGTCCCCGCTGTTACACGGATTGACCGGTTCGGGCTGACCGCCATTCCCGTACTGGTGCTCTTTGTTGGCCTGTTCGCCGGACATAATCATTTCCCGGAACGGTTTTCAAAGGCCTTTAGTCCGTTGCAACGCCTTGGTGCAGCTGATTTCAGCGCGACCCTTTGGGTGACGCCGCCAGCCTATACCGGACAGGTTCCAAGGGTCCTGCGCTTTGCGGCAATTGGTACGGAGAATGGCACGGTTCCATCAAACGATGGCAACATCACAGGAAACACGACCACGAGTGACGTGATGTCTGTGCAGGTGCCCGCCGGGTCAACACTTGATGGCAGCATATCAAGCATCTGGCAGCCGACCCTGAGCGCGCCGGATGGAGAACGCGCATTCACCGAAAGCAGCGAAAACAGCTATGTGCTGTCGACTGCCATAGAACAATCGGGGGAGTGGCGCATATCGGTCTGGGGCAATGATCGTCTGACGCTGAATATTGAACTGGTGCCCGACAACGCCCCAAGCCTGTCTTTTGTCAGTTCCCCCGTCGTGACGCGCCGCGATCATGTGCGTCTGGATTATCTTGCCAATGATGATTATGGACTGGCGAAGCTTGATCTTGTGATCACCCCGGCACCGGATGACGGATCACTTGATCAATATGGCCCGATTGATCAGATCGTCATCGACATCCGTGGCGAAGGTATCAGCGAAACCGCAATGCCGACCCGTATTGAAGGTCCGCGTTTTCTTGATCTGGTTGCCCATCCCTGGGCCGGTCTTCCGGTCAATATCCAGATGGTGTCCCGCGACAATGCCGGTCAGACCGGGCAAAGCGATATCCGGTCTTTGATGTTGCCCGAACGTGAATTCAACCATCCGGTCGCGCAGAAACTGATTGCGATCCGGCGCGGCTTGTTGCGCCACCCGGATCGCGCCCTTGAAATGCATCAGGCAATACTGCCGGTTCTTTATGCTCCACAGGCATTCAACGGTCATATTGGCGTCTTCCTTGCGCTGTCGGTTGCCGAAAACCGGCTGTCTGCAAATCTGGGGAACCGCGACGTTCATCAGGATGTCGCCGGGCTTTTGTGGCATATCGCCGAGGAAGTCGAACGCGGAAGTTACGGGATTGCGGAACGCAACCTGATGGAGGCCGAGGAACGCCTGCTTGAAGCCTTACAAAATCCCGACATTACCGAAGGCGAAATTGCCCGGTTGATCGAGGAATATCGTCAGGCGCTAAATGAATATCTGGCCGCCCTGACCCGCGAAAGCACGCAATCACCAGAAGAGCAGCCACAGGCCTCCGCCGCCCTGGAGCAACAGGACCTGTCGCGCATCATTGATCAGATTGATGCCCTGATGCGTGCAGGGGCGCGTGATCAGGCCCGTCAGCTTATTGATCGTCTGCGCGAGCTGATTGAAAATATGCAGGTCACGACCGGCGAAGGCGGAATGGACATCACATCCACCCTGCGCGAGATGCTTGACGGTATGCGCGACCTGGCCCGCCGACAACAGGACCTGATGAACGAAGGCGACAATTCATCGACGCAGAATGGCCCCGCCCCGCGCGCCAATCAGCAACAGGGCCTTGCCAATGACGCCAGCGAGATCATGAACAGCCCCGGCATCGATCAGTTTGGTGAGGTCAGCGGCATGAACACCGTCATAGACGCCATGCGCGGCGCGGCAGAGGCCCTTGGGCACAATCGGTCCCATGAGGCCCTGCAACTCCAGCGACAGGCCATGGAGGCCCTTCAACAGGGCATTGGCGAGATCAGCCGTGCCCTTGAGGGCCTAAGCCAGTTGGCCCCGATGCTCGAAGACCTAGAAGGAACCGGGCGTCGCGATCCACTGGGCCGTCCGGTGGGTGGTGATGGCACCACCATTATTCCGGATGTGAATACCCTTGAACGGGCCTGGCGGATTTTGCAGGAACTTCGTCGTCGATCTGGCGACCCGGATCGTCCGCAGATCGAACAGGAATATATCGACCGGTTGCTCAAACGGTTCTGATTCCCGAAACCCGGTCTTCGAGGACAATCGATTTCGCACAAAAAAGGCAGCGATGAAACGCTGCCTTTTTTCATTTTAACGGGTCGCTGTCCTTACGGTTCGACCGCTTCACGCGGATCAAGGAAGGTGACCTGCAATCGGGTGGCCGTCGGGTTCGGACGACGGATTTTGGTTTCGACCGTCATGCTTTCGCCAACGGGCAGCATTTGCTGTTCCATCGGCATCTCGGCCCCGGCCGTCACCTTTGTCTCGTCATAGATCAGCGGAACCTTTTTGCGCTGTACCACACGGTCCAGCGGATCAAGAAGTTCGATCAAAAGATACGGTAACGGACGCGGTTCTTCTGCGATATTGACGATCTCGGCGCGGACGACAAGAACATCAATCCCGTCTTCATCTTCACGGGTCGGCGGCAATTCGCGAATATCAAGTCCTTCGCCCACATGCGGCACATCAAGGCCGATCATGTCATAGACCTTGGCTATCGGCGGCCACATATTGATGACGTAGTCCTTGGCAAAATAACCACCCGCGCCGATCCCACCGATCAGCAACAGGAAGATGATCCAGCCAATAATACCCTTCTTCTTTTTCGGTTCCGGCTTGGGATTGTTCCGAATCAGTTGCTGGGGAATGGGGGGCGGATCAGGAATTCTGTCAGCATTTTCAAAGCCCGGATCAACCTGACCACTTCCCATCTGATCAGCATTGAAATCAGCACCGAGTGCGCCTTCCTGATTGAAGGGTGGCGGAAGATCATTTTCCGGCGCGCTCGCAGCCTGGGGAGCAGGCTTCTTTGCCCCCGGGGGGTCCTGATGCCAGCTGTTGCCGCAGCTTTTACAGCGCACGGTTCGGCCCTTGGGACCGATTGCTTCTGTCTTAACTGAGTATTTCTTTGAACACTCTGGGCAAGTAATGATCATTGCAAACCTGGCATTTCGATGACAGCGGCATCAAACATGGGGGGCAACAAGACGTACGCAACTGACGATCCCCCAAGCACGTCAGCGGTGACTTACACTATATGTAAATAGCCGCGATTTAACAGACTGTTAAGTACAGATAACAGAAGCTGCCCGGATTTGGGTGTCTAATCGTTGCGTAACGGCGGTGAACATGGCATCCGAAATCATGAGAAAACCGGGTAAACCGGATCAGTCATTTTCGATATTGTCAGGTCCGATTGGCATTTCGCGCTTGTCAGAACCTAGAGAAACCCTTGATCAAATGCCATGGCACAGGCCAAGGTAGACCGTCATTCTGCCATATGGAGCACCGATTTTGACCGAGGTTGTCAGTTTCAGGAATGTCGGGGTCCGATACGAATCCGGACCGGAAATTTTGCGCGACCTGAATTTTTCTTTGGGTCGCGGCAGTTTCCATTTCCTGACCGGCGCATCCGGTGCAGGCAAATCGACACTGATGCGCCTTTTATATCTTGCCCTTCGGCAGACCCGGGGTGAAATCAATATTTTCGGACGCGACAATATCCGCATCCCGCGTGAAGACCTTCCTGCGATTCGCCGCAAGATCGGCGTGGTCTTTCAGGATTTCCGCCTGATCAATCACCTGACGACATTCGAAAACGTTGCCTTGCCGTTGCGAGTTGCCGGGGTCGAGGATTTGCAAATCCGCAAGAATGTCACCGAGCTTCTCGAATGGGTCGGGCTTGGTGACCACATCAATGCACAGCCATCGCGTCTTTCGGGCGGCCAGCAACAGCGTGTGGCGATTGCGCGCGCGGTCATCGGTCGTCCGGCATTGCTTCTGGCCGATGAACCGACCGGGAACGTTGATGACCGAATCGCCATGCGTTTGCTGTATCTGTTTGAAGAACTCAACAAACTGGGCACCACCGTCCTGATCGCCACCCATAACCGCCAACTGGTCAGACGTTTCGGTCATACGCAATGGTTGCTCGAAGGCGGTACACTGCATGACGTAACGCATAGCGGCTGACCACCATCACGACAAGATCAACCAGATCAACAGGACCAAACCACGATCATGGCATTTCGCGCACCCCCATCGCATCTTCCACTTGAAAGCGACTCTTCCTCGCGCTTTTTGCCGAGCATCGTCGCTTTGATGGTTGCGCTGCTGACCTTTTCGATTGTGGGCCTGGCAGCCCTGCATGACAGTGTCGGTCAATGGTCCGGCCAGATCGAAGGCAGCCTGTCCATTCAGGTTCCCCCGACCGAACTTGCAAACCGGACACCGGAAGAACGCGAAGAAGCGCTTCAGAAAACTGTTGATGCCATCATCGACGATGTTTCCAACCTTCCAGGCATTGCCCGGATCGAGGAGCTGAGCCCCGACACCATGGCGGCCCTCCTTGAACCATGGCTTGGCCCCGATGAAGTGGTGAGCGAACTTCCCATTCCGCGTATTATCGAAATCACTCCGGAAACCGGTTTCAACTACGATGCGCTTGAAATGCGTTTGGGGGAAATCGCGCCTGAAGCTGTGCTTGATGATCACCGCATATGGATCGAAAGAATTGCCGACGTCGCCTTTTCGGTCGAACTGGCCCTGTCGCTTCTGATCGTGGTGCTGTTTGGCGCGACCATGCTTTCGGTTGTATTTGCGACCCGTTCGGGCCTTTCGATCCATCATCGCATCATCGAATTGCTGCATCTGATCGGAGCCCAGGATAGCTATATCGCCAAACAGTTCGGTCGCCACAATCAGCGACTGGCATTTTTCGGTGCGCTGATCGGCTTGTTGATAGCGCTTCCTGTTTCTGCATTGATTGCCTGGCTTGGATTGCGTGCAGGCTGGCCAATCCCGTCACTTGTCCTGAGCCCGATCTTTATCGCCCTGATCGTGGCCATTCCGTTTATTGTTGCGATGATCGCCGGGATCACCGCAACCCGCACCGTTTTGCGTGTTTTACACCGGATGTTGTAACGGATCACAAGGCTCCGTATAGTCCGGTGACTGACCTGCTTCTTGTTTGAGATCATGGCCTTGGCCATCTCAGGAGATCCGAATACATGCCCGCGCATCGCTACCGAGGCACCCATTGATGAGCAAGCCCCCGCTTAGTGTGCAGCACCGTCGCCGTTTTCGACGGTTTCGCTTTTTGCTTTCGACGCTGATCTTGTGCGGGCTTGTCTGGGCCGCAGGATTTGTCTGGTATGTCAATTCGATCCCGGTTTCTGTTGAAAATCCAAATCAGCGTACCGACGCAATTGTCGTTCTGACCGGTGGCAGTGAACGCCTTTCGGAAGGACGCCGGTTACTGACCCATGGCCTGGCAGAAAAACTGTTCATTTCCGGGGTCTATCGCGGGGTCGAGGTGGACGAGCTTTTATCCGTCGGCAAATCCGATCCGCGCCTGATTGCCTGCTGTGTGGTTTTGGGGCATGTCGCCGAAAACACGCGGGGAAATGCGATTGAAACCGCTGTGTGGGTCTATGAGGAAGGCTTTAAAAGCCTTCGGATTGTTACCGCCAACTATCACATGCCACGATCACTTCTGGAATTCAGAAGCCTGATGCCGGACGTGGATATCATCCCCCATCCGGTCTTCCCCGATAACGTCAAAATTGAAAACTGGTGGCGTTTCCCGGGCAGCACAGCGTTGATCGCCAGTGAATTCAACAAATACATGTTTGCAAGCCTCAGGAACTCGTTACTGCATTGGCTGCCTGATGGTGACCGGCCGTCTTTGCGCAACCTTGAAGGTGATCCCCCCGGACCGCAGGAATACTCCGCTTCGAATGCTTCGGGCAAAAACGGTTGAACAATCGGCATTTTCCAATTGCAATATAGCTGTTACAAAACAGCAAATATCAAGATCATGTGAGTGGGTTAAAGCCCAAGGCGTATGAAGGACTTTTCTGAATGAGAACCCTCCGCGCGTTATTGTTTAACGTGTTGTTTTTCGGCGGCACCGCGATTTTATGCCTCAGCCTGATTCCGCTGATGCTGTTTGGGCGCAAAGCCAACCAGTTTGTCGGCCATGCATGGTGCCGACTGGTGCAGTTCATGCTGCGCTATTCCGTTGGCATGCGCAAACGCATCACCGGGCTTGAAAATCTGCCGGAAGGGCCCTGTATTCTGGTCGCCAAGCATCAATCGGCTTGGGAAACCCTGACGTTCCATACTGTGGTGACGGACCCGGCCTATATTCTGAAAAAAGAACTGACCCGAATTCCTGTTTTCGGCCAGTTTCTGACCCTTTCAGGTCAGATTGCCGTTGATCGCTCGGCAGGTGGTTCAGCCCTTAAGGACATGATCAAGGGGGCTGAGAAGGCACTTAAAGAAAACCGTCAGGTCGTGATTTTCCCGGAAGGCACGCGAACCCCACCCGGTTCAAGTCGCCCTTATCATCCGGGCATCTATGCCCTTTATAAAGCCTTCCCCGAAACCAAGGTCATTCCGGTCGCACTGAATTCCGGCATGTTCTGGGGGCGTCACAGCTTCATGAAGTATGGCGGTCTGGTCACGATGGAATTCATGAAACCGATTGAGCCCGATCTTGATCGCAAGACCTTCATGAAGGAAATCAAAACCCGCATCGACACCCGCACGCGCGAGCTTGAAACCGAGGCACAGCGGGAATTCAATCTGCCAATGCTGACATCCGACGATATCGCCGCCGAGGAAGCAGAACAGCAAGCAGCCATTCAGAAAGAAGCTGATCCGGACAAGGTTTCCTGACAGCTGTTCTGTTTAGAAAGCGGATATCAAAATTCAAAAAGGCCGGTGATGCATTGAGCATCCCGGCCTTTTTATTACTCAGATGACAGGCTCCTAAGTGCGCTTTTTGCGCGTCGCCTGCCAGATACCGAAGGCAATCAGAACAATCCCGCCCAGATGATACATATGCAATTCTTCACCAAGGAAGATGATTGCAAGCACGCTGGCAAAGACCGGCATCAAATACAGGAACACGCCGGCATTGGCCGGGCCAACAACCGAAACGCCCTTGTTCCAGAACAGATAGCCAAGGAATGCAGGACCGGCACCGATATAGAAGATCTTGAGCATGTCAGGCCATGCCGGATCAAGATGGGTAAAGAACGGTTCACCATCGACCACAAGCGACCAGACATAAAGCGGGGTCAGGAAACACAAACCGATCAGTGCAGAGACGAAAACAAGGCTGAGCGGATGCACCCCCTTGGGGGCGCGTTTGAGCAACATCGAATAGGCCGCCCATACCATGGCCGAAATCATTGCGAAGACATCGCCCGAGACAAAGTCCATCCGCGCAAAAACCGACAGATCGCCCTTGGCAATAATGGTTGCTGTCCCGGCCCCGGCGACAAGCACACCGACCCACTGCCCCAATTTGGGTTTGTCTGCACTCAGCACCGATGCAAACAGCAACACCCATACCGGTGTTGTCGCGTTCAGAAGACCGGTATTAACCGCCGTCGTATTATAGGCCGCCAGATAAATCACGACCGAAAACAGGAATACGCCCGTAAAGCCGATCAGGAACATCGACATCTTGTGCTGTGCCATCAGTCTGAGGTCACGGCCAAGATATTTGTAGCACACTGGAAACAGCATGACCGCCGCCACCACCCAGCGCCAGAATGAAAGTGCCTCGAACGGGACTGTTGCGTTCACGCCACGCGCGACAACATGGTTTGACCCCCACATCATTGCGCATGCGATCAGCATCAGATAGGCGACTGTCATCGGCGTCTGGTCACCGGCCGAGCCGGTTGTTACCGTCGTTGCATTACCCTGTGCCATCAGATACCTGCACCCATATTGATTTCGCCATATTCGCGGCGAACAAGATCCATCAGGTCATGCAGGGGTGGATCAACAATCCCCATTTCATCAAGATGCAGCACGGTATTTTCCAGATATTCAAGGTTGGGGCCAACTCTTCCATGTGCCGCAACAATGATCTCGACCGCTGTACGCACCGGAAGGTTCCCGGCATATTGCTGATGGGTCGGATCGGCTACATAGGTATGAGCAATCACTGTGCGACCGTCTTGGAGTTCGACTTCGACATCGGCCGGAATATAGGTGTTGGTGACAAGCTCGCGCTCATCAAGATAGGCCTTCACCGCATTCCAGTTGTCCGGCGCAATACAAAATGCATTGCCCACACATTCCCCACCGGAATTCAGCCCAAGAACAAGCCCCGGATTTTCCGGTGTGCCACGATAATGGTGGGAATAAATACAGAATGACCGGTGATAACCGCGCAGAAGCGCGCGCGAGCGTTCCGTGAAGTCAAATCCCGGTCGCCATAACAATGATCCGTATCCAAACACCCATTTTTCGGTGGCGTCGCTCACCATTTCCTCCGGTCGCGTTTCTTTGTGGTTTCTCGGGTTACGTGAAACTAGCGCTTCATGATCACCAATGCCACCCCAAGTGCCGCAATTCCAAACCCGGTAAAGCCAAGCATGCCAAGATGCTCGTCAAACAGAACCCAGGCAAAGAAAGCAGCGGTTGGCGGCACCAGATAAAACATGCTGGCAACCCGGGTTGCTTCGCCCTGCTTGATCAGAACCATCAGCAACATGATCGCACCAATCGACAGAACAAGCACAAGCCATGCCATCGCCAGAATGAAATTCATGCTCCATTCAACGGTCAGATCATCCTTGAACAGGGCAACAACACCAACGAACGAGGCGGCAGCCATATACTGGATGACAGTGCCACTCATCAAATCCATGCCGGTGCAGAAACGCTTCTGATAAAGCGTCCCCGCCGTCATCCCGAACAGGGCCAGAACGGCAAGACCGATGCCCAATGGCGTAATGCCGATCCCGTCGCCGATCTTGGGCAACAGAACAAGTGCAACACCGATCAGACCAAGAACAAGACCGCCCCACTGGCGCGCTGAAACCCGTTCGCCCAGAAGACTGCCGACAACCGATGCGGTTACAACCGGCTGCAGCCCGACAATCAGGGCCGCAAGGCCGGATGGCAAACCGGTATCAATTGCCCAGAACACACCGCCAAGATAAATGCCGTGCACCAGCATGCCCGCGGTTGCGATGTGGGATGCCTCGCGCAGCGATTTTGGCCATTTGGCCTTCATCAGCATGACAACCGGCACCATCAGCACAATGACAATGGCAAATCGGACGAAAAGGAAAACAAACGGGTCGGCGTAAGGAAGGCCGAATTTCGCACCGACAAATCCCGTGCTCCAGAGAAACACAAAGACAAACGGCATGATCCGGCCGAACGCCGGATGATTGGTGGCAGACATGACTATCCCCTTTAACCGGCAGGCGGTGCTATTTGGGGCGCATCACCAACCGAATGACAGTCTGCGGGCCGCGGACCGTCGGTATCTTATTCTGTGGTCTTTTTCTTGCCCTTCTCATCGCTTTGGCGGCTTTCGCCCTCGGCAGAGAAGTTGGTGAAATACTGACCGGCATCAACGATCCCGCGGCGAATCTCGCGCGTCCGGGTAAACAGATCAAACAGCTTCTCGCCTTCGCCCCAGCGAATGGCGCGTTGCAACGCCATCAGGTCTTCCTGAAAACGGCCAAGCACTTCAAGAACGGCTTCACGGTTGTTCAGAAACACGTCACGCCACATGGTCGGATCGGATGCCGCAATACGGGTGAAGTCACGGAAACCGGTTGCCGAAAACTTGATGACTTCCTGACGCAGGGCATCTTCAAGATCGGTCGCAGTCCCGACAATGGTATAGGCAATCAGGTGCGGCAAATGTGACGTAATGCCAAGAATGCGGTCATGATGGTCTGCATCCATGCATTCGACATACATGCCACATGCTTCCCAAAGGGCTTTGACCTTTTCTTTGGCAGCGTCACTTTCTCCCGGGATCGGGGTCAGGATGCACCAACGTTCTTCGAACAGCTCCGGAAAACCCGAGTCCGGACCGGAATGCTCGGTCCCTGCAAGGGGATGTCCCGGAACGAAATGGACACCCTCGTCAAGATGCGGAGCGATGTCACGAATGACTGATTGCTTGACGGACCCGACATCAGAAACAATCGCGCCCTTCTTCAATGCACCGGTAAGCTGTGCGCCAATGGTCTCGTTGGCACCAACCGGCGCACAGATCATCACCAGATCCGCATCACCAACCGCGTCCTTGATGTCGCAATAGGCCTCGTCGGCAATGCCAAGTTCAAGAACCCGGTCGCGGGTCGCCTCAGAGCGAACCGCACAGGTAATCTTGTTGGCAAGGCCGTCACGCTTGATGCGACGGGCCATGGACGAGCCGATAAGGCCCATGCCGATAAAAGCGACAGTTTCAAACAACGGTTGGGATGCAGTTTTGGTCATTTTACTGGTTCACAAAGTCTTTGATGGTCTGAAGGCAGATTTCCATTTCTTCCTTCGTGCCAATGGAGACACGAAGCATCTGCGACAAACCATAGGCACCGATTTTGCGCGGGATCACGCCACGGGCCATCATGAAATCATTTGCGGCATCGGCATCCTTGCCTTCAACCGTCGGGAATTCGATCATCACGAAGTTGCCGTAGCTCGGATGGGCCTTAAGACCGCTGATCGCATTGATTTCATCACGGAACCACGCAAGCGTTTCCGCGTTGTGACGGACGCACTCATTAACGAAATCATCGTCCTCAAGCGCCGCGACACCGGCTTCCTGGGTCGGAAGCGGTACGTTGAACGGGTTGCGCAAACGCTGAAGGACATCGGCGATTGCCGGCGGTGCATAGCACCAGCCAAGGCGAATGCCACCAAGACCATAAATCTTGGAGAATGTCCGGGTCATGACGGTGTTATTGCCAGCTTTTACAAGCTCTTCACCCGCGCTGTAATCTTCCTGACCGGTCATGAATTCGGCATAGGCCGCATCAACCACCAGAACGATGTCTTCGCGAAGACCGTCACGCAGACGCTTCATCTCGGCATCGGTGATATAGGTTCCGGTCGGGTTGTTCGGGTTGGCAACAAACACGATCTTGGTCTTGTCGGTTACCGCTGCCAGCAAGGCATCAACATCGGTGGTCATGTTGGTTTCCGGTGCCGTTACCGGCGTTGCGCCAACACCCATGGCGGCAATCGGATACATCAGGAAACCGTGCTGCGAATACAATACTTCATCACCCGGACCGGCATAGGCACGGATCAGAAGGGTCAGCAATTCATCAGAACCCGCACCACAGACGAGCTGGTCAAACTCAAGACCGTATTTCTCTGCCAGCTTATGACGCAGCAGATCACAGCCACCATCCGGATAGCGATGCAGACGGCTTGCCGTGTTGCGCAGGGCTTCCATTGCTTTGGGGCTTGGGCCAAGGGCACCTTCGTTAGACGACAGCTTGATCACGCGCTGATCACTGTCAGCACTGGATTTGCCGCCCTTGTAAGGCGCAATATCAAGAATACCGGGGCGTGGGGTGGGCGCAGACATAACGTTTATTCTCCCAGAGGAAGCAGCAGCCATGATCGGCCTGCCAAAAATTGTTAACTCAGTGCGTCTTCTGATATCGGCACCGCATAGGCGCCAACCACATGCAGACTTTCGGGTGCAAGTCCCCGTTCATCCAGTGTGGTCTGAAACGCATCAGCGCGATTACAAAAGAATCCCGGCACATCAACAAGAACAAAACGCCGATCTGCAATCGTATCGTCAGAAAAGCCAAGGATTGTCGCCCCGTCGATGCCATCCGCAATTTTTTTGCGCACTGTATCCATCGAGATTTCCTTGGACAGGCTGACCACGAACAGAGTCCGGTCATCACCGCTGTCTTCAAGATCGATTGCCGCCAGAACAAAGCCCTCGGTCTGTTCGCCGCGCCCGACAGGACGTCCACCAAAGGGCAGTTTCGAAACAACCTTGACGGCGGTTTCGTCCGTCAGAAGCGTCCACCATGGCATCGGCTCGCCAAATTCGGGCTTCGGGAACACACCGACAGCTGCCCGTCCGTCTTCAAGCGCACCAAATGCTTCGCGCGGGGTGTCATATTCAATGATCTCGTTCAGGCAACCGAAATTCAGACGTGCAAGTTCCCAGCAATCCTGCCCATCTGCATTGCGACACAGGGCCACCGTATAAGGCGCTTCAAGACGCGTACCTGCAGCAATCATTTCACGCCATATCTGTATCAGTGCCGTTTTGGGAAACGCACCATCGTGACGATCAACCAGCGTACGCATGATCCGGGCTTCACGGGCCGGACGATAAGGCACTTTGACTTTGCCACCGGCAGCAATCACCCGATCCTTATAGGCCCCGACAGCCTGGACAACTTTGGTGCGCCGAATGATCAGGGATTGCAGGGCCTGATCGATCTCGTCGATCTCGCCACGCAACCCGTCAAGGTCAAGATTTGCCAAATTTTCGTCGTTACACGCCATGATTCACTCTTTTGTAAAACGGCGCACAGTATTAGGACAGGGCCGCAGAAATGCAAAGAAAAGATTGACTAAACCGGGCCCGCTTCATAGCTAGAACAGGCGAATTTTCCGCAAACCGGGCAACAAATGCAAAAACACCAACCCGATTATGCGAAAAATCATGATTTAAAGGGAAACCAACGTCCATGAGCACCGCCGCCAACAAAGACAAGCGCCCGCCGCTTCCCGGCCATCACATGGTTCTGGGCGAGACGGACAAGCTGCGCCTTGATAGCGGCATTGAATTTGGTCCCTTTACACTGGCCTATCAAACCTATGGCGCATTGAATGCCGACAAATCGAACGCGATTCTGGTCTGCCATGCCCTGACGGGTGACCAGTATGTTGCCGATGACGTTCACCCGATCACGGGCAAGGAAGGCTGGTGGCGCGAGATTGTCGGCCCCGGCAAGATCATCGACACAGACAAGTATTTCGTCATCTGCAGCAATGTCATTGGCGGTTGCCTTGGCAGTACCGGCCCCAAGGACATCAATCCGGAAACCGGCAAACCCTGGGGGCTTGATTTCCCGGTGATTACGATTGCCGATATGGTGCGTGCCCAGACCATGCTGATTGATGCGCTTGGCATCGACACGCTGTTTGCGGTGATTGGCGGGTCGATGGGCGGCATGCAGGTTCTGGAATGGTGCAAAAGCTATCCGGAGCGCGTTTTTGCCGCAGCGCCGATTGCCACATCGTTCCGCCATTCGGCACAGAATATCGCCTTCCACGAAGTCGGGCGTCAGGCTGTCATGGCCGATCCGGACTGGTGCGGGGGCAATTACCTGCTGGAAGGCAAGAAACCGGCGCGTGGTTTGGCAGTTGCGCGCATGACGGCACATATCACCTATCTGTCGCAACCTGCCCTACATCGCAAATTTGGTCGCAAGCTTCAAAATCGCGGTGCGATCACCTATAGCTTTGATCATGATTTTCAGGTCGAAAGCTATTTGCGCCATCAGGGCAAAAGCTTTGTCGACCGGTTTGATGCCAACAGCTATCTCTATATCACGCGTGCGATGGACTATTTCGACCTGTCAATCGAACATGACGGACGATTGGCTGATGCTTTTACCGGCTGCAAGACGCGCTTTTGTATCATCTCGTTCTCAAGCGACTGGTGCTTTACCACCGCCGAAAGCAGAACCCTTGCCCATGCATTGAATGCAGCATCTTGTAATGTCAGTTGTGTCGAAATTGAAAGCGACAAGGGTCATGACGCCTTCCTGCTTGATGAACCCGATTTCCACATGGTTCTTGCCGGCTTCATCGAAGGTGCCGCCGAAAGCCGGGGGCTGAAATAATCATGAACCACACCGTATCAAACGCCAACGCTGCCACAACGCATAACGATCGCATTCGCGTTGACCTGCAATTGATTGCCGACATGGTTGAACCGGGAACCCGCGTTCTTGATATCGGGTGCAGTGACGGTGAACTGCTTGGCTATCTGACCCGGACAAAGAATGTCGATGGTCGCGGGTTGGAAATTTCAAACGAGGGCGTGCGCAATTGCGTTGCCCAGGGACTTCCCGTGATGCAGGGCGATGCCGACCGTGATCTTGGCGATTATCCGGACGGGGCATTTGACTATGCTATCCTCAGCCAGACATTGCAGGCGACCCACCGCCCCAAAGAAGTCCTGTCCGAACTTCTGCGCATCGGCAACAAGGCAATTGTGTCTTTCCCGAATTTCGGCCACTGGCGGGCACGGTTTGATCTGATGTTCCGTGGAAGAATGCCGCAGAACCCGAACCTTCCGATCATGTGGTATGAAACACCCAACATCCATTTTTGCACCGTGCGCGACTTTGTCGCCCTGTGTGCGGAAATGAATCTGAAGATCGAAAGATCGATGGTTCTCAATGAAAGCGGGTCTCGCGTTTCAATGGACAGCCATTCGGGCTTTGCCAATTTCTTTGGCAATCAGGCCCTGTTCATGCTGAGCAAGTGATGCTTGCCCGGTAGCCACGCCAATCAACGCCGTGACGCAGGTTTCGGCGTTTTCTTTTGCCATCACAATCGCCGCCCATCCCCGTCTGATGATGATCACGCTTCATCGATGGGGACAGAAGATGTTTTGCACATTCAAACGCGTCATTCGGAACGGTGCCCTTATCACCGTGATCGGCCTGCTTGCCGCCTGCAGCCAAAAGGCCGAAACACTGAAACTTTCGGTCACTCAATTTGGAACTGCGACCGAAGCCGCCTTTGATGAATATGATGCGGCCTATAGCACGCAGTTTGCAGCCTTCCCGAAATCCGAAAACGCACAGCGCAACGAATTCGTGAGCAATATGGCGGCCTTCACCGGGCAAGTCACGCCAGCCAATATCGATACGCTGCTTGACCCTGATGCAGTGAAAATCTCCCCGAATATTCAGGATGAATGGAACGCAACGCTTCGCCAACTGCGATCCCAGTATCAGCAATTCGTCGCCATTTTCGATAATATCGAGGCCGGTTCAGCGCTTGGTGCATCGGCCGTTACCCAATCAGGTCCCATACTGGAAAAGCTGCGCGCGCAACTGGCAACCATCACCGGCGATTTCGCCCGTAATCCGCCGAAATTCCTGTCACGACGCAGTACCCTGATTGCCGAACTTAATACAATCCGCAAGGACGACGTGAACGAGCCCGAGGCACAAAACCTGTATTACCAGATTTGGTGGCAGAAATGGCGCGACCTGATCGCAGCCGAGAAAATCATGCAAACAGAAACCCTGCGCGAGTTTCTGACCGCCACCAAACTTGGCAACAGCTTGCAAGTCCAGATCGACAATTACGCAAAGCTTGACGTCGCAGCCCTTCTTGGTGCCGTCGAACAGGGCATCACCCTTGCCGATCATATTCACAAGTTAAGCCCGCAAGAACTGATCGCCGAGGGCACGGGTCTTGTCGAAACCGCAACGCAGTGAAACCGGGGGAACATCAAATGACAGATAATATCAGCACACTGATCACCACGGCCGAGCAGGCCTGTCAGCAGGCACTGATCACCTATCAATCAGCAAGCATCGATCAGAAGGTCGCGACCAAGCCAAAGCTTGATCAGGCCGCCGAACTGATCGTTACGCTGCAAGCCAAGCAGCTGCAGGGTGCAATTGTGGTCAGTGATCAGGATGTCGCAGACATGCAGGAGCTTCGCCAGAAGGTCAATGATGCCGCAACGCTTCAAACGGCACTCTCGTCATTGGTGTCACTGCTGTTGAAATTTGTCTAGGCATTCCGCGCAAACAGGCACGAAGGATCAGTTCCACCGATCCGCATCGGCATCGTCAGATGCCTTGGCCTCAACCCATTTATCACCGCCGTCTGGCGTTTCTTCACGCTTCCAGAACGGCGCACGGGTTTTCAGAAAATCCATGATGAAGTCACAGGCTTCAAACGCCGCCCGACGATGCGCCGATAAAACAATCACCAGCACAATGCGTTCACCGGGCATCATTTTGCCGAACCGGTGGACAATGCGAATACCATCAAGCGGCCAGCGACGGGCGGCCTCGTCGGCGATCTTTTCAAGTTCGCGCTCGGTCATGCCCGGATAGTGATCCAGCGTCAGGCTTGATACCTGATCCCCGCCATGAATATCGCGCACCAGACCAACAAAGCTGACAGCAGCCCCGATATCGGCCCGGCCATCCGTCAGCGCAGAAAGTTCGGCGCCCGGATCGAAATCATGTTGTTGAACAGACACGCGTGACATGGCCATGGCCCTGATTTGCGAAGATTAATCGAGATGCTTGAGCCCGGTACGCAGATAGATATAGCCGGTCTGAACCGTCACAATCCCGGCGATCCACAGCAGCACATCACCAATCATGATCGACGGGATCATGTCAGGCGATGCATCCCCGACCAGAAGGAAACCGATCGCCAGAATCTGGGCGGTTGTTTTCCATTTCGCAAGCACCGTGACCGGAAGCGGCACCTTGAGTTCGGCCAGATGTTCGCGCAAACCCGAGACCATGATCTCGCGGCACATGATCACAACAGCTGGTAAAACAGCCAGACCGGCAATCCGTTCAAACGACACCATCATCATCAGGGCTGCGGCAACCAGAAGCTTGTCGGCAATCGGATCAAGAAAACGACCGAGAGGCGAAACCACATTCATGCTGCGCGCAAGATAACCGTCAAAGAAGTCCGTCACACCGGCAAAGGCAAACAGCACAAAGCCGATCCAGTTCCCGACCGGGCCGTCGATGTAAAAAGATGCCACCAATGCCGGGATCACAATGATGCGCGACAAAGTCAGCAGATTGGGAATCTGGGTTTTCATGGACGGGCCTGTTTGCGGGTATATGGTCGACAATTTCCACTAAGGGGTCTGTTTCAACCCCAAAGCCGCGCAATTATTAAAGCCTTGGGTCCGGAACGACAAGGGCCGTGTTCAATTGCAATAAAACTGAGACACGGCCCCTGGTCGATCACCTAGTCGGTGATCGCATCTTTGTTTTCACGTCCGATGCTCAGGACCTGATACAGAATGATCGCCGCCAATGTTGCCGTTCCAATCCCGCCAATGGCAAACCCGCCAAAGGTCACCGTAAAGTCGCCACCACCGAAAATCAGGGTAATGCCAACCGTAAAGAGATTGCGCGGATCAGAAAAATCAACCTGGTTATCGACCCAGAGACGCACCATTGCCGCAGCAATCAATCCGAAGACCGCAACACCGAGCCCCCCCAGGACCGGTCCCGGAATAGTGTGCAAAAGGGCCCCGAATTTGGGTGAGAAACCAAGCAGAATGGCGATTGCCGCGGCAATGACAAAAATCAGGGTCGAGAAAACACGCGTGACAGCCATAACCCCCATATTTTCAACATAGGTGGTCACACCTGTTCCACCGCCCGACCCGGCCAGCATGGTCGCCAGACCATCACCAACAAAACCGCGACCGATATAACGATCCATGTTCTGTTTGGTCATGCCCCCGATTGCCTTGATATGACCAAGGTTTTCCGCAACCAGAATGAAGGCCACCGGCGCAATCATGACCATGGCCGAACTTTCAAAACGCGGCGCGACAAAATCTGGCATGCCAAACCACGAGGCCTGTGACAGTTCGCTGAAATCGACTGCTGGCATCAGTCCGAGGCCATTCCCCAGAACCAGAACAAGCCCGTATCCGGCCAAAATACCGACCAGAATCGAAATTCGGCGCAAGGCAATCGGTGCATAGACCGAAACAAGCGCCACGGACAACAGGGTCAGAAGTGCGACCAGCATATGCATATTGTCGCCCGTGATGCCTTTAATCCCGACCGGTGCAAGGTTAAGGCCGATGGCCGCCCCGACTGCCCCTGTGACCGCAGGTGGCATCAGTCTTTCAACCCAGCCTGTTCCGGTTGCCATGACGATCAGGCCGATGACAACATAAAGCGCACCGGCTGCAATGATCCCGCCCAAAGCCCCGCCAATATCAGGGTTGGGCCCGGTTCCGGCATAGCCGGTCGCAGCAATTACCACTGCGATAAAAGCAAAGGACGAACCCAGATAACTCGGCACACGACCCGCAGTGCAGATAAAGAAAATCAGGGTTCCGATACCGGAAAACAGGATAGCCAGATTTGGATCAAACCCCATCAGAAGCGGACCGAGAATTGTCGCACCCGACATGGCAACAAGGTGCTGCAAGCCCATCGGGAACATCACCCCCCACGGCAGGCGTTCATCAGGCATGACTGTAGAAGACCGGGTCAAAGACCAGGAAGGAAAGTATCGCATCTGTTTCCTTAATCTGAGATCGTTAATCGCACGAAGCGTGCTGTCGATGTGGCAATATGCACGCGGTATTACCCGGCTGCTGCCAAAAAGCAACATCTCCGCAGCAGGTTTTATTTATTTTCGTGGAAATGATCGTAAATCTTTCGCGCCAAAGCCGCACTGATGCCTTCGACCGCTTCCAGATCCGAAAGCCCGGCATCGGCAACACCGCGCGCTGATCCGAAATGATGCAACAGTGCCTTCTTGCGCGCCCCCCCGACGCCCGGCACCGAATCCAGAACGCTTTTGCCAATCTGCTTGGCGCGCTTGGCGCGATGGGTGCCAATCGCCCAGCGATGCGCCTCGTCGCGCAGGCGCTGAATGAAATAAAGCACCGGGTCTTTCATATCGAGACGTACGGGGGCCTTGCCCGGAATATGAAGAACTTCCTTGCCGGCATTGCGATCAACGCCCTTGGCGACACCGACCAACATGACGTCCTCGATCCCGAGGTCTTCGAGCACTTCACGCGCCACACCAAGCTGGCCCAGACCACCATCAATCAAACACAGGTCCGGCCAAGTGCCGTTTTCGCGGTCCGGGTCTTCTTTTTGGGCGCGGGCAAAACGACGGGTTAAGACTTCGCGCATCATGGCAAAGTCATCACCGGGCGCAATATCGCCCTTGATGTTGAATTTGCGATAGGCGTTTTTCATAAACCCTTCGGGTCCGGCGACAATCATGCCCCCGACCATATTGGTGCCCTGGGTGTGGGAGTTATCGTAAACCTCGACCCGCTCGGGCGTGCTTTCAAGATCAAGCTTGTCAGCAAGATCTTCAAGCAGCTTGCGCTGGGTTGCACTTTCGGCCATGCGACGACCCAAGGCGTCCTTGGCATTGGTCATGGCGTGTTCGACCAGTTTGCGCTTGCCGCCCCGCTTGGGCACAAGAAGCTCGATCTTGCGGTTGTTATTAATGCCCAGTGCATTTTCGACCAGTTCCTGCCCTTCGATTTCGTGGGACAGGAAAATCTGTTTCGGGGCCGGTTTGTCGGCATAGAACTGCCCGACAAAGGCCGACAGGATTTCCGGGATTTCGGCGGACTGTTCATGACGCGGAAAATAGGACCGGTTGCCATAGTTCGATCCCGAGCGGAAGAAGAAGACCTGCACACAGCTTTGCCCGCCTTCCTGATGCAAGGCGATGACATCTGCCTCTTCAACCCCTTCGAGATTGATGTCCTGATGGGACCGGATCTGGCTAAGCGCGCGGATACGGTCACGATACATCGCTGCCTGCTCGAACTCCATACGTTCGGAGGCCGCCATCATGTCGGCTTCAAGCTGCTTGAGAATTTTCTGACTGCGACCGGTCAGAAAATCGCGGCAGATATCAACAAGACCGTCATATTCCGGCTTCGAGATACGATCAACGCACGGGGCCGCACAGCGTTTGATTTGATACAGCAAACAGGGGCGCGAGCGGTTTGAAAAAACCGCGTCCGTACAGGACCGCAAAAGAAACGCGCGCTGCAGATGGTTGATCGTATTGTTTACCGCCCAAGCCGACGCAAAGGGACCAAAACAGCTGCCATCCTTGGCACGTGCGCCACGATGTTTAACGATACGCGGATAATCGTGATCCTCGGTGATCAGGATATAGGGAAAGCTTTTGTCATCGCGCAAAAGGATGTTGTAGCGCGGCTTGAGCTTTTTGATCAGGTTGGATTCAAGAAGAAGGGCTTCGGCCTCGGTATGGGTGGTGATGATTTCCATCCGGACCGTCTGGGCGACCATGCGCGCAATCCGGATAGGCAATTGCATGATCCGGGTATAGGCCACCACCCGTTTCTTGAGGTTCTTGGCCTTGCCGACATAAAGGACGCGATCCTTGTCATCAAGCATCCGGTATACGCCCGGGGCACCCGGCATGGTTTTAAGCGCATATTTGATTGCATCAACGCCGCGCGCCGCCCCGCCCTGGATTTTGTCGCCATCAAGGGACAAACCGATTTCCCGTTTCGGGGTCTCATCCCCGGTCGGGTTTTCGGAGGGAACTGGTGGCTTCATAAAGGCACTCCGCAATCACACAAATACATCCAAAGTTGTGACGGTCGTCACAATCAGGCCGGGCCTTGGAACATACCTCAAAAGATTAACATCGCAACAGCGCGACAGGGAATCGCCCCGGAAAAAAGATGTCCACCAAGACTGTGGATAACTATGTGGGTAATAGGGGGGCTACTTCCTGCACCCCTTGAGAGTCTTAACGTTCTATGAAGTGCCCAAATATTGAGCAAAACAACTAAGTTATTGATTTATTTCACTAAAATTACTGTCAACCTGAAATCATTCGGTAATAGAGTCGTAAAAATCGAATATTTTCCTTTGAATCCCGCTCCCCAGATGCTTGTGCATAAGGACAGATGCGATTCGCCCCAAGGGAATCACAGAGTCCCTTGTCCTTACCGTCTGAAAAAGTAAATTTTTTGCTGGAAATCGGCGTTAATTAGCGCGCGATATTGTGCCGTTCGATTTCGACCCCGACAGCCGCGACGTCTTCAAAAACATCGAGCTTTTCAACCCGAACGATCACCTTGCGCACCCGTGGATCAGCAAGACACATATCCGCAAGTTTTTCCCCAAGAGTTTCCACAAGGTTCACATGGCCATCCTGACAAATACGTCGGGTGCCAACCACCAGATCCTCGTAACTCAGTACGGTTGTAATATCGTCATTCTGAACGCCGTCGCCTTCAAGCACGGCCAGATCAAGATTGATCCGCACACGTTGCGGGGCTTCCTTTTCGTGATCATAAACCCCGATCGAGGTATGGATCACCATATCGCGGACAAAGACACGGCGCAGGTTGCCTGCCCGGTCTGCATGGGGCAGATCGGCAAATGGCAATGTCGTAATCTTGGCATCCTGTTTCAGGCCTGCGGTCATATTCCGGTCTTCCTTGTGCTGCTTTCGGGCATGGAAACTGTGTCCACTCCCTGCCCGTCCGGCCGATATCGGGCATCCACACCAGATATCATTCTATTGGCTTGTCATCTTTGCCACTGGGCGCCCAATCAAGATGCTGCCCGCCGTCAAGGGCTAACATTTGCCCGGTGATGGCGGGCGCGGCAAGGAAAAATCGAACCGCATCGCAAATCTCTTGCGGGTTTGTCCCGACTTGAAGGGGGGTTTTCGCGCATTGCTGATCGAAAACTTCCTGTGTTTGCCGACGACTAGGCAATGCCGGACCCGGTCCGATGCCATTAACACGAATTTTTGGCGCAAGTGCCAGTGCAAGCGTCTGGGTCAAGGTCCAAAGCCCGGCCTTGGACAGTGTATAGGTCATGAAATGCGGGTTCAGGTTCCAGACCCGCTGGTCAAGAATATTGATGATCGCGCCCTGTGCATCGTCGGGAAGACGCCTGGCAAATTCCTGCGACAGCACAAATGGCGCACGCAGGTTGGCCTCCATATGAAGGTCCCAGCTTTCACGGGTCGCACTGTGCACGTCATCATATTCAAAGGTTGATGCATTATTGATCAGGACACCAACGGGACCAAGTGACGCCTGTGCTTCACGGACAACGCGATGGGTATCTTCCTCGCGGCCAAGATCAGCAGAGATGACACAGGCACGCTGACCAAGGGCACGGATTTCATCGGCAAGGGTTTCGGCATCCTTGCGCGAGTGGTGACAATGCAGCGCCACATCATACCCGTCTTTGGCAAGATCAAGCGTCAGCGCACGCCCGATCCGTTTTGCCGCCCCCGTAATCAAAACCGTTTTGGGCATCTGTGCGCTCATGGCTGTGCTGATCCCTTTATCGTCCCGTCATATTGTTCAAACTGGTGACCTATGCCGCGACAAGCTGGAAGACATAGACCAGATAGGCAATCACAAATGCAACACCGGTGATGCGCGAAATCTTGCGAAACGCATATGCAATCCCGATCAAACCAACCGTCACCGCCAGCATGATCCAGATATCGGAATTCAAGATTTGCTCGGGAACCGGGATTGGTGCAATCAGAGACACGCCACCGATGATCACCAGAAGGTTCAAAAGGTTGGACCCCAGCACGTTACCAAGCGCCACATCCGAATGCCCGCGGAATGCCGCCACAACCGATGCCGCAAATTCGGGCAGAGACGTTCCGAATGCAACAAGCGTCAGGCCGATCACGGCTTCGGAAACGCCGAACTGACGCGCGACGGACACACCACCGTCGACAAGCCATTCCGCCCCGAACATCAGGGCAACAATACCGACAACCGTCGCAATGATCGGTTTGAGCCAACCAGTCGGAACCTCTCCGACTTCGTCAACTTCTTCTTCGTGCAGCTGGCTGGCATCGCTTGGCATGTTCTTGTCATGCTTGTAGGTGAAGTACCAGATCGCCACCAGAACGCAGAGCATCAAAGCCCCCGCCCAGCGATCAATGGCGCCAAACATGCAAAGACCAATAAACAGAACAGTCCCAAGCAGCATCGCCCCGCCATCGCGGACCACGGTTACCCGGCTTGCCGCCACGGGCTTGAGAACTGCCACCGCACCAAGAATGAGCAATATATTGGCAATATTGGACCCGACCACGTTGCCCATCGCAATGTCGGCCGTTCCCTTAAGCGACGCATTCAGTGACACGACAAATTCCGGTGCGGACGTTCCGGCTGCAACGATTGTCAGCCCCACAATCACTTTTGACACGCCCAGCAACAGGGCAAGCCCAACCGCACCACGAACGATAAACTCACCGCCAACGGTCAGAAGGACAAGACCCGCAATGATCTGAATGTAGGGAATGAACTGTTCCAAGATACGTTTGCTCTTATTGACTGTCGTTTACATTGGCCCGGATCAGGCCCGCGGAACATGGCATTTGACATCACGAATAGCAAGTGATCTGGCCATGACAATTGTCACACAATTTACTCGCCCGGCCCGGCGCGCCCTAGAGAAAACCAGTCACTGCTGCCTTGAAACAGATCAATCCGGTACGGGTTAATTGCCATTGAACCGGCAAATTTCCACAGGACTGTGTGTGCTATTTCAGTTATCCTGTTAATCTCGTTATTTTCAAATATTTATCTGCTTTGCCGGATTGATTCTGACCATGCATCACAGCGTCCTGTTCGAGCTGTTTCTGATCCTGACTGCGGCTGTGGTTGCCGTGCCTATTGCGCACCGCCTGCGCGCCAATTCGATCATCGGATTTCTGATTGGCGGCTTTTGTATCGGGCCGTTCGGTTTGGGTCTGATTACCGAACGCGAAGACATTTCGACCGTTGCCGAACTTGGTGTCGTGTTCCTGCTCTTCATGATCGGGCTTGAACTCTCACGCGAACGGTTGCGGGTCATTGGTGGCAGGTTTGCTGCCCTTGGCCTTTTCCAGATTCTGGTATCGATGGCAGCCATCATGGCTGTGCTGGCCCTGATTGATTTGCCGCTGGCTGCATCGCTTGTGATTGCAGGTGCGCTGGCTTTGTCCTCAACGGCAATCATCCTCAAACAGCTTTCTGATGACCGGCAATTAAATACGCGTTTTGGACGCGCAGCCCTTGCAATCCTTCTGGTACAGGATGTTGCGGTTGGTCCGTTCCTGATCATGGTTCAGGCAGCCGGTGATGCCGGAACAGAAACCAGCCCCTGGATCAGTATCCTTTCAGGCTTTGGCTCTGTCGCATTGCTGCTGGTTGTCGGGCGGTATCTGTTGCCACGCCTCTTTCGCTATATCGCATCTCTCAAGAACCCGGAACTGTTTGCGATTGGGACCCTGTTTGTCGTTCTCGCCGCCAGTACGCTGACCGAGCTTTCCGGGCTTTCAATGGCACTTGGCGCCTTTATCGCGGGCGTGATGCTCGCCGAAACGGAATTCCGTCATCAGATCGAAGCCGACATCGCGCCGTTTCGCGGTGTGTTCCTGTCGCTGTTTTTCATGTCGGTCGGCATGTCGGTCAATGCCAATGTCGTCTATGAGCAGTTTGGCAGCGTCATTTTGTGGCTGATCGGGCTGCTGATCATCAAGACGGCCGTTCTGTTTGTCCTGTCCCTTGCCATTCGGTTTGAACGCGGATCCGCACTTCGTGTTGCCATGAGCCTGGCGGCTGGTGGCGAGTTTGCCTTTGTGATGTTCTCTCTTGCAGCGCAAAACGGTGCGATCCCGCGTGATTTGGCGGCCATATTGATCCCGGTGGTCGCCATTTCCATGGCGCTCACCCCGACTTTGATTAACCTTGGGCACCGGATTGAGGAAAAGCTTCATCCCAAGGAAGACGACCAGCTTGGTCCGATTTCGGATGAAACAGACGGAATTCATCAACATGTTTTGGTGATTGGCAGTGGCCGTGTTGGTCGCGTTCTGGCGCGCCTTCTTAAAACCCGTAACATTCCCTTTATCGTTCTTGATAGCGACGCCCAACAGGTCTCACGGGGTCGTGCCGAGGGACTACCTGTCTTCTTTGCCGATGGATCACGCCCGGAAACATTCAGGGCAGCCCACACCGACGAGGCCCGCATTGCCGTTGTTGCCATGGGTAATCCGCATGCGACTGAAAAGACCGTTGCGCTTTTGCGGCAACATTATCCGCATCTGAAAATCTTTGCCCGTGCCCAGGACATCACCCATATCGGCCCCCTGTCACGTAGCGGTGCAGATGCGGCCATCCCGGAAGTACTTGAAACCGGCCTTCGGCTTTCGGATCACGTCTTGTCGGCCTGTGATGTGCCACAGGAAGATATCGACGCCGAAATCGCCAAGTTCCGCCGTGCCGACATGTTGTTGATGAACGAACTGGCCCCACGGACCCAGCGGAAAAAGGTTCCTGAGGCCCCCGCGGCGGCAGAACCGGCATCAGTTGCGGAAACCAGCCCCAAAGCAGATGCCAGGTCGGAAAACAAACCCGAACCGGCATCACAGCCCCCGGCAAAGAAAACGGGACCGCGCAGGGTTGCCGCCAAGAAGACCCCGACGCGTAAAACACCGGTAAAGTCCACAACGGCCAAGAAAACAACCTCGACAAGTTCAGGTCGGGCACCCAAGACAAAGCCCGAAAACGATCATTAAAGGCAAAACCCCCGCTGCCATTGGCAACGGGGGTTTTGTTTTTTCTGAAACCGGATAGATGATCTTTGCTCAGATCAGAGATCAGGCTGCGGTTTCTGAATCCAGCGCATAACCGGCGGCACGAACCGTACGAATGATATCGCGGGTGCCTTTGACATCATTGAGCGCCTTGCGCAGACGACGGATATGAACGTCAACCGTGCGGGTTTCGACATAAATGTTCGGTCCCCAAACAGCATTCAAAAGCTGCTCGCGGGAGAACACACGCCCCGGATGCTCAAGGAAATAGCGCAGAAGACGGAATTCGGTCGGGCCAAGATGGATGGCCTTGCCGTTGCGGCTGACACGGTGTGCTGCGAGATCCATTTCGATATCGGAATAGACCAACTGCCCTTGTGGTTGCGCCGGACCGGACCGACGCAGCAGCGCACGAATACGGGCAAGCAACTCGCCAATTGCGAACGGCTTGGTGACATAGTCGTCAGCACCGGTATCAAGACCACGGATACGATCGCCTTCTTCGCCACGTGCGGTCACCATGATGACCGGCAAATCGCGGCTTTCGGGCTTGCGACGGATCTGGCGGCAGACTTCAATCCCCGACATTACCGGCAACATCCAGTCCAGAAGGACAAGATCGACATGCGTTTCCGCAAGGATTTTCAACGCTTCGTCACCGTCACCGGCTTCGACTACCTGCATCCCCTCACGTTCGAGGTTGTAGCGCAACATGGTTACGATTGCAGCTTCGTCCTCGACGATAAGAACCGTTGGGTCCATCTTCCTATGCTCCAGTGTCACTCATTCGGTTCGACGACAGCAAAGTTCGCTGCATCATTTTTTGGCCGGTCAATTGCCGGCAGGTCTTCGCCTTTGATCCGGTAATAGATCGTCTCGGCGATATTGGTTGCATGATCGCCAATACGTTCGATGTTCTTGGCGATGAAAAGCATGTGGGTCGATGCCGTGATGTTGCGCGGATCTTCCATCATGTAGGTCAGCAATTCGCGGAACAGCGAATTGTACATATCGTCGACTTCCTGATCGCGGGCCCAGACACGCTCGGCCTTTTCGGCATCGCCTTCGATATAGGCGTCCAGAACGTCCTTGATGATTTCCTGCGCCAGCTTGCCCATGTTCGGGATCACCTGAACCGGACGGATCGGCGGAATCTGGTTAAGAACCTGCGCGCGTTTGGCGATGTTTTTCGCCAGATCACCGATACGCTCCAGATCGTTTGACAGCTTGAGTGCGGTCACGACCTGACGCAGGTCATCGGCCATCGGCTGGCGCAAGGCCAGAAGACGCACGGCGAAATCCTGAACTTCCTGTTCGAGAATATCGATACGGTGATCCGACAGAATGACTTTTTCAGCCAGTTCGGAATCCCGTTTGACAATCGAACGGATCGCAGAGATCAGCTGACTTTCTGCAAGCCCGCCCATCTGCGAGATGATGTTGTTCAGACGGGTCAGTTCCTCGTCGAACGAACTTACGATATGTGTTTTGTCGTCAGCCATTTATGCGTGCTCCTCGTGTCGCTGCTTAACCGAAGCGACCGGTAATGTAACCCTTGGTGCGTTCGTCTTTCGGGTTGGTGAATATCTGATCTGTTTCACCAACCTCGACCAGCTTGCCAAGGTGGAAGAATGCGGTCCGCTGCGATACACGTGCAGCCTGCTGCATGGAGTGTGTCACGATCACGATGGTGTAGTTCGAACGCAGCTCGTCAATCAGCTCTTCGACCTTTGCCGTAGCAATCGGATCAAGTGCCGAGCACGGCTCATCCATCAGGATGACTTCAGGGCTGACCGCAACCGCACGCGCGATGCAAAGGCGTTGCTGCTGACCACCGGAAAGGCCGGTTGCCGGTGACTGCAGACGATCTTTGACTTCCTTGAGCAGGCCCGCACGTTCAAGCGAGGTCATGACGATTTCGTCAAGTTCGTCACGCGAATTGACCAGACCATGGATACGCGGTCCATAAGCAACGTTGTCATAGATCGATTTCGGGAACGGGTTCGGCTTCTGGAACACCATCCCGATACGTGCACGCAGCTGAACAACGTCGATGCGCTTGTCATAGATGTCACGACCATCAAGGGTCACTTCACCATTGATGGTGACACCATCAATGGTGTCATTCATGCGGTTCATGCACCGCAGGAAGGTTGACTTGCCACAGCCCGACGGACCGATCAGCGCGGTTACCTGGCGTTCAACGATATCAAGATTGACGTCAAACAGGGCCTGGTTATCGCTATAGAAAAGATTAAGGTCACGTGCCGTCATTTTCGGGCTTGAGACCGACGGCTCTGCCGTCATTGCGCTCTGGGATACAGCAGCCATTTTACCACTTCCGTTCAAATTTTTTGCGCAGATACACAGCCAATCCATTCATCAGGATCAGGAAGGCCAGCAACACCATAATCGCAGCCGAGGTTTTCTCGACAAAGGCACGTTCCGGGCTGTCGGCCCACAGATAGATCTGGACCGGCAGAACCGTCGCCGGATCAAGTGCACCACCCGGAATGTCGACGATAAACGCCACCATACCAATCATCAGAAGCGGTGCTGTTTCACCAAGTGCCTGTGCCATACCAATGATGGTACCGGTCAGGATGCCGGGCATTGCCAGCGGCAGGACATGGTGGGTAACGGTCTGAACCGGTGATGCACCAAGACCAAGGGCCGCCTGACGGATCGATGGCGGAACCGCCTTGATCGCCGCACGCGATGCAATGATGATCGTTGGCAAGGTCATCAGGGCCAGCGTCAGACCACCAACAACCGGTGCCGAACGCGGCAGATGCATGACGTTAAGATAAACCTCAAGCCCCAGCAGACCGAACACGATCGACGGAACAGCTGCAAGGTTGTTGATATTGACCTCGACAATTGTCGTGAAGCGGTTTTTCGGTGCAAATTCTTCAAGATAAACCGCTGCAAGAACCCCGATCGGGAACGACAGGGCAAGCGTGACAAGCAACGTATAGAACGAACCGACCGCAGCCCCCCAGATACCGGCAAGTTCCGGTTCACGGGAATCCCCGCTGGTAAAGAAGCGGGCATGGAACTGCTTTTCAACAGCACCGGATGAAACCAGTGTGTTGTACCAGCTGATTTCCTTGTCATTCAGGCGACGGCTGCCTTCATCAACATCGGCATCGATATAGCCTTTGTTGAGCATGTCGAAATCATCGCCCGAAATCAGCCAGACCTTGCGCGTCTGACCAATCAGGTTCGGATTTGCCAGAACCCGTTCACGCAGATCATAGGATGCGCCACCCGAAACGACGTCATACAGGTCGCGCTTGTCGCGACGGCTGGTGACTTCCGGGAAGCGGTCACGCAATGCCTGTTTGATCAGACCATCGAAGTTGGCCTTGCCGATCACTGCGGGGTCGCCGGTACCTTGCGGATCGATTTCAGCCGGGTCGAAATGAATTTCAAGCTGAACATAGGTCTGGAAGAACGCACTATAGCCCTTCGAGCCAATAGAGAACCCCAGAACGAACAGGGCCAGAAGCGCAATACCGATTGCGCTTAGTCCATAAATCTTGAAACGGCGTTCAGCTGCGTAACGCTTTTTGATGTTCCGCGCGATCTTCGGACTATCCCAGTCAACGGGCTTGTGCATTTTATCCGAAATCACCTTTGCAGCGGCTCTGTCTTCCATGAGGGATGCCATATCAGTCATATTTCTCGCGATACTTCTGAACTACCTTAAGGGCAAATACGTTCAGGCCCAAGGTGACAAGGAAAAGAACCAGCCCCAACGCAAAGGCCGAGAGGGTTTTTGCACTGTCAAATTCCTGGTCACCGACCAGAAGCGTGACAATCTGGACAGTCACAGTGGTCACAGCCTGAAGCGGGTTCACAGTCATGTTCGCGGCAAGACCGGCTGCCATCACAACAATCATGGTTTCACCAATCGCACGCGAAACCGCCAGCAGAACCGCCCCGACAATCCCCGGCAGCGCCGCCGGGAAAATGACATGACGGATGGTTTCAGATTTGGTTGCGCCCAAACCATAAGACCCGTCACGCAAGGATTGCGGCACCTGTGACATCACATCATCAGACAGCGACGATACGAACGGAATGATCATGACACCCATGACAAGGCCCGCTGCCAAGGCACTTTCCGAGCTGACATCAAGACCAAGGATCGCACCGTTATTGCGAAGGAACGGCGCAACGGTCAGGGCAGCAAAGAAGCCATAAACAACCGTCGGAACACCCGCAAGAATTTCAAGCGCCGGCTTGGCAACCGCACGGAATTTCGACGATGCATATTCGCCCATATAAATGGCAGAGAACAAACCGACCGGCACCGCAACGCACATGGCGATGATCGTGATCAGTAGTGTACCGACAAAAAGCGGGATCGCGCCGAACGCACCGTCGGATGCAACCTGATCTGCACGGATCGCCGTTTGCGGGCTCCATTCCAGACCAAACAGGAAGTCAACCGGGTTGATCTTGCTAAAGAAGTGCAGGGCTTCGAACAGCAACGAGAAAACGATACCGACCGTCGACAGGATCGCAATCGCCGAGCAGGCAATCATCACCCAGCGGGAAATGCGTTCGACATTGTTACGTGCCCGCAAATCCGGCGAGATTTTACGATAGGAAAGCGACACCCCGATCGACGCACCGGTCAGCATTACAACGACCAGTGCCGCATTTGCAATCGACTGCAGATTTGCCAGACGATGCCCGGCATCGATGACTTCGGGTGAGACAGTCAGATGCTGGCCATTATCCGCTGCGATCAGTGAAATACTGTTCAGGGCAAGCGACAGCTGTCCGGAGTCACCGGTAATTTCAGAAGGCAGTTCGGCAATGATCATCGCTTCGATGATCGATCCCTGGAAGATATGCCAGACAAGCAGCAGCAACAATGCAGGCAGGCCGCACCACAGGGCCACATAGGTCCCGTAATGAGCCGGAAGAGAATGAAGATTGCTGTACCGTCCGCCCGAAAGGGCCACGGCCCGCTGGCGTCCGAAATAGAAGGACAATGCACAAAGTGCAGCAACCGCGAGCAACAGGAAAGACAGGGACATTACGTTAAATCCGTTTGCCAGATGAACCTGTAGGAATCAGATGAGAGGCCAATAGGACAAAAACAATAAATTAATCAAGCGCGGAAACAAAGAAACCGATGGCAGCATTAGCCGCCATCGGTTGAAAGATCACGTTACATGCTCAGCGGCGAAAGGTTCGTCGCAGCATTACGGACAGCTTCACGCTCGCTCGCGGCCATCGGGATCAGGCCACGGTCAGCAAGGTAACCTTCGTCACCGAATGCTTTTTCCGAGGTGAATTCAGCCAGATATTCTTTGATGCCCGGGATGGTGCCGACATGTGCGTTCTTTACGTAGAAGTAAAGCGAACGCGATACCGGATAGTCACCAGCCGAGATTGCTTCGAAGGTCGGTGCAACACCAGCAATCAGGGAACCCTGAAGCTTGTCGCCGTTCTGGTCAAGGAACGAGAAACCGAAGATGCCAAGTGCATCATGGTTTGCTTCGAGCTTCTGAACGATCAGGTTGTCGTTCTCACCAGCTTCGACATAGGCACCGTCTTCACGCACACCAGCGCAAACTGCTTTGTGCTGATCTTTGTTGGATTTCTTGAGGTCGGCAATAACAGCGAACTCGTCGCAAGCTTCTTCAAGTACCAGCTCGGTGAAGGCATCACGGGTACCGGAGGTCGGCGGCGGGCCGAGAACTTCGATTTTCACGTTCGGAAGGCTCGGATCAATTTCCGACCAGGTGCTGTAGAAGTTATCAACCAGCGACTTGCCGTCTTTGGAAGGAACGGTTTTAGCCAGAGCCAGGAAGATCTGTTCTTTGGTCAGATCCAGCAGCGGAGCTTCGTTCGAGTTCGACAGAACGATACCGTCGAAGCCGACTTTGACTTCGGTAACTTCAGAAATGCCGTTCTTGGCGCAAGTTTCAACTTCGGACTTCTTGATGCGACGCGAAGCGTTGGTGATGTCCGGATGCTGTTCGCCAACACCTGCACAGAAAAGCTTCAGACCACCGCCAGAACCGGTCGATTCAATAACCGGGGTTTTGAACGAGGTGGTTTTACCGAATTCTTCTGCAACTGCGGTTGCAAACGGGAAAACGGTGGACGAACCAACGATACGAATCTGGTCGCGTGCCTGGGCAGCGCCAGCAAAGGCAACGCTCATCAGCGCCGCAACAGCAAGAGTCTTCTTCATGGTATATTCCCCAATGGTTGTTCCACTTCGGAACGGTGCAACGATCTGCGAGGCGGACTCTAACGCTGGGTGCTTACGGTATTGTGTCGCTTTTGTTAACGTTATGTGACAACGTATCAACGCGGTCAAAATTCGATATATAATCAATATAAAACAATGACTTGTATGATTTCGCCCGACACCCTGAAACGCCGGTTTCTTGACCTTCCCCGGCTCTTTTCTGTTGTTTTACGACAGACTGTAACAAAAACTGTCACAATCGCTCATCCCGAGGTCGGCCTGCCCGGTCGCTGCTGCCGTGCGATGGATAAAATCCCGCCAGCCTCTTTACATGTCCGCCATTCCAAGCAACTGTGCATTCAGGGACAACAAATACGTCGTGCCCGTTTCTGGTGCGGCCATAACAGGAGAACGACATGAGCAATGCCTCGATTGACGAGATTCAGGAACTGATCCAGAAACTGTCCGGTGAACTCGGCGAAATGTCCGAAGCGGCTTCTCGGCATATCGATGATCTGCATGTCGCTGTAAATAATGTGGCATCCCACGTTCTTGCGATTGAGGCGATCCTCGCCCTTGTCGCCAAGAAAGTCGAAATTGATGATGCTGCCGCCATCGAGTGGATTCGCGAGAAGACCGCGGCCTATGCCGAAGACAGCAGCGAAGGTTCCGCGGCCGAGGGCATCGCGCAAAGCCTGTTGGGCAAAGACGTCTAGGCACGTCGCGCCACAAGAAATACCCGCGAAAATAAAAAGACGACAGGTTGGCCTGTCGTCTTTTCTGTTTTTGGACCCGAATACCGCCGGTCTTTATAATGCCGGTGTAACTTCCGCAAAACGGTCCTGAAGCTTTGCAGGAACCGGCCCACCTGCTGCCCAGTCAAGAAGCTGGACGGTGTGAATGACTTTCAGATCGTCTGTTTCGATCTGAACCATACATCCGATATTACCGGTCGCAACCAGATCAGGCCGGGTTGCACGGATATTGCCGCGCTTGCGTTCCTGAAGCTTGCCCGCGATTTCAGGCTGCAACAGGTTGTAAACACCAGCAGACCCGCAGCAAAGATGGCCTTCGGCAATCTCGACCACATCATATCCGGCCTTTTTCAAAAGATCGCGCGGCGGACGCGTGATGTTTTGGCCATGTTGCATCGAACAGGCCGAATGATAGGCCACCCGCGGACTTCCATGCGATGCCTTGGCAAACACAGCACCATCAACATCAAGCTCTGCCAGATATTCGGTGATGTCCTTGGCCAGTTCCGACACCTTGGCCGCCTTGGCTGCATAGGCCTTATCAAGGCGCAGCATATGACCGTAATCCTTGACTGTCGTGCCACAGCCCGAAGCCGTAATCACAATTGCATCAAGGCCTTCGCCTGCGATTTCCGCACTCCAGGCATCAATATTGCCCTTGGCCTGATGATGCGATTTATCTTCCTTGCCCATATGATGCACAAGCGACCCGCAGCATCCGGCACCCTTGGCAACAACGACTTCGATCCCGAGGCGCGTCAATAGACGAACTGTCGATTCGTTGATCTCGGTTTCAAGGACCTGTTGCGCACATCCCGTCAGGATTGCGACCCGGCCCTTGCGCGTTCCAATGGCCGGAATGATCTGTGGCTTGTCGACCCAGCTTGGCGGCGGCATATGTCGCGCCCCCATTTTCACCATGCCCTTGAGACGTCCGGGCATGAGGCCCGCAAACGGTGCCGCCAGCTTCGCCCCGATCATTGAAAGACGGAACAGGGTCGGGTTTGGCACAACAAGCGCAAGTAATTTGCGCAGCAACCGGTCCCCAAGGGGACGCTGATAGTTTTCTTCGATATGGGCCCGCGCATTATCGATCAGATGCATGTAATCGACACCGGACGGACAGGTGCTGGTGCAGGAAAGACAGGACAGGCAACGATCAAGATGTTTGACCACCCGATCTGTTGCCGGTTTGTCATTTTCCAGCATATCCTTGATCAGATAGATCCGCCCGCGCGGACTATCGAGTTCGTCCCCAAGGGTCACAAAGGTCGGGCATGTTGCCGTACAGAACCCGCAATGCACACATTTGCGCAGGATCTGCTCGCTTTCGGCAATCATCGGGTCCGCAAGACGGGCGGCGCTAAAATTGGTCTGCATTATACCTGCCCCCCTTCCGTAATATTCAGGTGCATCCGTCCCGGATTAAGGATACCGACGGGATCGAAATTATCCCGAATTTTGCGGTTAATCCGCGCCAGTGCAGGGTCTTCGGGATGGAAAACCGGCACCTCTGCACGCAGATCGGCAGGTGCGCGAACAAGAACAGCCTGACCATTTTGTGATTGGGCAATCTGACGCACTGTACCGGCCATCGCATCCGATCCGTCCAGACGCAGCCATATTTGCGCCCCCGCCCAGTCCATCATCACCTTGCCGCCAGTCCGGGCGGCAAGCTTTGCGGCAAGAACACCACCGGATGCTGGCGGGCCTGATACGCGCCACAGCATCCCTGACGAACCGCCATAGGGTGCAACATCCGCAACCACCTTCCAGAACGTTGCGCTATTTGTCGTATGCAACTCTTCGCTGGCACCAAATTCGGCCAACAGTTTGCGCAGGGCTTCGCAGCGCCAAGCAACAGACGGCGCCGGTCCCTCGACCCGAAGTGCAACAAGGCCGGTGCCCATTGCAGACGCGACATCAATGCCGAACCTCGCCACATCTTCGGCCGCAACCCATGCCGCCGCCGAGACTTCGTTTTCACTGCCCATCGCACGGTTCATTGCCATTCCGGCACGCTCAGGATCATTGCAGGCAATCAGAACAGTCCGAGCTTTCTCGTCGCACGGCATCACCTTCATGGTGATGGTATGCATCACACCAAGTGTCCCGAACGATCCCGACATAAGTTTTGAAAGATCAAAACCGGTGACGTTTTTCATCACCCGTCCGCCGGATTTGAAATCCTCGCCGCGACCACTGACGGCCTCAAACCCCAACAGGTGATCGCGTGCGGCTCCAACCTTGATCCGGCGCGGTCCCGACAGATTGGTTGCGATCAGACCGCCAATCGTCCCGGCATTCTGCGCGACATCATCGGCAAGGAGGGCTGGAAAATTTCCGGTCTCAAAGTGGAATTGCTGATTCTTTTCGCGCAGGATCGCCTGAATTTCGGCAAGCGACGTTCCTGCACGGACAGAAAGCACCAGTTCTTCGGGCTCGTAAAACAGGACCCCGGTCAATTTTGACAGATCCAGAACATGGTCGGCAGCAACCGCATGCCCATATGCCCGTTTGCTACCCGATCCGATCACTTCCAGCGGCTTTTTGGCATCAACAGCCCAACCAATGGCATCACGCAGCTGTTCTGGCGTGGTGGGGGATATGACTTCCGTCATTGTGGTTCTCTCTCTTCCTCTCTTGATCCTTGCCGACCGGACTGCGGGAACCGGTGACAGGATTTTTCTTGTTGTTTATCGGCCGGGCCTAGAAGCGCGGAATATCGGGGAACTTGTTTGCAACTTCACGCGCATGCAGGGTTTTGAGTTCGCCGCAACCATGCAGGGTCGGGAATACCTTGCCGGGGTTCAGAAGCTCATCCTCATCAAACGCCAGTTTCAGACGTTCCTGATGCTTCATGTCATCTTCAGTGAACATTTCGGGCATCAGATCGCGCTTCTCGACACCAATGCCGTGCTCGCCAGACAAAACGCCCCCCACTTCAACGCAAAGCTTCAGGATATCTGCGCCGAATTCTTCGGCACGTTCCAGTTCACCGGGCTGATTGGCATCAAACATGATCAGCGGATGCAAATTGCCGTCACCGGCATGGAAAACATTGGCAACGCGCAGGCCGTGGCGCTGCGACAGGACCTGCATACCGGTCAGAACTTCGGCAAGGCGGGCACGCGGGATGGTACCGTCCATGCACATATAATCGGGCGAAATACGGCCAATCGCGGGAAAGGCGTTCTTGCGGCCTGACCAGAACAGAAGGCGTTCTTCCTCGCTTTCGGAAATACGCGAATAGACAGCACCGCAATCCCTGGCGATCGCGCCGACCTTTTCGATCAGGTAATCGACTTCGACTTTTGGTCCGTCAAGTTCAACAAGCAGCAATGCCTCGACATCAAGCGGGTAACCCGCATGAACAAAGTCCTCGGTCGCCTTGATCGCCGGGGCATCCATCATTTCAAGACCGCCAGGAATAATGCCATCCGCAATGATCTTGGCAACGCAATTGCCACCGGCCTCGCTGCTATTAAAGCCCAGAAGCAATGCACGCGCGGTTTCCGGTTTGCGCAAGATGCGTACCGTCACTTCGGTCACGATCCCCAAAAGGCCTTCGGAACCGGTGATGATCCCCAAAAGGTCATATCCGCTCTGATCAAGGCCCTTGCCACCGATGCGAAGGATTTCACCTTCGATCGTGACCATCTCAAGACCAAGGACATTATTGGTCGTAAGGCCGTATTTCAGGGAATGCACACCACCTGAATTCTCGGCAATATTTCCGCCAATTGAACAGGCAATCTGGCTGGACGGATCGGGTGCGTAATAGAACCCTTTATGTTCAACTGCACGCGTGATGCCCAGATTGGTCACGCCGGGCTGCACCACAGCCGCGCGATTATCCCAGTCGATCTCGAGCACGCGATTGAATTTCATCATACTAATGGTAATCGCATCCGCCATCGGCAATGCCCCACCAGACAAACCGGTACCGGCACCCCGCGGAACAACGCGAATTTTATTTGTATGACAATATTTCAGAATGGCTGCGACCTGCCCGGTATTCTCGGGCAGGACCACAATCATGGGCAGCTGGCGATAGGCCATCAACCCGTCACATTCATAGGGCCTGAGCTGATCCTCATCGACGATCACGCCACCAGTTGCCGGAACAATTTCGCGCATGGCGGCAATAATGTCCTTGCGTCGCGCAAGTGTGTTCGGGTTCGGCTCAGGCATCCTAAGCATCGGTCGTTTACTCCTTCAATTCGACCAGCAAGTCCTTGCTGTCGACCTGTGTACCGGCCGGTGCGTGGATTTTTGCCACCACACCGTCCTTTTCCGCATGAACTGCGGTTTCCATTTTCATGGCTTCAAGCGAGCACATCACATCCCCAGCCTTGACCTTCTGGCCTTCGGCAACATGCACCTCGACCACAAGACCCGGCATCGGGGCCGCAATGTGAAGTTTGTTGCCATCTTCGGCTTTTGGTCGCGCCTTGCCGGACGCAGCCAGTGTCTTGTCGGCAACCTTGACCGTCCGCGGCTGGCCGTTCAGCTCGAAGAACACCGTACGATGGCCTTCCTCGTCACCGAATTCCGACGTCGCCAGATAACGGATCACAAGGGTTTTGCCCTTTTCCAGATCAACCGAAATTTCCTGGTTCTGGGTCATCCCGTAGAAAAAGACCGGGGTCGGCAGAATAGAAACGTCGGCGTGGTGGCTTCGGTATTCGGCATAGTCAAGGAACACCTTGGGATACATCACATAGGATGCAACCTCGGCATCGCTGATATTGCGGTGTGTTTTCTTTTCGACTTCCTTGCGGGTCGCTTCGAAGTCGATCGGCGGCAATGACTTGCCCGGGCGATCCGTAAGGGCCTCGGCACCTTTAAGAACCTTGCGCTGCAGGGCAGGCGGGAAACCACCAACCGGCTGACCAATTTCACCGCGGAAGAAGGAAATCACGCTATCGGGGAAGGCAATGTCCTTTTTAGGATCAAGAACGTCTTCCTCGGACAAACCGGACGTCACCATCATCAGCGCCATATCGCCAACAACCTTGGAGCTTGGCGTGACCTTGACGACATCGCCGAACATCTTGTTGACTGCGGCATAGGCCTTCGACACTTCGGGCCAGCGATCCTCGATCCCCAATGCACGGGCCTGCTGACGCAGGTTGGTATATTGGCCACCGGGCATTTCATGGACATAGACGTCCGAAGTACCGCTGCGGATATCGCTTTCAAAGCCGGCATAGTAACGACGAACCTGTTCCCAATAGGTGGAAACTTCCTTGAGCGCCTCGGTCTTGAGGCCCGGATCGCGTGGCTGACCGATATAGTTATTGGCAATCGAACCAAGGCTGGGCTGTGATGTCAGACCCGACATGGAATCCATCGCCGCATCCACCGCATCAACGCCTGCATCAATCGCGGCAATCACGGTTGCAGCCGAAATACCACTGGTGTCATGGGTGTGGAAATGGATCGGGATATTGACCGTGTCCTTAAGTGCCTTGATCAGTTCGGTCGCCGCCGCCGGACGCAAGACCCCTGCCATATCCTTAAGACCCAGAATATGCGCACCTGATTTTTCAAGCTCGCGCGCCATATTCACATAGTAATCAAGATTATATTTCGGGCGGTTCTTGTCATAGATATCGCCCGTATAACAGATGGTCGCTTCGCACAGCTTGTCGGTTTTCAGAACCGATTCCATGGCGACTTTCATGTTCTCGACCCAGTTCAAGCTGTCAAAGACACGGAAGACATCCATGCCATGTTCAGCCGCCTGCTTGACGAAATAATCAACCGCATTGTCGGGATAGTTCGTATAGCCAACCGCGTTTGATGCGCGCAGCAACATCTGGGTCAGGATGTTGGGAACCCGTTCACGCAGCTTGACCAAGCGATCCCACGGGTCTTCCTTCAGGAAGCGCATGGCAACATCAAACGTCGCCCCGCCCCAGCATTCCAGCGAAAACAGTTCCGGCAGGCCATGCGCATAATAGGGCGCAATTTCGAGCATGTCGTAAGTACGCATACGCGTAGCAAGCAGTGACTGATGCGCATCACGCATCGTGGTATCGGTAATCAGGACACGTTCCTGATCCTTCATCCAGCGCGAGAACCCCTCTGCCCCCAGCTGATCAAGCTTTTGCTTGGTACCGGGCCGGATTTCGCCAAGATCGATGGATTTCGGCATCACCGGATCATGCAGATTGGTCGGAACAATGCGGCCTTCAACTTCCGGGTTGCCGTTCACAGCAACTTCACCGATGAAACGCAGAAGTCGGGTCGCACGGTCACGACGGCGCACGAACTTGAACAGGTCGGGCGTTTCGTCAATGAAGCGCGTGGTATATTCACCCGCACGGAATTTCGGGTGATTGATCAGGTTTTCAAGGAAGGCCAGGTTGGTTGCCACACCGCGAATACGGAATTCACGAAGGGCACGGTCCATGCGATCCACGGCCTCACGCGGGGTGCTGCCCCAGGCGGTGACCTTTTCGAGCATGCTGTCATAGAACGGTGTGATCACAGCACCGGAATAAGCCGTACCGCCATCAAGACGAATACCAAAACCGTTGGCCCCGCGATAAACCTTGATGATCCCGTAATCGGGAACAAAGTTGTTTTCCGGGTTTTCGGTGGTGATACGACACTGAAGCGCATGGTCACGCAGCTTGATCTTGTCCTGCCAGGGAATGCCGGTTTCCGACGGGAAACCAATGCGTCCGCCCTGCGCAATCAGGATCTGCGCCTTGACCAGATCAAAACCGGTTACGCATTCGGTCACAGTATGTTCGACCTGAATACGCGGATTGACCTCGATGAAATAGAATTTGGATGTATCAACATCCATCAGGAATTCGACGGTCCCGGCATTCACGTAATTGGCAGCCGTCCCCAACCGGATAGCGGCATCACAGATTTCCTGACGCTGTTCATCATTGAGGTATGGCGCGGGTGCGCGTTCAACAACCTTCTGGTTACGGCGCTGAACCGAGCAATCACGTTCATACAGATGAACAAGGGTTCCATGCGTATCGCCCAGAAGCTGAACTTCAACATGGCGGGCGCGACGGATCAGCTTTTCAAAATAGACCTCGCCATTGCCAAAGGCGGCTTCGGCTTCGCGCCGCGCGGCAAGGACCTGATTGGAAAGATCCTTGCCATTTTCGATGACGCGCATGCCACGACCACCACCGCCCCAGCTTGCCTTAAGCATCAGCGGATAGCCGATTTTTTCGGCAATCCGGGTTACTTCCTTCATGTCTTCGGGCAAGGCGCTTGATGCCGGCATGACCGGAACACCCGCACTTTCGGCCAGATTACGCGCAGAAACCTTGTTACCAAGGAGACGCATCACATCGGAATCAGGGCCGATAAACTGAATCCCGGCCTCGGCACAGGCATCGGCGAATTCCGGGTTTTCCGAAAGGAAGCCGTATCCGGGATGGATCGCATCCACATCGGCGTCACGTGCAACCCGAAGAATGTCTTCGATATCGAGATAGGCGCGAATGGGTTTGTTACCCTTGCCCACCGCATAGCTTTCATCAGCCTTGAAACGGTGAAGGGCAAAACGGTCTTCGTCCGAGAAGATCGCAACGGTGCGAATGCCAAGCTCGTTGGCAGCTCGCAAAACACGAATCGCTATCTCGCCACGGTTGGCGACCAGAAGTTTACGGATACGCTTAGGTGCAGAACGCGTCATTGACACCGGGCTCCTACCACATTTTCCTGGCAGGAACGTGCCTGTGCGCGCCTGCCAAAACCAAGTGAAACGCCACGATATGGTCCCGGAATGCGCTGCGGTGCGGGATGCCTGCAACGCCATACCTTTTGTGGCGGAACAAGATGCCTGCACGTTGAGATCTTGTGCAATGCATCCAGAGCTTTTGGCGCCCGGTGGGCAGGCGTCGGTTCTGGTATATGCGCATTGCCCTCTCCCTGTCAAAGCATGATCTCTGAAATTGGTAATACCAATTGAACAAAAACAAGACCAGTCGCTTTTCACCATGTGGAACGAAAAACACTGCCACAACACCCATGCGGCCTGAAAAACCGTGATCTTTCGGGGACTTTTGTGACAGATATGCTATTGTCCGCCCCACGAAAAAGACCCCAACCCTGAAACGGTTACGCCCATGCCGAAGCTGAATCTTCGACTAAAGTTCCTGCTGCTTTCCATTTTGCCGCTGGTGCTTGCTGCATCCGCCATCTCATGGCTGGTCTTTGCGCAGGCCGAAAGACTGGCAGAAGCAGAAATCAGAACCTTTGAACGCAATATCCTTGAAGCCCGCAAGGAAGAGCTCAAAAGTTATCTCGAACTGGCGATGGCATCGATTGACCACATCTATTCGGTGGCAAGCCCGCTTGATGCGGTTTCCAAGGAACGGGTCAAGGCCATCATCGAAGACCTGTCCTATGGCAAGGATGGCTATTTCTTTATTTATGACCGTGATGGAACGGCACTTGTCGAACCGCCCCAACCCTGGCGGGTTGGCCGGACCTATTGGAATTTGCGCGACATTAACGGCAACAGCGTCATTCAGGGTTTGATATTCAACGCCGAAAAGGGCGGCGATTTCATGCGCCATGTCTGGGAAAAACCATCGACTGGCGAACCCACCGAAAAGATCACCTATTCCCTGATGCTCGACAAATGGGACTGGATGATCGGCACAGGCATCTATATCGACGACATTGCCGAACAGGTCACCGAAATCGAGACCGAAGTTTCCACCCATATTCGTGAAACCACGATTTCGATCATCGGCGTGACAATCCTTGCCGTCCTTCTGGTTGGCATATCAGGCACAGTTGTGACCCTTTCGGAACGCAAACTTGCTGATGCCAAGCTCAAGGAACTGACCCATCGCGTGGTTGATGTTCAGGAACAGGAACGCCTTCGGGTCTCGCGTGAACTGCATGACGGCATCAGCCAGATACTGGTATCGGTCAAATATTCAGTCGAAACCGCCATCGCACGCATTGGGCAAGCACGTGAAAACGCGGTCGAACCGATGGAAAAAGCCGCCAAACGATTGCAGGACGCCATTCACGAAGTCCGGCGAATTTCGCGCGACCTGCGTCCGGCGGTTCTTGACGATCTTGGTCTGAAACCGGCCATCGAAAGCATGTGTGCAGAGCTTCAGGATCGGTCCGGTATCCTGATGGAAGTGAAAATCGACAATATCGACAACCAGCTTGATATCGCCAAGAAGACCACCCTTTACCGTGTATTGCAGGAAACCCTGACCAATATCGAACGTCATGCCGACGCAACCGTGATCAAAATATCGATCAAACGCGAAGGCCCCAGCGTGGTGATGCGCATTACCGATAACGGCGTCGGCTTTGAAACCAATCGCTATATCCGTAACCGTGATCCGCGCGCCGGGATCGGCTTGCGCAACATGCGCGAACGCATGGAATTCCATGGCGGCGGGCTTTCGGTACGCTCAGAACCCGATGACGGAACCAAAATCACTGCATTTATTCCGGCATCCAGCCAGAATGGTCTACCCGAGAGATCAATCACCGGTTAATCTGGCCTTGCAATCACCGTTACGCGACAGGACCAAGTTTCGATCAATGAACAGTGCCAATCAAATCTATTCCCCGGATCGCCCATTACGCATTCTGCTATGTGATGATCATGCCCTTGTGATGGACGGAATTCGTTCGCGACTGGAATGTTTTGACCATATCAATATCATTGGCGAAGCCAGCAACGGTGTTGAAGCCTTGTCACTCGCGGCCGAACTTCGTCCTGATATCGTGCTTATGGATATTTCCATGCCGGTAATGAACGGCCTCGAAGCGGCCGAGAAATTCCGTGAAACCCTGCCCGATGCCAAGGTCGTCATTCTTTCGATGCACGAAAACCCCGAATATCTGCGTACGGCCCAGCAGGCAGGTGCTAAGGGCTTTATCCTGAAAGACGTATCGTCAAATGACATGGTCCGGGCGATTGAAACCATCGCCAATGGCGGCGAAGCCTATAGCTCGACCTTTGACGGCATCAGTGCGGGCGAAGGAAGCAGCAATGACGGTGTGCCGCTGACAACACGCGAACGAACGGTTCTGCGCCTTCTTGCCAAGGGAGCGAGCAACAAGCATGTTGCGCGCGAACTTGATATCAGTGTCCGCACTGTCGAAACACATCGCAGGAACATCAAGCGCAAGCTTGATATCGACAGCTCTGCCGGTCTTGTGCGCTATGCCATCGAAAAAGGTCTGGTGACGCTCGATACCAATCCCTGAGTCCTTGACTTTACAGGCACAATTGGACGCTGGTCGACTTTAGATTGATTTCACAACGAGATACGGTACATTTAAGACTGGTTTTGATTGATTATATTTTTCAATCATCAACCAGTCCGGGTACAGACCCCGTTTAAAAGGGTGGTGTTTGTGAACCATACAGCAAACCATGTTTTCCGACCCGACCTTGCCCGTTGTCGCGACTGCGGTGTGCGCAAATTTGCCCTGTTCAACAATCTGACAGACGAGGATTTCAAGCTCGTCCACATGCCTGTTGAAGATATCGCCCTTGCCAAACGTGACATCCTATACAACGCAGGGGATCTGGCACAGTCGATCTACACACTGCGTAGCGGGTTGATCAAACTGGTCCATTATCTGCCCGACGGAAATCAAAGGGTGGTGCGACTTGTCCGTCCGGGGGGCACCATCGGCCTTGAGGCCATTGTCAGTGAATGCTTCACTCATCATGCCGAAGCCATTCAGGACAGCCGTCTTTGTCGTATTCCGATCGCTGTTATTGAAAAACTCGATAGTGAAAGCCCGAGACTGCATAAACAGGTCCTTAACCGCTGGCATCAGGCTGTCATGGATTCAGACAACTGGCTCACCCAGATGTCGACCGGTACGGCGCGCGAACGTGTTGCGCGCCTTTGCCTGTTTTTAAATGATTCGGAAACCGGTAACTGCCAATTGCCCGGACGCGAAGATATCGGCGCGATGCTTGGTATCACCACCGAAACAGCCAGCCGGATCATTGCTGATTTCCGGCGCATTGAGCTGCTCGACTTCCAGGCGCGCAACATCTTCCATCTTGATGTGGACGGGCTAAGAGATGTTGCAGGAATGGATGAAGACGGCTCTGCAAATCAGGTTTGATCATCCATCAGATCACCGAACAGCCTGCTGCAATACCGTCTGAAATGCCGAATTCGGGCCACAGGACAATGAAAGTCTTTGATATTCTTCCGGGGTATCGATCCGGCGTTGCTCTTCGCGACGACGGCGGTCAATGTCGCGTAACCGGCGTTTGAAATCCCGACCATATTCCGACAAAAGCCGCCTGATCGCCGATTGTACGTTTTCGGCAGGCATCGGGAACATCGCGCCCACCTTGCCGACAACATCATTCACCAGATCATCAAGCGCAGCACGGATGTCAGCCTCCATGCCGCGATTGACTTTTACATGCTCGCCCTCGTGGGCGTAGACGGCATTATATTCGCATGATCCGCGTTCAAGTTCCGATGCGATATAAACCAGATGCTTGACGACATTGACCTTCGGGTTGACCCGCACCGGATCAAGACAATAGCGCCCCAACCCGACCTCACGCGGTTCAATGCGCATATCAAAAGATGCCTGCATTTCATATTCGGTCAGCCCCGCGACAACATATTTCGAACCACCCCCGGCACGACTGTTTAGCCATCGCACCGACCGGTGCCGGTCGAGCATCGGGTCCTTGTGGTTAAACTCAAGTGTCGCCTGTGGTGCGCGGACAGGCGCACAAGATCCTTGCGCCCTTGCCGATGACATGCTTGCCCATATGGTCAAACATACAATCAGCCCCCAAAGCCAGCAGCCTGGCCAATAAAGGCTCTTTTGACAGCAAACCGTCAAACAGCATCCCCGTTTTCAAACAAAATGACGGTCATCGCAAACTCAGCCATGTCGCGTGATATCAGACATGACTGACACGGTCGGCACAACCGACGCAAAGCGGCGTGGTCGGATCAAATTCCAGGCGTTTCTTCTCGATATCTTCGCCGCAATTATGACAATGACCATATTTGTCATCATCCATCCGCTTAAGAGTCTTTTCAATCCGGTCCAGTTCCGCAGCCCGGCGACGTTCCTGTTCCAGATGCATTTGCTGGTTTTGAAGCGCATCCATTCGCGACAACCGCCCGACCGCCTGTTGATCAAGTTCAACCGGCTTTCGGTAATCTTCGGAATGGGTTGAATGCGCCAGAATATCTGCGCGCCTTTCTTCAAGACGCACACGCAACGCAGCCAGATCAATATCTTTACGGTCCGTCATGCGAAACCTCGTGAACTGTTGTTGTTCTTCTTTTGATATATGGGGATCGCCGGGGCCGTTTCGCCATTCCCATATGCAGAATTGCCCCGTTATCCAGCCAGCCTCAGGTGCAATTCCCGCACGCATCGACCAGTTTTTCCATGGCGGCCTTTGCTTCGTCATCATCAAGCCCTTCGGCCTTGATGTTTTTCTGGATTTTACAGCAAAGAGCCGGGCCGCCCGGAAACGGTTTGTCTATCCAGAACGGCGCCGTGGTGCCAAAATATCCCGCCTGATCGAGGAAGGAGACACCATAATAATAGGCAGCCCCGACCGAGTTATAGAAGGTCGGATCATCAATGAAACCGCCATCGGGTGTCATGGATTTCGTAAGGCACCAGTCCAGAACCAGACCGATATCGGCAGAGGCGGCTTTTTGAGTATCGGCATCAACACTCGACCAGCCCAGATCGAAAATTTTGGTCACATCGTAATTGTTGTGATTGTTGAAATCGCCATTGTGTTTCCAGCCAAAAGGATAGGCATCATCGCGGATCGCAAGGGTGGTCTGGAAAATCTCTGTCCACAAATCCACCTTGCCGTGCTGATAGGAAATATTATGGAAGGTCAGGCTAAGGTCGCTGCTTTTCAGGACACCCTGATCAAGGGTGTCAAACCATCCCCCCCAATATCCGCTTTCTCTGTCCTGCCAGTCATCGAGCCACTTTTTATAGGTATCGATATATTCCTGTGTCAGATCAAAGCCCTTCACATTGCTTTGAAAATAGTCACGAATTTCGCTTTTGAAACACATCTGCGACAAGGCGGCAGTAACAGCGCCAAGCGCATCACGCCGGTCCAGACCATCGGCATAGATCTTTGACGTCTTCTGACCTTCAAGCCACGCCACCATCTTGGACGGCGTTCCAATGGGTGCCAAAAATGTCAAAGGATATTCGGGGGCCTGTCCGGCATCTGCCAGTGTATTGACCGCATCAATCATCGCATCGACCTTAAGGAACCACTGATCGTAACAGGGGCCCCAGGAACCATCACTTGCGACCTGTTGCTCTGCCCAATCCTGATCCGGATTTTCAAGGGATTGCGCAAAGGCATCTATCTTGTTTGAAAGCGTTTCCCAGTCGGCGGTGTACATCAGATACCATTTGCATTCGATCATCTGCTGATCAGATGCCGCCATGCTGTTACCAGTCTGCTGAATTTCGATCAGCTTGTCCTGCAACGGCGCAAGCTTTGTCGCAAAGGCTTCTTGCTGCGCGAGATAATCCGGATCGAACGCACAGAATTGTTCTTCGATCAGTTTGGTAAAATCGGTCATGGGCTTTTTGCGCCTCCCCTTTACGCATCGAGCCCTCAGCATGACAAAAAATCACTCAATGCCAAGGAATTATACCACCCCTGCGACAAGGAAGGTTCTTTGGCCTGACTGATTTTGATCTTGAGAGACGCACCGAGCGCATCATCATTCTTGAAGGAGCCAGTTTCGAATGATGCGCAATGCCTGATCGGGATCCGTATCGACAATCTTTGCCGCAACATTTGCCTTCTTACGATCAATCATCCCCTCGATCCCGGCAACATTGATGCCATCGGCATCAATATCGACCGGAGCAAAAGAAGACGTTGCAGATGTTGAATTCAGACGGTCACGCAAAGCATCATCTGATCCCGGCTCATATCGCGGGATGGGAGCCAGAGGCTTGGGCCCTTTCATAAAAGATGCCCCATGATCCTGCCGATTTTTTTTGTCACTTTGTGCCATGGCACATCTTTTACCAGATCAGTTCAAACTGCCTTACATCAGATATATGGCGACTCGCTTAAGGAATTAAGCCGTTCATTCTCGAAATTTCACGGCGCAAACGCCAGATACCTAATTTAGATGTAATTAAACTTTGGTAGAATATGTATGTTCCAGACAAGACAACAGCGCTTACAGGCTCAACCACAGGCACCAAAGAAACCGACCCTCTGGTTTTTTCGATTTCGCATGAAAACCTCTCAAACCTGCGGCATTTCGGACCAAGGGAACTTCCCGGGATCGATACAACCCATTGCAAGAAATAAAAAGAACCAATCAAACTTGTAAATTGTCTTCATAGGGGAATGTTCAGATTCTGTCATTTTGGGGTTTATCAAGCGCATTGGTGTATTTACCTTCTTATCCACTCAGGGTATTCACCACCTTTGAATAGCTTTATCGATACCTTTGATCAAAGGCAGGCAACGCCACGGGGGCTAAGGGTTTTTTGAAACAGTTTACGTACATTTTGATCGCTGCACTGGGAGCTTTGTTCATCAATCTCCCCGAAACGCGCGCTGTCGAATTTGGCGAGTCCCCTACCCTTGCAAAGCGGGTTGCCGAGGGCAAGCTTCCCCCCGTTAATGATCGTCTGCCAACCACTCCGATGATTGTCACCCCGAATGACAAAATTGGCGTCTATGGCGGCACTTGGCAAATGGCCCAGCGAAGCCAGCGCGATCAGGCACTTCTGATCCGCAATATCGGATATGAGCCCCTTCTGCGCTGGACACCGCAATGGACTTCGACCATTCCGAATGTTGCTCTCTCATTCCAGCCAAGCAGTGATGCGACTGAATTCTTTTTCCGTCTGCGTCCGGGTATGCGCTGGTCTGATGGTGCCCCCTTCACTGCCAAAGACATTATTTTCTGGTATGAAGATATCCTGCTGAATCCGGCCTTTCCGAACGCCGTGCCCGAGTGGCTGACAGCCGGTGGAAACGCCGTGAAAATTGACGAAGTTGACGAAAACACCGTCGCATTTCGTTTCAGTACCCCTTATGGCCTGTTTCCGACAGCCCTTGCGCGCCCCGAAGGGGTGGAGCCGGTAAGCTATCCGGCCCATTTTCTCAAACCGCTTTTGCCGAAATACAATCAGAACGCAGACGCGGAAGCGCGCGCACTTGGCTTTGACGGATGGAAAGAACGCTTTGTCAGTGTGTTTGGTAATCCGGGCACGATTGACGATCCGTCTCGCTGGCTCAATCCGGATGTCCCCACATTAAATGCCTGGGTCCTCACGGGCGTGTACGGAACGGATGATCCCCTGATTGCCAAGCGCAATCCCTACTACTGGAAAATTGATCCTACCGGTCGTCAGCTTCCCTATATCGACGAGGTATCATTTACACTTGTTCCGTCAAAAAGTGCCGCAGGCGACGCGGCAATTGCGGGCAAAGTGAATATGCAGGAACGCCATGTCAGCACGCGTGCAGACGAGGTGCTTTCTGCCAATGAGAACCTGCAGCCTTTCACGCTGATTGAAAGCGATATGAACACCCTGACCTTGTCTTTGAACCTCAATGACAAGGATCCGGTATTACGCAATATCTTCCAGGACAAGAATTTCCGGATTGCGCTTTCGCATGCCATTGATCGCGACGACATCATTGCACGCTTTGTGCCCGAGGCGCTGCCTCATCAGGCGGCACCACGCCCGGAAAGCCCGCTTTATCACACAGTTCTGGCACGTCAGTATATTCACTATGACCCTGCCCTTGCCGCGGACTACATTGCACGAACAGGTTTGCGCCACAAAGATGAGGACGGCTTCCTGCTGAGACCGGATGGCAAGCGCCTGTCATTTACCATCGACACCGAGGGGGCTGACCGTTTTGCAATCCTTGATGCAGTGATCCAGTATTGGCGTGAACTTGGTATAGATGTGAGGGCGCGCAACCTTCCGCGTGAAGAGTTTGTGTCTCTGCGCGAACTCAATGATCATCAGGCAAGCGCCTGGGGTGGCGATGGTGGTCTGGATGCGATGGTGATCCCCATTAACTATCTGCCGATGTCCCCGGATTCTTCCTGGTTCGCAACCGGCTGGGCCAACTGGTACGTCAATCCGGAAAGCCCTGATGCCATCACGCCCCCCGAGACCGTTCAAAGGCAACTTGCACTCTATAATCAACTCAAAGAAACCGCGAACGCTCAAAAACAAACTCAACTGATGCGTGACATCCTCGACATCAGCGTAGATCAGTTTTACGTTATGGGAATTGCTCTTCCGCCGAACCGGAAAGGCGTGGTTGCAAAAAACTTCCACAACGTTCCCAAAGTCATTCCGGCGGCCTGGAGCTATGCGACGCCGGCACCGACCAACCCGAGCCAATATTATATTGAGCCAAACTAACGGGATGCGCGGGGCCGGGTTCTCGGTCAGGGGAGACGACTACGCGTGAAGAAGCTGTTAGACCGACTGATCGGCAGCCTGGTATTCAAGATCGCACTCGCGATCGTCATCGTGGAAACCATTCTGCTCGGATTGTTCGGTGGCTATTATATCCAGTATTTCGGCGCCGAGATTGATCGCCGCATCGCGGAACAAATCAGTACGCCCGGCCGCCTGATTCAGGATGAACAGCTTAAGGTCTCGATCCTGAGTGATGCCAGTCAGATGAAGCTTCTTCTGGGTGATCACTTGCTGCAGGCCATGGCGGTCGGCTTTGACGGCACGATTTATCACGCCATTGATCCCTTTGTGATTGGCAGTTCCATTTCGACTATTCCGGGATTTCCGGCGGAACAACTGCGCGCCGATATGTCGAAGCCGGCATTGTTCACAACCGATGACAGAGACGGTCACAGCATCGTCTCGATCACACCGCTTTTCAGTCTGAACGCCAATCAGCCCTTTATGTATGTCTATCTCAAGGTCTCGACCAAGGGGCTTGAGGCAAGCCAGCGACAGATGCAATCCGTGCTTCTGATCGGTTCGGCGCTGTGCATTTTGCTGACCTCGGCTTTGATCTTTCTGTTTACGCAACAAACCGTTCTGCGACGTCTGATTACGGCTGCACAATTCGTCAACAAGATCCAGCTGGGTAAGCTGAGCTCACGCCTGACACCGATGGGCCGTGACGAAATCGGTACGCTTGAACGTGGCCTGAATGCCATGGCCGAAAGTCTTGAACGCCGTACCCAGCAACATCAGATTGCACAGGATGCACTGCGCGACAGCGAAGAACGCTTCCGTGACTTCACCCTGTCTTCGGCAGACTGGTATTGGGAAATGGGTGCAGACCTCAAGATCGCATTTGCATCCTACAAGTTTTATCAGCTGATCGAAGAAATCAACGGGTCCCCGCAAGGGCAGTCATTTGACCGGCTTGGCCTGACATCCGAACACCCGGAAGGCTGGCATTACCTGCAACGCAGACTTGATGCCCATATGGCATTCCAGAATGTCGAATTTTCATGGACCTCGCGCAAAGGCGAAAAGCACTATGGACGCATCAACGGCGTTCCGGTCTTTTCGCTTGATGGACGTTTCAATGGCTATCGTGGCACAGGCAGCAACATCACAGCCCAGCATCGCGCGAGTGAAGAACAGCAAGCCCTTCAGCGCCAGCTCGCAACGTCCCAGAAGCTTGAAGCTGTCGGTCAGATGGCTGGCGGGGTTGCCCATGAATTCAACAACTGCCTTGCCGGCATCCTGAGCTTTGCCGAAGTTGCCCGCGCAAAAATCGATGACAAGGAACGGGTGAAAGAATATCTCGATCACGTGATTTCACTGGGCGAACGTGCAACCAGTGTCGCTGATCAGCTTTTGATGTTTTCACGCCGCCGGATTGATCAGCCGACAAATATTCGGGTCCAAAACATCTTCTCGGAAATGGAGAAGTTGCTTCTTACCCTGCTCGAACACCGGATCGAATTGCAGATCTGGACGGACAAACCGGACCTTTATACCCGTGTCGATCCGACTCAGCTTTCTGCCTGTATCCTCAACCTTGCGATCAATGCCCGCGACGCAATGCCAGATGGCGGCACATTGCAGATCTCATCGCGCAGTGTTGATATCCCGCCCTTTGCCGAACGCAATCCCGACGAGGACGAGGACAGCTATCCCGAAGACGTCGCAGGCGAATTTGTTGTCATAACGGTTCAGGATACCGGGACCGGCATTCCCGATGACATTATCGGCAATATCTTTGAGCCCTTCTTCTCGACCAAGGAGCCCGGCAAGGGCACGGGACTTGGGCTTTCGATTGTTCATAGCTGGGTCGAAGAATCCCACGGCTTCATCAATGTCGAAAGCGTCGAGGGCGAAGGTACGACCTTCTCTGTTTATCTGCCACGCTCTGAACCGGGGGTCGAGACAACCCTTCTGGTCGATGATGCCGCCGGGATGCCCGGCAACGGGGAGCGCATCCTGATCGTTGATGACGAACAGGCACTTCGGACAACCGCACGCATCATTCTTGAAGATGCGGGTTTCAGAACTGAAACGGCAAAAAGCACGGAAGAGGCGCTTGAAGTTCTTGGCAAGGCCGAACAGGACGATCCGTTTGACGTTATTCTGACCGATGTTGTCATGTCTGGTCGCTCCGGTCCCCAGCTGATTATGGAAGCCCTGCGCACGAATCCCAGATACAGCGTTGTATTCATGTCGGGCTATCCCGCACGGTCTCGCAAGGAACTCGACAATCTGCTGGGCAACTACATCTTTATCAAAAAGCCTTTCCGCCCGACCCAGTTGCAAAAAGCCATTCATGACGCCATTGCGCTGCGTTCCGAACGCCAGCGTAGCTAGACGTCCAGTCGCCCGGGATATGTTCCGATATCCCGGCATTCGGGATGGCATGCCCGAGTCCACAACCGACAGACCCCTGAAGACACCCCGATCATCACCCGAAGGTTAAAAAAATCTTTACGGGGATATTCGATCTAAACACTTGCATTACATACGGTTACAGGTGCCCGGGACAGCCTGCACCTTGGCGCTGTGACAACCGTCACTTTTCCGGACGCAATTAATCCCTACCTTTAGATCAGACAGAATTAATGATGTTCTCTTCGATGGGCGATCTGCCCTTTTGGAAAGGATGACGAGGTCAAGATGATCGGTTCGGTACAAGGTTCAGGGCTCGGCACAGCCGCACAGGCCGTCAATGATGCCATCACCCCCAATGGCGGAGCCGATCCGTCGTTGCCATTTGCCGCCGCCGAAGGCGCGATCAACAAGGCAACCGGTCTGGCCAAGGTTATCGGTTCCATCGTCACAGAACATCAGCCGCTTCAGACCAGTGGTCATCGCGGCACCAGAGTTAATATCCTAACGTGATTTTTCCCTCTCGTTAGCTTCCTCCAGGGGTGGTCAAAAGCCACCCCTTTTTGTGCCTGCACCTCCTGAGCCCCCAACTCTCGCAAACATGACAAATCCTGTACCGCATGCTAATGTCATGACCGGCTTTAGATTTGGACGGTACAATGGTCGCCAACAGAATTGGTACTGGCTCTTCCCAAACGGGACTTCATGATGCGCGTGCCCGCCCTCAGGGCGCTCCGGGTGTCGGTGGTCGTGTGTCGGCGAATGCAGAACAGCCATCGTCTGAAAGCTTCATCGCATCCCAGCTTGCCCGCCTGCGCAACCTGATCGCCACAGACCAGATTGACCACAATGCGCGGCGTGGCACATATCTGAACATCCTGCTCTAAACTTGCCGGGAAACGCGGCAGCCACGTGATCTTGATGAACAAATTTAAAAGGCGGACCAGATGGCCCGCCTTTTTTGCTGCTCGTATGTCGCAACACCGACAAAGAAAAGTGCCCCGTACCGAAGTACGGGGCCAGTTCAATTGTCCAGGTGTGTTGGACAAGGGAGCTTGCGCAAAAGCGTGATCAGATCACGCAGTTGCCTGGTTTTCGCTCTCGGAGCGAATAGGATGTTCCAGCTTGTCGACGATCTCTTTCGGCACGATCTGCCAGAAGTGGCCGCGTTCACGATCCCAGTTATCAAGGATCGTACGTGCATAACCGCTTTCGGTTTCTGCAACATGCTCTTCGATGAGCGAACGGCACTGTTCGTCCCAATACTGGGTTTCAATGCGCTGGTAGAGGATGGAACCATCATTAACGACATCGGCAAAGGTACCATTGACGTCATAGATGAAGGCCATGCCACCGGTCATACCGGCACCAAAGTTTTCACCAACCGAACCCAGGATGACTGCGGTACCGCCGGTCATGTATTCACAACCGTTCGAACCACACCCTTCGACCACAACGGTCGCACCGGAGTTACGGACACAGAAACGTTCACCAGCCTGACCGGCAGCAAACAGCTTGCCGGCAGTCGCACCATAAAGAATGGTGTTCCCGATGATGGTGTTTTCGTTGGTCTTGAGCGGGCTGGAAGGACGCGGACGCAGAACAATCGTCCCGCCCGACAGACCCTTGCCAACATAGTCGTTGGCATCGCCCTGAACTTCGATCTTCAGACCCTGAACTGCAAAGGCACCAAGCGACTGACCAGCCGAACCACGCAGACGTACATGCAGATGGCCCGGTTTCAGACCGGTCATGCCGTATTTCTGCGTGATCAGTGACGACATCCGGGTCCCGATCGCACGCTGGGTGTTCTGGATGTTGTACTGAAGCTGCATCTTCTCGCCGTCTTCAAGAAGCGGACGGGCATCCTTGATCATCTGTGCATCAAGGGTATCCGGCACTTCATTGCGACCTTCGATGGTGCAGAAGCGAGCATGATCACCGGCATCTGCCTGTGCAAGCAGCGGGTTGAGGTCAAGGTCAACAAGGTCTTTCGCGCCACGGTGAACCTGCTGAAGCAGGTCCGAGCGACCAATCACGTCTTCAAGCTTGTCATAGCCAAGCTCGGCCAGAACGTCTTTGACTTCCTCGGCCATGAAGGTGAACAGGTTGACCAGCTTGTCTGCCGTACCAACGAACTTGGCACGCAGTGCCGGATCCTGGGTACAGACACCAACCGGACAGGTGTTGGAATGACACTGACGGACCATGATGCAACCAAGTGCGATCAGGGACGCGGTCCCGATACCGAATTCCTCGGCACCAAGCATCGCACCAATCACAACGTCACGACCGGTTTTGAAACCACCGTCAACGCGGAGTTTGACCTTGTCACGCAGGTTGTTGAGCGTCAGGACCTGGTTGACTTCCGACAGGCCCATTTCCCACGGAACGCCTGCATATTTGATCGAGGTCTGCGGGCTTGCACCCGTACCACCGTCATAGCCGGAAATCAGGATCACGTCGGCTTTTGCCTTGGCAACACCGGCAGCAATCGTACCAACACCCGAACGCGACACCAGTTTCACGCAAACACGGCAACGCGGGTTGATCTGTTTAAGGTCATAGATCAGCTGTGCGAGATCTTCGATCGAATAGATGTCGTGGTGCGGCGGCGGCGAAATCAGGGTCACACCCGGCGTCGCATGACGCAGCTGTGCGATTTCAACCGTAACCTTGAAGCCCGGAAGCTGACCACCTTCGCCCGGCTTTGCCCCCTGTGCGACCTTGATCTGAATTTCTTCGCAGTTATTCAGATATTCAGCCGTCACACCAAAGCGACCGGACGCAACCTGCTTGATCGAGGAACGCGCATTGTCGCCGTTCGCACGCGGACGGAAACGTTCACGCGATTCACCACCTTCACCGGAGTTCGACTTTGCGCCGATACGGTTCATGGCAATCGCCAGTGCTTCGTGGGCTTCGGTCGAAAGTGCACCATGGGACATGCCCGGGGTCACGAAACGCTTGCGGATTTCGGTAATGCTTTCGACCTTGTCCTGATGAAGCGGATTACGGTCACTGCGGAAATCCAGAAGATCGCGGAGATGCAGCGGTTCACGCGAACGCAGACCTTCCGAGAACTTGCGGAACGTGTTGTAGCTGCCCGTAGTCACAGAGGACTGCAACGTATGGATCAGCGGACCGGTCCAGACGTGGCGCTCGCCACTGCGACGGTATTTGTAAAGGCCACCAACCGGAAGGGTAACGACATTGCCGTTAAACGCTTCCTTGTGCTGGGCAATCGTGCGACGCTGGATACCCTGAAGACCGATACCTGAAATACGCGACGGCATGCCCGGGAAGAATTCAGCCACCAGCGAACGCGACAGGCCGATACTTTCAAAGTTATAGCCACCGCGATAGGAACTGATGATCGAGATGCCCATCTTTGACATGATCTTGAGAAGACCCGCATCGATTGCAGCCTTGAAGCGCTGCATGACTTCGGCAGTGCTGACCACATTCGGGAACAGACCGCGTGCATAACGGTCAAGCAGACCTTCCTGCGCCAGATAGGCGTTAACCGTCGTCGCGCCGACACCGATCAGAACGGCGAAGTAATGCACGTCCATGCATTCTGCCGAACGAACGTTCAGCGAGATATAGGTGCGCAGCGACGTCTTCACGAGATGGCTGTGAACGCCACCGGTCGCAAGGATCATCGGAATGGCAGCACGCTCTTCGGAAATCGCTTCATCGGTCAGGATGATATGCAGTGCGCCACCACGAACGGCTTCTTCTGCTTCACGCTGGATCCGCGAAATCGCATCACGCAGGGCAGACTGGCCACCGGTAATATCAAAGGTGGTATCAATCTCGACTGCCGTATCACCCATATATCCGCGCATCGCCTCATATTCGGCGTTGGTCAGAACCGGGCTTTCAAGTTGAAGCAGATCGCACTGGCTTTCGTCTTCTTCCAGAACGTTGCCAAGGTTGCCCAGACGGGTTTTCAGGCTCATGACGCGCGCTTCACGAAGGGAATCGATCGGCGGGTTGGTCACCTGCGAGAAGTTCTGGCGGAAGAAGTGATGCAGCCCGCGATAACGATCCGACAGGATCGCAAGCGGAGTGTCATCGCCCATCGAACCGATGGCTTCCTTGCCTTCTTCGCCCATCGGATGAAGGATCAGTTCAAGATCTTCATGGGTCAGACCCATCGCCTTTTGCAGACGCAGCAGACGTTCCTTGTCGATATGGGACGGTTCGGTTTTTTCCGGTGAAATCAGGTCATCAAGCACCTTGGTGCGACCAACCCATTTCGACCAGTCACGGCGATTTGCCAGTTTGTCCTTAAGCTCGCCATCGTGATACAGCTTGCCCTCGGCAAGGTTCACCGCAATCATCTGACCCGGGCCGAGGCGGCCTTTTTCGACACAGCTTTCCTCGTCGATATGAACCATACCGGCTTCGGAACCTGCAATCAGAAGACCATTGCCGGTAACCGCATAACGCAGCGGACGCAGACCGTTACGGTCCGTACCACCCATAAGCCACTCACCACCATATGCCGCAAGTGCAGCAGGGCCGTCCCACGGTTCCATGACCGCGTTGCAATAGGCATAAAGGTTTTTATAGCTGTCTGGCGTAGATGCCTTTTTCGACCATGCTTCCGGAACCATCATGGTTTTCACCATCGGGAGGTCACGGCCCGCACGGATCATCAGCTCGAACACGGCATCAAGGGCTGCCGAGTCAGACGAACCGGGCTGAATAACCGGCTTCAGGTCATCGATGCTGTCGGCAAACACTTCGTGCGCCATACGTGCTTCGTGACTTTTCATCCAGTTGACGTTACCGCGCAGCGTGTTGATCTCGCCGTTGTGGGCAAGAACACGGAACGGCTGTGCCAGCGGCCAGCTCGGGAAAGTGTTGGTAGAATAACGCTGATGATAGACGCAGAAGCTTGAAATAAAGCGTTCGTCACGAAGATCCGGATAGAAGGTATCAACGTCTTCTGCAAGGAACATGCCCTTGTAGATGATCGAACGGCAGGACATCGAACAGATATAGAAGTCCTTGATCGCTTCGGACAGCACGGCCTTTTCGATACGGCGGCGGATCGCATACAGGTCGATCTCGAACTTTTCTTCATCGACGTCATCACGAACACCAATCAGGACCTGTTCGATTTCCGGACGGGTCTGGTTTGCCTTTTCACCGATGACCGACACATCAACCGGCACCTGACGCCAGCCAAGAATACCGTAACCCTGTTTGAGGATTTCGGTTTCAACGATTGCACGGCAACGTTCCTGGGCCGACATGTCGATACGCGGCAGGAAGACCTGACCAACGGCAATCAGGCTTTCCGGGGCTTCCTGGTTGATCACCTTAAGGTAAGCCTTGAAGAAATCCTGCGGGATCTGAAGATGGATGCCTGCGCCATCGCCGGTCTTGCCATCAGCATCAACAGCACCACGGTGCCAGATTGCCTTCAGGGCTTCGATACCGGCTTCGACGACCTCGCGGCGCGGTTTGCCGTCAATAGCACCGACAAGACCCACACCACAGTTGGCATGTTCTTCGGCCGGGTCATACATGCCACTGGCTTCGAGATGGGCCGCGTTTTTCTCAAAACGGGCGATATCTGCGGCACCGCGGCTCTGAACCATTTTGTCCTGAACGATCTTGTTCATAACTTCTCTCTCCTAATGCGGCAGCGGGCTTAAGCAGCAGCTTCTTTGCGCGCCAGCAAATACTCATCAATCCGGTCAGCCGCATCGCGGCCATCGCGGATAGCCCAGACCACAAGCGAAGCACCACGGGCGATATCGCCAGCAGCAAATACGCCATCAAGATTGGTCATCATGGTGCGGAAGTCGATTTTGACTGTCCCCCAACGCGACACACCGAGTTCCGGTGCATCAAACAATGTTGGCAGATCTTCCGGTTCAAAGCCGAGCGCAAGAATGACCATATCGGCATCCATGGTGTAGCTCGAACCTTCGATGATTTCCGGGCTCTGACGGCCACCGGCATCGGGTGCACCAAGACGCATCTTCACTGCGCGAACACCGGTAACGGTATCATCACCGACAAAGGCTTCCGGGTTGGTCAACCAGACAAACTCGACACCTTCTTCCTCGGCATTGGCAACTTCACGCTGGGAACCGGGCATGTTGGCGCGGTCACGGCGATAGAGACATTTAACCGATTTGGCACCCTGACGGATCGCGGTACGAACACAATCCATCGCGGTATCGCCGCCGCCAATCACAACAACATTCTTGTCCTTGGCATTAAGCGTGCCGTCTTCATAAGCCGGAACCGTGTCGCCAAGACCATGACGGTTGGACGTGGTCAGATATTCAAGTGCGGGATAGACATTGCCCAGACCGGCGCCCGGCAGCTTGAGTTCGCGGGCCTTGTAAACACCGGTCGCGATCAGAACGCTGTCATGTTTCTTGCGCAGGTCATCAAGGGTTGCATCACGGCCAACCTCGAATTCGGTGTGCATGATAACACCACCTTCTTCAAGAAGCTTGACCCGGCGTTCAACGACGTCCTTTTCCAGTTTGAAGCCCGGAATACCATAAACCAGCAACCCGCCCATGCGGTCATAGCGATCATAGATATGGACTTCATATCCCTTGAGACGCAGCTGCTCGGCTGCAGCCATGCCACCTGGACCACCACCGATGATGCCGACCGACATACCATTTTCCTTGGCCGGCTTCGGGGCTTTGACCCAACCGTTCGCAAAGGCGGTATCGGTAATGTATTTCTCGACCGAGCCGATCGTGACCGCACCATGGGTTGACTGCTCAATTACGCAATTGCCTTCGCACAGACGATCCTGCGGACAAATGCGGCCCGTAACTTCCGGCATGTTGTTGGTTGCCGACGAGATAGCGTAAGCCTCTTCAAGGCGACCTTCGGTGGTCAGGCGCAACCAGTCAGGGATGTTGTTGTAAAGCGGGCAATGGGCCTGGCAGAACGGCACACCGCATTGGGAACAACGCGACGCCTGATCGGCGGCATTGGTATCCTCGAATGCTTCATAAATTTCGTTGAAGTCTGTCCGACGTTCGGACGCCTCTCTTTTGTGCGGATATTTTTGTTCAAGATGAACAAACTTCAGCATCTTTTCTGTCATGACGGCCCTCTGGAAGGGTTTTATGTTGCGGGTTTCGGACTGTATACGTGCCAAACACGCAAGAATCTAGCACAAAATGCATCATAGGTCAGTTTTACTGACATAAATATCCGTACATTTTTTCGGGTCTTCCAGAATTCGCCACCGGAATGCCCTGAAATAAAGTTTCAATAGTACCGAAATGGTACTATTTATGCATTTCGCCGAATCAGGCTAAACTGCTATAAGCGATCAGTTTTTGAAGCGAACAGGCACAGAGGCCGGCGTGACCCTACAGCACATTATTCTTCTGGCAGTCGTTCAGGGGATCACCGAATTTCTTCCCATCAGCTCATCAGGTCATCTTATTCTGGCACCGGCCCTGACCGGCAGCCCGGATCAGGGTTTGTTGGTAGATGTGGCTGTCCATGTCGGCACCCTGGCAGCCGTTTTGATGTATTTCTGGCGCGATGTCTTTGCCATGCTCGGCGGATTCGTTCGGCTGTTTACCGGGCGGATCAATGCCGGTGCGCGCCTTGCAATCCACATTGTGCTCGCCACCATCCCGGTTGTCGCTGTCGGCTTTTATCTCAAGGTCTCCGGCATCGAGGAACAGTTGCGTTCGGTCGAAATCATTGCCTGGACCACGCTTGGCTTCGGGATTTTGCTCTGGATTGCCGACAAGGTCGGCATGACGATCAATCGTCTTGAACATATGCGCTGGGGCGGTGCGTTATTTATCGGTCTCGCACAGGTTCTTGCGCTGATTCCGGGTACCAGCCGTTCCGGCATCACCATGACAGCCGCACGTTTCATGGGGTATGAGCGCTCAGACGCTGCACAGTTTTCGATGCTGATGTCGATACCTGTGATTTTGGGTGCCGGACTTCTGGCCGGGATTGACCTTCAGCAAGCAGGTAATATCGCCCTCAATGAAGACATCCTTCTGGCCGCCGGTCTTTCGTTCCTGACAGCTCTTATCGCGATTGCCGTTTTGATGAACTGGCTCAAGCGGTCAAGCTTCACACCCTTTGCAATCTACCGCGTCCTGCTTGGGGGCGGTCTGCTGGTCTGGATTTACCTTTATAACGGCGCACCGTTGCCATTCATCGGCTGACGGTAAAATCCGGCATTGTCAGATCATCCCGTCTGGCTTGATCAGTCTTGCCAGATAGGACCACCTGACAGGACGATCTGCGCACGTGCCGGGTCTTCTGGTGCGTAGTCACTATCGTCAACAAAGCGCATCAGGAACGGTTCGTGGGATAACAGGAATTCAAGCGCGCCAAGCTGAACCTCGTTTGAGGCGATACCTGCGCGCAGATCATCAAGCCCCATGCCTGTTTGGGCAACAAGCCCCTGAAGCAGTTCATCATCGCCCGCAATATGGGCAATGGCGCGAATGGCCAGTGTTTCAGCAGCTTCCTTGTTCATTTTGTTCAGGCCCGATAACTATTTAAACCATTTTGCCTTGGCCATTGCCCGCCAGACCACCAGTCCGGCCACAACAATCACACCAGCAGCAATTCCGCCAAGACCGTTTCCGGCCACCAAAACCAGCCCCCAAAATCCGACCGTGCCAAATCCGATGGCAAGGCTGAGAAATGCCGATTTGGTCAAGGTGTCCTGACTCTTCTGGGCGGCTTCTGCGCGTTTGATTTCATCAACGATTTCATACCAGGCAAGTTGTTGCCAGCGGGAATATTTCAATCCCTTCCGCGGCCCTTTGCGCAGGAATTCGTCGAGCTGCTTGACGATATTGGCAGCACGCTCTTCGGGGGCAACATATTTGCCGATCCGTTCTTTTTTGCGCGGGGCATCGTCTTCATTCTCGATCATATTCACTGCTTCTCTTCCGTCCTGATCTGCGAAACCGCACCATGCCCAAAGGCAAAACCTATCCTTAACCGATTTAAATCAGGTAAACCCCGTTTCCCCTGTGGCGACCGTCACATCGGTCTTCACTTTCGGGCGATAAACGCAGCGGAAACCATATTGATCGCCGCAGCCCGAAGCTGGCAGCAAATTTCTGCGTATCGATATCCCGATCAACTGACGTGATATCAATAACTTCGCAAACATCGGATCGAACATCCCGCACTTCCGGGCAGGCAAACCCTGTAAACAGGCGGACACCCTTCACACATAAAAGATTACTCATGTAAACTGGACAAACAGATGCTGCGAAAGCTTGTGATTGGCGGATGCCTGCTTGTTATGTTGTCGATCCCGCCCTCAGCCGGATTTGCCGCTGGTGATCGCGATGTGGAAATCGTTGCATCCTGCAGTTCGTGGCCTCCTTATGTTGTGGAAGGCACACGCCCAGGCGGGATTCTGGTCGAATATGTCGAGGATTTGCTGGGTTCGTTCGGTTATAGCCCGAAGATCGAGGTATATCCCTGGAAACGGGCGATTGACGCCGCCCGAAGCGGCAAGGTTGATGTCATATTCTGCGCCGAGGCCGGTCAGGCCAAGAATTATGAACTGGAATATGAATTTCCGATCCTGATCAGCGACACGGTTTTACTTTCTCACCGCGACTACCCGCTTGAAGCCGGTCAGCTTTGGGATCACCGTATCGCGGTTGGCGCAGGGTACTGGTATGGCGACGTATTTGAAAGTCGCCGTCAGGATGTTGACGCCATCGAAGTCGTCGATGATCTGTCGATCCTTCGCATGGTTGCAAACAAACGCGCCGATGGCGGACTGATGGAAAAGGCCGTCGCCGATACGCTCATGCATACCTATCCGGAAATCGGGGAACTGCTTGAAATCAGTTCCCGGCCGGTTGCGACCCAGACCTTTTATTTTGCGATATCACCGGCCACAAAAATAGACACACGTCGCCTGCGTCGCCATCTGGCAATCACGAAACCGCGACCCATCCTGCAACAGATTAAAACAGATACGAATTAGGATCAGGACCATCCGGCTATGCAAGCAGGATGGTTAGGCACATGGCACTCAGGCAACGACCAGTGCAGTAACGGCAATAATGCCAAATGCGATCAGATGGATCATTTTCAATCTCCTGAATTTGCGTAGCGCAAATATCGCCCAAACAGGGCTTTAAGCCCTTCAAAGGACGGCGAGCATCGGGTTTACAACCCAAAACAGGTTATTTGATGGCACAATCAAGTCCGTTTGATGCCCAACAGCCAGTCTTCGCAGTGCTATTTCATTCCGGGAGATGGTGCGGGCGGCCGGACTTGAACCGGCAAAGCCTTTAGGGCCGGCGGATTTTAAGTCCGCTGCGTTTACCAATTTCGCCACGCCCGCAAAGCGTGTCGCATCCGGTTTGCAACCGGTGAAACAGGGTTCTAGCGCGGCTTTTGAAATGGTGCAACATCCTATTACCGCTTTCTCTGACACCCGCCGATTTACCTACGGTGCGCTCTGTTCATGCAAGGAATAGGGCAGGATTGCCCGCCTTGCTCCTTATTCCTTGCACTTTTGCAGCGCATCATGAGTGATCTTCAGCAATCACCGCGCTGCGTTTTATGCACTGGCACCTGAAAACGGCCCTTGCCGCCACGGTATGCATCGCAACGGCAGCCTTGTATCACTACCGTGGTCAGCTTCCCCGATTTGTGACACTGGCTTTTGCCGGTGAAACCGGTGCGCGCCCCGATTCCGTGATCTTGCGCAGTGAAACCCTGAACCGCGCGGACAATCGCCGCCGTCACATGAACCGTCTTTATAACAAGATGGATAACGACCTGTATGAAAGCACGATTTCGCCGCTGCTGTTTGACGATTTTGTCGATCCGGCGGACGAAACTTCGCCCTCTCTTTATCTGGACACAGACGAAAACCCGACAGTCGAAGTGTTTGGGGGGCGCGCGGCACTCAAATCACTTGCAGGTAAAATCGATTTCGACAGCGCAGCGGGAACATTCCCCACCCAGTCACGCACCGTGCGCGTCCCGATCAGCATCTGGGTTGTTGGCAATCACACCGATCTGGAAAACCGCATCACCCGTTCGGGCTACGATCCGGGGCTGAGCGGCGATTCTGTCTCGATTGATAGCGGGGTGGATTATCTCGTCGATGAGGGTCTGGTTGTCGGGCTTGGTGTCGGGTGGGGAAACACCCTGGGTGAGTCAGGCTCCCGCCAGTTACGCTATCGCGAAAGCAATCTGGCCCTTTCCCCCTATTTCGTGGCCCGCATGACTGACTGGTTGAACCTTAGGGGCAGCTTCAGCTTTGGCAAAAGCATGATCAGCCAATCGGCGATCGAAAGCCCGCCCGTCAATATTCGATATGCCGAAAGTCTCGAAAGCAGCACAATCTCGAACTCGATCGGCTTTGCATCAAAATATGATTTTGGCGGCCTGCCCTTTAGTCTGCAGCTTGATGGCGACATGATCACCGCCCATGAATATGTCGAAGCCGCCCGCGCAACAGATGGCAGCATGATCGCTGCGAATACGGCGACCACCCGCTTGTTTGATGCGGCATTGGAAGCGCGTTATCGCTTTGATCTGGGCAATCACAGGATCACCCCCTTTGCCGGGCAGGAAGAAACCATTTCGTTGCTCAATCAGGATTACGGCCGCAGCGGATCGACACGCTATTATGGCGGGTCGGACTATCGATATGATCCCCTGAACCTTGATCTTAGCCTTACCGGCTTTCGCGAGATGGCAACAGATAACCAGCCACTGGAAGGCATTCGGTCCGAACTCGCCCTGACCCGGGATCTGCCGCACAGCTACGTCACGCTTCAACCCTATGTCACAGTTGAAAGCACCAATCTGTATCTTGATACAGGGGGTGGCATCACCCAAAGCTGGGGGGCGATGCCCGGACAGCTCAGCTTTGAGGTCCGCCGCAAATTCACCTACGAAGTCCGCCACAGTGACTATACCGGACTGCTTACCATCGACTTTCCTTTCTAGATCTACTGTTTTCACCGGTATTCTGCGCCAAACCGCATCTTGCTATTGGCGTTCCCCCTTGTCACAGGTAGGGTGCAAACAGAAACACTGATAACGCCATTTCCAGCAGGTTTGCGCCATGAACAAGCCCGATCGCACCAACCAGTCCGTCGCGGATGACAAAACCATTACCCCGCCGGTCTTTGATCGGGATTTCCAGAAACAGTTCATCGACCTTTTGCTGTGGCGGCGCGATGTGCGACGGTTCCGCACCGATCCGATCCCGCAAGACGATATTAATGATCTGATCAAGGAAGCTTGCCTGGCACCATCGGTTGGCAATTGTCAGCCTTGGCGCTTTGTAAAGGTCAACGACCCGGAACGCCGCAAGGCCATTCGCGACAGTTTCGAACGTGCCAATAATGAAGCCTTGAACGATTATCATGGCGAACGCGCCAAGATGTATGCCTCCCTTAAACTGCAGGGCATGGATCAGGCCCCGGTACAGCTTGCCGTCTTTGCCGACGAAGAAACCGAAGCCGGTATGGGGCTTGGCCGCAAGACCATGCCTGAAATGCTTGATTATTCAGCTGTGGCCGCGGTGCAGTTGCTCTGGCTGGCGGCGCGCGTCAAGGGTATCGGGGTTGGCTGGGTTTCCATTCTGGAGCCAGAAGTGGTTGGCAAGACACTTGACGTTCCGCAACACTGGCGTCTGATCGCCTATCTTTGCATCGGCTATCCGGAAGAAGACCACATCGTTCCGGAGCTTGTTCGCGAAGGTTGGCAGGATCGCATTGATCCGGATGCCCTGACCCTTGAACGTTAACTCTGCCAAAGCTCAAACCATCAATACCGAAATCAGAATTCCCAAAACAAGGATATCAGGATGTCTGCCGATAAAGGCCAACCCAATGCCCCCGAACAGCCCGCAAAAAAGGGCCTGTCAAACGGCGTCTATTTCAAGATCATGGGCTACTTGCTGACCGCAGGATGGGTTGGCTTCATTCTGGCGGCATCGGGCGGCGACACCAGTCATCCGCTGTTTGACTATATCTTTGTTGTGCCGCTTGCTGGCTGGATCATCGGCATGATCGTCGCCCGCATCATCGCGAAGAAAACCGGTGCAGATCGCCCGTAGAATGCTTTATGCGCCCTATCAAGAATAACAAAAGGCGCCCGTTTGTGGCGCCTTTTAACATGATCAGTCATCGTGCCTTTGATGATTGTGACGCTCGTCGCGGTATCGATCATCATCGGAAAACCCGCCAAGGGTCATAATTCCAATCCCCAGACTGATCCCGCCAAAAGTGATGAACAGCCCGAAGAACAGCAGGAATATAAAGATCGGCGCATCACGCGACGACATTGCAAGACTATAGATACCGCCAGTATCGAAAAACAGAACCAGCCCGCCAAACACCAGCGCCCCGAACCCGCCATAGGCCGTATGCTCAATCATAAAGCGCACAATTGAGCGGGCTTCGCGTGCGGCCTTGCTGTTGCGTAGATCGTCTTCGGGCCCGTGATCAGGCTCGTTTTGAATTCCAGCCATGTTCTTTCCCTTATCAAGGTCAGAACAATTCTAGACAAACTTCCCCGATGAAACTTTGACCAAACGCAATTGGGCGGCAGTCAATCTGCCGATGCGTTGACATGCCCGGTATCTTCGATGACGTCGCGACCACTTTCAATGATCACAAGGCGGATGCGCTCGGATGCCTGATTGACGTCGTCGGGATTTTCACCACGTACCACCAGTGTCGTCCCGAGCCTTCCTTCACGCAGGAAAGGATAGGAACCGATATCGGTATGCGGGAAGTCCCCCTGAATCTCTGCCAGAACCTTGGCGATTGTGCCTTCGGGGATATAGCCGCCGACAGAACGCGACACCATCGGCTTGCCACCGATCAGCTGGTGTTTGATCCCCTGGAACATGGCCTGCATGATCATGGGTACACCAGCCATGACATAGACATTTTCCATTCTGAATCCCGGCGCCTTGGAAATCGGGTTTTGCACAAGCTCCGCGCCAACCGGAACATGCGCCATGCGAAGACGCGCCTCGTTGAGGTCCTCGGGCTTTTCATAATGGCTTTTAAGAAGCGCGTGCGCCTCGGCATTCAGTTCGTTTGCCACACCAAAGGCCTTGGCAACACATTCAGACGTAATGTCATCATGGGTCGGGCCAATGCCACCAGTGGTAAAGACATAATCAAACCTGGCCCGGCATTCATTGACGGTTTCAATGATGGTGTCCTCGATGTCAGGAATGACACGGGTTTCGGCCAGACGCACACCGATCTTGTTCAGCTCCTCTGCCAGATAAGGCAGGTTCTTGTCATGGGTACGGCCAGAAAGAATTTCATTGCCGATAATAATCAAACAGGCACGGACCGGATCAGACATCACTTCCCCACAACTTCAATCTTGTTTTCCGACAACAAACGTTACGTCACCGTATGGCGCAAGGTTCACAGAAAATCGCGTAACATCGCAACCAGCGGCACATCCGCAGGCGGCATTGGATAATCCCCCAGACGCACCGGGCGCACCCACTTCACCTGCTGACCTTCCATCGGCGTGATTTCGCCTTTCCAGACGCGGCACAGATAAAGCGGCATCATCAAATGGAAATCGTCATAGGTAAACGAGGCAAAGGTAAAGGGCGCAAGGCAGCTTTCGGTGATATCAATACCGAGCTCTTCTTTAAGCTCGCGCACAAGAGCCATCTCCGGGGTTTCACCCGGCTCGACCTTGCCACCGGGAAATTCCCACAGGCCCGCCATGGACTTGCCTTCCGGGCGCTGCGCAATCAGCACACGATGATCAATATCGACCAGCGCAACCGCACTGACGAACACTGTTTTTTCGGGTGTTTTACCCTGGCGCAAGTCAACCGACATGCAGCCTTTATCTGGTTGTTGTATTGTCATGGCACTGTTGTATCGCGGGCTTTGGTCTTCGCCAAGTATAGAAAAAGTCGCACCGCGAACTTTGATAAAAAGCAAAAAACGTCAAACTGTTATCTTTCAGCTACCGTACAAGAGTTACATGCTTGCCCACCCATCAAACAGGTATCTGAATGTCTCCATCCGTCCCTGCCAGCAAACCGCGCAAACCTGCTCCGCGCCGGATTCTGGGATTTGCCGCCAATTCCATTGTCGCCGTTCTGTTGCTGGCGGGCTGTGACAAGCTGGGTGCCTATAACAAATGGCAGGCAGGCGACTTTGCCCCCGACATTGCTGATCTGGCTTATGGTTCCGGGGACCGTCAGGTGCTTGATCTTTACCTGCCTGCGACGACGACAGGCCCGGCACCACTTGTGATCTGGTTTTATGGCGGGTCGTGGGATTCAGGCGACAAGGCGAAATATGCCTTCATCGCCAAACGCTTCACCGATCTGGGATATGCGGTTGCCATTCCCGACTATCGATTGGTTCCCGATGTGCATTTCCCCGCCTTTGTCGAGGATGCAGCCGCCGCCATCGCCTTCATGAAAAACTATGCCGTTTCCCACCCGGAACGGTTGCGAGATCGCCCTGTCATCCTCGCAGGCCATTCTGCCGGTGCATATAATGCCGTTCAGGTGGTTGCAGATCGCACCTATCTTGAAAATGTCGGGCTTGATGAAAACCATATTGCCGGGATCATCGGCCTGTCTGGACCTTATGATTTCTATCCCTATGACGTTGAAGCAACGCAAAAGGCCTTTGGCCAAACGCCTGCCACTGTCAGTCAGCCCGTCGAGATGAACCTTGCAAAAATGCCGCCGCTATTGCTGATCACCGGCAATCGCGATCATACGGTGTTTCCGCGCAACTCGCGCAAACTGGCTGAACTTGCCCCCGACGCCAAGCTGGTTGAAGTCGACGAAACCGGCCATGCCGGCACACTGATCGCGCTGGGATTTTATCTGACAACCAATGTCTCGGTTCTTGATCCGGTCAAACAGTTCCTTTCCGATCACTTGCCGACATCGAAGTGATGAAAATTCGAATTTAACGCGGCATCACGTCAATATCGGCTGGCGCCTGATCACTGAAATAACGGTCATACGCAGCTTCATACCCGGCTTCAAGTGCACGCGTGTAACTTTTGGTATCAAACAACGGGCAGGCTTTGAGTTGCACTTGCAGCTTTTGTTTAAGTGCAGCTGTCTTCTCCGGGTTCAGTGCAAGATCAAGAGCAATTGCCTCGTATTCTTCTTCGGTTTGAGCAACCAATTCAGGCAAATTTGCAGCAGTCAGAATACTGGCTGCAACCCGCGCGGCGAACTGCTTACCCGGCAAGGTTACAATCGGCAGGCCAGCCCAAAGCGCATCACTTGCCGTGGTATGGGCGTTGACGTTGAATGTATCGAGAAAGAGGTCCGCGTGCTTTTGACGAGCAAGATGTTCTTCCTCGGAAACCATTCCCGCAAAGATCAGACGATCCGGGTTAACCCCACGCAGTTGCGCCTCTTTCTTAAGGTTATGGACCGCTTCGTCACTGCCTTTAAACAGCCACAACACGGAACCATCAACCTTCTGAAGCAAGCGCATCCAGATATCAAACTCACGCGGAGAAATCTTGTAACAGGCATTGAACGAACTAAAGACAAAACCAGTATCCGGCAGGCCGAGATCACCACGGGATTGCGTGTTTTCATCGAACTTGCGTTCGTTGTCATTTGGCTGATAGCAATGGGGCATATAAATGAGTTTCTCGACGTAGGCGTCTCGATACTGATCGGGAATAACAGTATGATCGGCAATCATATAATCAATGAAATCGGCCGCCAACGTACCCGGATAGCCAAGATAATTGATCTGGACGGGTGCAAGACGATGGGCAAACAACCGGGTTCGCCCATGATCGGTATATCCCTTCAGATCAACTGCAATATCAAACTGTTGTTCCCTGGCATGACGCACAATCTCTTCGTCCGAAGCACCATGAACTTCCCAGTTTTTATCGATCATTTTTTGAAGTTTATCCCGCCGCCAGCCACTCTTGACCGCCCCATAGCTATAGGCATGAATTTCAAATCTGTTTTTGTCATGCGCTGCCATAACTCCCATCATCAGTGAAAGAGTCGCATGATTGTGGAAGTCTGCTGAAAAATAGGCGACCTTCAGTCGTGCCGGACGATTGGCGGGACGCTGTATTGCCGGGAAACGATTGAGAACAGACAGCTCCAAGGCATGAACTTCCGAGCGTTTTCTCTGAGCATAGGGATCATCTTCGCAATGAAGCATTGAGAACGGCGACATGGAGTTTCCAACTTCACCAACAGGTTGCTTGTCCTTGAGCTCAATCTCTGACGCCGACCAGTCACACAACTTCGCCCGAATGTACAAATACTCCCCCAAGGCCCGCAAATTGTTCGGCATCAGTTGCAAGACTTTTACATATGCCTGTTTTGCAAGATGCAGTTTTTCCCTGCGATAAAACAGAATGGCCAGATTGTTATATGCATCTGCAAAATTGGGGGCGTGTTTGATCGCGCGCACGCAGAACTGCTCTGCCTCTTCAAACCGCTGCAAAGATATCAGAATGCCGCCAATGCTATTGCACAGACCGCCATTGTTCGGATCAAGCAAACTGGCATTCTGAAAAGCAGTTAGCGCCTGCTCCAATCTGTTCTGCGCATGGAAAAGTGTCCCGATATTGATCCATGCCGGACCCTGGTTTTTATCAATTTCGAGAGCGTTGCGCAGACACCGCTCTGAATCCGCCGGATTGTTGGATCTGAAATACGCCAGTCCCAAAAGATTCCACACCGCAGCATTGCCGGGAATCTCCTTAACAAGCTGCTCGGCCTTGGCGATGCCTTGCGCATATTCCCCTTTTTCGATCAGGTTCTTTGCAGCCACATAGGATATTTGCGCTGCGCTAGAATTCCCCGAAACATTCGATTGCAGTTTTTGAAGCGCAGCTTTTGCCCGCGTGTTTTTGGGGAAATCCTGAAGAAACAATTCGTAAAGCTTGATCGCTTCGCCAATCTGGCCTTCAGCAGCCAGTTTCTTGGCACGCCTGGATACCTGATCGAATGAAGACACGTTATTTACCTCTCTACGAATTTACCATCACGGTAGAGCCTAGGCGGCTGGGTGTTAAGGAACAATAAGCGTCCGCTAGAACAACCTGCTGAGCAAAATACACCTTTAAAACAAAAAAAGACGCGCAACCAAACAGAAGCGCGTCTTTTAAATGCTTATTTATTCGCAATCAGGCGAGCTGACCGTGGCAATGCTTGTATTTCTTGCCAGAACCACACGGGCACGCCTGATTGCGTGCAACGCGGCCCCAGGTTGACGGATCGTTCGGATTTACAGTGCCCGATGCCTGACGCGACTGAACTGTCGCATTTTCGCCGTCCTGTGCGTCACCTTCAAGCTCGTCTCGGTTTTCATGCATTTCCGGCTGCGGGCGGCGGGCTTCAAGGTCTTCGGGACGTGGTGTCGACTGCAATTCAACATGCGACAACATCTGGGTTACACGTTCACGCAGATTTGCCAGCATGCCCTCAAACATGTTGAAGGCTTCACGCTTGAACTCGTTAAGCGGATCACGCTGGCCATAGGCACGAAGACCAATGCCCTGACGCAAATGATCAAGTGCCAGAAGGTGTTCTTTCCACGACTGATCAAGAAGCTGAAGCACAAGGCTTTTTTCAACCTGGCGCATGATATCGGCACCATAATTGGCAACCTTGGCCGCCATCTTTTCGGAAGCAGCACGCTCAAGACGTTCACGCATCACTTCCTGATCGATGCCCTCTTCCTTGACCCATTCGGCAATCGGAAGATTAACACCAAGAAGACGCGTGGTTTCTTCGTGCAGGCTCGCGACTTCCCACTGTTCCGGGTAAACTTTTGCCGGGCAGAATTTTTCGACCAGTCCCTCGATGACTTCGGCGCGCATGTCTGCAACGTCTTCGGCAACATGTTTGGCCTGCATAAGATCTCGGCGCTGTTCATAAACGACCTTGCGCTGATCATTCATGACATCGTCAAATTTAAGGACATTCTTACGAATATCGAAGTTACGTGCTTCGACTTTCTGCTGGGCTTTCTCAAGCGCCTTGTTGATCCAGGGATGGTAAATCGCTTCACCTTCCTTGAGACCGAGTTTCTGAAGCATGCCATCCATCCGCTCGGACCCGAAGATACGCATCAGGTCATCTTCAAGCGACAGATAGAATTTCGAACCACCCGGGTCCCCCTGACGACCGGAACGGCCGCGCAGCTGGTTATCCACTCGGCGGGATTCATGGCGCTCGGTCCCGATCACAAACAGACCACCTGCCGCCAGAACCTTTTCCTGATCGGCTTTGACTTCGGCTTTGATCTTTTCAATCGCCGCAGAACGCTTGGCTTCGTCGGTGACATCCGCCAGCTCGTTCTCGACGCGCATTTCAACGTTACCGCCAAGTTTGATGTCGGTACCACGACCAGCCATATTGGTGGCAATCGTGATCGCACCGGGTGCACCGGCCTGTGCAACGATCAGGGCTTCGCGTTCATGCTGCTTGGCATTGAGAACTTCGTGCGGAATTTTCTTCTTTTTCAGAAGATCGGACAGAATTTCCGATTTCTCGATCGACACAGTACCAACAAGGGCCGGTTGACCGCGTTCATGGCAATCGGCGAGCTGTTCGGAGATCGCAATCCACTTTTCTTTGGCCGTCCGGTAAATCTCGTCATCGGCATCCTTACGGGCAATCGGGCGATGAGTCGGAATTTCAACAACTTTCAGGTTGTAGATTTCCTCGAATTCCTCGGCCTCGGTCATTGCCGTACCGGTCATGCCGGCAAGGGTCGGATACAGGCGGAAATAGTTCTGGAACGTGATCGACGCCAGCGTCTGGTTCTCGTTCTGGATCTTGACCTTTTCCTTGGCTTCCAGTGCCTGATGCAGGCCATCGGAATAACGGCGACCTTCCATCATACGACCGGTAAATTCGTCAATGATGACAACCTTGTCGTCCTTGACGATATAGTCGGTATCTTTCTGGAACAGCTTGTGAGCACGAAGCGCCTGATTGACGTGATGGACAAGGTGAACGTTGGCAACATCATAAAGTGTGCCTTCGGTCAGAATACCCATTTCCATCAGAAGCTGTTCGGCGTGCTCTGTCCCGTCTTCGGTCAGGGTCACGGCACGTGCTTTTTCGTCTTTTTCAAAATCTTCTGCGGTCAGTCTCGGGATCAGAACATCAATCGCACGATACAGTTCCGAGCTGTCTTCGGCCGGGCCGGAAATGATCAGCGGGGTACGTGCTTCGTCAATCAGGATCGAGTCGACTTCATCGACGATCGCAAAATTGAACGGACGCTGAACCATATCTTCAAGGCGGAACTTCATGTTATCGCGCAGATAATCAAAGCCCAGCTCGTTATTGGTCGCATAGGTAATGTCGCATGCATAGGCCGCACGGCGCTGATCATCGGTCATGCCATGCATGATCACGCCAACACTCAACCCAAGGAAGCCATAGACCTCGCCCATCCATTCCGCATCACGGCGGGCCAGATAGTCGTTGACCGTCACCACATGAACGCCCTTGCCTTCAAGCGCATTCAAATAAACCGGCAAGGTTGAAACAAGCGTTTTACCTTCACCGGTTTTCATTTCGGCAATTTTGCCCAGACACAGCACCATCCCGCCAAGAAGCTGTACGTCATAATGACGTTCACCGCGAACGCGCTTGGATGCCTCGCGGATGGTGGCAAAAGTGTCGGGCAGGATGTCGTTCAAAGTCTCGCCATTCTTGAGACGTTCGCGCAGCCAGTCCGTGCGGGCGCGCAGTTCATCATCAGACAGCTTCTCGACATCGGGTTCCAGGGCATTGATTTGCTCGACCGTGGCCCGCAGGGCTTTGACTTCACGATCGTTAGCTGAACCGAAAATTTTCCGGGCAATGGCGCCGAGCATTAATACGTTCCTGAACAAATGAATAAAGACACGAATGAGCAGCGGCAGAAAGCCGAGCCCGATCACAGATAGAACCCTGTCTGCCATCTGTCAACGGAACGAACCAATATCACTAATGTTGGGTCGGAAATTACCGTCCCACGGCAATGAATTCGCCCGATGATGTAACCTGCCCCTTGCGAATACCGCGCTCCCTGCACCTTCTGGCTTGAGAAACGCACAAAAAAAACGTACTATTTTCCCTGTTATTTTAAACTTCAAAGAGCATGTAGCTCAGTTTTGGCAATCAGGAGTGACCTGATCACCCTGCCAAAGACATCCTCAGGAGGAGGAAATGGTAGATTTCTCCGCGCTTAATCCGTTTCGACAGGGCCAATCGGCCCTTGGCGACGCGCGTCAGGCTCATGGCAAAGCCGCCCCGGCAACCGGTCAGGATTCAGCGCCGACCAATGGTGATGCGCGTACGCGCATTGATCCGGTCGCCCTTTCCGACGATGCACTGGCCGCACATAACAATAGCCAGCAACTGACACCTGCCAGCGGCAAGGCGCTTTCGGGTAAAGCACTGACAACCGAAGAGCTGTTTGAACGCGCCCTTGATGTGTCGCTTGAAATGATCCGCGGCAGCGTGCAGGAAATGTTTGCCCTTTCCGGCATGAGCGAAGAAGACGCAATTGCTGCGACTGATGCCATGTTTGATGGCATTCGCGACGCCGCCAAGGGTCAGGACCAGTTCGAGTTTTCTTTTGACCAGGCCATTGCAAGCCATAGCAAAACCGCCATTTCCTATGCCGGTGCAAATGGTGCGGCAGTGGGCGTTTCTGAATCGGCCATGATGGCCGTTCAGTCACTTGATATCAGTATTGATAATGAAACCGGCGAATTCTCGTTCAATTATCAGGCCGCCAAGATCGAAGTGGTTCGCACCGAAGCCGTCGCAATTGGCAACAGCATGGGTGCCGCCCTTGGCGCACTGGGTGCGGTCATGGATGGACTGGGTGGCGGATCGCTTGTCGATATGCTTGGCAACCCGGCCAATGCGGAGAATGGCGGTCTTCTGTTTGATATCAACGACAACGGAGTCGCCGAGTTCATCCGCGAATTGATGAACGCAACCACTGGCACGACTGATCAGGAAAACGACGGCACGACCCCGTCGGCCAATCCGTCGACAGGTCAGTCGATTGCCGCCGAACGGCTGGCAGCACTTAATGCCCAGATCACCGAACAGTTTATGGAACAGGCAACCCTGATCGTTCGCAGCATCAGTCAGGCCACCCCGGATGAGGGCGCTGGCAACAATCAGCTGAAGCTGACCGTCGACATGATGATGCCGATGGGCCTGTTTGGTCAGGGTGGCAATAACGCGACCTTCACTTTCCCGACAGGTGAAACCGTGCCGGTGATTGATCCGTCACAGGAACAGGATGTTCTGATTTAACTGCAACGGGATGTCAGGATCTGGCATCCCGCAGCCCTTCAGGAAGGAGGCGCTGAATGTTTGACCACGCACCCCTTACAAATCCGACTGCACATCAAAATGCAGCGACAATAGCCACGTCTCAGGCCGCGGCCCAAAGTGCCGTGTCAGACGCAATGTCGGCTGACAATCGGGCGACAGATAACACCAACCTTTCCAGCCAGCGCTCCATTGTCGATCAGATTGACCTTAGCATCGAGGCCAACCGTCGCCTTGAACAAGCCCTTGGCGCGTTCCAGCGACCGGTGTTCGAGATCCAGACCAGCGCCCTTGATGTCGTCAATGCCATCAAACCGGCAATGGACGAGGCCCAAACGCGAATGAACCGCGAAGCCTTTATTGTGCTTGCCATGATGGGGGTTCCGCCCGCCAAGGCCCGCGCAATGGCAAATGCCATGACTGGTGGCGCGCCAGAGGACATGGCCGTTATAAGCGGCAATGGATCACGCGGTTCGGTTCAGGAACTGGCTCTGAATATCACCAAGGGTGCTGCACAGATCAATTTTGGCGCGTTATCTGTGTCATCTCGCAGTATCGAAATAGATATCAGCGCCTTCGAAGCAAAATTTTCCAAGGTTGCCGGTCAGGCCAGTATCTCGATCTCTGAATTCGAAGCTCATATCGAAATGGTCCGTATTGAAATTGCCCAGGCATTTCAAAAGGACCCGCTGATCCTTGATCTCGATGGCAACGGCATCGAGATCACAAGCCTTCAGGACGGACAGAAATTTGACATTGATGGAGACGGCACGGCTGAACAAACCGCATGGATACGCGGTGCTGATGCGCTTATTGCCCTTGATCGCAATGGTGATGGCAAAATCAATGATGGCCGTGAACTGTTTGGTGACCAGAATGGTGCCAAGGACGGATTTGCCGAGCTTGCGAAATACGATGACAATCTTGATGGTCTGATCGATCAGCAGGACAGCGTATTTTCGTCGCTTGTTCTGCTCCGTGCTGATGGAAGTCAGCAAAAACTGTCCGATGCGGGAATCAGGTCCATATCGCTTTCCATGATCACGCCGCTTGATCAGCGTCTGATTGGCGGCGATCTGGTCGCAGGCTCGCAGTTTGAACGTGATGACGGATCAGTCGGGCAGGTTGGCGAAGTCTTCTTTGACGTAAAAATCTGAACCATTCCGATCAAACTTCATAAATCGGTTACAGCACCGCGACAGCGAAATCCGAGCCGGGAAGAATGCCGCAAAGCAGGCTGTTCGCGACGGCTTGCTATATTTCTGCATTTGAATGTTAGGCTTTCACATTTTAGACAGAATGCTTTGCGAAAAAGCCCGACTTCCACGGCGAAGCCTTGTGTATCACCCGCTTATGTGATTTACCCGTGGAGAGAGGCACTGGGCGAGAAGCCCGCGAAATCAAAGTCTGGAGAAACTATGCTGCGCAATACCCTTCTTGCCGCGTCGCTGGCATCCGTCATTTTTGCTTCCCCTGTCATGGCACAGGACGCTGCACCGAAAGAAGATCCGGTTCTGGCGACAGTTAATGGCGAAGAAATCCTGGAATCTGAAGTCCGCGCGACCCAACAGGGCCTGCCGCAACAGTATCGCCAGCTTCCTTTCGAGATGCTCAAAGCTGATCTGTTAACCCGCGAAATCAACCAGCGCCTGCTGATGATTGCAGGCAGTGATGCCGGTCTAGCCGATGACGCAGAAGTAAAGGAACGCGTCGAAGCACTTGAGCGCCGTGTGATTGCAGAAACCTATCTTGATCGCGCACTTGATGATGCCGTCACCGAAGACGCCATCAAAGCAAAGTATGACGAATTCATCGCAAGCAACACGCCGGAACCACAGGTTCATGCGCGCCACATCCTGCTTGAGAACGAAGAAGACGCCAAAGCAATCATCGCTGAACTTGACGATGGTGCAGACTTCGCCGAACTCGCCAAGGAAAAATCGACAGGCCCGTCCGGCCCGAACGGTGGCGACCTTGGTTTCTTCAACCGTGCTGACATGGTTGAACCGTTTGCCGATGCTGCATTCTCGATGGAAGCAGGCACCTATTCCAAGGAACCGGTTCAGACCCAGTTCGGCTGGCATGTGATCAAGGTTGAAGAGAAAAAAGAAGGCACCCAGCCGACGCTTGACGAAGTACGTCCGCAGCTGACCGCCGAAGTTACCCGTGATGCCATCAACAAGATCGTTGACGGCCTTCGTGAAGATGCCGACATCGTCAACAATGTCGAAATCGAAGCGGCCAAAGCAGCAGAAGAAGCTGCAAAGAATGCTCCGGCTGAAGAAAAGAAGAACTGATCAGTTCGGTTTGACATCGACTGATCTGCAATTCACTTGAACCAAACGGGGTGTGGCCAATGGCTTCACCCCGTTTGCGTTACCGATACTGATCGGCATTAATGCATTCTGCTGCTTGCTTTTCGTCACCATTGCGGCAGGATGAAACAAACTCGTCCATTTAAGGAACTTGCACTGATGGTTGCGACTTCGCTTTCACCGCTTGCCCCCGCAGCATTCCCCGAACTTCCCGCCATTGCCGGTGTCAAATTGCACACTGCAACACTTGGCATTCGTTACAAGGGCCGCCCGGATGTTCTGTTCGCAGAACTTGAAACCGGCACCCAGGTTGCAGGTGTTTTCACCACATCGACCACCGCATCTGCGGCTGTGCGATGGGGACGTGAAGCACTTAAGGGCGGAACGGCGCGTGCATTCTTTGTCAATGCGGGCAACTCGGTCGCCTTTACTGGCAAGGCAGGCGAAAAGTTCGTCGCTGACAAGGTTGAATGTGCATCCAGGGCGCTTGATTGTGCAAAGAACGAAATCTTTACCGCATCGACCGGTGTGATTGGTGAACCGACGACAGCCACCCGCATTACCGATGCGATGGATGATCTTCTGGCAAATGATGCGAGCTGGCTTGATGCGGCCAAGGCGATCATGACCACTGACACCTTCCCCAAAGGTGCGTCTGCAACCGCAATGATCAATGGCACCAAAGTCACCATCGCCGGTATTGCCAAGGGTTCGGGCATGATTGAACCGAACATGGCGACCATGCTGAGCTTTGTTTTCACCGATGCCGCCCTGCCGCACAGCGTTCTTCAGGCGCTGCTGTCTGATTGCAATAATCGCAGCTTCAACGCAATCACGGTTGATAGCGACACCTCGACCTCGGACACCCTGTTGCTTGCTGCAACCGGCAAGGCGGGGAACGGGTCGGTATCTGATGCAAATGATCCGGCAATTGCCGAATTCAAGAACGCGCTTGAAGGTGTGTTGCGCGACCTTGCCCATCAGATCGTTCGGGATGGTGAAGGCGCGACCAAATTCATCACCGTCAATGTCACCGGTGCCGTAAACGAAAAAGAAGCCAAAATTGCCGCCAAGGCGATTGCCAACTCGCCGCTGGTCAAAACAGCCATCGCGGGCGAAGACGCCAACTGGGGTCGTATCGTTATGGCCGTTGGCAAATGCGGCGTAACGGCAGACCCGAACAAGCTGACCATTTCCATCGGTGGCATTGCACTTGCCAAAAATGGTGAACGCGTTGCCGATTATGACGAAGGCCCGGTCGAAGCCCATATCAAAGGCCAGTATATCGATATCGAAGCTGATCTTGGCTTTGGCGATGGGGCGGCCACTGTATGGACCTGTGATTTGACCCATGGCTATATTTCGATCAACGCGGATTACCGCAGCTGATCAAAGGAAGTCCGGAACAGAAACCAGAACGCCGCCCCAAATCCGGGCGGCGTTTTGCGTCTTGAGGCATTGCTGGTTGTCCCGACAATCACTTCCGGCGGGGAATATTTCCGTTCAGAACCAGTCCCACATTCGCACCTTCAAGCTCAACCTCGCTCAGATCGGTATCACCAAAGGCAACACCGGCGACATTGGCCTTGGTAAGGTTCGCGCCCTTCATTTGGGCTTCCTCAAAGACCGAGTTCCGCAGATCCGCCTGCTCAAAGATCGTGTTGGTCAAATCCGCGCGCCAAACAGTTCCGGTCTTGGCCCCCTTTTTATCGCGCTGATCAACACCGCCAAATTTCACGCCCTGAAATACGGCTTCCGTACAGTCGGAATTGGTCATACGAACACCATCCAGAGCCGCACCATTCATACGGACCTTTTGCATGTTTGCATCGCGCATCGAACACATCGCCAGGATCGTATCAACGAACAGGGCGCCACGCAGAATGCATTTGTCAAAACACGCACCCGACAAATCCAGCCCTGAAAAATCCAGACCGGTCAGATCACGGCCAATCGCGATCATGGGTTCACCGCTTTTGCCACCGGTGGCAAGCCATTCACTATGACCATTTACCAGATCACGAATATCGTCGGCCAAAGGCGCTGTCGGAGTGCCCCCACCAATCGAATAGGATGTATTGGCCTGACTAAGGTCAACACCGGTCATATCCACATTGCGCAGGTTCGCACCGCTCAGATCGGCACCGACAAGCTCGCACCCTTTGAGCTTGGCCCCTTTGAGGTTCGCATTACGCAGCTTTGCCCCGTTAAGGTTACAGCCCGTCAGGTCGGCCCCTTCAAGGTTGACCGCAAACATGTTGGCATCACTCATATCAGTATGTGCAAGCCGTGATCCCGACATGTTTGTGCCTGAAAGATTGGCCCCCCACATCATGGCACCTTCAAGGTCCGCGTTGGTCATATCGGTCGTCCGTTTGACCGGACGTTCCTGGGAACCTTCAATGACCACCATAATGCCGGCCCGCAGATCAATACCGGTCAGATTGGCATTGCGCAGTTTGGCCCGCGCCATGTTTGCACCGCGCAGATCGGCACGCAGGAAACTTGATCCTTCCAGATCGGCTTCGACAAAGTTGGAGCCAAACAGATCACAATAATCAAAACAGACATTATGTGCGGTCGCCTGGATGAAGTTCGCCCCCGGAAGAACGGCCTCCTGCAAACTGATTTTGCTCATTTTGATGCGGGACAAATTGCCGTTACGCACTTGCATGCGCTGACCGCCCGGCTTTTGGTTCAGATAAAGCTGATGCAACTTGATCGCATTAATCAGCTCGGCACGTTCTGTCATGTGACCGATATTCCCCCTTAGCGAGATCACATTGCTTTGTATCTTTCTAATAAACTTCAACAACTGATCCCAACGCAACGCAAATCGCATGGCGCTAATACTTAAAGTCGTTCTAGCGAAGGATATTGGATTTTGCATCCCCCCCTGATGGTCAGGAGCCTTTGGCAGGTTTCGATATCTGATCAGGAACCGTTGGGCGGGGCGCCCTTAATTCCGGCCTCAGTCAGATCAACTTCGTCCAACACGGTTTCCGCTGGCCCCTTTGAACCGGGTTCACTCAAATCAGAGCTCCAAAGACCGGCATGCGAAAAATCTGCTGTGGTCAGATCAGCCTGCCAGACATCCCTGTTTTCTGCCCTTTGGCATCGCATTGATCATCCCGCATTGCCGCAAACAGACCGTTTGCACACGGTTTTTCTTCTCTGCTTCCTTTGAATTGCAGCCGTAATCTTGTTCTGAGCGGCAAAAGCGCCCATCTGCAAGACAGCAAATGATATGAATTGGCCGCATGCATCAGATCCTTTTTGTCGATGACGACGCAAACATCCTGAGCGCACTCAGACGTCGGCTGCGCAGTGCGCGACCGGATTGGGATTTGCATTTCGCTGCAAGCGGTGCAGAAGCCCTGTCTCTTGCCAAAGACCGGAATTTTGACGTTATCGTTTCCGACATACAGATGCCGGAAATGGACGGAATTACGCTTCTGGAAAAGCTTCAGGATACCCATCCTGATGCCGTCCGGATCATTCTGACGGGACATGCCGACAACGCGTCCTACCTGCGAACCATTGGTCCGGCGCATCAGTTCCTCAGCAAGCCCTGTGACAATGAAAGCCTGATTGAAAGCATTGAAAACGCACTTGGTCTGCGCCAGCTGCTTCAAAGTCCGGAGCTCAGGACACTGGTTGCGGAATCCAAAAGTCTGGCATCACCGCCCGACACCTATATCCGGCTCGAAAGTGCATTTTCCAATCCGGATTATTCCCTTGAAAGCATTTCAAAGATCGTTGAATCCGATATCGCACTGACGACGGAAGTTCTCAAGCTGACCAATTCGTCCTACTTCGCCGTGACCCAGAATGTTGCATCTGTTTCCCACGCTGTCCGCATGCTGGGCATGGAAACGCTCAAGGCGCTTGCACTGTTTGTCGGTCTCTATCGCGGTTTTGATGGCCCGCCCGGTCAGGCAGCCAACCTGAAACGCCTGTGCCATCGCAGCCAGCAAATAGGCGTCACTGCCGCCCTGATTGCCGAATATGAAAAACTTCCCCGCGAAATTTGCCATGCCGTTCCAAGCATCGGGATGCTAAGCCACATTGGCACCCTGATCTTGTATACGAACCGGGCAAATGAAATGGATGCCGTAACCAAACGGGTCGAGGCCGAAGGCATTTCCATTGATCAGGCCGAAACTGAGCAATTCGGTGCCGGACACGCCGAAATCGGGGCTTACCTTCTTGGTCTTTGGGGTTTTCCTGCACCGGTCGTTCAGGCTGTTGCTTATCATCATCGACCGATGGATCTCCCACACAAGGAGATGAATGCACTGACATCAATCTATGTCGCGCAACATCTGGCACGTGAGATCGCCGATCAGGACAAGGGGCGTGCTGTCGAAAACCTCATCGACATGGACTATCTTTCCCTTATCGGCAAGGCAGACCGTCTCGAAGAATGGAAAAATATCGCCCGTATTGTGTCCCTGAAATATAGTGAACTGACCAACAACTAGAAAATAAATTCACCCTACGGTTGCGCCCTGTTTTCTGGGGATTCCATGTAAATGCCGAAGACCCTCCTCATATGCGGACTATGATTTGGGTAGATTTCACCCCATCTATCATTCATGGAACACGCATAAGAGGCATATCATGAGCATCATCCTTTTTGTTGATGATGAAACAAACATTCTGGAAGGCTTGCGCCGTCGGCTTCATTCAATTCGGCCGGACTGGAAGCTGACCTTTGCCCAGAACGCAGAAAGTGCAATTGCACAAGCCGATGAAATGGAACCTGATGTTGTCATTTCGGATATGCGTATGCCCGGAACAGACGGCGCAGAACTCCTGACCGTGATGCAGAAAAAGCATCCCCATACAGCACGGATCATTCTTTCCGGCTTTAGCGAACAGGAAGCCATCCTGCGCACAGTCGGCCCTGCTCACCAGTATCTGGCGAAACCGTGCGACGACCGTCTGCTGCTTGAAACCATCGACAATGCGCTGGATTTACGCAACTTGCTGACCAATCCGGATTTGCGTGCGCTGGTTGGGGGGATTGATACACTTGCCTCACCGCCAACGACATACAGCAATCTGGTGCGCGCACTTGAAGACCCGCTTGTCAGCAATGACACCCTGACATCAATTGTGTCCTCCGATATCGCACTGACAGCCGAGGTCCTGAAACTCACCAATTCGGCCTATTTTGCCATTCGTCAGAATATCACGTCGGTTTCGCAGGCAATCCGCATGATCGGGATTGACACACTCAAGGCCCTGGCACTTTTTACCGGCCTGTTTCGCAGCTATGACGGCCCGAAAAGCGATGCAACGCGGATGATGCAACTGTGCCAGCGCAGTCAGCAACTTGGCGTTCTGGCCACATTGATCGCCGAACAGGAAAAACTTGATCGCGAAATCATCAGCGTGATGGCCGCCATCGGCATGCTAAGCCATACCGGCAGCCTGATCCTTTATGCATTTCGCGCGCGCGAAATGACCGAAGTCATCAAGCGTGTCGAAACCGAAGATATCCCGATCTATGTCGCTGAATATGAGCAGTTTGGTGCCGCACACCCTGAAATCGGAGCCTATCTTCTTGGCCTGTGGGGGTTCCCCAGTGCAATGGTTCAGACCGTGGCTTATCACCATCGCCCGCAAGACACCCCGCACCGTGAAATGAACGCGCTGACGACAATCTATGTTGCGCAACATCTTGCCCGCGAGGTCGCCGTCGAACTCAGAACCGGCAAGGCCCCCGAAAGCCGGATCGACCTTGAATATCTTGACCGTCTGGGTAAGACCGACCGCCTGCCCGCATGGCGCGAAACCGCGCTAAAGGTCGAGCAAAAGTACTGCGAACTTGCGAAATAGGGGAGGCAGACATCATGGAAGATCCCGTTGTCCTTTTCGTCGATGATGATGAAAACTTGCTGATGGGTTTGAAGCGCAGGTTACGCGGCAAGTTCAATTTTGACACGGCTATCGGCCCCCTTGAAGCCATCGCCAAGATCAAGGACGGCGCCCGGTATGCTGTTTGTGTGGCCGACATGCGCATGCCGGAAATGGACGGTGTGCAATTATTGGCCGAGGTCGCAAAACTGAGCCCCGATACCGTCGGTATGATGCTGACTGGCAATGCCGATCAGAAAACCGCTGTTGAAGCCATCAATCAGGGCCGCATATTCCGTTTCTTCAACAAGCCCTGTGAAGATGACGAACTGATTACCGGTGTGAGCGCCGGGTTACGGCAATATCAGTTGATCACCGCTGAAAAGGCCCTGATCGAACAAACCCTTGCCGGCAGCGTCAAGGTCCTGACCGAAGTTCTGGCACAGCTTAATCCCACAATCTTTGGCAAGGCCATGCGCGCCAAAAGATGGTGTGACAGAATTGCCGGGCCGATCGGTTATCCCCATCCGTGGGAATTGGGGTTGGCCGCCCTGCTTGCCCCGATTGGTTATGTTTCGCTGCCGCCTGATATTCTCGCACGCCTTGGCGAGGACAAGGCACTTCAACCCCTTGAACGCGACGTCGTTCGCCGAACCCCGGAAGTTGCCCGCAACCTGATTTCCCATATCCCCCGTCTGGAACAGGTCGCACAGATCGTCTATCTGCAATATCGCGACTATGACGGTTCGGGCTTCCCTGCAGATGGGCCACAGGGACAGGATATTCCGCTTGGGTCCCGCATTCTGCGTATCTTGAATGATCTTGGCAAAATTGTTGAAAGTGATCTGGTCGTTCAACAGCATTTCGAAGAATTACGCCAGAAGCCCAAGCGCTATGATCTGGCATTGCTCGATAAAATCGAACTGGCATTGGCCGATATCGATCCATCCTACGACCAATCCACCTTCCCCGAAGGAACAGAGCACGACATCTATCTCAAACATCTTCGGATGGGGGATTTTCTGATGACGGACATCGAAACCCGCGACGGTCACGTTTTACTGACGCATGGAAACTATGTTTCCGAGGTTCAGCTCCAGCGCCTGCGCGTTTTCCAGAAGCTCCATCAGTTTCATGAACCGATCCGCATTCGTCGTGGCGGTGGCGGTACAGGTGCCGAAGAATGATCCTGCAGCACATGCGCGATGAGAAACACCATGACCGATGATCAGGGCAATATCGAACCACCCAAAATTCTCAGCGGCGGCGACGAGGTGGTCACAAATGATGGCCTGCTTGAAGAAGCCCTGAAAATTCAGGCCCCTGCCGAAATACAAAAGCGGTATATGACCCTGTTCAACGAACAGCGCCGCCGCAAAAAGGAAATCACCCAGCGCCTGAAAACCATTCTCGACACGGTGGTCGAAGGGATTCTGATCGTTGATGCCACCGGCATCATTCAGGATTTCAATAAATCCGCAGAAGAAATTCTGCGCGCGCAAGGCAACGAACTTCACGGCACATCGGTCGATGTGATCTTTATTGATCGCAAAATGACGGTCCGCCACAGGTTGCTGAACCGCTGCATCAATATCAGTTCCGGCGTTCTGAAATATGACTATACCGAAACCATGGCCCAGCGCCTTGATGGCGACAGCTTCCCGATGGAAATCATCGTAAGCCCGGCCAATTTCAGCTCGGAAATGAGCTATCTCTATATCTTCCGCGACATCACCCGGCGCAAGCAGGCCGAAGAATCCCAAAAGAAGCTTGAAGAAGATCTGCGTGAAGCTCTCAAGCTTGAGGCGATTGGCCATCTTGCAGGCGGCATCGCCCATGAAATCAATACGCCAAGCCAGTATATCCGCGACAATCTGAAATTCCTTAATGACAGTTACGGTGCCTTGTCGCGGGTTCTGGGACTGGCCTTGCAGACATTGTGGAAAAACCGCGACCGCCTGCCCGCCAACACCTTCGAGGAATTTGCCAGACAATTGCGTGATTCCGATCTGGAATTCCTGCTTGAAGAAATTCCCCACGCCACACAGCAATCCCTTGATGGCATCAATCAGGTCGCACGCATTGTCTTGTCGATGAAGGAGTTTTCGCACCCCGGCGGAACCGAAAAAACCACAACCGACATCAATCGCGTTCTTTCAAATGTCATCGTAATTTCGCGCAACGAATGGAAGCATTACGCCGACGTCATCGAGAAGTTTGATCCCGAAATTCCTCATATCCCGTGCTATATCAACGAGGTCAACCAGGTCTTTCTCAATCTGATCGTCAATGCGGTTCAAGCCATTCAGGAAGCCGGGCGCAAGCCGTCAGAAGGCATCATTACGGTCAAAACGACCTCGCTTGATGACAGTATCCTGATCAGCATTTCTGATAATGGCACCGGCATTCCCAAGGAAAACAGATCCAAAATATTCAATCCGTTCTTTACCACCAAGGAAGTTGGCAAAGGCACGGGACAGGGATTGTCGATCACGCACGACATCGTCACCGTACGTCACGGTGGTCGCATCTGGTTTGAAACCGAAATGGGCAAAGGAACAACATTCCATGTCCTGCTTCCGGCCGAAGATCGCAGTGGAAAACCGGCGACCGAATAGCGCCGAGCCCCGAAACCGGCGCCTAGCGCGGTGCAAACAGGATAATTCCCGCACCAAGCAAACAGACAACAAGCCCTGTCACATCCCATCGGTCCGGGCTGGTCCGTTCCACCGCCCACATCCAGAAGACCGACGCCGTAATATAAACGCCGCCATAGGCCGCAAAGGCCCGCCCGGCAAACTCCGCCTCAACCCGGGTCAGAAGCCAGGCAAAGACGACAAGCGACGCAATACCGGGCACAATCCACCAGACAGACTTTCCGGATCGCAACCACGCCCAAAAGGCAAAGCACCCGGCAATTTCCGCAAAGGCTGCAAAGATATAGGCCGCAATGCTGTGCATTGATTTTCCTGTTTGATCTGAAAATCAGAATGCCGGGCGCAAATCACCGGCATATTTGCCCGCCCAGTTGGTCAGGACAGGTGTCAGATAGTTCTTAAGGATTTCTGCCTTGGCATCGTCAATCACGCCATGTTTGCGCAAAAGTGCCCCCATCGCAACCTCGGCCCCGCGCTGGGTACCATCATCGATCTTAAGGGCAACACCCAGCCCCTGTTTGGGGAAAGCCGCACAATAAACGCCTTCGGCACCAACCTTGACCAGCGCATCCTCGCCGCATTCTTCCATGATACCGGTACAGAACCGACCGGTCCCCGCCACCATGAAGGGGGCATTTGCACATCCCTTGCGGATGCGTTTGATTGCAGCAATGCGTTTTTCATCAAGTCCGGCCGGATCAGCCATGCGTGCCATCGCAAGACCAAGATCACGCAAACGCATCCCGATCACCGGAATACCACAGCCATCAATACCGCGCGGGGTCGATGACAGATCACAATCCCCCATTTCCTCAAGCACCCTGATCAGGCGCTGCTGTGCCGGATGGGCTTCCTCGATATAGCCTTTGGGGTCCTCACCCATCTGCACAATGGTGCTCAGGAAACCCGAATGTTTACCTGAACAGTTGTTGTGCGCCTTGGTCAGGGTGACGTGATCCGATGCCTGTTTGATCCCGGCCGCTGCACTTAGCGAATAATGCGGTGCGCATTCCAGCGTATCGACCGAAAGCCCCAATTTCTCAAGCCAGGCCTTGACCGTCTGCGCATGTTCTTCTTCACCATTATGGGACGAGCAGGCCAAGGCAACGTGCTTGTCTTCAAGCCCGAATGCCTCAACCGCACCGCTTTCAACAAACGGAATTGCCAGCAACGGTTTGATCGCAGATCGCGGATACATCAGGGCATCAATATCCCCACCCTGATCCACCACGGTCCCGTCCGCTTTCATCACGACATAACGGCCGCGGTGGAAACTTTCGACCATTTCGCCACGGGTGGCTTCGACAAGGATCGGGTTGGCAGCAATTGACTGGGTCATCGGGATGCTCCGGCAGATGTGGGACTGTTCTTCCTATGCCTGAAACTTGGGGTCAAAAGCAAGCATCGCCAATCCGGCATCTGGAAACGCACCCGCGCCCATAAGACGGATCACGGCACTTTGGGCATCGGAATGGCCGTGTGATTCTTGTATTCCTTTAAAACCAGACTGGATTGAACATCGCGCACATTTGGCATTGAAAGTAACTTGTGAGTTACGAAATCACCGAAACTTTCGATATCGCGCGCCACCGCCACAAGAAGAAAATCCTGCCGTCCGGTCATCGCCCAGCAGGATAGAACTTCTGGCAGATCATTCATCGCACGGGCAAAATCCTCGGCACCGGCTTCGGTGTGGCTTTGCAAACGGACCTGAATTGTTGCCAGCACGCCGAATCCCAATTTCTTGCGATCGACAAGGGCGACCTGCCCCTTGATAATCCCGGATGCCTCAAGCTGTTTGACACGGCGCAAACACGGAGATGGCGACATACCGACCAATTCGGCCAGTTGCACATTGCTGATCCCGGCATCCTTTTGCAGGGCTTGCAAGATGCGAATGTCGGTCGCATTCAAAACAACATCGGTCATTTTAAACCTCAAATCATATCAATCAGGTCATGATATGACGATCATAGCGCATATCAACACCCTATTGGCCATAAAATGACATTAAAATTGATGTAAAATGATTCTCATAAACGGCACAAGAACCCGAATGAGGACGGCCATGGATCAGGGAAAAAATCTTCGTGGCGATTACAGCCACATCAATAATGACTACACCATACAGCAGGACTGGGGCACATATACCGAAGCCGAACACGATCTTTGGCGTCGTCTTTATGCCCGTCAGTTACGCATCCTGCCCGGCTATGCGGCAGAAGACTATATCAGCAATCTCGCACGTCTGGATGCCGCCGATCAGATTCCGCATTTCAACCGCGTAAGCGAACAGCTTCATGCCGCAACCGGTTGGCATCTGGTCGCTGTTCCGGGCCTTGTTCCCGATGATGTATTCTTTGACCATCTTGCAAACCGGCGTTTTCCGGTCACGGTCTGGCTGCGCAAACCCGAAGAAATGGACTATCTGGTGGAGCCGGACATCTTCCATGACTTCTTTGGTCATGTACCGATGCTGTATGATCCGGTCTTTGCCGATTATCTGGCCGCTTATGGCGCAAAAGGCCCCGAGGCCATTGCCATGGGGGGTCTTAAGAACCTGGCGCGCATGTACTGGTACATGGTCGAGTTCGGCCTGATCATGACCGATCATGGATTGCGGGCCTATGGCGCAGGGATGCTGTCATCCCAGACCGAGACCATTTATTCCGTCACCGATCCGACCCCCAACCGCGTGGCCTTTGATCTCGAACGGGTCATGGCGACCGACTATGCAATTGATGATTTCCAGAAAACCTATTTCGTTCTGGAAAGCTACGATCAGCTGTTTGATGCGATGAAAGTCCCCATGGCACCTGTCTATGAACGGCTGGTCGATAAACCCGCCATTGATCCGGCAACAATACTGCCCACCGACCGGCTCTATCATGTGCATGGCAATGCCGACAGCATCATTGCACTTGGGCAGGAACCCCGCAAACAGGAACCCCGGAGACAACAACGCCCTGCATAAGGCAGGGCGTGGCAGTCAGATCAATTTAAACGGACAGATGCCTAGCAAGCACTCATGGAATGACCCAGCACCCGATTAAGCTGTTCAAGCACCACAGTCGGGCTGGCATCCTTGCTGATGAAGTCAGCCGCGCCCAATGCATCCGCCTGGGCGCGCGTATCTGCGTCATAATGGGCTGAAAAGAAGAATACAGGCACATTCACCGCATCAGGATAACGGCGACGAATTTCGCAAAATGCCTCAAAGCCGCTCATGCCCGGCATTTCAATATCAAGAATGATGGCACGGGGATAAAGCCCGTCAAGTTGATCGATCAGATCGTCGGCACAATCAAAACCGGCCACGTCATATCCGGCCCGACGCAACACTGTTTCGAGTGCGGCCTTGGCACTGGGGCTGTCGTCAGCAAATGCAACCAGTCCATCAGGACCAATTTGCGACGGCATGGCGCTAAGCGCGTTCATGGATGGCGATACTCCGAGATTTGGGACAGCCCCAAACTGACAGATGAAAATGTCAAATTGGTTAAACCTGCCGATTTTTTGCCACATAGCTTTGCGATCAGGCATCGTGCCGCCAAAGTATAAGACGACTTGTCGCGGCAGCACAGGACACCGCAAAGGGTGTGCACTGCGGAAAAATCGAATGAATTCTGACACATGACGTTACGGAAACATCACCTTTGATCTGGTATCTAAGTCGAAATAGGTATTTCCATGCCTATTTACGGAATTAATGTCAGATGCTATAAACCGGCCTGTCGCGAATGTGACCGGGAAATATCGTCGGGAATCCGGTGCGGCCAGACGTTAATGCGTTATTGCCAAACCCGGAACTGCCCCCGCAACTGTAAGTGCATAAGGCGGTCAGCCCTTTGCACGAGTCAGAATACCGATAATGTTTCCCTGGTTTGAAATGGGCCGGGCGGGGTGTACCGGGTACTGGGAATCCGTAGTAAAATAATATTTGGGAACGTTCCGTCATCTGGCAGTCATCCCCATATAACGCCAACCAGACGGAAAGAAACCAAGCCGGGAGAAACCATGTCCGACCCGCTTAAACTTGCATCCGAGTTTCCATCTGCTGATTACGCAAGCTGGCGCAAACTTGCCGAAGAGGCCCTTAAAGGTGCCCCCTTCGAGAAAAAGCTTGTGACCCAGACGCTTGACGGATTCGCCGTACAGCCGATCTACACCAATGACGATCAGGATGATGCAACCCGGCTGATCCACGAAGTTCTTAATGCCTCGGTCGAGCCGCGCGAAACGGTGACCGGTTGGGACATCCGCCAACTGCATGCCCATCCCGACCCCAAACTGACCAATGCCGCCATTCTCGAAGATCTTGAAAATGGCGCGACTTCTATCACACTCAAACTTGATGCCGCTGCCCGTCAGGGGCGCGAAATTTCGTCGGGTGAAGTCGGCGTTGACGGGGTTGCCATTCATTGTCTGGCGGACCTTCAACTGACCCTTGATGACGTTTACACCAATCTTGCGACCATCGGTCTTGATGCGGGTGCGGCTGGCGTTCCCGCTGCGGCCCTTCTGGCCGCCCACATCGCCAATGCCGAGGGCGCGGATGAAGCAGCCCCGGCCTTTAATATTGATCCGATTGGCACTCTTGCGGCAACCGGCGCCCTGCCCTGCAACGCAGAGGATGCCATCAATCATGCGGCGTCTGTTGCCTGCGAACTGATTGATCTTTTCCCGCTGGCAACCGCGATTTCGGTCAATGGAGCACCCTATTACAATGCAGGCGCCACCGATGGTCAGGAACTGGCATGTTTGCTTGCCTCGGGTGTGACATATCTGCGTGCCCTGACCGATGCCGGTATGGCCGTTGATCAGGCCGCCGGTGCCATGGTCTTTAATGTCGCAATCGGCACCGACTTCTTTGCCGGGATTGCCAAACTGCGTGCGCTTCGCATGATGTTGAGCCGCGTGCTTTCCGCATCCGGCGCACAGGACGCAACGATTTCCATCAATGCGGTGTCTGCCGAAATGTCGCTTAGCAAGGTGGATCCCTGGGTCAATATGCTGCGCACCACCGTCACCAGCTTTGCTGCCGGTCTTGGCGGTGCGGACAGTGTTACCTGCCTGCCCTATGACCACCTGATCGGTTTGCCCGATGGTTTTGCACGGCGTATCGCGCGCAATACCCAACTGATCTTGCAGGAAGAAAGCAATGTTCATCGCGTCATTGATCCGGCTGGCGGATCATGGTTCATCGAAAATCTGACCAAGGAACTGGCGCAAACGGCGTGGAGCAAGTTCCAGTCGCTTGAAGCAGCCGGTGGCATCATCAAGGTCCTTGCCAGCGGTTCGCTGAAATCTGAAATCGAGACTGTCTGGCAAACGCGCGAAAAACGTCTGGCAACGAGACGCGATCCGCTGACCGGCGTTTCGGAATTCCCCAACATCGCCGAAGCAAAGGTCAAATGTGATCTGCCCGACCTTGAGACCATCCGGGCTGAGGCCAAGGCACGCCAGACCAAATATGACGGCACGGTTGGCAAAGACCTTGCATCCATGATGGAGGCCGCCCGTTCCGGTGCGACCATCGGTCATATCTTTACCGACCTTTATGGTACCAGCGCCGCGGCGCGCGTTGCGGCACTGACGCCTCATCGTCTGTCGGAAAGTTTTGAAGCGCTGCGCAAACGTGCTGATACGCACAAGGCAAAATCAGGCAGCTTCCCGCAAGTCTTCCTTGCCAATCTGGGCAAGGTTGCCCAGCACACCGCACGCGCAACCTTTGCCCGTAACTTCTTTGAAGCAGGCGGGATCGAAGCCATCACCAATAACGGCTTTGAAGACGCCGATGCGGCCGCAAGTGCATTTGCCAATAGTGGCGCAAAGATCGCCGTGATCTGCGGATCTGATCCGCAATATGGCGAAATCGCCGGTAACGTTGCCAGGGCCCTGAAATCGGCCGGTGCAACATATGTCTATCTTGCCGGTCATCCGGGCGAGGCGCGCGCTGATTACGAAGCCGCCGGAATTGATGAATTCATCTATGTCGGCGCAGACGTTCTGGCGATCTGTGGCACGGCCCTTGATCACCTTCTTGGCAAACGGGGGGAGAAATAACCATGTCCCGCATTCCTGATTTCTCCGACCTTCCGCTGTTTGACGGCGCATCTGCCGGGGCCAAGGACCCGTTCCAGTCCGCCCCCTGGACAACGCCAGAAGGCATTGACGTCAAACCGGTTTACGGCCCCAAGGATCTTGATGGCATTGATCATCTTGCCACCATGCCGGGCATGCCGCCATTTTTGCGCGGTCCCTATCCGACCATGTATGTGCAGCGCCCCTGGACCATCCGCCAGTATGCCGGTTTCTCGACCGCCGAAGAATCCAACGCCTTCTATCGCCGCAACCTTGCCGCCGGTCAAAAGGGCCTGTCGATTGCCTTCGACCTTGCCACCCATCGCGGCTATGACAGCGATCATCCCCGCGTAACCGGCGATGTCGGCATGGCCGGTGTTGCGATTGACAGCATCTATGACATGCGGACGCTCTTTGATGGCATCCCGCTTGATCAGATGTCGGTTTCCATGACGATGAATGGTGCGGTTCTTCCGGTGATGGCGCTTTATATTGCGGCCGCCGAAGAACAGGGTGTGAAGCACGAACAGCTTTCGGGCACCATCCAGAACGACATCCTCAAAGAATTCATGGTGCGCAACACCTATATCTATCCGCCGAAACCATCGATGCGGATCATTTCGGACATCTTTGCCTTTACCTCGCAAAACATGCCGAAATTCAACTCGATCTCGATTTCCGGCTATCACATGCAAGAAGCGGGTGCGACCGCTGATCTTGAACTGGCCTATACCCTGGCCGATGGCATCGAATATGCCCGTGCGGGTCAGGCTGCGGGTCTTCCGATTGATAAATTCGCGCCGCGCCTGTCATTCTTCTGGGCGATTGGCATGAATTTCTTCATGGAAATTGCCAAGATGCGCGCAGCCCGCATGATCTGGGCAAAACTGATCAAACAGTTTGATCCGCAAAACCCCAAGTCGCTTTCGCTGCGTACTCATAGCCAGACTTCTGGCTGGTCGCTGACCGCGCAGGACGTATTTAACAACGTCATCCGCACCTGTGTCGAAGCCATGGCTTCCACACAGGGCCATACACAGTCGCTGCATACCAATGCACTGGACGAGGCACTGGCATTGCCGACTGATTTCTCGGCCCGGATTGCGCGTAACACCCAGCTGTTCCTGCAACAGGAAAGCGGCACCACCAATGTTATCGATCCGTGGGGTGGTTCATATTACGTCGAACGCCTGACCCGCGATCTGGCGGAAAAGGCATGGGCCCACATCGCCGAGGTAGAGGAACAGGGCGGCATGGCCAAGGCGATCGAAGCCGGCATTCCCAAAATGCGCATCGAAGAAGCCGCCGCCCGCACACAGGCCCGGATTGATAGCGGCCGTCAGACACTGGTTGGTGTGAACAAATACCGTGTGACCGATGATCGCCCGGTTGACGTGCTTCAGGTCGACAACGCCGAAGTCCGCCGCCAGCAGATCGCAAAACTGGAACGCCTGCGGGCTGAACGTGACAATGGCGTGGTTGAAAATGCGCTGACCGCACTGACCAATGCCGCAGATAGCGGCACGGGCAACCTGCTTGAACTTGCCGTTCAGGCCGCACGTGCAAAATGCACTGTGGGCGAGATTTCCGATGCGCTTGAAAAGGTCTATGGCCGTCATCAGGCTGTTATTCGCTCGATCTCTGGCGTTTACAAAACCGAAGTCGGCGCTAATAACGAAGCACTGGCCAAGGTTGATCGCCTGATCACGGAATTTGAGGCCAATGAAGGTCGCCGTCCGCGCATCCTGATTGCCAAGATGGGACAGGACGGGCATGACCGCGGCCAGAAAGTCATCGCCACGGCCTTTGCCGATCTTGGCTTTGATGTGGATATCGGCCCGCTGTTCCAGACCCCTGAAGAAGCCGCCAAACAGGCCGTTGAAAACGACGTGCATATCGTTGGTGCAAGTTCATTGGCCGCTGGCCACCTGACCCTTGTGCCGCAGCTTCGCGCCGAACTCGACAAGCTCGGTCGTGACGACATCATGATCGTTGCTGGCGGCGTGATCCCGCCACAGGATTTCGACAAGCTTTATGAAGCCGGTGCCGAGGCGATCTTCCCGCCCGGAACGGTCATTGCCGAAGCTGCTGGCGACCTGCTAGAAAAGCTGAACCAAGCGGGCGAGGAAGCAGCCTGATCTGGTTGCTTCTTCCTGCATCTGCCCATACCCTGACGGGTATATGGCATTGATTTGGCATTCATGAAGGAAGCATCGGTGAAAGAAACACTGCGCACCATACCCGCAGGCACGGGCGGCAATATCAGCCCGCGCAAGGCCTTGCGCAGACGTGTTCTGTCCACCGATGAACTGGTGGATGGTGTTCTTGCCGGTGATCGTACCATCCTGTCTCGGGCGATCACACTGGTCGAAAGCCGCAACCCAGGCCATTTCGAACAGGCCCAAGCGGTTCTTGCCCGCCTGATGCCCCATACCGGCGGCGCCCATCGCATTGGCATCACGGGTGTTCCCGGTGTAGGCAAATCCACCTTTATTGAGGCCTTTGGCAAGAACCTGACCCGCGCAGGCAAAAAGGTCGCGGTTCTGGCGGTTGACCCGACCAGTGCGCGATCAGGTGGCTCTATTCTGGGCGACAAGACCCGGATGAACGAGCTTTCGATTGATCCCAATGCCTATATCCGCCCGTCCCCCAGCAGTGGCTATCTGGGCGGGGTCAATCGCATGACCCGCGAAACCATCTTGCTGTGCGAGGCGGCCGGATTTGATGTTGTTCTGGTCGAAACCGTCGGAGCCGGACAAAGCGAAACCATGGTCGCGCAGATGACCGATTTCTTTCTGGTGCTGATGCTTCCCGGCGCCGGGGATGAGCTGCAGGGCATCAAGAAAGGCGTACTTGAAATCGCCGATCTGATTGCGGTTAACAAGGCCGATGCAGATCCGGCAAAGGCCCGCGAAGCAAAACGTGAGTATTCCTCAGCTTTGCGAATTCTGCAGCCCACCAGCAAACACTGGCGTCCGCAATCAGTGATGGTTTCCGCCCTGATCAATGACGGGCTTGATAACATCTGGGACCTGATCAACCAGCACCGCGTGGTGATGGAAAAGGAAGGCGAGTTTGCTGCCAAGCGCGCCCGTCAACAGCGCGACTGGATGTGGACCATGCTGCGCGACCGGTTGCTTGAAACCTTTACCCACCGCGATGACGTTGCATCACGCCTGTCCGCACTGGAAACTGACGTCCTTGCCGGTACCACCAATCCGACCGCCGCGGTCGAGGAATTGCTGGGCCTGATTAAAACCAATCCCGCACAGACAAAATAAAAGGCCGCACCACTTCCTGTACGGCCTTTGAAAATCTGACAGCAGCTCAGCGCTATTTCTGATCTGCTTCTTCCTTGAGCTTGTCCTTGAGGATTTTAAGCTTTTCGACCGCGTCATTGATTTCGCGATCAAGGTGAGCAAGGCCTTCGCGTTTTTCACGCGGCATTGCTTCAAGTTCGTCCAATGCTTTTTCAACGATATAGAGCATAGTCAATCCTCCTGCTGGCTTCTCGGCACATCCCGAAAAGCTGACTTGCATCTTGTCGGGCTGACACGCTTTGATTATAGCACCAAGCATGTGCCAACCGGGATTTCATTTCAAAGACATAGATCAATCCGGCGCAAACCTGATGCCTGCGCTTGTGATCATTTCCCTTGAAATATCGCGATACGGAATAACCCCTTAACGGGTCAGGAGGCAGTCTGTTCCAGACGATCTTTGAGAACCTGAAGACTTTCTGCAGTCGATTTCAAAACCGCTTCAAGGCCGGAAAGTTTCTCGCGGGCTTCGCGCGAAACGGCTTCGACTTCATCAAAGGCACTTTCAAAAATATACAGCATGCTTTTCACTCCTGCCCGATGCGATCATCGGGCGCTTCATTGTTGTTTTTGATGCTGTAAATTTACTGCGCAAATTCGCTGGAAAGGTGTCAGCAATGCGCTTTTTCCGCCTTATTTTGCCAATCCTCCCCCGCATGGTTCAATGCTGATCTGTGATTTTTCACCGGCACGCTTGACCCATATATGATAAAAGCCGCCATCCGATTTCATGAAACAGGACATCCTGACGATGACGCATCTGGTGCTTGCACCAATGGAAGGACTTGTTGACTGGCGCGTGCGGCAATTGCTGAGCACGACCGGCGGGTTCGACCTGTGCGTGACCGAATTTATCCGCGTATCGCAAAACCTGTTTCCGGCCCATGTGTTTCATCGCTATTGCCCGGAATTGCTAAATGGCGGCAAAACGCTGTCTGGTGTGCCTGTTCTGGTTCAGTTGATGGGCCACGATCCGGAACTGATGGGTGAAAATGCGGCCTTTGCGACCACACTTGGCGCGCCGGGCATTGATATCAATTTCGGCTGTCCGTCCAAAACCGTGAACAAACGCGAAGCCGGTGCATCTCTTTTGAAATGTCCGGACAATCTGTTTCACATTGTCTCAGCCGTTCGTCGTGCCGTTCCCGCCGACATTCCCGTCAGTGCAAAGGTCCGGTTGGGCTTTAGCGACAAGGAACTGTTTCTTGATATCGCACGCGCGGTTGAGGCCGGTGGTGCACAACACCTGACGGTGCATGCGCGGACCAAGCTTGAAGGTTACAAACCACCCGCCCATTGGGAATATCTGGCGCGTATTCGCGAAGCCATTTCCATTGGCATGACCGGGAATGGTGAAATCTGGGACGTTGCGGATTATGAAAAATGCCGCGACATATCGGGCTGCGACAGCTTTATGATTGGCCGGGGGGCCATTGCCGCCCCTGATCTTGCCAACCGGATCAAGGCCTTTGAAGGCGGGGCACATGTCCCCAAGCAAAGCTGGGCGGATGTGTTGGCGATGTTGCTGGCCTATTGTGATCTGATGGATTTGGACGGGGCGCCCGAACACCATCAGGCCGGTCGTATCAAGCAATGGATGGCGCTGATCCGCAAAAGCCATGCCCAAGGGGCGACCTGCTTTGACGAAATCAAACGCATCAATGCCATTGATGACCTGCGCGCCAAGCTGTGCCACGACATGTCGCTTCCGGAAAATCAGCAGCAAGACGTTCCAATCGCTGCGGAATAGAGGTCCGGCTTAATCTGGCTGAAAAGCAAAACGGGGTAGTCACAAACCACCCCGTTTTTTTGTTAGCGTAAAATTGCGTTCGATCAGCTGCCAAATCCGAAATCATCGGCATCAAGTTCATCCGGGTCGTTAATCCCCATCAGGGTCACAGACGCATCATTGCCAAGTTCGATGACAACATTGCCGTCAACATCGAGATGCATGTCGTCCTGGATCTGGTTGAAGTTATTGTAGTTCCATTCAGACAGATCAATGATGTCTTCGCCCGGCGTGAAGTCGGTGATGATGTCATGACCGTCGGTTTTACCGATCTGGAACGTATCCCAACCCGTTCCACCGGTCAGGGTGTCATCCCCGGCACTGCCATAAAGATGGTCATTACCGGCACCACCAAGCAACAGATCATCCCCGGCATTAGACCAGAGCGTATCGTTACCATCGCCGCCATCAAGGGTGACATCGCCATAGCTTTCGATCTCGCTGGTCAGATCAATGATGTCATTGCCATCACCGGCCTCGATCACCTCGATACCGCTGATGCGGACATTCGAAGCACCATCACTGACAGAGTCACGCAGGAACAAGGCATCATCGCCGCTGGTCATCTTAAGGGTGTCGACACCCTCGCCACCGATAAAGACATCATTGGACTGGTTGTAACCGCCCAGATTGACATATTCGCCGGTACCATCGTCGCCACCTTCATCATGGCCCCAGCCGTTGCCATTGTGGTTGTCATGACCCCAGCCATTGTCGTGCTGATGACCGTCTTCGCTTGGCGAACCGTCATTGAGCGCGTACCAGCTGTTGCCCCAGGTATCATCGGCATTGTATTGCAGAACGTCATCACCGGCCCCGCCATTGAGAACGTCCGTACCATCGCCACCGATCAGGGTATCTGCACCCGATCCGCCCCACAGGCTGTCGTTCCCTGCGCCGCCGTCGATAACGTCATCGCCCGCATTGCTCCAGACAATATCGTCACCGGTACCACCAAGGATCGTCACATCACCATAGCTGTGGGTCTCGCTGGTCAGATCGATGATGTCATCGCCGTTACCGGCATCAATCACTTCGACATTCGAAATGCGCGGGCTGGTGCCCGGATCGGTAAAGGTGTCATCAAGGAACAGGGCATCATTGCCGCTGGTCATCGACAGGGTATCGGTACCGTCGCCACCATCAATGATATCTTGCGAACGGTTATAGCCCGAAAGGTTAACCTGTTCGTTGGAACCCGCCATATTCGGATCGCCAACATTCTTGGCAGCGTAGCTGCTGCTCCAGGTCGCATCTTTCTGATATTCGATGGTGTCATTACCGGCACCGGCATCAATCAGGTCCGAACCGGTGCCGCCATTGATCGTATCATTGCCTGCACCACCCCAGATGGTGTCATCCCCGGCGTCCCCGCCAAGCACGTCATTGCCATCCAGACCCGACAGCAGGTTCGAACCATCATCACCAAACAGGTAATCATTAAAGTTAGAGCCAATCAGGTCTTCGATCGAGGACAGGATATCATTGCCTGCACCGCCGACAGCCGAGCCACTTTCAAGACTGACCGCCACCGCCGAGGTCGCATCGGCATAGCTTGCGGTATCGCGACCAGCCCCACCGACAAGCGTGTCATGCCCGGCCCCACCAATCAGGGTGTCATTCCCGGCATCGCCATACAGCTTGTCATCGCCATTGCCGCCGATGAGCGTATCGGCATCATCACCGCCATAGAGCCTGTCATTGTTCTCGCCGCCCTCAAGGACGTCAGAACCCGCACCGCCATACAGGGTATCGTCGCCGGTACCGCCCGAAATGGTATCGTTACCTGCTTCGCCATACAGCTTGTCCTGACCCTGTCCACCGATGATGGTGTCATTGCCGTCACCACCCCAGACCCGGTCATCACCCGAACCACCGTCAAGCGTATCGTTGCCCGTACCGCCAGTAATGGTGTCCTGACCGCTGCCGCCTTCGACAAGGTCATCGCCCTCGTCACCGCCAAGAACGTCATCACCATCGCCACCATAAAGGCTGTCATTGCCTTCCATGCCGGTCAGCGTGTCCTGACCATTCAGGCCATAGACCGTGTCATCACCCGAAAGGGCCGCGATCGTGTCATTGTTGCTGGTGCCATAAAGCAGGTCATCATACGGGGTCGGGCCACTTGAAGCCTCGATACCGACAAATACGTCTGCATTGAGCTGGCTGATCGTGATGCCGACAAGGGTAAGCGTCCCCTGACCATTGAGATCAATGACCGTGTTGCCATTCACCTCGGTCATCAGCCCCTGAAGTTCGGCCCAGTCATCAACATCAAGTGCTGCCAGGTTGATCTGATCTTCGTTCGGGTTGAAGCCGTGTACGACCTTGTCGCCGGAATTATTGGATACAAGGATCTGATCCGCGCCATTGCCGCCGGTATAGGTGTCATCACCTGCACCGCCATCAAGCGTATCATTGCCATCACCACCCAAAAGGGTATCGGCACCATCGGTTCCGGTCAGGGTATCGTTACCGGCACCACCATCCATAAGGTCGTTGCCAGCACCGCCCGACAGAACGTCGTCACCATCACCACCGCGCAGCGTATCGTCGCCGTCACCGCCCAAAAGCGTATCGTTGCCAATGCCGCCATCAAGCGTGTCATTACCGGCATCACCCGACAGAAGGTCATTGCCTGCACCACCTGCAATGCTGTCACTGTCATCGCCACCATAAATGACGTCGTCGCCGCCTTCACCGTCAAGGCTGTCATTCCCGGCCGAGCCATAAATGGTATCGGTTTCATCGCCACCGGTGATGGTGTCATCACCTTCCATGCCGTCGATGTAATCGTCACCGCCGCCGCCATCCATGACGTCGTTGCCGCTGCCACCAACAAGGGTATCGTCACCAGCACCGCCCGAAATCACATCGTGGCCTTCGTTACCATCAAGGGTATCGTTGCCATCACCACCCGAAACAACGTCATTGCCGCTGCCACCGGTGATGGTGTCATCGCCCGTACCACCCGAAAGGTTGTCGTCACCTTCCATGCCATTGATGGTGTCATTCCCGGCACCGCCATCAACAACGTCATTCCCGGCAAGGGCGTCGATATAGTCGTCTTCGCTGGTGCCGATCAGGACATCGTCAAACGGCGTTGCGCCACCGTCATTTTCGATGCCGACAAACATATCCGCCGAAACATCATTCAGGCGCACGCCCAGCAGCGTGACCGAGCCTTCTGCGCCCAGATCAATGACCGTGTTGCCATTCACTTCGGACAGAAGCGGTGCCAGTTCCGACCATGTGCTGATATCCAGTGCATCAAGCGAAATCTGGTCAACGCTGGTGTTGAAGTCGGTTACCACCTTGTCACCGATCAGGCTGCTGACTTCAATAAGGTCAGCCCCCGAACCACCGGTCAGGGTGTCGTCGCCTTCGCCGCCGTCAAGCGTGTCATTGCCTTCGCCACCGATCAGGCGGTCCGTACCGGCACCACCATCAAGGACGTCATCACCTTTTTCGCCGTTCAGGTAATCGTTGCCGTCGCCACCCATCAGGGTATCGGCACCGTCACCGGCCCAGATGGTGTCATTACCCAGACCGCCATCAATGGTGTCTTCACTGACATCGGCTTCGACGTTATCGAACGTATCGTTACCGTCGCCCAGATCAACTTCGTTGTTCTGGCTGTTGCCATAGACATAGTCGTCATGGGCCGAGGCGATAACTTTTTCGAAGTTGGCAAGGATATCACCCGCGGCATCGCCGCCATATGCACGACCGGCTTCACCCGGTGTCTGGGCATTGGCATCGGTTTCGCCAAGGTAAATCTCAACGCCCGCGTCCGAACCTTCGTAGCTCAGCGTATCGCGGCCTTCACCACCATCAAGGTAGTCGCCACCGGCACCGCCTTCGATGGTGTCGTCGCCTGCGCCACCCAGAATGGTGTTGTCACCACTCGAACCGGTCAGAACATCATTACCATCCGATCCGATGACATTCTCGATGCTGCTGATGCTGTCTGTTCCGGTTTCAGCCGAGGTCGCGGTACCGGCACCCAGATCAACCGTGGCACCGTTTGCGCCACTCATATCCAGGGTGTCTTCACCTGCACCGCCCGAAAGGGTGTCGTCGCCAGCTGCCGCGATCAGGGTATCATTGCCGGCCCCGGCATTGACAACGTCATTGCCTGCACCGTCATCAATAATGTCAGCACCGTCGCCAGCAGAAATGGTGTTCACACCATCGCTGCCGGTGATCGTGTCATTCGCCGCCGAGCCGATAACATTTTCAAAGCCCGAAATCGTGTCATTACCGGTTTCGGTCGAACTTGCAGTACCAGCACCAAGATCAACAGTCGCGCCGCTGGTCGCCTCGGTCAGATCAAGGGTATCGTCCCCTTCGCCACCGGCAAGGGTATCATCGCCCGCACCGGCAAAGACGGTATCGTTGCCTGCACCACCATCAACAATGTCGGCACCCTCACCCGCATTGATGACATCGCTGCCATCACCGCCATCAAGGGTGTCATCGCCCAGACCACCTTCAAGGCTGTCGTCGCCTGCGCCACCTTCAAGAAGGTCATCACCGCCATTACCGACAAGGATGTCATTGCCCAGACCACCGGTCAGGGTGTTGGTGTCATCAGAACCGGTCAGGGTATCGTTACCGCTTGAGCCGATCAGGTTTTCAATGCTTGAAAGCTTGTCGGTTTCGGTTGCTCCGACGTTGGCTGTGCCGGTCAACAGGTTGGCATTTACCGCACCGGTTGCGTTGCTGTAATCGGCAGTATCGTTGCCGTCGCCACCGCGAAGCGTATCATTGCCCGCACCACCTGCCAGCGTGTCGTCACCCGCACCACCGTCAAGGATGTTGGCCTTGCTATCACCGGTGATGGTGTCGTCGTAATCCGAGCCGGTGACATTTTCGACCTGATAGATCGCATCGTTACCGGCACCACCTGTTGCGGTGTAACTGCCCAGATCGACGTTAACGCCTTCAGTCGCGTCGTCATAGATAACCGTATCAACATCAGCACCACCGACGATGGTGTCGTCACCGGCACCGCCACGAAGTTCGTCTTCGCCCGTACCGCCAAGCAGCGTGTCATTGCCAACACCGCCATTGATCACGTCATCGCCATAGCCGCCATCAAGGAAGTCGTCGCCAGCACCACCGTGGATGTTGTCATCGCCCAGTTCACCGCTGATGGTGTCGTTGCCTGCGTTACCCCACAGGGTATCGGTGCCCGCACCGCCATTGATGGTGACATCGCCATAGGAAATCGTATCGCTGGTCAGATCGACAACGTCATTGCCGTCACCGGCATTAATGACCTCAACCCCGTCAAGGCGTGCGCCATCGGTGGTCGTCTCATCAACAATGGTGTCAAAGCTGATGGAACGGACGAAGAAGTCGCTGCTGTCCGAACCGCTGGTGCCATCGGCATAAGGTTCGCTTTCAAACGCGATGTAACGGAATTCAACCGGGTTGCCCGCAGTGTCGGTGACCGAAATGGTTGCCGTGCCAAGGCCGCCGCTGGTGTAATCGATGGTCGATGCATCAAGCGTACCCGAAGCAACCAGATTGCCCTGGGCATCAAAGGCCTGCCAGGAACCGACTTCACCGCTGGCTTCGTTGGCGTAAAGGTTGGAAATCTGGACCGTTGCCGTGGTGGCATCTGCACCAAGATCGACAACAACCGCTTCGCTTTCGCCGGTCGTGCCGTCGTGGTTGATCTGGCTGCCTGCCGGGCTGCCGCCATCATTGCCGATGCCGTTGCCGTTAAAGGTCACGGTGTCATCGGCCGCAGCAAGGTTCAGCTTGCCGTTTTCATCAACAAACGACGTTCCGAAATCAAAGGCATAAAGGTTGGCATCCGACCATGCGGCCTGAACGTCTGCAGTACTTGCCGATTCTGTCAGACCGAGCGTGCGGGTTTCAACCGTCGGCGTGGTGGTCTGGCCATCACCAAGTTTCGAACCATCAAGGATCAGCGCATCGCTGCCACCGGTCATGTTGAGGGTATCCTGACCCTCGCCCCCGATGAAGGTATCGTCGGAGATATTCTTGCCGCTGATACCGGCCAGATCACCCGTACCGTCAACACCCGGGCTTCCGGTGTTTTCGGTGGTATCACCCGTGCTTGCCGCACCGTCGGCTTCGAAGTTCAGAACGTCGTTACCGGCACCGCCATCAAGGGTGTCATCACCGGCACCGCCCGAAAGCGTGTCATTATCAGCCCCGCCCGTGATCGCATCATCACCGGCACCACCTTCAAGGGTATCGTTGCCCGCACCGCCGTCGATGCTGTCGCTGCCGGTACCGCCATCAATGGTGTCCGAACCGTCATTACCCAACAGGGTATCGTCGCCTGCACCACCGGTAACGGTATCATTACCTGCCAGCGCATCGATGGTGTCGTCGCCATCCGTGCCTTCAAGCACATCATCATACGGCGTTGCGCCATCGGTGATGTTGGTAAAGTCATCTGCGCTCAGATCGCTCAGGCCCACACCGACGAGGGTCACAGTCCCGCCCGCTGGCAGGTTCAGAACCGCGTCCCCATTGCCGTTTTCACTGAGCAATGGAACAAGATCGGCCCAACGTTCGATGCCAAGATCATCGATTGAAAGCTTGTCTTCACCACGGGTGAAATCGCTGACAACATCATCATCGGTGCCATCGGCAAAGACAAATGTGTCCGCACCCGCGCCACCCCAAACAGTGTCATCGCCTGCACCACCATCAATGGTGTCACTGCCCGCACCGGCATTGATCACGTTATCGGCGTTCGAACCTGTGATCTGGTCATCACCGGCACCGGTGGTGACATTTTCAAAGTTCGAAATCTGGTCATTTCCGGTTTCGGCCGACGTTGCCGTACCTGCCCCCAGATCGACAACCGCATCACCCGATGCACCCGACATATCAAGGGTATCGACACCGTCGCCACCATCAAGGCTGTCATTGCCCGAACCGGCGACAACCGTATCATTTCCGGAACCTGCCATGACAAGGTCACTACCGGCACCATCGGAAATCACGTCATTTCCGGCACCACCGTCAATCAGGTCGATGCCGTCGCCGCCATCAATCGTATCGGCACCATCGCCGGTCGTGATGGTATCGTTCGCCGCACTGCCCGTAACGGTATCATCGCCCGAACCGGTGATCAGGTTTTCAAAGCCCGAAACAATATCCGATCCGGTTTCACTGCTATCGGCTGTACCATTTTCAAGGTTAACCGCAACATCCACACCAACATCGGACATGTCCAGGGTATCAGTACCCTCGCCACCGATCAGGGTGTCATTACCGGCATCACCGACAACCGTGTCATTGCCTGCACCGGCATCAACGATATCGTTACCTGCACCTGCATTGATGTGGTCGTTGCCGTCACCGGCATTGATTTCGTCATTGCCCGCACTGGTCCAGACGGTGTCATCGCCGGTTCCGGCATTGACCGTCACATCGCCATAGGCATGAACCTGACTGGTCAGATCGACCACGTCATCACCGTCACCGGTATTGATGACTTCAACATCAACGATGGACGGATTGGCGGCACCATTCGCATGGTCGCTATCAAGGATGATGGCATCGCCACCACTCGTCCCGACCAGCGTATCAACGCCCGCACCACCGTCATAGACATCGTCACTGACGCCAAGACCTTCGAGACCGGCAACATCACCGGTGCCATCAACGCCCGGGCTTCCGACATGGTCGGTGCTGTCGCCTGCCTGACCGGTGCCATCGGCACCGAATTCAAGCACGTCATCACCATCGCCGCCGTCAAGGGTGTCGGTGCCGTCGCCACCGCTTAGCGTGTCATTTCCGGTGCCACCATCAATGGTGTCATCACCTTCGCCACCGCCCAGCGTATCATTGCCACCGCCGCCCGACAGGGTGTCATCGCCGCCACCGCCATCAACGGTATCGTCGCCACCCGAACCACCAAGGCTGTCATTGCCTTCGGTCGGAACGTTGTCGATGCCTTCAAAGTCGCCCGGCCCAAGGTCTTCGACCGCAACACCGGCAAGCGTCACCGTACCACCAGATGGTAGCGTAATCACCGCGCCATCCGGACCGTTCGACAGCATGTCGCGCAATTCGGTCCAGCTGGTCACACCGCTATCGGGCAGGGCAATCTGGTCTTCACCGACGGTGAAATCACTGACCAGATCATCATCCGTACCATCGGCAAAGCTGAAGGTATCTGCGCCTGCACCACCGGTCAGGGTATCATCGCCAAGACCGGCATCAATCCGGTCGTCGCCCGCACCGCCATCAATGGTGTCATTGCCAGCGCCGCCAAGCAGACTGTCATTGCCGGCACCACCATCAATGACGTCATCCCCGGCACCGCCATCGACAACATCGTCACCGGCACCCGATGCTATGGTATTTGCACCGTCGCTGCCCGTGATGGTGTCGGCACTGTCACTGCCTGTTACATTTTCAAAGCCTGAAATGGTGTCATTGCCGGTCTCGGTCGAGGATGCTGTGCCCGCAGCAAGATCAACAACCGCGCCGTCGGCGCCCGCCATATCGAGGGTATCGATACCGTCATCCCCGGCAAGGGTATCATCGCCCGCACCGGCCAGAACCGTATCGTCACCTGCACCGGCAATAACGGTGTCATTGCCCGCACCACCATCAAGGGTGTCATTTCCTGCGCCACCGTCAATGACGTTGACCGCGTCCGAACCGGTGATGATGTCATCACCACCAGAACCCGCCACATTTTCAATATTCGCGACACTGTCAGAGCCAAATGCATCGGACTGTGCCGTGCCTGCACCCAGATCGACATTCACACCATCGGCATCGGACAGATCAAGAAGGTCAATGCCATCGCCACCATCAATGGTGTCGTTGCCAAGGCTGCCTTCGATGATGTCATTGCCCGCACCGGCATCAACAACGTCGTTGCCCGCACCATCATGGATCACGTCATCGCCGTCACCGGCATTGATTTCATCATTGCCCGCACTGGTCCAGACCGTGTCATTACCGGTCCCGGCATTCACCGTCACATCGCCATAACCATCGGTCTGGCTGGTCAGGTCAACAACATCGTCACCCGCCCCCGTATCAATGACTTCGATGTCGCTGATCGCTGGGGCGTTGGAACCATCTGCATGGTCGGCATCAAGGATAATCGCGTCTGCGCCCGATGTGCCAAGAAGCGTATCAACGCCTTCACCGCCATTGAACTGGTCATCGCTGATTCCAAGACCTTCAAGACCGGCAACGTCGCCGGTGCCATCGACACCCGGGCTGCCCACGTGATCGGTGCTGTCACCGGCATGACCGGTACGGTCGGCTTCGAACTGCAGAACATCGTCGCCGTCGCCACCATCAAGCGTATCGGAACCGCCACCACCGCTGAGCGTGTCATTGCCACTGCCGCCACCGACGGTGTCATCACCATCGCCACCGCCAACAGTGTCGTCGCCATCGCCACCATCGATGGAATCATTGCCGTCACCGCCATCAACCGTGTCGCTGCCGCCACCGCCCTGAAGCGTGTCGTCACCACCGCCACCGTCAACGGTATCGTCGCCATCACCGGCATCAACCGAGTCATCACCGTCGCCGCCACCCAGGGTGTCTTCACCCGGTGTTCCGACATTATCGATGCCTTCGAAATGATCCGGTGTCAGATCATCAACCGCGACACCCGCAAGGGTCACCGTGCCGCCAGATGGCAGAGAAATAACCACACCATCCGCACCATCAGACAGAAGCGGCTGCAACTCGGTCCAGGTCGAAATCCCCAGATCCGGCAGCGAAATCACATCCGCGCCAAGATCAAAGTCACTGACCAGATCGCTGTCTGTTCCGTCTTCAAAGACAAAGGTATCCGAACCGGCACCGCCCGAAAGCGTGTCATTGCCATCACCCGCAGCAAGGGTGTCGTCCCCGGCACCACCGGCAAGAACATCATCCCCGGCGCCACCATCAATGACGTCGTTACCTGCGCCACCGTCGATAACGTTGTCGCCATCCGAACCGGTAAGGGTATCGGCATCATCCGACCCGGTAACATTTTCAAAGTTGGCAATCGTGTCCGAACCGGTATTGGCACCACTTGCGGTGCCTGCGGCCAGATCAACCGTGACGCCACCAGTCGTGCCCGACAGATCAAGGGTATCGACACCCTCGCCACCATCAAGATTGTCGTTCCCGGCATCAAGGGTCACGGTATCGTTGCCTGCACCGGCATCAATGGTGTTGTTGGCGTCCGATCCGGAAATGGTGTCATCGCCATCAGTCGCGATGACGTTTTCAAATCCGTCGATGCTGTCTGTACCGGTTGCATCGCTGCTTGCCGTGCCTGCGCCCAGATCAATGGTCGCGCCATCAGCACCAGAAAGATCAAGGGTATCGTCGCCGTCGCCACCGATCAGGATATCGTCGCCTGCACCGGCTGCAATCGTGTCATTACCAGCACCACCGTCGATGGTGTCTGTGCCTTCGCCGCCATTGATGATGTCGTCATCGGCACCGCCATCGATAACATCGTTACCGGCACCACCATTGATGTTATCGGCACCTTCGCCACCGGAAATGACGTCATCGCCGTCATTTGACCAGATGGTGTCGTCCCCGGCACCACCATCAATGGTGACATCGCCATAGGAATGAACATTGCTGGTCAGGTCGACCACATCGTTGCCATCACCGGCATCAATGTTTTCGATATCGACGATGGCCGGATTGGCCGCGCCATTTTCGTGATCGCGATCAAGGATGATGGCATCGTCACCGGCACCTGCAACCAGCGTGTCATTGCCTTCGCCACCGACAAAGCTGTCATCAGAAAGGTTCTTGCCGGAAATATCGGCGACTTCGCCCGTACCATCCGTGGTCGGGCTGCCGACATGGTCGGTGGTCTCGCCGTCTGCAGCAACGCTGTCACCTTCGAACGACAGAACGTCGTCACCTGCACCGCCATCAATGAGGTCGGCACCTTCGCCGCCAGCAAGGGTATCATTGCCTGCACCGCCCGAAAGCGTATCGTTACCCGCACCACCAGCAAGAATATTGTCACCGGTCGAACCGGTCAGGGTGTCATCCCCTGCACCACCGGTCGCGCCTTCGATACCATCAAGGGTATCAGTGCCGTCGGTTGCGGCACCCGTGCCGTTTTCAAGATCAACAACAACGCCATCTGTCTGGTCGGAATAATCGACCATATCGTTGCCTGCGCCACCGATCAGGGTGTCGTCACCGGCGCCGCCCGAAAGCGTGTCATTGCCTGCACCGCCATCAATGACGTTATTGGCATCATTGCCTGCAAGCGTATCGTCGTGATCCGACCCGATCAGGGTCTCAAATCCGTCAATGACGTCATTCCCCGCACCACCGGTCGCGGTTCCGGCATCAAGATCGACAGTCACGCCGCTTTCTGCCCCTTCATAGGACAGAACGTCTTCGCCTTCGCCACCGATCAGGGTGTCGTCACCGCCATTGCCATAGACGGTGTCATTGCCTTCGCCGCCATCAAGAATGTTGGCATTTTCATCGCCAATCAGGACGTCATCACCGTCACCACCGGTGACGTTTTCGATGCTTTCAAGGGTGTCATTGCCTGCTTCACCGGTCGCGGTGCCCGCGCCCAGATCAACAGTCACGCCTTCGGTCGTATCGGAATAATCGGCCGTATCACTGCCATCGCCGCCGCGCAGCGTGTCATCGCCTGCGCCACCGATCAGCGTGTCATTGCCTTCATTACCGTAAATGTCGTCATTGCCCGCCTTGCCATCGACAATGTCGTCGCTTTCAAGGGCGTGGATCTCGTCGCTGATCTGGCTGCCGGTAATGTTGTCTTCGAACTCGGTGCCGTAAATTACGTCATAGCCAAAGAAGTTCTCGGGCCCAAGATCATCAACCGACACACCTTCAAGCGTGATGCTGTCATCGCCAACCGTGATGACGGCATTGCCGTTCTCGTCGTCAAACATCTGATCACGCAGGGTTGCGTAATCCTCGATGCCATAAGCCGACAGGTCGATCATGTCTTTTTGGACGTCAAAGTCGGTTGCGGTGTCATGTCCGCCGCCCGGCTTCAGAACGATCATGTCTTCGCCAGCACCGGTGATGATCACGTCATCGCCCGCCCCGCCAAACAGGGTATCGTTGCCCGAACCACCATCAAGGGTATTGATGCCGTCACTACCGATCAGGGTATCGGCATAATCGGTCCCGATAACACGTTCGAAGTTGCGAACAATGTCATCGCCCGCTGCACCGGTCGCATATTCCTTGACCAGATCGACGGTGACGCCGCCATCCACATTGGAATAATCGACCGTATCGAGATCGCCATCGCCACCATCAAGGATATCGTCACCGGCATCGCCATAGACCCAGTCGTCGCCCGTGCCGCCTTCGACAATGTCATCGCCGTCGCCACTGCTGATGGTGTCGTCGCCTGCTTCACCCAGAAGGATGTCGCCACCGGCACCACCATCAATGATGTCATTGCCGTCGCCGCCACTGACTTCATCGACACCGTCGCCAGCATCAATCACGTCATCGCCTGCGCCCGCGTCAATCGCGTCGCCACCTGCACCCGAGGAAATGGTATTGCTTGCCGCGTCGCCCTTGATGACGTCGTTGTAGTCCGAGCCAACAACATTCTCGATGTCATTAAGGCTATCGGTGCCCTGACCGGTTGCGGTCCCGGCATTAAGGTCAATCTGGACGCCCTGGGTCGCGGTGCTGTAATCAACGGTGTCAGAACCTTCGCCACCGTCGATCACGTCATCGCCACTGCCACCAACAAGGGTGTCATCGCCGTCAAGGCCGGACAGCGTATTGTTCTGATCGTTGCCGATCAGCGTATCGTCATGAAGCGTGCCAATGACATTTTCAACGCCATCAAGAACGTCATTGCCGTCGCCACCGGTCACCGTCCCGTTTTCGAGGTCGGCAACAATGCCGGCACCCTCGGTCGAATAATCGACCGTATCGTTGCCATCGCCACCGACAAGGATGTCTGACCCGGCACCGCCAACCAGCGTGTCGTTTCCTGCGCCCCCATCAAGGGTGTCATTGCCGTCACCACCGATCAGGCGATCATTGCCAAGACCGCCGTCGACCGTATCGTCACCACCCTGCGCATTGATGATGTCATCGCCGTCGCCACCGATCATTTCATCGGCATCATCCGTACCAAGACGAACATCCACACCGATGAAGTTATCGGCACTCAGTTGCGATGCGCTCACGCCCTTGAGCGTGATGGTGTCGCCACTTTCAAGATTGATGGTCAGATCGCCATTGGCATCGGTGCCAAACAGTTCTTCAAGCGCGTCATAACCGGCAATATTGAAGCTGGTCAGGTCAATGGCATCCTGACCGACATTGAAGTCGGTAATGGTGTCATTGCCATCGCCCGGATTAAAGATGACCTGATCGGAACCGCTGCCAAGGGTCAGCGTGTCATTCCCCGCACCGGCATCAAAGGTGTCATCACCCGCACCGCCGATGAAGGTGTCGCTTTGGCCGCCACCAATAAAGGTATCGTTGAACTCGGACCCACGGACAATCTCGATCCCGTCAAGGGTATCTGTTCCGGTGGAAGTTCCGCTGACGGTGTCATTGCTGGTGTCGACGGTCACACCCGATTCAGAATCGATATAGCTTGCGGTATCAAGGCCGTCGCCACCGATAATGGTGTCATCGCCCGCACCTGACAGAATGGTGTCGTTTCCGGCACCGCCATCAATGATGTCAGAACCGCTTCCGGCCGAGATGGTGTCATTACCAGCACCACCTTCGATCAGGTCATCACCACTCCCCGACGAAATGACATCATTGCCATCACCGCCCTGGATGGTGTCGGCACCCGCACCGGTGCTGATGGTGTCATTACCGGCACCACCATCGACCAGATCGGCGCCATCCCCTGTGGTGATCGTATCGGCACCTGCCCCACCATCAACGGTATTGTCGCCATCACCGGCATCAATAACATTGCCGTTATCATCGCCAAGGATCAGGTCATTACCATCACCAGTGGTGACATTTTCAATATTGGTGAAGGTATCGGTATCGGTGCCATCGGTCGCGGTACCGGCATTGAAATCGACGGTCTGATCACCATCAAGATCAGACAGATCAAGGGTATCAACACCTTCGCCACCATCAATGGTGTCGCTGCCTGCACCGCCGCGCAGCGTATCATCACCCGCACCACCAAGCAGCACGTCATCACCGGCACGACCATCAAGAAGGTCGTTGCCCTGACCACCCTTCAGGGTGTTGCGATTACCATCCCCGCGCAACGTGTCGTCACCGACCGAGCCGTCGATATTTTCAAAATTGGAAATCGTATCACCAGTGCTGGTGACCCCGGTTTGCAGATCAACGGAAACACCGCCTTCATCCGCAAAGGAAAGCGTATCTTCACCCGCGCCACCATCAAGGATGTCGCGCCCTGAACCGCCAGCAATCCTGTCGTTTCCGTCGCCACCAGACAGGATGTCATCACCTGCACCGCCAGTGAGGGTGTCATCGCCGGCACCAGCCAGAACCGTATCGTTACCCGATCCACCGGTAACAACGTCATCATGGTCTGACCCGATGATCTGTTCGATGCCGCTAAAGGTATCTGTACCGGTGTCGTCACCCGTCGCGATATTCGTCTGCAGATTGATATTCAGGCCGGACTGCGCATCCGAGTAATCAAGCGTATCTGCGCCTTCGCCACCAATATAGGTGTCATCGCCAAGTTCACCGACAAAGCTGTCATCACCGGCACCGCCATTCAGGACGTCATTGCCAGCGCCACCGATCAGCATATCGTTCCCGGCACCGCCAAGAATAACGTTTGCCGCCTCGTCACCGGTAATGGTGTCGGCATATTCGGTGCCGGTTACATTTTCGAAACCGGAAATCGTATCATCGCCATCGGCACCGCTTGCCGTGCCGGATGCAAGGTCGATGGTCTGGCCGCCGGTCGCATCGGAATAATCAAGCGTATCGGTACCATCGCCGCCCGAAAGGGTATCGTTGCCTTCTCCACCGGCAATCAAATCATCGCCGCCCCGACCATCAATGATGTCGTCACCCGCCCCACCGGTCAGGGTGTTGGCACTGTCTGAACCAGCAATACTGTCATTGGCATCGGAGCCGGTAACATCTTCGACATTGCTGATCAGGTCAGTACCGTCAGCTTTTTGCGTGGTTCCGGCCTCAAGGTCGACATCAACACCTGTGGTGCTGTCGCTGTAATCAATGACATCCTGACCGGCACCACCGTCGATGACATCGTCACCTGCGCTGCCTCTGAGAACGTCATCGCCACTGCCAGACAAAATAGTGTTGTTTGCGTCCGAACCGGTGATGGTGTCTGCGCGCGCAGAACCAATAACGTTCTCGACATTAAGGACCGTATCACCGGTTTCAGCGTCTGTTTCACCAGTGCCGAGATTGATCTCAACACCGTGTTGTTCTTCGCTATAGTCAACCGTATCGATACCGTCGCCGCCATCAATCAGGTCACTACCCTTGCCACCGTCAAGAAGGTCATTGCCTGCACCACCAAGAAGCGTATCGTCGCCGTTGCCACCTGATAGTGTATCGTCGCCATCCTCACCAGACAGAACGTTGTTAAACTGGTTACCCGTGATGGTGTCATTAAAATCGGAACCAGTAAGGTTCTCGATATTTTCAACCTTGTCGGTGCCAAGACCGGTTACCGTACCTGCCTCAAGGTCCGCGACGATGCCGCCCGTCGCATTACCATAATCCACCGTATCAATACCTGCGTGGCCACGCAGAATATCGTCCCCACCAGTTGCAATGATAGTATCATTGCCTGCACCGGCATTGATGTTGTTATCACCACTATCCCCGGCAAGCGTATCATCATGCGCAGAACCGACGATATTCTCGATACCAGACAGGGTATCGTCACCCGCGGCACCGGTTGCGGTCTGTTCTTCAAGATTGACCGAAACACCACCTTCGGCGTTGGCATAGCTGACCGTGTCGCTGCCTGCACCACCAACCAGGGTGTCATCGCCGTCCAGGCCTTCGAGAACGTCGTCGCCCTCGCCCCCGACAAGCAGGTTGTCACCACTTGAGCCCGTCAGGTGATCGTTGCCTGCACCCGACACAATATTTTCAATGTTACGGAGACTATCGCTTCCACCACTGCCTGTCGCGGCACCGGCATTCAGATCAACATTAACCTGTCCGGTCTCGTCACTGTAGTCAGCGGTGTCAATGCCATCACCACCGTCAAGGATATCATTGCCATCGCCGCCGATCAGCGTGTCATCACCAGCACCGCCGAAAATACTGTCGTTATCTTCCAGACCATAGATCGTATCGTTACCGTCAAGGCCCGACAGCGTATCCTGACCATCGGTGCCAAACATGGTGTCATCACCACTGGTCCCGACGATATCGCGCACGCCAATAAAGTTGTCGGCGGTGATATCATCCAGACCGACACCCTGAAGAACCATGGACGTGCCTTCACCGAAATCGATGACAAGGTCACCGTTTTCGTTTTCAGACATCATTTCATAGAGTTCACCATAGGTATCAATACCAAGTCCGGTGATATCGATCTGGTCTTCGCCAACCGCAAAATCGGTAACGGTATCGGCGCCATCATTCGGTCTGACAACGTAAACATCGGCCCCCGCACCACCGGTCAGCGTGTCATCGCCCGCACCACCGGTAATGGTGTCCGCACCACCACCCGCCTTGATGATGTTATTGCCATCATCACCAGTGATCGTGTCGGCAAAATTCGAACCGGTTACGTTTTCAACACCACTGATGGTATCGGTACCATCTGCACGCGTCGCCGTTCCTTCGGACAGATCAACGCTAACCGCATCACCTTTTTCGTAGCTAACGGTATCAACACCATCGCCGCCTTGGATGATGTCGTCGCCTGCGCCGCCGATCAGAAGGTCGTTGCCCGCACCACCATCAAGTACATCATCGCCTGCACCGCCACTCAGCGTGTTATTGGCATCATCACCAATCAGCGTGTCATCGTGGTCAGAACCGGTAACATTTTCGATGCTGGCAAGGGTATCATTGCCATCAGCGCCAGAAGCCGTACCAGAAGAAAGATCAACCGTTACCCCGCCTTCGGCAGCACTGTAATCTGCAAGATCGATCCCGTCGCCGCCGACAAGCGCGTCGTCTCCGGCGCCACCGACAAGCTTGTCATTTCCGACACCGCCAAGAAGGACGTCATCGCCTGCGCCACCAGCAATCGTATCATCGCCAGCATTACCGCTTAACGTGTTTGCGCCATCATTACCCGTGATGATGTCTTTCTGGTTTGACCCGCTGACATTCTCGATATCGATAAGCGTGTCTTCACCGGCAATACCGCCCGTACCGGTTTCCAGATTGACTGTGACCGCGCCGGTTCCTTTGTAGTCAACTGTATCCTGACCGTCGCCACCATCGATGACGTCGCTGCCCTGACCACCCGAAAGTGTGTCATCGCCATTATTGCCATAGATGGTGTCATCGCCCGCACCACCGTTGATGGTGTCGTTGCCACCAAGACCATCAATGATTTCCTCGTGCGAGGTTCCCTGCAGAACATCATCGCCGTCGGTTGCACCAAGACTGTCAATATCAACGAAATTGTCTGCACCGAGATCATCTGGCGAAACACCGGTCAGGACCATTGTGCTGTCATTGACAGTGATAACGGCATCGCCATTTTCATTGGTCGAGATCAGTTTCTTCAGCGCTTCAAAGTTCGGGATTCCAAATCCGCTAAGATCAATCTTGTCTTCAGCCGGATCAAAGTCGGTTACGACCACCTCGTCACTGATATTGCTCAGAACAAAGGTATCTGCACCTTCGCCACCGGTTACAACGTCACTGCCTGCACCGGAATCGATGATGTCATCACCGGCACCACCATCAATCGAGTTGGCAAGCACGGAACCTGTCAGAACATCGTCATGTCCGGACCCGATCAGGTTTTCAATATCAATAAGCGTGTCGTCGCCATCGGCACCCGTTGCAGTGCCTGCAGCAAGGTCGACAGTTACACCACCTGATGCATCCTCATAGGTAACGGTGTCATCACCGGTTTCACCATTAAGGATGTCATTGCCTTCGCCACCAGCCAGCGTATCTTCGCCAACACCGCCAAGAAGTTCGTCATCACCACCGCGCCCTTCGAGCACGTCATCACCCACGCCACCGCGCAGAGTATTGGCGTTTTCATCCCCCGAAATCGTATCGTTGTAGGAAGAGCCTGTTACGTTTTCAAAGTTTGAAACAATGTCGGTATCCGTACCGGCTGTCGCCTGATTGGCTTCCAGATCGACAGTCACACCGGTGGCCAGGTCCTGATAGCTCAGCGTATCGGTACCTTCACCACCATCAAGAACATCACTGCCCGTACCGCCAGTGATCGCATCATTACCATCACCACCGGTGATGGTGTCAGAGCCGCTGCCACCCGAAATGACGTCATTGCCCGATCCACCATCGATCGTGTCATTTCCGGCACCACCGGTGACGGTGTCATGACCAGCCTTGGCATTGATCACATCACTGCGGCTTGTGCCTTCAAGAATATCTTTCTGTTCGGTCCCTTCAAGCGACCGGATACCGGCAAAATTGGCATAGGTCAGACTGTTTGGATCAACACCTTCAAGGGTGATGACCGCATCGCCAACCGTAATGGTCGCATTGCCTGCGGCGTCTTCACCAATGAAGTCGGCAATATCGGAAAACAGCTCAAGCCCGTCGATGCCCTGGATATCAATGACATCGAAAGCCGGATCAAAATCGGTAACGACATCATTGCCGCTATCTGGCGAAACGACAAAAGTATCCGCACCCGAACCACCGGTCAGTGTGTCATCACCGGCACGACCATCAAGCGTGTCATTCCCGGCACCGCCGACAAAGATATCATCGCCATCACTGCCCAGCATCGTGTCGGCACCGGACGATCCCTCGATTTCCTCGAACCCGGAAATCAAATCGACAAAATTGCTGCCGGTAACCGTTCCTGCTTCAAGATCGACAGAAATTCCCGGGTTCAGCGTATCGTCCACGCCGGAATTATAGCTTAGGGTGTCCGTACCTTCGCCGCCGATCAGGGTATCAATACCACCACTGCCATAAACGGTATCGTCGCCAGCGCCGGTATCAATGATATTCCCCTGGCTGTTCCCATAGACAACGTCATTTCCCGAACCTGAAACAACATTTTCGATGCTCGACAGTGTGTCCGTACCGTCACCAGTTGCCGCACCGTTGACAAGGTCGACCTGCACACCGCCGTCAACATTCGAGTAGTCAACGGTATCAAATCCGTCACCCCCCAAAAGGGTGTCATCCCCGCCACCGCCAGCCAGCGTATCGTCACCGTTTTGGCCAGACAGGATGTTGTTGCCATCATCACCGGTGATGATGTCGACGTTCCCGGTGCCGACAACATTCTCGAAATTCGAGATTTCCGAGACCCCGGAATCAGTCACCGCCGTGCCGGTTGCAAGATTGACATTCAACCCGTTCTGACTGCCAAAGCTGATTGTGTCGTTACCTTCGCCACCGTCAACCGTGTCATTGCCACCGATTGCGCGCACAGAATCATCGCCTGCGCCGGTTGAAATGACGTTGTCATCAGAACTGCCAATAACCGTATCGTCGCCAGCCCCGGTAATGACATTCTCGATGCTGGAAATGCTGTCTGTTTCGCCTGTACCGGTATCGCGTGCGGTCCCCGACGTAAGGTGAACTTCCTGAGCGGCATCGAACGCGCTCAGGTCAAGCGTATCGGATCCTTCACCACCAATAATCGTGTCGTAACCGTCTTCACCGACAAACAGGTCATCGCCTGCGCCACCATCGAGGGTGTCGTTACCGCCGCGTCCGACAAGCGTGTCATTACCGTCACCGCCGCTCAGGACGTTTACGCCGCTATCGCCATAAATTTCGTCGTCATAGCCCGACCCGATGGCATTTTCGATACGATCAAGAACGTCATTGCCATCAGCACCGGTTGCGGTCCCGGCTTCAAGATCGACCTGAACACCGCCCGTCGCACCGGAATAGTCGACGGTATCGATACCTTCCTGGCCACGCAGGGTATCGTTCCCCGCACCACCCGATACCGTATCATCGCCATAGCCGCCCGAAACAACGTCGTCGCCGTCGCCACCGCCAAGGGTGTCGTTACCGCCATACCCGTAAATGGCATCGCTGCCATCGGTACCGCCTTCAACATCGTCATTTTCGGATTCAAAGATGCGACCGAAACCGCGGAAATCATCTGCGACAAGGCTGTCACTGCTGACACCTTCAAGGGTCAGCACACCCTGATCACCGAAATCGATAACCGTATTACCGTTACCATCATCGGACATCATGGTTTGCAGGGTCGCGAAATCCTGAATGCCGAGCCGCGACAAATCGATAATGTCTTCAGAACCTGAGAAATCGGTAATGGTGTCATTGCCGAAATTCTCGGTCAGTTCAAAGTCATCATTGCCAGAACCACCGGTCAGGGTGTCATCCCCGGCCCCGCCCGTCAGCGTGTCGATGCCCGCTCCACCTTCAAGAACGTTATTGGCATCATCACCGGTAAGGTGATCGTCGTAATCGGAACCAACAACATTCTCGACCATCTGGACGACGTCATTGCCCGCGCCACCAGTCGCGGTTTCACTGGACAGATCGACCGTGACCGCACTTGTGGCATCGCTATAGCTGACCGTGTCGGTTCCGCTACCACCCTGAATGTGGTCATCACCGGCACCACCGCGCAGGAAATCATTTCCCGACCCGCCAGCCATGACATCATTGCCGTCACCACCGATCAGAAGATCGTTGCCCGAGCCCCCTTGAAGCACATCATTGCCGTCACCGCCATCAAGGCTGTCATCCCCGTCACCGCCCTGAAGCACGTCATTCCCGGCTTCGCCGCGCAGAACGTCATTGCCCTCTGCCCCCTGCAGAAGGTCGTCGCCGACATTGCCTTCAAGCGTATCATCGCCGCCATTGCCCTGAAGAGTGTCGTTTCCGGCACCGCCCCCGAAGACATCGGCCTCATCGCCGCCCTGAACCAGGTCATCGCCCGCAGTCGGTGTATTATCAAAGGCCGTCGCACCGGTATCTTCGCCACCATCGGTTGCTGAAGAACCGTCATTGCTTTCGGAAGCCGTCTCGCCGCCTTCCGATGTGGCACCGGTATCCGTACCGGCACCGTCACCCTCAGTGGTTTCACTTTGTGCTGTTGTGTCTGTTCCGCCGGTCTGATCCGTGCCGCTTTCGGCGTCTGCGCCACCGGATGCAGAACCATCGGACGCACCCGTTTCATCAATTCCGCCAGGCGACGTATCACCGGATCCGGAATCGGCATTGCTTTCCGAACTGCTGCCATCGGTGGCACCTGTGCCGGTGGTATCTGCACCAGCCTGCGCACCAGACGTGCTGTTGTCTTCTTGCGCGGTCGCGCCATCACCACCGGAACTTTCCGTCCCGGAAGATGTGGTATCCGACCCATCGCCACCAGCCGTCGTATCCGATCCGGACGCACCATCCGTACCGGTATCACTGCCGCCTGTTGTGCCTTCGCCCGCGCCCAATGTATCTGAACCATCAGAGCCGGATGTCGTATCTGATCCGCTTGCGCTATCCGTTTCGGTTTCGGAAGCGCCAGTATCAGAAGTCTCTGTGCCGGAACTGTCGGTGCCAGACGTCTCTGTCCCCGAAGTGTCCACACCGCTGCTGCCACCCGTGGTATCGGTCCGGGTGTCGGAACTGTTATCCGACCCGTCCGAACCGGTCCCGGTTTCTGCCGCGGCACCACCATTCGTGCTGTCTGTGCCGGTATCACCTGCATCGGTATCACCGGATGTGGTATCGCCAGAACCCGTCTCGCCGGCAGATGAACCGGAATCACCTGTCGATGAACCATCGGTCGCCGTGGAACCATCCGAACCCGCGCCACCGGTCGTATCGGTGCCGTCCGATCCGGTCACACTGTCCGAACCACTTCCACCTGCTGTCGTATCGCTACCAGACGAACCTGACGCCGAATCACCGGCGCTCCCATCCGTCGCACCCGCGTCAGAGGAACTGCTGCCCCCGGTCGTATCGCCAGAAGACGTATCGGTTCCCGATGTTGCGCCCGAATCCGTGCTGCTGTCACCAGTGGTGCTGTCTGTTCCGCCGGACGCCTCACCACCCGTGTTGCTGTCACCTGATGTCGTATCGCCCGTGCTGCTCGAACCATCAGATCCGCTGCCATCCGCGCCAGTTCCGGAACCTGTATCCGACCCGCTATTGCTTTCGCCCGTGCTGCCAGAATTCGTCGTGTCGGTCTGATCCGACGCCCCGCCATCGGCTGCACCCGTTTCCGAACCACCAGCACCTGAATCACTAGTGTCAGAGCCATCGGTTTCAGAACCGGTTGTTCCGGTATCGGTGGTGTCCGTGCCCGTCGATCCGCTGGTCGTATCGGTTGAGCCTGCACCTGTATCGGTGTTGCTGGTATCCGTTCCGCTATCCGTTGCACCACTATCTGTGTTGCCCGTATCGGATACACCACCACTGGCACCACCATTCTCAGCATCATCGGCGCTCGGCGTTGTGCTGTCTGACGTATTTTCCTGAGCGGCACCGGAATCGAGATCAACCCTGACACCCTGTTCGGAGCCGCTGTAGTCAATGGTGTTTTCGCCAGTTCCACCATCAATGACGTCATTCCCGTCACTGGCTTTGAATGTGTCGTCGCCAGCACCGCCACCTAGCGTGTTATTGCCCGCATCCCCGACCAGAACATCATTGCCCGATGTTCCCTGAACATTTTCGATAGCGTCAAAGGAAACGCGGTTTGCTCCGAAATCATCGGTCGCAAGGCCCTGACCAAGATCGACACGCATGCCATCCGTGGCACCATCAAGCGACAGGGTGTCTTCACCTGCACCACCGTCAATGCTGTCGACACCACCGCCAGACGAAATCACATCGTCGCCATCCGATCCGACAATCGTGTCGTCACCAGACGTTCCGTCAATGACATTACTGGTGTCTTCTGCGGCTGCGTCACTACCGGTATCAGCAGTGGCACTGTCATCGGAAACGACAGTTACCGGGGAAATCTGCGGTGCTTCGACAATGGTTGCGCCTGCAAGCTGCGCCTTGCTGACACCCTGCAAAATCAGGACATCACCGCTCGCAAAGGTCACGACCACATTGCCAGCACCATCATCAGCAGCCAGCAACATCAGGTCATTGATGCTGTTCACGCCAAGGTCGGTAAAGGCCAGTTCGTCTTCTTCAACATTGAAATCGGTGATGGTGGTTTTTTCAAAGCCGCTTTCAAGCACAAAAGTGTCGCGTCCTGCGCCACCTGTAACAACATCCTCGCCTTCGCCCGACTCAAGGATATCGTCGCCTTCGCCACCGATCAGGGTGTTGTTCGAACCATCGCCAACCAGAACATCGTCATAGGCACTGCCGATGACGTTCTGCACATTGGTAAAAATCTGATTGGCAGAGGAAGGGGAATTGCCATCGCCCTGTGAACCGGACCCGGAATCAGAATTAGCCGCCGCAGATTCATCCTCTGCGCGGCTATCAAGGACCTGTTCAATATCCGTACCGGTGATACCGGTACCATCATCTTGATTGGCGGGCGAAGCCAAGACACGTACTCCCTACATGGGAATTTTGATTTACCTGATCCCGAAACAGCGTATAGGGCCACGGAATCGATTTATACAGTAGTATAAATAACTCCTCACAGGCCATCAACTGCTGATAGCTTGAAAATCAAACTATTTTAGTTTTTTTTCATGTTTTCTCGGGATTTGGAAGCCCAAAATACAACCTGTCAGATTCTGTCAGGTTGTATAGGTCACCCGACACACCTGTCCGGCGTACCGAAAAACTCATTGCTCGCGGAAAGCGCGCTCGAAACTGGTCGTAATCGGGGAGAACAGATAGGCAAGGATCGTTCGCGAGCCTGTTACGATCTCAAGCTGGGCGGGCATGCCAGGGGACAGGATCATGCCTTCATGCTCGGCAAGACTGTCTGCATCGATCTCGACCATGGCCTGAAAATACGATCTTCCTTCCGAATCGGTCAGCCGGTCCGGGGACACATCGGTCACCACACCCTTGACCGGCGCGAACCAGCGCTGGCTGAATGCGGTCACACGGATATTCACCGAAAGCCCCGTAGAAACCACATCAATATCATTGGGTGAAACGCGGGCCTCAATGACCAGCCGGTCATCAAGCGGCACAATTTCAAGAACCTGTGCTCCGGGCGGAATGACCCCGCCAACCGTGGTGAATTGCATATTGGTTACGGTCCCGTTGCGCGGGGCCTTGATATCGGACCGCACCAGAACATCCTCGGCCGAACGCAGACGCTCATTCAGATCGGAAATCTCGCTTTGCACATCGCGCAGTTCGGTATTGATCGACTGCAAATGATCACGCATCAACTGCGACTGACTGGCTTTAACCTGCTGGATTTGCTGCTCGATCCTTGCGATATCAGCCGAAAACCGTCCGATATTGCCAAGCGTTTCAACCAGCCGGCTTTCGAGCTGAAGCAACCGTGTTCGCCGGGCATAGCCAAGATCGACCATCGGCTTGACCATGGCGAGCTCTTCCTTGACGATCCCGACTTGCTGCTCGGACGCGGTTTTTTGCTCACGCGTGCCAACGATCTCGCGGCGCAATTCCTTGATCCGCTCGTCATAAAGTTCGAGCTCGCCCTTGAAGGCACTGCGACGACTTTCAAACAGGGTACGTTGCGAGTCGGTAATCGAGAAATAGCGCGGATCTTCAAGCGCAGGCGGGAATACCAGATGGTCTTTCTGTTCGCGCTCTGCGATCAGTCTGGTTTGCGTCGCCAGGGAATTGAGATACCGGTTATTGAGCAGATCAAAGCTTGCACGTGACCGGGTATCATCAAGGCGAATCAGAACATCACCGGCCTTTACCCGCGCACCGTTGCGCACCAGAATTTCGCTGATGATGCCTCCTTCAAGATGCTGCACGCTCTGGCGTCCGGAAAATGGCGCGACCACGCCACTTGCAGTCGCGGCAGAATTGACCTCGGCGGTTGCCGCCCAAAACATCACCGATCCCATACCCAGAAACAGAATCAGGAAACCAAGCCGGACAAGCGGTTTGACATCGGTATCAAGTTCACGTGCGGTTGGTAGCTGAACCCCGGACATCAGGCACCACCCTGTCGACGTTTGGCCGATCCTTCAACCACGCGCAATTGCGGCCGTCCCCGACGCGGTGCATCAGGTGTATCGCCAGCGGGATTTTCCGTCACTCTGGCCCGGCGTGCTGCTGCCCGCTCGGCTGCTGCGCGTTCGGCATCTTCGCGCACCTTGCGCATGCGCATCGCGGCCTCTTCACGGGCACGCGCGATGGCTTCGGCCTCGGTCATTTTGCGTTTGGGGGCTGCTGCCTTGCGATTTGCTGTATCGGGGCGTGCGGCCTTTGGTTTCGCGGTCTCCTGACGGCGCGGACGCCCCTTGCCTTCAGGGACCTTGGCTTCAGGGACCTTGGCTTCAGGGGGCCTGGTGGTTTTGGGGACTTCGGCGGCTTCAGGCTTCGCCTCATCCGTCCAGCTCACCGACTTTTTCTCAAGCCCGGCTTTGGCCGGTTTATCTGCCTTGGGCATGACCGGTCGCATGGTCATCATCGTGCCGCCCGGAGTTGGTTGCGGTTTCATTTCGGGCTTGATCCCGGCGGCCTGTTTGGCTTCCTGGGCACGCCCCGATCCGACTTCACTGCGCCCGCCGAAATCTTCGATTTCGGGCATTTCCGGTTCTTCAAGACCAAGCTTGTCCATCGCACTTGCCGGATGCTGACCGGCGGCCGAATTCTTTTCGACAATCGGTCGAGGTGCATCGGGATTGGGAACTTCGATCTGTTTGGGCGTGATACGCATCTGACCATCTTGCAAGGCTGCGGCCTGAACCGGTGCGGCATCCGCCAATGGATCAGGCAGGTCGGAACTGCGCCGCATCGGTGGCAAGCCACGGGCAATATCCTCGGTCTGGACCGCCGGTTTGCCCGGTTGCGCCTGAGCCTTTACCGGGACAACCTGGATTTGCCCGTCGGCAAGCGCAAGGATCGCATCCGCGCGCGCCAGAATCGCGCGTTCATGACTGACGATAAAGGTCGTAATGCCGTTGCGACGCAGAACATCAATCAGATTGCTGATATGCTGAACCCCGATGTCATCAAGGGCCGTTGTCGGCTCATCAAGCAGCAACATCCGGGGCCGTGAGAAAAGAGCCGCTGCCAGAGCAATCAGTTGCCGTTGCCCGCCTGAAAGGTTACGCCCGCCACGATCAACGCGCGTGTCATATCCATCGGGCAGATCAAGGATAAACTGATGCGCCCCGGCCAGTTCGGCGGCCTGAATGATGTCCCGCATCTCTGCATTGCCAAGCCGGGCAATATTTTCGGCAATCGTCCCGGGGAACAGGAACGGGTTTTGCGCCAGATAGCCAATCTGGGCGCCGATTTCCGAACGATCCGCGCGCGATGCCTCGACATCGTCAAGCTTGACCGATCCCGATCCGGGCAACCAGATGCCCATGATCAGCTTCAAAAGGGCTGTCTTTCCGACGCCATTAAACCCGGCAATCGAGATGATTTGTCCGGGCCCGGCCTTGAACGAGAATCCCTTGAACAGGACGTTGCGGCTATTGGGTGGTGCGAAAACAAGACGATCGACACTGACCGCCATCCCCCGTCCACGCGGCATTGGTGCCGGGACGGTCGGGCGTTTTTCAAGCAGGATTTTGTTTAACCGTTCAAACGAATTGCGCGCTGCATTCCAGCTGCGCCAGGCATTCACAGCCCCGTCAAAGGGCGCAAGCCCGCGCATGCCAAGGATCATGGATGCAACCATGATCCCGATCGTGATGCTTTCGGACAGAACCAGATAGGCCCCGACCCCGATAAAGCACACCTGCATGGCAAGCCGGATAAAATGCGAAAGCGTGGTCGATGTCCCGACCCGACGGCTGGCCTGCCCTTCCCAGTATAAAGAATCTGACTGATCGGCCTGCCAGCGCTGGCGGGCCGACTGGGTCATGCCCATGGCTTCCATCGCCTCGGCATTGCGGACATAGGTTTCTTCCTGCGCAATACCGCGGTTCTGGCTTTCTTCGGACCGGTCGACGGAAATCTTTGCTGCGGCTTCGTTGGCAATCGCAATCGCGATCAAAAGCACCGCCCCGCCACAGGCCACCAGACCAAGACGGGTATCAAAAATAAAGACCACCCCGATATAGACCGGTGCCCACATGAAATCAATCAGTGCAAAGGGCCCGCTTCCTGTCAGGAAGCCGCGCAATCCATAAAGATCGCGCAATGGACGCTGGCGCATCGGGGCACCGCGTGCGGATTGCTGGACCACATGGGCAAACAGGTCCCCGCCCAGACGCAAATCCAGTGCCGTACCAACCCGGATCAGTACCCGCGACCTGAGCTGTTCCATCGAGGCAATGAACAAAAGAACAAGCCCGATACCCACCGTCAAAAGGGCCAGCGTATCAACACTTCGGCTTGAAAGGACGCGGTCGAATACCTGCATGGAATAGATCGGGATCACCATGTTAAGCATGTTGATCACCATCGAGAATCCGCCCACGAGCGCGATCGACCGCCAGAACAACCGTTCAAGCGGGGTGCGATCCCCCTCACGCCCCGCATCCGCTTTGCGGGTTGGCCGGATTTTATCGAACAGGCCCATTCAATCCTTCCGTTTTGCCATCCTTGGCACTGACTTTATCATAGCATGACACCGGTTTCCGGCATCTGGCTATCACGCATGGCAAACGCCCCGCGCAACAAAGATACGACGGGCAACCTAGCCAATGGCATACTGCCACTATTCTAGTGGAATATATAAGGATGTGTTAAAATTTCGCCGCAAATCCCTTTATTTCATTGCTTTATCGTCAATCAGTAACAGTTTGCAATCGTGTTTTCGGCATGGCGAAATGACCCTTCGGGATTCCGCAGTATTGCCTGTCATAGATCAATACTCTCAACGCTTTATCTGCAATAATCGACGAACGGATCAACACGGCCCGATTTGCGCAAGGACCGGTAACATCCCTATCTATAGATCAGAACGCTATTCCCGCGTTGAACGCAAACGGTAACCGGATCAGTCCGATACCCGCCACAGATATCCAAGACTCGCAACATGCGGAGAAACCATGTCAGATGATACCCCGCAGCTTCCTGATTTCATTCAGCGATTTCTCGCCATTCAACCGGGCGGGATGTCCCATGCCGGGACATTGATGGCCTGCATGATCGGCGTTCTTGCCGCCTGTGCCTGGATGCTTGGCGGATTATCAATGATGATATCGGCCGGAATTGCGGTTGCGATGATGCTCGCCCTGACCCCGATGATCTCGCCCGATATCCTGATGAAAATCCTGCGCGCCAGCCCCCTTCCGGCAAAGGATTATCTGGCCATTCACGAAATGAACCATCTGCTTTCGGATCGTGCAGGACTGGATCACAGACCGAACCTGTTCATTCTGCCCGGCAAGGGGGTCAATGCGATCACGACCGGCACGGATGATCACACCACAATTGCCATTTCAAGTGACGCCTTGCACAACCTTTCCCCGCGCCAGATGCGTGCCATTCTGGCCCATGAGGTCGCACATGCATGGCATGGCGATACCCGCATCCTTCTGATCACCGACGTCCTGTATCGTGCGACATGGACAATCGCACTGTTTGGTCTGGCGATTTTCATCTTTGGTGATTTCAATCCGCCGGCATGGATGATTGTCGTGTTTGGTGCCGTTCCGACCATCAGCTTTCTTCTGCAACGTGCGGTCATTCGGGATCGCGAATTTGCCGCCGACCATGGGGCAAGCGACCTTCTGAATGGTCCCGAAGACATGATTGATGCGCTGTTGCACATTGATCAGATCAACCGCACCCGCCTGCGCATCATCCCCTATCGCAGCACCCAGCCCCCCAGCCTGCTTGATACCCATCCGTCGGTCACCGCCCGGATCAAGGCACTGCGCGCACTCAAGCCCGGCACATGGCAGAAATTCTTTGAAAACCGGAAGATGCCCGAACAATAATTCCGCTATGCAAGCATCCAATGACATAGAAGCAACCGACCTTGGCCCCTGCCCGGTCTGTGGCCGTCCGATGATTGCCGGGCCAAGTGTTGATCGCCATCACTGGCGTCCGAAATCCAAGGGCGGCACCGAGACAGAGTGGCTGCACCGGGTCTGTCATCGCATGATCCACCGCCTGTTTGATGAAGCGACCATTGCGCGCGATTATGATGATCCCGCAAAGCTCAAAGCCCATCCCGACATCATCAAATTCATCACATGGGTCCGCAAAAAGCCCGCCGATTACGTGGACTGGCCCGAAAATGCCGGGCGCTATGGGCGCAATCGCGGCAAGCGACGATAGCTTCGATCTTCCATTGGCAAAAGAAATGCCAATTTAATCATTTACCTGCCAGACTGCGCGCTATACACGACCCGATCTTCGGGCTGGCAATGACATTGCCCGCACTCGATTAACTGTGCTTTCAGGAAAAACCGATGCCAAGCTTTGACATGCTCAATGAACTGATCCCGGTCTTTGTCACGCTGTTCGTGATCATTGACCCATTGGGCCTTGTTCCGGTTTTCATTGTCCTGACACAGGGCACAAGTGCCGCCCATCGTCGCCGCATGGCAATCCGCGCCTGTCTGACCAGCTTCTTTATCCTCGCGGCCTTTGCCCTGATTGGCGAAGGATTGCTGGGTATTTTCGGCATTCACATGCCAGCCTTCCGGATTGCCGGGGGTACGCTTCTGTTTTTGATCGCGCTTGAAATGCTGTTTGAAAAGCGCAGCCAGAAACGCAATCAGCGCGCAGAACAGGTTCAACAGGAACTTGAAGAAGATCACGACGCGGAAAAAACCGAAAAGACCAAATCAAAGGCCAGCGCCAACGCGTCAACATCCGGCCACACGATACCGGATGACGAAGCGGACGATATCTCGATTTTCCCGATGTCGATCCCGTTCCTGTCGGGGCCCGGTGCGATTGCATCGGTCATGCTTTTGATGGGCAAATTCGAAGACAATATCGCCATGCAGGCAAGTGTCATTGGCGTGGTTGCCGTGGTGATGGCAATTGCCTTTGTCTTCTTCCTGGCTTCAAACGTCGTTGCCAAACGCCTTAGCCCGACGGTCGCGACCGTGGTTTCACGCCTGCTTGGCATGATCCTTGCCGCCCTTGCCGTGCAGTTCATCATTGATGGTGTGAAGCAGGCATTTTTCTGATTTCAGATACCTGCTGCACACCGGATTCAGGCTGCGGCCAGTCCTGCATGGGCCAATGCGGCAATCAGGTCGGTTCGCGTTACGATGCCGATGATCTTGCCATATTCAACAACCGGCACGGCATCACATGCCCCATCGGCCATCAATGGCAACAGAGCCGCAATCGGTGTGCTGGCCGTGGCGCGGGGTTCGGTCACCGACATTATTTCGATGGCCGTTACCGGCGCACCGCGTTTCCGGTCAATCAGGCGTGCCATTGCCGACATAAGGCCACGATCAAGACGCAGCGCGTCTTCGCGGGCACGGCGGATCAGATGTATCTGAAAGATAACCCCCAAATATCGCCCGTCTTTTTCGACCACCGGCAAGGAGGTAAAACTGTGACGCCGGAAAAGATCGGCAACATCGCCAAGGGACGTATCGGACTTAACCGTTACCAGATCGCGCGACATGATATCGCCAGCAGTCAATGGCCCGGTCCGATGCGACGCAACCTGTAGCTCTGCTGCCCCGATCAGGCGCGCCAGATCTTCAACACCAAGGTTCAGGCTTTGGCGATATTGCTGCAAAATGGCATTCAGCTCCCCCTCATTGAGCCCAAGCCGTTCAATCGGCGGGCGGTCGGATGTTTGGTGAATGCTTTTGTCATCGAAATGACGCAGCGGATATGACCGCCCCGTTGCGCGCGCATAGATCATCGCAATCACGACCAGTGCTGTCGTAATCGCCGCGACCGGCGTCAGGGCAAACCGGAAACCCAATTCGCTTGCGATATCAGGGCCAAGGGCTGCGACCATTGCAACGGCCCCGCCGGGCGGATGGACTGCACGTACCAAAATCATCGCCGAAATGGCAAGTGCAACAGCCAGCGCCACACACAGGACCGCATCATCAACGACCATACAAACGGCAATTCCGGCCAGTGCCGACACACTATTGCCGACAATGGCCGACCATGGCTGGGCCAGCGGACTGTTGGGCACTGCAAACAGCAGCACCGATGTCGCCCCGAATGGGGCAATCAGGTACAACCCGGCATCGTGCAGATCGAAGAATGACAGCAGAAATCCTGCCACCCCCAAACCGATCAGGGCGCCAATTCCGGCACGGACGACCTCGAAAGGTGTGCTAAAAGGCATCGCGGGCATAAAACCGCGAAGGTAATTGTGTTTCATCGGAACGTTTCACAACCCGGCCAAAAATTGAACAGGTCTGTAGTGTTTAATTATTATAAATAGCGTTCTGTCCTCGTACTTAGAAACACCCTGCCCGTCAATCGCTACACCACGTCACAAACCACTCCCGAAAAAAAAGGAGGGTACATAACCCTCCTCCATTGACGACCTGAGTGTCTTTAATGTTGATCAGTCCCAGCGTTTTGCAGCACGCAGGATGGCATCGGTTCCGATCTGGTAATGGTCATAAAGCGCGATACTATCGCCGCACTGGCCAAAGCCGTTCACGCCAAGCGGTGCAACCGCATGCCCACGGACCGAACCCAGCCATGCAAGGGCAGCCGGATGACCATCAATCACTGTGACAAGACGGGCATCAGATGCCAGCGGCTTGAGAAGGTTTTCCACATGGGACATCTCGCCCGTTGACTTGCCTTCAAGCCGCGCACGTTCCAGGTCCTGCCATTCATTGTAAAGCCGGTCGGTAGACGTCACCGCCAACAAGCCCAAGCCCGGATGATCTTCCGAAAGCTTTTCCCACGCCGCCATGGCTTCGGGTGCCATCGCCCCGCAATAGGCGATTGCCATCTTGCAATCCTTGCCCGGCGCGCGGAGCCAGTAACCGCCTGAAACGATTTCCGATTTGGTGGCATCGGAAAGTTCGCGTTCGGGCTGTGCCAGCGGCTTGGTCGATAGCCGCAGATACACCGATCCGCCCTTCGGGGCCTGCATATGATCAAAGGACCACCCCATGATGGTTGCAAGCTCGTCGCCAAAGCTTGGCTCAAAGCTGGTCAGGCCCGGCTGCCCCATCCCGATCATCGGGGTTGAAATCGACTGATGCGCGCCACCCTCGGGGGCCAGCGTGATACCACTTGGTGTTGCCACGACCATGAACCGCGCATCCTGATAGCAGGCATAGTTGAGCGCATCCAGACCACGCGCAATGAAAGGATCATAAAGGGTGCCAATCGGGAACAGGCGCTGCCCGAACAGACTGTGCGACAGACCAAGGGCCGCCAGATTCAAGAACAGGTTGTTTTCGGCAATGCCAAGTTCAACATGCTGACCTTCGGGCGATCTGATCCATTTCTGGGCTGAGGGCACCTTGCGTTCACGGAACTCATCGGCCAGTTCTTCGCGCCCAAACAGGCCACGCTGGTTCACAAAACCACCAAGGTTGGTCGACACCGTCACGTCGGGTGATGTGGTGACAATGCGATCAGCAAGGGCAGAGTCTTTCATCTTGGCAAGTTCATTAAGGATTTTGCCAAATACTTCCTGGGTGCTGGATGTTTCCACCCGCGCATAAGGCATTTCCGGAATGGTGATGACTTCGGCCATCTTGTGGCGCGGGGCGCGATCATTGAACGGCGCGTTCTTGATATAATCGCGCACACGATCAGCACTGACATCAAGGCCCGCCGCCATATCCCATTCCTGTCCGTCGGCGATCTTGTTCTGAAGCTTGAAGGCATCCATCTGCGCGACATTCATAAGCCCGGCATGGTTGTCCTTGTGGCCCTGAAGCGGGGTGGCATAGCCCTTGACGGTATAGGCAATGAACACGGTCGGTTTGTCATTGGGAACGGCATCAAAGGCATTAAGAACCGCCTCCATGCAATGGCCGCCCAGATTGGTCATCAGATCATGCAGGGCATCATCATCATAATCGCCAAGCAGGCTTGCCAGTGCATTATCACCGGGCATGTCAGACAGGATTTGCTTGCGCCATGCCGCCCCACCCTGGAAGGTCAGGGCCGAATAGATGTCGTTTGGCGCATCATTAAGCCATTTCTTCAATGACTTGCCGCCCGGCTTGGCAAAGGCATCGTGAAGCTTGCGACCATATTTGATGGTGATCACGTTCCAGCCAACGGCCCGGAAGAACCGGCCGATCACGCGGAACAGATGGGCATCAATCATGCCATCAAGGCTTTGACGGTTATAGTCAATCACCCACCAGACATTGCGAATGTCATGCTTCCAGGTATCAAGAAGCGCCTCATAGATATTGCCTTCATCAAGTTCGGCATCGCCGACAAGGGCAACCATGCGGCCGGGCACTTCGCCCTTGGGCAGCATGTTTTTGTAACGCAGGTAATCCTGCGTCAGGGCTGCGAAGTTGGTGACCGCCGCGCCAAGACCAACCGAGCCAGTGGAAAAATCAACCTGATCGCCATCCTTGGTCCGCGAAGGATAGGACTGCGCGCCGCCGAATGACCGGAAATTCTCGAGCTTCTCCCTGGTCTGGCGGCCAAACAGATAATTGATTGCATGGAAAACCGGACTTGCATGCGGCTTGACCGCAACCCGGTCCTGCGGACGCAGAATATTGAAATAAAGGGCCGTCATAAGGGTTGTCATGGATGCACAACTGGCCTGATGACCACCAACCTTGATGCCGTCACGTTTCGGACGCAGATGGTTGGCATTATGGATCGTCCAGCTTGATAGCCAGCGCACCTTTTTCTCGATCTGACCGAGCATCTCCAGATCTTCGGCCTTCACGTTGCCGGTGCTGGTTGCTTCGATAATTTCACCGATTTCCGGGGCGGCATCCTGTGCTGACATTTTCCTGATCCCTTTTTCACGCCTGATGTTCCGGGTCTCTTTCGGGCTCGTCTCTGAACCCGCAATATTCCGGTATTGAATTACCGATTTTTAAGTCACCACTGCGGAAATCAAGGGATACCAACATCATTTCACACAAGATTCGTCACTTTTGGTTCAAATGTGGAATCGGCTGCGACATTCCCGGTCAAACATTCGAATTTCCCGTCTGAAACAATATTTCGTGGTCGCGAATCGCCGATATCAACAGTGCGATTCGTCTCTCTGCAGCCTGCGCGTAACGAGCTCTGGGACACAGGGCATCGGGGGATATCCACCCCCGGCAAGCTTGACCTGACCGGTATGGTGCCCATTCCTGAGGATTGCCTGCGGTCATCTCGCCTGCCGTCGGGATATTGCGGAGATACCGTCCCACCCGCAAGAAATGGCCAGGGCTGAACATCCCCCGATTGTGTAGTGATCGAACCATCCGTATAGTCCTGTCCTCAATTCACTCCATACCACTCTGTTGTCCCGGATTTCTCTTGGCTTTTTCCACTTTCATTACTGCATTACCCGACGCGTTCAGACACGGTGTGCTCACAGCACTGCTTGCCGCTTTGCTGAATGCGTTATCCGGGTTTGGTCCGGCACGGGCTGATGAAAGGGCCCCGCAACAAGCACGCCCGGTTCTTGAGATCAGACTTCCCATAGATCAGCGGTCAGACTATTGCAAAGGGGTCACACCATGGGACAGACATTCGGAATATCATGTTGAATTGTTGCGCCTTGCAATACGGCTAAGCGGCAGGGACATCACAATCACACCGGTTTGCATGGATTATCCGACCGAGGAACGCCGGGTATCAATGCTGCTTGCCAACGATCCGATCAATACCGTCCATTTTGGCACCTCTCAGGATCGCGAAGACAAGTTGCTAGCAGCCTATGTCCCGATTTATCTGGGGACGACGGGGCTGCGGCTTTTCATGGTGCTCAATGAAAATCTGCCTGCCCTTGAATCCGTCAGATCAATGGATGACCTTCGGAAATTTTCGATGGGTCAGGGGCTTGGCTGGCCGGACACGAAAATCCTGATCGAAAACGGCTTTTCGGTCTCGGACGGACGCTATAACACCTTGCACAAGATGCTTGATGCCAAGCGGTTTGATCTTTACCCCCGCGCCTTCTGGCAAATTCTCGGGGAATGGCGCTGGATGAAGGAACAGGCACCAAACATCAAGGTCTCACCGGAAATCGGGCTTTATTATTCCCAGCCGATCTATTTCTTTTTCGCCCCGGGGGAACCGGAATTGCGCGATGCCATTCAAACCGGACTTGAACGCGTTTATTCGAACGGCTTGATGTTTGAACTTTTGAAGAACCATCCCGAAACCGCCCCGTCCTTTCATCTGATTGATCTGAGAAAACTCCGCGTCATTCTAGGCACAAACAAAAATTTGCCGGAGAAATCAAAAGAAGTCCTGAAAACATACGGCCTCTTTGACTAGCCCCCTGCACCAGACACCCCGAGAACGGCAAGGATGCCCCTGACGCCACGGGGGATACTCATCTGGTCAAAGAGCCAGCCTGCCATCGGGCAGACCGGCTCTCATTTCCTTTCCGGGCGTCTGATCGGGAAGTCGGGCCCGCGGCCTTATTCAGCGGCAATCGCCATTTCGCCGCCATCAAGCGCATTGGCAAGATCAGCCAGAATATCGTCAATGCTTTCAAGTCCGGCCGAAAGGCGGATCAGGCCATCAGTGATCTGATATTGCGCACGCTCTTCGGCAGTATAGGTCGAATGGGTCATGGATGCCGGATGCTGGATCAGGGTTTCGGCATCGCCCAGGCTAACCGCACGGGTGATCATGTTAAGGCCGTTCATCAGCTTGCGGCCTTCTTCGATCCCGCCTTTAAGCTCAAAGGCAATCATGCCGCCGAAACGATCCATCTGCTTTTTCGCAAGGTCGTGCTGCGCAAAGCTTTCAAGGCCCGGATAAAACACGCGATCAACCTTCGGATGGGAATCAAGGAACGCTGCGATCTTCTCGGCATTGTCGCAATGGCGCTCCATACGCAGCTCAAGCGTCTTAAGCCCGCGCATCACAAGATTGGCATCCTGTGCCGACAGAACCGCACCGGTCATGTCCTTAAGCCCAACCAGACGGACTTGCGTCATATCTTCAAGCGAGCCAATTACCGCACCGGCCATAAGATCACCATGACCGCCCAGATATTTGGTGGCCGAATGCACCACAATATCAGCACCCAGTTCAATCGGGCGCTGCAGATAGGGGGTGCAATAGGTGTTATCGACAACCACCTTTGCACCGTGTTTATGGGCAATTTCGGAAATGGCTTCGATGTCGACCAGACGCATATTCGGGTTGGCAGGCGTCTCGAAATAAACAATCCTGGTCTTGTCCGAGATCGCCTTCTCCAGTTCAGCCGGATCGGTCAGATCAACATGGGTATGCTTGATGCCGAACTTTTCCAGACCATGACGGAAATAGGCAAATGTGCAGCCATAAAGAGTGCGATCAACAATGATCTCGTCACCCGGCGCGATAAAGGTCCAGAAGACCGAGGTGATCGCCCCCATGCCCGATGCGGTCGCAAGCGCTGCTTCACCGCCCTCAAGCACCGCCAGACGCTTTTCGAGAAGATCAAGGGTCGGGTTGGCAATGCGCGAATAGATGAAGCCCTGCTCGTCACCGGCAAAGAACCGCCCGCCCTGCTCGGCTGTTTCGAACGCAAAGGTCGAAGACATATATACTGGCGGGTTCAGCGCACCATTGTGGCTTTGCGGATCATAACCATGATGAATCGCACGGGTGGCAAAACCGGTTTTGGCGACATTGCTGTGGCGGCTGTCATTGGCAGACATGTGAGGCTCCTGAAAATGCGTTTATTCTGCCCTCACATCCGCAATCCCCGTGCCAGATTGCAAAATCCCCGATTTTCAAGGCTTTGCACCATCAGCGCAAAAATTTAGTGTAAATAATTATTTACACATCTCATTCCCAATTCGCACTTTACGGCAAATACACTGGAAATCAGACGCTTGATCACGTATACTTTTCGTTACAGTGTAAACATATCGGTACAGACATGCGATTTGAAATACGCGGCGAAAACAGACTGGGCATCACACGTGACGTGGTCAATGTCCTGACCGATCAGGGGCTGGATATCCGCGCGTTTGAAGTCACCACCCACTACATCTATGCCGATATTCCGGCCATTCAACCGGGTCGTTTTCCGCTTTTATCCCATGCGCTTAAACAGATCCCCGGAATATCCGACATTCACGAGATCGACCGCCTGCCGACCGAACGCCGCCGCGCACAGCTTCACGCGACCCTTGCCGCCCTTGGCGATCCGGTGATTGCCGTTGATGCCAATGGCTTGATCGCACAGGCCAATCCGGCTGCACAATCCATTGCAGGCACCAATGACAAGCCTCTTCGGGATCAGGATATTTCCAACATCCTTGCCGAACCATCAATTGAAGATTTACGCCAAAGCGGTTTTCACCTTCCTGAACATGAAGTCACTTTAGGCGGTCAGACCTATTTGCTTCAGGTCGAACCGATTGGTCATGTCGATGATGGATCGGACACAGGAGATGACGAACCCTGGGGCGGGGTGATGGTGTTTCACCGCGCTGCACGGCTCGGCCGGGTCATCACCGCCCTTCAGGATCGCAGCCATACCGGCTTTGACGACATCATCGGCACCAGCCGTGCTATGACACGGGTAAAATCGCAGGCCCAAAGGCTTGCCAATATTGATGCCCCCCTTCTGATCCTTGGCGAAACCGGTACGGGCAAGGAGCTTTTTGCCCGCGCCTGCCACCGCGCAAGCGCGCGTGCCGACCAACCGTTCCTTGCCCTTAACTGTGCCGCCATGCCCGAAGGTCTGGCTGAAAGCGAACTGTTTGGCTATGCCGCAGGCGCCTTTACCTCGGCGCGCCGTGGTGGCAAGCCGGGCCTTCTCGAGCTGGCCGATGGCGGCACGCTGTTTTTGGATGAAATCGGTGAACTGACCCCCTATTTGCAGGCCAAGCTTCTGCGCGTTTTGCAGGATGGCCGGTTCCGGCGCGTTGGCGGGACCGACGAAATTTCCGTTGATGTCCGCATCATCAGCGCCACCAACCGCGATCTTGAAGCCATGTCCCATGACGGCACCTTCCGCGAGGATCTTTATTTCCGCATCAACGTCCTTGGCATCACCCTGCCCCCGCTCCGCGACCGGGTCGAGGACATTGATGATCTTGCCAAATTCTTCATGGCCCGCACGGCCCAGCAAACCGAACGACCGACCCCGCATCTTGCCCGGGACGGGCTTGACTGGCTGCGCGCCCATGACTGGCCGGGCAATGTGCGCGAACTGGAAAACACCCTTTTTCGCGCCGTCGCCCTGCTGGATGGCGATGTGCTTGGTGCGCGCGATCTGACCAGTGCGGCCACCGGCACCATGACGATACCCGATACAGCGGCACATTCCGAAAGTACTGCCCCGTCTGACGCTCAAACTGCCCCGGCCCATGGGCCCGACCTGATCACCCAGGCCTTGGCGCAGGATGACTTCAATGCCGGACTGAACATGCTGGAACGCGAAATGCTGATGCGGCTTTATCCGGATTATCCAAGCTCGCGCAAGCTTGCAGAGCGGCTTGGCGTTTCGCACACATCAATTGCCAATAAACTCCGCAAATACGGCATTGGCCCCTAAAAACCCGGCAGATTACTTGCCCGCATATTTCAGATGAATAAGCGGATAGGGCCGCCCCTGCCCGTCAAGGGCCGAACGCCCGGTGCGCACAAAGCCCAACTTTTCATAAAAGCCGATGGCCTGCGGATTTTGCTCATTCACGTCGGTTGTCATGGCAGGATGAAGCGCAAGACCATGGTGCACAAGTGCTGCACCAATACCCTTGCCACGACAGGCCGGGTCGATAAACAGCGCCTCCATATGACCGCCATCAATCAGCATGAAACCAAGTGGATAATCACGCGCATCAACGGCAAGCCAAAGCGGCGCATCAGGCAAAAATCCGCACACAAGATCGTCAATCGCAAGACGATCCTCTGGCGTCAGGAAATCATGGGTGGCATCGACGGCCCCCCGCCAGATTTCAACAATGCGGTCACCCTCACCGGGTCTGGAAGCTCTGATATTCATCATTGCGGCACTTTAATTCGGCATTTGTCACCCCACAAGCAAACCTTTGAGGCAACACGTATTTTACTCCCCACCAACGCCTGCAACGATCATTGATCACACCTCTTCTTGCCAGTTTGGTTGCAGTGCGGCATGATCCTTCCAACTTAACAAGAGGAACAAACTCCTCACCCACAGGGAGAAGAAATATGCTGACAGGAAAACGCGCACTCGTGACCGGATCGACCAGCGGCATCGGCCTTGCCATGGCAAAGGCACTTGCCGGTGCGGGCGCGGATGTGATGCTCAATGGCTTTGGCGATGCCGATGCGATTGAAGCCACCCGCAAATCGCTTGAAACAGAATATGGCGTGACCGCCTTCTACAACGGTGCCGATTTGTCCAAGCCTGATGAAATCGAAGCCATGATGCAGGATGCCGAGGCCAAATTTGGCGGCGTTGATATCCTGATCAACAATGCCGGCATTCAATACACTGCCAATGTCGAGGATTTCCCGGTCGAGAAATGGGATGCGGTGATTGCGATCAACCTGACATCGGTTTTCCACACCACCCGCCTTGCCGTGCCCTATATGCGCAAGAAAAACTGGGGCCGGATCATCAATACCGCGTCTGCCCACGGCCTTGTCGCCTCGGTCCAGAAGGCAGCTTACGTTGCCGCCAAGCATGGCGTGATTGGCCTGACCAAGGTCACCGCCCTTGAAACAGCCGAAACCGGGATCACGGCAAATGCCATCTGCCCGGGCTGGGTGCGCACCGAACTGGTCGAACGCCAGATCGAAGCCCGCGCCAAGGAAGCCAACATCTCCATCGAGGAATCCGCAACCCGGCTGGTTTCGGACAAACACCCGTCAAAACAGTTCGTCAGCCCCGAACAGATCGGCCAGACCGCGCTGTTCCTGTGCTCGGACGCCGCATCGCAGATGACCGGCACGCATCTGTCGGTTGATGGTGGCTGGACCGCACAATAAGCCTTTTCCTTACACCCATCAAAAAGCCCCTCGGCACCTAATGCCAGAGGGGCTTTTCATCTTCTGCCATGGCGAAAGGATCAATCCTTTGGCGTGCAGGTCATGCCATTGCGTTCAGCATTGGCGAGGCAATCGGTTTTCTTGGTATAGCCCTGCGTTGATGCCCCGACAATATTGCCGTTCCGGGCCGTCCGCCGCCACCGCCAGCCATCCTTGCCTTCATAAATTTCCCAGCGGTCCCCGCGTTGATCGGTACATTCAGACATGCGTCACCTCGTTTGCTGCGTTTTACCCGTTGCAAGGATGACGCCCGACCAGATGGCTTGTGACGCAAAAACTTACTGCCCCAAATACCGCCCCAGATGCTCGACCAGCATCCTGATCTTGGGGCTGAGGTGGCGGTTGGTTGGATAGATCGCCCAGATGCCTTCATCTGACGGCTGATATTTGGTCAGGACCGGGATCAGATCGCCACTGGCGATCCAGGGATCGACGTAATAATCGGGCAATTGCACGATGCCGATACCTTTAAGGGCAGCATCCAAAAGCGCCTGCCCGCTATTGGCATGGATGGAGCCATGAATGCGGATGGTGCGCTCGCGTCCATCTTCTTCAAAACGCCAGTAATCCAGCGTCCCGACAAGACAGTTATGGTGATTGAGCTCCGAAAGGGAGTGCGGTTCCCCGCGCTTGGCGATGTAGCCGGGTGCGGCACAGGCATAAAGACGGCGGGTGGATAACTGCTGGGTCATCAGGCTGCCGGTCGTGCCTTCCAAACGGCCCAGACGGATCGCCATGTCATAGCCCTCAAGCACCAGATCAAGCTTCTGGTTGGTAAAGCGGCACTGGACTTCAAGATCGGGATAGCGCGCCACAAAATCATTCACCAGCGGCGCGATCACCGTTTCCCCATAGGTTGTCGGCGCGGTCAGCTTCAGCTTGCCGCGTGGTACTTCGGTCAGGTTGCCAATGGCGCGCTCCGCCTCGCCCAGACCATCAAGCAACTGACGGCAATGCTGGTAGTAAATCTGTCCGGCCTCGGTCACGCTGACCTTGCGCGTGGTACGGTAAAAAAGCTGGGTGCCCAGCTTTTCCTCAAGGGCGGTGACCTGTCGGCTGACCTGGGCCACCGAAATACCAAGCTGCCTGGCCGCCGCTGTAAAGCTTTGGCGTTCCGATACGGCGATAAATTCGCTGATCCCGTCCCAGGCATTCATGGCAATCGGCCCATATTATTACAACACAGTAAAAGTCATTTACCAAAATACCGGATTATCAGGATAGGAGAAATAAATAGACTGATGCCATTATCATTTCTTTTGCCGGAGGAGCGTCATGAGCGCCGAAACCATTACCTGTAAAGCCGCCATCGCATGGGAAGCGGGCAAGCCGCTGTCGATCGAAGAAGTTCAGGTCGCCCCGCCCAAGGCTGGCGAAGTGCGCATCAAGATCGTTGCCACCGGCGTTTGCCACACCGATGCCTTTACCCTGTCGGGTGACGATCCCGAAGGCATCTTCCCGGCCATCCTTGGCCATGAAGGCGGCGGCATTGTTGAATCCATCGGCGAAGGTGTCACCAGCGTTGCCGTGGGTGATCACGTGATCCCGCTTTACACCCCGGAATGTGGCGAGTGCAAATTCTGCAAATCGGGCAAAACCAACCTGTGCCAGAAAATCCGCGTCACCCAGGGCAAGGGCCTGATGCCTGATGGCACCACCCGCTTCTCGCAGAATGGCAAGCCGATCTATCACTATATGGGCTGCTCGACCTTCTCGGAATACACTGTATTGCCGGAAATCTCGCTTGCGAAAATCAACAAGGCCGCCCCGCTTGAAGAAGTCTGCCTTCTGGGTTGCGGGGTCACCACCGGCATGGGTGCCACCGTGAATGCGGCAAAGGTTCAGCCAGGTGATTCGGTTGCGGTCTTTGGCCTTGGTGGCATCGGTCTTTCGGCCATCATCGGCGCCCAGATGGCCGGTGCCGGTCGCATCCTTGCCATTGATCTGAACGAAAAGAAATTCGAACTTGCCAAGCAGCTTGGCGCAACCGATTGCATCAACCCGAAAGACCATGACAAGCCGATCCAGGACGTCATTGTCGAAATGACCGATGGTGGTGTCGAGTGGTCGTTTGAATGTATCGGCAATGTCAATGTCATGCGTTCGGCGCTTGAATGCTGCCACAAGGGTTGGGGGGAGTCTGTCATTATCGGTGTTGCCGGTGCCGGTCAGGAAATCTCGACCCGTCCGTTCCAGCTGGTCACCGGTCGCGTCTGGCGCGGCACCGCATTTGGCGGCGTCAAAGGCCGTTCGCAACTGCCGGATTATGTTGAACGCTACCTTGCCGGTGAGTTCAAACTGTCTGATTTCATCACCCATACCATGAAGCTTGAAGACATCAACGAAGCGTTCGACCTGATGCACGAAGGCGAAAGCATTCGTTCGGTTATCCATTACTGATCATCGATACTTTGATTGAAAAACTGCGCCATTGCCGGAAATCATCCGGCAATGGCCGATCAGAAGGAGGCCCGAATGGGTATTGAAAACGCGTCAAGCAACAAGGTGTTTGGTGGCTGGCAAAAGCAATATACCCACCCGTCTGCGGTGCTGGGCTGCGACATGCGCTTTGCCATCTACCTGCCGCCGCAAGCCGGTAACGGCACCAAGGTCCCGGTCATGTACTGGCTTTCGGGCCTGACCTGCACCGATGAAAACTTCATGCATAAGGCAGGTGCGTTTCGCGTGGCTGCTGAACTCGGCATCGCCATCGTTGCCCCGGACACCAGCCCGCGTGGCGATCATGTCCCCGATGACGAGAACGAGGCCTATGATTTCGGCAAGGGTGCGGGCTTTTACGTCAATGCCACCCAGGAACCCTGGGCACGCAATTACCGCATGTATGATTACGTGACCAAGGAACTGCCCGCCCTGATCAGGGATCACTTCCCGGTCAGTGACGATGCGGTGATTTCCGGTCATTCGATGGGCGGTCATGGTGCATTGATGATTGCCCTTCGCAATCCCGGCACGTTCAAATCCGTCACCGCCTTTTCGCCGATCACCAACCCGATCAATTGCCCGTGGGGCCAAAAGGCACTTGGCAATTATCTGGGTGATGACAAATCGGCCTGGAAGGCATGGGACAGCTCGGAACTGATGAAGGCCGCCAGTGCTAGCGACGCCCAGACACCGGCACTGGTTGATCAGGGCGATGCCGACGGCTTCCTTGCCGAACAGCTTAAACCAGAGGCGCTTGAAGCTGCGGCCAAGGCATCAAACTATCCACTGACCCTTCGGATGCAGGATGGCTATGACCATAGCTATTACTTCATCTCGACCTTTATCGAAGATCATATACGCTTCCACGCCAAGCATCTTGGTCTGAGCTGATTGCACCCCGATCTTCGGTTTCCCCGGCACGTCGCCAGATACCGTTCTCCCCCCCTTGACGTGTCGGGGGCCTTATTCAGGCTCATGAAGTTAATCGAAACTGCGTGCTTCAATCGCGTCGGCAACATCATCGGCCATTTTAAGGGTCCGGATGATCAAGGGCACGATCATCGCAAGGATGGATCGATCAAGGCCGCGCGCGCGCTGGGCATCGCGGATTTCCGATGCCACCGTGGCGATGACCGGGATAAAACGCAGCACCATTGAAATCGCCAGACTGACCTTTTCCGGGTTCACGCCCAGCGGTTTAAGCGGACGCATGGCACGCTCAAGGGATGCCAGCATGTCGGATGTTTTGGTGGTCAGCGTCACAAGCGATGCAAACATCACAATGGCGGCAATCCGGGTAATGACCAACAATCCCGCCTGCCAGTCATTCAGCCAAAGCTGCACGGCAAAAAAGATCGCAAGCAGCCAAAACATCGGCTTGATCTGGGCTGTCATGGTCGCCCAACCGAACCCCGAAATGCGATAAAGCACAATCACACTGACCAGAACAAGGCTGACCACCGGCCAGTCGGGGATCAGGAACACACCCGTACCAAGGGCAACCATGGCAAGGATCTTTGCCCCGGCCTGTGCGCGATGGAGCACAGAGTTCCCGTCCCTGTAAAGGCCTGCGATCATGCCATCATCTCGCGATATTTCGAAATGGCGTTGGCCGGAATGTCATCAATAACGATCCTGCCGTTTTCAAACACCAACACCCGGTCATAACCGGCAATCAGATCAAGATCATGGGAAACCGTGATCACCGTCTGATCCAGATCGGCAATGGCGTGTTCAACCCGGTTGCGATTGCGCAGGTCAAGCAAGGTGGTCGGCTCGTCCAGCACAATATAGCGCGGCTCCATTACCAGAACGCCGGAAATGGCCAGAAGCTGTTTCTGCCCGCCGCTAAGCAGATGGCTCGGATGGGTTTTGAAATCCGACAGATCATAACGCGCAAGGATTTCATCAATGCGCCGGTTGATCTCGTCCTTGGGCAGTTTCAGGGCCTTGAGCCCGAAGGCCAGATCTTCTTCAACCACCGGATAGACGATCTGGTTATCGGGGTTCTGGAAAACAAAGCCAACATGGCGGCGGACCTTGCGGCCATCCTTGACCGGATCAAGGTCATCAATCAACACCCGTCCGCTGGTTGCTGTCTGAAGCCCGTTCAGAAGCCGCACGAAGGTGCTTTTGCCCGATCCGTTGGCCCCGATGATCCCGATGCGCTTTTGGCTAAGCGTGAGGTCGATATCCTCAAGGGCGCGACGTGCATCAAATTGCACAGATACATTTTCAAAACGGATCATGGGGTTGGCTGTCCGGCGTTCTTCGGGAAAGGGTGCTGGTTTAAAATGAGCGGAGAACGGGCGCAAGCAGACCGCAACGGCGATCTCTGCTTGCGCCCATAAGATGTCAGGCTGATTTCGAAATCAAGGGATACGAGCGACGCACCGCAAGACATGCAGCGGTTGCAATCGCCACCTTGATCGCATCACCGATCAGGAAGGGTGCTGCGCCAACTGTTGCCTGCCAATAGCTGATATCTGCGGCCACCGCGACCCAGGCATTGCCAATGGCATAAAGGACAACGATCCCGCCAAAGGCAATCGAAACCGCCGCGTTAACGACATTCAGCCGGTTCCAGAATTTTTCGATCAGAAGGCCGATGACAAAGGCCGAAATGGCCCAGCCAAAAATAAACCCGCCGGTCACCCCGACCATCACGCCAAAGCCGCCACGGCCACCCGAAAGCAGTGGCAAACCAAGTGCCACCAGCACAAGGAACAGCACAATCGAAAGCCCGCCGCGACGTGCGCCCAAAATGGCACCTGCCAACATCGGCCCCAGTGACTGGGCGGTTACCGGCACACCGGTAATCGGAAGTGTGATTGGCGGAAACAGGCCAAGAACAGCGGTCAGTGCCGCAAACAAGGCGATATAGACGATATCTTTGGTCTTCATGTAACGGTTCCCATTCCCGTTATAAAGCATCCCTGCATCAACCCCTTGCGCAAGGACGCCTTTCGTTAACCGGTCCGCCCGACCGGCTCAACGCGATATGGGATAACCGCAAATCTGAACGACGCCAAGCAAAATGACATCGCCATCACCGGGATCGGCACACCCGTCCCGGTGATAAGCAATGGAATTCAAATGCTTAGTCCTGATCGCCTTCGACAAAGGTTTTAAGCCGCATAAGCGCGGATTCCCACCGTCCGGCAACCTGATCAAGATAGGCGCGCGCCTGCGCAAGCTGTTCGGGGCAAAAGGCATACTGGCTTTCGCGCCCGACCTTTTGACTTTGCACAAGACCCGCCGTTTCAAGAACACGCAGATGCTTGGTCACCGCCTGACGCGTCATATCGGCATCGTCAGACAGTGCCGAGATCGAACGCGGCTTGCCATCCGCCAGACGATCAAAGATCGCCAACCGTGTCGGATCGCCCAAAGCGGCAAACATGACCGAAAAACCACGGTCATGCTTGCCATATGCAGGATTATGTTCAGTTTTCGACATGTTTCTTGATGTTTTCCAACTGGGCGCCCCAGCCATGTGTATTGGCCCGCAACGCATCAGCAATGCGATGGGGTGGCAGATTGTCAAATCCGGTTTCGCGCACCCGAACCGATGTCTGACCATCAGATTCTTCAAGCCAGAATTCGACAAGTGTTTCGGGTTCACCGCTGTAATCCACATCCGGATCAACCGCATATGGATGCCATGTATAGGCGAAATAGGATGGTTCCTCCATCGCCTTGATCGTGGAGTTCCACGGTACGTGGGTAAAACCTTCGATGGTGATCTTGCCCGAAGATACCTTGCCCACCTTAAACGGTCCCTCGATATTGATCCCGAACCAAGCGCCGAATTCCTTTGAATCGGTCAGGGCCTTCCAGACACGTGAACGGGACGCTTTGATTTCAATCGACTTCTCAATGGTATTTGACATAACGCAACCTCCTGGTTGCATTTAACCTGCCAGAAGACTTCCAGTTATGCAACCGAAAAGTTGCATTTAAATTTTGAACCCAAAATGCACAAACGCCCGACCGTCTCCGGCCGGGCGATGCGTGCTCCCGTCATCCTTGGGTCAGTGCCGCTGTCAATGCAACTGGCAAGCCCGTGCAGCTTTCCTTATATCCCCATATCAGGATGCTGCGGATTGGCGGAGCCCCCCTGTCTCGATGATGAAATTCTTGACGTCTTCAAGACCGTCCATGGCCTTGAGATTGGTAAACAGGAACGGACGATCGCCGCGCATTTTCCTGGCATCGCGGTCCATCACGCCCAGATCGGCCCCGACCAGTGGTGCCAGATCGGTCTTGTTGATCACCAGCAAATCGGATCGCGTAATGCCCGGCCCGCCCTTGCGCGGGATTTTGTCGCCTGCCGAGACGTCGATGACGTAAATCGTGATATCGGCAAGCTCCGGCGAGAAGGTGGCCGACAGGTTATCCCCGCCAGACTCGATAAAGATCGCCTCAAGCCCGGCATGCTTGGCCGCCATGTCTTCGACCGCTGCCAGATTGATCGACGCGTCTTCGCGAATGGCCGTATGCGGGCAGCCACCGGTTTCAACACCGGCAATACGATCTGCTGCCAGTGCACCCGAACGGGTCATGAATTCGGCGTCTTCGCGGGTATAGATATCATTGGTGATGGCCGCGATATTGAATTCATCGCGCATGGCCTTGCACAGGCGCTCCAGAAGTGCGGTTTTGCCCGAGCCAACCGGCCCACCAATTCCGATACGAAGGGGAGAGCTCATGATCTAAATAGCCTCGTATATTGGGTTTCGTGTTTCATCGATGTCCAGTCAACAAGCGGCGCCGCAGCACCGAGATCAGACAGATCAGCGCTCATCGCATGATCAACGGCAATCGAAACTGCCTGATCAAGGGATGACAGGGACCGGACACCATCGGTCTGACCAAGCGGCACAAGACGCACCGCACTGGAAACAAGGTTTGCCGCCATGGCATGCAAATAGGCGGTCAAGGCATCCTGCAATGGCACTTTGACCTCTGCGGCCGCAATGCCCACGGCCACCGGATAGGACGGTAAGCGATCATCGCCACGCATGCGGCTGGCCCAGCGCGTCAGAACACCCTCGCCCCAGACCTTTTCAACGGTCGAGACAAAGGCACGCCCCTGCGCGGTTGCCTCCAACGCCATTTCAGATGTGCCGCGCCAGCAATCGGCCTCAACGCCGATGTCAAACAGGGCTTCTTCCTCGCCTGCAAGGGCCGCACGCCATGCTGCACAGAACAGCACCGCATCAATCCGCCCGGCCCCGAATTCCAATACCCCTTCAACCCAGTGGATCAGCGTATTGGCCGAGCTGACCCGACCGTCTTCCACCGCATATTCCACACCATGGGAATAGGTATAGGCACCGACCGGAAATGACGGACTAAGCCATGTCATCAACCGCATCAATCCAGCGGGGTTAAGGGTCAGGGTTTCAGTGGTCATGCGGTTTCCCTGCGGTATGGACGTGGGAATGGCTGTGATCACCGTGGCTGTGGGAGTGGTTGTGTCCATGACCATGCGAATGACTATGGCCATGCTTGTGATCACGACCATGATCTTCATGATCGAAGTGATCGTTGCCATGGCTGTGACCATGTGCGCCGCCAAGCCCGTGATAGGCCCCGTTCAGCGGATTGAACGGGGCGATTTCCTGGTCGACCACCCCGCCGAGCCCGGTAATCATGTCACGCATCACATGATCATCGATAATGCGCAACCGCCCGTCTTTAAGGACCTCGACCGGGGTATGACGGTTGCCGATATGCCAGGCCAGCTTGGCCGCGGCAATCGGACCGGATGCGGTAATGGTCAATACCGGCTCGTCGGCGGCGCGCACCACAATCACCCCGCCATCGACAAGGCGCAAACGATCCCCGTCCGCCAGACGCACCGCATGCGGCAAATCAAGCAGGAAGGGTTCGCCCGCATCATCCATCAGACGAATGCGCCGGCGGTGCCGATCCGAAAAGGCCAGGGTTACCGTCCCGCGTACCTCCATCAGTTCAGGGGCCGCATCGGAACGATCAACCGGGATATGTTCAATGGCGTGACGCATAAAGCTTATCCGATCAGAACAGGAAGTAACGCTGTGCCATCGGCACAACATCAACCGGCTGACAGGTCAGAAGTTCCCCGTCTGCGGTCACCTGATAGGTTTCCGGATCGACTTCCATGACCGGAAGCGCATCATTAAGCTTCATGTCCTTCTTACCGATATTGCGCGTATTCGATACGGCCAGCAATTCCTTGGAAAGGCCGAATTCGGCGGCAATTCCGGCATCAATGCCAGCCTGTGACACGAACGAGAAACTCGACTTCGCAAGCGCATTGCCATAGGCCCCGAACATCGGGCGGTAATGGACCGGCTGCGGCGTCGGGATCGAGGCGTTCGGATCGCCCATGGCCGCAGCAATAATCATCCCGGCCTTGACCACCATATCGGGCTTGGTGCCAAAGAACATCGGCTTCCAGACGACAAGATCGGCGATCTTGCCAACTTCGATGGAGCCCACATGTGCCCCGATGCCCTGCGCAATTGCCGGGTTGATGGTGTATTTGGCGACATAGCGCTTGGCGCGGAAGTTATCATTCCCCTTGCCCGCATCTTCGGGCAAGGCACCGCGCTGTTTCTTCATCTTGTCGGCTGTCTGCCAGGTACGCGTGATGACTTCACCCACACGGCCCATGGCCTGACTGTCTGACGAGATAATCGAAAACGCGCCAAGATCATGCAGAATATCTTCGGCGGCGATGGTTTCGCGGCGAATACGGCTTTCGGCAAAGGCCACGTCTTCTGGGATTTTCGGATCAAGGTGATGGCAGACCATCAGCATGTCCAGATGCTCGTCAATGGTATTGACTGTAAACGGACGGGTCGGGTTGGTCGAACTTGGCAGAACGTTGGCCTCGCCGCAAAGCTTGATGATGTCTGGTGCGTGCCCGCCACCGGCACCTTCGGTATGGAAGGTGTGAATGGTGCGGCCCTTGAACGATGCGCGGGTATGCTCAACAAAGCCGCTTTCATTGAGCGTATCGGTATGGATCATGACCTGAACATCAAGGTCATCGGCAACCGACAGGCATGTATCAATGGCGGCTGGTGTCGTACCCCAGTCTTCATGAAGCTTAAGGCCACAGGCGCCTGCCTTGATCTGTTCGATCAGCGATCCCGGAAGGGTCGCATTGCCCTTGCCAAAGAAACCGATATTCATCGGAATCCCGTCTGCAGCCTGCAACATCCGGGCAATATGCCAGGGACCGGGCGTACAGGTAGTTGCGTTGGTCCCGGCAGCCGGGCCAGTGCCACCGCCCAGCATGCTGGTCACGCCGGAATAAAGGGCATCTTCAACCTGCTGCGGGCAAATCCAGTGAATGTGGGCATCAATACCGCCAGCGGTAATGATATTGCCTTCGCCCGCGATGATCTCGGTGCCCGGACCGATGATGATATCGACACCGGGCTGCACATCGGGGTTCCCGGCCTTGCCGATCCCGGAGATACGACCACCGGTGATGCCGATGTCAGCTTTGACGATGCCGGTATAATCAAGGATCAGCGCATTGGTGATCACGGTATCAACCGCACCTTCGGCGCGCGTTGCCTGCGACTGGCCCATGCCATCACGGATGACCTTGCCACCACCGAATTTGACTTCCTCGCCAAGGGTGGTGAAGTCCTTTTCGACCTCGATGATCAGGTCGGTATCAGCCAGACGGACCTTATCGCCAACGGTCGGGCCAAACATGGCCGCATAGGATGGACGATCAATTTCATATGCCATGTATCGTTCCCCCGCTTAGAGCTTGCCGTTGATTTTGGCGTTAAAGCCATAGACCGTGCCGGACCCGGCATATTTCACCAGATTGACCTCGCGCGACTGACCCGGCTCAAAGCGCACCGCCGTCCCGGCCGGGATATCAAGGCGAAAACCGCGTGCGGCCTCGCGGTCAAAATCAAGCCCCGGATTGGTTTCATAGAAATGATAATGCGATCCGACCTGCACCGGACGATCACCGGTATTGGCAACCATGATGGTCTTGGTTTCGCGCCCCTCGTTAAGAATGAGGCTGCCTTCCTTGGTAATGATTTCACCTGGAATCATGATAGCGCCTCCTTAGCGAATGGGTTCATGAACGGTCACAAGCTTCGTCCCGTCGGGGAAGGTTGCTTCGACCTGGATTTCGTGGATCATCTCGGCAATGCCATCCATGACCTGATCACGCGAAATCACGGTGGCCCCGTCGCGCATCAGATCGGCAACAGATTTGCCATCACGCGCGCCTTCAACGACATAGTCGGTGATGATCGCGATCGATTCCGGGTAATTAAGCTTTACCCCCCGTGCAAGGCGGTTGCGTGCGACCATGGCCGCAACCGAAACCAGCAGTTTGTCCTTTTCGCGTGGCGTCAAATTCATGCCTGGCTACTCCTTGGATCCACCGTTCTAAATCTCCCACAAACGCGGCAAACGTTCGGGAAGCCCCCTTGTTTTATGGCGGAACTGCTTCCACCATCCGCCATATACCCGGCGCAAATACATCGGATCACGTGCCATAAAGCGCGTGATCACAATTCCCTTCATCGCGGTCGCGGCACACAGGACTTCGCCCTTTGCCAGCCCCGTGGATGCCTGTTCAAGACAGTCGCGCGCCGCATCAAGATGATCTTCTGCCCCATGCCCGACCAGAATGGCCGTGGCATTGGCGCGTGCCCCGTCAAAACCCGCCCCGTGATCCAGAATGCGCAACACATCACCTTCAAGATGAAGCGCGTCACGCCACACCGGGCGCCCTTCAATCGACACATCCCATGCGTCGCGCGCCAATCCGGTTTTGAACACTTCACCCCGTGCCAGACGCCCGAAAACCATCATTTCACCGGACATAACCATGCCTGATCCCGATGCGGCAATGGTTGTCTTGCGACGAAGCCGCGCCTGATCAAACAGGATGCTTTCGTGAGGCAACCATTCAAGCCAGCCCCCATCTTCAACCGTCAGATCAACCGACATCTCGCAATCGGGCCCGACCGAGCGGTAAATCTTTTCGGCGGCCTGTGCGGTAAAAAGTGCGGATGCGCCAGCCTCGACCTTGCCGGCAAATGCCAGTTTGTCGCCGCCGACCATGCCGCCAGATGTCGTTACCAGCACCGCCGTCGAAAGGTCCCCGGCCACCGGGCGCGGAAACAGGATTTTCATCGGGTCGCGGTAATAAAGATGATCAAGGGCGGCATGCCCGCCCTGATGGGCAGGACCGGAACCCTGACGGAATGTCACCTCTGCGCGGCCATCAGTAATGATGCGCGCGGGCGTTCCGGTCATTTGGGCATCTGCATTTTGGGCTGCAGATATCGGGGTTTCGAGTTTACGAAGCTGCACTAGGCCACCTGATCAATGAGGTCCCGTTATTGGGCCTGATACCGTTTTCCGGTAATTCCAAGGGGCGTAACAGCAAGATACGGGCCAACCATCAAATCCATGCCGGAACACGGATTTTGATGGCTATTGGTCTGATCAATCACGTGAAAGTTGCGCAAATTTTTGGCAAATGCTGATCAAACAGTCAGATAGGCCCGCACTTTTTCACGATCAAGCGTGTCCTTGGCACCGGACAGAACGACCTCGCCGCGCTCAAGAACAACAATCTCGTCGGCCAGTTCGTGGGCGAATTCGAAATATTGCTCGACCAGCAGGATCGCCATGTCACCGCGATCGGCCAGCTGTTTGATAACGCGCTGAATATCCTTGATGATCGAGGGCTGAATACCCTCGGTCGGCTCATCCAGAACCAGCAACCGGGGGCGCGTCACAAGCGCGCGCCCGATAGCGAGTTGCTGTTGCTGTCCCCCTGAAAGGTCACCACCACGCCGGCCCAGCATGTCACGCAGAACCGGGAACAGTTCAAAAATCTCGTCGGGGATATGGCGCATGGCACGCGGAAGTGCAGCAAACCCGGTTTCAAGATTTTCCTTCACGGTCAAAAGCGGAAAGATTTCGCGACCCTGCGGGACAATGGCAATCCCGTTGGCCGACCGCCGCCATGACGGATCGCGCGAGATATCCTTGCCTTCCCATTTGATATTGCCTTCGGTAATCGGATGCTGGCCGACAACCGCGCGCATCAACGACGTTTTGCCAACCCCGTTACGACCAAGAACAGCGGTTACCTTGCCGGTTTCGGCACTGAGCGACACTTTACGCAGGGCATGGGACGCGCCATAGAACAGATCAATATTGCTGACATCGAGCATGTTTTGGCTCCCCTAGCGACCGAGATAAACTTCAATGACCCGCGGGTCTTTCTGCACATGATCAAGCCGCCCTTCGGCCAGAACCGACCCTTCGTGCAGAACAGTTACCTTGCAATCAAGGTCGCGGACAAATTCCATGTCATGCTCGACCACAACGACTGAATATTCCTTGGCAATCGTGCGCAGAAGCTTTGCCGTTTCCTCGGTTTCGGAATCGGTCATCCCGGCAACCGGCTCATCGACCAGAAGCAATTCAGGCTCCTGCATCAAAAGCATCCCGATCTCAAGCCACTGTTTCTGGCCATGCGAAAGGTTGGCGGCCATTTCATCGCGCTTGTCTTCAAGCATGATGGTGATCAGGGTCTTTTCGATCTTGGTTTTTTCGGCTGCGCTTAAGCGATGGAACAGTGCCTGAAACACGCCGCGCCCGCCGGAACAGGCCAGAAGCAGATTGTCAAAAACCGTATGACTTTCAAACACGGTCGGCTTCTGGAACTTGCGCCCGATCCCCAGATTGGCAATCTCGGCCTCGTCGAGCTTGGTCAAATCGATCTCGCTTTTAAATAAAACATCGCCGGTATCAGGGCGTGTTTTACCCGTGATGATATCCATCATCGTCGTCTTGCCCGCCCCGTTCGGGCCAATGATCGCGCGAAGCTCGCCCGGTTCGACATAGAATGACAGGTTGTTCAGGGCACGGAACCCGTCAAAGGTCACCGAAACCCCGTCGACATAAAGAATGGTTTCCGCCCGTGCCGATTTGACCTGCGGCTCGTCCGAGGCATTTGTTTCCATGACAGCTGCTTCGCTCATGCCTTGCCTCCTTCATTTGCGCGGCGTTTTCGCCAGGTCGTTAACAACGATTGCCGGTCCGCCGCCCCGAATGCCGGAACCGCACCGATCACCCCTTTTGGCAGGAACAGGGTCACAGCAATGAACAAACCACCCAGGAAGAACAGCCAGAAGTCCGGCATAACCCCGGTAAAGAAGGTCTTGGCATAGTTGACGATAAAGGCACCAAGTACTGCACCATAAAGCGTGCCGCGCCCGCCAACCGCGACCCAGATGACGATTTCAATCGACAATGCCGGGGCAAATTCACCCGGATTGATGATACCAACCTGCGGAACATAAAGTGCACCGGCAATGCCCGCCATCACGGCCGACACGGTAAAGACAAACAGCTTGTAATATTCAACCCGGTAACCGGTGAAACGCACCCGGCTTTCCGCATCGCGAATGGCAATCAGAACCTTGCCCAGACGCGACTGGGTAATACCGCGCGCCACGATATAACACGCCCCGAGAAACACACAGGACGCCACAAACAAGCCGGCACGCGTGCCATCCGATTGCAACGAGAAACCAAGCAAATCCTTGAAATCGGTCAGACCGTTATTCCCGCCAAAGCCCATGTCATTGCGGAAGAAGGCCAGCAGAAGCGCATAGGTCATCGCCTGTGTGATGATCGAAAGATAAACCCCCGTCACGCGCGAACGGAATGCAAGGAAACCAAACACAAAGGCCAGAAGTCCCGGTACAAACATCGCCATGACAATGGCAAACCAGAACATGTCAAAGCCGTACCAGTACCAGGGCAGTTCCTTCCAGTTCAGGAACACCATGAAGTCCGGCAGGATCGGATCGCCATAAACCCCGCGATCCCCGATCTGACGCATCAGATACATCCCCATCGAATAGCCACCCAGCGCAAAGAACGCGCCATGCCCCAGCGACAGGATGCCACAGAAACCCCAGATCAGATCAACGCTGAGCGCCAGAAGCGCATAGCACAGATATTTCCCCAAAAGGCTGAGCATCCAGGTCGGCACATGGAAGGCCGATCCTTCGGGCACCAGAAGATTGCCCATCGGCACAAGGATCGCCGCAGCAATCAGGATGGCCAGAAGGATCATGCCGCCACGATCTTGCAGGAGCCAGCCAACAACCGGCGTCATTTTGTATTTTTGACGATAATCGGTCATGGATCAGGCCTCCACCGCGCGGCCCTTAAGGGCAAAGAGCCCCTTGGGTCGTTTCTGGATAAACAGGATCAGCGCAATCAGGACAAAGATCTTGGCAAGAACTGCACCCGCCACCGGCTCAAGGAACTTGTTGACGATACCAAGGCTGAATGCGCCAAGCACCGTCCCCCAAAGGTTCCCGACCCCGCCAAACACGACCACCATGAAACTGTCGATGATATAGGTCTGACCAAGGTTCGGACTGACGTTTGAAATCTGGCTGAGTGCCACACCGGCAATCCCGGCAATTCCCGAGCCCAGACCAAAAGTCAGTGCATCGACATATCCGGTACGAATGCCGACCGATCCGGCCATGCGACGGTTCTGGGTGACCGCGCGCATCTGAAGCCCGAAGGCAGTATATCGCAGCACCGCGGCAATGCCCGCCACCACGATCACACTGAACAGGATAATCCAAAGCCGGTTATAGGTCAGAACGAGACCGGTCGAGAATTCAATCGCCCCGCTCATGAAATCGGGTGCGGTAACCTGCTGGTTGGTTGCCCCGAAAATCGAACGAATGGCCTGTTGCAACACAAGACTGACGCCCCATGTCGCAAGCAGCGTCTCAAGCGGCCGACCATACAGGAAGCGGATCACACAGCGTTCGATTACAACACCTACCGCACCCGCGACCAAAAAGGCCGCAGGCACCGAAATTGCCAGTGACCAGGCCGAACCAGATGGCAGGAACGGTGCCAGTGCCTGCTGCACCACAAAGGTGGTATAGGCGCCAATCATGATCATTTCGCCGTGCGCCATATTGATGACACCCATCACACCAAATGTGATGGCAAGCCCGACCGCGGCCAGCAACAGAACAGAACCAAGGCTGATACCGCGATAAACATCGCCGACCGTCTGCCATGTCGACAGACGCCGCTCGACAGATTCAAGTGCATCCTTTGCCGCTTCGACGACTTCCGGCTGATACCCTTCGGCTTCGGCACTGGCGACAAACTGCGACAGAACAGCACGAATTTGCGGTGTGGTTTCACTGGCAAGAACAAGGATCGCCGCCAGACGTTCATCCGTTGTTTCCCCGGCTGCCAAGGCCATGGTGGCCTCGGCCAGTTGCATCCTGGCCAACAGGGTTTCATCTTCTTCACGGTCAATGGCGCGCAAAAGCAGCGGCAACATCGCCGGGTCCCGGGCATCCATGATCTGCTCGACTGCTGCGGTTCGCACCGCAAGGTCCGGGCTAAACAGGTTCAGGGTCGCCAAGGCGTCGCGCAGCGCACCGCGCAAACGGTTATTCACCTTGATCTTGGAAAGTTCCTTGGAACTGCTTTCACCGGATTCTTCGCCACTGACGATGTCGATATGGGTGTAAACCTTGCCCTTTTTGGTGGCGATGACGACATGCTCGTCACTGTCACGCACATAAAGATCACCATCAAGCATCGCCTTAAGGATCGGAGCGACGCGCGGATCGCCATCAGCGGCCATCTGTTCGATCACGGCAACCTTTGTGGTCGCACTTTTATCATTAAGCTGTTCGGCAATATTTCGAAGTTCTTCGTCGCTGAATGCCTGCGCCATGTTGGGTGCGACAGTCACAAACGCCATCAGGCATGCAAGCACAGCAATCATTTGGACCGCCGCACATCTTGCCTTGCTCGCGAAGAACGGAGAACGGCGCAGCACTGAAAAAATGTCATTGCGCATGATCACCAAACCTTTGAATTCAAACTGGAAAATTAGCTAAAGAAAGGATCAGGCATAAAAGTCGCCTGATAAAGAACGGGCCGGTCGCGCAAGCACGACCGGCCCATCCGGAACCAATTAGTACATCGGTTTTTCACAGTTGCCGCAGACCCACGGATAGGTCCAGTCGGCGGTCAGCTTTGCGCTTTCCGGAAGGAAGTCCGACCATGCATCGCCAACGACGGTGCCTTCGGTTTCCCAAACGATGTCAAACTGGCCATCATCCTGGACTTCACCGATCAGAACCGGCTTGGACAGGTGATGGTTGGTGTTCATGACAGCAACACCGCCGGTCAGGTTGGCAACTTCCTGGCCATACATTGCCTGGCGAACGGCATCAACATCGGTGGTACCAGCCTGTTCGACAGCCTGTTTCCACATGTTGAAGCCGATATAGGTTGCTTCCATCGGGTCGTTGGTTACGCGTTTTTCATCGCCGATGAATGCATGCCATTTTTCGATGAAGGCAGCATTGGCATCGGACTCGACCGACTGGAAGTAGTTCCAGGCAGCAAGGTGACCAACGAGCGGCGCGGTATCAATACCAGCCAGTTCTTCTTCACCGACCGAGAATGCAACAACCGGAATGTCTTCGGCCTTGATGCCCTGGTTGGCGAGTTCCTTGTAGAACGGAACGTTCGCATCACCGTTAATGGTCGAAACAACGGCGGTTTTCTTGCCAGCAGACGCGAATGCTTTTACATCAGCAACAATCGACTGCCAGTCGGAGTGACCGAACGGGGTGTAGTTCTCCATGATGTCTTCATCGGAGATACCCTTGCCGTTCAGATACGAACGCAGGATTTTGTTGGTCGTACGCGGGTAGACATAGTCAGTGCCCAGAAGAACGATACGCTCTGCACCACCACCATCTTCGCTCATCAGGTAATCAACAGCCGGAATGGCCTGCTGGTTCGGAGCGGCACCGGTATAGAATACGTTGCGCGAGCTTTCCTCGCCTTCATACTGAACCGGATAGAACAGCATGCTGTTCAATTCTTCAAAGACCGGCAGAACCGATTTACGCGAAACCGACGTCCAGCAACCGAAAACAACCGAAACCTGATCTTTTTCGATCAGTTCGCGTGCTTTTTCAGCAAACAGCGGCCAATCGGAAGCCGGGTCAACAACAACAGCTTCAACCTGCTTGCCCAGCAGACCGCCATTCTTGTTCAGATCGTCAACCAGCATCAGGACAGTGTCCTTCAGCGTGGTTTCGGAAATCGCCATCGTACCGGAGAGAGAATGCAGCACACCAACTTTGATGGTATCTGCTGCCTGTGCGGCTGACATGGCCATTGCCGACCATGCCATGGCCCCAGCGCCAACGAGCGCTTGAAGCTTCTTATTCATTTATAGCCTCCACTGCGAGTTTATTGCACCGCAGTGATACTTGCTAAAACCGTGCCAGATTCTTTCGGCAGTAGAATAAAATCAAGAATCGCCGGTTTTCCACGCAATATGCGTCTATTTTACAGCCGGTTTAGGGAGAATATTTGCGCAAACTGCATTTTGTATGATTATTTTTCAATCATAGATTAAATAATGAACATTTTTTAATCACATTGACGCCGCAATCTTTGCCGCTTATCTGAGGGACAGAAGTTTTGCTGCCACTGCGATTATTGCACCACAATTCTCCCCGTCGGGAGCAGCTTCTCGCCTCGCCGGTTTTCCGGCGAGGCGTTATTATTCCGCAGCCAGCGTGACACGATCCGGGGCAATCGAATCAATCACGGTCCGGATCTGATCGCGCAACCACACAAGTCCGGCATCCTTGTCCGTCCAGATCGCCCAGTTCATGGTCACAGGCGGGAACATGACATCAATCGGCATCGGACAGAAAGACAACCCGAATAACGGCGCATACTGATTGGCGATCCGGCATGGTACGGTTGCAACAACCGGGCTGTTGCGGGCCGCGGCAAGAAGCGGCATGAAATCGGGTGCTGCCAAAACCACATTCAGATCAATGCCAAGCCCCTGCAAGGCAACACCAACACATCCGGCAACATTTTCGGTCTGCGACAGCACCGCATGGCGCGATGCCAGATATTCCGCACGCGATACCGGAGCACTCAAACCGGTCAACTCCGGATTGAAACAGCATGCGACCTCGGAATTAAACAGCACTTCGCCGTGATATCCCGATTGCAATTGGCTTTTGCAGCCAATTGCCAGATCAATCTCGCCATTATTGATCATGTTATCAACATTGTCCGACGTGATCGGCCGGCTCAGGATCTTGATTCCCGGTGACACGCCCTGCAAATGACGGAGCAATTCCGGCAAAAGGATCATTTCCATTTCGCCGGTTACACCCAGACGAAAAAGCCGTTCGGCCTTGGCCGGATCAAAACAATCCGTTGCCTGAAGCGCATTTTGCGCCTGAGACAGCGCCGTGCGTACTGGTCCTGCCAGCGCCCGCGCCTTCGCCGTCGGTTGCATTTTTTGTCCGACACGCACAAACAATTCATCGGCCAGCAACATGCGCAGGGTCGACAAATTGTGGCTCATCGCCGATTGACCAATGCGCAGCTTCTCTGCCGCCTTGGTCACGCTCATCTCTTGCATCATTGCGTCAAACGCAATCATGAGATTGAGATCAAAAGACCTTAAATTGAAATGATCAATATTATCCATGACTGGCATCGATTTGATTACTGACTGAGCCCACTATAGCTTTTCCCCAGAAGCTTACAACCCGCTGGTTCCCCACCAGCATGATTTGAGGGAAAAGAAAATGTTATCACGTCGCGAAATACTTAAAGGGACGCTTGCCGCTGGTGCCGTCGGTGCAATCGGCAGCACGGTTTTCATCCCGCTTGCCGCCAAGGCAAAAGCCCCGCTTGTCGGCACACAGGCCCCCGGCTATTACCGCCTGATGGTCGGCGATATCGAAGTCACGGCCCTTTCTGATGGCACCGGCCTGTTTCCGATGGCCGATCTTTACGTCAACACCACGCCCGAACAGGCACGCCTTGCCCTTGCCAATGCATTTCAGGGCACGCCAACCCGTCTTTCGGTCAATGCCTATTTGCTGAATTTCGGTGATCGGCTGGTACTCCTTGATGCCGGCAGCAGCGATCTGATGGGGCCGGCACTGGGCAAGCTTCCGGCCAACATGATCGCATCGGGCTATCATCCCGATCAGGTTGATGATGTCGTGATCACCCATATTCACCCCGATCACACGGGTGGCCTGATGCTGGGTGGCAACAAGGTCTTTCCCAATGCAACAGTTCACGTGCCCGAAGCCGACAAGGCCTTCTGGCTGAGTGCCGAGAACAAGGCAAATGCCCCCGAGGACACCAAGGGCTTCTTTGATCAGGCGGTCGCCGCCCTGACACCCTACATCGATAGCGGCAAACTCGAACAGTTCGCAGCCGATGCCCCGGCCATTCCGGGCATGGTCAATACAACGTCCCGTCCCGGCCACACGCCGGGTCACAGCGCACTCTGGATCGAAAGCAAGGGCGAGAAGTTTGTCTATTGGGGCGACATCACCCATGGCGATGTGGTGCAATTTGACGATCCCAATGTTGCCATTGCCTTTGATGGCGATACCAACATGGCCATCAAATCCCGCGAGGCTGCCTTTGCCGAAGCGGTAAAGGAAAAGTATCTGGTGGCCGGATGTCACATTGCTTTCCCGGGTATCGGTCACGTCCGCGAGGACGAAACCATGTATGACTGGGTGCCAATGAATTACCGCGCGGACGTCTAGGGCCACAAACTGATCCCCCAGCCCCGCTGGCCCTGATCAGCACGGTACGCAAAAGGGCGGCCGCATCACGCGACCGCCCTTTCTGCTGAATAACCGGGAAAGGAAAGAACCTATTCCGGCATGCCCGCACGGATCCACTGCCCAAGCTGGGCACGCTCCTCGTCGGTCATTTCTGTCATATTGCCAAGTGGCATGGCGCGTCCGATGACAGCCTGCGCCAGAATGCGCTGCGCATTGGCTTCGATCTGGGCAATATCATCAAACATCACCCCCGCCGGAGCTTCGTCAAACCCTTCATCGCGCGGATTGGCCGAATGACAGCTGGTGCAACGGGTTTGCACAATTGCCAATGCGTGATCCCGGCTAATGATGTCCTCATCTGCAAGCTTGATCGCTTTCGGATCATAAGATGCAAACATCGCAAGAATGGCCATGCCTAGGGCTGCTGCTGGCAACTGCCAGACAATCGCCTTGCCCGTCCCGCCAGCATTGCGCGTGTTAAAGAAATGCCGCACCAGCCCACCAATAATCAGGATCAAGCCGACAATCACCCATGACTGATCATGGGAAAACAGCATCGAATAATGGTTGCTGATCATCATCAGCAAAACCGGCAGTGTCAGATAGTTGTTATGGGTTGAGCGCTGCTTGGCCTGAAGTCCCAGTTTCGGATCGGGCTTCTCGCCCGCCATCAGGCTTGCGACCACCTTTTTCTGGTTCGGGATGATGATGCGAAACACGTTGGCAGCCATGATTGTACCAATCATCGCCCCCACATGGATAAAGGCACCACGACCGCTAAACACGTGGGTAAACAGATAGCTTGCGACCATGATCAGAATGAAAAGGGCGACCGCAAGTGTATCGGTGCGCTTGCCGATCGAACTTTTGCAGATAATGTCGTAAATCACCCAACCGGCAAACAGGCTGCCAAGACCAATCAGGATCGCATCCATCTTGCTCAGCGCCAGAACGCTCGGGTCAATCAGATAGCTTTCCGCACTCCAGTAATACATCGTCACCAAAAGTGCGAAGCCGGTAATCCAGGTAAAATAGGCCTCGTATTTGAACCAGTGCAGTTCGGGTGGCATGGTGCTAGGTGCGACCATCCATTTATTGACATGGTAAAACCCGCCGCCATGGACCATCCATGCTTCGCCATAGACGCCTTCATCCATGCCCGGACGCTTGCGCAAGCTCAGATCAAGCCAGACGAAATAGAACGAAGACCCGATCCAGGCGATGCCCGTAATCAGATGCGCCCAGCGCAGGATCAGATTGATCCAGTCCTGAAACAGAATATCCACGGTGTCTGAAACCTCCGTCTCGCCCGGCAGCAGGTCATGTTTCGCTGCGCGCGGGCCGCCCCTCTGATGGTCGTAATCCGGTCCGCATATCCCCATGCAGTCCGGAACCATTCAAATCAATCTCTTATCTTCTCCTAACATAGGCGTCCCACCGCCTCTATTATTAAGGGGTCGAGCATAATCGAAATGACTTTCAAACCATTCTTTAAAATGGCACAGTCCCAACTCTGAAATTGAATATAGAACGATAATAAACGCCAGAATTCACGTCACGTCAGGAGCTTCCCGCACCATGTCCGACTTTGAGGACATCCAGATTTTTGTCCGCGTTGCCGAACTGGGCAACCTTTCTGCTGCAGGCCGCGAGCTTCGCCATTCAGCAGCCGTCGTCTCGAACCGGATTGCCCGCCTTGAAGAACGCCTTGGTGTAAGGCTCCTTAACCGCACCACGCGCCGCGTCAATCTGACAACAGAAGGCGACGTTTATTACCGCCATTGCCTGCGCATTCTCAGTGAAATGCAGGAGGCCGAAAACGCCATTGCCAATCAGAAAAACACCACACGCGGTCCCGTAACGCTGACCTGCCCGGTGGCATTTGGCAATAAATATGTCGCGCCGATTATTCCGAAATTCGTCGAAAAGAACCCGGATGTGCAGATACGCCTGCATCTTTCCGACCGGCTTCTTGATCTGTTGCAAGACAAGGTCGACCTTGCCATCCGCATTGCCGAGCTTAAGGAAAGCTCGCTGATCGTGCGCAAACTTGCCAGCAATAAACGCATGCTGGTCGCAAGCCCGGATTATCTTGAAAAGAACGGCACGCCAAAGGTTCCCTCTGACCTGATGAACCACAATTGCCTGCTTCTGCGTTTTCCGGGCTCGCGTCAATATCAATGGACACTAACCGGCCCCGGTGCGGATGACGCCCCAGCAACCCTTGCTGTTTCCGGCTCGATGGATTCAGACAATGGCGAAGTCCTGACCCGCTGGTGCCTTGATGGCCATGGCATTTCCCTGAAATCACACTGGGAAGTCGGCGATTATATTCGCGAAGGCAGGCTTAAGGTCGTCTTGCCCGACTATCAGCCACCGTCACATGCGGTCTATACGCTTTATCCGGAAAACCGGTATTTGCCGACCCGCGTGCGCGCCTTTGTTGATTTTCTGGTATCCGAATTCGGTGGCACGCCACCGTGGGAGCGATAACACCCAAAACAAAACGCCCCGGCAATTTGCACGGGGCGTTTTCGATTTGGTCACGATCCGGGGAATCAGCGTTTGGCCTGATCCAGATATCCCGACAGAACGGCTGCAACATTCAGCCCGATGACGTCATGGGCATAACCGCCTTCCATGACGAAAACGGTCTTAAGTCCCAACCGCCCGATCATCTGACCGATCCGGTTGAAATCATCGGTCTGGAGTTTGAAGTCACAGATCGGCTCTGCTTCATGGGCATCGACACCCAGCGCAATCACAAGGGCTTCTGGCTGCCAGGTGACGATCTTTTGCATCGCCTTGGCAAAACCCTGTCCCCAGGCCCCGAAATCACTGCCACCGGAAAGCGGGATATTCAGGTTCGCGCCCTGCCCGTCATTGCGACCGGTTTCATTGGCATAGCCCATGAAGAACGGGAACTGGTGGGTCGGATCGGCATGGATCGAAATCGTCAGAACGTCGCCACGCTCATAGAAAATATCCTGCGTACCGTTGCCGTGATGGTAATCGATATCAAGGATCGCGACCTTTTTTGCGCCCTTGGTAATCATCTGCTGGGCAGCAATGGCGGAATTATTCAGGAAGCAATAACCGCCATAACGGTTGGCATGGGCATGATGCCCCGGCGGGCGGGTCAGGGCAAAGGATGCTTCGCCATCATTCCATGTGGCATCCGCCGCCGAGGTGACGGTCTGCGCCCCCCAATAGGCCGCCTTCCACGTACCTGAGGTGATCGGGGTGTCGCTTGAAATGGCAAACTGCCCCAGACGCGCACTGATATGTTTGGGATGACCACCGGAAAAACCTGCCGTCGGCCAGACATAGGGAAAGGCATCACCGCTTTTTCCGGCCTTAGTCCATTCGTCCCAGGCCGTTTCGATGAAATCAAGATAATCAATGTCGTGAATGGCGCGGATGGGGTCCATGCCGTGGTCGGCCGGATCAACCAGCTGCGCCTTGACCGCATGGGCAACCGCATCTCGAATAATCGGAATGCGCCGGGCATTTTCAAAACAGGGCACCATCCGTCCATGATGCATTTCGCCTGCCCCGTCATGGGCATCATGACGGGAATTAAAGAAGACGCGCATGGCCCCGTTTCCTTGTCTCAAGAAGACCGCAAGGCGTCAGGATTGACCCCCTGCCTATGTGTTGCCCCGCGAAAGCGGCTATTTCTTGGCGGTGTAAAGAAGCTTCTCGATGGTATCAAGAAAGCCGCCCAGATGCTTGCGCAGATTTTCCGATTGCTCTGCCAGACGCCCGGCCATATCGCGCGTGGTATCGGCAGCAACACCGGTGCGCCCGGCCATATCCGAAACGACGGTGATATTATCGGTGACTTCCTGCGCACCGCTTGATGCCTGCTCGACATTGCGCGTGATGTTTGACGACAGGTTGGCCTGCGTTTCGACATTGCCCGAAATCGTATCGGAACGAACGGCAAGATCATCAATCACGCCGGCAATTTCGCGGATCGCGCCAACCGATTGCTCGATCGCGTTCTGGATATCCTGAACTTTTTCCTCGATGCTTTCAGTTGCCTTGCTGGTCTGGTTGGCAAGACCCTTGACCTCGTTGGCAACAACGGCAAAGCCCTTGCCCGCTTCACCGGCTCGCGCAGCTTCGATGGTCGCGTTCAGCGCCAGAAGGTTGGTCTGGGCCGCAATATCACGAATGAAGCTGACAACTTCGACAATCTCGCCTGCGGCTGCTTCCAACTCGCCGATACGGCCATCGGTTTCCTGGGCAAGACCATTTGCACGATTGGCAATTTCAACCGACTCCCGGGCCTGCTCCGACACTTCGCGGATCGACCGGTTAAGTTCTTCGGACGCCGACGAAACCTCGGTCACGTTGCTTGCTGTCTGGCGCGCAGCCGCCGCGACATTGGTCGAACGTGTGCTGGTTTCATGGGCAATGGTATTGGCTTCGCCCGATGCATCGGCAAGGGCGGAAGCCGCATGGGCGATATCATCAACAGCCGCGAACGAGCCACTTTTGAATTCACCAAGGATTTCCGAGAAACCGGAAAGCTTCTGTTCAATCGAGGCGGTTGCCGCATTGATGCGCTTGGCTGATGACAGATATTCACCAACAAGGCCGGTCTCGACAATACGGCGATAGTAACGGTTTTCCGACACAGCGCCCATTGATGCCGCACTTTCGCGCAGGAAAGCATCATTGCGGTCGATTAACCGGTTGATCGCGATAAACAGGTCACGCATGTCGGGATGACTGTCGACATTGGTAATACGGGCTTCGTAATTACCATCAGCGGCTGCCAGAACAACGTCCAGCGCCTTTTTGATACCTGTTTTCGAACCACCAAATATCGCCATTGCGAACCTCTAACCTTCGATTTGGGATGCGCCCCTAGAGACCTTGAATATATTGATCATATGCCACACCGGCATCCGAGAGTTTCCGGGCAAGCGCGTCATAGGCGGCATTCATGCCTTCCTTGCGATTGCTGGTGCTCTCCTCGATCTTGCGGAGCTCCGCATAAAGCGGAATAATTTTGTCACTCAGAACCTTGGGATCGGCGACCCGGCGGTTCGAATGGTATCCGATCACCTTGTGATTGGCGTCGAATGTCGGCGTTACGTGGGCATAGACCCAGTAATGGTCGCCCTTCTTACCCATATTCAGCACATAGGCAAAGATCTCTTTGCCCGAACTGATATGATCCCAAAGCAACTTGAAAATGCAGCGCGGCATATCCGGATGGCGGATCATTGAGTGCGGTTGACCAAGAACTTCTTTCTCGGTGTAGTCCGACAACCGAAGAAACACCTCGTTAGCATAGGTAATATGACCTTTAAGGTCGGTTTTGCTAACAATCAGCTCTTCTGGCTTGAAATGGCGCTCCTTTCCGGATGGTTGCACGCCCGAACGCTTCTCGCTCACCTTGTCACCCCGTATGGTCTTTTTTCTGCTGCACTCACGCCTGACATGCAATCAGACTCGGCAGTTCCATTATCATGCAAGCATAGTTCAGCGAAGAAAAAATGTAAATTTTTCATACTCTTCAATCAGAAGTACCGGTCTTGCTTCTAACAATAATTACAAACTGATCTGAGCTGACCGTCCAATTGCCAAGGCTGAAACCATTCGAATATCTTAAAATCATTACATATCGAACCAATATATTAAGCCCGCCCTCCACAAAATTAGCAGGCCGGCACAGAACCACAAGATCCACCAGGGTGATATGCATCTCAGCCTGCAACTGAAAAAAAACAGGACAAAGTGATCCGCCCATCGCAAAATTGCGAAACGACTCGGTCTATTGTCTTGTTATCAGTGGCGACTTCAGGAAAAACACATGCCGCAAGATCTTCGGAACTTTCCGTTTCGCGTGGTCATTCACGAGCGACATTCCGCCCAGGGGGTGCTGGACTGGCTCGACAAGAATGTCCGAAGCGATATGTGGACCATGGGCATTCGCAATATCGAACTGCCCCGGTCAGACCAGTCGGCCCCCTTTGTCGATATGGTGATCTATTTTGCCCGTCGCGATGACATGGAACTGTTTCGCGAACGCTGGGCAGGCAAGGCGCGCGAAAACAAGGTCAAGCTGCATGGCTGGCGTGCGGCGATCTATGCCCTGCTTCATCCCCGCACGGAAATGGTCGCCTATGAGAAGTCCGAAGCACCAAGCCGTATCCGCCCGAAAAAAACCTCATAAGAAAAGCCCCGCGCAAGCAAATGCACGGGGCTTCGTCTCAGCCGATCTGTAAAGATCGGTAATCCGGCTTATTTCGGCAGTTCGGCATCAATGCCCTTGATGTACCAGTCCATGCCAAGCAGCATGCCATCATCAGCAACTTCGCCTTCTTTCACACGCAGTTCGCCTGCCTGATCATAGATCGGGCCGGTGAACGGGTGGAATTCACCCGAAGAAATTTTGGCTTCGGTTGCTTCTGCCAGTGCTTTTACGTCGTCAGGCATGTTGGTGTACGGTGCCATGTCGACCATACCGCTGTCGATGCCGCCCCAAGTGTCGATCGACGTCCAGGTGCCGTCAGCAACGGCCTTGGCGCGTTCGACATAATATTTGTCCCAGTTATCAACAATCGCGGTCAGCTGAGCTTTCGGCGCGAACTTGATCATGTCAGAAGCCTGACCGAAACCAAGAACGCCACGGTTTTCAGCAACCTGAAGCGGTGCCGGGCTGTCGGTGTGCTGAACCATGATGTCAGCACCCTGGTCGATCAGCGCCTTGGCAGCGTCGCCTTCCTTGCCCGGATCATACCAGGTGTTCGCCCAGACGATTTTCACTTTGACGTCCGGGTTCACCGACCATGCGCCCATCATGAACGAGTTAATGCCACGGACAACTTCCGGAATCGGGAAGGAACCGACATAACCAACGATGTTCGACTTGGTCATTTTACCGGCGATAACGCCAGCAACATAACGGCCTTCATAGAAACGTGCAGCATAGGTCGACAGGTTGTCGGCACGCTTGTAGCCGGTTGCATGTTCGAACTTCACGTTCGGGAACTGCTTGGCAACCTTTTCGGTCGGGTTCATGTAACCGAACGAGGTGGTGAAGATCAGGTTATGGCCGGTCTGGGCCATCTGACGGATCACGCGCTCGGCATCGGCACCTTCCGGAACGCTTTCGACATAGCTGGTCGAAGCGGCATCGCCAAGCTCGGCTTCGATGGCCTGACGACCGATGTCATGGCGATAGGACCAGCCATGGTCACCAATCGGACCAACATAGACAAAACCGACTTTAACGTCTTCGGCCTGGGCGGTACCCATGCCGGTTGCGAGGGCACCAACAGCTGCAACAGCAGCAATCGTGCGCTTCATGAACTTTGCATTCATTCGTAGAGGTCTCCCTGTTAATCAGCAGATCAGGATTTAAACACAATCCACTAAGCAATCAATGACACGTTCACACCGAAACCAAGACTCAGTCAAACCGATCACACTTCTGATCGATTAGCTTCAATCGACTTGTGTGAGTTTTGGTCCGGTATGATCTTTCCTCCCGATGGGCCGGAACATCATTTGGCGTGTTCCGGTCCCCCAAGCAGACCGGCCCTAATGGGCCGGCCGGAACGCCTGACCGATACAGGCAGGCGCATTCAGTCTGATTTTCGCACGGTCACTGGAAATAATCACCAGCACGATAATCGTCGCAAGATATGGCAGCATCGACATGAACTGGCTGGGCACATGAATGCCCGCACCCTGTGCATGAAGCTGCATCACCGAAATCAGGCCAAACATATAAGCCCCGGCCAGCAAACGGCCCGGACGCCAGGTCGCAAACACCACAAGTGCCAAAGCAATCCAGCCACGACCGGCTGTCATGTTTTCAGCCCACATCGGCGTATAGGACAGCGAAAGATACGCACCGCCAAGACCGGCCATCGCCCCGCCAAACATCGTGGCAAGGTAACGGATCTTGATCACGGAATAGCCGATGGCATGGGCCGAATGATGCGAATCCCCGACCGCCTTAAGGACAAGACCCGCGCGCGATTTTGCAAGGAACCAGCCAACCCCGATCACAACCGCGATCGAAAGATAGACCAGAAAATCCTGCCCGAACAGGATCGGACCGATGATCGGAATGGCGCTAATACCCGGAATCGAAAGACCCGGCAGCGGCTCAATCGCAAAACCGACGAATTTCGACCCGACCAGGGCCGAAAACCCGATCCCGAAAATGGTCAGCGCCAAGCCCGTCGCCACCTGATTGGCCATCAGCGTCAGGGTCAGAAACGCAAAGATCAGCGACATCAAAACACCGGCAATGACGGCGGCAGCAATCCCAAGGATCGCCGATCCACTTGAGGCAGTCACCGCAAAACCGGCAATCGCACCGACCAGCATCATGCCTTCAACGCCAAGGTTCAGAACCCCGGATTTTTCGGTGATCAATTCACCTGACGCCGCAAGCAAAAGCGGGGTCGATGCGGTAATCACTGTCAGAGTAAAGGGAACAAGCCATTCCATTATGCGGTTCTCCCTTTGGCCGCGATTGAACCGAAACGAATGCGATATTTGGTCAGAACGTCACAAGCCAGCAGGAAGAACAGCAAAATCCCCTGGAAAAGACCTGTGACCGCATTGGGCAGACCAAGCGTAATCTGGGCAAGCTCGCCGCCAAGATAGGTCAGCGCCATGATCAGCCCCCCGAACAGAATTCCCACCGGATGCAACCGGCCAAGGAAGGCGACAATGATCGCAGTAAAGCCATAACCGGGCGAAATGGACGGCTGCAACTGACCAATCGGACCGGAAACCTCGAACAAACCGGCCAGACCGGCAAGTGCACCGCCCAGCAAAAGGGTAAACCAAACCATGCGTTTCTGACGGAAACCGACATGGCGGGCAGCCTGCGGGGCCTTGCCGACAACCCGCAGCTGGAACCCGATCACGGATTTTGACAGCAACAGCCATCCGGCAATCACGACAAACACCGCAACCGCCGTACCAAGATGGACACGCGTGCCGTCATAAATGATCGGAAGCAGCCCGGCATCCGGGAACGGACGTGATTCCGGGAAGTTGAACCCTTCGGGGTTACGCCAGGGCCCATGCACAAGGAAGCTCAGGAACAGTGTTGCGACATAGGTCAGCATCAGGCTGGTCAAAATTTCATTGGCATTGAATTTGGTGCGCAGCAATGCCGGGATTGATGCCCAGAACGCCCCGCCAATCGCGCCAAGCACAAACATCGCCGGCAGCAAAAGCAGGCTTTCACTGTCATGGAAATAAAGGGCAAGACCACCACCAAAGATCGCCCCCATGGTCAGCTGGCCTTCGGCACCGATGTTCCAGACATTGGCCCGGAACCCCATGGCAAGACCAACCGCAATGATCACAAGCGGCGTTGCCTTCACAAACAGCTCGGAAATCCCATAGCTGTTATTGATCGGCAGGATGAAGAACGTATAAAGCGCGTCGAACGGGTTCTTGCCCAGAAAGGCAAAAATGATCCCGCCAACGACCAGCGTCATGAAAATTGCCAGAACCGGCGACAGATAAACCATCGCCTGTGAATGCTGACGACGGGGTTCAAGCCTGACCAACGCGACCTCCTTCTAATGCAGTGTCGTTCGCCGGGGTGGCGTTGCCATCAAGATCATGAAGGCCCCCCATCAACAGACCAATTTCTTCGATGCTGACATCGGCCATCGGGCGCGGTTTGGACATCTTGCCTTCTGACATCACCACGACCGAATCACAAATGGCAAAAATCTCGTCCAGATCCTGCGAAATCACCAGAACCGCAGTTCCCTTCGCCGCCAGATCAAGCAACGCCTGATGAATGGCGCTGGCTGCACCGGCATCCACACCCCAGGTCGGCTGGGAAATCACCAGAACGCCCGGATCCTGAAGGATCTCGCGACCGACGATGAATTTCTGAAGGTTGCCGCCCGAAAGCGATCCGGCCTCGGCCCCCGAACCGGTGGTGCGGACATCAAATGTCTTGATGATGTTATCGGCAAAGGACCTTGTCGGGACTTCGCGGATCAGGCCGCGTGCGGCAAGCGCCATACGGCGAAACGCCGTCAGGAACCCGTTTTCCGAAAGACTCATATCCGGAACGGCACCGTGACCATTACGTTCTTCGGGAACGAATGCCGCGCCAAGGCGACGACGGCGACGCGGACCGAAATGGGCAACCGACGTGCCATCAATCTTGATGCTGTCAGGTGCGGCTTCATGTTCGGTTTCACCGGCCAGTGCCTGAAACAGTTCGTTCTGACCATTACCGGCGACACCGGCAACACCCATGATCTCGCCACCACGCACCTTGAGACTGATATTCTTAAGATGCGTGCCAAATTGCTCGTCACTGATCAATGACAGGTCGGAAACTTCAAGTCTGACATCGCCAAATTCGCGATCCTTGCCCCGGTCAGGTGCCGTCAGTTTCTGGCCGATCATCATTTCAGCCATCGATTTCGCGGTTTCCTCGCGCGGGTCACATCCGCCGACCACCTTGCCGCCGCGCAAAACCGTCGCGCGCTGGCACAGGGCTTTCACTTCATGCAGCTTGTGGCTGATATAAAGGATCGCACAGCCTTCATCGGCCAGACGACGCAGCGTCTCAAACAGCTTTTCGACTTCCTGCGGGGTGAGAACCGAGGTCGGCTCATCAAGAATAAGCAGCTTGGGATTCTGCAACAGACAGCGCACGATTTCGATGCGCTGACGTTCACCGACCGAAAGCGTATAGACATGACGATCAGGATCAAGCGGCAGGCCATAGGTCTTTTCGACCTCAATCACTTTCTGACGCAGCACGGCCATATCGCGCACATCATTCATCGCAAGCGCGATGTTCTCGAGCACGGTCATGGTTTCAAACAGTGAGAAATGCTGGAACACCAGACCAACGCCCATTTCACGCGCATCATGCGGACTATGGATCGTAACCGGCTTGCCTTCCCAAAGCAGTTCGCCCTGATCGGCCTGAAGCACGCCATAAATGATTTTCACAAGCGTACTTTTGCCTGCGCCGTTTTCACCGAGCAGCGCATGGATTTCGCCAGGCTCGATACGGAAACTGATATCGTCATTGGCCAGACAGCCCGGAAAGGCCTTGGTCACACCGCGCACTTCCAACTGCGCAGGTGCCGCCCCCTTCATTGCTTCTGCCCCGGCATCACCGGTCATTGACGTCACTGTTGCCACCCCTATTTAGCGATATGATTTACAAGGCATTTGCGGTTTTACCGCAGAACGGATTGCAATCAAACGGTCTCAATATGCGATCTTGTCGGTTTTGGCATCCCACGCGGCGAATACTTCGCGCGCCTCGGGTAAATCGACATGAACAATTGGCAAGGAACGATCATGGATCGGCTTTGCCACTTCATCATACAGGAACTGATCATCAAAACCGATGGCAGCAGCATCTTCGCGGCCATTGGCATAATAGATCTTGTCAAGACGGGCCCAATAGATCGCCGAAAGGCACATCGGGCAGGGTTCGCAACTGGTATAGATTTCACAACCCGCAAGATTGAATGTGCCCAGTTTTGCACAGGCCGCACGAATGGCGCTGACCTCTGCATGGGCAGTCGGGTCGTTGTTGGATGTGACATTGTTCCATCCCTCGGCAATCACTTCGCCATTGCGAACAATGATTGCGCCGAACGGACCACCGCATCCCTCTTCCATTTTTTGCCGCGACAAATCCACGGCGTGGCGCATATGGCCTTTGGCGTCACACACAGCCAAATCTCCTTTACGAAACCCCTGATCTGGTCACCAGATCACCTGATTGGGCCGTCATTTCGCGGCCCTTTATCATTAAAAACACCTTCAATGAAGGTTTTAAAATCAACCGACCCCGTCTGATGCGGCTTTGGTCGTCTGATTTTGGGTCATCTGTGCTTCGCGCACAGACAACAATTGCGCGGCAACGGATGCCGCAATCACCACCGGCTGTTTTCCGGTAATGCCTTGAATCCCAATCGGGCAAGTCAAACGACCGATTTCAACTGGACCCAACCCCCGATCAGAAAGCCGTCGAATGAAGCGCGCGCGTTTGGTTTGGCTGCCAATCATGCCAACAAAACCAAGGTCATCGCGCATCAATGCCGCCCGGCAGATGTCAAAATCCAGCGCATGGTTATGGGTCAGGATCAGAACATGCCCGCCTGCCGGTATGTCGGCAACGTCAAGTTCGGGCCTATCACTTTGGCAAATATGAAGGTTTTTACCCTCGATCCCCGCCAGATAGTCTTCGCGCGAATCGACAAGATGGATGTCAAACGGCAAGGGCGAAAGTGCCGCAACCACCGCCTTGCCAACATGCCCCGCCCCGAAAACCCAAAGCGGGGACAGCGCATCATCAAGGCGCAGACATAATGTTTTAACGCCGTTGATGGCAACCATCCCGCCGCGCTCGGTCCCGAACCCGCCCGAAAGCATCGCGGCCTGTGCGCTTTCTGCCCCGGCAATCTGCCATGCACCAACAGCTGTCGAAACCGGCATCATCAACCAGCGCCCCGATTGCGAAACCGGCTGGTCGGCAACCGCTGCCAATGCCGCGCAAAGTGCTTCTTTCTTGGTTTCATCAAGCAGATGAAAACCAACCTCGACCGATCCGCCACAGCACTGCCCAAGCCCCGGCCCCAACGGAAAACGGACAATCTCGGCCGTCGGGATCGACGTCATGTCACCCGCAAGGCATTGGCGCACCCGCAAGGTCACCTGATGTTCAAGATTACCGCCGCCAATCGTGCCCGCAAGGCCATCGCTTGCAATCAGCATGAAGGCACCAACTTCGCGCGGCGTCGATCCCCTGATCGCAGCAACGGATACCAGCATCACCGGGCCGGGCGCAGACAGAAGGTTGATATGATCACGCAGCGACAGGGTCATGACCTTATTCCCCTGCAACCGAAACCGGCTGACCTGATTGCTCGATCATGCGTTTGGCAATATCGGCCACGGCATACAGAACCGCTTCGGGTGTTGCCGGGGTATCAAGGTTCGGCACCACCTTGTGTCCGGCAACCGACGCCACCGCATCGGCAATCGCACGATGCACTGAAATAGCCAGCATCAGGGGCGGCTCACCAACCGCCTTGGACCGGTGAATGGTTTTTTCGACGTTTCGTCCGGACGACCAAATATCAAGCCGGAAATCTTCCGGACGATCCGAACATGCCGGGATTTTATAGGTCGATGGCGCATGGGTCCGGAGGTTGCCCTTGTCATCCCACCAGAGTTCCTCGGATGTCAGCCACCCCATGCCCTGAATGAAGCCACCTTCAATCTGGCCACGGTCAATTGCCGGGTTCAATGAGCGCCCGACATCGTGAATGATATCAACCCTTGTGACCTTGTATTCACCGGTCAGGGTATCAATCAGAACCTCGGAACAGGCCATGCCATAGGCAAAGTAATAGAATGGCCGACCCGACGCGGTTTCACGGTCATAATGGATTTTCGGTGTTGCGTAATAGCCGGTCGCCGATAGCGATACACGCGCCAGATAGGCCTGTTTGATCAGATCGGCAAAGGCAAGCTCGGCCGCATCCCCGACAATAATTTTGCCCGGCACAAAGCGCACAGCCGCCTCGGCGACACTAAATTTCTCGGCAGCAAAGGCAATCAGCCGGTTCTTGATCGTCATTGCCGCATCGCGTGCTGCCATGCCGTTCATATCCGCCCCGCTTGATGCCGCGGTTGCGGACGTATTTGGCACCTTTCCGGTATTGGTGGCTGTGATTTTGATCTGATCAAGATCGATCTGGAATTCTTCAGCGACGACCTGGGCAACCTTGATGAAAAGGCCCTGTCCCATTTCCGTCCCGCCATGGTTCAGATGCACCGATCCATCCTGATAGACATGGATCAGCGCGCCTGCCTGATTAAGGAAAGTGGTGGTAAAGGAAATCCCGAATTTCACCGGCGTCAGCGACAAGCCCTTTTTCAGGACCGGGCTTTGTTCGTTGAACACTTCGATCTCTGCCCGACGTTTACGATAGTCACTGGCTTTGAGGATATCGTCGGTCAGTTCGGGCAACACATTGTCTTCGACCACCATGTGATATGGCGTCGTATTACGATCCGTCGTGCCGTAATAGTTGGCAATACGCACATCCATCGGATCGCGTCCGACCAGCATGGCAATTTCGTCGATGATGCGTTCGATTGCGACCATGCCCTGCGGTCCGCCAAACCCGCGAAACGCGGTATTGGACACAAGGTTGGTCTTGCAGCGGTAGGATCTGATTTCGACATCGCCAAGGTAATAGGCATTGTCGGTATGGAACATCGCGCGGTCAGCAATGGCGGCTGACAAATCAGCCGAAAAACCGCAATTGGTCGCATACTGGATATCAAGACCGCAAATCCGTCCGTCATCATCAAAGCCGACATCATAATCGACAATGAAGTCATGGCGTTTGCCGGTCATGACCATGTCATCATCCCGGTCCAGACGGAACTTGGCCGGACGTCCGGTTTTGACCGCAACGATCGCCGCCAGTGCCGCCCATTGCGATGCCTGCGTTTCCTTGCCACCAAACCCGCCGCCCATACGGCGGACTTCGACCGTTACCGCATTGGCCGGACGACCAAGCACATTGGCAATATTGTGCTGCACCTCCGACGGATGCTGGGTCGAGCAATGCAAAAGAACATCACCGTCTTCCTGCGGAATGGCAAAGGTGATCTGCCCTTCCAGATAGAAATGATCCTGCCCGCCAATCTCCATCCGCCCGGCCCGGCGATGCTTGGCCTTGGCAAGGGCCGATTTGGCGTCTCCCTGCTTCATCACATGCGGGGGTGCTACGAATTGCTGTTTTTCAAGCGCCTCTTCAATCGACAGAACCGCTGGCAGTTCTTCATATTCAATATCGGCAAGCTTGGCCGCCGCACGGGCCTGCGCACGGGTTTCGGCCGCGACACAAAATACCGGCTGACCATAAAACTGCACGATACCATCGGGTAAAACCGGATCGTCATGGGTATGGGCCGGGGACACGTCATTGACACCGGGAACATCTTCGGCGGTCAATACGCACACAACACCGGGTGCCGAACGCACCTTGGACAGGTCCATGCGCACAATCTTGCCGTGCGCGATGGTCGCAGCACCGGGTGCCAGATGAAGCGTGCCATAGGGCTCGATGATGTCATCGATATAGACCGCTTCGCCCGCCACATGTTTCGGACCGCTGTCATGTTTGGAACTGGACCGCACCCCGCCCGACAAACCGGCGGTCGGCGCTATCACCTCATCCATATCGGTTTTGGTAATCTGATCAGACATGGGCTGCCTCCTTGCCAACAAGGCGGGTGGCAATTTCGGGCGCTGTGGTTTCAATGAACAGCTTGGTCAAAAGGTTCTGCGCGACCAGCATGCGATATTCTTTTGAGGCCCGCATATCGCTCATTGGTGCGAAATCCTTGGCCAATGCCAGTTGGGCCGCGTTCAGGCTGGCTTCGTTCCAGTCCTGCCCGATCAGGGCCGCTTCGCATTTGGCAGCCCGCATCGGGGTTCCGGCCATACCGCCAAAGGCCGCCCGGAATTCTGCTACCTTGCCTTCAACAATCTTGATGGCAAACGCCCCAAGAACTGCGGTGATATCCTGATCAAAGCGCTTGGAGATTTTGTAGGCCTTGAACGCAACACCCTCTGCCGGTTTGGGCACAATCACGCTTTCGACAAACTCGCCCGCCTGACGGTCCTGCTTGCCATAGGTGATAAAGAAATCTTCCAGTGCGACTTCGCGTCTCACATCGCCCATACGCAGAACAATCTTTGCCCCCAGCGCAATCAGGGCGGGCGGGGTATCGCCAATCGGCGACCCATTGGCGATATTGCCGCCCACAGTTCCGGCATTGCGGATTTGCCGGGATCCGATCCGGCGCACCAGTTCCCCAATATCAGCAGCAACCTTGCCCAGCGCATCATGCGCGCGGCTATAGGTCACACCGGCCCCGATGATCAGGGCATCTTCGGTTTCCGTAACCGATTTCAGGTCGCCGACATCGCCAATATAAATGATCGGGTCCAGCCGTTTGAGCATCTTGGTCACCCAAAGCCCGACATCCGTGCCACCGGCCAGAACCGTTGCATCGGGATGGGCAACCAGAAGACCGGCCAACTCATCAGATGTGCGCGGCGCATAATAGCGCCCGGCAGCATGTTCGACAGCAAGCGTCCCGGCATCATCAACCATGGCACTTAGCCGAGTTGCAATGTCTGCACGGCGCTTTTGCTCAACCGCGTCATTGGCTGCAATGCCGCCTGCCTTGCGGGCTGCCTCGATAATCGGACCATAGCCGGTGCAACGGCACAGGTTCCCGGCCAGCGCATCATTAATCGCACCCCGGTCATCCTCGCCACCATCCAGCCACAACTGATAAAGGCTCATGACAAAGCCCGGTGTGCAGAACCCGCATTGCGACCCGTGGGTGTCAACCATGGCCTGCTGCACGGGATGAAGGCTGCCATCTTCGGATTTCAGATGTTCGACCGTCAAAAGCTGTTTGCCATCAAGGGTCGGCACAAACTGGATGCAGGCATTGACCGTGCGATAAGCCATCCCACCCTTGCCATCGGGCTCACCCAAAACAACCGTACAGGCGCCACAATCGCCCTCGGCACAGCCTTCCTTGGTACCCGGTTTGCGCTCGGCCAGACGAAGATACTCAAGCACCGTCATCTGCGGATCGACGTCACGCAAACTGCGCTCTTCATCACCCAGAAGAAAACGGATATCAGAACGGAAAGATCCGGTCGCGTTCGCCATGGTCAACCTCAGCTTCCACGATATGTGGAATAGCCAAATGGCGACAGCAACAGCGGCACATGATAATGCGCCTGCCCGTCGGAAATGCCGAACCGGATCACCACCTGATCCAGGAATTTGGGCTCGGGAAGCTTTTCGCCAATGGCGTCGAAATAGTCACCTGCGTGGAACACCAGCTGATATTCACCAGGTTTGAAAGAGGCACCGTCAAGCATCGGCGCTTCGGTGCGGCCATCAACATTGGTCACAGCTTCGGCAACCAGATCATCATGACCATTGCCAAATCTGTGCAGCTCAATGCGGATTCCAGCAGCCGGACAGCCTTTTGCCGTATCCAGTACATGGGTAGTCAGTCGTCCCATGCCGGGCCTCCTCTCTCTTATTCTTAATTTTGTGGTCGATCGCTTCTCCCCGTGGTCGGCATTCTGGTTATGAATTTCTGTGCCGAACCAATTTTGAGCGATTTAAAAAGGGTCGCATTACCACCCGCCCGGGGGAAAGAGGCGATAAAGTGAAACTATATCAATAATTCTTTGAAAAACGAATGTAACTGTTTCAGGCACTATAGTATGTAACAAAGGCAGAAGCCTTGGAAGACCGCGTAAAACGTGGCCCACACCACCTTCCGTCCAGGAACATTATCAAAACAGCCTTGATAGTGCGGCACTTATCCGGTCCGGCCAGCATAAGGTTTATCCCTTGCTGCCCGGTGACCTATGGTTAATGCTACACCAAACGTTCCGCAGGACAAAGCCGGGCGTACAAGAATTCAGGAGAAGGTTCAGATGAACGACCAGACATATGCGCGTGACTTGATCGGTTATGGTGAAAACCCGCCCAAGGCCAATTGGCCCAACGGTGCACGCGTGGCCGTCCAGTTCGTCCTGAACTACGAAGAAGGCGGTGAAAACTGCGTGTTGCATGGTGACAAGGCCTCCGAGGCATTTCTGTCGGAAATCGTCGGTGCCGACATGCGCGAGGGTGTCCGCCATATGAGCATGGAGTCGATCTATGAATATGGATCGCGCGTTGGCGTCTGGCGCATTCTGAACCTGTTCCGCGAACGCCAGATCCCGATCACCATCTTTGCCGTTGCCATGGCCCTTGCCCGCCACCCGAAAGTCGGCGAAGTCGCCATGAAGGACGGTCACGAAATCTGCTCGCACGGTTATCGCTGGATTGACTATCAATATGTCCCCGAAGACATTGAACGCGACCATCTTCACAAGGCGATTGATATCATCAAGGATGTCACCGGCGAACGTCCGCTTGGCTGGTACACCGGCCGCACCAGCCCCAACACCCGTCGCATCGTCGCCGAAGAAGGCGGTTTCCTGTATGATGCCGACGATTACAGTGACGAACTGCCGTTCTGGAGCACCCAGACCGAAAAGCCGCACCTGATCGTGCCCTATACCCTTGATGCCAACGACATGCGCTTTGCCGCCCTTCAGGGGTTCAATTCCGGCGAACAGTATTTCCAGTATCTCAAGGACAGCTTCGATACGCTGTACGAAGAAGGCGCGCATACGCCGCGCATGCTGTCTCTGGGCCTTCATTGCCGACTGGTAGGCCGTCCGGGTCGCTTCGCCGCTCTGAAACGCTTTGTCGACTATGTCCAAAGCCACGACAATGTCTGGTTCGCCCGCCGGATTGATATCGCCCGTCACTGGCGCGAACATCATCCGTTTGGCGGCTAGGAACCGGGACTGAAAGCCAAGATCAAAATGACAGACACCAGTCAATCACAGTTCACCACCCGCCCGCCAAGCACATTGGCCGAAAGCGCCTTTGTCTCGCTTTATGGCTGGGTCTATGAACATTCACCATGGGTTGCCCATCAGCTTTATGAGCGCGGCATCACCGAGGCACTTGATACACCCGCGAACCTTGCCGATGCCATGGCCGCCGTGGTCAATGGCGCGGTTGATCGCGACAAGCTTGCGCTTTTGCGCGCCCATCCCGATCTTGCCGGGAAACTCGCCCTTGCCGATCTGACCGCATCCTCGCAAAGCGAACAGACGGGGGCCGGACTTGATCAATGCAGCGCAGACGAACTGGCCCGTTTCACTGAACTGAACGACCAATATAAACAGAAGTTCGGCTTTCCGTTCATCTTTGCCGTCAAGGGGTTCCACCGGACCGATATTCTTGCGGCCTTTGAACGGCGGGTCAAAAACGATGTCGAAACCGAATTTAACGAGGCGATCAATCAGGTTCATCGCATTGCCAGACTGCGGCTCGAAGCCCTGTAGGCCCGACCCGATCCAGCCCGGCACGCCCGACCGCCCGACCGATTGATTGATTGATAACCGTATAATAAACGACCATTTCAGGATTTTACGACCATGAGCCATCAGGAAAATCACGACGCACCGGAATTTGCACGGAAGTTCGTCAACCTTGCCGATGAACGTCTGGGTGCAGAAGCCATTTTTGCGACAGATGATTTCTTTGCCGACAAGCAGCGCATGCTGCAAACCGCCGATGCGGTGTTTTATCCTGATCGCTATGACGATCACGGCAAATGGATGGACGGCTGGGAAAGCCGCCGCAAACGCGTCGAAGGCCATGATTACTGTGTGGTGCGCCTTGCAACATCGGGCCGCATTTATGGTGTTGATATCGACACCAGCCACTTTACCGGCAACTTCCCGCCAGCTGGCTCGCTTGAAGGCTGCTATTGCCCGAATGGCGATCCGGCAGATGACGCCAAATGGGATGAAATCGTCGCCCCGATGGGTCTCGGTGCCAGTGCCCATCACTATGCCGATGTAACCTCGGATGCGATCTATACCCATGTGCGTCTGCACATCTATCCCGATGGCGGTGTCGCCCGTCTGCGCGTTTACGGTCGTCCGAACCGCGACTGGACAGAAATGGCCACCAAGGGCGAACAGGTCGATCTGGCAGCGATGATCAATGGCGGTGTTGTTGTCGGCTGGTCCGATGCCCATTACGGTAATCCGAACGCCATTCTGGCACCGGGCCGCGGGGTCAATATGGGCGATGGCTGGGAAACCCGCCGCCGTCGTGAACCGGGCAATGAATGGCTGATTATCGAGCTTGGGCATCCCGGCGAGATCGAAAAAATCATCGTCGATACCTGTCACTTCAAAGGCAACTATCCTGACCGTGTGTCGATCCAGGGGGCCTATGTTGACGGCGAAAAGGACAAGTCGCTGCGCGCGCGTTCCATGTTCTGGTCGACCATCCTGCCCGAAAGCAAGATGCAGGCAGACCATATCCATGAATTTGATGCCGCCAGCCTGACCGTCAATGGTCCGGTGACCCATCTGCGTGTCAATTCGATCCCCGATGGCGGTATCAGCCGTCTGCGCATCCTTGGCAAGCCCACCACCAAATAAGGATCGCACAACGATGAAGCTCTCAGTCGAACATCTGACGCCAGATGCCTTCGCCCCGTTTGGCGAGGTGATTTCGATTGCCACCGCACGCGACAGCTATCCGATCAATCTGGGCACCACCACGCGCTTTCACGACATTTCACGTGTCGATGTCGCTGACGAAGGCGGTGCCCCGATCATCAGCATCTTTCGCGGAACGCCCCGGCCCAAGCCGATTGAAATCAAAATGATGGAACGCCATCCGCTGGGATCACAGGCCTTCATGCCGCTTGCGGGTCAGAAGTTCCTGATTGTCGTGGCGTCGGGGACCGATACCCCCAAACCGGAAAACCTGCGCGCCTTTCTGTCGGATGGGACACAGGGGGTGACCTATGCCAAGAATGTCTGGCATCACCCGCTTCTGGTGCTCGAAGAAGACAGCGATTTTCTGATCGTCGATCGTTCGGGTCCGGGCAACAACCTTAACGAAGTTGACCTGCCACTGGTCGACGGCGAAGTCATCACGCTGGATTGGGCATAGGCCCGAAACATCACGTTGCCAGGTGATCAAATCCACCGGCAACGCAAAATTCAATGACGCAGGGCATGACGTGCCCTGCGTTTATTTTTATCCGTCAGTTGATTGGCGAAAGCAGATCCGGGTTGGTGACAAGGTTCCGCACCCCATGGGCGTGGCCTTCGTCAAACGGGTTATCTTTCAACCATGTATCAACCGATGCAATGCCCAGCTTGACGACATCGGGGCGCACACTCCAGGTTACCTGAAAGGGCGATCCCTTTTCGTTATAGCCAGGCCCGGTGGTTGATCCGGCATAGATCACCGGATCGCCAAGGTCGGTCGGCAGACCGGGCACCTGATTAAGGCCATCGACCTCCCTGATTTCAGCCATCCTGGCGAAATCGGCACCCCCTTCTGATACCAGCACGGCAACAACGGCCTCGACCCGCAATTGCGGATTATTGACCGCGTCACTCAGGCAGGTGCCAAGACCATTGCCAAGACTTGCCTGTGCGGTCGAATAGACAAAGTGGATTTCGATGGTATCACCCGGTTCGAGATCACCATGTTCACTGGCTCCAACCGCCATGCCAATCGGGGCCAACTCCGCCTCGGTCAGTTTGCCATCGTATTTGAAGCCCGTGCCAAAGCCATGCCCGTCACCATTACCGGCAAAGGTGGTATATGAACCTCCCTTATGCTCGGCATTTTCATGGAAATGGATATCACACAGCGTCATTTTGCTGACATCGGGTGCGGTGCCAAATACGCGGTGGTTGCTACCTGCCATCATACCAATATCGCGTGGTGACTGGGGCCCAAATCCCTTGCCCTGCGTTGCCGCAGCCAGAGCCGCGCGCTGTCTGGCAATGACATCGTCAGATACAGCATGATGGCTGGAATCCGCGAATGCTGCGAAGGACACCAGTGCAGCAGTCACACCAGTCAAAAGAAACGTCCTGAACATTGTTTTTCTCTCTCCAGAGGGCGCTGGCAAATAGGTAAGGGCCGCTGGCAGGGTTACAATAGACGGAAACCTGAATGGGAGAAGGATAGTACTGCTCAGTCTATATTTTTTACTAATATTAAATTGCAAATTATAGCTGACAATCGGTCCATCATGGATCGATCCGATCCGGGCAATAACCTTAACGAGGTCGATTTGCCACTGGTCGAAGGTGAGGTCATTACGCTGGACCGGGCATAAACCTAGCCCCTGATCTGGCCCACCCCGATCAAACCAAGATCACGCAGATAATAGTGCAAATCGGAACTGTTGCCTGCGACATATTCGGCACCGGCGTCAAGCAAACCATCACCATCACGCTCGGATCGATGGGCCCCACCAAGAAATCCAACCGCCCGCATACCTGCGGCCTTTGCGGCAATCACACCTGACGGGCTGTCTTCAATCACAAGGCAGCTTTCCGGTGACCACCGGCATGTCTCCGCTGCCAGCAGGAAAACGTCCGGCGCAGGTTTGCCCCGTGCCACTTGCTCGGCCGAAAAAATCCGGTTTTGGAAAAATCCATCAAGCCCGGTCAGGCCAAGACACAGATCAAGCCGTGCGAGATCACTGCCCGAGGCAAGTGCAAAGGGCACAGAAAGATTTTCCAGCAGATCTGGCATGCCCGCGACAACCTCAAGATCGGTCTCGAATATGCGGGCAAGTTCAGCTTCACAACGTTCCTGATAAGCAACCGGATCAATATTCACGCCAAAGCGTGCATTAAGCTCTGCCACCATCTCGCGATAGGCAACACCGCCAAAGCTGCGCGCAATTTCCGTCGCATTCAGGGTGATACCATATTCCGGCAACATCCGTTCATCGACCGCAAAAGACAGAATTTCACTGTCAATCAGGACACCGTCACAATCAAAAATGATATTGCCGATCATTGTGCCGGCTGCACATTTCCTGCGCCATTCAGATCAAGGGCCAGCAACCGTTTCTGAATGGTTTGCGAAAGCACCGGCCCCGCCCCGGCCTGAAGGGCACGCTGATAGGCCGCACGCGCCATCTCGGCCTTGCCCATGGCAAGGGCATTATCGGCAAAATGTGCAATATGCTCGGCCGTCGGCATCGCCTTGTTCACCCGGATAAACACCTCTTCGGCTTCCTGATAACGTCCCTGCCGATACAGGATCAGCCCATAGGTATCAAGTGCACCGGGATCATCGGGGGCCACCGACAATGCCTGTTTTGAAAGACGTTCTGCCTCGGTCAGGTTTTCACCGAGCACCGCATAATGATAGGCAAGCCAGTTCGCGGCCCCCATATTGCCCTGTCCGGCAGCATGATAAGCCTCGGCCGTCATGGTATCGTTATAGGACTGAATAACGCTTTCAATCGCGACCTGATCAAGACCATCCACCCAGGTCAGACCGACCCGAACCGCCTTGCAGCCTTGCGCATTGGCCTGACTGCACATGGCAACGGCCTCTTCCACCGCGCCCAGCACGGTTGCCTTGGGGCCCGCAGCATATTCCTTGCCATTGGCATCACGCGCCATGGCCTTGAAATCAATCATCGCCCGATAGCGATCATCAAGCTTCTGTTCGGTCGGCGCGGCAAACATGTCCTGGGGTTCCCAGTTCGAACCGGTATCGCCACAGGCCGCGAGACCAAGCATCAAACCAACCCCCGTCAGGGCACGAATGGATGAAACACGAAACTGGCAACGCGTGAACAAGACAGTCATTCCCTATATTTCAGCAAGAAAGCCGGTCACCATCATACCCCAATTGCGTAATTACGGGGTTAACATCCTGATGACAGACGAAAAAGCCGCCGGGATCATCCGATCTCCGGCGGCTTTAACATATTGGCGTAAAACGCCATTTTCAGAGCAACACACCCAAAGGCTTAGGCGCGGCGTTCTGCGATCATCTTTTTGATTTCGGTGATCGCAAGGGCCGGGTTCAGGCCTTTCGGGCAGGTGTTGGTGCAGTTCATGATCGTGTGGCAACGATACAGGCGGAACGGATCTTCGAGTGCATCGAGACGTTCACCGGTATATTCGTCACGCGAATCAGCCAGCCAGCGATATGCCTGAAGCAGAACAGCCGGGCCGAGGTAACGGTCAGAGTTCCACCAGTAAGACGGGCACGCGGTCGAGCAGGAGAAGCACAGAATGCATTCCCAAAGACCGTCAAGCTTGGCACGTTCTTCACGCGACTGCAGACGTTCACCATCCGGCGGGGTCGGGCTGTCGGCTTTAAGCCACGGCTCGATGGAAGCGAGCTGTGCATAAGGCTGCGACAGATCCGGCACCAGATCCTTGACCACCGGCATATGCGGCAGCGGATAGATTTTTACTTCGCCCTTGATGTCTTCGATCGGCTTGAGACACGCAAGCGTGTTACGGCCATCGATATTCATCGCGCACGAACCGCAAATGCCTTCACGGCACGAACGGCGGAAAGTCAGGGTCGCGTCGATCTCGTTTTTAATCTTGATCAGCGCGTCCAGAACCATCGGACCACATTTGTCGAGATCAATATCGTAGGTATCGGTACGCGGGTTATCGCCGCTATCCGGATCAAAACGATAGATCTTGAACGAACGGACATTCTTCGCGTCAGCCGGAGCAGAGAACGATTTGCCCTCTTTCACGACCGAATTGGCGGGAAGATTGAATTCTACCATCTCTCAAATCCTCTCTTGCCGCGCCTTAATAGACGCGCTCTTTCGGCTCGATATACGACACTTCATCGGTCAGGGTGAAGTTGTTGACCGGACGATAGGTCAGATCAACGCCATAACCCTTCTCGGTGTCGACAGTGGCGATCGTGTGCTTCATCCAAACTTCGTCATCGCGCTTCGGATAATCTTCGTGGGCATGTGCACCACGCGATTCATGACGCGCTTCTGCCGAATTCATGGTTGCTGCGGCACAGGTCATCAGGTTCTCAAGTTCGAGAGTCTCGACCAGGTCCGAGTTCCAGATGAGCGAACGATCCGAAACGCCGACGTCGGGAAGCGTCTTTGCGGTCTCGGAAAGTTTGCCAACGCCCTCTTTGAGGATTTCCGAGGTACGGAACACGCCGCAGTTGCCCTGCATGACGCGCTGCATTTCCAGACGGATATCCGCAGTCGGACGCGAACCTTTTGCCCAGCGCAGACGGTCGAAACGTGCAATCGCCTCGTCGCCATCGGTGGTTTTGAGTTCCTTGAACGGTGCCTTGGTATCGACCACTTCGGCGGCATGAAGACCACATGCACGGCCAAAGACAACAAGATCGAGCAGCGAGTTGGTGCCCAGACGGTTTGCACCATGGACCGACACGCAAGCTGCTTCACCAGCCGCCATCAGGCCCGGAACGATTGCGTTCGGGTTGTCAGCGGTCGGACGCAGAACTTCGCCCTTATAGTTGGTCGGAATACCGCCCATGTTGTAATGGACCGTCGGAAGAACCGGAATCGGTTCCTTGGTCGCATCAACACCGGCAAAGATTTTCGCGGTTTCGGTAATACCCGGCAGACGTTCCCACAGCACTTCCGAACCAAGATGTTCAAGATGCAGGTGGATATATTCGCCGTGCTCGCCAACACCACGACCGTCACGGATTTCCTGTGCCATACCACGCGACACGACGTCACGCGATGCAAGGTCCTTAACGGTCGGCGCATAACGTTCCATGAAACGTTCGCCTTCGGAGTTGGTCAGGTACCCACCTTCGCCACGTGCGCCTTCGGTGATCAGGCAGCCCGAACCGTAAATGCCGGTCGGGTGGAACTGAACGAATTCCATGTCCTGAAGACCAAGACCCGCACGGGCCACCATGCCATGACCGTCACCGGTACAGGTATGTGCCGAGGTGCAGCTAAAGAATGCACGGCCATAACCGCCAGATGCCAGAATGACCATCTTGGCATTGAAGCGGTGCAGCTCGCCGGAATCCAGATCCCAGGCAACCAGACCTTTGCACGAACCGTCTTCATCCATGATCAGATCAAGGGCGATATATTCGACAAAGAATTCTGCTTTGTGCTTCAGGCACTGCTGATACAGGGTATGCAGCATCGCGTGACCGGTACGGTCAGCAGCAGCACAGGCACGTTCAACCGGCGCCTTGCCGTGGTCGCGGGTGTGACCACCGAACGGGCGCTGATAGATTTTACCGTCTTCGGTACGCGAGAACGGCATGCCGTAATGTTCAAGTTCATGAACCGCCGGAACGGCGTTACGGCACATATATTCGATCGCGTCCTGGTCACCAAGCCAGTCGGAACCCTTGACGGTGTCATACATATGCCACTGCCAGTGATCCTCGGACATGTTGCCAAGCGATGCACCGATACCGCCCTGGGCAGCAACGGTGTGCGAACGGGTCGGGAAGACCTTGGTGATACATGCAGTTTTCAGGCCGGCTTCAACCGTACCGAGCGTCGCGCGAAGACCCGCGCCGCCTGCACCCATAACGACGACGTCGTAGTTATGGTCGATAATTTTATATGATTCAGTCATTGGCTCAGGCTCCGGCAAAAACGATACGCAGGACTGATACGATGGCTGCCACAGACAGGAAGGCTGCGACGGCTTTGATCAGCATCAGCGAAATCACTTCTGCTTTACGGTTATGCACATAATCTTCGATCACGACCTGCAGGCCATGCGTGAAATGCACAGCAACGCTGACGATCATCAGGATCATCATGGTCGAATGGAAGTACGAGCTCAACCAGGCGTGAACGGCATCATAATCGGCCGTGTGCCCTGCAAGAATCGAAAGAATGAACCAGATACCGAGCGGAAGGTTTGCAGCAGCGGTTACGCGCTGGGTCCACCAGTGCGAAGAGCCACTTTTAGCAGAACCGAGACCGCGAACACGGCCTAGATCGGATTGCATCTTCATGACAAGTTTGTCCCCTCTTGCCCGGCCTTAGGCCAGACCGATGATCCAGGTGATGATGGTCAGCACAACTGCCGCGCCAAGGACGATCGGGTTGCCTTTGGCGGCACCCTCATTCGTCAGGCCGCGACCAGTATCCCAGACAAGGTGACGGATACCGTTGCAAGCGTGGTAATAAAACGCCGCTGTCCAACCGAACAGCAGCAGCAGACCAAACCACGAGGTGAAAAATCCGTGATAGCCGTTAAAGGCTTCACGACCAGCGCCGGCACCAATCAGCCAGGACGCCAAAAATACGAAACCAATGGCAAGGCCGACACCCATCGCACGGAACGTGATGGACATCTTTGCCGTCATCGGAAGCCGGTACACCTGCAAGTGCGGAGACAGCGGCCGATTGGCTTTGCTCATAGCGGAATTGCCTCTTCTCAAAGTAGCTGGCGGGAAAGCAGGGTTTATTTACCCATGCAGCGGGTTTGAGTCAATCTGAACCCCTTTAAAATCCAAAGAATTCAGAACCAAAACGCCGTTTTGCCTCCGTTAAACTACGTAGGTTGACCTCTCAGACGCCGTAAACGCCCTGCGGGAAGGGCATGATGTGTGACACAGGATCACGCATCAGACGTGTGTACGACGTAACGTGGATTTAGCAATCGCACAATTAGACCTTCTTACGCAAGGAAACTGCCCCTGGATCGGGTCTATTTTATTGCAAACACATATGGATGCACGAACGCCCGATCAAGATCAGCACGCCCGACGCAGCGAAATTAGCCCCGACATCACAAACGAACGGTTAAGCAAGCGCGCATGCCAGGATCGCGCAACGCCCCGATCAACGCGGCATCAGAACCGTATAGTCGAAATCAAGCAGCACATCAGGATGATATTTCCCGTCCCCGGTACGCAGCGGAAAATCGCTTGCTTGCCGGTCACGCACCGCCACAAGACGCAGACGCAACGCACCAAGATCGCGACGCCCGGGCAGTTCGAATTTCCCCAGCACTTCGGACCAGGCAAAGACCGTATTCCCGGCAAAGGCCGGATTGGCATGCGTCCCGGCATTGATCGCGGCAATCCTGAAGGCATTGCCAAGCCCGTTAAATGAAAGCGCGCGCGCCAGCGAAATGATATGGCCGCCATAAATCAGGCGCTTACCAAACCGGCCGTCATTTGCTGCGATCTGATCGAAATGGACCTTGGCGGTATTTTGATAGAGTCGCGTGGCAATCTGATGCTCGGATTCTTCAAGCGTCATACCATCGACATGGTCGATTTTTTCACCGACATAATAGTCATCCCAACGATGCGGTGACCCGGCCAGCCGGGTTTCATAGGATGTCATATCCAGACCAACCGGAATCTGGAATGCCTCGGGGGCGACCACACCGGGCAGTTCGGGCAAAACGGCTTGCGGTGCCGGGGCTGCTTCATCGCGTTTGCGCACCATGACCCAGCGATTGTAATCCAGAACCATCTCGCCGCGCTGATTGCGCCCGACCGAATTGACATAGACAACACCGGTCTTACCGTTGGAATTCTCTTTAAGCCCCGTCACGGTCGAAACCGACGTGACCGTATCGCCCGGATAAACCGGTACGCCAAACACACCCCCGGCATAGCCAAGATTGGCCACCGCATTGAGCGACACATCAGGCACGGTTTTGCCAAACACCATGTGAAAGGCCAGAAGGTCATCAACCGGGGCTGACCGGAACCCGATGGCGCGCGCAAATTCATCAGACGACTGCACTGCAAAACGCGGCCCGTAAAGCCCGGTATAAAGCGCGACATCACCGCTTGTGATCGTGCGCGGGGTCGCGTGGCGGATTTCCTGTCCGATCTGGAAATCCTCAAAGTAATTTCCCGGATTGGTCTTTGACATTCCTGGGCCTCCCTGAAAGGCGAAAGTTCCTTGAAGTTCCGGTTCGCGCCGCCTTGCTGGTCTTTGTCGACCTGTTTTCTTTATCGGGCGCGAACCCCGGATATCCTGCGCTTAGGCAGCGTCCATTTCTGCAATCAGATCGGCCATCACCACCAGCTTCTTGGCCGATACAACATGCAGGTTTTCAATCAGCTTGCCATCCACCACGACAACGCCCTTGCCTTCGGCAGCCGCTTCTTCATGGGCAGCAATGATCTTGCGGGCCCAGGCGATTTCGCTTTCGGCCGGGGCAAAGGCCGCATTGGCTGATGCAATGGTTTTGGGATGGATCAGGGTTTTGCCATCAAAGCCAAGCTCGCGCCCCTGTCTGCAGGATGCGTCAAACCCGTCATCATCGGACAGATCAAGATGCACACCATCAAGGATCGCCAATCCGTAGGCCCGTGCCGCCAACAGGCAAAGACCAAGGCTTGTGATCATCGGCAAACGGTCTGGCGTATGCGCACAGTTCAAATCCTTGGCCAGATCGGATGTCCCCATCACAAACCCGCCCAGACGCGGATGCGCACCGGCAATTTCCTTGGCATTGAGCATCGCAAGCGGCGTTTCCATCATGCACCAGATGGTCATGCCTTCATGCGCACCTTCGGCCTCCATGATATTGGCGACCTGACGGACGGTATCGGCACTTTCGACCTTGGGAAGCAGGATGGCATCGGCGGCGGTTTTTGATGCCGCCACAATATCGGCATAACCCCACGGGGTGTTCAGGCCATTGGTTCTGATCTGGATTTCACGTTTGCCATAGCCGCCTTCGGCAAGGGCAGCGACAATCTGATCGCGCGCCACATCCTTGGCATCAGGCGCAACCGCATCCTCAAGATCAAGAATAAGACCATCCGCCGGAAGGCTCCTGCCCTTTTCAAGGGCACGGGCATTCGATCCCGGCATATAAAGAACAGAACGGCGCGGACGTGGGGCAGCAGCCATCAGGTTTCTCCCGTTTGATAATATTCGTTCAATATTTCAGTTTAATTTTTACGAAAATTACCCAAACTTGTTTTGCACTGCAAGTCACTTTTTGCACTGCATCATGACAAAATCCCGGCCCGCCCTCAGAACAGTAGACCGACATTAAGCCCGCTGCCGCCATGTGAGGCATCCTGATCAATCGTCACAACCGCACTGCGCCCGGCCACCAGCTTTACGCCTTCGGGTATGTGATCAAGGGCAACACGCACTGGCACACGCTGGGCCAGACGGACCCAGCTAAAGGTTGGTTTGACCTGTGCCAGTCCGGCGGAACTGCCTGAGCGTTCACTGTCCTGAATGCCGCTTGCGATGCTGACAACATGGCCGTCAATCGGGCGGTCCTCGCCCATCAGACTGACTTTTACACGATCCCCGATGGCAATGCGCGGCAGCTTGTTTTCTTCGAAATAACCCGCAACATAGAACGAGCTGCTATCGACAAGGGCGGCAATCGCGGTCCCGACACCAACATAGTTACCCGGACGCAACGAGAAGTTGGTCACGATCCCGTTGACCGGGGCAACAACACTTGTCCGCGACAGGTTAAGCTGCGCCAGATCAAGGTCCGCCTTGGCCAGATCAAGATCGGCCTGCGCGGTTGCAAGGCTGGTTTTGACCTGTTCCTTTTTCTGGATCGAGACAACATCACTATCAAGGCCACTATAACGTTTGACTTCACGGGCAGCCTGATCGCGGGCAGCCTTGGCACTTTCATGTTTGGCGCGCGCCTGATCGACCGCGACCTGATAGCGGCCTGCATCTATGGTAAACAGAATGTCGCCTGCCTTGACCTGCTGGTTATCTGATACCTTCACCTCGGCGACCAGACCTGCAATATCAGGCGCGATCGAGACAACATCCGCACTGACACGCCCGTCACGGGTCCAGGGTTCGTTCATATAGTAATCATAAAGATGCACACCGCCTGCGACGGCCGCAACAACCAGGACAAGCGTGAAACCGGCACGCAGGGTTTTGGTTATGATGGTTTTCATATCGTCACCTATTGAATAAAAAGCGCCGAAAATCCGGTCAGGATCAGCACATAAAGCGCAAGGTCGGTAAGCGCAGGATGAACGGTTATCTTGTAAAAACCGATCCGCGTCAGACCGATACGGGCCACAGAAAGACAGGCCCATGCTGCCAGTGCCAGACCCAGCAATGCCGGGACAAACAGGCCATAGATATTAAGGGTCGGAGTGATCATGCGATTTCTCCCATTCTTGGGGACAGGGACGTGGTCGAAGCCACCTGCCCTGCCATGCGATCAAGCGTCGGCGCATCCGTTTTCGAAAGCATCCGGCGCAGCGCGACAAGCGGGATCAACAGTTTCTGACGTTGGGTTGCGTCGACCAGGTCATTGGCAAGACGCAGAATGCTATCAACCTCGGACAAAATCCTGGGGTCCGGGGCGCGGTCGAAATCATCAAACCGGGCTTCGAAATGCCGCGCGATATTGCGCAACAGAACGTCAAGCCGCGCCCTGATCATCGGATCAACAAACAGCCGGATACGACGCAGATCATAAAGACTTGCCGCAATCGAGACTTCCGGCATCACCCGGATCAGGGTTTCACGCTGGCTTGCCGCCATCGCAAGACGCGGCAGGATCAATCCCTGACGGTCCAGAAGACGGCGGATCATCACCATACGCGCAATATTCAACGTCCCGCGGGCAATCCCGGCAATATCGCGCCAGTTGGCATGGACCAGACCACGGATAAAGCTATCCACCGGCACCACGCGTACAAAGGCTGTAACAATTGCCGCAACCCCGAAGCCTGCCAGCGACGCAATCCCACCGCCCAGCAGTAATGAAACATCACTGCTATAGGCCGTATCGACATTCAGGATCATCACCACATTGACCAGCATCGCCAGACCAAAACCATAGGTCTGCTGCGTTGCCATCAGCACACCAAGCAAGATGAAGTAAGGTGCAAATGCCATTACCAGCAACGCAAAGCCGTCAATACCGGGCAGGATGACAAGGCTATAGACCAGCACCACTGCCACCGCCAAAGCGGTATAGCGAATGAAGCCCTTAAGGGCCGACACCGGGTTATCAAGAAACGACATGATGCTGGAACCAACAGCCGCCATCATGGCGGCCGTAGCCCCGCTTGGCCAACCCGACAGGATCCAGAAACCACAGACAATCAATGTTGCGATAACCGCCGTCAGGCCACTGCGAAAGGCTGCGTCATAATCCCGGTGCAATGCCCCGGCGCGCGCACTTTCCTGCCAGCGATCCAGAACATCTGCCGGAACATCACCGGCGCGAATACCATCCCAAAGGGTACGGCAATCATCATGAAAATCGATCAGACGATGCAGCCGGTTGGCAAGATTGATCTGAAGCAGCCCGGCCCAGTCCCGCGATCCCGCAACCCGGTCGGCAAAGGCATCAATTTCGCGATGAAGCTGCCAGATACGGGCGCGATCATGGGTCGGGGCGGAAATATGGGCCGAAATACCCGCAAGGATGCCTTTGACATCGTCGGGCAGATCGCCCTGTTCGGTCTTGAGCGCCACCAGCCGGTCATGAATGGCATATAAAACCGGCAACAATGCCGCGACCACACTTTGCAGCGCCTGCAACTGGCGGGTCCGTCCTGAAAAACCGGATTTCTCATAGCCAAGATGCAGGGCCAGACCATGCAACTCGCCAAGGTCAGCCGCAATGCGTGCGCGGTCATTTTGCAATGCCTCTGCATCGGTTTGGGGATCAAAGCTCTGATCGGCAAGCTTGGCGACATCGCCCATCCAGCCATCAATACGCGCGGCAATCACCGGCCCGATATGACGGGGGAAAACGGTGTGGCTGACCACGGTGGCACAGACGATGCCAAGGCTGATTTCCTGAAAACGGGCAATCGCGGTTGCAAACACCGCTGTCGGATCGCCAACACATGGAAAGCCGACAATGGCCGCCGTGTACCCTGCCAGCATGAAAACATAGCTGCGCGGTGTACGATCCAGACGCGACAGGAACAGACATCCCCCGACCCAGATCGCCAGAACCAGTGACAACAGGATCGGCGCACTGACAAGATTGGGAACAAGGACCACAGCCGCAACCGCACCAAGAACGGTGCCCAGCACGCGGTAGATCGCCTTGGAGGCCAGAACACCTGACAGCGGATGGGCAACAATATAAACCGTCGCCATCGCCCAGACCGGACGGTCAAAATCAAAGGCAAGTGCGATATAAAGGGCCAGGATCGATGCGGCAAAGGTCTTGACCGAAAACAGCCAGTCCGATGCCTTGGGCCGCAGTGAAAGGATCGTGCCTAACATGCGTCATCCTCCCTGCGGCACCTTGTCGCGCAGTGCCAGCTGATCAAGCAGCGCACGCATGACATCAAGTGTGATGCCCAGATTTTCCGATGGAATATTGGCCGTCAACTCCCCGCGCAGCTCGCCCAGCAATTTTTCAATCTCGGCGGCTTTCTGCTTTCCATCCTCGGTCAGGGCCACCATTTTCGCCCGACGATCGGTCGGATCGCAAACACGCGAAATCAGACCATCACGTTCAAGCTGATCAATCACCCGGACAAGTGACGGACCTTCGACACCGATTTCCTCGGCAATGATGCCCTGGCGCACCGCACCGCGGCTGCGATGCAGAACAATCAGCGGCATGACCATCGTTTGTGACAAGCCATGGGCAACAAGCGTGCGGTTGACTTCGCGCTGCCAGCAACGGGCCACACGCATCAGCGCACTGCCAAGGGTCAGATAAGGGGTTTCAAGGTCAATGTTTTCCATGACCCGGATGATAACAGAAAATTAGATAGGATTCTAACTATTATCATTCTATCAGTTATGCAACACAGTCATGGCTTGCCCTGTGCAACAGGCACAGCACATTTAACCACTTGAATTAAAATGATTTAATTCCTGGGATTACCGAAAATGCCGGTCATGAGAAGCCCCGTAACATTGGGCACCTCGTTCAGGGCCCGCCCGTTTGACAGGAACACCACCACCGTATCCTGATCGGGGAACCATGAAAATTCGGCGGAATAACCAAAATAAATCCCGTCATGCCCCCAGACCGGACCCCAGTCGCTTGACCCGATCATCAACCCATAGCCATAAGACCCGCTTCCGGCAAAGGCCGTATCGGTCGTGGCACGTTTAAGGGCATTTGGCCCCAGCAAGACCCCGTCGACAAACAGGGCACGGGCAAATTTCACCATATCCCCGGCGGTCGAAATCACCCCGCCATCAGCAAGCTGATCACCAACATCATAATCGGTCACATCTTCAAGTTTGCCATCACCATTGGCATCATCAAAGCCATGCGCCAGAAGATCCGGGCGCGGAAACCGGCCAAAGGATGTATTGGCCATTTCGGCGGGCTCAAAGATGCGGCGGTTAAACACGCGCTCGATATGGTCCCCCTCGACCGCCTCGATCATCACGCCAAGCAAAATGAAATTGCTGTTTGACGGCGCATAGCTTTTTCCCGGCTCGAAATAGGCATCCCGATCCGCCATCAGGGCCAGAACATCCTTGTTGCGCCAGCCATGCTGGGGATCGCGCCCGACCAGCTGGAAAAAGAACTCGCCATCCAGATAATCAGGAATGCCCGAACTGTTGCGCAAAAGATCGCGAATGGTTGCCCTGTCCGCATTGGCAATCCGGCCCTGATATTCCTTGGGCAACCATTTGCCGATGGTATCGGCCAGATCAATGCGCTTTTCCGATGCCAGTTGCAGGGTCACAACCGCTGTCATCATCTTGGTCAGCGAGCCGATATAAAACTGCCGATCCACGGTCATGCCGATATCGGGCGCCACGGTCGCATAGCCACTTGCCGCATAGCGCACCTGTCCGGTGCCATAGCCGATACCAATCACCCCGCCGGGCAAACCGGCATGTTCAAGATATTGATGCAGGAAAATTTCAAGCGTATCAGCCGGATTCTTGCCGCGATCCTGCGCTTCTTGCGCATCGGCAAATACAGGCACCCCGATCATCAGGACCATTGCGGCAAACCCGGCAATCGCGCGTTGCGCGCGCGCAAATGCCCGACCCATATGCCCGGTCCCCTTGATCCCTCTCATTCGCCCTATCGCTCTAAGCATCCCGATCCATCTTTGCAATCCATGCCACAAGGGCGGCTTTCAAATCCCCGGTTTGCACCGAAATACTGTCTTCGCATTCGCCTTCTTCTGGCCCGTCATGGCTTGCGGCGATCTCGCAACGGGTTTTACCCACAGTGAGGATATGGGCATTCATCGCCATTTCCCAACCACTTGACGCGCCCGACATCACGTCTTCGACCTCGCCAAGCACCCGCCTTGCCCATTGCGGCGCATTCTGGATATCAAGCACGATCAATGCGGCAATCCGGTCATGACCGGCATCACCGGCCTTGCGCCCCGGCCAGTCGGGCACCATTGGCATCGGCAAACGGTCGTTTTGTGTGCTCATCCTTTGATCCCCTGTCGCCCCTACCGCAACGGAAAGGCCGTGTTGATCCGGCCATCGCGCAGCAACCCTATGGCAATCGTGAATGTCTGGTCGGGATCATCCCCGACACAGAAAATCTCATGCGCCCCGTTTGTGTCCGGGCGGTTCGGGCCACATTGCCACCAGCCGGGCGATCCGGCCGGACAATCCATACGATTGGCATGGGCATGCAGGATCGATGTCACGATCTGATCGTGCGAACAGCTATCGGGAAAGATGCTGGAAAATTTAACCGGCTCGCGGCCGGACAGACTGGCAAAACGGACCATCCCGGCATAGATGCCATTGTCATTGGCAGGCTGGGTGATCTCGATCCCGGTAATCGAGGGGGGATTGATCCCGTTTGGCCGCGCATGAAACCCCGACGCCTTGCCGTTTGATTTCACTTCGCCGCAAAACACATGATCAAGATTGATCGCCGGGTCCGTCTTGCTCCAGTGCGGATTGCTCGGGCAAAGCTGCCCTGCCCCGGCACCATCTTGCAAGATGACCAGAAACAGCATGGCCATCATCAAACCCGTGATCTGGCGACCTGAAATCAGCATGGTAACAGCCCCTCGCCCGGTTAAATGCCTTTTCAAAGCTGCGAGAATTCAAGCCCGATCCGCAGCGCAAGCACACTGGCGGGCTCAAAGCGCATCGGCACCCCGCCAAGCTTGCCCCCGTGCCATTGCGCCTTGGTCAGAACAAACGCGCCCAACGGCAAGGGATGGCTGCCCCGGAAATTCACCAGTGCACGGATTTCCTTGGGCTTCCTGATTGCCTCATCGCGCCACAGGCAATGATAGGCAAAAAGCGGCGTTCCCGACCGGCGATCAAGGAACACAAATGGCACCTCGTAATGGCCCCAGCGCGCGTAATAAAGGCTTTCCATCCCGACACTGGATGTCAAAAACTGGGTCTGGATTGCGGTTTCGGCCAGCCGGGTAATGGTTGCACTATCGGATGCCCGTCCGCCAATCAGGCCACTGCGCAATCCCGGATGGATCAGATGGACCTTGAACGCCACCGCACGCTGGAACGGTTTGGCATCCTGGTCCACCCGTTCAAGGCGCCGGACCAGCCAGGCACTTTCAAGATATTCAAGGTAGCGGCGCAACGTGTTTTTCGCGATATCAAGCTCACGCGCCAATGTCTCGATCGAAAATTCCGACCCGGTATTATAAGCCAAAAGCGCAAAAAGCCGATGCAGGTCCGACGGGCTTGAAATGCCATGCAGCCCGGGCAAATCGGAATGAAGCGATCGGTGAATGGCCCCGGCTTCGCCATTGGCATCGTGGAAGCCGCCTTCATTGATGTAATCTTCAAACAGGTCATTAAGCGCGATAAGCCCGTCTGGCACATCGGCAGTATAGCGCCCGACATTGGGCGTTTCGGGCAAAACATCGCTGGGCGCAATGCCCTTTTGTTCAAGATATTCGGCAAAACTGAAGGGCGGCAAAAACAGGCTTTGAATATGTCCGGCACTGCCTGCACCGGGTGCCAGCGCACTGACCGCAACAACGCGCAACATCGGATCAGCGACAATAAGGCGCGCAAGGCGATCTTCCCAATCGCGCTGATAGGACACCTCGTCAATAAACAGCCATAATGGATGATCGGCCGAAATCCCGCGCATGGATCGCAAAAGCTTTGGCAGACGCGGCAGATCAATTTCAAGAAACAGCGGATGTTCAAGCGAGATATAGCAAACATGACGGCGCGGGGTGTCGGCATTCAAAAGGGCCGCCACTGCCTGACGCATCATCACGGTTTTTCCAACCCCGCGCGGGCCGGTCAGAACCACGGCCTTTTGCCCGTCATGCTTTTCAAGCGCCAACCAGAACCGCTTGAAAAAGGCGCGCTGCGGAAGTCCCTGCACCAGATCATCGGTCACACCATCCCACCATGGATTATCCAGCACCAGTCTGTGCAGAAAATCCTGTTCTCCCGGATGCTCGATCATGGTCGCCATGTGCAATTCCCCAAAAGCCACGCCCGAATATATGGGCATTTTTCCCGACTTTGCCGGGAAAACCTTTAAATTAGGTATAGCGATAAACGCTATTTGGGGAATTTTCCGCAACGAACTGCAAATAAAAGAAAAACCGGACCACACAAGTGATCCGGTTTTCTGTTTGACGGCGATTTCATACCGTTAGGGTCGAAACCCTGACGCGAGGGGGGATTGGGGAAAGCTGAAACCGCCGTCAATCTTTTGAACCTTCAGAACAAGGGATCAGGCCCTTGGTACGTCGGGTTTATCTGCATCATCATCGTCCTTTTTGGCCGCTTCCGATGCATCATCCTTTTTCATCTTTGCCAGTTCAGAGGCGACGTCATAATCGCCAGACGCCACAAACCCCTCCATCGAACCGGTGCGACGTTCCAGATCATCAAACTGCGCGCGCAGTTCTTCCATCCAGCTTTCTTCGTAATCAACACCCACAGTCGGATTGTCATTTACGTCCTCGCCTTTGGTCGCACGGGCTTGTGCCTGATAACGGCGCGATGACCCGCGCAACTTGCCGCGCAATCCGTCAAACCATTCCGGGTGATGCACATAGGCCCACGCAAGGCCAAACAACAGCAAACCAACCGGGAAACTGAAAATCAGGATCAGAATAAACGCAGCCAGAACACCCTTGCGCGGAATACCAAATGCTTCGGAAATTCCCCGTGTGGTACGGCCGATCACGCCATGACACTTTTTGCCTTCGTGACTGTGGTTTGCGAACCGGCATCCACCATGCGAGCGCTTCTTGTGACCGCGCTCAAATCCGTTTCCGGCAGCAGCTTGCTGGGCAGTCATATCCTGTTCCTCCATTCGGCAACCTCGGCATCTAACAGGCGTTCAAGTGTTTCGACACGGGATTCAAGCTTCTCTGCCCGTTTTTTGAGCCCCGCTACCATTTCCTGTTCACGGGCAATCTGTTCCGGGCTTTGTGCGCGCTGCTCTGCCTTAATCCGCTTCCAGACCGTGATGTAATGAAACACCACCCAGACCGGGCCAACAACGGCAACGAATACAATCAAGGGTACGGCAATCGCCCACATATCTGACAGCTTTTTCCTGGTGCTGGCTTATGCGCCGAAACACATAAACCGATGATTATTTATCTTTCTTCACACGTGCCTTGAGTTCCTTGAGATCATCCTCGATCCCGAGCTCGGCCTCAAGGTCTTCGAACTGTTCTTCAAGGCTCTGCCCGCGACCAAGGTCCCAGGAGTCTGCACTTGCTTCAAGCTCGTCAATCCGGCGTTCCATCTGCTCATAGCGCAGCAGGGCCTCGTCGATCTGACCGGAATGAAGCTTCTCTTTCATTTTTACACGCTTTTCGGCCGTCTGCATGCGGATTTCGACCGTACGCTGCTTGCCCTTGGCTTCATTCAGCTTGTTCTGCAGCTTGTTCAGATCCTCGTCAAATTTGCCAAGGGTCTCTTCAATCACTTCAAGCTCGCGCTCAAGAACAAGGCTCTGATCGGCCAGACGACGGCGCGCCATCAGTGCCCCCTTGGCAAGATCATCACGGCCCTTGGACACCGCAAACTCTGCCTTGGTGTCCCATTCAACCTGACCGTCATGAAGCTTCTTGAGCTTGCGCTCAACTTCTTTCTTGTCAGCAATCGCCTTGACCGCAGCCGAACGAACTTCGACCAGGGTATCTTCCATTTCCTGAATCATCAGGCGCACCATTTTCTCCGGATCTTCGGCACGATCCAGAAGCGCGTTGATGTTGGCATTTACGATATCGGACAAACGCGAAAACACGCCCATTGTCTGATCTCCTTGATTAATCGGGGGACGCAAAAATTCTGTTCTCTCTATTTCAAAAGCCGTGCCAGTTTTGAAATGCATTAAAATCAATAACTTACAAATTCCTCGCTTTGGAATATTACTTTTATCGCGACATTAATAGCGTTTTTCGATAACGTTTTTCGCGAAATGGATAATTTGCAACCCATTCTGGGCGAAGACCCCGTTTTCCTGGCGGCCCTTGAACATGTTTCGCGTCTGGCGCCGATTGACCGGCCATGCCTTGTTATTGGCGAACGCGGCTCGGGCAAGGAACTGATAGCGGCCCGCCTGCATTACCTGTCACGTCGCTGGGGCGGCCCGCTGGTCAAGGTCAATTGCGCCGCCCTGTCCGAGACCCTGCTTGATACCGAATTGTTTGGTCACGAAGCCGGGGCCTTTACAGGAGCAACCAAACGCCATATCGGGCGCTTTGAACGCGCGCACGGCGGCACCATCATTCTTGATGAAATCGCCACTGCCAGCCCGGTGGTTCAGGAAAAGCTTCTGCGGGTTGTCGAATATGGCGAGATCGAACGTGTTGGCGGATCAGACGTCATTGATGTCGACACAAGGGTCATTGGTGTGACAAATGAAAATCTGCGCGAACTGGCCAAAACCGGGAAGTTCCGCGCCGATCTGCTTGATCGTCTGGCCTTTGACGTCATCGCCGTACCACCGCTCCGCCAAAGGTCTGATGATATATTATTGCTCGCCGAACAGTTCGCGCTCGATATGACCAAACGCCTTGGCCGCACGGTTTTCGCGGGTTTCTCCCGTCCTGCCGCCGAACAGCTTTTGCGTTACGACTGGCCGGGCAATATCCGTGAACTGCGCAACGCGGTCGAACGCAGCATCTATTTGGCCGAGGACGAAGAAACGCCGCTTGCCACCATCACCCTTGATCCGTTTGACGGCATCTGGACCGAGACTGACCGCGAAACGCCGACATCCGAAACAGATATCGACCTTCCGGAACCAGACCCGAATGTTGATTTCAAAACGCAGGTCGCCAAATTCGAAATCAGGCTGCTGAAACAGGCCCTTGCCAGAAACGCCAATAACCAAACCGAAGCCGCCAAAGCACTTGATCTGAACTATCACCAGTTCCGCCGGTTACTGGAAAAGCACGACCTGATACCCGCAAAGTAACCCAACCAAGGACCAGCGGGATAGCGGCCCTACCCTTAATCTGCCAACGACCGTGCAATCACCATGCGCTGAATGTCGGATGTACCTTCGTAAATCTGACAAACCCTCACATCCCGGTAAATACGTTCGACCGGGAAGTCTTTAAGATAGCCATAGCCACCGTGAATCTGGATCGCGGCCGAGCAGACTTCCTCGGCGATTTCGGATGCAAACATCTTGGCCATGCAGGCCTCGGTCAGACAGGGTTTGTGATCATCGCGCAGCTCGGCCGCCCGATGGACCAGAAGCCGTGCGGCATCGATCTTGGTTGCCATATCGGCAAGACGGAATGCCACGGCCTGATGTTCGATGATCTTTTTGCCGAATGTTTCGCGTTCATTGGCGTAATCGCGCGCGGCTTCAAACGCCGCACGCGCCATGCCGACCGACTGGGCCGCAATACCGATACGCCCGCCTTCAAGATTGGCCAGCGCGATTTTATAGCCCTGCCCTTCTTCACCCAGCATATTTTCGCCGGGCACCCGGCATTCGACAAAGGTGATCTGGCAGGTATCCGATGCGTTTTGGCCCAGCTTTTCCTCAACCCGTGACACCACATAGCCCGGTGTGTCGGTTGGCACGATAAAGGCCGAAATGCCCCGCTTGCCCGCATCCGGGTCAGTCACGGCAAAGACTATTGCCAAATCGCCCTCGGAACCCGAGGTGATGAATTGCTTGGATCCGTTGATGATCCAGTCATTGCCATCACGCACGGCACGTGTCTTGAGCGCACTGGCATCCGATCCGGCCTGCGGTTCGGTCAGGCAGAACGCCCCGATCTTTTCGCCCTGCGCCATCGGGACCAGGAATTTCTGTTTCTGTTCTTCGGTACCGAATTTCAGGATCGGCATACAGCCGACCGAATTATGCACCGACATGATGGTGGACGTGGCCCCGTCACCGGCGGCAATTTCTTCGAGCGCCAGGGCATAGGCGACATGATCCATGCCCGCCCCGCCATATTCATCAGGGACCAGCATGCCCAGAAAGCCAAGCTCGCCCAGCCCGGCAATGGCCTCGGCCGGGAAGGTATGATGGGCATCCCATTTTGCGGCATTGGGTTTGAGTTCATTTTCGGCGAACTCGCGCGCGGTATCGCGCACCATGATCTGATGTTCTTCCAACCGCATGGCGGCACTCCTCCCATTTGGGCGATGCACCGGCCATGCGATCAGATCAGATTTTGATCCCGTGGATCAGGCCGGGCTTATTCTTCGCCCTGAACAAACTTGTCCTGTTTTGCGTCGAAACGCCACAGGATGCCTTCTTTCATGCCGTACCACCAACCATGCAGGTTGAGATCGCCGGCCTCGACCCGTTCCTTGATGAACGGGAACGTCATCAGGTTTTCAAGCGAATTACGGATCGAATGACGCGACACCTTGTCAACATCCGGTCCGTGATGCAGGCAGCATTTCGCCATGCTGACCCATTCACCGATAAAGTCGCGCTCCGGCACCTTGCCAGCCTCGCCATGCTCGACCAGCGCCTGAATACCACCACAGGCCGAATGCCCCAGAATGACGATATCCTTGACCTTGAGATCACGAACCGCGAATTCGATTGCCGCCGACGTGCCGTGATAGTTTTCATCGGGCTCATAGGGCGGCACAAGGTTTGCGACGTTACGCACCACAAACATCTCGCCCGGTTCTGCATTGGTCAGGATGGCCGGATCGACACGAGAATCCGAACATGCAATCAGCAGAACTTCCGGCCTCTGACCCATATTGACCAGATCTTCCACCCGTTCAGGACGCTGTTCGTAATACATCGCCTTGAAGCTTTTAAACCCGGCAAGCATCCGGTCGACTGTCGGTTTGGACATCAGCGAATTCCCTTATCCTCGTCAATCACTCTGGCGACAAAATAAGGTGAATTCGCACAAGTTGGTAGTTCTCATTTGATCCAATTTGAATCGCTCTAAACAACCTGTTTTCGCGTCCGCAACCAGTGTGCAACATGCCTTCCTGAACCTTGCGCAACAGGCAACGGCACAGCATCATGCCCAAGCAGCCCGTAAACACCCCTGATCAAAACTCTGCCTGTTTCGGAAATCCCTCCCCGATTATTTGGTCAAAAGCGCTGGAACTAGAAGCGATCTGCGCGCAGAACCTGACAATCACTGATCGCGACAACGCCGATATGACGGTCAACCACCTCAAAGGCGGCTTCGAGCATGGCGTCAAGTTTCTCGGCACGGATGATACAAACAACCTGCACCATGCCGCCACCGCGCGTCACGGTGTCATCGCGGCGCCAACTCCCCGAACGCCCCGAACCACCAAGAACGGGCAGAACCGAATATCCGGTCACCCCTGCCCCCTCAAGCGCCTGACGCAACCTGCTTTCCATAATGGCCTCGATAATGATCGCCACGCGCTTGGCATCATGTTTTTCCATATTTTCAGCCTCCGTGAATAGCGCTGGCCATCGCAAGGTAAAGCGGAATGCCAAGCGTCAGGTTGAAGGGGAAGGTGACGCCAAGCGACAGCGTAAGATAGACAGACGGATTGGCTTCGGGCAGGGCCACACGCATGGCAGCTGGAACAGCTATGTAGCTGGCCGACGCCGCCAGCACCATCATAAGCACGGCACCACCAAGCGACAGGCCGATCATCAGGGCAAAGGCCAGACCAAGGCAGGAACCGATCACCGGCATCAAAACTCCGAACGCCAGCGGCCCCGGGCGCAAGACCGCCCGCCCCTGTTTGAGCCCACGCCCCGCAACCAATCCCATATCAAGCAGAAACAGACAAAGGACACCCTGAAATGGCGAGACAATCAGGGCTTCGATCTTGGCCATGCCTTCGGCCCCGGTGATCCAGCCGATCACAAAGCTGCCCACCAGAAGAACGATGGAGCCGTTAAGCAGGATTTCGCGGATCAGTGTTGCGTCCATCCGGCCCTTGCCACCCGATGATACAAGCCACAGTGCCGAGAAAATCGCAGGCGCTTCCATCGCCGCGGCAACCGCAACCATATAGCCCTCAGCAGCGATCCCGGAACTTTGAAGAACGGAGGTCGCGGCAACAAAGGTCACAATCGAGATCGAACCATAATGCCCGGCAACTGCTGCCGCATCAGTCCGGCTGAGTTGCGATATCCATCGCAACAGGGCAAAGGCAATAAAGGGCAGCACAAAGGAAAGGATGACGCCTGCCATCAGTGACATGCCCAGTGTCAGATCGATGCCGTTGTTTGATACCGCGACACCGCCCTTAAAGCCGATCGCAAACAGCAGATAAAGGGAGATCCCCTTGGCTACGGCTTCGGGGATTGTCAGATCGGATCGTGCGAGGGCGGCAAATACCCCCAGAACGAAGAAAAGCACGATGGGCGACAAAAGGTTCTGCGCCGCCAAGCTCAGCACGTCTTGCATGGCTGTTCCTTACGTATGAAAACCCGATGCATCGCAAGCAGAACCGATCTTGCAGCTGAGCCTGCGATAAAATCGCGATCCCGATAACAGAATCGCGATTTTATGTCACCCGAAAGGCCTATGATCCTCAATCTTCTGTTTGATCTGGTTCACATCTGCTCAAAGAAGCTCAACCGCCACAGCAGTTGCTTCGCCCCCACCGATGCAAAGCGACGCAACACCCTTGGTCCCGCCATGGGTTTTAAGGGCATGGATCAGGGTGACCAGCAACCGCGCACCGGTTGCGCCAATCGGATGACCCAGCGCACAGGCACCGCCATGCACATTGACCTTGCCGTGATCAAGCTCCAGATCACGCATGGCCGCCATGGCAACAACCGCAAAGGCCTCGTTGATTTCCCAAAGATCGACATCGTCCTTCGACCAGCCTGCCTTTGCCAGCACCTTCTTGATTGAATCAATCGGGGCCGTCGTGAACCAGCACGGTTCCTGGGCATGGGTCGCCTGACCAACAATCTTTGCAAGCGGCTTGAGCCCGCGTTTTTCGGCTTCAGACGCGCGCATCATGACAAGGGCGGCTGCACCATCGGAAATTGATGCGGAATGGGCTGCTGTGACCGTGCCATCCTTGGCGAAAGCCGGACGCAGGGTCGGGATTTTTTCCGGCTTGGCTTTTGGCGGCTGTTCGTCGGCATCAATCGTCACTTCGCCCTTGCGGGTGGTGAAGCTTACCGGGGTGATTTCATCGGCAAAATAACCGGCAGTGGCCGCATTCTGCGCCCGGGTCAGCGAGGTGACGGCATAATCATCCTGGGCTTCGCGGGTAAAGCCGTATTTTTCGGCTGTCGCCTCGGCAAAGGTGCCCATGGAACGGCCTTTTTCATAGGCATCTTCAAGCCCATCAAGCGCCATGTGATCATAGACCATGTCATGACCATATTTATGACCGGACCGCATTTTCGGCAAAAGGAACGGCGCATTGGTCATGCTTTCCATGCCACCAACCACCATGACGTCGGCACCACCGGCAACCAGCGCGTCATGGGCAAACATCACGGCTTTCATGCCTGATCCGCACATCTTGTTGATCGTGGTTGCACCGGCCGACCGCGGAATGCCGGCATTCCATGCGGCCTGACGCGCCGGTGCCTGCCCCTGACCAGCAGGAAGCACGTTCCCCATGATGACTTCATCAATGTCATCAGGCGAAACACCGCCGCGCTCAAGCGCTGCTTTAATCGCAACACCGCCAAGTTCGGCGGCAGTCACAGTGGCGAAGTCACCCTGCAAACCGCCCATGGCGGTACGGGCGCACGATACGATAACAATCGGATCAGAAGTGGTCATGATGGGGGTCCTTGAAGTCTTTCGGGGGATCTTTGACTTGAATATGTGAGGCCGGGGTAAAACCGCAATTACGCGGTTTCACCAAACAGTTCACGGCCAATCAGCATACGGCGGATTTCGCTCGTACCGGCGCCGATTTCATAAAGCTTGGCATCACGCAGCAACCGGCCCGTCGGATATTCGTTGATATAGCCATTGCCGCCAAGGGTCTGAATGGCTTCAAGCGCCATCCAGGTGGCCTTTTCCGCCGCGTAAAGGATCACACCAGCCGCATCCTTGCGCGATGTTTCACCGCGATCACAGGCTTTGGCGACCTCATAGACATAAGCGCGGCAGGCATTCATGGTCGTATACATATCGGCGATCTTGCCCTGCATCAACTGGAACTCGCCAATCGCCTTGCCGAACTGTTTGCGTTCATGGATATAGGGCACAACCACATCCATGCAGGCCCGCATGATCCCGGTCGGGCCAGCAGCCAGAACTGCACGTTCGTAGTCAAGGCCGCTCATCAGAACGCGCACGCCGCCATGCAGCTGACCCAGGATATTTTCTTCGGGCACTTCGCAATCTTCAAACACCAGCTCGCAGGTGTTTGAGCCCCGCATGCCCAGCTTGTCGAGCTTTTGCGCAGTCGAGAAACCCTTGAAGGTCTTTTCAATGATAAAGGCCGTAATGCCCTTGGGACCGGCATCAAGATCGGTTTTGGCATAAACCACCAGCGTGTCGGCATCCGGGCCGTTGGTGATCCACATCTTGTTGCCATTGAGGATGAAACGATCCCCCTTTTTCTCAGCGCGAAGCTTCATGGATACAACGTCCGAACCAGCCCCCGGCTCGCTCATCGCAAGTGCGCCGATATGTTCACCGCTGATCAATTTGGGCAGATATTTGGCCTTTTGTTCGGCCGTGGCGTTGCGCTTGATCTGGTTGACGCAAAGGTTGGAATGCGCGCCGTAAGAAAGGGCAACCGAGGCAGAAGCACGGCTGATTTCTTCCATGGCGATCACATGTTCAAGATAACCAAGGCCGGTACCGCCATCTTCTTCGGGAACGGTCATGCCCAGAAGACCCAGATCACCGAATTTGCGCCACAAATCATTGGGGAACTGGTTGGTTTGATCGATCTCGGCAGCGCGCGGGGCGATTTCGGCCTCGGCAAATGAGGAAACGGTTTCGCGGATCGCATCTGCGGTCTCGCCAAGATCAAATTTCAATCCGGGAAATTCGAAAAATGCCATGGTGACGTTCCTGCCCTGACTAGGTTTGATTATTAAGTAAAATTGATCAATCTTTGGAATTATGCAGCGCTATCCAATAATTCCGGCGGCAGCTTCATGACCTTGAGCGTCTGAAGCGAGGTGGCGCACAGAACCGGTTCGTTATTCCTCATACCAAAGATATCGATGCGGGTAACAATGATCGACCGACCGCGCGAGACGACCTCGCCGACCGCACGCAACTGGTCACCCTGACCGGGTGCGACGATATTGAGCTTGTATTCGATGGTCAGCATCCCCTGATCGGCCTCGACCAGACTCCAGCCGGCAAATCCACCGGCGATATCGGCCAGACCGGCAATCAGCCCGCCATGAAAATAGCCATTATGCTGGATCAGGTCGGCCCGCGACGGCACAACGACTTCAACCCGGCCCGGTTTGACATCGGTGACACGTGCCCCGATCGACAGATTATAGGGCTGCTGGGCAAAGCGCTTGCGCACTTCGGCATCAAAATCGGGATTTTGCGGTTCGAACTGAGCCATGTCGCGGTCCTGACAATAAAGCAATCCACCCGTCTCCGGGGGCACCTGAGGGATGCGACTCTCTTGTAGTTAACGTTAACGTTAACGTCAAATCAAATCCGCATAGCTCTACCAATTTATCCGGGACCGAAGTCATCCGGCATCAAGCGTCAGGTTCAATGAGCCGGGCATCATAACACCGGGCACCGGGCCCGGGCATCGGGCGTCGGGCGTCGGGTGGCTGGTGCCAAGTGGCGGACGGTCGGATACAGAGTGCTGAGTGCTGAGTGCTGAGTGTGAGTGACGAGTGGTGAGTGGTGAGTGGCGAGTGGTGAGTGGTGAGTGTTGCGTATCGACTGTTGAGTATCGAGTGCCAAGAACAGAGTGTTGAATACCGGTTGCTGAGTGTCCGGTACTACCATGGCGGCGCGTGCCGAGTGCCGAGCGACCGACGCCCCGCCCTGTGCCGGGTACCCAATACCAAGGGATATGGGTATTGAGCGTTGGGTCCTGCATGCCGGAGCCGGTTGGTTGGGGCTCGGGCGGAAAGATGGAAGGCTTCGGATGTTTGCGGCACGCGGATAATAGAGGATCGCTGGCAGCTGACGGTTGACATGGTCTGCGCACGAAGGGTTTTTAGCGGAACCAGCCTATGATCGACGGCTAACGGCGGGAGGTGTGTGGCGGCTTACTGACGGCTGAGGATTGTCGGCTGGCAGCTGGTCGCCCGTATCACAAACCTGTTGGCGCGGACATTGCCCGTCAAACCAAGACGTTTGTCTTGCAGACGCAATTGCACCACCGACCAAAGTCCGGTCGGGCGATAGCAGCGCGGAAAAGCTGGATTAATTGGTGCTCTCGCCCCAGCGCTGGATGCTGGCTTCGAGCATGTCTTTCATCGCATCTTCGGTAACCAGTTTGAGAACGGCCCGGTTAATGCGTCCCCGCAAGGCGCCGGTATTGCAGGCGGATTTATGGGACATGGTCAGATAGAGATTCTCGGTACTGACCGGGGTATCGTAACTGCGGATATTGGTGATGCGCTGACGCGCAGCAAATGCCTTGCCGGGGAATTCTTCATAGATCAGATATTCACCGCGATTATAGGTCAGCATCTTGAGCCCCTGTTCAAGGCTGGGGACTTTGGTGATGCTGAGATTTTCGACCGCATAGGCATCAAATTCCTGACCGAAACTGTTATCGATCACAGTCAGACCTTCGAGTCCCTGAAGATCGGACCATTGCCGATAGTTGAGATCAAGATTGTCCAGCGTCCAGATGACGGTTCGCGTCCCCTGAAAGGCGGGGAAAAAATAGTCCATATATTCAAGACGCGCCGCCGTCAGGAAAGCACCGGCAATCATATCAAGCGTGCCTTCCTGCATATTGTGCTGTACCCGGCTCCAGCTTCCGGCCTGAATGACGTCGATCTCCACGCCTGCGAGTTCGCCAACCCGTTTCAGGAAGTCTGCGGCAGCACCATCAAGTGTGCGGCCATCCCCGGATTTCCAGAGATAGGGCGGATAGTCCGGATTGCCCGACGCAATAAGGCGAGTGCAATCGCGCGAGCCATCCGCATTCAAGGCATAGTGTCCGGCCTGATCATCTGCATAAGCGGCATCAATCCCGGATATCCAGGTCAATGCTGTGGTCAGGATAACCAGGATCCTTCTCATGCAGGGTCAACTCCTTGTTGCCTCGGCTGTCGCAACTCGAACTATACATATGTGGGTATACGCTACGTAAATTTCCCCACTAAGGATAGGTTCTTTGACAAAATTCTATATCTGTCGGGTCCGAAAACTCAATCAAAAGTAAAAAAGCCGACTGAAAACAGCCGACTTTTCCACAATCTGAAATCCTGATTCCGATGCAGGTTCTACATCAGAGCAGGCAAAATTACGCCGAACGGCGTTTCATGCCCTGGCTGCCACCGCGGCCTTCGGAACGGCGCGGGCGATCACCAAAATCGCGGCGAGCACCATCACGGGCACCGGCACCATCACGACCGCCTTCACGCGGACGGAAGTTGCCGCCACGATCACCGCCACGCGGCTTGTCAGCAAAACGACGTTCTTCACGGTTGCCACCTTCGCCACGGCCTTCGCCGCGCGGACGGAAGTTGCCACCACGATTGCCACCGCGTTCTTCGCGATCACCGCGCGGCGCACGATCATCATTGTCAAAACGCGGTTTGCGATCATTGCGGAAGTCACGGTCATCACGACGCGGACGATCCGCGAAATCACGACGGGCACCATCACGACCAGCATCACGACCAGCATCACGCGGTGCGCCATCACGGCCACCAAAGCCGCGTGCTGCGCGTTCGCCTTCGCCACGGAAACCACCGTCGCGGAAGCCGCCATCACGGGCACCGTCACGACCGCCGCCGAAACCACGACCGCGACCAGCATCACGACCACCTTCACGGGCGCCATCACGACCACCGCCAAAGCCACCGCGACCACGGCCGCCATCACGACCGCCGCCAAAGCCGCCGCGACCGCCACCGCCACCGAAACCACGGCCACGACCACCGTCACGGCCACCACGACCACCTGCGCCAGCACCGCTTGAACGCGGCGGCGGGGCAGCATGGAATTCGTGATCTTCGTCGATGTCGACTTCCTGTTTGATCAGGCGTTCGATGTTGCGAAGCAGACGAATGTCACGCGGCTCGCAGAACGAAATTGCAGTACCTTCGGCGCTGCCACGACCGGTACGACCGATACGGTGAACATAGCTTTCCGCATCCTGCGGCAAGTCATAGTTCACAACATGGGTGATACCCGGAACGTCGATACCACGTGCAGCAACGTCGGTTGCAATCAGAACCGGGAACTGACCATTACGGAAGTTGCGCAGGATCTTTTGACGGATGCGCTGCTGCTTGTCGCCATGGATGGCATCGCTGTCGATGTCTTCATCGCGCAGCTGGAAGGACAGCTCGTCGGCATCTGCCTTGGTTTTGGTGAAGACCAGAACACGTTCTGCATCATCACGCTTGAGCAGCTGTACCAGCAGTTTGGTTTTGTCGTGACGTTTCACGAACATGCCAACCTGGGTCACGCGCTCGGTCACGCTGGACTGCGGAGCGGTTTCGACCTTGACCGGATCCTTGAGAAGACGGTCGGTCAGGTGTTTGACTTCCGGCGGCATGGTTGCCGAGAACATCACCGTCTGGTGTTTGTTCGGCAGCAGTTCAGCCACGGTCAGAACGTCTTCGGAGAAGCCCATGTCAAGCATACGGTCGGCTTCATCAAGGATGAAGACTTCGACATCGTCGAAACGAACCGTGTTGCGCGACATGTGGTCAAGAAGACGACCCGGGGTCGCAACCAGGATATCAACGCCACGGCGCAGTTCCTGAATCTGCGGGCCCATCGGCGAACCACCATAGACAACAGAAGAAAACAGGCGGATGCCTTTTTTGAAATCACGCAGGCACTGGCCGATCTGGGTTGCAAGTTCGCGGGTCGGCGCAAGAATAACAGCGCGCGGCTGACCCGGTTTCGGGCGCAGCGGATTTTCAGCAAGACGCTGCAGCAATGGCAGGCAGAATGCGGCAGTTTTACCACCACCCGTATGGGAGATCCCCATAAGGTCATGCCCTTCGAGAAGTGCAGGAATCGTCGCAGCCTGGATTTCGGTCGGCGCGGAGAAACCGGCAGCTTCAACATTGCGCAGCAGGGGCTCGATGAGTTTGAGCCCTTCAAAATTCGTCATAAAGGATAGCCCTTCGTTTATCCGGTCGGCGCCATGTTCACGCCTATGGTGCCTGCTCAAACGCAGTCGAGACCGGTGCATGGCAAAGCAGCCACTGCGTCGGACCTGCATGAGAGGCAAATGATGTGAGGCCACGACGTCATCACGTCGTAACCGCCCTCGCCTTTTTCATACAGTTCCTGACAGCTGATTCTGTCTTTGCAAGCGAAGGAATGAGCCGGGTGATACAGGTGTCTGGATCAGAAGTCAATCAAAGCCCGCGCCGGGCAGCCATGCAAAAACGCGCAGTAAAAAAAAGCAGATCACAAAAACGTCACGCCCGACTTACGGTTTCGTTTACATTTTAGCGCCAATAATTCAATCGCCACAATCGCTTGTAAGGGGAAAGTTATGCGGTTCCGGGTTGTTACGGGAATTTTTTCCATTCCCGCTATTTGTCTTCTTGTGCTGCTTGCGATCATCGCGACAGTCGCGCTGAATTATCAAACCAGCCTTCGAAACGGCAAGTTCGAACAGATTTCGCATCTGACCGAAGGTGCAGTGACCATCGTTAACAGTTATGTCGCCAAAGCCAAAAGCGGCGAAATGACTGAAGACGAGGCAAAGACCGCGGCACTCGCCATCCTGAACGCCTATCGGTTTGACGGGGCCAACTATATCTATGCGTCTGATTACAGCCACTGCATGGTGCTTGATCCGCTCAGCCCCGAAGATGTCGGAAAATGTAATCCCGACAGCAAGGTGCGTAACATGATCGTCGATACTGCCAAGGCAGGCGGCGGCATTATCACCTATGAAACCAAGAAACCCGGTGAAGGTGACAAGCTGATCGAAAAGGCCGCTTACGTCCGCCCGATCAAGGACTGGAACTGGGCGCTTGGTGCCGGTGTCTATATGGATGACGTCCAGACCGAATTCCTGCGCATCATTCAGCATATTGCGATTATTTCCGTGATCGCCATCGTGATTGCCGGTGTTCTGTCCTGGTTTGTCGGCACCCGGATCACCAAAAGCATCGTCGGACTGAACAGCGCCATCCGCACGATTGCCGAAGGCGATTACAAGGCCCCGGTCGAAACCGAGTCCCGGTTTGTCGAGATCGGTGACATGGCAGCCGGTGTTCTGGCATTGCGTGACAAATCCGCTCAGGCCCAGCAGCTTGAGGCGGATGCTGCGATCCAGAAAGACCGCGCCGAACAGGAACGGCGCAGCAATATCCGCGAGATTGCCCAGAAACTTGAAAGCGAAGTCGGCGGGATTGCCGGTGCTGTTGACCATTCGGTTCAGCGCAGCAATGAACTGGCGATCAGCATGGCGCACAATGCCGACGGCATTCTGGGACAAAGCCAGCAGGTGGCATCTGCGGCCGCAAACGTATCGCAGAATGTCGATGCCGTTGCTGCCGCGACCGAGGAACTTTCATCCTCGATCACGGAAATCAACGTTCAGATTTCCCAGATGTCGCACACGGTCGAACGGGCAACCGATGAAAGCCAGAGCGCATCGAACGATGTTGCCGGCCTGTCCGAGACGGTCGACAAGATCAAGGAGATCATTGGCCTGATCAACGATATTGCCGGTCAGACCAACCTGCTTGCGCTGAACGCCACCATCGAGGCTGCGCGTGCGGGTGAAGCCGGAAAAGGCTTTGCGGTTGTGGCAAACGAGGTCAAAAACCTTGCCACCCAGACGGCAAAGGCGACGGATGAAATCGCCGCCCAGATCAATGACATTGTTGACGGCACCGAACGTGCGGTAACCGGCATTTCGCGGGTATCTGAGACCATCGAACAGGTCCGCACGGCCTCGACCGCCATTGCAGCCGCCATCGAGGAACAGGGGGCGGCAACACAGGAAATCTCGGGCAATGCAAACCGCAGTGCGGATGGCGTCAAACAGATTTCCTACAGCGTTGATGAAACCATGAAGAACGCGCAAAGCACGACCGATGATGCCGAGGAACTGAAATCGGCATCGGCAGAACTTTCCAGCCGTTCTGCCGAACTGACCCAGATCATCAAGCGGTTTTCTGGCGATCTTCTGAAACAGGCCGGGGATTGATCCCGCCCGACATCAAAAGACTTGTCGTAGAAGAAGGGCCGGACGATTTTTCGTCCGGCCCTTTTCATGTCCGATATTGTCCGGAATCCCGGGCACGCCCGATGATCATTCCGCCGGAAGGTCATTTTCCTTTCGGAACGGGTGGGCCGGATAAACACCGAGAATACGGACTTCGTGCGAGAAGAATTGCAGTTCTTCAAGCGCGTGGCGCAGACCAAGCTGTTCGGGATGGGCTTCGACCTCGGCAAAGAACTGGGTCGCGGTGAAATGGCCTTCGACCATATAGCTTTCAAGCTTGGTCATGTTGATGCCATTGGTGGCAAAACCGCCCAATGCCTTGTAAAGGGCGGCGGCAACGTTGCGAACCCGGAAGACAAAGCTTGTCACGACCGGCGAGCCGTCATTGGGGAGTTCAAGCGGTTCGCGGGCCAGAATGATAAAGCGCGTCGTGTTATGGGCGGCGTCTTCGACCTCGGTGCGCAGAACATCAAGGCCGTAAATTTCAGCAGCCAGAACCGGTGCAATGGCGGCAATCGATTTGTCGCCGCGATCGGCGACTTCCTTGGCACAACCGGCCGTATCAGGGCCGACCACCGCATTGACGCCCAGCTCCTTGCGCAGCTTGCGGCATTGACCAAGGGCGTGAACGTGGCTGTGGATTTCCTTGATGTCTTCGATCTTCGCACCGGGTACTGCGACCAGCGCATGGTTAATGCGCAGGAAGGTTTCACCGATGATATGCACACCCGATTCCGGCAGGATGTGGTGAACATCGGCCACGCGTCCGGCAAGGGTGTTATCAATCGGAATCACCGCCAGTTCGACGTCGCCTTCTTCCAATGCGCTAAAGGCGCCTTCAAAGGTCCTGTAGGGTACTGTCGTTGCACCCGGAAAGGCACGACGGGCTGCCTGATCTGAATAGGCACCGTGCATTCCCTGAAAAGCGATCCTTTGTTGCGCAGTCATCTGGCTGTTTCCTGAAGTGATATTAAAGACTTGTTTTGGCCGCCCTCAACAGACGGCGGCCTGATAGAAAACCCCAATTGGGGCCCAAACTCAATTCAATGTTTAGGCCTTGCCACCCAGAACCTGCCGGGCACGTTCAAGGTCTTCGGGGGTATCAACACCCAGCGGCACACCATCGACCAGCGCCACCGCAATCACCATGCCGTTTTCAAGGGCGCGCAGCTGTTCAAGCTTTTCGCGACTTTCAAGTTCGGCGGGCGGCAGGGATACGAAACGGTCAAGGGCCGCACGGCGATAGGTATAAAGACCGATGTGATGATAAAGCGGACCATCGCCATAGGGTGCGGTTGCGCGCGTGAAATAAAGCGCGCGCGCCACACGGCCGTTGCCAAAGGCCGCGACCGCCTTGACCACATTTGGATTGGTGCGTTCTACATCGCGGGTGATTTCAGCAGCCAGCGTTGCAATATCGACCGCCGGATCATTGAGCGGTTCGAACACGGCACGAATATCCGCCGCATCAATGGTCGGCAGATCACCCTGCACATTGACGACTGCATCATATTTGCCTTCGGGGTCGAAGGTCTGAAGGGCCTGATGAACACGATCCGAACCGCTTGGCAAATCCGGGTCGGTCAGAACCGCGATGCCGCCAGCGGCTTCGACCGCATCGGCAATTTCCTGTTCAGCACAGGCAACAAGGACCGGGCCGATTCCGGCCTCGGTTGCGCGACGCCAGACCTGAACGATCATGGGTTCACCGCAAATATCAGCCAGCGGTTTGTTCGGCAGGCGCACAGAGGCCATACGGGCAGGAATTACAACAACGGGATTGCGCGGCGTCGACATTTTGGAGCTCCGGTCAGGCATAATTTCCGTGTGTTTGATCTTGCGCAAAGCATGCCGTAACGGCGCGATGGCAAAACACGGCTGAGAATCGGCCCGACATTAGCCGGTTTTTGGGGGATGGCGAAAGACGGAATCGCTTTTCGAAGGTCACTAGACGAAAGTTTTAAAGCATCCGTTTTCGCCTTGGTGTTTAAGAAAGGTTGATGCAAATCTCTGAAACGTATAGTTTCCCACCGACCAGTTTTGCCTGCGGTGACGTTTGTGATTCTCAAAATTGAGGATTGTCAGGGAGTGCATGGGCGAACTGACCAAGATTATAATTAGAAACCTGAGAGTGATTAGGCTGTAACGGGGTCCCGTCATGAACACGATGGAAATCAACAAGATCGTCGCCGGAGTCATCTGTGCCGTACTTCTGGTAATAGTTGTCGGCAAAATTGGGGGCGCGCTGGTTCATCCCGATGAACTGGAAGCACCGGTTTATCCCTTCTCCGAGGATCTGATGGCGGGTGCGAGTCCCAATGCCGCAGCAGCATCGGCCGAGCCGGCCGGACCGGAGCCAATTCTTGCCATGTTGGCATCGGCTGATCTTGCCGAAGGCGAGAAGGTCTTCAAGAAATGCGCATCCTGCCACGATGTCGAAAAAGATGGCCCGAATAAAACCGGCCCGAATCTTTATGGAATTGTCGGTGCGGCCTTTGCGCATAAAGGCGACTTCGCCTATTCGGATAGCATGGCGAACCATGGCGGTTCCTGGGGCTTTGAGGAGCTGAACGAGTTCCTTTACAAGCCGCGCGATTACATTGACGGCACCAAAATGAGCTTTGGCGGCCTGAAAAAGGCATCGGACCGTGCTGCGGTCATTGCCTGGCTGAACAGCAAGTCTGACAGCCCGCTGCCATTCCCTGATCCGGCAGCTGCTGCTGAACAGGGTGCTGCAGAGGAAGCAGCTGCGCCTGCTGAAGGCGAAGCCACCGCGCAGTAACGGCACGGTCAAAAGTTTGAAACTGACAGATTTATCTGATCAGAGATTGATTTTTCACAGGGGACAGGTAACTGTCCCCTGTTTGCTTTTTATGGCCCGTTGCAGGCCATGAGCGACAGCATCCCTTTATGGCGGGCCAGTTGATGGCGCGCATTCTCAGGCCAAACTCACACAGGACTGCGCTTTGATGGAAAATCTCGACCGCTTTCTGGAAATCGCCCACAAACTGGCAGATGCTGCCCGCCCGGTTGTGCGCAAATATTATCGCACCCCGGTTGCGGTTGATGTGAAAGCAGATGACAGCCCGGTGACGATTGCCGATCGCGAAGTCGAACGGACCATGCGCGATATCCTGAATGCGGAATTGCCCGATCATGGCATTTTGGGCGAGGAACATGGGCGCGAGAATGTCGATGCCGAATATGTCTGGGTGCTTGATCCGATTGACGGCACCAAGTCATTTATTTCCGGCAAGCCGAGCTTTGCGACCCTGATTGCGCTTTGCCACAATGGCAAGCCGGTCATGGGCCTTATTGATCAGGCGATTACCGATGAACGCTGGGTCGGTGTGATGGGACAGCCAAGCACCATGAACGGAACGGAAATCAGCGCGCGTGAATGCGAAACGCTGGCCAGTGCGACCTTCTTTACCACCGCACCCGAACTGTTCCGCGACAAGGCTTTTGATGCCTATCAGGCGGTTTCAAAACAAAGCCGGGTCGCAATGTATGGCGTTGATGCCTATGCCTATGGACTAACCGCACTTGGACTTGCCGATACGGTGGTTGAGATCGGTCTTCAGGCCTATGATTTCTGTGCGCTGGTGCCGGTTGTCGAGGGTGCTGGCGGTGTCATGACCGACTGGTCAGGCAAGGAGCTTACGATTGAAAGTGCCGGTGACGTGGTTGCCAGTGGCGATGCGCGCTGTCACGCCGAGGTTCTTGCCACCATCAAATCCGCGATGGCCTGATCATCTTCTGCCCCGGACATCGGCCAGACAGCAGGGGAAACCGTCGGAGTAATTGTTATTTCACGGTTTTTCGGGCACACTTGCGCGATGCAACAACCAGTCGGATCGGGCGATGTTTGAGTGGGTGATCATCCTTTTTCTGGGATCGGGTCTGGTTTACGGGCTTTTTTCGCGCCGCTTGCAACGGCGTAATATCTCGTCCCCGATGATGATGGTTTTGTCCGGTGCGATCATCGCATTGCCGCTTGGCATCTGGCATGAAGCACCGATGACGGCACTGAGTGGCAGCATTCATTTTGCCACGACATTCGCCGAGATGACCCTTGCGATCATTCTGTTTCTTGATGCTGCGGTTCTGAATTTCCGCAAGGAACGGGCGGCCCAGACCCTTGCGACACGTCTTTTGCTGGTCGGGTTGCCACTGACCATTGTTGCGACCTGGGCCTTTATCGTTGGCATTGATCCGACCATCGGTCTGATCCCCGCCCTTATTCTTGCACTGATTGTCAGCCCGACCGATGCCGCCCTTGGCCGTCCGGTGCTTGAAAATACGGATGTACCCGAAGCGGTGCGCCAGGGGATCAATATTGAAAGCGGGCTGAATGACGGGCTGGTGCTGCCGGTTTTTACCACGGCGGTTTTGCTTGAAGCCAATCTCTTGAGCAACGGGCATCAGGGCTGGGTCAAGGATGCCTTGCTTGAAATTTCCATCGGGGCGGGCATTGGCATTGCCTGCGGCTTTGTGCTTGGCAAGATCGTCAACCGGGCCGTGACGAAAGACACAATCATTGACCGGTTTGAACGCCTGCTTGGCGTTCTTGCCGCCCTTTTGATCTATCTTCTGGCTGAACAGCTTGGCGGGAACGGGTTTGTCGCGGCCTTTGCCGGGGGGCTTGCGCTTAATATCTCGAGCGACCGGGTGCGCGACACGATTGAAAGCTTTGGCGAGGCCGAGGCAGAGCTTCTGACCATGCTGACCTTCTTTGTCTTCGGGATGATTGTTGTCCCTGCGGTCTATGAAAACTGGACCTGGACGATGCTGATCTTTTCAATCGCAAGTCTTGTCATCCTGCGGCCGCTTTGTGTGTGGATCTGCATGATCGGATCGCCCTATAGCCTTGGCGAGAAGCTTTATATCGGCTGGTTCGGGCCGCGTGGCATTGCGTCCGTGATCTATATGCTGATCATGGCGACACTGGTCAGTCCGGCCCATTTCATGCCGCTATTTGCCGCAGGCACCATGATCATTTGCATCAGCGTTGTCGCCCATGGCATCAGCGCCGCACCGGCATCAAATGCGCTTGTGCGCTATCTGTCGCGCAAATCCTGATCCGGGCAAGTGGGGCGGCGGGCAATCGGGCCCCTTGCCTATAACCTCTCACATTCACGTTTGACGCCCAAGCCCTTCGCCGGTTCTGGATCGATGGCCTGGCTATTGCTGGCTCAGGGCCAAACGTGCGCCAAGGGCGATGAACATCGTGCCCAAGGCGCGTTGCAGCCACATGCCAAGTGCATGCATCTTTTGCGCCTTTCGCCCTTTGCGTGCCTTTATCCGCATGGCGGCGGCTGCCACCATCAGAACAATGGTGCTTTCAACCAGAAGCCCGATCAGATTGACCATGCTGCCGAGCACCAGAAACTGCAGGGCCCCGTCGCCCTGCGCCGGATCGACAAATTGCGGCAGGAAGGCCATGAAGAAAATCGCGACCTTGGGATTAAGCACATCAATCATCACGCCCTGCCGCCATGCCTGAAAGGCGGTCATTGGTCTGGTGGAAATCGTGATTTCGGGGGGCGTTTCAGCATCCCCGCCGCCCGATGACTTGCGGGCAAAGCTTGCGCGCAGCGCCCCGATGCCCAGCCACACCAGATAGGCCACCCCCACCCATTTGACGATGGCAAAGGCAAGGGCCGAAGTTGCAAGGATCGCCGACAGGCCAAGGGCCGCAGCCAGCACATGAACAAAGGCCCCCGATACCACGCCAAAGGTCGAAAACAGCCCGATCTTACGCCCATGCACAGCCGTTTGCCCGACGATATAGGCCATATCAGGCCCGGGCGAGATATTGAGCAAAAAGGCCGCAATCAGAAACGGCGTATATTGCACCAGAAGATCGGTCATCAAAGCTGCTCACGGGCGTAATAGATCAGATCAATCTCAAGCACCTTGCCACCGGCCTCAAGCACCATGTTTGAAACCTGTCCGCGATGGTGGGTCTGATGGTTGAACATATGCCCCAGAATCAGATCGCGCGGCATGGTATAGGCTCCGGCCAAAACGGACTGATAGGTCAGATCGGATGCGATGATATCCGCAGTCAGACCATCGGTGAAATCAAGGATTGCCTGATCCTGTGTGATGCGCGCTTCGCGCAATTCATCGAAATCGTCAAACAGGATGGTATCAAGCGGCATGGCAACCGGATCGCCAACCAGACGCGACAACCACAAACGATCACCGACCAGAATGTGGTTTAACGTGCGCATGATCGATGGAAAGAACGCCCGGCGCGGCGCATCAAGTTCGGATGCAGGCAGGGCTGCACAGGCCTCATAAACATGCCGGTTGGCCCAGGCGTTATAGCTGGCCAGTCGCTGAAAATAGGCGACACTGTTCATTCTGATCTCCGCTTGCGGGCGCATATGACGCGCTCAGGGCTTCACACTGCCAGGATTGGTGGCCGGGTTGATCGCCGGTTTGGTCGCCGGGGCGACGGCAACCTGTTCAAGAACGGTGGCTGCCGGTTTTGGAACACGTTTGGTCAGAATAACCACATTGCCGACCAGTGTCAGGCCAACACCCCAGATGATATGCGACGTCCAGTGGAAATCCTCAAACCAGGTCGAGAGCAACAATGCGACAACCGGGAACATCACCGAACTGTAAGCCGCCCGGTCCGGACCGATCCGGCCCAGAAGTGTAAGATAGAAACCAAAGGCCAGAACAGAACCAAACAGCGCCAGATAGACCAGTGCGGCGATGAAGCCCGGGCTGGTGTCAAAGGTGACCGGAATACCGGCAAGCCCGATATAGGCAAAGAGCAGGATCGAGCCATAAAGCATTCCGAAGGCATTGGCCTGCATAACCGGCACACCGCGTGCATGGTTGCGTGCGGACGCCATATTGCCAAGGGACGCGATATAGGCCCCGACCAGCGACACCAGAAGGCCGATGCTGCCGCCACTTGCCAGATCAAAGGCAGCAAGATCATCGGCAAAGACCAGCGCAATCCCCGAAAGCCCGATCATCGCCCCGATCAGGGTGCGGGTTTCGGGACGGCGGCGGAAAAAGATCACGCCATTGATCATGTTCATGATGACAATGGTCGAAAACACCACGGCCAGCAGACCTGATGTCAAATGCACACTGGCGACATAGATCAGAACATAGTTCAGTGAAAACAGGCAAACGCCCAGAACAGCCATGAAGAAATGGTCACGCAGGGAAAAGCGCATCGGCAAACGACGGACCAGACACCATGCCATCAAAATCAGTGTCGCCAGCGCAAAGCGCAGGGCCACTGCAACTTCGGGCGCAACAGAAAGCTGATACTGAATGGCAATCCAGGTCGAACCCCAGATCAAGACGACTGCCGCATAAAGACCGAACATGGCCATGGTGCTCCAAAAGAATTGAAGCGGCAATTTAGGCCATATTTCAATCCGCACCAAACCAGCTTTTTTGATCCATGCATTAGGTGAGCTAATCCAAACTCACCCAAATTAATGCATGGGGCGTCAGGTTTTGGCGACCTTGTCTTTCGGATTGTCCGGTTCGGTCTTTTTGCCGGATTTTCGGGTTTTTCGGGCTTCGCCGGTTTTGGCAGTTTCGGTAGTTTCAGCAGGTTCCGCAATTTCGGCTGCTTCGGCTTTTTCAGCAGCTTGCGTAGTTTCGACGGCATCTGCGGTATCAGCGGCTTTTCCGGTTTCGGCCAGGTCGTCAGGAGCGGCCTTGTCGCTGACAGACGGAGCGCGTTGTTGGGCATCATCTTCGCCATGGGTCGCGGGGGTTGGTTCCGCCGGATCGGAATTGTCATCGTGGCTCAGGGATTTGACGGTGCTTTCACCGCGCAGTGCCAGGTTCTTTTCCGCGCGCTTGCGCTTCTGCCAGTCCTTCCAGATTTCAAGAAGTTCCGAACGCGACTGGAAGATCGGAATACGGCGTTTGGGTTTGGCTTTTTGCTGCTCGACCGCAAGGCCGACCTCGATCACGCCATGTTCGTCATCGGTCCGGCGTACGATCAGCTCGACCGTGCCATAGGCAACGCGATCGCCCAGTTCGACATCCCCGGCAAGATCACGTTTCAGGATATCGGCCACGGTCAGTCCGGCATCGTCTTCATCGACCGCAAAACCGTAAAGGCGACCGATATCGGAAATATGGGTATCGGGCGGGAAGCTGAAATCCCCGAACAGCTCGACATCATTGGCCCCTTCGGCCGGACCGGCAAACAGCTGATCGAGCAGTTCGACATGACGGGGCGGGGTGATGATATAGACCTGATCACCGGCCTGAACAGGGCCCGCACTGTGCGGGCGCAGCGACGCCCCGTCACGCAAGATCAGACTGGGCCGTGCCCAGCGCGGAATGCGATGGCCGGTGGCAACCGCACTGGCTTCATGCACGCGATACACAACGATTTCCTGATTGGCATTGCCCGGCAATTCAAGATCGATACGATCCACCGGCCCGTGGCGCGGCGGCACGATGATGCCAAGCCACTTGGCAACGGACCGGATTGTCCAGCCCTGCAACAAAAGCGATGTGATCACGACAATGAAGGCGGTGTTGAATAGAAGCTGCCCTTCGGGCACCCCTTCGACCATCGGCACAATCGCAAGCAGGATCGAGACCGCCCCACGCAAACCGACCCACGAAATAAACGCCGTGTCATTGCGCGAGAAATTGAAAAACATCAGGCACAGCCACACCGCCACAGGCCGCGCAATAAAGACAAGAACAAGGGCCAGAACCACACCGGGAATGATCACCGCGCCAAATTCGGACGGGGTTGCCAAAAGGCCGAGCGTGACAAACATCGCGATCTGGGCAAGCCAGGTGGTGACATGCTGAAAACGCCGGACGCCGACGCTCATATTCATCTTGCTGTTTCCGGCAAACAGACCGGCGACATAAACCGCCAAAAAGCCGCTGCCGCCCAGAATACTGGTCGCGCCAAACAGGCTTAGCGCACAGGCCATGGTAATGATCGGCACCAGTCCCGGTTCAAGCTTGATGCGGTTGATCATCTGAACCAGTGCATATCCACCTGCCAGACCAAACACCGCGCCAAGGCCGATCTGAAGAACAAAACGTTGCAGCAGTTCAAGGGCAATATTTTCGCCCCCGCCAAGAATGATCAGCTCGACCAGTGAAATGGTCAGAAAGACTGCCATCGGGTCGTTCGAGCCCGACTCAACTTCGAGCGTGCTGCGCGTGCGATCACGCAGATTGATGCCCCCGACCCGAAGCAGGAAAAACACCGCTGCCGCATCCGTCGAACTGACAATCGCGCCAAACAGAAGGGCCACCAACCATGGCACATCAAGCACCAGCCAGGTTACCGCCCCGATCACGCCCGTGGTAATCATCACCCCGAAGGTGGCCAGCACCAGTGATGGCCAGGCGGCTATTTTTAACGTTCTGAGCTGGGTTTCAAAACCGCTGTCAAAAAGGATCAGGGCCAGCGCAATCGAACCGATAAAATAGGCCAATGGCGCATTGTCAAACATGATGCCGCCAATGCCGTCTTCGCCCGCGCCAAGACCGACAAACAGGAACACCAACAGCAAAGGCGCACCGACCCGGAAACTGACAAGGCTGGTAAAGACTGCGACCACAACCAGAATCGATGCAATCAGGATTACCAGATTCATCGATTCAATCATGTTGGGGGCTCCTTGATCAGGTGTCTGGGACTGGGTTCGGCTGGCTACTCACAAAACAATCATCGCATCAGATATTTAGGAAATTATGACTGCGTAACCCCATAAGCGGTTTTTTCGCAAAATAAATCAATTTCCCGCCATGTGATCAGTCTGTTTCCAGTTGCGCCGGAACAAACATTGTTTCTTTTGCCGTAGACAGGGCAATTTCCGGCAAAACTTCGACAACGCCGGGCATTTCCTTGATCGTGTCAGAAACAAAACTTTCGAGATGTGCCGTGTCACGCAGGCGAAGCTTGACCAGAAAATCAAACCGCCCGGTCATATGATGGCATTCAAGTACCTCGTCAGCCTTGATGAGGGATTTGACCAGTTTCTTGTTTCCCTTGGCCGGATCGGTCCTGAGCCAGACCATCGCGGTCAGCGAACGGCCAATGGCGTTCGTATCAACCGCAATCTTGTAGGCTTGGATAATCCCCTGTTCGCGCAGTTTGCGCACACGATCATTCACCGCAGAAACCGACAATCCGACCTTCGTTCCCAGTACCGAATAGGATAGCGATGCATCTTCCTGCAGGATGTCGATCAATTTGCGATCAATGGCATCCATGTAATTTCCCCCTGATGGATTATTGTCGACGGCCTTGAGCTTACACGAAAACCCGTCTTGCGCGAACTGTTCGCCAAATCTGCAAGGTCTGCCATGCACAAATAGTATGACAAATCGCAGCCCGCAGACTGGATTTTTTCTAAAATCGCGCTTATTCGTTGAGGATAATGGTTTTTTCACGCGCCACCTCAGACAATGCGGCCTTAACGGGCGCCCTGTTGATGATTTCTGCCGCACTCTGTTTTGCGGCCATGGCGGTGCTTATTCGATATGTCACCCGTGATGTTCATCCTTTCGAGGCCGCATTTTTCCGCAACTTTTTCGGCCTGATCCCGATGTTGCCCTGGCTGTTTAGCAACGGTCCGGGCGGATTGAGAACCGAACGGTTCAAACTACATTTCCTGCGCGGGGCGCTTGGTTTTGGGGCCATGTCCTGCCTGTTTACAGCACTTGCCATCACGCCCGCAGCCCAAGTGATTGCCATCAACTTTACCCTGCCGATCCTGACCACGGTGCTGGCCGCGATCATTGTGCGCGAAACCGTTCGTGCGCGTCGCTGGAGTGCTGTTGCCATCGGCTTTGTCGGAGCAATGATCATCATCCGGCCCTTTGGACAGGATTTTGAAACCGGCGCGATTCTGGCATTGCTGGCAACACTGTTCATGGCAGCAGCAATGACGACGGTCAAAATGCTGTCTCGAACCGACAGTGCCAATGCCATTGTCACGTGGATGGGGCTGGTCATGACGCCGCTGTCGTTGCCGCCAGCGATCTATTTCTGGGAAACGCCCAGCCTGTGGCAGTTATTCGTCATGCTTCTGATTGCGATAGCGGGCACCGCAGGCCAGCAGTTACTGGTGCGCGCCTATCGCACCGCCGATCAGTCCTATGTGATGATTTTCGACTTCCTGCGCCTGCCCTTTGTTGCGGCCATGGCCTTTGTGATGTTTGGCGAGGTCGTCGATTTCTGGACCTGGGCCGGGGCAGCATTGATCATTGGATCGGCACTTTATATCGCGCGGCGCGAGGCGGTTCTGGCCAAGCGGGCAAAAACAGCCACGCGACTGCCAACCACAGCGCCCGCCGACCCGCAAGCCATCCCCGCAACCAAGATTGATCTCGCCGATCCAGCCACATCGCAAACGGGGGAAAAACCCGATGCGTGATCGGTTCAACGCCCTTCCCCCCTATTTGCAGGCCACTGTCTTTGGGTTGATGGCATCAATCAGTGCAGCAATCTTTTCGGTGTTTGTCCGTCTGGCCACGGAACATATTGATCCGCTTCAGGCGGTGTTTTTCCGAAATCTGTTCGGCCTGATCCTGATTGCGCCGCTGGCATTGCGTAGCGGTATCGCGCCGCTCAAGACCAAGCGTCTGCCGATGTTTGTGCTCCGTGCAGTTTTGTCGATGGGGGCGATGAGCTTCTGGTTTTCGGCAATCGCGATCATGCCGCTGGCCGAGGCCACAACACTGAACTTTACCGTGCCGCTGTTCGGGACTGTCCTTGCCGCGATCTTTCTGGGCGAGAAAGTTCGCAAGTATCGGGTGGCCGCCCTGTTGGCCGGTTTTTGCGGGGTATTGATCATTATCCGCCCGGGCAGCGAGACCATGCAGCTTGCCAGCCTGTTGCCAATTGCCGCTGCCATCTGCATGGCCAGTGCCGGACTTACGATCAAGTCACTTTCGCGCACGGAAAACCCGACCACCATCATCCTTTATATGATGGCCCTGACCACACCGATGACATTGATCCCGGCCCTGTTTGTCTGGGAAACGCCAAGCTGGACGGCAATCGGCCTGATGGCGGCAGGTGCGTTCATGGCCAATATCACCCAGATCTGTAACACCAATGCATTCCGGGTTTACGATTACGGCTTTGTCATCGGGTTCAATTATTTGCGCCTGCCCTTTGTTCTGGTCATCGCGCTTGTGATGTTTGGCGAAGTGCCTGAAATCTGGCTTTTGCCCGGTGCGGGACTGATTATCGGATCGGCCCTGTTCATTGCGCGCCGCGAAGCCAAGCTTAATCGTGAAGCCAACCGGATCAAACGCGGCCCGTCTTCTGCGGCCAGTGATCTTGACCCGCCGCCGTCGCGCAACTAGGCGCCCATATCCCAAGCACAAAGGTCCCCAAAGATGCCAAGTCCGGTCACAGCATGGTTTGAACGCCAACCTGCATCAATCCGGGCCAGTTTCTTTGCTCTTGCAGCGGCGATCCTTGCGGCCTGCTTTACCCTGACCATCCGGTTTGCCACCGCGGAAATTCATCCCTATCAGGCGGTATTCTTACGCTTTGCCTTTGGCCTGATCATGATCGCACCGATGGTGATGAAATCCGGTTTATCCAGCCTGCGAACCACACGCCTGCCCCTGTTCGGTTTGCGGGGCATCTTGTCGGCAGCCGAGATGAGTTTGTGGTTCATGGCAGTGCTTTATCTGCCACTGGCCGAGGCAACCACACTTAATTTCACCGTTCCGCTGTTTGGGACCATTCTGGCCGCCCTTGTCCTGCGCGAAACGGTGCGTGTTCACCGCTGGCTGGCAGTTGTGGTGGGTTTTGTCGGTGTCGGATTGATCATTCAACCCGGATCAGATGCCATGCAACCGGCAAGCCTTTTGCCGATTGCAGCGGCCATGTGCATGGCCTGTGCGGGGATGATCACCAAACAGCTGGTCAGCACGGAAAGCACCACGTCACTTCTGTTCTATCTGATGATCATTACGACACCGGTATCGCTGATCCCGGCCCTGTTTGTCTGGCAAGTGCCCAGCTGGACGGCTATCGGCCTGATGGCGGTTGCCGCTTTGATGATGAATGTGATGCAAATCTGTAACGTCAAGGCATTGCAACTGGCTGATTACAGCTTCTTTGTCGGGTTTTCCTATTTGCGCCTGCCGATCATTGCGATCCTTGCCCTGATCCTGTTTGGCGAGGTGCCCGATATCTGGATTATACCGGGTGGTGCACTGATTATCGGGGCCGCAATCTATGTCGCGCTACGTGAACGCAAACTTGCCAAATCCTGATCAGGTTTGCGTTCACAACCCTGACCTAGCCATCATAGCCGCGAAGCTTGTTGTACCGTTCTATCTGTGCCGGGCTTAGAATGGCTGGCGTTTTGAGATGCGTGGCAAGATGAATGAAGCGAAGTCTGCTTTGGCGGTCTGCAATCGCCTGCAAAAGCGCCTTTAGCACGGGTTCCGTCAATCCACCCACCTTAAAGGCATCATCAAGTGCACGTTCTGCCGCGATCAGATTGGCACCTTCTTTGATGGCATCCATTTTCATCTGCTCATACAGCGCCACAATGGCGGCCTTCTGATCTGCTGAAAGCGAAATGTCGTCAGACAGTTCCAACAGATGCGCAGGCCCGGGTATGCCATTCAGCTCCGCGGCCTTTGCCATCCCCCATCCGCCGCCTTTTTGCAGCTCTGAAATGTCGTCAGCTGACAGGCTTTTAATCGAGCGATCCTGCTGTCCGGCATAGGGGGATGCCGGTGCCGCAGCATTTGCATGGTCGCTTTGACGCTGGCCATGACCATGGGCGGATTCTTGTGATTGGGCAGATAACGGAACGGTCAGGCCCAAAACGATCAAAGCAGTTCGGGCCTGTCGGGAAAGGATAAACATGGCATCACCTGTTAATTTCTGAGTGCCTCAAGCTTGACCTGCGCGCCGCGATCTATACATGATATATATCATGTCAGTATCGATTTTTGATCTTCTCAACCGCTTTGAGGGCAGGTTGTCCGATTTCGCCGCAACCGAGGTCCTGTTTCGCAAGGGCGATCCGGTCGAGCATCTTTTCCTTGTTCTTAGGGGCGAAGTGCGACTGGCACGTTTTCTTGAAAATGGTGACGAGATCGTCCTGCAGCGCGCAGGGCCCGACAATGTTCTGGCCGAGGCATCCCTGTTTTCACAACATTATCATTGCGACGCCATCTGCCATCAGGATGCGCAGGTCAAGCGGATCCGCAAATACGACGTCGAATCCCATCTTTCCCAAAACAATCAGATGGCTGTATCGCTTGCAACGCATCTGGCCCGTGAAGTACAGGCAACCCGCCTGCGCGCGGAGATTCTGCGGCTGCGCACGGTCGCCGAACGGCTTGATGCCTGGATCGCCTGGCATGACGACGTCCTTCCCGAAAAGGGAACCTGGCGCATGATCGCCCTTGAAATCGGCGTCAGTCCCGAGGCGCTGTATCGCGAACTTGCGCGCAGAAGATAACCATCCCCACCCCATAGTCTGGTGCAACGAGCAGCAGGAAATCGACGCTTGCCCGTTAAAGATATAATTTGGTATATAAATACCAATTAATTGCACATGCGCTGAACAAGGGAGACACCAAGCCATGCAGATCAAGGGTTCCATCGCCATTGTAACCGGGGCCGCATCAGGACTTGGGGCCGCGACAGCCGAAACTTTGGCCGGGGCTGGCGCACGGATTGTTGCCTTTGATCTGAATGAAGACGGCGCAAAAGCCACGGCTGAAAAGCTGGGCGGTGTCGGATTTGGCGTGGATGTTTCAAACGGTGCCAGCGTCGAAGGTGCTGTTTCCGAAGTGGTACGTTCCGTTGGTATCCCGTCCATTCTGGTCAATTGCGCCGGGATCTTGCAGGGCGAGCGCATTGTCGGACGCGAAGGCCCGGCCGATCTGGACGCCTTTGCGCGCGTGATCAATGTCAATCTGATCGGCACATTCAACATGATGCGTGTGACCGCCACCGCCATGAGCCGCAACGACCCGTCGCCCAGTGGCGAACGCGGGGTGATCATTAACACCGCCTCCATTGCCGCCTTTGAAGGCCAGATCGGACAGGCTGCCTATTCCGCATCAAAAGGCGGGGTTGCGTCCATGACCCTTCCGGCCGCGCGCGAGCTTGCCCGTCATGGTATCCGCGTTGTTGCCATTGCACCGGGCATGTTTGGCACCCCGATGGTCACGGCCCTTCCCGACGAGATGCAGCAGGCCCTTGCGGCCAATATTCCGTTCCCCAAACGGCTCGGCGATCCGGCTGAATATGGCCGACTGGCCATGCATGTCTGTGAAAATGAAATGATCAATGGCGAGACCATCCGGATAGATGGCGCGGTTCGCCTCGAGCCGAAATAATCCCACACCCACGGCCCGATTTCACCGCAGCCATAGACACCCTGCCGTCCCCTACCGGCAGGGTGTTTTTTTTGATGCTAGCTGGAGGATGCCTTGTCGCAGAAGGTCGCAAGATCGATATCCTTCTGCGTGACACCCCCGGCATCATGGGTGGTCAGGGTCACATTTACCTTGTTGTAAACATTGAACCATTCGGGATGGTGATCCATTTTGTCTGCCATCAGGGCGACACGGGTCATGAAACCGAACGCGGCATTGAAATCCCCGAACATATAGACCCGGCCAATAGACAGGCCATCATCGGCAAGTTCCCAGTTCGGCAGGGACTTCAGGGCAGTTTCAATGGCGGATTTTTCAAGTTTGCTCATTCTGGTTTGCCTCGTATTTCTTGGGGTGGCGAAAGATCATTGGACCACAAAAGAGACCCTAGCCCAACAGGCGGTGTACCCGTTGGCGAAGGACCGGCAAAAGATCGGCTTCAAACCACGGATTCTTTTTCATCCATGCGGTGTTGCGCCAGCTTGGATGGGGCATCGGCAACAGGTTGTCAGACAGATAATCGGCAAAGCGATGCACGGTTTCTGTCATGGTTTTGGCCCGACGCGGACCAAGATAGCGTTGTTGCGCATATTGCCCGATCAGAAGGGTCAGTTCGATATCGGGCAGATGGGCCAAAAGCGCATCATGCCAGGCCGGGGCACATTCTGGCCGGGGCGGCAAATCCCCGCCGCGTTCAAACCGGCCGGGATAGCAAAAGCCCATCGGCATGATGGCAAGTTTGGCCGGGTCATAGAAATCATCCACCGACAGATCCAGCCAGTCGCGCAGACGATCACCCGATGCATCATTCCAGGGAAGCCCGGTTTCATGGACCTTGGTGCCCGGCGCCTGTCCGATGATCAGAATACGCGCGCCCTTGGCCATGCGCACGACCGGACGCGGGCCAAGCGGCAATGTATCGGCACAGATGCGGCAGGCCCGGACATCGCCCAGAAGGCTATCAAGTGCCGCATCCCCGGCCGGCGGGTCAATTTCGGGAAGATCTCCACGCAAACCCGTCATGGGTTACTTCACCTCGGAATCGTCGATCACCCATTCTTCGGTGGCCGCCGCCGCATACCATTCCTTCATGGCGGGCAATTCAAGGATGGCCTGCATATAGGCATTGCCAACCGGATCAAGATCCACGCCATAGGTCTTGAAACGCGTCACCACCGGCGCATACATGGCGTCCGCAATCGAAAAATCGCCAAACAGGAAATCACCGCCCTGCCCGTACCGGGTGCGGCACATTTTGAAGATTTCACCGATGCGGGCGATGTCCTTGTCCACGCCGTCCTTGCGACCAAGGCCGGGCAGGCTTTTGCGGCAATTCATCGGCATGTGCGTGCGAAGGGGCCCAAACCCGCCATGCATTTCAAGCGACACGGAACGCGCAATCGCCCGTACATCCATATCAAGCGGCCAAAGCAGCGTATCGGGGCGGCTATCGGCGATATATTCAAGGATGCCCAATGCCTCCCAGATGGTTTTGCTGCCATCAAAATATACCGGGACCTTGGCGGTTGGCGAAAAGACCGGCGCCTTGGCCGCCCATTCATCGCTGCGCAACGCGATCAGGCGTTCTTCGAAATCAATCCCGGCGACTTTCAGGCCAAGCCAGGCGCGGAGCGACCAGGAAGAATAGTTTTTATTGCCGATATAAAGAACGGGGCGCGTTTCCATGCGGGTGTCTTTCATGTTGGGGGGGCTATGACACTGGGTCAAACACTATCAGCGGTTTAAAAGCCGGGTTCAAGTCCGCTTTGATGAAATTGACCTACCGGTTCCAGTGCCCCGAACGTCCTTATTATCCGGGGAAATTTCATATCCGTCTTGCCCCGGATCGATCTTTCAGGATCGGGGGCCATATACTGATCCTGTTTGCGGCTATTTGTTTTCCGGAATTGCTCTGGACCGGTGGCAGCCGTAAGATCAATCATCAAATCCTGTCCGGGGGCGGATGTTTAACCCCGCCTCCTCGACACAACACCATCCCACGTCACCAGCAGGGAAGACTTAAATTGTTCGATCACATCATCGCACGCGACAGTTCCACCAACCCGATCACCATCACCCCGATTGTCGAAAGCGAGTTTGAAAGCTGGCTTGCCGATCAGTCCGAAACGACCAAGGCATGGGTGGCGGCAAACGGTTACGAGGCAAAGCGCGGAACGCAGCTTGCCCTGCCGGGATCGAATGGAGCGTTCGGATCGGTCCTGATCGGCTATGTTGATGATGCCAAGGCGATCTGGGATTTCGCCGGACTGCCGACCAGCCTTCCCGAAGGGGTCTATGGCCTTTCTGATAGCATCAGCGACAATGCCGCCCTTTATGAAAAGGCAGCGCTTGGGCTTTATCTTGGGGGCTATCGTTTTGATCGCTATCGCAAGGATGACGGCAAGAAGGACAAACGCGCAAAGATCGCCCTTCACGACATCGAAGCCGCCAAGCGCGCAGAAAACACTGCACGCGGCATCGGACTTGCGCGTGATCTGATCAATATTCCGGCCAATGACATGGGCCCGGCAGAGCTTGAAGCCGCCGCACGCGCCCTTGGCGAGGAATTCGGCGCCAGGGTCAGCGCGATTGTTGGCGATGACCTTTTGAAACAGAATTATCCGGCCATTCACACGGTCGGGTATGGCAGTGACCGCGATCCGCGCCTGATTGATCTGGTATGGGGCGATGCGGACGCACCGAAAATCACGCTGGTCGGCAAGGGTGTGTGTTTTGACACCGGTGGCTATGACCTTAAACCGTCAAGCAACATGCTTTTGATGAAAAAGGACATGGGTGGCTCGGCACAGGTTCTTGGCCTTGCGCGCATGATCATGGCGGCCAACCTGCCGGTGCGGTTGCGCGTTCTGATCCCCGCAGTTGAGAATATGGTATCGGGTCGTGCCTATCGCCCGAGTGACATTCTCAAAACCCGCAAGGGTCTGACTGTTGAAGTCGGCAATACCGATGCCGAAGGCCGTATTGTGCTGTCTGATGCCCTGACCGAGGCCGCGTCGGAGAACCCGGAACTGATCCTTGATTTCGCGACCCTGACCGGGGCGGCGCGTGTGGCCCTTGGTCTTGGTCTGCCTGCCCTGTTTTCCAATGATGATGATCTGGCCAATGGCCTGATGGAAAATGGTCTGGCGCTTCATGATCCGCTGTGGCGCTTGCCGCTGTGGGATGAATATCGCCCGCAGCTTGATAGCAAGGCAGCGGACATGAACAACATTTCCGGTTCGCCCTTTGGCGGGGCGATCATTGCCGCCCTGTTCCTTGACCGCTTTGTCGAAGGGGCAAAAAGCTGGGCACATATCGACCTGATGGCCTGGAACCCGACGGATCGTCCGGGACGTCCGACCGGTGGCGAAGCACAGGGAATCCGCGCAGCCTTCAAGCTGATCGAGGATCGTTTCGGTAAGTAAACCAAACCGTAAATTGCATATTTTCCAATAAGACCTTTGACATATGCACAGGGGTCAGGTAGACAGATTACGTATTCGTAACAAATTAATTGTTGGGCACAAGCATGTCGATCGAGATCAAACCGTCTCAGGCACTCGACCTTTGGCGTATCGCGATTGTAGAAAGTGTGCGTCGGGATTCTCCCGATCTTTCTGCCCGACAGATGGCTTTGTTGCTGAATGTTTACCTGACCCCGGCCCCGCATACGGTACGCGGCCTGTCAGAAGCGCTTAACATCTCCAAACCTGCCATTACCCGCGCCCTTGATCGCCTGAGCTCGCTTGGCATGGTCAAACGCAAGGTCGATGAAGAAGACCGCCGTTCGGTTCTGATCCAGCGGACGGTCAAGGGATCTGTCTTCCTGCGTGAATTTGGCGATATCATCGTATCGGCTGGCCTCGAGACCGAATAAACGGATCGCAAAAGACGGGTTTCGCCGCCCGCAAAACGATCAAAATGCCCCGATCAGCGCAGTCTGGTCGCCCAGAAAATACAAAATCTGGCAGTTAGGGCAGCAATTCTTCCCCATTTTGAATTCAAAAAATCTGATATGGCAAAAATCTGCTATATACAGACCAGTCGGTTTGTAAGCGCAGCAAATGTCAGATGTGCCACATCCAGATATTTTATTTTTCTTTCAGATAGTTAGGCCGGATTACGCATATTAGGAATGCAAAATTTCCGACCTTTCCGCCCCTGAAAGGTCGAAAGCGCATCCTACCTAGAAACGGGAAGCTGCAACGCTTACCGGCATCTCGATCAGCGATAAAAGGCCTGCCGCAACGATCAAAATGGCCCCGGATACACGTGCAACCACGTTATTGCCGCCGCGTTTGATCAGCCAGGGCATGATGCGTGCAGCGCCCATCGCGTAAATCATTACGAAACTGTAATCAAGAACAACAAAGGTAGCCCCGAGAGTCAGCAACTGTGGTGCAAGTGGTGCCGCCGGATTGACAAATTGCGGAAACAGCGCCCCGAAAAAGGCAATCGCCTTGGGATTTCCCGCCGCAACAAGGAAGCCTTCGCGGAAAAGTTTTCGATGGCTGACGACTTCACAGGCACCGGAAATATTCATTTCGATATCGTTCTTATCGTTTGATTTCTTGGGCTTACGGAAGAATGACAGCAATCCGATCACCAGCAAGAACACCACCCCGCACCATTTGACCACCCCGAACGCCACCGTCGATGTCGCCAGAACCGCACCCAATCCGACGGCCGCAATCACCATCTGGATCATGTTGGCGGTGACATCACCAAGAGCGGTCATCAGGGTCGGTCGCGCGCCATAACGCAACGCATGGGACATGCCGATCAGAATGCTCGGCCCCGGTGTGAGGACCAGCAAAAAGACAAGGAGGGTGAAACTCAGCCAGACTTCGAACGACATGGAGATGCTCCGGGACTTTGACCGAACCGGAATATCACAGACATGCCATGGCACAATTGCGTCCTGCGCAACTGGCCCATGCGTCATCGGTCAGGGACGGGTCAGGCAGAAAGATCAGCGCGGCTTGGCGTCGCCCGGCCAGAAATCATAGAACATGCGCACCTGGACCGAACGGAGTGTATCGGGCGGCAGAAAAGTCTGCCCTGTTTGCAGAAGCTTGTTCTGAAGGGCCGCGAAATAACGGTTGGGTACAGGCGCAAACGGGCTGAATGGCAGTTCGGGAACGATTTCCTCGCCTTTTTCCTTAGCGGCTTCGACTGCTTCGGCCTCGGCTGCAAGTTCTTCTTCGGTCTTGGGGGGCGGAGGTGGCAGCAGACCTGGTGCCGCATATTTGAAGGACCGTTTGCCCGGCTCACGGGTTTCAAAACGCTGTTGGGTATCGCGATACATCAAGCGCTGCAGATCGACCAGAAAGCCGTTAATAATCTTGGGCAGGTTATGTTCAATCACCGGCACAGCCTGTTTGGACTGCGCTTCAAGCCAGATATTGAGCACAATCTGGCGAATGGCACCGGATTTCGGCAGTACAATGGTCAGCGATACAGGATCGGGAATAATGACCGTCTCGGGGATTTCCGGCTTGGCGTTCTTTGCCGGTTCCTCGGTCGCCGGTTCGGTCTTTTTGCTGCTGGCATGGGCAGGACCAGACAGGGGTGCGACCACAAGGATCGCCAGAAGCATGGTCAAAAACATGACCTTGCCCCAGAAACACACACTGTTTGACCATTTGCTCATAGGCGACAGCATATTCACTTTACTACCCTGTTTTCATTCCCTTTTCCGATCCTGTTCTAACAGGTTTGATGGCGCTTTGTCGTTATCAGTTACTGACAAAATCTGTCCCGGCGGCCTTAAGATCAAGGGCCGCCGCCAAAAGCGCCTTGGTATAGGGCTGTTGCGGGTTATCAAAGACATCCGTCGCGGCACCGCTTTCGACCAGTTTTCCACCCTGCATGACCATCACGCGATGAGACAATGCCCGCACAACCCGCAAATCATGACTGATAAACAGATAGGCCATCTTGTGGCGGGCCTGCAAATCACGCAGCAATTCGACAATCTGCGCCTGCACGGACATATCAAGCGCCGATGTCGGTTCATCCAGTACGATAAAGCGTGGTTTCAAAACCAGTGCCCGGGCGATTGAAATGCGCTGTCGCTGGCCACCGGAAAATTCATGCGGGTAACGATCCATGGCATTTTGCGGCAGATCGACTTCGTTGAGGGCCTCGGCAATACGGGCTTCGCGTTCGGCAGGTGTCAGGTCAGGCTCGTGAATTTCAAGCCCCTCACCGACAATCTGGGCGATCGACATGCGCGGGCTAAGCGAGCCGAACGGATCCTGAAACACGACCTGCATGTCACGGCGCAGCTTGCGCAAATCGGCACCGGCATATTTGCGGATATCCTCGCCCGCAAACTTTATATCACCCTCAGATTTCAACAGACGCAGGATGGCCATGGCAAGGGTTGTCTTGCCCGATCCGCTTTCGCCCACAATCCCAAGGGTTTCCCCCTGTTTAAGCGACAGGGAAATGTTGTCGACTGCATCAAGATAGCGTTCCGGACGGCCCAGAATCCCCTTGCGGCCAATCGGAAAGCGCACCTGAATATTGCTGGTTTCGAGCAGCTCCGTGGCATTTTCCGGCAGTTCCGGCGCGTTGCCGCTGGGAACGGCTGCAAGCAGCTTTTGGGTATAGGGATGTCTGGGATGTTCAAAAAGACCATGTCCGACACCGCGTTCAACGATCTCGCCATCCTTCATCACGCAGACGCTTCTGGCCATTTTCTGAACAATTTGCAGATCATGGGTGATCAGCAGCAACGCCATGCCAAGCTTGTTCTGCAGGTCCTGAAGCAATTCAAGAATCTGGGCCTGAATGGTGACATCAAGGGCCGTGGTCGGCTCGTCAGCAATCAGCAGTTCCGGTTCATTGGCAAGCGCCATGGCGATCATGACACGCTGGCGCTGACCGCCGGAAAGCTCATGTGGAAGCGCCTTGAGCCGTGACGCCGGATCAGGAATACCGACCAGATCAAGCAATTCCAGAATACGCGCACGCGCCTTGGCCCCACGCAGGCCCTTGTGGAGAAGCAAGACTTCGCCGATCTGCTTTTCAATATTGTGCAGCGGATTAAGCGACGTCATCGGTTCCTGAAAGATCATCGAAATCCGGTTGCCACGGATCTTGCGCAAGGTCCGCTCTTCGGCACCGACCATTTCCTGACCGTCAAATGTGATCGAGCCCGATGGATGGGTCGCGCGTGGATAGGGCAGCAATTGCAGGATCGAAAGGGCGGTGACCGATTTGCCCGATCCGCTTTCGCCGACCAGTGCCATGGTTTCGCCGCGCCCTATCGAAAATGACACCCCCTTGACGGCATGCACATCGCCGAAATTGACCGAAAGATTGCTGACATCAAGGAGCAGCTGGTTGGCTGATTGCTCTGTCATTTTACAGGTTCCTTAGGGTCAGGGCCTATGAATTTGGCTTGAATGGTCGATAAGATTTGTGCGGATACGCGAAGCGAAACCGCCGACAGATAAGTATCTTTCAAGGTTTTGCGACAACGTAGCCCGTGCAAATCTGATCGATCTGAATGACAAAGTTTATATTTGCAAACTCCGACGTCAAATCCCTTGTACGGGATACCAACCCGCCCGGCGGGATTTTTCTTGGATTTCACAAATATAAACTTTGCCATTCCAATCAAATTCATAGGCCCTGACCCTAAAATGTCTTGCGCGGATCGAACGCGTCACGGACAGCTTCGCCGATAAAGATCAGAAGACTGAGCATCACCGCGATGGCAAAGAAGGCCGTCATGCCAAGCCAGGGGGCTTGCAGGTTGTTCTTGCCCTGCGAAAGCAATTCACCAAGTGATGGCGATCCCGGTGGCAAGCCAAGCGACAGGAAGTCGAGCGAGGTCAGAGCAACGATTGAGCCATTCAACACAAATGGCAGGAAGGTAATGGTCGCGACCATCGCGTTGGGCAGAACATGGCGATACATGATCCGGTAATCGGTCATGCCAAGCGCCCTTGCCGCACGAACATATTCAAAATTGCGCGCACGCAGGAATTCCGCACGTACAAGCCCGGTCAAACTCATCCAGCTAAACAGCACCAGAATGAACAAAAGCGTCCAGAAACCCGGCGCAAACAGGCTGGCAAGGATGATCAGAATAAAGAGTTGCGGCAGGCCACCCCAGATTTCGATCACGCGCTGGAAGCCAAGATCGACCCAGCCCCCGAAATAGCCCTGTACCGCACCTGCGGCGATGCCGATCACGGAACTGATCGCAGTCAGTGCAAGACCAAACAGGATCGATATCCGGAAGCCATAGATCAGACGCGCCAACACATCACGCCCCAATTCATCCGTGCCGAGCAGATGGCGCGAAGACGGTGGCGCTGGTTGCGGTTCGCGCATTTCAAAATCGATGGTGTCATAGGAAAACGGGATCAGTGGCCAGATGGCAAAGCCATGATGGTCGATCTTGCCCTGAATATAGGGGTCATAAAAGTCGGTCTCGACATCGAAATCGCCGCCATAGGTGGTTTCCGGATGGTCGGAAAAGATCGGCATATACCAGTTATCGTCATATTTGACGAAGATTGGCTTGTCATTGGCGATCAGTTCGGCAAACAGGCAAATCACAAATAGCACGGTAAAGATCACAAGTGACCAGTAGCCGCGCTTGTTGGACTTGAAGTTTGCCACGCGACGACGGTTAAGTGGCGAAAGAACAGCACCAAACATGATCAATTCCCCCGCGCATCAAAGTCGATCCGCGGATCAACAAGGTGGTAACTCAGATCACTGATCAGGTTCATGATCAGACCAAACAGCGTGAAGAAATAAAGTGTGGCAAACATCACAGGATAATCGCGCGTCATCACCGCGTTAAAGCCAAGCAAGCCTATCCCGTCGAGCGAGAAGATTACCTCAATCAGGACCGATCCGGTAAACAGCATCCCGACCAGCGCACTGGGGAAACCGGCAATGATCAGCAGCATGGCGTTGCGGAAAACATGGCCATACAGCACACGCTTTTCCGTCAGACCCTTCGCACGGGCGGTAACGACATATTGCTTGTTGATTTCATCAAGGAACGAATTCTTGGTGAGCATGGTCAGCGTGGCAAAACCCGAAATCGTCAGTGCAACGATCGGCAATGTCAGGTGCCAGAAATAGTCAACGATCTTGCCCCACAAGGATAGCTGTTCCCAGTTTGTCGATGTCAGTCCGCGTAACGGGAACCAGTCCAGATATGTCCCACCGGCAAAGATCACGATCAGCATGACGGCAAACAAAAAGCCCGGAATGGCAAAGCCGACAATGATCGCCGCCGACGACCAGATATCGAAATTGGAGCCATCGCGCACCGCCTTGGTAATGCCAAGCGGGATCGAGATGATGTAAATGATCAGCGTCGACCAGATGCCCAGCGATATCGAAACCGGCATTTTGTCCAACACCAGATCGACAACGTCACGGTCCTGAAAATAGCTTTGGCCGAAATCAAAGGTCAGATAGTTTTTCATCATCATCCAGAACCGTTCATGTGCAGGCTTGTCAAAGCCAAATTGCACTTCAAGTTGCTTGATGATTTCGGGATCAAGCCCCTGCGCCCCGCGATAATTCGATGTCGATGAGAAATTGTTGCCTGATTCCGATGATGATGCGGAACCACCGCTATCACCACCCTGATTGGTGATACGCGCTGTTGATGAAACAGCCGTTCCCTGAAGCTGGGCAATGACCTGCTCGACCGGGCCGCCCGGTGCAAACTGGATGATCGCGAAGTTCAACAACATGATGCCAAACAATGTGACCGGGATCAGAAGAAGACGCCGCAGAATGTAGTTCAGCATGGCCTAGTTCCCCCCCATCGGCAATTTCGCAGCCTTGTCCGGGTCAATCCACCAGCGCATGACCGATTCCCCTTTCAGCGGCACCGTATCGGGATGACCAAAGATGTTCCACCAGGCGAGACGTTCGCCACCAAGGTAATATTGCGGGATCACGTAATAGCCCCACAAAAGGACACGATCGAGCGCATGGGTCGCTGTGACCAGCTCTTCCCAACTGTTTGCCGATGCAACCTTGTCGACCATGGCATCAACAACCGGGTTTTTAATCCCGGCGAAATTGCGCGAACCTGGTTGATCGGCGGCTTCGGAACTCCAGAAAACGCGCTGTTCATTGCCCGGCGTCAGGGATTGTTGCCACCAGAAGGTGATGGCTTCGAAATCGAAGGCTTGAATACGGTTGACCCACTGACCGGTATCAATCAGACGGATGTCCATCTGAACCCCGAGCTGTTTGAGACGGGCTTTCATGACCAGAGCGATCTTTTCAATCCCCGGTTGGCGAATGACCAGCTCAAACCGGAAGGGCTGCCCGGTTTCCTTGTTGACCAGAACCTTGTCGCGGACTTCCCATCCGGCTTCGTTGAGAAGCGTCATGGAATCGCGCAGCGCCTTGCGGCGACCATCGGGTTCATCGAAGTTTGGCAGCTTGAAGGGCTGGGTAAACAGTTCCGGTGGCAACTGATCGCGATAAGGTTCAAGCAATGCCAGTTCGTCACCGGTCGGAATGCCGCTTGAAGCCAGATCCGAATTGACAAAATAACTGTCAGTCCGCTTGTAGGCACCATAGAACATCGCCTGACTCAGCCATTGAAAATCAAAGCCATATTGAAGCGCCTTGCGCACACGCCAGTCGGAAAACAGAGGCAGGCGATTGTTCATGACATAGGCTTGCATACCAACAGGCAGATGATCGGGCATGAATTTTTTCTGAATATCACCGCGTTCGACCGCTGGCGTGTCATAGGCCGTACTCCAGTCGCGCGATGAATGTTCGGAACGCACCATATATTCACCGGCCAGAAAGGCCTGACGCTGCACCTCGGGGTCGAGATAGGTGTCATAACGGATGGTGTCGAAATTACTCTGGCCGCGATTGACCGGCAAATCCGCCGCCCAGTAATCCTTGACCCGTTCATAGGTAATGCGGCGGCCTGCCTCGATGCTTGCGACCTTATAGGCACCACTTCCGACCGGGATTTCAAAGGTGGTTTTCGAGAAATCCTTACCTTCCCAGAACTTCTTGGGCATGATCGAGATGCCCGCCGCCGTCATCGGTGTTTCGCGGTTGTTGCCGGGCTTGAAGGTGAATTTGACCGTCAGGTCGTCAATCGCCTCGGCCCCCTCGATCTGGGAGAAATACTGCCGATAGACGGGGCTGCCTTTTTCAACAAGGACTTCATAGGAAAACACAACATCATCAGCAGTGATTTCGCTGCCATCCTGAAAACGCGCACGCGGATCAAGATGGAAGATGGCAAAGGAGCGGTCCTGGGGCACTTCGATGCTGCGCGCGATCAGGCCATACATCGCATAGGGTTCATCGGCACTGGCCACCATCAGGCTGTCATAGATCAGACCAAGCCCCGCCGCCGAGGTTCCCTTGAGCGTGAAGGGATTGAGCGTATCAAAGGCAACGATGGATGACTGGATCAGGGTGCCACCCTTGGGCGCATCGGGATTTACATAATCAAAATGCTGGAAATCCGGGCCGTATTTCAGATCACCATATAGCGATATGCCATGATACGTGGTGGTCAGGGGATCAAGTTCGGCTTCCTGGACTTCAACCGTTGGTGCCGGATTGATAACTGGCTTGTCGGCATCTTGTGCCTGGACGGGTGCGAACGGTATTCCGGCCGAAAATGCCATGACACCAATTGCAACAAGCATTGATGAAACCACCCGGCGAACAGAATACATGCGCGACGGTTTCGTGTTGGCGACATACGCGATCATGTGACGAATCGTCTTTCCCCTGAAGCAAACTGGTTGCGAATCTTGTCACTATCTGAGACGCAGCAGGCAGACTTTCCCGGACATAATGACCATCAGAAAAGCACCACCCGACTGTATTATTTTTTTCTACTCCTCATAATGAGGAATAAAATGGTTCAATTTCAAGGCATCATGATGATTGTGATGCCTTTTGCGCCAGTTTTCGCCGTTCGGTTTCAATTTTGATTTCACCCATCAACCAATTGCGAAAGGCCCGGACCTTGCGCCTTTCCAGTCGCCCCTGCGGATAACAGAGTGAATAGGCATAGGGACTGTCGACCGGCAAATCGAACGGCACGGTCAAACGGTTGGTCACAACATATTCCCCGATCATTGCCGGGTCGGAAATGACCACACCGAACCCGCTTGCCGCAGCCTCCATCGCCATATCGAGGGTGGCAAAGACCGGCCCGTGATCCGCATCGACCCCGGCAACCCCGGTCCCGTCCAGCCAGATATGCCAGTCTTCACGCTGTGCCGAACAATGCAAAAGGGTTACTCCGGCAAGGTCTTCGGGGGTTTTGAGTTGTCTGGCCAGATCGGGATGACAGACCGGCAAAAGCCGCTCGCCGGTCAGGAATTCATGGACCAGTTGTTCATCCTGGGTGTCGGCAAAGCGCACGGCAATGTCGACCTCGTTGAAATCCACCGGGGCCTTGTCATCATTATAGGTGCCCAGTTGTACCTGAAGATCGGGATGCTCCATCTGAAAACGCCCCAGCCGTGGCACAATCCAGCGCATCGAAAAAGTCAGCGGGGCAAGAACGGAAAGCTGTGTGTCGTCCGCCCGGTCTTCGACCTTGGCCACCGCATTTTCAATCGCGTCAAAGGCCGGGGTCAACCCGTCAAGAAGGTTCCGCCCGGCGCGTGTAAGTTTCAGGCTTCGATGATGGCGCTCAAAAAGTTTACGCCCCAAAACGTCTTCAAGATGCTGCACCTGTCGACTGATTGCACCTTGGGTCACGTTAAGCTCATGTGACGCTTTGGTGAAACTTTCAAGACGACCGGCAACTTCAAAGGCACGGAGCGCATTTAGCGGCAATGGACGGCGTTTCATGACAACGACTTTGCATGATAAAAACTCATGTAATGATGACAAAAGATGGTTTGAGCGCAAGTATTTTTCGGCGTAACTCTGGGTTCAAGGAAATCAGACACACGCATGACAGATGCAAGGCCGCTGAAATACCGAGAGCAGGCCTCGATTGAAAAGGAACAGAATCATGGTCGCGATCACCAAAGAAGCAGGCGCATTTGTCGCAACCCGTCGTCATCACAATACCGTCAGCCTGATGGATTTGCCGCGCGAATGGTACAAACGCCATGACCTGCGCAAGAAGCTTGGCCTGATGGATGCCCGTATGCTGCGCGATATCGGCTGGAACGTCTATGACGCCCGTCGCGAAGCTGCAAAACCGTTCTGGAAAGCGTAAGTCGCGTAAGTACGGAACAAACCCCGCGCCCCGGCGCATAACAGAGTATGTATCATGTCTGCCCCCGTTTTCCGCTTGCAGGGGTCCCTTTCATTCCCCCTGCAGGTGCTTGATGCTCTTCTGAGCATTCTGAAGGTCCCGAGCCCGAAATAAGGTTTGGAATTCTTCTTCTCCCTGAACGCAATGACCAACACCCCCCGTTGGCAACCGCGTATGAGATTGCCGGTCACTCCCCTGGTGACCGGCAATTCTTTTTTGGAGTCTGTTTTCGGTGCACGCGCGTTCTGCGGCTGACCTATTTCTTGTCCGGGTAGCGCAGATACATCAGGTTCGCCGCATTCAGGACCGAATACATCACGGCAAATTGCGCGTTGAACTCGAACTTTTCCGGTTTTGGATCAAACATCTCGTAAATATCCCGGATGGATCGCTTGCCATCAATGCGCGACAGGATCGCCGGTGATGCGGCAGGCATGGTGCGGGTCACCGAAAGCCCGGTAAAGGTGATCTTGATATTGCCCGATTTGGCAACCGATCGCGCAAGGGCAGCACCATCCACACGGGTAAAGAACGGAATGGCATCTTCGTCCGGGACCGGCGGTTTGACCTTGTTCTTTGCCTTGACCACATAAAAGATGTGCTTGGTGATATTGCCTGCCATCAGTTCGGCAAGGGCTGCGCGTTCACGGAACGGCACATGGACGGCCTTTTCCAGAACATCATGGCGCGAACAATAGGTGGTCGGGTCATAGCGCATCGGCTCGATAAAGCTTTGCAGGCGCAAACCGGCCTGTTCAACAAAATCAAACACCTCGTCAACGCGATAGGCACGATCCTGCTGATGGAGCAACAGGTCATAGAAACCGGCATCACCGCCATGGATATGATCGCCGATAAACGGATTGCGTTTAAGCCAGTTGGTGCCAGGCAATGAATTGAAAAGCGCCTTGCCGAAATGAAGTCGGCGTGCGCCGCCAGCCTCGGCATTGAGGCGCTCCATCATTTCCTGCATGTGATAGACGCCCTGACGGCCAAGCTCGCCATAGACCATAAGCCCCATACCGCCATTGGGTTTGAGCGCATCGGTCAGCGTACGCAACCCCGCATCGGGATCAGGCAGATGATGCAGCACCCCGCAGCAATCAATATAGTCAAACGGACCATATTCCTTGGCCAGATCGACGAAGGAGCCCGTAACAAAGGTAACATTCTTTTCAAGGTTGCGGCGCTTGATGCGGGCTTCGGCAATCTCGCGCGAGCTTTCGGACAGATCGATATAGACGATTTCGGCCTTTGCCTTGCGGTCCCGGGCCTGCTGGGCCAGCATGACAAGCGCATCCCCCGTTCCGCCACCAGCAACCAGAATCTTGATCTTGCCCTTCGATGACGGATCGCGCCCGCCAAAGACGAAATGAACAACCTCGTCCCAGTTGCCGGGCGATCCGGTGACCAGCCTTTTGTCTTCGTCTTCCGGGTTGCGTGCCGGATAGGGATATGTCTCGTACTGGTCACGCGTCTTTTCAGACGATTGCACAGCATCGGCGCTCTTTTTGTCGTCGGGCATTACCGCAAATTCCAGCAGAGAAGTGGTTGGGACGTCACCATCCTATACCAAGGAATTAATTAATAAAATCCGCCAGTTCACTTGGCATCGGGCATCATGATGACAAGTTTGCCGGTCGCGGTGCGATTGCGGATCGCCTCAAGGGCCAGCATGGCCTCTTCAAGCGGGTATCTGGCCGAAATCATTGGTGCGATTTTCCCGCTTCGCAGGAGTTCCAGCAGTTCACTCATACCCTTGCGCGCGGTGTCGGGATTTTGGTCAAGATAGGCCCCGAAATAGAACCCGATGGCCGAGACATTCTTGACCAGAAGGATATTGGCCGGGATTTGTGGCACCGTGCCACTGGCAAAACCGATCAGCAACATCCGCGCCCCCGGCGCAACACAGCGCAGGCTTTGATCAAACACATCGCCGCCAACCGGATCATAGACCACATCCACCCCGGCAGGTTGGCCAAGGCTTGCGGCGATCTCGCGCACCCGATCACGGATATTCTCGACCTTGTAATCAATTACGTGATCAGCGCCATGATCCCGCGCGATCTGGCATTTATCGGCCCCGCCCGCCGTTGCAATCACCCTGGCACCAAGCAATTTGGCGCATTCGACTGCCGTCAGACCAACGCCCCCCGCCGCACCGTGGACAAGAACAATATCGCCCGGCACGATGTTGGCGCGATATTTCAATACAAACCAGCTTGTTCCATAGGCAATCTGAAATGCTGCCGCCGCATCAAAATCAACATCATCAGATAACGGGATCACGGTTGCGGCATCGGCAATCACACATTGGGCGAAACCACCCCAATCGGGCAGCGCCATGACCCGGTCCCCAACCGCAATACCGCGAACATCGGGGCCAATCGCCCGGATGGTTCCGCTGACTTCAAAGCCGGGTGAAAACGGGCCATCGGGGCGCTTTTGATATTTGCCTTGCAGGATCAGGGTATCGGCGAAATTGACACCACAGGCCGCAACATCAATCACCACCTGCCCCGGACCGGGGACCGGATCGGGACAGTCGATCAAATGTGGTTCTTCGCCAAATGCCTTGCAAATCCATGCCTTCATGCCGGTTCCCTGTCTTTTGCCTATTGCGCGCAACAGTTTGACGCGCACCATCCGCACAGACAAGCCGACATTGGGCTAAATCGCTTATTAAGAACCCATTCGGGATAAGCGAGAGTACGCATGCACCCCGAAGGCGGGGCAACGTTAAATCCGTAAATGGAAGGACAGGATTGGACAGATACGTCCGCAAAAATGCCGGGATCAGAAAATCCGCTGGCGTTTACGTTTGCGGGTCAGCAACAAAAGGATGAAGGACGGCACGATCAGAACCACCAGTGCAGGGGCCAGCAGAACCGGAACAAATATATTGTCCCATACCCAGGAAGAAATGTAGCGCTGGACGACGGATTGCAACAGGTTCAGGCTTCCGGCATCGAGGCGATACCAGAGCTCGCCGGCCGCAACCAGACGAAAGCTACCTGTTTGAAGTGCCGTAATGGAATCGTCTACCAGCACCGCAAGGCTGGCAAACAGCAAGACCCATCCCAACACTCTAAAAACCCACATTGTCCTCTCCAGACGCCCGCGCACGGGGTTTATATTAGCATACACTGTCCACAGCCTAGCTTCTCTGCCCCATGGACGTAAAGGGGTGAGACGTCGCGTGCAAAGACAGTGCAAACCAAAATCCTAACGTGAAACCTTACGGCCCAGAGATCAACAAGAAGTAAAGATCACGCCAAAGCCCGGCTTACCAAGGGTTTGCACCGGTCAATCCACCATTACTCGCCCGGTTTTGCCTTTGGAATCAGACGGATTTCACGAAAGTGAAAAAAGAGGCTTATTGGGCCTTGTCAAGCAAGGTCGGGTCGGCTAATGTCCGCCCGCTTTCGCGATATATACAAGATCGCATGTGGAGAGGTGGCCGAGTGGTTTAAGGCGCACGCCTGGAAAGCGTGTTGGGGTGTAAGCCCCTCAGGGGTTCGAATCCCCTCCTCTCTGCCACTGACCAAAATCCCCGAAAATTTCAGACCTGAACACGCGCATGACATCCTGCGAGATAATGTTGTTTGTCTATTGCTCTGACACGTCCTTGTCGGAAACGGCGGCCAGCCATTTCCGCAAAAGCCCGTCAAGCTGGCCCATTTCATCGGAACTCAGACCTTCAAGCAAGCGGTGCTGATTGGCAACGTGGTCGGTGACCGCGGCATCAATCATCTCAAACCCGAGTGGTGTGAGGGCAACAACAAAGCCACGACCGTCTTCCGGGTTGCGCTGACGCGTGATCAGACCAGCCTCTTCCAGCTTGTCGAGCCGATTGGTCATGGTGCCCGATGTCACCATCGTCCATTCGATCAGTTGCGACGGGCTTAGCGCATAGGGCGGACCGGACCGGCGAAGGGTGGCGAGCACATCAAAGCTTGCGCCATTGAGATCGTGTTGCCTGAACACACGATCAAGCTCCATCATCAGGATATTGCGCAACCGCCCCAGACGACCAATGACCCCCATCTGGGTGACGTCAAGGTCGGGGCGTTCGCGGCGCCATTGCGCAAGAATACGGTCAATTTTGTCGGTGCTGCTTTCCATGGCTTGAGGATATGCCGAAAATTTATCTTGACGTCAAGATTTCTGAATATATCTTGACGTCAAGATAAATGGAGATGCCACCATGAATAGAACAACTGACTTATTGCTTACGGCGATTGCCCCGGTGATCTGGGGCAGCAGCTATATCGTTGCGACGGAAATGCTGCCGCATGGCTATCCGTTGACCGTTTCGCTTTTGCGCGCATTGCCCGCCGGATTGATCCTGTTGCTGGTGGTGCGCCAGCTTCCCGGTGCGGGATGGCGGGGCCGGGTTTTCATCCTTGGCGCCCTGAACTTTGCGGTTTTCTGGGCCATGCTGTTTGTTGCGGCCTATCGCCTGCCGGGCGGGGTTGCGGCAACCCTTGGTGCCATTCAGCCACTGCTTGTACTGTTTCTTGCGCGCTATACGCTGGGCAACACCATCACGATGCTGGGCATTCTTGCCGCAGTTTCAGGCCTGATCGGGGTTGCGATGCTGGTCCTTGGTCCGTCGGCAAGCCTTGATCCGATTGGCATTATAGCAGCCCTTCTGGGTGCGCTTTCGATGGCGGCGGGCACAGTCCTGACCCGGAAATGGCAGCCGCCGGTTTCACCCCTGACCTTTACGGCATGGCAATTGACTGCGGGCGGTATCCTTTTGATCCCGGTTGTCCTGATTGTCGAGCCGGGCTTCCCGATGCCGACGCCCACCAATATTGCCGGTCTGGTATGGCTGGGACTGATCGGGGCGGCACTGACCTATTTCCTGTGGTTCCGCGGCATTGCCCGGCTTGGTCCGACCACGGTGACAAGCTTTGGCTTCCTGAGCCCGACCAGTGCGGTTCTTCTGGGCTGGATCATTCTGGGCGAACAGTTATCGCCGCTTCAGATTGCCGGTGTTGTTGTTGTCCTGATCAGTATCTGGCTTGGACAGCGTGCGGCACGACCCAAAACGGATAGCGTCCCGAATACACGCCCCCTTGCTGCCACCCCCAAATCATAACGCACCACCAAAACACCATTCAGAAAAGGAACGCCCCATGACCAACACCGCCCCACATAATCGTAAAATCGTTGTTTTTGGCGCCACCGGCGATGTCGGCCGCGAAGTCGTGACCGAAGCCCTTTTGCGCGGATATCAGGTCACGGCCATTGCGCGTGATGCCGCAAAACTTTCAGCCCTGCCCGAAACGGTTATCCGTCAAAGCATCGATATCCTTGCCGATCCCCAACAGGTGACAAAGGTATTGGCCGAACATGATGTTGCGGTCAGTTCACTGCGCCCCGCCCCCGGTCAGGAAAGGCTGTTGCCGGAAATGACCAAGGTGCTGCTGGATGCGGCGCGTCAAAGCCGGAAGCCGATCTTTGTGACCGGCGGGGCGGCAACCCTGAAACTTGCCGATGGCAGCGGCCATACGGTTCTGACCGCGCCGGACTTCCTGCCCGACAGCGTCCGTCCGATTGCCGAGGCCTGCGAACAGGTTGATGCCCTGTTTGATCAGTATGACGATGTACAATGGACCTGCCTGCGTCCACCCGCCATGCTGATTCCCGGCGAGAAAACCCGTCATTATGTGCGCGGCACCGACACGCTGGTCCCCGATCATGATGGCGTTGCGCGGATATCCTATGCCGATTTTGGTGTGGCGATGGTGGATCTGGTCGATACCAATGACAGCCCGCAACAACGCCTGACAGTTGGCTACCAGAATAAGGCAAAAGCCGCCTGATCAACTTGGCGTGGTCCTTATATAAACATCAATGCAAAACGGGCGGTTCGATGGAACTGCCCGTTTTCAATTCCGGTCAGCCGGATTTCGACGCTGCCTTGATCCGGGCAAAGACTTCATCAAGGGCGGCATGAATCGCAGATGTCCCGTTTTCGCGTACGAAGGCCCTGGCGACCTGTTCGTTCAGACCGCCCGGTGTGGAGTGACCATCGACCAGTTGGGCAAAGCTTTGATCCGGTGATCTGGTGGTATTTTCAGCAAGACCGGCAAACAATGCGGCCAGATAACGTCTGGCATCGGCATCATCCGATCCCTGCCCAACCATCCAGTCGGCCGCACTTTCAAGCACCGTGAAATAGGTCGCCATCAGCGCACTTCCGGCCGCATAGCCGTCAAAGGCATCGATGGTTTTGGCGGCAACCGCCCCGCCAAGCTTTTCAAACAGCTCGATGACGTCGGGTGATCCCGGATAGACCGCCGTCACACAGGCATGATGTTCGACCGACGGCAGGGGAATCGCGCGATCAATTTGCGCATCGGTGCCAAGCCAGATTTTGATATCATCAATCGGGATGGTGGCGATCAGACTGACGAGCTTTTTGTCATCTGGCACATGCAGCTTTTCAAGCACATCGCGCGCAATTTGTGGCAGGACGGCAAGGAAGATCAGATCAGACTGATCAATGATCGCCTGATTATCTTCAAGTACACGGACGATATCAAAGTCGTCGGCAAGCTTGCGCGAGACGGCAGCGCTTCGGTGCGAAACGATAATTTCCGTCACCGTATAGTCCGAGGACAGCAATCCGCGGATCAAGGCATCACTGATGGCACCGGTGCCAATAAATCCGAGCTTCATCTGAAATCCCCTTTATGAAAATCCACGTCAAAGTCACCTGTGGCAAAGTCGTCGATCAGCTCAGGGGTTCGGGGCCGCGCACCTGTTCCGTCATAGGCGGCAATCACCCGGAATTCAGGCCCGTCCGAGGTCGAATGGCTTTCATAAAGGCAGAACCGGTCGATGGTGAAAACCCGCGAACTCAGATCAACGTGATCGGCAACCGCCTGTTCGATGGTGGCGCGCGCCGCATCGCGGTTTCGGCCCAGCGTGATATGCGGGGTGAATTTGCGAGCATCGAGTTCCGGACAATCATCAAGGGCCAGAAGGGCATTTTCAACCCGATGGGCCAGACGGCGCATCACTGGCTGATCTTTCACACCCGCCCAGAAGATGCGGATTTTGCGGCTTGAGGCAAAGACATTGAGCCCGTCGACCTGAAGATCAAACGGTTCAAAGGCCACATCGGAAAGGGCCTGATCAATCTCGGCGGCCAGACCGGGATCCACATTGCCGATGAATTTAAGGGTGATATGCATGTTTTCCGGGGTCTGGGCATCCAGCCCCTTGATCCCGCGCGCAAGCGGATAAAGCTCGGCTGCGATATCGCCGGGAATTTCCACGCCGACAAACAAACGCATGATGGGGTATCCAATTCTATTCTGGTGGCACGGCGAGAACGGAAACCGATGCTAGCCGGTGGAACGGCCGGGCAGCGGAAGAATATCATCCTCGCCATCGATCTGCGGGAAATTGCCCGACGCCCAGTCGGCCTTGGCCTTTTCGATCCGTTCCCTGGTGCTGGCAACAAAGTTCCACCACAGGAAGCGATGCCCAAGCGGCAATCCGCCCAGCAACATCACCCGGCAATCATTTTGGGCAACGATATCGGGGATTTCTTCGGGGGCGATATAGACAAAGCTTTCCGGACCATAGGTCTCGCCATCAATGGCGAGACTGCCCGAAACGACATAGACCGCCCCTTCCTGATTTTCGCCGGGAAGCAGCAATTGCGCGCCTTCATCCATGTGAACATCAAGATAGTAAAGCTTGGACTTGACCGGCACCGGTGCGGTTTTTCCAAAGGCCTCACCGGCGATCAGGCGCATGTGAAGTCCGGCATCCTCGATGATCGGAAGGTCTTTTTTTGCGACATGATAGAAGGCCGGATCAGACTCTTCCTCTTCCTCGGGCACAGCGACCCAAAGCTGCAATCCGTCAAGTTCATGGACGGAATTGCGGACGGCTGGCGTTTCACGTTCGGAATGGGTGATACCACTGCCGGCATTCATCCAATTGAGGTCACCCGGGGTGATTTCAAGATTGCTGCCCAGACTGTCGCGATGAAGGACCGCTCCCTTGAACAGATAGGTCACAGTTGCAAGACAGATATGAGGATGCGGGGGAACGTCGATGCCCTGACCGGGCTGAAATTCGGCCGGGCCCATATGATCGAAAAACACAAACGGGCCAACTGACCTTACATCACGATGAGGCAGAACGCGGCGCACGGAAAACGCACCAAGATCGGCTTCCTTGCCAGTGATAAGCTTAACCATGCGCCGCCTCCTTATATATGGATTGGGAACAGCCCGAAACGGGCTGCCCCGATTAGTGTTCTGTTCGGATCGTGCTGATCACGGGCACGGATAGGGCCATTTCTGATGGATGGCTTCGATTTCGCTCAGAACATCTTCTGACAGCGTAATCTTTGCCGACCCGATATTGGTCTTGAGATGTTCCATGCTGGTCGCGCCAATGATATTTGCGGTCAGGAACGGGCGCGAATTGACATAGGCCAGCGCCATCTGGCAAGGATCAAGACCGTTATCCTTGGCAAGTTTCACATAGGCCTCGGTCGATTTGATGCCGTTTTCTGTCTGGTAACGCGTGAAATATTCGGGCCATTTGGCTACGCGGGTCCCTGCGGGACGGGCTCCGCCCAGATACTTACCCGAAAGCGCCCCGCCACCGAGCGGTGAATAGGCCAGAAGACCGGCATTTTCGCGGATCGAGCATTCGGCCATACCGACTTCATAATGACGGGTCAGAAGGCTATAGGGGTTCTGAACCGAAACCACACGTGGCCAGCCATTTTTTTCGGCCAGCTCAAGGAACTTCATCAGACCCCACGGGTTTTCGTTCGAAAGCCCGATATGACGCACCTTGCCCGCCTTGACCAGCCCGTCGAGGGCTTCGAGGGTTTCCTCGATCGGGGTGAATTCCTCATCGGCGTCATGGACATAGCCAAGCTTGCCAAAGAAGTTGGAATTACGATCCGGCCAATGGAGCTGATAAAGATCGACATAATCGGTTTTCAGGCGCGACAGCGATCCGTCAATCGCCTCATTGATCTGTGCACGGGTCAGACGCGGCCCGTTTCGGACATAGGAAAAACGATCCGCCGGACCAACGATCTTGGTGGCAATCACCAGATCATCCCGACGCCCGCGTTTTTCGAGCCAGTTGCCAATGATGGTCTCAGTACGGGTAAAGGTCTCCTCCATTGCCGGAACCGGATACATTTCGGCGGTATCAATGAAATTGACTTCGTTTGACGTGGCGTAATCAAGCTGTTCGAAGGCTTCGTCCTGCGTATTCTGCTGGCCCCAGGTCATCGTACCCAGGCAAATAACACTGACATCAATGTCAGTACGTCCCAATCGACGGAATTCCATAGATCAATCCCCTTTTGCATCCCGACGCCAAACGGCTGCACATCTTGTGTCTGACGGGATGCGACTTTTCACAATGGTATGAATATATCCCGTCAAAGACGTGATGAAACCGCCTGACGCAAAAAATCTTTATTGCGTATGGATTTAACGCGCAGTTTACAAGGATGTGAGGCCAACACGCGCCTAGACAAACAGGGTCAGAACCCCGGTATAGCCATAAAAGCGGTCATTGCAGATTTCGCCATTGCCATAAAATCCGGTCAATGGCAGGTCACCCAGTTCATCGCGGATGATCATCATCTCGCGGCTTTCGGTGCCAAACAGGTGCGGCCCACGGGCGACACAGCTGCAATAAAGGGCACCGCGCGGTTTGCCCGGCAGGCGCTTTTGCAGTTCCGAAAGCATCCGTCGCAGATCCTGTTCGGCCGCCGCCCCGTCGCGACGGACAAAGCGGATGGCGTCACCTGCCTGCACATCGCCACTAATCGCGATCATATTGTTATGGGGATCAATCCCCATCAGATTGCGGACGACAAAATCACCGGTATCGGATCCCGGCACCATCAGGGCTGCGTGATAGCGCCCCGAGACAATAGAATGTTCACTGCCATCGGCATCAAGTTCTTCTTTAAGCACATCAAGGGCGGGACGATCATCAAGGGTGGCAACAATCCCTTCGCGTCCCTCGGTGACGCGATGCACCGGGCCAACCGGGGTGCAGGCCTGACTGATGCCGACCTGAACTGTCGTTTTGCCATCAAACAGAACACCTGAAAGGCCGCCATCAACAACCCGGCCTGCAATCTGTGGCGCGCCGCGTTCACCCGACGCAATCCCGCCGACCAGATAGGTCGAGCCCATCCTTGCCAGTTCCGAGAGTGTGGCAAGGCTTGCAGGCGCAGACGGATCTCCATGCACCAGACCAAAGATCGGCTGCAGGCGATCAATCGCCCTTTGCAATTCCGGTGCATCCAGGTCGCTATCCGTTTTAAGCGGCTCAAAAATATGAAACTCGTCATTGGCAAAGGGCGCAATCATCACCGATGCAGCCGGAACCCCGAAATAGGCCCGCCCCGATCCACACACTCCGACACCGGCGGTACCGACCCAGTGTTCAATAGAAAGCCGCGACCGAAGAAAGGTCAGAATACTGCCGATATCGTCGGAAAGGGCTTCGGAGACATACAAAAAAGCCAGGGCCTGAGACGGCAATGGCTCTTTTTCCAAGAGTTCGGCCAGCTCGGAGGCGACAGAGGCCCAGTTTTCCCCGCTGGCATGTGCAGCCCGAAATTCCGCCGTCATGCATTCTCCCGCTTTTGACTGATCAGATGATCCGGGTCTTGCGCCCGCTTTCTCCGGTTACGGCATATGCCGTGTGATATGGCTTTTCTATATCTAAGCATTGGCCCAACTCTTCGACAAGGGCCATGCTTGGAGAAGACCCGAACCATCGGCATCAATGATCAGGAAATGTGTTTGCGCAGCAAGTCCATAGCCGCATTAAGCTGTGTCATCCGCTGATGGGAACCATAATTACTGTCGGGATGGTGGATGGCGGCAAGAACACGGTATTTGGCCCGAACGGCGCGCATATCAGGCCGGGCATTTGGTGCAAACCCCATGACATGCAGCGCTTCGTTAAAGGTCGTCACCCCGCGATCAAGCGGATCAAAGGCAAGGTTATCGACGATCTGACGCAGTCGTTCGAGTTCCTCGCGCGATTGCAAAAGTTCGACGGGGGGTTCTGCCTGACGTTTCTTAAGGGCGCGCGCTTCTTCAAGGGCCGCGCGTTCCGCAGCCAGAACATCGGATTTCTCGACGCGCATATTCACATCACCCGCATCGAAATCAATGGCCATTTTCAAAGCCTTGCGCACCGTGACCACGGCAAATCCCGGTGGCAGGCGCAATTGCAGACGCGGCTTGCGACGCCAGGGGCGGCCTTCGGCCGGGCCGGATTTCAGGACAATGGTTTCGCGGTCGCCCTTTGGCGGGTCGCCCGGATCTTCGTAATCATCAATCGCCTTTTGCGGCACGATCAGCATGACCGAACGGGCCAGATCGGCGGCATTGACCCCGCGGCGCTCGGCCAGTTGCAAGACAGCATCACGAAAAATCGACGAACAGGGGATGGTGTAGGATTGTTTGACGCCAGATGATGCGGTCACGCCGGATGCCTCTGATAAATTATTGATTTAATTCAATAAAGCGTAGATCCTTTGCAGGATACCCGCCCGGTTTTTCATCGTTTTGCCCATGAAAAACATCCTGTATCGCAAAGTGTATCTGTCGGTTCTGCTTGCTGCAACTGCATTTGCAGTCAAATTCGAATCGCTTCCGATTCATCCACAGGAGAAATTGCGACTCGAAACAGGGCCCCGGAGTCGGAAAAAATGATTCAAGTCCCTGATATTGCGCCATTCTCGCCGAATCACCAGAGAATCCAACGGCCGACTCGGTAAAAACTTATTCAACAAACTTATCCACAGGAGATGGTGCATAACAGATCACAGCACTTGGTTAAATTGTTGAATCAAATGGGTAATTCATATGAATCACCGGTTTGGCATGCCGTCCGGAATGGAACCTTCTGGTTCCGGTCATCCGAAATCCGGGACCCGAAAATACAATGCCCGATCAGAAAACAACATACGCAGTTATGAGGCGACCAATTCGAAACATAACCGAAAGTAAATGGTATGTTAATTTTACAGTAATCGGGGTGTTTTTGGCCGTAAAACGGCCTGTTCGGCGGATTTTTCAGTGAATCAGCATCCTGGAAAATTCTCCGTAACCAATTGTTATTATTTATATTTATGGCCATAGACCTACAATATATCGCGCACCTCCCATCAGCCCGCATATTCATTTCGGGTTGTTGATGGTTTTTGCCTACATATGCAGTTTTTAATCACCCCGCACGGCCAAAATTGCGTGTGACGAAGGTGAGTGCGCACATAAAATCCGGCGCAAAGCCGCACAAACCCTTGGAATACCGCAAATCCCGATCACGGCTGGTTTGACGACCTTGGAACGATCCGAATTTCAGAGCATGGACTAAACGTTAAGCAGACGACTGCCGCACAAGACGGAAATCCAGCCTTTGCAAATCAGCACACAAGTCAATCAGGCCATATTCATTGGCAGCAGACATGAAAAAGCCCCGTCACATCAAGGGTGACAGGGCGTTCCGGGTATCTGGGTTCCTTAGGATGCACCATCAAGCAGATTGATAATGTCTGGCAGGATACGTTCGACAATCACGCCCACCCCATCGGCATTGGGATGCATCCCGTCATCCTGATTAAGCGCAGGGTCGGCTGCTACGCCATCAAGGAAAAATGGATATAAATCAATATCATATTGCCCGGCAAGATCCGGATAGATGCTATTGAACTCATCACCATAGGCCGTCCCCATATTGGGTGGCGCCATCATGCCCGCCAGCAGGATATCAATATCCTGGGCGCGCAGCTTTTCGATAATACGGGCCAGATTGTCGCGCGTTTGGGATGGCTCCACGCCGCGCAAGGCATCATTGGCGCCAAGTTCAAGCAGCACCGCATCGGGCTTATCGACCAGCGCCCAGTCAAGGCGGGCCAACCCCGCCGCCGAGGTATCTCCGGAAACCGAACTGTTGATCACCCGGACATCCTGCCCGGTATCCTTCAAGGCATCCTTCAGGGCTGCTTCGAGTCTGGGTGCAAAGCCCTCTTCATGGGAAAGCCCATAACCCGCCATAAGGCTATCCCCAAATAAAACAATGGTTTGCGGCTGATTGTCCGCTGCAGATACAGATGAGGATGCAGCAAAGGTGGCAGCAGCAGCAAGGAAGGCCGCCATCAGAGCGGCGCTTAAGCGACGTGCGACGGCCTTGATCGCAGTGAACTCGATTACAGTGTGATCTTGCCCGAAAGCCAAATTCATAACAAATCTCACCCCATATGCTGTCATCATAGCGGCACCTTGCCGCACCGGTTACCAACCGGTTACCCTGTGACAGCGCATTCAGATCATTAGAAATCTGAACCAGAAACGTCCTGATCCGTAAGCTTATGTAACCTGCTTTGATGATCTTGCAACGGACAAGCCCGATAGGACCCGAAATGACTGTGACCGAAACCACCGCGATCCCGGAACAAAATGATGTTTCTTCGGGCAGCAACCCTCAACAGACAATTGATGTGCGTAACCTGAAGCTTCGGCTGCAGGGGCCCGCAGGGATTGTCGAGATTCTGAAGGGCGTTGACCTGTCGCTGAATGCCGGAGAACGTGTCAGTCTGGTCGGGCCATCCGGATCGGGCAAGACATCGCTTTTGATGGTTATTGCGGGATTGGAACAAGCGCAGGAAGGTGTGGTCAATGTGTGCGGCAACGATTTACGCGCGCTTGATGAAGACGGGCTTGCCCTTTATCGCCGCCACCATGTCGGCATCGTGTTTCAGGACTTCCACCTGATCCCGACAATGAGCGCACTTGAAAACGTTGCACTTCCGATGGAATTCGCCGGACGCAAGGATGCCTTTGAAAAGGCCCGTGCCGAGCTTGAACTCGTCGGGCTTGGTCATCGCACCGATCATTATCCCGGCCAATTGTCGGGCGGCGAGCAACAGCGTGTTGCCCTTGCCCGTGCCCTTGCCACCGATCCGGAACTTTTGCTGGCCGATGAACCGACCGGCAACCTTGATGGTGCGACCGGTGAAACGATTATCGAATTGCTGTTTGATCTGACCAAACGCCGCGGATCGACATTGCTTTTAATCACCCATGATCCGAGCCTTGCCGAGCGCTGCGACCGGACGGTGATGCTGCGTGATGGCGAAATCGTTTCGCAACTGGAATCGCGGGCATGAGCAACAATCAGTCTTTATCTCCAAGCGATGACCGCCTTTGGTCGATTGCCTGGCGGGTTTGTCGTCGGGAATTGCGGGGAGGTCTTTCGGGCTTTCGCATTTTCCTTGCCTGTCTGGCACTGGGTGTCGGGGCGATTGCGGCGGTTGGAAACGTTTCGGAATCCGTTCTTTCGGCGCTGGAGCGCGACGGGCGCAAGCTTTTGGGCGGCGATGTTGAACTGCGCCTGACCCATATGGAAGCAACAGGCGAACAGCTTGACTGGCTTCGGGAAAATAGCGAACGCATTGGTGAACTTGCCACCATGCGCACCACGGCCTATGGCCCAGATCAGCGTCGACTGGTTGAGCTCAAGGCCGTTGATGATGCCTACCCGCTGTTTGGCGAGATGGAACTTGCTGACGGGATTGCCTTTAAAGGTGTCCTCGACAAACAGGACGGACTTTGGGGTGCCGTGACCGAGGCCGGTTTGCTTGAACGGCTGAAAATCCAGATCGGCGACACCGTCAAGCTTGGCGATATCGATGTTCAGATCCGTGGCGTCATTGCCAAGGAACCTGACAAGGCCGTCGGATTTTTCAATTTCGGCCCGCGTCTGATGGTGTCCAAAGCTGCCCTGATGGAGACCGGTCTGGTCCAGCCCGGAAGCCTGATCCGCTATTATTACGCTTTGGATTTGAACGATAATGACACGCCAACCGCCTTTCGTGAACGGATTGAAGACCGCTTTGAAGATGCCGGATGGCGTATCCGTGATACTGCCAATGCCAATCCGGGATTGCGTCGTTTCATTGAACGTCTGACCCTGTTTCTGACGCTGGTGGGCCTGTCGGCCCTTCTGGTCGGCGGCATTGGTGTCGCCAATGCGGTGCGCAGCCATATCGAAAGCAAAACATCCGTGATCGCCACCCTGAAATCAATCGGGGCATCACACGGACTGGTGTTGCGGATCTACTTCCTGCAAATCCTTGTTCTGGCCCTGATCGGGATCGGCATCGGGCTTTTGATCGGGGCAATCACCCCGGCAATTGTCGCCCCGCTTCTGGCCGGGCGTCTGCCGATTGACGTGACCCTTGGCCCGGCTTTGCCGTCGCTGATCATCGCAACCAGCTTTGGCGTACTGACCACCTTGGTCTTTGCCCTGCCATCGCTGTTACGCGCCCGCGAAATCCCGGCGGCCCGACTGTTCCGCGCCAGTGCCGGACTGTTTAACGGAAGCCCGGTGCGCAAGCGTGACCTGCCCTATATCGGCATACCACTGGTGCTGTTGCTTGTCCTGACGGTGCTTACCGCGACAGACAAGGTGATTGCCCTTGGCTTTATTGCCGGGTCAGCTGCCGCCGTGGTGATTTTCACCTATGCCGGGCGCAGCATTGTATCTCTTTCGAAACGGTTTATTGCCGGGCGCGATGCGTTTTCGCGGCTGGCACTAGCCAACCTGCATCGGCCGGGGGCCAGCACGGTTCCGGTTGCCCTTTCACTTGGACTGGGGTTGACCTTGCTGGTGACCATTTCCGGGATCGAAGGCAACCTTGATAACGAGATCAATGAGAACCTGCCTGAATCTGCGCCGGCCTTTTTCTTCCTTGATATCCGGCCCGACCAGATTGATCAGTTCCGCTCCGAGCTGCTCGAGCAGAAAAATGTTTCGGATATCGAACAAACGCCGATGCTGCGCGGACGTGTTACCGCGATTGACGGGGTGGATGCCAATGATGTCGGACCGGGCGATGATCGCTGGTTCCTGCGCGGGGACCGTGGCCTGACCTTTGCCGCGACCCCGCCCCCCGAAACCAAGCTGGTGCGCGGGGAATGGTGGCCGTCTGATTATGATGATGCCAGCAAGCCGCTGGTGTCGATCAGTGCCGATATTGGCAATGCATTTGCCCTTGAGCCCGGTGATACCATCACGGTCAATATTCTGGGCCGCGACATCACCGCCGAAATCGCCAACTGGCGCGAGGTTGAATGGCAAAGCCTGCGCATGAATTTTGCGATGGTGTTTTCACCGGGCCTGATCGACAAGGCACCCTATAGCCTGATTGCGACGGCTCATATGCCGCGCGAAATGGAAGAACCGGTTGATCGCCTGATCGGGCTGGACTTCCCGAATGTGTCGGCCATCCGCGTGCGTGAGGCGCTTGAAGCCGCCAACGCCATTCTGGCCGGGATCGGAACCGCGCTTAATGCAACGAGCATGATTGCAATTGTCGCCGGTGTTCTGGTGCTGGCAGGAGCCGTTGCCGCCGGGCGTCGCAAACGCATCTATGATGCTGTGGTGCTTAAGACCCTTGGCGCAACCCGGGCCAACATTCTTTATGCCTATGCGCTGGAATACGGGATTTTGGGCCTTGCGACCGGGGTAATTGCCGCCCTTGTCGGATCGGTTGCGGCATGGTCGGTACTGGTTCTGGTGATGGGGGCCAACTGGGTTCTGTTGCCAATGACCATCTTTGGGCCGATCGGCATCGGGTTGTTTGCCACCCTTGCGGCTGGCTTTGTCGGCACCTGGCAGGCCCTGCGCGTTCCGGCAGCCCCGCTTTTGCGTAACGAATAATCCGGACAGATCCGCACACATACGAAAACAGGGCCGATCTGATGTGATCGGCCCTGTTTTCATTTTAAAATCATTTTGATACCAAACCAAAATCCGGCTCAGTCCTGCATCATGCCAGATCGCGCAACGCGCGCCGGACGACCTTGCCGGTTGTTGTCATTGGCAATTGATCAAGGAAGGCAATCTCGCGCGGATATTCATGGGCCGCCAGACGGGTTTTGACGAAATCCTTGATGTCGCTTTCAAGCTCGGCCGTCTGGGCATAGCCATCGGCAAGCACCACAAAGGCCTTTACGATCTGGCCGCGCTGGTCATCAGGCTTGCCAATCACACCTGCCATGCGGATTGCAGGATGGGCGATCAGACAGTCTTCGATCTCGCCCGGTCCGATGCGATAGCCCGCCGAGCTGATGACATCGTCATCGCGCCCGACAAAGCGAATATAGCCATCGGCATCGACACAGCCCATGTCACCTGTCAGAAGCCATTCACCGACAAATTTGTCGCGGGTGGCTTCGGGATTGCGCCAATATTCAAGAAACATCACCGGATCAGGCGCGCGTACTGCAATGCGGCCCATTTCACCGGGTGCCAGAACATTTCCACCCAGATCAATCACTGCCACATTGTGGCCTGGCACCGGACGCCCCATGACACCGGGTTTGGGCGCCATGATCGACTGACAGGAACTGACAACCATATTGCATTCGGTCTGACCATAGAATTCATTGATCGTGACATCGAAAACCCGACGCCCCCAATCAAGAAGTTCAGAACCCAATGTTTCACCACCGCTTGCAATAGAGCGAAGATTACAATTGAATTTTTGCGCCAGTTCGTCACCCGCGGCCCGCATCATCTTTAACGCGGTCGGCGGCAGGAACGTATTGCGCACGCCGTATTGCGCAATCAGTTCTAAGGCAGCTTCGGGCGTGAACTTTTCAAACCGGTGGGCAACGACCGGAACGCCGTGATGCCAGGCTGGCAGCAACACATCAAGCAACCCGCCAATCCATGCCCAGTCGGCGGGCGTCCACATCACATCGCCGTCCTGGGGGAAGAAATCGTGCGACATTTCAACACCGGGCAGATGCCCCAGCAATACACGGTGGGCGTGAAGTGCACCTTTGGGCTGACCGGTAGTGCCCGATGTATAGATAATCAGGGCCGGTTCATCAGCACGGGTTTTGACAACATCGAACGCGTCACTGGCCTCTGCCGAAAGTGCCTTGAAGTCAAAGCAGCCATCAGGCGCACCATCAATGACATAGACATATTCAAGTGCGGGCAGCAGATCGCGGATTTCAGCGATCTTTGCAGCCCCTTCCTTGTCCGTCACAAGAGCCTTGGCCGCACAGTTGCCCAGACGATATTCCAGCGCATCCACCCCGAACAGGGTAAAGAGCGGCACGGCAATCCCGCCCATTTTATAGGTTGCAATATGGGCAATCGCCGTTTCGGGACTTTGTGGCAACAAGATGCCCACCCGGTCCCCGCGTCGTATGCCATGACGACGCATGACATTGGCAAAGCGATTTGAAAGACGTTTGAACTGGGCGAAGGTGTAATCGCGACGCGATCCATCGCGCCTGCGGTGCATCAATGCCAGGCGATCCGGGTCATCGGCCCATTTATCGCAAACATCGACGCCAATATTAAAGTGAGACGGCACATCCCAGACAAAATCCGAGCATACCGTCGCGTAGTCATTACGACTGGCCAGCATGTTTCCTCCCTGAATTTACCGCTGTTCTTTGTTTTTGGCTGCGGCAAATGTTGGGCAACATGATAGTGCTTTTTCCATCCAGATTGCACCGATTTTGTTTGCATCTGGCGATCTGGTCAGGATGGCGGATCCAGAAGGAAGGTAAAGTTCGACACCTGTCCGCTATCGGTCCGCGCACGGGTGTGACAGCCCAGACAGGTGGCATCCGCCTGATCCTGCATAAAGCTTTCAAGCGTACTGTTGGTCAGATAGCGCGGCACTTCGCCAACCCCGAATGTTGCTCCGCCCGGATTACCGATCCATTGCGTGCCCAGCAGCATGTAATTTTGCCAGACCGTGCCTTCGAGTTTACGTTGCCAGATAAAGTTGGCCTCGGCCGTTCCTGAAAACAGTCGCCAGCACCGTACAATGTCGGGGCCTTTTACCGGTTCCCCGGATGCCATGCGCGCAAAGGGTTGCTGATCAGCCCATTTCACATTTCCGCGGGTCGGCTGATTGGCAGCCATGCCTTTTTGCGTCTGGTGACCGTAAAACGCGTAGGCCTGATCGTCTTCCTGGATATCCGGGGCAAGGCACCCGTCCGCAAAGGGATTATCGGTAATAATACTGTTGGGACGACGGGCATTTGCCGCCAGGGGTACATTATTGACATGCTCGAAACTCGACCAGATCCAGCGATCACCATTGCCACTGGCCACGCGCTGTACCAGATGCAAACCGACAAGCGCGACCGTCACATCCAGACATTGGGGTTTCCCGTCAAGCGTCTGATCCATCCCCAATGAAATGCGGGCCGGACGGGTGTAATAACCCTGCCCGGACGGGGATACGGCATTTGCCCCGTCAGGCAGCACCCGCCAGGCAAATTTCAGCAGTTGTGCGCCCATATCGCCCGGTGCGGACGGGGGAATGACGCTATCCTTGGCATCTGCGGGCTGGCCGACTTTTGCCGGTTCGACCCGCGCAAGGGTTGTTGATGCAGGGTCAAACAGCTTGCCTTTGGGAAATTCGATAGCATTGCCCGACTTGGCAAAGGCGGCACGACCAGTTTTCTGATCAAGGTCGTTGTCCTGGATATAACGGGCAGCAACCGGATTTATGCGGGTTTCAAACAGCACGAAATTTCCAGCCTGATCGACCAATGCATCACCGGTCGTTTGCAGATAGCTTGCCAGCAACAGGGTTCCTTCGGGCAGATCATCTGCACAAGTCGGGTTCGGATAGGGAACCTCGGAAAACAGGTCGCGCCTTGTGGGGAAGCTTTCCCACAAGGCGGGCTGATCGGGCTTATCAAGCGGCGTCATCAGCGCGGTAAAGCCCTGCCATGAAAACCGGTCAAACGGTCGCTGGGCGTGATAAGCCAGAAAGCGATATACGAAGCTTGCATCAAATTCCGGCACATCGACCGGGGCAACATCGCAAGGCGCGTCAATGGTACCGCTGGCACAAAATTCCGCACCGTCGTAGTTTTCAGCAAAAACAGGGATATCGCCGCGCGCAGAACTTGCGGTGAATTTGGAATTCTGGGCCTGGGCAGGCAACAATATCGCTGTCTGGCCGAATGCCAGCCCCAGCAACAATGATATGTATTTTACCGCCTTGGTGGTCTTTGACATGCCAGATCGGACCTTTTCCATGTCGGGGGTGCATATCAATGTCCCCATTGCCGGACCATCATAGACCCGTTTGCCTGCCTTGTCCTGATTATGGATTTTCACGATCTTGTCAAATGCAGGGTGAACAAGATCACATGTGGATAGCTGTGACGATTGCACTTTCCGCCAAACCGTTGCTTTTCACGGAAATCCTGCCATATTTTGACCATCGCAGAATTGTAGAAATGATTCTGCCCACAATTGGATCAAAGAGGGATTTCAATGGCTTTTGAAACGCGTCAACGCGGCTATGACGTCTCGGTTGGCCGGTCGGCGGCCGAGATCGATGAAGGTCTCCGCGCCTATATGCTGCGTGTCTATAACTACATGGCATCCGCACTTGCCTTGACCGGTATCGTGGCAATGGCTGTGTCGACCAGCCCGGCCCTGATGCAGGCAATTTTCGGCACCGGACTTATGTGGATTGTCATGCTGGCCCCGATCGGGCTGGTGTTCTTCCTGAGCGCACGTATTCATAAAATGAGCTTCGGCGCAGCACAGGCGACTTTCTGGGTCTATGCCGGACTGATGGGCTTGTCCCTTGCTTCGATCTTCCTGGTCTATACCGGTGAGTCGATTGCTCGTACCTTCTTCATCACAGCAGGTACCTTCGGTGCGATGAGCCTTTATGGCTACACCACCAAGAAAGACCTGTCGGGCTGGGGTAGCTTCCTGTTCATGGGCCTGATCGGCATTATCATTGCCAGCGTGGTCAATATCTTCCTTGGCAGCAGCATGTTGCAGTTCGTCATTTCGGCTGCTGGTGTTCTGATCTTCACCGGTCTGACCGCCTATGACACCCAGCGCATCAAGGAAGCGTATCACGAGCATGATGACGCAACCACCGCAGGCAAAAAAGCTCTGTTCGGTGCCCTGCAGCTCTATCTCGACTTCGTGAACCTGTTCATTATGCTTCTGCACTTCTTCGGTAATCGCGAATAGAAGTGCCACGGCATTCGCAGTCAAACCCCCCGCAGACAGCAGCTGCGGGGGTTTCTTTTTGTCTGATCCGAGCTGACCATGACGGGGCGCATCGCAATATGATCAGGAGGCGATTTCTTTTTCCGGTCCCTCGCCGCCGGTCGCATCCATGATCGCCTTGCGATGACCAAGCTGGGAAATGATGTTTTCGGTACGGGTAAAGCCACCCGATGCCGCCCGTGCAGCGCCCTTGGCCCCGGCATCCATGAATGCCTCATAGGATTGCGAGAAGCCCATTCTTGCGCTTGAAAGCATCTGGACGTCCTTATGCACGGTTCCGTTGGTCAGATAGACCGTCGACAGTGCAAACATCGTCCGTCCCCAGATATAGGGATTGTCACGTCGCGCACAGATTTTTAGGGCCGCCTGGAATACCGGCACGACCTGGGTATCGGGGATGGTGACATCATTAATGATGGCGGCCGATACAATGGCCTCGGCCAGACCATAGGCCGTAATTGCATAAAGTGGCGCGTGGGCCCGGTTATTGACCATGGTCAGCGCCCGGCGATATTGCGCTGCCCCGCTTTCAATCATTTTGGCGTCTTCGCTATCCTTGCCGCTTGCCACCATGGCCTCGGCAAGTTTGCAGATCGCAAGCGCCCGGTCGACCGGAGACCCCAAAGACAGTTCAAAGCGCCGTTCAAGCATCTTCCAGATACCGATCGCAAGGGCGGGCGAGCGGGCTTTGAGATTGGCAATCAGCGACCAGTTCACCAATCCGGCATACATCGCCAGAAGGGCTGTGGATTTTGCATCGACTCTGGCAAAGTCACTGATCTGGGCAACAAGATCCTCGGTGCGCAATTCCCTGACAACCGCCACTCCCTTTTGTTGCGGAAGTGCCTCGCCCAAAAGTCCCGAGGAACTCCGTGCTTTGGCCTGTGGCACATCACCTGGACTGTCACCGGCATCGCTCAAAATCTTGCGGATGTGGGGTTCAAGCACGCGAAGCGCGCTGGCGCAGTAACTTCGATCCCCGGTTTCCGTCAGAACAAAAGCCCCGAAGGCATAAGCTGTTGCGACACCTTGCCCCCCGGCTTCGAAATATTCGCCACGATTGATGCGTTCCTGAAAATCCTCGAGGTAGCTGGTCAGGCGCGCAATCTGCAACAGACGCTGTTCCCCGCCCCGCGATTTAAAAAGCAGTTGTGCGGCAAGAAGGATGCGAAGCGCATCACTAACATCACGATGATCAACCTGCCGGAAACTGTGGGTCAGTGGCAGCATCAGATCATAAAGCGATGAGGTCAGCGCATCACTGACCAGATGCAGGTCAAAACCGCCAAACGCGTTTTGCTGCCCCCAGAAAATGGCATCTGCATCAACCCTGCGACCCATATTCAGGACATTGAGCTGGGCTTCGCGCATGGCCTGAAAGCCGTCAACGGTATCCGGATTGGGGGAGAAGAACTGATCAAGCATGACCGAATTGCTTTCAGGCACATCGACCAGACTGCGCGCAACCATTTCGGCAAAAGGATCAGAGGGCTGAAAACCCCCTTCGGTACTGGCGTCCGGGCGGCCAAATCGGGCAATCGCATACAGACATAAAGGCTCGGCACCCGGCGCGTTTTCATACGCAGAATCGGTGACGTCCCCTGAAGTTTCATTACCGGTGATCAGCGACTTGATCACCAGGCCAACCATTGACCAGAAACCAGCCATTATTGCCCTTTTTCGCACCGCATAAAGTTGATCGACAACTTTAATAGATACCTGAGTTTCTTAATTGACCATTGTCATCGCTGTGACGCGAATGGTCAATGCCGCAGCCTGGTTTTTCGGACATACCCAAGTATAGATTTGGCGATTTTCAAGGGATAACCCCTTACGTCATCAAGTCAGATTTTCTAGTTCCAGGGACGATTTTTACGACGTGTCGTGCGCGATGACCGGACAGAGGTGCCCGCCGGTCCCCATGGCCCCTTCTTGGGGCCGGGTTGCGCTACCGGTGACTGCTGACGCGGGCTCGCGCCATTGACCATGGCCTGCAACCGGGCGATGCGATTGGCCATATTGGGATGGGTCGAAAACAGATTGTCCACGCCCTTACCCGACAGCGGGTTGGCAATATACATATGTGCGGTCGCCGGGTTGCGTTCAGCCTGCATGTTCGGAATGGTGTGCACGCCTTTATCGAGCTTGGCAAGCGCACTTGCCAGCCACAAAGGATGACCGCAAATCTCGGCTCCGATACGGTCGGCGTCATATTCGCGGGTCCGCGAGATTGCCATCTGCACGATCATCGCCCCCATCGGGGCCAGAATGGCAATCAGGATCATGCCGATCCCGCCCAGAGGATTGTTATTTTCACTGCGGTTGCCGCCAAACATGCCCGCAAACATTGCGAAATTGGCAAGGGCCGAAATGGCACCGGCGATGGTGGCCGTGATGGTCATGGTCAGGGTGTCACGATTTTTGACATGGGCGAGTTCATGAGCCATCACACCGGCGATTTCGTTACGATCAAGATGCTGTAACAAACCGGTCGTGGCCGCCACCGCCGCATTTTCCGGATTGCGACCGGTTGCAAAGGCATTGGGCTGGGGATTTTCAATCACATAGACCTTGGGCATCGGCAGTCCGGCATTGCGCGCCAGATCACGCACCATGGAAACAAGTTCGGGCGCAGATTGATCATCGACCTGACGGGCATTGCGCATCCGAAGCAACATGGCATCGGAATTCCAATAGGCGAACACATTCATCGCACCGGCAAACAAAAGTGCAATGATCATGCCCTGTTGCCCGCCGATCATCATGCCAACAGCACCAAACAGCGCGGTCAAACCCGCCAGCAACAAACCTGTACGCACATAGTTCATGGTCGAACACCCTTTTTGGCAAACCTTTCGAACGACAGATAAGGCAAAGTTTGGCAATGGCAAGCACCCGGCAAACTTGTTCTGTTTGTTTGCCGTCGCATCGAAAACTTATTCGTTAGTGTGGGAAGATTATTCCCGCCAACCCTTTGAACAAGCAAAATGATTATGGCGTTTTCACCTGCGTGACCAACATCACAGAACGAATACCGCAGATATTCAGGGAGTCCCCTGATTACACCCATAAGTGGTCTTTTTATTGCATACGCAATTTAAGATCTCATTGCAGGAGGTGTCTTATGGTCGAGTTTCAAGGAAAGATGTCCATCGTTGGCGCACGGTTTCTGACCATGCCCAGACCGATTGATCCACAAACCGGTGAATACAGTACCAAATTCTCGCTTGAGGAATGGAAAGCTCTTCAAACCAAACATCAGGAAGACTTTGAAACCTATCAGTCCAAAGCTGAAAGCCAACTGAATACCTGGCTGGACGATAACGGCGACGCAAAGGTCACACGCGCCTATTATCTTGATGATCAGCTGGTCGCTGTATTTGGCGAAGATAACATCAATGTCTCGAATGGCATGAATTACGCCTTGGAATACGGATACGCGCAGAGCGACGGCGAAAATCTTGGATATTCCGGGGACCAGTTAGCCAGATATGCCGAAAATCGCGTCGAATTTGCGATGCGTCGTGAATATGGCGACAGACTGACCGTCAAGGAAGGCCCGGCAGGAACGCTCGGCACACTGGCCGATTATCGCGAAGACCTGTTTGGCGGGGACCGCTGGCCATCAGCAGACAATATGCCACCACCGCGTGAAATTGACTGGGATGCTCCATCACCGGCACAGGCCGGTACATGGCAGGGCCCCCTGGCCCTGATTGATACCCAGGCATTTCTCGACATGCGTACGATGCGGATTGAGGCCTAACAGGAAAGTAAAACAGCCGGACCGGCGGGGTCGGGGGAAAAAGACGGTCCGGCTGTTTCTGCAACGATGTCGTTTACTCCGCAGGCTGGTGTGCGTCAGCCTCATTGAGTGAACGAACTTCGTTGCGCCGGCCAATCATGCGTACAAGGACATAAAAGACCGGGGTCAGGATCAGGCCAAATATCGTCACGCCCAGCATGCCCGAGAACACGGCAATACCGATGGCGTGGCGCATCTCGGCACCGGCACCACTGGACAGAACCAGCGGCACGACACCCATGATGAAGGCCAGAGACGTCATAAGGATCGGGCGCAGGCGCAGACGGCTGGCCTCGATTGCGGCCTGAACGGTGCCACGTCCCTGATGTTCCAGTTCGCGGGCGAACTCGACAATCAGGATGGCGTTCTTGGATGCCAGTCCGGCAAGCACAAACAGGCTGATCTGGGTGAAGATGTTATTGTCCCCACCAAACAGATAGACACCAAAAACAGCCGACAGGATGCTCATCGGAACGATCAGGATCACCGCAAGCGGCATGGTCAGGCTTTCGTACTGGGCAGCCAGAACCAGGAACACCAGAAGGATACAGATCGGGAAGATGAAGATCGCTGTATTGCCCGCCAGAATCTGCTGATAGGTCAGTTCTGTCCATTCATAGGACATGCCCGGCGGCAATGTTTCATCAAGGATCTTGGTGATTGCTGCCTGTGCCTCGCCACTCGAATAACCCGGGGCGGCGTTACCATTCAGATCAGCCGAACGAAACGCGTTATAGCGCATCGCTGTATCCGGCCCGAACGTTTCCGAAACGGAAAGAACTGATCCAAGCGGCACCATATCCCCATCCGCATTGCGCGTTTGCAGACGCAGGATGTCCTCGGGGCTTGACCGATAGGGTTTGTCAGCCTGTGCGATGACCTGATAGGTCCGCCCGAACGCGTTGAAGTCATTGACATACATCGAACCCAGATAGACCTGCATGGTCCGGAAGATTTCATCGACCGGCACGCCAAGCTGCTGGACCTTGGTACGATCAAGGGTCGCCTGAAGCTGGGGCACATTGATGTTGTAGCTTGAAAACACACCGGTCAGTTCCGGTGCTGCCCATGCCTTGGCAAGGACCTGTTTCATGGCATCATCAAGGGCGCGATAACCCTGATCGGAACGATCCTGCACCTGAAGCTTGAAGCCACCGACGGTTCCAAGACCCTGAACCGGCGGGGCCGGGAAGATGGCGACAAAGGCCTCGTCAATCGCCGCGAATTTCTGTTGCAGCTTGCCCGCGATGGCAAGCCCGGACAGATCATCGCTTTTGCGTTCGTCAAAATCGGTCAGCGTGACAAACACGATGCCCGCACTGGAACTGTTGACGAACCCGTTGATCGAAAGCCCCGGGAAGGCCACGGCACTTTCGACACCGGGTTCCTTAAGCGCGATATCAGACATCTCGCGAATGACATCTTCGGTCCGGTCCAGCGTCGAACCCTGCGGAAGCTGGGCGAAACTGACCAGATATTGCTTGTCCTGAAGGGGGACAAAGCCTGTTGGCAGGATCTGGAAACCCTGATAGGTCAGGGCGAGCAGGCCGACATAAAGCGCCATCATGATGGTCTTCATGCCCAGCAGGCGTTTGACACCACCAGCATACATTTCGGTACTGCGGTTAAAGAAACGGTTGAACCCACGGAAAAACCAGCCAAAGACAAAGTCCATACCGCGCGTCAGCCAGTCTTTGGGCGCGTCATGACTGCGCAGAAGTACTGCCGACAAAGCCGGGCTGAGTGTGAGTGAGTTGATGGTTGAAATGATGGTGGCAATGGCGATAGTCAGGGCAAATTGCTGATAGAACTGGCCGGTCAGGCCGGAAATAAAGGCAATCGGCACAAACACACCGGTAATCACCAACGACGTCGCAATGATCGGTCCGGTAACTTCGCGCATGGCCGCAACCGTCGCATCGCGCGGAGACAGACCACGTTCGATGTTACGTTCAACGTTCTCGACCACCACAATCGCATCATCGACCACGATCCCGATGGCCAGAATCAGACCAAACAGCGACAGCACGTTGATCGAGAAGCCCATCAACAGCATCAGGGCAAAGGTCCCGATGATCGAAACCGGCACAGCAAGTAACGGGATGATCGATGCACGCCATGTTTGCAGGAAGATCGTCACCACGATCACCACAAGCGCAATGGCTTCAAGCAGGGTCTTGATAACCGATTTGATCGAACCACGCACAAACACGGTCGGGTCATAGACAATCGAGTAATCCAGATCGTCAGGGAAGTTTTGCTTAAGCTCTTCCATGGTTGCGCGCACATTGCTTGAAATATCAAGCGCATTTGAGCCGGGCGATGCAAAGATCGGAATCGCCACCGCAGGCTTGTTATCGAGCAGGGAGCGCAGCGCATATTGCTGGGCTTCCATTTCGACACGGGCCACATCGCCAAGACGCGTGATGGTGCCATCATTTTCACGCTTGATGATGATATTTTCGAATTCCTCGGGGGATTCCAGACGGCCGCTGATATTGATCGGCAACTGGAACTGCACACCACTGTCATAGGGCGCACCACCAATAATCCCGGCAGCGACCTGAACGTTCTGGCTCTGGATTGCAGAAACAACCTCACCAGCAGTCAGGTTGCGTTCGGCCACCTTGTCAGGGTTGAGCCAGACACGCATGGCGTAATCACCCGACCCGAACAGGCCGACCTGCCCGACACCACTGATACGTGCCAGACGGTCACGCACATTAAGCGTCGCATAGTTGCGCAAATACAGCATGTCATAGCGTTCATTGGGTGAACGCAAATGCACGACCATGGTCAGATCCGGCGACCGTTTGGACACCGTCACACCAAGCTGGCGCACGATATCGGGCAAACGCGGTTCGGCCTGCGACACACGGTTCTGGACTTTTTGCTGGGCCAGATCGGGATCGGTTCCGATTTCAAATGTCACGGTCAGCGACAGGTTGCCATCGGTTGTGGCCAGCGAGTTGACATACAGCATCCCCTCGACCCCGTTGATTTGCTCTTCAAGCGGGGATGCAACGGTTTCAGCAATCTCGGCGGGGTTTGCGCCGGGAAACTTCGCTTCGACCACGATCGACGGCGGCACGACTTCGGGATATTCCGAAATCGGCAAACGCCACATGGCAATCAGACCGCCCAGCAATATCAGCACGGAAAGAACGCCGGCGAAGATCGGACGGTCGACAAAAAATCTTGATAGGTTCTGCATGAAAGTCAGCCTTGCTTAAAGCGCCAGCACACATCCGTCAGGATGCAGCGGCCTGCAGAATTTCGGGAACGACCGGCACGCCCGGACGGACCTTCATGATGCCATTGACAATCACAAGGTCGCCTTCGTTCAGACCCGATGTCACAATGCGCATGCCATTGATTTCAGAGCCCAGAGTAACCTGACGATAGGCAACCGTATTGTCGGGTTCGACGACATAGACGAACTTGCGGTCCTGATCGGTGCTGATGGCTTCGGGCGAAATCATGATGACATCCTGTTTGGCAAGGGTACCGACCTCAAGGGCGGCAAAGGTGCCTGGCAAAAGATCGCCATCAAGGTTGTCAAACAGGGCACGGGTCCGGATCGTGCCGGTGCGCGGATCGATGCGGTTGTCAAAGCTGTGAACAAATCCCGACACCTGACGCCCGTTGGACAGGGTCATGTTGACCGGGATGCTGTGGGCGGCTTCAGCGATTTTGCCGCCATCACCGATGCTGTCAAAGAAGGTCTGCTCATCAAGGTCAAAATCGGCATAGATTTTACCGGTTGAAACAATCGTGGTCAGGACCGGGGCATTCGGCCCGGCATTGACCTGATTGCCAATGGTCAGTTCGACCCGGCTGACCCGGCCGCTGATCGGGGCTTTGACATAGGCGTGATCAAGTTCGATCTCGGCCAGTTCAAGATTGGCCTTCGCACGCGTCACCTGACTTTGTGCGACGCGATGGGTGTTGAGGCGTTCGTCATAGACGCGCTTGGACACTGTGCCATTGGCAACGAGCTTTTCTGCACGCGCCTTTTCCTTGGCAGCCAGCGACAGGTTCTGTTCGGCAGCGGCCAGTTCGGCACGTGCCTCGTTAACGGTTGCCTGATAACTGCGCGGATCAATCACCGCCAGAATATCGTCCTTTTGAACCAGCTGTCCGTCTTCAAAGCGGATTTCGACAATCGCACCACTGACCTGCGGGCGCAGCTGGACTTCCTCGACCGCGCTCAGGCGGCCGGAAAAGTTATTCCAAAGCCGCACAGAGCTGCTTTTGACGTGAGAAACAGTAACCGGGGTTGCCATCGGGGCGGACTGAACCGCCACTTCATCGGCAAAGGAGCCCGAGACATGCAAGCCATATCCACCGGCGGCAGCGACCAGCGCCAATGCGGCAACTGGCAGCAGAATTCTGCGTTTTGATCGAGACTGCATCTTTTCTTCTTCCAAATGGGTTGCGCCGCACACACGCGGCCCGTTTGAAGGGTAGATGCATACCGTTCGGTTTGTTCGCAAGGGGAAGAAGGCAAAAAAATGGCTATTTTTTATTTTTATACTGTTTTGTCAGGAGACATCAACTGACATGAATTGCAATTAACTATCTGAATTTACATTGCAAATTTAGAATTCGGCAGATCCCTTCACGCAGATCAGACCGAACAGTATCCAGATCATTAAATACCTTGCCATAGGTCAGCAAACCATGGACATACTGGAAAACAAGGCGGGCCAACAGGGTGACATCACCGTCTTCGCCCAGCATGCCCTCGCCTTTCAGCCCGCGCACCATCGAGGCCAGATATTTGACCTGTTCGCCTGCAAGTTCGCGGGAGCAATCCTGGATTTCCACATCTTCCGGACCGACTTGGCCGCCTGCGGTAAAGATCGGGCACACACAGACTTCACTTTCGCCCGGAACGGCATGTCTTTTCTGTTTGTCGCAGACCAGCTCGATATAACGATTAAGCTGTTCAATCGGGGGAACTTCCGGGGAAAAGACTGCGCGAAGCTCGTCTTTGCCTTTTTCCCAATGATGGCGTGCGGCGGTCGCAAACAGCGCGGCCTTGCTGTCAAAGTGATGATAGAACGCGCCTTTTGTCACCCCGGCATGCTTGCAGACATCGCTGACACCGATGTCGTGATAACTGCGTGTTGACAGCAATTCGATGGCTGTCTCAAGCAGCTTGATCCGGGTTTCCGCGGCGTTCCTCATGGCTTTTACCTGTATATTGATTATGTGTCACATATACGTACCGGTTGGTATTTTTCAAGGAATCCCGTCCGGAACATTGCAAGATCATCATATAATCATGGCAGGAGGATGACAGGAATGTTCGTAAATTCAAATATTTAAGTGGCTACATGAACCAGACACATAGCAGCCATCGCTGGCGGTATTTTATTATGCTCCCTGTCTCAATCTCCGCCCCGAAGAGTTATTCAAAGGCCCCGCAAAACAAAAAGAGGGCGCAAAAAGCGCCCTCTTTGTTACGTTCTCAACGACAGGCTTGTCAGGGTTCAAGCCCCGATCAGCGCCCTGATCTGACGGTTGGCCACGGTGATCATCGAAAGATCAATCTGCCCGGCCGCACGCAACTCGTTGATCAGTTCATCACAACGCGCACAGCCGCGCTGATGAGCATCGGCCCATTTATCAACAAGATCCGAACCCGAACTGCCTTTTTTGCCATCGGCAAGAACCGCACGGGTCAGTTCGCGCTGATGCCCGAACAGATCATCAATCACAGCTGCACGTGCCATTTTCTGCCAATAGGTTTCGGCTTCGATGGACTCGGCTGCGGCGCGCATCAGACCAAGCTGGAAACGTGTTCCAACGGCGAAATAGGTCGATGCGACCTCAATCACGTCACGACCGGTTGCCTCGGCGATCCGGACCACGTCACAGATCGCAACCATCTGGGCAACAGATGCAATGCGACGTGCGAGTTCTTCGGGAACGCCCTGTGCCATCAAAGACTGGGCTTTCTGTTCGAGTGCGGTTCTGAAACCGGCATCCTCCGGGACAATTTCGTCAAAGGCCGAAATCACCTTGGATACCGCAGGACGGAACATCTCGATCTTGGCACCAACGTTAAGTTCCTCGCAATTGCGCAGGAACCACTGGGTGACGTCATTGACCATGCGGTTGATGTCACGGAACATGCTGATCTGCAACTTGGCCAGCACCACGTTATCAAGCGCCTCGATCCCGGCCCAAAGTTCCCGCAGACCAAAGACGGCGCGCGTAATCAGATAGCCACGTGACACATCCACCGCCGAAAGACCGGTCGCCTCCATCATGTCATGAACAAACGTGCCGCCAACGCGGTTAACCAGACTGTTGGTCGCCACGGTGGCAATGATTTCACGTTTCAGACGATGACCCGAAATCGCATCCGCATATTTCTTGCGAAGCGGTGTCGGGAAATACCGCACCAGTTCCTCGACCAGGATCGGGTCATCCGGAAGATCGGACTCCAGCACCTCGTCATAAAGCCAAAGTTTGGCATAAGGCATCAACACCGAAACTTCGGGACGCGTCAGACCTTCATGCGCACTGGCACGACGGGCAAGTTCCTCGTCATCGGGAAGATATTCGATCTCGCGGTTAAGACGCCCTTCGCGTTCCAGCATCCGGATCAGACGCACCTGCGCATCAAGCAGGTCCGAGCTTGCCGCATGGGCATTGGAAATGGCCTGACTTTGCAGATAGTTATCGCGAAGAACCAGATCACCAACTTCGTCGGTCATTTCGACCAGAAGCTTGTTACGCTGTTTTTCGGTCATATCGCCCGCAGCAACCACTTCGCCGACAAGAATCTTGATATTGACCTCGTGATCCGAGCAGTTAACGCCTGCTGCGTTATCAATGGCATCCGTATTCAAACGGCCACCGGCATGGGCATATTCGATACGCCCGCGCTGGGTTGCACCAAGGTTTGCCCCTTCACCGACGACCTTGGCGCGAAGTTCGCGACCATTGATGCGGATGGCATCATTGGCTCGGTCACCGGCATCGGCATTGGTTTCGTGACTTGATTTGATATAGGTTCCGATACCGCCAAACCACATCAGCTCCACATCAGCTTTCAGGATCGCCTTCATCATGTCGGCTGGCGTGACCTTGCCGCTATCAAGACCAAGAAGCTTGCGAACTTCGGGTGACGGATCAAGGGTCTTGGCCTTGCGGTCAAAGATATCGCCGCCCTTGGACAGGAGCTTTTTGTCATAGTCGGTCCAGCTTGACCGCGGCATATCAAACAGGCGTTTGCGCTCGGCAAAGCTTTTGGCCGTATCCGGGTCCGGATCGACAAAGATATGCATGTGGTTAAAGGCAGCGACCAGCTTGATCTGTTCAGACAGAAGCATGCCATTGCCAAACACGTCGCCGGACATGTCACCGACACCTGCCACGGTAAATGGTGTGGTCTGGATATCCTTGCCCATTTCGCGGAAGTGACGTTTGACCGATTCCCACGCGCCCCGGGCGGTAATGCCCATTTTCTTGTGGTCATAGCCCTGCGAGCCACCCGATGCGAAAGCATCATCAAGCCAGAAGCCGTAATCACGGGCCACACCATTGGCAATATCCGAGAAGGTTGCCGTGCCCTTGTCGGCCGCAACGACCAGATAAGGATCATCTTCATCGAGACGGCGAACACGTTCTGGCGGAATGATGTCGCCACCAACGATATTGTCGGTGATGTCGAGCATGCCGCTCATCAGGATTTTGTAGCAGGCAATACCTTCTTCGAGGAATGCCTCGCGCGAGCCATCGGTCGGCGGGCGTTTCACAACAAAACCGCCCTTGGAACCAACCGGAACAATGACTGCATTCTTGACCATCTGGGCCTTGACCAGACCCAGAATTTCGGTGCGGAAATCTTCCTGGCGATCCGACCAGCGGATACCGCCACGGGCCACCGGACCACCACGCAGATGGACGGCTTCGACCCGCGGGGAATAGACAAAGATTTCACGCCATGGACGGGGCAACGGCAAATCCTCAATCATGCCGGAATTGAATTTGACCGACAGATAGGGTTTGGGATTTCCATCCGCTCCGTACTGGAAGAAGTTGGTGCGCAGGGTCGACTGAACCAGATTGAGGAAGGCCCGCAAAATGCGGTCCTCATCCGGGTTCATCACATCTTCAAGGCGCGACACGATATCGCCTTCGATGGCTTCGACTTCCAGTGCCATGCCCGGATCGCGATCCGGGTCGAACTTTGCAACAAACAGCGACACGATGGCAGACGCCAGTGCCGGGTTGTTGGCAAGTGTGCGCGCCATGTAATTCTGCGAGAAGGCAGATCCCATCTGACGGGTATAACGGGCATAGGCCCGCAGGATCACGACTTCGCGCCAATGCAGGTTGCCCAGCAGAACCAGACGGTTAAAGGCGTCGTTTTCCACTTCGCCATGCCACATGCGGACAAACAGTTCCTGGAACTTGTCGCGCACATCATGCAGGCTGAATTCACCATCGACAACCACACCGAAATCGTGAATGCGGACATTGGTTTCCACATCGCGCGGACGGACTGTAAACGGGTTCTCGGTGATGACCTTAAGCCCCATATTTTCAAGCATGGGCAAAACATCAGACAGCGGAACCGGCGCACCGGGATTGTAGATTTTGAAGCGCAGTTCGTTTTCGGCGGCCTCGATCGGACGATAGAGGTTCACGCGAAGGTCATTGGCCTTGATCACATCTTCGATGCGTTCGATATCAAGTGCAGCACTTTCGACCGTGAAGCGTTCGCGATAGTCGCTTGAGAAGCTTTCACCATAGCGACGATAGAGCGCAAGACCGCGTTCCTCGCCCATTTCACGAACAAGGACCTGACGAAGCGTATCCGTCCAGTCGCGCGCCACCTCAACCAGCTGACGTTCGATTTCGGCAACGTTATATTCCGGCAATTCACCCGGATTGGTTTTGACCAGCAGATGCAGACGCGCAAGCGGGCTGTCCCCGATCAGGGTGTAGTGTGCTGTCACCTTGCCGTCAAAGGCATCTTCGATGACCTTCTGGAACTTGAACCGCAGCTTGGTCGAGAAACGATCGCGCGGGCAGAACAGCTGACAGGAAACGAACCGTTCAAACGCATCGCGACGGACAAACAGGGCAATGCGCTGACGTTCCTGCAAATGCAGGATGCCCATGCAGATGTGATAGAGGTCATCAAGCTCGACCTGGAACAGTTCGTCGCGCGGGAAGGTTTCAAGGATATTGACCAGCGCCTTGCCATCATGGCTGGCAGGCGGGAAGCCGGCGCGCTTGACCGTTTCGGCAAGTTTCATGCGCAAAAGCGGTATCAGGCGCGGGCTCAGGTTATAGGCGACCGAGGTAAACAGGCCGACAAAAAGGTGCTGACCAACGACCTTGCCCTTGGCGTCGAACTGTTTGACGACGATGGTATCAAGATGCACCGGACGATGGACGGTCGATTGCTTGTTGGCCTTGGTCACCATCAAAAGGTTGGGGCTGGTGACGAAGTCCTGAACTTCAGGCGACAGATTTCCGATCTGGCGCAGTTCATCGAAAATATGCGTTCCTTCGCGCGACAGGATGCCGAGCTGATTTTTGACTTCGACATCAGCAGCCGTTTTCTTGCCCGACGTCTTGAAGCGGTATTCGCGATAGCCAAGGAAGGTGAAGTGATCATTATGGAGCCAGCCAAGGAAATCCTTGACCTCCCGACGGTCTTCTTCGGCACCACCACCGGTGGTTTCACCGATTTCATCAAGAACTTCGGAAACCTTTTTAAGCATCGGCTGCCAGTCACGCACGGCAAGAGCCACATCGGTCAGGGCATTTTCCAGACGCTCGTGGATCTTGTCGAGAACCGCCTGATCGGTCTGCTCGTCGATCTCGACATGCATCACCGATTCACGCGGGTCTTCTGAATCCTCAACCCCTGCAACCGATTGGAGTTCGCCGTTCTGATCACGTGCGATGCGCATGATCGGATGGATCACCAGATGCACCGTCAGATCAAGTTCATGAAGAACCGACGTTACGGAATCGACAAGGAACGGCATGTCGGTATTGCTGATCTCGATCACGGTGTGATCGGACTTCCAGCCGTGCTCTTCAAGATCGGGGTTATAGACCCGGATTTTGGCGGCATCGGCCGACGGGCGCTTTTGCGTGAATTTATAAAGCGTCAACGCCGCGCCATAAAGCGAGTCGACCGAGCGACCCGCCATGTCGTCAGGCGGAACATCCTTATAAAAAAGGCGAACGAATGCTTCTGCATCCTTCGCCATCTTGCCTTTTATGCGTTGCTGGATTTGTTCGACAACTTTGTCGATGACTTCCCGTTTCGGGTCGTCTTTGCGGGCTTTCATGTCCAATTTCCCTTTTTCTCAGTTCTGTTTGCCAGAACCGAAACACCGACCTTTGCGGACGGCATCACACACCACGGATGTCACATTTTATTATTTGGGCCGAAACCCGAAAGAAATCGGCGGAAACCGCTATTGGATGACACAGGATTCCAAAGACTTCTTCCAAGGCTACACATAGCTGATCAAGTGCCTAAAAACTATGCTTCTGCACAAAAAAAATTCATTTAACCAACAAGCTAGACTGGGCAAGTCTGATTAACTGTTAGGCATTCCCGTCACAGAATTTTGTCCTTTATTGCGTCGCAAAATGACCTAAACTCATAGAAACAGCCCCACACAAAAGAATCCTTCGCACACGCACACCACCAGGCCGGAGACACACCATGCTTGAAGGCAAAAAGGGACTTATCGTTGGAATTGCCAATGACCTATCCATTGCCTGGGGATGCGCACGTATTTTCCGGCGTGAAGGGGCCGATCTTGCCGTTACCTATCTCAATGACAAGGCCGAAGCGCATGTGCGTCCGCTTGCCGAACAAGTCAACGCGCCAATCATCGCCAAACTTGATGTCCGCGATGAACAGCATTGTGACATGTTGTTTGCCGAGATCGAAAAACAATGGGGAAAGCTTGATTTTCTGTTGCATTCCATTGCCTTTGCCCCGACCGAGGACCTCCATGGACGGGTCGTGGATTGTTCGCGCGACGGGTTTCTGGCGGCAATGGATATTTCCTGCCACTCCTTTGCCCGGCTGGCCAAACGTGCCGAACCATTGATGCAGGATGGCGGCACACTTTTGACCGTGACATATATGGGATCGGAACGGGTTGTCGATCATTACGGCGTCATGGGACCGGTGAAAGCCGCCCTTGAAAGCATGACCCGCTATATGGCAGCCGAACTGGGCGCTAAAAATATCCGCTGCCACGCCATTTCGCCCGGCCCCCTTTTAACCCGCGCCGCATCAGGCATCGCCGAGTTTCAGCATCTGATGGATGAAACAGCATTACGTGCGCCATCAAGGCGACTGGTGACCATTGATGAAATCGGTGAACTGGCCGCCTTTCTGGTCAGTGACCGTGCGCAGTCGCTGACCGGCGATGTGGTTCATATTGATGGCGGCTATAACATCATGGGCTAAGCGATCGCAAAGCGCCTGTAAGGAGGCCTAGCGGCGCTTTATCGCATCATCTGCCATCGGGGCGACCCGCTTGATCTGACGGGCCAGTGCCAGTTTGTAATCCGCATCGCGGTCATTTGCCGCTGAAGCAAACAGATCGGGCACATCACCCCCATTGATCGCGACCATCCGGCTTTCGGTATCACTTTGGGTTTCGATCCGGCCCTCGACCAGATGGCGCAGGTCAAACCCGGCCTGTTTCAGGGCTGGTGCGATCAATAAGGTCCGATGGCAATCAAGCGGGTCCTTTTCCGCACACATCAGGCAGATACGGTATTTCGCAGCCCCGGCAACAAGCCGTTCGATCCCGGTTTTGAAATCCGGCGTCTTTGCCATCAGATCATAGTCAAGCTGGCCATCGGGATAGAGTTCCGGCACTTGCGGCTTGCCGCCCATCACATCGCCCATGAAAACATAGGCAATACCGTTTTCGCGCAGGAACGGCCCGAAACTGTCGGCATCAAACGCCGTCCAGTAACTGGATCGCCTGAAGGTTCTGATATCGGCAACCGCCGTTATGCCATGCGCCTTGAACAGCGCAAGCAAACTGTCACGGTCATGCCCGGCATAACCGACCGTAAAAATGATCTGATCGCGCTCAGCGATGTCATGTGGATTGGGCCCTGTCATCACACCAAGACACCCGATTGACGGACAAAAGACAACCCTTATCAGCCCTTCTAGTTCGCATTCGAGGCAACCCGCCTTGCATGCACAAGCTGATCAACCAGATGGGCATCAATCGGACGGGAATAGTAGAAGCCCTGCACATTGTCACAGCCGATCAAGCGCAGACAATCAAGCTGCGATGCGTTTTCAACACCTTCGGCTGTGGCCTCCATCCCGGCCATATGAGCAAATTCAATAATCGCCCGAACCAGTTCGCGGTCCCGCATCGAAATGTCGATCTGGTCAATGAAGATGCGATCAATCTTGATGATATCGACCTCAAGATTGCGCAGCCGCCCAAGCGATGAAAATCCGGTACCAAAATCATCGATCGCAATCATCACACCGATGTCCTTGAGCTCGCCCAATATGCGTTCGCTGGACTCACCACTGGCCATGACGGTTTCGGTGACTTCCAGAACCAGCCGCGCCGGATCAAAACCGGTTTCGTTCAGAATGGCCCGCACACGCTCGACATAATCGGGATCATCAAACTCAAGAACCGACACATTGACACTGATGCCGACACCGGGCCAATGCAGGGCAGCCTCGCAGGCCGAACGCAAGGCCCATGCACCGATTTCTCGAATCATGCCGGTTTCTTCGGCGATCGGAATGAACAGATCAGGTCGCACATCACCAAGTTCGGGATGCTCCCAGCGTGCCAGAGCCTCAAAGCCCAAAAGCGTCTCGTCCGGAAGAGCATAAAGCGGCTGGAACTGTAATCTGAGCTGCCCTGCACCGGCATCAAGGGCCGCACGCAGATCATGCTCAATCCGTCTTTTTTCCCGGTTGGCAGCATCCATTTCCGGATCGAAGGCGACATAACAGTTCCGCCCTTTGGCCTTGGCGCGATAAAGCGCCACATCGGCACGACGGATGAGTTCGTCACGCCCGAGATTACCATCCGGATCAAAGGCCACACCGATACTCATCCGTACCGGGATCAGACGCCCGTTGACCTCGACCGGGGCATTGCCCGAAGCAAACAGATTTTCGCAGAAGGCCTCGGCATCAGGCAAATCCGCAATGTTGGTCAGTAACAGGGTGAACTCATCCCCGCCAACCCGTGCGATAATGCTGCCCGGCAGTACTGCAGCACGGAGACGACCTGCGACCGCACGGATCATGACATCGCCCCCGGGATGCCCCATGGTGTCATTGACCTGTTTGAAATGATCAAGATCGATGAATAACAGCGCAATGCCCGGTACATCGCGATCATCACGCATCAAAACGTCATCAACGACATCGTTAAAGCAGGACCGGTTGGGCAGCCCGGTCAGGGAGTCATGACGGGCCATGTGATACATCTGACGTTCGGCCAGACGCTGTTTGCGATAGCGAACCCGAAGCTGAAGCGCAAAAAAACCGATCAGGATCAGCAGCAACAAACCCAATGCCGCCAGCATCGGCAGAAGATAGGAAAAGACTGCACTTCCGGGCCGATAGGGTGACCAGAAAAAATGACCTATGGTCTGGCTGTTCATATCGACCAGACGGTTGGAGGCTTCATGGTCCTGGGTGCGATCAATGACCGAGAACCGCAATCCGTCAAAAAGGAATTTCCGGCCCGTCTCTGTCAGGAATTTGCCATCAAGATAACGCACCGAGACGAACACATATTCCTCACCGGGCACCTGCGCAATGTCACCGGAGTCCGAAACAATTGCCTTGGCACTGACAATAGTTGGTCGACCATCAACAAGCGCAACATCGACCGCACCGGGGGTCTGCAAATAGGCCCCTGCATCAAGCTGGCCATCATTCTCGCGCATACGGGTACGCAGGATATCGACCAGGTGCAGGATGGTCGTTTCCGCCTTGGAATAATCGAGCGCATATTGCGGGTCATCGACAATATAGGCATGAAGCAGGCGATCATCCGGGGCGAGAACAAACAGCGCGTTGTGATCGAAATATTCCTGCATCCAGATGCCAAGATTCCATTCAATCCATTCTTCGTCACCGGCCCGCACGGCATTGAGGGCATCATCCCAAACCGTGACACTTTCCTGATCATGGGCAATCTGGTTGCGCAGATCGGCGATCACGCGCTCAAACAGGTGATTCTGCCGCTCATAAGCGACGCGGTCGGCTTCCTGGGTTGTCCAGTACAAAAGACCAAGACCGCCAAGGTTAAGCAACAACGCACAAATGACTGCGGGCAAAGTCCGCGTCAAAACGAAATTCTTGTTTGAAAAGAAACCGTGAAACTGCACCAATAATCCTTCATCAAGCGCAGAGAAAAAGCCTACCCTTTTGGATAATATCTGCTTCTTTTCAAGTTTGCGATGACGGACTGGTTTTCAATAGCACAAAGCGTTCCAGCGGGCAGAAATTCGCGATTTACCAGAAAATACTTACCGGAAATGGCCCAACGAATCGGCAATAAAAAAGGCCGCCCTTGCGGACAGCCTTTTTAGAACTTTCATCATGGAGCGGGCGAAGAGATTCGAACTCTCGACCCTAACCTTGGCAAGGTTATGCTCTACCCCTGAGCTACGCCCGCATCATCATGAAAGCGATGTGCAAAGAAACCGTCTGATGGAGCGGGCGAAGAGATTCGAACTCTCGACCCTAACCTTGGCAAGGTTATGCTCTACCCCTGAGCTACGCCCGCATCATCATGAAAGCGATGTGCAAAGAAACCGTCTGATGGAGCGGGCGAAGAGATTCGAACTCTCGACCCTAACCTTGGCAAGGTTATGCTCTACCCCTGAGCTACGCCCGCATTCATCAGTTTGTTTCCTGCCCCTGTGGAGCGGCGCGGATAATAGCCCAACAAAGAGCGATTGCAACCCTTTTTTCCACGAAATCGTAACATTGCAAATTTTGGCAGTTTTCCTTGACTTTATGAGGTCGAATTGCCGAAATCCGACCGGCCTCGCGCAAATTTGCGTCAGGTTTTGAAGTTGGGTATCTTCGCGCGTCACATCCACAAGAGAAACAGCATGAGCAATCCATCAACCGTACTTTTCGATCAGCTGGCAAAACTGGGAATCGAAACGACGACTCATGAGCATGTTCCGCTTTTCACGGTCGAGGATTCGCAAAATCTCCGCGGCGATCTTCCCGGGCTTCATTCCAAGAACCTGTTTGTCAAAGACAAGAAAGGTGAATTGTGGCTGGTCGTCGCCGAGGAAGAGACCGAGATTCGCATGAACCACTTGCATAAGCGGCTGGGGTGTGCGCGTCTGTCATTTGGCAAACCTGAATTGCTGATTGCAACACTTGGCGTCAAACCGGGTTCGGTAACGCCCTTTGCGCTGATCAACGACACGGACAGAAAAGTCAGACTTGCCCTTGATGCCAAATTGGCCAACGGCAATGTTTTGAACTTTCACCCCTTGCGCAATGACAGAACCACGACAATTTCGTCAGCAGACCTGTTGAAATTCATCACATCTCTGGGGTACGAAGCTTTGATCATTGATTTCGAAGCCGATCTGGAATCAGCGGGCGCTAACTGAATCGCGGACATCCGGGGTAAGTCCTTATAAATACAAACATTTGATTATAGTAATAAATCTATTTCACATCTATGCCTCTTGTCGTCCGGGCAACGCGGCATCATCTAGAAATCAGTTTTAGTGAGTGAACAATAATGTCGATTATTCTTGACGCGAATGCGCCTGAAACGGCCACCAATCCGAACCAGGCATCCGATCTGATCAAGGACAGCAGTGTCGAAACTTTTGTCCAGGATGTTATCGAGCCTTCAATGGAAGTGCCTGTCGTCGTCGATTTCTGGGCCCCCTGGTGCGGCCCGTGCAAAAGCCTGACGCCGGTGATCGAAAAGGTTACCCGAGAAGCTGGCGGTCGCGTCAAACTTGTCAAAATCAACATCGATGAAAATCAGGAACTGGCGATGCAATTGCGCATCCAGTCAGTTCCGACTGTTTATGCCTTTAAGGGCGGTCGTCCCGTTGACGGCTTCCAGGGAGCACAGCCCGAAAGCGAAGTCCGTGCATTCTATGAACGCCTTGCCGGTGGTCCGATTGAAAGCCCGATCGAGGCCCTTCTTGAACAGGCCGCCGCAGCCCTGACCGAGAGTAATTTCGAAGATGCCCACGGGCTCTATGTCAGCGTTCTCGAACGCGAGCAGGAAAACGAAACTGCAATTGGCGGCATGATCCGCTGCATGGTGGGCATGGGTGAGACCGAAGAAGCCCGTCACTTCGTCGACAACATGTCTGAAGTTGATCGACTGAAAGCGCCAATTTCGGCCGCAATCAGCGCGCTTGAACTGGCTGAAACCGGTTACAGCAGCGAAGATCTTGATGCCGCACGAGCCAAGGTTGCAGCAGACCCGACCGATTTGCAGGCCCTGTATGACCTTGGCATGGCATGCTTTGCGACCAACAAACGCGAAGAAGCCGTCGACGCCATGATCAAAATCATTCGTACCAATCGCGAATGGAATGAAGATGCAGGACGCACTCAGCTCCTGAAGTTTTTTGAAGCCTGGGGTCCGATGGATCCCGCCAGCGTCGCCGGACGCCGTGCCCTATCGACGGTCTTGTTTTCATGAGCATATGCGGTCCTTTTGATCCTGCGTTTTCGGATCTTCCTGATGTCATGCCGGTTTTCCCGCTTAGCGGTGCGCTTTTGCTGCCGCGTGGCCATTTGCCGCTGAATATTTTCGAGCCGCGCTATATCAATATGGTGACGGACGCATTGGGTCAGGACCGCATCATTGGCATGATTCAGCCCCGCCCTGACCAGCATAACAGCTATTTCATGGACCCTGATCACCCGGCCATCTTTTCAACCGGGTGCGCCGGGCGTATCACCGCCTTCAGCGAAACCGACGATGGTCGTTTTTTGATCACATTGACTGGCGTCTGCCGTTTTAATGTTGTTGAAGAACTGCCCAACAATGATGGCGGCTATCGCGCTGTACGCGGCGATTTTGCCCCGTGGAAGGACGATCTCGACATTCCGGCAGATGACATGCCGATCAATCGTGATCGCCTGCGCATGGCGCTTGAGGCCTATTTTGCCCAGCATTCCCTGCGGTCCTGTTGGGATACACTGGCCGATAGCGACGATGAAATGCTGATCACCACCATTTCGATGGGCTGCCGGCTCAGCCCGCTTGAAAAACAGGCTTTGCTCGAATGCACAACCCTGTATGATCGCGGCGATATGCTGACTACGTTGCTTGAAATGGCGGTCCATGCGGGCCCGAAACATATGCATGGCAGCACCAACTGATTGTTAAAGGCCGTTGCATTACGGCGTTATAACCCAAAGGCCGAATTGATGACTGCGACTCACAGCCCGGTAGACCCGAAACTGCTTGAAATCCTTGTCTGCCCGGTGACCAAGCAGGCGCTTGAATATGATCGTGAAAATAACGAGCTGATCAGCCCGAAGGCCGGTCTGGCCTATCCGATCCGTGACGGTATCCCGATCATGCTGCCCGACGAAGCTCGTCCGATCGAAGATTAAGGCGGTATCTGTCCATCATGTCACAGGACGGCTTCACTCCGGAATTCACCCCCGTCGAGATTAATTATCTGCGTGATGACCGTATTCTTGAGGTCATATGGGATGATGGCGTATCAACACGTCTGAGCGCCGAGCTGCTCCGCGTTGAAAGCCCGTCGGCCGAAGTTCAGGGCCATCATCCGTCCGAGAAAAAGATCATCGCCGGACGCCGTCATGTCGGCATCATCGACATCTCCCCGGTCGGTAATTACGCGGTACGGATCAGCTTTGATGACCTGCATGATAGCGGGCTTTACAGCTGGCACTATCTGCGCGAATTGCATGAAAAGCAGGACACGCTCTGGTCGGACTATCTTGCGGCTCTTGAAGCCCGCGGCCTGTCCCGCGACCCCTGATCATCCCCTAATCGATCATTCCCGAATTTTGCATATAAAAACGGCCCCGTCGGGCAGGACGGAGCCGTTTTAAATCTGGCGGTTTCCGGCAAACCGGCGCCGTCAGACGATATCAGAAGCGATAGCCAATACCGACACCAAAGACCCACGGATCAAGGTGCGCTTTTGATGTATTGGCACCGTTATTGATGCTGATATCCGTATCGAGGAAGATTTTCTTCACATCGAGGTTCACTGACCAAGGGCCGGAAATCGCGTAGTCAAAACCTGCCTGGAAGGCATAGCCGAAGCCATCTTCATATTTGACCGAGTTGAACTGCCCCGGTTTGGAATCATAGAAGAAGGTATAGTTGATACCGGCACCGACATACGGGCTCCAACGGCTTTCGGGCATGAAGTGATATTGCAGCGTCAGGGTCGGCGGCAGCAGACGAACCGAGCCGGCGTCAAGGTTCGGGTTCTGCCAGGTCAGGTCATGCTTGGTGGTTGCTGCGATCAGCTCAAGCGCAAGATTGTCGGTCAAGAAGTAGGAAAAGTCGACCTCCGGAACCACATCGTTGTTCAGATGACCTTCGCCTGTATTGAGGGTGTCATCATAGGTATCCTCGTCCGGAACAAGCGCAATCCCGCGGGCACGGATGACAATGTCACCAGCCTGCTTGGATTTGAATTCTGCGGTCTGCGCATGGGCTACATTGCCAGCAAGCAGGGCCGCCGCCATAAGCCCACCCAGTGCGGTTGCACCAATCGTTTTCTTCAAGAATGACATCGTCTGTCCCCTTTTGCGTGTATCAGATCGGAGGGGACATTGCGCCTTTCCAATTGCTGACTTGTTGACACAAATCAACATTCGCACATAAAAAACGACAGTATTTTGAACGATTATAACTGAATGGGGATCAGTAAATCAGTTTAAAGCGATTTACCCTGCATCAATTTTGGCAAGGTTCCGGCATAGCCCATCGCATGAGACATGAAGGTTTTCTTGAGCGGCGGGATTTTCTGAACCACAGCCAGACCAATATCGCGCGCCCAACGGATCGGGGCGATATCGTTTGAAAACAGCCGGTTGGTCAGATCGGTCACTGCCAGCATCACCGTGTTGTCAAACCGGCGCCATTGTTCATAGTCACCAAGCACATCGGCACTTCCAATATCACGGCCCAAACGACGGGCATTGACCAGAATTTCGGCAAGCACCGCCACATCGCGAATACCCATATTAAGGCCCTGCCCGGCAATCGGGTGCATGCCATGCGCCGCATCCCCGATCAGGGCGATCCGGTAATCGGTATAGTGATAGGCATGCTGAAGACCGAGCGGATAGCAAAAACGCGGGCCGACAACTTCAAGATCACCAAGATAACCGTCAAAGCGCCGATGCAATTCATCAACAAAGGTCTCTTCATCGAGATTGACCAGATAATTGCCAAGCTCCGTACTTTCCGTCCAGACAATGGAACAGCGATTATCGGTCATCGGCAGAATGGCAAAAGGACCGGCTGGCAGGAAATGCTCGACGGCCAGACCGTTGTGCGGCTGCTTGTGCTTTACGGTGCAAACCACGGCACTTTGCTTGTAACTCCATTCATAGGTCTTGATACCTGCCCATTTACGCAGCATCGAGTTACGCCCCTCTGCCCCGACAGCAAGCGGCGCACGAACCTGACGACCATCTGCCAGCGAAATGGTCATGCCGCCCTGATCACGCGCAATCCCGGTGACACGCGCCGGTGCGATCATTTCAATCAGGTCGCTTTTTGCAATCGCTCGATATAACGCACCGCGGGTGACAAGATTTTCTACGATATAGCCCAGCGGTTCGTCACCGACATCATGGTGATCATAATGCAGGAAAAGCGGGCTTTGGCCGTCGGCAATGCGGATATCAAGGATCGGCTCGGCCTCGTCAGCCATGTGTTCCCAGGCACCGACCACTTCGAGCACCGCCTTTGAAGCCGCTGCAATCGCGCAGGTCCTGCCGTCATAATTGGCACTGAGGATGGTTTTCGGGTCAGCATAGTCAATCACTACCGAATTCATCCCGCCATGGGCAAGTGCCAGCGCCATGGCAGCACCATTAAGGCCCCCGCCCAGAATGACGACATCGGTATGAAGTACCTGTTGATCATGCATCTTGAATATCCTGCTTCAGCCAGCCTCGCCCGTCCCGCTTTCATACGACCTTTGATCACATGCCAGCGTTGACCTGACGCAACATCTGTAACCGCCATCGGTTACAGCCATATTTACCCCGGCCACTACCGGCCCACAACCCACCCCGTCCTGTTGTGGTCGCAAATTGTCATCCGATAAGCATTACGGAGATCTGCGCCGCTACGGATCACAAGCAAATTTGACCTGGATAATCGCAGAAACCCGCCCGGTTTCATGCTGCTGATCCGATGGCACTCCTGATTGCCGGAATGGCGTGGGTCACTCATCACCTTGAGCCACAACAGCTTTTTGCTGTGCTATCTCTTTGATTAAAAAATATGCACATTTTTTAAACAGAAACAGATTCTGTGCATATTTTAATCCTGCATTTTCATTACATCACTGCCGGGAAATCCGGAAAACACTCTATTTTATCATTATAAAACAAATACTTAGAAGTTTTATTTTGAGTCTGGCACGATTCTTGGTTTGGAAGCTGTGACTGCGAAATCGTGATTACCACGTTGGTACTCAACGGATATGCCGGGAGGTCGCAATATTATGAAACTTGTTACTGCTGTCATTAAGCCGTTCAAACTCGATGAAGTCCGCGAAGCGCTCAGCGCGCTTGGCGTTCAGGGTCTGACGGTCACCGAAGTAAAAGGTTTTGGCCGTCAGAAAGGCCAGACCGAAATTTATCGTGGTGCTGAATACATGGTCAGCTTCCTGCCGAAAGTGAAGCTGGAAGTCGCCATCACGGATAATCTGGTCGATCAGGTTGTCGAAGCTATCACCAAAACTGCTCAAACCGGGAAAATCGGGGACGGTAAGATTTTCGTTCTTGATGTAAGCCAGGCGGTCCGTATCCGTACTGGTGAAACCGGCGACGACGCCCTGTAAGTCCAGAGACAAGGGGAGACATTATGACTATTTCCATGAAGAAAACCGGCCTTGCTGCTGTGGCAGCTACCGCCCTTCTGGCAATCGCTTCTCCGGCCTTTGCTCAGGACGCAGGCGTTTCGGCCGAAACCCAATATATTCTTAACAGCTTCAGCTTCCTGTTCAGCGGCGCGCTGGTCATGTGGATGGCTGCTGGCTTTGCGATGCTGGAATCCGGCCTCGTTCGTACCAAGAACGTATCCACCATTCTGTTCAAGAACATCGGTCTGTTCTCGGTTGCAGGTATCATGTACTACCTCATCGGCTACAACCTGATGTATATGGATGTTTCCGGCTGGATCGGTTCGCTGAGCCTCTGGAGTGCTGATGATGCCGCTGCTTTGGGCGGCGATTTCTCTGGCGGTTATTCCGCAACGTCTGACTGGTTCTTCCAGATGGTCTTCGTTGCAACCGCAGCTTCGATCGTTTCGGGCACTGTTGCCGAGCGTATCAAACTGTGGCCATTCATGATCTTCGTCGTTGTTCTGACTGGCGTTCTCTATCCGATCACCGGTGCATGGACCTGGGGTGGCGGCTGGCTCTCTGAAATGGGCTTTGCTGACTTCGCCGGTTCGACCATCGTTCACTCGGTTGGCGGCTGGGCTGCTCTGACCGGTGCGATCATCCTTGGTGCACGTAAAGGCAAATATGGCGCAGACGGTTCGGTTCACCCGATGCCGGGCTCCAACCTTCCGCTTGCAACCCTTGGTACCTTCGTCCTTTGGCTCGGCTGGTTCGGCTTCAACGGTGGTTCCCAGCTTGCTATGGGTTCTGGTGCTGATGTCATCGCGATTGCCAACATCTATGGCAACACCACGATGGCTGCTGCCGGTGGCGTTGTTGCCGCAGCGATCCTGACCCAGATCCTTTACAAAAAGGTCGACCTTACCATGGCACTTAACGGTGCACTGGCTGGTCTGGTCTCGATCACGGCTGGTCCGGACACCCCGACCATCGGTTCTGCCATCATCATCGGCGCAATCGGCGGCATTCTGGTTGTCATCGCAGTTCCGCTGCTCGACAAACTGAAAATCGACGACGTTGTTGGTGCGGTTTCGGTTCACCTTGTCTGCGGCATCTGGGGCACGCTTGCTGTTCCGTTCACCAATGACGGTGCATCATTTGGCGTACAGCTGACCGGTATCGTCGCAATGGGTGCCTTCACCATCATTGCCTCGGCCATTGTCTGGCTCATCCTGAAGTTCACCGTTGGTATCCGTCTCTCGGAAGAAGACGAAGCCATGGGTTCGGATGCTGCTGAACTCGGTCTGGAAGCTTACCCGGAATTCGGCAAGGGTTCCCAGCGCTTCTAAGCGATTTGATTTCCTGACGGGTATCGGGCTTGCCCGGTACCCAGCCTGTCAGACCAACTGGCCCGCCCTGGATTTTCCCACGGCGGGCTTTTTGTGTATTGCTGCCTTTTTGGGCAGCCTTTTGTTCATTGCGAAGGCAGAACCCCTTTTTCTGCCCAAACTCGCCTTCCATTCCCTGACGATCAAAATACCTCCCAAGACCTTGCTGCTGCTGGCTTGCATCCCCCTTGTGCATCCGTTGGCACGAAAATTGATCTTGGCAGCTCCGAACCAGAGTCCGGCGGCCCCGACAAGACCGGACCGAGAGGAAACGCTATAAAGGGGGATGCCTGATGGAGGCTTTCCAGACTGCCTCGGACGTATTTTTCGTCCTGATGGGCGCTATTATGGTGCTCGCAATGCATGCCGGTTTTGCTTTTCTTGAAGTCGGCACAGTGCGCAAGAAGAACCAGGTCAACGCCCTGGTTAAGATCATTGTCGATTTTGCGGTTTCGACGATTGCCTATTTCTTTGTCGGCTACAGTATCGCCTATGGTGTTGATTTTCTTACAAGTGCATCGGTTCTGAGCGGCCATACTGCAAGTGACGGCGTCCCGGCCTTTGCATCAAGCGGCTATGATCTGGTCAAATTCTTTTTCCTGCTGACCTTTGCAGCAGCAATTCCGGCGATCATTTCCGGAGGCATTGCCGAACGTGCACGCTTCTATCCGCAGCTTTTTGCCACTGCCATTCTGGTCGGCCTGTGCTATCCGCTGTTTGAAGGCATGGTCTGGAACAATAATTTTGGTTTCCAGGACATGATCGAAACAGCATTTGGCGCGCCCTTCCATGACTTCGCCGGATCAATTGTTGTCCATGCGGTTGGCGGCTGGATTGCACTGGGTGCGGTTATCAGCCTTGGTGTCCGGCGTGGCCGCTATACCAAATCCGGCGGCTTGATCGGGATTCCACCATCAAACATTCCGTTCCTGGCCCTTGGATCATGGGTTCTGTGTGTTGGCTGGTTCGGCTTTAATGTCATGTCGGCCCAGTCGGTTTCGGGCATCACCGGACTTGTTGCCGTCAACTCGCTGATGGCAATGGTTGGCGGCATCCTGACAGCCCTTATTGCAGGACGAAACGATCCGGGCTTTGTCCATAACGGCGCCCTTGCCGGTCTTGTTGCGGTCTGTGCCGGATCAGACGTCATGCATCCGATCGGTGCGCTTGTCACCGGCGGGTTGGCAGGTGTCCTGTTTGTCTGGGGCTTTAACCAGTGTCAGGCGAAATGGAAAATCGATGACGTTCTTGGTGTCTGGCCCCTGCATGGCATGTGCGGACTGATGGGCGGTATCGCTTGTGGTATCTTTGGTCTTGAAGCCCTTGGCGGCATGGGTGGCGTTTCTTTTGCAGCCCAACTTGCCGGATCGCTGAGCGGTGTTGTCTTTGCCACCATTGCAGGCTTTGTCGTTTACGGCGTGATCAAGAAAACCATCGGCATTCGTCTTTCCGAAGAAGACGAGTTTGACGGTGCTGATATCTCGATTCACAAGATCGGGGCCTATCCCGAGGATGACCTCCGCGCGAGCTAGGACCGCACAAAACATCATCCCCAAATTTCCCGAAGCCCGGAAAGCCCGTCTTTCCGGGCTTTTTGCACCTTCGTGCCCTGTCTCTTAAATCTTTCTTTGCACTTTTGGCATAGGGGTAAAGTCAGGGGAATTTACCCATATTCTGCATAACGGCTCCGTGGATCATGACGGGGCACAGATCAAGCTGGAATGACGACGACCATGTTTAACGAACGCCTCGATCAATTGCCTGCCTATCCGTTCCCGCGATTGGCAGCCCTGCTTGACGGTATTGAACCCGGTCAATCCCCGCTGGTGATGTCAATTGGCGAACCTCAGCACGAGCCGCCCGCCATGATCACCGAGGCGATGGTTAAATATGCCAGCCTTTGGCACAAATATCCGCCCGGTTCCGGCACGCCCGAACTGCGCGACGCCATCAAGAACTGGCTTGATCGCCGCTATAACCTGCCGACGGGCATGATTGATCGTGATGATCATGTTTTGCCCGTCGCCGGTACACGCGAAGCCCTGTACCTGATCGCCACCACTGTCATTCCACAGGATCAGCCGGGCCCGAAGCCCAAGGTCTTGCTGCCCAACCCGTTCTATCAGGTCTATTGTGGCGCAGCCGTTTTGAATGATGCCGAAATGGTACCGCTTGCCGCGGGCCCGGAGACCGGCTTCCTGCCCGATCTTGATCTAATTGACGACGCAACCCTTGATGCCTGCCGTCTGTTTTTCCTGTGTTCGCCCGCCAATCCACAAGGATCGATTGCCTCGCCGGCCTATCTTGAACGGATTATTGGTCTTGCACGCAAGCATGACTTCGTTCTGGCGATGGATGAATGCTACGCCGATATCTATGACAGCGAGGCACCGGTTGGGGCCCTTGAAATCTGTGCAAGTCAGGGTGGAAACATGGACAACATTCTTGTGTTCCACAGCCTGTCGAAACGATCAAGCGCGCCGGGCCTGCGGTCGGGGTTTGTTGCCGGTGATGCCAAAATCGTCAAACGCTTTACCGCACTTCGCAGCTATTGTTCGGCAACCATTCCGATGCCGATCATGGCGGCATCAACCGCGCTTTGGAATGACGATGTCCATGCCGAGGAAAACCGCGATCTTTACCGCGCCAAGATTGATGTTGCCGCCGAAGTCTTTGGCAACCGGTTTGGTTTCTATCGCCCGCCGGGGGGATTCTTCCTGTGGCTTGACGTGGGCGATGACGAAGCCGCAACCAAAAAGATCTGGAAAGAGGCCGGGGTAAAGGTCATTCCGGGCAGTTATCTTTCGATCACGGACAAGGATGGCAACAATCCGGGCAAGCAGTTCATCCGCATTGCCCTTGTTCATGATCTTGCAACTACACGCGATGGGCTTACGCGGATTGCCGCGGCGCTGGAAAGCTAAGCCTTTCGCGCCAAAGCAGTCATTAAACCCAAACAGGACCTAACCAGAACGGATACCCAGATGAGCAGTCAGTCGAACATTCTTGGAACCGCCTTCATGCCCGGCAGTCTTGTGACCTGGCTAAAGCGCAGCGGTTTGCGGATTTGCGGCCTTGGTCTGGTGTTTCTGGCCATTGCCCTGTTCATCATGCTGATTGGCTTCCATCCGGGCGATCCGTCCTTTAATCATGCAACCGACCGCGGCCCCATTTTCAACCCGCTGGGTGTTATTGGCGCTTATGGCGCGGATCTGATGTTGCGCACCCTTGGTCTGGCGTCGGCCCTTCTGAGTGTTCTGATGCTTGGTTGGGGCTTGCGTCTGATTGCGGTCAAACCGTTTAGCTGGATGTGGGTACGGTTTCTGGTATTGCCGTTGGCCTTGCTTTTGGTGGCGATTTCGGCGGCGGCTATTCATCCGGGCATGCACTGGCCGCTGACCGTGGGACTTGGCGGTTTTGCCGGTGATCTTCTTCTTGCGAAACTGCAGACCGGATTTGCCATGATCGGCGTACCGGGTGCACGCGCAATCATTGCCTTGGCGTCAATGCTTCTTGGCATGGCCCTGACCATCTTTTGCATGGCCTATTCGCTTTCGGATTGGGCTCGTCTGGGCGGTGCTCTGTCCTTTACCGCAGGCAAGGTGATTGCGGGTATCCGTGCCGTCATTCCGACCGGCAGCAACGATGAACCGGTTGCCAAACGTGCACCGGGATCACGGCAGGAACCGTCGCTTGATAAATCGAAATCCAAACTGGGTTCTGTTATCTCCACCCGTCGTTCCGAGCCGAACATGGAACCGGACGATGACGGAGACGACGCGTTTGACGATGATGATGGTATCGATCACGAACCACCTGTTCACATTGTCGCCGCCCCGGCAGCCAAGCTGCAGCCGAGCCCGAAGGCCGCAGCCCAACGTCAGGCATCCTTTGATCTGGGATCGGACGAATATCGTTTCCCGCCGCTTGATCTGCTTGGTGAACCCGATCCCACCGATGCCAATCAGATCGATCAGGAAGCCTTGGCACAGAATGCCCGTCTGCTTGAAACTGTGCTTCAGGATTTCGGCGTAAAGGGCGAGATCGTTCAGGTTCGCCCGGGCCCGGTTGTAACACTCTACGAGCTTGAACCGGCAGCCGGTGTTAAGTCTTCACGCGTCATTGGCCTTGCCGATGATATCGCCCGCTCCATGAGTGCGATTGCCGCCCGTGTTGCCGTAGTGCCCGGGCGCAACGTTATTGGCATTGAGCTCCCAAATGCACGGCGCGAAACCGTACATCTGCATGAAATCCTGGCCTCCAGCGATTTTGAAAAGAATACCGGCAAACTGAATATGAGCCTTGGCAAGGATATTGGCGGCACCCCGGTGATTGCCGATCTTGCCAAGATGCCGCACTTGCTGATTGCCGGTACGACCGGCTCGGGTAAGTCGGTCGGTGTGAACGCAATGATCCTGTCATTGCTCTATCGCCTGAAGCCCGAAGAATGCCGCTTCATCATGATTGATCCGAAGATGCTCGAACTGTCGATTTATGACGGCATCCCGCATCTTCTGACCCCGGTTGTGACCGATCCGCACAAGGCAGTTGTTGCCCTGAAATGGGCGGTGCGCGAAATGGAAGACCGGTATCGTGCCATGAGCCAGGTCGGCGTGCGTAACATTGCAGGCTATAACAAGCGCATCAAGGAAGCCTCCGCCAAGGGCGAGCAGCTTACCCGTCGTGTTCAGACCGGCTTTGACCCGGAAACCGGCAAACCGATCTTTGAAGATCAGGAATTGCCGATGGAGCCGTTACCATTCATCGTCATCATCGTGGACGAGATGGCCGACCTGATGCTGGTGGCAGGCAAGGATGTCGAAGCATCGATCCAGCGTCTGGCACAGATGGCCCGTGCGGCGGGTCTGCATCTTATTATGGCTACCCAGCGCCCGTCGGTTGACGTGATCACCGGTACGATCAAGGCCAACTTCCCGACACGTATTTCCTATTCCGTGACCTCGAAAATTGACTCGCGCACCATCCTTGGTGAAATGGGTGCCGAACAGCTTCTGGGTCAGGGGGATATGCTTTACATGGGTCAGGGTGGTCGTTTGCAACGTGTCCACGGCCCGTTCGTCTCGGACGAGGAAGTCGAAAGCATCGTCAAGCATCTGCGCGATCAGGGCGACCCGTCCTATCTTGAAACCGTCACCGAAGAACCCGAAGAAGACCCGATGGCCGCCTATATGGGTGGCGGCAATGCAGGTGCAGGCGGCGGATCGGATGATGATCTTTATAATCAGGCCGTCGGCATTGTCCTGCGCGAGAAAAAGGCATCTACAAGCTTCATCCAGCGCAAACTTTCAATCGGCTATAACCGTGCCGCGCGCATCATCGAACAGATGGAAGAAAACGGTGTGGTTTCCGCCGCCAACCATGTCGGCAAGCGTGAAGTGCTGATGGAAAATATGGATGGCAGTCCTTACGAATATTGATCGGGATAAATCCCGTTTTCCATGGACGCACCAACAATAAAAGGCAGGCTGAAATTCAGCCTGCCTTTTAATAATGTGTATCTTCCGATATTCAATATACGAAACCGGTTAAGTGACCAGAAAATTTGCACCCCCGAACAAGTCGCGGCCCTTATTTCCCGATCAGTTAATGGTTATCCGCAACGAAGTCCCATTCCCAAAGACCCTGCAGCCGCACTGATTTCAAGATCAGAACGAGGTACTTCGTGACACAGTCCCATACTATTTGATCCGGCAGCCGCAAGGATATCTGAATCACCATTCGACACGCCGCAAGCCCCGCCGCCATAGGTGAATGCCGCTGCTTCCATGCCGGAATCTTCGTTTATCCCCGCCTCCATGGACAGAGCAATTGCCCCACCGTGGGCCATCCATGCCGCCATCGAGCTCCGGCTCACATCTTCCATCCGTTCCATGTTCACTATCCCTGAATATTGTGAATAAAAATCGCCTCAGGATTGAATATTAACAAATACAAATTGTCAACGAGTACAGATCAAACCAGAGAATTTGTTTCATTTTCAACAAACTGGTTATCGCCTGAAGTTGTATCCCATCAATAGGAAGGAAGGCAGGCCATTGCGGACCTGCCTTCCTGATACCGGACATGTAACCGTGGGTATTGCGAACCCCGAATTCTTCATGCGTGGCACATCTCATAGCCACTACGCACGCCTTTATCAAAGGAGTGCGATTGCCGTTAAATGCAACTGTGTAGCTTGCCGAAGCTGTTACTGACCAATGCTGTAACAGGTTTGTGGTGAGCGCGTCAGCATGGCAGACTGCAATTCCTGACCCTGATCAATGCAAACCGGGAATTGCTGCGAATACTGGGCAGCCTGAATTTCATGCTCGATACAGAACGGAAAATGACCGGAATATTGTCCATTCGCCATTTCCTGATCGATGCTGTAGCAGGTCTGAGGCGAGCGCGTCAGCATAGCTGACTGCATTTCTTGGCCCTGATGATCATCGGCATTGGCAACCGGCGTCGCAATCGCACCTCCGGTTTGGGCCCAGATATCCATCGGACCTGTCGTCACGTTTTCCATACGGCTCATACTCGTGTTCCCTGTTTTTTTCGAAAGCAGACGTGCATTTTGATTGAATGGCAATTCCGGAAATTAGTCAAATGGTTGCGGCAACTTCTGGTGATAAAACTGACAATATCCCCAACTTTGTGACGCAACAGCACACGGGATGGTTTCCTGATCACGGGGATCGATGCAACAGTCAACACATCCTGAATGGAAAAAGGCGGGCTCAAAGTGACCCGCCTTCTCTATCATTTCAAAACTGTCCGGCGCTGACTACCAGCCCTATGTGCCGGGCCCAAGACCACCGACAGGGATTGCAACAGCTTGAAGCTCGACTCAACACCTGCAAGAAGGCCAACTACCAACCGTAAATGTCGTAGCCTAACGTTCGATGGAACAAGCTATGCGAATACCCATAGTCAGCGCAGCCGAACTCAGTTCTGCACCCAGACCCAAACAAACTGTGCCAATTGTAATGGCGGCAGCATTCATTTCCAGAGCCGGTTCGTGCGAGAAAATTGCATCAGCGGTATAGGCCACAGCATACAATCCCTCGTCGGTGGCAATCGCTGTTTCCGTCATGCCGACAATAGCACCACCCGATTGTGCCCAGGCATCAAGGGACGTTGTTGCAGCAATATTCATCTGCGTCATTTTATGTTCTCCCAAAGGAACTCGTTAAACACAACGAGGGAAATTAGAGATTTGCAACCGAACAAAGTCAACCGGGGATTTAACTCTCACACTCCGGACAAACACCAAAACCAATACGAAAAATTTATAAATCAGCAACTTGCAGAGGGAACCTAAATAGAAGGGCAGATCAATCTGCCTGCCTTTTCTGAAATCTTTCCGCCGAAAGCACCGCCCGTAACCAGGGGGCTTCATGCGGAAAAATCCCAGTTTCAGGCTTGATGTCACGATATGGTTTTGAAACTTGGAACAAAAAACGGGCTCAAACGAAGAGCCCGTTTTAAACGCAATTTCAGACCACGGGTCCGCTCTCAGGTATCCTGCAGGAATGGCACCAAAAGTAACGAAGTCACCTGTGCCAGTTTCTGCCAGCTGCTGTTAGTTACCAGCCGCCACGGCACTGAATCGAATGGGTATATGCTGCCGACTGCAGCTCGGGCTCCCAACCGCCACCGCCGCGACACACAGCAATCGAAGGTCCTGCTGCGTTCAGTTCAGGTTCCCAGCCACCACATGTAAAACCAACGGTAACCATAGCTGCATTTAATTCTGTCTCGGTTGCCGGTGCACAAACCCGGGCGAAGCTTGGCTGCGCACTTGCAAGGGTTGCGTCTGTTGAGCCGGAAATATCTGTCATCGCACCGTTGAAAGCACCACCTGACTGTGCCCAGACATCAAGTGACGTGCCCGTCGAAACTTGGTTCATGGTCATTGACCGTTCTCCCGTAGAAATTCAATAAAGTCAGCCCATTGAATTAGCTACCCGCCGCAGCCCAATGTCAATTAAAGATTTAATTGCATCTATACACATCACCCAAAGGGAACATCATGCAAGCAGAAGAACCGGCCTGACCTTTGGCGGTGAACCAATTTCCAGCAAAGCCTGTCCGATCCCCGAAAGACCCTGCATCAGACCGTGCTGAAGCATGACATCGCTGGCTGCCAATCCGATCTGCCCGCTATCAAGCCTTGAAATCCATGCCAACAGACGTTGATTAAACACCGTCTCAAGATTATCGGGGCCCAATCCCATATCCATTGCATAGGCCAGCATGGAAAAACGTCCGGCATGGCCACAACACAGATTATCGCGCCCACCGTCGGGTACCGACAATGTCGCAGCAATCGCCATATCAATTTCAGCCCGGATCATCGGATCATCAAGGATATGCAAGGTCGCCATTCTGGCAAAACCGATGCCAACTGCACCATGGCACCATTGCACCGGATCAACCCGATTTGCATCATCCCGAAGATCCGGCCAGCCTTTCAGGTCAGGATCAAACAACCCTCTTTCATAGGCCAAGCCACTGTTGGCAAGATCAAGGAAAGCTTTGTCGCCTGTCGCCTGATAAAGTTTCAAAAGAGCATAAACGACGCCCGCAGCCCCATGCGACATCCCCGCAAGTGTGGTTGATGAAACGCTTTTCCACATCGTCGGATTTTCGGGGAAATGCCGGCCACACCGGACAGCACGTTCAAGCACCCCGGAATTCCCCGTCGCATCATAAAGTGCCAACAAAACAAGGATAGCCCCGGCCGAGCCACTAATCACATCCAACGCCTTGTCTGATGCAATTGCCTGATCATCAAGCCGTGCACATAGTCGAACCGCGTCTTCAAGCAGGTCCGGCATTTCAAGAAGATCCGCACATCGCGTCAGAACATAAACAAGTCCGGCAACACCTTCGAATCCGCCGATTGCCGTGACCGGCCTTGGCATTGTACTGGCATTTCCCAAGGCCATTTGACGCGGGGCTTCCAGTGTCGCCACGGCCAGATCGCGCCATTTCCCCACAGGATCAACACCGTAACATTCAGCAAAAAACAGTGCCTGTCCCGCTGTCCCGCCATAGAGCCCCTCATCCATGACCCGTGCTTCAAGGCCCTTGCCATCACCGGTAATATCAGCCGTTATCCAGCTGGCACTTCCATCCATCATGATGGCCTGAGATGCCACAATATCGGCAATTTGAAATGCCTTGGTTCGGGCCACATCCTTGATGTTCTCGACCGTCTTGTCATTTTGCCAGGGACGGCGCGATGGCAGGAAAGCTTGTGAGGTTGCCAGGAAAGATTGCCGAATAATTGCCCGTTCCTGCGCAGCATTGCCGGTCACCAGATCAATACGCGTTTCGATGGTTGGCAAAACCGACCGTTGCGTCAGTTGATCGGTCAGAAATCGGCCATCAGCCCAGATACCATCCTGATCGGTTTTTCCGGTAAATAGCGGAACGTCCAGACGGGCCAGAGCTGTTCGTTCAGCCCCAAGCAATGCCCATCCCGGATAATTTTCCAGATCCCAGCGCGCCTTGCGACACAGCCGTTCGAAATTCAGGCTCCAGACAAACCCGTCCTGCTGGTTTTGTGGCTGGCGCGATGCCCGTTCAAGCTCCTGATAATAGGCTGTCGGGCGCAAGACATGACGGATTGTTGCCCCGGCAAAAGCGGCAAGCGGACCATCACTGGCAACCAGTTCGTCCTTGTGAGCACTCAAAAAGGCAACCGCATCATCAAAACCCGACAAAACATCGTCAAGGAAGTCGGCTATATCGGGGGCTTTGCCACCAATGGTCAGTGCGATCCCCGAAAGCAATTCTTCACGTTCGACCTGATCAAGGACCATCTGATCCTGATTGATGTGACGCAGGGTGGGAACTTTGACCATGCATGTTTGCGCCACCGCCAGTCCGCCATCGTCAATCCAGTGGCCCGCAATATTTTTACGTTTGGGTAACAGGCCGACCGCATTCACGCCACCATCAAGGCGATGTTGTGCCAGTTCCTTGGCGTGCAAGGCGTGATCGGCCCCGTAAAACAACCGCAGTTCCGGCTGAAACAGGGTTTCAAGGTCAATAACAACCGGGCGCCCATCCGCAATCAGGAAATTTTCATGATGCATGTCACTGCCCTTAAGACAGTACATCAATGCCAGTAATTGCCCGGCCGCCCGATAGAAACCCGATCCCTGATCCTGTGAAAGATCGGCATTGGCTTTGACAAAGCCCATCCAGCCATACCCGTCGCGCGCCCAGGTCTTCGGGGCGCAAAGACGAATATCGGAACCGGCCTTTTCAAACCAGTCTGACAGCTCCTTCCATGCGCATTCTGCGTCAACCGGGCGGGGCTTATAGACAATTTTGGCATCATTTTCGAAGGTCAGGATAAGAACCGTACGACCATGATTATGCGGATCAGAAATACCCGCCGTAATTTTGGCAACCTTCCGGGCATCCGCCAGCTCAGGGAATTGTCCGGCCAATGCAGGAAGATCGTTTTCAAGCCGTTCAAGGAATTCGCGCGTTGCCCCGATCCAGTGATCCGTCACGGTTGCCAGAATCCGGATCAGAACCGGACGCGCCGCAATCAGGTTACGCAACGGACCACTGCATAACGCCGTTTTGAATGCACCATATACGCCGGTTCCCGCCGCCTGATCGGGTGCGATACCGACTGCCTGACGATAGCTTGTGAAACTTTCGAAAAAGGCACCTTCGGCAAATTTCGACAGACGACTGACAAGCCCGAGGGTCAGGTCATCCTGTGCCTGTAATGTCAGGGGACTTGGTGCCCGGTCACCAAGCATTCTTTGCGCTTGCACCACCGCAGGCCAGATCAGATCAGCAAATGGTACTGTTTCAGCGATATCGCTTGGGCATTCTGTATCCGTGCCCTGCCCGCCTGCCATCATTGCATCGAGAAACCAAATTGCCGTCGGAACCCAATCTGGTAACGCTTCGCCGTCCCTTAGACGAACATTGCCCAGAAACGGTGTAACATCACGTTCACTCAGCCCATCGCGCGCAAGCCTGCGTGTAAACAGATCATGGTCACCATTGCTGGCAAATTCACACCATCTTTTCAGATATTCAGCCTGAGTTTGATCTGTCGTGACTGACGAACCGTCCGTCATCGAATTGTCTGCAGGAACCGGAACGTATTTTCCCGACAACCTTTCATCAATCGTTGCCGCCCGTGCAACGATTGTGGTCCAAAACGGATCGGTTTCCATCAGTTCCCCTTGACCTTTACGCGATTTAACGCCCTGATAGTTCAAGCTTAAGTCCAAATGACCCGCAAGAAAAGTTTTGTGAAACATGTACTTGGTTCCGATCACAAAAGAAAACATTGAACGCTATATCGCGTTCCGCCTTGCAATCTCGGATGAGGAACAAAGGAACTATTTCGCCAGTATCGATTTGGCAGCTGTCATTTTAGCCAATGGCAATGAATACGCCTTGCAGGACGAAAGCGGACGGATCCATGCATCGGTCATCATCTCGCGAAAACCGGGCCCCGGAGATAGTCTTCTGGTACTGTTTTCGATCGAGATTGCCGAAAAGGATTCTCGGAAACTGACCGAATGTCTCCATCAGGTTTTGGAAAAAGAAAACGGCCGCCTTGCCAGTCACGACACCCGCTATCGCATCTATAACCCGCCCGAAACCGTGTATGTTAAAGCCGATATGGAAAACTGGGGATTTGCTGAAGTTCCCGGAAGTTTCCGATATGAACGTGCCCCGGGCGCCCCGCGCGCTGGCGAGTTTCCCCATACAGATCGGGCAGTCGAAAAAGGCTATGAGACGATCCTGCTTGATGATGCCTATATCAAAAAGCATCCCGATATTTTCGAAACCCTTGCGGCCATTTTCAACCGGGCTTTCGAGAACCGGGCTTCGGTCAACCAAACCACCGCAGAGCGATTCGAAACCAACTACAACAAGGAAAATAACGGCATGATCATCGCCAAGCTTGGCGATGAAGTCACTGGCTGTATTACCTTGACCCATATGGGAAATTCGGTGCTTTCACCGCAATATTGCTGTCTGCGCCGTCATTGGGGTACGGGATCGGTTGACCTGATGTGTCGCCATCTTGCCGAGTATGTTGCGAAACGGTGGAATGTTCCGATCATTGGCTATGCCGAAGTAAACAATGCCGCGTCATGGAAGGCACTTGAACGCTTTGGCCTGACACGGGTTGAACAATATATGGTGTGGGAACGGGTCGTTGCAGCCGGTGAACGTTTCAAGATTTGATCGTCTGAACGACCCGGGAAATAGCAATTTTTCCCTTCTCCATCCCGGAAACAAGACCTTTCATATCGCCAGAATCAAGGATTTTCGCAGGCTTGAAAGGTGATCTTCTTTTTCCTCACTTTAATAATTTTTATTTTAAGTATTTGGCATAGATCAGTGCAACCATTCCCCGAATCCGCGAAATAACCTGCAACTTTTCAATTTTGTTCCGTGCATTTCACCAGAAATGCGACACATCGCCATTGGAATAGGTGCCAAATGAAGTTGTCTGATTATTCGTTCGCGTGGAAGTTGCGCGGTGTAATTATACTGGTTGCCATCGCACTGGTCGTAATGGCGGTCATTAATCTGATGTCCTTGCATGGTACCATGCTCGGCGACCGACAGGTCACACTGCGCTACACAGTGGATCAGTCGGCCAGTATTCTTGAAGATTTCGCCAAGCGCGCAAAATCTGGCGAGCTTTCAGACGACGAAGCCCGCACACGCGCCCTTGAGATCATCTCTGCCCAGCGATTTGACGGCGACAATTACGTATTTGTCACCGATCTTGATGGCACGATGGTCATGCATCCGATCAATCCGAAACTTGCCGGGAAAAGTGCGGGGACAGTCAAGGACCCGACGGGCGCAACACCGGTTGCCGACCTTGCCAAAGCCGCCAAAAACCCGGATGGTGGCTTTGTTTCCTATGTCTGGCCGCATCCAAGCACCAAAAACAACGAACCCAAGCTGGCCTTTGCCAAAAAAGTTGATGGTTGGGACCTTGTTGTCGCAGCGGGCATCTACACCGATGATGTCGAAGCCGCATTCTGGTCACGGGCCCAGACCGATATCCTTACGCTGGTCGCGATGATGATCGTCATTGGTGGCCTTGGTTTTGCGGTTGAACGCAGTACGACCGAGCCAATGCGCAACATCACTGCAGCCCTGTCACGTCTGGCCGATGGTGACTTGTCAGTTGAAAACAACGCCATCGAACGCAAGGACGAGATTGGGGATCTTGCCCGCGCACTTGAAGTATTCCGCGCCAACCGTGAAGAAGCCGACCGCCTGCAGAAGCAACAGGATGCAGCAAACGCAGCCCAACTCGCTCGGGCCAAAAATGTCGATAGCCGGATTGCGCTGTTTGAACACGAAGTTGAAAGCAACCTGACCACAGTGAATGCCGCGCTTGATCAGCTGCGCAGCACAGCCACCAGCATGGCCGCACAGTCCGATCAGACCACGGCTCAGGCAGCCAATGTTGCCGCCGCAACCGAAGAAGCCGCAACCAATGTTGATACCGTGGCGTCGGCTGCCCAACAGCTTGCCGCCGCGATTGATGAAATCACCATCCAGGTTGCGCGCAGTTCCGATATTGCCCAGTCCGGTGCGAACGAGGCCGATGACGCCAGCGCCATTTTTGCCGAACTGGCCAGTGCATCGGACAAAATCGGTGAAGTCGTCGAACTGATTCAATCAATTGCTGAACAGACCAACCTGCTGGCCCTGAACGCCACCATAGAAGCAGCACGCGCGGGTGAAGCCGGCAAAGGCTTTGCAGTGGTCGCCGCCGAGGTCAAAAACCTTGCGAACCAGACAACCCGTGCAACCGAAGACATTGCCGGTCATATCAATGGCATTCAGGACAGCACCCAGGGTGCCTTGGGCGCAATCGAACATCTGTCATCGCGGATGAAAGAACTCAATGAAGTTGCGGGCGGGATTGCTGCTGCCGTAAGCCAGCAGGATGCTGCGACCGGCGAAATTGCCCGCAACGTTTCCGAGGCCGCATCTGGTACCAAGGAAGTTGCCATCAACGTGGACGGCCTGCGTCAATCAGCAGAGGATGAGCGTCATGCATCGACCGATGTTCTTACCGCATCCAACAGCCTGAGCGACAAATCACAAACGCTTCTGGTTCAAATCAAGCAGTTCCTTGAAGACATCAGGGCAGCCTGATCACCTGTGAAGGCATTAAACCGGCTTAATATGAAAAGCGGTCTGAAAATCCAGACCGCTTTTCTGCTGTAATCAGAAGTCAATACCGTCCGAACTGTCCCTGAGCTCGCACGGATTAAGGGTGAAAGCAACTCGGTACACGGGTTGGAAGCGCTGCAGAAATTTCATAATCCTGCATATCGTCTTGATCCCCACGAGAAGAAGTATCCTCAAGTGACTTGGCACCACCTGATGCCTGCCATCCCGCCAATTTCTCAGGCTCCAAAGACGTTACGTTTTTCATCTGTTCAATCCCTAATAAACGCGGTGAGAGTGCCGCAATTGATGGATAACTGGTCAATTTTGATAATTAATGATTGATAAGTAAAGAGCACAGAGAAATCATAAATACTCACATCACCGTAACGAACTGACGTCCGCCTTATACTGTGATTCGTGATGGGCACCGATCTGTTGTGCAACAACGGAAAGCATCATTTACCCCGACAAACATTATGACAAACGACCTTCCGAAACGGTATTTCCTGATCGTGCTGTCCTTGACCTTTTGGCAGATTACCGCCCAGATATCCTGCAAGTTTGTTGTAAACAGGAACTGGAAAAACCAAGCATCATGCAGTTTGTTGCTGTCACGAAAGACAATATAACGCCTTATGTCACGTTACGTCGCGAAATCGCCGGCGAAGAAGAGCAGCAGCAGTTCCAAACAACTGATTTGGCTGCGGCCATTCTTGATAAAGGCGAGGAATATGCTCTTCTTGATGACGATGGCGTGATGCAGGCTGCTGTTTCAATCCGGAACGGAAACGCCCTCGTTAACGACCGTTGCATCATGATTTCGGTCGAAGCCAGAGACAAGACACCAAAGACAGAGTTCAGAATGCTGTGCAAAGTTCTTGCCGCGACTGCACAAGATATTGTCGAATCTGACACGCTCTATCGCGTTTACGACCCGATAGGATCAGCCTTTCCAAAAACGGATATGATGGAAATAGGGTTTTGCGAAAACGTGGCGAGCTTTCGCTATGAAAGAAAACCGGGACCACCTCAGCCCGGCGAGTTTCCTCATGCCGACCGCGCGACAAGGCGTGGATACCGATCAGTCCTGATAGACGACGATTATGTCGCATCTGATCCCGATATCTTTGAAAAGCTTGCCGATATTTATAATCGTGCCTTTTCCGGTTGCGATCTCGTGCGCCCAACAACACCGGAACGGATGCGCAAAAGTTATGACACCGAGGCCAACAAGACAATCATCGCCAAACTTGGGGATGAAGTAACAGGAAGCATTATGCTCACCAATCTGGGGAGTTATGTTCTATCCCCCCAATATTACAGCCTGCGTCGTCACTGGGGGACAGGATCGGTTGATCTGATGTGCCGACACACCGCCGAGTTTGTTGCGGAACACTGGAACCTACCCATCGTTGGATATGCCGAAGCCACAAATGCAGCATCCTGGAAAGCACTTGAACGGTTCGGACTGTCCAGGGTCGCCGAATATTGCGTCTGGGAGCGCAAGGTCCTAGCAGGAGAACGACTGACTGTCTGAACCGTTGTTACCGTCGAGGTCAAAAACCTTGCCAGCCATAGCAACGGCCTTCAGGACAGTACCCAAAGAGCCTTGGGCACAATCGAACATCTGTCATCGCGGATAAAAAACGTAACAAGGTTGCGGGTGGGAATGCTGCAACTGGCGAGATCGCCCGCAATGTAGTCGGCCTGCTTCAATCAGCAGAGGATGCGCGTCATGCAACAACCGATATTCTCACCATATCCAACAGCCTGAGCGACAAATCACAGGCATTGCTGACCCAGATCAGGCTATTTTTTGAAGACATCCGGGCTACCTGATCGCATTGGCTCAGAGCAGGCCAAATTTGAAGGAGGGCTGATCAAGTCCGCCTTTTCCATGACTTTCACTTGACCTCGAAACCCGTTAACGTCTTGATAGATAATCACTGATTCCATTTTCATCAAAAGAGTACATCCGTGACCCGTACGCTTCTTCCAGTCTCTCCGGACAATGTAAAACGCTTTGCCGATCTGCGCCGGACGGTCAGCACGGAAGAAGTCCGGAATTACATGGCCACTATTGATTATGAGGCCGTCGTCCTGCGTGAAGGCACAGATTACTTCTTTGAAGATGATGCGGGACAAATGACGGCGGCCGTCTCGATTGTCCGCAACAATGACAAGACCGACACCCCGAATATTCTGATTTCGGTTGATGTGCTGCAAAAGGATCCCCGCACCCTGACTGATGCGGCTTGCGACGCCTTGCGATCTGTCGAGGACACCTACGAACAATCGACAATCATCAAACTGATCCCGCCTGAAGATGTAGCGTTTGTCGAACAGGACCTTCAGGCACTTGGTTTTGAAAAAAAAGCCAGCAACTACCGATATATTCGACCGGCAGGACCGGTAGAACCCGATCAGTTTCCCCATGCGCAACGCGCCCTGGACAAGGGATACACATCCATCATTCTTGATGATGATTTTATCAAGAAAACGCCCGATATCTTTGAACAACTCACCGACATCCATAACCGTGCTTTCGCCAGTTGGGAAACAACGGTACCGACCGCACCGGAACGCATCCGTGCCCTTTATGAAGGTGGTGCGAATGTGTTTTTCATCGGCATGCTTGGTGATGAGATCGTTGCCAATGTCGTCAGCTTGAATCTCGGCTCGCATGTTCTTTCGCCGCGTCTTGCGACCTTGCGCAAGCATTGGGGCAGCGGCGTTACCGACCTTGTATCACGTCATCTGATTAACGATGCTGCCAAACGCTGGAATCTTCCGGTTTTGGCCTATGTTGATGCACGTAATGCCGCATCATGGAAGGCGCTTGAACGATTTGGATTCGAGCGCGTCCATGAAACGATCCAATGGGAACGACACATTCCAGCAGGCAACCCGTTTCGAATTTGACTGGAACGTGACCATAAAAAAAGGCGGGCCATATCAGCCCGCCTTTTTGAATTCTGTGATCTGAGGATCAGATCGACTGGTTGATCCAGTCAACAAGTGCGCTTTTCGGCAACGCGCCGACTTTCATCGCCGCAACTTCGCCGCCCTTGAAGATCATCAGGGTCGGGATGCCACGAACACCGTATTTCGCCGGGGTGTTCGGGTTTTCGTCGATATTCACCTTGGCGATCTTGAGCTTGCCGCCCAGTTCACCGGCGATTTCATCGAGATACGGCGCAATCTGTTTACACGGACCGCACCATTCAGCCCAGAAATCGACCAATACCGGGTCGTTGGAACCCAGAACGTCGGAATCGAACGAACCGTCGGAAACTTTAATCGTGGTCATACTTTCAGATCCTAGTTGTTACGAGGCAAGGGGTATTCCCCGTTAACCTCGATCCGCTGTATGAGGCCAAGGTAGGCAGCACGAATGCAAACGTCAAGCGCATTGGGTGATCAGCGGTCATGTCACCCGCGCTATGCCTTGTGTTCTGCAGAGTCGATTAGATTAGCTAAATGTCAGAATATGATCGGGAAGTTCGACCATCCATGGTCCGTTTGTCCAAAGAATGAAACAACGCACCTTTTTTCCCGGATACATTTGCGCCAGTGCCGCACGGTAAATCGACATCTGTCGACGATAGGCGCGTGGCGTTCCTTCGACATCACGCGGCGGCGGACGATTGGTTTTATAATCCACAATCATCACATCATCATCCCGCACGACAAGCCGGTCAATCTGGGCTGAAACAACATCCCCGCCGACAATCCCGACCAGTGGCACCTCGGCCCGTGATCCGGATGCAAAGACCGGGGCGAAGTCCGGATTGTTGAAAATGGCGATGGTTTCATCGGCAATCTCGGCTTGCTGATCGGCTTCAAGTGCGTGAACGGGTTGGGCCAAAAAACGCTCCGCAGCTATACGGCGCGCATCAATGGGCAAGTCTGGCAACAATTCCAGAAGCTTGTGAATTAAAATTCCACGCTTGAAGCTTTGCCCCTGATCCCCGCCCAATGGCGATTGAACAGCGGGTTCTTCCTCAAGCGGGCGACTTGGTGCCAGTGGTTTGGGCGGAAAGGCCTCTTCGGGGGCAATATTGCGGATCAGGCTGCGCCTGAGTTTTTGTTGACTATCCGAAACGATATCGACTTTATCCGGCTTTGGCAGCTCGGACTGATCGGTTTCCCAAATCCAGCCTTCCCCGTCCCAACCAGACCCTGAATAGGTTGCCAGATCAATCCGGGCGGGTTTGGCGTAGCCTTCCATCGCCTGCTGGCACAGATTGTACCAGCAATGTTCGGGTGCCTTGCGCCGTCCTTGCCAGCCACAGATATAAAGCCGATCTTCCGCACGGGTCAGGGCGACATAGAGCAGGCGGTTATATTCCTGATCGCGCTTGACCGCGATGGCATCGCGCAGACGTGACACTACATCGGTTTCCAGTGCCACGCGCGGCAACCAGAACATCAGATTCTTGTCTTCCTGCCAGAACAGGTTCGGGGCCTGTGTCGGGACCTGCATGGTATCGGGCAGGAACACAATCGGCGCCTGAAGGCCCTTTGCCCCATGCACCGTCATGATGCGGACTTCATCACGTCCGCTTTGTTCAAGGTCACGCTTGATTTCCGCATCACCGGCCATCAGCCAGTGCAGGAAACCTTGCAAGGTCGGGGCATGATCGGCCTCATAGCCCATGGCAAGGTTCAGGAATTCGTCAATCGGGTCATTGGCCTCGATCCCCAAACGCCCGACCAGACGGGCACGGGCACCGCGCGCATCCTCGCCACGACCACCCAGCAATTCGGCATAAAGCTCAAACGGGCGCTCGTAATCCACCCGGCCAAGCCATTTGAACAGAAACGCGTAAGCACGGGCAAAGATTGAACCCTCATCCACCGCGCCTGCCTTTTCACGCAACGCATGCCAAAGGGTTCTGGGACGGTTATGGGCGATTTCAAACAACTGATCATCATCAAGCCCGACCAGCGGACTTTTAAGCAATTCCGCCAATGTCAGATCATCTTCGGGCATCAACAGGAAGCGGCCAAATGCCACAAGGTCCATCACTGCAAGCTGATCGGTGATCTGCATACGGTCGACACCTGCGACCGGAACGTTGCGCTCCTTAAGCGCCTTGACGACCTCGTCAACGAAGGCAGTACGACGGCGCACCAGGATCATGAAATCGCCCGCCCTCACCGGGCGACCACGCGATGTCAGGATTTCCTTTTCATCAATCGCATGACGAATACGCCCAGCAATCACCCGCGCCAGACGGATTTCCGGGTCTTCGAGACGCACGATCCGGGTTGGTGGCGTCCAGGGGTCTTCGGATGCACGTTCCTGTGGTTCCACGGCGGGCCAAAGCTCAATCCGGCCGGCCTGCCCGACACGAAACGGACTATGGGCGACATCCGCACCATCATCGCCAACGCCCTGCCTTGCCACCGGTCCGGCAAAGACACGGTCGACCGTGCCCAACACCGCATCGGTAGAACGGAACGAGATATTCATTGGAACTTCGCGCCAAACGGCGGCGATTTCAGTTGCCCGCTCCCGGAAATAACGACGCATTTCGGCGAACTTTTCCGGATCAGCGCGCTGGAAGCTGTAAATAGATTGTTTCGTATCCCCAACGGCAAAGATAGTGCGCGGTTTTTCGGCGTGACGCGCAGCATCTTCAAAGAAAACATCTGCCAGAATACTGACGACTTTCCACTGCTCCGGGTTGGTATCCTGCGCCTCGTCAATCAGGATGTGATCAAGGCCTTCGTCGAGTTTGAACAACACCCAACTGGCCATTTTACTGTGCTGTTCAAGCAGTCCCAGACTGGTCAGGATCAGGTCATCATAATCAAGACGGGCATGAAGCGCCTTTTTGGTGGCATAGCGATCAAGCATCGCATTGCCGATGGTGATCAGGGCCGATGTCGCGCCTGCCATGGCCGCGGCCTTGCGTTGACGGTCAATTTCGATCAGACGTGCGCATTCCTGTTCAAGTGCATCAGCCCCCATCGGATGATTTTCAGCCGCTGTCTTGGTGATCAGTTTGGCGCGCGGTTCGCCCGCGGTAGTGAAGAACACGCTGCGATAATCACTAAACACCGCAAGCCGGTCTTCGACCGTGGTTTTTTCCAGAAACTGCGCGAGCGCAGGCACACGGGCCTGATCGGTTTTGGTTCCGGCTTCAAGCGCGGCAAGACCGCGCATCAGACCATCGCGATCAAAGGCATCATCAGACAGCGCCTTGGCAAGAATCGCTTCCTCGCTCAATCCGACCGGCACGCCAAGCGCCTTATAGACCGCATCGCGCATCCGGTTTGCGCCGCCCAGATTGGCCAGCATCCGTTTAAGACGCCCGCGTTCACGGGCCAGTTCGCCCATCACTTCACCAAAGGCACCTTCGCGCACCTGACCGGTCACCACCGACAGCGCCTTGGCCAGATCTTCATCGCGCCCGGTTCGGGCAAAGGCCAGAACTTCTTCCTGCACATCGGCCATGGTTTCGGCCGCTGTGCGGTCATCCATGATTTCGAAATGCGGGGCAAGCCCCGCTTCGAGCGGAAAACGACGCAACAGCGACTGACAGAACGCGTGGATGGTCTGGATTTTCATCCCGCCCGGCGCATCCAGAACGCGGGCAAAGAGCTGACGCGCACGAATGGTTTCATCTGAACCGGGCGATGCCCCGGCGAGATTGGCAAGATCGTCATGAAGTTCGCGATCTTCCATCGTCGCCCAACGGCCCAGCCGTTCATTGACACGGTTGGCCATCTCGGCCGCGGCGGCCTTGGTAAAGGTCAGACACAAAATCCGGTGGGGTTCGGTGCCCGAAAGCATCAAACGCAACACCCGGTCCGAAAGCACCTTGGTCTTGCCCGCACCCGCCGACGCCGACACCCAAACCGATGCATTGGGATCAGATGCGTCGCGTTGCAGGATATTGGGATCAGTACCGCGCATTTCGGTCATGACGGATCCCCTTCCCCAGCATCATGCATATCATCAGTTTCATCGGCATCTTCGCTGCCCATCCATTCCCGCAGGCGCGACAGATGCACATAATCCGAATATTTCGGCGCGTGGTCGGGATGCGGCACGCTGAGGTACGGCGTATCGGGATCGGCGAAGGCCGCCGCCAGACCATTCACCCCGTCAATCGCCTCATGGGCCAGTGCCGCCGGGGTGGTTTTCATGCGTACTGTATTGATCTCGACAATCTCGCCGGCCGGATCACCGCCGGACAGCTTCCAGAATGCCATGCTGGCCGGCGGTCCGGCCGGCACATCGCCAAAGCCACCCTTTTCGGCAATGGCGGCCTCAAGTGGCAATTGCGGGGCAAAGCCATTGGCAACGTCACCCTGACTGGGCGGCGCACCGGTTTTATAGTCAATGATCGCAATCCCGCCATCGCGAAGCTGATCAATGCGGTCGGCACGAGCATAGACCTGAAAACCACTGCTGGTATCAAGGGTGCCTGCCTGTTCAGTATAGGACCTGCGCACCGCATCGCGCCTTGTGGCTTCGGTCTGGATAAACCATTTGGCGATACGTTCAAAACGTGGCCACCAGAATGCCCAAAGCCCCGGACGGGCTGCCAGCGGCTTGAAGACTTCGCGCCCGATGATCAGCAATTCATGTTCCCCATCGGGCGGCAGATGATCGGGATGACGCGCAATGAACTGATCCAGTGCATCATGGATCAGATTACCGTAATCGGCCGCACCGGGATCTTCATCCACCCCGTCAAGCTTGCGCAGGCCCAGAATATGACGGGCATAAATCGCATAGGGGTCACGCATCCATGTTTCGATCTGGGTCACCGACAGGCGTTGCGGACGGGCAGAAACAGGTGGCTTGGGTGCTGGTCGTCCGATCCGGATTTTCATGTCATCGGTCGGCTCATCAAGGGTCTCGGCCAAGGCACGCCAGTCGCTCGCATCGGGTTTTTCCATCAAAACGCCCGATTTCCGAAGAATGTTTTCAATCCGTAACAACCACCGTGACGGCACGGTCGGCGTGCCTTCGATACGCAATGCGCGGGTCATCACCACATCGGGCGAACAGAACAGCTGCTGGAAATCATGGGCCGATTGCCCGACCCGGTGTTCGGGGGCGGGCAGGCCGAATTTGGTCCGCATGGGGCGGCTCATCCATGGATCGGCACCGGCTTCGGGTGGCCAGACACCTTCATTCAGGCCGCCCAGAATGGTCAGATCGGCCTGCTGCATCTGGGCTTCGACCGTTCCCCAGATAAACAGGCGCGGATGTTTGCCATAACGCGGGCGTACCGCGCGATCAGCCATCAATGCATCAAGAAACGCGCCATAACGATTGCCAGGCATCGGCACGAACTCGCCAAGCGCATTAAGCAATTCATGGACGAAATCCGCCAGTGCCTCGCCCGCTTCGCCACGCCACAGACGATCTGCACCGGATTGGGTGTCGCTTGCCGCCAATGCCTCGGCAGCCGTGATATGGCAGCGCAGGGCATGAACCGGTGACAGGGCCTTGTCCGCATTCAGGTCCGAAAGACTTTCAAGACAGGCCGCACAACGCGCCACCAGATCAGATAGCCGATCATGATCATCGCGCAGACGTTCAATTCGGGCGGGTGCACTTTCCGACCCGCTTGCTGTCAGGCGTTCGATCCCCTCGTCACGCCAGCCATCAAGGGCGGTTTGCAAACCATCCAGTCCGGGTCCCGGACGCGCCCCACGCAAGACCTCTTTTTCCAGAAGCCGGGTCAGAACACGGAAGGTTTCTGGCGACAGACCCGCGGCCGACAATGGGTGTTTCAGCAATTCCAGCAACGGAACCGGTGCGAATTCTTCCTGAACCGCACGCACGACAAGACGCAGATAAATGGCAGGCGCCGTGTCATGGAGCGGGATACCCGCCGAGTCATCAATTTCAACTTCCCACCGCCGAAGCTCGGTCGCGACACGGCGCGCCAAACCACGATCCGGGGTTACCAGCGCACAGGTCTTGCCCGGATGTTCAAGGGCCTCGCGCATCATAAGGGCGATTGTGGTTGCCTCTTCACGGGCACCCGAACAGTCCACGCGCAACACACCATCCAGTACATCCGGGCCAAAGCCCGTAATATGACGCCAGTGATGCGTGGTTTTGGCCGGACGCAGGGCTTCGCGGGCCAAACGGCGGCGTTCGATGGTGGCCTCGGTTTCATCTGTCACAGCCGGCCAAAGCAGAACACTGTCGGCGTGTCGTCCGATATGGCGCAATGTCTTGCCCAGCAAATGCTGCGGATGGGTGGCGTCTTCGCGGATGGCGGCCCAGTCTTCGTGCGTAAGTCCCTTCATCAGGCCGGGCAGAACCACCCGCCCCATCGGCATCCCGAGAACCGCACGCATCAAATCGCGCAATGCCGGGAACGGACCGGTCGACCCGACAATCAGCACCGGAGTTTGCGGCGGATTGGCCGCCCAAAGATCAATCTGCGCCTTGATCAGGGCATTTCGACGCATCGCCCGGTCACTAACATCCTGTGACGCCAGAATACCCGGCCAGTGCAGGGTCAGGATTTGCAGGAACTCAAGGGTCAGTTGCCAGTGTTCGGCGAATTCTTCGGGCACCAGTCCTTCGAGGTCATCAAAGGCACAGTTTTCCGTCTGTACCTGATCGAGAAAACGAGCAAGCTCGCCTGCCAACCGGGCTGCCTGATCGGCGGTCGGTTTTTCACCGCGATGATCGGGCCGGTTCATGATCAAACGAGTCAAAAGCAGTTTTCGTTGCAGATCCGGAATGGCAGGTTGGAGGTCAAGAGCCGCCTGCTCCCCACCCGCGCCATAGATCGCCAGTTCATCCTCATCCGCCTCGCCAAGTGGCCGGATGGTCGGAAGCAACGTGACCGCCCCGTTTGATTGCCGCAGGAAGGCATCGCGCATGACCTTGGCCGAACGACGGTTGGGCACCATCAAAACATAATCAGGCAACGCATCAGGCTGATCAGCCGTTTCAGCCATCAGCTGTTTGGCAATCAGATCGGCAAAGGCTTCGCCAGGCGGGATAAAGAACAGATTTTGACGGAGCGCATCTTGGACGCCAAACGGGTCCGCGCCATCGTCGGGATATTCCGGTGCGTCCATGTAATCAAACAGGTCCGCCATTACTTGCCCCCGGATGTGGCTTGTTTGCTGCGCTCAATTTCAAGCGCCTTGGCTATCACCGGTTCGGATTCCGAAACCGCTTCGGGCGTGCCGATATGGAAATACCCGCCATCATGGACAAGCCCGTAACACCGCCCGCACGCCAGCGCCTTGTCATAGATAACATTCAGCGAAAAGGCCCCGTCGGGCGTGTTTTCAAACAGACGCGGCGACAGGACCTGCACGCCGGTAAAGAAATAGGGCGCGCTTGCTGCTTCCCCGCGACGTTTCAACCGCCCGTCGACTTGCCAAAAGAAATCACCAGCACCGTCATAGCCATACCCGTCCGCCACCGGATGAATTGCCAGAAGCGCATCCATATGGTCGGGATCAAAGGCGCTGATCATACGATCAAACAAGGCATCCCGCCCCTCGGTCCAGAAGACATCGGCATTGGCAATCAGGATGGCATCACGGTCCAGCATCGGCAGGGCCTTTTTGACCCCGCCGCCGGTTTCCAGAAGGTCGGCTTCGGGCGATGTGATGACCATGGGTGCTGCCCGTGTCGCGACGTGATCGACAATCATCTGGCCAAGGTAATGACAATTCACTACCGCCTGATCAAATCCGGACGCGGCAAGCTTATCAAGCACATGATCAAGCATCGGCTTGCCCGCCACCGGCACCAGTGGTTTGGGCATATTATCGGTAATCGGGCGCATCCGTTTGCCAAGTCCGGCGGCCAGTACCATTGCCTGTGCGCTTTTTGGGGTGCCGGTCATGAATGCGCCTCGCGGGTTAAATCTGTTGTGGTCTTTGCAAGATCTGGGGCCTTGCGCGCCGGATCGGGGATATGGGTTTGCACCCATTCTTCGAGTGCGGGCAAATGATCGGCTGCCCCGCGCAGGATTAATTCCCAGCAACGCGGGATATAATCAAAATAACGGGTTTTCCCCGCCTTGACCGCAAGCCAGCCGAACCGGCCCAAAATGCGGAAATTGCGCACCATCGAGGTCGCGACATAAGACATTTCGAATCCAGAACGATCAATGTCGGGGAAAGCCGCCAGATAGAACTGCTTCATCCGGGCTTCAAGGTCCGGGCCGATATCATGGCGGACATCGCGCAGAAGCGAGACCAGATCATAGGGCCGCGTGGCAATTGCCGCGTCCTGAAAATCAATGATGCCGCAATCATCCCCACCATCGCCATTTTCAACCAGCATCAGGTTATCGACATGATAATCGCGATGAATGATCACCTCGCCCGCCTGCCAGCACATTGGCAGCACTTCATCAAGCAACCGGTCAAATGCCGTAATCGCCGCAATACGCTTGCCCTCGTCACCGATGATCAGTGGCAAATAGTCGTTCTTGAAACTGGCCAGCATCTTGCGGAAATTATCCGGGCCATATTGCACCAGCCCGCAATTCGCCATCCCGCCTTCATCACAAAACCGGTGCAGGGTGATCAGTTGTTCGACCGCACGCAGGTAAAGCCCGTCCTGACCTGTGCCATCCATGATGCCACCCGCCTGAAGCGCACGGGTAAAGGTGATATCACCAAAATCCTCGATCAGGACCAGACCGCGTTTTTCATCCGAGGCGTGGATTTCCGGCACCCGCCAGCCCGCACGTTCAAACAGCGCCGTTGTGTGAAGAACCGGGGCAACCGATGCCTGGCGTTCGGGATCATCATAAATCCCGTGCGGATCGACATGAATCTCGTATGGCGGGAAATCCATCAAAAGGGCCGTGTCATGACGGCGTTCAAGACGGAAATATTTGCGCGCCGACGCATCATCGACAAGGGGCGAGACCTGTGCATTCTGCCAGCCACAGGACACCAGAAAATCCTGGCGTTCGAAATTGCGACGTTCCTGATCGGGGGTTGCGCGGCTCATGCCTGATCCCTTGACAACTGATCAATGCGTTTAATCCAGTCATCCCCGCTTGGCTCAAGGATAAACACCCGCCCATCAGGGTTCGATCCGGGTTCGATATGAATATCAAGCCGGTTTTCCGGGGTCAGATATTCCAGCCGGTCGGGCCATTCAATCAGGCTGACGGCGTCGGCAAAGGCATCCTCGATATCCAGTTCATGGATTTCTTCGGGATCGGACAGGCGATAGAGATCAAAATGCCAGACCGGCAGACGATCAAGCTCGTAAATCTGGACCAGCGTGAAGGTCGGGCTTGGGACTTCTTCATGGGGGTTATTGGCAACCGCACGGATAAAGGCCCGGCAAAACGCACTTTTCCCCATCCCCAATGTGCCATGCATCAGGATGACATCGCCGGGTTTGGCGACGGCTGCAAGTTGGGCGGCAAGGGCTTCGGTCCCGGTTTGATCGCTGACAGTGACTGTCTTGCTCATGATGTCCGTTTATCGATTTGGCGACAGGATGCGTTTATGTCCTCTTTTGTAGGGTGTGAAGCCCACCATTCGCAATGATTTTACGTGGTCGTGATCAGGCACACAGCATTTCCAGCCAAACAACCCGAATTCGCCCGGTTTACATTGCGATATATGCCCCCAGATGTTATTTCGCGATGAACAGATTTCCCGCACACCGCCGGGCCGAAGATCGAACCGAGCCCAAATTTGATTTTATTTGGATGGAATGAATATGTCAGACGCATCACACAGCACAGATATTGCCATTATTGGCGCAGGCCCGGTTGGGCTTTTTGCGGTTTTCGAAGCCGGTATGCTGGGGCTTAAATCCCATGTGGTTGATGCGCTTGAAATGGTCGGCGGCCAGTGCAGCGCGCTCTATCCGGAAAAGCCGATTTTTGACATCCCGGCCCATCCGCACATTGCCGGTCAGGACCTGATTGACCAGCTTGCCAAACAGGCGGAACCGTTTGAACCGACCTATCATCTGGGCCAGCAGGTCATCAAACTTGAAAAACGCGATGATGGCCGTTTCACGCTTGAAACCAATACCGGCACGGTCATTGATGCGGGTGCGGTTGTAATTGCCGCAGGCTGCGGGGCCTTTGGCCCGAACAAGCCCCCGATGGAGGGCCTCGAAGATTACGAAGGGTCGGGTGGCGTTCAGTATTACGTCAAACGTCGTGCCGATTTCGCAGGCAAGAAAGTCGTGATTGCCGGTGGCGGTGATTCGGCCGTTGACTGGGCATTGTCGCTTCATGACGTGGCTGAAAAAGTCATGGTCGTGCACCGTCGCCCGAAATTCCGTGCAGCACCCGATAGCAGCGCAAAGCTTCAGGCACTGGCAGAAGCTGGCAAGATCGAAATGGTCATCCCCTATCAGCTTAAGGGCCTTAAGGGCGAAAATGGACAGCTTTCCCACGTTGTTGTCGCAACGCTTAAGGGCGAAGAGCTCGAACTTGAAGCCGACCATCTTCTGCCGTTCTTTGGCCTTGCCATGGAGCTTGGCCCGATTGCCGATTGGGGACTGAACCTTGATAAAAACCATATCGGTGTGACCCAGGCGACCATGCAGACGTCGGTTCCCGGCATCTTTGCGATTGGCGATATCGCGACCTATGAGCACAAACTGAAACTGATCCTGTCGGGCTTTGCCGAAGGGGCCAGCGCGATCCATGCCGCACGTTCCTATCTGTTCCCGGACAAGGAATTCCACTTCGAATATTCGACCACCACGGGTGTTCCCAACGAATAATCGAAGCCCGTCATAGCCTGTATTTAAGGAAAGCGCACCATGACCACAAACAAACCGACCCATTCCGGCGGATGTCTTTGTGGCGCGGTGCGCTTTGTTGCTTCCGGTGATCCAATTGGCGGCAATCATTGCCATTGCGGCATGTGCCGCAAGGATAGCGGTTCGGGTGTTTCAAGCTTTGTCTGCTTTCCGACCAGTGCCGTCACATGGAATGGCATGCCAACCGATTATGAAAGCTCGCCCGGTAAGTTCCGTGGATTTTGCCCGAAATGCGGATCAAGCCTGACCTGGCGGAATGGTGCCAAAGACAGCGAGATTGATTTCCGCCTTGGCAGTTTTGATGACCCCCGTCCGTTCAAGGCCCGCAAACATCTGTGGATGAGCACCGCCCTTGAAAGCTTTGCCGGAATTGATCCCGACATCGAACATCTCGACTGAGTTCGATCAGATCGAAACGCCAAGATGTTTGGTCAGAACATCGACAATCATGCCGTGATCTTCGTGTGATGCCAGCCCCGAAACTGTAATGGCGCCAATCACCCCGACACCGGCAACCCGGATCGGAAAGCTGCCGCCATGATCGGCAAAATCGGCGAAATCAACCCCGTGATCGGCAAGGGTTTTGCCCTTGGCCTTAAGCGCCAGCCCGAAACGCATCGAACTTTCATGTTCGCGCAAGGTCAGATTGCTTTTGCGCCGCGCCCAAGAATCATTGGCCGGCTTGGCACCCGGAAGGGCTGCATGAAACAGTGTGCGGTCCGGGGTGCGGATATCAATTACCACCGGGGCGTTTTGCGTCTTTGCCACCGCAAAGAGTTTGGTACCAATCGCCCAAGCTGTATCCTCATCAAAGCGATCAAAGATCAGTTTTGCTTCCTGTCTGGCGAGAAGGTCGAGATCCATGGAAGGCTCCTTGGGCAGATATGTCGCAAAGTGTCGGTTTGAACCATCCATACCCCAGCAAAAGGGATACTGGAAACAGCAAAGAAAAAAGGCTGCATCAACAATATGATACAGCCTTTGTTTCGATATCGTAATTTCGGTCTATTTTTCGTCGCCCATCTTGAGCGCATTGATAAAGGCCGACTGCGGAATTTCGACCTTGCCGAACTGACGCATCTTTTTCTTACCGGCCTTCTGTTTTTCCAGAAGTTTACGTTTACGCGAAACGTCACCGCCGTAACATTTTGCCGTCACGTCCTTACGGAGTGCTGATACGGTTTCACGGGCAATCACCTTGCCACCGATGGCGGCCTGAATGGCGATACGGAACATCTGACGCGGGATCAGGTCTTTGAGACGCTTGCAGATCTCGCGACCACGATATTCAGCCGCCGACCGGTGCACCATCAGCGCCAGCGCATCGACCGGTTCCTCGTTCACAAGGATGGAAACCTTGACCAGATCGCTTTCGTCATAACCGGCAATCTCGTAATCGAAGCTTGCATAGCCGCGCGAAATCGATTTCAGACGGTCATAGAAGTCAAAGACAACTTCGTTAAGCGGCAGTTTGTAAACCGCCATTGCACGGTTACCGACATAGGTCAGATCAAGCTGGATACCACGACGTTCGGTGCAAAGGGTCAGAATACCGCCAAGATATTCGTCCGGAACCATGATCGATGCCTTGATCCACGGTTCTTCAATCGTCTTGACCTTGGTGACGTCGGGGAAATCTGCCGGGTTATGCAGCAGGATTTCTTCGCCCTTGGTCATGGTGATCTTGTAGGAAACCGACGGTGCCGTCGTGATCAGATCAAGCTCGAACTCGCGTTCCAGGCGTTCCTGAATGATTTCAAGATGCAGAAGACCAAGGAAACCACAGCGGAAACCAAGTCCAAGTGCGGTCGAGTTTTCCGGTTCGAACTGGAAGGACGCGTCATTGAGATGCAGCTTTTCAAGCGCATCGCGCAGCACTTCATATTCGCTGGTATCAACCGGGAAAATACCACAGAACACCACCGGAATGGACGGTTTGAAACCGGCCAGCGGCTTGGCGCAGGGGCGTTTTTCTTCGGTAATGGTGTCACCGACTTCGCATTCGGCAACGGTTTTCATACCGCAGTTGATAAAGCCAACCTCGCCCGGGCCCAGTTCATCAAGCGCCAGCGGTTTTGGCGTAAAGACACCAACACGTTCAATCGTGTGGCTGACCTTGGCGTTCATGAAGCGGACTTTCTGCCCTTTTTTGAGCGTCCCTTCCTTCACACGCACCAGAATCATCACGCCGAGATAGGTGTCATACCAGCTATCAACCAGCAAAACTTCAAGCGGCGCGGTCGCATCACCGGTCGGTGCCGGCAGACGATGAACCAGTGCTTCGAGCACATCGGGAACGCCAAGACCAGTCTTGGCTGAAATCATCACCGCATCTGACGCATCAATGCCGATCACTTCCTCGATCTGTTCCTTGACCTGGTCGGGTTCGGCCGCCGGAAGGTCAACCTTGTTCAGGACCGGAACGATTTCGTGGTTATTTTCAATCGCCTGATAAACGTTGGCCAGTGTCTGTGCTTCTACGCCTTGCGCAGCATCGACCACCAGAAGCGATCCTTCGCACGCGGCAAGCGAGCGCGACACTTCATAGGCAAAGTCAACGTGGCCGGGCGTATCCATCAGATTGAGCGTATATTCCTGCCCATCCTTGGCGGTATATTTGAGACGCACGGCCTGCGATTTGATGGTGATGCCACGTTCACGTTCGATATCCATCGAATCGAGAACCTGATCGGCCATTTCACGTTCGGTCAGGCCACCGGTCAACTGGATCAGACGATCGGCCAGGGTCGATTTACCGTGGTCAATATGCGCGATGATCGAAAAGTTACGAATGTTCTTAAGGTCAGTCATTTTGGCTGCTTCTGGCACTAAAATTGGCTGGCATTTCGCCGCGTGGCACATTTGTTTCGAAACGGTGTGATCACCCGAACCGGGCTGATACGTTCGGCGCAATCAGCAAGCTGTCCTGTTGCGTTCCGCCCCGGTCTGCGCACCCAAAGGCCGCGACTCAGAGGCCGGATCACATCCGATTGCCGGACTGGCATGAACAGGAAAACCCGCCTTGCGTGATCGCCATATCATTCGGAAAACTGTCTTTTCAATTTCCCGGATCAATCACCAGCGGGTTTATAGGGGTTTTTGCCCGGAATTAGAAGCGTTGTGTTGTGTTTCGCCCCCAACGAATTCACATGTCTGGCACGCAGGCCTTTTGATCAAACCGGTGCCGATTGGTACCAAACACATCAAAGAACTGCCAAACTGGCGTGGATAAACACTTTTTCTTGGTTTGCCCCCATGAATTCATCTGTTTGTCATCTTTTCAACCACACGAAAAGAACATAGGTTTCAAGGGTGGAAACCGGAAACCATCCTGACAGGGATACGCTGAAAACATGTTCATGACATCCATCGAGCCATCCCTGTCCCAGCGCAGTCTGGTTAAACTGCGCAAAAGGCTCGCAGCCCTGACCCTGACGGGCGTGTTTGTCTTGCTGTTTTCGTTCTTCTTTATTCAGAAAACGCTTTATGACAGTGCAGTTGATCACGCCCGCGCCGAGCTTGAGGCAACGGCATATCGGCTTGGTCTGATGCTGTTTCAGCATCAGGATATCGATCTGCAACAGATTGTTGATGACAATTCCACCATCACCATCGGCGTCCTTGATGAAGAATTTCATCAGATCAAGGGCTTTATCCCGCCACATCTGATTGGTGATCTGTCGGACTTTATTCGCGAACAAAAAGCTGATCGTGCGTCCCTGCTATGTGTTCACAATCAGCAGGTCATGATCTTGGCTTACAGCAAGCTTCATGACATTGACCGTATTGTTGTTGCCTATACCCCGCGCAGTGTGATGATGGAAAACTGGCGTCAGGCCATCATTTTGCATGCCCTGATGTTTGTCATGGCGCTGGTCATCATGAGCGGCCTGTCATTCTGGCTGTGGCAGCGCCTGAAACGCCAGCATCTGCGTGCGATCAATCTGACCGAGCATTTCAGCGAAACCGAAAACACCCTGTCACAATGCGGCTGTGCGGTGATCAGCTGGCCGGTTGACAGCAAGGATGGAAAGCTCAGCACCCAGTTGAACTGGCCGGAAATCCTTGGCCCGACTGACGAGACAGTGCGTCCGTTAATGACCGACTTCCTTGATCGTCTTTCACCGTCATCGCGCGCGAAGCTCAAAGGCCCACTGATTGATAACAACTGGCCGACCGAACGGATCGGAGCAATGGTCGATCTTCGGGTTACCGCCCAGCAGTCACAGCGTTTTTATCTGATGGCGCAACGCCTTAAGGATAATGACGCCGACATCATTTCCGTGCTGCTTCTGGAAACTGCCGAGCAACAGGAATTATGCCATCCGTTTGAGACCTATCTTCGGCATACACCGGAACCATCAATTGCCGTTGATCAGGATGGCATTTTGCGTGGATTCAGCCCGGCACTTGAAGAGCTGATTGGTCCGAAACTTCATGACCTGACCGGCATGAATTTCTTTAACCTGTTCGAACACGAAGACCAGCAATCGGCGATGACAGCCTTTGGCCAGAGCGGCGGGCCCATCATGATCGGGGATGGGCAAACAATCTTGCGGGTACGCCATCATGACGGATCGGTACGCTGGCTGGCCTGGCGGGGTATTGGGCCGATTGACGGCATGACCTTTGCCAGTGCACGTGACGTGACCGAGTTTGTCGAGAATGCCAACAAGCTACGCGATACCCTTGATCAGCTTAAACGCAGCAACGAGGATCTTGAACAATTCGCCTATGTCGCGTCTCACGACTTGCAACAACCCCTTCGCATGGTGGCAAGCTATACCCAGCTTCTCAAACGTCGTTATGGCGGCACGCTTGATCAGGAAGCTGACGAATATATCGATTATGCGGTTGATGGCGCCAAACGGATGCACAAGCTGATCAGCCATCTGCTTGAATATGCCAAAACCGGCACCAGCGAAGACCTTACCGAGATTGATTGCAACCTTGTTCTCAACGAGGCACAGGCAGACCTTAAGGCCGTGATCAGCCAGGAACACGCGACAATCACCCATGATGATCTGCCCACGATCAAGGGGGACCGGATCGCCCTTTCGCGCCTGTTCCAGAATCTTCTATCCAACGCCATCAAATATCGCCGCCCGGGAGTCCCCCCGCATATTGAAATTACGGTCGAACCCGATCCGGTACTGGGCGACTTCTGGCGGTTTTCGGTTCGGGACAACGGGATTGGCATCCATCCGGAACATGCACAACGCATTTTCCGCCTGTTCCAGCGCCTGCATAAAGACGAGTTTTCCGGAACCGGGCTTGGATTATCGCTGTGTCGCAAGATTGTCGAACAGCATGGCGGACGCATCTGGCTTGATACCAGCCGCCCGGTCAGCGATCCGGGCACAACCATCATTTTTACCCTGCGTGTCAATCGACCCGAATAACCCCCGACCATAACACCCGACCGATCACATCTCGCAGGCAAAGGATCCGTGCACCTTTTGCGAGTCCTGAGTGGCAAGCATATTGCTTGGATAAGCTGGTATCGGAGCAGCCGGGTAAAAGCTGCCCTGTGGTGGCCAAAGGAGTAATGCATGTTCACAATACCCGCCCTATCACGGTCGCGAATATCCGTTCTTGTCACCATGCTGGGCGTGCTCACGCTGGGCGCGTGTGGTTCTGACATGCGGACCATGAATGACAGCCACATGCAAAAGCTGGCCTACTTCTTTGCCAATCACGAACCGGGTGAGCCCTTGCCACGCGGTTGGAGACGCCTTGATGGCGCAGAAATCAATTACCGTTTTGCAAACGAAACATATGCCGTCTATTCCATTGACGAAGACGAACAGCTTCTGGTCATGCATCTTTATGACAATGGCGAAGGCCGCCTTGAAGCCAATGATGATCGCGAAAGGTGCGTGTGGAACACCATGATGGATCAGCTGGCCATCGAATGCGATGACACCGATATGGAATGGCACATCTTTACCAATGGCCCGGACCTGATCGCACTTGATCTTGATGAAGATGAATATGCCATCTTGCGAAAACGCCCCGGTCGGTAAATTTGACCCGGTCGGGCCAGATATATGACCAACCCGTAACTCATCCCAAACAAAAGCGGGCTGCCCCTGGATAGGCTGCCCCTGGATAAGGGCAGCCCGCTTTGTTATCGGGGATGTGGAAGACGCCTAGGCGCGCAACGATCCACCTGTTGCCTTTTCAACCGCATCAACAACCTTTTTGCTGACCGCTTCAATTTCTTCGTCGGTCAGGGTTGCCTTGGTCGGCTGCAAGGTGATCGAGAAAGCGAGTGATTTCTTGCCATCTTCGATACCTTTGCCTGCATAAAGGTCAAAGATTGTAACCTCGGTGATCAGGTTACGGTCTGCACCACGCGCAGCCTTGATGATCGCCTCGGCCTTGACGTCGCTATCAAGCAGGAAGGCAAAGTCACGCTCGACCGACTGGAAGCTTGATGCGTTCAGGGATGGGCGGGCAGTGCCTTTTTTCTTTGGCATCGGAATGTTTTCAACAAACAGTTCGAACGCCACGACACGGCCTTTGACACCCAGCGCCTTGAGCACTTTGGGGTGCAGTTCACCGAAATAGCCAAGAACGTTTTTCGGACCCAGCTGCAGGGCCGCCGAACGACCCGGATGATACCAGGCCGGTGCACCTTCGGTGTTGACCTGAAGGTTTGCGGCATTGGTCCCAAGTGCATCAACCAGTGCTTCGACATCGGCCTTGACGTCAAAGACGTCAACGTCACGACGCGAACCGGTCCAGCTGCGCTGGGTGGTCGAACCTGCACGAAGGCCCGCCGCCACCAGACGCTGATCACCCGGCTGGTCACCAAAGAATTCCGGACCAACCTCAAACAGTGAAAGATCGGCAAAACCGCGAGCCTGATTGCGGCCGGCTGCTGCGATCATGTTGATCAGGGCGTTCGGACGCATGACATCCAGATCGGAACTGATCGGGTTGGCAAGGAACAGGCCTTCCTTGAGTTCGCCAAACAGTTTTGCCCAGCGTGAATCGGTGAAGGACCAGGTCACGGTTTCATAAAGACCACGCGACGCCAGAATGCGACGGGTCAGACCAACACGTTTCTGCATCGGTGACAGAGCCGGGACCGGAAGACTCGTTTCACGTTCAAGCGGAACAGTCGGGATTTTGTCATAACCGACGATACGCAGAACTTCCTCGACCAGATCGGCTTCACCGATGATGTCCGGACGCCAGGTCGGGGCAACAGCGGTAATGACCGGTGCCGAACCACTGACCTCAAAGCCAAGAGCGGTGAGGATTTCAATCGCGCGGTCGGCATCAACAGCAACACCGCCCAGCTCAAGAATCCGGTCGATCCGCAAATCAAAGGCATTGCGCGGATTGGGAACGTCGCCTGCCTTGACGACGTGGGAGACTTCACCCCCACAGATCTCGGTGATCAGATGGGTGGCAACTTCCATGCCCCATGCGACCGACTGCGGATCAACGCCACGCTCGAAACGATAGCGCGCATCGGAATTGACCTGAAGCTTGCGACCGGTTTTGGCGATGCTGATCGGGTCAAACAGTGCGCATTCGACGAAGACATTGACGGTTTCTTGAAGGCAACCGGTTTCTTCACCACCAATGATGCCACCGATGCCAAGTGCCTTTGCCTGATCGGCAATGACAACCATGGAATCGGAAAGCTCGTATTCCTTGTTATCAAGGGCAGCAAGCTTTTCACCGTCGGTCGCGTAACGAACATTGATGTCACCCGACAGTTTGTCGGCATCAAAAACGTGCAGCGGACGGCCAAGATCGTGGGTCACAAGATTAGTGATATCAACCAGCGCCGAAATCGGACGCAGGCCGATGGCCTCAAGACGGGCTTTGAGCCAATCCGGGCTTTCGCCATTTTTCACGCCACGAATATAGCGACCGTAGAATGCTGGAACTGCATTGTTTTCAGCGATCTCGCCGGAAATGGTGACGCCAATCGGGCTGTCAAACGAACCGGCAACCGCTTCCTGACGCGGATCGGCCTTAAGCGTGCCGATGCCTGCTGCTGCCAGATCGCGGGCAATACCGCGCACACCGGTGCAATCGGGACGGTTCGGGGTCAGGCCGATTTCAATGATCGGATCATCAGCACCGAGAACGCCTGCAACCGGCGCACCGATTTCTGCATCTTCGGGCAGTTCGATGATGCCGTCATGGTCTTCACCCAGGCAAAGCTCACGGGTGGAGCACATCATACCCTGGCTTTCGATGCCACGGATCTTGCCCGGCTTCAGCTTGGAACCATCAATCGGAATGATCGCGCCCGGCTGTGCCAAAGCAACCTTAAGACCCGTGCGCGCATTCGGCGCACCACAGACGACCTGGATGATCTTGTCACCGGTATTGACCCGGCACAGTTTCAGGCGGTCGGCATCCGGGTGCTGACCTGCTTCTTCGATATAGGCGACACGAATGTCAGCAAGAGCTGCTGCACGATCAGTGACATTTTCGATTTCAAGACCGATATCGGTCAGTTTTTCGGCAACCACCTTGATCGAAGCATCGGTATCAAGGTGCTGTTTCAGCCAATCAAGTGTGAATTTCATAATCTCAGCCCCTTACCATGTTCGGTACATCCAGCGGCACGAAACCATAATGTTTCAGCCAGCGCAGATCGGTATCGAAGAAGGTGCGAAGATCAGGAATGCCGTATTTCAGCATGGCGATACGTTCGATTCCCATACCAAAGGCAAAGCCCTGATATTCATTGGGGTCCAGACCACAAGCCGCCAAGACGCGCGGATGAACCATGCCGCAGCCCAGAATTTCGAGCCAGTCATCGCCTTCACCAATTTTCAGCTCGCCGCCCTTGCGCGAACAGCCGATATCCATTTCGGCACTCGGCTCGGTGAACGGGAAGAAGCTCGGGCGATAGCGCACCGGCACATCATCAAGTTCGAAATAGGTTTTGACGAACTCAAGCAGGCAGCCCTTCAGATGACCCATATGGGTTTTCTTGTCGATCACCAGACCTTCGACCTGATGGAACATCGGGGTATGTGTCATATCGCTATCGGAACGATAGGTGCGACCCGGCGCGATGATGCGGATCGGCGGAGTTTTGCTCTGCATGGTTCTGATCTGCACCGGCGAGGTATGGGTACGCAGCACAAGGCGCGAGCCATCTTCCTGTTCGGGCAGATAGAAGGTGTCCTGCATTTCACGCGCCGGATGTTCCGGCGGAATGTTAAGCGCAGTAAAGTTATGGAAGTCGTCTTCAACATCCGGCCCTTCGGCCAGAGCAAAGCCCATCTCGCCAAAGATCGAGACAATTTCATCAATCGTCTGGCTGATCGGATGAATACGGCCCGCCGTTTCATCCGGGCGCGATGACAGGGTGACGTCGATCCGTTCACCCGAAAGGCGTGCCTCAAGGGCCGCATCTTCGAGGGCGGTTTTGCGGGTGTCGATTGCGCCTGCTACCTGGTCTTTGACAAGGTTCAGCGTCTGACCAAATTCACGACGCTGATCCGGGTCCATCTTGCCAAGGTTTTTCATAAGGCCGGTAATACGGCCTTTCTTGCCAAGGGCGCTGATGCGGACTTCTTCAAGGGCAGCAAGATCAACTGCCTTTTCGACTTCCGACAGAACCTCTTCGCGCAATGCTTCGATGTTTTCCATAACTTCCGACGCTTTGGCTTGGGTTTAAAAATTACAAAAAGAAAGGGGACGGCCAATATGGCCGCCCCCGATCAAATCAGGCAAGTGCCGATTAAACCTTTTAACAAAGGTTTATTAGCCGAGTGCAGCCTGCGCCTGGGAAACCAGAGCTTTGAAAGCTTCCGGCTCACGTACTGCGATGTCAGCAAGCACCTTGCGGTCCAGTTCAACGCCAGCCTTTTTGAGGCCATTCATGAACTGCGAATAGCTCAGACCGTTCTCACGTGCGCCAGCGTTGATACGCTGGATCCAGAGCGAGCGGAACTGGCGTTTCTTAACGCGACGATCGCGGTATGCATACTGCAGACCTTTTTCCACAGCCTGAACGGCGGTGCGGAAAGTATTGTTGCGGCGACCGCGGTAACCCTTGGCAGCCTTAATAACCTTGCGGTGACGAGCGTGAGAAGTCACGCCCCCTTTTACACGAGCCATTTAACTCTCCTTCAACCTTAACCGTACGGCAGGAATTTTTTGACGATGCGGGCATCTGCGTCACAGAGGATCTCCGTGCCACGAGCCTGGCGCTTCATCTTGGTCGGTTTCGCAGTCAGAAGGTGGCGCTTGTTTGCCACGTTGTGACGGACCTTCCCGCTTGCAGTCAGGCGAAAGCGTTTTTTCGCACTCGATTTAGTCTTCATCTTGGGCATTTTTCTATCCTTGCATAAGCAATGAAAACGAAATCCCCTTCGGCGGCTGGGCATGCCCTGAAGGACCATTACAGTTCTTCCAGCCTCACCACCTGTTTTGGGGACGGGTGGTTATAGACTCCGGGATAGCCTTTTTCAAGGGCCAATTCGCCCCTTTCCCCTTGCATTTTGCGGCCCAGACCCGCCATTGTGCCTTTGTCTGGCATATTTGCCTGTCCGCCCGCATCCCGGTTTCAGCTATCTGACTGATCACATGTCACAAATTACGTCTATCATTCTGCCATTCTTTGCCCTGATCGGCCTTGGCTGGCTCGGCGGGAAATTCAGGATCGTCACGCCTGAAGGCATGCGTGGCATCAATGGGTTCGTCTTTTATTTTGCCCTGCCCGCCCTGTTATTCCGCGCCCTTGCCACCCGTACACCGTCTGAAATCTGGCAACCTGACATCCTTTTGGCCTATGGCGGGGCAACACTGGTTGTTTATGGCCTGACCCGACTGGTTGCAGCCAAATTCTTTGATCTCGACCCAACCAGTCAGACACTGTTTTCCTTTGCCGGAACCATGTCCAATGTCGGCTTTATGGGCTTGCCGCTGATTATCGGTTTGCTGGGCCCCGAGGCCACCGTGCCCCTGATTGTGGCCCTTGCCTTTGACTTGATTGTGATGCTGTCACTTTCGCTTCTTTTACTTGAGGGTGCAAAACATGCGCAGGGCAGAAACTCCCTTGGCAAAATCATTCGCGGAACGCTGACCAATCCGGTCGTTCTGGCCATTATTGCAGGCGTGATTGCCAGTTTGCTTGACCTCAGCTGGCCCGAGGGCGTCGACTATCTGCTTGAATTGCTTGGTCGAAGTGCGGGACCGGCGGCACTCTTTGCCATTGGCGTTGCCCTTGTCGGTCGCCCGATTGCCGAAAAACGGGCAGAGCTTGCTGCAATGTCGATTGCCAAACTAGTGATCCATCCGCTGATTGTTTTTATCGGATTCTATCTGGTCGGGACCGTGACCGGCCTTGAAGCCAAAGCTGTTTTCCTGCTTGCGGCCCTGCCAACAGCGGGCAATGTCTTTGTCGTTGCGACGACTTATGACCGGTATATCGTACGCAGTTCATCGATTGTGCTGGTAACGACAGCCCTTGGTGTCATCACCTTTTCGATCTTCTCGCTGTATATCGATCCGATTATTGCATTGCTTGACAGCGTTGCCCCCTGAACCACAGAAAAGGCGCGACGCTCAAAACTGTCACGACCCGCTCCGCTTGGTCTCGGCGCAATTTTATTTTGCTGATCGCATCGGAAATTGTCGCTTGGCCGTGAAAAACAGCTAAACAGCCGTTTTGATGGTATGTGCGCGGCCGATCCATTTCTCGATTCGGCTCATCAGTTTTTCACGGTTAATCGGCTTGAGAACGAAGTCATTGCCACCTGCGGCCACACCGCCACGCAAGTCTTCTTCGCCCTGACGGGCGGTGACATAAATGATCGCACAGGCCAGATCGGGGAAATGGGTCCGCACATTAAGTGCGGTTTCAAACCCGTTCATGTCAGGCATCATGATATCCATCAAAATGATGCGCGGACGTTTGGTCTTCAAAAGTTTGAGAAGATCCTTGCCAGAGGAAACACCCTGAAACGTGAACCCGCCGCTCTCGACGATTCGTTTCAGCAAGACCAGACTTTTCGGGTCATCGTCGACACCAACGATCAGAAGATCATTTCCTGCTGGCATGGCATTCCCTCTTTGGCTTGGACCTTTTGGGGCAGAACGGCAAAACGCCGCGTCTTAACGCGGCGCCAGCACCATAATCATAATACGGCCTTCCATCTTTGGCATCATTTCCGGTTTTGCGAGGTCTTCAAGATCCCCCGAAAAACGCTGCAACATGCCAAGACCGAGATCCTGGTGAGCCATTTCACGTCCGCGGAAGCGCAACGTAACTTTCACCTTATCTCCACCGCCAAGAAACTTCTGCGCAGCACGCAGTTTGACATTGTAGTCATGGGTATCGATGTTCGGACGGAGCTTGATCTCCTTGACCTCGATAACCTTCTGTTTCTTTTTGGCCTCGTTCTGCTTCTTGCTTTGTTCGTATTTGAACTTGCCGTAGTCGATCAGCTTGCACACAGGCGGTTCGGCATTGGGCGCAACTTCGACCAGGTCGAGTCCGACTTCCGCTGCCATTTCAATGCCTTCACGCACCGTCATCGGCTCCGACATATTGCCTTCGGCGTCGACAACACAGATGGAACGGGCTTTGATATCCTCATTGACGCGCGGACCTTCCTTGGTCGGCTGCATCGGTTTGCGTGGTCGTGCTATGGATAATCTCCTATGGTAATCAAACAAATCGGTCAGAAACAGAAACGACGAAAGACACTGCTTGATCAAACAGTGTTTTCGTTCCAACCTGACCTAGCATATCCGCATGCGTTCAGAAAGCAATGTTTTTAGGCAATTACACTGGTCGCAAAGCGCCATTTTCCGGGCCTTTCATTCAGGAGCACCGATAACGCCACCCGCACCGATTTCCTAATCGGTCAGATCAAGGCGGCGCCGGACTTCATCCATCACCCGATTTACGGTCAACTGCCGCAGATCGCTCTCGCGAATAACGCTTACCGCGTCTTTTCCGATCCCGCGTGGCGCGCTGAGTTTCGGATCGGACTCGTTCGAAAACAGCACGATCGAAGGTGCAGCTGCGGCGGCTGCGATATGCATCGGCCCGGTATCATTCCCGATTGCCAGAACCGACCGCGCTGCAAGTGATGCAATCTCTAGAAAACCGGTACGCCCCATCAGATTGCGGGCCTTTGGGCACATCTGATCAATCTTGTTGAGCACCTCGGCTTCCTTATCGGTTCCAATCAGAACCGGCGTCAGACGATAATCGGCAAGTTTCTTGGCCAGAAGACCAAAACGTTCGGCAGGCCAGCGTTTTGCCGGACGATGTGGTGCACCGCCCGGACAAATCAAAACAAACGGGCTTCGAATGCCGAACCGTTCCAGATCAATATCCGGTCCTTCAAGGTAAGGAGCAGGCACATCCTTGATACCTGCATCCAGAAGTTGCTCCGCCATGCGGTCAATTGAATGCATGGAATCACGATGCGGATTGGCATGGGGATGCGAACATCCCCGGGCAATACCCGACCATTCCGGCTTCGGGCCCGGCCAGAACAGTTTGTAATAAAAGCCGCTGCGATCTGACGTTTGAAGATCATACACCCGGTCAAACTTGCCATTCCGCAGAAACCGCCGCAGCGCAAGAACTTCGCGCGGCTGGCTCAACTTCGGACGACGATCAATCGCAATCGAATCAAAATAACCACTCGCCTTCATCAGATCGACATAGGGACGCGTGGTCAGAACGGTAATATGCGCATCCGGATGGGCGGCACGAATTGCCGCAAACGGCCCCATCGCCAGAACAACGTCGCCAAGCGCGGACAGTTTGATCACAAGGATACGCTGGCGGGGCAGGTCTGCAGCTTGGAGAGAGCTTTCATCTTCGATGACCGACATCGGAGTTTCCTGTTCGCTTTCGATTTTCTGGTCGGTCATACCGCGTTCCTGATAACGCGCTTGAGCGCCTTGGCATAAACACGCAAGGTTCTTTCTGCCATTTGTTCGAGCGAGAATTCCTCGATCACGTGATTGCGGCCCTTGGTCGCAAGGATCGCCCGTTTTTCCGGAGTCAGGCTAAGAACCTGAATAAGGGCACGCGACAGCTGATCAACTTCATTCGGGCTCACCAGCCAGCCGGTTTCACCGGGCAGCACCGTTTCCATCGCACCACCATGTGCGGTTGAAACCACCGGTCGTCCCATTGCCTGTGCTTCGGATGGAATGCGCCCGAATGCTTCCGGCTCAATTGACGGACAAGCCACCACATCGGCCAGCATATAAGCTGCAGGCATATCAGCACAGTGATCGACGATATGGACAACATCCTCGAGACCAAGTTTGCGGGTAAGCTGCAACAGTTCTTCTCGATACGCCGTACGCCCCTGATCCGATCCGACAATCAGACAACGCACCTTGCGGTGTCCCAGTTCTTCAAGAACGGCCGGTAATGCCTGAATAAGGAAGCTGTGCCCTTTCCAGCGCGTAATTCGACCGGGCAGCATGATCACATACTCTTCACCGTCCAGACGCCATTGGGTCGAAAGGGCTATCAACCGTTCCTGGCTGACATTTTCCGGATTGAAAAGATCGATATTCGTACCGCGTGGAACGATGTTAAGGCGCTCCGGGTCAACCTTGTAATATTTGTTGATGTGATTGGCGATATGCTTGGAAATCGCAATCACCTGATCACCCATGGTCATGATTGCGTTGTAGCGACGCTTGAACGGGTTGTTGTGTCCTGAATAGGTACCATGGAAGGTTGTCACAAACGGAATACCCGTCTTGCGCGCAGCGAAATAGGCGCTCCAGGCCGGAGCACGTGACCGGGCGTGAATAATATCAACGCCTTCTTCGCGAATCAGCTTGACCAGCGCATCGATATTACGGCGCATGACCAGAATATTCTTGGATTTTAACGGCAGAGTGATGTGTTTAGCACCAAAACGCGCCAGCTCGCGTTCCAGACGGCCGCCCTGGGACGCCACAAGTGCCTTGCCACCGCCATCAACAATGGCACGTGCAATATCGACAGTTCCGCGTTCCACACCACCGGCATCAAGTTCGGGCAGCACCTGCAAGATCACGGCAGGACGATAGTCCCCGTCTTGCGCTTGGGGCTCGGTTCGATAGACTGTTTCTGTCATTACTTCTGACGCGCTCATGCAACTCCAACCATCAACACCCAAGGATTCCGCCCCGGATGACCCATGACATGCCGACGCCACAGCGTAAAAAGCCCGAATATCTTAACCGGACTGACGGTTTGAAAATCGCATACCATCACGTACCGGGCAAGCCATCTGACGTACAGGCGCCTGATACTCCCGGGGTTATGTTCCTTGGTGGCTTCATGTCGGACATGACCGGCACCAAGGCAACCCATCTTGAAGCGCACTGCATTCGGCAGGGGGTGGCTTATACCCGCTTTGACTATTCCGGTCACGGACAATCGTCGGGTAAATTTGCCGATGGAACAATTGGTAAATGGGCCAGTGATGCCATTGCCGTTCTTGACGAAATCACATCCGGACCACAAATCCTTGTCGGTTCATCCATGGGTGGATGGATCATGCTTTTGGCAGCCCTTGCCCGCAAAGAACGGATAGCAGGACTTGTTGGCATCGCAGCCGCACCTGATTTCACCGAAGACCTGATGTGGGCGCAATTTAGCGACGATCAGAAAAAAGTGATCATGGAAAAAGGGGCATTGATCGAGCCAACCGAATATGGCGACGATCCCTATACCATCACCCGCGCCCTGATCGAAGACGGGCGCGAGCAGCTGTTATTGCGCAAACCGATTGATCTTGCCTGCCCGGTACGCTTGGTACAGGGAATGCAGGATCCTGATGTCCCCTGGCAAACAGCCATTCGCCTGACAGAGGCGCTGGCAACAGATGACGTTCGGGTCGATCTGATCAAGTCAGGAGATCACCGCCTGTCTGAACCCGACCAGCTTGATGTCATCACCAAGCATCTTGATGAAATGATTGCAAAGACAGCAGGCTAGCCTGCTGTCCTCTCAGATTGAAAGTGTTTGGCAACCAGATCAGGCGAGAACAACGTTCTCGTCCCTGATTTCCACCGCGACCGGTTCAAGTGCATCCCCCGTGCAAGGACCAGACACACATTCCCCGTCTTCGATCCGGAACCGCGCACCGTGGGTGGAACAGATGATTTCCTCACCGAAATCGCTGATGAATTCATCAGGCTCCATATCAAGCGGTACACCGATATGCGGGCAACTGTTTACATAGCCGAAAACATCACTCCCGCTTCGAACCACAAAAATGCCGGTTCCGCCAAGATTGATGCCCTTGGCACCGGTGGCATCAAGATCACGCAACGCACATAAAACCGTGCCGGATTCCGCAAGACTGGTCACGGTGCAACCCCGCCCATTTCACAAATCGCAGCCCATGACGCATCATCAATCGGCATCACAGAGAGACGCGATTGTTTAAGCAATGACAATTCGGCAAAACGCGGATCAGCCTTGATATCGGCAAGGCTGACCGGCGTCTTCAGCGGCTCGACCGTCTTGAAATCGACCTGAACAAATTTGCCGGTGGCATCGCTTGGATCGGGATAGAATTCGCGCACCACTTCAACAATGCCGACAATGCGTTTTTCATTTACCGAATGATAAAAGAACGCCTTGTCTCCGATCTTCATGGTGCGCAAGTTCTTGGCAGCCTGATGATTGCGAACTCCATCCCAGCCTTCGACATCTTTCCTGACCTGGTCGTCCCACGACCAGCTTCCCGGTTCGGTTTTAACCAGCCAGTATGCCATGGATCAGAACACCTTCTTGAACGGGCGAATGACTACGGATTCAAACAGACCCGCCTTGGCATAGGGATCATTGGCTGCAAATTCGCGAGCATCCTCGATTTTATCAAACTCGATGATAAAGACCGAACCGTTCATGCCTTCCATATCAGGATCAAGGGTCGGACCGGCCGCCACGATACGTTCGGCAAAACCGCCTTTGATATAGGCCAGATGGTCTTCGCGATTGGCTTTGCGAACATCAAGATGACCGGGCTTATCAACACAACGGATATAGAAATGCATGGACTGTTTCCTGCTTCTTTATGGGATCAATGACCATAAAGTGACAGAACAACACGACATTCTCAAGCCGAACCAATCGGCAATAACCTGCTTATGAACAAGGGGCTGACAGAAATCAGCCGTTACTTTCAAGCTCGTCACGGAACGGACGCTGCAAGAGGGCATTAATCGTGCTGCGCAGATCAGCATCATGGTTTGCCACCTGATCAACAGCCGCACAAATCGGCATCTCCACACCATATTTGGCGGCCACTGCAGTAATCGAGGCTGCGGTATGAACACCTTCGGTCACAGATCGGCGTTCCGAGAGAATATCCTGCGCTTTACGACCTTCGCCAAGTGCGACACCAAAAGTGTAATTGCGCGAAAGTGTCCCCGTACAGGTCAGGGTCAGGTCACCAAGGCCTGCCAGCCCCATCATGGTTTCAACCCGACCACCCATGGCGACAGCCAGACGTGACATTTCGGCAATCCCGCGGGTAATCAGGGCCGCACGCGCATTATCGCCAAGCTTCAGGCCCGCCACAACGCCACTTGCAATCGCAAGAACGTTCTTGATCGCGCCTGCCACTTCAACACCGGCCACATCGGTACTGAAATAGGGACGGAATTCCGGCGTACCAATCAGATCGACCAGACGTTTGCCCAAAACACGATCCTCACAGGCAAGTGTAATGGCCGCTGGCAACCCGACTGCAACTTCCTGGGCAAATGTCGGGCCCGACAAAACAGCAACCGGCACATTGCCAAGCGTCTCATTGACCACCTGCGCCATCAGCGCACCGGTTTCCTTTTCAATTCCCTTGCAGCAAATCACCGCCGGAAGTTCGTCTGGCCAATGGGCGGCAAAGCGTGTCAGGGTTTCGCGCAAATGCTGCGCCGGGGTTACCAGAAGTACCGCATCGGAGTCCCGAATGCCGTCATAGTTTGTGGTTGCACGCAGTGCACCGGGCAACTGGACACCGGGCAAATAAAGATCATTCTCGCCGTTTTTGTTGATCCGGTCGGCAAGATCAGGATTACGCAAAATCAGTTCGACATCTTCGCCAGCCCGCACTGCCTGTACGGCAAGGGCCGTTCCCCAGGCACCGCCACCAACAACTGTAATGCGCTTTTTCATGATCATTGTTCCGGCAAAAGTGAAGTCGTTCTGGATGGTCGCAGACTTGCGCGATTGTCCCTATGCCTTGACCCCCGCACCGGGACGCTTGGGTGCCTCGGGGTCGAGCGGCCAGCGCGGACGTGGTTTGAAATCAAGATCGTCGCGCTCGCCCAGACGGAACCGTTCCAACCCGGCCCAGGCAATCATCGCGGCATTATCGGTACAAAGATCAAGCGGTGGGGCAACAAGCGTCATCCCTGCCTGATCTGTGAGTTCGGTCAGGCGTGTGCGCAGATATTTGTTCGCAGCAACCCCGCCCGCAAGAACCATGGTCTTGCCTGCCGGATAGTCGCGCATGAATTCAAACACCGCATTGCGCGCCCGATCAATAAGGGTATCGCCGACTGCGCGCTGGAAGGATGCGGCAAGATCGGCTTTGACTTCTTCGGTCTGTTGTTCGACCGGGAAACCGTCAAGATAGGTCCGGACTGCCGTTTTCAGGCCCGAGAACGAGAAATCACATCCCCGACGACCACGTAACGGACGCGGCAAGCCAAACCGGTTCGGATCACCTTTCGCAGCAATCTTTTCCAGTGCCGGTCCACCGGGATAACCCAATCCCATCATCTTGGCGGTTTTATCAAATGCCTCGCCAACCGCGTCATCAATGGTGGTGCCGATACGCTTGTATTTGCCAACACCCTCGACAATCAGAACCTGACAATGCCCTCCTGAAACCAGAAGCAGCAGATACGGGAAAGCCACATCATCGGTCAGACGAACCGTAAGCGCATGACCTTCAAGATGATTAACCGCAAGGAACGGTTTCTGCGCGGCAAAGGCAATCGCCTTGGCGGTCATGGTGCCAACCATCACCCCGCCAATCAGGCCCGGACCACCGGTACAGGCCACCGCATCAAGATCATCAAATTCGACACCGGCATCATCCATCGCCTCGGCAACCAGACGATCAAGATGTTCAAGATGGGCGCGTGCGGCAATTTCGGGCACAACCCCGCCATAGGGACGATGATCGTCAAGCTGGGACAAAACACGGTTTGCCAGAATTTCGCGCTTGTCATTGACGACAGCAGCGGCCGTTTCATCACAGCTTGTTTCGATACCAAGTACGATCATGTGTTTGATCCGCTTATGCAGGTCTGCCGACAGGTTCGGCAATCGGAATCCATAATATGTCTGGCGATGATGTAGCGGAAACTTTGTGTTCTTTCCACCCCCGACGGGCGCAAGTGCCATATGCAGTTATCGCGCTTCACGCATGACCAGACCAATTGTTCCCGACAATCATCCTTTGGCATCCTTTGCCCGCACTGGACATAAGTCAATGAAACCGCCGGGAAATGCACTAGGATCAACCGTATCACATATGTGATTTTCGGGGTTTGAACCACCGCCAACCCTTGTTTTTAAACGATTTTAAGACTAAGACTTCAGCCATGACAGATACAGCTAAACTTTGCATCGGTACCCGTGGTTCTCCCTTGGCACTCGCCCAGGCACACGAGGTACGTGACAAACTCGCAAAGGCCCATCCGGAACTTTCCGCCGAGGGGGCCATTGCCATTACCGTGATCACCACGACTGGCGACAAGATACTTGACCGGGCCTTGTCTGAAATCGGTGGCAAGGGCCTGTTCACCAAGGAAATCGATGACGCCCTGATGGGCGGCGAAATTGATCTGGCCGTGCACAGCATGAAGGACGTTCCGACAGTTCTTCCTGATGGCATGATCCTGCCAACCATTCTGCCACGTGAAGATGTCCGCGATGCGTTTATTTCGCTGAAATATAAAAGCTTTGCTGAAATGCCGGCCGGATCTGTTATCGGATCGGCGTCGCTGCGCCGTCAGGCGATGATCCTCAATAAATATCCCGATCTGAAAGTCGTGACATTCCGTGGCAATGTTCAGACCCGTTTGCGCAAACTGGGCGAGGAACAGGTTGATGCCACCCTGCTTGCAATGGCTGGCCTGAACCGGTTGGGACAGCCCGAAATTGCCACCGCACCAATTGCCGAAGACGATATGCTGCCCGCCGTCGCACAGGGCGCCATCGGCATCACCATTCGCCAAACCGATACGCAAACCAGAGAATGGCTTGACGCATTACATTGCGAAAAATCTGCCATCCGCGTTGCTGCCGAACGTGCAGCCCTTAAGGCCCTTGATGGTTCGTGCCGCACCCCTATTGCAGCACTGGCAGAGTTTAATGATGATGGCAGCCTGCGTTTGCGTGTTGCAATTGTCCGTCCCGATGGTAGCGAACGACTTGATACCGAACGCCTGATCGCCAAGCCGGATATGGACAGTGCCGCCGCGGCCGGAACTGATGCCGGTGAAGAACTGAAACAGCGTGGTGGGCCAGACTTTATTTCGGCCTGACCCCGGCAATGACGGGAAAGCAGATGGGACCCTTGGTGTTAAATACCCGGCCCGAAACCGATTCTGCCGACCTTCTGGCCGCGCTTGAAACACGCGGCTTTCGTCATTTATCGGCACCGATGCTTGCCATCTCTTTTCCGGCAACCGACACGCCGTTTGATATCAGCCCCTATCAGGCACTGATATTCACCTCCGCGAATGGCGTTCGTGCCTTTGACCGGCTGACCAATGATCGCAGCCTGCCTGCGCTTTGCGTCGGGGATGCAACCGCGCGCATGTGTCGGGAACTTGGCTTTGCCACGGTTCAATCCGCCAATGGTGACATTCACGATCTGGCTGCACTCATTCGCCAAAAAATTGATCCGTCATCCGGGCCGCTTTTTCATCCAGCCGCTCGCAAGACTGCCGGTGATCTGGGCGAGATGTTGCGCAATGACGGATTTCAGATCGACCGGCAGACCGTCTATGAAGCAATCGCCAGTGACGAACTTTCGCCTGATGTGCTGACTGCACTTCGCCATCATCATATTGACGTCATTTTATTTTTCTCTCCCCGCACTGCGGAAACCTTTGTTAAGCTTGTGCACAGCTATAAGCTTGAAGATGATTTGTCAGGCGTGAGTGCAATTTGCCTCAGTCCGGCGGTGCAATCGAAGATCTCAGACCTTACATGGCATAGAACGTACGTTGCATCACAACCGACACAAGAATACCTTCTTTCCTTATTAGGGTCCGTCGTAACGGCTTGCCGTACCTGACGCCGTTCTGGGAATAACCGCAAACTGCAATGGTCCGATCGTGAAAACACCAGAAACGCCAAAAACCAACGCTTCCACCAAATCGACCGAAACGGAAAAGCCGTCCGAAACCATTTCCGTTGATAGCAAGGGAAATGCCAGCCCGGACCCCAAAAAGGCGGATGCAGCCCCCGCAGCAAAGCCCGGCATGTCGACTGATGCCGGTGCAAAAAAGCCCGATACGGATAAAAAACCGGCCTCTGATCCAAAACAGGATGGCGCAAAATCCGCAGCGGAACCGGTAGCACCTGTGAAACGCAAGGGTGCTGGCGGCAAGGCGCTGGTTCTGTTCGTTCTGATCATTGTCGGGGCTTTGGCAGCAGGCTGGCTTACACGCGCAATCTGGTGGCGCGATGCCCAGCCGCATCTGGCGCAATATGTGCCTGATGAAATTCTTGCTGAAATTGCCCCGGACGGCTTTGATACAGATAATCCGTCAAACAATGACGTCACCGTCACCAACGCACCGGTACCCGAAAGCAATCAGGACACTTCAAACGCCATTCCGGCACCAAGTGAAGATGCCACCATGGCAGAAAAGGGCGACGGCGAAGTCACGACGGGCGATACGCTTCCCGACGTTACGGAAACGGATTCCCAAATCGCGGACAGTACAACACTCCCCGATGGTGCCGTTGTCCTTGACCCGGACCTGACCGAACGTCTGTCGCGCCTTGAAGGCACGATCAATGCCCTGCGCGAACGCCTTAACAGCGAACGTGGCGATACGCTGAACAATACGGTCGCCCGCCGCATGGCCGAAATCGAAACCCGTACGGCACCGATTGAAGAACTGGCCCGCGTTGAAAGCGAACTTGCCGGTGTCGCCAATGAAATGCGCGAACTCTCGGCCCGCCTTTCGACCATGGAAGAAGAAGTCCGTGCAACCACAGGCCTGCGTGTTGAAAGCCGCGGACAGGCAATTGCCATGGCTGTGACCATCCTGCGTGATGCGCTTCAGCGCGGTGGACCATTCATGATTGCCCTTAATCAGCTTGAACGCAGTGCCGGGGATGACGCGCTCATTCTCGAACAGATCGAAACCCTGAAACCGCTAGCCGAACAGGGCGCACCGACCATCGAAAAACTGCGTCAGTCCTTCCCGGTCATGGCACAGGATGCGGTTGCAGCCGCAACTGATGATCATTCGGGCAGTGTTCTGGATGCGACATGGGCCAATATCAAGAAACTGGTCCCGATCCGTCGCGTTGACGCCGCCGGGGAAGAATCCCTTGAAGGCCGTCTTGTTCTGGCAGAAAACGCCCTGGCACAGGATGACCTTGATGGCGCAGTCGCAGCCCTTCAGGGTGTTGAGGGCGAACATGCCCAGGCCGCTGTCAGCGACTGGCTGAGTGCGGCGGAACATCGTCAAACCCTGAACGCGGCCATCGCGACCTTAAGCGCCCACGCCATCGGCCTTCTGACCGGGGCGGAGGGCAGCCAATGATCCGTCTTCTGACCTTTATCCTCATCACCGCTGCGCTGGTTTTCTGCACCGTCTGGTTTGCTGATAATCCCGGCAATATGACGATTGTCTGGCTGGGTTATCGCTTTGACGGGTCAATCGGCATGGTTGCACTCGGCCTTCTTGCCCTGACTGTTGTGCTGGTTCTGGCATGGCGCGGCTGGACGATGATTGCCAATTCGCCGGGCTGGATCGGGCGTCTTCTGGGCAGTCGCCGCCGCAAAAAAGGCCAGCAGGCATTGACCATGGGCCTGCTTGAACTGGCATCGGGTGATGTGCGTCAGGCGCTTAAACATACCCGTGCGGTTGATCGTTACCTTGAAGACGATACGCTGACGCGCCTGTTGACCGCACAGGCCGCCGAGCTTGATGGCAATAACGATGCCGCCAAACGCCAGTTCGAAGCGATGCTTGAAAAACCGGACTCGGCATTCTTTGGCCTGCGCGGTCTGTTGCAACTGGCCCTTAAGGCCGATGATCGCGAAGCCGCCCTTGATTATGCCGAACGCGCCCATCGTTTGCGCCCGCGCAACCCGGCTGTGATAGTCACGCTGTTTGATCTGCTGCTGACATCGCGTCGGTGGGATCGAGCGCTTAGCCTTCTGGTTGATGCACAAAAGGCATCTGTTTTCGGTGAACAGGAACTCACCCGCCGCCGTGCGCTATTGATCACGGCCAAGGCCGAAGACGCAATTGCGGCCAGTGAAAATGCCGAGGCCATCAAACTTCTGCGCAAGGCACTGAATGCTTCGGCGGATTTTACCGGGGCTGCCGTGTTGCTGGCCGGTCTTTATCGCGATATCAAACAGGATGCCAAGGCCCGCGAAGTCGTCACGCAAAGCTGGCGGGTTGCCCCGTCGGCCGCACTTGGCGCGATTTACCGTGAAACCCTGACCGGCAATCCGCTGGCACAGGTGAAATCGGTCGAAAAGCTGGTTGCGACCAATCCCGACCATGTCGAAAGCCAGATCGTTCTGGCCGAAGCTGCCCTTGAAGCCGACCTTTGGGGAATTGCCCGCAGCAATCTTGAAAAGGCCATGGCAAGCAAGGCCGAAGCCCGCCATTACCGTCTTCTGGCCGATCTGGAATTGCGCGAAAATCAGGATGGTGCGAAGGCCCGTGACCTTCTGATCAAGGCAAGCCACGCCAACCCCGATCCCGATTGGCGGTGCGGAGCCTGTGGTGCGGAAACAGATCGCTGGGTGGTGTCCTGCCCGTCCTGTCATTCATTTGGCAGTGTCGATTGGCGTGCACCACTGCGCGTCCATCAGGACCCGGCAGCCAAGCCTGCAACTGACGCAACAAATTCCAAAGAACCTGTTGCGATTGAGCAGGATGGTACCCTTATTGATCATAGTAACGATGATGACGCCGCGACAACCGGGCAGCCATCAAAGGGCAGTCAACCCGCGCTATAATCATCGCAAACCGACCTAAAACAAAACCCCGGGGAAATCCCCGGGGTTTTTCAGTTTGGTCTCAAGCGCGCCTAGTGGCGGAAGTGACGCATGCCGGTAAAGACCATGGCAATGTCATGTTCATCCGCTGCGGCAATGACTTCTTCATCCCGCATGGAACCACCCGGCTGGATCACTGCCGTTGCACCGGCCTTGACCGCAGCCAGAAGACCATCGGCAAACGGGAAGAACGCATCGGACGATACGACCGAACCCTTGGTCCGCAGTTCAGCTTCACCGGCATTCTTGCCAGCTTCTTCTGCTTTCCAGGCGGCAATGCGCGAGCTGTCAACGCGGCTCATCTGACCGGCACCAACACCAACCGTCTTGCCGTCTTTGACATAGACGATGGCGTTTGATTTGACGTGCTTGCCAACGCGGAAGGCAAACAGAAGATCATCAAGCTCCGCCTCAGTCGGCTTGCGCTTGGTGACAACTTTCAGCTCGTCACGTTTAACACGACCGGCATCGCGGTTCTGAAGCAGGTAGCCGCCCGCCAGCGAACGCAGGGTCATGTCTTCGCCTTCCGGATCGGCCATGCCACCGGTCACCAGCAAACGCAGGTTTTTCTTGGCGGCCAGAACTTCCTTGGCCGCATCATCTGCGTCCGGGCAAATCACGACTTCAGCAAACAGCTTGGCGATTTCTTCGGCAGTTTCTTTGTCCAGGGTACGGTTAACCGCGATGATGCCACCAAATGCTGAAACCGGATCACAAGACAGCGCCTTGTTATAGGCTTCGATCAGGGTCGCACCCTCGGCAACGCCGCACGGGTTGGCGTGCTTGATGATCGCCACCGCCGGTTTTTCGTCAAACTCGGAAACCAGTTCAAACGCGGCATCGGTGTCGTTCAGGTTGTTGAACGACAGTTCCTTGCCCTGAAGCTGGGTCGCGGTTGCCACACCCGGACGGTTTTTACCGTTGGTATAGAACGCGGCCTGCTGATGGGGGTTTTCACCATAACGCAGGGTCTGTTTCAGTTCGGCTGAAACATTAAGACGCTGCGGGAAGGTTTCACCAAGCTGACCGGCAAACCAGGTTGAAATGGCCGAGTCATAGGCACCAGTCCGGGCAAAGGCCTTGGCAGCCAGAACACGGCGGGTTTCTGCGGTGGTTGCACCGTTATTTTCTGACATTTCCGCAACAACGCGGGCGTAATCAGACGGGTCAACAACAACCGTGACCGATTCATGGTTTTTGGCCGCCGAGCGGATCATGCTCGGTCCGCCGATATCGATATTTTCGATGCAGGTGTCAAAATCGGCACCCTTGGCAACGGTTTCTTCGAACGGATAAAGGTTCACGCAAACCAGATCGATCGGGGAAATGTCGTTATCTTTCATCGCCTGCATGTGGCTGGAAAGAGAACGGCGGCCCAGAAGGCCGCCGTGAATCTTCGGATGAAGAGTCTTGACACGACCGTCCATGATTTCGGGAAAACCGGTGTGATCGGCAACTTCCTTGACCGGAATACCAGCAGCTTCAATCGCCTTGGCGGAGCCGCCAGTCGACAGGATTTCAACGCCCTGTTCATGAAGGGATTTGGCAAATTCGACCAGACCGGTCTTGTCGGAAACGGAAATAAGCGCGCGCGCAATACGAGCAGTCATTGGGTTCGCTTTCATGCATCAATGTGATGAAGGTTGCGGACCCATTGATGATATATCGGCCCTCAAAGCATCATCTTGCATGGCTGCTCGTGCATGCGAATGTGACAATGTTGCGGGCAAGACCGGCCTTTTAACGGGACCAGAATGATGTCATTCCGGTCCGGGCCGACACATGATCAATGAGTCCGAACCATGTTTCGCGCGGAGCTTTACCATGTGCAGCGCAAAATGTGGACCCCGAATTCTTGCATGGCGGCTTTTAACAAAGCCGCCACCTGAGCCAAGTACCCGTAACGAAAACGGGGTGGCACTCTGGCCACCCCGCTTCATTCTTGCCAAGTTCAGGATCAGGCAACGTTTTTCTGAACCCCAAGGGTTTCAAGGGCTGCTTCAAGCGATGCCTTCTCGTGGGCGGCATAAAGGGCCAGCTCATCGGCAACCGGCGCGCCAAGACATTGCTCGAACACGTCCTGATTGGATTGTTCGGCATAGTTTTTCTGTTCGTCACTGCCAAGATTCGACTGGAAGATGCCCGCCGCACTGACCGGCAGGAAGTCTTCGTAAATGATCGGATCGGCACGCAGATATCCCTGATCGACCAGATCATTCACCGACGCTTCAAGATCGACATTTTCCACCGCATTGCGACCAGCCTTGGTCACGCTATAGCGGAAGAATGCAAGTTTCTCGACGCGGAGTGTCTCGTAATCATCCGGGAAGGCCGCAAAACGTTCTGCCAGTTCGGTCTCATAATCGCGCGCATTCGATCCGCCCGCACTGACCTGAACCGCATGACGGACAGATGCCAAAAGGGTGTCATAAAGCTTGCGTCCCTCGGCGGTCAGGGCAATCCCGCGCTGCTCGATCTCGCCAAAACGTGCGGTATGGGTACCAGCCGTCCCCTTTGCGCTGCCGCCGACAAAATAGACCTGTTCTTCAAGCGCCTTGAAGCTGGTCTGTCGCAGAAGGATCGGGCAGTTACGGGTGGGCGGGCCTTCAACAATGGCCTTGGGCGAAATGCCGCGTTTGGGCATATCACGCTGAACCGCATCGATATCAAGGGTTCGCGGGGTCAGGTGATTGATATGCGGCCCCTTGAAGCAGACAACATCGGCAATCAGACGATGGGCATCATGAAGCTTCTGATAGGTTTCAAGCGAAACCGTCGCATCACTGTGCCAGCGGAATGTTTCCAGTGCCTCGGCAACAAACTGTTCGGCCTGAATGCGATCAAGACCGCCATTCTTTTCTGCCAGATAAATCAGTTTCAGCGCGTCCGGGGTAAAGATTTCGCGCTCCGCTAGGATCGCTTCGGCCTCGGTGCGAAGGCCTTCATCCTCGATCAGTTCAAGACGCAGAAGGGATGTGAAAACACGAAACGGATTACGGCGCAGGGCTTCGTCATCAATCGGGCGAAAGGCCGTTGAATGCACCGGAACACCTGCCACCGACAGATCGTAATAGCCAACCGGATGCATGCCCATCACCGCAAACAGGCGGCGCATGTTAAACAGCTCTTCGGGTTTACCCAGACGGATCGCGCCATGACGTTCAAGATCAATGCGACCAAGCTCGTCATTATGTGCAAGACCGTCTCGGAGCTCCGGATCGGCTGAGAGCTTTTGCCGATTGATGTCAGAAACCAGCTCCATCAGCGTGCCATATTGCGGCACCTCTGCGCGATACATGTCCGACATCGCACTGGAAAACATCGAACGGATTTCATCAGGATGGACAAATGCGTTTGCCGACATGTGGGCCTCCAAAAGACGGATCGTGCAAGAAACCGGAATGGCCAAACGCCTCGGTCATTCCAATTTGTCATTCTGAACGCAAGATATTGTCCACTTTTGGCAATGACAAACGACAATTCCGCACGAGTTCATTCGCCCACGGAATGAATATCACACCAGTCGACGTCACATGAATTTGGGAATGTGGAAGCAGCGACCCTAAACGGAACCGCTGGCCTGTTCGGTACCGCTATCGTCCGATGCATCGGCAAAGATCGACTTTACGCCGATTTCCGGTGGCTGGAATTCCGGAACAAGCTGACTGATCAGCTCAAGGGTTTTGTGGGTGTTGCGATTGGTTGCGCTGTCTTCCAGTGCGTCAAACACCTGCCGGATCAGGGCATAATCGACAACACGCGGGCTTGCCAGCATCACACCGTCAGTCTCGGTCGGTGCGGGTGGTTCGCTGTCATGAAACAGTTCTTCATAAAGCTTTTCCCCCGGACGCAGGCCGGTCACCCTGATCTCGACATCCTTGCCCGGTTGCAGCCCTGACAACAGGATCATCTGACGTGCCAGATCAATGATTTTGACCGGCCGCCCCATATCAAGAACAAAGATTTTCCCGCCATCGGTCACACCATGACGTCCCAGCTCGGCTGATTGCAGAACAAGCTCGACCGCCTCGGCAATCGTCATGAAATATCGCGTAATACCTTCGTGGGTCACGGTCAGCGGCCCGCCAGCTTCAAGCTGGCGACGGAACAACGGTACAACCGATCCGGTCGAGCCAAGAACATTGCCGAACCGTACCGTGACAAAGCGCGTTGGTCCGCGCTGATCCGCCGGAAGGGTTTCAAGCGCCTGGCAGTAACATTCGGCCAGACGTTTCGATGCCCCCATCACATTGGCGGGGTTCACAGCCTTGTCAGTCGAAATCAGGACCATGGTCGAAACACCTGCCGCCCGGCAGGCTTCGGCAACATTTCGTGTGCCAAGCGTGTTGGTCAGAATGCCTTCATTGGGGTTATGTTCGACCAGTGGCACATGCTTGTAGGCCGCAGCATGGAACACGATTTCCGGGTGATAGCGATCAAAAACCTGACCGATCCGGGTCCGGTCACGGACATCACCCAGAATGCTTTCGCGCGGCAAATCGGGGTATTTTTCCGCCATCTCCATATCGATGGCATAAAGATTATATTCCCCGGCATCGACAAGTGTGACGCTGGCCGGACCGTAAGATGCGATCTGGCGCACCAGTTCCGACCCGATAGAACCACCCGCACCGGTAATCAGAACCCGCTTGCCGCCAATCATCTCGCGCACACGGTCGCGATCAAGGCGGGCCTGCGGACGCCCCAAAAGGTCTTCGATGGCAACAGGGCGAATTTGCAGCGGATCAGCCAAACCTTCGCGCAAATCACCAAGCTTTGGCAGGCGGGCCAACGTCATGCCAAAACGTTCGGCAATCTCGACCCATTTGACATTGTCTTCATGGCGCAGCGCATCACCGGTCAGAACCAGTCGGCGCGGCAGGCCATGCTTGCTGATTTCAAGCTTGTTGATGACCTCTTCAAGCTTGTCGACCGTTGCAAGAACATCCACGCCATGCATGTTACGCCCGACACGCCCCTCGGTCAGTGACACAATACCGACAACCTTGAACGGCGTGTCTGAGGAACGCTCGGTTTCACGAATAAAGGCCTCGGCCTCGTCACCTGCGCCAATCAACAGGACCGGCAGACGCGTCGTTCCCTGACGCACCAGTGCCCGCGCAGTCGATTTATCCTTGGCAATTCGATAGGTCAGGCGCGCCCCGCCCAGCAACGCCATCAACAGAAACCATTGAATGATCGGGGCCGAACGCGGCATCCAGTCAAGGCGCGTGGTCAAAAACAGCACAAGGAACAGGACCGCAACTGCGACCGAAACGGCCTTGGCAATACGGGTCAGATCATTGAGTGACGCATAGCGCCAGATGCCGCGATAAAGACCGAAATACCAGAATGATGCCGCCGCAATCAGTGTAAACAGGCCTGCCGAAAACAGAATGTTTTCCGTCGCATAGAAACGCACGCCATCGCCAACCCGCAGATACAGGGCCAGCGGAAATGAAATTGCAGCCATGAAAACATCATGGGCAAAGGCAATATGGCTTCGCTGTAAAATGCGCGACATGCGGTTCCTAAACGGCAGTTTTCTATTTAGTCAAAGGATATACCCGCTTGATACCGCGCGGATAAGGCTTTCTTTTCGCGCCCGCCCGGAAACAAGTCAAGCAATGCGCATCCGCGTCACCGCAATCACGGCTCCGACCGGCCTTTGACCGGCATGCGAACCATCATGCCAACCAGTGACAGGACAATGATCATCGCGGCAATTACCCGCATCCAGTCGGGTGTTTCACTTTGCGCAAAACACACCCCGATCAGGATCAGGTTGCTGATCGCGATCATGGTGGAAACCCGTGCATGGGAAAATCCGCGCTGGGTGGCTAACTGATAGAAATGTTCGCGATGGGCCTGCCAGATTTTTTCGCGACGTAACGCTCGCTTGATCAGGGTAAAGGTCGCATCAAACAGGTAATAGGACGGCAGGATAAGCGCCACCACCCACGCCCCCTGGGATGCCAGATCCAAAAGCATCCAGCCCAGAACAAAGCCAAGCGGCACCGATCCGACATCGCCAAGAAACAGCTTCGCCGGATGCCAGTTCCAGATCAGGAACCCGATCATGATCGCAAGGATGCCAAGCCCGATATAGCCAAGCCCGATAAACTGCGGCAGCGGCACCAAAAGTGCGAGAATGAAAACGCCAAGTCCTATTGATCCGGCCTCAACACCGGAAATGCCGTCAATCCCGTCCATGAAATTAAACAGATTGATGAACCAGACCCAGGCAAACACCACCAGAACATGATCAAGCCATATCGGCACAATCCCGCCCAGAACCGGCTTGTCGATGGCAAAGACACCAATAATCACCGCAACGAATTGCAGGGCAAAACGTACCGCCGCCGACAGATCATGGCGATCATCAAGCCAGCTTAACAAACCAAGACCGGCTGCTGCGGCCAGCATCAGCCAGTGGCTGATCGCCGTAACGCCGGTATGGATAAAGACAACAGCAACCAGAATGATCAGAAGCGGGGTAACCGCCAATCCGCCACCGCGCGGGGTTGGCACCGCGTGACTGGACCGATGGTTGGGCATATCAAGGATCGCCTTGCGCCGCAGATAGTTCAGAACCACCCAGGTCAGCAACATCGAGCCAATCAGAAAGATGCTCGAAAAGGTCGCAAGTCCGGCGAAAGTCATCGTTTGGGCGCCCCTGTCCCTGATCGGTGTAAACTGATCCGTCTGGATTAGCCGGACAGCCCCCTGATCGCAAGGTTTTTCACCCTCAAATCAGGGCCGGATACAGGTTAATATGACCTGTCACACAAGGCTGCCATGCCGTTCAAACACACGCTTGATGCTTTACACTTGGCCATGGCGGCCTTAACTACACGAGACAACACGAAACCGGAGATATCCCTTTGACAGAACGTCGTTCCCGTCCAGCACTACGCAATGCCCCGCGCAAACAGCCGGTCGAGGCACCCGATCCGCGTATGCTTGCACTTAAAACATTGCAGGAATTGCGTGGCGGCGAAGTGACCCTGGACGAACTTCTGTCAAAGCATGGCTATGGCATGCCATCACTTGATCGCAATTTCCTGCGTCAGTTGCTTGGGACCACGCTGCGCCATCTGGGCGAAATCGATGCTGTTCTGGCCCCGCGCTATCAGCCGCCGCAAGACCGCGTTGCTGCGCGCCTGACCAACATCCTGCGTCTTGGTGTGGCACAGCTGTTCTTTATGGACACGTCTGATTACGGTGCGGTCGACAGTACGGTCAATCTGGCCCGTGATGCGGGACTGCACAAATACACCAAACTGATCAACGCAGTCCTGCGCGGATTGCAGCGTGACGGCTTTGAATGGCCCGAAGGTGTCGAAGACTGGCAACTTAACATCCCGGCATGGCTGCGCGGATCGTGGAAGAAAGCCTATGGCGCCGAAACCGCACAGGCCATTGCCGAGGCAAGCCTTGGCCACGCCATGCTCGACCTGTCGATCAAGGATCGCAGCACCTCTGCCGAGTGGGCCGAAAAGATGGATGGCCTTGTTCTTCCGACCGGTTCGGTCCGCCTTGAAAGCGGTCGTCGTATTCGCGACCTTCCGGGTTATCGCGATGGCGACTGGTGGGTGCAGGATGCCGCCGCTGCCATCCCGGCAACCCTGTTTTCGGCCTATAAGGGCAAGACGATCTATGATCTTTGCGCCGCACCGGGCGGCAAAACCATGCAGTTGGCATCGCTTGGTGCCAGTGCGATTGCGGTTGATAAATCCGAAGGCCGCCTGAAACGCGTTTTTGAAAATCTTGAACGCGTTGCATTGGGGGCGGCAGTTGTCACCGGGGATGCCACCGATCTGGCCCCCGACACCCCGCGTGCTGATGCAGTTCTTCTGGATGCGCCCTGTTCGGCAACCGGCACCATTCGCCGCCATCCTGATATTTTGTTGCGTCAGAATGACAAACTGATGCGCTCGCTTTTGCCAATTCAGACCAAACTGCTTAATCAGGCCGACAAGCTTCTGAATGTTGGTGGGGAGCTGATCTATTGTACCTGTTCGCTGCAACCCGAAGAAGGCGAACATCAGGTCAAATCATTCCTGGCCGATCATCCGAATTATGAACGCAAACCCATCACCGCCACGGAACTTGGCGGCTGGGACGAGGCCATCAACGATGCCGGGGAACTGCGTGTTCTGCCAATCCATATGCAGGATTTTGGCGGCATGGACGGCTTTTTCTGTGCCCGGCTTGTCAAAAAGGCCTGATTTCGAGTCAGAATAACCGCCAAACGCGCAAACAAGGCAGCCATGAGTCCCATTCGGGTGACAGGGCGTCCGATTTGGGTTATGAGAAGCCCGAATTTCCCATATCCCGCATTGCTTCAGGACCCGTGACGCATGACCACGTCGAATATCAAAATCGCACCTTCGATCCTTTCGGCCGATTTCGCCCAGTTGGGCGTTGATGTCCGCGCTGTTGACGCAGCTGGCGCCGACTATATCCACATTGATGTGATGGATGGCCATTATGTGCCCAACATCACCATCGGCCCGGACGTGGTCAAGGCACTGCGCCCGCATTCCGACAAGGTGTTTGACGTGCATCTGATGATTGCGCCGGTCGATCCCTATATCGAAGCCTTCGCCAATGCCGGTTCCGATATCATCACCATCCACGCCGAAGCAGGCCCGCACCTGCATCGTTCGCTTCAGCTGATCAAGTCACTGGGCAAAAAGGCCGGTGTGTCGCTGAACCCGTCGACGCCGGAAAGTGTCATTGAATATGTCATGGACATGGTTGATCTGGTTCTGGTCATGACCGTGAACCCGGGCTTTGGTGGTCAGAAATTCATTCCGAGCCAGCTTGAGAAAATCAAGCGCATCCGCAAGATGATCGACGCGACCGGGCGTGATATCGACCTTGAAGTCGATGGCGGTGTGAACCCGGAAATCGCCCCGCAGGTCATCGCTGCTGGTGCAAACGTTCTGGTCGCAGGATCGGCAACCTTCAAAGGCGGCCCGTCCGAATATGCCAACAACATCAAGGCAATCCGCGGCGCGTAAATCGTAGAACGCTGATCGCCTGAAATGACAAAAGGCCGGAGCATGATGCTCCGGCCTTTTTCATATCTTGATATGGACCATCGCCGATCAGAAATCGATACAGCGGCCCTTGTTTTCCCAATCGCCAAAGCGTGTTGGTTCCGGGCCTTTGGGACCACCGATTTCCCGGGCCTTGGCAGCGGCTTCCTTGAACGCCTTTGCTTCGGCCAGTGCATTGATCGCATCTTGCGACAATTGCGGGGCAACGTCGGCACCAGCGATCTCGCCTGCCTGATCTGCCGGATTGGCATCGGCTTGCGGTTCGGCCTTTTCTTTGGGCGCGACATTATGAATGACGGTCTCGCGGAACTTTCCGGCCATCCGGTTTCTCCTGCTTTGCACGCTTGCGCGCTCTTGAATTCACATTTGCCAAAGAAATAGCGTCATCAGTCCCGGCCCGCAAGCTTTGGTCCGGCGCATCCGAACCGCACAAAACGCATGGGATTTCAGTCCTTTGGAATCAAACACTGAATCGCGATCCGCGCTTTGGCAAAATTTTGGGGAAAACAGACTCTTTCCGTGGGAGCCCAAAGCCGCTATTTCAGGCAGACGAGCAAAACAAGGAGAAACCATGCGTCCAATTCCCCAGCGTATCGCCGAAGAACTTTCGGTTCGTCCGGAACAGGTCATTGCCACCATCGAGATGCTTAATGAAGGCTCGACCGTTCCGTTTATCGCCCGTTACCGCAAGGAAAAAACCGGCGGGCTTGATGATACTCAGTTGCGTACGCTGGAAGAACGTCTTCGCTATTTGACCGAGCTTGAAGAACGTCGCGCATCGGTTCTTGAAAGCATCCGCGAGCAGGAAAAACTGACCCCGGAACTGGAAGCCGCGATTAACGAGGCTGACACCAAGACCCGCCTTGAAGACCTTTATCTTCCATACAAGAAAAAGCGTCGGACCAAAGCCCAGATCGCCCGCGAAGCAGGTCTGGAACCGCTGGCCGACAGCCTGTTCAATGACCCGACCCTTGATCCGGAAACCGAGGCTGCGAAATTCGTCGATGCTGAAAAAGGCGTCGAAGATAGCAAAGCCGCCCTTGATGGTGCCCGTCAGATTCTGATGGAACGCTTTGCCGAGGATGCCGATCTGGTCGCCAAGCTGCGTAACCATCTGTGGAACGAAGGCGAAATCACCGCATCGGTCGTCGAAGGCAAACAGGCCGAGGGCGCAAAGTTTTCCGACTATTTCGAGCATTCCGAAAAAATCAAAACCTGCCCGTCGCACCGTGCGCTGGCCCTTTTCCGGGGTCGCAACGAAGATATCCTTCAGCTGAAACTGACCCTTGGCAAAGAGGATGAAGATCGTCCGCGCAGCCAGCCGGGCCGGGCCGAAATCATGATCGCTGCCCATGTCGGCATTGCCGATAAGGGCCGTGCGGCGGATAAGTGGCTGGTTGATACGGTGCGCTGGACCTGGCGTGTCAAATTGTCGCTGTCGATCGAGCTTGATCTGTTTGGCACCCTTCGCGATAGCGCCGAAGAAGGTGCGATCAAGGTCTTTGCCGACAACCTCAAGGACCTTCTTCTGGCGGCACCTGCGGGTCAGAAAGCCACCATGGGTCTTGATCCGGGCGTTCGCACCGGGGTTAAGGTTGCCGTTGTCGATGCCACCGGCAAGCTGGTGGATACCGCTACTGTCTATCCGTTCCAGCCGCGCAATGACGTCGAAGGTGCGATCAACACGATGGCGGCCCTTGCCGCGCGCCATCAGATCGAACTGATCGCCATTGGCAATGGTACGTTCTCGCGCGAGACCGATGAACTTGCCGGTCAGATGCTGAAACGTTTCCCGGCCCTTAAGGCCACCAAGGTCATCGTCAACGAGGCCGGGGCGTCGGTTTATTCCGCATCCCAGTTCGCCGCCGAAGAATTCCCTGATCTTGATGTGTCGCTACGTGGTGCGGCCTCGATTGCGCGCCGTTTGCAGGACCCGCTGGCCGAACTGGTCAAGATCGAACCGAAATCCATCGGTGTCGGTCAGTATCAGCACGATGTGTCTGAAACCAAACTGGCACGATCCCTTGATGCCGTGGTCGAGGATTGCGTGAACGGGGTTGGTGTTGACCTTAACACCGCATCCATCCCGCTTTTGACCCGCGTGGCGGGTCTGACCGAAACGCTGGCCCGCAATATTGTCGGCTATCGCGATTCAAACGGGGCGTTCCAGTCGCGTGCCGATCTAAAAAAGGTCGAACGTCTGGGGCCAAAGGCGTTTGAACAGTGCGCAGGCTTCTTGCGTATTCGCGGGGCACAGAACCCGCTTGATGCATCGGCCGTACACCCGGAAGCCTATCCGCTGGTCGAAAAGATCAGTGCCAAGGCATCCCGGCCGCTGGCAAGCCTGATTGGCGACTCGGCCTTTATCAAAACGCTGCGTCCCGAAGATTTCGCCGACGAGACTTTCGGTGTGCCAACCATCCGCGACATCATTGCCGAGCTTGATAAACCCGGTCGTGACCCGCGTCCGGAATTCAAGACCGCCAAATTCGCCGAGGGCGTAAATGAAATCAAGGATCTGCGCACCGGCATGAAGCTTGAAGGTACGGTGACCAACGTTACCAATTTTGGTGCCTTTGTTGATATCGGCGTGCATCAGGATGGCCTTGTCCATATCTCGCAGCTGGCCGATAAATTCGTCGATGACCCGCGTCAGGTGGTCAAGGCCGGTCAGATCGTTTCGGTCACCGTCATGGAAGTCGACGCACCGCGCAAACGTATCGGTCTTTCGATGAAATCGGCCCCGGATTACGAAGGCACGCGTGAACGCCGCAATGACACTGCCGGGGGTGCCCCGCGCGGTGGCCATGGTGGCGGACGCCCGCAACAATCATCGGGCCCGCGCAACAACACAGGCAATGCAAATCGCGGCAATGGCGGAAATTCCGGCGGTGATGCCGGAGGCGCGATGGCAGCTGCCCTTAAGGCCGCGATGGAACGTCGCAAATAACTGCAATCAACCATCGGGATGATCTTTCAAATGGCGGGATGGCCTGGGCTGTCTCGCCATTTTCATATTCAGGCACCAGGACCAACGGGATGAATTGACAGAAAGCGGATTAAAACCCATTTTGAGCACTCACCAAGGGGAGCCCCGTCAGGGGGCTGAGAAACTGCCGTGAGCCATCAGCGCAGTGACCCGTTGAACCTGATCCAGTTCATACTGGCGTAGGGACGGTGTGAACGCGATTTTCCGGCGTTCTCCATCTTTCCGACTTCGAACTGGGTCTCCAAACGCACTTGAATTTGCTGCATTGGAGCCTCGACATGACGACTGATCTTTCCTCAACCGCCACCGCCCTGTTTGAAAAGATGCGTGCGACCAATCCGCTGGTCCATTGCATCACCAACTATGTCGCAATGAACTATGCCGCCAATGTCCTGCTGGCAGCCGGTGCATCGCCCGCGATGGTGCATACCCCCGAAGAATCCGGTGAATTTGCCGCAATTGCCGGTGCATTGACGGTCAATATCGGCACCCTGTCACCCCACTGGGTCGAAGGCATGATTGCCGCGGCCCAATCCGCCAATGCGGCCGGAAAGCCCTGGGTGCTTGACCCGGTGGCGCATTTCGCGACCCGGTATCGCCGCGACGTTGTCGCAGAATTGCTGAAACTGAACCCGACCGTCATTCGCGGCAACGCGTCCGAAATCATCGCCCTTGCTGGCGGACAAAGTGCTGGACAGGGGGTCGATAGTGGCGATCCCGTTGAACAGGCCGAAGGCGCTGCACGCGCCCTTGCCACAGCACAGAAGGCCGTTGTCGCAGTAACCGGCGAGATCGATTTTGTCACCGATGGCACCCGTGCGGTTCGTATTGCCGGTGGTTCGCCGCTGATGCCGAAAATCACCGCCATGGGCTGTGCGTTGACCGGACTTGTTGGGGCCTATGTCGCAATTGCCAAAGATCAGGCGTTTGAGGCCACTATTGCCGCCCTGACCAATTTTGCCGTTGCCGGAAGCTTTGCCTCACAATCCGCAAACGGCCCGGCATCTTTCATGACGGCCTTTGTTGACGGGCTTCATAGTCTTGACGCCACAACCTTTAACGACACTGCACGCATTGAGGCCCTATGAAATCCTTTGATCTGTCGCTTTATCTGGTGCTTGATCCCGATCTGTGCCGCACCCATTCGATGGTTGAAACCACCATGGCGGCCATCGCGGGCGGTGCAACCATCGTTCAGCTTCGCGATAAAAAGGCCGGGACCGAGGGGCTTATTCGCATTGGCCGGGAACTGATCAAAGCCATGGCTGGCACCGGAGTCCCGCTTATCGTCAATGACGATATCGAAGCCGCAATTGCGATTGGCGCAGACGGGCTGCATGTCGGTCAGGATGATTTGCCATCACAAATGGCCCGTGAACGACTGGGACGTGACAAGATCATCGGCCTTTCGATCGAGGATGAAACGGTCGCACGCAAGGTCGACCCGGGCATTGTCGACTATGTCGGCATCGGCCCGGTCTTTGCCACATCAACCAAACCCGACCATAAACCCGCCATCGGATTTGATGGTCTGGCCGATCTGGTAAAGATCGCCGGTCTGCCTTCTGTTGCGATTGGCGGCCTGAAAAAAAATCATGTCGAACCGGTCTTTGGCGCCGGGGCCAATGGCATTGCGGTTGTATCGGCCATTTGCGGCCAACCCGACCCCGAAGGTGCTACCCGTGCCATCGCCGATGCGATTGCAGCACTGAAATAGCCCATCGATATCAATATCCTAAAGACAGGGTCGCGATTGCGCCGACGATCCTGAACGCTTTCACCCCCTGCCCGATCACCCCGTCTGGCAGGGGGTGATTTTGGGGTACGCGCATGGCTGCCCCTCGCGACTTGCACGAAACCGCACGGAAATGCCTCAATTGCGCCGCTAATTCTCCGGCTTCGGGGTGCATCTTGGTTTCATGAGAACGATGCACACAAGCGCGAGGGATGTCATGTTGAAATCTATGCGCAGCAAAAAGCCGGTTGCGATTGCCCTGATCTGTATCCTGACAGGAACAACAGCCGCTGTGGCTGCAATCCGGATTGCGCCGAAACCGACAACTGATAGCGTTACAATCAATTCTGAAAAACCGGCCGGTGAAGTCATCCTGACCCATCAGGACGGGACAATCGCGCTTGATCGGGACTGCCATACCTTTCCATGCAAGCTTGATATCTCGTCGCTGCCAACCGGCGAATATGCCGTCATGATTCGCAATGGCACCGATATCGAGCATCGCAATGCACTTTATAAGGAATAGGATGTCACGCCTTAACGGCGTAACCGGGCCCATGTGACTCGACACCCGAAATTTTTCGACAAATACCCGGAACGTTTCGGTCGCCCGACTGTTTAGCCTTCAGAAGGCGCAACACCATAGCCCTGCTTCTGCGACCTTGTTCCGTGTAATTACCCCTCAGTTTCCCTGCAATTTCCAAGGGGTGCATTGCATAAACGGCCCATCGACCTAGATAAAGGCCCAGAGGCATCCTCCCTGCCCGGGGAAATGATCCCTGCAACAAAGGTTTCCAACAGGTTGCACGGGATTTTCACTTTCACCCAAGGTGCAAAAAGGGATATGTTGCGTTACCGCACAGACCAATAATGAAAGTCGAGGAACTGTATCATGGCATTTGAACTCCCAGCACTTCCGTATGCATATGACGCGCTTGCACCGGTCATGTCGTCTGAAACCCTTGAGTTTCACCATGACAAGCACCACAACGCATACGTTGTGAACGGCAACAAGCTGCTCGAAGGTTCGGGCCTTGAAGGCAAGTCGCTCGAAGAAGTCGTTGTTGCATCCTATGGCGACGCTTCCAAAGCAGGCCTGTTCAACAACGCTGCCCAGCACTGGAACCATATCGAGTTCTGGCAGATGATGAAGAAAAACGGCGGCGGTAACATTCCGGGCGAACTGGAAAAGAAAATCGTCGAAGATTTCGGCTCTGTTGATGCCTTCAAGGAAGCCTTCATTCAGGCTGGCGTTACCCAGTTCGGTTCGGGCTGGTGCTGGCTGGCAATGGACAAGTCGGGCAAACTGGTTGTGACCAAAACCCCGAACGCGGAAAACCCGCTGGTTCATGGTCAGACCCCGCTGCTCGGTTGTGATGTTTGGGAACATTCCTACTACATCGATTACCGCAACGCGCGTCCGGACTATGTCAAAGCCTTCCTCGACAGCCTGGTTAACTGGGAATATGTCGCAGAGCGCTTCTCCAAAGCTGGCTAATCAGCCCCCGCTTTGAGACAGAATTAAAGAAAACGGCTCCTTCGGGGGCCGTTTTTTTTCACCAGTTAGAGCATCCACCCCAAACGTGACCGACGAAAATACCCTGAACTGTAAATAAGGACAGCCGTTGAAACGGCATAAACCTTAAACCCGGATTATCCGGGAAGGAGTCCTTAAAAATGAAAGGCAACAAAAACGGATTTTGGCAAACAATCCTCTGGCTGACACGAACCGCTATCCGAGCATTCAAGTATTTTCACCTTGCCGACAGTCTGGTCGATTTCTATTGGCGAGAATTGCTGATGTTACTGATCGATTGCATACTGTAAGCAATCGGCGGATTACAAAGAAACCCCGCCGGTGAACCGACGGGGTTTGAAGCGAACTTGATCAAACGCGTGATCAGATGTCGAATTTTATGCCCTGAGCCAGCGGCAGCTCTCGGGAATAGTTGATCGTGTTGGTTGCACGGCGCATATAGCCTTTCCAGGCGTCCGAACCGGATTCACGACCGCCACCGGTTTCTTTCTCGCCGCCGAACGCGCCGCCGATTTCTGCACCCGACGGGCCGATATTGACGTTGGCAATGCCACAATCGGAACCAACAGCCGACAGGAACAGTTCGGTTTCACGCACATCGGTCGAGAAGATGCAAGATGACAGACCCTGTGGCACACCGTTCTGAAGCGCAATGGCTTCTTCAAGGGTTTCATAGGTCATGACATACAGGATCGGTGCAAAGGTCTCGTTGCGAACGGTCTCGGTCTGAGCCGGCATTTCAACCACAGACGGGCTGACATAGAAGGCGTTCGGATATTCGGATTCCAGCACGCGTTCGCCACCATGAACAACGCCACCGTCTTTCTTGGCATTGGCAAGGGCAGTCTGCATGTTGTTGAAGCTGTCTTCATCGATCAGCGGACCAACAAGGGTGCCATCGGCAAGCGGATCACCGATTTTGACCGACTTGTAGGCAGCAACGATTTTCGGAAGCAGCTGATCCTTGATGTCCTTGTGAACGATCAGACGACGAAGCGAGGTGCAACGCTGACCACAGGTACCAACAGCGGAGAACACAACCGCGCGAACGGTCATATCAAGATCGGCCGACGGGGTTACGATCATGGCGTTGTTGCCGCCAAGTTCCAGAATGGTGCGGCCAAAACGTTCGGCAACACGCGGGGCAACTTCGCGGCCCATGCGGGTCGAACCGGTTGCCGAAACCAGTGCCACGTCGTGGCTGTCGGTCATGGCTTCGCCGATCTTGCGATCACCGATGACGATCTGATGCAGGCCTTCTGGCGCATCACCGAATTTCGCCAGTGCCTTTTCAAAGATTTTCTGGCAGGCAAGGGCGGTCAGCGGGGTCTTTTCCGACGGTTTCCAGATCACGGCGTTACCGCAAACCAGCGCAAGCGCGGTGTTCCAGGACCAGACCGCAACCGGGAAGTTGAACGCCGAAATCACGCCAACGACACCCAGCGGATGCCAGGTTTCCATCATCTTGTGGCCCGGACGTTCGGATGCGATGGTCAGACCATAAAGCTGACGCGACAGACCGACTGCGAAATCGCAGATATCAATCATTTCCTGAACTTCGCCGAGACCTTCCTGATAGATCTTGCCGCATTCAAGCGACACCAGACGGCCCAGCGGTTCCTTGGCAGCGCGCAGTTCTTCACCCAGAAGACGGGCCAGTTCACCGCGACGCGGACCCGGAACCTGACGCCATGCACCGAATGCCTTTTTGGCATTGCTGATGATGTCGGTCATCTCCGCCGGATCGGTTTCAGCAACAACCGCAATCTCGGACCCGTCAACCGGGGTCTGAACCTTAAGGGTGCCATTGGCGATCTCGGCGTCAGTCAGACCAAGCTCGGTCAGGATGGATTTGAAACTCACAGTAAAACTCCCTTCTTTTTAAACTTTCCGGTGATCACCACCGGCCATTCCGTTTGATATCGTTCCGCGATCTATGTGACTTGCGCCACCTTGGGCAGAAGCTTGGCAATGATGGCAAAGGCCTCATCAACCTGATCGAACGGAATGGTCAAAGGTGCCAGCAGGCGCACCACATTGGCGTGTTCACCACTTGGCATTAACAATAGCCCGCTTTCACGCGCCAGTTGCAACAGGCTTTGCAGACGATTGGGCGACGGTTTGCCGTCATCTGCAATCATCTCGAAGGCGCGCATTGCGCCAATTCCGCGCATATTGCCGATCACATGCCCGCCGGGCAGATCGCGCAACCATGCGATATGGGTCGCGTATTTTTCGCCAAGCTGCTTGGCACGACCCAGAATGTTTTCAGCTTCGAGCACCTCGAACACACCGGTTGCCGCCGCACAGGCAACCGGGTTGCCCGAATAGGTCCCGCCAAGACCGCCCGGTGCAAGTGCGTTCATCACATCCTCGGCCCCGGTGATCGCCGCCAGCGGGAAACCACCGCCAATCCCCTTGCCCATGACAAGGATATCGGGGGCCACACCGGCATGCTCGATGGCAAACATCTTGCCCGAGCGCGCAAACCCAGACTGGATTTCATCGGCAATCAGAACCATGCCGTTTTCATCACACAGACGACGCAACGCCACAAGGAATTCGCCGTCACAGGCGCGGAAACCGCCCTCACCCTGAACCGGTTCGATGACGATGGCCCCGACCGATTTCGGATCGGCAGAAACCGCAAACAGTTTGGCGATGGCATTCATCGCATCCTCAACCGATACACCGGTTTCCGGGCAAGGATATGGCAGATGCCAGACCGGCCCCGGAAGCGGCCCAAGACCGGTTTTATAGGGCTTTGTCTTGCCGGTCAGTGCAAGGGTCGCAAGGGTTCTGCCATGAAACGCCCCTTCAAAGGCGATCACCCCGGTCCGGCCGGTAAAGGCACGGGCCAGTTTCAGGGCGTTTTCCATGGCCTCGGCCCCGGAATTGGTCAGCATCGACTTTGCCGGGCCTTCAATCGGGCAGTTTTTCGCCAGCCAGTCGGTGACCGCGACATAGGGTTCATGGGGCAGCGCGTTAAAGCAGCTATGGGTAAAACGGTCGCACTGGGCGATCACACGATCCATCACAACCGGGTTGCGATGGCCGACAGTCAAAACACCGATCCCGCCAACGAAATCGATATAGCGATTGCCTTCGCTATCCCAGGCTTCAGCATTCAGTGCGCAGTCAAGATAGACAGGATGCACATTACGCACCCCGCTCGAAACCGAGACGGTCTGACGATCACGAATGGAAGCGCCAAGAGTTCCAGCAGTTTTGTTAGCATCATCACGGGGCATTGGGGCCTGCTCCGACCATTGGTTTAAGTATCTGATTTCGCATATTCGTTACGAAATCGAATTAAATAACGTTAAGTTCGAGAACCGGGGCATTATCCCGGATACGCTCATAGCCGAAGACCGACAGATCAAGGGTCTGATAGCCGCCCGTGGTGACGAGCTCGGCAATCCCGCGACCAACCGCCGGGCTTTGCTGCAACCCGTGGCCCGAGAAACCATTGGCAAAGACAAAGTTCTTCACATCGGTATGACGGCCAAGGATCGCGTTCTGATCAAGCAGGTTATAGGAATAGTGACCGGCCCAGGCATTGACGACCTTGATCGCCTCAAACCGTTCACAACGCTCATACAGGCCCGGCCAGATGATGTCGTCAAACAGGCTGTGATCGACTTCGAAATCCCAGCATTCCGGATCACGATCCTTGGGCGGGGCGATCCCGGTGATGAAAAACTCACCTTCAGGACGGACATAAAGCCCGCTCGGATCGATCAGCATCGGACAGGTCGCGGTAATGTCGGCAGCATCGCGGCAGTTAAATACGAAAATGCAGCGTTTGCGCGGTTCGACCGGAATTTCAAGACCAGCCATTTTTGCAACCCTGGACCCGCCGGTTCCGGCCGCATTGATCAGGGTGCCACAGCCAAACCGACGCCCGTCTTTCAGGACAACACCGGTAATCTGATCGCCTTCGCGGGTGACTTCAACGACTTCGCCGTCGATATATTCGGCACCGCGACTGCGGGCCTGTTTGCGGAAAGACTGCATCAGGGAATAGGCATCAAACCAGCCTTCGCCCGTGCGGCCCCAGCAGCCAGCCGACAGATCGGATGTATTCATCCACGGATATTTGGCGGCCAGTTCATCGGGTTCCATCCAGACGATATCAGCACCAAATTCGGTCTGGGTCGCGTGGTTCTGCTTGAGGATGTCACGGCCCTGATCGGTTGCCAGAATAAGATAGCCCTTTTCATGCAGGGCAATGTCGACTTCGGGATCAAGGTCGCGCTTCAGATTGCGCAAGAACTCGATGCCATAAGCCGACATTTCGATATTGACCGGGGTCGAAAATTGCTGACGGATCGACGCCGCCGAAAGGGTCGTCGAACAGAATTCGTAATTGGGATCTTTTTCGATCACCAGAACCCGGCCCTTGAAATCATCCCGGCCGGTCAAATGCCATGCGATGGAGCTGCCAATAACCGCACCACCGACAATGATCACATCATAATTTGCGTCAACAGAACCCATTCTCGCCTTCTACCCGATAAATTGTTGAAGCCTTCCGGCCACTTTCATCCCGGACATTTTATGGTTGGTGCGCTGGATGCAATCCCTGTCCGGAACGGGGAGACATCCTTCCGAAACATTACAAACTGATCACATTCCAGCGCGATGGCCCTTGGCCTGAACGCTTCATATGGTGGCGCGAGGAGGCTTGGAACCGTTTAAAACGTTACGCCTTGGCTGAACAGCAAACAAACGATATATTCGCACCATATCATTCCATTTTGTTATGAACCGGAATTTCCATGCGCCGCTTCCTGCCATCCCTGACTGCCTTGCAATTCTTTGAAAGTTCGGCCCGTCATCTATCCTTTACCCGGGCAGCCGAGGAACTTAACGTCACGCAAAGCGCGATCAGCCGTCAGATCAGAACGCTTGAGGAATATCTGGGACGCGATCTGTTTCGCCGGGTCAAAAAGCGCCTGAAACTGACTGCTGCGGGCGAAGCCTATGCCGCACAGGTGCGCGATCTTTTGGACCGGGCAGAGGCCGCAACGCTTCAGGTCATGGCCTATTCCGATGCGGGCGGGATGCTCAATGTCGGGACGTTGCCAACATTTGGTGCGCGCTGGCTTGTGCCACGTCTTGGCGATTTCAAGGCAACCTGGCCGGATATCCAGCTTAATCTGATCACCCAGACGCGCGAGTTCAATTTCGACCGCGAAGGCATCGATATCGCGATCCATTTCGGCGATGACAATCTGCCCGGATGCGTGTTTCACCGCCTGATGGGTGAAACCCTGATTGCGGTTTGCGCGCCCAAACTGCTTAAGGAAAATGATGATCTGCCGATTGCGCGCGAACGCGTGCGCAACTGCACGCTTTTGCAACATTCCACCCGTCCACGCGCCTGGCAGGACTGGCTGGCAGCAACCGGCGTTGCCGTGGTCGACGAGCTTGCCGGACCAAGGTTTGAACATTTCCACATGGTCATTCAGGCCGCCGTCGCCGGGCTTGGATTGGCGCTATTGCCGGAATTTCTGGTGCGCGAAGAGCTTGAAAACGGGCGGCTCGTTGCCCCCTTTGATGTCTCGATCCCCAATCATCACGCCTATTACGTTGTCTATCCCAAGGAAAAGGAAAACAACTTTGCCGTCCGCGCCTTTCGCGACTGGCTGGTTGCGACCTGCAAGGCCGAACAGGAAGAACGCGGATCATCATCAGGCAACGCCGCCTGATCAGACCGCCTGACTGACCAGAACATGTCCGCCCTTGGGATCATCAATCGCGCGGATCGGACTTTTGAACACCGCTGACAGCAAGTCGGGCTGCATGACGTCTGCAACTTCTCCCTGTGCCACGATCTCGCCGGACTGCAAAACAGCGACCCGGTCGGCATAGGCCGTGACCTGATTGAAATCATGCAGGATCATCAAGACCCCGACATTGTTGTCGTGGGCTTCACGTCGTGCAACAGCCAGCAATGCGTGTTGATGGGAAACATCAAGCCCCGCTGTGGGCTCATCAAGCAAAAGGAACCGGTCAGAACCACACTGCGGGTCATGCACGGCATCTGATGTCACATCAAATCCACCCATTCCCCAGATTTGCACCAGGGCACGGGCCAGATGGACCCGCTGTTTTTCCCCGCCGGACAAGGCCGGATAGGGCCGATCTGCAAGATGATTGATATCGGCAACAGCAATCGCACCGGCCACCAGTTTCTGATCAAGCTGGCGCGTCGAGATTTTCCGAAACGGCGCACGGCCCAAGGCAACCACATCACGCACACCGAACGGGAATGTCATTGAGGCGGCTTGCGGCATTACCGCCCGCCTTTGCGCAAGGTTCAGGGCCGACAAGCTGGATATATCCTGCCCATTTTGCATGACGCACCCTTTGGCTGGTTGGTATTCACCTGCCAGCACACGCAGCAATGTGGATTTCCCGGCACCATTGGGGCCCAGAATTGCCAATACTTCCCCCGGCGCCAAAGCCAGCGAAATATCACGCAGCAAATGGCGGCCACGCGCCACAAAGCTCACGTCCTTTGCCATCAGGCTCATAATCTGCGCCTTTTCTTTTCACGCATCAGCAATCCAAGGAAGAACGGCCCGCCAACGATCCCCGTTACCAGACCAATCGGCAATTCTGCCGGCAATACAATGATACGGGCCACAGCATCCGCCCCGGTCAGCATGATCGCCCCGCAAATTGCAGATGCAGGCAACACATACCGGTTATCCGGCCCGGTCACCAGCCGCACCAGATGCGGGGCCACCAACCCGACAAACCCGATAATGCCTGACACAGCAACCGCTGCACCCACAACCAATGCCGTGGCAACGGTTGCCCGGCGTTTAAGATGTTCGACCTCGACACCAAGATGGCGTGCCTCGGCCTCGCCCAGCAAAAACAGATTAAGCGGTGTTCCCAGCGTCAGCAAATAGACGATGCCCAGGGTCATAATGATCATGGCGGGCATATCGGTCGGGCCGTTTCCGGCAAGCGCCCCCATCTGCCAGAATGTCAGACTGCGCAACTGCGCATCATCGGCCATATAGGTAAAGACACCAACACCGGCAAATGCCATGGCATTGATCGCCACCCCGATCAGCAACATGATTGCGGCATCGGTTTGTCCATCCTGGCGGGACAGAACCCGAATAACCGCCGTTGCAATGACCGCACCGCCAAATGCGGCAACCGGCACACCATAAGGCCCGATCACCGTATAGAAACTGCCCAAAATGATGTGACCGGCAACAATCATGGCCACCGCCCCCAGAGCAGCGCTGGCAGACACCCCAATGATACCCGGATCGGCAATGGGATTGCGAAACAGGCTTTGCATCACCGCCCCGGCAAGACCAAGCCCGCCGCCAATCACAATGGCCCGCAGAATACGGGGCAAGCGCAAGGTATCAAGAACACGGGCATCAAATGCATCAATACCAATGCCGGAAATACCGATACGATGGGCCAGATGCGCAAGCACATCGCCCGACGCGATCGGCGCACCACCAATCCCGAGTGAAATCAGGACCGCACTTGCCAGCACCAACATCATGAGGACAAGAACCACCACAGGTCGACGAACCGGCCCGAACTGCCGCAGCGATGATGCCATCAGCTTCACCGTTTTCATCGACCTTGTTCTTGCTTGTGCAGAAATGCCGCCACATCGCGGATTTCAGACGCGGATTCCGGCCCGAACCCAAGTATCGTTGACGATGAAACTGTCAGAACCCTGCCATTTGCCACGGCCTTGTTCAGCCCCAGAACCGGATCGGTTTTAAGGCCTTCGAAGCCGCCATATTGATCAACGGTCGATTGCGGCAGCAATACATAATCAGACTGATCTGCGGCGATGACTTCGGCTGATACCGGTTTGAAGCCGTCAAATTCTGCCATCGGATTTCGACCGCCAACCAGATCAATGATTTCTGCAGCTGTCGTATGGTTCCCGGCCGAAAGCGGCTTACCATGACCAACCGCCATCAGGAATATGATACTTGGGCGGTTCGGCTCGACTACGGCCCCCAGATCGGCAATATCGGCACGAATCTTTTGTGTAAGTGTTTGCGCCTCGACAACACGCCCCAGCGCCGCGCCCGCAATGGCAATCGCATCGGGCAGATTTTTCATCTCGTCGAGTGATGGCAGTTTGACAATCGGTATCCCCAGATCGCCCAGTTCCTGCAACACATTTTCCGGACCTGATTTCTCGACTGCGACAATCAGATCGGGCTTCAGGCTGATGATCCCCTCGGACGCCAGTTGGCGCATATAACCAACCTTTGGCAGGGCTTCGACCACCTCCGGTCGGGTACTGGTGGTATCGGTCGCAATAACGCTGTCACCGGCACCAAGCGCAAAGACAATTTCGGTCGCCGGGGCCCCGACCGTGATTACACGGCCGGGACGCTCGGTGCCATGGGCATTCGCACCAAGCATGGCGAAGCTGAAAATGGCACATAGAATTGTGGTAAAGCTGCGCATCATCTACCCCGCAAGAGCATGCTCTTTGGCGTTAAAACGCGGCAGCTCTTCTGCAAGCTTCTGCCATTCCGGATTCTCGGGATCCTTGGGTGCACGTTCGCCGCAGAAGATCGCAAAGTTGTTGAGATCTGCGTCATAAAGCTCGACCGTGGTGATCACACCTTCGCGGACAGGTTTACGGACAATCCATGCCTCGGCAATCATGTCCATACGCAGATGCAGGGTGAAACGCGGGTCCATGACATTGATCCAGTCCCCCATCTCGCGGATGGTTTTGACCGGACCGGTATGGATCTGGATGGCACCGGCATTGCCAACAAACACCATGATCGGCAAACCGCTTTCCGATGCTGATTCCAGCATGGTTTTAAGCGCATCATTGCTCAGCCGTTCGGCAAATTCTGTCCCGACAAGACGCAGTCCCTGCTGTCGTCCGACATTGAAATCTTTCAGCAACCCGTGGAACTGATGCACATCGGTCATCTTGCGCCAATGGGCTCGAAGATTATCCACATCGACCTCTTCATCCTTGCGCGTCACGGCTTTGGGCAACGGCGGCAGGGTTTCGATCCCCGGTTCCTGATTTTCCGCGCGGAATTCATCGACCAGCGCGTCATATCCGGCTTCGTTCGATTTGGCGGTCAGGAAAATCTTGTGGATCGCCTGGCCTTCATGATCAAAAAACTGCAGGCTGCGACGACGTCCTGCGCGCGGATTGTTGGTTTCTACCGCAAATCCATGGCCCCAACGCCCCAGAAACAGGCGAAGGTCTACATCACCATTCAGCACCAGTCCCATTTCACCATTGATGCTGACCGCCCCGAACGTTCCGATCTTTTCATGAACCACACTTGGATTGCGGGTCAGAATCTTGACCTCGCCCAGTTCTTCAAGACGTTTGATCAGGTCACCCCAATCCACATCCAGACGAATAACGTTTTTCCCGGTACCGGCTGCAACCAGTTCACCCTCGGTCAAACCAAGTTCTGATGCGATATCGACGGCATATCCTTTGGCTTCTCCGGCAGAAAAGGCCGCCCAGGCTTCCTGTGGTGTTTTGAAATTGTTTTCATTCATGGCGTTTTTATACCTCCTGAAAGATCAGACGATGCAAGACACGCATCGTCTGATCCTCGTGCGTTAGAATTTCATGCTTGCGGAAATTTTGAAGTTGCGGCCCGGCTCATAAAGCCCCTGATCAGCAACCTGATAATTGTGATCAAACAGGTTATCGATCCCGGCATTGACCGTCAGACCCGGAACGGTTTCGCTTGCATCCCAGCGGGCAAACAGATCGAAGGTTGCATAACCGGGAACTTCGCTGCCCGAAGCAATGCGGGTCAGGCGATCAACCATATTGGCGCGGCCGCCAAGTTCGACACCGTAATCCTCGAAGCGATACCCGCCCGATACAGCAACCTTGTCGGCCGGAATATTGGCAAGATTTTCACCGGTACGGGTGTTTTCCCCACGCAAACGCGATGCGGCCAAACCGGCAAAGACAACACCGGTGTCATAACTTAGCTCTGCTTCGAAACCTTTGATTTCAGCTTCGGGAACGTTGACACTTTTGGTTTCGGAACTACCGAAAGTCGCACCTTGCTGTTCGATGTAGTCTTCGATTTCGTTATGGAAATAGGCAACTTTGGCGCGGAAAGCGTCGCCCGCCGTCAGAAGGTTGTCAGACTTGAAGTTTGTCCCGAATTCCCAGGTCTTGGCCTTTTCAGCTTCCAGATCGGGGTTGGCGACAAAATTGTTGCCCGGGAAGTGATAACCGCTGGCATACATTTCGGTCATGGCCGGAGCACGGAACGCTTCGGCATAACTGACATAGGGCTGCATCCAGGACGTCACACGGTAGCTTGCCGAGAAGCGCGGGGAAATCGCGCTGTCCTCACGCGACCGCTGACCTTCCGCCGACAGGTCATAGGAGTCAAACCGCACACCTACGGTCAGATCAAGCGCGTCGGTAACTGCAAAGGCATTATCGACATAAACGCCATAGATAGTCATTTCCGCATCGGGAAACAGGTTGGCTACAGCAACGCCGTTACGACGGCCTTCCTGTGAATCCTGATAAAGCTCCCCGCCAACCGTTACTGCCAGTTCACGACCGGCCAGATCAAAGCGCGACGTGTTGTTGCCATCAATGCCGATGGTATCAAGTGTGCGTTCATCATGACGACCGTCGCTGACACGCTTTTCATCCAGATCCGTACGCATGCCATAGGCATTTACGTTTGCATCAATCCAGTCGTTACCCAAATCGTGATAGCTGTATCTCAGGACCAGCGAGGATTCTTCGCTTTCGCGATCCACAAGATAGTTGCTGGTGCTGTTTACAGCTGCACCACTATCCGGGGCAGCAGGCAACTGGTGATCATCGCTATAGCGCTGAACGCTCAGGGTCAGACGGCTCGCATCATTGATGTCGATCCCGCCCTTGAACATGCCATTGATGTAATCATCATCGGTATATTGCTGCTTTACGCCATCACCGGATTCAAAATTACCCGTGCTTTCGCGGGTGACGCTGACCAGAATGTCGGTATTGTCGGTCGGGCGACCATAGGCCATGCCATTTGTCGTCAAACCGTGATCAACAGACGCATATCCAACCTTGACCCGCGCACCAATTTTCTGGCCCGGATCAAGCAGATCATTGGCGTCCTTGGTAGTGAGTGCAATGACACCCCCCAATGCACCGGTGCCCTGCATGGTCGATGCCGCACCACGATAGACTTCGACCGATTTAAGGACTTCCGGATCGAAGAAGAAACGACCTTTGTGGCCCACACTCATATTGGCGCGGGCACCGTCAACACGCACAACCACACGGTCACCGGTCAAACCGCGAATGATCGGCTCCTGAACCGTGCTGCGCGGGCCACCATAAATCTCGACGCCGGGCATTCCGCGCAAGATGTCGCTCAGATCGGATGGCTGACGTCGTTCCAGTTCTTCTTCATCGACAACCGAAATTGATGCCGGTGCGTCGATGACCGATGTTTCAAGCTTGTTGGCGGTAATCGTGATTGCATCAAGTGCAATGCTGTTTTCGGCAATCAGGACCGGTTGGTCGGTGGTTGCAGATACATCTGCGGCATCGGTGCCCGATATATTCGTAGCATCTTGCGCATATGCAGCAGTGCCAAGCGCAAATGTTGATACTGTCGCCATAAGCAAGCGCACAGACTTGTTGAAAGCCATAATTTTCCCCTGTAAGGCAGCTTTGGTACCGATTTCGGCTGGCTGGCTGGCTTGTGCGGGGCACTGGCGCGCTGGCTGGCAAATCTGGTCAGATTTGATTGTGTGGCGTTAGTTAGACGCCTTATTTCGTCAGGATTAGCTTGTTGTTCGACGTCATACGAAGGCGGTATTCGTCTCCCTGATGGATAATAATGACCTCGCGGTCAGTTCCCATCAGTTCTTCCACCTGAATATGTTTCGCCTGAGCTGGAACGCCCGGTTTTTCAATCCTGCCTGTGATGTCAGGCATCACAAACTCCTTGTTTATGCACCGACTATATTAATAATGATTTGCATTCCTATATGCAATTGCGAATGAAAGTCAACTGCGCAGTTGCGCCAAAACATGAATGCGGGTCAATTACCGTCCCATTATGTGACAAAGGCCACATTTCCGGGTTGGAAATATGGCCTTTTGCATAAGAACCCTGAACTGATGGCGGTGAGGGAATACTACCTAGTTGCTGACGCCGATCTTCTCGGACGAACCGGCACGCATTGCAGCGACAAGCTGGACTGCAACCACGATGAACAGGAAATAAAGCGCGACCTGCCAGTCGCCCAGAAGATCATGAAGGGCGCCAAACAATACCGGACCAATCGCCGCAAACAGATAGCCGACGGATTGCGCCATCCCTGAAAGACGGGCGGAAGTTTGCGGATCAGCCCCGCGCATCCCCACCAGCGTCAAGGCAATGCTGATCATGCTGCCCTGACCCAGACCAAGGCATACTGCCCAAAGATAGGGAAGCTCGGTCGTGGCAAACACAAAGCCCGGAATCGCAATGATCAGCGGGATGTGCAGCACCAGCATCGCCAGTTTCTTGTTGGCAATTTTCGAATAGATCAGCGGTGCCGCAAAGGCCGCAGGAATACCAAAGACGTTAAAGATCGACAAAAGTGTTGCGGCCTCGGCCTCGGTAATGCCGTGATCGATGAAAACCTTCGCAAGCCAGGCAACCCCTGTGTAAAACATCAGGGACTGACAGCCAAAGAACAGCGCCAGCCACCATGCTTCTGTATTTTTCCAAAGCGATATTTTGGCATTCATCGCCGGTGCCGGGGCCTTGTGGCGGTAGCGCAACATCGGCAACCAGCAGACAAAGGCAATGGCTGCAAACACCGCCCACACACCCAGTGACCAGCGCCAGTCCCCATCTACGGCATTCCGTATCGGAATAGAAATGAATGCGGCAATGGTCGCGCCACTCGACATGGTAAAGGTGTAAAGGGCGGTCACAAAGGCAACATGGGTCGGGAAGCTGCGCCGCACCAGCGACGGAGTCAGCACATTCATCACGGCAATCGCAGCACCCAGAATGATCGTCCCGATCACCATGATGTCATAGGCTCCGCTGGCACGAAGCCCCTGCCCAAGGGCAATAAACAGCAACATCGTAAGAAGCGTTGCCTCAAGCCCGAATTTTTGTCCCAGTCGCGGTGCAAAAATCGACAGAACCCCGAAACTCAGAACCGGCAATGTGGTCAAAAGACCAAGCTGGGTTCCCGACAGCGACAAATCCGTTCCGATGATCTCAGCCAACGGACCAAGCCCGACAATACTGCCACGCATATTTGCGGCCAGAAGCAAAATGGCAAACAAAAAGCCGATATGCGCGCCAAGCCGGTGAAATCCGCGCCCGGCGTCGCTGTGCTGGTCGGTTGATGGGGCCGTCTTGTCAGTCATCGGAAAACTCCGTCTGGATCAGTCATGATCCGGGTTACGTCGTGATGGTGGCACGATCAGAATACGTAAATTCAGGAATGCATCAGACCGCCCTTATACAAAAGCGGTCACCCCCCACAGAACCCGAAGGGCAATCAGAACAAACAGAATGGCAATGATACGCTCGATCCAGGACGCGTGATCGCGCAACCAGGGCAAGACCGCCCCGTGCGATAACCCGATCGCCACAAGGCAATACCACGCCGCATCAATTGCTGCGGCGGTAAAGGCCAGAATGAACTTGCCGCTCCATTCAAATTCAGGCGACACGAACTGGCTGAACAGCGCCAGAAAGAACAGGGCAATCTTGGGATTAAGGAAGGCGATCATAAAGCCGTCACGTGCGGCCTGCCCGACCGAGCCGGAAAGCGCACCGGCACCCTCGACATTGAACTTCTCGCCCGATCCCGCTGCCCGCCATGCCTTGATCGCAAGCCAGATCAGATAAAGCGCGCCAAGGATACTGACCGCATTGTGAAAGACCGGCACTGTCTGAAACAGGATGCCAAGGCCGGTCATGGTGATCACGGCATAAAAGCCGATGCCCAGTCCATGTGCCAATGCACAGGCAAAACCCGCCTGACGCGATTGCCCGACAGAATAGCGCAGAACAACTGCCAGGCTTGGACCCGGCGTCATCGCACCCAGAACGCAAATGGTTGCAACAGACAACCAGGCGGCAAAGCTCATGACGTTTCCCTTTGGTGGCGCAGGTTTCAAACCCGCCTCGTTTAGCTGCAAAGCTAGCGGCTTGCCAGAACCGTTTCAACGGAAATGAACTATCGCTATGATGGCGCCCTGCGTCACCGCGCATATGGTTGAACAATTCCCGCAAATCACGGTTTTAAATGATGTTTCTGCTGCTCAAGAACGCCAATATTTTCGCCCCTGCCCCGATGGGCATCAATGATATCCTGATCTGTAACGATAAAATCATCGCCATCGCCCCGGATCTGGTTGTGTCGGTTCCGGGCGAAATCAAAACCATTGATCTTGGCGGCAAGCTAACAGTTCCGGGCTTTATTGACGGTCACGCCCATCTGATCGGGGGTGGCGGCGAAGGCGGATTTGCGACCAGAACCCCCGAAGTCGCGATTGGCAACCTGATCGAAGCGGGCATTACATCAATCTGTGGCCTGCTGGGCACTGATGCCGCCACCCGTCATATCGCATCGCTTTATGCCAAAACCAAAGCCCTTCAAACCGAGGGCATCTCGGCTTGGTTCTTTACCGGGGGCTATCGGGTGCCGTCCCCGACCCTGACCGGGAATATCGGCGATGACGTGACTTTCCTTGATGCCTGTATCGGTCTTAAGACCGCGATTTCCGATCATCGCAGCAGCCAAAGCACCATCGAGGAGCTTGCCCGGATCGCATCACAGTCGCGCATCGGCGGCATGACGTCGGGCAAGGCCGGGTCGGTTGTGGTCCATCTTGGCGATGGTGACGGGCATTTTGATCCTTTGATTGGCGTGATTGAAAATACTGAAATCCCGATTGCCCAGTTCATCCCGACCCATGTCAACCGCAAGCGCGCCTTGCTTGATGCCGCCAGGGACTGGGCAAAGCGGGGTGGCAACATCGATTTCACCACCGGGATTGATGCTGAACCCGATCCGGCCGGATCCGTTAAAACATCGACCGGCATTGCCGAATGCCTTGCCGATGGCGTGCCCCTTGATCGCATTTCGATGACCTCGGATGGCAATGGATCGCTTCCCGATTTTGATGCGCAAGGCAATATGATCGGCCTGACCGTTGCCGGATTTGATACCATACCGCGCGAATTTGCCGATCTTGTCGAACGCGAAAAGCTTGATATCACCACCGCACTTGCACCGATCACGCTCAATCCAGCCCGCATGCTGGGGCTCGATGGCTTCAAGGGACAGCTCAAGACCGGCTTTGATGCCGACATTCTTGTTCTCGACGATGCCCTGGCACCTGAGACGGTGATTGCACGTGGCAAACCGGCAATGATCAGCAAGGAACGCCTGATCAAGGGCACGTTCGAGGCTTAAACACTGATATTTCATTGAATTTGACTGTAAAAAGGCATCGAAACCGGCATATCCCCCCCGGAGCGGTGCCTTTTTCTTGTCATATATGCCCGAATTAACGCGCAATAAGGTCAAACCCCGCTCGTATTTACCCGTCAAGCTTTTGCCAAGACACAGGCAAACCAATGACCTGTGCCAAAATGACGGAAAGGACACGAGAGATGCGACAGACAGCCGTTACTCTGGCCGTTGCAAGCGCATTGGGGCTTTCAGCTTGTAGCGGATTGAATGACCGTAATCAGAAGATGCTCAGCGGTGCTGCAATTGGCGCCGGTGTTGGTGCTGTTGGCACCGTCATTACAGGTGGCTGCGTCACCTGTGGTGCCGTGATCGGCGGTGCCATCGGCACAGGTGCCGGTTACATCATGCATGAAAACGAGCAGGCCCGAAAATGATCAGAAAAACTATCCTTTTGACCGCAGCGCTCGGTCTTGCAGCGCCAATCGGCATTTCCACCCCGGCAAAGGCCGATCCACCACCATGGGCACCAGCCCATGGTTATCGCGCCAAGCAACATAAACACCATGGCGACAAGCACCGCTATAACTACCGGCCACGCGAAGATATCTTTGTCTCGAATGGAAGCTTCCTGCGCTGCAACCGTGACACAATCGGCGCACTGATCGGTGCCGGATCGGGTGCTGCACTCGGTTCGACCATCGGCAAAGGTGATGGACGGACTGCGGCGATGATCGGTGGTGCCATTCTGGGCATGCTGGGTGGCTATAGTATCGGCCAAAGCCTTGATCAAAGTGATCTGGCCTGTACCGGTTATACCTTGCAAAATGTACCGGACGGACGGTCTGTGCGCTGGATCAATCCGGATTCGGGCAACAGCTATAATGTTATGCCCACCCGCAGCTGGCAAAACACCAGCGGACGCTATTGCCGTGAATATAGCGCAACCGCCGATATCGGCGGAAGACAGCGCGAAACATACGGCACCGCATGCCGTCAGCCCGATGGATCCTGGCAAATTGTGTCATAAAGACGCGTCTTTACGTCGATAGATCAATTGGGAATTTCTCCCGTGAAAGCCCGGCACAGCCGGGCTTTTTTCATACTTTTCATCCAATTTTTGCATCTTAAAGTCACTTGAAATCAATGCCTTATTCGTCGTGCATATACCCTTTTCGTAATTTGATTTACGTTAACGTCACTTTGTATTACAGTCAGACAACAAACATAAAAAAATACAATCAAATATGAGGGAGGCGTTCGTGGATGACATCCTCGACACCGTAAAGGAAAAGCTGCCACAGCTGCGCGGTCTTAATGCCGTTGTTGCGTTTGACTGCGGCGATGACGGACATATCGTTGTCGATGCCACCGGTGATGAGCCGGTGATCAGCGACGATGATCTGTCGGATGCGGACTGCATTCTGAAAATCAAGAAAGCCAACCTCGAAAAACTGATCGCCGGAAAACTCGATCCGATGCTTGCCTTCACTTTGGGCAAACTCAAGATCAAGGGATCCATGGGAGTAGCGGCAAAACTGTCATCCATGCTGGACTGACAAGGGCCGAAACGATCCGTTCTGCGGGGGAAACATGCGGCAACGCATCTGGAAACGTAGCGTATCAGCTTTGATCACGGGTATTTTCACCCAATGTGCCGTTCTTTCGATGGCATCTGCGGGGGAAGTCCTGAATTTCCGCGTTCTCAAGGACGGGGAACCCATCGGCTATGAAAAAGTCGAAATCACGCCGACAGCATCTGGTCGCACCGTCAGGGTTGAGACTCTGACCGACGTCAGCGTGCTGTTTCTGAAATTCCATTATGACCACCAGCGCACCGAGCAATGGCACGATGACAAGCTGGTTTCGGTCGAAATCACCACCAATGATGACGGCACACACTACACCTGGCAGGCAAGCTATGATGAAGACTGCTATCAGCTCGCTGGCAAAGGTGTCGGGAAACGGAATGCCTGTGATGGTGCCTGGCCACTCAGCCTGTGGTCCGAGGACATCACGGTAAAAACCGATCTCTATAGCGTCATCAATGCCGAACCTTACGGGGTTCAAACCCGAAAGGTCGGTACAGAAAATGTGACGGTCGAAAACCGGGAAACACCGGCGACCCATTACATCATGTCGGGCGATATCGAGCGTGACCTTTGGTATGGTCCCGACGGGAAACTTCTGAAAACAAGCTTTAAAAGAAAGGGTTACGACATCGACTTTATCCGGGTTGATGCGATGACCCTTCAACAATAAAAGCGGGCGTTTTGAATCAAGAATTTGAAGCGTTAAAAGATTAAGGGAGAAACAGATGTCTAAGCTCAAGATGAGCTGCCTTGCGGGGGCAGCTTCGGGTACAGCAATTCTTTGTGCACTGGCGACCATCGGTACTGCACATGCATCGGGTTTTCAGGTCCGCGAAACCAGCGGCACCCTGCAAGGCTCAAGCTTTGCAGGCATGACAACCCTGTCAACCGATGCCTCGACCATGTCCTACAATCCCGGCACCGTCGGCCAGTATGATGAAACGACCTATAGCGCCGGTGTCACGGTTATCCGCCCGGTTGCCAAGGCGAAAAACACCCTTGCAACTGACGGGTCAAGAACAAGCATTGCCCAGACAGGTGGCGGCTACAAGGATATGGCACAGGATGCCGCAGTGCCAAACGCACATGCCGTCTGGAAACTGAATGAGAATATCAATCTTGGTGTTTCCATTACCTCTCCCTGGGGGTTGGTCACTGACAACGATTCCGATTTCAGCGGACGTTTCTTTGGGACAACTTCGAAGATCAAGACCGTCAATATCAAGCCCGTCGTCGCATACCGGTTTGACAATGGCCTGAGCATCGGTGCCGGTCCGCAAATCCAGCGTTTCGAAGCCCGTTTGGACAAGGCTGTTGCCTCACTTGCTGGTGCAAAAACAGAAGGCAACTCATCACTTAAGGGCGATGATGTCGGCTATGGCTGGACAGCTGGTTTGAACTGGGAACTGACCGAAGCCACCCGTCTTGGCCTGTCCTATAACTCCGAGGTCGAGCACAAGCTTGAAGGCACGATCAAGTTTGACAGTGCCGCCAAGGGTCTTTTGACCCCCTATACGGACCGTAATGCCACAGCCAAAATCACAACCCCGGAAGCCGTCGCATTCGGGATGTCTCACGATCTCAATGATCAGTGGACTTTGATGGGTGATGTACAATGGACCAACTGGAACTCGGTCGGCGAACTGGTGTTCAACTATGATGGTCTGATCAACAGCAACCTCGCCACAAGCGGCAGCACCACCGAATATTACAACTGGGGTACGTCCTGGTTCGGGGCACTTGGTGCGCGGTACCAGTATGATGAAAACTGGGCCTTTACCGGCGGTGTTGCCTATGACGAAACCCCGATCAAGACCCGCAACCGCAATGTGCGCCTGCCGGATTCCAATCGCTACTGGGTATCGTTTGGCACCAGCTACAAGGTTGCTGACTGGGTCGCTTTCAATCTTGGCTACACGCATATCTTCGCTGATACGGCACGCGTCGATCATACCTCGGCAGCACTTGGTAATTATGCAGCCGATTACGAGGCCAGCGTCGATATCATCGCTCTGCAGGCGAATTTCAAATTCTGATCTGCTATAATGCTTGGCACGGGGTGGCAGTTGCCACCCCGACCGGGCTGCTTTTTTTTGCCCGCAAAGTGACGTTAACGTAATGGAGTTAACGCAAGTGAACAAAGTAAACGTCCAAGAAGCTCCCATCCTGATGAATGGCGTTGATATCAGCACGCCAGTTCACACACGTCGGGTCCACGAAATTTTTGATAGTGCCGCGGCGCGTTTTCCGCTGCGGCCCTGCCTGGATTTTTTGGGCCGGATTTATGATTACAAAACCATCGCCGATCAGATTGATCGCGCTGCCGAAGGTTTCAAGCAGCTCGGCGTGCGCAAGGGGGACAAGGTTGGTCTTTGTCTGCCCAACACGCCTTATTATGTCGTGTGCTATTATGCGATCCTGAAATGCGGCGGCGTGGTGGTAAATTTCAATCCGCTTTATGCCAAACGCGAGATTGCCTATCAGATCGAGGATTCCGGCTGTCGCCTGATGGTGACGCTGAACCTTAAACAGATCTATCCCAAGGTCGCGGCATGCCTTGATGAAACCTGCCTCAAACGCATCGTTGTTTGCGAAATGAGCAGCATCCTGCCACCGGTTAAAAGCGTTCTGTTTTCACTGTTCAAACGCAGTGAACTGGCCGACGTACCGACCGACTTGCGTCACATCCCCTATGACCGGGTGATTGGCTGCAAGCCGATTGATACGGTGGTTGACGTCGCAGTCAATGACCTGGCTGTTCTGCAATATACCGGCGGCACCACCGGACGCCCCAAGGGCGCGATGCTGACCCACGCCAATCTCAGTGCCAATGTCGATCAGCTGACACGCTGGATGCCGGACGCCAATCCGGGACATGAAGTCACCCTGTGTGTTTTGCCGTTCTTCCATGTTTTTGCCATGACCGTGGCGCTGAATACATCAATCAATCTAGGGGCAGAGCTTGTTCTGCATCCCCGGTTTGAACTGGGAGCCCTTCTGAAATCGCTTGATAAAAAAAGAGCGACAATCTTTCCCGGCGTGCCAACCATCTATACCGCGATCAATAATTCGCCCGAGACCCCAAAGCACGATCTGTCTCATATTCGTTGTTGTATCTCAGGGGGTGCGCCCCTTCCGGTCGAGGTCAAACACCGGTTTGAAGAAATCACCGGGTCAAAGGTGGTCGAGGGATATGGCTTGTCTGAAGCAAGCCCGGTTTGCAGCTGTAACCCGGTCAAAGGGGAAAACAAGGAAGGCTCTATCGGGCTTCCAATGCCCTGCACCGAGATCGAAATCCGTTCTCTTTCCAACCCGGAACTGGCCATGCCTTTTGGTGAAAAAGGCGAGGTTTGCATCCGCGGACCACAGGTCATGCCCGGTTACTGGCAAAACGAAACAGCAACCCGTGAAACCTTTATCGATGGCTGGTTGCGGACCGGTGATGTCGGTTATCAGGATGATCAGGGATATACATTCCTTGTTGATCGCCTGAAGGATGTCATTCTGTGCAGCGGATACAATGTCTATCCGCGCGCCATCGAAGAAGCACTTTATCTGCATGACCAGATTGCCGAAGTCACCTGCATCGGCGTGCCAGACAAATATCGCGGACAAGCCCCCAAGGCTTTTGTTCGCCTGAAAGACGGTGTCACCGGGATTACCCCCGATGATCTCCGCGCGTTTCTGGACGACAAGATTTCAAGAATCGAAATGCCACGCGAAATCGAAATTCGCGAAGAGCTTCCAAAAACCATGGTCGGCAAACTGTCGAAAAAGGAACTGGTCGAGGAAGAACGTCTGAAGAGAGAGGGGAAAACGTCTTGAAAAAACAGTGCGTTAACGTCGCATCACACACAACGGAAAAAATCCAAGTGACGTTAACGTAAACCAATTGACGTTAAGATAAAAATATATACGATAAGGGGCGAAAGATGACCAAACTTGATGACCGGTTTTATACCGTTCCCGAACTGGCGAAGGATTTGGGGATTACGCCGCGCACCATCCGGTTTTACGAGCAAAAAGGCCTTGTAAATCCGCAACGTGCAGGTGCCACCCGGATCTATACCCGCCAGGACCGCGCAAAACTGTTGATCATTCTGCGTGGCAAGCGACTGGGCTTCAGCCTCAATGAGATCGCTGATTACCTTGATCTCTACGGGGCAGACCCGACACAGGCAGAACAGATCAAAATGCTGCTTGGGCGCGTCCGGGAACGGATTTCTGATCTGGAAGAACAACGCCAGGCACTGGACATCACGTTGGATGAATTGCGCGATATCGAACAACAATCGATTGATGCGCTTGAAGAAAAAGGAATCGATCCGGTTTCGTAACAAGTTCCCCGGATCAGAGGACAGCTCAGGAAGGAAGACATAGCCATGACCAACGCCGTTATTGCCGGATATGTCCGGTCGCCCTTTACCCCGGCCCGCAAAGGGGCCCTTGCCAAGGTTCGTCCCGATGACCTGGCGGCACAGGTCGTTAAAGGTCTGGTGGAAAAGACCGGCATTGATCCCAATGCCATCGAGGACCTCATTCTTGGCTGTGCTTTCCCCGAAGGCGAACAGGGTTTCAACGTTGCCCGCCTGATTACCTTTATTGCCGGTCTTCCGCGCTCGGTCGCGGGTGTCACCGTCAACCGTTTCTGCGGGTCATCCATGCAGTCGATCCATCAGGCCACCGGAGCGATCGCCATCGGTGCCGGTGATGCATTTATCTGTGCCGGTGTCGAAAGTATGACACGCGTTCCGATGATGGGCTTCAACCCGCTGCCGAACCCTGAACTTTATAAAGCCATGCCAGAAGCCTATATGGGCATGGGCGATACGGCTGAAAATGTCGCGGCAAAATACAGCCTGACACGCGCCGATCAGGAAGCCTTCGCCGTTGAAAGCCACAAGCGCGCCGCAGCGGCACAGGCTGCTGGCAAGTTCGTTGATGAAATCATCCCGATTCAGACCAGGGACGGTGTTGTCTCTGAAGACGGCTGTATTCGTGGTGAAACCACCGCCGAAAGCCTTGCCGATCTGAAACCGGCTTTCCGTGCCGATGGTATCGTCACTGCGGGCACATCTTCGCCGCTGACCGATGGTGCATCTGCGGTGCTGGTATGCTCCGAAGAATTCGCTGCCAAAAACGGCCTGACCCCGATTACACGTATCAAATCGGTTGCCGTTGACGGCTGCCTGCCAGAAATCATGGGGATCGGCCCGGTGGGTGCGTCGAAAAAGGCACTGGCACGCGCCGGTCTGACGGCGGCCGACATTGATGTCACCGAACTGAACGAAGCATTTTCGTCCCAGGCAATAGCAAGCATTTCCGATCTCGGTCTTGATGCTGCCAAGGTCAATATTGATGGCGGTGCGCTGGCCATCGGTCATCCGCTGGGTGCTACCGGTGCACGTATTGTCGGCAAGGCCGCAGCCATCCTGAAACGTGATGGCGGCAAATATGCGCTGGCCTCGCAATGCATTGGCGGGGGTCAGGGGATCGCGACCATTCTGGAGGCGATGTAATGACCACCATCAAACAGGTCGCCGTTATCGGCGCCGGCGTGATGGGCGCGGGGATCGCTGCCCATATCGCCAATTCAGGAACTCCTGTCCTGTTGCTTGATATCGTTCCCGAAGGTGCCAAAAACCGCAATGCGGTTGCCGAGGGTGCGGTTGCCAAGATGCTTAAAACCGATCCGGCACCGTTCATGTCCAAACGGGTCGCCAAGCTGATCACCTGCGGCAATATCGAGGATGACCTTGATAAGATCGCCAAATGTGACTGGATCATCGAAGCCGTCATCGAACGCCTTGATATCAAGCAGGACCTTTATCGCAAGATTGATGCGGTCCGTGCCCGTGGATCGGTTGTGTCGTCGAACACCTCGACCATTCCGCTGGCCACCCTGATTGGCGGCATGGATGACAGCTTTGCGCAGGATTTCATCATCACCCATTTCTTCAATCCGCCGCGCTATATGCGTCTGCTGGAACTGGTTGGATCGGGAGTCACCCGTGATGGCGTGATTGACATGGTTGCCGATTTTGCTGATCGCAAACTGGGCAAGACCTGTGTCACCTGCCATGACGAACCGGGCTTCATTGCCAACCGTCTGGGCGTTTACTGGATTCAGGCCGCCATGGTCGAGGCCATGGACCGCCAACTGACCGTCGAAGAAGCCGACAGCGTGATCGGTCGCCCGTTTGGTATTCCCAAGACCGGCGTGTTTGGCCTGATGGATCTGGTTGGTCTTGATCTGATGCCCCATGTGCAATCAAGCATGGCGGGCCTTCTTGATAAGTCCGATCCATTCCACGCCATTTATCGCGAAAGCGCGCTGGTCAGCAAACTGATCGCCGATGGCTATACCGGTCGCAAGGGCAAAGGTGGTTTTTACCGCCTGAACCGTGAAGGCGGGGAAAAGATCAAGGAATCGGTTGATCTTCAGTCTGGTGAATTCTCCAGGTCCGAAAAGGCCCGCTTGGGTAGCGTTCGTGCCGCTGGCAAGGACCCGCGCAAGATGATGGAAGCCGATGACAAGGGCGGCCAGTATGGGCGCGCTGTCATGGGCAAGACCCTTGCTTATGCAGCTTTCATTGCCGAGGCAGCAGCCAATTCCATCGTCGATGTCGATGATGCGATGAAGCTGGGTTATGCATGGAAAACCGGCCCGTTCGAACTGATCGACGCCATTGGGGTTGATGCCCTGATTTCGATGCTTGAAGAAGACGGTGTTGAAGTCCCGGCATTGCTCAAAAAGGCTTCTGGCAAATCGTTCTACAAGGTCGAGGATGGTGATCTTTACTATCTTGGCTTTGATGGCAACTACGCCAAGGTTACCCGCCCGGATGGGGTTCTTCTGCTTGAAGACATCAAACGCAAATCCGAACCGGTTGCCGGTAACCGTGCTGCATCGCTTTGGGATATTGGCGATGGCGTCGCCTGCCTTGAATTCCATACCAAGATGAATGCCCTTGATGCCGATGTTCTGGGCGCCATCAAAACGTCTATCCGGACTGTCAAAAAGCAGTTCAAGGCGATGGTGATCTATAACGAGGCCAGCAATTTCTCGGCCGGTGCAAATCTTGGTCTGGCCTTGTTTGCGGCCAATATCGCCGCATGGCCGGAGATCGAGAACCTTGTTGAAACCGGTCAGGAAACCTACAAGGCGCTGAAATATTCGCCGTTCCCGGTCGTGGGCGCACCAAGTGGTCTTGCCCTTGGCGGCGGATGTGAAGTTCTGCTTCATTGCGATGCAGTTCAGGCACATGGTGAAACCTATATCGGGCTGGTTGAACCCGGTGTCGGTCTGATCCCGGCTTGGGGCGGATGCAAGGAAATGATCCGTCGCTGGGCCGAGAACCCGAAATTCGTCAAGGGTCCGATGGCCCCGAGCGCCAAGGCATTCGAGATCATCTCGGTTGCAACCGTTGCCAAATCGGCGATGGAAGCCAAGGAAAACCTGTTCTTCCGCGAAACGGACGGCATCACCATGAACCGCAACCGTTTGCTGGCTGATGCCAAGGAACGGGCACTTTCGATGGTCGATGGTTACGAAGCCCCCGAAGAATTCACCTATCGCCTGCCGGGCGAAGCAGCCCGTGTCGCCTTTGAAATGGCGGTCGATGGTTTCCATCGTCTGGGCAAGGCAACCGATTATGACCGTGTGGTTGCCGGTGAACTGGCGCGGGTTCTTGCCGGTGGTGACACCGACGTAACCGAAGAACTTTCCGAAGACGATATTCTTGAACTGGAACGCGAAGGCTTCATGCGTCTGGTCCGTAACGAAGGCACCATGGCCCGGGTAGAGCATATGCTTCTGACCGGCAAGCCGTTGCGCAACTAGGCAGGTCCAGGAGGAAACAGAAATGGCTGAATATAAAGCACCCCTGCGCGATATGCGCTTCGTCCTGACCGAGCTGTTTGATTACAACGACATCAATCAGATGCCCGGTTGCGAGGATTTCACCCCCGACGTCGTTGACGCGGTTCTCCAGGAGGCCGCCAAGGTCTGCGAGGAGGTCCTGTTCCCGATCAACCGGTCGGGCGACGAGGAAGGCTGCACCTGGGATGACGGGGTTGTCACCACCCCCAAAGGTTTCAAGGAAGCCTATCAGACCTTTGCCGAAGGCGGCTGGACCGGTATTGCCTGTGATCCATCCTATGGCGGTCAGGGCGCACCAAAATCCATCAATGCCTTGGTCGAGGAAATGATCTGTTCGACCAACCTGTCCTTCGGGATGTATCCGGGCCTGTCGTTTGGTGCCTATGCCGCCCTGCATAGCCACGCTTCGGACGAACTCAAGAACAAGTATCTTCCAAAAATGGTCGAAGGCACCTGGTCGGGCACCATGTGTCTGACTGAACCGCATTGCGGTACCGATCTTGGCATCATCAAGACCAAGGCCGAACCGCTTGATGACGGGTCCTATGCGATTTCCGGCACCAAGATCTTCATCTCGGCGGGTGAACACGACCTGACCGAAAACATCATCCATCTGGTTCTGGCAAAACTGCCCGACGCCCCCAAGGGCACCAAGGGTATTTCCCTGTTCCTTGTCCCGAAATTCATGGTGGGCGATGACGGATCGCTGGGGGATCGCAACGCGGTGAAATGCGGTTCCATCGAACACAAGATGGGCATCAAGGCATCATCGACCTGTGTCATGAACTTTGACGGTGCCATCGGTTATCTGGTCGGCGAACCCCACCAAGGGATGCCCGCCATGTTCACCATGATGAACCAGGAACGTTTGTCGGTTGGCATTCAGGGTCTTGGACTTGGCGAGGCGGCCTATCAGGGCGCACGCGCCTATGCCAAGGATCGCCTTCAGGGCCGCGCACTTACCGGTGCGAAATCCCCCGACAAGGCAGCGGACCCGATCATCGTGCATCCCGATGTGCGTCGCATGCTTCTGACCGCCAAAGCCACCAATGAAGGCTGTCGCGCGATGGGCATGTGGGTTGCCCGCGCCCTTGATACGGCCAAGCATCACGCCGACCCGGTCAAACGTGAAGAGGCCGACGAGTTCGTTCAGCTGATGACGCCAATCGTCAAGGCACTGTTCACCGATTGGGGCTTTGATAACACCAACCTTGGTGTGCAGGTCTTTGGCGGTCACGGTTACATCCGTGAATGGGGCATGGAACAATATGTTCGCGACGCCCGCATTGCCCAGATTTACGAAGGCACGAACGGCATTCAGGCCCTTGACCTTGTCGGTCGCAAAATGCCGACCAAGGCCGGTCGTTACCTGCGCCGCTTCTTCCATCCGGTTCAGGAATATATCGAAGCCAATGTTTCCAAGGACGGGCTTGGCGACTTTGTCCAGCCACTGGCAAAGGCCTTCATGCGTCTGCAACAGGCCACTGGCGAACTGGCGCAACGCGGCATGAAAAACCCGAATGAAGCCGGTGCCGCTGCAACCGAATTCCTGCGTCTGTTCGGTCTGGTGGCCGTCGGCTTTATGTGGGCCCGCATGGCCGAGATCGCATTGGCCAAGCAGGATGACGACCCGGAAGGTTTCTATAAGGCCAAGCTGATCACGGCAAAGTTCTATATGGAACGCATTTTGCCGCAATCAGGTGCCCTGTTCAGTCAGATGATGTCGGGTTCCTCGACCATGATGGCATTGGACGAGGAGCTGTTCTGATCATGGCACCGGGCCGCACATATCGTCAGATCGCATCACTGGACGGAGCAGCGTCGTGAACCTGATTTTCCGACTAATCCGTGTTGTGATCCTGTCCTTGTTGCGGCCCCGCCTTTATCCGCTTGATCCGTCGAGCTTGCAGTTTCGCGCCTGGCCGCTGGACCTTGATATCAATGTCCATATGACCAATTCGCGGTATTTCGCCCTGATGGATCTGGGCCGGACCGAACTGATTGTGCGCAATGGTATCGCCAAGCAGGTGTTCAAACACAAATGGCAACCGGTTGTTTCGGGCACCACCATGCGGTTCAAACGCGCGATCAAGCCGTTTCAGAAATTCTCGCTCGAAACCCGGGCACTCTATTGGGATGACAAGGGTTTCTATCTGGAACAACGCTTTGTCGCCAAGGGCAAGACACTCGCCCTTGGTGTCGTAAAGGCCGTCTTTGTTGGCCCCCAGGGCATCATCCCGCCCGAGGAAGTCTGTCGTCGGGTCGGTGCGGATCAAACCTCACCGATCATGCCCGACTGGCTATCCGGATGGCCGGATATGGAAAGTGCAATCGAAGCCCGACTTGCGATCTAGGGCACGCGATCAATAAAGCGGAAAACACCGCGGGAGGAAGTCACATGACGTCAAATGAAGCTGTATTGCTGAATATGTCCGACGAGATCGCAACGATCACACTGAACCGGCCGGACCGGATGAATGCCCTTGATCAGTCGATGGTCCAAGGATTGTCCGACGCCCTTGATCAGATCGAAGCCGGGATTTCGCAAATCGGTGCGGTGATCATCGAAGGATCGGGGGGCACCTTCATGGCGGGCGGTGATGTGAAATTCTTCCATCAGATGTCCCAATCCCCCGCCAACGAAGCCCGGCCAGTCATCGAAGCCATGATCAATCGCGTTCATGACATCATCACCCGCATCAACGCCCTTCCCTGCCCGGTTATTGCCAAGCTTGAAGGGGCGGTTGCCGGATTTGGCATCAGCCTGATGAATGCCTGTGATCTTGCGGTCGCCGCCGAGGAAACGGTTTTCACCCTTGCCTATATCCATATCGGCACCTCGCCCGACGGCGGATCGACCCATTCACTGACCCGTCTGGTCGGCATGAAAAAGGCCAAGGAAATTGCCCTTCTTGGGGATCGTTTCAGTGCAGACGAAGCCCATGATTGCGGCCTGATCAACAAGGTTGTGCCCGCCGATCTGCTGGCATCGGCAACAGCAAAATATGCAGCCCGTCTGGCATCCGGCCCGCGTGGTGCGATTGCCCGGACCAAGGCACTTCTTAATGCCGCCCCCGAGGCCGGTCTTTCCGATCAGCTCGCAGCCGAAGCCAAAGCCTTCGCCGATTGCGCCATAAGCAACGATTTCCGCGAAGGCGTCACCGCCTTTGTCGAAAAACGTCAGCCCCGCTTTGGCAAATCATAAAAAGAATTCAGGGAACAGAAGTAATGGCCACACTTAAAGGCAAAACACTTTTCATCACCGGCGCATCGCGTGGCATCGGCAAGGAAATCGCCCTTCGTGCAGCGCGCGACGGGGCCAATGTCGCCATCATTGCCAAAACCGATGAACCGCATCCGAAACTGCCCGGCACCATCCATAGTGCTGCCGCCGAGATCGAGGAAGCCGGTGGCAAGGCGCTCCCGCTTAAGACCGATATCCGCGAAGAAGACCAGATCGCCGAGGCCGTTGCCAAAACTGTCGAAACATTCGGCGGCATCGATATCCTGATCAACAATGCCAGCGCGATCAATCTGACGCCGACTTTGCAGACACCGATGAAACGCTTTGACCTGATGCATCAGGTCAATACGCGGGCAACCTTTGCCTGCGCGCAGGCCTGCCTGCCGCATCTTTTGAAATCGGATAACCCGCATATCCTGACCATGTCGCCACCGCCGAACCTGTCACCGCAATGGTTTGCCAATCACACGGCCTATACCATTTCGAAATACGGCATGAGTCTGGTCACCCTGGGTCTGGCTGCCGAATTTGCCGATGAAGGGGTTGCTGTGAACTCGCTTTGGCCCGTCACGGTGATTGAAACCGCGGCGCTAAACATGATCCCCGGTCTGGAACAGGGCCGCGCACGCACGCCGCAAATTCTGGCCGATGCGGCGCATGCGATCCTGACGGCACCGTCACGGGATGTGACTGGCGGGTTCTTTACCGATGAGTCCGTCCTTGAAGCCATCGGCATTACCGATTTTGAACCCTACAACCTGACGCCGGGCAAAGCGCCCTATCCGGACTTCTTCCTTGAGCTTGATCGCAATGGAAAGAACGACCCGCAGGTTGCCAGGCTTCTTACGAAACTGGGCAGTTTTCACAAGGCTGCCTGACGATTTGGCGTCGGGGAAGTGTGTGCCCCGACGTCTGGTAGGGGCCTGATTTGACGAACGTGGATGATCCACACGGAAAATCGGGCTCTCTCGCCCGCTGAACTAAACCCGCCCTTTGGGCGGGTTCTTTTTTGGGAAAATGCCGTCAGCCACACATAAAGACACCGCCACATGACGGGCGGTGCCTACCTTCGCAGAAACGCATTAACGTTGAGGGTAAAGATGAAAAAGCGTAAGGCGCGAAGGATTTACCGGGTTACGAAGCCCGGCGTTCAAGTGCCCGCTTTTCCAGAGATTGGCGCGGCATCTCGCAAGCCTTAAGACTTGGTGTCGGCAACATCATCTGTACCGAAAGAGCCATGGCAAGGTCACGATGATCACTGTCCTGATCAAGGAACCGGCTTGACCAGATGCCATCACGGTTGGCCGAAAGAAACGCACAGCGCAACATCGAAAACGACGCCGAACCATAGCAATCCTGCTGACCGGTCACACGTGCCAGCCAGTCGGCAATCGCGTCATGTGCTGCCTGATCAAGAATATCCTGCATATTTGCCCGATCATGGGCCGCAACGCTGTCAGCCGCCAGTGCTTCGCGCAAGGCATTGATCATGCGCTGATTGGCCTGTGCGTCGGACAATCCGAAAGACCGAAGCCAGGCGCGCGCGGTGTCTTCAATCAGACGGGTCATCGCCGCCGACTCAAATGCGGCATAGGAAAAACCCTGTGATGCAACGGTCATGTCGGTCATGTATTCGGCCCTCCGGGCAGTAAACGATCATCGGCAATTAACGCTTCGTTAAGAATAAGCTTCGCCGAAAAAACGCGGGATAATTTGCTCGAATCTGGGCGTTTTTGTGGCGCACAAGATTCCATTAAAACAATTACTTGGTCGGACTGTTGGTCCGTTCAGGGCCCGTTGACATCCCGCCCTGCCATGATCTGGTCCAACGGCTTGACCGGCCAGGACAGGATCAGGATTTTTTCATCCCGGGTCAGGCTTTCAATCCCCAGACGCGCAAGTTTTTCATAGATGATCCCGATTTCAATCGTCGTGCGCGCATCCGGTTTGCGCACCGGAAGCAATGCCGAATGCAGCGCATTGGCATAAGGATCCTCGATCAGGCGCATCAGGCCGTCCTTGACGTCACCCCCGGCAAGCTCCGAACCGATCCGGGCAAGTGCGCGCAGCTCATCTGGGCTGTCATATTCTTCCGGTGTCAGGAAAAGCTTCATCCGGCGTGCCAGCTTGCCAATCGCAAGGCTGCTTGAATAATGGGTCAGCCAGGGCGACAGAACCAGACCGGCCAGAATGGGCGACAGCCACCAGAAAAACGCCGTGTCGACAAATACCGCGATCGCCCCCCAGATGAGACCGATCACAATGATCGTCCGATGGGTTTTAAGGGCCGCCTTGAATGGCACACCGGCATCATCGCGTTCCTGCGCATCCCAGCCAACCTGATTGCCGGTCAGAACCGAAAACACGAACTGAGAATGCAGCATCATCATGATCGGCGCCTGCAAGGCGGAATAGACGGTTTCCAGCAAACCACTGACCAAAACCATAACGCCACCGTACTTTTTGCGGTCCCGTCCCAGACATACCATCAGGATCGAGATGATCTTGGGCAGAACCAGCATGCCAATGGTAAAGATCAGCAGCACCAGCATTTCAAACGACCGGTCCACCGGCCATTGCGGGAACATGGTGAAATGCCCCGGGAAAAAGCTATAGGTCAGTTGCGTGTTTTGCAGGGTCGCAATGGTCGAGCTGAGCAACAAAAGCAGCCAGAGCGGCGATGAAACAAAGCTCATCACCCCCATAAAGAAATGCAAACGGCTGAGCGGTTTGAACCCGTGCGCCACCATCAGGCGTGCATGCTGCATATTGCCCTGACACCAGCGACGGTCGCGAATGGCAAAGTCAATCAGGTTCGGCGGCAGTTCTTCCCAGCTGCCTTCAAGCTGCGGGATCAACCAGCACCGCCATCCGGCCTTGCGCATAAAGGCCGCCTCGACAAAATCATGGCTCAGGATATGGCCACCCATTGGCGGTTTGCCCGACAGAACCGGAAGACCACAACATTCGATAAAGGCCTTGGTGCGAATGATCGCATTATGGCCCCAATAGTTCGAACTGCCCATGCACCAGAATGACAAACCTGCCGACATGGTCGGCCCATGCACGCGCGAAATGAACTGCAAAATGCGCGCAAACAGGGTCTGGCGTCCGGTCGGCTGCGGCGGACTTTGAATGATCCCCGCATCTGGGTTGTTTTCCATCAGATAGGCCATATTCACCATGGCCTCGCCCGACATCACACTATCGGCGTCAAACACGATCATATGATCGTAATTGGCCGCATAGGTTTCACAGAATTCCTTGAGATTTCCGGATTTGCGTTCGGTATTCTCGGTCCGGCGGCGGAAGAATATCTTGCCGCGCGCATTCAGGTCAGTACAGGCCTTCGCCCATGCCAGTTCCTCGGCAATCCAGATATCGGGATCACGGGTATCAGACAAAACAAAGAAATCAAACGCATCAATTTCGCCGGTCTCGGCCAGACTTTCGTAACTGGCGCGAAGCCCTGCAAAAACGCGATTGGGGTCTTCGTTATAGACCGGGATGACGACAACGTTTTTGGATCGCAGTGACCCTTTGCGCACAATCGGTTTAAGCCGCTTGAGCGTAATCGCATCAAGCTTCAGACCACGCAGGATCAATCCGACAATCCCGGTAAAGAAGGACAGCGAAATCCAGGCAAAGTTGATGGTAAAGAACGCCACCACCACCATTTCCATGATGGTCAGCTGATCCGCACCCAGAACATCGGCCATCAACCATGCAGCATAGGCCGTTGCGGCAATCGAGGCCCCGAACAAAAACAGACGTCGTTGACCAACGCCCGGTCCACGCAACTGGACGGTCGGATCACATATGGTTGTCTGGGTCTTGTCATTTGCCGGGTCAGAAATCTGACTCATCTGCATTTACCTGATTGTCGAGTCATTCATAAAGGCACGGGATCACGGGCGGGCCGGTTCTGGTTTAAAAGACCCAGGGCATGGTCCATGTTTCGCTCAGGACCTTGTCCTTGTGCAAAAGGAACACCCGCAAATTGCTTGATGCGGCATCACTGTCATCGACCAGATCAAAGAACACGCGCACACCGCCATTTTCCGGATCGGGCATCACGCGGATATTTTCAAGCTTGCCTTCCGATGCGCTGACATCTGCGTGCAGGTTCTTGGTATCCTTGATGAAATAATCCAGATCACCACCGGCAAAATTCAAGACGAACCGCGCCCGGCCCGCGTCATCATCGCCTTGCGATGCAATTCGCATCAGGCGTGTGTCGGTGGCCTGTGCCAGATCATGCAATCCACCACCGTCGCGCATTGCGGTGATGCTGTATTCCATTGTCATCTCACCGCCTGCAACCGGTTTGGTTTCAGGCACCCAATAGGCAACGATATTATCGTTGGTTTCAGACGGGCTCGGAATTTCGACCAGCTCGACATGGCCCTTGCCCCATTTGCCCTTGGGCTTTACCCAATATCCGGGCTGGCGATCAAACCGGCGATCAAGGTCCTGATAATGGTCAAAATTCCGGTCGCGCTGCAAAAGCCCGAACCCAATGGGATTTTCATCCAGAAACGAGCTCATCTGAAGATGAACCGGGTTATCAAGCGGTCGCCACAACCATTCGCCGCGCCCGTTATTGATCAGAAGCCCGTCACTTGAATGCACCTCGCCGCGATAGTCATCAAACGACCGGCGACGCTGTTCACCAAACAGGAACATGCCATTAAGCGGCGCAATACCGATCTTTTCCACACCATCGCGGAAAAACAGATTGGCTTTCACATCGGCCTGACTGCGCGTACCCGGTTTGATGTCAAACCGGAAGGCACCGGTAACGCGTGCACTGTCGAGAAGGCCATAGACCGTGATCGTCTGATCGCCCTTTTTGGGTTCGACGATCCAGAATTCCTTGAAGACCGGGATTTCCTCGCCGGTTGGTCCGGCAAGGTCAATCGCAAGGCCGCGCGCCATCTGGCCAATCGACTGTCCTTCGCCCTGAAGGCGGAAATAGGACGCGCCAAGGAACCGGGTCAGTTCATCGCTGCTATCAACGTTGGATAACGGATAGCGCAGACGGAAACCGGCATAGCCCTGTGTCGAGAAATCATTGCCCGACAGGCCCGTCTTGCCGAAATCAAACAGACCGGCCGAAAACGGAATGACCTGTACTTCGCCGTCGCGCACCAGATTGATCGCAACCGGCACATCATACATGTTGCCCGGATGGAACAGCTCGAGCGAGAAGTCCGAATTATCGGGATTAAAGAAGGCGCGCTGCGACTTGAAGCGGATCTGGTCGTAATCATCAGAACCCAGATTGGCCAGAACATCGGGCAATTCGCGATGCGGATTTTCAAACGGTGCCTTGGCCAGATTACGCGCCCGATCAATCACCATTTCCGGATCAAACATGACCGGTGCGCTCACGACAGGTTTTTGCTCATCCTCGGGCTGTGGCGTGCCCGGTACTGCATCATTTTCCTGGCTATCGGTTACGGTTACGGCTTCATCACCCGCATTCTGCGGTGCTGCTGTTTCCGGTGCTGCAGCGGATGCAACAGGCCCGGACGCGTCTGATACCGATGCTGCCGCCGGATCAGTCGTTACAACTGCAGGGTCATTGGCCTGTGCATATGCCGGCAATGACGCGCCAAGCAAAACAGTTCCGGACGCCAAAGCGACCAGAAAAACATGTTTTAGGGCCAGCGCTGTGCGCTGAGGAAAATATTGCGTCATGCCTGTATACGCTACCAACCATTGGATTTTTTCGATTTGTTGATTGTGCTTGTGCACAAAAAACAGGGCAGGAATGTGTCGCCATCAGGGAAAGAATCCGCAAAGCCCGAACTGGCACTCCGCCATGACAGAATGCTCTATACCCGGATGTCGATTGCACGAAACGCCATTTTTGCATGGGCTATCCCCCTGAAATGCGGTGATTTGCATCTTGACAGAATCAGGAAATCCTCAGGTGCCCTTTGGCCTGACTCGCAACAGTTCAAAAAAGAAAAGGCCGGCCCATTTCTGGGCCGGCCGGGTATTCAGATGACTGCGAATGCCGATCTGAAAATCTGTTCTGTAATCAGTAGCCAACCGCGCAACCATCCTTGCGCGGATCAGAACCAGCCACATATCCGGCATCGGTCTTGGCAATCAGCTGAGCGCCCCCAAAACCGAAATTGGTGCTGTCAGGTGCCTCGACCTTGATCGCATGCCCCTTGGCCTTCAGGGCCTCGATCACATCAGCACCGACCGAGGCTTCAACAGCGACCTCAAGCCCCGAAAGAGCCTGCCAGCGCGGTGCATCAACAGCCGTTTGCGGATCCTGTCCCCAAAGCTGGGTGCGCAAGGTCATTTGCAAATGCCCCTGTGCCTGCATCGGTCCGCCCATGACGCCAAAGCTCATGACCGGGTTGCCGTCATCGCCCATCAAAAAGGCCGGAATGATGGTCTGGAACGGACGTTTTCCACCTTTGACGAAGTTGGGGTGACCATCTTTAAGGCTGAAACCGTGACCCCGGTTCTGCAGACTGATCGAGGTTCCCGGCACCACAACACCGGACCCGAAGCCCATATAGTTCGACTGGATAAAGGACACCATCATGCCGCTTTCATCCGCCGCAGTCACATAGACCGTCCCGCCATGCTTTGGTGCACCGGCTTTGAAATCCTGGGCCTTGCTGGCATCAATCAGGGCGGCACGGGATTTCAGATAGTCATCGGACAAAAGATGTTCGACCGTGACATCGGTCATGTAGTCAAGATCGGCGACATAGGCCCGCATATCGGCAAAGGCCAGTTTCATCGCTTCGATTTCAAGATGCAGCGCCTCGGTGGAATCGGGTTCATAATCTGCGATATTGGTATGACGCAGGATCCCCAGCGCGATCAGGGCTGAAATCCCCTGCCCGTTTGGCGGAATTTCATGCAGCTTCACCTTGCCAAACGATTGCGAGATCGTCCCGACCCAGTCAGCCTGATGATTGCCAAGATCCTCTTCGGACAAGGCTGCACCATTTTCACGGGCAAAAGCCGCAATTTTCGATGCAAGCTTGCCGCGATAGAAACTCTCGCCCTTGGTTTCGGCGATATCGATCAGGCTTTCAGCAGCAGCCTTGTTGACAAACAGCTCGCCCGCCTTGGGGGCCTTGCCACCGGGCAGGAAGGCCTCGGCAAAGCCCGGCTGCTTGCCCAAAAGATCACCACCCTTTTCCCAAAGGGTCGCGATGATGGGGGATACTGCAAAGCCACGCGATGCATATTCGATGGCCGGTTCGAACAGCTTTTCAAACGGAAGCTTGCCGAATTTCTCGGAAATCGCACGCCATGAAGATACAGCCCCCGGTGTGGTGACCGATTCCCATCCGCGCTGTGGCATCGTGTCCTGGCCTGCAAAGCGTTCCGGGTTCCAGGCCGCAGGGGCCCGACCCGACGCATTCAGACCATGCAGTTCCTTGCCATCCCAGATGATGGCATAGGCATCGGAACCAAGCCCGTTGCCGGTCGGCTCGACCACGGTCAGGGCAATGGCCGAGGCCAGCGCCGCATCGGCAGCATTCCCGCCCGCCAGCAACATGCGAAGACCGGCCTGTGCCGCAAGCGGCTGGGATGTGGAAACCATGTTGCGCGCCAGAACCGGTGACCGGCGTGAGGCATAAAGCGCGTCGTGACGAAGTTTCATTGGAGTCTCCTGATCGTGGGCTTAATCGCCGTCTTGTTCATCGGTGGCAGGACGGTCTTTTTTACGCATCTTCAGAACCGAGCGAACGCTGAAGATAACAGACAGCAGGGCAGCAGCCAGCAAGACCGCCGAAATCGGACGGGTAAAGAATACAGTCCAGTCACCGTCACTCATCAGCGCGCGACGCAGGTTGGTCTCAGCGATCGGACCAAGGATCACACCAAGCACCAGCGGTGCCAGCGGGTAATCAAGCGACTTCAACCCGTAACCGACCAGACCGATCGCACCAAGCAGATAAAGGTCAGACACCCGGTTATTGAGCGCAAAGGCCCCGATCACACAGCAAATCATCACTGTCGGCACAATGAACTGCTTGGGAATGTCAGTCACGCGCAGGAACAGACGCATCGACAGCACACAAACCACCAGCATCATCAGCGAGGCCACAATCATGGCAACGAACATGCCATAGGCCAGATCCGCATTATCCATGATCAGACGCGGACCCACCGAGATGCCATGCACCATAAGAGCCGCCATCAGGATCGCATCAACCGCCGATCCCGGAATACCCAGGGCAATCATCGGGATCAGCCCGCCACCCGCCGTGGCAGAGTTTCCAGCCTCGGATGCGATCACGCCGTCCGGGTTGCCCTTGCCAAATTCCTCAGGCGTTTTGGAGCTGCGCTTGGCCTGGTCATAAGCCAGCAGGTTGGCAATTGATCCACCGGCACCCGGCAAGGCACCAATAAACACACCGATCAGCGACGAACGTACCAGATTGACCGGATGCATCAGAACTTCGCGCATCACAGCCCAGGTCTTGAATTCGATCACGTCGGGGATCAATGCCCCCTTGGTGTCTTTTTTGCCGTGATCCTCAACCTCGCCCATCAGCTGGCTGATGGCAAAAATACCGATCAGGACAATCAGGAACGGCAGACCCGGCATCAGGATGTCGGACTCAAATGTAAGACGCGGGCGACCCATCATCGGATCCGGCCCGATGGTCGCAAGACCAAGACCAATGACACCGGCAATCAGACCACGCATCAACGAGTTGCCCACAAGGCTTGCAACAATCGTCAGGGCAAACACGATCAGCGAGAAATATTCCCACGGACCAAGTTTAACCGCGATCAGCGCCAAAGGCGGGGCGGCAACAATCAGGATGATGGTGGAAATCACTGTCCCGAAAAACGAAGCCCAGACACCAAGTGAAAGGGCGCGTCCCGGCTCCCCGCCGCGTGCCATCGGAAAGGCATCGAAGGTCGTGGCAACCGAACTTGGCGTTCCGGGAATACCCAGAAGAGCCGCACTGATCAGACCCCCGGTATAGCCCCCGACATAAACCGACAACATCACCGAAACCCCCTGAAGCGGGTCCATGGTAAAGGTCAGCGGCAATGTCAGGATGATGGCCATGGTCACGGTAAAGCCGGGAATGGCGGCTGCGACGATCCCGGCCACGGAACCGATCAGCATGTAAATCAGGGTATCGAATGCGAAAACCTGATGGGCACCGGCAAGAAATGCATCCAACATGATCGTAAACTTCTGTTAGCCCGCGAACAGCACGCCGCGCGGGAGAAATACGTTAAAGACTTCTGCAAACAGCAGGTTCAAGCCAACCGAGAAAATCAGGGCAGCGACCACGGACTGAATGAAGGTCTTTTTCGAAATGCCTGCGATCATCAGCTGGGTGATCAGCAGAAAGACAAATGTCGCCAGCGAGAAACCGGCAAACGGCAAGACGGCAAGATAGGCAACCAGCAAGCCGAACAGGGCGAAGGAGATCCTGCGAACCTTGACCCAGCCACAAAGTGCTGCGGCAAGACCATCAAGCTGTCCGGCTTTGCGAATATCCATGACCGCGCGAATCGCTGAAATCAGGCACAGGCCTGCCAGAACGGCAAAGACCAGTTGCGGGAATGACCCGGCCCCCAGCGGTTCCCAGCGTGACGTCGGCAACTCACCCGCGCGCATCGACAAATAGACCGAACCCAGCCCGAAAACGACGTAGGAAACCAGCCGTGCAAATTCGGTCCTAGCACGAGAAGCAGCGGGTGCAAGTGCACCCGCTGCTGCTGATTTCTCAGACCCGCTCGTCATCCTGCGAGCTTGCCAACCAGACGATCAACCGTCTCGGACAGTTTGCCGAGATAGGCTTTGTAAGCGTCCTGACCAAGGAAAACAGCTTCGGAGCCAACATTCTTGATTTTGGTGCGAACGTCTTCGTTCTGCATGACTTTTTCAAGGTGGGCTTCAAGAGCGTCAGCAACATCCTGCGGGGTGCCCTTGGGCAGAACAACACCACGGGTCACAGCCAGATCAAGATCATGGCCCAGTTCCTTGAAGGTGCGAACATTCGGCTCGTCTGCGGTACGTTCCGGCATACCGACGGCAGCAAAGATCAGATCGCCATTTTCAACAAACTGACCGGCAGAGGATACGTCACCGATGGCAACATCAATGTTACCGCCAACCAGTGCACGGATACGCTGACCGGTACCTTCGTAACCGACATAGGAGAACTGGATGTCGAACGCATCTTCGATCATCGCCATGTGAAGATGCGGAACACCGGCAAGGGTCACACCGGCGCGAACCGCACCCGGATGATCCTTGGCAAAGGCGACCATTTCTTCAAAGGTCGAGAAGTTCTCGTTCTTGGAGAAGGTCAGATACTGCGGCGACGAGGTCACCAGCGCGATCGGCATGAAGCTGTCCCAGTTCAGGTCGGTGATGCCTGTACCATTGGAAATCAGCAAACCTTCGTGGATCTGGGAAATGGTATAACCATCTGCCGGGCGTTTGGCGAATTCGGCCAAACCGATATTACCACCAACACCGGGCATGTTGATGACAGGCACTGCCTGACCAGTTTCCTCAGCAAGACCCTGTGCGACAAGGCGCATCAACGTGTCGCTACCGCCACCCGGGCCCCACGGAACAATGAATTCGATCGGTTTTTCGGGATAGTCCTGTGCCTGCGCTGGGCCTGCAATGGCGGCTGCCATCAGACCGGCGGCAACGGCAATCTTGCGGAACATCTCAGTGCCTCCTGATAAATGAACTGGATCAATCGAAACCAATTATTTTTTGGTTCCTTCATTTTGTCGACATATTGTTGTCATCGTAACTTTGTCTTCGCAACCCCAAAAACGCTAAACCACGTATTTTTCGCCTTATACGTGGCTTTTTTACGCAAAATCGTTGCCAAACAGTCCCGTCTGGCGTTAGTACAAATAGCAAATAACCGCAAAAATTGGTTTGGATTGGTTCGAAATGATTGAAATCGAAGGCACCATGAGCCTCTATCTGGTCTGGGGCGCTGCAATGCTGTTTGCCGGCGTTGTCGGCGGCATTATGGCGGGCTTGCTGGGCGTAGGCGGCGGGATTGTTATTGTCCCGGTGCTCTATCACTTTTTGACAACCATGGGTGTTGACGAGTCGCTCCGCATGCAGGTTGCAGTCGCCACCTCGCTGACGACAATCATCGCAACCGCCATTTCCTCGACCCGCAGCCATTACAAAAAAGGCTCGGTCGATATTGCCCTGTTGAAACATTGGGGCCCGGCCATTGTTGTCGGCGTCATCATCGGTACGGCCATTGGCGGCCTTGCCGATGGCCGGGTTCTGACCATTGTCTTTGCCGTTGTGGCTCTGCTGGTTGCCGCCAACATGATACTGGTCAAGGACCGTGAAACCGACGAGGCGAAAAACCCGCCCAAATCTGTCTGGGCGGTTCTTGGCGTTCTGGCGGGCAGCCTGTCTGCCATGATGGGGATTGGTGGCGGTACCATTTGCGTCCCCGTCCTGAATTTCCTCGGCTATGACATCCGCCGCGCGGTCGGAACGGCGGCGGCGATCGGCCTGATCATCGCCCTGCCCGGTACAATCGGATATGCCATGTCAGGTATCGGCGTAGACGGACGCCCGCCCTTCTCGATCGGTTATGTGAACGTTCTGGCAGCGGCCCTTCTGATCCCGATGACGGTTCTGTGCGCCCCGATTGGTGCGCGCATCGCACATACCATCCCGAGACGGGCACTGCGCATGTGTTTCGGCCTGTTTCTGGCGGTAACCTCTTTGCGGATGTTCTACGATCTGCTTAACTGACATCCAGGATCAAGACTTTCGATCCGAACCAGTCCTCTGGGAAATGGCACCTCGCAAGAATAGGTGCGGATTGGTTCGGAAACAGGGAACGCCATAAAAAAAGAATAGTGACCATGAATGACCTTGCGACCCACGGATTGGCTGAAAAGCTTAAATCCGGTTTTGCCCGCGGTGAATATGTCAAAGACGGCCGGGTAATCGCCGAACGCAATCTGGCCGAACAGCTTGACGTCGGACGCCGGGCGCTGCGCAAGGCGCTTGATCTTCTCGAAGCAGAAGGCCTGATCTGGCGTCGACAGGGACAAGGTACTTTCGTCGGCACTCCGCCCACACCACGTCTGCGCAAGCTTGAAGGCATTGCCACCAAAACCAGCCCCTTTGAAATCATGGAAGTCCGCCAGGAAATCGAACCATCCATGGCACGCTTTGCCGCCCTGCGCGCATCGCAGGCCGATATTGATGCGATGCGGATCATGGTAGATAACGCCGCCCGCGCCACCACTCAGGGCGAATATGAAAAGTGGGACGCAGCTTTCCATCAGAAACTGGCGGAATCGGTTAAAAACACCCTGTTTCTGGCCGTGTTCGAAGCCGTCAATGCCGTGCGGCGTGATGCGGCATGGGCACGACTGCGCGAAAGCAGCCATTCCGACAGCCTGATCAACGATCTGAGCGCCCAGCATCGTGATATTGTCGACGCCATCGAACAGCGTGACCCCAAATCAGCCGAAGACGCGATGCGCCGCCATCTGGCACAGGTCGAACAGGCCCTTAAGCAAAGCTAGGCCCCAAGGCGACATTGCCCCCCCCAAAAAACAGGCCCGCAATTTGACGGGCCTGTTTGATTTACGATCCGGGTTGGCTCAGGGTTGCGGTGCAAAGTCCGCAAAAATGCCGTGATAACTTTTACCCGGTGGCTTGGCATAGGCCCCTGCCTTGCTGGTCCGCAATCCCAGCATAGCCATGGCTTCGATCATTTTGACCGCCGCACTGACCCCGTCAATAACCGGCACACCAAGTTCCGCATGCAGGCGATCTGCAATGTCGGTCATACCCGCACAGCCCAGAACAATCGCCTCGGCATAATCATTACGAAGGCAAAGCTCGGCCTGTTTTTTAAGCGCGTCATAGGCCACGGCCGCATTTGCACCCTCGAAATCAAGGGTTCTGACACCGGCCGCCCGTACCACGCATTGCGATGCCGCCCCGTATTTCGACACCAGATGTTCAAGCGGACGCACCGAAACCGGCATCGGGGTCACAATCGCAAATCGTGACGCCACAGCGGCCGCCATACGAAGGGCCGCCTCGCACAATCCCATGACCGGCGCTGTCGTCAGGCATCGGGCAGCATCCACCCCCGTATCGTCAAAGCACGCCACCACATATCCGCCAACCGGATCGGTCAGCTGTTCGGGTGCTGCTTCCAGATCACGGATCACGGAAAGCAATCCGACACTGGCAAAGGCCTCGTCGTAATATCCTTCGATGCTATCGGGGCCAAATTGCGGATTAAGGGCAATGATACCGGTCTGTGCTGCCACAATCCTTTGCGCCTGATCGCCGACCTTTTTGGTAAATCCCGCCGAAAGGTTGGGATTGATAACAGCGATACGGCTCATGCTTTTTGCCCTTTGCGACGACGCATCAAAAGCACCGATCCCAACGCAATCCCGATCACCAGGAACGAGAATCCGGTTGTCACCGTGCCCAGCGCATAAAGAACCGGCGTGGTCACGTTTGTCGTCATGCCATAAATCTCAAGCGGCAGGGTATTAAGCGACCCGGCCGTCATCAGGGTGCGGGCAAACTCGTCATAGGAAAGCGTGAACGAGAACATGGCAACGCCAATCAGGCTCGGCCCGACCATCGGCAACACCACATACTGGATCGTCTGCCAGTTGCTTGCCCCAAGATCGCGCGCGGCTTCTTCATAAGACGGATCGAACCGGTTAAATACCGCAAACATGATCAGAAGCCCGAACGGGAAGGTCCATGTCAGATGCGCCCCAAGGGCGGATGTGAACCATTGCGGTTGCCATTCAACGATATTGAACAGCAATCCGATCCCCAGCGAAATCAGGATCGATGGCACAATCAGACTGGCAATCGCCAGATAGAAAATGATGCTGTCACCCCGGAACCGGCGACGAAATGCCAGACCAGCCATGAATGAAACCACGACAGTCACAATCATGACAATCAGGCCGAGTTTGAGCGATCTGGTAAAGGATCCGCCAAAATCGCCCACCGCCTGCCGTTCAAACAGGTTGCCAAACCAGTGGAATGAAAACCCGTTCATCGGGAAGGTCAGACCACCATTCTCCCCCTGGAAGGACAGAATGAAAATGGTCAGCATCGGCCCATAAAGGAACAGGACGAACAGGGTGAAAAAGGCTGCCAGAAAATAGAAACTTGTCGGACGCCGTTCACGCGTTTTGGCCATGATCACAGCTCCTTCCGGATATCAACAAGGCGCAAAAGCCCGACCACAATCAACAATACCGTAATCAGGAGCACGACCGCACTGGCCGCCGCTGCGGGATATTGCAAAAGCCCGATCTCGTTGGAAATCTGCAAACCGACCGACGCACTTTGCCCGCCACTCATCAAACGGACCGTGATGAAATCGCCCATCACCACCGTGATCACAAAGATTGATCCGATGGCAATGCCCGGCTTGGACAGCGGCACAATCACCGAACGCAGGGTTTCAAACCCGCTAGCACCGGCATCACGCGCCGCCTCAATCAGGGAACGATCAATACGCATCATGGAATTGAAAATCGGCACGACCATGAACAGGGTATAGAGATGCACATCTGCCAGCACGACTGCGAAATCGGAAAACAGAAGGAACTCAAGCGGTTGATCGACAATTCCCAGATTGAGCAGTGCCGAATTCAAAAGACCATTGCGGCCAAGGAACGGAATCCACGAAATCATGCGGATGATGTTTGATGTCCAGAACGGGATCGTGCATAGCATGAAAAGCACGATCTGCCAGGTCAGACTGCGCACATGGAACGCCAGAAAATAGGCAACCGTAAAGCCGATCGACAGGGTAAAGACCCAGGTCAGCGCGGCATATTTCAAAGTATTGAGATAAATCTTCCAGGTCACGGAAGACCCCAGCAAATAGCTGTAATTATCCAAAATGAAGTCTGGCAGGATCCGGTATTCGTCATAGTCCCAGAAACTGACAATCACGATGGTCAGCAACGGAATGACAAGAAAGATCGCAAAGATCGCCGCCATTGGCGTGATCAGAAAATAGGACGATCGTTTGGACGTATCAAAAGCCATTGCCTGTCCCTAAAAGCTCTGTCCCTGAAAACCTGCCGCATGAACGGAATAGTCGGGCAACTGAAATTCATTAACCGGGGGTGCCGGGCGCGGCCAGAGCCGCGCCCGATCAATGTCTTTTCTCGCGCGCTTAGGCAGCGATGAATTCGTTCCACTTGCGGACCATGTGTTTGTTCTCGTCCATGACAGAGTTCCAGCACGCGACCGAGCCCATACGCTCTTCATAGGAACCGCCATCGCGAACCGCGCCGGCTTTCTCCATAACCTTGCCTTCGGGGCTGAGGATATCGCCCTGTGCAGCCTTGCCTTCCATCCAGAAGCCCCATTCGTCTTCGGACATGAACTTCTTCGCGGTTGCCGGTGCGGCGCTGTAGTAACCCTGACGGTTAAGATACGCACCAACCCAGCCCGACAGATACCAGTCGATATATTCGTAAGCAGCTTCAAGCTCGAGACCCGAAAGATGCTTGGCAAGACCGATGCCGCCGCCCCATGCACGATAGCCTTCCTTAAGCGGCTGATAGGTGCACGCGATGCCTTTGGAACGCACGGCTGCAACTGCCGGGGACCACATGGACTGAATGACAACCTCGCCAGACGCCATCAGGTTGACCGACTCATCGAAGCTCTTCCAGAAGGCGCGGAACTGACCGGCTTTCTTGGCATCGATCATGACAGCAATGGTCTTGTCGATTTCTTCCTGGGTCATGTTGCCCTTGTCGCCATAGGTGACTTCGCCCATGGCTTCACACACCATCGCCGCATCCATGATGCCAATCGACGGAATGTTGAGGATCGATGCCTTGCCCTTGAATTCCGGGTCAAGCAGATCGGCCCAGCTGGTGATCGGACGACTGATCAGGTCCGGACGAATGCCAAGCGTATCGGCATTGTAAATGGTCGGGATCAGGGTCATCCACTGGGTCGGAGCCGACGCAAATTTGACGCTGTCTGCACCTTCGACAAAGCCGACGGTATGCGGGGCAGTACCCTGTGCAATTTCTGAATCCGGGGTCAGCTTGCCATCGATGAACAGCTTGGAAATATATTCGTAGTTTTTCAGCTTGGTGGTGTCCATCGGCTGCATGGTGCCAGCCGGGAAGACCTTCTTACAAATCCAGTATTCGATATCGGCGATATCAAACGAGTTCGGCTGGGTGACCGCACGCTGGGCAACGGCATCCGAATCAAGGGCGGTCATCTGAAGGGTGAAACCAAGGTCTTCCTTGACCTTGTCGGCAACCGCGTTGATGTTCGAAACGCCCGTACCGAACTGGCGCAGGGTCACATTCTTGATGTTCTGCGCCCAGATGGTCGGGAAGCCGGTGATGGCACCAGAACCGATGGCTGCACCCGTAACAGCGGCTGCACCCTTAACAAAACCGCGGCGCGATACACCGGTATCGCTCAGCAAATTCTTCCTGGATTTCTTGGTCTCGATCGTCATGTGAAGCACTCCTGATAGATTGTTTTGGTTTGGTTGGTTATTTAGGCCAGAACATGTGCATGTTCGGGCTTCCAATAGGCGATGAATTTGTCCTGTCGCCTGACTGGCGCCTGCCGAAATTCGCTTTCGGTCTTCATCAGGGTTATTTCCTTGCCGTCGCTTGTGGTAGCAACGATCCTTACCCAAAGGCCGAGATACTCGACCGTGGTGATCTCGACAGGGATTTGCCCGTTTTGGGCCTCTTGCGGGGCCGTTTCATCCAGACCGATCAGGTCGGTACGGATGGTAAATTCAAGTTCCTCGCCCGCCTTGCCATCGGCAAAGCCCGGCAGGAAAAAGCTGTCCGGTCCACGCGCAAGCAGGGTGCCTGCCGGACCAGATTCAGAAACGGTGCCTTTGAAGATGTTCTGCCCGCCCATGAAATTGGCAATGAAGCGCGACCGCGGCTGATTGAAGATTTCCTGCGGCGTGCCTTTCTGGCGGATGATGCCGTCTTCCATCACGACAACCATGTCCGACAACGCAAGCGCCTCGTCCTGGGCGTGCGTGACATGGACAAAGGTAATGCCCAGTTCCTGCTGAAGGCGGCGCAACTCGTCGCGCATCCGTGCCCGCAGGAACGGATCAAGGGCCGAAAGCGGCTCATCAAGCAGCAAAACAGACGGTTCGGTAATCAGCGAACGGGCAAGCGCAATGCGCTGCTGCTGACCACCAGAGAGCTGGTCGGGCTTGCGATCTGCAAATTGCTCCATCTGGACCCGGGCCAGCATCTCTTTGGCCCGATCTTTACGATCCGATGGGGAGACACCTTGCATCTTGAGGCCAAAGGCAACGTTCTCCGCACAGGTCATGTGCGGGAAAAGCGCATAATTCTGAAACATCATTGCGGTGCCGCGTTTGACCGGTGGCAGTTCGGTCACATTGCGATCCCCGATCAGAAGATCGCCCTCGCTGATCACTTCGTGACCGGCAATCATGCGCAGCGTCGTCGACTTGCCACAGCCCGACGGGCCGATCAGACAGCAATACGCCCCTGCCGGAATTTGCAGGTCAATGGATTTGACCGCCTGCGTGCTGCCATAGAATTTACTGACAGCAATTAGTTCGATGGCTCCGTTGCCCTTCATCCGCTCACCCGTCACCGCATGCAAAATTGTTAACAATCCTGTTGTCGATTGCAGGCAAAATGCGTGCCAATTGTTTTTATTGGCAGTTTTATGCGGGAGTCACCGGTAATCGGGCTGTATAGGGCAGAGACGTTGCATGTTTTATGCCCATTAATTGTTCAAATTTTACGCATACCGGTTTTGTTGGGCATTTTACATGCAATTATTTGGCAAGATCAAAATCCGTCGGACGCGATTTTCTGTTGTCTAGATCGTCAACAATTTTGTAGAAAGAAACCATCGCGCGAAAACATGAACGACGGAAAGCATCGTCACGATGGCCAAGGCCGAAGAAACCGGCACCTATAAAGGCAGCGGGAAGCTGCGCCCGGAGGAAATGATCTATCAGGAAATGCTCGACGCGATCCTTGATCGCCGTCTCGAACCGGGCATGAAACTGGTGGAAGAAGATCTGGCCCAGACCTTTGGCGTCAGCCGTGCGCGCATTCGTGCAACATTTCTTCAGCTGGCCCATGACAAGCTGATCAATCTTGTTCCCAATCGCGGTGCCTTTGTTTCCGAACCGACCATTGACGAAGCCATCGAAGTCTTTTCCGCCCGGCGCATGATCGAGGACGGCGTTGCCCGCAAGGTTGCCCTTGGCATGACCGACGAACGCGCAGCCCAGATCAAAAACCATCTTGATCGCGAACATGATGCCCATCATCGCGGCGATCACCGCGCCGCCATCATCCTGTCGGGCGAGTTCCATCTGCTTTTGGCTCGCCTGACCGGCAATCTGGTGATCGAGGAATTTCTTGAACGCCTGATCCTGCGCACATCACTGATCATTGCGATGTATGAAAGCCCGCACCCCGTTGATTGCTCGCACACCGAACATGACGAACTGCTCAAGGCGCTGACAAGTGGTGATCCGGATATTGCCGCAGCGGAAATGTCACGCCATCTTGATGCCATTCGTGACCGCCTGCAGCTTCAGCGCCCCAAACCGGGCAAGACCGATTTCGCCAGCATCTTTGGCCGCACGCCAAAATCGGCAGCCAGCTGACCACCAAAAGCCCGCCATCCCGACACTGTCACCGATTGCAGTGATCCACACCTGTCAATCGTCACGCGTCATTTGCGATGCGTATCAGGTGATTTCCTTTTCGGCCTTGTTGGGTATTTCAGGTCTCAAGGTAAAAGTCTGATGATTGGGAAAGGCGCGAAAATCCCGCCTTTCCCTGTCGCGGTCAGACCGCCAGTGACTTCTGCCAATAGGCATAAAGGCCTTCGATGTCACCTGACGTCAAAAGCGTCATGGCCGCCCTGATCTGATCAAGATCCCAATGCCACCATGCCATTTCCAGAAGTTTTCTGATGTCGTCATCGGAAAATCGTTTGCGAATAACCCGCGCAGGATTGCCGCCAACAATGGAATATGGTTCGACATCCTTTGTTACCAAGGCGCGCGAACCAATCATCGCCCCGTCCCCGATCTTGACACCTGGCATGATCATCGCTTCTGCCCCGATCCAGACATCGTGGCCGATAACGGTATCACCGGCAGGCTGATAGGCACTTTGCGCATCGGAAAATGCAGGCTCTTCGTCCATAAAGAAGAATGGAAAGGTCGATATCCAGTCGTTCCGGTGCCCCTGATTACCCGCCATCATAAAGACAGCCCCCGTACCGATGGAACAGAAGCTGCCGACAATCAGTTTGTCGACATCATCGCGATCCGGCATCAGGTAGCGGGCACAATCATCAAAGCTGTGACCATGGTAATAGCCGGAATAATAGCTGTAACGCCCAACGACAATATTCGGATTGGTAACCTGTTCGGATAGGAGCTTGCCCTTGAACGGGCTTTGAAAATAGTTCGTCATGATAAATCCATTTTACGCCAGCACTTGGCTGGCGATGTCGCCTGCGTGGACAGGCAGCACTGTGACCGACATAATGTCGGCCGCGAAAATGGAGCAGATTGCTGTGTTAACCGACTGAATTAATTATTACAAGTCGTATCGGCCATAAGATTGTATAAAATATTCGACGCACTCTCCGTGCTCTGTTAATGTCTGCCCATGCAGCTTCCGCAGCGGCGCCGCAGTATTATAATATTGTATGATGTTTACATCTGTGGTCCGGGAAACTAAGCTGCGCTCAGTTTATCAAGGCTGCGCCATTTGGCCTGTCCGTTCGAGGCAATCCACGCATAGGAGTCGCGGATTGGTTTCGATCATCCGGACAGGTCAAAGAGCATTGCGCACGCCCCGTCAGGCACAGGACATAACCCCACAGGAGACCCACATGCTTAGTGGACAGCATTATATCGCAGGCGAATGGATCAACGGCCCGGATGTCTTCCAGGCTGACAATCCGTCAACCGGCGAGAAGCTCCCGACCAAATTCCAGCACGGCACCGAAGAAATCGTCAATCAGGCGGTCGAGGCCGCACAGGCTTGCGCCGAAGAATTTGCTTCGATGCTGCCGGCAAAACGCGCAGAATTCCTGCGTGCGATTGCAGATGAAATTGATGCCCGTGGCGATGCCATCACCGAGATCGGCAATCTTGAATCTGCCCTGCCTGCTGCACGCCTGACCGGCGAGCGCGGCCGTACCGTTGGCCAGCTGCGTTTCTTTGCCGACTGGATCGAAGAAGGTTCATGGTTCGAAGCGCGCATTGAAACCGCACAGCCTGATCGTCAGCCGCTGCCAAAGCCTGACATCCGTGTGATGAACAAGGCACTGGGTCCGGTTGGCGTGTTTGGCGCGTCCAACTTCCCGCTGGCCTTTTCGACCGCAGGCGGTGATACCGCATCCGCCCTTGCTGCGGGTTGCCCGGTGGTCTTCAAGGGCCATGCCGCCCATCCCGGCACGTCCGAACTGGTTGCCAAGGCGATTGAAGCTGCCGTGATCAAAACCGGCATGCCCAAAGGTGTGTTCAGCCTGATCCATGGTGGCACGCGCAAGGTCGGTCAGGCACTGGTTGCCCATCCGCTGATCAAGGCTGTCGGCTTTACCGGTTCGACCGGTGGCGGCCGTGCGCTGTTTGACATCGCCGTTTCCCGCCCGGAACCGATCCCGTTCTATGGCGAACTTGGCTCGAACAACCCGGTCTTCCTTCTGCCCCAAGCCATGGGCGAAAAGGCTGCCGACATTGCCAAGGGCTGGGTCGGATCGCTGACCATGGGTGTTGGCCAGTTCTGCACCAATCCGGGTCTTCTGATCGCACTTAAGGGTGCTGATCTTGAAACATTCGTTGAAACCGCCGCAGCCGAACTTGGCCAGGTTGGTGGTGCGGCGATGCTGACGGATCGCGTCTCAAGCGCCTATCACGAAGTGACCGACGCCATGAGCAAACATGCCAGCGTCACCTGCCCGCTGAAACGTCGCGATAGCGATGGCAAATTCGAAGGCAGCCCGGCGATCTTCCGCACCACCGCTGCCAACTGGAAAGCCAATCCGGAACTGGCCGAGGAAATGTTTGGCCCGGCGGGTATCATTGTCGAATGTGACTCGGTTGCCGAAATGGTTGCTTTGTCCGCAACCCTGATCGGTCAGCTGACCGCCACCATCCACATGGTTGATGCCGATGCCGATACCGCAGCCGCCCTGCGTCCTGCACTTGAAAAATGTGCTGGTCGTATTCTGATCAATGGCTGGCCGACCGGTGTTGAGGTCTGCCATTCCATGGTTCATGGCGGCCCATACCCGGCAAGCACGGATTCGCGCGCAACCTCGGTCGGGTCGCTGGCGATCAAACGCTTTGTCCGTCCGGTTTCCTATCAGGCCTTCCCGGATGCATTGCTTCCGGCACCGATCAAGGATGCGAACCCGCTGAACATCCCGCGTCTGGTCAATGGCAAATGGCAGATGCCGAACTAGGCACCTGCTACCCACAAAACAAAAAAGGGCGCGTCCAGATCGGGCGCGCCCTTTTTCATTGATTAAACCCACCGGTCAGTCCGGGGGCTTGGCCAGCCGGTCACAAAATCAGCTATCGCGCGGAACGCCTTCGATGCCCTCGCTGCCACGGTGATATTTGAAGGTCCCGGTTGCTGTTCCAATCACTTCGCCATCAGCGTTATAGGCCTTGGCCTCGGTAAAGACGATCTTGCGTCCGCCGCCCTGTCTGGTCGCGACCACGCGCACCACACCCTTCTTTGCCATGCCAAGGAAATTGGTGGTCAGCGACAATGTCAGCGTCTTGCGGACATTGCCCGGCACCGAACAGAAGCAGACAGAATAGCCAGAAGCGGTATCAAGCAAGGTCATCAAAACACCCCCATGAAGAATACCGGCGCGGTTAAGATGGTGGTCTTGCAGCTCAAGCTCGATCACTGCATGATTTTCCGCCCATTCCACCAGCCGATAACCAAGATGGCCCTGCAAGCCGCTGCCATGGGCCTGTTCAAAGGCAAGATTTTCGTCAATTCCGGTCATGTGGCACTACCCTGTGATCAATTTATGCCAGCTATAGCAGATATACCTGTGATGCGAAAACCTGTCGGTGAGTCGCAGTGATATCGGTGGAAACCTGTCTTGAAAATGCCGCTGCAAGGTGATTTGCGCAATCTCATTGCGCAGTGCAACATTGAATAATCATTCATTTACAATGCACTAACTACATCGTTCTCCAAACAAGAACGGGATAGCGGTGAAACGAGAATAGTGCGCGCATCCGCCGTTTGGTATCACTGAATTCATCGCAAAGACAGATGATGTCGCAAAGGATCAGAGCCATGACCACGATTGCTTACAAAGACGCAACCAGCATCGAACGTGAAGTCCGTACCGGCTGGTTCACCAGCTTCCTGCAGGCCCTTCAGGTTGCCGTAATCATGAAAGCATCCCATGCCAAAACCCACGCAGAACTGACTGCGGACTGGAACAAGGCATGGCGTCAGGTTCAGGGTTAATTACCCTGTTTGAGGCGGGTGCGACGATCTGCGCATCACCGCACCCTATCATGCCTCTTGACGCTTCGGGCTGAACCACCGACAACGGTTCCATGCAAAAGTTTGATATTGTAACCATCCGGCTTTTCGTCGCCATCGTGCGTGCGGGAAGCATCAATGAAGCCGCCAGACGTGAACATATCGCGACGTCGGCTGTATCCCGACGCATTGGCGAACTTGAAGCCATGCTGGGTGTCAAACTGCTGCGCCGCTTGCCGCGCGGGGTCGAACCGACCGAAGAAGGCGCGATCTTCGCCCGATACGGCGAAAAGCTTCTGGGCGATCTGAACCATCTTTCCAACGAACTTCGCGACTTCAATATCGGTGAAAAGGGCAAGATCTATCTTGCGGCTGTCACCTCGGCCATTCTGACCGGACTGCCATCCTTTCTGGCCGATTTTGAACGCGACTTCCCCCACATCACGGTTGATGTCCGCGAACTGACATCGCGCGAAAGTGCCGAGGCCGTTCGTGAAGGCCGTGCCGATCTGGCGATTCTGGCCGATAACAGCCCGCTTGGCGATCTGGCCCATGATGTGTTTTGCGATGATCCGATCTGGGTCGTCACCCCAAAGGGCCATCCCCTTATTCCCGATACCGCCAATCCGAAACCGGTCAAATTCACCGAAGCCGCCAAATACGACATCATTTCCCTGCATGAAGGCGGGGTCATTGATGACCTGATTTCCGAGGCTGCCTCAAGGATGAAGATCGACATGCATCCCCATATCAAGGTGGTGCGTTTCGGGTCCCTGCGACAGATGATTGCCGCAGGCCTTGGCATCGGATTTTTGCGCAAAAGTTCGGTCGCGGGCTATATCGGGCATATGAATATCGCCGGTGCGCCGATTGCCGATGACTGGGCCAAGCGCCAGTTACTGATTGCCCATGACGGCGATGCGACACTGACCAGTGCTGCCCGCCTGTTCCGTGACTATCTTCTGAAAAAATCTGCGGAAACCAGTTTCAAGCCGGTTCTGGGGTAAATCCCGATATCTCAGGCTGATCTGGCCATCCGTTCGGCCCAGATATCCCCGCCAGTCGGGCCAAGTGGCACCGCAAGGCCGCCAAATCGTGCTACATGACGCTTGGCCTCGGCCAGAACCAGATCAGACAATTCCGCCCATTGACCAACCGGCGGCAGGATTTCAATTTCCTCGCCTGCACGGGCATTAATCAGTTCGGGCAAATCCTGACGCGCATGTGTACCGCCACCGGCCAGCATCGGGACAATCACCGCCTTTTTGCGCGATGCAATCGTCCGCCAGTCTGCAAGCGACGGATCACCTTCGATATTGCCAATACAGATTTCGGCCCCACCGCACAAACGCCCGACCTGATCGCCAAAGCGAACTGTTTCAGGCAGGGCTTCTGTCAGCGTCTTAAGACCATGGGGCACCAGAAACACAGATGTTTCGCCTGATGCCCAACCACGTCTGGCCATTGCGACCATGGCTTTTTGTGCGACCAGATCATCAAATCCCGGCAGATTAAGCGCCGGCGGAAGAATGACCGCATCGCCAAGCCCAGCACGTTCAAGATCGCGCGGCAATTCTTCAAACACCAGATAGCCTTCGCTGAAAAACAGCGGAAAGACGATCAGGCGTTCGGCATTACCCGCATGCACAAGCCCGTCAAGCTGCTCGGGAAGGGACGGCTGGCTGCGCATATAGCCATGTGTCACCGGACCATTCCAGTCAGGCGCGACTGATCGGGCAAGATCACCTGCCGGATCACCGCCATTGCCGCTATTGCCATGCGACACCATCATCAATGTTGGCATTTCAAAATCAGACATCTCGTCCAACCCGCTATGCGTCCTTATGGAAAACCTAGTATCCCATACGCAAGATGCAAGCTTCCGGATTGCTACAAAATCGCAAACACCACTTAATTTCCGCAGTGTTACCTATTGCACCAGATCCCAGTGCGGCTGTCCGCCAAACCTGTCATGCATGAAATCCACCAGCAAACGGATGCGCGATGAAAGCTGTCTGCTGGGTGGATAAAGAAGATACAGGAAAATCTCGGGCGGAGTGTAGTTGCATAAAACTGTGACAAGACGGCCCGTCTGCAACTCCGCCCCGGCGATGAAAGTCGGCAACTCCACAAGCCCCAAACCGGCAATCGCCGCATCGCGGAGCACCTCGGCATTGTTACAACAAAACACGCCATTGACCTGCACGGATACCGGCCCGTTTGGCCCGGTCAGTTTCCAGGTCGATCCGCCAGGCAGATTGCCGTAATGCAAACAGGGCAAGGTCGCGAGGTCACTGATATCTGTTGGCTCGCCATTTTTGTGCAGAAAATCGGGTGATGCACAAATCACGCGCCGGATCGGGATGATTTCGTGATCAATCAGGGCCAGCGTTTCGGTTGGCCGACTGATGCGCACGGTCATATCAAAACCGTCTGCTACCGGATCAATGAAATGATCGTTCAAGGCCAGCTCGACACGGATTTCAGGATACATGCGCGCAAAATCGACAAGTGCAGGACCAAGATGCAGGGTTCCGAACGACATCGGCGCATTGATGCGAATATCACCTGCCGGTTTTTCCTGATTTTCGCGAATGGATTCCTCGGCCTCATCCAGATCGGTCAGAATGGCTTTGGCGCGCTGATAAAAGGCCCGACCACTTGGCGTAACCGATACGGTGCGTGTTGTGCGGTTCAGCAACTGCACACCAAGATCATCCTCAAGGGCGACCACCGCACGGTTGACCTGTGATCGTGATTGCCCGATGGCCCGTGCGGCTGCGGCGAAGCTTCCCTGCTCAACCACGCGAACAAAGCTTTGCAGACTGACCAGTTTATCCATGGATAATCTCTCTGTTCCGGGTCGTTACGACACAGGTCGCGCACCACAATGACATGCCAGATTGTCGCATATAATGCAACACTGTGGGCATAATTACGTTAATTGTCTCATTTTATGAAAAGGGTAATCTGTCTCCAACAGCAAACAACCTCGTTGGAGGCAAACATGATTATCAAAGTAGATGCAAACACCCGTGGCCGCGCACAGTTTGGATGGCTTGATTCCAACCACACCTTTTCGTTCGGTCACTATTACGATCCCAATCGTATGGGTTGGGGACCGCTTCGGGTGATCAACGAAGACCGTGTGATTCCCGGTGCCGGTTTTGACACCCACGGCCACAAGGATATGGAAATCATTTCCTATGTTCTTGATGGCGCCCTTGAACACAAGGACAGTATCGGAAACGGATCGGTGATTCGTCCGGGTCGCCTGCAGCGCATGACCGCAGGTACCGGTATCCGTCATTCAGAATATAACCACTCCAAAACCGATCCGGTTCACTTCCTGCAAATCTGGGTTATCCCCGAAGCTGCCGGACTGGAGCCGGGCTACGAGGAAAAGGAAATCGCACGGCGCGATACCGGTTCGGGTCTGAGCCTGATTGGCAGCCGCGATGGCCGTGAGAATTCCATCACCATTCACCAGAATGTCGATCTGTATGTTGCGCACCTTAACGATGGCGAGACCGCACAGCACAGCATCGAAAAAGGCCGCATCGCCTGGATTCAGGTGGCCCGCGGCAGTCTTAAAGTAAATGGCGAAACCCTTAATGCCGGTGACGGTGCCGCAATCAAGGATGAAGACGAACTTGTCTTCTCTGATGCCGACAATGCCGAAGCCCTTGTTTTTGACATGGTGGCCTGAGCCGCGAAGACCGCGCTCCCCCCATATTCAGGAGAATTATCATGACCTCGCTTACCAGTGACAAACCCCGTTCGATCATCCCTGCCATTGGCAATGTTACGTCCGCCCTTCAGCCGCTTGCCCCTGTGATTATCCGTGTAACCACCGGCCTTCTGATGGTTCCGCACGGCGCACAGAAACTGTTTGGTGCCTTTGGTGGCTACGGCCTTGAAGGAACGGCTGGCTGGCTTGAAAGCATCGGCTTTGCTCCGGGCTTCGTCTTTGCCCTTCTGATCGGCCTTCTTGAATTCGTTGGCGGCCTGATGCTGACAGTCGGTCTTCTGACCCGTCCGGTTGCTGCTGCTGTTCTGGTCTTTATGGCTGTTGCCGTTTCGACCCACCTGCCAGCCGGCTATTTCTGGAACAATGGCGGTTTTGAAATGCCGCTGATGTGGGGCTTGCTGGCCCTGACCGTTCTGATCCAGGGCGGTGGCAAATTCTCGATCGATCGCAAGATCGGCTACGAGTTCTAGGCCTCGTCTCCCTTAACCGCAGACTTCAAACGGGTTGCCTTGAAAGCAGCCCGTTTTTCTTTTTGATCCTCATATGGGGATATTGAAATTCTCGGAAACAGACAAAGATTAGGATCAACACATTTGGTCTTCATCACAGAGCATGTCAGCAACACTCATGAACACCGCCAGACAAAGCAATAGCCAGAATGACATCGAAATTGCCGACGGCCTGCAGCGATGCAAGGGAGACAACGCCCATCGCAAAGCCAATGACCAGAAACGTTTTCTGATCGTCGATGACAGCATCGAGGTGCGGTTTTCCATTCGCCGGATGTTGCGCAGTGCCGGGGCAACCCATGTGGATGTCGCCGAAAATGGCGAAGCGGCCCTGCAAATGATGACCCAGATGGCGCGCAAGCAATCCTCCTATGACGTCATCATTCTTGATTACATGATGCCGACCATGTCGGGCATTGAAACGCTCTATGAAATCAAGCGCCGCAACATCAAGAATTCCGATCAGACCCGCAAGATCATGCTGACCGGGTTTTATGATCAGGATGTGGTGCGCGAAGCCAAATCGGTTGGTGCTGCTTTTGTCCTGTGTAAACCTTGTGACGCTGCAAGCCTTACTGCCGCCATTTCATAATTCACCACGGACGCAACATGCCCGAAAACGCTTCGATCATATTTGTCGACGATGATCCCAATGTTCTGCGCGGATTGCGTCGACGCATGATGGGACAACGCCCGAGCTGGTCGCTGCGTTTTTATGAAAGTGCCGAACAGGCCTTGGCGGGTATGGATGAACAGGAAGCCGACGTGGTGATTTCCGACATGCGCATGCCATCGATGGATGGGGCCGAGTTCCTGCGCATTGTCTCCCGACGGTTCCCGCAAACATCGCGCATCTTGCTTTCTGGCTATGCCGATGAAGTCGCCATTCAGAACGGCACAGCCGCGACCCAGCATTTCCTGACCAAACCATGCAAGGATATCGACATCATCCATGCGGTCGAACGAGGCCTGATCATGCGGCGATATCTGCGTGATCCGTTGCTGGTTGACTTTCTGGGCCGGATTCCCGACGACCTTGTATGGCCTGCAACCTTTCAGCGTCTGCATACAATCTTGCAATTCACCGGCCCCAAAAGCCGCGACGAACTGACTGAATTTGCCTGTGATTTTCCGGTTCTGACCGCGCTTGGCCTTGAACTGGCGCGTCGCGAGAAACTTGTCGAACCCGACAGTTTCCCCGACCTGATCGGGCTTGTGAAACTACTGGGCATTGAAACCATCAAGGCACTTTGCATTCTGTGGTCCGAGCTTGGTCAGCCTGACAGTTTTGATCCAGATGAAATGGATATCGCGCTGCATCGACCGCTTGTTCTTGGTCAGATGGCCGCAAATATCGCCCGTTTGCAGAAACTGCCCTTTGAAACGGTCGATCAGGTTCGTGCCGCTGCCTTGCTATGCCATATCGGTGAAATCATCATTGAACGTGTCATGCCTGAGGGCTATCAGGCCAGCCGTGAGCGGGCCGATCGTGATGAATGCGACATCATTTCCGCCGAAATTGCCGAAATGGGGTTTGCCCATCCTGCTGTGTCGGCCTGTATCTGTGCCTATTGGGGTTTCCCGCATGAAGTCGTGGAAGAAATTGCTTTCCACCACCGCCCGGAAGCCGCACCAACCCGGAACTCACGGGCATTGCTGATTGTCTATGCGGCACAACATTTTGCCCGCATCGCAGGCGTGGACGGCGAAAAACGCGCACGTAAATATGATCTTGCCAGCACCTTCATATCCCGCTGTGGTGCCGAGAATATCTGGCCGATCTGGCAACAGGCCTGCATTGAAAACCACATCCCGCGCATTCACGACCCGTCGTAATCAGGATCCAGGGTAGCTGCCCCTGGATCCACGTCGTTCTCACGATATCAGTCTGATTAAAGAGGTGTGGGTGATCTAGCGCAGCAACGCGCTCAGATCACCCGGTCCCTGGGTATCGTTTGGTGCGGAATGCCCGACATAGGACGGATTGAACTTGGGCAACCGGATCACAAACTCTGCACCGTCGATATAGTCGTCGGACAATGTCAGATCGCCGCCGAAATCGTCCTGGATCAGCTTGCGGCAAATCGGAAGCCCCTGCCCGGTGCCAACCCCGCGCTCTTTGGTCGTAAAGAAATAGTCAAAGATGCGGTCGCGCAATTCTTCGGGAACACCCGTTCCGTTATCGCGCAAACGGATATAGACATTGTCTGCATCAGAGGTCACAGACAATTCAATCCTGCCCCTGCGCTGACCGGTTTCCCGAATCGCCTGCGATGCGTTGACAATCAGATTGATCAGCGCCTGAGACAGATGGTTGCGCCGCCCATTAACCTCGGTCACATCCGACTGGATGTTCACATCAAGATCGGCAATGTGTTTAACCTGGTTGCGCGTCAATGTGATGGCGGTTTCAATTTCCTCGGTGATGGAAATCAGTTCGATCACATCATTGGCCGGATGGGCAAATTTGCGAATGCCTCTGACAATTTCGGCAATCCGTTCCAGCCCCTGAATGCTTTCATCAATGGCAAGCGGCACTTCCTGTACCAGAAATTCGATCTTGTTTTCATCATAATCAAGCTTTGCCGACGGATCGGCCTTGCCACGCCGGACCGCATCAACCAGACCGGAAAAACTGTCCGACAGGAATTCAAGATTGTTCTGGATATATTGTGCAGGCGTATTGATTTCGTGTGCGACACCGCCTGCCAATGTGCCCAATGCATGCATTTTGGAATAGTCGGCAGCCTCTTCGATGACTTCCTGTTCCTGGCGGGCTTTCTGGGCTGCGATATCGGCGGCAAAAACGCGCTGGCGCTGCCGGATCATGAAACCGCCCAGAACCGCAATCGCAACAACCCCGACAAAGAAAAGATAGGTCAGGATTTCGATATTGCGCTTAACGCTGCGAATGTTTTCGGCATTGTAGACCGATACAAAATTCGTTGTTCGCACCACGGCCTGTTGCAGTGGTTCACCCATCGGTTCAAGCAAACGGTAAAGTTCTTCAAGCTTGGTTTTCAAACCATCGGCATTTGCCATTGCCCGGTCAATTTCATCAATCCGGTCCTGCAGACTATTGATGGAAGCGGTGACCTCGGGAACGGAGAACAGCACTTTGAAACCTTCGCCATCGCGTAAAAGGAAAACGCGACTGACCAGGATTTCATATTCAAGCATGATTTCTTCGAAGGCATCCTCATCAAGCCCCGACCGGCCAAATGCAGCTTCGATATCACGCTGAATCAGAAAATACTGGCGCTGGATCTGAAAAACAGCCCAGACGAAATTCTCGCGATAGGTGAACCGCTCGTCTTCAAGCTGTCGGACAATGGCCGCTGACAGGACCGCATACAGACCGACAAACAGGACCAGTACGATGAACATGGTCCTGCCTGACCGGTTGGAAAGAAAGTCCTTAATTCTTTGCATCAACCGACTTCACCTGCCAGACGGAATATGACCAATAGGTATCGGTCTGGAAGCGGACATCCTTGTCATAGGGAAACACGACCCAGAACGGACCCTTTTCCCGGACGGACATTTCGGCGTCATTAAGGTGATAGGCCAGAATGGCCTCGTCACTGCGCAACACATTGGTCGGCACGATGACGCTGTAATCATTCAGGGCTGCAACACGCACCAGTTCGGCATCAAGCCCGTAGGTATCAAGCAGCAGCTTGAACGATACGCCCTTGAACTTCTGGACACCGTTGGTCCAGGGGGTCGATGTGTAAAACTCGCTTGCCGGCATTTCCATGAGCTTGTCCATGGAAATCCTGACCACCTCGCCGTCGGGTTTTGTCACTGTCAGAGTGCCACCGGCAAAGGCCGGCATCGCAAAAAAGCCAACCATCGTGACCACAAGTGCAACCAACTTCACATAGCGCATTTGTTTCATATCCATGCTCCCTTACATGCTTCAAAAGTGGCCCCAGCATGTTGATTTAACAATAACTAACGGGTGATTTTATGCAATCAGTCAATCACCCCTAGGCACTTATCTGCGTCTTTGTTCTGGCTTCCCAGACATCAAGTGGCACCGGGCTGCCCAGATGGAAGCCCTGCATTTCGGTAATGCCATAGATTTGCAGTTTTTGAGCGACCTTGTCGTTCTCGATCCCCTTGGCAGAAATCGAAAGCCCCATTTTCGAACAGACCTGTGCGATCCATTCGACAAAGGCATCGTCAAGGAAATCAGTCATCATTCCGGCCACCAGATCACGATCAAGCTTGATCCCGGCAAAGATTTCGTGACGCAACAGTTCCAGCGAATTGTTCCCCGAACCGAAATCATCAATCAGAAGCGCAATCCCCCGTTCGCGCAGACGCGCTGCACTTGCCAGAAGATCATGGTCATCGGGCGCCACCTGATATTCGGGGACCTCATAGGTCACAACAACGCCACGCATCCGCATTTTTTCATAGAAACGGATAACCAGATCGAGAAATTCCGGCGTCTTGAGCGAATAGGCCGAAAGGTTGACAGCCAGATTGCAGCTTTCCCCCAGAAGGTCGCGATAGCGCGGGGCCTGATCGATCATGATCGCCATCAACTGGCTTGTCAGACGGTTGATCACCGGATGATCGCGGCAGGCTTCGAAAATTTCATCAATGCCGAACTCTTTTTCCAGCGACGGAATCCGGCACAGAACTTCCACCCCGCACAGACCAAGGTCACTGGCACGGAAACGCGGTTGCAGAACGGTATAGAAATCAGAGCGGTCAATGGCGGCATTGACCATCATGGGGGTGACACCTTTGCGCGGCTTGGGAACCGGCTTGCTGGTCATGATCACGCGGTCAATAGCGTCTTTCAGAACAGCAACCGAAACCGGTTTGGCAAGAACGCGCGTCACCATTGCCTGATTGATCGCCTCGCGCAGTGAAATGCTTGAAACATTGCCAGACAGCAACATGCGACTGACCATCGGCGCCATGCGCGCGGCCTGTTTCAGGAAGGAAATCCCGTCGAGAGTAGGCATCACCAGATCAGCAATAATCAGGTCGGTCCGGTCGCGATTCTGCGACAACCAGTCCAATGCTTCCTGCCCATCTGAATAGGTGACGAATTCAAAGCTGGTCGAAAGGGTGCGACGCACCGCTGACAACAGCTTTTCATCATCATCAACCATCAAAATGACGGGACGTTTTTTACTGACCACATCCATAAATGGACAACTCCGGTATGCTCTGAAATCTAGGATATCTTGTTGGGCCCTCCAGCAAATTTGCAGCTTGTTTACAAGCCGGGGCTTTGAAGGATCACAGAATAGTGTCAGACTGGCTTTGTCCAATATCCCCATTTGTGGAGGGCACTTTTTAATGACTGAAAAACCGCCGGTGCGGATTGCCTTTGTTGACGATGACGAAAACCTTCTGTCATCTCATCGGCGCAACTTTGCGCGCTTGCGACCCGGCTGGGATGCGGTCTATTTCAATGATCCCTTCATCGCGCGCGATGCCATTTCTGCTGATCCGGCTATTGGTGTCGTTATCCTTGATATTCACATGCCCGGCATGTCGGGGCTGGAACTGGCCGCCGAATTGCGCACACTGCGCAGTGATCTGATCATCGTGATGCTGACGGGATATGCCGATCTGCAATCAGCACTGCTCGCGGTCAATGAGCTCGGCGTCTTTCGGTTCTATCCAAAACCAACCAACCTTCAGACCATTCTCGAGGGATTGGAAGGCGAGATCGCAGCCCGTCAGGGCCATGTTGAAGAAACCCTGCCGACCGACTTTCTTGATCTGTTTGAACTGGGCGTGGTTGCTATTGATGACACGCTTTCGATCCTGCATATGAATGCCCAGGCGGCTGAACTGATGCGCGGGTCATCGCTTGTGCGGTCAAGCAGTCAGGGGCGCCTGATCATTGAACCGGTGCCCGACGGACTTGGCGGTTTCCTGAACCCGCCATCAAACATGGCCCCGCGTGACCATCAAAGCTATTCGGTTGAGCGCGACGGGGAAAAGCTTTCGGTTCTGGTGCGACGCATCCCCAAAAAGACCGCTGGCACAGCAACCTTCATGGTTATTCTGGTCGATCCGGCAAAACAGAAACCGCCTGCGATTGATGATCTGATGGATTTGTTCGGACTGACCCGGTCAGAAGCCAAACTGACCCAGAAACTGGCCGAGGGACTCGCCCTTGATCAGGCCGCCGAACTTGTCGGGATATCGCACAGTTCGGCCCGAACATATCTTAAGACCATCTTTTCCAAGACCGGCGTCAATCGCCAGCCGCAACTGATGAAGACGGTCCTGTCTTCAATCCCGTCCCTGCGCTAACCTTTCGGAAAATCAATAGAAACAATATCCTATCGATCAAGGACCATTACATATTTACTTGAAAATGCCCCAGACTCATCTACCCTGAGTTATATTGCTTGAGGAAACCATACAGGTGTGGGGGCATCACGGTTGGTCAGGGACAGACACAAAGCTGATGATATATCGGTTTGTCTCCGCCCGAATTCCAACTGTCATTCCGTTCTGAAACGCGCTTTCGATATCATCGTTGCGACGGTCGTCCTTCTGGCTTTGGCACCTGTCATGATCATGATTGCTGCTGCCCTGCGCATGCTTGGCTTTAACCGCCCGATCTTTACCCAGCATCGGGTTGGCAGGAATGCGACGATCTTTACGATCTACAAGTTCCGCACCCTGCGTGATCAGACCTGTCGTCCGGTTTCCCCCATCATCACCAAATCGGCCGATCTTTTGACCACCAGACTGCGCATCAGCGGGCTTGATGAATTGCCGCAACTTTTCAATGTTCTGCGTGGCGAGATGTCACTGGTCGGCCCGCGTCCGCACAGCCTTGCCGATCACGCATTGTTTTCGTTCACCCTGCCCGGTTACGAAAGCCGCCTGACTGCAAAACCCGGCATCACCGGCTGGGCGCAAATTAACGGGTGGCGCGGTCCTGTGAACGACCATCAACAGTTACGCGCCCGGATTGCCCATGATCTTGATTATATTTCTCGCCAGTCTGCTCGGCTTGATGGCACCATTTTGCTGGCAACTGCCCTGTTGCCATTTCAGAACCGTGCGATCCCCAATGATCCCGCCCATGAAGGCACATCCGACCAATCGCCTGATCTGCAACATGACTTGCAACATGACTTGCAACATGACCGGCGGTTTGCCTGATGCCACACTGCGCCAACACAGACTTCAGACCTTGCCGTTTGGCATTTATGGTGATCTGCGTGGGCGCCATGTTCTGGGGCAGCCCGCCAGTACAGGCGCAATCAACAGACAGCACCGCAAACCGTCACACAGTCCCCGAAGATCAGCGCCACATCCGGCTCGGCCGCTTCGTTCTGACACCGGAAATCACCAGCCGTGCGCAATATGACGACAATATCTTTCTGACCGAATCCAACCGGCAATCCGATGTGATCACCACCCTTGCCCCAAGACTGGCACTTAGCGGTGACTGGCCGTTTTTTCAGATGCATCTCGCCATGGGCGGGGAACTTGGCTTTTTTGCCAGATCTGATGACGACAATTATCAGGATGCAGACCTTAAGGCTGCCGGAAGCCTTGATCTTGGCACGTCATCGCTTGACGGGGCGATTGACTGGCAACGTCGTCATGACCCGCGCGGCAGCAACGATGTCTCAACCGCCGCACGGGAACCGGTGATCTATCGCGATGTGCGTGCCCATATCGGCGGACGCTATGTCACCAGGGGCTGGCGATATGAGTCGCGCCTGTCCCTCCGGCGGGTTGAATTTGATGACAGCACGGCAATCAACGGAACCCTGATCCGCAATGATGATCGCAATCGCCTTGAAACCCGTGAAACCATCCGTGCGCTTTTGCCCCTTGATCTTGGGCGCGAAGCCTATGGCGAGATGACGCTTAATCAACGGCAATATGACAGAACACCCGATGATAGCGGCCTTAATCGTGACTCGGCCGGATTTCAAATGCTTGGCGGTATGCGGTTTGATCTGACCGACCTGATCAGGGCCGATCTGGCCGCAGGCTGGATGAGCCAAAGCTATGTCGATCCGTCCTTTGGCAATATCAACGACTATACATTGCGCGCTGATATCGACTGGTCAGTGACACGTCTGAGCCACCTGACCCTGAATGCTGCCCGAACCGTTCGGGAAACCACGGTCACCGGTGCCAGTGGTATTCTGGCCTTTGATTTCGGGATCGGGATATCCCATGAACTGCGCCGCAATCTTCAGATCGGGTTGAATGCCACCTATAGCGATGAAGATTTTCAGCAAGTCACCCGTCAGGACCGCATCGCGACATTCGGCCTGAATGCGGATTATCACCTCAACCGTTTTGCCAGAATCAGCGGTGCAATTGATCACGATATCCGCCAATCCAATAGCAGCGGCGAAGATTACCGCCGTTTGCAAAGCCTGATCAGCCTGAAGTTGGAGATGTAAATGTCCACCAGCCTCAACCGCGCCATCACATCAATCATCATCATGCTGACCATCCTGTCGGGGATGTTCGCGATGACGGCTCATGCAATCGCACAGACCCTCTATGCCCTTGATAGTGGCGATACACTGCGCATTACGGTGTTCGGGGAGCCCGATCTTTCGGGTGACTTCACAATTGATGCGCAAGGACGGTTGAACCTGGCACTGATCGGGCCGGTTGTTGTCCGTGGTCAGACCGCCGATCAAACGCGCGCCCTTATTCACGATGCCTATCAGGACGGATATTTGCGCCATCCCGATGTTACGGTCGAAGTCATTGCCTTTCGCCCGTTCTTCATCGTCGGCGAGGTCAATCAACCCGGATCATATGATTATGTGCCGGGCATGAATGTTCTCAATGCCATCGCCATCGGGGGTGGCATGACCTATCGAGGGGATGAAGACGATATCGAAATCCTGCGCGGCAATGATACCGCCCGTGTTTCCATCCCGGCCAATCTGGCAACCATCGTCATGCCCGGCGATATTGTTCGCATCGCCGAACGGTATTTCTGAAAATACTGCTATTTTCCAATTATACAGAAGATCATACTGCTTGGATCGCAGTAAATCCGTCACTTTTTAGAATTAATAAACAATACGTCGAATTTTATGACTGTTTGTCAACTTGGCATCTTTACCTTGGCCCCGAATTCATGATGAAATCGAATTTGCGCATCCACCGCGCCAAAAATGAATAACGCAAATCACGTATTTTGCCCCACCATACGGAGTTCTTCAGACATGTCCGGGAAAACAGAAATGCGCCACGGCGGTCGTATTCTGGTTGATCAATTGGCCCTGCACGGCGCGGAACGCGTCTTTCTGGTGCCAGGTGAAAGCTATCTTGCCGTCCTTGATGGTCTGGTTGACCATCCCGCGATTGATCCGATCATTTGCCGTCAGGAAGGCGGTGCCGCCATCATGGCCGAGGCCTATGGCAAACTGACCGGAAAGCCCGGCATCTGCATGGTCACGCGCGGCCCCGGTGCCACCAATGCATCGGCTGGCGTGCATGTCGCCCATCAGGACAGCACACCGATGATCCTTCTGGTCGGGCAGATCGGGCGCGACATGGTGGATCGCGAAGCATTTCAGGAAGTCGACTATCGCAAGATGTTCGAACCGCTCGCCAAATGGGTCGGGCAGATTGATGACATCAACCGTATCCCGGAATATATCAGCCACGCCTATCACATCGCGACATCGGGGCGCCCCGGCCCGGTGGTTCTGGCCCTGCCAGAAGACATGCTGTCCTCAAGCTCCGAGGTAGCAGACGCCAAACCCTATGTCCCGATCGAGGCCAAAACAGCCCCCGAAGATGTCGCACGTTTCCGCGATGCACTTTCCAGGGCCAAACAACCGATCATGATCGTTGGCGGGGGCAGCTGGACCCGGGAAGCGACGGAAAACCTTAAATCGTTTGCATTTCGAAACAATGTTGCCATCGCGACATCCTTCCGCTGTCAGGACTATATCCCCAACACGCACAGCCACTTTGTCGGCGATGTCGGCATCGGGATCAATCCCAGGCTTGCCGAATTCATCCGTGACAGTGATCTGGTGATTTTGGTCGGCTCGCGCATGGGGGAAATGACCAGCAGCGGCTATAGCCTGCTTGATATCCCCTGCCCGAAACAGAAGCTGGTTCATGTCTATGCCGGGCCAGATGAACTGGGTCGGGTTTATCGCCCGGATGTCGCGATCAACGCGTCACAGCGATCCTTCCTGCGTGCCATTGCGATGATGGAGCCGGTTGATGGGTCTGCCCGTGACGAGATGATTGAAACCGCCCATGCGGCCTATGTCGCCTTTTCCACCCCGCTTGATACGCCGGGCGATGTCAAGATGGCCCATGTGATTGCGGAATTGCGCGACAAACTGCCCGACAATGCCATTGTCACCAACGGGGCGGGAAATTATGCCGCCTTCCTGCATCGTTTCTTCCGCTATCGGGAATATCGCACCGAACTGGCCCCGACATCGGGTTCGATGGGTTATGGCCTTCCGGCGTCAGTGTCGGCCAAGCTTGCCCACCCCGATCGCCCGGTGGTCTGCCTTGCTGGTGACGGGTGCTTTTTGATGCATGGGCAGGAATTCGCCACCGCCGTTCAATATGGCGCAAACATCATCACCATCGTCGTCAATAACGGTATGTTCGGCACCATCCGCATGCATCAGGAACGCAACTATCCCGGTCGCGTTTCGGGCACCGAACTTCATAACCCGGATTTTGCGGCCTATGCGGTGGCCTTTGGCGGGCACGGCGAAACCGTCACGCGGACCGAGGATTTCGGCCCGGCCTTTGACCGTGCGGTTGCCAGTGGCAAACCCGCGATCATCGAAGTCCAGGTCGACCCACAGGCCTTAACCCCGATCAAGACCCTTGATCAGATACGGGCAGGCAGCTGAGTCGCGCTACTGAGTTCTGAGGATTTTGGGCGGGATCAGCGTTTGGAAATGCTGATCTCGCCGCTTTCAAGGCCTGCTTTAAGCGCATCAACGGCGATGGCAAGCTTCTCGTCAATCACATGCAGATAGGCCGTCCAGTCTGAAAGCTTCTTAAGCTCTTCCTTGCCATCTGAAATGCCACGAAGCCCGATCAGCGGCACATCAAATTTGTGGCAGGCCCGCAGAATGGCAAAGCTTTCCATATCGACCATATCGGCATCAATCACGTCATAGGCCGCCCCCGACACCACATTGGCCCCGGTCGACAAACGGGCTTCGGGGATGCCCGGAATGCGCAGTTCCATGCTGATCTCGGCAGGCAGATTCACAAACGGCGTACAGCCCTTTTCAAAACCCAGAACCGATGCGTCCATGTCGCGATAGGATACGGAAATCGCCTGATAAACCTCGGCCTGTTCCAGGGTCCGCGACCCGGCCGAGCCCAGTGTGACCACAAGATCGGGCAGATCATCGGAAAGTTTCAGCTCGGTCAGTGCCGCGGTCAGATTAATCGCAGCCTCCACTGGCCCAACCCCGATCATCAATGGCGTAAAACGCGCTTTGAGGTAGTCGCCATACTCCGCCGGTGCCGCCATACAAAACAGCACGTTATGGCCAGAAAGGTTGTGAAGGTATCCGCGCATCTCTGATCTTCCGGATTTTTAAATCAATAACTGCACCTTAAGGGCAGGCCCACGTTTTCGCAGCCCCAAATCAGGCAATGACTTTAAATTTCCTGATCGGGTCAAGCCACCGCAGAACGGTTTGGCGCAAACAGCTTGGCAAGGAACCCAAGGCCCAGAACAAGCGCAAGCCCGTCAAAGAAGGCCATGGTCAATACGCCAATTGCTGCAAACCCGGTATTTTCAAGAAGCGGCTCGAAGCACTGATCGTTGATTTCCATGAGCAAGCCGATGATAAGCAGATAGGCTCCGTAACGCTCGGAAAGTTCGTTCAGAATGTGCTGCTTTTCAGCCACTTCTGCGCCGTAACCACGTTTTGTGAGCATTTCTCGCATTTCGAGGAAGACCCCGAACGCGACCAGAATAACCGCAACGTCTTCTTCAAGTGTCACATCCGCATCGAAAATGCCGACTTCAAATGCAAAAGACAGGGTTGCGAAATGTGCCCAGCCGGTCATCACAACCATAGCCATGACCAGAATGGTCCAGATCGCCAGCGAGACCGGATGAGTGGTGAAAACGAAAAACAGCTTCTTCATTGTATGCCCCCAAACATCAAACCACCCTTTTCCAGTTGGTCCGGCACAGGGCAAACTCATCACATTGATTCCTAGCTGAGCGGAACCGGCCGATAAAGCAACTTTTTGAAAATCGGTTATATTTGGCGGGGAAGAATGGCGCACCCGACAGGATTCGAACCTGTGGCCTTTGCCTTCGGAGGGCAACGCTCTATCCAGCTGAGCTACGGGTGCGCAATATAAGGTGCCACGACTGGATCAAGTGGCCCGAGTGCGATGGGTGATACAGGTTTTGGCCCGAACGGGCAAGGGTTTTTGAACCCTGTCCGATCATGTCAGTATCACCGTATCGGGTTAAGGTAACCTTGCCGCCAGAACAGCGCAATCAGCTTTCAACATCACGCCGGTCATAGGGGTCGCGCACGATCCAGGTGCCGTTCCATTCACGGTCCTGTTCGCGGCGTTGCAGGCGTTCCATCCGGTTCATCATCAGCTGGGCGGCAAAGTCGCTGTGATCAAATTCCAGAACCGCCTCGTAAAGCGGTTTGGCCTTGTCAAACGCCCCTTCGCGGTAATGGGTCATCGCGGTTTCATATTTGGACCGCCAGTCGCGCCGTTCGTCGGAAAGCTGACCGCCAGGGGCAAGAACCTCGTAGAGGTAAACCACATGCTCCGTGCCCAGAAGCACCACATGATCAAGATCGCGCATTTCGATCTCGCCTGCGGCCATATTGGCGGTTTCATGGGATGCCAGAATGCGCGTGCCATAAACCCGGTTGGCCTTTTCCAGACGGTTGGCATAGTTCACACAATCGCCAACCACCGTATAGGCCCGTGATTTATCCGTACCGATCGATCCCACAACCACCTCGCCGGTTGCAATCCCGATCCGGATATCAAGACCATGATCACCAATCAGATCGGCATATTTGGTCTTGAGCGCGTTAAAGCGCGCAACCTGTTCAAGCGCGGCCTGACAGGCATGACGGGCATGGGCATTTTCCCCGCAAAACGGCGGGCCCCAAAAACCGATCACCCGGTCACCGACGAAATTGTCGATGATGCCGCTATGGTTTGAAATCGGTTCGGTCATTGCGGTCAGATAGTCATTCAGGAAATCGACCAGTTTTTCTGGCGGCGTATGTTCGGCCAGCCAGTCAAACCCGGTCAGATTGACGACACTGACGGTCATTACACGCTTTTCGGAGTTTTCAAGCGCGGTTTCCTGATTGATCAGATTGTTGATCACCTTGGGATCAACATATTTGCCAAACCGTTCGCGCATCCGGAACCGCACCCGCAATTCGCGCGACATGCGGTTAAAGGCATCGGCAAGACGGGCGAAATCCCCCTTGCCCTTGAAATCAAGGCTGGTGTCGAGCTTGCCCGACTGAATATCGTTAAGCGCATTGGTGGTTTTGCGGACAGCCACCACCACCGCATGGGCCATATAATAGGCCAGCGACACACCGATAATCACCGCGCCCAGCATCATGATGAATTCGGCCTGAATCAGGAAATCCTCGCTGCGCGAAACACTTTCGACCGTATCAGCGGCATATTTTTCAAGGCGCAAGATCTCGTTGCGCAGATCAAGGACGATATTGCGATGAAGGCCACGGACGATATTTTCCTGCCGCTGGGCATCCATAAGGTCGCCATCCCCCACCCGGCTGAGCAACCGTTCCATACCCAGTGAAAACTGCGCGGAAACATCGGCGAATTCACGCATCCGCACATCAAGATCAAGCAAGACCCCGTTTTCAAAATGGCTTGATGCCTGCGCCCGGCCAAGGGCAGCAAAGGTAAAGGTCTTGCGGAAGGCCTGCTCGATCTGGGCTTGCTTGGCCGCAATCTCGATCTCGATACCATTGAGAAGCGGCGCATGCGGTCCGTCATTTTCGACCACGCGCATATAGCGATCCAGAAGCGAAATCTGTTCAAGCTGACGGACGCGAACATCGGAAAGCGCATCCTTGACCGGTGTGACATAGCGCGACACCGCTTCAAGATCGCCATTAATGCCAAGGGACTGGATCACCGAGAAACCGGTCGCCACAAAAAGCCACACGACAAAAAAGGCCGCGACACCCAGGAACTTTGCCCGAATGGTCCTTAGCATGCCGGTCCTGATCCTCCGAAAATCCGTTTATTGCTGGCATATCGGGGTTCCAACGCGTTTAGACAACCCGCGAAATGCCCCGCAACCGATTAAAAATGCTACCTGATCACCGATCAACGGTCAAAAAGCAATCATGATTGCGTGCAGGAATAATTTTCTGCGGAAGTGCGTGCAACCCAGCGGCGGATATCCCCGATCACCACCGGCCCGTTCAGATCACGCAGCAACATGTGATATCCCGCATCATACAGGCAACGGTGATAGGACACCAATTGTGTCTGGGATAAATCACGATCAAGGGCCGCGACCGCGTCAGGCGGAATGACCTGATCCTGCTTGCCTGACAGCAACAGGGTCGGAACCCTGATGTCGCGTGCCCGCCTGCGCGCCAGATCCATCAGGTCGGCAATACCGGCAATCAGATCAACCCGAACCGCAGACATCATATGGGGATCGCGCGACAAACGGCGAAGCATCTCGATATTGTCAGACGGCCAGATATCAAGCCCCCTCCCGGTCAGGGGTAACCAGGGCAGGCTGTGCGAAATGATGGCAAGCGGGGCGGTCTGATACCATGGCATCATGTCACGGTTCCAGACTGCGGGCGCCACAAGGATCAAACCATCCATCAGATGCCCGCGACTGGCCGCGGTCACAATGGCAACCGCACCGCCCATCGAATTCCCCAGAAGATAGATCGGCGTTTGCGGATATTTTGCCCGCAAAAGCCCCAGGGCATCGCTGGCATCATTGACCATGGTATTGATGCCCGCCCAGAACGGACGCGACGGACTGCGCCCGAAACCGCGCTGGTCAAAGGCATAAACCGCAATCCCCGCCGGGCCGATGGCATCGCCCAGCTCCATAAAGGCATTGGCGTAATCCCCCATCCCGTGCAGGGCAAGGATCACCGCATCGGGATGCTCGATATCACCCCAATGTTGCAGGGCAAGCCCGGTACCGTCACTGGTGCGAAAAACATCTGGCCCCAGCGCAGTTGTGGCAACCGGCGGCCCCGCAGGTTTGATCGTCGGCGCACAGGCCGTCAGACCCGTCATCAAAAGACAGGTCGCACAGAAGCGCCAAAGCGATCGGATCATCAAGGGGAACACCAACAAAACAAACGGGTAAGCCGATTTCAAAAATCTGTTCAGACAGTTAAGGCCAAAATGAAAAACCCCGCAAGAAATTGCGGGGTTTTGTCAAAATCATGCCAGCAAGGACAGACGGCTGATGCTAATCACGCAGCCTGTCCGGCGCGGAGCTTGTCATTATCGCGGGTCAGCATCAGGAAGATGTCTTCAAGATCGCCTTCCTCGGTTGACAGATCCTTGATCGCAAGACCGCTGCCCTGAACGGCCTGAAGGATTTCGGCCATCTGGGTGTTGCTCGGGCGATAGTGAAGGGCGATCTGGTTTTCCGATTTCAGTTCTCCCCCCCACGGGGCAAAGACATCGGGCACGGCATTAAGCTCGTTATTCACCGTCAGAACCAGCGTCTTGTGATCAATCCGGCGCAGCAGGGTGCGCTTGTCTTCATGGGCAATGACATTGCCCTTGTTGATGATCGCGATTTCATCACAAAGTTCTTCGGCTTCTTCAAGGTAATGGGTGGTCAGAATGATCGTCACACCGGCTTCGTTAAGCTTTTTGACATAGGCCCAAAGCTGCTGGCGCAGTTCGATATCGACACCGGCGGTCGGTTCATCAAGAACCAGAACCGGCGGGGTATGAACCATTGCCTTGCCGACCAGAAGGCGGCGACGCATCCCGCCCGAAAGCGATCTTGCGTGCGAGTCTGCCTTGTCAGACAGGCCAAGAGCGGCCAGAATCTCGTCCGTGCGGCGTTCCGGTTTGGGCACGCCATAAAGACCTGCCTGCAATTCCATCACCTGACGCGGGGTGAAAAATGCATCAAGGTTCAGTTCCTGAGGCACGATCCCGATGGCACAGCGTGCGGCACGCATCTGGGCTTCGATATCATAGCCCCAGATTTTTGCCGTCCCGCTGGTCTTGGTGACAAGACCGGCCAGAATGTTGATAAAGGTAGATTTTCCGGCCCCGTTCGGCCCCAGAAGGGCGAAAAACGAGCCACGGGGAATTTTCAGCGAAACATTATCAAGGGCCAGTTTTTCACCATTTGACCCCTTGTAGATCTTGGTCAAGCCTTCGACTTCGATGGCATAGTCGGGCATTGCTGTCATAAGTCAGTGATCTCCACTCTTTTCCGCGTCGTCTGTTTGCGCTAAGACGATGGGGCGCCAAGCGTATGCGGAAGTATTGATTGAATATGCCCAATCGGTATCATTCCCGGGAAACCGGGGTCAATGCAAAGCACAGCACGCGGCCAATCCCGATGGTCACACAAGCCTGAAACAGGCAAACTTGGAACTGGATATATGAAGATCACCGAAGAAATCAAAGTCGGCACCCTGAATGTTGCCTGCGACGGCGGTAAAGGTCACCTCGGCCACCCGACGGTTTACCTCAATCTCGAGGACAAGGGCGAGGTGGTCTGCCCGTACTGCTCAAAAAAATATATCTTCGACAAATCCCAGGCTGATCACGCAGCACATTGATCTGCCGCACTCGTAAACGAGTACAAGCATTGCGCGGGGGCCTTTGCGCCCCTATCTGACGCAAGCTCTGCGGATTAATCATCTGTCGTCTGCCTTTGCTGCTGTGAATGCTTTCACGGCCAATTCCACGGGGAACTTCCATGACGTCTTCATCGCCTACGCTCAACAGCTACCGCGCTCTGCCGGATCCGGACGGACATTTTGGCAATTTTGGCGGCCGTTTTGTCGCCGAAACCCTGATGCCGCTGATCCTTGAGCTCGAACAGGCTTACAAAGACGCCAAAAGCGACCCTGCCTTCAAAAAGGAGATGGATTACTATCTCCGTCATTATGTTGGCCGTGCGAACCCGCTTTATTTCGCCGAACGCCTGACCGAGGAACTCGGCGGTGCAAAGATCTATTTCAAGCGCGAGGACCTCAACCATACCGGCGCGCACAAGATCAATAACTGCATCGGCCAGATCCTTTTGGCCAAGCGCATGGGCAAAACCCGCATCATCGCCGAAACCGGCGCCGGTCAGCATGGTGTTGCCACCGCGACCGTTTGCGCACGCTTTGGCCTGCCCTGCACGGTTTACATGGGTTCCAAGGATATCGAACGCCAGTCGCCCAACGTGTTCCGCATGCGTTTGCTCGGTGCTGAAGTCAAACCGGTTGTCTCGGGTTCCTGTTCGCTGAAAGACGCGATGAACGAAGCGCTTCGCGACTGGGTGACCAATGTCGAAGATACCTTCTACATCATCGGAACAGCGGCCGGTCCGCATCCCTATCCGGAACTGGTTCGTGATTTCCAGTCGGTGATTGGCAACGAAGCCAAGGAACAGATCCTTGAAGCCGAAGGCCGCCTGCCCGATCAGGTCATTGCAGCCGTTGGTGGCGGATCAAATGCCATTGGCCTGTTCCACCCGTTCCTTGATGACAAGGATGTCGAAGTGGTTGGCGTCGAAGCCGCCGGTCACGGCATTCATACCGGCAAACATGCCGCCAGCCTGTCGGCCGGCAAGCCGGGCGTTCTGCATGGCAACCGCACCTATCTTCTGATGGATGACGATGGCCAGATCAAGGAAGCCGACTCGATTTCGGCCGGTCTTGATTATCCGGGCATCGGCCCGGAACACAGCTGGCTCAAGGATATCGGGCGTGCCCGTTACGAGCCGATTGGCGACAAGGAAGCCCTTGCGGCCTTCAAACTGTGTTCGGAACTTGAAGGCATCATTCCGGCACTGGAATGCAGCCATGCCATCGCGCAGGTGATGAAAGAAGCACCGAAAATGGGCAAGGACAAAATCATCCTCATGTGTCTGAGTGGCCGGGGTGACAAGGACATCTTTACCGTGGCCGAAGCACTGGGAGTTAAATTGTGAGCGACGCTATCATCGGCGGCAAGGACCGCATCGCCAAACGTTTTGCCAAGCTCAAGGAAGAAGGCCGCGCAGGTCTTGTGACCTTTATCACCGCAGGTGATCCGGACCCGGAAGCATCGTTTGAAATCCTCAAAGCCCTGCCCGAAGCAGGTGCGGACATCATCGAACTGGGCATGCCCTTTACCGATCCGATGGCCGATGGCCCCGCCATCCAGGAAGCATCAAACCGTGCGCTGGCCGCAGGCATGCATATGCGCAAGACCCTGTCTTTGGTTCGCGGTTTCCGTGATCAGGATCATGAAACGCCGATCATTCTGATGGGCTATTACAACCCGATCTATATCTATGGGGTTGCCGAATTCCTTGAAGATGCACGCAATGCCGGTGTTGATGGCCTGATCGTTGTTGATCTGCCGCCCGAAGAAGATGCCGAACTCTGTGTCCCGACCGTCGAAAAGGGACTTTCGTTCATTCGCCTGACCACCCCGACCTCTGATGACAAGCGTCTTCCGAAACTTGTTCAGAATACGTCGGGCTTTGTTTACTATGTCTCGGTTGCCGGCGTCACCGGTGCCGGATCGGCCAGCAATGATCAGATTATCGAAGCGATGGCACGTCTGCGCCGTCATACCGATCTTCCGATTGCGGTCGGCTTTGGCATCAAGACGGCAGAGCAGGCCGCCGATGTTGCCAAACAGGCCGATGCCGCCGTGGTCGGATCGGCAATCGTATCAAAAATTGCCGAAAGTCTTGACGAAAACGGCAAGGCCACCGATAAGACCGCCTCTATGGTTACCGGCCTTGTGCGCGAGCTTGCAAACGGGGTCAGAAACGCGCGCAAATGAGCGCGGCGTTTGTAAAAGAACCGATATAGACAGAACCAAGGATCAGTATCCGATATGTCGTGGCTGACTGAATTCGTCCGTCCAAAGATTCAGAAACTCGTTCGTCGTCCAGATGTGCCAGAGAACCTTTGGCACAAATGCAAATCGTGCGAACAGATGATCTTTCACCGTGATCTGGCAAAGAACAATCATGTTTGCCAGCATTGCGGACATCACATGCGGATTTCCGCCAAGGACCGTCTTGAGCTCCTGTTTGATGGTGGCAAATACCAGACCATCGAACTGCCGAATGTTCCGGTCGATCCGCTGAAATTCCGCGATCAGAAAAAATACACCGAACGCCTCAAAGCCGCACAGGCCAAAGCAACCTACAAGGATGCGCTGGCGGTGGCCCATGGCGAGGTCGGTGGTCATCCGACCGTCATTGCCGTTTTCGACTTCTCCTTCATGGGCGGGTCGATGGGCATCGCGGTTGGCGAAGGCATTGTTGCCGCGGCCGAACTGGCAACGGTTCAGGATGCGGCACTGATCATCGTTCCGGCATCGGGCGGTGCCCGTATGCAGGAAGGCATTCTCAGCCTGATGCAGATGGCGCGTACCACGGCCGCGATCGAAAAGGTCAAGGAAAAGGGCCTGCCCTATTTCGTGCTCCTGACCGATCCGACCACCGGTGGCGTTTCGGCATCCTTTGCGATGCTGGGCGATATCCAGATTGCCGAACCGGGCGCACAGATCGGCTTTGCCGGTCGCCGCGTGATCGAAAGCACCATCCGCGAAAAGCTGCCCGATGATTTCCAGACTGCCGAATATCTTCTGGAACACGGCATGGTTGATATGGTTGTCCCGCGTAATGAACTCAACGCGACCTTTGGCCGTCTGATCGACATGATCCGCCGCACCAAACCGGGTGCAAGTATCGTTCCGATCAAGGATGCCAAAGGCAAGGCTTCCAAATCCAAGACCCCGAGTGCGGATAAGTAACTTGGCCCGAAGCGACGCAATTCTTGCTCGCCTTGGCAAGCTGCACCCGAAAGTCATTGATCTTTCGCTAGGGCGGATTACCCGGCTTCTTGAAAAGCTGGGTAATCCGCATCTTTCGTTGCCGCCGGTAATCCATCTGGCGGGCACCAACGGCAAGGGCTCCACCCAGGCATATCTGCGCGCCATCTATGAGGCCGCCGGATTGCGGGTACATTGTTCGACATCCCCGCATCTTGTGCGGTTTCATGAACGCATCACCCTTGCCGGTGAAATGATTTCCGAAGACGCCCTTTGCGACCTGCTTGAAGAAGTCGAGACGGTCAATAACGGCGAATCCATCACATTTTTCGAAATCACACAGGCCGCAGCCTTTCTTGCCTTTGCGCGGGTTCCGGCCGATGTGCTCATCCTTGAAACCGGGCTGGGCGGGCGTGTTGATGCATCGAACGTGATTGATAAACCGGCGACCACCGTGATCACGCCGATCTCGCTTGATCATCAGGGCTTCCTTGGCGACACCATCGCCAAGATCGCCTTTGAAAAGGCCGGGATCATGAAACCGGGCGTGATCAGCATTCTTGCCCCGCAGATGCTTGAAGCCTTTAACACGCTTGTCACCCGTGCCAACGCGATCAATGCCCCGGTATTTTGCGACTTTGAAGTTTCAGAGGAACGCGAAGACGGCTTTACCATGCGCATTGGCACCAATCACATTGATCTGCCGCTTCCGGCTCTTCCCGGGCGGCACCAGTTTGTGAATGCGGCCACCGCCATCGCGACCGTCCGCCGGGCCAAAATTCCCGGCTGTGATGGCCGGAATGTCGATATCCTTGCCACGGGCCTTAAAAACGCCAGATGGCCTGCACGGCTTCAAAAACTGACCTCAGGGCCGCTTTTTGATCTTCTGCCCGATGGCTGTGAGCTTATTCTGGATGGTGGCCACAATATTGCTGCTGCCGGGGTGATTTCCGACTGGCTGTCGCGACAGGAAGGTGGCGATACGGTCGTCATGATGGGCATGCTTGATAACCGCGATGCCACGGCGTTCCTTGAACCGCTTGCCGACCGGATTACCGCCCTTGCCGGTGTTCCGATCCCCGGCGAACATCAGGCACATCTGCCCGTAACCCTGCGCGATGCGGCAATGTCATGCGGGATCAAATCCGCCTATGCCTGTGATGATTTCAAGGATGCGGTGTCCGCCTTGCTGACCACCTGTCCCCGTCCGAAACGGGTTCTGATCCTTGGATCGCTGTATCTGGCCGGTTTGATTCTGGAAAATCATTCCTGATCAGGAATATATAAGAATTTTCTTAATCAATCTGTCAATATCACCGTCCAACATCAAGTGACCAGCCGATTCAAGGATGATTGCATCCGCCGATGGCAGATGGTCGAGATAGGCCTGAAAATGCTCAAAACCGACGATGCGGTCATCCCGGCTGTGACAGAAATGCATTAATTTACAATCTTCTAAAGTACAAACTTCATCTTCTGTCAAAGTGAATTCGTCTATTTCCCAGTCTGTTAGCCCCCAAAACGGTGATGCCACAATGAAAACGGCCGACAGGCTCTTGTTTTCACGCCAGATATCAGGGTTCCGCGCCAGATATTGCAAGATCACCGACCCGCCCAGCGAATGTCCGACCAGAACTGCACCTTTGCTCGCCTTTGAAACCACCCTATCAACCCCCGAAAGCCAGGCGTCAATGCCGGGACGTTCAGGATCGGGCATATCGGGAGCAATCAGATCAAATCTGGTCCCCAGCCGGGATGTCAGGCGTTCAATCAGTCTGCTACTGCCATTGTCACCGCCTTGCGGCCCGGCACTATGAATGAAAATCAGATCGCGGCGCATCACGCTATCCTCGCCTTGTTCCGGTTCAAAGGGGGACGGATTTAGATGGTCTTGCCAGACAGTCTGGTCAAATGGTCTGGTAAATTGTCTGGTCGACTAGATATCGGGCAGCTGGACCTTGCCGCTGCGTGGTCCGCCATCACCACCGCCGCCATCCGTCCGGCGAAGGCGCAGGTTTCCGGCCTTGTGAACGCGGCGACGATCATCCTTCACCGGCGGCGGAAGACCATTGCGATCCCCCGATCTCGTAGTGTCCGATGAATTGACAAGACCGCCATATTTGGCGCTATCGCGCTTGACCTTCTGGCCTGTAACCCAGGTATAGCCAAGGACATAAAGCAGAAATCCGCCAACCCCGATGGTCAGCGTCAGGAATTGCAGGACCGGAATGAAACTGCCAAATACCTGCCCGCCGCCATAAATCATGAAGATGCAAAGGGCAGCAACCGGTGCCAGGGCCAAAAAGAAGATGCCGCGCACCTTGTGGCGGATCGGCCCGTAATGCATCAGCATCGCATAAAACAGATACATCAGGGCGACAAACACCACGAGTTTGATCAGCAAGATGAAGTGATCAAAATTGGCAAGCCGTTGATTGCGTTCGTAAATCCCGAAAACCGTGAACAGGCCATGGACGATCAGACCGAAACTGCCAAAGGTCAGAATAAAGCGCAGCCAGACACTGGCGCGAAAAAAGCTGCGCCATCCTGTGTCACTCGGGTTCTTGCCACGGCGACCTGATTTGCTTTTTTTGCCTTTCCGGCTGGCAAGCTTCATGTCTTCTGAAAGCTCGCGCGCCGGACCCGCAGTTTCCACGCCAATGCCCTTGGGGCTGAATATCGGCTTCTCTGTTTTCCGGGCCACGCACCCGTTCTCCCATGTCCCTTGGGATTAACTTATTTGCTACCATAGCAATCCCGAACAAAAGTGATAAGCACAAACAGACAACCTGAAATAAATCTTCGGGAATCCGTGTGTTACCTTATATATTTCGGGTCCGGAACATTATCAAATTCCGCAAACAATCATCATACAAATATGCTGACAAAAACTGTCAGCAGGTCGGGTCTTTTTGGGTCATCAGGTCAGGCTATACTCGACTTGGCTGTCCGGATCGGGCATTCTGCGGACCATCATTTTCCCTCAAGACAAGAGCACGAAACGCATGACTGATTCTGCCCCGTCCAACACCAATACCTCTGCCGGCTCCCCACCGCGCCGCGTCGTACTGGTTGACGGTTCCGGCTTTATTTTCCGCGCTTTCCATGCCCTGCCGCCGATGACCAGTCCCGATGGCACCCCGGTCAATGCGGTTTACGGCTTTTGCACCATGCTGATGAAGCTGCGCGAAGATACCAAGCCCGACCATATGGCAGTCATTTTTGACACCAAGGGCAAGTCATTCCGCAATGATTTCTATCCGGATTACAAGGCACACCGTCCGCCGCCCCCCGAAGAACTGGTTCCCCAATTTGGTCTGATCCGCGATGCGACGCGCGCCTTTAACCTGCCGTCAATCGAGCTCGAAGGATATGAGGCCGACGATCTGATCGCTACCTATGCCCGTCAGGCCGAAGCACAGGGTTCTGACGTGATTATCGTGTCTTCGGACAAGGACCTCATGCAGCTTGTCACCGACCGGGTGCAAATGTTTGATGCGATGAAGAATCGCACCATCGGCGCTGCTGAAGTGATGGAAAAATTCGGCTGTGCACCGGACAAGGTCATTGATATTCAGGCCCTTGCTGGCGATTCCGTCGATAACGTGCCGGGTGTCCCGGGGATTGGCGTTAAAACCGCCGCCCAACTTATTGATGAATATGGCGATCTTGATTCTCTACTGGAACGCGCAGGCGAAATCAAACAGCCCAAGCGCCGCGAAAAGCTGATCGAGAATGCCGAACTGGCCCGTATTTCACGTGATCTGGTCACCCTTAAAACCGATGTGCCGGTGGTTGAGGACCTTGATGATTTCGATCTCAAAGAACCCGATCCGGAAGTTCTTTTAAGCTTCATCGCAAGTCACGGCTTTAAATCACTGCTTTCTAAAGTAAAAGCCAAGTTCGGCGGCGATGTTGAATTTGACAGCCCGACCCAGCCCGGCATTGGTGTCAATGATATCAAGGTCGAAAAGGCCGAATATGAACTGGTGCAGGATGAAGAACGCCTAAAACATTGGATTTCAAAGGCCGAGTATCTTGGCACCGTGGCGGTTGATACCGAAACCACGTCCCTTGATGCCCATCAGGCAAAACTGGTCGGCGTGTCGCTTTCGACCGAGCCGGGCAATGGTTGCTATATCCCGCTTGGCCATGTCAGCGGCGAAGCCCAGGGCGGCTTTGACTTTGGCGACAATCCGTCTGAGAACAAGGGCGCACCCAAGCAGATCAGGCTTGAACGCGCGATCGAGCTTCTCAAACCGCTTCTTGAAGATCCGGGTGTGCTCAAGGTCGGTCAGAACCTGAAATACGATATGATCGTTCTGGCCCGTCACGGTATCAATGTCGCACCGATGGATGACACCATGGTGCTGTCCTATGTGCTGGACGGCACCAGCCACGGGCATGGCATGGATGAACTGGCCGAACTGCATCTTGATTACAAGCCGATCAAGTTTTCAGACGTTTGCGGATCGGGCAAAACCCAGATCACCTTTGATCAGGTCCCGCTCGACAAGGCGCTCGATTACGCCGCGGAGGATGCCGACATTACGCTCCGCCTGCATCGTTTGCTCAAACCGCGGATCGCACAGGAACATATGGCCAAGGTCTATGAGACGCTTGACCGTCCGCTGGTGCCGGTTCTGGCCAAAATGGAAAGCCTTGGCGTCAAGGTCGATGCCGAAATCCTCAAAAGCCTGTCCGAGGACTTTGCCAAACGCATGGCAAGCCTTGAGGTGACTATTCATGAACTGGCTGGCGAGCCGTTCAATCTTGGCAGCCCCAAGCAGCTTGGCGAAATCCTGTTTGACAAAATGAGCCTTCCGGGCGGCAAAAAGACCAAAACCGGCGCATGGCAAACCGGTGCCGACGTGCTGGAGGGACTGGCAGCCCTTGGTCATGATCTTCCGGCCAGGCTTTTGGAATGGCGTCAGCTTTCCAAGCTCAAAAGCACCTATACCGACGCCCTGGCCCATCATATCAATCCGAAAACCGGGCGCGTTCACACCAGTTACGGTCAGACCAACGTCAATACCGGGCGTTTGTCATCCAACGATCCGAACCTGCAAAACATCCCGATCCGCAGCGAAGAAGGCCGGAAAATCCGCACCGCCTTTATCGCCGAGCCGGGGCACAAGCTTATTTCTGCCGACTATTCGCAGATCGAGCTGCGCCTTCTTGCCCATGTTGCCGAGATCGAAGCGCTTCGCGAAGCCTTCAAGAATGGCGAGGATATCCACGCAGCAACCGCGTCCAAGGTCTTTGGCGTGCCGATAGAAGGCATGGACCCGATGGTCCGCCGCAAGGCAAAGGCGATCAACTTTGGCATCATTTACGGCATCTCGGCCTTTGGTCTGGCCAATCAGCTTGGCATTCCGCAAAAAGAAGCCAAGGCCTTTATCGATGCCTATTTCGAGATTTATCCGGGCATCCGCACCTATATGGACGAGGCCAAGGCATTCGCCACCAAACACGGCTTTGTCCGTACGCTGTTTGGTCGCCATATCCATATCAGCGGCATCAATGACAAGAACGGCATGCGCCGAAGCTTTGGTGAACGCGCTGCCATCAATGCCCCGATCCAGGGCGGGGCTGCCGATATCATCAAACGCGCAATGATCGCGGTTCCCGGCGCACTTGTCGATGCCGGGCTCAAGACCCGCATGCTGTTGCAAGTCCACGATGAATTGATCTTTGAAGCCCCGGAAGACGAGGCCGAAAAAGCCATCAGGGTCATCCGTGACGTCATGGAAAATGCCGCCCATCTTTCTGTCCCGCTGATCGCCGATGCCGGCATTGGCGACAGCTGGGCCGATGCGCATTAATCTGTCCACACAGATCAGAACCCAAACGAAAAGGCCGGGCAATATGCCCGGCCTTTTTTAGATACGCCTGTTTGTTTCCCGGGCCTAAAGACCCAGCACTTCACGCATGGAATAAAGGCCCGGTGCCTTGCCCTCGGCCCATTTGGCGGCACGAACCGCGCCCTTGGCAAAGACTTCGCGTGAGGATGCCTTATGGGTGATCTCGATCCGCTCGCCTTCGCAGGCAAAGACAACCGTGTGATCGCCCACCACATCGCCGCCACGCAGCGTTGCAAAGCCGATGGTGCCGTCTTCGCGCGCACCGGTAAAGCCGTCACGGCTGCGCACGGCGACATCGTCAAGATTAACGCCCCGGCCCTTGGCCGCTGCTTCACCAAGACCCAAGGCCGTGCCGGACGGAGCATCGACCTTGTGTTTATGGTGCATTTCAACGATTTCGATATCGGCAACATCCTTATCAAGGATGCTGGCAACCTTTTCGACCAGCGCAAAGGCCAGATTAACCCCGACACTCATATTCGGGGCAAAGATGATCGGGGCCTTTTGGGCGGCGACCTTTAATTCGTCTTTTTGGTCACCCGAAAGTCCGGTGGTGCCAATCACAAGGATCGTGCCGGTTTCGGCAGCCAGTTGCGCATGTTTCATGGTGGCAGCCGGTGCGGTGAAATCAATCACCGCATCAACGGCTTCGAACAATGCCTTGGCATCATCGCCGACCAGAACGCCGCTTTCTTCAAGACCGGCAATCAGGGTGATGTCCTTGCCGACGAACGGGCTTCCGGGCAGATCGGTGCCACCGCCAACCTCAAGGCCCTTGGTCCGGGCGGTTTCATTCACCAGCATCCGCCCCATACGGCCCGCACAACCAACAATCCCGATCTTCATTTCCGGTCTCCTAGTCACAAAGCTTGCAATTCATGACCCTGCTTTAGCACAAGCCCCGGGTCGCGCAAAACAAAACCCCCGGCGGGTCTGCCGGGGGTCCTGAATTTCAGGTGGAAAAACGACAACAGGACCTAGTCGGTCAGGTCTTTCCAGATTTCCTTCATCTTGGAAAAGAAGCCTTCGCTTTCCGGGCTTGAGCCTTCTTCTCGGGAAATCTCGTCGAATTCCTCAAGCAGTTCTTTCTGACGTTCTGTCAGATTGACCGGCGTTTCGACACTGATTTCAACAAACATGTCACCACGGGCCTGCGACCGCAGGATGGTCATGCCCTTGCCGCGCAGACGAAGCTGCTGGCCCGATTGCGTCCCGGCCGGGATATTGATCCGGGTGCGCGTGCCCTCGATCGTCGGAACTTCAATGGTTCCGCCAAGGGCCGCCTTGCTCATCGGGATCGGGATCCGGCAATAGAGGTTCGCACTTTCGCGCTGGAAGAAGCGATGATGGGCGATATCAAGGAAGATATAGAGATCACCCGGAGGTGCCCCGTTGGTCCCTGCTTCGCCTTCGCCTGCCAGACGGATGCGTGTGCCATCCTCGACACCGGCCGGAATGGTAACCTGAAGGGTCTTTTCCTTTTCGACGCGACCAACACCGTGACAGGATTTGCACGGATTCTTGATGATCTTGCCTTTGCCATGACAGCTCGGGCAGGTGCGTTCAATGGTAAAGAAGCCCTGCTGCGCGCGGACCTTGCCATGACCATTACAGGTCGGGCAATTGACCGGCTGTGATCCTGCTTCGGCACCGGTGCCGTCACATTCTTCACAGGATACCGATCCGGGAATGGTGATCTCGGCCTTTTTGCCTTCGAACGCTTCTTCGAGCGTGATCGCCATATTATAGCGCAGGTCCGCCCCGCGCGACGATCCGCCGCCGCGACGTCCGCCGCCCATGGCCCCAAAGATCTCGTCAAAGACGTCGGCAAAACCGCCGCCACCGAAACCACCACCAAAGCCGCCACCGCCACCGGGGCCGCCCTGTTCAAAGGCTGCGTGACCGAAACGGTCATAGGCTGCACGTTTTTCGTCGTCCTTGAGGACTTCGTAGGCTTCGTTGACCTGTTTGAATTTTACTTCGGCTTCGGCATCGCCCGGGTTCTTGTCCGGGTGATACTGCATCGCTTTTTTACGATAGGCGCTTTTCAGCTCGGCTGCGCTCGCCCCTTTGGCGACACCCAACAGCTCGTAAAAATCTTCTTTCGCCATCTGTAACTCCGAAATACGGTCGGGCCGTTCCCGCAATCCTTTGCGTCCGGAACGGCCCGATTTTTCTTTACAGGGCGTCGTTCAAGACGACCTCTGCGGTCGTCTTACTTGTCTTTTTTGTTGTCATCGACTTCTTCGAAGTCGGCATCAACAACACCGTCATCGGCCTGCGAAGCAGATGCACCGGCATCGCCTTCGGCACCTTCTTCGGCCTGCTGTGCCTGATACATGGCTTCGCCAAGTTTCATTGCAGCCTGCTGAAGTTCGTTGACCTTGGCGTTGATGGCGTCGGCATCTTCACCGTCCTTGGCATCTTTCAGAGCCGAAAGGGCGTTTTCGATTTCCGATTTGGTTGCATCGTCAACCTTGTCACCATGCTCCGAAAGGTTCTTCTCGGTGGCGTGAATGACGGCTTCGGCCTGGTTGCGTGCTTCGACAAGTGCCTTGCGCTTTTTATCAGCTTCGGCGTTGCTTTCCGCGTCCTTGACCATGTTTTCGATTTCGTCGTCCGAAAGACCACCAGATGCCTGGATGCGGATCTGCTGTTCCTTGTTGGTCGCCTTGTCTTTGGCAGACACATTGACGATACCGTTGGCATCAATGTCAAAGGTCACTTCGATCTGCGGAACGCCACGCGGTGCCGGCGGGATACCAACCAGATCAAACTGGCCAAGCATCTTGTTATCGGCAGCCATTTCACGTTCACCCTGGAAGACGCGGATCGTCACGGCCGTCTGGTTATCTTCAGCGGTCGAGAAGGTCTGCGACTTGCGGGTCGGGATCGTGGTGTTACGGTCGATCAGGCGGGTGAAGACACCGCCAAGCGTTTCGATACCAAGCGACAGCGGGGTCACGTCAAGCAGGAGAACGTCTTTGACGTCGCCCTGAAGAACACCACCCTGAATTGCTGCACCAAGGGCAACAACTTCATCCGGGTTCACACCCTTGTGCGGCTCACGACCAAAGAACTCTTTAACGCGTTCCTGAACCTTCGGCATACGGGTCATGCCGCCGACCAGAATAACGTCGTCGATTTCACCTGCGGTAATTCCGGCATCCTTAAGCGCGGCCTTACACGGGGTCATGGTGCGTTCGATCAGATCACCCACCAGACCTTCAAGCTTCGCACGCGACAGCTTGATGTTGAGGTGTTTCGGACCCGATGCATCAGCGGTGATGAACGGCAGGTTGACATCGGTCTGCATCGACGAGGAAAGCTCGATCTTGGCTTTCTCCGCAGCTTCTTTCAGACGCTGCAGGGCAAGACGGTCTTTGCGCAGGTCGATCTGCTGTTCTTTTTTGAACTCGTCAGCAAGGTAATCAATGATCTGTTTGTCGAAGTCTTCACCACCAAGGAAGGTATCACCGTTGGTCGATTTAACTTCAAAAACGCCATCGCCGATTTCGAGAACCGACACGTCGAAGGTACCACCACCAAGGTCATAAACAACCACGGTGCCACCGTCTTTCTTATCAAGGCCATAAGCAAGCGCTGCTGCGGTCGGCTCGTTGATGATACGTTTGACTTCAAGACCCGCAATCTTGCCGGCGTCTTTGGTCGCCTGGCGCTGGGAATCGTTGAAATATGCCGGAACGGTAATCACGGCTTCGGTTACCGGCTCACCCAGATGGGCTTCTGCGGTTTCCTTCATTTTCTGAAGAACCATGGCTGCGATCTGGCTCGGGGCCATTTTCTCGCCGTTGACTTCAACCCATGCGTCACCGTTTTCGCCAGCAACGATTTTGTACGGGACGAGGTCTTTGTCTTTTTCGACTTCCGGGTCACCGTAACGACGACCGATCAGACGTTTGATCGCAAACAGGGTGTTTTCCGGGTTGGTGACAGCCTGGCGTTTCGCCGGCTGACCGACAAGGCGCTCACCATCATCGGTGAAAGCGACCATTGACGGGGTGGTACGGGCACCTTCGCTGTTTTCAATCACGCGGCCTTCTTTGCCATCCATGACTGCAACGCACGAGTTTGTGGTGCCAAGGTCGATACCAATAATTTTGCCCATAGTAAGTTCCTCTTTTAGCGGCCGGTCCGTCCCGCAGCCTCCGATCTGAAGCGCCGCGCAGGACCTCCTGGGACCAATGGTTGTAATACACGTAATTTTTCTGGGGTCTCTTCATGACCCCGCGCACCTATATATGAAAGTCCCCACAAAGTCGCAAGCGGTCAAAGAGGGGAATCTTGGCTGTTTTTGGCATTCAAAGTGCAATTTTTATCCAATGACGGGCAATATCACCAGGATCACCACGCAAATCTGGCAATTTCGCCCCTGTTTTGAGCCCCCAAAGCGCGCTTTTCAAATCGATCATAACCGGATTGCAAATCCGTCAAATCACGGTGCCCTAACCGAAATATCGGCAGGATTACAACGGGTATGACGCAATACCGTCTCAAGCTTTTGCGCCAGATCGGCCTTTTCATCGGCCCCCAGAAAACCCGCAATTTCAAGACTTTTGCCATGGGTTCGTAAAAACAGCGCGCATTGATCATCTTCGCCACGTTCAAGAATCACGCGCAGCCAATAGGGCTGAAAGTCAAATTCCTGGCGCTCGCCATGCACCGAAATGCGGGTCACCCGAAGGTTGCCATCACGCAGTTCGATGCGTTCTTCCTGACGGGCGGACCGGAAACTGAAATGAAAGGCCAGCGACAGCAACAAAACATCGACACCCAGAAACCCGATCACCGGCCAGGCCCCCACCGACCAGAAAACAAGCCCCATACTTGTGGTGAAAGCCGCCACGATCAGGATGATATTGCGCGCAGCCCGGCGCGACAGCGACCGGGGCGGAAAAAGATCGACCCGATAAAGGGGTTTAGCACTGCGTGGGACTGATGCCATTTCACTTCCCAACACTGAGGCGTAACATTTTTCAAATTGGACGCAGTTCGACAAATTGGCGTGCAATATCTTTTATATTACTCAGCCAGTCGCTAGATTGACGACCTACTTATCCAGTTTCGCGGCGAGAACCATGACCAAAGTTAGCTATATTATCACACTCTATAACAAAGAAGCGTTCATTCGCCCGGTTCTGGACTCTGTTCTGGCGCAAACCGGGGACTTCGAGCGCGAAATCATACTGGTGAACGATGGCTCCACCGACCAGACATTGCCACTGATTGAAACATATGCTGCAAAGCACGCCATCATCAAAATCATTACGATCGAAAATTCAGGACCTGCAGTTGCCACAAATACCGGAATAGAGGCCGCGACTGGCGACTTCATCAAATTCGTCGATGGTGATGATGTATTGTGCCCGAATTCCACAGAGCTCCTTATGAAAGCACTGAAGGAGACGGGTTATGGACTGGCACATTCATTGATCAAGGAAGTCGATGCCACTTCGGAAATCTATCAGACCCCGTCGGCAAATCTGACCTCATACGACATTGAGAAATTACCAAATGCCCTAAGCATGATGGTCGAGAAGGCACGCTTCAACCTCAGCTGTGTGCTTGTAAACACTGCTCTGGCCAAGGATGTTGGAGGATGTGACAGCCGATTTTTCATTCAGGACTATTCATTCTGCCTTCGCATGTCACGCATCACTAACTTTGTGCAAGTTCCCGTTGTTCTGGCATATGCACCAAAGGAATCTGCAAGCCGTGTGTCAGGTTTTGGTGCCGGTGCACAGGTGCTGCATGATCTCAACATGGCTCTGGGTCATTTTATTGCCGACTTCCCTGACTTACCGGTCGGCATTCGCAAGAAGCTATTGCAGCGGGCTACAAGCCGGGCATGGCGTTGGGCAAAGCGGCAGGAAAAGAAGTCGATATTTTCAATCGAGTTCCTGAACTACATTCTGGCCAAGTGCGGTTTCAATACTTCGAACCCCGAAAAACTGGTTTTTGCAAGTTGTGAGACATTTCGCAGAACCACCAGCATCAGATTCCCGCAGCACATAAGCAACCGATAACAAAAGGATGTTCGAATGGCCCGCCCGATGAACAAAGCCGCCATCGAAGAATTTTTCCAGCGTCTGTCTGATGCCGACCCGGAACCCAAAGGCGAGCTTGATTACACCAATCCCTATACGCTTCTGGTTGCGGTTGCCCTTTCGGCTCAGGCGACCGATGTCGGTGTCAACAAGGCCACCAAAAAGCTGTTTCAGATCGTCTCGACCCCGCAGGATATGCTTGATCTCGGTGAAGAAGCCCTGATTGATCACATCAAGACCATCGGGCTTTATCGCGGCAAGGCCAAAAACGTCATGGCAGCGGCCAGAATCCTTGTCGAAAAGCATGGCGGCATTGTCCCCAACGATCAGGAAGCGCTTGAAGAACTGCCCGGTGTCGGCCGCAAGACCGCCAATGTGGTGCGCAATATCGCCTGGGGCGAACATACCATGGCGGTTGATACCCATATTTTCCGTCTGGGCAACCGGACCGGCATGGCCAATGGCAAAACCGTTCTGGCCGTGGAAAAGGCCCTGCTCAAGAAAGTGCCATCGCGCTTCATGACTCATGCCCATCACTGGCTGATCCTGCATGGGCGCTATATCTGCAAGGCACGCAAGCCGCGCTGTGGCGACTGCATTGTCAATGATCTGTGCAATTTCAAAGACAAAACGCCTGCCGGGGCTTAACTCGGCAGGCGTTTGGTTTCACAAATTTCAATCGCGCTTATGACGGATCAGAAGACCTGATCAAAGGTCGCGGGGGCCGGGGCAACCACCTTGGCACCATCGGGCTGGATTTGCATGATGGCATAGCCGCGTTCGGACTGGCCGTCTGCGGTTAGCCGGAAAATACCATCAACGCCGACAAATCCGTTTGGATTGGTCAGGGCGTCTTGCGACATGTTGTTTTCATCGCGCGCCATCAGGGCGGCCAAGGCCGCACTGTCATAGGCAAGGCTTGAGATACGCGGTGGCTGATTGCCAAATGTCCGTTCAAACCGGCTGGCAAACAGGGTCCAGTTTTCCGGGTTGGGGGCGGCAAAAATCCCGCCCTTAAGGGCTGGCTCAGCAAACAGACCCGGATCGTTCCAGCCAAAGGTCCCGATAAACTGCACCACCGACGGATCAATATCGAAATAGGCCAGAAGGGCTGATACCTGGCGCAAATCCCCGCCGGTCGCCGGCAGGATCAGGGCATCAAAATCAAGTTCGCCAAAGGTGTCTACCCCTTCCAGACGGCGCAAGGCACGCTTTGCCCCGGCACTGCCATCGGCTTCAAGCTGGGCCTTGTGGGCGCGCAGATTGGCACGACGGGCATCATAATTGGCAAAATCGCGGATGGTTTGCTGCAACCCTTCCGAACCGGGCTGATAAAACGCCACCCGGCCAAGGGTTCCGCCAACCCGCGACACAACTCCATTAAGCGCACCGGCAATCTGGCGACCATAGTCATTTTGCGGCAGCAATGCCGCAAACCGGAAATGCCCCTGACTGGTGGCATAGCCCACCGCACGGGCAATCTGGTCTTCGGGGATCAGACCACTGACCCAGACACCGCTTTCGGCAACCCGGCGATTATTGGAAAAGGCAATAACCGGCACATTGGCCGCTTTGGCAACTTCACTGGCCCCGCTAACCGATTCGGAGAACAGCGGACCGAGGATCATTTTTGCACCGGCATCAATCGCCTGACGCGCCGCATTCTGCCCGCCCTGATAGGTTCCGGCAGTATCAATCGGCATCAGGACAAAATCGTCCCCGGCAATGTCAAACATCGCAAGTTCAGCCGCATGGCGCATCGCCCGACCCAGATCGGCATGCTGCCCCGAAAGCGGCAACAAAAGTGCGACGCGCTTTTCAAACATCGCCGCATCATCATTATAAAGGGTCGGAAGCTGCACCCCCTCGCCCTCGGGCAGGGCCGCATCGCTTGGCCATGGATTGGCATCCGGAATCAGGCCCTGATCAGGCGCGCTTGTCGGATCAACCGACGGCTGGTTGGCCGTTTCGACCGGGGCACCACGTTGCGTACCAAACAGGTCCGTGATACTCGTGGTCGCATTACATGCGGCAAGCCCGATAGAGAGGACAACAACAGATGCCGTCCGGCGTGCAATCCGGCCCCAGGCCGAACCCCGATTCAGATTCTGCAACGCCTGACGCGGCAGCGCCTCATTCTGCATCCGATTCTCTGACGGATGACGTTTCGGACAACCCACTCTCACCTCCCGATAAGTCGTTTCGCACGCAGGGTAATGCGCGTGACGAAGCAAGTAAACATGATGAAAGTCATTTGCCACTTTCATCTGGTCTTTATCTTGTTGCTACTCCAATCGGAAATTTGGGCGATATTACGTTCAGAGCACTCGAAATCCTCAAACGTGCTGATGTTATTCTGTGCGAGGATACCCGCACATCGGGAAAATTGCTGTCGCGCTATGGGGTCAAGACCAAGCGAATCGCCTATCACGAACATAATGCCGCCAAGATGCGTCCGGAAATCATGGAGCGCCTTGGCAAGGGTCAGGGACTGGCACTTATTTCCGATGCCGGAACACCCCTGATCAATGATCCAGGTTACAAACTGGTGCGGGATTGCAAGGCCGAGGGCTTTAACGTTACCGCAGCCCCCGGCGCGTCATCGCCAATTGTCGCCCTGATCCTGTCGGGACTTCCCAGTGATCATTTCTTTTATGCAGGTTTCCTTCCGCCCAAAACCATGGCCCGGCAAAAGGAACTGGGACGCTTTACCGCCATTCCGGGCAGCCTGATCTTTCTTGAAAGCCCCAAACGTCTGGCCGCAAGCCTTGCCGATATGGCAAGCGTGCTGGGCGGCACGCGCGAGGCCGCCGTCACCCGCGAACTGACCAAGATGTTTGAAGAAGTCCGTAACGGCACTCTTGATGAACTGGCCGCCCATTATGAAGAGGCCGGTGCCCCCAAGGGCGAGATCGTGATTATTGTCGGACCTGCCGATGCGAGCGACAACGAACCAAGTGCCGAGGATATCGATGCCCGGTTGCTTGAGCTGATCAAAACCCACCGGACCAAGGATGCCGCCGATATCCTTGCCCGGGAAACCGGCCTTAAGAAGCGCGATCTTTATAATCGTGCGCTTGAACTGGCCAAGGCGGACTAGCCATGCCACATCCCCGTCCCTTGCATGATCAGACATCACATCGCAAGCGGGCGGAAAAGGCCGGACGGCGCGCAGAAGCCGTTTGTGTCTTCTGGTTGCGGCTTAAGGGATACCGCATTCTTGCCACCCGCCATCAAAGCCCGGTCGGCGAGATTGATATCATCGCCAAACGCGGCAATGTCCTGATCGCGGTCGAGGTCAAAAACCGTGCTGATCGCGACACCGCCCTTCGATCCTTGCGCCCCAAACAGCAAAACCGGATTGCGCGCGCACTTGAAAGCTATGCCGGTCAGATCGGACATAGCGGTGATTTGCGGTTTGATCTGATGATTGTGCGCGGTTTTGCCCGGATCGAGCATCTTTGCAATGCCTGGCAGATGGCCTAGACGCCCGATCCCTGGGCAAAACATCACCGGTCGCGATCACGGATGCATTCTGGCCCCTTTGGTAATCTTGTCGACGATGCGTTTGTCGGTGTGAATACCGATGCCGACAAATTTCGCCTGTTCGGGATCGACGCTGGCAAATACATCGCGGTTGGCCGCGTCGTGACCGGTGGCAAACATTTCTTCGATATAGGCTGATGCACACACGCCACGTTCAAGCACCCGGCGGTGAATTTTGGCCATGGTCGCCCCGTCAGCGGCCAGCACGATCGCCGGTTGTCGCGACAGCGGATTATAAATATTCTGCTTCGCATCAATATAGGGTTCGCCGATGATATCGGGTGTCTGGGCGACAATACCGCTCATCAAAAAGGCCGTGACATTAAGCGACTGCCAGGCTTCAAGATCGTTGCGCAAGACCAGCGCGACTTTGGTGTCAAACATATGCATCCTCCAACGGGGCAGATAATCAGGTGATGAAAGAAGCAGTAAATCAAAGCACCGATCCCGGTATTGAACGTTTGTGCAAAAAGCGCGAACGCTTTATCGCCGCCCCGACCAGCGACGGGATCGAACGGATCGAAGCACAGTTTTACGGCAATATGTTCAGCCCGCATCGCCATGATACCTATGCGCTTGGCATTACCATGCAGGGGGTTCAGACCTTTAATTATCGGGGCGAGTTTCGCGCGAGCAATCCGGGCAATGTCATTATCCTCCATCCTGACGAGCTGCATGACGGCGGGGCGGGGACCGATGACGGTTTGCAATACCGGATGCTGTATATTGAACCGGCCTTGTTGCGATCGGGACTTGACCGGGAGTCCGATCCCCTGCCCTTTGTTGGCGAACCGGTGATCAATGACCGGGTTCTTTGGGCCATACTTGCCTCTGTGCTTGGCGAACTTGAAAGTGATGTTGATCCCTTGTTGCGTGATCAGTTTGTCGCCGATATCGCCCAGCGCCTGTCACAGCATGCCAGGGCGCCACTTAAACAGCCGCGCTTTAATGCCGCCGATCGGATGGATCAGGTGCGTGCCTTTCTGGAAGACAATTTTGACCGGCCCGTTCAGTCAAACGAACTTGAACAGATTGCCGGTATGGACCGGTTTCGCCTGATCCGGCATTTCCGGGCCCGGTTTGGCACCACGCCCTATCGCTATCTGATGATGCGCCGCCTGCAAAAGGCCCGGGCATTGATGGCACTGGGTCAACCCCTTGCCGGAATTGCCGCGGAAACCGGATTTTCCGATCAAAGTCATTTCAACCGGCATTTTCGTCAGACCTATGGCGTTTCACCGGGTCGCTGGGCCAGTCTTCTCGGGCAAAACGCACATTGAGCCCGCGCGAATGGGCCAATTTTGTAAAAAATGCATTTTTGCTGATAAACCGTCCCGGATTTTAAAACTCTTTAACCCCAAGGCGCGATGATTGCCCGAAGGACAGAGGGAATTGGGGCGAGACATCACCATATGTCGTCACGAACAGACAACGATTGGCGGGCCAATGCCAAACCGCCGGATCATACGACACGGTATATGCACATATTCAGGCATCTGGTGATCGGGGCAATCTGCCTTCTGCCGCTTTCGGGATGCACGTCACTGGTGATTGGTGCGGGGGCCACGGCCGGAATTGCCGCCATGCAGGAACGCGGTCTTGATGGTGCGGTCAGTGATTCGGCCATTACCGCAGAAATCTGGCAGAAATTTCTGTCACAGGATGACAAACTGTTTCTGGATGTCGAGATCGAGGTCGTCGAAGGCGAAGTTCTTTTGGCCGGACGGGTTCCGTCCGTTACAGATCAGCTCGAAGCTGTGCGCCTGACCTGGCAGGTTGGTGGTGTAAAGCGGGTGATCAATGAAATTGATATCGGATCGGGCAAGTCTTTGATGGATAGCGCAGGCGATCTTGTGATCACGACGCGCATCAAGGCAGCCCTGATGTTTGACGGGGATATTTATGCAATCAATTACAGCATCGAAACCGTAAACGGCACCGTACATCTGATGGGCATTGCCCAGAATGAACGTGAACGCGAACGTGTTATCTCTCATGCGCGCGAAACCAGCTATGTCAAACGCGTGGTCAGTCATATCCGCCTGAAAGATGACGCCAACCGGCAAGGAACCTGATCGATTAGTACCGTAAGCCACATCATCGCACCGACCGATCCGGATCGCCAATGGCTTGTCGATTATGCCAAGGGCCTGAAACCGGATGCCAGTGTTGCCGAGGCGGCCCTGCATTTTGCCCGGCTGAACCAGTCAGCAGACGGGCGCAAACGCGATATCGCACCCTATTTGCACCATCTTGACGATCTGGCCGAACAGCTTCGGGCCGAACTTGCGCGCGCAACCCTGCAACCTGACTTCACGACCCTGTCGGATGCCGCGCGCATGTCGGTTGATGACAAGGAAGCCGAACCAACCATCGAACAGGTGGTCAAAGGCCTTCAGACCGTTATCGCCGAACGCAACGGTTTTCAGGGCGATATGGAAAATTACGATGACATGGCCAATGCCGATCTGTTGCAGGTGATCGAACGCAAACGTGGTCTGCCGGTTGCCCTGGGTCTGCTCTATATCCATGCGGCCCAGCGCTGCGGGATTGCGATGACCGGTATTGATTTTCCCGGGCACTTCCTGTTGCGGGTGCAGGCCAATGGCAAACGGCGGATGATTGATCCGTTTCATGGCTGCATCACCCTTGGCCCCGCCGAATTGCGCGAACTTTTGAAGTCCTTTAGCGGTCTGGATGCCGAACTTGAACCCAAACACTATCGCCCGTCATCCGACGTCGATATTTTGTTACGACTTCAAAACAACATAAAGGTTCGTGCCCTTCGCGCCGGGGAACTGGCCCTTGCGACACGTGTGATCGAACATAGTTTGCTGATTGCCCCGGAACATGAAGGACTTTGGCATCAGCTCGGCGCACTTTATGCCCGACAGGATCAGGACCATAAGGCGCTTGGCGCGTTTGAACAATTCGTCATGCGCTGTGAAGACCCGCTTCATCGCACCCGGATCCAGGCGGTGATCGAAGAATTACGCGAACGTCTTGATCAGGAAACCGCCAATCAGGATGATCCGAAAGCCATTCCGGCACGCCCGGAAAATTCCGGTCCCGCTACGGCAGAATCCGATCAAAAATCCAATGCGCCGATCCCGCTTTTTCCGGATCGGGATGCCTGAAGCCACCTGTTTCTGACGCGGATTTTGCGCCGCCTTCCGTGAAACCGCCTTCTGCACGCTATTTGTCGCCGGGCCGTGATTCAGCACCGAAAATGACGTATTTTTACATTTAAGATTATTTATTGTTATCTATACTTAGATAAATAAACATGTTCGATAAATCCTAAACCCAAACAAACTGGTTCGTTTGGTTTTCCGTGCGCATCCAATCCGAGGAAACTCCCGCTTCAAAGTCATGTAAAAATGCTTGTTCCGGTATTTTCTGCCTGTTTTTCGGATACAGGACAGGATTTACATAAGAAAAGACTGAATGATTCCCAAACCCGCAGAAACAGGGGCTTTGATCCTGGCCCAACGACCGGCAGACCGGTCTGACCATCCGGTGATTGGTACGACGACAAAAATGAAACCGCAGTCAGATCGAATTTCACCCCCTGTCTGCCCGGAAAAACATCTTTTGTAGTTTTTCGGTTCCTAACGACAGGTTAAACAACCGGGGACGAAACGGTCGCAACACTTGCACCGGGTTCTGCAATGCATATACTCCGCGCCAGTCAGTTTTCCGACGCCCGATCATGCATTCTGCCCGATTGGCGCGTCAGTGCGGTTCACCGGGCTTTGCGGTGCCGTTCAAACCGAACATATTGCAGGAATTGAACTACATGAACGACACCACAATCGACGTCGTTGGTATTGGCAACGCCATTGTTGATGTCCTTGCCCATTGCAAGGAAGAAGACCTGACCCGCCTGAACCTTGTCAAAAACGCCATGACCCTGATCGATGCGGAAACCGCCGACAGCCTTTATGCCCAGATGGGTCCGGGCATGGAAATGTCTGGCGGTTCGGCTGGCAACACCATGGCGGGTATTGCCGCCCTTGGTGGCAAGGGTGCCTATATCGGCAAGGTGCGCGATGATCAGCTCGGCCAGGTTTTCCGCCACGATATCCGCGCCATTGGTGTCCAGTTCAATTCCGCCCCGGCAACCGCAGGGTCACCGACCGCGCGTTGCCTGATCTTTGTTACCCCGGATGGTCATCGCACCATGAACACCTTCCTTGGTGCCTGCACCGAGCTTGGCCCGGAAGATATCGACGAAGATCTGATCAAGTCGGCCAAGGTTACCTATATGGAGGGCTATCTCTGGGATCGCCCCGAAGCCAAGGAAGCCTTTGTCAAAGCGGCCAAAGTCGCCCACGAAGCCGGCCGTCAGGTTTCAATCAGCCTGTCTGATTCCTTCTGTGTCGACCGTCATCGCGACTCATTCCGTGATCTGGTCCACAATCATATCGACGTCCTGTTTGCCAACGAAGACGAAATCAAATCGCTTTACGAGGTCGAGACCTTTGAAGAGGCGCTGGCCGAAGTGCGCAAGCATTGCAAGGTCGCGGCTTTGACCCGTAGTGAAAAGGGTGCGGTAATCGTCGCTGAAAACGAACTTTATGAAATCAGCGCCGAACCGGTTGCCAAAGTGGTTGATACCACCGGGGCTGGCGATCTGTTCGCATCGGGCTTCCTGTATGGCTACACCCAGGGGCATGAGCTTCCGGTTTGCGGTCAGCTTGGCGCGATCTGCGCATCCGAGGTTATTTCGCACATGGGCGCACGCCCTGATGCCGATCTTAAGGAACTGATTGCCAAGGCAATCTGACCGGTTTTCGTGACTGATAACAGTCACGTCCAAAGATTTAACGGGACGGCAACAATCGACTGCCGTCCCGTTTTTCATGCCCAAGGATACGGGTTAAGCGCAGATTTCCGGGCATTTCAGCGCAACACAAACATTGACTTTATACAAACTTTAGCGCAAACAGCCCGCATTGCAGAAAAATCAACCCCGCATGGCGCGCACAAAGCTGGTCATTCGCCTCTACATTGGCTATGACAAGGCGGCCTTCGGGCAAGATATATGAAGCCCGGACCAGTAAACATTCAGCATGTGCCGCGTTCTTGAATGGATTGCGCGGAAGTGATGACCTTGTTGATCGAACGATATCGGTCATATGGCTGCTGAATATCTACTGGCCTTGAAACGTTTTACAGACCGATGCGCATGGGCAGCCCCCGGCGCGCGGCATTTTTATTTCTGGAGTCCGCGCCCATGAGCTTGCGCAATATCGCCATCATCGCCCACGTTGACCACGGCAAAACCACGCTGGTCGATTCCATGTTCCGTCAGTCCGGTGTCTATCGTGACAACCAGCGCGTTGATGAACGCGCCATGGACAGCAACGATCTGGAACGTGAACGCGGCATTACCATTGTCGCAAAACCGACCGCCGTTCAGTGGGGCGATACCCGCGTGAACATCGTCGATACCCCGGGCCACGCCGACTTCGGTGGCGAGGTTGAGCGTATCCTTTCCATGGTCGAAGGCGTGGTTCTGCTGGTTGACTCTGCCGAAGGTCCGATGCCGCAGACCAAATTCGTTCTGGGCAAGGCCCTGAAACTTGGTCTGCGCCCGATCGTTGTCATCAACAAGATCGACCGCCCGGATCAGCGCGCCGAAGAAGTTCTCGACGAGATTTTCGATCTGTTCGTATCGCTTGAAGCATCCGACGCGCAGCTCGACTTCCCGGTTCTTTACGCATCCGGTCGTGATGGCTGGGCAGCAGAAAGCCCGGAAGGCCCGAAAGAAAACCTGACCCCGCTGATGGAACTGGTTCTGAGCCATGTTCCGGCACCGGACGTCGATGAAAATGCACCGTTCGCCATGCTGGCAACCATGCTGCATGCCGATAACTTCCTTGGTCGTATTCTGACCGGTCGTGTCTATCAGGGCCGTGCGAAACTCAACATGCCGGTGAAGGTTCTTCGCGGCGATGGCACCGTTGAAACCGGCCGTCTGTCCAAACTGATGGGCTTCCGCGGCCTGGAACGTGTCCCGCAGGACGAAGCCGTTGCCGGTGACATCATCGCGATTGCCGGTCTGACCGAAGCAACCGTTGCCGATACCATCTGTTCAACCGACGTTAACACCGCGATTGAAAGCCAGCCGATTGATCCGCCGACCCTGGCGATGACCTTCTCGGTCAACAACTCGCCGCTGGCCGGTCAGGAAGGCGACAAGGTTACCTCGCGTATGATCCGTGCGCGTCTGGAACGTGAAGCCGAAGGCAACATCGCGATCAAGATCGGTGAAACCGCCGACAAGGACGCGTTTGAAGTAGCCGGTCGTGGTGAACTTCAGCTCGGCGTTCTGGTTGAAACCATGCGTCGTGAAGGCTTTGAGCTTTCGATTTCGCGTCCGCGCGTTCTGTTCAAGGAAATCGACGGCGTCATGTCCGAGCCGTTCGAAGAAGTCCAGGTTGACGTTGACGAGGAATATTCCGGCGTCGTCGTCGAGAAAATGAGCCTGCGCAAAGCCGAGATGACCGACATGCGTTCGTCGGGCGGTGGCAAGACCCGTATCATCTTCATCGCGCCGTCGCGTGGCCTGATCGGCTATCACGGTGAATTCCTGACCGATACCCGCGGTACCGGCGTCATGAACCGCGTGTTCCATTCCTATGGCCCGGTCAAGGGTGCGATTGCCGGCCGTCGTAACGGTGCGCTGATTTCCAACGATCAGGGTGATGCAGTGGCCTATGCCCTGTTTAACCTTGAAGATCGTGGCATCATGTTCATCGAACATGGCGAACGCGTCTATCAGGGCATGATCATCGGTGAACATAACCGTGACAACGACCTTGAAGTGAACGTGCTCAAGGGCAAGAAGCTGACCAACGTCCGTGCATCGGGCAAGGACGAAGCAGTTACCCTGACCCCGCCGCGTCGTATGTCGCTTGAAGAAGCCCTGTCCTATATTCAGGACGACGAACTGGTCGAAGTCACCCCGCAGAGCGTGCGTATCCGCAAACTGCATCTTGACCCGAACGTTCGTAAGCGCGAAAGCCGCAAGAAAGAAGGCTGATCCTTCTTTTGCGATGAAATTCAAAAAGGCCGGTCCGATGGATCGGCCTTTTTTCATGCGCACCGGATACCTTTGCCCCACGAAACTGCCCCATGAAACAGCGGGTAGATGGGTTGGCTATTCATTAACCTGTTTGCACTAGCTTCGTGACCACGTGTTTCAGGTTGGGGGAAGTCGATGCACAGCACAGAAAAACGAAGCTGGGGTGAGGCCTTTGGCGCCTTCATTCATCCACGTGTCATCACCATGCTGTTTCTGGGGCTGTCGGCTGGCATTCCCATTCTTCTGATCTTCTCGACCCTGTCGATCTGGCTGCGTGAAGCGGGTGTGGATCGTTCGACCGTGACCTATTTCAGTTGGGCCGCCCTTGGCTATTCTTTCAAATTTGTCTGGGCACCGCTGATTGACCGGCTGCCTTTTCCGGTCTTGCATGGCCTTCTGGGCCGACGGCGCAGCTGGCTGATCATTGCGCAGGGCTGCATCATTGCCGCCATTCTATGGATGGGGCTTACTGATCCGGCCGAAAACCTGACCATGATGGCCTTTGCGGCAGTTGCCCTTGGCTTTGCCTCGGCAACCCAGGATATCGTTATCGATGCCTATCGCATCGAGGCCGCTGATACCGACCTTCAGGCGATGATGAGCTCGGCCTATATCGGGGGCTATCGCATCGGCATGATTGTCGCCGGTGCCGGCGCACTGACCATTGCCGGTCTGTTTGAGGCCGAAGGAACCTATCAGCACTTTGCCTGGACCATGGCCTATGGCTGTATGGCGCTTGCCATGTGTGTGGGCGTGATCACCACCCTTCTGGTGCGTGAACCCGATGCCCCGCGAACGGACAGCAAGTATTTCCACGAAACGTCAGACTATCTTCGTTTCCTTGCGATGTTTGCTGTCACCGTCATCGCCTTCATCCTTGCCAATCTTTATGCCGGGGATCTCACCGATCCGCTCAAGACTACCCTGAGCGACGCGGGCATGATCAGGGAGCTGTCGGGCTTTATTGCCGGAACACTGAAACTTGGCATTGCCATTGCGGTTGCCATCCTTGTCGCCTGGCTGACCACCCGCGTCGGCCTGACCCCGACCGGCATGGTGCAGGAAACCTATATCTCGCCGGTAAAGGACTTTATTGACCGCTATGGCAAGACCGCGATCATCATCCTTGCCCTGATCGGGGTCTATCGTATTGCCGATATCGTCATGGGCGTGATGGCCAATGTGTTTTACACAGATCTTGGCTTCTCGAAGGAAGAGATCGCCGCCGTCTCAAAGACCTTTGGTCTGTTCATGACAATTGGCGGCAGCTTCCTTGGCGGGGTGCTATCGGTGCGCTATGGCGTGGTGAAAATCCTGTTTCTTGGCGCATTGCTGTCAGCCATTACCAATATCCTGTTTGCCTTCATGGCCCATATCGGGCCGGACACCACGATGTTTGTCGTCGTGATCATGGCTGACAACCTTTCGGGTGGTCTGGCGACTGCGGCCTTCATCGCCTATCTGTCGGGGCTGACCAACATTTCCTTTACCGCCATGCAATATGCGATCTTCAGCTCGATCATGACGCTGTTTCCGAAAATCCTTGCCGGGTTCTCGGGCACGGTGGTCGATGCGGTCGGCTATAGCTGGTTCTTTGTCGGAACCGCGATCATCGGCATCCCGGTATTGTGGCTGGTGGTGCTGGCCGGACGCATGACCGAGGTCAAGGACCCGGCAGCCCGACCGGCTTCAGACGCCGACGCGTAATCACACATTGCCCAAAACAAAACCGGACGCCCAATGAGCGTCCGGTTTTTTTTAAATCTGGTCTGCGTTACGGGGGTTACCCGCCTTTTACTGACCTTTTCACGCGGCCTGTTCGGCCTCGTCCTGGGTCAGGAGCGCGTAGATCGCGTCGGCTGAGCCAGCCCCGCGCAGTTTGTCGCACATGCCCTGATTACGCAGCAGACGGGAAATCCGTGCCAGCGCTTTCAGGTGATCGGCACCGGCTTCTTCTGGTGCGATCAGCATGCAGAACAGGTCGACCGGGTGTTCATCAACTGCATCGAACTCAATCGGGTTCTGAGCACGGGCAAAGACCATGTAGAGCCGGTCAAGATCGTTGAGCTTGCCATGCGGAATCGCGACACCACCGCCTACGCCAGTGCTGCCAAGTTTCTCACGATCAAGCAGGACAGAGAAAATCTCGCTTGCATCGCGTCCGGTAACGTCGGCTGCTTTTTCGGCAAGTTCCTCAAGCACAGCCTTTTTCGCACCGGACCGCAGTGCCGGAATGACCCCGGACGGGGTAAGAATAGATGATATGTCCATTTTTCGCGTTGCGTTGTTTGGCTCGGAATCTGTGTTCGTCACGCGCCACCAGCATCTTTATCGTTTGGGTCTAGCCAACCGATATTGCCATCAGAGCGACGGTACACAACATTCAATCCGCCATGTTTGCCATTCCGGAACATCAGTGCCGGAATGTCCCCCAAGTCGAGCCGCATGACAGCTTCTCCAACAGAGAGCGTATCAATGCGATCCGGTGTCTCGGCAACAATCACCGGTTCATAGCCGTTTACGTGATCGTCATCCGAATGATCGTCATCTTCTTGCGCGATTACATAGTGAATCGCATCCAGACGCGCCTGCTCGTGATGGTCCCGGCTTGCGTGATGATCACGCAGGCGCCGTTTATAGCGCCGCAACTGCTTGGTCACTCTGTCGCAGGCCGATTCAAAGGCGGGATAAACTTCATCCGCCGATGCCTTCGCCTGCACCATCATGCCCTTGCCAACATGGACCGATATTTGTGCCACGTAGAGATGCGCCTGTTTGGTGATGGTCACCGTGGCTTCGATCGCGTGATCGAAATATTTCTCTACCGCAGGGTCCAAGGTCTCGACGACGTGCTGCCGAAGCGCATCACCAACGTCAAGTTGCTTACCGATAACCGTAATTTGCATGGATCGCCTATCCCCAGTTGAGTGACTTCCCAGTACATATGGATGTTTGGCGCCCCTCAATCAGGAGGCCGCACCATATTCCCTCGTCATTGCCAAGTCAAGATATGGGTATGTTTCCTTTGATTGCAGTACGTTACAGTGCATTTTTTCGTATAAACGATGCTAGGAAGCACGTGATTTTTTTTCGCGACGACGTTGAACGGACGAAGGAATGCGCATCGCCTCCCGGTATTTTGCCACTGTTCGGCGGGCAATGTCGATCCCTTCCTTCCCGAGCAGCTCAACGAGTTTGTCATCAGACAGAATCTTTTTCGGATCTTCATTATCAATCAATGACTTGATCCGGTGTCTCACAGCTTCGGAAGAATAGGCATCTCCGCCATCCGAAGACGAAATTGCCGTCGTGAAGAAGTATTTCAGCTCGAACATGCCGCGCGGCGTCGACATGAATTTGCCATTCGTGACACGCGAAACCGTACTTTCATGCATTCCGATGGCTTCGGCGATATCGCGCAGGATCAGCGGACGCAGATGCGATACCCCGTGGCTGAAGAACCCGTCCTGCTGGCGCACGATTTCGCTCGCCACCTTCATGATGGTGGTAGCACGCTGATGCAGCGCCTTGACCAGCCAGTTTGCAGTTTGCAGCTTTTCGCTCATGAAGCTGCGTTCTTCGCGGTCGCGCAGGCCCGATCCGATCTGGGCGACATAATCCTCATTGACCAGAACACGCGGCAGGGCCTCGGAATTAAGCTCAAGATGCCAGTTGCCGTTGCCCGCTGATCGCATCAGAACATCGGGGATCACCGGCGTTGCCGCCTCGCCATCCGCGGTTCGCCCCGGACGCGGATCAAGGGTCCTGATTTCGGCAATCATGTCATGAAGATCATCGGCATCGACGCCGCAAACGCGGCGCAACCGGTCAAATTCGCGCTTGGCCAGCAAATCAAGATTGGCCAGCAAGGCCGCCATCGCCGGGTCATACCGGTTTTTCTCGCGCAGCTGCAAAGCCAGGCATTCCGCCAGATCACGGGCAAAAATCCCGACCGGGTCAAAGCCCTGAATGACGGCAAGAACCCGTTCGACTTCGGCAATCGGGCATTCAAGGGCCTCGGAAACCTCGTCAAGATCGCCGCTGATATAGCCGTTTTCATCAAGCATATCGATCAGATAGCTTCCGATCATGCGCGACATGGCATCGGCAAAGGCGATGTTGAGCTGATCATCAAGCGACTGGCGCAAGGTTGCTTCATCGGCAAGTGTCTGTTCGAGTCCCGGCAGATCATCGCTGCTGCCTGATCCGCCAGATCCGCCGGTCCCGCTGCCATAGGGCGAGGCATAATCGTGATTGCCCGCAACCGGTTCGCCATTGCGCGAGATTTCACCTTCGCCGCCATAAAGCGCGTCGCTTGAAACATCCAGCGGGCCATCTTCGCTGCCCATGGTTTCACTGGCCGTCAGGCGGTCAGTGCCAAGACGGTCTTCGCGGTCAGCGAAATTGTCAATCGACCGGCTATCAATCCCGTCATCACCATTGCCAACGGCCCCGTCGCCGGTTTCGGCAAAGGTCTGGCCGGGATCAGCCCGCTCAAGCAGCGGGTTTTCCAGAAGCTCACTGTCGATGAAATTGGAAAGCTCGATATTATTGAACTGCAGCAGCTTGATCGCCTGCTGCAGCTGGGGCGTCATGACAAGAGACTGGGACTGACGTAAATCGAGCCGCGCCTTCAGGGCCATTTATACATTACCCCGTGTCAATCCGATCATCCCCCCAAGACCACTATCTTTGTCCGGTGTCTTTATCAGAGGCTGAACCGATCGCCCAGATAAACCCTTCGAACATCGTCATTTCTGACGATTTCATCAGGACCACCTTCCATCAAAACCCGACCATCATGCAAGATATATGCCCGGTCGATAATGTCGAGAGTCTCGCGCACATTGTGGTCAGTAATCAAGACCCCAATGCCACGATCTTTCAGATGACGAACAAGATCACGGATATCCCCCACGGCAATCGGGTCAATCCCGGCCAGCGGTTCATCAAGAAGAACAAAGTTCGGATGGGCGGCAAGGGCGCGTGCAATCTCGCAACGGCGGCGTTCCCCGCCCGACAAAGCAAGGGCCGGAGTGCGACGCAAATGCTCGATGGCAAATTCCGCCAGAAGGTCTTCAAGATTCTGTTCGCGCTTGATGCGGTCATCCTCGACCACTTCAAGCACCGCCATGATATTCTGTTCAACCGTCATGCCCCGGAAAATCGAGGCTTCCTGCGGCAGATAGCCGATTCCCATGCGGGCGCGCTGATACATCGGCATCGCCGTGATATCGCGCCCATCAAGCGAAATCGTCCCGCGATCAGAAGCAATCAGGCCGGTAATAATATAGAAACTGGTCGTCTTGCCCGCCCCGTTCGGCCCCAGAAGGCCAACCGCCTCGCCGCGCTGGACAGACACCGATACATCCTTGAGAACCGGGCGCTTCTTGAAGCTTTTGCCAAGATTATGCGCCACAAGGCCCTTGTTTGCGGTAATCAAACGCGGACCACCTGCGGCCCCCGCCCCTGAGGATGCTTGCGCACCGGCAGACGCGCCTTGCGTCTTTGCGTCATCGGATTTTACGCCCTTGCGCGACCAGAACAAATTCCCGACCTTTCCTCAGTTACCGGTCCCGGCATCGGCCGGGCTTTTATTTTCATCTTTTTCAGGAACCAGAAGACCCCGAACACGGGACTTGCCACTGCCATTGCCATCTGCTGTCAGGCGACTGACGCCGGTATTGAGATCGACAACGGCGCGGTCCCCGTTCAACTGGTTCTCTCCGCGCGTGATCTTAACCGATCCGATCAATGTGGCGATACCTGTTTTCGCATCATAAACGCCTTGATCGCCCACAACAAAGTCGGTGGCTGTGCGAATATTCACATTGCCTTGACCATCGATGCGACGCAACTCATTTGCGCCCCCCTCGGCGGCATCAAACCGTGCGGTCAGGGTATCACCGCGCAAGGTACGATCTTCGGATATTGCCACCGCATTGCCACGCGCCACCGCAATCCGTTCCGTTTCCCAATATTCAAGGCTGTCACGTGCGGTCAGGGTTTCCTTTGGCGTGGTATATTTCAGATTATCCCCGGTCAGAACCACAACCGCCTCGTCAATGTCATAGACCGCCTTGTCGCCGGTTGCGACATCGGTATCGGAGGACAGCTTCACATTGCCAATCGCAATGATGCGGTAAATCTCGCTATTGCCGTCACGATCACGATACAGCGCCTGAAGTTCGTCGGCATCAACCCGCGACGTGCCGCGTTTGGCAATCGCATTGCCCCGCGCAATCAGAATCTGTTCATCGCGACGCCATTCAATGCCGTTATCTGACTCGACTTCCAGACCACCAGCACCATTTTGCGCCAGCCCGAGCGGGTTGGCCTGCGCACGATCTGACAGGCCCGACAGGCCAAGAACCGCACCACCAAGCATCATTGCCGCAACAAGCGTTCCGGTTTTTCGGCTCAGAAGCCCCATTGCGATCATGACTTCCCTTTCAATGCGCTATCGAAAATCACCAGTTTGGATTTTCCCAAAAAGCGGATCACCGCCCCCTTGTTTTCCAGCTCGAACCCGGAATCGGATTTGATCGTGCCAAACGGTCCCTGACCATCGACCGGAACCGTACCGCTTGCACTGCCGGAATTCATAGCAATTTCAGCTTCTTCGGTGTGAATTTCAAAGCCGTTATCGTGATACATATTGACCGTACCAACAAGGTCGAGCATCCCGTTTTCTTCGGTATAGAATCCCTCATTGGCGGTCAGCGCGATCCAGGATCCGTCTTCAAGCGTGATATCGGCTTGCGGCGCATCAAGATAGACATGCTCGTTGCGTTCCCGGGTTTCGGGGGATTCGACCGCCTCGCGCGCCGTCACGGTAAAGGGCTGCTTTTTGCCATCCACACCAAAGAAGCGCGGATTGCTCATGGCAACATTTTCCATCAGGTCTTCGGGTGATGTCGAAAATCCAAGGCGGAACCCGCTATCCTGAACCTGTTCGATCTGCGGCCACAACACCACCAGCGCCATCAGCGTCAGGGCAATCAGCGGCAAAACGAATTTCAGCATGGTCACAATCATCCGCCGGAACGGATTGATGCGAACTTCGCGCCGACCGGAAGGCAGCCGGTCGCGCGAAAGGCCTTCGGCCCTTTGGGATGCGACCTTTGGTGTGCCTTCAGTGCTCATTGCCTATGCCACCCCTGAACGCAAAAGATCATGGATATGCACAAGGCCGACCGGAATGCCGGCCGCATCCAGCACGAAAAGGGCGGTGATGCTGCGATCATTCATGATTGCAAGGGCTTCAACCGCCAGGGCATCGACATGGGTGACTTTCGGTCCGGCCGTCATCACGTCACCGACCTTCATCGCCACCAGATTATCGGCCATGTGGCGACGCAAATCGCCATCGGTCACAATCCCGATCAGCTCCCCGGCATCGCCCAGCACACCGACACAGCCAAAGGAATGACCGGTCATGGTCACCAGTGCCTCGGACATCAGGGCATCGCGCGCAATCAATGGCAGGCTGTCTGCGCCATGCATGACATCATGAACATGCAACAACCGCTGACCAAGCTTGCCGCCCGGATGGAAGGTACGGAAATCATCGGCACTAAAGCCGCGACGTTCCATCAATGTCACCGCCAGCGCATCGGCAAGGGCCAGCATCGCCGTGGTCGAGGTCGTCGGCGCCTGCTTGTTCGGGCAGGCTTCCGGGCTTGCCGGCAGCACCAGCGGACAGTCCGACTGCTTGGCAAGCGAGCTTTCCGATTTGCGGGTCATGCCGATCAGCGGCACGTTAAACCGGCGGGTAAAGGCAATGATATCGGACAGTTCCGGGGTTTCACCGGAATTCGACAGCGCCAGAACCGCGTCATCCTTGCCGATCATGCCAAGATCACCGTGGCTGGCTTCGGCCGGATGGACAAAGAAGGACGGGGTGCCGGTCGAGGCAAAGGTCGCCGCGATCTTTTTGGCAATATGACCGCTTTTGCCCATGCCGGTAATCACCAGACGGCCCTTAAGGCCTTCGATCAGGTCGATCGCCTTGCAGAAATCGCCATCAAGCGAGTCTGCCAGTTCGCGCAGCGCGGATGCTTCGATATCAAGAACCCGGCGCGCAATCGCAAGATCGGCCTCAGAAGCCGGAACCGGTGTATTTTTGGTGGTGGGAGCGTTCGGGGTCACTGTCATCTGTTTCTTGTTTGCGTTTCCTGCCCGGAGATAGGGCAACCGGTACTTTTTGCAAGACCAATGCGCCAAAACTATGAACCTGCCGGGTGTGGGGGTCAATTCTATTGACCCCCCATACACCGCCAATCTTCACAGGCGGTTAACCGCACGGACTAATGGGCAAAAATATCGGTTTCTTCCCAGCCCGACAGATCAAGCGTCGCGCGGGTCGGCAGGAAATCAAAACAGGCCTGGGCAAGCTCGGTACGGCCTTCACGGGCCAGACGACGATCAAGCTCTTCCTTGGCCTTGTGCAGATAAAGCACATCGGATGCCGCGTAATCGATCTGTTCCCTGGTCAGCTCGGGCGCACCCCAGTCGGAGCTTTGCTGCTGCTTGGAAATCTCGACCCCGACCAGTTCACGCAGAAGGTCCTTGAGACCATGACGGTCGGTATAGGTACGGATCAGCTTGGAGGCGATTTTGGTGCAATAGACCGGCGCACAGCGCACACCGAGATATTTGTCCATGACCGCAATGTCAAAACGTCCGAAATGAAACAGCTTCAGGACCGACGGATCGGCCAGCAGTTTTTTAAGGTTCGGCGCGCTGTAATCTTCTCCATCGAACTTGACCAGATGGGCATCACCATTCCCGCTTGAAAGCTGCACGACACACAAACGGTCGCGGTGCGGGTTCAGGCCCATGGTCTCACTGTCGATTGCCACGACCTTGCCAAGGTCAAGATCGTCCGGCAGATCTCCGAGATGGAGGAAATTGGTCATCGCGGTTCTCCAAATGTCAGAATTTGCCTGTTCTTAACACAGCAAACCGGGTGCCGCATCGCAAAAGTCATACCAATTGCAGGGTTTTTCCTTTGTCCGAACACGCATTCATCAAAAAAGCTGAACTAAATTAATCGAAGAAAACCACCAAATAACAAAATTTGTCACGAACTGACACAAAGGTCCGCCCAGTAAGTGCAACAACGGCTCCTAGACTTTATTGAAAGGAGCCTAACATGACCTCTAGAAACCCAAACATTGAAATGATTCGGAGATCAATTCTCCTCGTGGCACTTAAAGGTGCTATCGCAACTATTGCCCTCTCCACGTTGACTATCTTTGGCGACTTTCCATCCGGAATTCACCTCCCAATTTTGGCTGTTGGCCTACAACTTGGTTTAACTGCTTCCATCGGATACTTTGCCTGTCAATGGCAACACAAACCCAAACAGAAATCGAGCCATTATGCATCTGATTTGATTGCGAACTTATGCGCCGTATGGTGCGTTTTTATTGCGTTCGGAATTATAATACACAGTGCTGAAGTCGCCTCCGCAATCAAAAGCTTGAACTGAAGCATCTTCAGCATAAGACAACAGCATTTCACAAGCGAAGAAGATATAGCGACAAGGATTGACTTACCCCAAAACGACAATACCCCAGCACATCAGAAATGTGCTGGGGTATGGTGCCCAGGAGAAGACTCGAACTTCCACGACCTAATGGCCACTGGCACCTGAAGCCAGCGCGTCTACCAATTCCGCCACCTGGGCATAGGGGCATCTGGTTTGTTCGGGCGGTGTCCGCCGGAACGGGGCGGAATATACGCGGTCAGCTTAAAGTGTCAACCAACTTTTTGATGGTTTGGTGAAACTAAATCACCTGACCCGGCCCTGGACCGAAAACACAAGGGTTTCCCTTGGAATTTCGGTCATTCGCGATCACGCCGAATGGTCGAACAAATAGCCCAGAACACCATTCAACCGGTTCCGGCCCTGCCGGGTGGCGCGAAGACCCGCAGAATCACAGACCAGATCACCCGAAGCAATCAGGGTTTCAAGCCGTTCCGACTCCAGCACATCGCGCGGTCCCTTGCCGATAATCCGTTCAAACCGCGATACCGGAATGGTTTCATTCAGTCGCAAGCCCATCATCACCATTTCAAGCAGGCGTTCATCGGCCTCAAGCACGGTTTCTTCCTGCGTGCCGTGACCATGCTTTTCCACCCGGTCGAGCCAGATTTCCGGCGCACGGTGGCGACGTACTGCCATCGGAACGGTACTGCCATCAGGCTGGGTCACCGCTTCGCGGCCATGCGCACCCGGCCCGATGCCCAGATAATCGCCATAACGCCAGTAAACGAGGTTATGACGGCTTTCCTGCCCCGGTTTGGCATGGTTGGAAACCTCGTAACAGCGATACCCCGCCGCCTCGGTTTCTTCCTGGGTGATTTCATACAGTTCGGTGGCAAGGTCTTCGTCAGGCACCACCAGCTCACCGCGCTGATGAAGCGTATAGAATTGTGTGCCCGGCTCGATGGTCAGCTGATAAAGCGAGATATGACCATTGGTGATATCAAGCCCTTCGCGCAGCTCCTTGCGCCAGGCCTTGGGATCATGTTCGGGGCGGGCATAGATCAGATCGAATGAAAAGCGATCAAACACCTCGGTCGCGACATCAAGGGCGCGCAGCGCCTCCTTGGCCGAGTGCACACGCCCAAGGAATTTAAGATCGCGGTCATTAAGTGCCTGAATGCCGATCGATACCCGGTTGATACCATTGGCGGCAAAGGCCGAAAACCGGTCGATCTCGACCGTGCCCGGATTGGCTTCAAGGGTGATTTCAAGATCGTCGGTGACCCGCCAATAGGTCTTGATATCGGCAATAAGCGCCCCCGCCGTTTCCGGGTCCATCAGCGATGGTGTACCACCACCAAAAAAGATCGAACCGACAACACGGCCCGGATGGCGGGCCGCCCCGATGGCAAGCTCGGCCCGGAGCGCCTTGCGCCAGCGGGCGTGATCGACACTGTTCGCCACATGACTGTTGAAATCGCAATAGGGGCATTTCGACAGACAGAACGGCCAGTGGATATAGATGCCAAAGGGCACGGTTTCGGCAAAAGATGCGGACACGCGGAACTCGATCCTGATTGCTGGAAAAGCAGGGCATTTATATCCCTGATACCCGGATAAACTAACACGCACCGCCGATCATGACATCAGCGATGCGTGCATATGTTCAATGCAGGCGCCAAAAGGCCCGGATTATTTAAACCTGATTATTTAAAGCAGGCCTTGACCATCTGGGCAAAGGCATCGGCACGGTGGCTCATTTCATGCTTTTTGGCCGGGTCCATTTCACCAAAGGTCTGGTCATATCCCTTGGGCTGGAAAATCGGATCATAGCCAAAGCCGTGACGTCCGCGTTTCGGCCAGACGATTTCGCCTTCGACCCTGCCTTCGAAATTCTCGACATGCCCGTCTGGCCAGGCGAGTGACAGCGCGCAGATAAAGGATGCGCGGCGGTCGGGATGGTTGCCGATCCCGTTCTGGACTTTTTCCATCGCCATGTCGAAATCCTTGTCCGGCCCGGCCCAGCGCGCCGAATAGATGCCCGGCGCACCATCAAGGGCAGAAACCGCAAGGCCGCTATCATCGGCAAGGGCCGGAAGATTGGCCCCGTTGGCCGCCGCCACCGATTTCAGCTGTGCATTGCCGATAAAGGTCTTTTCGGTTTCTTCGGGTTCGGGAAGGTCAAGTTCTCCGGCCGAGAAAACCTCGATCCCGAAGGGTGCTAGCAATTCACCGATTTCCTTGATCTTGCCTTTGTTGTGACTGGCAATGACGAGTTTTTTTTCCGTAAAGCGACGGGCCATTTTTCTGCCTGAGATTCGGTAGGGGTCAGATGTGAAAAGCGGCAGGTATGGTTCCTGCCGCGGAAAGTCTCGCTTAACTTAAAGACCAAGGGCCTCGCGCTGCTTGGCAAACAGTTCCTTGCAGCCTTTTTCGGCCAGCGCGAACATCTTGTCATAAGACTGGCGATCAAACGGCACGTCTTCGGCAGTGGCCTGAACTTCGACAATGCCGCCATTGCCCGCCAGCACGAAATTGGCGTCCGCCCCGGCATTGCTGTCTTCGGCGTAATCCAGATCAAGCACGGCTTCGCCGTTATAGATCCCGCAAGAAATCGCTGCGACCGGCTGGGTCAGCGGGATTTCCTTGATCAGGCCAAGACGACGCACGCCCTGAAACGCCAGATGGGCCGCAACATAGGCACCGGTGATCGACGCGGTGCGCGTACCGCCATCGGCCTGAATGACATCGCAATCAAGGCGCATCTGCATCTCGCCCATGGCTTTCATATCGGCCACCGCACGGATCGAACGACCGATCAGGCGTTGAATTTCCTGGGTGCGGCCCGACTGGCCACCACGCGCAGCTTCACGCTGCATGCGCGAATCGGTGGCACGCGGCAGCATGCCGTATTCTGCGGTGATCCAGCCCTTGCCGGTATTGCGCATCCAACCGGGAACCTTGTCCTCGACCGTGGCGGTACAGATGACATGGGTATCGCCGAATTTGATCAGGCAGGACCCTTCGGCATATTTGGAAATGCCGGTTTCAATCGTTACGTCACGAAGCTGATCGGGGGTACGGCCGGATGGGCGCATGTGTGAGAACCTCTTGGTTACAGATCTTGTGGTTGCAGCTCTGGCACCGACGGATGGATCGCAGATGCAAACAGGCTTGAAATTTGGCCCAAAGTAAGATGACACCCGCCAAAGGTCCAGCAGTTTCCCGGCCCTGATCGACCCGGATTCGCCCAAAACCCGTCAGGAATACAAACAACGTTTTCAAACCAAGTACTTGAAACCGGTGTGCCTTCCGGCTTTTGCCCTGCAAGGGCGCAATTGACGTATACCCAATGCCTGACTAAATTCTCCCTGAGCTTGAAACAGCTTTGTCTCGACCCGCAGGCTTGGAACACATGGCCCATTTTGACGATACATTGCTGGGCGACATGAATGCGCGGTCACGTGAAGTGTTCCGCCAGATTGTCGATGCCTATGTCGAAACCGGCGAACCGATCGGTTCGCGGTCGATTGCGCGACGCATGTCCGAAAACCTTTCTGCTGCGACCATTCGCAATGTCATGTCCGATCTTGAAGAGATGGGGCTTCTGGTTGCGCCGCATATTTCGGCCGGGCGCCTGCCCAGTGAAAAGGGATTGCGGCTGTTTGTGAATGCGCTGATGGAGGTTGGCGACCTTCCCAATGCCGAACGTGACCAGCTGACCAAGAATTGCGAACAGGCGGGCTATTCGCTTGATCAGATGCTGGGCGAGGCAACATCAATGCTTTCGGGCCTGTCGCGCTGTGCCGGGCTGGTGGTTGCGCCAAAGACCGATGGCATCCGCCTCAAACAGATCGAATTCGTTGCCCTGTCACCGGGCAAGGTGCTTGCCGTACTGGTGTCGCAAAATGGCAGTGTCGAAAACCGAATCCTTGATGTTCCGGTCGATTTGCCCGCCTCGGCATTGACAGAAGCGGCGAATTATCTAAATACCCGGTTGGCTGGGAAGACACTTGATGACGCAAGAGTGCTGATCACGCAGGAACGTGATCGCCTCAAGCAGGAGCTTGATGAACTTTCCGCCACACTGATTGATGCGGGCCTTGCGACATGGGCTGGCGGGATCAAGGGATCGTCCCTGATTGTAAAGGGCCAGTCCCAGCTGCTTGAAAATATCGATACAATCGAACAGCTTGAGACCGTTCGCCGCCTGTTTAACGTGCTTGAGGCCCGCGATCAGATGATTGAATTGCTCGATGTGACGACGGATGCCCAGGGCGTTCAGATTTTCATCGGGTCCGAGAACAAACTGTTTGGCGGATCGGGTCTTTCGATGGTGATTTCACCCTATCAGAATGCTGAAGGCAGCATTGTGGGTGCAATCGGGGTTGTCGGACCGACCCGGATCAATTATGCCCGGATTATTCCGCTGGTCGATTACACCGCCAAACTGGTCGGTCGACTGATTGGATAAATCGCGGCGCTGCGTGTCAGGCCGCATAACGTGAAAGTACAAGGTTAGCCATGTCGGAAACCGCAAAAAACACTCCGGAAGATCTGCAGGATGTAAATGCCGCAGAAGAAACCGCATCTGAGGACGTCGCAGCAGAGGCGACCGGCGCAGAAAGTGAAGAAGTTGTCATCGAAGACCCGATTGCCGCCCTTCAGGCCGAGGTCGCCGAGCTGAAAGACCGTCTGCTGCGTCAGGCCGCCGAGGTGGAAAACACCCGCCGCCGCGCCAAGAAAGACGTCGAGGATGCCGGCAACTACGCGATCACCAAATTCGCCCGTGACCTTCTTGATGTGGGTGACAACCTGCGCCGCGCCCTTGATGCGGCCGGTGACACGTCACAAGCCGACCCGGCGATGAAAACGCTGTTTGAGGGCGTTGAAATGACCGAACAGGCCCTGCAGAAGGCTCTTGAAAAGAACGGGATCGAAAAGCTTGAGCCGCTTGGCGAAAAGCTTGACCCGAACCACCATCAGGCCGTGTTTGAATTGCCGCACCCGGAATATCCGGATGGCCATGTCGCACAGGTCATGCAGGCCGGTTACGTCCTTAAGGGCCGCCTTCTGCGCCCGGCAATGGTCGGTGTTACGAAAAACCCGGCCGGAAGCAATCCGTCAAAGGATGATACGCCCGGCGGCAATGTCGATACCTCGGCATAACGACCAGAAATTCAGACAAACCGGTTTTAGCGGATCGGGTTTAGCAAGCACCCCTGCCAGACATACTTGGCGGGGGTGTTTTGTTTGCATTAGGCTGTCGGACAAAAGTACGCTGCCAATCAAGGAATATTCACATGCCGCTCCGCCCCGATCTGATTGAAATCCTGCGCGACGAAGCCGCTCCGATTGTCATTCTGACAGGTGCGGGGATTTCCAAGGAAAGCGGTCTTCATACCTTCCGCGACCCCGATGGCATCTGGGCGAAATACGATATTTCCGAAGTCGCAACGCCCGAGGCCTTCGTTAACAATCCCGATCTGGTGCATTATTTCTATAATGACCGGCGCGCCGGATTGCGCGACCCCGCCATCGTGCCAAATGCCGCACATCTGGCACTTGCACGCCTTGAATCCGAATGGCCGGGGGATGTTTTGCTGGTCACCCAGAATGTCGATGATCTGCATGACCGGGCCGGATCAAAAAACCTGATCCATATGCATGGCGAGCTTCTTAAAATCCGCTGCAACCATTGTGATCTTCTGACAGGCTGGGCTGATGATCTGGCCCGGGAAACCCCGTGCCCGTCCTGTGGCAAGGCGGGGGGCTTGCGCCCGCATGTGGTGTGGTTTGGCGAAATGCCCCTTGAGATGGAACGTATTTATGACGCCCTTGGCAAATGCGGGCTTTTCATTTCAATCGGAACATCGGGCAATGTCTATCCGGCCGCCGGGTTTGTGCAGGTCGCCCGTGAAGAAGCCGGGGCCGAAACGGTCGAGCTCAATCTTGAACCCAGTTCCGGCGCAACCCTGTTTGATCATAGCGCCTATGGGGCGGCAACCGATCTGGTGCCGGGATTTGTCACGGCTTTGCTCAAGGACTAGAAATTCACAAGATCGCGAAACTGACGCTCGCCTTCGCGGCTAAAACGTACTATACGCGACTCCACCCCCCGCCTGGCCCAGCCCAGATCGTAAAACCGGTCGAGCAATGCCGCGCCGAATGATCCGGCCAGATGGGATTGCCGTGCACTCCAGTCCAGACATTCGCGGCAAAGCGGTCGGCGTTTGCTGCGCAAGGCATCAAGATCAATACCGAATTCCCCGGCAAATGTGATCCCGGCTGCGGTCAGGGCAACACCGTTCAGGTCACTTTCAATCAGATTGCGCTTTGTTAGCCCCTCAAACAGCGCAACCCCCATATCCCCGGCCAGATGGTCATAGCAAACGCGTGCATGGCGCAATTCCGGATCCTTGGGGCCGGTCCGCACCCGGTTATGTCCGACCCGGTTGGCAATCCCCATCAGCACTTCAAGCGCCTCGACAATATCGGGGCCGGAAAGGGTGAAATAGCGATGCCGCCCCTGCTTGCGCGGGGTGACAATCATTCCGGCCTCAAGCTTTGCCAGATGCGAGCTTGCAGTTTGCGGCGTTACACCGGCTTCTTGCGCCAGTTCGGTTGCGGTTAATGCCCGACCACCCATCAGGGCGGTCAGCATGTTTGCGCGCGCCGGATCACCAAGCAATGCAGCCACGCGGGCAATATCGGGTCCTTCTTTCATAGTTCGATGGTAATCGAAGCATCTATGACCGGCAATCGCGATAATGGTCCTGTCACCTGATCTCCTGAAAGGACGTTGTCATGATCACCTGTTTCATCCGCTATGAAATCGATCCATATAAAAAGGATGCCTTCATTGAATATGCCCGCAACTGGGGACAGGCCATTCCGCGCTGCGGGGCCGACCTTGTCGGGTATTTCGCACCGCATGAAGGATCGGTCTCAACCGCCTATGGCATCTACCATTTGCCCGATCTGGCCTCATATGAAGCCTATCGTGCCCGGTTAAAGGACGATCCGTTGGGTCGGGAAAACTACGAATTTTCCCAACGTGAAAAATTCATCCTGCGCGAGGAACGCCAGTTTCTCAAAATTGCTTCCACCCCGCACACGGAGCTGATCAAACCATGATTGCCGTCATCTTCGAAGTCACGCCCCATCCGGCCCGCTATGATGATTACCTTGCCATCGCAGCCGATCTCAAACCGGTGCTTGAGAAAATGGATGGTTTCATCTCGGTCGAGCGGTTTCAAAGCCTGACCACGCCGGGCAAGGTTCTGTCACTATCGTTCTGGCGCGACGAGGAAGCAGTCAAGGCATGGCGCAATATCGGTGAACATCGCACGGCACAGAGCAAAGGCCGAAATACGATATTTGAAGATTACCGGCTGCGCGTGGCAGGCGTGATCCGTGATTATGGCATGCATGAACGCGATCAGGCGCCTGCCGACTCCCGCCATCAGCATGAAAGTCCCTAGATCATAAGTTTTTTTGATCAGGCCTCTGCCGGTTTCGGGGATGCTTCGTCATCCCCGACCTCTTCGGCGTCGTCAATCTGCTGTGGTTTGGCACCGCCTTTGTAATCAAGCAGCATCACCGCCAGAATGACAATCCCCGCCCCGACAAAAATGACCGGTACCGGCAACATGTCAAAAAAGATCAGATCCATCGCCACCGAGAACGGCAGGGCCGTATAGGCCGCTGGCGACACCACACTGGCATCGGCCACCCGCACGGCCCGCAGAACCATGTAATTGGTCATCATCGCAAAGAAACCGGCCCCCGCCGAATAGGCCCAATCGGCAAAAGACGCCGGCTGCCAGGAAATCAGGGCAATCGGAACCCAGATCACAACTGCGATGATCTGCGGCCAGAACAGCATGGAAAAATTGGTTTCGGTGCGCGTCATGACCTTGGCAAACAGGGTCTGGGCCGAGAAGCAAAAAGCCCCGAACAGGGCCGCAGCAACGCCAAGCGGCACCCCGAAACCATCCATGCGCGGGGCGCACATTACCCAAACCCCGACCAGTCCGAGCAGGGTGGCAATCATTTTACGCGCTGTCAGCTTTTCACCGAGAATCACGACGGCGAGCAAGACTGTCAGCAATGCCTCGATAAACAGATAGGCATTGACCTCGGCGATGCTCATCTGGCGCAGCGCAAAGAACACGAAGAACAGCGACCCGTACCACAATATTCCGCGCGCAATATGGGCCATCGGGCGGCGAGTCCTGATTGGACGCACGCCAATAAACATCAGAACGATCAGGAACACCGCAACTGTGGTGACTGCACGCATGGCGATGATCTGTGCGGTCGGGACATCATGGGACACCAGCTTGGCACAGACATCGACAAAAACGCCCGAGGCCATCGCAGCAGTCATCCATAAAACGCCGCGGACATTTCCGCTCAGGCGCATCAGCGTCCCGGTCATGATCGTTTCCAATTTCATGGGTTATTTGGGGGTTTCCGGCAGTCAGGGAGACTGGCTTACGGGGTGGCGCAAGGAGACATCGGAAAATCTTCGGCCGGAAACCCTTTATGCAGATGATACTGCCCGCTTGTTTGGAAAAATACGAATGAAAGGTTTTCAGCCATTGTTGAGTTTTTTTTGCCCCTTTTTAACATCAGTCCTGATAGACAATATTGACGAAGGAAACTGTTCGTATGGAAACACAAAATGCGCCGGAAATTGCCCCCCTTACGCGCACTTGTCGCTTTTGAAGCCACCGCCCGCCACCAAAGCGTAAAAGGTGCAGCCGAAGAATTGCACGTCACGCAAAGTGCCATCAGCCATCAGCTGCGCCAGCTTGAGGAAAACCTTGGTGTTGTGCTGTTCACCCGCAAAGGTCGGGGACTAAGCACGACCAAATCGGCAGAACTTCTTTTGCCGCGCCTGACCGAGGCCCTTGACGGCATTGCCGATATCACCAGCGAAGTCGGCCCGGACAAGGGCAAGGCAATCCGTATCGGCGCGCTTGCAACCCCGGCATTGACCGTATTGCTTTATGAACTTGATAACCTGCGCGACCGGCTGCCATCTGATATTCCCGTCCAGTTCCGCAAGATCGAGTTTGATGACGGGCTTGATCCGCTTGAAATTGATCTGGCTCTTCAAATCGCGCCCAAGGACCTGCCCGGTCCGGAAGACTGGGTAACCGAACTTCTCACCCCGGAAGTCTATACCGCCTTTGCCGCCCCTGAATGGCTGGCAAAGCGCGGCTTTGATGCGTGTCATATCAATGTTTCGGAACTGGGCCCACGCGATATTCTGCTGATTGACAGTGACAGCGAACAGTTTGCCCAGATCGAACAATGGTTCAAGGATGCCAGCTTCTCGCTCGCCGATTGCTGGACCTTCAGCCACCATATCTGGGCACTCGAAGCCGCACGTGCCGGACAGGGCATCGTTGCAAGCACCGATGTCGTTGCACGTAACTATGTCGAACGTGGCGAGCTGGTTCCGCTGAATTTCCCGGATTTCATTTCGCACTGGTGGTATCGCCTTCTGATCCGGCCTGCACGCCAGAAAGACCCTGTCGTGATCGAAGCCGCCAAATGGATCAGGGAACTGATCAATCCCAAAACCGCGTCACTGGCGCGAAAGAAGTTTATGTAAGCAATTTGTCAATTGCCCTTAAGATTTCGTAAGGGTAGGCTCGGGTAATAAAAACGGGCAAAGCTGCACAAAAACGGGGTACGTGGGGGGAAGATGACATCCTTGGTGTCGGTCGTGGTCACGACCTATAATTGGCCTGAAGCACTTTCTCTGGTGCTGAATTCGCTTGCCGATCAGAATGATCGTAATTTTGAAATCATCATTGCCGATGACGGATCAGCAGGTCCGACCACACGTGTGATCGAAAATTTTGCAGCAACCTGCCCGGTTCCGGTCAAACATTACTGGCATGAAGATAGCGGTTTTCGCGTCGCCAAGGCGCGTAATGGCGCCATTGCCATGGCCGAAGGCGAACTTGTCATCTTTATTGATGGTGACTGCTGTGTCATGCCCGACTTCATCACCCGCCACCGCAAGGCAGCCGAGGCCGGATGCCTTGTTTCAGGCAAGCGCGTTTTCATCAAGCAGCGCCTGACCAAAACCCTTCTCGAACGCAAATGGGCCTTTCACAAATGGCCGCGCGCAGCCCTTTTTGCCGTATCGCTTTTCGGATTCTGCAATCGACCGTTCCAGTTCATTCGCCTGCCCCATAAAGGCCCCTGGCTTTGGGAGCATGAAAATTGCTGGCGCAAGGCGCAGACCTGCAATCTTGGCGTTTTCAAAGCCGATATTGATCGTATTCACGGCTTTGATGAAGCATATGAAGGACATGGCTGGGAAGATTCCGATTTTGTCCTGCGCCTGTTGCGGTCAGGCCTGCGGCGCAAGAATGTCGAATATTGCTCGCCGGTGCTGCATCTGTTCCATGATCGCAAAATTCCAGCGCGTCATCAGGGCGGCCTTGTATCCAACTGGCATCTGTTTAACGAACACCTGCTAAATGATCATGATCGTTTCCTGCCATCAACCGTCGTTGCCCGGGCAGAAACCCCTGAATCGTCTTCTTTATTCGCATCCGCAAAAGAAATTGCCTGATTTTCGACCAAGGATGCATGTGGACCCCCTTGGAAGCTGCGGCAATTCGCGATAAAAGGTCGGCATCATTCTCCTTCGGGTGCATTTTTGCATCTTCGAAGCCGAACACAGCCGTCCCGGATACCGGGGCATGCCTTTATAGAAGCGAAAGGGATTTTCCCAGATGGATCTCAGCAAGATTGCCGTCGGCAAAGATGTTCCGTGGGACGTAAATGTCGTCATCGAAATTCCGCAGGGCGGACCGGTCAAATACGAAGTAGACAAGGATTCCGGAGCTGTCTTTGTTGACCGTTTCCTGCATACCTCGATGTATTACCCGGTCAATTACGGTTTCATTCCCAACACCCTTGGCGAAGATGGTGACCCGGTCGACGCGATGGTCATGTTCCGCGAGCCGGTCGTTGCCGGTTCGGTGATCCGTGCACGCCCGATCGGTGTTCTGATCATGGAAGACGAAGCCGGTCAGGACGAAAAACTGATCTGCGTTCCCCATGACAAGATCGACCCCTACTATACCGACATCAAATCCCACGAAGATCTTCCGCAGATCTTCCGCGACCAGATCCAGCATTTCTTCGAGCGTTACAAAGACCTCGAAAAAGGCAAATGGGTAAAGGTCACCGGTTGGGAAGGCGCTGAAAAAGCTGCCAGCCTGATCGAAGAAGGTGTCGCACGCCTGGCCAAGTAAATTTGGCAAAATAGTCGGCCCTGCACGATTATAATAATTGCAAACAACGCTCTGTTCGAACGACAGAGCGTTGTTTTTTTGACTTTTTGTCAAAATAGACGACAATGCAGTGTGTTTTGGGGCTCTCATAACGTATCGGAATTCGATCCGTGCCCGATGAACAGAACGACCACCCTTCCAGCATCATAAAAATCATAAGTGCCGACATCACGACGCTGGACACAGATGCGATTGTCAACGCCGCCAATCAGGCCCTTTTGCCCGGCGGGGGTGTTTGTGGTGCCATTCATGCTGCCGCCGGACCGGAACTTGCCAGGGCCTGTGCCCCGCTTGCGCCCTGCCTGACCGGACAGGCATGCATCACAGCGGGATTTGGTCTGAACGCACGCTTTGTCATTCACACGGTTGGTCCCGTCTGGCAGGGCGGAAACCGTAACGAGGCCACCCTGCTTGCTGCCTGCTACCGCAACGCAATTCTGATCGCAGTGCGAAACAACCTCAAATCAATGGCGTTTCCGGCCATATCCACAGGAATTTTTGGCTATCCGGAAAACCTTGCCGCCGACATCGCCGTATCAACCATTTGTGAGGTGACTGGCGAAATTGCCGCAATGCCACAAATTTACCTTTGTTGTTTCTCATCCTCGTCGCGCAATTGTCTCGAAGACGCACTGCGCAGATACCAAAAAGGCACGGACTGAATGCAAAGCGACGCCATTGCACATGAAATATCCCAACCGCTTGAAATTACGGCTTCGGCGGATGGTGTGCTGCGCGTGGGAGATCACGAATTTCGCTGTGCATTCGGGGTGAATGGCATCATTGATGCCCACAGCAAGACCGAGGGCGACGGCAAGACACCGGCCGGACGCTGGAAATTGCGCTATGTGATGTATCGCTCTGATCGCAGACCCTGCCCGAGAACAAAACTGCCCGCAACCACCATTTCCTTCTCGGACGGCTGGTGCGATGATCCCGATCACCCGTCCTATAATTGTCCCGTAAGACTTCCGTTTAGCGGAAGTCACGAAAAACTGTGGCGCGACGACAATCTCTATAACATCGTTGTCGTTCTTGGTCATAACGATGACCCGCCGGTACCGGGAAAGGGGTCGGCGATCTTCATGCATATTGCCAAACCCGACTATAGCGGAACCGAGGGATGTATTGCCCTTTCAGAACAGGATCTGGAAACACTTCTGGGTCTGGTGCAATACGAAACCTATATCTGCATCTCACAGTGAAATCATGCACTTGCCGTTTGGGCAGCGACACCCTAGGTTCAAGAGCTGAATTAATTCACGGGACAAGTCATGATTGAAGACGATTATCTGTATAAAAAGGGCGGAATGTCTGGTTTCGGGGCACGTCTGAAAGGTATTTTCGGATCGCGCAAATTCTGGATTCGCAGCCTTGCCGTAATCGTTCTGATCGCGCTGGTCTATTATCCGGCGGGCATGGCGCTTGTACATCGTATTGATGACAATCCCGATTTTACCGGCAATTACCAGGGTGGCAGCCATGCGGTCAGCACCGCTGCCGGTCTGATCGACCGCGAGGTCAACCAGAACCGCTGGACCGCGAACGACCCGTTCTTCCTGCCCGGTAGCGCACTCGACAATATGCCGAACTTCCAGACCGGCATCATTTATGCCCTGTCGCGTTTTTCGATTGAACTGTCCGATCAGATCGGGCGTACCCGCGGATCAAGCCAGGTTGACCCCGATCTTGATGATGCCGCCGGACTTTTGAAATTCCGCGGCGACAAATGGGTATTTGATCCGACCGTCTCGCTGCTGCCCGGTGTGACATCCGAACAGCAATACCGTCAGGCCATCCGCGCACTTGAAAATTACAACAAGCGCCTGACCACCGGCGAGGCCGTATTTGAACGCCGCGCAGACAATCTTCAGGAAACCCTGAACCGGTTTGCCAATGATCTTGGTTCGGCATCGGCCCTGATTGATGACAAGGTCGATGCACCGTCCCTGTTTGATCGCACCGCCGATGACGTATTCTATGCGACCAAGGGGCGCCTTTATGCCTACAGCCTGATCCTGCGCGATCTCGGAACCGATTTCGAACAGATCATCAATGAACGGCAAATTGCGCCAGCCTGGGCAGAAATGATCGGATCGTTGCAATCAGCCGCCGCCCTTGATCCACTGGTTGTGGTGAACGGGTCAGCGGACGGGATCATTTTCCCCAACCATCTGGCGGGATTGGGCTTCTATCTGTTGCGCGCACGCACGCAGATGCGTGAAATCAGCAGCATCCTGCAGCGTTAAGCGTCATTGCGCCCCGATCTGACCGTACGGGGAATACCTGACTTGCGCGCTGCGACTTGATCTTTTCCGCTTTTTGCCCCATTTAGGGGCTAACCTAATGAAATGCAGATTGTTGAGCGGGCAGCATAAGCCCCGGCAATCAGAGTGAGAGGACAAGCCGACCATGTTCATTCAAACCGAACCGACCCCGAACCCGGCGACACTCAAGTTCCTGCCGGGCGAAGAAGTGATGGGCCGTCTGGGCACCGCGAACTTCGTCAAAAGTGACGAAGCCGTCAAATCGCCGCTTGCACGCAAGCTGTTTGAAGTTGATGGCATCGCCGGTGTCTTCCTTGGCGGTGATTTCATCACGATCACCAAGGACGATTCCAAAGACTGGCAGACCCTGAAACCGCAGATTCTTGGCGGTATCATGGAACATTACACCTCCGGCCAGCCGGTTCTTGACCAGAATTCCGATGCCGCAACCGGTGCCAGCACCGCTGCCGAAGGCGACAACGAACTGGTCAGCCAGATCAAGGAACTGCTTGATACCCGTGTGCGTCCGGCTGTGGCCCAGGACGGTGGAGATATCGTTTTCCACAAATTCGAAGACGGCGTTGTTTACCTTGAGATGCATGGCGCATGTTCGGGCTGCCCGAGCAGCACCGCGACCCTCAAAATGGGTATCGAGAACATGCTGCGTTATTACGTGCCAGAAGTTCAGGCCGTCGAACCTGTAATGGCTGACTGATCTTTCCGAGTCGTTAAAAAAATCTTTAGCCCGGCGCAAACTTTTGCCTGCGCCGGGCGTTATTATTTTGCGTAAACGGGAAGGTTTACGCGGCGTTTTCAACTTGTGGAAATATTGCCCGTTGCGATCTTTGGCGCTGGAAGGCATAGATATCGTCCACTTGGGATGGACAGTGTTACTGATCCTGGAGATACAAGAATGACTAGCGCAAAAACAGGAAATTACCGGAAAATTGCGCTTGCTTCGGTCACCGGAGCAATCGGCTTACTGTATGTTGGCATTTTTGCCGGAATTGATGTGTCTCCGACCCCCGCCGGGTTCGGGATCGATATTCCTGCAGCCAGCCCGAAAGAAGTCACGGTCACAAAGAAAAAGCCCGTTTATCGCCGGGGACCTGAGGTTGTTGCACTTAACCAGTATTTCAACAGCATCGGTTACGACCTGAGTGATATGACGGAAGTACCCCGCGTCTATATCAAGCGCGTCCCCAAGGGTCTTGGGGAACTGGCATCCGTTGACGAGCGCAAGACGCTTTTCCTTCGAATCATGTTGCCGCTGGCCATGCGGGTGAATGAAGAAATTGCCACCCGTCGTGACCGCCTGATGGCCATCCAGGCCAAAGGCATTTCCGGCACTCCGGTCAGTGCGGCCGATCAGCAATGGGTTGAGCAGCTCATGAAACGTTATCGCGTGACCGATGGCGGCATCACGGCTCTGCTTGAACGTATTGATATTATCCCGACCTCTCTGATCCTTGCCCAGTCGGCCGAGGAAAGCGGCTGGGGCACGTCGCGCTTTGTCCGTGCAGGCAATGCCCTGTTTGGTCAGTGGGCGTGGGGTGACGAAGAAGGGATCGTTCCCAAAGATCGCGAGGAAGGCAAGAATCACGTCATCAAGTCATTTGGCAGCCTGATGGACAGTGTGCGCGCCTATGCCCGTAACATCAATTCCCATCCGGCCTATCAGGCCCTGCGCGAACGCCGCGCGGTTCTGCGGGCCGATGGTGACCTGATCAATGGTTGGGACCTTGCCGAAACCCTGACCAAATATTCAGAACGCGGCGAAGAATATGTCGATAGCCTTCATGCCATCATGCGGGCCAATGGCCTCAATGAGCTGGATGGTCTGACCTTTGCGGCTGGCGATGTTCCTCCGCCGCCAAAAGTTCTGGCCTCACTTGACTGATCACGGTCGACTGGATGGACCAACAGATAAGCAAAAGGGACCCGAACGGGTCCCTTTTTTACTTCGTCGCACGACAGTGTCAGGTGGCAGTCGGAAATCTTATCGCTCCCCGCGATAGATCCAGCCCTTTTCGGACTTCAGCAACCGGATTTCGTTCTCGACCGTACGCCGGTCACCGGGCTTGAACTCGCCTTCCTTCATTGTCAGCATTTTGGTTTTCACCAGATCAATCGCGTCACTGACCGTATTGCCAACATCATCCATATTTCCGGCAGCCTTGCCCCTTTCGCTGACATCATCGGCAAAGTCGGCGATTGAACGATCAAAGACCAGCTCATAGCGCACCATCACAATAACCTCGTCATCTCCTTCGGAAATGCTGTTGGTTTTGGTGACATTTTCCACATGGCCGACCTTGGCATAGGGATCTTCGCGGAAACGTTCGATCACCGCTGTGGTGATCTCGTCGGCATTCGGCCCGCTGGCCTGTTCGTCTTCACAGGCGGCAAGAAGCGGGAAAAACATGAAAACAGCGAGAAATCGGGTCAGCTGGCCCATACGGCATTTCCTATTTTTTGTGCAATAATGGCATGACATGTTGGTCATATGCCCAAATCATGTGGCAAAAATCGGGTCAAATTGCCTTTGCCACCATATGGTATCACATAAGATATCCATCCATTATTTCAGAAACGCCGTGTCTGGTCAGGACCATATTTCGATCAAAATCGATATCCATGCTGATGCATAATCCCGAACTATGCTCTGGACAGGATACCAAGCTTGATCATTTATGAATCAAGGCATTGCACCCAAGGCTTCTGGAACTGAATTGTGATTTTTGATCTGATCATTGCATTTGCGACTGTCTGCGTTGCAATAGTCCTGTCGATGCGTTCTGTCGCCTATTTTCCCTTATGGCGTGCCGTTGTTACCCCGCTTGCATCAATCATTGGCAGCGGTTTTTTGCTGCTTGGTCCGATCCTGAATATCGGATATGGCGGCTATGCGCCGCTGATCATGCTGGTTCTGTGTTTTGTCGCCTATCTGTTTGGCGGTGCGATCCGCTACAATATCGCATCGGGTGAAAAGGCCATTCAGGATGGCGACTTTGGCCCGCTTGCGATCCGGATCGAAACCCTGTCCTCCTGGGCGCTGGCCTTTGCCTATATCATCTCGGTTTCCTATTACCTCAATCTTCTGGGTGCCTTTGCGCTCAGTCTCACACCGTTCAAATCCGGTTTTGACGCCAAACTTCTGACCACCGCAGTTTTCATCACTATCGTTCTGGTCGGATGGTCGCGCGGTTTCAAAAGCCTTGAGAAGATGGAATATGTATCGGTCAGTTTGAAACTGGCGATCATTGCCGGGTTGCTGGTCGGTTTGATGGCGCATTTCGGCCATCGGGCGCTTGATGACGCCCTTATTTTCAATCCTGAAAAAGTTACCGGCTGGTCCGCTGTCACGCTGACCTTCGGATTATTGATCACCGTCCAGGGCTTTGAGACATCGCGTTATCTTGGATCGGAATATGATGCCAGAACCCGCATCAGATCGATGCGTCTGGCCCAATGGCTGTCGACGGCGATCTATCTGGTTTACATCCTTTTGATTTCATATGTCTTTCGCCCCGATCAGATGTCGCCATCTGAAACCGGCATCATCGACATGATGAAGATTGTCGCCCCGATCCTGCCCTTCCTTCTGGTCGCAGCCGCGCTGGCATCGCAATTCAGTGCGGCAGTTGCCGATACCAGCGGATCGGGTGGTCTGTTTGCCGAACTGTCGCGCAAGCGTATCAGCGAGCGCCAGGCCTATTTGCTACTGGCTGTGATCGGCATTGCATTGACCTGGTCGGCCGATATCTATGCGATTGTCAGCTATGCCTCGCGCGGTTTTGCCATCTATTACGGCTTGCAGGCGGGCTTGAGTACGGTGATCGCGGCCAAACAACAAGCTGGCTGGCATCGGGTCGGATTTTACGGGTTGCTCGCCGCATTGGCCGCCGTCATCGCAGTTTTCGGTCAATCCGTCGAATAGCGCCTGCATCAACGCAGCATAGAGACAAAAATGGCGGAGACTGAAAATCAGCTCCGCCATTTTGCAAAAATCGTCAGATCTTTGCCTTAACCGTGCTCGGCCTCATGGGCAGCAAGGGCGGCAAGATTGACAAGATCATTCACGGTCGAGCCCATCTGTGCGATCTGGGCCGGTTTTTCCAGCCCGATCATCACCGGACCAACCACCGTACCCCCGCCAAGCTTGTCCAGAAGCTTCGATGCCGTCGTTGCCGCATGAAGGGCCGGCATGACAAGCACGTTGGCCGGACCGGACAGGCGGCAGAACGGATAAAGCTTCAGCAATTCGGTATCGAGCGCGACATCGACCGCGATATCACCATCGAATTCGAAATCGACATTGCTGCGTTCAAGGATGCCAACAGCTTCGCGGATACGGTCGGTATCGGGGCTGTAGGGGTTGCCAAAGGTCGAATGCGACACCATCGCCACACGCGGCTCATGACCAAGCTGACGGGCCTTCTCGGCAGCCTGGATGGCGATCTCGGCCAGTTCTTCGGCATTGGGAAGGTTGTGCACGCGCGTATCGGCGATAAACACCGTGCGGCCCTTGGCGATCGCAATCGAAAGACCCATCGGGATTTCGCCCTGCTTGGCATCGATCACGGTTGCGATATCGGTAAAGCTGCGTGCAAAGTTGCGGGTCAGACCGGTGATCAGACCATCTGCATGACCCTTTGCCACCATGACGGAGGCAAAAACGTTACGTTTCTGGTTCACCATGCGCTGGCAATCACGCCACAGATAGCCTTTGCGCTGCAAGCGTTCATACATGAATTCGGCATATTCGGCATTGTGACCCGAAAGTGCCGCATTGTTGATTTCAACACCTTCAAGGCTTTCGATGCCAAGTTTCTTGGCACTTTCATGGATGCGATCTTCGCGTCCGATCAGGATCGGCGTGCCATAGCCCGAATTGCGATAGGCCACAGCTGCACGAATGACCGTTTCTTCCTCACCCTCGGCAAAGGCGATGCGTTTCGGATGCGCACGGACATAATCGGAAATCAGCTGAAGATGGGCGGCCGTCGGATCAAGACGACCACGCAGCTGGTTTTCATATTCTGCCATATCAATGATCGGGCGACGGGCAACGCCACTATCCATTGCCGCCTGGGCAACGGCCTTTGGCACCGCAATGATCAGACGCGGGTCAAACGGAGCCGGAATGATATATTCCGGACCATATTGCAGACGACGCCCGGAATAGGCCGCCGCCACTTCGTCAGGCACATCTTCACGCGCCAGCGACGCCACCGCATGAGCCGCAGCAATTTTCATTTCCTCGTTGATCGTCGATGCCTGAACATCAAGTGCACCACGGAAAATATAGGGGAAACCGAGCACATTGTTGATCTGGTTCGGGTAATCCGAACGCCCGGTCGCACAGATCGCGTCATTGCGGATCCCCGCGACTTCTTCCGGGCTGATTTCCGGGTCCGGGTTGGCCATGGCAAAGATGATCGGCTGTTTGGCCATCGATTTGACCATCTTGGCCGTCACTGCCCCCTTGACCGACAGACCAAAGAACGCATCGGCACCATCCATGGCTTCTTCAAGCGTACGGGCATCGGTTTCTGCCGCATGCGCCGATTTCCACTGGTTCATGCCATCTTCGCGACCTTTATAGATCACGCCACGCGAGTCACACATGATGACATTGTCCGGCGACACACCCATGCTTTTGACCAGCTCGCAGCAGGCAATCGCCGCCGCACCGGCACCATTGATGACAAGCTTGATGTCCTTAAGCTCGCGCCCGGTCAGGTCGCAGGCATTGATCAGGCCCGATGCCGCAATGATGGCCGTGCCGTGCTGGTCATCATGGAAGACCGGAATATCCATCACTTCGCGCAGGCGCTGTTCGATGATGAAGCATTCCGGTGCCTTGATGTCTTCAAGGTTGATGCCGCCAAACGAAGCCCCAAGGAAACGCACGCAATTGACGAATTCGTCGACATCCTCGGTCGAGACTTCAAGATCAAAGCCGTCAACATCGGCAAAGCGCTTGAACAGCACAGCCTTGCCTTCCATCACCGGCTTGGAAGCCAAAGCCCCAAGATTGCCGAGACCCAGAACCGCAGTCCCGTTGGAGATGACCGCAACAATGTTACCCTTCGAGGTGTAATCATAGGCAGTGGCAGGGTTTTTCGCGATTTCAAGACACGGCACCGCAACGCCCGGTGAATAGGCCAGGGACAGGTCGCGCTGGGTGGTCAGCGGCTTGGATGCGGTGATTTCGATTTTGCCGGGGCGGCCGCTGGAATGAAACAGCAGCGCTTCGCGGTCACGAACCTTGATTTCTTTATCTGACATTATGTTTTCACTGACGCTTGCGTGGTAAGTTGGAAAGCAATCTGCATTGCGTGTGTAGTTTATCCTGATCGACATAAATTCGGTGTGGGACCGTCATGTCGGACCGCCCAATAAATCAGGCTTCGCGCCCCGGGTCAAAGGCGACGTTAACGGCAACCGCAAAATTACGTAGCGTTTTCTGTATGTTGCGATGCAACAATACACATCCTTACCTGTATATTTTGATCCTGTTTTCGCGATTGCCAGTTGACCGCGGGACCGATCATGACAAATCTGTTGGCAAATAGACGTGATTTTTCAGTGACCTAATTGCGCGATCCCGATCCTGCCATCCGGGCATAAAACACGTTGCAGCGCGCAATAAAGGACGGATTTCAAACGGAAAAACACCTTTTCCACGATCCGGAAAAACTCAAGGGAAACAGGGCGATGCAACCGCTTCTACGGGTTCTGACCATCATCGGAATGACAATCTGCGTCGCGACACCGGGCGCGATGTCCGCAACCGCTGGCGAAACCGTTTCATTCCCCTTTGATCCGGCCACAGGTGAAAGCCGCCTGTATGATGTGGTCAAAACCCGCGAAACCCGGCGCAATCTTCAAAGTGATCAGACAAGTACCAACCGCCTGACCATGTCGATCCCGATAACCGTGACGGGTAAGGATGATCAGGGCTTTGAAATGCGGGCGTCCTATAACGACATCGCCATTACCGCACCGGATGCCGATGACCCAGCCTATCGCCTTGCCACCGGGCTTGCCAGACTGACAGAGGGGTTCGGTTTTGAATTCCGTACAACCGATACCGGCGTTCCGGTTGCCCTGACCAATATGGAGGCGGTCAAAACCGATCTTCTGCCGCGGGTCTTTGCCAAACTTGATGATGTGATCGCGCATTATACCGATAATCCGCGCATGGCCGCGACCCTTGATCCGGTGCGACAGGCCTTTGCCAATATGTCAGCCGGGGCCGGGGTTCAGATCACCCTGCGCGATGTCTTGCCGGTCTTTTCGGTCACGGGGATCGAATTGACCCTTAACGAACCGCTTGCCATCCATCGGGAAATACCGTGGGAGCTGACCGGATCGAACCTTGTGGTCACTGGCGAGATGAAAATAACCGCGATCAATGAGGATCAGGCGACCATCGCGCTCAGCCAAAGCTACACCCGTGAAAGTGTGCGCAACGGCATTGCCTTTTTGCTTTCGCAGATGGCGGGCATGGACAAGGCATCAATGGAACGCACCACCAAACAGCTCCGCGCCTGGGAAGATTACGACATCCAGACGACGATTACCGCCACCCTGCCGCGATCTGGCGGATGGCCGACCCAGATCAACCATCACCAGACCTTTATCGCCGCCGGTCAGACGCAAACAACCCGCCTGAGCTACAGGCTGGCCAACTAAACGGCCTTTTGGTCGCTATTTCGCGACATGCAGATGGATGTTGGTGGCCCCATGTTTTTCCAGAATGGCTTTTGCCGTTGCTTCGGCACCTTCCATCGACGGATCAAGACGCACCCACAGGATCACGGAGCCTGCATCAACTGCACGGGCAAAATCCTCGGTATGCGGGGTGGATGTGACTTCATCAATGAATTCACGAAGGGCAACCGCGCCAACCCCTGCCCCGATCACAATGGCTGCCGGGGCGGTTGCCGCCCCGCCAAACAGGGCAATGGCGCCCGATGCCACCAGCGGCACTTCATATTTCACTTCACCGACCAGTGCGGTCAGCACATCTGACCAGGACCGGCCGTCTGATCCGGCGACATCAATCGATTCATGGGAACTCAGAACCGAAAGATCGGTTCGCGCAAAACCACTGCCCCGCAGTGCATTCACGGCAGCATCAAAGCTGTCTTTCGTATCGAACAATCCGACCAGTTCCGGGGCCTGCGAGGTGGTCTGTTCTGCTGCCATTTTGCGCTCTCCTTGGTGACTGTTTTCCGCTACAAGAATGTCAGTACACATCGACAGTCCTGTCCGGTGCAATACATATATATTTTACGGAAATTCAGGCGTTGCAATGGCATAGGTCAAAAACTATGACTTCGCACTTTGCCACCTCTCGTCAATGCCTTCAGGGTTTGCTATCACAGACGTCATGAACAACATCGCTGATACATCCGACACCACACCGACCGCGCCATCCTTTTCCCGTGAAGGCGCAACACCAATGATGATGCAGTTCCTTGAAATCAAGGAACAGTATCAAGACTGCTTGCTGTTTTATCGGATGGGCGATTTTTACGAGCTGTTTTTTGACGATGCAGTCAAAGCCGCCGAAGCCCTTGATATCGCCCTAACAAAACGCGGCAAGCATCAGGGTAACGAAATTCCCATGGCCGGTGTTCCCGTCCATAGTCACGAAACCTATCTTCAGCGTCTTATTCGCAAAGGGTTCCGTGTTGCCGTCTGCGAACAGATGGAAGACCCGGCAGAGGCCAAAAAACGCGGTGCAAAATCCGTGGTCAAACGCGGTGTCGTTCGCCTGATCACGCCCGGTACCCTGACCGAAGACAGCCTTCTGGATGCACGACGCCACAATTATCTGGCTGCCGTTTCGGAAGTGCGCGGCAAGGTCGGTCTGGCCTGGCTTGATATGTCGACCGGCGACTTTTTTGTTCAGCCCTGTGATATGGCAGGCCTTCCGGCCGCCCTGGCACGGCTTGATCCGGGTGAAATCCTGTTTTCGGAAAAGATGCTCAACCGCGCAGACGTGTTTGACATCTACGCCGAATACAAAAACATCATCACGCCGCAGCCAACCGCGCGCTTTGATGCCGAAAATGCCCAGCTGCGCCTGAAAAAGCTCTATCAGGTCGAAGCCCTTGATGCCTTTGGCGGGTTCGAGATTGCCGAACTTTCCGCAGCCGGGGCGCTGATTGATTATGTCGATCTGACCCAGAAAGGCCAGATGCCGCGTCTGTCGCCCCCGACCCGTGTGGCCGAGGGTGCGGCGATGGAAATCGATGCCGCCACCCGCCGATCACTGGAACTGATCCAGACCCAGTCGGGTGAGCGCAAGGGATCGCTTCTTTCAGTCATTGACCGCACCCGCACCGGGGCCGGGGCACGGTTGCTGGCTGCCCGTCTGTCGGCGCCTCTGACCAATGCCGAAGAAGTCAATAAACGCCTTGATCTGGTTGAATATTTCCATGATCGCGATGCGCTGCGCTCGGACCTGCGCGCCGCCCTTGGGGAATGCCCCGACATTGAACGTGCGTTGTCGCGTTTGTCGGTTGGTCGTGGTGGTCCGCGTGATCTGGCGGCGATGCGTGATGGTCTGTCCTGTTCCTTTGCGATTGGCAATCTGCTGGCCAAGCCCGATGGCGGCAATGATGGCCTGACCACCCAGCCAGAGGCACTTGGCGATCATTTGACCGCAATGGGCCATCATGGCGATCTGATTGATCTGTTGCGTCGGGCAATGTCGGAAAACCTGCCGCTTCTGGCCCGTGATGGCGGCTTTATCGCCGGGGGATATCACCCGCCGCTTGATGAATTGCGCATGCTTTCAAGCGAAAGCAAAAAACTGATCGCCAATCTTCAGGCCCGCTATACCGAGCAGACCGGGATTTCAAATCTTAAGGTCAAACACAACAACGTTCTGGGCTATTTCATCGAAGTATCGGCCAAGACCGCCGACAAGATGATGGAAGAAGACGAGTTCATCCACCGCCAGACCATGGCAAATGCGGTGCGTTTCACCACCGTCGAGCTTTCCGAACTTGAAAGCAAGGTCTCCAAGGCAGGCGACCAGGCGCTTGCCCTTGAGCTTGAACTGTTCGAGGAACTGGTTGCCGCCGTTCTGACCAAGGCCGACGCCATCGCCAAATGTGCGCAGGCATTGGCCGGTCTTGATGTATCTGCCGCCCTTGCCGAACTGGCCCGTGATCAGGGCTGTGTGCGCCCGAACATCGATAACAGCCTTGCCTTCGACATTCGCGGCGGTCGCCATCCGGTGGTCGAAGCGGCCCTGCGTGAAAATGGCGACTCACCCTTCGTTGCCAATGATTGCCGCCTTGAAGATGAACAAAGCCTGTGGCTGATCACCGGTCCGAACATGGCCGGTAAATCGACCTTCCTGCGCCAGAATGCCCTGATTGCAGTTCTGGCCCAGATCGGCGCATTCGTTCCAGCGGCCAAGGCCCATATCGGGGTGATTGACCGGCTGTTTTCGCGCGTCGGTGCGGCCGATGATCTTGCCCGTGGCCGATCGACCTTCATGGTCGAGATGGTTGAAACCGCATCGATCCTTAATCAGGCTACCGACCGGTCGCTTGTCATCCTTGATGAAATCGGGCGCGGCACGGCGACCTTTGATGGCCTGTCGATTGCCTGGGCTGTGGTTGAAAACCTTCATGAAATCAATCAATGCCGTGGCCTGTTTGCCACCCATTATCATGAACTGACCGCGCTTGCCGCCAAGCTTGCCCATCTGTCCTGTCACACCATGCTGATCAAGGAATGGCAGGGCGAGGTTGTGTTCCTCCATGAAGTCGGTGCGGGCAGTGCGGATCGTTCATACGGCATTCACGTCGCCCAGCTTGCCGGTTTGCCAAAACCCGTGATCAAGCGTGCCGAACAGGTTCTGAAAACCCTTGAAAAGGGCGAACAGGGCGGGGCGGTTTCCAAGCTGGCCGATGATCTGCCACTGTTTGCGGTGGCCATCGAACAGGCCGCAAAGGAAGAACGTGCGAGCACCCCTTCCCTGTCGGATGGTCAAAAGGCCCTTCTGGATGCGGTTGCCGATCTTGATCCCGATAACATGACCCCGCGCGAAGCCCTTGATGCACTTTATCGGCTGCGTGCTTTGAAAGACTAGGCAATCAAAACTGTATCTGGCAAAGCTGGATCTGGCGCATGAAAAACAGGCACCTTGCCCTTATATGAGGCAGGTGCCTGTCTTGTTTTGACTAGCAAGCAGCACGATCTAACAGCCCGGATTTCGGCACAGCACATGCATAGGGTGCGGTCGCAATAAATTGTCGTTACTATGTTATTGGCTTTAATCGGCACTCAGACCGCAAGCAGGCGCAAGGAAACCGACCAACGTGACCTACAAGATCAAGAAGCAGCGCGAAATCATCGACCGGAAGACAGTCTTTGCCGAGCTTGAAGCGATTGCAAATGACCCGGATCTGAAAAACTTCAAACAGCGCACCGCAGTTCTCAAAAAGCTGAAATCGGTCATGGAGGCCGGTCGCACTGTCATTCGCACCCGCTTTGAAGCCAGCAATTCCGGTCAGGAAACGGTCTTTTCCAACAGCTTCCTGATGGATCAGCTGGTGCGCCTGATCCATGATTTTGCCATCAGTTTTGTCTATCCGCTGCATAATCCCACCAATGAACAGCGCATGTCGATTGTCGCGGTCGGCGGTTACGGGCGTGGCGACATGGCACCGCATTCGGATGTCGATATCCTGTTTCTGTTCCCCTACAAACAGACCGCCCATGGCGAACAGGTGGTTGAATTCATTCTTTATATGTTGTGGGATCTGGGTCTTAAGGTCGGTCACGCCACCCGGTCAGTTGATGATTGCCTGCGCATGGGCAAACAGGACATTACGATTCGCACCAACCTTCTAGAAAGCCGGTTCGTCTGGGGCGATGAGGAAACCTATAATCTGTTTCGCACCCGATTCATGGATGAACTGGTCAAGGGCAGCGGTCTTGAATTCATTGAAAAGAAACTCAATGAACGCGATGACCGCCATGTCCGGATGGGGGATTCGCGCTATGTGGTCGAACCAAACGTCAAGGATGGCAAAGGCGGCCTTCGTGACCTGCACACCCTGTTCTGGATCGGCAAATATCTTTATCGTGTCAATTCACCGATGGAGCTTGTCGATCTTAAGGTCCTGACCCGCAAGGAAGCACAAGGCTTCCTCAAAGCCCAGAATTTCCTGTGGGCTGTGCGGTGCTGGTTGCACTATCTGTCTGATCGCGAAGAAGACCGTCTGACCTTTGACACGCAGCGCGAAATTGCATCCCGCCTTGGCTATACCGATCATGCCGGGGCCTCGGGTGTCGAGCGCTTCATGAAACACTATTATCTAATGGTCAAACATGTCGGCAACCTGACGCGCATATTCTGTGCCGCCCTTGAAGAACGCCATCAGCGTCGCCCGCTGATCCGTTTCCCCGGCAAGCTGTTTGGCACCAAGGAAATTGACGGGTTCGAATTACGCAATGAACGACTGACCGTTGAAAATCTCGGCGTTTTTGAAGAAGACCCGATCAAGATTTTGCGCCTGTTCCTGGTCGCCCATCAGAACGGGGTCGGCATCCATCCCGAAACCCTGCGCTGGGTGACGCAAAGCCTGAAATTTGTCGATCACAAATTGCAAAATGATCCGGTTGCCAACGAGGTCTTTCTTGAAATCCTGACCCACCGCAACAGCCCCGATATTGCCCTTCGCAAGATGAACGAGGCCGGGGTTCTTGGCCGTTTCATCCCCGATTTCGGGCGTGTCGTTGCCCAGATGCAATATGACATGTATCACACCTATACCGTGGACGAGCACACCATCCGCGCCATTGGCATCCTCAACCAGATCGAAAATGGCGAACTGGCCGGAGACGCCCCTGTGGCCACCCGGATCATGGGCAAAGTCATCTCGCGGCGTGTGCTTTATGTTGCCGTCCTGCTTCATGATATTGCAAAGGGACGAGGCGGTGATCATTCCGAGCTTGGGGCCGAGGTCGCCGAAAAGCTCTGTCCGCGTCTTGGCCTTTCACCGGCCGATACCGAAACCGTTTCCTGGCTGGTCAAGGCCCATCTGTGGATGAGCCTGACCGCCTTCAAGCGTGATCTCAATGATCCGACCACGATCAAGGCCTTTGGCGATCTGGTGCAGTCACAGGAACGTTTGCGCTTGTTGCTATGTCTGACCGTGGCCGATATTCGCGCGGTTGGCCCGAATGTCTGGAATGGCTGGAAGGCAACGCTTTTGCGTGAGCTCTACTTTGCCACCGACGATCTTCTGTCGGGTGGCCTGAACGCCGACAGCCGCGATTCGCGTGTTGCCAATGCGCAGATGGCCCTGCGCGAGGCACTGGCCGATTGGCCAACGGACGATATCGAAGACTTCATTGATCGCGGCTATCCGTCCTATTGGCTCAGTTTCGATACCGATGTGCATGTCAAACATGCCTATCTGACCCGGGATGCCAAGAAAACCGGTGCCGAGATCACCGTTGATGTCCGCATTGATACCGAAATCGATGCCACCGAAATCACGGTTCACACCACCGACCATCCGGGTCTGTTTTCCCAGATTGCAGGAGCCATGGCCCTGTGCGGGGCCAACGTTGTTGATGCAAAGATTCTGACCCTTGCAGATGGCATGGCGCTTGATACCTTCTTTGTTCAGGACACCAATGGCGAGGCGTTTAACGACACGGCCAAGCTCGAAAAGCTGCGTGAAACCCTTGAACAGGTGATTTCGGGCCGCCTGCGTCCCAGTCATGAAATCGAACGTCGCCAGACCAAGGACAACTCGCACCGCACCGCCGTCTTCAAGGTCGAACCCAACGTCATCATCGATAACAAGGCCAGCCGCACCCATACGGTGATTGAAATCACGGCACGCGACCGTCTTGGCCTGCTTTATGACATCACGCGCGCCTTGCGTGACCTGTCATTGCAGATCGCATCAGCCCGCATTTCCACCTTTGGCGAACGCGCGGTTGACGTCTTTTATGTGAAGGATGTGTTTGGCCTGAAAATCGATAGCCGGACCAAATTTGTCCAGGTCAAGGAAACCCTGACGCAATCGATTCAGAATAATTAAGACCCGTGAAATACAAACCGGATTGATCCAGCACCCATATGGCGTCCTTGACGCCACCACGGTATGGATCAATCCGGTAGTTCCAATCTCCGCGATCAGAACGGTATCTTGTCGTATGGAGAATTGTGACGGACGAGGAAGGGTAAAAACCAAATCCGACATCGTGACCTGTTATTCACGATGTCGTTGTCCTCGGAGTGCAGCAGGTTGAGGTGGATCCCCTTATTTCCCCGCCCGTCCAATAATGAGGCTCGCGTCCCAACGAATCCTCAGCGAATTGGAATTTAGTCCCTCAGCAACATGTTTTCTGTGACGACTGTCACAACCGGCAAAAAAATGCCCCGGTTCAACGACTTTCATATTTCTGTGATATAGGTTTGCCCGGTTTGCGACGCCTCATTACGACTTCTTCACCTTCACCTGTCAGATTTTCATCCAGCCAGCTTGATAATTGCCGCAATTGGCGATCATCACAGCCAAACCCGACGACTCCTTGAGACGGAACGCTTTCGAATGTCGCTTGTACGCTCCATTGCCACGGTAAGTGGCTTTACCCTGTTGTCCAGATTGCTGGGCTTTTGCCGCGACATTCTGATTGCCGGTATGCTGGGGGCCGGGGGCATGGCCGACGCATTTTTTGTTGCGTTCAAATTCCCAAACCTGTTTCGCCGTCTGTTTGGCGAAGGAGCCTTTTCGGCGGCTTTCATCCCGCTTCTGGCCGGTGACATTGAAAAGCGCGGCATGGAGGCCGCGCGCGAATTTGCCGCACGCGCCATGTCGATGCTGGTGTTGATTACCGGTTTTCTGGTTGCAATCATTGAAATCATAATGCCCTGGGCGATGTATGTCTTCGCGCCGGGCTTTGCCCAGGACCCGGAAAAATTCGCGCTCGCCGTCGAATTGTCGCGCATTACCTTCCCCTATCTTGCCTTTATTTCTGCCGTCGCGCTGATGTCGGGTGTTTTAAACACCCTTCACCGCTATGCCGCCGCCGCCGGGGCGCCGATCATTCTCAATATCTGTCTGATTGCCGCCCTGCTTGGCCTGACACCGATGACCGAAACCCCGGCCCATGCCCTTGCATGGGGGGTGGCCGCCGCCGGTGTTGCCCAGTTCATCTGTCTGGTCATTGCCTGTAAACGCGCGGGCTTTGCCATCAAATGGCAGATGCCCAGGGTCGATGACCGGGTCAAACTGCTTGGCAAACGCATGATCCCGGGCATGATCGGGGCTGGCGTCTATCAGTTGAACCTCCTGATCGATACCATGCTGGCATCGCTTGTTTCCGACGGGGCGGTGTCCTGGCTTTATTATGCCGACCGCGTACAACAGCTCCCGCTCGGGGTGATCGGCATTGCAATTGGCACCGCTCTTTTGCCGACGCTTTCGCGCCAGTTGCAGGGGGCTGATCCCAAAACCGCGATGTATAGCCAGAATCGCGGCATTGAAATCGCACTTCTGCTCACCCTTCCGGCCGCGGTTGCCCTTGGCGTCATGGGATTGCCCGTGATCAATGTCCTGTTTGAACGCGGGGCCTTCGGGGCCGAAGAAACCCGCATGACCGGCCTTGCCCTGATCGTTTTTGCCTTTGGCCTGCCAGCCTCGGTTCTGGTCAAGGTTCTTGCACCGGGCTTCTTTGCCCGTGAAGACACCAAAACTCCGATCCGCATCGGTATTTCCTGCATGATCCTGAATATCGTTCTGATCATCGCCCTGATGCCATGGTTCGGCCATCTTGGCATTGCTGCCGCGACCTCTGTTTCGGTTTGGGTCAATGCCGGATCACTGGGCTTCCTGCTTCATCGCCGCGGCGATCTTGTGTTTGATGCCCGACTGGTCAGACGGTTGCCGCGCATCTTGCTGGCATCGGTTCTGATGGGGGCGGCATTGTGGTTTGCCATTGATGTCTTCTGGGACAATGATGCGCTTTCGGTCATGCGGATCACCATCATGACGGCCTGTGTCATTGGCGGTTTGATGATCTATGGCCTATCGGCCCAACTGCTTGGTGCAACCAACCTTTCCGAGCTCAAGGCGACCTTCAAACGCGGAAAAGCCCCCCGCACGCAATAAATCCGGCCAATTCCCGACAAGCTGCTTGACCTCATCGCGCCGGGCGGCTTAACTCCGCGCTGCTTGCTTGCATGCTCGTCCGCCGGCGGGTGTCCAAAACCTGGCGGAGTATGCAGGCTTTATTGATCATCACTTGAAATGGACGACAACGTTATGGAACGTGTGTTTTCGGGCGCTCAGCCCACCGGTAACCTTCATCTTGGCAACTATCTTGGCGCAATCCGTAACTGGGTTGCCTTGCAGAAGCAGTATGACTGCATCTTCTGTGTTGTTGATATGCATGCCATCACGGTCTGGCAGGACCCCAAAGAGCTGCGTTCCAACATCCGTGAACTTGCTGCCAGCATGATTGCGTCGGGCATTGATCCGGAAAAACATGTTCTGTTCAACCAGAGTCAGGTTTCCGCCCATGCCGAACTGGCCTGGATCTTTAACTGTGTCGCGCGCATCGGCTGGATGAACCGCATGACCCAGTTCAAGGAAAAGGCCGGCAAGCATCGCGAAAATGCTTCCCTTGGTCTGTATGCCTATCCGAGCCTGATGGCCGCAGACATTCTGGCCTATAAGGCGACCCATGTTCCGGTTGGCGAAGACCAGAAACAGCATCTTGAACTGGCCCGCGATATCGCGCTGAAATTCAACAATGATTACGGCGTTGAAGATTTCTTCCCGCAGCCCGAACCGCTGATCCTTGGTCCAGCAACCCGTGTGATGTCGCTGCGGGATGGCGCGAAAAAGATGTCCAAATCCGATGCATCGGATATGGCGCGTATCAATATGACGGATGATGCTGACACGCTGTCCAAGAAAATCCGCAAGGCCAAAACCGATCCGGAACCACTGCCGAGTGAAGCAGCCAGTCTTGAAGGCCGCCCGGAAGCCAAGAACCTGATCACCATCTACGCGGCGCTTACCGACAGCACGGTTGATGCGGTTCTGGCTGAACATGGCGGCACGCAATTCTCGGGCTTCAAACAGGCGCTGACCGATGTGGTTGTCGAAAAGCTCGCCCCGATCACCGAGGAAATGGCACGTCTTAAAGCCGATCCCGCCTATATCGACAGTGCACTGGCAAAGGGTGCGGAGCGCGCCAATGCCATCGCCCAGCCGATCCTGCGCGAGGTCAAGGAAATCGTCGGCTTCCTTAACAGCTGATCAGATCACCGTTTGAAATGACAAAGCCCGCTTGTGCATCACAGGCGGGCTTTTTTAAACGCGGCATTGCCAAGGACGATCAGATGGCATTGCCCGTCGATTGGGGCTGGTTTTGCTTTTGCATGGCCTGATATTTCTTCAACCCGTCCATCATGGTCTGACTGAACCATGCACCGACCGGTTCTTCTGTCCCGATATGGCTTGATGCGCGTTCCATCAGGGGGTGCATTTCGGCTGCGTCCTCTGCTGCGCTGTTGGCCGTATTGTTTGTCGCATTATTCAAGCGCGTATCGCTACTGTGGCTGACCGGGCGCGCTGTCATAGTCCCCTGATCGGCGACCGCATTGCTGCTGGCAACGGCTTCTGCTGCCATGGTCTGTGCCTTGTCACGCCCAAGGGCTGCGTTAAACCGTGCTGCCATTTCGGCAGCGGATAACGGTTCTCCGCCGCCAAGATTTGACCGATCTTGAGTGCCCGGATTGTTCACCTTATCCAACACACCATTAAGCGATGATTGTTTAGCCGAGGCACCCGACACACGCTTTGATTCACGCGCTTGGTATTCAGCCATCTCAGAAGAAATTGCCATTGTATTTGCTTCACGACTCAGGCGTCCGCCATTTTGCGCGCGTGCCCATACCGTATTGCCGCCATCATTGCTAAATGTCGGGCGACGAAGGCCATCACTGGCAGATGAGTTTGACGCAATGGTCTGTTTGACGTTCGATACCGGGTTAGTGGTTCCCGCTGAGGCCATGGCAACGGCCAGTTCTGCGGGATCATTGGCGGGCAGCCGGCTTGCGCTTTCGGCCTGACCAAGCTGGGGCTCGGATTGCGGCTGCATTTGTACAGCTTGCTGTGCCTGCAGCACCGGATTTGCTATCGGTTGTACCGATGCCGCGCTTTGACCCCAGGGCAGATTCAGATCACTTGCCTTGATGCCATAGGCAGCTGCGTTCGAGACAGTATTGGCCGATGCCAGAATGGTCTGGTCAACCGGGGTGGTGGGTGCAGTTTGCACAATCGTTTCCTGCTCTGCCGCTGAGGTGCTTGCAAGACCGGATGGTGCTGTTTGCGGCCCGGCCATCCAGGGAAGAACCAGATCCCCTTGATAGGTACCGTCAAAGGCTGCGACATTGGTCGGTGTTGCGGGGTTTTCGGACGCATCGGCAATCGCCGTCCCGGCATCGCCGGAACCACCACCAAAGCTGTCCCCGACAAAGGCCATGACGTGCGCGCCGGTATCTTCACCGGTCACAGCATCAACCACGGCATCAATTGCCGCCCCGGCAAGGCCAAAGACCCCGCCAAACAGCCCGCCACCAACGACACGCGCACCGTTACCCAGTTCGTCACCGGTCAGCGACCGGTAAATCATCCCGACACCGGGAATATGTTGCAGGGGATTAATTACATCAATCACATCGCTGAATTCAAAGCCGTCCTTGCCGAACATATATTCGGAAAAGCTTCGGCCTTCCGATGTATCGGAAAGCTGGTCAGCCGCATTGGACTGGGCAAACTTGTTGCCTGCCACATCCCCCGCGACGCCCGGAACGCTACCGGGCGAAATTTGCCGCCAATTTGCACCAATCGACATGATTGTCCTCCTTTTGCCAGATAATTTGCAAAAGGAGTGCCAATTTGGGATTTAATTAACTAATTGAAAAATAAGGATTTTATTCTTAGTAGATCCGACGCATTCCTGCCTGTCGGAATCTTCTGCCGGGTACCCTAGAACAGATGCCCGGCCCGCTCTTTCTTGGTCTGAAGATAGAATTCATTATGACCATTGGACGGGAATTTGTGCGGAACACGTTCCGACACTTTCACCCCCCAGCTTTCAAGACCCGACATCTTTTCCGGGTTGTTGGTCAGCAAACGCACCGTTTCAAATCCCAACTGGCGCAACATTTCGGCCGCAGGGCGGTACACACGTTCATCGGCATCAAAGCCAAGCTCTTCGTTGGCATCAAGTGTATCAAAACCACGATCCTGCAAGGCATAGGCCCGCAGTTTATTGACCAGTCCGATGCCACGTCCTTCCTGACGCAGATACAGCACAATGCCACCCTGCCCGCCCCGCGAGATTTCTGAAATCGCGCCACGTAATTGTGGTCCGCAGTCGCAGCGCAGTGATCCGATCAGATCACCGGTGAAACATTCAGAATGCAGGCGGATCAGAACCGGCTTGTCCTTGGCCGGTTCGTCAATCACGATTGCCAGATGCTCCTGCCCGCCATCTTCGGGACGAAACGCAATCACGGTTGCATTTTCGGCATTTTCCAGCGGCACGCGGGCTTGGCTGACCTCGCGCAGACTTGCTGCCGAGGCATTTTCATATCCATTGATGCTTTCTGATTGCAGCACCAGCAAATTCTGGGCACGCGCAAGGTTTTCAAGCTGATCGGGCGCAACCGGTACGGTTACGACAGCAGGCAAAAGACGGGCAAGTTTGGCCAGACGAATGGCGGCACTTTCGGCCATCGAAACCGGGCGCCAGTCGCCCTTTGGCAATGCATCAAGATCAAGCAACGGATTGGCGATCTCGCCCAGACGATCGGCATTGATGCCTGATCGATCCGCACTGACAAAGGCGATAAACGGATCATTCTTGCATGCCCGCCCCAAGGATTTTGCCCGAACGCGCGGAATAACAATTGCCGGAGCTTCGCCTTCGCGGGCAATATCACACAGGCGATCAAAACCGATCTGCGACAGGGGTTCTGCGGCAATCACGGCAACGCTGTGGGCTTCACCATTGTCATGGCCCTGCACCAGGACGATCTCGCCACGGCGCAAATCGGCCACGGCGCGCGACACAGTCACCAGATCGGTGGCCGGGGTCAGATTGCTGTTATTTTGGGCCGGGGCGGCAGAACTTTGAGTCATCGTTATCTTGTCTTTGTGATCACAACATCGCGATCCGGTGGGTATGGGGCTGGATAAGGACCCGGATTACTTAATATAACCGCATTGGTCTGTCTGGTTCGTTTCCAAGTGCTGCGCAAAATCGCAGGAAGATAAACATCTTTCAAGATTTTACGACAAAACTGTCCGGATAAACCGACGACGTGACTGTATTAAGTAAACTGGGTCCTGCACAGGGTTAAAGCGAAAACAGTTTGTTCTTGAAAATGCACTTTAAGGCGCTGATCCTAGGTTATGTACTTTATATAGGGCGGGCTGGCCCGGATGTTCCAGAAAAACAAGAATGTATCCGGCAGTAAGGCAGGCCCAATATATAGACCGGATCGCGCAAGCAGCAAGGGATGGTGAATGTCGACAGGTAAACAGGTTCTTGTGGTCGAAGATGATGCAGCGCTCAGCCAGTCATTGACCGAACAGCTCCGACTGCATGAAGAGTTTGAATGCGTGGTCGCCAAAAGCGGGACAGACGCGCTTGAAGCCGCCAAGGACTCCTATTTTGATGTGATCCTGCTTGATGTCGGATTGCCCGATATGGATGGTCGCGATGTGTGCAAGCTCATGCGCCGGGCCGGTGTAAAATCACCGATCATCATGCTGACCGGTGCCAATAGCGATTCCGATACCATTCTTGGCCTTGAATCGGGGGCCAATGACTATGTCACCAAACCCTTTCGGCTTAATGTCCTGCTTGCGCGCATTCGTGCCCATATCCGCCAGCATGAACAAAGCGAGGATGCCGTTTTTGTGATTGGCCCCTACAGTTTCCAGCCAAGTGCGAAAATCCTGATCGAAACCGCAACCGAAAAGAAGGTCCGCCTGACCGAAAAGGAAACCTCGATCCTGAAATTCCTGTTCCGGGCTGGTGACAAGCCGGTCACCCGCGAGACCCTTTTGGACGAGGTTTGGGGCTACAATGCCGGGGTTACGACGCATACGCTTGAAACCCACGTCTATCGGTTACGTCAGAAAATCGAAAAAGATCCATCCAATGCCGCAATCCTGATCACGGAGCCTGGCGGTTACAAACTGATCCCGTAACCCGAGATTTCAGCCGTTAAACAAAAAATCCCGTTTTTACGGGATTTTTTTGTCACAAACCGTCGACCCGGACGTCTATGAAATCGGCCTGATTATCCACAGGAAATCGAAAAATGTCGATTTTCGGATAAATTTACAGGATTTAAGCTCTCAGGCACGTGATATTTACTATTTTTAAGATTAAACCCTCAAAAAATACGCCGATTTAAGGCTGTTTTGAGCATTTAATAGCCGCGAGACCCGAAAATTGCCGTACCAACCCGGATATGGGTGGCGCCAAGCCGGATTGCGGCCTCGTAATCGCCGCTCATGCCCATGCTTTTGATTTTCAATCCGTGACGCTCGGCAATCTTGCCAAGCAGTGCAAAATGCGGTGCCGGTTCTTCATCGACGGGGGGAATGCACATCAATCCCCGGATCGGAAGTTTCAGCTCATCACGACACATTCTGATAAATTCATCGGCATCGCCGGGCGAAATTCCGGTCTTCTGATCTTCTTCGCCGGTATTGATTTGAATGAACAGGTCGGGGCAAAGCCCCGTATTGTCGCGATGCTTGGCCAATGCATTGGCAAGTTTCGGGCGATCAACGGTCTCAATCACATCAAACAGCGCAACCGCATCCTTGAGCTTGTTGGTCTGAAGCGGCCCGATCAGATGAAGTTCGATATCGGGAAATTCTGCGCGCAGGCCCGGCCATTTTCCGGCCGCCTCCTGCACCCGGTTTTCGCCAAAGACGCGCCTGCCATCAACAAGTGCCTTGCGAACATGATCTGCTTCATGATTCTTGCTGACACAGACAAGGGTGACCTCGGCCGGATCGCGCTTTACCGCAGCACAGGCAGTGTTGATATTGCCCTGAATTTCAGCAAGATTTTCGGCAACATCGTTCTTGCCGGGTGACAGATCATTATCGCTCATGGATGATGGGCCTTTAAACGGTGGCAAAGAATGCACGCCCCAAACGTGCAGAACCAGGATTGTATCAATGGATGACACCCTGATAAAGCAGGCGCGCCAACTCAATTTGCGCAATGGCGGGCCAACAGGTGTCATTGCGCCGGTAATTCTGATTACAGATGATCTGCGTTTGCCCGATCCGGTGGCAGCAATCAAGCAATTACCGCCCGACAGCATGGTTATTTTTCGCCATTACGATCATCCCCATCGCGCCCGCCTGGCCGCAACATTGCGCCAGATATGTCGGGCGCGCCACATCCCGTTTCTGGTGGCAAATGACCTTTCGCTGGCCCTTACGGTTTCGGCAGACGGGCTTCATCTTCCGCAATATCGCATCCTGCAAACGCCGCATATCTATTGGCAAATTCCACGTGATATCGTCGTGACATCGGCCTGTCACGACATGCTGACGCTGAGACACCTCGCATTACTCCCGGCCAGATATCGCCCCGATGGTGTCTTGATCTCGCCGGTATTTCCAACCAGAAGCCATCCCGGCGCACCAACCCTTTCGCACAGAACGGTTTTGCACATGGCGAGTATCTGCAAACATCTGGGCATCACCCCGATCGGGCTTGGCGGGATTAATGCAAAAACATGCAGAAATCTGCGGTCCTCATCCCTTGCTTCTTTGGCCGGGATAGGGTTTTCTTCTGGCTGAAACCGCCCAAATCCGGTTGATCGGAGAACCACTGCAAAATGCCCCGCCATCTGCACCCATCGCGCAAAACATTCTCGCGATTTGCCTCCAGACACGCCTTTCAGTTTGGCTTGCCCAATGTCAGCACCGCTTTAATTCAGCAATCTGACGACAGTCCTGTTTATTTTACGCGCGTAAATTCCCTTTTGCGCCAACAGGTTCTTGGTACTGCCAAAGGTGTCAATATCAAGTCGGATGCTTTTCGGTTTCAGGTACTTCCACGTGCAAAATGGGCAGATACCGATTTTTCCCGAAATTCCGTACTGTTTCTGGTGCCTGATGATGCGCTGGGCGATTGTGTTGGCATGACACTTTTCCTCAAGGCCCTTCGTCTGCTTTATCCCTCGATCAGAATTGGGGTGCTAAATAGCGGTGCGGCCTCGGACATCTTTGCGCTGGTCCCCGATATCGAGATTTATCAGCTTTTTATCTCCGCCAAACAACTTGCCCGGTTCGACCATGTGATTGACCTGAGCGAGATGGAGGGCTGGAAAGATATCGCGACCATGCCGGTTAATCCGGAAGAAGCGTTGTGCGAAGCCTTTGATATCCCGCTCAGTCCTCTGCCCCCCCGCAAAGTTGGCGCTGGCCCTGAAATGCAGATCGGGATTGTGCCGATGGCATCATCGCCATTACGAACTTTGCCAATTGATCTTGTGCGCAAGATCACAACATTTCTCGATCAGAAGAACACAAGGATAACAATCGTTCTGAATGCCTATCAGGGGGTGATGAAGGCCTATAAGGCAGCCCTCGGAGATTTCGAATCAGAAAACGTCCGGATGATTGATGGCTTCAAAACAATCGGTGATCTGGTAAATTTCGTTTCAGAGCAGGATTATATGGTGGTTGCCGATAGCGGCCCGGCCCATATCACCAAGCTGTTTCAAACCCCCGGTCTTGGCATATATAGCTCTGCCTCGGCCAATATTCTTCAGGGACGGCATCAGAATTTACAAAGCTGGCAAAGTGATTTTGTCGGTCCCCATTGCGCCGCGCCATGTGGTCTTGCCAAAGTGCGGGCAACAGCAGATGGAAAAATCGGCTGTATGGGAAGCTTGAACCTGTCTGCAGCTGAACTCGGCCAATTACCCCAAAAAAGCGATCCGGCTTTGGCCATCGCAATGGTGACAGATCACCCGGTACCTTGTGTTGTACAACTCGACCAGCAAGCACCTGATATTCTTGAAAAACTCAAAACCGACCTGAATCTGAGCTGAACACCAGATCGACGTTCATATCCCCATTGATGGCGTTCAAACAAAAGAAGGGGTGGCCAAAGCCACCCCTTCTTCGTCTGTATCCAATTCCGAAGAATTAGAAGTTCAGAACCAGACCGGTTACAGCGCCGTAACCGTCATTGTCTGCGATGCTTGCGCTATCAGCTTCGTCGTCGAACCAGAAGATCGAGGACTTCCAAGTCACGCCTGCGCCAAGGGTGTAAGCAAGACCAAGATCAACGGTGCTGACTTCGCCGGTGCTGGTTGCCGAGGTGGAACCAACTTTGCGGTTGCCGTATTCAGCATAACCATAGGTCAGGGAAACTTTGGCAGCATCCATTGCATAGGAAACGCCTACGTCATATGCGTCGGTGTCACCAGCAGTTTTGGAGTTCTTGCCCTGTGCGTAATCGTCTTCGATGTGACCCCAGGAAGAACCAACGGTGAAGTTGCCAAAGCCAACATTCGCACCAACACCGTACCAGTTGCCTTCGCCCTGGTTTTCGCCAACAGCAGAAACACCGAAGGAAATGCCATCGAAGTCAGCCTGGTAGCTCGCGCCAGCAGAAACGATGTTGTCGCCACCGGTTGCGGTGTCGTTGTTGTTCGAACCGCTGTCGTCAGCATAGGAAACGCCAGCCTGGAAGCCACCGAAATTCGGGGTGAAGTAGGTAACGCGCTTCTGGTCGCCGCTCGACGGAACGGTGTCAATCAGGTATGCGTCAACCCAGTTGGTCAGGTCGCCGTCGTTAACACCTACCGGGCCAACAGACGGTGCGGTGATGCCAAGCGAATCAGCAGCCGAGTCGTCTTTACCCAGTTTGAACTGACCGAAACCGCCGTTTACGAACAGGTACTGTTCGTCGATCTGGTCGTCAGAGGTTTCACCTTCAAGCTCGATGACCGCACCAACTTCGATGCCGTTATCAAGGGTGGTTTTACCTTTGAAGTGAACTTCGGTATCGGACTGGAAGGCGTTTTTACGCTCACCAATGTCCTGGTCAGCAAAGCCAGCCCACTGCTCCATGTAACCACCAACTTCAAGCTGGATTTTCTCAGAAGCCTGAGCGTTGCCTGCGACAGCTACAGCGACAAGTGCGCTGGAAGCAAAAAGAATCTTTTTCATCTTTACCCTCAAAGAATGACGTTTCGGGAATGAAGGGTTGAACCGAGCGGCCCTTCAATCTGTCGAGGGCCATAAAGCCAATTAAATGACTCATGGTCAATACACTTAACTAACCATTGGTCATTTAAATATCGCAGTGTTGCATTTATGACACGATATTCGACAATATATCGCTATTTTCATGGAGATATTTCGGATCTCATTTCACATTAACGGAGACATTAGTCACTTAATTCAGGACAAAGGAGATGTGGAAATGATCATTTACACGATAAATATACATTGGTCATTAATTGTGCACGACGAAATCTCCCACAAGACAGATCTTAGCCTGCTGCACAACAGACATTAAAAGAGCCCCCCTCGCTGTAACCTCCATCAAACCAACAAAAAAGCCCCTGAAACAGGGGCTTACCATGGCGATCATATCTGTAAGGTTGCACCTTCAAACTTTTGGCAGACCACACTGTTCCTAAGCCTTGCGGGCAATCGAACTGACGAAGATCCGACAAAAAAAGAAGGAGGTGGAAAATCCACCTCCTTCAATTCTTCAGCTAATCCCGTAAGGATTAGAAGGAGAGAACGAGACCGGTGATTGCACCGAAGCCATCGTTGTCATTTGCGGTCGCAGCACCTTCGTAGTCGAACCAGAATACGGACGACTTCCAGGTAACGCCAGCACCGAGGGTGTAAGCAAGACCAAGGTCAACACCGTTGAACTCGTCCTGACCGGTGGTCGAGGTGCCGTCTTCCATTTCAGCGTACATGTAGGTTGCAGAAACGGTAGCAGCGTCCATTGCGTAGGAAACGCCGAAATCAACGCCCATGTCGTCGTCTTCGGTGGTGACTACGTTTTTGCCTTTACCGAATTCAGCTTCGCGTACACCGTAGGAAGCACCAACGGTGAAGCCGCCGAAGCCAACTTTACCACCGACATGGTACCATTCGCCTTCGCCTTTGGACTCACCAACAGCAGCGATGGAGATCGAAACAGCGTCGAAGGAACCAACGTATTCTACGCCAGCAGAAACAACGTTATCGCCTTCGTTCTTTACGTTCTCGTCAGAAGCTTCCGAACCATCGTCGTCGGTGTAAGATACACCAGCGCGGAAACCGCCAAGCGACGGGGTGTAATAGGTGAGTTTGTTGTCGTCACCATCATCCCAAGCGTTGTCCGGGGTTTTGTTCAGGGAGACGTAGTTAACCATGTCGCCATCGTTAACGCCAGCCGGGCCAACGTTCGGAGCATTGATGGTCATGTCAGCTGCTGCGCCATCTTCCTGGCCCAGTTTAACCTGACCGAAACCACCATTGATGAACAGGTACTGTTCGTCGGTGTTGTTCGATGCTTCGCCTTCAGCTTCGAATTCGATTGCTGCACCAACTTCGATGCCGTTATCGAGAGTGGTCGAACCTTTGAAGTGAACTTCGGTGTCGGAGTTGAATGCGCCAGCGCTTTCGAATTTGCTGTCCTGCGACGCACCACCGATCCACTGTTCCATGTAACCAGAAACCGACAGGCTGATCTTTTCAGAAGCCTGTGCCTGGCCTGCGAAAGCAACAGCGACGAGTGCGCTGGAAGCTACCAGAATCTTTTTCATCTTTTCCCTCAACGTCTTTGCAAATGCGGAGACCGCACAACAAAATTTAGGTGAGCAGCTTTTTTGTTTTTACCGCTCGGTTCGACGCTATGGAGCCAGCATTTTTCCGTTCCGTCAACGATACTGTGATCAAAATGCGACATTTTTCACATCATGTTGCACAAAAACCACACATGTTTTTATTTGCCCTGCGCCCCATCCGCCTTATAGTGCGGGCAACTGATGAACGACTCTCGTTATTAAGGGCTACACCGTGAACAGTTCTTTCGCCAAAATCCTATGCATTGCGACACTTTCTGCATTCTTGGCAGCCTGTGCTGGCACACAAGCTGACTATGACAGTTTCCCTGGCTCTGCACCGGGCGACCAAAAAGTAAATGGCCGAAAAGCAACACGTGCTGACCTGAAAAAAGAAGGCACACTGTTTGGTGAAGATGGCCTCAATATATTTGGTGGCGAAGACAACAAGCAGAGCGGTGGCGGTTCTGGAATCGGCGTCAACAGCTTCCTGTGGCGGGCAACGCTTGATACCCTGTCCTTCATGCCGTTAAATTCTGCCGATCCGTTTGGCGGCGTGATCATTACCGACTGGTATGCACCGGCCGAAACACCCAATGAACGCTTTAAGCTGACCGCATATATCCTTGGCACTGCGCTGCGTTCTGACGCCATCAAGGTTTCGGTATTCCGTCAGGTCAATGTTGGTCCCAACCAGTGGCAGGATGCCGTGGTTGAGGGAGGAACTGTTACATCGCTCGAAGACGCCATCCTGACCCGTGCGCGTCAGTTGCGTATTGACAGCGCCAATGTCCAATAAGGTCAATGACCGGACATACTTTATATATATCACCTGAATATAACCCCCATTCGCTGGAACGTGACTGGGGGTTCTTCATGCGTGCGCAATACCCCGAGATCTATGCCGGTTTGGCTCACAGCCTTGATGACATGCGTCTGACACTGTTTGCCCGCATCGCGAACATTCTTGCCACGACCGGAAATGAACAAAACATCCAGGCCGATACAGGCAAAGTAGCCGCAAAGGTCACAACGGATGCAATCGCCAAGAGCAGTGCGTCTCTCTATGACGAAGTAGGCCTCGACACCCTGTCACTTGCCTTACTGGCCGACGTTCCCATCCACCGGCCCCTGCACCTGACCCATAACAGTCTGGTCGGACAATGGCGCTGGTTGCGACAGGTGTGGCGTCATTGCGTCCCCTTGACCTATCCATCCCGACCAGATACGGGCTTGGAAAAGTTCGCGCCCCACCCTGAAATCGTTGAAGCCATCCGGCATGGCCGCAACAATGCGGCCATTGCCCTGCTGCGGCAAAGCTTTCAAAAACTCGACTCCGGCCAGAGCGACAAAACCTGCATCCGCTATCAAACTTTCCTTGCCAATCTAACTCTGTTTTGCCCTTTTATCGGAACCGAACTATTGTGGCGACAAGGCCTGATCACGGCCGTCAAAGACAGAAGGCTTGATTAAATGAAATTGCGCGCGGTTTTTCCGGTTTTTGCACTCATCACCCTGACAGCACTAGGCGCCTGTGGTTTCCGGCCGCTTTATGCCACCAAGGGCGACAGCTACAATACCGCGGCAAACATGGCACTTGTTGATGTCGCTGTAATCGATGACCGCGTCGGCCAGATAACCCGGAATGCCTTGATCGAGACCCTGACTCCACGCGGTCAAAGCGCCAGTCCACTATATGACTTGAAGGTAAACTTGAGCGAGTCGACCAGTGAACAGGGCTTCACCAAGGACAATGAAGCAACCATTGCCGACTATCTGATCACTGCAACTTACGAGCTGGTGCGCAGACAAGATTCCAAAATTCTGCGCCAAGGCAATGTACGAACCCGTACCAGTTACAACATCGTTGAATCCGACTTCGCCAGCATCGAAGCAGAAAGTGCCGCACAGGCAGATGCTGCCCGCACTCTTGCCCAGCAACTTGCAAACCAGGTCGCCATTGGCTTGCGGTCTCAGTAATTGCCCGGTCGGTGAATTCGTAAATTAATGCGACACCCCATTGCTTTAACCAAGGCGCTTCATGAAGCTTAAAGCAGCCCAAGTTGAGAACTTTTTGCGTGCCCCCGATGCCAAGGCGCAGCTTATCCTGATCTATGGTGAGGATGAGGGCCTTGTGCGTGAACGTGCCGTGAAACTGGCCAGGACCGTGGTCGAGGATCTCAAGGATCCGTTCCGGGTTGTCGAGCTTGGCATTCCCCAGCTTAAGGAAGACGCAGGGCGCCTCCGCGACGAGGCCGCCGCCATCAGTTTTGGCGGCGGACGCCGCGTCATTCGAATCCGCGACATTGGCGAAGCGCAGGCCCCCTTGATTGCTGATTTTCTCGCTGATCCTGCCGGTGATGCGCTGATCGTGATCGAGGCCGGCAGTCTGGCATCAAAATCCAAACTGCGTCAGGCGGTCGAGAAGGCCGGCAATGGCATGGCCCTGCCCTGCTATGCCGATAGCGGGCGTGATATCGAAGGCCTGATCCAGTCCATCATGGAAGAACACAAGCTGCGCATTGACCGCGATGCCACACGGTATCTGGTGGCCAATCTTGGCTCTGACCGCATGATTTCGCGCAGCGAGCTCGAAAAGCTTGCCCTATACGCTCTCAAGGAAGGTCAGGTGACGCTTGCAGATGCCATGGCCTGTGTCGGTGACAGCTCGGCCCGCCATTATGACGATGTCATTCAGGCTGTTTCACAGGGTAATGTCGTCAATCTTGATGCCGCCCTGACCCGTCTGGTCGAGGAAGGCCTCAATCCTGTTGGGGCACTGCGCATGATGATCAGCTATTTTCAGAAATTGCACCTGGTCAAAGGTCAGGTTGCCCAGGGCATCAGTGCCGATCAGGCCATGAAATCCCTGCGCCCGCCCCTGTTTTTCAAGGCTGCAGACCAGTTCCGCGCCAGTCTGAATAACTGGGCGGTCAATAATCTGCAACGCGCCCTGCAAATCTTGCTCGAGGCCGAAAAGGATTGCAAAAGCGGTCTGGCCATCCCAGAGACCATTGCCCATCGTGCGATGATCAAGGTCGCGGTCGCCCGTCAGAAACAGGGCCGTCGCTAGCTACACGCTAGCAGCCTGTAAGCCAAGACTAGACATCCCCGTTCTTTAAACACTATCTTTTAATGCTGCATTGCAGCATTTTTGTATGTAGCAAGTTCTCCTACCCATCTCACGCTTGCCTCCCAATTTACCTCCTCTTCGGTATAGCAACCCTGTTTATTGCCCGGCGGCTTCCCATCTCAATCGGTTAGATGCCTGAAAAGCACACATGCTGGTCGATTATAAACACAGCACTTCCGGGACAGAACGGTACTTGGCAAACAGGTGAGAGAAGGACACCAAAATGAGCAATGCACTTCGTCGCACATTTGCAGCTGGCGCATTTGGCAGCGCAATGCTGGCGCTTCCGCTACCGGATTGGCAGGAACATCAATCCTGCCTGATGATGCTTTCAATAGCTGCCCGCTTGAAAAGGCAGAGATGGAAACCTGGTTTCAGGGCAAGGAAATCACACTCAATGGCAAGGTGATGGCCGCCAATAGCGCCGCCTTTCCGACGAAAAACACCAATTGCGACTTCTTTAAATGGTCTGCACAAATGTTCTTGTGGCTGACATCCCCTGCCGAGCTGAAATCGACCGGCGACATGACCTATCTTTTCGATGCGGACGGCTTCTATGATATCTCGCCAGAAAATGACAAGGGTGTCCGCAGATTTCTGAAGAATGACAGCCCGATCAACAATTTCCTGATTCGTGTCAACAAACAGGATCAGAGCGTCCCGACAACCATCGGTGAAACCGGTCAGGCTGGTGGTGGCGGTATCCTGATTTCGCAGGCCGGATCGCTTGTTTATTACGGGATCCATACCAATACATTCTATGGCGCATTTCTAACAGGTCAGAAGGCTGGCAAGATCAGTCTTGGCACCTTCCCGACAACCGAGGAAGACAAGACCGCTGTCGTCGAATACGCCAAGGCAAACGGCCTTGATGCCTCGGCCGCAATGGCGCTTGCCATCGAGCTCAAGACGTCATGGATTGATGTCAGCACGGTTCCCGATCCCGATAACTACATTCAGGTAAAGGCAGAAGTCCCGAAATATGACACCAGCGTTCCGACCCAATGGACATTGGTTGGCACGGAAACCAAGACGCTCGCGCTGACAGGGATGCATATTGTCGGCTCTGTACAGGGCCATCCGGAAATGATCTGGTCAACGTTCGAGCATAAAAACAATACGCCGAACGGTACATTCTATTATCAGAGCGGAGCAAACGCCGTTACAGAAGCCAATTTTGATGCGTCTGCCTCTGGCTATACATTCTATGCCCCCGACACACCTGTAAACGGTGTGAATGTTGAAACCGCCCATACCGACAAGCATGGCAATATTGTATTGACCCCACCGGCCACCCGAATCGTTCCAACATCTGTGGTACGCACCAACCCATGGGGAACGTCCGGATCAGATGCCAACAGTGCCACGGTCAATGCGCAAATTATCTCGATGAACAACAATGTTCTGGGCAATCTCGTCTCGGGTGATATCAGGGAAAATTATGTACAGATCGGCTCAGTATGGACATCAAACGGGATCATCCCCGAAAGCCCGCTTCCCGATCAAACCAACAGTGACGTCGCCCTATTGGCACCTCAGGTCGGCTCGTCACGGCTGGCCAATACCACCATGGAAACCTATTTTCAGGGCACGCAAATGGGAAACTGCTTCCTCTGCCACAATGCCGGCGGGTCACCTGCCCCGGATGGCAGCTTCGGTGACGAAGAACTCAGCCACATCTTCTTTGATCTGGCACCGTTAAGATAGCGTGATCGATCACAGGCAATCCAACTTGAAAAAAAGCGGGCCACCCAATGAATGGCCCGCTTTTGTGTTTCACGTGGAACAAATGCCCTGATCAGCTTACTTGATCAATTCATCGAGTTCATCTTCATCCACTTCATCACTTTCGATCGGATCATCGCCTTCAGGCCCGTCGATCACGATATCATCGAGATCAAGATCATCATCCTGGCCGTTGCTTTCCGGCAAAGTCGCATCCGCGATATTTTCAAGTTCCGCTGTCAGGCTGTCATCGGCTTCTTCGTCCTCGATGAACATCGAGTCGAATTCATTCTCATCCGAATTCGCCGAGTCGCCGAGATCATCCTCGCTGGCAAGGTCAGTGGTCTTGCCATGTGTCAGGCGCTGCAAGATATCGTCAAGCTGCTCAAGCGTTTCATACCGGATCGAGATTTTTCCCGATGCACCGTCAAAATCGATATTCACCGCCAACCCCAACATGTTGCTAAGGTCGCGTTCCAAAGCCACTGTATCTGGGTCTTTGTTCGAAGATGCCCCACCCGATGATTTTTTCGGACGCGATGCCTTGCCGCCATCGGTTTTGACCAGTTTTTCAGTCTGGCGAACATTCAGGCCCTTCTTGACGATCTGCCCGGCCAGTTCGACAGCATTTTCCGCCCCCAGAAGGGCGCGGGCATGACCGGAGCTCAGCACCTTGTCAGACAGCATCTGCTTGATCGGTGCCGGCAACGCCAGAAGGCGCAGACTGTTGGCAATGTGGCTGCGGCTTTTGCCAAGCGCCTGGCCAAGTGCCTCCTGCGTGTGGGAAAACTCGCTCATCAGGCGGTTATAGCCTTCGGCCTCTTCAAGTGGCGAAAGATCCTGACGTTGCAGGTTTTCAATCAGGGCAATCTCGGCGGTTTCCCGATCGTCGAAATCACGCACAAGAACCGGCACTTCATGCAGTTGCGCACGCTGGGCTGCCCGCCAGCGACGCTCGCCAGCGATGATTTCATAGGTTGTTTCACCGGTTGACGATGCCCGGACAAGAATCGGCTGAATGATGCCCTTCTCGCGGATCGAGGCAGCAAGATCATCAATCGCCTCGTCATCAAAATTGCTGCGCGGCTGAAACGGTGACGGTTTGAGATCGGTGATCGCAATCAGCTGTGTCGTCCCGCCCGGTCCCGGATGACCCGCCGTGGCACTGTCCGGACCGCCAGAAACCGCAACGCTGACATCGTCGTCTTCTTCGCCCAGAAGTGCAGACAGTCCTCTTCCCAAACCGCGTTTCTTTGCGTCGCTCATGCTTTCACCCCTTCGCGTTTCAGGACTTCACTGGCCAGATTAAGATAGGCCCGTGATCCCGGACATTTCATGTCATAGACCAGCACCGGCGTACCGTGGCTTGGCGCCTCGGACACGCGAACATTGCGCGGGATCACCGTGCGATACACCACATCACCAAAATAATCGCGCACATCATTGGCCACCTGTGCCGACAGGTTGTTGCGCTTGTCATACATGGTCAAAACGATGCCCTGAATCTCAAGTTCGGGATTGAATGCCTTTTTGACACGCTTGATCGTGCGCACCAGATGACTGATGCCTTCGAGCGCAAAGAATTCGCACTGCAAGGGCACCAATACCGCGTCCGATGCCACCAGCGCATTCAGGGTCAAAAGCCCCAAAGACGGCGGGCAATCAATCAGCACGTAATCAACATCCTGCGGCAGTTTGGCAAGCGATTCCTTAAGCTGCATTTCACGACGTTCGAAATCAACCAGCTCGATCTCGGCCCCGGACAAATCCATGCCCGACGGCACAATGGTCAATCGCGGGATCGCCGTATCCTGACGGGCTTCCTCAAGCGAATTGCCATTGATCAGCACGTCATAGGAACTGATCTGGCGATCCGATGGCCGCAGGCCCAAACCGGTGCTGGCATTGCCCTGCGGGTCAAGATCAACGATCAGAACACGCTGATTAACGGCGGCCAGTGCCGTGGCGAGATTGATGGTCGTGGTGGTTTTACCAACACCGCCCTTCTGGTTGGCAACCGCGATGATACGCGGGCGATGTCCCATGCCCTGAGACTGGCCCTGTGATTGGGTCGAAAGCGGCAAGTCAATTACATCAGTCACCGGCCAACTCCTTTTAAGATCATCACGACACCATCGGGATCGACCAGACTGGCATGCGTGGTTACATCAAATGACCAACCGGCATCGCGTGCGTCCGCCAGCTCATCTTCAAAGGCACGTCCCTTCAGCAGCACATAATGGCCACCGGATTTCAGATGTCGTTGCCCCAGCTCCAGCAGCTTTGGCAAAGGGGCAAAGGCCCGTGCGGTAATCACATCGGCGTCGCGCGGTGCAGCGGCTTCAATGCGTTCGCGGGCAATTTCGGTTTGACCAAGCACACCACAGACCCGTGCCGCTTCCATCAGGAACACTGTCTTTTTGGTATTGGATTCCATCATGGTGACATTTCCGGCACCCAAAATCGCCAGGACAATGCCCGGGAACCCTGCCCCGGAGCCAAAATCAACAATTTTACCCTCTGCAGCAACATCCTGCAGATACGGCCAAAGCTGGGCAGAATCCTGTAAATGACGTCCCCAAACGTCTTCTGCCGTGCTGGCGCCAACGATATTAATGCGTGGCTGCCACTTAACGACAAGGTCTGCATAGTCGCTCAAACGGTCCAATGTTTCACGTGAAACATTCAAATCGCGTTCAAACCACGTTTTTACGGGTGCGGAAATGGATTGCATAAATGATTTATACGTCCAGTTTGAAAAACACACCAGACTTGATTTTTTAACTTTTGCGATTTTCATCGCGTCGAAACCGATGAAAACACGAAAATCACCAAAAATGTTTCACGTGAAACATTGCGGCAAGGCTTTGTCACCCGCACGCGAACAGACCTTGCCTCCGTAGACAGATTTTCGGATCAAGAATATGCCCCCTTCTGAATTACCCCGATCCAGAATCGGTATCGGCACGGGCAACCCGTATCAACATCGACATCAGCATCACTATTGGAACCGAAACCGGAATCAAACCACCCCGGGCCCTAACGGTGACACCGATACCCCGATGAAAGAGTGTGGCAAATGTTTCACGTGAAACATTGTCGTTGTGCCCTTCTATCCTTGTTGCCTTGTACTCGCCGTGGGTCAGGTGATTTGGGTGTTTTTGCATCCCGGTGTCAGCACTTCCCGACCTGCTGCACAAAGCCTCCCGCCCCGTCGCCTTGTTACCCGCTCTGCAATTTGATGAAGCTTATGGCGCGCAGCGGCCACGAAAAAACCCGGCTGCGTTGACAACCGGGTTTTGGCAAATTTGCTTTGGTTTGAACGGAGTCAAGGAAGTAGCGCCAGAGACACTTATCAGAGACACTGCCAACGACGCTGTCAGAAACAATGTCCTGACAATTGCCCGCAAAAGTATCAGGCGCTTTTCACCGCCTTCTCGCCTGTCTTGTGCTTATGGCTTTTGATATGACCGAGCAATGCGGTGACTGCCGCCGGGGTGATGCCCGGAATGCGTGACGCTGCCCCGATGGTCTCGGGCTGGATTTCCTTGAGCTTCAAGCGAATCTCAGCCGACAGGCTTCCGACCGCATCAAAATCAAGACCACGCGGCAAGCGTAATTCCTCGTCACGGCGGAAGGCCGCAATGTCAGCGGACTGTCGATCAAGATAGCCCTTATATTGCGCATCAATCGTCACCTGTTCCTTGATCGCCGGATCAAGCGCAGCAAGCTGCGGCCAGACCTTGGATAGCGTATCGAAATCAATATCGGGATAGGCCAGCAGGTCATAGGCCGACCGGCGCACCCCATCCTGATTGATCCGGATGTCGAACTTCGCCAGGCCATTTGGCGTTTCGTTCAGCGCAGAAACCTGATCCTTTGCCGATTGAAGGGCGGCTTTTTTGGCGCCCCAAACCTGCTCTCGGGTTGAGGCAATGCAGCCGATATCAAGGCCCCGATCTGTCAGGCGCTGATCGGCATTATCGGCGCGCAGCATCAGGCGATATTCGGCGCGTGAGGTAAACATGCGATAGGGTTCACGCGTGCCCAGTGTCACCAGATCATCGATCATCACACCGATATAGGCATCGGCCCGGTCAAGCACGAATTCACGTTCACCGCCATCGGCGACGAGTGCCGCATTAACACCGGCAATCAGGCCCTGCCCGGCAGCTTCTTCATAGCCGGTGGTACCATTGATCTGACCGGCAAAGAACAGTCCCGCGACCTTTTTGGTTTCGAGCGTATGACGCAATTCGCGCGGATCAACGAAGTCATATTCAACTGCATAGCCGGGACGGAAGATCTCGACCTTCTCAAGACCCGGAATGGTCGCCAGCATGGCGAGCTGAACTTCCTCGGGGAGCGAGGTGGAAATACCGTTCGGATAGACGGTCGGATCGTCGAGCCCTTCGGGTTCGAGGAAAATCTGATGCTGGTTCTTTTCCGCAAAGCGGACGACCTTGTCTTCAATCGACGGGCAATAGCGCGGACCACTGCTTTTGATCTGGCCGCTATACATCGGCGCGCGATGCAGGTTGGCACGGATGATTTCGTGGGTCGCTTCGGTGGTCCAGGTCATATGACACGGAATCTGCGGCACCGTGATTTCGCTGGTCAGGAAGGAAAACGGATCCGGCGGATTGTCGCCCGGCTGTTCCTGTAAACTGGCCCAGTCAATGGTGCGGCCATCAAGACGTGCCGGTGTTCCGGTTTTTAATCGGCCCAGTTTGAAATCGTATTTTTCCAGCGTTTCGGAAAGCCCCATTGCCGGGGCATCACCGATACGACCGGCCGGTGTGGTTTTCTCGCCAATGTGAATAAGTCCGCGCAGGAACGTACCCGTGGTCAGAACCACCGCACCGGCACGATATTCAGCACCCTCACCCGTGATCACACCAGCAACACGGTTATTCTCGTCAATGATCAGGTCTTCGACGCCACCTTCGAGGATCGTCAGATTTTCCTGATTGGCCAGAATGTCCTGAACCGCTTCACGATAGAGCTTGCGATCTGCCTGGGCACGCGGGCCGCGAACCGCCGGGCCCTTGGACCGGTTGAGCATCCGGAACTGAATCCCGGCGCGGTCAATCGCACGCCCCATCACACCGTCAAGCGCATCAACCTCGCGGACCATATGCCCCTTGCCCAGACCACCAATCGCCGGGTTACAGGACATTTCGCCGATGCGATCGGCGCGATGGGTGACAAGGGCGGTTGCCGCCCCCATGCGCGCAGCCGCTGCCGCGGCCTCACAGCCAGCATGGCCACCGCCAACAACAATCACATCAAAACGGGTTTGCGACACATTCTGTGACATCGAATTCCTCACTCAATCCCTGCGCTGATCCGCTGGCAGGCTTGAACCTTGTCCGGTTCGAATACGCTTATTCTGTCCAGAAACTGGACCAATGTTTCACGTGAAACATTTCTAGGGACTCTTCCCTAATCTTATTTGCCGATACAGAAATCCCCGAAGATAATATCGAGCAAGTCTTCCACATCGACACGTCCGGTAATCTTGCCGATCTCGCGCACTGCAAGGCGAACATCCTCGGCAGCAAGCTCTGCGATTTCGGTCTGCAATCCGCGATCAAGATGATCGCTGGCACTTTCAAGTGCGCGCCGGTGTCTCAGCCTGGTCAAAGGCACAGGTCCGGCAAAATCGAGCCCCTCTTTTACGCGAGTTTCCAGCAGTTGCAAGAGGGTTTCGACCCCCTGCCCGGTCATGGCCGATATGGCCAAAACGGGAAGCTCAAGACCAGCCCCTTCAACCGAGACGCCCTGCCAGACGGCGGGCAAGGCATCCTTGGCGCTGTCATCGACCTTGTTGATCAGAATGATGGTCTTGTCATCAATCAGGCGGGCGGCCTCGGGATCGATATGGGGCCAGTCGGCGCGATCGACAACGACAAGCCGCAAATCGGCATTTTCGGCCCGTTCGGTCGCACGCCGCACGCCTTCGCTTTCGATCACATCAACGCTTTCGCGCAGGCCTGCGGTATCAACCATCGTGACCGGGAACCCGCCCAGATCAAGATGAACCTCGATCATGTCGCGTGTGGTTCCGGCAATCTCGGAGACAATGGCGGCATCACGCCGGGCCAGCCGGTTAAGCAGGCTGGATTTTCCGGCATTGGGCGCACCGAGAATAACGATCTGGAAGCCTTCGCGCAGGCGTTCGCCACGGCGGTTATCGGCCAGATGGCGTTTGACCTCGTCATTCACGCTGCGCAAATCGCCATGCACCACCGGGACAATCCCGTCAGGCAAATCTTCGTCGGGAAAATCAATATCGGCCTCGATATGGGCCAGTGCCTTCATCAGGCGCGCGCGCCAGCCTTCATAGAGCGTGCCAAGCTCACCGGCCATCTGGCGCACGGCCTGTCGGCGCTGGGCGGCGGTTTCGGCATCAATCAGATCGGCAATGCCTTCGGCCGAGGTCAGGTCCATCTTGCCATTTTCAAAGGCCCGCCTGGTATATTCACCGGGCTCGGCAATGCGCAGGCCGCTCTGGCGCGACAGACAATCAAGCACCCCTTCGATCACAGCGCGTCCGCCATGGACATGCAGCTCGACCACATCTTCGCCGGTAAAGCTGGCCGGACCGGCAAAATAGATCGCCACCGCATCATCAAGCCGTTCGCCCGATAACGGATCACGGATCGGCGCATAGACCGCATGGCGCGGCTTGGGCAAGGCATCGCGCCCCAGAAGTGCACAAAGCGTCTGCCCCGATAACGGTCCCGATAACCGGATCACCGCGACGCCTGCACGCCCGGCCCCGGATGACAGGGCAAAGATGGTTTCTCGGCTTGCAATCATGTTTTGTCCGTTATTCCAGTTATTCAAGTAAGGGTGTGCCGCCAAGCTGCTTTCCCTGCGGCACGTCATCAAATCTTGCAGTCGATATCGTTCAGACCGGCCAAAAGGTCAACATATCGCAGTTTTGGCAAACAGGGTTTTAACAGCCAAAACAAAACGGCCCCTCTTTCGGGACCGTTTGCATTGTTACTGATCGGGGCTGAGCTGCAATCTTCCGACCACCTGCCCGCCAACCAGATGATCATCAAGGATGGCGTCGATATCCTCGGTCGTCTCGTAGCGATACCAGGTGCCTTCGGGATAGATCACCATCACCGGGCCCAGTTCGCACCGGTCAAGACATCCGGCGGTATTGATCCGGGTCATCGGAATGCCGAGTTCCTTGGCGCGGACTTTCATATAATTACGCAACTTGGTCGCGCCCTTGGAATTGCAACAGCCCCGCTCATGGCCAGCGGGGCGTTCGTTCTGACACACAAACACATGTGCCTGATAGTAGTGGTCACTCACTTGGATCAGTCCTTGTTACCGCTGCTGCCCGGTGTGCTGTTGAACTGGCCCCAGAAGGCTTTCTGAAGCTGTTCCCAGTTCTGGATGCCCTGCGGCAGCCAAGTATTGAGCATGGTTTCCGGGTCCATTGCCGCCAGATTGGCTTTCATCCGGTCTTCGATCTCTTGCATCATCGCCTTTTGCATCGGCTGGACATCAGGAAGACCAAAGAAGGTGCGGGCCTCCTCGGGGGTGCAATCAATGTTTACCGTTACTTTCATCGCCCTGATCTCCTTTTGTTTCTGCTTGTTTGTCTGCGTCATTATGGCGACTGAACCGGCCATCTCAATCACAATAACCATATTGGCAGCATATTGGATCATTTACCGGCAATATCACGGATTTGAGACAAATATTACAGCCATTTGCCTTTATGTATGACGCCGTTACCCTTAGAGTCGTTCTAACAGCGTTGCCGGTCATGAGATCATGAAGACGGCCAAGCCACAACGATAACGCCATCCCGGCCGCTTGCGGTCAAACCGGTGGCACAGGACACGACATGGAACTCGCACGGAACAATCTTGGGTCGGAAACCAGCCCCTATCTTTTGCAGCACCGCGATAACCCGGTGCATTGGCAACCCTGGAGCACCGAGGTTCTGGCTGCGGCCAAGGCCGCCAACAAGCCGATCCTGCTATCTGTGGGCTATGCCGCCTGTCACTGGTGCCATGTCATGGCCCATGAAAGCTTTGAAGATGACGGCATGGCCGCCCTGATGAATGATCTGTTCATCAATATCAAGCTTGACCGCGAAGAACGCCCCGATCTTGATGCGCTTTATCAGAATGCGCTGGCCCTGCTGGGTCAACAGGGTGGCTGGCCGCTGACCATGTTCCTGACACCGGATGGCGAACCATTCTGGGGCGGGACCTATTTCCCGAAAGAAGCCCGCTATGGTCGACCGGGTTTTGATGATGTGCTGAAAACCGTGTCGCGGATTTTCACCGACAAACCCGACGATGTCCGTCACAACGTCACCCAGATTTCCAATGCGCTGATCAAGATGAATAGCGGGGCTAACGGATCGGTGCCAAACCTTGAGATGATTGATCGCTGCGGGCATGGCTGTTTGCAGATCATGGACGGGGAAAATGGCGGCACATCGGGTGCGCCGAAATTCCCGCAACCCAGCCTGCTGTCGCTGATCTGGCGGACCGGTGTCCGCACCAAGGAAAACGAGCTTCAGCGGATCGTCAAACACAGCCTTGATCGCATGTGTCAGGGCGGGATTTATGACCATCTGGGCGGCGGTTTTGCCCGCTATGCGGTTGATGATCAATGGCTGGTGCCGCATTTTGAAAAGATGCTTTATGACAATGCCCAGCTGATTGATCTTTTATGTGATGTCTGGCGCGTTGATCCCAATCCGCTTTATGCCAAACGGGTTGAAGAAACCATCACCTGGATCTTGCGTGAAATGCGCATTCCCGGCGGGGCCTTTACCGCAAGCCTTGATGCCGATAGCGAAGGTGTCGAAGGCAAATTCTATGTCTGGTCGGAAACCGAGATTGACGACCTTCTGGGCCAGGATGCGCCACTTTTCAAGAAATTCTACGACGTTTCGGCACTCGGGAACTGGGAACATAGCAATATCCTCAACCGCACGGCGTCGGGGCTTGGCCTTGCCGATGATGCGACCGAGGAAAAGCTTCGCGAGTTGCGTGAAAAGCTGCTTGTGGCGCGGGCCAAGCGCATTCGTCCGGGCTGGGATGACAAGGCGCTGACCGACTGGAACGCCATGACGATTGCCGCCTTGGCCGAGGCGTCATTGACCTTCCACCGTGCGGACTGGCTGGATTACGCCAAGCTTGCCTTTAACTTTGTCACCAGCAGCCTGATGAAGGGTGACCGCTTCCTGCACAGCTATCGCGATGGCAAGGCCCAGCATGCCGGAATGCTCGAAGATTACGCCCATATGATCCGCGCAGCCCTGCGGCTGTTTGAATGCTTTGGCGAGGATGCCTATCTGCGTGATGCGATTGCCTGGTCGGAAACGGTCGAAACCCTGTTTGCCGATGCCAAGGGCGGCTATTTCCAGTCCGCTTCGGACGCCAGTGATCTTGTCGTGCGCCAGAAAACCTTCATGGATAATGCCGTGCCATCAGGCAATGCCATCATGGCCCAGAATCTGGCAAAGCTCTATGCCCTGACCGGTAACAACACATATCGTGATCGGGCGGAAATCACGCTTTCGGCCTTTGCCGGACGGATTGGCGAACAATTCCCCAATATGCCCGGATTGCTTCTGGCGGCTGAGATGTTGCAAAACCCGGTTCAGATCGTGCTGATCGCCCGGGATCGCTCGCAGGCCTATCTTGACATGCGCCGGGCCATTTTTGGCTGCTATCTGCCCAACCGGGCGATTACCATTCTGGGCGATGGTGATCCCCTGCCCGATGACCATCCGGCCCGGGGCAAAACCGCGATTGACGGCAAGGAAACCGCCTATGTCTGTCAGGGACCGGTCTGTTCGGCCCCGGTGACAAATGCCGATGACCTTGCCAAACTGCTTGCCGATCTGCCAAACAGGGCGGCATAAGGAAACCCAAGGATAACCGCGCCACCACCGCGCTAACCACAGCACCGCATTTACAATCACGAAAGACCCCGACATGCCCCAGATTTCCATAAATAGCCCGGTCGGCGCGCTTACGATTTTCGAGTTTGACGATCAAATCGTTGCGCTTGATTGGGGATTTGTTGATGAAATGGAAACCAGCCCGGTTCTGGAAGAAGCCAAAAAGCAGCTCAATGCCTATTTTGCCGGTCAGCTTGAAAAATTTGATCTTCCCCTGGCACCTGACGGCACCGATTTCCAGAAGGCGGTCTGGGCAGCAATGTGCGACATCCCCAAGGGCAAGACCGCGACCTACAAGGAACTTGCCACGGCGGCGGGATCGCCCAAGGCCTTTCAGTCGGTCGGATCGGCCTGTGGCATGAACCCAATCCCGATCATCATTCCCTGTCACCGGGTTCTTGCCAGTGGTGACAAACCGGGCGGCTATTCCGGTCAGGGCGGGCTCGAAACCAAGCGTGATCTGCTCAAGATCGAAGGTGTAGAGCTTGTCATTGGCGATGATCAGGGCAGTTTTGATCTTTAGAACCCGGATCGCCCCACGGGGTTTTGCGGCCCGTGTTTTCATCCTGCGAAATACATAACTCGCCTGCTGCAAATCGGGCTTTTCTGACCTAAACTCAATCCATTGACGAAACAGACGTTCAAAAGAACGAAACAATGGGAGGTCACAAATGACCAAAGCATTCCGCTTTTACGAAACAGGCGGCAGCAATGTGTTGCGCTTTGAGGATGTGGAAGTTGGCGAACCGGGTGCGGGCGAAGTCCGCCTGCGCCAGAAGGCCGTCGGCCTGAACTATATCGATATCTATTTCCGGTCGGGTGTTTACCCCGCCCCCTCGATGCCATCGGGTCTTGGGCTTGAAGGCGCTGGCGTGATCGAGGCGATTGGTGACGGTGTCACCGATCTGGCGGTCGGGGACCGCGTTGCCTATGCCGCACAGCCGCTTGGTGCCTATGCCGAAGCCCGCGTCATGCCGGCCAAGGGACTGGTCAAAATCCCCGATGATGTCAGCTTTGAACTGGCGGCGGCTGCAATGCTTCAGGGCATGACCGCGCAATATCTTCTGCGCCGGACTTATAAGGTGCAAAAGGGCGATACGATCCTGATCCATGCTGCGGCTGGCGGGGTTGGCCAGATTGTCTGTCAGTGGGCCAAGCATCTTGGGGCCACGGTGATCGGCACGGTCGGATCACAGGAAAAGGCCGAGATCGCCAAGGCCAAAGGCTGCGATTACCCGATCCTCTATCGCGAGGAAACGGTCTCCGAACGGGTCAAGGAAATCACCAATGGCCAGGGTGTTGAAGTTGTTTATGATTCCGTTGGCAAGGATACGTTCGAAGACTCACTTAAATGCCTCAAACGCCTTGGTACGATGGTCAGTTTCGGTCAGTCATCCGGCGCAGTTCCGCCCATCACACTGGCACAGCTTGCCCCGGGCGCGTTTTTCCTGACCCGTCCGAGCATCTTCACCTATAACGCCACCCGCGAAGAGCTTCTGGCAAGTGCCGATGAGTTGTTCGAGGTGCTGAAATCCGGCGTGGTCAAGATCGACATTACCGCAACCTACCCGCTGGCCGATGCCGCCCGTGCCCATGACGATCTCGAAGGCCGCAAAACCAACGGTTCCATCGTCTTTACGGTCTGATCAAGCCGAAACTTAACAAGAATAGTTCGATTGAATGTTAGGAAGCCGTTACTGTTTAGTAACGGCTTCCTTGTTATGGAGACCTTAGATACCTATCAAAAAATCCATATAATTCAATGTATTGAGTGATTTTTCACCTTTCGTATATAAAAATGTTTTGATATCTCTATAAAACCGGTAGTTAAATCTAGACTTTATAAATCAATCCAAACCCGCAGGGTTATGTTTAGGACAATCGTTGATGTCGACTTCAGAAATTAGAAATTCTGTAATAAGCGCTTTCAATTCGGGAAAATCTTCTCAAGATCCGTATCAACACTGGTTCATTGAAAACGTCCTGCCGGTCGAAATTGCCAAAAAAGTATGTTCCCTTCCGATTCTGGCACCTGTTCTTGATGTTAATGCAGGGACACGCGAAGCAAACAATTCAAGTCGCCGGTATTTTGATCAGGAAACGATTTCTAAATACGAAACAGCAAACGACATTGCGCAGGCGTTCCATTCTCGCGAGGTTGTCGATGCTGTCGAAGACGTTTTTGGAGCTGATCTGAGCGAAACACGCATCAGGCTTGAATTCGCACAAGATCGCGATGGTTTCTGGCTGCAGCCCCATACAGATATCGGTGTGAAGCGTTTTACAATGCTTCTCTATCTATCGGACGAGCCCGGACACGAAAAGCTTGGAACGGATATCTACAAGGATGCGGAAACACATATAAAGGCATCCCCGTTTCTTCCGAACTCGGCATTGATATTTGTCCCTGCAAGCAACACCTGGCATGGCTTCGAAAAAAGAAGCTTTTCCGGGGTCAGAAAATCATTGATTATCAACTACGTTACCAAGGATTGGCGCGCTGTCGAGCAGCTTCCCTTCCCCGATGAATACGTTAAGTAACAATCATCACGTTCACTTGCAAAATCAAATAGCCAGCTAGATGACAGCTTCTTTGTCATCGCTATGTACTGCGCGGACATCACGGGCAATGGCGTCAAAGCGCGCAGACAGGCCGTCACTGACTTCGCGGCACGGGGCAATCACCGCCTCGGCCCAGTCGACATAGGCCAGGATCTGTTTTTCATCCCAGCCAATCGGGGTATCGGTCAGCATCGCCCCGACATTGGCGACTTTATCGGCCAGTCGGACCAGCTTGGCTCCCGGGGTCAGGTTGGGGGCATTTTCGACCTGTTTTGCCTTGCGATCATCGCGTGGCAAGGCCTTGTCGTCACTGACCTCAAGAACAATGTCGGCAATGGCGTCGTTAAAGCAGGCGGCGATTTCGTCGCGGGTCGCCCCGCAATCCTCGATCACATCATGAAGAATTGCCGCACAAAGGATGGTTTCATCCGTATGGGGTTCGCATTCAACAATCAGGCGGGAAACCTCAATCGGGTGATTGATATAGGGTTCCTCGGCCGGGCCCTTGCGCCGCTGATCGCGATGGGCGCGCGCGGCAAAATCAACGGATTTGAGTAAAAGCTGCATCAAGCGCAATAAAATAGTGAACGAAGAACCCCAGATTCACATGGCTTATGCGTTGTTTCAAGCCTTCATGTCCTATCGACTTCGAAAATCCCGTCCCTACATACAAAACAGAGATGTTTTTCAATCAGGAGGGCCTGGCATATGTCACAGGACATGCGACTGAAACTGACCTTGCGCAATGAAAGCAGCCAAAACCCCCTGCATCTGAGCTCGTTGGCACCAAGCAGTGGCTGGCAAACCGATCCACCGCACCATCTCGATATCGGCGATGAGGCCACCTGCGAGATTACCACCGCCAGCGAACTGGCCATCACCATGCGCTACGGCACCCATCATATCGGTTTGCATCTGGGCAATGGCGCATTCAGCTTTGAACCGGGGGATGCGCGGGTGGAAGGCCAGAAACTGGATGGTCACACCGCCGAACTGACACTGATCCTGGCCTGAAGCGACGATGACCGGGCTTGGGATTGCCACTCCGAAAAGAGCCGGGCATAGATATATTCATCACCCCAACGCCCGTTAAAACAATCATTTTCGATCAGATGCGCCTCGCGACGAAAACCAAGCCGTTCAACAACGCCGGATGAACCGGCATTCTGCGCATCAAGCCGTGCAAAAATCCGGTGAAACCCGAAATGCGCAAAGCCCAGATCGACGATTGCCCTAACCGCCTCGGTGGCATAGCCGCTGCCAGCAAAATCCGGGTTGAAGATATAGCCAACCTCGCCCTGACGGGCATTGATACTGGCAAGTTTCAAAAGAACCTCGCCCAACACAGCGCCATCTTCCCGCCGTGTGACCGCAAGGGTGAAAACATCGCCATCCTGCATGAATTGCGCACGCAGCAGATCGGAAAACTGTTGCTTCAACGCATCGCCCGCAGGCGGGTCGCAATAAAGATAACGATACACCGCAGGCAACGCGTGATAGGCGGTGTAGCCCTCAAAATCAGAAGACACAAACGGGCGAAGGAAGAGACGGCTGGTTTCGATCAGGAACGGCGGCAAGGACAAATTCATTTTAAAACAGGTTGTTATTGATTGGGCGCCCTATCTAGGCAGCCTTTTTCAATGCGGCAAGTCGGCCCTGTGACCTTGATCATGCAGGTCCCCTTTCCAATCATCAGACAATAAAAAACGGGGCCCACCGGACCCCGTTTAATCATCAGACAATTATCTGTATCCGGCCATTTACGCCGGATGTCGATTATCCGTTCATGGAATCGAAGAAATCGTCGTTGTTCTTGGTCGATTTGAGTTTGCCCAGAAGGAACTCCATCGCGTCCTGCGGACCCATCGGGTTGAGGATACGGCGCAGGACCCACATCTTGGACAGAACGCTCTTGTCGACAAGAAGCTCTTCCTTACGGGTACCCGATTTAAGGATATCAATCGCCGGGAAGATACGTTTGTCAGACAGTTTGCGGTCCAGAACCAGTTCGGAGTTACCGGTACCTTTGAATTCTTCAAAGATAACCTCGTCCATGCGCGAACCGGTATCGATCAGGGCGGTTGCGATGATGGTCAGCGAGCCGCCTTCTTCGATGTTACGTGCCGCACCAAAGAAGCGTTTCGGACGCTGCAGGGCGTTGGCATCGACACCACCGGTCAGGACCTTGCCCGAGCTTGGCACGACGGTGTTATAGGCACGGGCAAGACGGGTGATGGAATCAAGCAGAATGACAACATCATGCTTGTGTTCGACCAGACGTTTTGCCTTTTCAAGCACCATCTCGGTGACCTGAACGTGACGCTGGGCCGGTTCGTCAAAGGTCGAGCTGATAACCTCACCCTTCACCGAGCGGTCCATATCGGTCACTTCTTCCGGGCGTTCATCAATCAGAAGAACGATCAGATAGGCTTCCGGATGGTTTTCCTCGATCGCGTGCGCAATGTTCTGCAGCATCACGGTTTTACCGGTACGCGGCGGAGCGACGATCAGGGCACGCTGACCTTTACCAAGCGGCGACACCAGTTCGATGACGCGGTTGGTGGTGTCCTTGTTGCCTTCCTGGTCGCATTCCCGTTCCATGCGCAACGGCTGATCGGGATAAAGCGGGGTCAGGTTGTCAAAGTTGATGCGATGACGGACTTTTTCCGGCGCATCAAAGTTGACCTTGTCGACCTTGAGCAGCGCGAAATACCTCTCGCCTTCCTTGGGCGATCTGATCTGCCCTTCTACCGTATCGCCGGTCCGCAGACCAAAACGCCGTACCTGGCTCGGGCTGACATAAATGTCGTCGGGCCCGGCAAGATAGTTTGCCTCCGGGCTCCGCAAGAAGCCGAAACCATCGGGCAGCACTTCGAGAACCCCCTCGCCAAAAATGGCATGGTCGTTCTCGGCCAACTGTTTGAGAATGGCGAACATCAGCTCCTGTTTGCGGAGCGTGCTGGCATTTTCGATTTCGAGTTCCTCAGACAGGGCAAGCAGCTCGGTCGGAGATTTCTTTTTGAGTTCCTGAAGATGCATATGTGCGTTTAATGATCTGTGGTTGCCAGATAAGAAAGGATATGGGCGAAGATTTTGGGATAGGATAAGAAGTGCGGTTGACCGTCAGGCAAGGCGCTCAGGATTGCTGGGGCGTGCGGACGGTTCCAAACCTTGTAGTTGCAAGAAAGGCAGGACTTTTCATGTTTCTGGATCGAAACACCCCCGATTGATAACCTCGAACGCCATAATAGTCAAACCGTGTTTCACGCAATGCAGCTATTTTGCAGCCGATGTTGTTCAAAAAGCACGTTTCTGTTGCCAGATCGCGGATATAGCGGCGTAAAACCAGCGATTTACGGGGTCCGCAAACAGTTCGACTGTCTTCAAAGTCCTGCCATAACTCCCGCCATAACTCCCGGCATAACAATGTGCAAGCGGCCCTAGCCTGCCTGAACCTTGTGAACGGAACTCAGGAACTCTTCGACCTCCTGACGCAGATCAAGCGCAACGCCGGTCACACTTTCACACGCCACCAGAACATTCTCGGCCGCCTGTCCGGCCTGATCGGTTGAAGCCCGGATTTCATCGATATTTCCCGATACCTCACTGGTCCCGTTCGAGGCCCGTTCGATATTGCTGGCAATTTCCGATGTTGCCGCCTGTTGCTGATTAACTGCAGCCGAAAGAGAGGCCGAGGTGGTGTCGATATCACCGATCCGCTTGCCAATCCGTCCAAAAGCCGCCACCGCCTGTTCGGTTGCATCTTGCAGATTGCCCATCTGGCCGGTGATTTCATCGGTGGCCCGCGATGTCTGGGAGGCAAGATTTTTGACTTCATTGGCAACCACGGCAAAACCCTTGCCCGCTTCGCCAGCACGCGCAGCCTCAATCGTTGCATTAAGAGCAAGCAAATTGGTCTGTTCGGCAATATCGCGAATAAGACCGATCACTTCGCCGATCTTGGCCGCTCCGGTTTGCAAGGCATCGGCAATGGTATCAGCCGCACGGGCATCACGGGCGGCATCAGAGGCAATATCGGCTGCGGCAGAAATCTGGCGCGAAATCTCGAGAATGGAATTTGCCAGCTCCTCGGTCGCCGAGGACACAGCCGCAACATTTTCCGATGCAGTATGGGCATTGCTTGCCACCACACCGGCCCGTTCGCGGCTAGTGCTGATCACGGTGGTCATGTTTTCGGATGTCGAGCGCAAATCATCGGTCGAGCGGCCAATATCGCCCAGAAGCTTGTCGACCCTGCTTTCAAACGCCTTTGCCAGTTTTTCGATCTGTTCGGTCTGGGCAATGCGCCGGGTCTGATCGGCTTCGCGCTGCTTGCTCATTTCCCGGTTCTGTTCAAGATTCTGTCGGAAAATCTCGACCGAACGGGCCATATCGCCCACTTCATCGCCCCGATCCTGACCGGTGATCGTGCAATCAAGATTGCCGGATGCCAGTTCGGTCATGCTTTCGGTCATTTTCCCGATCGGAACGGTGATGCTGCGCCCGACCGCAAGCACAAGCGTACAGGCCACCGCGATCACGATCACCAATCCGGCAAGGGTGGCATAGAAATAGGTTTCGGCTGTCATCAGCTTGTGTTCGGCAAGCCCGTTCAGGCTTTGGGCAATGTGATCTTCGATCTGTTTATAGAGATTGATCTTGACCGTGACCTTGGCAAACCAGTCATCGCCGCGAATGTCACCTGTTGTGCCACTTTCCGGGAAATCAAGCGCCAGCGCGCGCAAATCCTCGACCTCCTTGATTGCCGGGTCCTGTAAGGTCTGATCATAAAATGCCCGGATGTCGGCCGGGGCGAATTGGGCAAAAACCGCGAGATAGGCGCTCTGCAAGGTCACCAGTTCAACAAACCGGCGATAAAGATCAGGGGCGAATTCGCCCTTGCCAAAGCCTACCGCCCCGGCCGCACGTTCAAGACCGGCGCGTTCCTTGGCCTGCATGAAATTGTTATAGGCAGCAATGACCCGCAGGATTTCCGGATCATTGCTCAGCCCGCCCATGACATTGACGGTCGACAGCATCCCCGAAATGATCGAACTGTAAAAACCAACCGTTTCACCCAGTTTCAGTTGCAGATCATCGACCTTTTGCCGGGTGGCGGGAATCTGGTCCATCAGGGTGACAAAGCGGTTGATATCGCGCCCAAGAGACGGGTCGTAATCAGCCAGGTCAAAGGAGGCGATCACAGTGCGCAAGGCATCCATACTGTCATCGGAAAGGTCGCGCTGCGCGGCCAGTTGCGGTCCGAATTGTGCCCCGGACGATCCGATATATCCGGCCGATGTTCCCCGTTCCTTTTGCAATTCGTGAACGGTCGCGCCGAGATAACCGGCAAACTCGGTCAACGCACGGATTCTCGACAGTTCATCCATTTGCTGGAAACGGCCACTGACAATCACAATTGCCAATATCACCAACCCGGCCACCGGCGGGACAAGTGACAGGATGATTTTTGGTCCGATACGGATAGAACTGAACATGCTGGCCCCCGAAGATACTGATTTCGATGGCCGCCAGAAATTACCCACTCCCGGGCAAGCAAACCCTTTCCGGTCCTGTGAAAGGCCGGGCGGGTTGCTTTACAATTTTATCGGGTGAAGCTGTCACATTTCCCCCATCAGGTTGATATTGGGGTGCAGCGCGGAAAATCAAGTTTTCTTGATATGCCAAAATCAACGGACCGGAACAGAACGGTTTTCAACCGCCGATCCATTTGACATGACAGGCCATCAGCGCAGTGCGGCGCAGTTACGCATGGCGTTCGCGAATGATTTCAAGCATGCGGCTGAGCTGATCGTCACTAAGCCCGGCAATCCGTTCGGAAAGAAGATTGGCAAGCTCGGTCGCTTCGGGTTCAAGTCCCGCCGTATCAACGGTGATTTTCGGGTGTGAAAGCTGTGCCAGGCGCTTGATATCGTCGACCTCGTCCCAGACCAGATTGAAATAGCCGCAAATCTGCTGCACCAGGCCGGGGCTTGGCCGACCGCGATGGCCATGTTCAAGCGCCGACAAATAGGCCGGTGATAACTGCAAGGCCGTTGCCATATCGGTCAGGGTGACATTGTTGCGGGCCCGTAATTCCCGAATGCGATTGCCAAAAGGTGTCACGGGCGTCTCCGTTTCAACAAAACATAAAAGGCCCCGGCACCACCATGCTGGATCTGGGCCTGATTGATGGCAAGAATACGATTGCGCAGGCGCGGCGCACTGAGCCATTGCGGGGTCCGCTGACGCAACAACCCGGTACGGCCATATTCATCAGCCCGCGATCCCTTGCCCGTGATCACCAGAACACAGCGTTTTCCGGCCTGCCAGCTTTCCTCGATAAAGGCATTAAGCGCATTATGAGCAACGTCCTGGGTCATGCCGTGCAGGTCGATGCGACCATCAATGGTCATCTTGCCTTTCTGGAACTTATTGGCCGTCGAGCGGTCAATCCCGTCGGTCACGCCGGGCTTGAGATCAGCCAGCGTCTGCTTTTTGATCTGCGGGCCACGATCAGCATTGCGGGCCGACGGCAAATTGCGCGCCGCCCGGTTTTCCTCGGACCGTTCAAGGTTTTCAGCCAGATTGTCGGGCAACTGGATGGCCGTATCGCTGGTATGGATGTCATCATCAGGTGCAAACATGGCATCATCACCCTTGCGCCTTTTGGTGCGCAAGGGTTTGACATCACGTGTAAAGACCTCCCACAGGGTCTTTTCCGCGTCACTGACGGTACGGCGTCGTTTATTTGTTTTCTTTTGTGTCATCCACCAGAACGATATGCAGTCGGCGCGGTCCATGTGCGCCAAGCTGTATCGTCTGTTCGATATCGCCCGTTCGCGAAGGTCCGGTCACCCAAAGGAATGTTCGCGGCATATTGCCGTGTCCTTCCTTTTCGCGCAACCGCGCCCATACCTCTTCATAGGTTCCGACGATATCAGATGCCTTCAAAACAACGATATGGGTGTCTGGCAGCATGTTGAGCGTATAGGGCGTGCCTGCCCCGCTGCGCAGCATCAGGCTTCCGGTTTCGGCAACACCGCCGAAGCTTGGCGTCACCGAAACAGCGTCTTCCGGACCGGCGATCCCGGTTGAAACTTCGAGTGCCGTATCACTCCAGGGCAACCCGGAAACCGCAGAATCCGGGGATGTTTTAATCCGTGCGGGTAAATTGTGATCAGCAAGGAAACGGGCCACTTCGCGCGGAATGTCATTATCGCTGACCACCATGGCAACGGTCGCATTGACACTTTTTGCCATTTCCTCAAACAGTTCGACCTGCTTGGGATGGGCAAGCTGGGCACGCTTGGGCACCACCGGATTGGCTTTGGGCGATGACAAACGTTCGGTTACGGAAACCGGCGCAGCTTCGCCCGCGCCCCGGCCAAGACTTTTGCGAATCCGGCCCAGAATCGCATCGCGCGAGGAGGTGTTGGACGAGGTGCTCATTTCGAACCTCCCTGCTGTTTTTGTTTTTCGGCCCAGAGTTCCTTGAAGGTTTTGCCCTCGGGCGCCGGAAGATCACGCATGTCGGTCCAGCCCCCGGCAAGCGGCAATTTGGCGATCTTGCCCTTGCCGCCTGACATTTTGCCCAGAACCTTTGAGGCAATCCCGGTGACGGCCCGATAAAGCTTTGGTTTTGAAGCAAAAAACGCCCACGTTTTGATACCGTAACGGAATGAGGACGGGCTGAGATGTTTTTCGAATTCCCGTTCACGCCAATGACGCATCATTTTGGGCAGCGGGATCCGCATCGGACAGACTTCTTCGCATTTCCCGCAGAAGGTCGAGGCATTGGGAAGATGCCCGGCTTCGTCCACGCCAATCAGCGATGGAGAGAGAACCGATCCCATCGGCCCCGGATAGACCCAACCATAGGCATGACCGCCCACCGCCCCATAGACCGGGCAATGGTTCATGCAGGCCGCACAACGGATACAGCGCAACATGTCCTGGAACTCGGTGCCCAGCATGTTCGAGCGACCATTATCAAGCAGGATCACGTGATATTCTTCGGGCCCGTCAAGATCGCCATCGCGTTTCGGGCCAGTCGAAAACGTCGTATAGGATGACATTTCCTGACCCGTGGCCGAGCGGGCGAGAACGCGCAGGATACTTGACGCATCTTCAAGGGTCGGCACCACCTTTTCAAGGCTGGCAATCGCAATATGAACCCGCGACAGGGTCTGGGTCAGATCGCCATTGCCTTCGTTGGTGACAATCACCGAGGTGCCGGTTTCGGCAATCAGGAAGTTCGCCCCGGTAATCCCGATATCTGCGGCAAAGAAATGTTCGCGCATGACTTCGCGCGCTTCATCAAGCAATTCCCGCGGTTCGACCAGTGACCTGTTGGGATCGCGCCCGGTATGGGTTTCGCGGAAGCTGTCAGCGACCTGTTCCTTATGAACATGGATGGCCGGTGCGATGATATGGCTTGGCGGTTCGTGCCTGAGCTGAATGATATATTCACCAAGATCGGTCTCGACGACTTTGAGATCCTGTTTTTCCAGGAAGTCATTCAGCCCGATTTCCTCGGAAATCATCGATTTGCCCTTAAGGACCGATTTGGCGTTCTTGTCGCGGCAAATCTTTGCCACCACTTCACGGGCCTCGGCGGCATCGGCACACCAATGGACATGACCGCCATTGGCCTTGACGTTTTCTTCGAATTTCAAAAGATAATGGTCAAGATTTTCAAGCGTGTGGTTCTTGATGTCCCGGGCCTGATCGCGCAGCGCCTCAAATTCCGGCATTTTTGCCGCGGCCGCAGAACGCTTTTCCTGAAAACCGGATTTCAGACGACCAAGGGCACGTTGCAGGCTTTCATCGCGCAACGCGCCATGGACGTTTTCCTTGAATTTCGGGGATGTTGACACATTCATGATGCTTACTCCCCACCCGTCTTGGAATTTGATCCGGCAATTGGCGGGGCGGCCATGGTCATATCGGCCAGCACTTCGGCAACGTGGCGAACTTCGACATCCGATCCTTCACGCGCAAGCTTGCCCGCCATGTTCATCAAACAGCCCATGTCCCCTGCCAGCAGGGTTTTGGCCCCGGTCTGTTTGATATCTTTGGTCTTGTCACCGACCATCTTGCCGGAAATTTCGGGATATTTGACACAGAATGTCCCGCCAAAACCACAGCAGGTTTCAGGTTCGGAAAGTTCGGAAATCTCAAGCCCTTTGATGGAATTGAGCAATTTGCGCGGCTGTTCCTTGACCTTGAGCTCACGCAGGCCCGAACAACTGTCATGATAGGTGACCTTGCCCTCGAAACTTGCCGGGACCGCATCGACCTTCATCACATCGGTCAGGAAGGAAACCAGCTCGAACGTCTTGTCAGACAGGGCCTTGACCTTGTCGGCCATGGCCGGATCATTGGCAAACAGTTCGGGGAAATGCTTTTTGATCATGCCGGCACAGGACCCGCTGGGAGCAACGACATAATCATAATCGGCAAACATATCGATCAGCGGCCGGGCGACCTTGCGCGCCGATTCATTGTCACCGGAATTATAGGCCGGTTGCCCGCAACAGGTCTGATCCATGGGCACATCGACCTCGCACCCTGCTTCTTCAAGCAGCTTCACTGCCGAAAAGCCGACCGTCGGCCGGAACATATCGACAAGACAGGTCACAAAAAGACCAACGCGCGGTTTTGAAGGCGTCATGGCGTATCCTCTCTCGGGCTTTTGGGCCATTGACGGATGTTTTGTGCGGGCAGGAATCCGTCTGGCCGAAATCTCTTATAATTGGTATTACCAATTTCGGGCGGACAGGTCCAGACCAAGAACATTACGACTGTCATTATTTACAGAGCACGACACATCAAACCCGGCCCTGCACTTGCAGGAACCGGTATGGCATCGTGCCCGGTAAACCCGGTAAAAAAGTACCTAGTTCTCGTCGATCAGCTTTTTGAGAAGATCGATCATTTCGGCCTTTTTGTCGGCGCCAATGCGATCATCAAGCTGTTTTTTGTGGATCTCGCCCTTTTCAAGTACCCGCGCATACAGCTCGCGTCCCTTGAGGGTGATATAGCTGGCATAGGAACGACGATCACCTTCAACACGAATGCGTTCGATCAGGTCGTCATCTTCCATCTGGCGCAGCGACAGGGTCACTCCGGACTTGTCCCGTCCGGCAGCGCGGCAAATCTCGACCTGGGTAATACCGGGATTTTCATGGATCAGGACCAGAAGCGTAAAATTCCCCGGTCGCAGGGAATCGTTCCCGAGAATCTCCGAGAAATCCGAGAATGCTTTTTCATAGGCGCGGCGCAAATAAAATCCGATGAAATCTTCAAGCGGACCCAGCGCGACATCGTTGTTTTTAGCCAAGTTTTTAATCTCGTTCTATTGAAAGACACGGAAATCGGACCCGATCAACGCCATGTCTTTTCGAATAACTTCGTTACTTCGAAATATCAACTATATCCCGCACACCGGTCTGGGCCATAGCATTCGTCAGCTCTGTCTGAAGCATGGTGAATGCTTCTGCCGCACCATCCTGCCCAAGTGCTGCAACACTATAGAGAAACGCCCGTCCCATCAGCACAAAATCAGCCCCGGCCATCAGGGCCTTGAGAACATCTTCGCCGCTTCTGATCCCGCCATCAACAATCAGCGGGAAATCAGGCCCGACCGCATCGCGGATCGGTCCGAGCGCATCAAGGGTTGCCGGTGCACCATCAAGCTGCCGCCCGCCATGATTGGAAACCACAATGGCATCCACGCCCTCACTTGTGGCCCTTTGTGCGTCCTGTGGCGACAAAATCCCTTTCAGGATCAGCTTGCCCGGCCATTTCGAACGGATATCGGCCAGAAGATCCCAATCCAGCCGACCAGAACTTTGCTTGGCCATCAGGCTGGCAAGCGATGTGGTACTCGCCCCCGGTTCGGCATAGCGTTCAAGATTGGCAAAGCGCGGTGCCCCATGACGCAAAACGCCAAGCGACCATTTCGGGTGACTTGCGAGTTCCCAGATGAATCGCGGCGTGATTTTAAGCGGCAAGGCAAACTGGTTGCGCAAATCGCGACGTCTTTTGCCCGGACGCGGCACGTCGGCAGTAACAATCAGGGTATCATATCCGGCGATGCGGGCCCGTTCGATCAGATCATCAACGATTTCCTGCGAACTGCCGACATATAGCTGGAACCAGCCGGAATTCGGCGCACAGTCGTGCAGGTCTTCAAGCTTGGCGGTCGACGGGGTCGATGCGCAATAGGGCACACCGGCCTGCTCGGCCGCGCGGGCAAGAAACCGGTCAATTCCCGGCCAGGCCAGTCCGGCAAGTCCAACCGGGGCCACTCCGTATGGTGCCGCCCAGGACTTGCCGAGAAACCGGGTCCGGGTTGACAGATCCCCATCAACATTGATCAGGGCGCGTGGTTCAAGGATACGGTTGATAAAAGCCGCACGGTTGCGCCCCAAACCGGTTTCGGTCCCCGCCCCGCCATCAATAAAGTCAAAGGCAAAGCGCGGCATTCGCCGCCGCGCTTTTTCCCGTGCATCATCAAATGAAACAAGTCGCGACATGATATCAGCCCTTGCCAACACCATGCGATGTCGGACGGGACGCGAAATCACGCAATGCGTCGGCATCGGCAACAAAACCAAGTCCCGGTTTTTCCGGCAGGGTGATTGTCGAGCCGACACGATCGGGCAGGTTGCCATAGAGCGCGCGGCACATTTCGACCGATATCAGATGCCATTCCACCAGACCGCCATTTGCCATGCCCGCATGCAGATGCATGTTATGGAACGGGAAGGCACCGCCATTTGCCATCGTGACATTGTGGGCCTGGGCCAGGGCTGCAACTTTCGCACCGGCTGTCAGACCGCCACAAATCGCGACATTGGGCTGAATCACGTCAACCGCGCCAGCTTCAAGCAGGTCACGGAACCGGAAAAGCTGACCTTCATTCTGACCGGCCGCAGTCCGCATTCCGGTCTGTTCTCGCAAGTCACGCATACGTTTCACATCATTGTCACGCAGCGGTTCTTCAAAGAAGGTCACATTATAGTCTCGCAAACGATCAGCAAGATAACGCGCCGACGACGCATCCAGGCTGCAATTTGCATCAATGAAGAGGTCGCAATCGCCAATTGCCTCGCGCACAATGCGGACACGCTGGATGTCTTCGTCAATGATTGCGCGTACCGATGCGCCATCATTGCGTTTCTTAAGGGCATGATGGCCGACCACCATCTTGAAACGTTCGACACCATCATTTTTAAGATGCTTTGCCGCATCAGAAAGCTGGTCACGATCAAAGGAGCCAAAACCAAAGGTCACATAAAGCGGTACTTCGTTGCGTGCACCGCCAAGCAGACGCCAGCAGGGCTGATCGACCACCTTGCCAAGAATGTCCCAAAGTGCGAGATCAACCGCCGAAACAACGTGGCTGGCGTAACCGGTCTGGCCACGCGGGCTGAGCAGCCAGTATAGACGTTCGGCAATATGTTCGCGGTTGAGACTGTTCAGGGAAACGATGTTCGGTTCGACAAGTTCACTGATGATCCCGGCAATGACTTCCTCGTCGGTAATAGCGGTAAAACCATGCCCCACCACCCCGTCTTCGGTTGTAATCTCGATCACAACACAAGACAGTGCCGTTTCAACATCAACCGGTCCAACAGCAAGGTTTACCGGGATATAGGCCGGGATGGCCTTAACGGATTTGATGGCAAGGTTCACGTTTCTTCTCCTTGATTTATAAGGCTTTTGTTCGGGTTTCTGCGACCCGAAAACGATAAGTTTGAAATAATGTATAACTAGATAGTTGACTACTAGAATGTTTATAGTCAATCTAATTTTAATGATCGACACCAGCGAGAATGTGCGATCACAGAAAAACCCTGGGAGGATCCAAAATGCGATTTATGACCAAGACAGCCATTGCAGCCCTGATCGGAATTTCGTTCGGCGCAGCTGCCTTTCCGGCCCAAGCCGAGTTTCCTGAAAAGCCGGTAAAACTGATCATTCCGTTCCGTGCCGGTGGCGGCAGTGACGGTCTGGCCCGTGCCGTTCAGGCAGTTATCGAAAAAGAAAAACTGCTGCCAGCGCCGGTAGTTGTTGTGAATGCCGATGGTGCAGCAGGCACAGTTGGTACCCGTCACGTGCTTGAATCAAAGCCGGATGGCTATACTGTCCTGCAGATTCATCAGGAAATGTTTGCCGCCGCCGCCCTTGGCCGCGTGAACTATAGCCCCGCCGATTTTGAACCGGTCATTCAGGCCAGCCAGGGCTGCATGTTTGTTGCTGTGCCAATCGATTCCGAATTCAACAGCCTTCAGGATATGCTCGACTACGCCGCGAAGAACCCGGGCGACCTGAAACAGGCCGACGATATCGGAAGCGCAACGCACTTCCCGTCTGCACAGCTGATGGCGGCTTCCGATACCAGCTGGACGATTGTTCCGACGGGCGGAACGTCAAAACGCTTTGCCGCATTGAAAAGCGGATTGCTTGATATGGCATTCATGTCTGCATCCTGGATCACGCGCGGCAAGGAAGATCTGAAACCGCTGGCGGCTCTCGGCAACGAACGTTTTGACGATGCCCCCGATCTGCCAACCGCCAAGGAACTCGGCTTTGATGTCGAGGCCTGCCTGAACCGCCGTTACTGGGTTCCGGCCGGAACCCCGCAGGAAAATATCGACAAACTTGCCGATGCGATTGAAATCGCCCTGCACAGCCCGGAAGTTGCGGCCTATCTCGAGAAAAATGGTGAAACGTTGTCCATCAAACGCGGACAGGAGCTGAAGGATGCGGTTGCGCAGGACTATCAGCGCTATGTTGACGTGGTGGAGATCGTCAAGAAGTCTTCTGCCAAATAGAAACCCTTTGTAAAAGGCGTTCCCTGTTCGCAGATGACACCCCGCCCCGATCAATGATCGGGGCGAAATTGGAGTAGTCCAATGTACCGCTTCCTCACTCAGAACGCGGTAGCGATTGTTTTCCTACTTCTGGTCGCCGCTTTTGCGGCGGCCAGCCTTTACGGAAGCAGCCTGCTACCCCCTGCCAGCTACGAACCGCTTGGCAGCGCCGCTTTTCCCAAAGCCCTTGGACTGATCACTCTTGGTCTGGTTGCCTTGCAGGCGATCAGTCTGATCAGAAATCATTCCGGCACTGAATCCCCAATGGATCCGGAAAGTGTCACCCGGTCCTTTTCCTGGAAGAAATACCGCAAACCGGCGCTGATGCTGGCGACCATGGTGCTCTACCTTGCGGCCATGTCCTATGCCGGGGTTGATTTCCGCATTTCAACATCGGTCTTCCTGTGTCTGGCCATGTGTCTTCTGGCCCGACCCGACAGTCCGAAAAAGGTTCTTTTGATTGCCGGAAGCAGCATCGTGCTTGCCGTCGTGCTCGACCTTGTTTTCAAGCATCTGTTTTATATCGATATCTAACGTCCCGGCACAGATTGCAGGGTCAGGAGTATCTCAATGCTCGACGCATATATTTATGTCTTTACGTCCGGTCTGATCTGGATTTTTGCCGGAGCCGGGATCGGGATATTTGTCGGTTCAATCCCCGGCCTGTCTGGTGCAATGGTTATTTCACTAACCTTGCCGATGACTTATTTCATGAATGGCAATGATGCCTTGCTGTTGCTTGTATCGATGTATATCGGCGCAACAACCGGCGGGTTGATCAGTGCGACCCTGATGCGGATGCCCGGCACAGAAGCCGCAATCATGACCACCCTTGACGGCTATCCGATGGCGGCCCGCGGCGAACCGGGACGGGCATTGGGTCTTGGCGTTCTGGCATCTGTCTTTGGCGGTATTTTCGCCTGGGTGATGCTGGCTGTTCTTTCGCCGCCCTTGTCGGCAATCGCAGTTAAATTCGGGCCCTTTGACATCTTTGCCATGACGGTTGTCGCGCTCAGCCTGATTGCCGCAGTATCACAGGGCAGTCTTCTGGCCGGCCTGATATCGGCGGCCTTCGGCGCAATGCTTTCCCTGCCCGGAATTGATCCGATTTCTGGCTCCATCCGCCTGACATTCGGCTTTTCGTCGCTTGATAACGGTTTGACCCTTTTGCCGGTTATTCTTGGCATGCTGGTTCTGGGACAGGTCCTGATTGATTGTGAAGGTGTTCTGAGCGGCACCAAGGCAGGCAAGGCAAAAGCCCGCGTTTCCATGCATTGGCGCGATGTCACCAATTATCTGATGACCTATATCCGGTCCTCCTTTATCGGCACCTGGATCGGCATTTTGCCCGGCGTTGGCGGAACAGCTGCATCTGTTGCGTCCTATTCCGTGGCCAAGGCAGCCTCCAAAACCCCGGAAAAGTTTGGTAACGGTGCTGAAGAAGGCATTATTGCTGCTGAAACTGCAAACAACGCGGGTACGGTCGGCGCGCTCGTACCGCTGATCACCCTTGGCATTCCCGGGTCAGTGATTACGGCGGTTTTGCTTGGGGCGATGGTCATTCACAACCTTAATCCCGGCCCGCTGCTTTTCGCCGAAAACCCCGACGTTGCCTATACCATCATTGCCGGTGCCCTTGCAGGCAACCTTGCGATGTTTCTGATCATGGTGGTCGCAACACCGTTTCTGGCCAAACTTGCCCATATCAACAAAGCCTACCTTCTCGCGCCCATTGTTGTGTTCTGTATGATCGGGGCTTTTTCGGTCTCAAGCCGGTTCTTTGATATCGGTGTCATGCTGGTATTTGCCTGCCTGGGATATGTCATGACCAAGGCCCGGATCCCCACGGGAGCCTTTATCATCGCCTATATCCTGACCCCGATGGCTGAACAGAATCTCAGATCCGGACTGGTAATTTATGACGGCAGCTTCTTGCCACTCATTACCAATCCGGTATCGGGCATTCTTCTTGCGATTGCGGTTCTTTCGATTGTCTGGAGCCTGCGCAGCGAATTGAAATTGCGTAAAAAGCAGAAGGTATCGTAATGCCAGATCCTGTTCCAACATTCGGACTGATCGTACCACCGCGTGAAGGCCAGATCCCACCCGAAGCACAGCATATCTATCCGGATATGAATTTTATCGCCCGCGGTCTTGGTCTGGTGGAAATGGCCCACAAGGATTACGACCGGGTCATCGCCGATACTGCAGATCATGCCATTTTGCTTGCTGCATCGGGTGCAGATGCGGTCAGTCTGATGGGAACGTCGCTAAGCTTTTTTAAAGGCCCGGATTTCAATGAAAAGCTGATTTCAATATTGAAATCAGCAACCGGGCTGCCTGCCACCACGATGAGTCAGGCGATCATTGATGGTCTGGCCCGGTTTTCTGCCAAAAAAATTGCCGTTCTGAGCGCCTATGAAGACGATGTGAATGCCAAGCTATGCGACTATCTGTCTGTCTATGGTATCAGGGTAATGAAAATCGCGGGCCTCAATATTCGCAATATTGCCGATCTTCCGCATATTTCGGGCGAATATCTGATGGCGCGGTGCCGGGAATTGCTGATGCAAAGCGGGGAATGCGATGCCTTGCTTATTTCATGTGGCGGGTTGCGGACGATTGATCTGGCACCGACCCTTGAAAAGGAAACAGGAATTCCGGTGGTTTCAAGTGCCGTGGCGGGACTTTGGGCAACGGTCAATCTGATCGGTGATCAGAAACACCGCGACGCATTCGGCATGCTGTTTGCCGATCCGTCACAGGACTGATTCCAGCCGTTTCCTATTCATCAAGACCCGAGAGATCTATACATCCCAGGCCGTTATTTCCAAGATCGAGCATCGCCCGGATGAACCCGTTTTCGGGGTTGGCTGAAAGTCCGTGGGAGCGGCGATTTTCAACAAAGAAACCGTCAGTTTTAAAAAGATCAAGCTGTCTTTGCAGGCCGGATATGTCGTCATCGGGAACATCGCCACTTATGGCAATGTAAAGGTAGCAACTGCGATAGGGCACCACGCCGTCAATCTCGGGAAGATCTTCCCCCCTAGCCTCGTCATTGGCCTGGTCAATGTAATAGCGCAGCACATTGCCACCAATTGCAATCAGATCAACACGATCTGCCCGCATCATCGGCAAAAGAAGCTCTTCACGCGGTACAATAACCAGTCTTTGTGCCCCGCGCGCGCGCAAATAGGTTTCACGCGCCGACCCCATCAGGACACCGATGCGAGCATCCTCAAGGATGTTGGAAAATCCCCTTTCCGCCCAGCCATGCATTGCGAAACCATAGAGATTCCATATCGTCCGACTGACCGGACCAACCCATTTGAAACTGTTTTCACGATCCTGCGACCGGGTCATCGGATAAATGACATGACCGCTTTCGTGATCGGCTTCTTCAAGCTGTCGTTTCCAGGGCATCTGATCGACAAGTCCGACCTGCAATCCGGCCTTGTCAAAAAGTTCGATTACAAGACTGTCAAAATATCCCGGTTCACGCCGACCGGCTGACCGGCTGCGTGCATTTTCGGAAAGATGAATGACATAGTGCCCGTCAAATGGAGCATGATCACTTTGCGCATGTGCTTCACCCCTGTTCTCATGGGCGAAAGACACAGATAAATCTGGAATTGGAATAAAAAGAAAACAGGCGGCCAGAACAAGTGAACTGATGCATTTGGCAATATGCCGGTCGCGGAAACGGGATTTCAGGCTATTTCGCCTCCCCATATCACGCCTCTTGTTTCTTTAACCAAAGGGCGTCTTTGACCTTGCTTTCGATATAGGCCTGATGGGCGGCAAGTTCTGCCTCACTTATGACATGCGGACGCGGTTCAAGCCGGTTTGATTTCGGACCAAGAACGCGTCTTCCATTGCCCTGATCATTGCCATCGCCATCCTGTGCGTTGGGATCAAGTGACAGACCATGCTGACGTCCGCCCAGAAGTTCAAGATAGACCCGGGCAAGCAGATCGGAGTCAAGCAGTGCCCCGTGCAGGGTACGGTTGGAGTTGTCGATCTTGAAACGGCGGCACAATGCATCAAGGCTGACCGGGGATCCCGGAAACTTTTTGCGCGCCATCTGCACCGTATCAAGCGCACGGTCCATGGCAATGCGCGGCTTGTTCAACCATTCAAGTTCCGCATTCAGGAACTTCATGTCAAAGGCGGCATTGTGAATGACCAGAACCGAATCCTCGCCAATGAATTCGATAAAATCATCGGCAACCTCGGCAAAGACCGGCTGGTCTTTCAGGAAGTCATCGCCAAGCCCGTGAACGTCGAAGGCCTCTTTGGGCATCGGGCGCTCGGGATTGATATATTGGTGATATTGCCGCCCGGTCGGCATGTGATTGATCAGTTCGATACAGCCAATTTCCACCAGGCGGTGGTCTGCATAGGGATCAAGGCCGGTGGTCTCGGTATCGAGGACAATCTCACGCATAAAATCTGGGTCCGATGGTCAGCTTAACTGGTCAATAATGCCTTGAATATATTGAAAAGTCACCGCACGTCCCAACCCTGTCGGGATGACATAATCGCACCGTTTGCGCTTTTCAATATCGGGCATCTGTTTGGACAGAATGGCGGAAAATTTTTCATCCGTCATCCCTTGTCGTGCAAGAACACGCTGACGTTGAACAAACCCCGGCGCGGAAACAACCGCAACGGCATCACAGCGTTGTTCACCGCCCGTTTCATATAAAAGCGGGATATCCAGCACCACCAAAGACCGTCCCAGCATCTGCTGGCTGCGCAAAAAGCGGATTTCAGCCGCCCGCACCAGCGGATGCAGAATCGCTTCGAGTTTTTTAAGAACTTCCGGATCGGAAAATGCCCGTTTGCCGAGTGCCTGCCGGTCAATCCTGCCATCTTTGATAATATCGGGAAAAGCCGCCGCAATCGGATCAAAGGCAAGTCCGCCCGGTGCCATCAGGATATGGGTGGTTGCATCGGCATCATGGACCGGCACGCCAAGAAAACGAAACATCGATGCCGCCGTCGATTTTCCCATCCCGATCGACCCGGTTAAGCCCAATATCACCATAACAGGATTACCTTTATATGCTTAATCAGGCGAAAGAACGAAATCGCGCAGTTCCTGGGTAACTTCCGGATCAATGCCGAACCAGCGATGAAATCCCGGTCGGGCCTGATGAAGCAACATACCAAGACCATCGACAATCGGGTTGCCGCGCTCACGCGCCTGGGCAAGAAGATCCGTGACCAGTGGCGCATAGACAATATCGGTGACAAGGGCCGATGTCGGCAAACCATCAAGGTCGATATCGAGTTTCGGCTGCCCGACCATGCCAAGACTTGTCGTATTGACCAGAAGCGCGACGTCGGAAAGGGCTTCGGGTGACACGGGCCAGTCAATGACCTTGAGACGCGGATCGTTGAATTCGCGTGTCACATCCTCGGCCCGTTTGCGGGTGCGGTTGGCAATCCTGATTTCGGGGCTTTCTTCGTCAAGAAGAGCGACCAGAATGGCGCGCGATGCCCCGCCCGCGCCCAGCACCACCGCCGGACCGGATGTAAAATCGATCCCGGGGGCTTCCTGACGCAGGTTTTCAATAAAGCCGAACCCGTCGGTATTATCACCCAAAAGCCTGCCATCCTTGGCAAAGGTCACGGTATTGACCGCCCCGATGCGACGTGCCCGGTCCGAAAGCTCGTCACATTCGGGCATGGCCATTTCCTTTTGCGGGATGGTGACATTGACCCCGGAAAAGCCCAGATTTCGAAGCGACATCAATGCTGCCTGAAAGTTTTCCGGCTCGACCGGCAGGGGCATGTAACTGCCATCAATCCCGTATTTCGCAAGCCAGTAGCCATGCAGGCGCGGCGATTTGGAATGCGATACCGGCCATCCCATCACACCGGCCAGACGCGAGGTTCCAGAAAGGGTACGGTACGGAATACGGGCTGTCATGATGCGATAGTTTCCTGCCTGACGGGAGTTATTCGGGTTTTCGTTTTGTTTTAAATAATGTGCCAAACCGCATGGATGCCCGCCTGAGCGGGCACGACGAAAAAGAAGATTTTTCCAAAACCGTCACTCCCGCGAAGGCGGGAGTCCACAAGGCTTGGCAAAGTGCTTTTTATGCCTTGAGCACGCCATGATCGCGCAAGAAACCGATCAGTGGCAATAACGGCAAGCCAAGAACCGTGAAATAGTCGCCGCGCACTTCGGTAAAGAGCTGCGCACCAATGCCTTCAAGCTGATAGCCGCCAACGCAATTGAAAATCTCTTCACCGGCGGCATCAAGATAATCTTCAAGCCATTCATCGCTGAAATTGCGCATCGTCAGATGGGCGGTATCAATTGTGCCCCAGATGCGTGACCCTTCCTTATATATAACAGCGGCTGAAACCAGCTGATGGGTTTTACCCCGCAGGGCCAAAAGCTGTGCTCTTGTATTGTCACGGTCGCGCGGCTTGTCAAACCAGATGCCATTGCATTCAAGCATCTGGTCAGCAGCAATCACGATGCCGTCAGGCTGCTGACGATACATGCGCAGCGCCTTCATTTCCGCCAGTGTTTCAGCGGCTTCGGCCGCACTGGCCCCTTCGGCCTTCATCGATTGTTTATAGCCTTCCTCGTCAATCATCGAGGCGACTGCTTCGCAGGCGACACCTGCATTAGTCAGCATGGCGTGACGGGTCTTGCTGCTGGAAGCCAGAATAAGCCGATGGTTCATAAGTCTTTATATCCTGTTCGAAAGTCCGTTAGTGACCGCGCCGGTCATACATGGTTGCCAGGATCATGGCAGCGGTTTCTTCAATGGATCGGCGGGTGACATTGATAATCTTCCAGCCGCGATCGGTAAAATAGCGTCTTGCCTGATGGACTTCATCGCGCACGGCCACAGGATCAACATAATCACCGCCCTCGCCGCGTTCGATCTGACGAAGGCGGTTTTTGCGGATCGAAACCAGCTGATCAACATCCTTGATCAGGCCGACCACCAGCGGCTTCTTGAGCTTATCAAGTTCAGGCGGCAGCGGACATCCGGGCACAAAGGGAATATTGGCCGTCTTGATGCCACGATTGGCCAGATAGACCGAAGTTGGGGTTTTCGATGTTCGCGACACACCGACAATCACTACATCGGCCTCTTCAAGATCCCAGCCTGATTGCCCGTCATCATGAGATAGGGTGTAATCAATTGCCTCGATCCGGCTGAAATATTCCTCGTCCATTTTATGAAGGGCGCCGGTACGACCCCGCGATTGCTGGCCAAGATAACCGGCCATCATGGTCACGGTATTATCAAGGACGTGACTGTGAGGCACCTGAAGCCTGCGACAGCCTTCTTCGAGTTTGCGGCGAATGTCGCTGTCAAACACGGTGTAAAGGACAATGCCGGGATTGCGTTCAATATCGGCCAGAACACGGGCCAGCTGGGCGTCGGTTCTGATCAGCGACCAGACATGTTCATGGGCACGCACATCGGGAAATTGCGCAATACAGGCGCGCGCGACACCGTCAACAGTTTCGCCCGTTGAGTCCGAGACCAGATGAAGATGAAAAATATTGTCTGTCTCGACCATATGCTGTCCGTTTTTTGATCACTTTTCGCAATGCAAGCCCGCTTTATCCACTTTTTGCGCGCCAAGCGATTTTTCCAAGTTTTTTAAAACCCGGATTTGGGTGTTCGATATTCCGATCACTAACCGGACGGATAAGGTATATTAGCCCAACCCGGAGTTAAGCAATCGGAGTCGGGCCTGTGGACAATTGTGGATAACGGGAGCGACTCCGGCCCGATTTTTTCCACAGGAATTATCCTCCCCCTCATACAAACTTTCTCAAGGCGTCTGTCCCGACCGGGATAAGTAATTATTTTTTCCCGTAATAGCAGGGATAAGAAGGCAAAAACCAGTGTTATTCACCTTATCCCCGTTATTCAAAATCGGCTTTTCCCAAGCTCAGGTCTGGGAGTCGTTCGGAGTCGTACACAGTTTTCCCCAAACCCGTTTGAGATGAATCATTTTTCCCGAGTCGGAATGTGAATAAACTGTGCACTAAATTTAATCCCTGTTATCCACAGGTATCCACCTACAAACAACATCCTTTTTTATTAAATAAGGTTTTGTTAGGCAGAACGTGGAAAACGTCCTGGCTCAGTTCCCAGGACAAAATTCACGGAAACGAAACTGGCCACCTGGTCCTCGGGTCAAAGACCGGAACCAGATAAAAAAGCGATCGGGACAGACGAACAGGAAACCAGATGCTCAATACCACGAAGACTTTCTTGCGCGCCCTTAGCGGTGAAACCTTGCCGGTGCCGCCAATCTGGCTGATGCGCCAAGCAGGTCGATATCTGCCAGAATACCGTGCAACCCGTGGAGAAGCAGGATCATTTCTTGATCTTTGCTATAATCCCGATCTTGCCTGCGAAGTTACGTTGCAGCCACTCAGGCGCTATGACTTCGATGCGGCAATTCTGTTCTCCGATATCCTCGTTATACCGCAGGCACTTGGGCAGCATTTGGCATTCAAGCAGGGAGAAGGCCCACAGCTTGAGGCCATCCGCGATGCTTCGGGCCTTGGCAAACTTTCGGTCGAAGGCATCCATGACACGCTTGGACCGGTCTATGAGACGGTCTCGAAGCTTTCGGCAGCCATCCCGTCGCACACGGCCCTCATCGGCTTTGCTGGCGCCCCATGGACCGTTGCGACCTATATGGTCGAAGGCAAGGGGTCCAAGGATTTTGCCAATATCCGTCGCTTTGCCTATGGCGATCCGGACGGCTTTGCCCAGCTGATCGACATTCTGGTTGAGGCCACCACACAATATCTGCTCAAACAGGTCGAAGCCGGGGCCGAATGCATCCAGCTGTTTGAAACCTGGGGCGGTGTGCTTTCTGAAACCGGCTTCAAGCGCTGGGTGATCGAACCGACCAGACAGATTGTTGCCAATTTGCGGGCGGTCCACCCGGATTTGCCGATTATCGGCTTCCCGCGCGGGGCCGGTTTACATCTGATTGATTTTAAAAACCAGACCGGTGTGACCGGTGTTGGCCTTGATAGCGGGGTTCCGCTTGATTGGGTGGCAGAAAATCTTCAGAAACTGGGCCCGGTACAGGGCAATCTTGATCCGATGTATCTGATCACCGGTGGAGATGCGATGCTTGCCGAGACCAGACGGATTCTTGATACGCTGGGCAACGGGCCGTTTATCTTTAACCTTGGTCACGGCATTACGCCTGAAACGCCGCCGGAAAATGTCGAGAAACTGGTGAAGTTTATCCGCAATCAATAAGCATCAAGTGCAGACAATGACTGCATTTTATTTCGTGATTATTGAAATCAATCAAATCGATTGGAAAATTCAATGCGTATGATGGGTTAAATCCGTTGCGTATCCACCCTGTTTGACCAATATAGGGCACGGAGCGGGACGGGTTTATCCATTGACGAGATTTCCGGTTGGACGGAACTGGTCAAAACGCCATGTAAGGATAATCCTATGTCCGAGACGACGCGCAAGAAACGCGCCATTGTTCTTTTCAATCTTGGCGGCCCGGACAGCCCGGAAGCCGTCGAACCGTTTCTGTTCAATCTGTTCAATGATCCGGCGATCATCAGCCTGCCCAATCCGTTCCGGTTTTTGCTGGCCAAACTGATTTCGCGCCGTCGCGCACCGATTGCCCGCGAGATCTATGATCATATCGGCGGAAAGTCACCGCTTCTGGAACTCACCCGGGAACAGGCGGATGCCTTGCAGGCAGCCCTGAATTCCGAAGATGACGGCTATGAAAACCGTTGCTTTATCGCCATGCGCTATTGGAAACCGTTTGCCGATGAAAGTGCGCAAGCGGTCAAGGCATGGGGTGCCGATGAGCAGATATTGCTGCCGCTTTATCCGCAATTCTCGACCACGACCAGCGGATCATCGGTCAAGGACTGGAAACGGGCCTGTCACAAGGTTGGCCTGACTGCACCGATCAAGACCGCCTGTTGCTACCCGACCAATCCGGGCTTTGTCGAGGCATCAGCCGAGATGATCCGCGAAGGTTATGACCGGGCATTGGCCAAAACGGTCGAACTTGGCATTGATAAGCCGCGTGTCCTGTTTTCGGCCCATGGCGTGCCCAAGGCAGTGATTACCAAGCGTGGCGACCCCTATCAGTCGCAGATCGAAAAAACATCGGCCGCCGTGGTCGAAAAGATGGCGATCGAGGGACTGGACTGGAATGTCTGCTATCAAAGCCGGGTCGGTCCGATGGAATGGATCGGTCCGTCGACCGAACATGAAATCGAACGGGCCGGACGCGAAGGCAAGGCCATCGTTGTTGTGCCAATTGCCTTTGTCACCGAGCATTCGGAAACCCTGGTCGAACTTGACATCGAATATGGCGAACTGGCCCATGAAAAGCAGGTTCCGGTCTATGAACGTGTGCGCACGGTCTGTTCCCATCCGAAATTCATCAATGGCCTTGTTTCGGTTGTGAAACAAACACAGCATGAACTCGATAAAAAGGGCTCTGATGATTACACGGTGGAAAGCCGTGGCTGGTGGTGCCCGGATGAACATTCCTGTGCAAATGCCAAACAGCCGGGTCTCAAGTCCGCCGGGGCATAGGTAAAAATGCAAATGATTTCAGGCCGGTTCCGTTTTGGGACTGGCCTGTTTGCTGTTATGGTTTGAAAAATTCCGCGCTACGTTTGGTAAAGCCAACAGCATCAGACCGTTCAGTCAGAGAAGAGAGAGATGGATACATACAGCATTGTAAAATCCCTGCATGTCATCAGTGTCATTGCCTGGATGGCGGGGCTTCTCTATTTGCCGCGGCTTTACGTCTATCACTGTGAAGTTGAACCGGGCTCGGAAGCCAGCGAGAAATTCAAGATCATGGAACGGCGTCTTTTGCGCGCCATCATGAACCCGGCAATGATTGCAAGCTGGGTATTTGGCGGATATCTGATCCATGTTGCCGGTGTGATGAGCGACGGCTGGTTCCATGTGAAGCTGTTATGCGTCGTGCTGATGACGATTGCCCATATGATGCTGGCCCGTTATCGTCGGGCATTTGAAGCCGACGCCAATACCAAATCCCAGAAATTCTATCGTATTTTCAACGAAGTACCGACGGTCCTTATGATCATTGTGGTCTTTATGGTGATCGGGCGTCCGTTCTAAACAGCATTGCCTATTCGGCATAGCGTCTAAATATTACGATATGAAAATAAAAAGGCCGCCAAACTGGCGGCCTTTGTTTTGGTATCGAACCAAGTAGAGAACAGATTGGGTCAATCAGGCATTCCCAGCCGGCTGACCTTCCATCTGTTTTGCAAATTTCTTGCGGAAAAGATCAGCAAAATCAATCTGCTGCATCATCAGCGGCGGGAAGCCGCCATCGGCAGTCAGGTCTGCGATGATCTTGCGCACATAGGGGAACAGCAGGCGCGGAACTTCGATCATCAGAACCGGCAGACGGTGTTCGTCGGCAACATTCAGGGTGACCACACAGCCATACTGAAGTTCTGCGATGAAAGCGACTTTATCGCCAACGTCTGCTTTGACATTGATCTTGATGGTCACTTCGTGAAGTTTCTGATCCTGGGTGGTGCGTGCCTCGACATCGACATCGATGTTGATTTTTGGCTGCTGCTGCAGGGCAACGCTTTCCGGTGCATTCGGATTTTCAAACGAAAGATCCTTGATGTACTGGGTATGGATCGTAATCGGATTGCCGGCTGGCTGCTGCTGTGCGCCGCTTTCTGCACCGGTGGTATTCTCGGCCATTAAAGTCTAGCTCCCTTGAGTCTTCGGTCTTGGTCAGAAAAAAGCCTTCAGGCTGGTGATTTGCGCAAGCGGTCCCGACGAGGATGTTGATTACCTTGCGGGGCTGTGGTCACAAACCGGCTGAACTGCTTGTTTCTGACGCCGTGCAATTACGGCAGATCAATTGGCCTAGCACGGATAACAGCCACGGGCAAGCCAATCAGATTGTCTGCAAAGCCCATATTTCTGCGGTTTTAAGTGATGGTCAGGCTGCGCGGGTTTTGAAATTACAGGCAGAATCACAAACAGAATCATAGAAGGCTGGCCGTTTGAATTGGCCAGCCTTGTGAATTTGTGATTTTACGGTGAAATTGCCGTCTAGCTGCGCGGTGGCAGATTTGGCGGAATACCGGAATCTGTCTTGCTGTTCATATCCCGGTCAGACGGTGTGTCATCGTTGCGCGCACCGTTGGTATTGCTGCTGACATCTTCGAAATCGCCATCAATGATCGGACCGGCACTGCGACGGCCAGTACCCCGGCCAGCACCTGTTCCGGCACCCATGCCACTGGTATGACTGCTGCGCCCGGCACCAAAACCGGCACCGCCAAAGCTGGTGCGGATATTGCCCGACTGGACCAGTTTCATGATGACCTTTGCCCCGACCAGCTGGCGCAGGGGCGGAACCAGAAGCAGGAAGCCCATGGTATCGGTGACAAAGCCCGGCGTCAGAAGCAAGACACCGGCAATCAGGATGCAGATGCCATCAAACATCGGACCGATGGGCATTTCGCCCTGATCCATCTGGCTTTGGGCCTTGGCAAGGGTTTGTAATCCCTGTGCGCGCATCAGCGACGTTCCAAGAATAGCCGTCAGAATGACGATGCCGATGGTTGGCCACAAGCCAATCAGTTCGCCAGCCTGAATAAAGACCGCGATTTCAATGATCGGCATTGCGACGAATATCGCCAGGACATAAAAACCCATTTTTTCTCCGTTCCTTGCGCCTTTGACCGCAGATTTTCCGGTAATTGGATCGTATTTTAACGTCATTCCTGACGCTGTGCTTAAACAATTGCAGAAAACAACTTGGATTTCAGTGATTTCCTATTACTCTGCAGTCTGTATTGGTCGGGAAACTAGTGCCATAACGCGACAAAAATGCGGCAGAGCGCCAGTATCATCGCCATATGATGGTGAAGACGATCACACGACAGAGCGTGATCATCGGTTGCCCTTGCATTTGGTTGGGTTCATACCATCTCTCGACCACGGTTGTGATATAAATCCGGCCTGTTTGAAACCACTAGGATCAAGAGATCGGTCTTGCAGTATTTCGATATCTTTTTATTCGCACTGATTGCTGTTTTTCTTGTGCTGCGTTTGCGGGGTGTTCTTGGCCGCCGTACCGGCAACGAAAAACAGGGGCCATCCAATATTTTTGGCCGTCAGTCCCATGAACAGGATGCCAATGGCGCGCAGAAGGATGCGACCGCGCCCAAGACGGACAATGTCTATCGTTTGCCTGATTCTGCAAACGAACAGGATGCGACAGATGTTCCATCAGGCACCTTTGCGACCTTGCAGAAGATTCAGAAATTCGATCCGAGCTTTACCCAGCAGGACTTCCTGAATGGCGCGCGCATGGCGTTCGAAATGATTGTCGAATATTTTGCCAAGGGCGACAAGGATGGCCTCAACCCGCTGCTTTCGGCAGAAGTTTACAAGAACTTTGCCGCAGCAATTGATGCCCGCGCCCAAAAGGGCGAGCATGAGGAAACCACCCTTGTCGGCATCAAAAGTGCAACCATTCATGATGCCAGCCTTGAAGGGCGCACGGCATATGTCACGGTCAAATTCGTCTCCGAGGAAGTCTCGGTCATTCGCAATGACGAAGGTGACGTGATTTCCGGTGATCCCAATCAGGTGATCGAGGCCGAAGACCTTTGGACTTTCGCGCGCAATATCGAAAGCCGCGATCCCAACTGGCAACTGGTGGCAACCGAAACCCCGGAAGAAGAAACCACCGACTGACGGGTTTTTTGCGAGATCAGAAATTCTGGGTGATCCGGGCAACCGGGTCGCCTTTTTTATTGTCCGGGCTGGCAAGCCCGATGGCAAGTGCCTGCGGTTATCGGCTTGTTAAGCATGTTGCGGGCAAGATTGGTGCGTTCGTGCGCCGCAATCTTGCCGGTGCTGTCTGCCTTGCCAAGTCATGCCAATGCCATGCTAATGAACGGGTTCTATCTTGAAGCGACGTCTGGTTCTTTCCCGCAGTCTTTCCATTATCTCTGTTCTTGTTGGTGCCGGTGCTGCCCTGATCTGGATGTTCTGGCCGCAAATTACCGGCCAGTTCGAAGCACCCCCCAAGCCGGAAGATGAACTGAGCCTGCGCCCGGCGACTTTCACCATGCTTGATGGCTGGCAATCCGATGACATGCGCCCGGCCATTCGTGCCTTTGCGCGGTCCTGCAAGGCGATGCTGCGGCGCGATGATGACAAGATGGTCGGACCTGATGGGCGCATGGGAACCATCGGGCAATGGCGCAATGTGTGCGAAATGGCGGTATCGCTCGATGTTGACGCCCTGCGCAAGGAAGATGCGCGCGCGTTCTTTGAAAGCGATTTCAAACCCTATCTCAGTGGCAATGCCAATAATCCCGAAGGCCTGTTCACCGGCTATTACGAACCGGAATTGCGTGGCAGCCTGACCCGTGAAGGCCCATATCAAACCCCGATCTATCTGAAACCCGACGATATGATTTCGGTCGATCTTGGCGATTTCAGTGAGGAGCTGAAAGGCAAGAAACTGGTCGGACGCCTGACAGGCAGCAATCTGAAACCCTATTTTGACCGGGCTGCCATCGAACAAGGGGCGCTTTCGGGCCGCGATCTTGAAATGGTCTGGGTTGATGATGCGGTTGATGCCTTTTTCCTGCAAATTCAGGGGTCCGGACGGGTTGTGCTGCCCGATAACAGCGTATTGCGCATCGGATATGCCGCCACAAACGGGCATCCCTATTTTGCGATTGGCCGCGAGCTGATTGAACGCGGGGCTTTGACCCGAGAAACGGTATCACTTCAGACCATCCGCAAATGGCTTCACGACAATCCCGGCGAGGCCGACGGGGTAATGAATACCAACGCATCCTTTGTGTTTTTCCGCCCGCTTCAGACTGACCCGAACGATCCGACAGCAGGTCCCCTGGGGTCACAGGGGGTTGCGCTCGAACCGGGTCGGTCCCTGGCGGTGGATCGCCGTTTCCATGCCATGGGAGTACCGGTGTGGGTTGAAACCCGTGATCCGATGAATGCGGACCGGTCATTTAACCGCATGATGATTGCCCAGGATACTGGCGGGGCGATCCGGGGGCCGGTGCGCGGCGATATCTTTTTCGGACCGGGCGAAGATGCCGCATTGTTTGCCGGTCATATGAACCGCAAGGGTCAGAAATATGTTTTGCTGCCCAACAGCATTGATCCGGCGAGCTGGGAACCGAAAGCAACGCAATGAACGGTCAAGTCTGACCAGATTATCATTTGAAGCAGGGTTCAGAGGTCATCACATAGCACTTGATCCGGTTCGATCTTGGCAAACCAGAAGGAAAAGCACTTTATGCTCCGTCACATTGTACTTTTGCAGGTCGCTGATCACATCCCGGCAGATCAGGTAGATGCCATCATTGACCAATTGGCAAAAACCGCCATGTCCCTTCCTGGCACAAAGGCCTTTTGTGGCGGCAAAAAGAAGATTGGAAGCGGTCTTAGCCAGGGTTTTACCCATGGCTATAATATCGATTTCGTCGATGAAGCCGCGCGGGATGCCTATCTGGCGGAACTTGATGGTGACCGGGTCGGCAGCAGATTGTCCGAAATCACCGTCGGGGGGCTTGGCGGGATTTTGGTGATGAATATTGATATCAGCAATATCCAGACCCCGGATAAAACCCCCGATCAAAAACCGCAATTGCGATGGGTTTGATCGGATAGATATAGTTATCTGATCTTGTTTTCAAGATAACTTGGTCTTCTGACCGGAAAACGTCGTCATAAGCTTTCCACCAAAGACGTTAATAACAAGTCCGGCCATCACCAATGCCGCCGAGATCATCTTGATCGGACCAAAATCCTCGCCCAGAACCAGGGCCGAGGTCGCCATGCCGACAATCGGTACCAGCAGGGTAAAGGGGGCGACCAGCCCGACCGGCAAGCTCGAAAGCAACCGTCCCCAGATCGCAAAGCCGACCAGTGTCACCGGATAGGCCAGATAGAGGATCGAGCCAACACCGATCCAGCTGATCTGATCGCTCAGTGTGGCCAGATTTGCGCGGTCTTCGGTTGCAAAGGACAGAATGGCCAGCGGGATTGGCGGAATCAGGCTGGCCCAGACGACAAAGGACAGCATCTGAACCGAACCGGCCTGTTTCATGATGATATTGGCCACACCCCATGCGGCGGCGGCTGCAACCACCAGAACAAGGCCGATGGCGGTAATTGATCCGTCGGAGACAAACATCAGCAACCCGACCCCGAAAAAGGCCACCAGCATGGCGACATAGCGATGCGGGCCGATCTTTTCGCCCAGCACAAACATGCCCAAAATCAGGGTAAAGAAGGCCTGGAGTTGCAAGACAAGGGATGAAATCCCGGCCGACAAGCCCAGATCCATGCCCAGAAACAGCAGGGAAAACTTGATACAGCCCAGAACCACACCAAAGCCGACCACATATTTCCAATGACATTTCGGCCGCGGCAGGAAGAACACAGCGGGCAAGGCGGCAAAGGCAAAACGCAGCGATGACAGCAGGATCGGTGGCATTTCACCCAGCCCGAGCTTGATCACGGTAAAGTTCGCACCCCAGATGGTGACGACCAGTAGGATTGCGAAAAACTGCCCGAGTGACATCTGCGTTCAGACCTTGCGATAGTTTCGTGGGGGAAGGTCACGCTATGCCTGTCTGAACAGATCGACAATCAAAACAATGTCATGGCGACAATTTTGCGCAAACGGTTCTGCCTCATCGTTCTGCTAAAACGCTTGTCAGCGCCCCAGTTTCAGTGCCGGGGGTTGTGGTGGTTCGAGAACAGTGTCGGTAAACAGATTGGGAAAGAGCTTTTCTCTGAACTGTATCGGGAAATTGATCCTGACTGGTCCCTTTTGGGTATCGGAAATAAGGAAGCCGGTTTCGATCAACTGGCGAATATCGCCCTGAAGTGCCCGGCCAGTCAGCGGCTTTGAACCACCAGCAATAAAATAGGGAATGTCACCTCTGGCGACTTCACCATGGCGCAATACTGCTTCGACAATCTTTGCAGCCCGTTCCGCCCCAATGACATCTCCTGCCAAAACAGGCATGCGTTCATTCAAGCGATCAAAGTCAAACATCGTTGATGTAAACCTGATCTGATCAAGCATTACGGTCAGAAACCATTCAGAGAACTCTCTGAGTGCGGCCATAGAGAGGTTTCCTCTGCCATCTCTGTCTCCCTGTCGCTGAATATCTGCTGCTGCCAGTCTCGTTTTGTATTCCTCTTTGCTCTGCAGGCCACGTGCTAGTCCGCGTGAAATCGACCATAGGCCATTTGCGCCAACACCGGCTTTCAAACACATCGCATGTGACATCAATCGGCCAACGCGGCCATTCCCGTCTAAGAACGGATGAATATATGCAAATCTGTGATGCGCAGCAGCGATACTTACCACCCGATTAATTGGTGATTTGGCTGCCAGTTTATAGCGCGTATGGAAATGCTTCATAAAGGCATCAACCCTAGTGGATGTCGGTGGAATATGTGCTCCGATAACAACATCATCCTCTTCAACCTTGCGGAATTCTCCGGGTTCAACAAACCTGTCGTTATGTCCTTGCTTTTGAACAACACGCAGGGATTCCGGCAATGCCTTGTAAAAGTTAAGATGGATGTCACGAATGAACTCACTTGAAACGCAATCATCAAGTTTGCCGTCAAAATAGAGTTGGTTGATCCAGTCTTGCACTTCGACATGAACCCGGGCCTCTACAATATGCGGCACTCTGTCGTTTTCATTCTTCTCAGCAATTGCTTTCTCAATGTCCGCCGGACGGGTATGGTGACCCTCAATGAGATTTGAATAATAGCTGTTCATGATCCCGACAAACGTTCGCAATTGACGTATAGACGCTTCAGGAAGCCCCATACCAAGCTTGGCAGACTCAGCCTGAATTTCCATTGCGAGATCAGCCAGTTCAGTTGGCATGCTGTCTTCTATGAACGCTGGTTCAATGCGCGCAACGTCTTCGATAACCATCTTGTATTTTCCTATACTCGATGCGTATTGATGCCTTGAATTATATAGATTATTTGACGTAATTAAATACATACTTCCGATACATACTTCCGATACATACTTCCGATACGTACTTCTGGTACACATGTCTCTTGCCTACTTCCTTGCCTGCTGTTGGGGGCAACCCCTGAGTTAAACCATAACGAAAAACACCGGATAGCTGGGCCATCCGGTGTTTCTGAACGCATTTTTATCTTGGTGAAGGTCAGGTTCGCATTACTGCGCGGCAACCACGCCTTCGTCGCTGGTACCGGCACCCGATTTGCCGCAGCCCGAAACGCGGGATTTGCGCAGGCGCTGGCTTTCGGATTTCAACTGACCGCAGGCAGCAAGAATGTCGCGGCCGCGCGGCCAGCGGATCGGCGCTTCATAGCCGTTATCAAGCAGGATCTGCGCGAATTTCTTGATGTCGTTGGTGGGCGTGCATTCATAATCCGAACCCGGCCATTTGTTGAACGGGATCAGGTTGAATTTGCAGTGAATGCCCTTGACCAGCTTGGCCAGCGCGCGGGCGTGCTCAGGCTTGTCATTGACGCCCTTGAGCATGACATATTCCATCGTGATCGGACGCGAATTGGACATGCCCGGATAGTTCCGGCAGGCATCCATAAGCTCCTTGAGCGGGTATTTCTTGTTGATCGGCATGATTTCATTGCGCAGATCATCATCAGGCGCATGCAGCGAAATCGCCAGACCGACACCAAGTTCCTCGCCACAGCGTACGATTTCCGGAACCACGCCGGATGTCGACAGCGTCACACGGCGGCGCGAGATCGAAATACCTTCGCCATCCATGGCAATGCGCAGGGCATCGCGGACATTTTCATAGTTAAACAGCGGCTCGCCCATGCCCATCATGACGATGTTGGACAGACGACGAATGCCATTGGCCGGGGTCGGCCATTCGCCATAGCTGTCGCGTGCCACCATGAACTGGCTGACAATTTCGCCCGGTGTCAGGTTGCGCACCAGAAGCTGGGTGCCGGTATGGCAGAATTTGCAGGTCAGCGTGCAGCCGACCTGTGATGAAATGCAGACAGCACCGCGATCTTCGTTGCGATCGGGGATATAGACCGTCTCGGCCTCGTTACCGTCATGGAACTTCATTAGCCATTTATGGGTATCATCCGAGCTTTTCTGATCAGCTGTCAGAACCGGACGCCCGACATAGAAATCCTGCGAGATACGATCACGCAGCTTTTTGGAAATATTGGTCATATCGTCGATGTTGGTCACACCGCGGTTATAGATCCAGTTCCAAAGCTGTTTGACGCGAAACTTGCTTTCACCCATGTCGGCCATGAGTTCGGTCAGTTCTTCGCGGGTAATCCCGACCAGATCGCGCCGACCGTCGGCAGCCTGCCCATTGGCGGCGCGCGTAACGAAGTCGGACAGCGATGGCCCGTCCTGCGTCGCAGGGGCATCGGTCTGGGGTGCGTTTTCGGTCAGGACGTCGGTCATCCCGGGGTCTCTCTCTTGGTTCTTGTGGTCTTGCGGGTCTTGTCTGGGGGCTATGCGTTTTACGCGATCGCGTGACTATACCAGAAAAGATGCAAAAATGCTTGGCCCCGCATATAGCGGGGCCGGGCGAAATTAGAAACGATAAATTTCACATTGCTGCTATCGCGCATATGCAATCAGGGTTGCACATAAAAGGGACGCAGCATCACCTATCGGTTTGCAAAACGCGATCAGTTGACCGGCTTGGTGTTGCAAGCCTTTGAAATAGCGTTATAGGCGGCCGTAAAGCCCGACAGCGAATAGGTATCGGTGGTTTTGGTATCACGCGTTGAATAGCCAACCACGACCATGTTCGAACCCGATTTCATGGCACTGACAAGCTTGCGGTCGGTTTCAGCATCAACCGCCCAGGCTGAATCCGCATGGGTAAACAGGCTGAATTTCTTGGAATCGATTCGAAGATCGACCGTGCTTTTGTCCTTGTAGGTGTAACCGGTAATGAAGCTGACTTCATTAAACAGTTTCAGACCCGGACGGTGAGTTACCATCACGTAAATCTTGCCGCGCTGGGTATAGTCACCTTTGGCCGATGTCGGCTGGCTGCCCATATAGCAGACTTTCTGACCTTCTTCGGAATAGGTGTAAGCTTCCCATTTGCCAAAAACGTCAATCAGCTTGGGCGAATTCTGGGCCTGCGCGCTGGTGGCAGGAATGCTGATCGCAATCACTGAGATAAAGGCTGACAGGGCAGCGGCAATCGAAGTTCTGACGAGACGATGGGCGTGTTTTTTCATGAGGTCGCGTATCGTGTCTGAAGTTTCGGGACAGACCCAAACGGGCCAGGAAGGAGGTAATAAAGCCATCAGATATGGCAAATTTATGAGGTTGCCTGACTGAGTCTGCCGACAAAAGGTAAAGATTAAACCAAGATGATCAGCGCGATCTGCGAATTGGCAGGCTGGCGGGTGATTTCCGGTCCTATCCGTTGGCGAGATTCAGTTTTACAACCTGATCAAGGCAATCCTGAACCGAAATTACGCTGTTTCCACGGCGCATACGGGCCAGCATGTGAGCCAGTTCACGTGGTTGTCCTTCTGCCTTGGGAACAAAAAAGGCATCAAAGGAACATTGTTCGGAACGATATTGCCAGACGCGGATTTCGCCTTCGCCGCGGACCATTTCCGGTGTGCCGATTCTGGCTTCAAATGCGTCTTCTGACAGGCCCTTAAGCGTTTCGCTCGGGATTTGCTTGAACGGGATAGCAGCGGTTTTGCCCGGTTTGGTATTTTCAGGCTTCTTGCGGACAACCGGTCGTGATGTCTTGATCTGGCCGCTTTCTTCAAGCTTGCCATAGTTGGTATTGGTGGTGCCCGGCGGCACGGCATTGCCGCCACAGGCACTTAAGCCCACGGCAATCAGGGCCAGAATGCACAACACCCCGAACGGACGGATGATGTCCGATCGGGGTGTCTGTATGGTCAAACCAACTGCGCGCACGGGACTTAGGAATCTTCCGATTTGCGCGGAATGGTGATCGCCGCGGTGGTACCGGCGCGCGACAGGCCATCGTCGCTGCCCTCGACATAGTCGAGTTCACCCTTGATGCGGGCACCATTTTCGATCTGCAACGATCCATAAGTGATCTTGCCGTTGATTTCGGCGGAATTGATCACGGTGACGCGACGTGCGGTCAGGTCACCTTCGAACTTGCCACTGATTTCTGCTTCGTCAACCTGTGCCGACCCGATGAAGGAACCGCCTTCGGACACTTCAAGACGGGTGCATTCCTTGATCTGGGCTTCGACAACGCCCTCGACGACCAGAACGTCACAGGAACCGATTTCACCCTTAAGCGTGATATCGCGACCGACCGTCAGCTTTTTGCCCTCGGCATTGCTGGCCGCACTTGCAGGACGGCCCGAATTGCCACGGGTCGGGATTTCAAGCGGGCGTTTCGGGATTTCCGGGCGGAAGCTGGTAGAATGCGGTTTACTGGACATTTGCGGTTCATCCTTTGTGCGCGGCTTGGTGAAGAGCTGCGGCTCAGTACGTTTTTCTGTTTTTACGGCACTGCCAGAGGCGTGCTCGGATGCGATCTCTGTCGACCTGGTCGTGGTCCCGGAAAGGGTGCCTGATCCATCCTTGACAGATGTATCGGACGAAGCCGCATTACTGTCGACTGTTTTATTGGCTTTTTTCTTCCCAAACATTGGATGACCAGATCCTTGTATTGCAGTTTCGGTTCAGCAATCCGCTCTCCGTCTGCCTTGTGCGTGCCGTGTCATGCGGCGGTGTTCCAGCGTTATGCACTTTGGGGCACAAAGGTGCCAAGGCGAACAGAATAGTGGACCATAAAGGCTGTTGCGATAATCGGCGCGACCAGATTGACCACCGGAATGGTCATCAGGAATGTCAGGCCGATACCGGCAAGCCAAAGCTTTTTCTGGCGACTTTTGCGAATGGTCTCAACCGTGCGTGCATCATAACGGCGTGCCGCAACCAGTTCAAAATATTCGCGCGACAAAAGATATCCGTTCATCGTGTAGAAGGCGATGACATAAAGCGGACCAGCCAGAAGAAGTGGCAAAATCAGAATGTTAAGCGCAAGGGCCGTCAGCGCGAATTTCAGGCCGCTGATCAGGGCCTCGGAAATCGGCTGCGGACGGGTTTCGGGCAAGGTCGGGTAATGCTTGTCTTCGACCGCATCGGCAATCTGATCAAGCAACAGGCTTGAAATCAGAACCGTGGCTGCGGGAAACAGCAAAATCACCAGCAACATCAACCCGATGCCAAGCAGCCAGTCGACCGCACTTTCAAGCCAGCCGCCATCGGTGAAGAAGGTAATGGAATTCAGGCCAAGCCAGATCAAAACCCAAAGACCGATAATGGTGGCCAATGCACCGGCAACACCAATCAGTACGACTTTGCGAAAACGCGGGTCGGAAAATTGTGCGATGGATTTCAGAAAGTCATTGATCATCGAACGTGTCGGTCCTGTCGTGTCATTTGGCGAACTTTGCCTGCAAGGGAATCATGCCTGATGTTCCTATGCAATTAAAATTAACAGCCCGTGAAATCTGCGCAAAAAAGCAGAAAATTTCCCAAATCCGGCCGGGTCGGGACCCAAACCAAGTTTTCCGTCTTATCGTGGCGTTTGGGCAAAAAAAAGGCGTCCGGCCAGGGGGGAGAACCGGACGCCAGCGCTCCGATGATCTGGAGCGTGAGGAAAGGTAGGGGAGACCTCTTCCTCACACCGGGTTCCCATCATTAAGGGGAACCTTGTGACAGACTCACATATAGGAAGCTCGCTGCCCCTCCGCCATAGCATCCGGGCCGAAATTTGCCCTGCCTCACGAATGTTTGAGTGATTCTGAACAATGGCCGGTTTCATTACGAAACCCCAATGGCGACAAGGGTTTGAATCAAAAAATATTTAACAGTAACCGGCCCGAAAGCCGGTCTGTCTGATCGGGCAAGACAGATGAGAAATTTTTATGATCAGTTGCCGCTTTGCGGCCAGATACGCTTGAATTTGAACAGGGCCGGATCAAGCGCAACGCCCTCTTCGGTGTTGAAAAGCGTTACTGTGGTTTCAATCCCGGTCGGATCGGTGACGATCCACTGGCGCAGCTGCATCGGTTTTTCGGCAAAGACCAGCGTCACACTGCCTGCACCCGGATCGGTTTTACGGACCAGTTCAACGCGGATGGTTTCGGCGGTGCGCTGAAAATTGACGACTTTGACCTTGTCGGTCAGCGAGATATTCTCCGCCAGAATGATACCGGCCGGGGTTTCATCAATGTCGAAATAGGTCGGCGCATTGATTTCCTTGTCATAGTAAATGAAATCATGCCCGGTCGAGACCAGAAGGATTTGTGCCGGCGGGTTATATTCAAACCGCATCTTGCCCGGACGTTCCATGAACAATTCGCCCTCGGCGGCCCCGCCATCCGAGGAAATCTGTACGAAATCGGCCTTGAGCGTGGTGATATTCGCCAGATAGTTTTCGATCTTGCTGATCATTTCCGGGCTGATTTTGTCAGCCGACTGGGCGTGCGCGGCCTGTGGCAGGAAAGCGACGCTGGCAAGGGTTCCAAGACCGATGGCAGTGGCAAGGACACTTGCAGCAATCAAGGACCGGCTTTTCTTGCCGATATTTTGCAAATGTGCCCTGGAATTCTTACGCGAAAAAGTCATGTGCCTGTCCGGTCTTCAAAACAAATAATTGATGGCGATTGCGGAAGATGAATGGCGGATGATAAAAATCCTGCCAAATGTAATCGCAACATCTTACATATCGCATCATTTGGCCGGGAAGGCCAGCCGGGTCAAGCCATGCCCGCAAATGATCACAATTGGCCGTTTTGGGCCATAATTGTCGACATGCAGGTCAGGGGCAGCACCGTCCCGGTGAACAGGAGAACGCGTTTAATGAGCCGTATCGTCGCCATCCAGATGGATCCGATCGAATCAATCGATATCAAAGGGGACTCCACCTTTGTCATGGGCCTTGAAGCCCAGGCGCGCGGATATGAACTTTTGCATTATCATCCCGATGACATGTTCTATGACCGCGGCCGCATCAAGGCCGAAGTTCGCCCGATGACCCTGCGCTACGAGCATGGCAATCATCATGATCTTGGCGCGTCCAAGGTCATTGATCTGGCAAAGGAAACCGACGTCATCCTGATGCGTCAGGACCCGCCGTTTGACATGAATTACATCACGGCGACCCATTTGCTTGAGGCGATCCATCCGGAAACATTCGTGGTCAACCATCCGGGCCATGTCCGCAATGCGCCAGAAAAGATCTTTGTCACCGAATTCCCGGATCTGATGCCGCCAACCCTTATCACGCGATCGGCTGCGCGCATCCGTGAATTCCGCGAAGAATTCCACGACATCATCGTCAAGCCGCTGTTTGGCAATGGCGGGGCGGGTGTTTTCCATCTCAAACCGGGGGATGAGAACCTTAATTCCCTGCTGGAACTGTTTGCAGCCCAGTCGCGCGAACCCTTGATGGTTCAAGCCTATTTGCCTGATGTGCGCAAGGGCGACAAACGCATCATTCTGGTTGACGGCAAACCGGTTGGCGCGATCAACCGTGTTCCGGCCGAAGGCGAGGCGCGATCAAACATGCATGTTGGCGGTGTTGCCGAGAAATCGCTTCTGACCCCGCGCGAACTTGAAATCTGTGATCGGATCGGGCCGGAGCTTAAAAAGCGCGATCTGATCTTTGTCGGGATCGATGTGATCGGGGATTATATGACTGAAATCAACGTCACCTCGCCGACCGGCTTGCAGGAAGTGAACCGCTTTGACGGATCGAAGCTTGAAAGCCTGATCTGGGATGCGATCGAGACGCGCCTGTCCTAAGTGAACGGCTTTTTCGAAATCAAGGGGCAAGTGATCCGGGTCGCTTGCCCTTTTTTGTTTCGATTGCTTTTCTGGACTTCAACAATCCGTTCAGGATGTGGTCAGGTTTTATGTCCATCAACACGGAACCGCCTTACCGACTGAACGTATAAGTGACGTAGCACTTCGGCAGATGACAGGGACAGATGACAGCCAGCACGCCATCACCAAGCACTGATACCGACCTGTTCGGGCCGTTCCTGTTTGCCCGTGGCGGCACCGGTCAGATATCGCGGATCGCCGCACTTGTGGTTGCGCCCGAAGGGCTCGACATTCCCGAATTTCGCACAGATTCCGGCCAGCCTGTTCTACCGGAATTGCTGGCGACACTTTATGGGCGCTGCTATTGGCGGTTTGAGTTCGAGCTTCCCGCCAATGCGGATGCCTGTTATTATTTCGGAAGTGAAACGTATTCTGTCTGCACGGATTTTACCGGTGATCTGCGGATTGGGTTTGTGTCCTGTAACGGGCAGGAAGACGGTGATCTTGACCGGCCGCTTGAAGACCGCAATGCATTGTGGATTGATCTGGCCAGACAACATCAGGACAGGCCTTTTGCGTTGTTGCTCCATGGCGGGGATCAGATTTATGCCGACGGGGTGTGGGAGTGCCATCCGGGCATCATTGCCTGGGACAAGGCGCGCCGCCGCCAGAAACTTGCCACGGCATTTGCCGAAGACATGCGTGATGCGGTTCTGAAATTCTATCTTGATCATTATCTGGCGATCTATGGGCAACCCCAGATCAGTCATATGCTTGCCCGCGTGCCGTCGCTGATGATGTGGGATGACCATGATATTTTTGATGGCTGGGGCAGCCACAAGAAATGGTTTCAGGGATCACAAGTGGCGCGTGGCATGTTTGCCTGCGCGCGGGCGGCATTCTGTTTGATGCAGCTTGCAACCAGTCCGGATACCGGTCCGAAAACCCTGCCTGCAATGGTGCTTGACCGGGATGGAAGAAGCCTTGGCTGGCGGGTGGATTATCCGGGGCTGAGCCTGGTTGCGCCCGATCTTCGATCCGAACGGACGCCCAATGACATTATCGGTGATCACGGCTGGCGCGATCTTCCGGGTGCCCTTGAAACCATACCCGATGGCAACCGCATCCTGTTGATGTCGAGCGTGCCGGTGATTGGTCCGCGCCTGTCACTGGTCGAGATGTTTTTGCATCTGTTGCCCAGCGCCCAGAAATATGAAGACGATCTGCGTGACCAGTGGCAAAGCCGATGGCACCGGCGCGAATGGTGCCGGTTCCTTGAATTGCTTGAACGCATTGCCAATGATCATGATCATGAAATTACCCTTCTGTCGGGGGAAATCCATGTTGCAACCCGCGGGACTTTTGAAACAGCGGGTAAAACCCTTCATCAACTGGTGGCCTCGGGCATTTCCCACACCGCCCCGCCGGTGATGTTTGCAAGGGTGTTGGGTTTGCTTGCATGGATCGGGGATCATCCGTTGCCGGATCGCCCGACCAGACTAAAACCGCTGCCGGGGCGCAAAGGAACCTATTGTGCAGCGCGAAATTACCTTACACTGGCCCGCAAGAATGAACGCTGGGATGCAAACTGGCATCTTGAGGGGATCGGCGAGACACCGGATCTGACGATATAGGGCGTTACAAAATCCGTAACGTTCAATAACGGCAAGGGATTTTGACCATGATGCAGCTTTACTATTCTCCAACGTCACCTTTCTCGCGCAAGGTACGTGTTGTTTTGCGTGAACTGGGTCTGGAAAAACAGGTCAGTGAAATCCTGATTGATCCCTGGACCGATGCCGCCCTTCGCGCCCATAACCCGCTGGCCAAGGTTCCGACCCTGATCCTTGAAGACAGGATGGCGGTGTTTGAATCAGCGGTGATTTGCGATTATCTTGACCAGCTGGCCCGATCAAAAGGCCAGTCCGAAGGCGTGATCCCCCAAAGCGGGGGGGAACGGCTTAATGCCCTGAAATGGCAAGGACTTGCTGATGGCATGATGGCGGCGACGGGACGCCTTTTTGCCGATTCAAAGCGCGATGAAACAGATCGTTCCGATTTCGTAATGGAACGTCAGGCAGCCGCAGTACAAAGCGCAATTGATGCCATCTTGGACGGCCTGCCGCAATTGCGGACCGAAGCGCCACATATTGGCACATGGTCGGTTCTGGTCGGGCTTTATTACATTGATTTCCGCTGGCCCGAACGGCGATTTGACATTCCGGTCCGGGTGCGCGACTGGATGGCGATCATGTCCGAACGGGAATCTTTGACTGAAACTGTGTTCCATTTGCCCCATGACACGGATTGACAGCGATCAGAAGCCAATTGCCTGCGATCAGGTCATGGGTTAAAGCCATCGTGAAACCTGCCTGATCGCGCTATAATGCGATTTGGCCCCATTCGATGAAAAGAGCCTTCATGACCGAACCGACAATCACCAAAGCCATGCGTGAACGCGCTTGGGCCCGTGCCGCCCGCATTGACGGCGAGGACGCCCGCATTGTGCGCAAGCATGAAGCCAGCGGCATCACCATGAAAAAGGAAAGCTTTGGCAAGTTTCGCAATTTCGGCTGGACCGTTGTGAACGAAGAAGCTGTACCCTGCCGCAAGGAATTCCTGCCGCCGCGTGATGGGGCGGATAAAAGCGACGACTGATCGTTGCGAGGCCCTTTTCCTGTTTTTACTGCTGCCTGTCGGGCAAATGTGATGGGCCGTGAATTGACATTTGATCTGCCAGACGGCGCAATGGGTGCAAATCCCTTGCGCCTTTTTCTTTGATCATACTGGCAGGATGACATGTCAGAAAATGCTGCCTTGCCGCCATCGGGCATCTGCGACATCGCGTTTGTGCCCCTTGAGACCATCGCACCTGATGACATTATCGCCCATATGTCCGATCCGCGAATGGCAACGCATATGCCGTTGCTTGACGGGCCGTGGGATCAGGACAGCTATCAGCAATTTATGGCCCATAAATCGCAATATTGGCAGCGTGATGGGCTGGGGCATTGGGCAATCCTGTGCGATGGCGACTATGTCGGCTGGGGCGGGTTTCAAAAAGAGGGTGAAGACTGGGATTACGGGCTGGTTTTAAGGCCACAGAATTTCGGACTGGGCATGGTGATCACCCGCAAGGCGCTTGATCTTGCCCGTTCGGATCGGCGCATTTCCTCTGTCACGTTTTTACTGCCGCCAACCCGCACGAAACTGGGGGCGTTAAAACGCATGGGGGCTGTGTTTGACGGGCAGGTTAGCCATGAAGGGGCAGTTTTCCTGAAATACCGGCTTGATACTGCTTAGCCGGATCAGTTTTTCTGACGGGGTCGCAGCCTAGCGTTCCGGTTCCTGCGAAAGACTGATCAGATCGGCCAGAAGTTGTTGGGCGTTGGAGCTGGCAACCAGACTTTCGAGTTGATCCTGGGTTTCCTTCCAGACCGGAAAGGCGCGCACCAGAAGCGCCATGCCGTCCTTGGTCAGGCTGATCAAACGGCCGCGTTTGTCCTTGGGATCCGGGGTGATTTCAACAAGTCCGCGTCGTTCCAGCGGTTTGAGATTGGCGGTCAGCGTGGTGCGATCCATCGCCAGAAGATCGGCAACATCTTTCATATGTGGTGGTGCGGGCCGGTTCAGCGACATCAAAAGCGAATATTGCCCGCTGGTCAGATCAAGCGGGCGAAAGGCATCGTCAAACCGCCGGGCAATCGTACGTGCCGCCCGCCTGACATGCAGGCAAAGGCACGAGTCCCGCACCATAATGGTATCGGCAAACGGGATCTTCTGATCGCTGTGGTTGAAATCTTTTTTTGACATGGAATAATTATGTTGATATCAACGTATTTGTCAAACGGGAAAATCATAAAAGACTAATCAATCATCCGGTTTGAGTGTCGCCGCCGATCCAAATTCATTCTGCCCGGCAAGGAGGATGCCCCATGCAGAAAATAAGCCCCTTTTTGTGGTTCAACGGCAATGCCGAGGAAGCCGTCAATTTCTATGCTACGGTTTTTCCGGGCACGAAAATTGGCAAGGTCATGCGTGGCACGTCTGCCGGACCCGGTCCGGAGGGACAGGTTCTGACCATCGGATTTGAGTTGTTCGGACGGCAATTTACGGCCTTCAACTACCCGTCGGAATTCAAATTCACCGAAGCCGTATCCTTTGTCGTTGATTGCAAGGATCAGGCAGAGGTCGACTATTACTGGGATTGTCTGTCCGAAGGCGGCGAACCACGCGATTGCGGCTGGGTCCGCGACCGGTTCGGCCTGTTCTGGCAGATCACCCCGACCCGTCTGATTGACCTGATGACCGATCCCGATCCCGGGATCGCTGCGCGGGCGGCCACGGCGATGATGACCATGCAAAAAATCGATATTGCCAAGCTTGAACGTGCCTGTGCCGCAGGGTGAGGCTGCTTATCCCTCGTTCGTCAAACATCTGACCCCCTCGTGTCACCAACAAAGGATATGTCTGATGAAACATGCGACCAGCAAAGACTATCAGGAGATCAAAAACGTTTTTGACCGCTGGATTGAAGCGGCCAGTAACCGGAATGTTGATGCCATCATGGAACTTTATCACGACGATATCTGTTCCTATGACGCGGTCGGGCCGCTGCAAATTAACGGGCGGGCCGACTATTATGCCCATTGGCAAAGCTGCATACCCGATCAGGGCGACATGATTTTTCAATCACAGGAACCGGTTATCCGGGCGTCTGGCCATCTTGCGGTGGCACATTTCCTGATCCGGTGTGGCATTCGTAACCCGGATGGCAGCGAACAGGCCAGCTGGATGCGCGCCACCAGCCATCTTGAAAAGCAGGGTGGGCACTGGCGCATCATGCATGAACATTTTTCCGTGCCTTTTGATTGTGACAGCGGTGAAGCCCAGTTCGGGCTGGAGCCGTGACCCTTGCGACCACCTTTTTTACAAGGAATACCCCAATGAAACTGATCACTTATCTGAATTTTGATGGCAACTGCCGTGAAGCATTTGAGTTTTACAAATCTGTTCTGGGCGGTGAATTGATCATGATGGCCTATGGCGATACGCCGATGGCCGGAGACATGCCAGACCATAATGACAAGATCGCCCATGCCTGCCTGATGGGGGATGGCTGGCATCTGATGGCATCGGACTGCCCGCCTGGTTACTTCAGTCCGATGCAGGGCATGAATGCCTCGCTTCATTTTGAAAAGCCCGACGAAGCAAAGAAAATTTTCGATGCGCTTTCGGTCGGTGGCACGGTGACCATGCCGTTTGAGGAAACCTTCTGGTCGCCGGGTTATGGCATCTTTGTCGACCGGTTCGGCACGCCTTGGATGATCAATACCGAGATGCCCGCCGATGCGCAGGCAGGATCCGCCTAGTCCGCTGTTGATAAACGATTTGTTGCCCTGATCCCCGTTTCCCGTCAAAGTAATGCAACTTGTGGTTACGGGGATCAGCCAGCATGACAGCGCGGGTTACGACAGTTGCCTTTGCCGGAATTGAAACGATTGCCGTCGATGTTCAGGTGCAAATGGCAAGTGGCCTGCCGGCTTTTACGGTGGTAGGGCTGCCTGACAAGGCCGTTTCCGAGGCCCGCGAACGTGTGCGATCCGCCCTTTCCGCGATGGGACTGGCTTTGCCGCCCAAACGGATCACGATTAATCTGGCGCCAGCCGATTTGCTTAAGGAAGGATCGCATTTCGATCTGCCGATTGCTCTGGGCCTTCTGGCCGAAATGGATGTGATCGGCCATGAGGATATCGAGCGGTTTCTGGTGCTCGGCGAGCTTGGCCTTGATGGCAGTATTACCAAGGTTGGCGGGGTTTTGCCCGCTGCAATGGAAGCCGGGATGTGCGAATGCGGGATTATTTGCCCGCATGATAACGGGGCCGAAGCCCTTTGGGCCGGTGATCTGGAAATCCTCGCGCCCAAGACGCTGATCAGCCTGATCAATCATTTCAAGGGAACGCAGATCCTTGCCCGTCCGGTCCGCCATGAGGACGGCGAAATCAGCGAATTTCACGGCGACCTGCGCGATATCAAGGGACAGGAAAGTGCCAAGCGCGCGCTTGAGATCGCAGCCGCCGGTGGCCATAACCTTTTGATGTCGGGACCACCCGGATCGGGCAAATCCATGCTGGCCGCCCGCCTGGCCGGTATTTTGCCCGATCTTGATGCCAGACAGGCGCTTGAAACCACGGTGATCCATTCGGTGTCAGGATTGCTGCCTGCAGGCGGGCTTATTCGCACCCGCCCCTTCAGGCAACCGCACCATTCAGCATCCATGCCCGCCCTTGTCGGGGGTGGTCACCGGGTCAAGCCGGGCGAGATTTCACTGGCCCATAACGGGGTGTTGTTTCTTGATGAATTGCCGGAATTTCAGCGCAATGTGCTGGATGCCCTGCGCCAGCCGCTTGAAACCGGGCAGGTTTCCGTGGCGCGCGCCAATGCGCATGTGACCTATCCGGCACGGGTGCAATTGGTTGCGGCGATGAATCCGTGTCGTTGCGGCTATCTGGGCGATAATGATCTGGCCTGTACCCGTGCGCCCAGATGTGGCGAGGATTATCAGGCAAGGTTATCGGGGCCGCTTCTCGATCGCTTTGATATTCAGATCGAGGTCCCGGCGGTAAAGCCTGAAGAGCTTGATTTGCCAGACAATGGTGAAAGCAGTGCGATCATTCGCGAACGGGTGTTTATGGCCCGTGAACTGCAAATGTTACGATACAAAAACGAAAACATATCGACCAATGCGCTGGCCGATGGCGAAGTCCTGCAAGAAGCCGCGGCTTTGGATGCTGACGGGCGCGGATTGCTTCAGGATGCGGCGCGTCAGATGAAGCTCTCGGCACGCGGCTATCACCGTATTCTTCGGGTGGCCCGCACCATCGCCGATCTGGCCGGAAGTGCGGGTGTCAAACGCGGCCACATTGCCGAGGCGCTGAATTACCGGCAGATGGTTTATCGGCGCTAATCCATCATCGTTGGTGCTTTTTGCACCCTTGTCGCAAGACATTTGAAAGCGCTTGCCGCCTTGCCAAATCTTGCGTGCCGATCATTGGTGACCTGGGTGCGATCATATGCGCGACAGGCCGTTCTGTTTTCGGATGATATTGATCAGACCGCGCAAGCCCGGATGATTGTTGTGGCGGCTGCTGTAATACATATGGAAGGGATCATCAGATGATGCATAGTCTTCCAGCACGATTTCAAGCTGTCCGCTGGCAAGTTCATCCGCAATCCGTGATTCCAGCAGATAGGCCAGTCCAAGCCCGGCCTTGGCGGCCGAAATCGTGGTCGCCGTGTCCTGAATGGTGATGTGGCCGGGCACGCGATAGCTTTTCTGATCCTGGCCGGTGCCAAGTTCCCAAGGAAAACGCGAATTGTCACCCAGAAGAAGTTGCAGGCATGTGTGATTGCGCAGATCTTCGGGGGTATCGGGTTTTCCGTGCCGTTCAAGGTAGTTTGGTGCGCCTGCCACCACCCAGCGCTGGGGTCCGCTGAGGGCGACGGCAACCATGTCTTCCGGGACCAGATGCCCGTACCGGATGCCGGCATCATATCCTTCTGCGACAATATCAATCGGCCGGTTTTCAACAACAATGCCGAGGCTGACGTCGGGAAAGGTCTTGGCAAATTCAGGTAGTGCGGGGGCGATGAGAAGGTGTGCGGCATCGGAAAAGGCGTTGATGCGAACCTCGCCAAAGCTGGCGGCACCGGGCGCATCAAGCGTCTGGAGTGCTTCATCAAGCTTGTCAAACCCCTCTGCAAGCTTGGTTGCAAGGTCCTGACCCAGTTCGGTTGCCACGATTGCGCGGGTGGTTCGATTGATCAGCTTTACGCCAAGGCGGCCTTCCAGACGGCGGATAGCATGACTTGCCGCCGACGGTGAAAGCCCGAATTCAATGGCCGCAGCCTTGAAACTCTGGCGGCGGACAATCGCTAGAAACAGGCGTAGATCGGCAAACTCTGCGCGGTCGATTCCAGCCAAGTTGAACCCTATTCACTTTGTGGATGATTTCAATTCATGAGAAACCACACCACACCGGTCCGTGCAACAAGTAATCTGACCAAAAGTCAGACAATTTAGCCGGAGGAATACGATGAGTGATATTCAGGCAATCAGGATTCCAGACCTGATGTCGCGGCGTGTTTTGGTAACCGGGGGCTCAACCGGGATCGGGGCCGAGATTGTCCGGGGGTTTGCCGCACAGGGTGCCAAGGTTGCCCTTCATTACAATGAAAGCCGTGAAGCAGCACTTGCCCTTCAGGCAGAGTTTCCTGAACATGTCTTTCCTGTTCAGGGCGATATGAGTGTAACGGGTACACCAACGAAAGTTGTCAGGGAAGCCGCCCGGATGCTTGGCGGGCTGGATGGCCTGATCAATAATGCCGGTGGCATGCTCGGACGTGTGCCCACGACCGAGGTCGAACCCGAGCATCTTGACCGTGTCTTTGCCCTGAATGGCAAATCGGTCTGGGAAGCCACGGTGGCGGCGTATCCTTACCTCAAAGCGTCGGAAAACGGTTTTGTGGTCAATACGACATCAATTGCTGCGCGCAATGGCGGCGGCGGTGGTGCGGTGTTGTATGCGGCGGCAAAATCCTTTGTCAGCAGCCTGACACGCGGACAGGCAAAGGAATTTGTGGCAGACGGCATTCGCGTGAACGCTGTTTCGCCGGGTCTTATCCAGACGCCGTTTCATGACCGCTATACACCGCCTGATGTTCTTGCCGCGCAAAGCGCAACAGTACCGATGGGCCGCGTGGGCCGACCGGATGAATGTGTCGGGGCGTTCCTGTTTCTCGCCTCGAACGCCATGGCGGGCTACATCACGGGCCAGATCATCGAGGTCAATGGCGGCCAGTTAATGCCTTAGGAGCAACAATACATGAACTACAGAAAATTTGGTAAGACAGGGCGCACGGTCTCGGAAGTCGGTTTCGGTGCCTGGGCCATTGGTGGCGCCTGGGGCGATGTTTCAGAGGCTGACGCGCGTGCGGCCCTGCATGCCGCCCTTGATAACGGCACGACCTTCATTGATACCGCCGACGTTTATGGTGATGGCCGGTCGGAAAAAATCATCGCCGATGTCATGAAAGAACGCGGTGGCGAACGTCCGTTCATCGCAACCAAGGCCGGACGTCGCCTCGATCCGCATGTGTCCGAGGGCTACAACAAGCAGAACCTGACATCATTTGTTGAACGCAGCCTTAAGAACCTTGCGACGGATTGTCTTGATCTTGTGCAGCTTCATTGCCCGCCGACAGAGGTTTTCTATCGCCCGGATGTGTTCGAGGTGATGGAGGAAATGGTTACCGCCGGGAAAATCCGCAATTACGGTGTTTCGGTCGAAAAGGTCGAAGAAGGTCTCAAAGCCATCGAATATCCCGGCGTCGCGTCGGTTCAGATCATTTACAACATCTTCCGCCAACGCCCGTCCGGACTTTTCTTCCGCGAGGCAAAAGCAAAGAATGTCGGGGTCATCGTCCGTGTGCCGCTGGCATCGGGCCTTTTGACGGGAAAGATGACAAAGGAAACCGCCTTTGCCGCTGATGACCACCGGGCGTTTAACCGCAACGGCGAGGCGTTTGACAAAGGCGAAACATTCGCCGGTGTGCCGTTTGATGTCGCGCTTGAGGCTATTGAGGAAATCCGCCGACTGGTTCCGGACAATATCACCATGGCGCAGTTCGCCCTGCGCTGGATTCTGATGGAAGAGTCGGTTGGTGTTGTGATCCCGGGGGCAAAGAATGCAGCCCAGGCAGCAGCGAATGCGGCGGCAAGTGATGTTGCGCCACTGTCGCCGGAAGTGATCGGCGAACTGCGCAAAATCTATGAGCAGCGCATCGCCCCGCACGTCCATCATTTGTGGTGATCAAACGTTTCCATCGGCTGTGAAGAGCCATGATGCAGATAAAGGGGTACCAAGCCGTTGGTATCCCTTTTTTGCGTTTTCGGACGGCAAAAGCGGGGCCGTGTCGTTGAGTGATCGACAGATGGTTTGTTGCCGGTAGTTCAATAACGGTTTTTAAGCGGCATCCTGCTGTTGCAGGCCGGTAATCATGCCGATGATTTCGTTTTTATCTGTCTTGGCGGTTTCGCGAATGCCGATCTGCTGGCCGCGACGCAGTACACAGATGCGATCGGCCAGGCGGAAGACCTGATCAAGGCTGTGGCTGATGATCAGAACACCGATATTGCGGGCCTTGAGCGATTCAACAATTTCCTCGACCTTGGCGGTTTCGGCAACCCCAAGGGCTGCGGTCGGTTCATCCAGCAGGATGACCTTTTTGGCCCAGCGGGTCGCACGGGCAATCGCCACCCCCTGACGCTGCCCGCCCGAAAGATCGCGGATGGTCGCATGCGGACTTGGAATGCGAACATCAAGTTCGTCGACCAGCTTCTGGGTTTCGGCAATCATGGTCTTGCGATCCAGAAGGCCAAAACGATTGGTGATTTCGCGCCCCAGGAACATGTTCATATAAACGCTTTGCTGATCGGCAAGGGCAAGGTCCTGATAGACCACCTCGATCCCGTGGGATCGGGCGATTTCGGCACTGGCCATCGAGACAGTTTCATCCTCGATCGTGATCGTGCCGGAACTCGGCGCATACACGCCCGATATGATCTTGATCAGGGTCGATTTTCCTGCGCCATTGTCCCCGACAAGGGCGACGATCTCGCCGGGATGGATATCAAGCGAGAAGTTTTCGATGGCCGTTACGGCACCGAAATGCTTTTGAATGTCTTTAAGGCTCAGGACCGGTTTTTGGCTGTTCATCCCTAATCTCCTATACCGGCCAGGCGGCTGTTTCGCCAAAGCTGTTTTCAATGGTTTCGACAACCGGATTACCGGTCGAAATGCCCGATACACCCACCACATAGGCGCGTGTGACAAAGGCCTGCCCGCGGAACCCGAACACGGCGGTATCGCCCGGTTTCGGGGCCTTTGGCCCGGTGGCATCAATCATCGCGTAATAGTCGATCATGGAGGGTGGCGGGACTTCAACGGACCGAAGTGCGGTGCTTGCGGTGGTCGGTTCATCGGAAACGATGGCCTGCACGTCATAATCGGGGAAGATCGGATCAATATAGAACCCGCCGCCAAAGCAATATGCCTTGCCACCCGAAAGATGCGAGACCTCGGTCAGATAAAGAACCGCTGGCAGTTCGGGCAAATCTTCAACCACATGCAGGGCGGTGGTGCCATGAATGCCGTTGCCCGGTTCGCACTGGGTCGCGCCTGCTTCGGCAAGACCGGCCAGAAGCACCGATGACGTGGTGCCCGGTGCATTAATTTCGATATCAGAACGACCACGTTTTGCCAGTAGGTCGGCTGCCTTGGCAAGCGTACCCAGATTTTGGGTCGGCAGGACCTTGCGGCTGTCATGATCAAATAGCAAGGCGGGGAATGTGGTGATACCGGCAAAGCGCCCGCCATCGAGATCATCAAGGAAATCAGCAACTTCTGCGATGTCATCCGCAGCAAAGCCGCCTTCATGGCCGCGATAGAATGTATCCCCCTCGGCATGGATGCGGGCCAGAAGATCCTGAACATAACCGGCCTTTTTGGCCGCCGATGCGGCTTCACGGGCCTTGATGTCGTTAAAGACGGTCCAGTAATCCGGGCGGAACCGTTCGGCTGCGGCGTCGGCTTCGAACTTTGCTACCTGTTGCAAATGGCCAAGATGGCCAACCCGCAATCCGGCATTATGGGTTGCACGCGCACACGCCATGTCGACCGCGACAGACCGGTCAATACCGCCACGCATGACCGCATGCGAGAACGAACTGGCGCGTCCGACCTGCTTGGTCATGGCAAAGATTTTAAGGCCGTGCTTGTCGGCTTCGGTCTTAAGGGTGCGGGCATTGGCCTCGACCGCATCAAGATCAAGGATATAGGCATTTGCCGGAACCTTGCCGTCGCGGTGAAGGGCCATGGCGGCTTCGATGAATTTCGGGTTGCGGCGACGCAATACATCAAGAAACATTTTTTGCTCCTGCGTTCTGGATTACCGCGCTTTTTCGCGCAACGAGACAGCAACCGCCGCCAGAATGATAAGACCCCGGACGATCATCTGATCGGAAACGGAAAGCCCCATCAGGATCAGCCCGTTATTAAGCATCCCCATCATCAGTGATCCGATCAGCGCGCCAATAATCGTGCCCTTGCCGCCATGAAGAAGCGTGCCGCCAACAATGACTGCGGCAATCACTGTCATCAGATCAGATTCCCCAAGGGTATATTTGGCGGCCTGCAAGCGCCCGGCATACAGCAGTCCAGCAAGACCGGCGAGCGCACCCGAAAGGGTCAGGACATAAAGGCGAATGCGCGCGACCTTGATGCCTGAAACGCTGGCAGCGCGCGGATTGTCACCGGTTGCCAATACATGCGCGCCAAAACGGGTTTCACGGTAGATGAAATGTCCGATGGCAACCGCCATCACCGTCCACCAGATCAGGGACGGAATGCCAAGGAAGCTGCCCGAGCCAAAGAAACCGGCGAAATCAAGATCCATAACCGGGATCGAGCGCAAATTGGTCATGGATCGCGCAATCCCGGCAAACAGCCCCATGGTCGCAAGGGTCACCAGAAACGATGGCAAACGGACAAAGGCAACGACTGCACCATTGACTGCGCCTGCGACAATACCGGTCGCCATGCCGGCAAGAATACCGGCTGTCATGCCATATTCATTCATCACGACGGCGGCTGCCAGCGCAGACATGGCAACGATGGAGCCAAAGGAAAGGTCGATCTCGCCAGCCGAAAGCACAAAAACCAGACCAATGGCAAGGATGGTCGCCGGTGCGGTTTGCAACACAATGTTCGAAAGGTTTCTGACCGACAGGAACCCGTTATCACCAAGAGTTACGGCAAAGAACAGGAAGATCGCCAGAAAGCCGAAATAGACGACATATTGCTGCAAGTTAAGACCAAGTGCGACGCGGATAGCAGCGGGTTTCTGTGCAGAGCCAGATTGGGGACTGGACACGGAAGTCTCCCTCCTAGGATGTATTCAGGGAATGCAGGCACACCAGTCGGGTACGCCTGCATGCGCGCTTATTTCAGGCTGTCGGCAATGGTTGCCGGGGCCTCTTTGGACAGAGACTGTTTCCATCCATCAAGAATGTTGTCTTTGGTGACTGCAAGCGAATCCACAACAAGAAACGGTGGTGCAGATTTGCCATTGGCGGCATTTGCCGCCGCCGCACGGGCAGCTGTTACACCAATGTTATAGGCCTCATCGGCAACAATGGCGGCAAAGTTCCCACCGGAAATCATATCGAGTGCCGCCGGTTCATTCAGATCAAGGGTCACGATCTTGGTGTCCTTGTTGCCCATCGAACGAAGCACGGCCAGGGCTCCGAGTGCCGGTTCGGCCCAGGTGACATAAATGCCATTAAGATCGGGGTTCTGGATCAGCATGCCATGGGCGATTTCTTCGCCAAGGGCGGGATCGGCAATTCCGGCTTCGGCGGTGATTGACATGTCTGGATAGTCTTTTTCAATCGTGGTCTTGAAGGCATTGTCACGCTGATTGGTGACGTAGAAGTCGGCATCGTGGAAGATATAACCAACCTTGCCTTTGCCACCGAGTGCAGTCGCCATTGCATCGGCTGCCTTCTTGCCCATCTGGAACAGGTCATCGGATACGATTGTCACGTAGTCCTTGCCGTGGACATAGCCGGTCGGTGCGTTATCGACAAAGGCCAGCGTTACACCGGCATCGCGTGCCGGGTTATAGACCGCAGCAGCACTTGCCGGGTCGACCGGCAAGGACAGGATGATGGACGGGTTTTTGGCCATCACGGTTTCAACATCGGCGCGCTGACGGGCGGTATCAAAACCGGCATCGGTTTGTGCAATGATTTCAATACCAAGGCGCTTGAATTCATCCTGTGCGCCACGATTGACAGCATCGGTATATTCGCTCATTTCATGCCAGACGAGGGCCGCGGTGAGATTGCTGCCCTTGATGGCATCAATTTCCGCATCATCAAGCTGAATGCTTGCAGCCGGGGTAGGCTGTTCGCCGTTCGGGCCGACGGTTTGGGCAGATAACGGACTGGTGACGGCAATCGAAACCAGGATCGAGGCAAGCCAAGGCGAAAAGGTTTTGAGGGATCGCATGTCCGAACTCTCCGAAAAAACGTGGTTTGACGAGGGGCCGCCCGCCCGGGGCAGACGACCCGCTGCAAAGTCTGTTTCGCCCTAGTTCAGGGTCTTGATCACGGATTCCGGTGCTTCGCGGTTAAGCGATTCTTTCCAGCCTTCAAGCACATTGGCCTTTTCGACTGTCAGTGCCGGGGCCACGATAAAGGCCGGGGTTTCTTCACCCAGAAGCGCCTTAAGGCCGGTTGCCGCCATTGCGCGGCCGAGTTCATAGGCCTTGTCGGCAACAATCGCGGTGACATTGCCATCGCGTACCATGTCAAGCGCGACCGGTTCGGACAGATCAAGCGTCACGATTTTGGTGTGTTTGTTGCCACTCGCACGAAGGGCGGCCAGAACGCCATCTGCCGGTTCGGCCCAGGTGACATAGATGCCGTCAAGGTCCGGGTGCTGAAGCAGCATGGCAGATGCCAGTTCCTCGGCGCGGGCCGGGTCGGTAATGCCCTGTTCTGCAACGATTTCAATGCCCGGATAGTCTTTTTCGATTGTAGTTTTAAAGGCATTGTCACGCTGGTTGGTGACGTAATAGGTGGCATCGTGGAAGATCCAGCCAACCTTGCCCTTTTCACCGATATCCCTGGCAAGGGCATCTGCGGCCTGTTTGCCCATCTCGAACAGGTCATCGGTGACGATGGCGGCATAGTCGCTGCCATGTTCGTAGCCGGATGGCAGGTTCGACAGGAAGACCAGCTTGGTATTATTGGCAACCGCCTCGCGGAAGGCTGCAGCCGAGGTCACCGGATCAAGCGGCAGGGCAAGGATCACGTCGGGTTCAGCGGTAAGGGCGGTTTCAATGTCACTGCGCTGACGGGCGGCATCAAATCCGGCATCGGTGGTCACTGCGATTGAAACGCCTGCCTTGGCGAACTCATCGGTGGCACCAGCCGAAACCGCATTGATGAAATCAGACGAGGTATGCCACAGCAAAGCGGCCTTGAGGCCCTTTTCCTTCAGGCTGGCAAACTCGGCGTCCGACAGGGTGATTTCGGCACTTGGCGTTGCGGTTTCGCCGTTCGGACCAACGGTCTGGGCATGGGCGAGTGCGCTTGTCATCATGATACCGGCGATCAGACCGGTTTTAAGCAATCCCTTGATCAGCATGAGCCATTCCTCTGATAGATAATGTGTTTTTTGTCTTGTTTGGTCTTGTTTTTGGTCGGTTCTGGTGGTGGTAAGCTGTCGCCTGGTCTCAGTCTGCAACTCCGCAATAACGTGCCATAAAGCAGGCAAAGGCGACGATGCCTGCAAAATATTCTTCGATATCAACGCGTTCTTCGAATGTGTGGCAGTTGCGGATATCACCGGGCGCGCAATAGACCGCCGGTGTGCCCAGCTCGTTGACAAAGAACGGGGTTTCCGACCAGAACGGCGCGCCTTCAATGGTGCCCCGTCCTGCCATCGCACCAGCGACAGCCTCAGACAAAGCGCGCACTTCGGGCAAAGTCGGGTCGATCTCGGCGGCTGATCCACCAAGCGGATGATCACGTCCGGCCGGATAGCTGATCGCAACTGCAATATCGGGATCAACGATGGCGCTGCGAATGACGTCTTCCATTTCGCGGGCCGCATCATCCAGGCTTTCGCCCGGCAACAGTTTGCGGATCAGCGACAAAGAACATTCTTCCGGAACCGCAATGAAACCGCCGCCGGTCAGTCCGGTGATCAGAAGGAAGCCCTCGCCGATCAGGTCGTGATGCCCGCGCGATTTCAGGTCATCCGAATGCGACCACAGTGCGGACATGACGGAATGTGCAGCTTTCAGTGCATCCTTGCCCAGTTCCGGCACCCCGAAATAGGCCGATTTCCCGGTGATTTTGATATCGGCGATGTAAAAGCCGATCTGGGCCGGATAGACCGCAAGACGAGTTGGTTCGACATAGACTGTAAAGTCAGGCTTGGCGATCTCGCCCGCTTTGATGCGGTTGGTGTAATCCTTGACCCCGGCCGAGATGCCCGATCCGGGCTGACCGCTTTCTTCATCGCCGACATAGGCAAAGGCAAGATCGCCTTTAAGCCGGATACCCGCTGCATCCAGAAGGCTGAGTGCTGCAAGCGATGCGCAAATCCCGGCTTTGAGATCACCGGATCCCCGGCCCCAGACTTCACCGTCGATCAATGGCGCACCAAACGGATCTTCGCGTTCTGTACCCTGCCAATGTTCGCGCCAGCCATCGACATGGACCGTATCGGTATGACCGATAAACAGAAGTCGTTTCGATGTGTTATCGGAATGACTGGTGGTCCCTTTGCGCTCTCCCCAGATATTGGGGCGACCGGGTTCAAACTCGGCGGTTGCGATGGCTTCAATACCGCGCTTTTCCATCTGGCTGGCAAGATAGGCGACGAAGTTGGCTTCGTTTCCTGTAATGCTTTCAGCCCCGATGGCCCCCCGGAACAGGTCAAGCGCATCATCGCGATCAAGCAATTTGGCCAGTCTGGTGTGCAGGTCGGATGTCTGGGTCATTTCCCGGCTCCTTGCAGCGATACCGAGCTGGCCGGGGGCAGGGAAATGCGCCCGTCCGGGGCATCAGCCCCGAAAAAGGTATTATGAAGATGGCCAAGCCCGATGGCCGCAGCCCCGATGATGGCGGCGCGCTGATGCAGGTTGCTGGGCACGATTTCGACCGGTTGGGGCATGATCTGGATCAGGAATTTTTGGGTGCGCGCAATCAGTTCCGGACGATCACCGATGGAACCGCCAAGAATGATCTTTTCCGGATTGGCGATGGCGGCAATTGCACCCACCCCAAAGGCAAGATAGCGGGCCGTTTCATCAAGAACCTGACTGGCGGCTACTTCGCCGCCATTGGCGGCATCAAAGATTTCGGGCACTTTGACGTCACGTCCGGTCAATGCCTTATAACGCTGGACCATTCCGACCGAGGCCACAACACGTTCATAAGCTCCGGCCCGAATGGACTCGCTATCAAACGGGTCTGCACCGAATGGCAGGAAACCAAGTTCGCCAGCCGCATTCCGGGCGCCCCGCACCAGTTCGCCATTCACCATCAGGCCGCTGCCGATCCCGGTGCCCAATGCAATAAAGGCCAGATTATCAATGCCCTGGCCTTCACCGAGCCAGTTTTCACCCAGAACAGCCAGATTGACGTCATTTTCAAGCATGACATCAAAGCCGAACGCCTCCTCAAACGCGGCAAAGACATTCATGTCTTCAAAACCGGCAATATTTGGCGCCAGCAGAACCCGACCGGTTTTCGGGTCCGGGGCACCGGGCACGCCGATAACTGCAAGGCGGATGCGGTCGCGGTCGATCTTCTGGTTGCGGGCCGCTTGCCAGCACAGTTCGGCAATCTGGTTGACCAGATCCTGACCGCCACGGGGATCGGTGGGAGCGACTTCCTCGGCAAAGACCTGACAGGCCAGATCGGCAATGGCGACGCGAACCTTGGTGCCGCCAAGATCAACTGCGGCAATGAAGGCAGCGTCAGGGATCAGTTCATAGGTAACAGCAGTACGACCGATATGGCCGCCGGTGCGCCCGGTTTCCTGTACCCAGCCGGCTTCTTCAAGCTGACGGACAATTTCGGAAATCGTCTGTTTTGACAGACCGGTTTGTTTGGCAATGGATGCACGCGAAATCGGACCATTCTGGACGATGGTCTCCATTACTGCACGCTGGGAAAACTTCCGGGAAATGCGCAAAGTTTCGCTCACCGGCCTCTCCTGATGATCTGATTTTTATTTGGTTTATTTAATTCGTTCTGTTACCGAACTATCTATATCAGAAGAAGGGATGTCAAGCATGATATGCGCGGAAATCACATATTCATGATGTGCAGGTTGAATTTTATCCCTGGAAAGATTCTGTATAGTGTGTTGAAAAGTATGAAGATTAGTCGTCAGCCCGATCAGGCGGAGATGTGATTCTCCGCTTGAGACGGTCGGAGCCTATACCGACCAGCTGAATTTCAGTGTGCCGTTCAAATCAAGTGATAACACCCTGCTCTATTCCACCACGCCGGTTACAGACAATGTGACCCATGTCGTCCAGGCCGAGGCCGGCTATTCCGGAAATTATACGATGGATGGCACAACGTTCGGATTTGGCGGCACCATCGTTGCCAGCCCCGGTGGCCTGACATCGCGAAATGAGGATCAGTATTTCAATACCAGTCGTTCGGGGGCAAAGGCCAATTACCTTATCGGCCGGGGGGCCTTTTCCTTTGCCACGCCCTTGCCCAATGATTTCAGCCTGCATGGATCGGTCAATGCACAATTGGCATCCGGTAATCTTCTGGGAAGCGAACAGCTCATGATGACTGGTTCATCTGCGGTGCGCGGCTATCAGGATGGCAAAATTTATCGCGATGAGGCAATTGTTGGCCGGTTTGAGTTGCATGCTCCGTCCTTCGGGCTTGTCGATTTGCTGCCCGGACTGTCGCAAAATCTGGCCGATATTGATCTTCCGGCTCAGGACAGCCTGACATTTCTGACATTTGCTGATCTGGGGGCTGGCCGGAACAAGTTTCCGATTGCTGGCGAGGATTCCACCGTCACTGTTGCATCAGCCGGACTGGGCCTGCGTTATTTCCTCGGACCGTTAATCTCGGTCTCGGCGGATTATGGCTGGGAGCTTGCCGATAACGCAGACGTCATTACCGACCGTTCCAGCCGACTTCATTTGCAAGTGACAATTGGCTATTAGCTATTAGCTATTAGCTATTAGCTATTAGCCCTGTCTAGCTGTTCGCCCGGTTTCGGCGCAGCTGATCGATGATGCGGGCCTTGTGCGGGTCGGTATGGAATGAATCCGCGACGATCATGATCCCTTTGGTGCCGTCTTTGGCCTCGATCATGAAAAGTGTTGCATCATCGCCCGGATCGGTACCGTGATCGGTGCTGTTGGAATGGACAAGTCGCAGTTCGTCGGCGGCATAAAGATGACCGGTGCCGTCGCTGCGCACACCATCGCGTTCGCACATGAAATGATGGGTAAAGCCGTGTTCTTTGGCATTTGCCTGAAGATCGGCAAGGGTCATGGGAACCTCCGTGATCGAAATTTCCTGATACAGGTAAAACGTCACAGATGTCAGGAATGTTCCGACACATGACAGGTGCGCGACAGATCAGGACGGACGACGGCGCAAATGATCGACCAGATCGGCCTTGTCGGGATCGGTATGGAAACTGTCAGGGACAATCAGCATGCCGCGTGTGCCGTCGGCGGCCTCAATCATATAAAGGGTGGCGTCATCGCCGGGATCGGTGCCGTTATCGACCCCACGACTGTCAAGGATCGTCAGGTCATCGGCATGGTATTTTGCCTGTTTGCCATCACAGAACACATGATTGTTACGGGCACTGAACAGATGGATGAAACCGCGTTCACGGGCCATATCCTGCAATTCGATCAAATTCATGATGGTGCTCCGATCCGTGCTTGAAGGGACTGGTACAGTCTAGCAGAAATTGACCGCAATGTTATTGCGCAAGCGCAAAGCCACAGATTACGGCATCTGGCCAAGCGCCATTTTCATGCCTTCGTGGCTGGCGACAAAGCCAAGCCGTTCATAAAACCGGTGGGCATCCTTGCGGGTTTTATCGGTGGTAAACTGGATCAGTACCGCGCCAAGTGATTTCGAAATCGAAATGGATTCTGTTATCAGTTTTTCACCGATCTTCTGACCGCGCACCTTGCTTGAGACCCGAACCCCTTCGATCTGGGCGCGCAATTGTCCGCGCCGCGACAATCCGGCAATCAGGGTCAGCTGCAGACAGCCGACAATCTCGTCGCCCAGAATGGCCAGAAAATATTTGTTGGGCAAAGCGTCGGTCGATTGGGACTCCATCGCATCAAAGGCCTGATAATAGGCATCGGGCAATGGATCGGCTAATTCCTCGCGGGTTTTGCCTTTTTCATCGTCGGCCAAAAGCGCAACGATGGCAGGTAAATCTTCGCGGGTGGCATAGCGAAACGTGAGGTTGGTGCTGTCTGACATGGGGTCCCTTTCATTGGTGGCCGGGCATCATGGCCGAAAGGAAGCTTTTGCGGCAAGGGTGATTGAACCGGCAAAAGTTATCACATCGCGTGGGGGCCATCGCCAAACGGCAATGACGCCGCCCGATACAAAGGATCAGGCGACGTCATTTGCCAGTCTTTCAGGAATTTGGGCCAACGCAGATACGGGGTTGGGGGGCTATCTGCGCAGTTTATTGATCCCTGATTGCGGCATCCGGGTGAAAATCACGCCAGTCCGCCATTGGCACGAATGGTCTGACCATCAACCCAGCCGGAATCGCGCCCGGCCAGGAAGGAAACGACACCGGCGATGTCGTCCGGTTGCCCAAGCCGCTCCAGAGGCGGCATCTTGGCAAACTGGGCGATCTGTTCATCGCTTTTGCCATTGAGGAACAGCTCGGTCGCAACCGGACCCGGGGCAACGGCATTGACCGTGATATGACGACCACGCAATTCCTTGGCATAGACTGCGGTCAAGGCCTCAACCGCGGCCTTGGTGGCGTTATAGACTGCATAGCCTGGTAATTTCAGATGCAGGGCGGTGGTCGAAAAATTGATCACCCGGCCATGATCGCGCAGATGTTTGGCCCCTTCGCGCAGCATATTGAAGGTGCCGCGCACATTGATATCCATCATCGCGTCATAGGTGGCGTCATCCATGTCGGCAATCGGCTGGGTGGTCATGACACCGGCATTATTGACGATGACATCCACCCCGCCAAATTCGGTGATGGTCTTGTCAAACAGGGCGGTGACCGCATCGGGGCGGGCAATATCGGCCCCGATTGCGATGGCCTTATGCCCGTCGGCTTTCAGGCTTTGGGCCAGTTCCTCGGCCGGGATGGCAGAGTTGGCATAATTGATAACCACGGCAAAACCATCAGCGGCAAGACGTTTGGCAAGGGCAACGCCGATCCCGCGTGCGGCTCCGGTGATGATGGCGGTTCTGTTTTGATTGGCAGACATGAAAAGTCTCCTTGGATGGGGTGACAACCTCAAATGTGATGAGCGCACTATGCCCCGGATGACTTTTCGGATAATTACCCTATATTCGAATTGACTGTTCGAATTTCATCAACAATTGGAATCTGTGATGGACCGGTTCGAAGACATGCGCAATTTCGTCCGGGTGGTCGAGCGCCAAAGCTTTACCAAAGCCGCGGGCGATCTTTTGATCCCGCGCGCCACCATGACCAATTCGATCCAGCGCCTTGAAGATCGGCTGGGGACGCGGTTGCTTGAACGCACGACACGCACGGTAAAGCCCACCCATGATGGTGAGGCCTATTATCATCGCTGTGTGCAGATTCTGGCCGATCTTGACGATGCCGATACCAGCTTTACCAATCCCGATCCGAGGGGATTGCTTCGGGTCAATCTTCAGGGGACCCTTGCCAGAACCTTTATCATTCCCGCCATTTCCGAATTCAAGGAGCGCTATCCGTGCATCAATCTTGTGATTGCCGATGGCGACCGGTTTGTCGATCTGGTCCATGAAGGGTTTGATTGCGTGTTGCGCAGTGGCGATCTGGCCAGTTCATCCATGATCGGGCGGCGTTTGACGCTTTTGCGCGAAGTGACCATCGCAAGCCCCGATTATCTTGCCCGCGTTGGCATTCCCGAAACCCTTGATGATCTTGAGGCGCAAGGCCATCAGATGGTTTGCTTTCTTTCGGGGGCAGATGACAAGCCAATCCCGCTTGATTTTGTGGTTGCGGGCAAGGTGCGTGAAATCTCCCTGCCGCCCAGCATTTCGGTCACCGGTGCCGATACCTATGCCGCCTGTGCGGCGGCCGGGCTTGGCCTTGTTCAGGTGCCGCGCTATCGCGTTGCCGATGATCTTCGATCCGGGCGGCTTGTCGAAGTTCTGCCCGAATATCCGCCCGAACCGATGCCGGTTTCCGTTCTTTATCCCCAAAACCGGCAGCTTTCAGCACGTGTGCGGGTCTTTGTCGACTGGCTGACAGAGCTTTTTGCCAGAACCGAATTCTGATGACCCGGATTTAGCAGGCGTCACCGGATTGCGTGTGAAGGGTTTTGATCCGGTTTCGCAATGAAACCAGATGGGCCTGCCAATACTGGGTCATCATCGGTTTGAAGCGGTTGTCGTTCAGACCGTTGCGCGCCGGATGGGCGGCAGACAGCTTTTCCAGACCCAGATGCTCAAGCGTGATGCGGGTTTGATCGCCTGCCGGGGCAAAGCGGATATCGACAATGGTGGCGGGTTCATCATCGGTGGCAGCTGGCCAGCGCCAGTCAAATGTCAGCCGTTTGCCCGGTTCGAACCTGGTGACTTTCCCGGCCTCGATGACGAAATCCGGTCGGCGCTTGTCGGCTTCCTGAATGACATAGGTCCCGTCCTTTTGCGCAAACTGCATGATACCCGGCCGGATACCGATCAGCCGGTTGCGCGGGCCCTGCTTCCACCAGTGATCAATATCGGTGATGAAGGTCTCAAAGGCGGTCTCGGGATCGCATTCAACACGAAGGGCAACGAAGGTCTTGGTCGACATTTAAAATCCTGTCTGAACGGGGCTGGCAGGCAATGCCTGTTCTTTTCAGAAAAGGCATCGCCCGACAAGTGAAACCGCGCAGGACGGGATATGGCCCGTCATTTCAGGGCGGGTAAAGCCGGTTTAATAACCGGTTTTGCGATTGACCAGCCCGCGCGGGGTTTCGCCGCGGTTGATGCGATCAATATTTTCGGCAATCTGATCAACTGCTTCCTCGATCCGGGTTTCGGCCGCGATATGGGGCGTGATGCGGATTTTCGGGTGATCCCAGAACGGATGGCTTTTCGGTAGCGGCTCGGTCACCGCAACATCAAGGAACGCACCACGCAGATGCCCGGTATCAAGGGCGCGCAGCAGATCGGCCTCGTTGATCATGGCCCCGCGTGCGGCATTGATGATCGCCGCCCCCTTGGGCAGGAACGACAGGGTCGAACTTTCCAGCACATTTTCGGTTTCCGGCGTGCGGGGCAGCAGACAAATCAGGATATCGGACTGGCCCAGAAATTCGGCCAGCGTTTCCTTGCCGGCAAAGGTGGTAATGCCCTCGATTGCCTTCATCGACCGGCTCCAGCCTGAAACGGTAAAGCCAAGATTTGAAAGCGCTGTGGCGACTGCCGCCCCCAGCGCCCCCAGCCCCATGACCCCGACCCGGCATTTGGAAATGCGCGCGACCGGATGTTGGGTCCAGTCTGCTTTGGCCTGCTGGGCGTCATAGACATCGAAATCGCGCATGAAATGCAGGGCGGCATAAAGATGATATTGCACCATCTGATCGGCCATTCCGGCATCTTCAAGCCGGATTACCGGCAGATCAACCGGCAAACTTGGCGAAGAAACAACATGATCCACCCCGGCCCCCAACGAGAAAATGGCCTTAAGGCCCGTCAGGGTTTTGATCAATCCCTGTGGCTGTTTCCAGAACAGGGCATAGTCAATCGTTTTGGGGTCGTAATTATCATCGCCGGTGACAATTGCAGCACCCGGTAGCCGCGCCGTCATGGCCTTTTTCCACGCGGCATCTTCGCCAGCGGCAGAAATAAGGATATTGGGGGCGCTATTGGCGGCTGACATGGGGGACTCCTGATATTCGGGTTGTCGGTTTTGTTATGGGTGGCGCATCTGTTGCAGAACTTAGAACGCGCCAGACCGCAAAGCGTTCCCTTGCAAATTCTGGCGCGTCTATTGATGGCAGCTAATTGACTGTCTGGTCAATCACTTGGCTACCTGTTCTGACCAGCTCTCGGTCAGATAGCTCAAGAACACCTGGAAATCTTCTGAATAGGATTGCTGCAATCAGTGGCATCCAAAGCGTTAAACTTGGATGCATTTTCAACATAAAGTCAAAAATAGAGAATGTCGGAACCCTTCAACATGCGTTCTGCTTGGTGAGAAACCCTAAAGATTCTCGATATCAATTTTCGATTTCACGGGCTTGAATAGGGCGAACCCTACCCATACCTAAGAATAGGTGGTTGTATTGGATGGTCTGCACTCGACCAAAGATCTCCTGTTTTGGTTGTCACTCATTGTTAAGGGGGAGGGAAATTCCTTGGCTTTCAACTTTTTTAAGAATGGCGTCAATGCGCTTCAAGGACAGCAGATATATGAAGCTCTGGGTCGGTCCATGGCTATTATCGAGTTCTCTCTTGATGGTACAATCCTAACAGCCAACCCCAATTTTCTGGCTACAATGGGGTACGAATTGAACGAGATTACCGGCAAGCACCATTCGATATTTGTCTCATCCGAATACGCCAAAAGTCCCGCCTACAAGGAATTTTGGAAAAAGCTTTCAAGCGGTGAATTTGAGCGTGATGTGTTTCAGCGTATTCGCAAAGACGGCGAAACAGTCTGGCTTGAAGCAACCTACAACCCGATCCTCAATGCGGCCGGCAAGCCGGTTAAAGTCGTCAAGTTTGCCACGGACATTACAGCTCGACGCAAAGAGCGCGCTGCATTGGAGGGTATGCTCAATGCAATTGATCGCTCCCAGGCAGCTATCGAATTTGATCTCAATGGCAAGATTCTCAAAGCCAATAAGAACTTCCTCAGCACCATGGGATATGAAGAGAAAGAAATAATCGGAAAACACCACAGCATGTTTGTTGAACCGGGATATGAGGGTTCATCCGAGTATAAAGATTTCTGGAACAAATTGAGAAAGGGCGAGGTTCAGGCAGCCCAGTTCAAACGTATTGGTAAGAATGGCAAGGAAGTCTGGCTGGAGGCCGCCTACAATCCGATTTTCGATCAAAATGGTGCCCCGGAAAGGGTTGTTAAACTTGCTACGGATATCACCGAACAGGTACAGCTTCTGATCGATCTCAAAGCAATGATCGATACCAATTTTGGCGAGATTGACGAGAATATTATCAATCTCGACACGGCGGCAGCAAGCGGTGCATCGGCAGCAGCGCAAAGCTCCAATTCCGTGCAAACCGTTGCCGCCAGTGCAGAGGAACTGTCAGCCTCAATCGCCGAAATTTCTCGCAGCATGGCACAGAGCCGGGATGAGACTGAGCGCGCGTTTTCCCAAACCGTAAATGCTAACCAATCGACGCAAAAAATGGCGGATGTGGTCTCTGCAATGACCGGCATCGTTGAGGTCATTCAGGGCATTGCCGGACAGATCAATCTGCTTGCGCTCAACGCCACTATTGAATCCGCCCGGGCCGGCGAAGCCGGAAAGGGATTTGCAGTGGTCGCCAACGAGGTCAAGAACCTTGCCAATCAGGCGGCAAAAGCTACCGACCAGATATCGGCCGAAATCAACGGTGTACAGGAAATCTCGAACGAAGTTGTGCAGTCGCTTGAAACCATTCGCGGCTCAATTGAAACCGCACGCGACAGTGTGACAAGCATATCTGCATCGGTCGAAGAGCAGAGTGCCGTGACCGAAAGTGTGTCGGAAAACATGCAGACAATGGCCGTATCGGTTGAAGAACTTGCTCAAAGACTGTCCGAGATTCAGACGATTTCCGGCACGGTTGGAGGTTCTGTCACAAAAACCCGTGAAGCTGCTGAAGTTCTGGCGCGGTAAGTTTTGTTCAATCGAACCGATAAGCCTGATCTCTAAGGAATCCAACTTGCTTCGACAGGGTCGATACCCCGAACAGCTGGCGTTCGGGGTATCGACTGTCTTTCCCTGATGTCTGACAGGTATGTATGTTACCCGCGATTTGATCGGATTCTCTGGCCTAATGGGCGAAAATCATTGCCGGGTCGCGGAATGTCTTGAATTCAAGACCATTGCCCGCCGGGTCCTCGACAAAGAAGGTCCCCTGTTCACCCGGTTCGTCCTTAAAGCGGATTTTCGGTTCCAGAAGGAACGGCACATTGGCTGCTTTCAGGCGGTCGGCCAGATCATGCCAGGTATCCCAATCGAGAACCGCCCCAAAATGCGGGATCGGCACCGCATCGCCATCGACGGTGCCTGCGCCCTTGTTCTGACCGGCTTCCGGGCGGACATGGGCCGAGAGTTGATGACCAAAGAAATCAAAATCAATCCAGGCCTCGGTCGAGCGCCCTTCGGCACAGCCAAGGATATCGATGTAAAAGGCGCGGGTATCGGCGATTGATTTGATCGGGAAGGCCAGATGGAACGGGGGCAGCGACATGGATATCTCCAGGGGTTAGGACCTATATAATCTAATGCTTGGTTGTTAGAGTCATTTTAAATCAGCATAATACTGCGATCAAAATCAGAAGTTCTGCATATATCATCAGGAAATCTATTGTTATGGCGCTGCGTCCGACCACCCCGCCGCTCAATGCATTGCGCGCCTTTGAGGCCGCTGCACGCTTGGGCAGCTTTGCCCGTGCTGCTGATGAGCTTTCGGTCACCCCGGGCGCGATCAGCCAGCAGGTCGCCAATCTGGAAGCAAGCCTTGGCATGGTGCTGTTTGATCGCAATGGCCCGAAACTGAGCTTGCGCGAAGCCGGACGCGCCTATTTACCCAGTCTGCGCCGCGCTTTGGACGAGATCGAGGCTGCCACCCTTGACCTTGTCACCCACGGGGCGGGCGAACGGCGGCTGGTGATCGGGGCATTGCATACGCTGGCCAGCAGCTGGCTAATCCCCAGATTAAAACGGTTTCAAAACGAACATCCTGATATCCGTCCGGTGATCGAGACCCTGGCGCTTAATTTCGCCACTCCGGAACGCAGTCCCGACCTTGCAACGCGCCAGATGGATGTCGGGCTTTATTTTGGTGACGGCATGTGGCCGGATACCCGCGTCGACAGGCTTTTTGATGAAATTCAGGTGGTTGTTGCCAAACCGGGCACCGTCGCAGCCGATGATCGAACGGATTTGAATGCCCTGATCGCGGGACAAACCCGCCTGATCCACACCACCCGGCCCAAGGCCTGGCACGATTGGGGGCAAGCCAATAGCGTTGCCATATCCGGTGCGCCCGGACCGGGGTTCGAGCATTTCTTTATGCTGATCGAGGCCGCCAAGGCGGGCATGGGAATCGCCTTGTTACCAAGGGTTTTGATCGAAGGACCACTTGCCGAGGGCAGCCTTGAAATCGTCAGCGCGGCCAGCTTGAAATCCAGCGGCGCATACTATCTGATCACGCCGGAAAGCCGTCAGGACGTGCTGGAAGTGCGCGCCTTTCGTGACTGGATACTCGGCTTGGAAAGTGAATCCGATTTGTCAGAATAGCTCCATAAGCATCTGACAAAAATATATAATTATCAAATTCTGATAATCGTAAGTACTGCGATGTATGCTATTCAGTAGGATATAGCCACAAAAGCATAATAAATGCGAGGACTCCTAAAGAAATGCGTTATCCAGCCGCTGCAACTCTGTGTTCAAATCCATTTACGTTTTTGATGTTTTTGGATCGCGTTACGACCGTCATAAGTCAGTTGAACTTGTGGGTGGTCCTCAGAAGGCTTCTGTGGAATTCGAATCCATGGCTCAAAAGTGTATCTTAGACGATATCTGAGATCGTCAGGTTTTAGTCCATACTCAACTTCGAATTCTAACGAGCCCGTAAGGTCTGGCTCAAATGGTAAGTTAGGTATGCCCGCAACCCGAAAGGTTGCAAGTTGTCCTGCTGGAACTGATGCTTGTGTTTCGCCTCTTGGCATTGACCGGTTTGTTCTGCCATTTAATTCAAAGTCAGCACGAACAACATTAAAGAACAGCTCTCGAGAGGTGGTATTTCGAAGGCGGACAAGTAACGGTATAAAAATAGTGTCTTCTTCGGATATTTCGATGCCCAGTGGTTCTGAGGATTGAAAGTGTAAACCTTTAAAAACTCTGTTTCGCCTAACTAAAAACTGTATGCCAGCAACAATCCAGATTGTAGCGGCGCTAGCGCAGAGCCCAATAAGTATTGACCAATGCGGATTTTCTTTAACCCAAGATAACCACCCGGTCACTGCGCCGATAATAGCGGGCGTAATCAAAAGTGTCCCAAGGAGCTGTATGTCACTAGGGATCCCGATTGCGGTTAAAATTCTGCTGAGCCATTTGAGCATGGCTCAATGTTGCCACAAGTCTCAAAAAATATGTCGAGTTTTTATAAATTTCTTGAGTGCAGGTTGTTGTGGGATATGGATTATCTTTCCGAAAGAGTTTAATGACCAAGATAGACGCTGTGCAGTAGGTAATCTTTCTTCGGACCGGTGATGTTTATTTTTGTTTCGAAATGACCCGGCCCGTTCCAGATCATGCAATGGTGATAAAAGTCATCGCCACAGGGATGAATGTCACGTGCGCACAGGCCATCAGTCGCATCCTCGCCAAATTGCAGCAACACATAGCGATTGCCGAAACTCAAAGGGTCGCGAAACAAAAGCTCTATTGCGCCCAAGTCCTCGTGCAGGACGAAATCATATTCGCGATAGCCATCAAAACGTTGGCCGTCCGGACGCGTCAGAAACCCTTCCTCGCGATAGCGCAGAACATTGGGCTTGTCGGGATCGAGCGCCTGAAAGGTCACATCCCCAACAAACTGCCCGACCTCGCCCAGATCACGCATTAGGGACCATTGCCCGGCAAGGGCGGCAAAGATATCGGATGCTTTGGGCATGGGTGTTGTCATGGCATTACTGGCTGGTTCTGATCGGGACAAAAAAGGCAGGGTCGCGATGCGGTGCCCTGCCTTTTTGATGGTGTCTTGGTAAATCAGGCTTTGGGCAACATCAGGCCAAGCTTGGTGCCACCGATGATATGCACATGCAGATGTGGCACATCCTGACGGCCATGGTCGCGGGTATTGGCGATCAGGCGGTATCCGTCTTCGACCACGCCAGCGGCCTCCGAGATTTTGCCGATTGCGCGGGTATAGGCGATGATTTCGGCGTCCGAGGCGTTCAGTGCAAAGTCGTCATAGGACGTATAGGCACCCTTGGGGATGACCAGAATATGGGTCGGGGCCTGGGGTGCTATGTCATTGAAGGCCAGAACATGGTCGTCTTCATAGACCTTGGTGCACGGGATATCGCCGCGCAGGATTTTGGCAAAGATGTTTTCCGGATCGTATGGTTTGACGGCCATCTTGGGGCTCCTGATCGATGTATTCTGATTATGGGTGCCATATTGGACAGGCTTGGCGTCAGGTGCAATTTCGATTTTGACAAAGCAGGAGCATTTTCCAAATTTTGTCATTCCAGGCGGAAAAATGCACAGATCCGCAATCCTTGATGCCAAAAAGCGAGATGCCCGCTTTCGCGGGCATGACGGGGATTGGAAAAAGGTCCGGGAAGGCCAGACTGATTAGTCGCCCTTGCGTGATGCTTTCTCGGTGATGCCCGAAATGCCCTGACGCTCGGCCAAGATCTGCCAGACATCTTCGGGCTTTACCCCCTGATCGGCCCAAAGAACCGTCAAATGGTACAGAAGGTCCGCGCTTTCCGATGCGACCTTGTCCGGGGTTTCGGCAAGGGCTGCAATCACGGTTTCAACGCCTTCTTCGCCGACTTTCTGGGCGATTTTGGCTGTGCCCTTGGCAAACAGTTTGGCGGTATAGCTGGTGTCCGGATCGGCCCCCTTGCGAGCGGCGACAGTGGCATAAAGCGCATCAAGGATGTGTTGATCAGCCATAACTTACTCCTCGCGCACCGGAATGCCAGCGGCCTTCATGTGGTCTTTGACCTCGCGGATGCGATAGGTGCCAAAATGGAAGATCGAGGCCGCCAGAACGGCCGATGCGTGGCCCTCGGTGACGCCTTCGACCATGTGGTCCAGCGTGCCAACACCACCCGATGCAATCACCGGCACATGAACGGAATCGGCAATCGTGCGGGTCAGCGGAATGTTAAAGCCCGACTGGGTGCCATCGCGATCCATCGAGGTGACAAGAAGCTCGCCCGCGCCATATTCGGTCATTTGTTTTGCAAACGAAACGGCATCAATGCCCGTGGCTTCACGCCCGCCATGGGTAAAGATTTCGAACTTGTCCGGGCCGGTCGATTTGGCATCAATCGACACCACAATGCATTGCGATCCGAACTTGCGGGCCGCTTCGCGCACGAAATCGGGGTTTTTGACCGCCGCGGTATTGATGGAAACCTTGTCCGCCCCGGCCAGCAGAAGCTTGCGGATATCTTCAAGGCTACGCACGCCACCACCGACGGTGACGGGCATAAAGCAGGCCTCGGCCGTGCGGGCCACCACATCAAAGATGGTGTCGCGGTTATCAGATGATGCGGTGATATCCAAAAAGCACAGCTCGTCAGCGCCTTCGGCATCATAGATGCGGGCCTGTTCGACCGGATCACCGGCATCAATCAGATCAACGAAATTGACCCCTTTGACGACGCGGCCGTCCTTGACGTCAAGACAGGGAATGACACGGGTTTTCAACATGGTCGGTTTCCTGTTTGGCTCGGTTACGCAAGGGCTGCGATGGCTTGGGCAAGGTCGATGCGCCCGTCATAAAGCGCACGGCCCGAAATCGCGCCGTCAATGCCAGCACTCGTATGCTTTTTCACTGCGATCAGATCATCAAGTGACGATACCCCGCCCGATACAATCACTGGGGTCGAAATTTCGGAGGCCAGTGCGACCGTGCTTTCGATATTTGGGCCGCCCATCGCGCCATCGCGGTCGATATCGGTAAAGATGATGGCGGCAACACCGCAATCCTCGAACTTTTTGGCCAGCTCAAGGGCGGTGACTTCGGACGTTTCCGCCCAGCCTTCAACCGCGACATAGCCATCACGGGCATCAATGCCCACAGCAACCCGGCCCGGCCATTTCGCACAGGCTTCCTTGACGAAATCGGGATTGCGAAGGGCGACGGTGCCTAGGATGACGCGCGTGATGCCTTTATCCAGCCAGTAATCAACGGTTTCCATGGTTCGGATGCCGCCACCCAGCTGGGTCTGTGCCTTGCCATTAACGGCGGCCAGGATCGAATCAACTGCCGCACCATTGACCGGCTCACCGGCAAAGGCCCCGTTCAGATCAACAATATGAACCCAGTGACAGCCTGCCTGAACGAACTCGCCTGCCTGTGCGCCGGGGTCATCGTTAAATACGGTTGCCTTGTCCATGTCGCCGCGCAACAGGCGCACACATGCACCGTCTTTCAGATCAATTGCGGGATAAAGATTCACTGTTCAGGGTCCTGTAATTTCTTGGTGTAGTAGTAACCTTCGACCATCTTGCCGTCGATCATCGCGTAATAGGGATTGATGCCCCAACGGACATAACCAAGCCCGTTATAAAGCGCGATGGCGGCCTTCTGGGTTTCGCGAAGGTCCAGTTTCAATACGCTATAGCCCGCTTCACGGGCGAAATATTCAATCGAACGCACAATCGCCTTGCCATTGCCGCGCCCGCGCGCCCACGGGGCAACGAAATGGCCGGAAATCTGGGCGGAATGACGTTGCGCTTCAAGGTTGGCCGGGGTTTCAATCAGCTGGGCCGCGCCGGAAATCACGCCATCCACGCGCGATACAAACAGATGCCGTCCGGGCATCAGCAAAACACCGCGCCAGTATTTTTCCATATCCGGGCGATCTGGCGGCGTGAGCCAGCCAAAGCCGCCCCCTTCGACAATTGCCTGGGTACAGGCATCGACAATGTCGGAAAGCTCGCCTGCCGAAAGTTCGGTCACGCGTTCGGCAACAACACCGGGCTGAATGGTATCAGATGGTGCGATCATGGCTTCCATCCCAGGAAGTTACCAATGATGGTAAGCCCCGTTTTCTGGCTTTTCTCCGGGTGGAACTGGGTGCCGATCATATTGTCACGTCCGATCATCGCCGTCAGGTCGCCGCCATAGGATACCGATGCCAGACGTTCGGCCGGATTGGCGACATGCATGTGATAGCTATGCACGAAATAGGCATGATCCCCGTCCGAAATACCCTTCAGGACCGGGTGGGCCTTGCCCGCCGGATCAAGCACCAGTTCGTTCCAGCCCATATGCGGGATTTTAAGAGCCGGGTCGCTGGGTTCAATCGCCACAACCTTGCCCGCAATCCAGTCAAGGCCCGCGGTATCTTCAAACTCACGGCCAACCGAGGACATCAGCTGCATGCCGACACAGATGCCAAAGAACGGTTTGCCGCCCTTAATCACCTGTTCGGTCAAAACATCAACCATGCCCGTGACGGCATCAAGGCCCGCCCGGCAATCGGCATAGGCACCGACGCCCGGCAGGACGATATGGCTGGCGTTGCGGACCTTTTCCGGGTCATCGGTGACAATGATCTCGTCAGAAAAGCCGGTTTCGCGGGCGGCACGCTCGAACGCCTTGGCAGCCGAGCGCAGATTGCCTGAACCGTAATCAATAATCGCAACACTCATGGGTAGGATGGGCTCCCGGTTGAGGGGGTGGAAACAGCAGTCTGCGCGATATGCGGGACGCGCTGACGTGATGTGTTCAAACGTTCAAAACAGCGATGCTCGGCATCGCTTTCGTTCTTTCCGGCAACAATATCGGTCATTTTCCAGCCCTGCGCGGCAAGCTTGCGCCGACGCAGATCATTGGCAATCAGGCCAAAGCCGATCCCGGTCACAAGGGCCAGGGCAAAATCCATTTCCGGCCCGCCATCAAAGAACATGACGGCAAAGCTGCACAGAAACGACACCGCGACCAGACCAAGGAAGCCCAGCCACAGCCGATGATACAACGCCCAAAGACCCGACAGCAGAAAGGCCCAGAAATTGAACCCTTCGCGGATCAGGATGGCATTTTCCATCGGGTCGGCATCGCCGGGATGGGTATGGACTGTGTAAACCTTCATCGAAAACCGATTTTCTGGTCCCGGCAGTGCAGGACACTGCCGGTATTGTTCGATCTTGAACCGATCAGATCACATCAGATCAAAGCGACCCGCCAAGAACACCCTTGGTCGACGGAATGGCATCGGATTTGCGCGGATCGATTTCGATCGCATCGCGCAAGGACCGTGCAAGCGCCTTATAGGCACTTTCGATGATATGGTGATTGTTCTCGCCATACAGGTTCTCGACATGCAGCGTAATGCCGGCTGCCTGGGCAAAGCCCTGGAACCATTCGCGGAACAATTCGGTATCCATATCACCCAGCTTGTCGCGGGTGAAATTGACATTCCAGATCAGATAGGGGCGGCTTGAAATATCAAGTGCCACACGGGTCAGGGCCTCGTCCATCGGAAGCAGGCAGCTGCCATAACGTGTGATGCCCTTTTTATCGCCCAGTGCCTGTGCAAAGGCCTGACCGATTGCGATGCCGCTATCTTCGGTGGTGTGATGGAAATCAATATGCAGGTCGCCCTTGGCCCGGACTTTAAGGTCCATCAGGCTGTGACGCGAAAGCTGTTCGAGCATGTGATCAAGGAAACCGACCCCGGTCTCGACATCATAGACGCCGGTCCCGTCAAGGTTCAGTTCAACCATGATCTGGGTTTCGTTTGTATTACGCTCAACGCGGGCCTTGCGCATGCAAAGCTCCTTTCCTGCAGGTATTGATGCATATGATGGGACGTATGTAGCAACAAACCCACGGAAAAGCCAGTTTAAGTGGCTAAGTAATGGCCGCAAAATCCCGAATTGGTTGCCGGTTTGATCCTCAATCGGTGATGGGGAACCTGATCGGGCTTATTTGCTTGATAGATGATTGATGCCATCCCAGTCTTTTGGCGGCGGATTGGTCGTGAAAGCCCGGCAGCGCGCGATATAGATTTCAACCAGTTTCGGGGTTGTGGCATCGGCAATGTGGGCGCTGAAAGCAGCATGGGCTTCGGCCCATCTGTGATCGAGGTAAAGCGCCATACAGGCATCCCATGCCGCGATCTCAATCTGCTGTTCGGCAATGTTACAAAGTCTGTTGCTGGTATCGGATTTGTCCCCGATCAGCTCGTAAATCGCAAGTGGCGATGACGTGCCAACGGGCATCACAAGATCCACATAGCGCAACAGGAAATTATCAGATGCGCGGCGGGCAATGGCGTCACTGGCCAGAATACGTGTGCCATACATCTTGTTCAGTCCCTCGATCCGCGATGCCAGATTAACCGCCCCGCCAAGGGCGGTATATTGCAGCCGATGTTCCGATCCCACATTGCCGACAACCACCCGATCCGTATGCAGGCCAAAGCGGGTATAAAGCGGGAACAGCTTAGACTCCTGCGAGATGGAATTAAGCTGCCGCCCGGCCAACCGACAGGCAAGAGCCGCCCGGCAGGCATGATCAACATGGTCGGGATCATCCGACGGTGCATTCCAGAACGCCATGATGGCATCACCGATATATTTATCGATGGTGCCATTGCCGTTGGCCGTTATCTGGTGCTCCATGGCGGCGAAATAGTTCGACAGTTCCCGGGCAAGCTCGGTCGGGGAATAGTTTTCGGTCTTGGCGGTAAAGCCTTCGATATCGGTGAACATGATCGAAAGATCACGGGCCTCGCCGCCGATTTCGACCGGATTGCCGTTGGAAACTATGGATTTGACCAGATCGGTCGGCACATAGGCCCCAAAACTTTTGAGGCTGACCTTCATATTGGCAATCGCCGATGACAGTGCGCTGACCTCATAGATATGCGATGTCATCCTGAAATCGCCGCCAAGATCAAACCGGCCGATTTTTTCGGCCTCGGCAGCCACGATATTGAGCTGGCGGCTCATCATCCGGGAGATAACCGCAATCAGGATGATGGTGAAAATAAAGATCGCCCCGGAAATTTTCAGCACATATTTGGTGGTTGCCTTGATCGCGCCGATAAATTCGTCTTCGGGAACGATAAGGCCCAGAACCGGCGCCATGCCGAAGAGTCCCGGCACGATTGCCGCCGAGGCAAGGTATTTTTTCCCATCTTTTTCGTCGACAAACTCAAAGAAGACTTCGGGCTTCTGGCTCCATTTCAAGATGGCGTTGGTGACAATCGGGTCACTGGCTTTCTGGTTGCCGACCGTGAAAAAGGATGAATTTCCGTCGATGCCCTGCGGACCGGCATAGGCGATGACCCGATTTTGAAAACCAAGCAGAAACACCCGGCCTTCTGCGCCGATGCGGATATTGCTAAGAATTTCAGTGACCTTTTCCAAAGTCAGGTCCGCGCCGACAACACCCATCAGACTGCCGTCAGGGTTAAGCACGCGCTTGGCAAAGGTCACACCGGGTTTGCCGGTGCTGTTGAAGGTGTAGAACGGGCTGATAAAGACATCATCATTACCCTGTGCCCCCTTATACCAGGCCCGGTTGCGCGGATCATAGGTGACAGCGCTTTGTTCCTGGCCCGTGACCTTTCCCCAGCTTGACTGATACAGAAAAGTATCAAGCATGCCGCCCGAATAGTCATAATCAACCGACCGATAGACAATCTTGCTTTTATCGGGAATGACACTGTCATGCGGACCAAAGGTTTTCAGGCCTTCGGGGATTTGAACAACCTGAAAAAACCGTCCATCATTCTGAAACCCGAAAAACAGACCATAAATCTGGGAATGGCCATTGATCTGGCTGGCCATGATTTCACCACCGCGCGGTTGGGAAATGGCATCCGGGAACGCATTGACCAGATCGGCGGTGGTGGCAACGATTTTCCTGACCGGTGTGATGACATTGACCAGACTTTCGACCGTGATTTTTCGCGCGGTCTCCATCTGATTATGGGCTGTCTGAAGTGCAAGGGTACGGTTGCTTTCATACAGAAATGCAACGGTTATTCCCAACATCAGGACCGCAATGGTTGTGAAGGCTGCGGTAACACCGATCTGAAGCCTGATTTTCACCTGATATTCTGCCCTTGTTATGCGACCCTGACTAAGGCCGCCTATGTCATGCAGCTATATCAACAGATTAGATCACATCGGGCCGAAAACAATATCAGGTTGATCATGTGGCATAAAAATATATCAAGGGTTGTTTTGACGCATTCTAAACAAAGTCGAATTTATCAACGTCAAACAGGCCACGATCCGTCATTTTAAGATGCGGAATAACCGGAAGGGCAAGGAAGGCAACCTGAAGGAACGGTTCGGGCAAGACACATCCAAGATCCTTGGCAGCCTTGCGCAACGTGATCAGGTCCTTTTCGACCACTTCGAACGGCTCCGTGCTCATCAGTCCGGCGACGGGCAATGGCAGTTCGGCGGTAACCTTGCCTTCGTTGGCAACCGCAAAGCCACCGCCCATTTCAATCAGGCGGTTAACGGCCGCGGCCATATCGGCATCACTGGCTCCGACCACGGTGATGTTGTGGCTGTCATGGCCGACCGAGGACGCAATTGCCCCGCGTTTCAGGCCAAAGCCCCGCACAAAGCTGCGCCCGATATTGCCATTGATGCCATGGCGTTCGACCACCGCGACCTTGATCACGTCATTGGCCAGATCGGGCTCAAGCCCGTTATCGCCGATCTCAAGCGTTGCCTCGTCACGGAAGGTCAGGATAAGACCCGGCTTGACCTTGATCACCGGTGTCTGGTTCTGACCGGGCTTGGGATCGCAGGCAAAGGCTGCGGCTGTCACGGGCGTTGCCTTCATCGAGGTCAGGCCGACCGGTGCGATGGGTGTGCGGGTTGCAAACAGATCATCGGTCACAAGGCGACCCCCGGCGATGACGTCGCTGACATCGCAGGTTTCAAGGTCATCAAGAATGGCAATATCGGCCCGCCAGCCCGGTCCGATCAAACCGCGATCGCGCAGGCCAAAAATGCGGGCAGCCGAATGCGAAGCCGCCCGATAGGCATGATGGATCGGGCAATTGCGCGCCTTAAGATGACCGATCAGGCGGCGCACAAGGCTATCAAGATGGCCTTCTTCACCGATATCAAGCGGATTGCGATCATCGGTACACAGCGCCACAAAGCTTGAACTGTTTTCATCAAGAATTTCAGCCAGGGCTTCAAGATCTTTGGAAACCGATCCTTCGCGGATCAGGATCGCCATGCCCTTGGCCAGTTTTTCGCGGGCTTCATCGGCGGATGTGGCTTCATGGTCGGTGCGAATGCCAGCGGCCATATAGCCATTAAGATCGCGGCCGCGCACCAGCGGCGCGTGGCCATCAATATGACCATCCTGAAAGGCTTCAAGCTTGGCCATGATGCCCGGATCAAGGTTCAGAGCGCCGGGATAGTTCATCATTTCGGCAAGACCAACGACCTTTTCATGGGATCGGAACGGCAACAGGTCTTCGATCTCAAGACGCGCACCAGCGGTTTCAAACGCCGTTGCCGGTACGCAGGATGACAGATTGACCCGCACATCCATGATGGTCTGTTCGGCGCAATCAAGGAAATAGCGGATCCCTTCCGCACCAAGCACATTGGCGATTTCATGGGGGTCACACAGGACCGTCGTCACACCATGCGGCAAGACGCAGCGATCAAATTCAAGCGGGGTGACAAGCGAGCTTTCAATATGAAGGTGCGTGTCGATAAAGCCCGGAACCGCAAATTTTCCGGTGCAATCAATTTCGGTTTCACCAGCATAGCTGTCATGGGTGCCGACAATCCGGTCACCGACAATGGCGATATCGGTTTGGGTGACCTTGCCGGTGATCACATCAAGAAGCCCGATATTGCGCAGGACCAGATCGGCCTTGACCCTGCCCTGACCGGCAAGGATGCATTTGCCAAGATGGGTTTGCGAAAGATCGGTGCTGCTCATGGTTTCGGGTCCTGTTTTCTTGAAATTCTTTTCTGATGGTCAAGGGTAAAGCATGTCGTGGCTGTGTGCTTTGAATTTTTTATGCCTCTGGGCGTTGAAACTGTGTTTGGGTCACAGCAAAGGTGATCTTGGGGGCAACGGGTGGCTTCTGCCCTTGACCGGGGCGTCTGCCGTGCTAACTCTTGGGCGAAGCAATCGACGAGATTCAAGGATAATTCATGAGCGAACAACAAAGCTGGCATGGCACGACAATTCTGTCGGTGCGCAAGGGCAATGAAGTCGTGGTGGCCGGTGATGGTCAGGTCTCTCTTGGCCCGACCGTGATCAAGGGCAATGCCCGCAAGGTGCGCCGCATTGGTCAGAAAGGTGAAATCATGGTTGGTTTTGCCGGGGCGACCGCAGATGCCTTTACCTTGCTTGAACGGCTTGAAGCAAAACTTGATCGTCATCCGGGCCAGACCATGCGTGCCTGTGTCGAACTTGCCAAGGATTGGCGCACCGATCGTTACCTGCGCAAGCTTGAAGCCATGATGGCGGTAGCCGACAAGGATGTTTCGCTGGTTCTGACCGGTCAGGGTGACGTTCTTGAACCCGAAGACGGCATTATTGCCATCGGTTCGGGCGGGAATTATGCGCTTTCGGCGGCCCGTGCCCTGATTGATATGGACATGAGTGCCGAGGAAATCGCCCGCAAGGCAATGGCAATTGCCGGCGAGATTTGCGTCTATACCAACGGCAATGTCCTGCTTGAAAAGATTGAAATCGAGGATGCGAAGTAAGGCGCTGGAGCAATCCGGGCCCTGTCACGGCATTCGTCGCAATAAGATACGGAATAAATCATGACCCAACATTTCAGCCCGCGCGAGATTGTCTCCGAACTTGATCGACATATTATCGGTCAGAAGGACGCCAAGCGTGCAGTGGCCATTGCCCTGCGTAACCGGTGGCGCCGTCAGCAGCTTGACGACACCATGCGCAATGAAGTTCTGCCCAAAAACATCCTGATGATCGGTCCGACCGGTGTCGGTAAAACCGAAATTGCGCGCCGTCTGGCGAAGCTTGCCGATGCGCCCTTTATCAAGATCGAGGCGACCAAATTTACCGAAGTCGGCTATGTCGGGCGTGATGTTGAACAGATTGTGCGTGATCTGGTTGAAGTTTCCATCGATCTGACCCGCGAAAGCATGCGCAAGAAAGTCCGGGCCAAGGCCGAAATGCAGGCCGAGGAACGCATTCTGGACGGGCTGGTCGGCGAAAATGCATCGCCTGATACCCGCCAGAAATTCCGCAAGATGCTGCGCGAAGGCGAACTTCAGCAAAAAGAAATCGAAATCCATGTTCAGGAAAGCAGCTCGGCCTCGATGCCGACCATCGATATTCCGGGCATGCCCGGTGCCCAGATGGGGATGCTGAACCTCAACGATATGTTCGGCAAGGCGTTTGGCGGCAATACCAAGCCCAAACGCATGACCGTCGAAGAAGCCTTTGACCGCCTGATCGACGAGGAAGGCGACAAGCTTCTGGATATGGACAAGGTCACCGCCGAGGCGATTGAAAATGTCGAACAGAACGGCATCGTCTTCCTTGACGAGATCGACAAGATCACCGCGCGTTCCGAACGCGGTGGCGATGTATCGCGTGAAGGTGTGCAGCGTGACCTGTTGCCGCTGATCGAAGGCACGAATGTTTCGACCAAGCATGGTACGGTCAAGACCGACCATATCCTGTTCATCTGTTCGGGGGCATTCCATCTGGCAAAGCCGTCGGATCTTCTGCCGGAATTGCAGGGCCGTCTGCCGATCCGGGTTGAGCTCAAGGCACTGACCGAAGGCGACTTCCGTCGCATCCTGATGGAGCCCGAAGCATCGCTGATCAAGCAATATGTTGCCCTGATGAAGACCGAGGAAGTCACACTCGATTTCACCGATGACGCGATTGATGAAATTGCCCGGATTTCGGCCAATGTGAATGAATCGGTCGAAAATATCGGCGCACGCCGCCTGCATACGGTTCTGGAAAAGCTGCTCGATGATATCAGCTTTACCGCGACCGACCGGGCGGGCGAAACCTTCAAGGTCGATGCCAATTATGTCCGCGAACAGGTCGAAGACCTGTCAAAGGACACCGATCTTTCGAAATTTATTCTGTAATCGAAACGTTCGATTGATCCAGATACGCAAAAGGCCAGCACGATGTTGCTGGCCTTTTTGTTTGGTCCTGTTGACCGGGATCAGGCGGAATGCAGTTTCCGGACATTGTCGCCGGTTTTGGCCGGCAGATAGACCGTAAAGACCGAACCGACACCCTGTTCGCTTTCGATCTGCATGGTGCCGCGATGGCGCTGGACAAGGTGTTTGACGATGGCCAGACCAAGGCCCGTACCGCCAACTGCGCGCGATCGTGCGGTATCAACCCGGTAAAACCGTTCGGTCAGGCGTGGCAGATGTTCGCGCGCAATGCCGTCGGAATGATCGCGGATGGCAACAGCCATGATGCGGTCATGGCGGAAACGCGCCAATGCACCGGGCGGGTTTTTGACAAGGCTGATCGTGACTTCGACATCGGTATTGGAATGGCCATATTTGATGGCGTTTTCCACCAGATTGACAAAGACCTGGGTCAGTTCCTTTTCCTCGCCGATCATCTCGGTATTTTCGAGTTCCTGGGTCACGCGGATATTCATGCCCTTGGTCTGTGCCTTCATGGCAAGGCTTTCGGCAACCTTGCTGATGACTTTGCCCACATCGCAATCGCTTGATGGCGGGGTATGTTCATTCAGCTCGATCCGGGCAAGGGAAAGCAAATCTTCGATCAGATGTTGCATCCGCTGGGCCTGATCGCGCATGACCGGCAGGAACTGGTTGAGCGCGTCGGGGTCATCCTTGGCCGGGCCTTCAAGGGTTTCGATAAAGCCCAGAAGAACCGAAAGCGGCGTGCGCAGCTCATGCCCGGCGTCGGTCGCGAAATCGGCACGCATCTGTTCAAGTTTGCGAAGCTCGGTCAGGTCCGAGAAACTGAGCACAAAGTTGCGATCCCCGGTGGCGGCAGGCAGGCGCGCTGTCAGCACGTCATAATGACGATGCGCGTCACTGGCCAAAACAAATTCCGCATGTTTCATGATTTCGCGTTCATTGGCGACGTCATCAAATGAATCAAGCAGGATCGGATCGCGAATAAAACGTGTCAGGTCTCGACCGGTCTCAAGATTGTGAAACAATCCCTTCGCCGCCTGGTTAAAGCCGGTCACCACCCGATGCCGGTTGACCATCACCACCGGGTTTGGCAGGTGATCAAGGATTTCGGCGTCCGTACTGGTTTGCGCTTCAAGAAGGGCAATACGATCACGGAAGGCACCGGCAATCTGGGTATAAAGTGATGACAGCTCGGACGCGGCGGCAAATGTAATATGTTGTGGCGGGGTGCCCTTGAACCGGTCACGCAGATCGGTGGCATAGCGCGCAACCCGGCGCAGATCGCCGAAATATATGCGCAACATCGCCGTAATCCCGATCCAGGATAGCGTTGCCGAGACAATCGCCGTGCCCCAGCCAAGCAGCTCCATCGCCGCAAGGACGACAAAGACAACGCCAGCCGGAAAGGCAATGGCCAAAGCTGTAAGGATCAATTGGCGAAAGCCCAATTAACGCTCCTGTTTACGGGGTGAATCTGGTTCTATACGCGCGTATATAAAAGTGGACCTAAAATGGTTATGGGCCAGTAAAGATCAAATAAAAGTTTGATGACAGTTTTCAAGTTGTTCGACGGATTGAAAAAAACCGTCGAAACGTCGTTTGCATGTGCTCTATCAGAAAATCAGAAGGCTTGAATATGAAAAAGGCCTCCGGTGATGGAGACCCTTGTCTAATCCTGTCTGAAAATGTGTCGGTCTCAGAGGATTTCGGCCCCTTCATCAAAACCGAGCCGCGGACTGCGCGCATGAAGCTTTTCACGATTGCCATACCCGATATTGAGCAGGAAGTTGCTTTTGACCGGGGTGCCGGCAAAAAACTCGGCATCCACCTTGGCCTGATCAAATCCTGACATCGGACCACAATCCAGACCAAGCCCGCGCAGTGCCATGATGAAATAGCCAGCCTGCAGGGAACTGTTGCGAAATGCGGTGGCCTTGATCACCTCATCCTTGCCGGCAAACCATGACCGCGCATCGGTGTGGGGGTAAAGGGCGGGCAGCTTCTCGTAAAATTCCATGTCCTGGGCGATGATGGCGGTAACCGGTGCGGTCATGGTCTGATTGACATTGCCCTCGGCCAGGCAGGGTTTCAGGCGTTCCTTGGCTGCTTCGGACTTGACGAAGGTGACGCGCATCGGTTCGCAATTGCCGCTGGTCGGGCCCAGCACCGTCAAATCCCAGGCCTGTCTGAGCAAATCCGTATCGACATCGCGATCCTGCCAATAGCTGAATGTGCGGGCGTTGCGGAACAAAAGACCAAAAGCATCAGAACTAAGCATGGGACCTCTTGGGGTTGGAGTTATTGGTTTGTATTAAAGGTAACCCCGGTCGTCCAATTCGCAACCATCTATATGAAATATGGAAAAACAAACGGTTCGCTGGTATTTTTGCTTTTGCAAAACGATCCCGGCAAACGGGACGATGCCCCCGGATAATGACAAAAACAGCAAAGCCGGGGTACAGGACCGATCCGCACACAAGGTCCTGTCTGGAGTGGTTGGTAGAAAACTGGAAACAGATATGAATTTTAAGGCCAAAGGCCAAAGGTCGTTATCGGCAGCTGGTCTGATACAGTCCGGCACCATGCTGCGCAGCGCGGTGTTCGGCATGTCATTTGCCGTCGGGTTAACATTCGGCATCGAACCGGGCAATGCCCAGTCAGTCGAAACCGGAACCGGCACGTCCTCAGACGTGCAAACAGAGGCACCGGTAGCCAGTTCGGCGGCAACACCCGCCGGTGATGAGGGCAATGTGGCCGCACCGGACGCCCCGGTGGCCGAGGCAGAACCGGAGGCGGAACCGGCAACCGAACCGCAGATGGCGACGGCACAGCAAGATGCGTCCGAACCGGCTGTTGCGGCCCCCGGTGGTGATGCGAGTTCGGCAGTGGTCTTTATGTATCACCGCTTTGGCGAGGGTGAATATCCCTCTACCAATATTCGCCCGGAACAGTTCAAGGAGCATGTCGCCGAGCTCACCAATGGCAATTACACCGTGATGGGGTTGCCACAGATTGTCGAGGTGCTTGAAAATGGCAAGGGCCTTCCGGATCGCACGGTCGGGATCACGGTTGATGATGCATATCGCTCGGTTTACGAAACCGCGTGGCCGATCTTTCGGGCCAACAACATGCCCTTTACGGTGTTTGTTTCAACCGAACAGCTCGATGACGGTTTTGCCAATTACATGACCTGGGACATGGTGCGTGAAATGGTCAAGGCCGGTGTCACCATTGGCGGTCATAGCCAGCACCATTCGCATTTGCCCGATCTTGATATCGAAGCCGTCAAGGCCGAGCTTGCCCATGCGGCCGAACGCTTTAAGGCCGAGCTTGGGTTTGTGCCCGATATCTTTGCCTATCCCTATGGCGAGGCGGATGCCGATGTCATCAATGCTGTCAAGGAAGCCGGATACAAGGCCGCCTTTGGTCAGCAAAGCGGTGCGATGAGCACGGAATCCGACTTTATGTATCTGCCGCGTTTTGCATTAAACGAGCATTATGGCGCAATGGACCGTTTCAAGCTGGCGGCAAATTCATTGCCGCTGCGTGTTAGCGACATTACGCCGGGTGATTATACCCTGACGCGCAATCCGCCGGCATTCGGCTTTACGCTTACGGATCCGACGCCCGATATTGCCTGCTATCCGTCAGATGGTCAGGCAACCATGACCCGACTGGGCGATGAACGCGTTGAAATTCGTCTCGACGGACCGGTGGCATCGGGGCGTTGGCGGATTAACTGCACGGCGATGGGGCCCGAGTCCCGTTGGCGGTGGTTCGGGATGTTATATACCGTGCCATGATGGGGACCGGATTTGGTCCGTCATAAACCTGTTGAAAGCAGGGTGAAAAATCAGCGCCGCGACCCTTTGGGGGACGCGGCGTTTCCATTTCGGTTTTGGGCGCTTGCGTCCCATAATGAGACAATGTAGGTTAACCACACTTTTAAACCGTAATTAATTGGTAATCACAGTGGCGGCAGGCAAAAATATCCTTCTGATCATCTCGGGCGGCATTGCGGCCTATAAGGTTCTTGAGGTGATCCGTCGGCTCAGAGACCGCGAAATCAATATTCGCGCCATCCTGACCAAGGGCGGGGAACAGTTCGTTACACCGCTTTCTGTCGCAGCCCTTACCGAAAACAAAGTCTATCAGGATCTGTTTTCCCTGACCGATGAAGCCGAGATGGGGCATATCCGCCTGTCGCGTGAGGCTGACCTTGTGCTGGTCGCCCCGGCAAGTGCCGATATTCTGGCAAAAATGGCAACCGGTCAGGCCGGTGATCTGGCAACAACCGCCCTTCTTGCCACCAACAAACCGGTGATGATTGCACCGGCCATGAATGTCGAGATGTGGAACCATCCGGCAACACAGGCCAATATCGCAACGCTTGAAAGCCGTGGCGTGATCCGGGTTGGGCCGTCTGCGGGTGATCTGGCTTGTGGTGAAACCGGTTCGGGCCGTCTGGCAGAACCGGCCGAGATCATCGCAAATGTGCTTGATTTCCTTGATGGTCAGTCCGCGCCCAAGCCGCTTGCCGGGAAAAAGGCCGTTGTCACCAGCGGGCCGACCCACGAGCCGATTGATCCGGTGCGCTATATCGCCAACCGGTCGTCTGGCAAGCAGGGCCATGCGATTGCGCAGGCGCTTTGCAATGCCGGTGCGGATGTGACGCTGGTGAGCGGTCCGGTATCCCTGCCCGATCCGGCCGGCGTAAAAGTTGTGCGCATTGAAACCGCGCGCGAGATGCTGGCTGCGGTCAAAAACGCCCTTCCGGCTGACATCGCCATTTGTGCCGCAGCGGTTGCCGACTGGCGCACGGCCGACGAAGCCGGACAGAAGCTTAAAAAGGATGGATCGGGCGTTATTCCGGACCTCAGACTTTCGGAAAATCCCGATATTCTGGCGACCATCAGCAAGGCCGGTGCGTCGCGCCCGGGGCTTGTGATCGGATTTGCCGCAGAAACCGAAAAGGTCACCGAACATGCGCGTGCCAAACGGGCACGCAAGGGCTGTGACTGGATCCTTGCCAATGATGTGGCCCCGGAAACCGGGACTTTTGGCGGGGATCAGAACGAGATTTTCCTGATTTCAGGTGATGATGCGACGACCGATGAACATTGGTCGCGCCAAAGCAAAACCGGCATTGCCGAGGTCCTGTGCGCACGGATCATCAGACATTTTTCCTGACACGACCCTGATCGTGCAGGCAATAACGCATATCCCGGTTCAGACCGGGCCATAAACAAGGATGGAATATGTCGGCTCTTAGCGTTGATTTGAAACAGCTGCCCCACGGGGCGGATTTGCCGTTGCCCGAATATGCAACCGCCCAGTCCGCAGCCGTCGACTTGCAGGCCGCAATCGCGGGCAAGCTGGTTCTGGCACCGGGAAAACGGGCTCTGGTCGAAACCGGTATTGCAATTGCCCTGCCCGCCGGGTTCGAGGCACAGGTACGTCCGCGTTCGGGGCTTGCTGCCAAGAACGGGGTCACGGTTCTGAACAGTCCGGGTACGATTGATGCCGATTATCGCGGCGAGATCAAAGTCATCCTGATCAATCATGGCGACGAATCCTTTGAAATCGAACGTGGCATGCGCATTGCCCAGCTTGTGGTCGCCCCGGTGACACAGGTGGTATGGCGGGCCGTGGATGATCTTGATGAAACTGCGCGCGGCGCGGGCGGTTTCGGATCGACCGGGACGGCAAGTCCGGTCAAATGATTTGCACCTGCTGGGCCGGTTTGCGGTTTGGCAGGGGTTTGATGGTTGCTCTGACGAAACCAGGTTTGCATGTCATCTGGGGGGATGGCCGGACCACAAGGGGAGTAAGATGAAACGATGCTAAAGCTTTCAAAAAAGATGCTGTTTGCGATCGAGGCGGTCGTGGATATTGCCTATAACGCGGCGGGTGAGCCGGTCCAAAGTCGAGATATCACCGCGCGTCAGGGCATTCCGAAACGTTACCTTGAACAGACCCTTCAGCAGTTGGTGCGTGCCGATATTCTGGTGGGTGTGCGTGGACCGCGCGGCGGTTATCGACTGGCGCGTGAACGCCGCCGCATCACACTTGCCGATATTGTTTCGGTCATCCGGTCGATGGAAACATCCGATGATCCGATCGAGGATCCGGCAGGATCGCCGCTGGGCAAGGAAGTTGTGCGTCCGCTTTGGCGTGAATTGCAGGACGAAATGATGAAGCAGCTTGAAAAAATCACGGTCGAGGACCTGTGCAACCGTGCCCGTGATGCGGGTCTGCGCAGCGGGATCGAAGAGTCCCCTGATTTCATCATTTAGTCTTCTGGGCTGGCAGCGGAGTGGTGTATTCTTATTCAACAGGATTCCGCTGCAATTTTCGATAAACTACAGGCATCAGGAATGCCGTCTGCCAGCAGATTTGTAAAAATTTCTTCTATCCATTTGACCTTGTGGGATAGCGATATAAATACAAATACATCGTGTGCTTGATGGCAAAAATACAGAAACGTGCGAGGAAAACATGACTGAGTTTCGCGGCAAGATTTACGACAGCATCATTGACACCATTGGCGCAACGCCGCTGGTGCGCCTTTCACGTCTGGCCGAAGCCGAAGGTGTGAAAGCCGACCTGATCGGCAAGCTTGAATTCTTCAACCCGCTGGCCTCGGTCAAGGACCGTATTGGTCTGGCGATGATCGAGAATGCCGAGAAAACCGGCAAGCTTAAACCGGGCGCAACCCTGGTCGAGCCAACCTCGGGCAATACCGGCATTGCGCTGGCATTCGTTGCAGCGGCCAAGGGGTACAAGCTGATCCTGACCATGCCTGAAAGCATGTCGCTTGAACGTCGCAAGATGCTGATGCTTCTAGGTGCGCAGATTGACCTGACCCCGGCAGCCAAGGGCATGAAGGGTGCGGTTGCCCGTGCTGAGGAACTGGTGGCCGAGATTGATGGCGCTATCATGCTCCAGCAGTTTGACAACCCGGCAAACCCGGAAGTTCATCGCAACACCACGGCCGAGGAAATCCTTAAGGATACCGCCGGCAAGGTCGATATCTTTGTTGCCGGTGTTGGCACGGGCGGCACGCTGACCGGTGTTGGTGAAGTGTTGAAAAAACATAACCCGAACATTCAGATTGTGGCGGTTGAACCCGAAGACAGCCCGGTCATTTCCGGTGGCGCACCCGGCCCGCACAAGATTCAGGGCATTGGTGCCGGTTTCATTCCGGGCAACCTCAATACCGATGTGATTGATACGGTCATGACCATTGGCAACGAGACCGCCTTTGCCACCGCACGCAAACTGGCTGCGGTTGAAGGCCTTCCGACCGGTATTTCGTCAGGTGCGGCGGTGGCTGCGGGTATTGAACTTGGTCAGAAGCCGGAAAATGCCGGCAAACGCATCGTGGTCATCATCCCGAGCTTTGCTGAACGTTACCTGTCGACTGCCCTGTTCGAAGGTCTGCAATAAGTTCTTTTGCCAGACGACCAAATATAACAAATTCAAAGGTCCGGCGTATCGCGCCGGGCCTTTTTTGCTGTGTGGCCTTTGCCCGCTACTGGATGTTGGATGCCATCGTCCCAATCTGAAGGATAGGGCAGAAACGGGACATGTGCATGACGTCAAATGATCGAAAAATCAGGCATTTCAAAGTATCCGGATGGATCGGGATGCTGTGTCTGGTTGTGGCTGTTTTTTGTTTCGATATCAAAACAGTAAGGGCTGATCACGGCGAGCACAGCCTTCGGATCGTTGTTGCCGATGATGTTCTGGTCGATTATGAGAAATTCCGGGACGGTCGCGATCCGCTTGCCATCACATCCTTTGACGGTCCGCACAGCCGCCGTGATGTCGTTGAGGTCGTTCTGATCCAGCAGGCCCTGAAAAAGGGCGGCTGGCGCGGCGCCATCAATCTGATTGCCGGCGGAAATTATGCGCGCATGATGCAAATGATCGCAGATGGCGAAGCAGACCTTACCGGTTCTTCGACATGGTTGCGCGACATTGAACATAAAGGGGACAGGATTTCCCCATCCGGGGCCGTGATTCCCAATGGCCGGTTTGAAGCCGGGTTCTATATGCGGGCAGACAGCCCCAATCGATCGAAAATTCGCAGTTTACGAAGCCTCCAGCGACTGCGCGGGGTGTCAAACCGGACCTGGAAACCCGATTGGCAGGCCTTGGGCAAGCTGGGTCTTGTTGATTTACTGCATGTGCCAAACTGGGAATTGATGGTGCAATTTGTCGCCGAGGGCCGGGCAGATTTCCTGTTGGCACCGTTCCAGCCAGGCCCGAAAATGGAGCTTGTGGTCAATGATGTGCATTTACTGCCAATCGAAGGCTACAAGATTGCCCTTGATGGCAGCCGTCATTACGCCGTAACGCGGGTTACGCCCTATAGCCACGATCTGATTGTTGCAATCGATCAGGGATTGCTGGAACTGCAAAAGATCGGCCGGATTGATCAGGCCTATCGCCAGTCCGGTTTTTTCCATCCGGCAGTGAAAAACTGGACAATGATTGGCTCAGACGGGTTCGGGCAATCGGGGAATTCGATGGAAAATCAAATCTTTTCCTTGAGAGATGTGACGGGCAGGCTATATCCAGAAGCTAGGTTCTGACCCTAGTTCCCTTGATCCGTCCTGACAGGATAGTTTGACCGCGTGACCGATTTCGATTTCAGCGAAAATGAAGTGCAGCGCTATGCCCGCCACATCGTTCTTAAGGATGTGGGCGGTACTGGCCAGATGAAACTCAAGCGTGGGCGGGTTCTGATCGTCGGGGCCGGTGGCCTTGGGTCGCCGCTTGCGATGTATCTGGCCGCGGCCGGTGTTGGCACAATCGGCATTGTTGATGCAGATACGGTCGAGCTTTCCAATCTTCAGCGCCAGATCGCGCATGACATGAAGGATATTGGCAGCCCCAAGGTCGATAGTGCGAAATCAACCATGCTTGATATGAACCCGGAAATCACGGTTCACGCCCACAATACCCGCCTTGATGCGTCTAATGTCATGGAACTGATTGCCGGTTATGACGTCATTGCTGACGGGTCGGATAATTTCGAGACGCGCTTTTTGCTTAATGACGCCTGTTATCTGGCGGGAAAGACGCTGGTATCGGGCGCGGCTCTTCGTTTTGACGGACAGGTATCGACGTTTAAGGCCCATCTGGGCGCGCCACATCCGTGCTATCGCTGCATTTATCATGCACCGCCGCCCGAAGACGCCATTCCATCCTGTGCCCAAGGCGGCGTTCTGGGATCGGTTGTCGGCATGATTGGCGGTATTCAGGCGACCGAGGTGCTCAAGGAGCTGATGGGGATCGGCGATGGCCTTTCCGGGCAGCTTCTGATCATTGATGCCCTGTCAGCATCGTTTCGCAAGATCCGGGTGCCGCGTGATCCCGGCTGCCCGACCTGTTCAGAAAACGCCACAATCAAGGACCTTTCAATCCATGAGCACTGAGACGGAAAGCCCGAAAAAACTCTCGCTGGTGGTGTTTTCCGGCAGCTTTGAAAAAGTTCATTACGCACTCGTAATGGCATCGGCGGCTTTGGCGACCGGGCGTGACGTTACCCTGTTCTTTACCATGGATGCCAGCCGTGCACTGTTTGCGCCCTCCGGATGGCGGCATTTGCGCACCGAGGCCGAAGGGGCGACCGCGACCTCGATTGACCTGAGCTATTCGACCCGCGGGATCGGCAGTTTCGAAGAATTGCTGTCAGCCTGTGCGTCGTTGGGCGCGAAATTCATGGTTTGCGAGATGGGGTTGCGTGCGCTGGGTTTGGAAAACGAAGCCACCCGCGATGAACTTTCCATTGAAACCGGTGGTGTCGTAACCTTCCTTAATGACGCCAAGCAGAACGGCGAGATGCTGTTTATCTGATCGGGCGACACGGGAATCCGTTCCTGATCCCCTGCAGAAAGACCGGCCTAGCTTGCCATAAGCTTGATGCCAAGCCCTGCAAGGCACAAGCCGACTGCCCGTTCGATCCATGTCTTGATCGCCGCCATGCGGGCCTGCACTGCAGGGAGTGTCAGGGCTATCGCGACCAGTGCAAACCAGATCATGTGGCAGGCGGCGATATAAAAGCCATATCCGATTTCCTGCAGTATCGGGGTGTTTGGCGAAATCACCTGACTGAACAGCGATACGATAAACAGCATGGTCTTGGGGTTCAGCGCGTTGCAGGCAAATCCGGTCCAGAAAGCATGGCGATCCGCGTTGTTCCGGTTTTGATCCGGCTTCGGTGCATTTGACATTGTGGTTACCCGGATATTCACATTTTTCAGATGCCTGCGGCGACCAAAAATTACGCGAATATCTGGCCACAGGGCCGACATTCCAAGCCAGATCAGATAGCCTGCACCCAGATATCGCAGACTGTTCAAAACCCAGACATTGCTGGCAAAAACAACACCCAGTCCGATCAGGGTATAGGTCAGATGTACCGAAACACCGCTACCGATCCCGATGGCACACAGAACCCCGGCCCGCCTGCCCCGCGCAAGTGCGATGCGTGTGACCATGGCAAAGTCCGGGCCCGGACTGATGACCGCAAGAAGGGTGATGATGCCAACGGCGATGATTTCCATCGACAGGAACTGATTTGATAATTCGGGCATGGATGTGATCCTGACTGGGCTGAAAAACCGTTTGATCTGTGAGCAGATTGAGTATCAAACTGGATCAATCGTCAGAAAATCGAAAAATACCGGGAAATATTGTGAGTAATATTCACAAAAAACGCAGCCTACCTCCTTTGGCGGCCTTGCCGGCCTTTGAAGCCGCAGCACGCCATCAAAGTTTTTCACGCGCGGCCGAGGAATTGCACCTGACCCATGGGGCCATCAGCCGGGCGGTGGCCCAGATTGAAGAACGCATGGGGGTTGATCTGTTTGTCCGTCGCAATCGCCGGGTCTGGCTGACCGCGGCGGGCGAAAGGCTGTTAAAGGCGACGGGAAGTGCGCTGGACGGGCTTGATCAGGCGGTTGAGGATATCCACCGCCATGCCGGAACCTCGCCGATCCTGACGGTATCGTGCGAGCCAAGCCTTGCCATGCGCTGGCTGATGCCGCGGCTCGGGGCATTCCGTCAGGCTAATCCCGATCTTAATATCGATTTGCGTCTTGCTGGTGGCCCGGTAGATTTGCTGTCTGATGGTTGTGATCTTGCCATTCGCAGGGCCGATTACGGGATTTCGGAAGACTATATCACCACGCATTTATGGGCCGAATATGCCGGGCCGGTGTGTGACCCTGATTGCTGGGAAAATATTCTTGATCGGGATTTATCCAATGCGCGCTGGCTTCACAGTCGCACCCGGCCTGATGCATGGGATGACTGGAAGCGTGCCAGTCATCTGAATGTATCGCCAGCCAGCGAGCAATATTTCGATCACTTCTTTTTTGCCCTGCAGGCGGCGGTGAATCGTCTTGGTACGGCGATTGGCCCCTTGCCGCTGGTCTATGATGATCTGGCGACCGGGCGGCTGATTGCCCCGCATGGTATGGAGCCGACCAGTTTTGACTATGTGCTGATCACGCTCGATCCACCCAAACGCGACCCGCGCATTACGGTGTTTTTTGACTGGCTGACGGGCGAAGCCGGGGATATGGGCGATGGCAGGTTGCCGGACCAATAGGGCGGATTTGGGTGCGGATATAACCGACTGGCTCAGAAATCCTCGCCTTCGCGGAATGCGGCAAGATCATCAATCCGGCGATAGGGCAGCAAGGTTTGGAGCTGTTCGGGGTTCGCCCCGCTCATCAATTCATGCAGATGTCGGGCAAGGACTTCACCGACATGTCGTTGCGGCTGATAGTAATAGGCCAGTTTTTGCTTTGACAGCATACGAAACGGCATGCCGCCAAAACCGACAACCCCGATGCCATCACGGATGGTATCCATGCCAAGTTCCATCAGGGCTTCAAGCGCCCCGATCATGGTCATCTGGCTGGCGCAGACAATGGCGGTGGCGTCGCGTTGATGGCCAAACAATTTCGTGGTGGCTTCGCGTGCGGCCCGCACCGAAACGTCCGATGGCATCCAGATCAGGCTATCGGGATCAAACCCGGCATCAACCATGGCCCGGCGGGCCCCGCGTTTGCGATAGCCAAAAAAGGTCAGGTCCTCAGGCGGGTCGATCATGCCGATCTTGCGGTGGCCATCCTCGATCAGGCGCGTGATCGCGTCATAGGCGGCCTGTTCATCATCATGATCGACAAAGGCATGCGGTGTCAGAAGTTCGGTGCGGCCAAAGCTGACAAACGGAAAATCATGCTGAAGGCAGTATTTGGCACGTTTGTCCTGAAGGGTGGTGCGTGAAAACACCACGGCATCGGCCATGCGTTGGGTATGGACCTTGCGCACCGGTTCAAGGGGATCCTCCCCGCTGGTTTGTGCCAGAACCACCAAAGAATAATGATCGGCCTCAAGCCCCTGTGCCAGGCTTTCGACCTGTGCCAAGAAGCCCGGGTCGCCGTAATCGCCGACTTCGGGTGAGTAAAGGATAGAACAGACCTGCATGGTTTTGCCGGTACGCAGCATGACGCCCCTGGCATCGGGGCGATAGCCGATTTCCTCTGCGGCTGCCTTGACCTTGGCAACGGTGTCGGATTTGACTTCCGGTCCGTCTTTTAGCGCGCGCGACACTGTCGTAACCGACAGGCCAAGGCGGTCGGCAATCGTGCGCAGGTTAGGGCGAGAAGCAGGCATGACAGGTCCGTTCTTATGTTCTTTCGGACAATCTAAGCGTCCGGCGCATCCTATGGCAATGCGTTCTGTGTAATCACATTGCGCATAAATTCATAGGACGCCTTTGGGGTGCGTTTGAGAGTCTCATAATCCACATGAACAAGCCCGAACCGCTTGTCATAGCCATAAGCCCATTCGAAATTGTCCAGCAAGGACCATGGCATATAGCCTTGAACATTCGCACCTTCGGAAACTGCGCGCAAAAGGGCATCAAGATATTCGGTGTAATAGGCAATGCGATCCTGATCGTCGACATGACCGTTATGGCCGGGGACATCGGTAAAGGCACCACCATTTTCAGTCACGAAAACCGGCGGATTTCCGTAATTCTCCTGCAGGATTTTCATGGTGCGATAGAAGCAGTCTCCGTCAATTGCCCAGCCCATTTCGGTGCGCCGGAAATATTTTGGCGGTTCGACGTGCTGGAACGGCCATGCCTTGCCTTCGGCAGCCTGGATATAGCTCGGGAAATACTGGTTAAGGCCCTGAAAATCGACATCGGTTCTGATGGCTTCCAGATCGCCCGGCCGGATATGTGGTTCCATCCGGTCGAGAATCAGTTCCGGATAACGCCCGTAATAGACCGGATCAAGAAAGGCACCATTCCATTTGGCTTCGAAAAGCTCGATCAGATGGGCATCCTGTTCGCGACGATGCGGCAGGGTATAACCCTTGTGCATCGGCAAGACGAATCCGACCGGCGCATCGGGATAATGATGTTTGATGATGCGGGTGGCGCGCGCATGACAGAGATTAAGATGATGGGTCACTCGCATTGCGGCACGCGGATCGGTGATGCCCGGTGCATGCCGGCCTTCTTCATGGCCCACCCAGGCGACAACATTGGGTTCGTTGAATGTGACCCACGATTTGATGCGGTCGCCCAGACGTGTCACCAGCAATTCGGTATAATCGCCAAACCAGTCGACAATGTCGCGATTGGTCCAGCCACCGCGATCCTGTAACGCTTGCGGCAGATCCCAGTGATACAGGCACAGCCAGGGATCAATGTCACGTTCAAGCATGCCGTCAATCAGGCGGCTGTAAAAATCGATACCGGTTTCATTGACCTTGCCCGTGCCTTCGGGCAGGACGCGCGGCCACATGACCGAAAACCGGTAATGCCGTGCCCCCAACCCCTTGATCAGATCAAGGTCCTCGGCCCAGCGATGGTAGTGGTCGCAGGCAACGCGACCATTGTCGCCATTGGCGACCCGGCCCGGAGTGGCGCAATATGTGTCCCAGATGCTGTCGCCGCGTCCGTCGTCATCAGCACCGCCTTCGATCTGATAGCTTGAGGTGGAGACACCCCAGCGAAACCCGTCGGGGAATGATTTTGTCATGGTTGTTTCCTTACCCTCAGCGGATGTTCTTGTTGAATGCATCCAAAATCGTAACGTTTCGAAAATTCAGGCAAAAAAATATATTCGCCGCTCTCTCATCCTAATATCATTGGGTTTTGTGGATTGACAAGGGTGAATAAAGTGCTTATCAAAAAAATCGTAACGTTACGATTTTCCGTTTAAGAAGAGATCGGGCGTGAACGTATCCAATAGGGAGGAACATCCGTTATGACGAAATTTTCCAAAGTCGCAGCCATTGCGGCATTTCTGAGCGCAGGTGTCTCTGCCGGTGCGCTTCACGCCCAGACAGCAGAAGTTCTGCATTGGTGGACATCGGGCAGCGAGCAGGCCGCTCTTGCCGAAGTGCGCAAGGTGTTTGAGGCAAGTGGTGGCAAATGGGTTGATACCCCGATTGCCGGAGGCGGCAATGCCCGTGCTGCCGCAGTGAACAGGATGCTGGGTGGTGATCCGGCGGCTGTTTTTCAGTTCTCCATCGGTCAGCAACTGCGTGAGCTGGCTGATCAAGGGCTGCTTGCCAATGTCGACAAGATCGCAAACGAAGAACATTGGGACGACAAGTTACCGCCACTGATTGTCAAGGCGGCGAAATATGATGGTGAATATATCGCAGCCCCGATCAACATCCATGGCGAGAACTGGATGTTCTATAACAAGGCCGCGCTTGAAAAGGCAGGCGTGGATGTTCCCAAAAGCTGGGATGACTTCGTGGTGGCTGCGCAAAAACTGAAAGATGCCGGCATTATCCCGATCGGGCTGGGTGGTCAGCCCTGGCAGGAACGCATCATGTTCAACAGCGTTCTTCTGGGCGTTGCCGGGCGCGAATTTTATGCCGATCTTTACAGCACGCTTGATGATGACCTCCTTGATTCCGATACCATGCGCAAGGTGTTTGAAACCTTTGCAGCTCTTAAACCCTTTGTCGATGAAGGCAGCCCCGGCCGTAACTGGAACGAGGCCACCAGCATGGTGATCAAGGGGAATGCAGCCTTCCAGTTCATGGGGGACTGGGCCAAGGGTGAAATCATTGCCGCCGGGATTGAACCGGGTACGACAGTCGGATGTTCCTTCGCCCCGGCAATTGATACGGCCTATATCATGACGGTCGATGCCTTTGCCTTCTCGGCAATGGACGGGGAAGAAGCCACACCGGCCCAGGCGAAGATGGCCCATGTGATGCTTGAGCCCGATGTGCAGATCGCCTTTAACAAGAAAAAGGGATCTATTCCGGCCCGTCTTGATGTGCCTGCGGACAGTTTCGATAGCTGTGCCCAGACCGCGATCAAGACCCTGCAGGACAAGAAAACCCACCTTGTCAGTACCGGTCTTTTCGGGGTGCCAAGTGCGGTTTCGGGTGCAATTGATGACAGCATCTCGAATTTCTGGAACAGTACGGATATGAGCCCGCAAGAGGGTCAGGCGAAGTTCCATCAAGCGATCTCCAACGCCAAGTAAGGCGAAAACTCCAGAGACTTTGCAGGGATGCGCCGCTGCAACCCCAAATATGCGGGGCAGCGGCGCCTTTACAAAGAAGCGAGAATGTCTATGGCCGATCCGGCACAAGGTGTGTTGCAGCGTTCTGTCGCACAGGAAGAAACGCAAAAAGAAGGCAGGCGGCGCTGGCGTCCTCAATGGACAGCAAGAATGGCGCTGATCCCTGCCATGATGATTACCATTTTCTGTTTCTACGGGTTCATCATCTGGACATTCGTGATTTCGCTGACGCGGTCACGTTTGCTGCCTGTCTACAAATTCACCGGCTTTGATCAATATGCCCGTCTGTTTGCCAATGAACGGTGGTGGACAGCGATGCAGAATCTTGCGATTCACGGCTTCCTGTTTATCGGTGGCTGTATCGTTTTTGGCTATTTACTGGCCATTCTGGTCGATCGGGGTGTGAAGGCCGAAGGACTGTTTCGCACTGTTTTCATGTTGCCGCTTTCGATGTCATTCATTGTGACCGGCGTGATCTGGCAATGGGTGATGAATCCCGGTCTTGGTCTTCAGGAAGCGGTGCGGGCGCTTGGCTGGGCCGGGTTTGAATTCAACTGGATCGTGCGGCCCGACCGGTCAATCTACACGCTTGCCATTGCGGGTATCTGGCAACAGGTCGGGTTATGCATGGCGCTGTTTCTTGCAGGCCTTCGCAATATTGATCCCAATATCTGGAAGGCCTCGCGTGTGGATGGCATTCCGGTCTGGCGGGTCTATTTGCATATCATCACACCGATGTTGCGCACGGTGTTCTTCACGGTCTTCATTCTGATGAGCGCGATTGTCATGAAGGCCTTTGATCTGGTCGTTGCCCTGACAGGGGGCGGTCCGGGCTTTTCATCTGACCTTCCTGCCCGTTTTGTGGTTGATCACATTCTAAACCGTCAGGAACTTGGGCTTGGTGCGGCGGGGGCGTTTGTCCTGCTTTGTACCGTGATCGCCGTAATCGCACCCTATATCTATTTCGAGCTGCAAAAAGAGCGCAGCGGGCGGGGGCACTGATCATGCGATATAATCGGCTTGCCCTTTACGGATTGCTCTGTGTGGCGGCAATCATGATCTTGTCCCCGGTTTTCATCATGATTTCGACATCGCTGAAATCCATGGATGAAATCCGCAATGGCAGCATCTTTACCCTGCCCGTCGATCCCGGATTCGCGGCATGGAGCAAGGCGTGGTTTGGCGATTGTGCCAAGACGCTCGGCGAGGGCTGTGGCGGTCTTTCGTCATCCTTCATGACGTCGGTCAAAGTCGTTATCCCGGCCCTCATCCTGTCGGTCGGGCTTGGGGCGATCACCGGCTATGCCCTGGCCGCATGGAAGATGAAGGGTGCGAATGTGATGTTCGCGGCCCTTCTGGTCGGCATGTTCATTCCGCCGCAGGTAACCCTTTATCCCCTGATCATCATGATCCGTGAATTGGGGATATTTGGCACCATTCCCGGACTGATCCTTGTGCATGTGATCTGGGGTGTTGCCTTTACCACCATGATGTTTCGCAACTTTTTCAAGACGGTTCCGCAGGATTTGCTTAAAGCCGCCCGCATTGACGGTGCCGGGTTCTGGCGGTTGTTCTGGCATGTGATGTTGCCAATATCGTTGCCGATCCTTGGTGTCGCGATGATTTTGCAATTTACCTATATCTGGAACGATTTCCTTCTGGGTCTGACCTTTGGGGGACGTGCGGGACAGCCGATGACGGTTGCACTGAACAATCTTGTCGGATCGCAATTCGGCGAGAAGGAATACAATGTTGATATGGCTGCGACCATGCTGACGGCCTTGCCGACACTTGCGGTTTATCTGCTGTCGGGGCGGTTGTTTGTGCGCGGGATTGCCGCGGGCGCAGTGAAAGGATAACGGGAATGAACGGCGTTGAACTTCGTAATGTTACCAAGGCCTATGCCGGGCTGACGGTGATGGAAGATATCAATCTTGAAATTGCCGATGGCGATTTTCTGGTGCTGCTTGGCCCGTCAGGATGTGGCAAATCGACCCTTCTGAACATGATTGCCGGGCTGGAGCCGACAACCGATGGTTCTATCCATATCAATGGGCGCGACGTCACAAGTCTTGAACCGGACGAGCGCGACATTGCGATGGTGTTTCAGTCCTATGCGCTGTATCCGACCATGTCTGTGCGCCGGAATATCGGTTTTGGTCTGAAAATGCGGGGCATGCTCAGGGATGAGATCGACAAACGCGTCGCCGAGGTCGGCGATCTATTGCAGATCACGCCGCTTCTGGATCGCAAGCCTTCTCAGCTTTCGGGCGGGCAGCAACAGCGTGTGGCGATTGGCCGGGCCTTGGTACGCGAACCGTCTGTGTTCCTGTTTGATGAACCGCTTTCCAACCTTGATGCCAAATTGCGTGCCGATATGCGCATCGAGCTCAAACGCCTGCATGAACGGCTTGGCCGGACGATTGTGTATGTGACGCACGACCAGATCGAAGCCATGACGCTTGCCACCAAGGTCGTGGTTCTCGACAAGGGCGGCATTCAACAGGTCGACACGCCGGAAAATGTGTATCGCAGACCCGCAAACCGGTTTGTTGCAAGCTTTGTCGGCGCCCCGACGATGAACTTCCTTGATGGCAAGCTTTCGCAAAATGGTGACGACATTGTCTTTGACAGCGGTGCGGGATGTTTGCCGCTGGTCAATGTCCCGGCCGAGGCGCGTGATCTGATCGGGCGTCCGATGACGCTGGGCGCGCGCCCCGAACATATGCTGTTTGATGAAACCGGCATCTCTTCGCGCGTTTTATTGGCTGAGCCGACCGGGCCGGATCAATATGTCCGCCTCGCGGTTGCCGGGTCGGAACTGACTGCGCGCAGTGGCCCCGAACAGATTTTCAGATCGGGGAGTGATACCAGAATCCTGATTGATGGGGCGCGAATGACATTGTTTGATTCGCAAAGCGGTCAGGCACTTTTGACGGCGTGACATGCTGAAATGAAGCGGAACTAGCCTGGATGGGAATGAAACCAAGACTGTTTTCGTTCTGCATCAGGTAAAGCAGAACGCAGCGGCGGGGCATGATTGCTCCGCCGTTTTGCGATGGCGGTTAACGTTGCATCATCGGTTCGGCAAGGGCGCTGTCAGAAAAAAGCGGATATCTGCTGGATGCCTTGGGCAGCTGATAATGCCACCATTCATGGTCGTAATATTCGAACCCGGCACTGACCATGATGCCCAACAACAGCAAACGGTTGGCTTCAGCCTGTCTGGAGATCAGTTCGGATCCGTGATAGGACCGGCTATGCATTTCGTCAAACCCTGCCCCCATATCCAGTTCCTTGCCGTTTTGATCAATCAGGGTTAGATCAATGGCCACACCACGACCATGTGGCGATCCGAAATCCGGATTGGCGACGAAATCGGGGTTGGGCGAATGGTTCCAAAGGGCCCGTTGGGCTTCCTGGGGCCGGAATGCATCAAGAATGCGCAGCTTGACCCCCTGACGCTTTGCCATGGCCGCGGCCTTTTTCAGGCATGCAGCCGCATCCGCATGAAGATAGCAGGCAGGTCGTGTATAGATTGGTGCCCCGGTGAAATTCCGATCCGTGGCATAGACGATATCAATTTCGACATCATATTCAGAAGGCGTAATTTCGACCAGCGCCATCGCCGGAGGCTCCCTGTTCTTGTCGTTCACCGATTACATAAAGAAGATGCTGACTGGACAGCCGCGCTCATCAGATAGCGCAGATCATAATGCATCGCAAACATCGTCGCGAAGTCCGGAGACATCCGGCCCAACGATTTTGGCCATTGATACCGCCTCAACGTCGCTTTCGACGGCGGTTCTGGTCAATGGTGTGGTCAAGGGCGAGCTTTATGAGGATATGGAACGCGGTCAGGCCGAGCATCTGATGGGCTTTATTGCTCGCACGCTCGAAACCGCCAAAGTCACAATGGCCGATCTTGACGGCATTGCGGTTACGGTCGGACCGGGTGCCTTTACCGGAATGCGCATCGGTCTTGCAACTGCGCGCGCCTTGGGTCTTGCCCGCAAAATTCCGGTTGTCGGGGTGAGTTCACTCGAAGCTGTTGCCTATGGTGTGTCGGAACGCGATCAGCAGGGCCGCAATATCCTTGTTGCCCTTGATAGCAAGCGAAACGAAATTTTCGCCCAGGCCTTTGATGGCAAAAAACGCCCGCTTAGTACGGCTGAATGTGTTGCCCCGCGTCAGGCCCTGATGATGGCACCACCTGGTGATACCTTGCTTGCCGGGGATGCGACCCCGCGTCTTCTGACGGCTGCGGCCCATGCGCCAGATGCGTTTTATGACTGTACGGCACCCGGACTGCCGCGCGCGGGAAATGTGGCACGGATTGCGGCTGAACGTTGGGAAAGTGGTGAAAACCTTGCGCCGGTACCGATGTATCTGCGTGCGCCTGATGCAAGACGTATCGAAGATCAGGGACCGCGTAAAAAGGAATGAACCCGCATCCCTCAAAGAGTGTGGCCAGCACAATTGAATTGGTGCCTCTGACCGCCGCCTTTGCGTCCGTCGCGGAGCAATTGCATGCGCAGGGATTTGAGGATTGCTGGGATGCCGATGCCATCATCCGGTTGCTTGATGTGCCAGGGGCATTCGGAATTTTGGCCTATGCGCCCGGTAACGAGGCGGAAAACCGTGATGATATGCCTCTGGGCTTTGTTCTGATCCAGACAATGCTTGATGAGGCCGAAATCAATACCATCGTCGTTGCCAGGGAAGCCCGCCAATGCGGTGTTGCGCGCAAGTTACTGGCAGGGGTTGTGGATCGCCTTGGGGATAATGGTGTTGGTCGGCTGTTGCTTGAAGTGGCCGAGGATAACGCGCCGGCCATTGCCCTTTATCGACAATGCGGTTTTACCGACATCGGTCGACGCAAGCGATATTACCGGCGAAAGTCGGGCCGCGAGGTCGACGCGCTGGTGATGGAGCGGGGTCTTGGATCTTGTGTTCTGGGTTGGGGCGACTGACGTCAGAACATCAAATCGGCAAAGTTTATTTTGTCGTCATGGCCTTGCGCAAGTTGGACGCATTTTAATCTGTTATATCCACATAAAGGGTGTGGTTTTACACATCAACCTGTTGTACTGTAAGCCTGCATTGGAACTGGCGGTTTACCTACGCCTTGCGGATGGTTAACCGGAAAGTGCCCGGTGTATCGGCAATTTCGACCAATTCGATGACTTCGTCGCCCATCTCGGTGACCGAGCGCGGAACGTTTTTCAACGGTTCCCCGGCACCCAGAGTGACCTCAAGTACCTGACCGGGTGTCATGGTTTCAAGTTTGAGGCGGGTCCGGACAAATGTCATCGGGCAGACATCAGACGTGATGTCTATTTTATGGTCGGGATTTTTGATGGCCATTCCGGTCTCCTGACTTGGTGCGCACTTGTGAAGTAGCGCTCTTGTATGCAGGTGGCAAGGGGCATAGGAAAGAGCCGGTTTCAAGCGATTAGCAGATGCTTTGGCATTTCCGATTGCGAATTGACGAATTTATCGCGAATTGAACCTTGCGATATGTGGCGGATTTTTCAATATTTAGCCACAGAGATTAGAGAGCCTAGGGGTTAAGTCCTGGCTGGGGACAGGCGGAACCGGAAACGGAAACGAGACAAGACAATGCTTGCAGAATCAACCATCGAGCAGAAATGCGTCGACGCGGGCCTTAAAATGACAGGACAACGCCGGGTTATCGCCCGCGTGCTGTCAGAGTCCGAAGATCATCCTGATGTGGAGCTGGTCTATCGCCGGGCAACCGACATCGATCCCAAGATTTCAATCGCAACCGTGTATCGCACGGTGCGCCTTTTCGAAGAAGCCGACATTCTTGAAAAGCATGACTTCGGTGACGGACGTGCGCGTTACGAAGAACTTACCGAAGAGCATCATGATCACCTGATCGACATGCGTTCGGGCGATGTCATCGAGTTTTCCAACGAGAAAATCGAGAAGCTTCAGGAAGAGATTGCCAAGGAACTTGGTTACAAGCTGGTCGGTCATCGTCTTGAACTTTACGGCGTTCCTTTGAAAGACGAAAAATAAGTCCGGTTTTCAACCGCACTGTTGATTGACGAAAATCAGAGCCACTTGCGCATTTGTGCAAGTGGCTTTCATAATTTTGTTACGTGTTCTTCACAAACCCTTCACTCGCCCTTCACGCAAATCGCGCGCAAAATCCGGGCAGATGAACAAAAGGGTGTTGTCATGCGCGACGAAAGACAGCTTCAACGGCTTGAGGTCCGCCTTGCGGAAACCGAGGATGAAATCCTCGCCAGCCAGAAACTTCGCTATAAGGTCTTTTATGAAGAGCGCGGCGCAAAGCCGACCGCCGAAATGGCCGCCGAAAAACGCGACTTCGACCATTACGATCCGCTGTGCGACCATCTTCTGGTGCTTGACCATAATCGCGGTGCCGGTGCGGATGCGGTGGTGGGGACCTATCGCCTGCTGCGTCAGTCGGTTGCCAACGAACATGGCGGTTTTTACAGCGCGGACGAATACCATATCGAAAGCATGCTTGCTGCGGTAAAGGAAACCGGCGAGATCATGGAACTTGGCCGTTCCTGTGTCGAGGCGGATTACCGCACCATGCCGACCCTGCAACTGCTGTGGCAGGGGATCGCGGCCTATGTGTTCAAATACGATATCAAGCTGATGTTTGGCTGTGCATCCTTTCATGGCACCGATCCGGATGCCTTCAAGGATGTCCTGACCTATCTGCATCACAATCATCTGGCACCCGAAGACATGCGCCCGCGTGCCATCGAGGAACGCTATGAACCGATGGCCCGTGCCGAGATTGACGGCATCGATCAGCGTCAGGCATTGCGTGACTTGCCGCCGCTGATCAAGGGCTATCTGCGACTGGGTGGTTTTGTCGGCGATGGTGCGGTGGTTGATCATCAGTTCAATACCACGGACATCTGCATTGTGTTACCGACTGAAAAGGTAACTGATCGCTATTACAAGCATTACGAACGGACCGCGAGGGTATCGTGAACTGCTATGTGTGCGCCGCTATCCGGCTGATGGCCTATATGCTTCTGACACTTGTACTGTTGCCGGTACAGATGGTGGCGATCGCATGCCGTTTGCGTCTGGCAGATGAATTGCCGCGTTTTTATCACGCGCTGTGCCTGCGTATCCTTCATATCGAGGTGCGGGTATCGGGTGTTGATCTGATGGATGGGCCCGGTGTGATTGTTGCCAATCACGCATCCTATCTTGATATCCCGGTTCTGGGCGCGCTGACGCGTGGCAGTTTCATTGCCAAGACCGAAGTGGCGAGCTGGCCGGTATTTGGTGTCCTTGCCAAATTGTCGCGTACCACCTTTGTTGAACGCCGCGCGGTGCGTTCGCGTGAACAGAACCAGCAGCTTGGTGACCGTTTGCAAAATGGCGACAAGCTGATCCTGTTCCCCGAGGGAACCAGCAATGATGGCAACCGGGTTCTGCCATTCAAATCGACTTTGTTTGCATCGGCCGAACGGGCCATGCCCGACGGGTCGCCCGTAAAATTCCAGCCGGTCTCGATTGCAGCCACCCGGCTTGATGGTGCGCCGATTGGTCGTGACTTGCGGGCATTCTATTCCTGGTACGGGGATATGGACTTGGCTCCGCATTTGTGGCAGTTTCTCGCGCTCGGCAAGGTGACGGTTGAAATTGTTGTCCATGCGCCTGTGACGCTGGCGGATGCAGCAGGATCGCGCAAGGAACTTGCCCGGATTTGCGAAGCCCGCGTTGCCGAAGGACATCAGGCAGCTTTGCGTGGTTTGCATCAGGGTGTTCCGGTCCAGCTGATCGACAGCGGTTTGTCCGGAGAACTGATCGGATGTTCGCCTTTGGCGATCATTTCAGAAGATTTTCGACTGTTTGGTCCTGATCGACAGTTCGGCTCCTGATCATTTTGCCGTATAATGCACCGGTTGATGTGAAATTGGGTTTCACCTGACCGGAAATTCAGATAACGAGATGTCCGAAAGTTCCGGCCTTGCGACTATGCGGAACTCAAGCGCGGTGTGACTTATTCACACCGCTTTTCGGCGTTTTGAGAGAGCGAAACGGATCTTACGTGACTGAACCGAAGAAACTTTTTGTAAAAACCTATGGCTGCCAGATGAATGTCTATGACAGCCAGCGCATGCAGGACGTCTTGGCGCCGCTGGGATACCAGTCGGTCGACAGCGCCGAGGGCGCAGATATGGTAATCCTCAATACCTGTCACATTCGCGAAAAAGCGGCCGAAAAGGTGTTTTCCGACCTCGGGCGTGTGCGTAAGCACAAGGAAGCCAAAGAGGCCAGTGGCGGTGACAAGATGATCGTCGCCGTCGCCGGCTGTGTCGCACAGGCCGAAGGGGCCGAACTGATGCGGCGCGAACCGATGGTCGATATGGTGTTCGGCCCGCAGACCTATCACCGCCTGCCGGAAATGGTTGCGCGCGCCAACCGTGCGATTGGACGCAATCGCATCATCGATACCGATTTCCCGGCCGAGGAAAAATTCGATCATCTGCCCGCACAGGTTTCAAACCAGGGCTATTCGGCGTTTCTGGCCATTCAGGAAGGTTGCGATAAATTCTGCACTTTCTGTGTCGTGCCCTATACGCGCGGGGCGGAATATTCGCGTCCGGCGATGGATGTTATCGGTGAAGCCAGACAGCTTGTCGCGCATGGCACGCGGGAACTGACCCTTTTGGGGCAGAATGTGAATGCCTATCACGGTGAAGCCCCCAATGGCGGGGAATGGTCGCTGGGTCGTTTGCTCCGCGAACTGGCCGAGATCGACGGGCTTGATCGCATTCGTTATACGACCTCGCACCCACGCGACGTGGATGATGATCTGATTGCCGCACACCGTGATCTGAAAAAACTGATGCCGTTCCTGCATCTGCCGGTTCAGGCCGGATCGGACCGTGTTTTGCAGGCGATGAACCGCAAGCATGACAATGCCGATTATCGCGATATTGCAAAGCGTCTTAAGGATGCTTGCCCGGATCTGGCCTTGTCATCGGACTTTATCGTTGGCTTCCCCGGTGAATCCGATAAGGATTTCGAAGACACCATGGATATCGTGCGCGATATCACCTTCATTCAGGCTTTCAGCTTTAAATACAGTCCGCGTCCGGGTACCCCGGCCTCGGCGATGGAGCTGCAGGTGCCTGAAAAAGTCAAAACCGAACGGATCATGCGTCTTCAGGCGCTTCTGGCTGAGCAACAGCTTGAATTTAACCGCAACTCTGTCGGCAGGGAGATGGATGTCCTGCTGGAGCGCCGTGGTAAATATGAAGGCCAGCTGGTTGGCAAAAGCCCCTATATGCAGCCGGTTCATGTTTCCGGACTGCCGGAAACCGCATTGGGTCAGATCGTAAGGTTGAAAATCACGGAAGCGCTGCCTAATTCCCTTGGCGGCGAACTGGTCGATGCCACCAATAACGGCCAGAAATCGGAAAGGAACGTTGCGTGAGCGGCACCCCGACTAAGAACAAACCGACAAACAAACCAGCGGCCAAAGTAAAATACGCCCCCAAGGATTCCGATCAGATCGAGTTTCAGGACAACGCCCTGGCCCAGCTTCTATACGGGCCACAGGCGGAAAACCTGACGCGTCTGTCCGAGCGCACCGGCGTTCAGGTATCAAGCCGCGGTCTTGTTGTCATGCTGACCGGTGAACCGGCCAAGGTTGCACAGGCCAAAAAAGTTCTGTCGCAGCTTTATGCGCGCTTGCGCGACAAGGAAATCGATCAAATCGATGTCGAAACAGTGGACGGGGCCATTCGTCTGTCCGAACCGGATGACACCGATCCGTGGAACGGCCAGACCAAGGATATGTTTGGCGGGTCGCGCCTGACCATTCAGACCAAAAAGCGCCGGATTTCGCCGCGCTCCAAACGTCAGAAGGATTATGTCGAGGCGATCCTTGATAACGAACTGATCTTTGGCATTGGTCCGGCCGGTACGGGCAAGACCTATATTGCGGTCGCGATGGCAGTACAGGCCTTTATCCTGGGTCAGGTGGATCGCATCATCCTGTCGCGCCCGGCTGTTGAAGCTGGCGAGCGGCTTGGCTTTTTGCCCGGTGATCTCAAAGACAAGGTCGATCCGTATTTGCGCCCGCTTTATGATGCGCTCCATGACACGCTTCCGGGTGATGTCGTGATCAAACGCATGGAAAGTGGCGAGATCGAAGTGGCTCCGCTTGCCTTCATGCGTGGGCGTACGCTTTCACATGCCTTTGTCATTCTGGACGAAGCCCAGAACACCACCCCGATGCAGATGAAAATGTTCCTGACCCGTTTGGGCGAAGGGTCGCGCATGGTGGTGACCGGCGATTTGACCCAGATCGATTTGCCCGATGGCACCAAATCGGGTCTGCGTGATGCGCTTGAAACCATTGGTGATGTCAAGGGCGTGGCGACGATCAAGTTTGATCAGCGCGACGTTGTGCGCCACCATCTGGTGACCAAGATCGTTCAGGCCTATGACGCGGCCGATGCGTTGCGTGATCGCCTGAAAAAGGGCTATCGTGGCGAAAAGGATACCGCGAACAAGGATGCGGACAATGACGGCACCGCTTGATCTGGATCTTGAGGTCGAGGCCGGCGACTGGCAGCAGGACGAAATCGAGGCGATTGAAGCTGCGATTGTTGCGGCCCTTGACGGTGCGCTTGCCGACGGCGCGCTTTGGGATGATGACGGCGTTCCGACTGATGGTACAGAGGATGAAGGCGACGGTGCGTCGCTTTTATCGGTTGCCCCGGTGATCGAGATTGGTGTGCGTTTGTCTGATGATGCATCGGTCCGGATCCTTAATCGCGATTACCGCGACAAGGACAACCCAACCAATGTTCTGTCCTTTGCGGCCCTTGAAAGTGCAGATGATGCCGATGCCTTCATGATGGCTCCGGACATGCCGCTGATGCTTGGCGATATTGTGATTGCGCGTGAAACCTGCGCGCGCGAGGCTGTCGAACAGGACAAATCACTGAAAAATCATCTTGTTCATCTTGCCGTTCATGGCACGCTGCATCTTGTCGGCTACGATCATATGGTTGATGATGAAGCCGAAGAGATGGAAGAACTTGAACGCCAAATTCTTGCTGGCCTCGGGATTGATGATCCCTATGAGCCGATTGAAGATGCGCCGGTTTAGCCGAAAGGCTTGTTTGAATTAAAGGATGTCGAAACCGACCCATGAACGACATAAGTCAACGCGACGACGACCACGACAGTATGCGCCCTCGCACAGGCGAGGAAGCAATTCAGGAGTCAGAAACCGGCTCCTTATGGGATAATGTGGCCTCGGCCCTGGGGTTCAAGCGCGGAAAGTCGCGCAATGGCGAGGCCTCGCTTTCCGATACGCTCGAAGAACTTGCCGAGCGGACCGAAGAAGACGACGAACCGGTTTCGCTGCACGAACGTTCGCTTTTTGAGAACATCATTGCGCTACGCGACATGACGGCAGAAGACGTTATGATCCCGCGTGCCGACATCGTGGCGGTGCCCAAAACCATCGAGCTTGAAGCTCTGGTCGAGGTCATGGTCAAAAAGGCGCATTCGCGGTTGCCGGTTTATGGCGATACGCTTGATGACATTGCCGGCATGGTTCACATCAAGGATGTTCTGGGCTGTGTGGCCGCAGATCGCGAATTCAGTCTTCAGGCCCTGTTGCGGCGCGTTCTGTTTGTATCGCCTGCGATCCGGGTTCTTGATCTTTTGTCGGAAATGCGGTTGTCGCGCACGCATATGGCGCTGGTGGTCGACGAGTTTGGCGGTATTGACGGTCTGATCACGATCGAGGATCTGGTCGAGGAAATCGTTGGCGAGATTGATGACGAACATGACATCGACCAGACGCCGAAACTGATCCGGCTTTCGGATGGCTGCTATATTGCCGATGCCCGTTTTGAGGTCGAGGACCTTGAAGAAAAACTGTCCTTTAGCTTGCTTGATGAAGATGAGGACGAGGATATCGATACCCTTGGCGGTCTTGTCTTCTCGCTTGCCGGACGGGTTCCGGCACGCGGCGAGCTGATTGAACATCCCAGCGGCATTCAGTTCGAAGTTCTTGATGCTGATCCACGCCGCATTCGCAGATTGCGCATCCATATGGTGCGCCGGGATGCGCCGACGCCATCAGAAGAAACCAAAAATCAGGAAAAGACGGATGATTAAAACGATGGCGACACGTCTGGCGGGGCTGTCAGGCTGGCGCAGGCGTTTTGTCTGGTTGTTCTCCGGGGCGGTTGCGGTTTTGGCGCTGCCGCCTTTCTTTTTAATCCCCGTTTTGCCGGTTGCCTTTGCGATTTTGCTCTGGAGCCTTGAGGGAGTCCGTTGCAACAAGGGCGCACTTTCGGCGGGCTGGTGGTTTGGAACCGGGCATTTTGCCGCCGGTTTCTATTGGGTCAGTCATGCCTTTCTGGTGCAGCCGGAAATCTATGGCTGGATGATCCCCTTTGCGCTTTTGGGACTGGGCGGAGGGTTGGCAATTTTCCCGATGCTTGCCGTCTGGGCAACATGGCGCCTGACCGATGGCCTGATCCGGCGCGCGGTGTTGCTTGCCGTCTTCTGGTCGGTGGCGGAATATGCGCGCGGGCATATTCTGACCGGGTTTCCTTGGAACCTTCTGGGCCATATCTGGGCCGTTGATGCGGCTCCGATGCAATTTGCGTCCGTCGTCGGGGTCTATGGCCTGTCCTTTGTGACTGCGCTGTTTGCAACGCTTCCTGCCGCTGTCATTGGGGCAAAGCCCGGCAAGCTGGCCGCTCTTGGTGGTGTCTTGATCGCAGTGCTTTTGTGGGGTGGCGGTGCTGTTCGTTTGTCGCTTTCCGGGCCAGATCGCTCTGATATGCCGCTTTCAGAACTGCCTGCAGATGTTCCGGTGGTGCAGATCGTTCAACCCAATATTCCCCAACGCGACAAATGGCGTCCTGAATTGCAGCGCCAGCATTTCACTAGGCTGGTGGAAATGTCGCAGCGTCCTGCGGGCATGAGCCCGACGCAAAAACGTATTGTGATCTGGCCTGAAACAGCAGCGACATTCTTTGTCGAGACCCAGACCATCGCACGCCAGCAAATGGCCGAGACCCTGGGGCCAAATGACATCCTGATTACCGGGGCGCCAAGGACCTATCCGCGCGACACCGACGAATACAAGGTCTGGAATTCCGTTCAGGTGATTGATGCCAGAAGCAATATCATTGCAAGCTTTGACAAATTTCATCTGGTGCCATTCGGGGAATATGTTCCGTTCCGCTCGATCCTGCCATTTCCGAAACTGACAGCCGGGCGGACGGATTTCTCGGCCGGACCGGGGCCGCAGACATTGTCGGTGGCCGGAATGCCAAGTTTCTCGCCGCTGATTTGCTATGAAGTCATCTTCCCCGGATCGGTAACCGATCCGGAAAATCGGCCTGAATGGCTTTTAAATGTCACCAATGATGGTTGGTTTGGCGATAGTGCGGGTCCATATCAGCATATGGCGGCGGCGCGTTTTCGGGCTGTGGAGGAAGGGCTTCCTTTGGTGCGGGCCGCCTATACGGGAGTATCTGTTTTCTTCGATGCCTACGGACGTAAACTGGCCTCCCTCCCCTTAAGTGCAAGTAATATCTTGGTTCACCCCCTTTTGAGTGATAAAAACCATACTACAGTATATTATTTGTGGCGCGATATTCTATTTTACGGTATTGTTACCTTCTTCGCCGTTCTCGTTATGGGATATACTCGACGATCAAAATCCCTTTAGGCGGCTGTTAAAAGCACCGAACCGTCCAGAGATTGTCCCATCTAAATAAGGACGGGTAGGTCGGAGTGAGAGAAGGAACAACCTTATGTCGCCCAAGGATGAAAGCGCGATGGTGAAAAACACCCGTGGTCGTGGCCGTGGCCGGACCGCAAGTGGCAAACCAAATCCTGTAGATATTCACGTTGGCGCGCGCGTTCGCCTGCGCCGGACCCTGCTTGGCATGAGCCAGGAAAAGCTGGGTGAGGCCATCGGCCTGACATTCCAGCAAGTCCAGAAATATGAACGCGGTGCAAACCGTGTCGGTGCATCGCGCCTTTATGACTTGTCCCGTGTGCTGGAAGTCCCGGTATCGTTCTTCTTTGATGATATGCCCGAAGAAGTATCGTCGAAATCGGTCCATGAACGCCGCGAGATGTCCGAAAGCCCGGATCCGTTTGACAATGATCCGATGAACCGCCGCGAGACCCTTGAACTGGTGCGCGCCTATTACCGGATTACTGACCCCAACCAGCGCAAGAAAATCTTTGAGCTGGTCAAATCCATGGGGGCTTTGCAGGTTGGCGACGCTGATCAGAAATAATCGCGCGCCTTCATACTGTTAATATCAGGCGCATCTCGCAAGATAACGGGATGCGCCTTTGCTTTTGGCGCAAGAGAATGCCGGTGCTATGCAATTTGCCGGTTACTCTTTTGCGTCAATGATGCTTGACCTGCAAAAAGTGATCAGGCAAAAGCGTCATGCAGCTGTAAAACAGCACCGAATATGTGGACGGATTTGGACCGCTTGCCACCACACAAAAAAAGGCTAAGTGGGCGCTATCGATACCGATCCGGTGTTGAGAGCCCTCCGGTCCAGTTTTGGAAACCCATTACCGGAGAAGGTCTTAATGTCTCTTTCCGAATATCTTTTTACCAGTGAATCCGTCTCGGAAGGTCATCCGGACAAAGTCTGTGACCGCATTTCCGATTCCATCGTTGATGCATTCCTTGCCGCTGACGAGGATTCGCGCGTTGCCGTCGAAACCCTTGCAACCACCAACCTGGTGGTTCTGGCAGGTGAGGTTCGCGGCCCTGAAAGCGTGACCAAAGAGGTCATGATCGAAAAAGCGCGCGAAGCCATCCGTGCCATCGGTTACGAGCAGGAAGGCTTCCACTGGAAGACCGCAGAAATCCAATGCCACGTGCATGAGCAGTCTGCTGATATCGCTCAGGGTGTTGATTCCGCAGGCGAGAAAGACCTTGGCGCAGGTGACCAGGGCATCATGTTCGGTTACGCATGTAACGAAACCGACGAATTGATGCCGGCACCGATCCAGCTCTCGCACCGTATTCTGCGTGCCATGGCCGAAGATCGTCATTCCGGCAAAGCACCGCAGTTCGGTCCGGATGCCAAAAGCCAGGTGACCCTTCGCTATGTCGATGGCAAACCGGTTGGCGCAACCTCGGTTGTGGTTTCGACCCAGCATGCCGATGGTCTGTCGCAGGCTGACGTCCGTGCGCTGGTTCTGCCCTATATCGAAGCTGCCCTGCCGTCTGGCTGGATGCCGTCTGATGAAGAAATCTACATCAACCCGACCGGCCGCTTTGTGATTGGTGGTCCGGATGGCGACGCCGGCCTGACTGGCCGCAAGATTATTGTTGATACCTATGGTGGTGCTGCACCGCATGGTGGCGGCGCATTCTCTGGTAAAGACCCGACCAAGGTTGACCGTTCGGCTGCCTATGCTGCGCGTTACCTTGCGAAAAACGTGGTTGCTGCCGGTCTTGCAGAACGTTGCACCATTCAGCTGGCTTACGCGATTGGTGTTTCCAAGCCGCTGGCGCTTTATGTCAACAACCACAATACCGGTAATGTTGACGAGCTGAAGCTTGGCAATACCCTGCGTCAGCTGATGGATCTCAGCCCGCGCGGTATTCGCGAGCATCTTTCGCTTTGCCGTCCGATTTACACCCCGTCTTCTGCTTATGGTCACTTTGGCCGTCAGCCGACTGCAGATGGTGGCTTCTCCTGGGAGCGCACCGATCTGGTCGGGGAACTGAAATCGGCATTCGGCGCCTGATCCACAGGCACCAGCATTGCAAAAGTGCGATTTGCCAAATTTGCACGACGTGATATGAGGCGGGCGGCCCGGAATATTCGGGTCGCCCGTTTTGATTTGTGATCCGGCTCGTTTGGCCCAATGATCACATTGACCGAGTTTTGTCCCGACCCTGATTGATCAACTGATACGACCATGCGCAACAAAGAACGTCCGATTCCGACCCCTGATCGTCCGAACTTCTATGGCCGCCGTGGAAGCCGCCCGTTAAAGGATTCCCGCAAGGCGCTGGTCGATACCCTGTTGCCAAAGATCGGCATCCGTTATCCCGAACAGGACGGTGTTGATCCCAAAAGCTATTTTGACAGCACACCTGATCAGTTGTGGCTTGAGATCGGCTTTGGCGGGGGCGAACATCTTGCCGGTCAGGCACAGGCCAATCCGGATGTCGGTATCATCGGGGCTGAACCGTTCATGGATGGTGTTGGCAGCCTGTTGCGCCACATTGACGAACGCAACCTGACCAATGTGCGCGTGGTTGCTGATGATTCGCGCCCGTTGCTCTATAAGCTTGTTGATGCCTGCTTTGACCGTGCGTTTCTTCTGTTTCCGGACCCCTGGCCCAAGAAACGCCATGCCGAACGACGCTTCATCGGCCCCAGGAACCTCGCCCTGCTTGCCCGCCTTCTCAAAGATGGTGCCGAGTTCCGGGTTGCCAGTGATGATATGCAGTATATCTCCTGGACCTTGCAGCATATGCACAACCACCCGGACTTTGAATGGCTGGCCGAAGGGCCCGATGACTGGCGCACGCCGCCCCATGACTGGGTCAAAACCCGTTATGAACAAAAGGCGCTGCGTCAGGGTAAGAAGTGTAACTATCTTCGCTTCCTCCGTAAGCCGCGCGCTGCCTGATTGTGCCAGCTTTTCCCGCGGATTGTGTTGAACCGGGGAGTCGGCGGCAATAGAGGCAGAAAGTCCCCTGTCTGTCACACGCAAGCCCTTCTCGGGGCAGCTGTGCGACCATGACATGGCTGGGTCACTGACGAAGTCCGGCCCTTTACTGTTTCATGAAGATTGGCTGTGATGGCCGGGTTTCGGGCGTGGCATGGCTCGATTTGAACGGTATCCTTCGGCCTGACTGCAATTCGTGCCGATAATCCAATAGTTTGTCCGATGTGATCAGGTTTACATCCTGAAGCGGTCCGGCACGAAAAACATCAGGATTTGTCCGGCTATGGATCGGTGATGTGCTTGGCTGGCTGTGTCGCGCTGAATCCTTGGGTTGAATGGCGTGGGGGCCCTGTATCCTCACTTGATTTCTGCGCAAACCGGCTGTATAAAGCGGCCAAGCTTTTTGTAAATTCTGACAAAGAGTGGGCCTCGCGCCCGCTCTTTTGTGCTTTTTGGGGTATGGCATCGCTATATGGCTGAGCTGATTGGACAACAGTTAAAAGATCCGTTGATGGCGAAAATCACGGCAATTATCGAGCCGTCGATTAATGCGCTCGGATTTGAACTGGTCCGTGTTTCCATGACGGGACAGGACCACAATATCCTGCAAATCATGGCAGATCGCCCGGACGCGAAAGGCAGCATCAATGTTGAAGATTGCGCCCAGATCAGCCGTACGGTTTCTGCTCTTATGGATGTCGAAGATCCGATTTCGGGTGCCTATCACCTTGAAGTCAGTTCTCCGGGGATCGACCGCCCGCTAACCCGTGCTCCGCATTTCGAAGTGTGGAAAGGGTTCGAGGCAAAGGTCGAACTGGTGATGGCCATCAATGGTCGTCGCCGTTTCAGCGGTCTGCTGGATGGAATTGAAGATAATGCGGTTGCCATGATTGTCGATGGTGAACGTGTCTTGTTGCCGTTGGCTGATATCGCAAAGGCGAAATTGGTTCTGACGGATGAATTGATCGCGCATGTCACCGGCGAACGCCGTGCTGACGACAACGCAGAATAGAGGTTGGATATGGAAGCAACTTCGGGAATGCCGCGGCCGGAACTTTTGCAGGTCGCTGATGCCGTTGCCCGTGAAAAGGGCATTGATCGTGACGAGGTTCTTGGTGCAATGGAACAGGCCATCCAGAAGGCTGGCCGTTCCAGATATGGCCATGAACACGATATTCGTGCCCATATCGACCGCAAAACCGGCGAAATCAAACTCGCACGTTTCATCGAGGTAACCGATGATATCGAGAACGATTTTACCCAGATGTCACTCGAACAGGCGCGTATTCGCGACGAGAATATCAATCTGGGTGAATTCCTGATTGATCCGCTGCCGCCGATTGACTTTGGCCGTATCGCTGCCCAGACCGCAAAACAGGTTATCGTTCAGAAAGTTCGCGACGCAGAACGCGAACGTCAGTTCGAAGAATACAAAGACCGCACCGATGAGGTTATCAACGGTGTCGTCAAGCGTGTCGAGTTTGGCAACGTCCTTGTTGATATCGGTCGCGCCGAGGCAATCCTGCGCCGCGAAGAACTGATCCCGCGTGAAACCGTCCGTCAGGGCGATCGCGTACGTGCACTGATCCTTGATGTGCGCCGCGAACAGCGTGGTCCGCAGATTTTCCTGTCGCGTACCCATCCGACCTTCATGGCAAAACTGTTTGCCCAGGAAGTTCCGGAAATCTATGACGGCATCATCGAAATCAAATCGGTTGCCCGTGATCCGGGTTCGCGCGCCAAGATTTCGGTTCTGTCTTCTGACAGCTCGATCGATCCGGTCGGTGCCTGTGTTGGTATGCGCGGTTCGCGTGTTCAGGCCGTGGTTGCCGAGCTGCAGGGCGAAAAAATCGACATCATCCAGTGGTCGGAAGACCCGGCAACCTTCGTTGTGAACGCCTTGGCTCCGGCCGAAGTCACCAAGGTTGTTCTTGATGAAGAAACCAACCGTATCGAAGTCGTCGTTCCGGACGATCAGCTGAGCCTCGCAATTGGCCGTCGTGGTCAGAACGTGCGTCTGGCATCCCAGCTGACCGGTTGGGATATCGACATTCTGACCGAGGAAGACGAAAGCGAACGTCGTCAGGAAGAAGCGCGCAAGCGTGCGGAAATGTTCATCAAGGCACTTGATGTTGATGAAGTTATCGCCCATCTCCTGGTCGCCGAAGGCTTTACCTCGATCGAGGAAGTCGGTTACGTGCCGCTGGCCGAACTGGCAGAGATCGAAGGTTTCGAAGAAGAAATCGCCGAAGAGCTGCGCAACCGTGCACGGACCTTCCTTTCTGAAGAAGCCGAGCGTCTGCAGAAGCGTCGTGAAGAGCTCAAGGTTGCCGATGATCTGGTCGAATTCAATGGCCTGTCGCTGGCAGTTGTTGTTCGCCTTGGCGAAAACGACGTCAAAACCCTTGAAGACTTCGCTGATCTGGCCAGTGACGAGCTGATCGAATATATCGGCGATGCCGACAACATGACCATGGATCAGGCAAATGACCTGATCATGGAAGCCCGTCGCAAACTTGGCTGGTTCGAAGGTCTTGAAGACGAGACTGACGAAACTTCCGAAGACGCGGTCGAAGGCGAAGAGGCTTAAAGCCGATCGGAGGACACCATGTCGCATCGTAAAGGCGGCAAGGTAGCCGAGGTTCCGGAACGCCGGTGCATTGTCACCGGCGAAGTCCGGGACAAGGAAGATCTTCTCAGGGTTGTGATCGGGCCGGATGGTTCGGTTGTTCCCGACCTTGAGGAACGGCTACCGGGACGGGGATTATGGTTGTGCCCGTCGCGGGATGTGGTAAATACCGCCTGTGCAAAAAACGCTTTTGCCCGGGCAGCACGGCAAAAAGTCGTGGTCGACGCCGCGCTTGCAGACCGGATCGAGCAGCTGCTGACGCAGAAATGCCTTGATCTGCTGTCGCTTGCGCGCCGCGCCGGTCAGGCTGTCGCCGGATTTGAAAAGGCCCGCGCCCAGATAGCTGAGGGAGCGGCTCTGATATTGGCAGCACGCGATGGTGCTGCGGACGGAAAATCCAAGATCGAGGCCAAGGCCCGGGATCTGCCGATTTATTCCGTTCTGGATGCTGCTGAAATCGGCGCGGCTTTTGGCCGTGAAAAAGCAGTACATGTGGCTGTTGCACCAGGTGGTCTGGCCAAACGGCTGGGTCGCTCGCTGAAGCGGCTAGAAGGATTTCGCGCAGTCTGACATCAGATATGCGCCGGACGGACAGGACAGGATCGGCATTGGAAGTCGATCCCGCAGGAAATGAGGAAGTTGGACGGATTATGAGTGATCGCGATCAGGAGAAGAAACCGCTGAGCCTCAACAGATCGAAGCTTGAATTGAGCAAGACGGTCGAGGCAGGGCAGGTTCGTCAAAACTTCTCGCATGGACGGTCCAAATCTGTGACCGTCGAAGTGCGTAAGAAGCGTACATTCGAAAAGAACGAATCCGGCCGCTTCCGTGAAGTGAAAAAGGATATCGTTGCAGAGCAGGCCCCGGCTGAAACCCCGGCACCGGAAGCCAAAAAGGAACCGGTAGAAGAGCCGAAATCGCGCCCGGTTGTCGAAGATCATGGCAACCTGACCGATAGCGAACGTGCTGCCCGTATGGCTGCTTTGAAGGCCGCTGAAGAGCGCCGCAAGCAAGAAGAAGCTGACGCCGAAATCCGTGCGCGCGAAGAAGCTGCCCGCAAGGCTGCAGAGGAAGAAGCCCGCAAGGCCGAGGAAGCAAAAGCTGCCGAAGCTGCGCCGGTCGAGGAAGAGCAGTCCAAGGACAAGGCTGAAGTTTCTGTCGAAGACGTTGAAAAGCAGCTTGCTGCATCGACGGCAAAAGGCAAAACCTCCAAGCCGAAACCGGCTGCGACTCCGAAAGCCAAGGAAGAAGAAGTGATCATGGGTGAGCCGGCAGAGCCGCTGGTTCCCGAGGAACGTCGTCGTTCTGCGCCTGCAACTGCGAAGCCGAAAAGCCGCAAGGAGCAGGACGAGGAAGATGCCCGCAAGGCAGCCCGCAAGCGCGCCGAAGAAGAAGCAAAAGGTGCTGCACGTGCCAAGACCGACGATGGTCGCCGCCGTGGCAAGCTGTCGATCGCCAATGCAATGACCGGTGATGAAGGTGGCCGTCGTCGTTCCATGGCATCGATCAAGCGCCAGCAGGCCAAAGCCAAGGCCCGTGCAATGGGCCCGCAGAAGCCGAAAGAGAAAATCGTACGTGACGTTATCATTCCGGACGTTATTACCGTTCAGGAGCTGGCCAACCGTATGGCTGAACGCGCTGCAGACGTGATCAAGACCCTGATGAGCATGGGCGTTATGGCGACCATCAACCAGAGCCTTGATCCCGATACCGCACAGCTTGTGGTCGAGGAATTCGGCCATAACGTCAAACGTGTTTCGGATGCCGACGTTGAAGAGGCACTGGTTGTTGCAGATGACAGCGAAGAGCAGCTGCTGGGTCGTCCGCCGGTCGTGACCGTTATGGGCCACGTTGACCATGGTAAAACCTCGTTGCTGGATGCTCTTCGGGCAACCGATGTTGCCGGTGGCGAAGCTGGCGGCATTACTCAGCATATCGGTGCTTATCAGGTCACCATGGCAACCGGTTCGAAGATCACCTTCATCGATACCCCGGGCCACGCAGCATTTACCGAAATGCGTTCGCGCGGTGCCAAGGTAACCGATATCGTGGTTCTGGTTGTTGCTGCTGATGACTCGGTTATGCCGCAGACCATCGAAGCGATCAGCCACGCAAAGGCTGCTGGCGTTCCGATGATTGTTGCGATCAACAAGGTCGACAAACCGGGTGCCAACCCGTCGAAAGTTAAAACCGAACTGCTTCAGCACGAAGTCGTGGTCGAGGAAATGGGCGGCGACGTCCAGGCTGTCGAGGTTTCGGCCAAGCAGCGCACCGGCCTGACCGAACTTGAAGAAGCCATTCTTCTGCAGGCCGAGGTTCTTGACCTCAAAGCCAACCCGAACCGCGTTGCGGATGGTGTGGTTGTTGAAGCCCGTATGGAAAAAGGTCGTGGTCCGGTTGCAACCGTTCTGGTTCAGCGCGGTACGCTGCGTACGGGTGACATCTTTGTCACCGGTGCCGAGTGGGGTCGTGTCCGTGCCCTGGTTGACGATCACGGTACCCGTGTTTCCGACGCCATTCCGGGTATGCCGGTCGAGGTTACCGGTCTGAACGGTGTTCCGTCTGCAGGTGATGACTTCGTGGTTGTTGAAAACGAAGCCAAGGCCCGTGAAGTTGCCGACTTCCGTCAGCGTCGCATCCGTGAAACTCAGGCTGCTGCGATGAAGAAATCCGCACTCGAGAACATGTTCTCGCAGAGCGGTGAGGTCAAAGAACTTCCGATCGTCATCAAGGGTGACGTGCAGGGTTCTGTCGAAGCCCTTATCGGGACGCTGCAGAAACTTGGTAACGAAGAAGTTTCGGTTCGCGTTCTGCATAGCGGCGTTGGTGGTATCAACGAATCTGACGTGACGCTGGCCCGTGCATCCAATGCACTGATCATCGGCTTTAACGTGCGTGCGAACCAGCAGGCCCGTGAACAGGCCCGTCGCGACAACGTTGATATTCGTTACTATTCGATCATCTATGATGTTGCTGATGACATCAAAAAGATGCTGTCGGGCATGCTGTCTCCGGAAGTTCGCGAGAAATTCCTGGGTTACGCACAAATCCGCGACATCTTCACCATTTCTGGCAACAAGATCGCCGGTTGTATGGTCACCGAGGGTATCGTCAAACGCGGTGCGGGTGTCCGCCTGCTGCGCGACGATGTCGTTATCCATTCTGGCGAACTGTCGACGCTCCGTCGCTTCAAGGACGAAGTCAAAGAAGTCCGTGAGGGCTATGAATGTGGCATGTCCTTCGCCAAGTATAACGATCTGCAGGTTGGCGATGTGATCGAGTGCTTCGAAAACGAGGAAATCGCCGTCGAACTGTAAGACGGTGAGGAACTGAAATGGCGAAGCAACCAGCCAAGGCACCAAGTCAGCGACAGCTCCGAGTGGCGGAAGAAATCCGCCAGGCGCTGTCGCAGGCGTTGGAGCGCGGAGATATTTACGATCCGGATCTGACACGTCGCCCGGTAACCATTACCGGCGTCAATCTTTCACCGGATATGCGCAATGCTATGGTATCCTTTACCCCGCTTGGCGGCGGTGAGGCCGAAACGTCGCTTAAGGCGTTGACGCGTCAGAAAGGACACCTGCGCAACCATGTGGCCCATACGGTCCACATGAAATTTGTGCCTGCATTGCGTTTTGTCGAAGACAAAAGTTTTGATGTCGCCGACCATATTGGCGCCCTGCTGCGCGACCCGCATGTCGCGCAGGATCTGGTGGATGACCGGTCTGGTGACCAGGAAGATGAGGACGACTGATGGCGCGTCGCCGTCGCGGTATAAGCATTAATGGCTGGCTGGCGGTCGACAAGCCCCTTGAGATCACCTCGTCAACGGTGGTCAACCAGGTGCGTCGTCTGCTTGATGCCAACAAGGCCGGACATGGCGGGACGCTTGACCCGCTGGCATCCGGCGTACTGCCAATTGCCTTTGGCGAAGCAACCAAAACGGTTGCCTATGTCATGGATGGCAGCAAAAGTTATCGTGTGACGCTGAAATTCGGCGAGGCACGCAGCACGGACGATGCCGAAGGCGAGGTTATTGAAACCTCTGACCATCGTCCGACTGAAGACGAAATCAAGGCCGTGCTGGGCGAGTTTATTGGCGAAATCCAGCAAGTGCCGCCAAAGTTTTCGGCGATCAAGGTCAATGGCAAACGTGCCTATGATCTTGCGCGCCGCGATGAAGATGTGGTGTTGAAGCCACGTCCGATTCTGATCAAGGATCTTCGACTGGTCGAGATGCCGGATCGCGATCACGCCGTGTTCGATGTTGTGTCGGGCAAGGGTGCCTATATGCGATCTTTGGCGCGCGATATTGCGCTGCGCCTTGGTACTGTCGGCTATATCGCCGCGCTTCGCCGGACATCGGCGGGGCCATTCTCGGAGGAAAACGCCATCCCGTTGCAGGAATTGCTCGAGATGGACCCCGAAGAGGTGATGAAGAAAATGCTTCCGGTTGAGACCGCGCTGGACGACATCCCGGCGCTGGCCTTGACCGAAGTCGAGGCGCAACGCCTTTCTTCCGGGCAGCCTGTCGGGCTGTTGCCGGTGGCAAAGCGCAATGCTCTCGAAAACCCCGTCGTGCAGGACGAAATCGTCTGTGCCATGCTCCATGACCGCGCAGTAGCGTTGGCGGAGATCAATGGTGGCGAAATCCGGCCTGTACGTGTTTTTAATCTCTAAAGGCGAAAGGATGCCTGATGTCGATTACTGCTGAACGCAAAGCTGAGCTGATCAAAGAATACGCTCAGAAAGACGGTGACACCGGTTCCCCCGAAGTCCAGGTTGCAATCCTGAGCGAGCGGATCAAGAACCTCACCGAGCACATGAAAGAACATAACCACGACTTCCATAGCCGTCGTGGTCTTCTCATGATGGTTGGTCAGCGTCGCCGCCTGCTGAAGTATCTGCAGCGCAAAGACCAGTCGCGTTACGAGAGCGTTATCGAACGCCTCGGTATTCGCCGCTGATTTCAAACTGCGGCGGAGGGAGACCTCCGCCGTCGTTTTTTATTGTTCCGGTGGATCGGGACACGAGAAGCAGGGTCGGATGGGCCGACCCGATTGCTTGCGCCGGACCCATTAATTATGAAGCTGTTATGAAAGCCTCATAATTAATGTGTTCGGAACTCGTGTAGTATTCCGGGTCCGCCAGAGGTTTGTAAGAGGAAGAGAAAATAATGTTTAATGTCGTCCGTAAGGAAATGCAGTGGGGCAATGCCAAACTGGTTCTCGAAACCGGTAAGATTGCTCGTCAGGCCGATGGTGCCGTCAAGGTAACCTATGGTGAAACCGTCGTTCTTTGTACCGCTGTTGGCGCCAAGCAGCCGCGCCCGGATGTCGACTTTTTCCCGCTGACCGTCAACTATCAGGAAAAAGCATTTGCCGCTGGCAAAATCCCGGGTGGTTTCTTCAAACGTGAAGGCCGTCCGTCGGAAAAAGAAACCCTTGTTTCGCGTCTGATCGACCGTCCGATCCGTCCGCTGTTCCACCCGCAATACCGTAACGACACCCAGATCGTTTGTACTGTCCTGTCGCATGACATGGAAAATGATCCGGACATCGTTTCGATGATTGGTACCTCGGCGGCCCTGACCATTTCCGGTCTGCCGTTCCTCGGTCCGATCGGTGCAGCACGCGTCGGTTACAAGGATGGTGAATACCTTCTGAACCCGTCGAGCGAAGCCATCAAGGAAGGCGATCTTGACCTTGTTGTTGCCGGTACCCGTGACGGCGTGATGATGGTTGAGTCCGAAGCATCCGAACTGTCCGAAGAAATCATGCTCGGCGCTGTCAAATTCGGTCACGAACAGTTCCAGAGCGTTCTCGACCTGATCATTGATCTGGCCGAAGAAGCAGCCAAAGAACCGCGTGACGTTGCAGAGCTTCCGGAAGGTTACGACGCACTGGTCGAAAAAATTGCCGGTCTTGGCACCGAAGGCCTGACCGCGGCTTATGCCAATGTTGTCAAACAGGAACGTTCGGCTGCTGTTTCGGCGGCCAAAGCTGCCATCGTCGAGAAACTTGGTGATGAAGTTCCTGATGAACTCAAAGGCAAGGTTTCCTCGATCATCAAGGATCTGGAAAAAGACATCGTTCGCGGTGCGATCCTGAAAACCGGCAAGCGTATCGATGGCCGTACCGGCGCAGACGTTCGCCCGATCCTTGGCGAAGTTTCGGTTCTGCCGCGCTCGCATGGTTCGTCGCTGTTCACCCGTGGTGAAACCCAGGCACTGGCTGTCGTTACCCTTGGTACCGGTCAGGACGAGCAGATCGTTGACGCGCTTGACGGTGAATACCGTGAAAGCTTCATGCTGCATTACAACTTCCCGCCCTACTCGGTTGGTGAAGCTGGTCGTATGGGTTCGCCGGGCCGTCGTGAAATCGGTCACGGTAAACTGGCATGGCGCGCCCTGCATCCGCTGATGCCGGGTAAGGACGCCTTCCCTTACACCACCCGTATCGTTTCCGAAGTTACCGAATCCAACGGTTCTTCTTCGATGGCAACCGTTTGCGCAAGCTCGCTTGCGATGATGGATGCGGGTGTTCCGCTGGCACGTCCGGTTGCAGGTATTGCAATGGGCCTGATCAAGGAAGAAGAAGACTTCGCAGTTCTGTCCGACATCATGGGTGATGAAGATCACCTTGGCGACATGGACTTCAAGGTTGCCGGTACCGAAAACGGTATTACCTCGCTTCAGATGGATATCAAGATCACCTCGGTAACCCCGGAGATCATGCAGATCGCTCTGAAACAGGCACGTGACGGTCGTCTGCACATCCTTGGCGAAATGGCCAAGGCTCTGCCGGAAGCACGTGGTGAAGTATCGGGCAACGCGCCGACCATCACCCAGTTCTCGATCCCGAAAGACAAAATCCGTGACGTCATCGGTTCGGGCGGCAAGGTCATTCGCGAAATCTGCGAAGAAACCGGCGCCAAGGTCGATATTGAAGATGATGGTTCGATCACTGTCGCACATACCGACGGTGCAAAAGGCAAGCAGGCTGTGGATTGGATCAAATCCATCGTTGCGGAACCTGAATTGAATCATATCTATGATGGTAAGGTTGTTAAGGCCGTTGATTTCGGTGCGTTCGTTAATTTCTTCGGCGCACGCGACGGTCTTGTTCACATCTCCGAGCTGGCACCAGAGCGTGTCAAACAGGTTTCGGACATCGTGAAAGAAGGCGACCAGGTTAAAGTCAAGGTCATCGGTTTCGATGACCGTGGCAAAATCAAACTGTCGATGAAGCGCGTCGATCAGGAAACCGGTGCCGACCTCGAAGCAGGCGAAGCCGAATAAGCAAAACGGTATGCCGGACGACGACAATAACAATACGTCGTCCGGCACTCTGTGCGATGCAGAGGCATCGCAGGCAAATGCCGAATGGGAGAGACGAATTTGAAAGCCCTTAAACCGCTCGTCATGTCGGGTAAAGAAGTCTTGCCAGTTATTGAAGGTGGCAAAGGCATTGCTGTATCGACGGGTAAAAGTTCCGGCGCATGGGCTGCTGCCGGCGGTATCGGGACTTTTTCCGCTGTGAATGCCGACTCGTATGACGAGAACGGCAATCTGGTCCCGGTCGAATATGCAGGAAAAACCCGCGGTGATCGCCATCAGGAACTGATTGCGTATGGTATCCGCGGCGGTATTGCGCAGGCCCAGATCGCACATGAAATGCGCAACGGCGAAGGCCGTCTGCACATGAACGTGCTGTGGGAAATGGGGGGTGCTGAACCCATCCTTCATGGTGTTCTTGAAGGTGCCAAAGGCCTGATTCACGGGGTAACCTGTGGGGCTGGCATGCCTTACAAGATATCCCAGATCGCCGCGCAATATGGTGTTCACTACTATCCGATCGTGTCATCGGCACGGGCGTTCCGTGCCTTGTGGCTGCGTGCCTATAAAAAGATTCCGGAATGGCTTGGTGGCGTGGTCTATGAAGATCCATGGCGCGCTGGTGGCCATAACGGTCTTTCGAATTCCGAAGACCCGCTGGTGCCCGAAGATCCGTTCCCGCGTGTTGCGGCCCTGCGTGAATTCATGAATTCCGTCGGCCTTAATGATGTTCCGATCATCATGGCCGGTGGTGTCTGGTTCCTGCGTGATTTCGAAGACTGGATCGACAATCCGGAAGTTGCCCCGGTGGCCTTCCAGTTCGGTACCCGTCCGCTTCTGACCCAGGAAAGCGAGATTTCCGCTGAATGGAAACAACGCCTGACCGGTCTTCAGAACGGTGATGTGTCGCTGCATAAATTCAGCCCGACCGGCTTCTATAGCTCGGCTGTGCGCAACGACTTCCTTGAAGACCTGCATCAGCGTTCTGATCGTCAGGTACGGTATTCCCGTACGGCCGAAGCAGACCTGCATGTCGGTATTCCGCTGGGACGTCGTGGTCGCCCGATCTATGTCCGTGAAGACGATGCCGATAAGGTACGTGCATGGCTTGAAGCCGGCTATACCGAAGGTATGCCGACCCCGGACGAGACCATGGTGTTTGTGACGCCAGACAGTGCATTGACGATCAAGAAAGACCAGATCGATTGCATGGGTTGTCTGTCACAGTGCCAGTTCTCCAACTGGGAACAGCATGAAGGTACGACCGGCAAGCGTGCCGATCCGCGTTCCTTCTGCATCCAGAAGACGCTTCAGAACATTGCCCATGGTGCATCGGTCGAAAATGAACTGATGTTTGCAGGCCACAATGCCTACAAATTCGGTGAAGATCCGTTCTATGCCAATGGCAATATTCCGACCGTCAAGGAGCTGGTTGATCGCATCATGACCGGCGATTGATCAGTCAAATCGCATACTTATTCGAAAAGGGCCGGTTTTCCGGCCCTTTTTATTTGGGGCGGTCTGGTTTCTACATCTTATTGTAGTTGATCAAAATCAAAGAATCGTGCGCCCGGGTTCTCTAGTCTGATCATGGAATTTAACGGAACCGCAATGCCGGTTTTACCAATGATAGGGGCAAAGACATGAGAACCACTTCGCGTCCATATACCGACGCCTTGAACCGGCTCAAAGATGCCAATCTGCGACCAACCCGTCAGCGACTGGCGCTTGCGCGTCTGCTGTTTGAAAACGGACATCGGCATGTAACGGCCGAACAGCTTCATTCCGAAGCCATGAGCAATAGCATCAAGGTATCACTGGCAACGGTTTACAATACCCTGCATCAGTTCACCGATGCCGGTTTGCTCAACGAGATCGTGATTGATCCGGGCCGGTCCTATTTCGATACCAACACCTCACCGCATTACCATTTCTATTGCGAGGAAGACGGGCTTCTGTCCGACATTCCCGCAGACTCGGTACAGATCAACAGCATTCCGAGCATGCCAAACGGTACCGAACTAGCATCGGTTGATCTGGTCTTCCGTCTGCGCCGCAATTGCACGGAACAGGATGCAGCCTAAGCCGTCAGGCGTTTGAATTTGATCTGTGACCACATCGTCTGTTGTGGTGCGTAACAGACAGATGAAATCCGCGATTGACCCGGTGCAATTGCCCCTGTGACGGTTGACGATCCGGAATTTCAGGACACATAAGAAGGCGGCGGGATGAAATGTCCCGCCGCCTTATTTTTACGTCTTTCGCGTGGTTATGTGACAACCGATCGCGAACAATAACAAAGGACAGCGCACATGGCGCTCAAGGGTACACGGACCGAGAAAAACCTGCGCGCAGCCTTCGCCGCAGAAGCCCAGACCAACCGTCGCTATCTCTATTTTGCCCAACAGGCCGATATTGAAGGTCAGACCGAGGCAGCCGAACTTTTCAGAACCGCCGCCGAGGCCGAAACAGGTCATGCATTTGGCCATCTGGAATTTCTGGAATCCAGCGGTGATCCTCTGACCGGAAAGCCGCTTGGCACCACCCGGCTTAATCTGGAAGCAGCCCTTGCCCAGGAAAAGGACGAGGCAGAGACAAGCTATCCGGAAATGGCCCGCATCGCGCGCGAGGAAGGCCTTGAAGATGTCGCTGCATGGTTTGAAAGTGTTGCCCGCGGCGAAGCCGCCCATGCCGAGCGTATCGAACGCCTTTTGAACCGGCTTTCAGGCCATCAGGACTGATCACACAGCAATGGCCACATCGCCAAAATGTGATTTGCGGTTTGTTGCGAAACTACCGACTTTCCGAATGAACCCGATATCTGAACCGCTTGCAGGAAGATCTGATGTTTATCGTATCGCTCAGCTACAAGGTGCCACTCGAACAGGTTGATGCCCATATTGACGGGCATATTGCATGGCTGAAATCAGCCTATGCCAAGGGGATGTTTCTGGCATCCGGGCGAAAGGTGCCGCGCGATGGTGGTGTGATTCTGGCACGTGGCGACAGGGCAGCCCTTGAAGAAGAACTGACCCGCGATCCGTTTCATCAACATGATCTGGCCGATTACACCATCACTGAATTTGATCCGGTCATGGTTGCCGACGGGCTTGAGGCGCTTCGGGCCTGACGCCATTGGAAATGAAATAGAAAAGGGGGCATCGCCCCCCTTTTTTTGGGCGAATCAGCCTTCAATCAGCGCCGGACTGGATGAGTTATCCTTCAAGGCGACGCCTGAAAGACCAAGTTTCCGGGCCTCGCTCATCAGATAGGCAATCTTGTCGGCCGCCTTCTCCGGGGCCAGCCCGGCCGGGCGGATGTTTGAGACACAGTTGCGATCCGCATTGGATCGACCGGGTTTTGGGGCCCATGTCAGATAGGCCCCAAGGGAGTCTGCACTCGACAATCCGGGGCGCTCGCCAATCAGCATCACGGTCAGTTTTGCCCCAAGGGCGGTTCCGATTTCATCGCCCAGTCCGACACGCGACTGGGTTGCCAGCGTGATCGGCGCAATCGACCAGCTATCACCCAACCGTTTAAGGATCAGCGACAGCGTATTGGCGCCGTGATCATGGGTCGCCCGCGCCGACAGGCCATCGGCCAGAATGAAGGCGACGTCATAGCGCGCCTTGTGCGTGGTCAGCGTTTCGCGTGAAGCATCGTCAAGCAGACGGCCCAGATCGGGGCGTTGCAAATAGGTTGCCCGGTCCGGTGCCGCGGAATGGACATCAAGGATCGTCTGATCAAGGGATGCAAGCTGTGCGCGCACACCACTGGCATCAAATGCCATATGCACCGAATCACGGGCGCGTGCATGGGCCATCTGGAATTCAAGCAACCTTTCGGTCGGCAAACCATCCCCGACCCGGCCAAGACCGATACGGGCATCGGTATGGATACGCAATGCATTCCATGGATCAAGGCCGCTCGGTATTTTCTTGTCAGAAAGCTTGCTCATCACGCGGCCCCCGACCATGCCAGAAGGTTCTGGGCGGCTTGCCCGTCAAGCTGTGGACGGGTGCGGCCATTCTGATCAAGGATATCCATCTTGCGCAGCCATGCGGCAAATTCCGGGGCGGGTTCCAGCCCAAGTACCGACCGCAGATACATCGCATCATGGAAGCTGGTACTTTGGTAATTAAGCATGATGTCATCCGCACCGGGTACCCCGATGACAAAGTTGCATCCGGCAACGCCCAGCAGGGTCAGGAGGTTATCCATATCGTCCTGATCGGCTTCGGCATGGTTGGTATAGCAGACATCACAGCCCATCGGCACGCCAAGCAGCTTGCCACAGAAATGGTCTTCAAGCCCGGCGCGGGTGATCTGTTTGCCATCAAACAGATATTCCGGCCCGATAAAGCCGACCACCGTATTGACCAGAAGCGGGGAATATTTGCGGGCAACCGCATAGGCACGGGTTTCGACCGTTTGCTGATCAAGTCCTTCGTGGGCATCGGCCGACAATGCCGCACCCTGCCCGGTTTCGAAATACATGACATTATTGCCAACCGTGCCACGTTTAAGCCCCTTGGCGGCGTCTTCGGCCTCGGCCAGCATGGCCTGCGTGATACCGAAACTTTCATTGGCCTTCTGGGTTCCGGCGATGGATTGAAACACCAGATCAACCGGGGCATTGCGCGCCATCACGTCAATCGCGGTCGTGACATGGGCCAGCACACAGGACTGGGTCGGGATATCGATCCGCTCGCGAACCTCGTCGATCAGTTTTAAAAGATCGATCATCGCTTCGGGGCTGTCAGTTGCGGGATTGATGCCAATCACCGCATCGCCGCTGCCATGCATCAAACCATCAAGGATGGATGCCGCGACCCCGGCCGGATCATCGGTCGGATGGTTGGGTTGCAGGCGCACGGCCAGATGGCCGGGCAGGCCGATGGTATTGCGAAAGGCAGTGACCACGTGGCATTTCCTGGCCACGGCGATCAGGTCCTGATTGCGCATCAGTTTGGAGACCGCTGCGACCATTTCGGGCGTCAGGCCGGGTGCAAGGTTGCGAAGAACGTCGGGCGTGGCGTCATCGCCCAGCAACCAGTTGCGAAATTCCCCGACGGTCAGTGATGATACTGGCGCAAAGGCATCGGCGTCATGACCGTCAATGATCATGCGCGTGACATCGTCATCCTCATAAGGAACCAGTGCCTCGTTCAGAAAGCGTTTAAGCGGCACATCAGCCAGCACAAAGCGTGCCGCAACCCGTTCTTCGTCCGATCCTGCCGCAAGTCCTGCAAGCACGTCGCCGGACCGCAGCGGGCTTGCCTTAGCCAGCAGGGTCTTAAGATCGGGAAAGGTAAAACGTTCGAAACTGAATGGTGCGCCGGTCTGCAAGTTCTGCCTCCTGAAGCATCGATCACGTCACATGATATTTTTGTTTGTATTATCATATGGTTACCCGGCAGGATCGGAAACCCTGCCGGGCGGTGATCATCATGCTTCTATGGAAACAGAAAATTCCCCAAATGCAAAGTTTTTAATCAGAAAGAAAATCGCGCCTGCCTATTGGGCAGCACGCGCAGATTCTGATTGGGGATTGCGCAGGATTGCGGTGTTGTGACGGCTGTCGGTCTCGTCACTTGGGCCGCGCAAGACGATATGGCGATGGCCCAGAGAGTTCAGTTCGACATGGCCATCTACCTGATAGACATCGCGTAACAGATCGCGATCAATCACATCGGCACAGGGGCCATAGGCGACCATTCTGCCATCGCGAATGGCCATGGCCTGATCGCAATATTGCAAGGCGTGGTTGAGGTCATGGATCGCGATCAGGACGATGATGTTCTGGCCCTTGGCAACATCGCGCATGAAAGACAGGACTTCCATCTGACGATGCAGGTCAAGGGCCGAGGTCGGCTCGTCCATCAAAAGGATTTTCGGATCGCGCACCAGTGTCTGGGCGATGGCAACCAGCTGGCGCTGCCCGCCACTCAGTTCGCCCAGATTGCGCCCGGCCAGATTGGCAATGCGCAAGGCGGCCAGAATGTCGTCAATCCGGCTGAGTTCTTCGGCACGCACGCGCAGGCTTGAACCCTGCTTGGCGGCCAGAATGATCGACTCGTAAACCGACAAGACCGCGGTTGATCCGGTATCCTGTGGCATATAGCAAATCGTGTTGCGATCCTTGGTCGCACTGCCAAGATCAACCGTGCCATCGCCCTTTGCCAATCCGGCAATGCGTTTGAACAGGCTTGATTTGCCGGCCGCATTCGGTCCGATCACGGCCGTCACGGTACCGGGCTGAATGACCGGTGTTGTGATCCCTGAAACCACCTGCACCTTGCCATAGCGGGTGCCGATATCATCAAGACGAAGCGTTACCATGATTTCCTCCGACTTGCGAAAATCAGCGAGAAGAAGAAGGGCACGCCAACAAGGGCAGTAATCACCCCGATCGGAAGAATTGCACCCGGTATCAGAAGTTTGGACAGAACCGATGTCGCCGACAGGATCAAGGCCCCGCACAGCACCGATGCCGGCAGGAAGAAGCGTTGATCTTCACCAACCAGCATGCGGGCGATATGGGGGCCGACCAGCCCGATAAAGCCGATGGTACCGACAAAGGATACCGGGATTGCTGCCAGCATGCTGACAATCAGCATGGTCCGTAAACGAAGCCCCTGCACATTGACGCCAAAACTTTCGGCCTTGGCATCCCCAAGACGCAGGGCGGTCAATGCCCATGCCTGACGCACGAACAGCGGCAATGCAATCACAACGGCACATGCGGTGACCGCAACCTTGGTCCAGGTGGCCTTGACCAGACTGCCCATGGTCCAGAACACCACAGCGGCCAGTGCCTGTTCGCTGGCAAGATATTGCAAAAGTGCCAGAAGCGCGTTGAAGGTAAAGACCAGCGCAATACCAAGCAAAACGATGGTTTCGACTGTTACCCCGCGCAGGCGGCTGAAGAAATGAATGATCAGTGCCGTTCCCATTGCCATGACAAAGGCATTGATCGGAATGATGAAATCAACAAAGGCTGGCAAAAGTGCAACACCGAGAACCAGCGCCAAAGCGGCACCAAACCCGGCGGCAGCAGAAATACCAAGCGTAAAGGGGCTGGCAAGCGGGTTGGCAAGGATGGTCTGCATCTGTGCGCCTGCGGTCGACAGGGCAGCACCGACCGTCAGCGCCATAAGCGCAATCGGCATGCGGATTTCCCAGATGACCACGCGCATCTGGTCGGTGGCCGACCAGGGATCAATCAGGGTGGCGATCACATCGCTTAGCGGATAGTTCGCAGGTCCGGTTGCCAGATCAATGGCAAATGACAATACCAAGGCCCCGCTCATTGCAAGCAGGATTAAAAAACGCTGCAAGGAGCGCGCTTTATAATGCGCGCTCCCGGCTTCGATACTGACGTGAGTGGTCGACATTAGTTTGTGACGCTATCGCTTGCAGAAATGAAGTAACCCGGCTGGTAGTCGAGCGGCAGGAACCGTGTATGCAGTTCCTTGAAGGTTGCTTCCGGGTCGATGTCGGTAAACAGGTCCGGATGGAACCATTTGGCCATCTGTTCGATGACAACAAACTGGTACGGGCTGTTATAGAACTGGTGCCAGACAGCATGGACCTGACCGTTTTGAACGGCCTTGATACCGGTAAATGCCGGACGTTCCATCAGGCCTATCAGCTTGCGGCGGGCTTCAACCATGTCTGCATCCGGACCAAGGCCAACCCAGGCACCACCGGGGACATAGGCTTCCCAGCTAGCACCGGTACCAACGAACTGATCGGGGTTGGATGCCACAACCTGCTCGGGGTTGATGGTGCCAAAGGTGCCCGGAATGATCGCCGCGGCAATGTTTACGCCACCGGCCATCTCGACCATCGTGCCAAAGTTTTCGTTGCCGAATGACATGCAGCATTCTTCGGAGTAACCGGCTGCACGTTCGATAAAGACTTGCGGCTTTGCCGGGTTTGCCTTGGCCAGACGATCAGTGATGCGTTTGATGCTGTCGGAACGGAACTTGATGAACTCGGCAGCGCGATCTTCCTTGCCGGTCAGCTGACCAAGGATTTTCATGCTGGTTTCGGTGTTTTTCATCGGCGCTTCGCGGAAGTCGATATAGACCAGCGGAATGCCAACGGCAGCAAGCTTGTCATCATAGCCGCCATCTTCGGTGGCACCCTTGGCTTCAAGGTTCATGATGACAACATCAGGCTTGAGCGAAATCGCCTGTTCGACGTCAAAGGTACCGTCCTTGATGCCACCAAAGGTGGGGATATCATCAATGCGCGGATATTTCGCAGCATAGATGTCATAGGTCTGCGGATCGGCTTTTTTAAGATCATCTCTCCAGCCGACGACACGTTCGAACGGATCTTCGCTATCAAGCGTTGCCAGACCATAAATCAGGCGACCTTCGCCCAGAATGACACGTTCAACCGGCAGATTGATGGAGACTTCCCGCCCGGTAACATCTGTTACCTTGATGGAATCAGCAGCCTGTGCTGTACCCGCGACCAGCATTGTCAGAGCTGCAAGTGCACCCGAAAATTTCATTCCCGTTCCCTTATTTTAGGATTGCCTGACGACGGATTTATCAGTTATTGAGAATGCAAATCAATATGTTTCGCAATGAAAATGCAATTCATTATCTTTTTAGGGGAAAATACCCCGTCGAAAACAGGTAAGGAACGCCGTTTTCTGCCGCGTAACGACAGAGAGAGCATCTAGATCATGAATCAGGCCAGCAACTACAACTTGCGGGAAGAGATCAGGGAATACTGGTCGATGCGCGCCGCCACATTCGACGAACAGCCCGGGCACGAGATTTTTTCCGAGACAGAACGCAATGCCTGGCATGCTCTGCTTGAACGACATTTCGGCAAGGGCGAAGGTCGTCAGGCCCTTGATCTGGCCAGCGGGACCGGTGTGATCAGTCATCTGATGCATGATCTTGGCTTTGCGGTCACCGGCATGGACTGGTCCGAAGCGATGCTTGAAAAGGCACGTGCGAAATCAAAGCTGCGCGGATCAGATATCCGGTTCCTGCTCGGCGATGCCGAACACACCCTTGAAGATGATGACAGCTATGATGTGATCATTACCCGTCATCTGGTCTGGACGCTGGTTGATCCGGCGGCGGCCTTTGCCGAATGGTTCCGGATTCTCAAACCGGGTGGAAAGCTTTTGGTGGTGGATGGCGATTTTGTCTCGCCGACCTGGGCAACCAAATTCAACAAGGTGATGGCTGGCTTCCTGGAATCCATCGGGTTGCGCAAACCCGTCGAAGCGGTTGCCCATATGCAGACCCACCGCGATATCCTGGCGCGTGTCCATTTTTCCGAAGGCGCCCGTGCCGATGAAGTTTCATCAATGCTGGCACAGGCCGGATTTGATCCGATCCGGATTGATTTCGACCTTAGACAAATTCACAGCGCCCAGAAGAAACATATCAGCTTTGCCAAGGGGTTGGAGCGCGGTGCCCAGCATCGCTATGCCATCTGCGCGCAGAAGCCGCTTGCCAACTGAGCGGCTTTTGCCCGGTTGCGATTCATCGCACTGGCTCGGTCACGACTTCGGTCCTGACCGAGTTGGCAAGAAAGCAGGCATCATGGGCACGGTGATGAAGATCGTTCTCAAGGGCGATGTCGGGTGTCTGCCCGCCATAGGTGACTTCGGGGCGAAGTGTGACTTTGGTGATCATGGTCTTGCCATCGACCGTTTCCATCACCCCTATGGCCTCATCAGCATAATGATCAATCACCAGCCCGGCATCGGATGCGAAATGCAGGAAGAACAGCATGTGGCAGCTTGAAAGGCTGGCGACAAAGGCTTCTTCCGGGTCGACATTTTCAGCAAGCGAATAGGGCAGCGGCACGACATGCGGTGACGATGATGCCGGAACTTCGACTCCGCCATCAAACTGCCAGACATGGCCACGGCAATAGCGCCGGTCGGTAAATTTTTCGGATTTCTGGCGGTGCCAGATAACCTTTGCGCCAAAGCTGCTCATGCGGGGCTCCTGCTTGTCAGGGTTGATCAATCGGGATCAGGGTTGCTGTGGTTATCCCGATATGGGTGGCAAGGATGTCGCAAGCGGTGGTGACGTCATGTGCCGCCAGCGCATCAAGAATCCGGTTATGTTCGTCATAAAATGCACTGCGCGGGCGTGACCCTGCCGGTTGCAGCGCATAGGCGCGTTTTGCCTCGCCGCGCATGTCAGCAATCATTGCAAGCAGCCGTTCATTGCCGCAGGCCCCATACAGCGTGCGGTGAAAATCCCGGTCGAGTTCGGCAAGGATTTCCGGGTCTTCTTCTTCAAACAGGTCTTCATTCAGGCGCCGCGCCTTGCGAAGTGTACTAGCCGAAAGGTTCGGGGCAGAAAGCGTCAGTGCGGTGGTCTCAAGGGCGATGCGAATCTGGCAGAGCTCAAGAACGTCTTCTGTGCGAAGTCCCGTGACGGCAAGGCTTCTGTCCGGGCGTTTTTCAAGCAGGCCCGATGTGCGTAACCGTTCAAGGGCATGGCGCACGGGCTGGCGGCTAACGCCAAAACGTGATGCCAGTTCTTCCTGTTTGAGCACTGTTCCCGGTGCCAGCAGGCCCGATTGAATTTCGCGTTCAAGTGTTTGGGTGATAATGTTTGTATCCATGGATCCAAACTATGAGAATGCCAAAACAACGTCAAGCTTGTTGCAAGGCAATTTGGGTATTAATCTATAGGTTGAATTTGGCCGGGTTTCGGGTCTTTTTTTGGTGTGTATGGCCGGGATGTGGCCCGAAAATGGGGGGTAATAATGCGCCCAAAACCAATCAGTTTTCAGGCAGTCACCCGTCAGGATCGACACCATGTGATGGATATTGTCGAGCAGGCGATCAGCAAGGCGCATGGCTGGATTGAAGACAGTCAGCTTTATTCCAACAAGATGGCAACCATCCGCTTTGTAATGGATGGTCGGCAATGCGATGCCTTTTGCGACTTCCTTCGTTCCAGCGACATAGAGGTCGATTGTGTCGGTGGTGCGCAATCCATGAAGGCAGATCCCGTGTTTCTGGCCGAGATCCCGGCGACGATCCAGTTGACCTTTATCCATGATCAACCCGATCTGCGTCAGGTGATCCCGGCGGTTCCCGGTTAGGGGCGTTAGCCGTACCTGAAGTAACAGGCTACTGAGCAGGAATGGCGCTGGCCTCGATCATCTCGGCGGCACAATGATCACTGATGAAATCGATGATCCGGTCATGGGTGCCGTCGATATCCTCGTTCACAATCCCATGGCGTTCGGATTTGATCATCTGAACATCGATTTCCGGGGCATTGGTTGCAATCCGGCGGATCATGGTTGCACTGGCCGGATCAACCACCTGATCGCCATCGCCCTGAAGGATCAATGTCGGGCAATCAATATCAGGCAGGCGTTTTTGCATCTCGGCAACGGCCTGACGCAATTGATGCAGACCACCAATCGGAATGTTGCGGTAATTGATGTCGGGATGTTCGGATTCATTTGGCCGAAAACTGAGCATTTCCTGTGCCGATGGCATCCATCCCATCAGCTTGTTGGCGCCATACAGCAGCGGCACAAACATCAGATTGCGGTTGCGGAATTTAAGGGGTGTCCCGGCCAGAACCAGCCCGGCCAGCTTTTCGGGATGATCCGCAGCATGGATAGCCGATAGCGCCCCGCCGGTCGAAAAGCCGACGATGATCACCTGATCGCAGAAAGGTGCAAGGATTTCATAACCGCGCCGAACCGATTCCAGCCAGTCGGTCCATTTGCGCTTTTGCAATTCATGCGGCGATGTTCCATGTCCGGCAAGCCGAACCCCCATTACCGCATAGCCAAGTGCGGAAAGCTTTTCGCCAAGCGTGTTGAGTTCCGCAGGCGAGGCCAGAAAACCATGCACCAGCAATACACCACAGGCAAACCGGGTCTGTCCGTTGGGCAACAAAAGATAGGGTCGGCTATCGGCCGTGGCTGTTTCCTGTTGATTGATGGCGTCGTATTTCGGGCCCTTGTATTTTGCGCGGTTCCAGGACCACGCACGAATTTCATCGTCAAACCGGCGATGGGCGATATCAACGGCGCTTAAGTGATCGACCTCTACCCGGGCCCGTTCAAGCGCCTGCCAGGCTGCATGGATCGGAGCCATTTCATTGGCATAGACCATGATCGGGTTATCCATGCGGATCTGGTCAAAATTGGCGTCCTCCTGCAATTTTGGCAGGAAGCAATATTTCTGATCCTTGCGTTCGATCAGGCCAAGCTGAACCGCGCTATCAATGAAGAACCGGATTTGCGGGCAATTGAGTTCAAAAATACCGATATAGTCGGCCGGGTTCTTCATGCCGCGATGCAGGTGAACGTCTTCGGCCTGCTGGATATTCTTGATGGCCAGATAAAGGGTGCGGTCAAAATGGCTGATATCGACTTCAGTCACGCCATCAGCCAGCCACATCATGATCAGTCGTGACGCCAGATGACTGACATTGATCGTCAGATTGGAATACATCACCGCCATGCAATGATTGCGCAGCGGTTTGATATGCCGGGTGATGGCGTATTGGGTGACCCGGTCTGTTATTTTCTCAAGTGTGCTGGCAGGCCGGAAAAGATCATCAATTGATCGGGCCCGTTCCACGCGTTTGGCCAGCATGCGCCGATCCAGCCAGTTAAATTGCAGGCGCGGATCGACCGGATCGCCAAGGCGGATGTCCATATCGGTCTTCTTGAACATCAGGTTGCCTTCAATGATCAGTTCTTCGGCCATTTTCGGGCTGAGCCCGCCGGTAAACATGTCAGCCGCCCAGGCCAGAAGATTCTGATCAACGCGCAGCGGATGGAACGTGATATTGGCGGGAAACATCAGGGTTGGCTTGGCAAGGGTGGTGCGAAGATCGTCCTCTTCACGTTCAAGAATCCCGGCCCAGCGGGAAAGTTCATCGCGATGGCCCTTTTCGATCAGCGTTGAAAGCCCGATTTTGAAACCGTCAATACACAGACCCAACAGGGCCGCACCGGTATGATGGGCGCGCCTGGTATCGGCAGTGCGCGAATAAACGCTGTAATCAGGGCGCTTGGGGTGCGGGCGTTCCGCAGCAAGAACACGGCGATCCTTGACCATGCCGCCTTCGGGAAACACGACGACCTTGCCGCCGCGCAGGATTTCCTCGGCCAGAAAGGGCAGCAGTCTTTCATAGTCGTTGGGTACGCCGCCAAGGGCGCGCAGATAGCGCGAGAATGTGTTGTCCTGGGCAAAAAACTCGCCCGATGCGATGGACCGGCAATAGACGCCGGTTTCAAGCGCGATCAGGAATTGCGGGATAAAGGTTTCAAACCGGGCGAAATGGTTGAACATGAAAATATCGCCCTGATCCAGATGATCGCGCGGCCCGTGCATTTTGATGCTGATGTCGATATTGGCGCGAAGTGCGGTCATGGCGCGAATGGTCCACTCGCACGTTTTGGCATTGATCGCGAACTTTTCACGTTCGATATCGCGAAATTCAGTCGTCATGTGATGCGATACCCGGTTTGGCCTAGGACCATGTTTTCAAGGACGTTTTATCGGTTCTGTGCCGATGGTTTTGTTATTTTGATATGTGTCTTATCGCGGGTTTTGGGAAGGCCTGATACAGCTAATTTGCGAAGAATTAATGCCAAACAGCTTAGTCTTTCCTATAATCACATTACTGCATGACCACCATTTTGCAGTTCTGTTCATCCAGTTCCGGCCATCCTGACGATCTTGCCGGTTGTCTGTTTGCCCCGACAGACGGATGGATCGATTTCCGCCCCACATCATCCCGGAGCCTCCGTGCCAAAAGCTGCCCCTGATCCGGAAACATCTGACGTGCTGCAAGACCTGCCACAAGATCCGCCACAAGATTTGGGCGGGTCAAAGGCCGCATCACAATCGATTTTTTCCGACCGCAATTTTTTGCTGTTTCTGGTCGGGCAATGCATCTCGACCCAAGGGTTGTGGATTCAGAAAATTGCCATGTCCTGGCTGGCCTGGTCGCTGACCGGATCGGCATTCTGGACGGGTCTGATCGCGGCATTGAATTTCGCCCCGGCCTTTTTTCTGGGGCCGATTTTCGGGGTGATGGCGGACCGGGTTGATTTGCGCCGCACGGCGATGATCCTCAATCTTGGGCAGGCGGGAATTTCATTCTTTCTGATGGGTTTGTCCCATGCCGGGATGATGACCCTGCCATGGATGGTGATTCTGGCGGCATCCATGGGGATATTGGGCAGTGCGATGACGCCGGTGCGCTTGTCATTGGTACCGGTCATTGTTCGCCGGGAATTCATGAGCCGTGCGGTTGCCTATGCGGCAATGAATTTCAATATCTCGCGGCTTGTCGGTCCGGCGATTGGCGGGGTTGTGATCGCAACATGGGGGACGGGCGTTGCTTTTATGCTGAATGCCATCAGCTATCTTCCGATGGTGTTTGTCCTGTCGGTTGTGACCATTCATCTTGAACGGGCACCCGATGCCAAAAGCAGGCGAATCTGGGCAGCCCTTGTTGATGGGGCGCGTTATGCCATTTCCCATCCGATGATCCGGTCTGTTTTGGCGTTGTCCTGTTTTGTATCGCTGGTCGGAACGGGAATGATCGAACTGATGCCGGTTTTTGCCGAGGCGGTCTATGAACGCGGGGTTACCGGGCTTGGCATGATGGCATCTGCGGGCGGGATCGGGGCGGTGGCATCGACCTTTATGCTGTCGCGGGTGAAATCAAATGCTGCTGATTTTCAACGTATTACCATTGTCGGTGCCTTTGCTGCGGCGATGGGCATGTTCGGTCTTGGCTTTTCGCCATGGTATGAGCTTGCCGTGGGCTTGGTGGCACTGACCGGCTTTGGCCTGACGGCTGTCGGGGTCGGATCGCAAACCGCGTTGCAGTTGACGGTGGATAACAAATTGCGGGGCCGGGTCATGAGCTTCTGGAGTGCGACCAGTTTTGGTGGTATGGCCCTGGGAGGGACCATGCTTGGTGCGATATCCGAAGCAGGAAACATTCAATATACGGCGCGCGGCTCGGGGGCGTTGATCCTGTGTGCGGCATCTGTCGGGCTTTGGCGATTGTACCGGATCGGTGCACTTGGTCGCAGGAGTTCGGATATTTCCGATGCAGTGCGGTAAAGGATTATTAAGGCATGGCCCCCTATGGTGAGCCAATGTGAGTCATTTGGGGAAAATTTCAGATGCGTTTTCTGGGAATTGTCGGACTGTGTTTGGTGCTTTCTGCGTGTTTTAGCACGGGCAATTCCGCAACCCAGATGACCGGCCCGATGCCAAGTGATACGGTCACCACACTTGCCAGTGTCAATGTGCCGAGCTCGCGTCTTAATCCCTTTGCGCCGACCGACAAGTTCCTGCAATGCGTGCCCTATGCCCGTGAAGTATCGGGGATCGAGATTTATGGCGATGCCTGGACCTGGTGGGCGCAGGCCGGAAAACAGAATTTCCAGCGCGGCAATCGCCCGCAGGTCGGTTCCGTTCTTGCACTTCGCAAGACATCCCGTCTGAAACTTGGTCATGTTGCCGTGGTTTCGGCCATCCTTGATAGCCGAAAGATTCTGGTCAATCACGCCAACTGGGGCAGTGATTCGCGCACGCGCGGCAAGGTCCATTACCGTCAGCCGGTGGTCGATGTTTCAGCGAAAAACGACTGGTCGGAAGTCCGCATGATGAATACCCAGGGCACGTTTGGCAGCGTTTACCCGGCACATGGTTTCATCTATCAGCCGCAGGAAACTGCACAGGCCAACTAGGCCGTGCTGGTTGCGTGTTTCCCTTTTCCATATTGCTTTAAATAAAATGGCGAAGCTCCCATGGAAGGAGAGCTCCGCCAGTTGAACCCATGCGGGCGGCACGGGTTCGGGGGTTGAACTTTGTGCCTGAATGGTCAGGCGGCAATCGGCCCAAGGGCTGCGAACAAGGCGCTGTCGCTGTTTTCTTCGGGGTTTGGCGTGGTCAGAAGCTTTTCGCCATAAAACACCGAATTGGCCCCGGCCATCAGACACATGATCTGGGCTTCGCGATTAAGATCGGTGCGTCCGGCCGACAGGCGCACGGTTGATCTCGGCATGATGATGCGTGCAGTCGCCACCATGCGAACCAGTTCAAGCGGATCAATCGGATCACGCCCGGCAAGCGGAGTACCTTCGACCGGCACCAGTGCATTGATCGGCACACTTTCGGGATGGGGATCAAAACCCGCTAGGACCTGAAGCATTGATGCACGATCACGGATGCTTTCGCCCATGCCAATGATCCCGCCACAGCACAGATCAATCCCGTGTGACCGGACGGAAGCCAGCGTATCAAGCCGGTCCTGATAGGTTCGGGTGGTGATGATCTGACCATAGAATTCCGGACTGGTATCAAGGTTGTGGTTATAGGCTTTAAGCCCCGCATCCTTGAGCTGTTTGGCATGACGGGGTTCAAGCATGCCAAGGGTGACGCAGGCCTCCATGCCAAGGTCATCAACCCCGCGCACCATTTCAAGAACCGCGTCAAAGGCCGCCCCGTCACGCACACGACGCCATGCCGCCCCCATGCAAAACCGGTCTGCCCCGGCATCTTTGGCGCGTTTGGCCAGTTCAATTACTGATGCCGGGTCAAGAAGCTGTTGCTTCCCCAGCTTGACCTCGCGGTGGTGGGCGGATTGCGGGCAATAGGCGCAATCTTCGGGACAGCCGCCGGTCTTGATCGATAGCAGGCTGGCCTTTTGAACACGGGACGGATCGTGATGGGCGCGGTGAACGGCATTTGCCCGCCCGACAAGGTCAAGAAGGGGGCTTCGATAAATCGCCTCGATCTCCTCGACGCTCCAGTCATGGCGCAGGGTGCCGTCAGCAGGCGGGTTCGCATTGCGCGCACGGGGCTGGGGCGAAGTCGTGTTTGAGTGTGCACCCGTCATCGGTCAGGCCGCCTTGTTCAGGCTTTTAAGGTGGCGGATGGCGGCAAAGCCAACGGCAACCAGCGCAATCTTGAGGATGTCGCCAAGGATGAAGGGGGTAAAGCCAAGGGCAACGACCTTTTCCGACGGCACAAAGGCCGAAAGCCCCGCCAGTCCAAGAAGATAGACCGGCACCATACCGACCATCATGACAGCAAACTGACCGACTGCGCTGCGCCCACGTGCCAAGGCCCCGACCAGACCGGCCGCTACCAGATATCCGGCGAGATAACCGCCCGTCGGACCCATCATATAGGCAATGCCGATGCCACGTTCCGGTGTTCCGGCAAAGACCGGCAGGCCCGCAGCCCCGGCGGCAAGATAGGCCAGCAGGGTGGCTACGGCCATGCGCGGACCGGTCGCAACGGCAATGGCCATGATGGCCATGGTCTGCAACGTCATCGGTACCGGCCAGAACGGAACAGTGATCTTGGCACTTGCCGTGATCAGGGCGACGCCCGCCAAAACCATCAGGGTGTTTTTCGTCCCGTTCAGGACAGGATTGTGGAGTGCAGTGTTGCTTTCCGGGGTGACGGAATTGACCATGATGACGTGTTCCTCCGGCTATGTTCTAAAATTATCTATAAAATTGAATCTGATCTATTAATTACGCCGCCATTGGATCGTGAAATCAATCCAAAAATCGCAAAATCAGCAAATTTGTTGCAGGTCCCTAGGAAGTTTTAGATAACTAACTGAAAATAAATAATAAAAATTATCTATAAAATGTTGGAATATAGATGCAAGAATGGCGCGATTGATACCAAAGGCATCCAATCGGTAATCATCAGACCAGAAAATTTGGATTTTTGATCAGATCGCAGACAGCTTGCGACTGTTTTTGCCGGGCTTGGTGCCAATCCATTTGACATGGCGGGCAAGGGTGGCGGCAGCGACATCAAACTGATGTTCGCGCAGGGCGCGCAGGATGGCGCGGTGGTCCTGATCGGTCGGGGCTTCCCATTCCATCCGGAAACCGGAAAACAGGAACCGCGCACTGGCGGCATGAAGATCATCAATGCTCGCCATCAGGCGCGGCATGTTGCACGGCTCAAGAATGATGCGATGGAACGCCTTGTTGGCGTCTTCCCATGCCCGGACATCCTTGGCGTTTTCACCGGCGCGATTGATATCCTCGGCCTCGTCAAGGATCGCGCTGGTCAGATGCGGGGCCGCATGACGCAGGGCCAGAACTTCAAGCGATGCCCGCATTTCCGCGACTTCGCGGACTTCGGCGATGTCAAAGCTTGCGACACGCACACCGCGTCTGGGTTCGCTGACCACCAGACCCTGTGCCTCTAGGCGGCGAAAGGCTTCGCGCACGGGCACGTGGCTTGCGCCAAATTCCTCGGCAAAGTGATCCTGACGCAGTTTGGTGCCCGGCGCGATATCGCCGGCAATGATGCGATCAGCAAGGGTGCGGGTGATCCGCCCGGTAACGGTGGTGTCGGTCTTTTCTGTCATGATTTTATAGATAATTTGATGCGCGATATTTGTCACTGGAAAGTTCATGCCAGCGTCGGGCAAGCAGGAAAAATTTAAGACCGGGAATGAAAAAAATCCGGACCCCGACAGGTCCGGATTTGTGCTCGGGGCTGCTTATAGTGGTGCCGGATTATTCGGCGGCCAGATCGCAATGTTCGTCTGGCATATCGGCAAAGGCATCGCGCAGCGCATTTGACCATGCATCGGAAAGGGCGCGGAAACCCTTGTCATCGGCCTCGATCCGGCGCAGTTCGGAAAACTGGCAGGCATCATCGGGCAAAACGGCCAGATCAAGTGGCATGCCGACCGACAGGTTCGAGCGCAGGGTCGAATCCATCGACAGCAAAACCGCCTTTACCCCGTCCTGAATCGGGGTTTCGGGGGTGATGACCCGATCAAGGATCGGTTTGCCGTATTTATGTTCGCCAATCTGCAAATAGGGCGTATCGGCTGTGGCTTCGATAAAGTTGCCTGCCGCATAGACCAGAAACAGACGCTGCTCGCCACCCTTGCGCTGACCACCCACCATGATCGAGGCCGCACTGCTTTCGTGATGCTGCTCAAGGGTGTCATGGTATTTGTGCTGAACTTTCTGCATGGCTTCGCCAACAAGCTCGGCAACGCGGAACATGCTGGGCGCACTCAGGATGCAGTTACCCGGTTCGGTGTCGGGATCATCAATGGCTTCATGCAGGGTGCTCATCACCGCCTGGGTGATGGCCAGATTGCCTGCCGACAAAGCCACGATGGCGCGATCACCGGGCACTTCCCATGTGAACATTTTGCGATAGCGCGAAATGTTATCAAGGCCCGCATTGGTCCGCGTATCTGAAAGGAAAACCATCCCTTCGTTCAGCATCAAACCGACACAATAGGTCATTTTTCGTCTTGGTCCGGTTACTGTTGTGATTGCGCGATGACGACTGTTACATCCAAATTTTCGTTCGCGCCACCAGTATGTACACCCCGTATAGGTGTAGCCACCTGCCCATCAAGTCCAGCCCCCAGTCGAATATAATAATCTGTCGGACAACAACGGTTTGCCGGATCAAACCCAACCCAGCCGAAATCAGGCAGATGTAATTCCGCCCATGCATGGGATGCCTCATGGGGCTTGCCATCCTGATCGGCAAACAGATAGCCCGATACATAACGCGCCGGAATATCAAGATGGCGGGCGGCTGAAATCAGGACATGGGCATGGTCCTGACAGACCCCCTTGCCATCGGCCAGTGCGTCAGCCGCGGTCGTGTGAACATGGGTCGTACCCGGCGCATAAGCGATGGCATCGGAAACTGCTGCGGAAAGTGCATGGGCGCGATCAAGAAGGGACGCGTCCCTGGTCTTTTTGGCAACTTTTTCGGCCAGCTTGCGGATGGCAGCGCTGGATTTGGTCATCGGTGTCGAGCGCAGGAAAACAGTCGGAAAGGCTCGTTCCTTGTGACCGCGAAGCACGCCTGCAGTGTCGGTGGTTTCGACCTCGCCGCGTACGACAATCTCGATCTCGTCGACCGGTCCGCCTGCCGTCAATGTGCTGATGATATCGCCATTGCCGTCGGTAAATTCCGTCCCGATCAGGCAACCCTCGGCAGTGATCGACCAGTTAAGGATTTTCTGACCTTCAAATTGTGCCGGTGTCAGCTTCAGGCTTTGCACAACATGACGGGCCGGGGATTCATAGCGGTAATGGGTTCTGTGTTCGACTGTCAGGCGCATCTTACTGCCCCCCGAAATAATAGGCTTCGGCAATGGCACTTGAAAGCGCACCGTTGCGGATCTGGAAGTCAGTGAGGAATTCGTGCAGACCTTCCGAGAAAATCTCGTCCATCGCACTTTGCGTCAGAAGCGAATACATCTCGACGGCCTGCCCGTGAACGTCATGGCGTTGACCATAGTGACGCGCCAGCCGTTCCAGATGCTGTGTGATCTGTTCGGCACAATGGGCCAATGATCGCGGACTGAACGGATTAAGGATCAGGAAATGCGCGATGCGATGCGGGGAATAATCATCGCGATAAACCCAGTGGAATGCACGCAGTGACGATGCCGCACGTAAAACTGTGGTCCATTGATAATTATCCACACCATCGCCAACCATGCTGGTTTCAGGCAACAGCACGTAATATTTCACGTCCAGAAGACGGGCAGTGTTATCGGCCCGTTCGATAAAGGTGCCCAGACGGATAAAGTCATAGCCGTCATTGCGCAGGATGGTGGAATCAGTTGCGCCACGGAACAATGACCCCTGCTTTTTCACCCAGTCGATGAATTCCGGCAGCTCGTTCTTGGCCAGATTATGCATCGACGGACGGCGAAGTTCCATCAGGGCATTGTTAAGCGCCTCCCACATTTCTGCGGTGATCGCGGTACGCATGGCACGTGCATTGGCGCGCGCATATTCAAAACAATTGATGATCGAAGACGGGTTATCCCGATTGAAAATCAGGTAATTGGCGACTTCTTCCTGACGCAGCGGTGCATCAGGATCATATCCGGCAAGACATCCGGACGCCGAAAGAACCGATTCCCATTCCGAACGGTTGCCATCGCCAACAGCAGGCATCAACGCCATGCGATAGCCCATCTCCATCAGGCGGGCCATGTTTTCGGCCCGTTCGACATATCTCGACAGCCAGAAAAGGTTGTCTGCGGTACGACTAAGCATCTTTCAACCCTTTCCCTTGTTAATCACTCATGATCCAGGTGTCCTTGACCCCGCCGCCCTGCGACGAGTTCACGACAAGCGATCCTTCACGCATGGCAACACGGGTCAAACCGCCCGGTGCAAGGCGAATGTCATCTCCGACAAGGCAGAAAGGCCGGAAATCGACATGGCGCGGTGCGATGCCGCTTTCAACAAAGGTCGGGCAGGCAGACAGCGCAAGCGTTGGCTGGGCAATGAAATCACCCGGATCGGCCTTGATGCGTTCGGCATAGGCCGCCTGTTCTTCCCTGGTTGATGCCGGACCGACCAGCATGCCATAGCCACCCGAACCGTGAACTTCCTTCACGACCAGCTCGCCCAGATGTTCAAGAACATATTTCAGATCATCGGGCTTGCCGCATTTCCATGTCGGAACGTTATTAAGGATCGGTTCCTGCCCCAGATAGAACCGGATCATGTCTGGAACATAGGTATAAACCGCCTTGTCATCGGCCACACCGGCCCCCGGTGCCGAACAGATGGCAACCCCGCCCGAACGATAAACATTCATCAGTCCGGGAACACCCAGAACAGAATCCGGCCGGAAACACAGCGGATCGATATAGGCATCATCAATCCGGCGATAGATCACATCGACCCTTGCCGGGCCGCGGGTGGTCCGCATATAGACCCGGTCGTCGGAAACAAACAGGTCCTGACCCTCGACAAGTTCAACACCCATCTGGTCAGCAAGGAACGAATGTTCGTAATAGGCGCTGTTCATCGCACCGGGTGTCAGCACGACGATATTGGGTTCGCGGTCACATTTGGGCGGTGCGATGCTTTTGAGCGTCTTGAGCAACATGTCCGGATAGCTTTCAACCGGCTCGATGCGCAGGTTTTTGAAAAGCTCGGGGAACATGCGCATCATGATTTCGCGGTTCTCAAGCATATAGGACACGCCAGACGGGGTGCGGCAGTTATCCTCAAGCACATAGAAATCTTCGGGCCCGGTGCGCACGATATCGACACCAACGATGTGGCTATAGACCTTGCGCGGGGGATCGATGCCAATCACAGCCGGTTCAAAGGCGTCGTTCTTGAACACCAGATCGGCGGGAATGATCCCGGCCTTGATGATTTCGGCATTGTGATAGACGTCATAGAGGAACGTGTTGAGCGCCCGTGCGCGCTGTTTGACGCCGCGATCAAGTTTGCGCCATTCGCTTGCGGTGAAAATGCGCGGGATCAAATCGAACGGAATCAACCGTTCCGGGTCTCCGCCCTCGCCGTAGACGGCAAAGGTAATGCCGATTTTTCGAAAGAGAGTTTCAGCTTCAAGGCGCTTTTGTTCGAGTACCTCGGGGCCGTTTGCTTCCATCCAGTCAACCAGTGCGCGATATGGCTCGCGGACCTGGTCGTCCATTGTCATCTCGTTGAACATGCATACTCCCCTTTATTACCCTTCGATTAAAGGCGTGGCGGGGCTTGGCGGTCAAGGATGTTCAGGGTTGAAATGACAGATTTTTCGGCAAAATTCTCTTGTGCTGAAAAAATGAACTTGGTGCATAGGGGCTTTGTACAAAAAACGGGCGGGTTTTGCGCCCGCCCGATCCGGTTTACGCCTTGGCCGGGCGTAATACGTGGGTATGGTCGGCGGCATAAAGCCGGGAATCGGTGAAATCCTTGCGGCCAAAGACCTCGCCCACCATGATCAGGGCGGTACGCGTGATGCCGCTTCCCTTGACCTTGTCGCGGATGTCGCCAAGGGTCCCGAAGATATATTTCTGATCGGGCCAGGTCGCGCGATAGGCAATCACCACCGGGCAGTTTTCGCCATAATGCGGGATCAGATCGCGCACCACATTGGCCAGATTGTTGATCGACAGATGGACTGCCAGTGTCGCGCGTGATTTGCCCAGTTCGGCAAGACTTTCGCCTTCGGGCATGCTTGATGACCGCATGGCAGTGCGGGTCAGGATCACGGTTTGCGAAATATCGGGAAGGGTCAGCTCTGCACCGATCTCGGCTGCGGTTGCGGCATAGGCTGAAACACCCGGCGTAATGTCATAGGGAATGCCAAGATCATCCAGACGACGGATCTGTTCGGCGATTGCGCCATAAATCGACGGATCACCTGAATGGACACGCGCCACATCCTGACCCTTGGCGTGGGCGGCCTCGATCTCGGCGATGATTTCATCAAGATTCATCGGGGCAGTATCAATCACGCGGGCACCTTCGGGGGCGCTTGTGACGATTTCCTCGGGCACCAGTGATCCCGCATAAAGACAGACCGGGCATTTTTCAATCAGACGTAAACCGCGTACCGTGATCAGGTCCGGAGCGCCGGGACCGGCACCGATAAAATGAACAGCCATTATTGTGCCCCGCCTTTCTTGGAAGTGTCGTTTCTGGAAGTGTCAGTGCTGCTATGAACCGGGGCCTTGGCCGCATCCGGGCCCTTTTTGGCATAGCCGCGCGGCGTATAGACCCATTCATTCTCGCCACGGGTGATATGGCGGCTGTTGCTTGATCCGACCAGAACCGTGGTCAGCATATCAACCATGTCGACTTCCAGTTTCGAAAGCGGAACAACCGTTATTTCCTCGTCCGGGCGGCCAAGCTGACGGCCAAGAACAACCGGCGTGTCAGCCGGGCGGTGTTCAAGAAGGATATCACGGGCCACGGCCAGCAAATCACGGCGGCGCTTGGAAACCGGATTATAGAAGGCAATGACAAAGTCGCCCTCGCCTGCGGCCTTGAGGCGGCGCAGGATATCTTCACGCGGGGTCAAAAGGTCGGAAAGCGAAATCGCACAGAAATCATGGCCCAGCGGTGCGCCAATGCGCGATGCTGCGGCCTGAAGGGCGGAAATGCCCGGCGATACCTGAACCGCAACCCGGTTCCAGTCAGCGCGATCTTCACGATCCAGCAATTCGAACACCAGTGTTGCCAGTGCATAGATGCCCGCATCCCCCGACCCGATCAGGGCAACATCCTTGCCGGTGGCAGCAAGTTCAAGGGCGTGGCGCGCACGGGCTTCCTCGGCCCCAAGATCGGAATGATGGCATGCCTTGCCATCAATCAGCGATCCCAGAAGATCAAGATACATCTGATAGCCGACGATATCGGTCGCACGTCCGATCAAAGCAGTGGCTTCGGGACTGCGCCAGCCGATCTGCCCCGGACCGATGCCAACGATGGACAATTTGCCCTGTGCCGTGCCGATGGTGTCAGGAATGATGTCGTCCTGTGACAGCGCAACCGCACAGGTGGATTTCCCGGTTTTGTGTTTGGGGACGATCAGTTTGCCGTTTGGCCCGACGGTGGCAAGTGCGGCCCCCTCGGCCACGCCATGACAGCCGGTTTCGGCAAAGACCACATCGGATGGCGTGACAAGACGGTCTGCCTCGGCCTCAAGGGTCTGGGCATCAAAGAACCGGGCCGGAACGCCAAGGCGGCGGGCCAGTTCATGGACGCAAGCTTCGTCGGCCTTGAGATCAATGGAACTGACACAGGCAATTGCCTTGGGGCTCAGGCACTGACCGGCCAGTGTTTCCATCACAAGGTCATAAAGATCATCAACCGGGCAGCCGCGTTCACAGCCAACCCCAAGGGCCAGAACAGGCGGGTGATAGGTGATTGCGGTTTCCGCACCATCGCTGATGGCGTCATCATCAGCCCCCTCGCGCGCGGTGGCGGTGATCAGAACACTGCCATCCTCGCTTTGGGCGATGGCACTGTTGGTCAGCCATGCCGCCGATCCGGCTTCGACCTCAATCCGGGCAGAGGCCCCGGCCAGAAGGGCCGCCGTGGCCGGTTTGACCGTTTCGGGTGTGCCCAGTTTCCAGCCCGCAGGCGGTTCATCAAGGGCAAGGCCCAGCATCGCATCGCCCGGGGTGGTGATTGCGGCCTTGCCGCCCAGCCGTTCGGCCAGATCGCGGGCCAGCCGGTTGCCACCGTGATGCCCACCCAAAAGCGGGATGAAGGTATCGCCTGCTTCGTCAACGGCAATGACGGCGGCATCCTGCCACTTGCCAGCCAGAAGCGGCGCAAGGGCGCGGATCAGAATGCCTGCGGCACAGACACCAATGATGACATGATCAGACGAGAATGTTTGTTGCAGATGCGCAATGGTATCATCAAAGGCAACATCAACATCCTTGACCGACACGCGGGTCCGCAAGCCATGGACACTCGCACCCTGAAGGTTCGATGCGATCTTGCGCGCAGTCGGAAGGGCGCGCTGCGTCAGGCAAATGACGGCAATCGGGGCGATCGGGTTGGTCGGCAATGCCGGGCTGTTCGAGCTGTTCTGGGCGGTCATCGCCATGCGTCTCCGCGACGGTGGATCAGGATCATGGAAAAATAGGGGGCCTTGGCATCGACCGGAAGATCGCCAAGCGGCACCATTTTCTGGGTTTCCAGGGTTGCACGTTCGATATAACGCGCCCGGTCCGTCAGGCCGAGCTCGTTGATCACGTCGCGCACCTTGGCAAAATGGCGGCCGAGTTTGATGATGGCAGCTGCATCGGTATTGGCAAGCTGTGCGCGCAGGCGATCAGCATCCAGCGGGCCGGGAATGACTTGCAATACGTCATTCTTGGCGGCCAGTGGTGCGCCAAGCTGGGCGGCACAGGCCATCATGGAACTGACACCGGGAACAGTTTTGACCGGATAGCCGGCCTCGGCCAGACGGCCAAACAGATACATGAAGCTGCCATAGAAGAACGGATCGCCTTCGCAAAGTACCGCAACGGTTTTGCCGTCAGCCAGATGCTTGCCGATTTCAATCGCGGCGGCGTCATAGACCGGGTCGGCGGTTTTGCCCATTTCGATGCGGATGGCAATTTCGATCCGGCCTTCGGGAATGTGCGGATCGACAATCTGGCGGGCAAGGCTGACGCCGTCTTCAAGGGCAGGATAGGCAATCACATCCGCCTGTTGCAGGATTTTATAGGCCTTGAGCGTGATCAGATCAGGCTCGCCCGGTCCGATACCAAGCCCATAGGCCGTTCCGGCAACCGGAAGGCGCTCTGCGGGAAGGTCCGCACTGCTCATGCTTTTACTCCGAGGTAATGGGTGACAGGGGCAAGGTTGCTCCAGCCCTTGAACGTGCCGCGCGGGACAAGTCGGGATACCGACAGGCGCGACAGCGTGCCACCTTTTTCATTGTAGAAACGTAATAATTTTTCTTCGCCTTCAAGCGTGACCGTATTGGCGACCAGCCGCCCATGGGTCGGAAGCAGATCCCAGCAGGCATCGAGCAAACCATTGCTGGTGATACCACCGCCAATAAAAATGGCATCGGGTCGCGGCAGGCGATCGGCAAACATGATTGCGTCTTCAATTGTGCTTTGTTCGATCACAAGTCCGGGGACACCAAGGCGCAGGGCATTTTTCCTGATCATTGCACAACGTTGGGCATCGCGTTCAATCGCAACCGCCTGACCGCGCATGCGTATCCATTCGATGGAAATCGAACCGCACCCGGCCCCCAGATCCCACAATATGCCACCGGCAAAGGGTGCAAGCGATGACAGGGTTTGGGCACGGATTTCGGATTTCGTGATCATGCCGTCATGAATAAAGGCATCATCGGGCAAGCCCGGTCCCGTGGGTAACGGATTGGCCTTTGGCCCGGCTTCGAGATCAATCATGATCAGATTAAGCGGATCGACGGCCTTGACGTCTGGCATCGATGTGGCGGTGGATTGCCAGGTGCGTGCCGTCTGGGTGGTGATCCGTTCTTCCGGACCGCCAAGCCGTTCACACACCGACATGCGGCTTTGATCAAAGCCTGCTTCGCACAGCATGACCGCGACCAGTGCCGGGGTCGATCCATCGGCACTTAGGGCAATCAGTTTGCCATGCGGGCGCAAATGGGCGCGCAAGGTTTCCGGATCACGGCCATGAAGCGTGATCACATCGCATTCCGCCAATGGCCAGCCAAGGCGCGATGCCGCCAGAGAAATGCTTGATGGCGACGGGATCGCATATATCGGTTCGGGTCCGAAATATTTTATCAGTGTATTGCCGACCCCGAAATACATCGGATCACCGCTGGCCAGAACTACCGGGTTCTGATCAAGGCAATCCTCGATCAGCGGCAGGTTGGCTTCAAACGGGGTGATCCATTTGTTCAGGGTGGCGGTGTTTGATCCGGGCAGCATGGCAATATGGCGGCTGCCGCCAAAGATAACGGTGGCATTTTCAATGATCTTGCGGGCCATCGGCGACAGGCCGTCATAACCGTCTTCACCGATCCCGATGACTGTGATGCGGCCCTTGAGCGGGGCTTGTTCGTTCATGGCATGCCCCCGTTCCTGCGATCAAGGGTGCCATCGGGTGTGGTCGCGTCATCGCGCGCCAGACGAGCCAAAGCATTGACCGTTGCTGCCGTCACAGCACTGCCGCCAAATCGACCGCGCAAGGTGACAAAGGGAATATCCCCGGCATGGTCAATCAGCGCATCCTTGCTTTCAGCCGCGCCGACAAACCCGACCGGCATGCCGATGATGGCGGCGGGCTTGGACAGGCGTCCTTCATGGATGGCTTCAAGCACATGGAAAAGGGCCGTCGGCGCATTGCCGATGGCTATTATTGCGTCTTCGATATGATCTGCCCATGCCTCGACTGCGGCGGCTGACCGGGTTGTACCGAGCCGGTTGGCAATGTCATGGGTCGTGTCGTCATTCAGGGTGCAGATAATCTTATTTTCTGCAGGCAACAGGCGGGAAATGATACCCTGGCGGACCATTTCCGCATCACAGAGAACGGGTTTTCCCGATCTTAGCGCTGCTGTTGCCGAACCGACCAGATCGCCGCCAAAGGCGATCCGGGCCGCCATTTCGACCATGCCACAGGCATGTATGATGCGGATGGCAACAGGCTGTTGGTCATCTGAAAAGCGCGCAAGGTCAGCCTCGGCCTTGATGGTGGCAAAGCTTTTGGCATAGATTTCCTGCGGATCACGCAGATAGTCAAACATTGCCGCGCCTTTCAGAATCCCGGGATCGACCGGTCAGGAACCGGTCGATTTATTCACGTCATCATGGGAATGGCTGTGCCCGTGATCATGGTCATGACTGTGATCGTGGCTATGATCATGTTCGTGTCCATGATGATGGTGCCCATGACCATGGTGATGATGGCCGTGGCTATGACCATGGCTGTGTCCGTCCGTGCCGATCCCCATCACATGGTGGTGGTGGCCAACCTGCGGGGTGCCAACATCGCCTTCAAAGCCGATGATCTGTTCGCGGTATTTGCACAGCTGACAGTTCATATTGTTGTCGCCGGTGTCGATCTCGGCAAGGCGTTCGGCAAAGCTTTCAAGCACCATCGGGTGGTCTTTAAGATAGCCTGCCTTGATGAATTCAACATCGCCAAATTCGGCGGCAACTTCATCGGTGTGGGTATAGATGCGGTCAATCAGGATACCGGCGAACAGGAAATAGGGGAAGACGACGACGCGCTTGTATCCCAGTTTCATCGCTTCGCGCAGACCCGCATTGACGCGCGGATGGGCAACGCCGGAATAACTGATTTCGGTGCGGCCAAAGCCCATACCTTCCTGCAGCATGCGGGCAACTTTATAGACGTTTGAATTGGCATCCGGATCGTTGGTGCCACGCCCGACAACCATCAGAAGCGTTTCCTTGCGTGACACGCTGTCATCGGCATCGGCCATCGCTTCCTCGATACGGTCTTTGGCCGCACTCAGAAGTTTGGGATCAATGGCCAGATCGCGGCCAAACAGGACTTCGATATCCGGATTTTCATGGGCGAAATTGTTCACTTCGCTTGGCAGGTCATTTTTGACGTGACCGGCAGCAAACAGCATACCCGGAAGGGCATAAATCTTTTTGTGGCCCATGGCTTTGAGCTTTTCAAAGCCGTCACGAAGGATCGGGTGGGCAAATTCGAGAAAGCCGCTTTCGACATCATAGTCGGCCAGATGGGTCTGTTTCATCGTTTCAACCATGGCGTTGAACTGTGAAACGGCGCGTTCGTCGCGCGAACCGTGGCCGCAAATCATTACTGCGCCTTTGGGGGACATAAAAGGCTGCTCCTTTGTCTCTCTTTTGGTGTTCTTCGCGATGCTTTTGCCATCGCGGTACCCGATGCCACCCCCGTTTTCACCGATTGGCTTGCGGAATGCAAGCGGCAGGTAACAGAAGATGGATCGCAGGCCGCATCGGGGGCGAAAATACTACTTATTGTGGGCGGGGTATCTGTTGATATCGAAGATGTTGTAGGGGGCGTTTGGCTATGGGGATGTCTGTATACCGGCTGGTGATCGCAAGGGGGGCTGACGTGACCGAAACTTCGGTCACTGACTTGTTGGTATGATGAAATTAAAAATCGTATGAAAATGTTCTAGCAAACCGGATCGGGAATGGCAAATCGTCTTGTTGATAGAATGACTTATCCACAGGACTTGTCATTGGCATTGACGGTTGGCTGTGCAGGACGCACATTGCGCCGATGGAACCTGATCTCGTCGATTTTCTTATTCCGGTTTCCGGGTTTTCCGGGCCACTTTTCACAATACTGGTGCTGGCACTGGTGTTGGACGCCATCTTTGGCGACTTCCCCTGGCTGTTTTCGCGCATTTCTCATCCGGTTGTCTGGATTGGCAACCTGATTGCGTGGTTTGAAGCCCGCCTTAACCGTCCGGGTCGCAGCCATGCTGATCTGATCGTTCGCGGGACTGTAACAAGTTTGGCGGTGATTGCCGCAGCCGGGTGTTTTGGCGGGGTGGTTCAGCTGGTTTCGACGCTGGGGGATGTCTTCCGGGGATTTGAAATTCTTCTGGTCGCAGTTCTGATTGCCCAAAAGGGGCTTTATCAGCACGTCAAAGCCGTCTCGACAGCGCTTAGGAAAGATGGGCTTGCAGGCGGGCGCAAGGCGGTTTCAATGATTGTCGGGCGCGATCCGGACAAGCTTGATGAAGCTGGTGTCAGCCGGGCCGCGATTGAAAGCTGTGCTGAAAATTTCTCGGACGGTGTTGTCGCGCCACTCTTCTGGTATGTGGTTGCCGGTCCGATTGGCATTTGCGTCTATAAGGCGATCAACACCCTTGATTCCATGATCGGTCACCGCAACGAACGGTATTTGTATTTCGGGCGTTTTGCCGCACGCCTTGATGATGTGGTGAATTTTATTCCGGCCCGCATTGCCGGGGGGGTGATTTGTCTGGCTGCTGTTCTTGGGGCAAAGACCAGTGGCAAAGCCGCATGGCAGACACTTTTGCGCGATGCAGGCAAGCATAAATCCCCAAATGCCGGATGGCAGGAAGCAGCCTTTGCCGGGGCGCTTGATCTTGCCCTTGCCGGACCCCGCCAATATGGCGACGAGATCGTTGATGACCCCTATATCGGATCGGGGCGGCGTGATGCCACGGCCTCGGACATCGATCGGGCATTGTCGCTTTATACCGGGGCCTGCCTGATCAATGCGGCCTGGCCGGTTGTGATCAAGCTTCTTTGGGTCGGGTTATGAGTTCCGGGCAACTCATTGATCAGTGTGTTCTCGGCGCAGACTTCGTAAACGGGGTTTTTCAAAACCGGTTCAATGGCGAAATCCTGGGTCGGTTCGGATCACTTGGCTTTTCCGATTGGTGGCTGACCGCCGGGTGTCTGGCGCAAACCATCTGGAACCTGAATGCCGGACGGCAGTCGGAAGCCGATATCAACGATTACGACATTTTTTATTTCGATCCCGATACGGACTGGGAGGCCGAAGATCGGGTGATTTCCCAAGCCGCGGCACTCTTTGCCCATTTGCCAGTTCGCATTGAAGTCCGAAATCAGGCGCGCGTGCCGATCTGGTATCCGGAAAAGTTCGGTTTTGACTATGGCCCGGTCCATTATGCCAGCGACGGGATCGACCGTTTTGCCTATCAGACAACGGCAATAGGACTGCGAAAAGACAGAAATGGCAGCTTTCGCATCTATGCCCCGTTTGGGCTGGAGGCTGCGATGTCAGGCCAGATTATACCCAATCCGGTTTTGCCAATCCGCAAGGTCTATGAGGCGAAAGTCGCGCGCTGGAAGAAAATCTGGCCGGACCTGGTCATCGGGCCATGGCCCGATGACGTCAAAGCCGTTCCATAAGGTCGTCTGAAAGTCAGACCTTATTTTTTGCCGTCATTCATGCGCGCAATGGTCGAGGTGGTTGAAAACCCGTCTTCAAGATTGGCCAGAACCACCTTGCCGCCATAGCCATGCACGATATCGGCACCCACCACCTTGTCGATGGTGTAATCGGCACCTTTGACAAGGATGTCAGGCTTGATCGCCTCGATCAGTTTGATCGGTGTGTCTTCACTGAAAATCACGACGCCACTGACTGTTTCAAGGGATCCCAAAACAGCAGCACGGGCAGCTTCGGATTGAACCGGGCGGCTTTCGCCTTTGAGACGTTTGACCGATGCATCGGAATTAAGCCCGACAATCAGGCGGTCGCAATTTGCGCGTGCCTGTCGGAGCAGGCTGAGATGGCCGGGGTGCAAAAGGTCAAAGCAGCCATTGGTAAAGCCGACCTTGTATCCCTTGCGACGCCAGCGCTCTGCGCGATCCACCATACGATCAAGCGGCATCAGTTTGGCCTCGCCAATCATCAGATCATGGTGGTGCAGGGCCGATACCAGCTCATCAGGATAGACTATCGCAGTGCCGATTTTACCAACCACGATACCGGCGGCAACATTGGCAATGCGCGCCGCATCGGCAAGACTTGATCCCGCCGCCACGGCCGAGGCAAGGCAGGCAACCACCGTGTCACCCGCACCCGATACGTCAAACACTTCGCGGGCCTCGGTTGGCAGGTGAATGGCCTCACCCCCCTTGGTGACAAGGGTCATGCCATCCTGGCTTCTGGTCAGAAGGACATTATCAATGCCGCATTCGGTGATGATTTTGGTTGCCGCAGCAATCGCATCTTCGTCACTATTAACCGCAATGCCGGTCGCGGCCTGTGCTTCGGCGCGGTTCGGCGTGACCACGGTGGCACCGCGATAGATGCTGTAATCATTGCCTTTCGGGTCGACAATGACCGGCTTCCCGGCCTTGCGTGCCGCATTGATGGCGGCGGCAACCACGTCGGCGTGCAAAACACCCTTGCCGTAATCAGACAGAATGATCGCTTCAACGTCTGGTGCCAGCTGCCCTGCAAGGGCTGAAAGGTTGCTGATTGTCGCCGGGGCAATATCGGATGTGGTTTCGTTGTCAGATCGCAACAATTGCTGTCCGCTGGCGATATAGCGGGTTTTGATCGTGGTCGGGCGGTTGCGTTCGGTCTGGATATAGGGCTCAACACCCTTGTCATTGGAAACATACTCCATGACTTCCCGGCCCGGCAGATCATCCCCGACAAGTGTCAGAAACTGAACAGACGCGCCAAGGGCTGTGGCATTGCGGGCGACGTTGCCCGCACCGCCGAGCATCGCACTTTCGCGTTCGACCCGGATTACCGGGATCGGGGCTTCGGGCGAGATACGGTTAACCGATCCATAGACAAAGCGATCAAGCATGACATCGCCAATGCAAAGAACTTTGGCGTTGGTCAGTTGTTCTACCTGTCGGGCCAGATGGCTAAGATCGGTCATGCTGTGGTGTCTTTGTTCTGTCTGGGTATTTTATAAATCAGGTGTCTGGCGAACTTATCGCTTGGTCAGGCCAAGGGTGTGCTCAAGGGCACCGACCAGCATCTGACCAAGCTGGATATGCATTTCCTGAATGCGTGCCGTGGTGTTGCTTGGCACAATCATCAGCGGATCACACAGACCAACCATATCGCCGCCGGTTTTCCCGGTCCAGCCGGTCGCAATCAGTCCCATTTCCCTGGCCTTGGCCAGCCCAAGATTGACGTTCTTGCTGTTGCCCGATGTCGAAATCCCGATTGCAACATCGTCGGGGTTGCCGAGTGCTTCGATCTGGCGCGAGAACAGGTAATCGAACCCGAAATCATTGCCGATTGCGGTCAATGCCGAACTGTCGGTGGTCAGGGCAATAGCCGGAAGGGCGCGACGATCATGGATATAGCGAACCGTAAATTCGGTTGCGATATGCTGGGCATCTGCCGCAGAGCCACCATTGCCGAAAAACAGCAGTTTGTTGCCGTCATTCAGCGCATCGGTACAGATTTCGACCAGTTCAATGAACGCATCGCGGGTTGCTTCGCGGGTTTTGTTGACCAGATCAAGATGCTCGTCAAATTCGGCATCGAAAAAGGCTTTGATATCCATCGCGCGTCAAAATCCTGCAGTAAGTCGTCTTAACCGTGTTTCACAATCAGATCGCGGAAATACTCAATGGTTGAGCCAAGACCGGTTTCCAGTGCTACTTTCGGCTCCCAGCCCAGTGTATTGCGGGCAAAGGTAATATCGGGTTTACGCTGAAGCGGATCATCAGCCGGCAGATCCTTGAAGATCAGCCTGGATGACGATGACGTCATGTCAATCACACGTTCTGCGAGTTCGCGAATGGTGATTTCATAAGGGTTTCCAAGGTTCATCGGGCCGGTCACTGATTTATCGGTCGCCATCAGACGCACGAAGCCTTCAATCAGGTCAGTATAGAAACAGAAGGAACGGGTTTGTTCGCCGTCTCCATAGATGGTGATGTCTTCACCCTGAAGTGCCTGAATGATGAAGTTTGAAACCACGCGGCCATCTTGTGGATGCATGCGCGGGCCATAGGTATTGAAGATACGGGCAACCTTGATATCAAGGCCGTGCTGGCGGTGATAGTCAAAGAACAGGGTCTCTGCGCAGCGCTTGCCTTCGTCATAGCAGGCGCGCGGACCGATCGGGTTGACATTGCCACGGTAATCTTCGGTTTGCGGATGTACTTCCGGATCGCCATAGACTTCGCTGGTCGATGCCTGGAAAATCTTTGCACCAACCCGCTTTGCAAGGCCAAGCATATTGATCGCACCATGCACGCTCGTCTTGGTCGTCTGGACCGGGTCGTGCTGATAATGGATTGGCGATGCCGGGCAGGCCAGATTGTAAATCTCGTCGACTTCGAGATAGAGCGGGAAGGTCACATCATGACGCATCAGTTCGAAATGCGGATTTTCAAGCAGATGGATAATGTTGTCTTTGGTGCCGGTATAGAAATTGTCGACGCAAAGAACGTCATTGCCTTCTTCAAGCAGACGTTCACACAGATGCGACCCAAGAAAACCTGCGCCACCCGTTACCAGAATGCGTTTGCGTCGCCACATATTGTTCTTTGACCTATCGCTCAGATGTTAAATCGGGCTGAAACTAGCAGCTTGGATGGCGGAAAGCTACGACTTATCTTTTCGCCAGATGTTTGAAAATGTCCGATTTTCACGTTTGGTTTCAATAGATATGAATGATAAATACATAACCTGTTAATCGACAGGCTCTATTATGAAACGGGCTTGGTATCGGCATTGGTTCCGATAAAACAATAATCTGGTTTTTGCATTAATGTCTGATAGCTCACTTCCATCACCCGAGGCCTTTCTCGTCGACTATGTGCGGCGCCTTGAGCGGCGCAAGGACGGTGTCGGTGCTATCCATGTGCATTTCTCGAAATTGCAGGCATTCAACCGGCGTGATCACCATATCCGCACGGCGATTGTTGCCTTTGAAGAAATCGTGCCGGAAGTCACCGGTCGCATTTTTACCCTGTCGAATCAGGATCTGATTTTCATTTTCGATGCCGCGGAAATGGACGAGGTCAATGCCGTCATTTTCCGGCTTAAGTTCCTGTTTAATGATGATCCACTGATCAGCGATGGCAAGGATGAAAGCGGCGCACCGGCCACTTTCACCGACTATTTCGATGTCGGCCAGCAATATAAGGAATTCCTGCATCTGACCCAGATGCTGGTGCGATCAAACGCCAACCGGCCACGCGTCGTCAGCAAGGCAGCAGAACGCCATAACGATCACCCGGACTATGGGGATGATCGTGCGCCGCTGACACCTAAAATTCTTGGCCGTATTGATGAATCCCTGCGCCGGGCAGATCTGTCCAATCTGATGCGCCGACAGGCGATTTGTGCGGTGGTCGGCGATGCCAACCCGACGCCGGTGTTTCATGAATTGTTCATTTCAATCAAGGATTTGCAGGAAACGCTCCTGCCCGATGTCAATGTTCTGTCGAACCGGTGGTTGTTCCAGCATCTGACGGAAATTCTTGATCGTCGCATGCTGTCGCTTTTGACGCGGTCCAATGATGCATCCGTGACCGGTTCGGTCAGTATCAATCTCAATGTGTCGACCTTGCTATCACCTGATTTCCTGACCTTTGACAGCAATGTCAAAGCCGGTCAGCGCGGCACCATTGTTCTTGAACTGCAAAAGATCGATATTTTCGCCGATCTGGGTGCGTTCTTCTTCGCGCGTGATTTTTGCCGTGATCGCGGGTATCGCATCTGTATTGATGGTATCAGCCATCTGTCGCTTCCCTATATCAACCGTAACAAGCTTGGCGTTGATATGATCAAGATGATCTGGGATCCGGAGATGGAAAGCATGGACGAAGAGCATCGCGAAGCCATGCGGGCTGCGGTTGCTGAATCTGGTGATACGCGTGTGATTCTTTGCCGTTGCGATGATGAACGGGCCATCAAGTTTGGCCATTCAATCAATATCACCATGTTCCAGGGCCGCCATGTCGAGCACCTGATGAGCGAGCGGACAAAAAAATAGCGCCGGTTGCCTCCGGCGCTATCCTGTCGATAACATCACTTATCGCATCGCCTGGAAAAGTTTACGCCTCTTCCTTGCCATCAATTCCGGCTTTTTCAAAGGTTGCCATGCCGTTGTGGCATTCGGCTGCCGAACGCAGAAGCGGGATGGCAAGTGCGGCACCTGATCCCTCGCCAAGGCGCATGCCAAAATCAATCAGGGCCTTTTTACCAAGCTTGTCGAGCAAGCGGATATGCCCCGGCTCGGCTGAAACATGACCGACAAGGCAGTGATCGAGCGCATCAGCACGCACCGCAGCAAGAACAGCAGCCGCCGCACAGGAAACATAGCCATCAAGCAAAACCGGCACCCGTGAATAACGCGCAGCAATAATCGCACCAGCCATGGCGGCGATTTCACGACCGCCGACACAGCGCAACACATCAAGCCCGTCATGCATCTGGTTTTTATGCAGGATGATGGCATCGCCAACCACGCGGGTCTTAAGTGTGAGTGCGGCATCATCAATCCCGGTGCCCCGGCCTGTCCATTCGGCCGGGGTTCCGCCATAAAGCGCATGTGCAATTGCGGCGGCCGCGGTGGTATTGCCAATCCCCATTTCACCCGGAACAAACAGATCAAGGCCCTTTTCGATTGCGCTCATGCCAAAGGCCATGGCTTCTGCGCAGCCTTCATCATCCATCGCCGGTTCCTGGCTGAAATCATTGGTCGGGATTTCAAGGGCAACTTCCATCACCCGCAATTCCGCATCAACCGATTTGCAAATCTGGTTGATGGCCGCCCCGCCATTGATGAAGTTTTCGACCATCTGCTGGTTCACACTTGGCGGAAAGGCCGAAACTCCCTGCGCGACCACACCGTGGCTTCCGGCAAAGACCGTAACGCGTGGACGCGACATGCGCGGACGCGATGTTCCCTGCCAACCTGCAAGCCACAAGCTGAATTCTTCCAGTCGCCCAAGCGATCCGGCCGGCTTGGTCAGGGTCGGTTCGCGTTCGAGTACCGCTGCCTGTGCGTCGCTATCCACACCGGGCAATTCAGCCAGAAGGGTGCGGATCTCATCAAGGTTTTGGGGCGGGTGCTTGGCATTGAACATATTGGTCTCCGGCTGGCGGCATTTCGTCGAAAGCGTGTTCCGCTTGGCTTCTGAGATGGTAAGGACTAGGTTCAGAAACCAATCAAATGGTGCGTCTTGCTGTTCATCAGGTTTCTGGTTTCCCGGTGCGGGGCAGCTTCCATCAGATGGCAGGATGACAGGCGCCGGGGAAATCGGCCTCAAACTAGGCCCATGTGCAACAGAATGCCAGTTCGAATATCGGAATTTGACGGTGCCCGAAGATCATAACCAAAACGAAACAAATATGCAAAGCACAGATCAACCGGATGCGAAGTCAAAGGAATTTGGCCACGAAACCATCGCAGATACGTCTGTTCTGACCGACTTCTGGCGGGCCATGGCTTTGCTGAGCCGGGTGCCGGTTTACCATATTGATGACTTTCGTCCTGTCATGATTGCACGATCAGTCTGGTGCTGGCCGCTTGTTGGTCTGGTGCTGGCCGGATTTGCTTTGCTTCCTGCCATGCTGGCCCATTACCTGACCGGAAATGCGGTCATATTTGCAATCTTTGCAGTTGCGTCCATGGTGCTATTGACCGGGGCCATGCATGAAGACGGTCTTGCCGATTGCGCAGACGGTTTTGGCGGTGGTGTCGATCAGGCCCGCAAACTGGAAATCATGCGCGACAGTACGGTTGGTACTTATGGCGTGGTTGCCTTGATACTTGGTCTGGCATTGCGTCTGACCCTGATTATGGCGGCTGCGGATATGGGCCAGGGGGCGGTTATTTTCCTGGTTGTTGCAGTAATTTCACGTGCCGCCATACCGGTTATGATGCGTATCCTGCCTCCGGCGCGCGATAATGGTCTGGGCAAGGGGGCGGGACGGCCCGACGGGCTGCCGATCCTGATCGGACTTGCGATTGCGACTGTGATTGTTCTCGTCCTTTCCGGCATTGTTGCAACGCTTGCGGTTAGTTGCGGCGTTGCCCTTGCCATTTGTCTGGTCCGGCTGGTTGCCAAATGGCAGATTGGTGGGCAAACAGGCGACGTTTTGGGCGCAACGCAAATCTGTGCCGAGCTGTTTGCCGGTATCGGATTTATCGCGGCGATGACCATGGCATGATGGTAAGATGACAGCGTTTGCGATCCTTCATCGCCAAAGCCCGATTGGTCTGAGGAATATATGATCAAAGCTGAAACAACGCGCTGGTGGCTGGTGCGACATGCCCCGGTCGAGAACCCGGAACGTCTGGTTTACGGCCGCAGCGACATGCCCGCTGATTTGTCTGATGAAAAGAAATTACGTGCAGTCGCCCGCCATTTACCGCGCGATGCGGTCTGGGTCACAAGTCATCTTTCCCGGACTCTTGATACCGCGCTCAAGCTTCAGGAAGTTATTGACGAAGACGTTGTGCCAACGCGCGAAAGCGGCTTTTCCGAACAGCATTTCGGCGCATGGGAACTGCAGCACTGGAATGATCTTCCCAAAGGTGAAACCACGCAGTTCTGGACCGATTTCGCCCGTCAGCAACCACCCAATGGCGAAAGCTTCGCCGATGTGGTCGACCGGGTTGGTCCGATTTTCAATCGTCTGAACCGATACTGGGCCGGGCGCGATATCGTTGCGGTCATTCATGGCGGAACGATCCGGGCGATCATGGCCAATGCCCTTGGCTTGTCGCTTGAGGCGGCCCTGTCATTTCATATTGATACGCTGAGCCTGACCAAGCTTGAATATATTGACGGGGTTGATCAGCCCGGCTGGCGGATCACCGGGGTTAATCAAACTTACTAAAACCGGAAACTGTGGTGTCACCATCTCGGCCCTGCAGAACCAGAAAAGGCATCTATCCCGTTTGAGATGATGCCGTTTCTGGCTCTGGCCGGATCGATTTCCGGATGGTCGCGTTCAGGCCGATTGTAGTTCTGCTTTTGGGGAAAGATCGTCAAAAGCCTGTTCGGCCAGATATCGATCGAGTAGATCTGCCGAAATGTCATACTTTTCGCAGATCGCGGTCACGTCCTGAAGATAGGCCTCGTAATAGGGCATCGGACGGCTGCGCGACTTGTTGCGCAAATTGGCAACATTCGGAAAATCTTCGGACAATGCCGTATTTTCAATCACCTGAATAACATTGTCGTCGATAATGGCTGCTGGCATGCCGCAATAGGTCTTGCCGCAGGCCGAGAGCATCTTGCTTGCGGTCGGAACCGAAATGCCCGGCTGGGCCAGCAATTCGTTCAGTTCCTCTTCGCCGAAATCGGAAATCGACATCAGGGTAATCAATGTCGGAAGGTCGCGGACAAGCAGCGACAATGCATTCACACGGATGCCTCGGGAATGGGACCAGATAATGGTTCCAATCACGCCCTTGGAGGCATCAAGCGCAAAGATGTTGCGAACATCACGCCGCGAAAGCGTGATCTCTGAATCCGTCGCATATTCGTGCAAAAAGGTCTGAAACGCGCGATTTTCAGAGTTCAAACGTTCAAGCAAGCCAAGCCACATATCCTTTCGGGACGATGTAACCCAGCTTGGCGTGTTCGGTTTTCGGATTTTCGATAGTTGTGCAGAAACTGCCATCTGATTATGAAAAATTCCAGTTAACCCCAAGATTCAGTTGCCACATTTTTTCTGTGGCACACCGGGTTATGATGGTTTTTGTCCCGGCGATCCCACTGGAAGGTGATTTTGTCTCACTCTAATTCCAGCGTGATAATATTATGTTCTCTTAAAGGAGGGCTCCCCTCAAGAAGACAATTCTTACAAATACTGACCTTTCGATTAGGGTGCTTCGCCAATTGGAGAATGCCCTTTGGGTTCGGAACCAAACCTGTTAGGTTCGGCGCACCGTTCGGTGATGGGAAATCGGTGCGATGCCGATGCTGCCCCCGCAACTGTATCGGGTTGGGTGATCCAGATGGACGCAAGGTCGTTCATCAGCCACCGGGAAACCGGGAAGGCGGATTGCTTTCATGCCCGCAGCCAGGAAACCAGCCGAAGGTGTCACCAGTCAAAAACCGGTGGCGACGCAATCGGGCCTCGGTGGGAGGCCATGGCGAGGAACAGACAATGACCCAAAATGACCCGCTTGGCGGGACGCACCTGATCCTTGGTGGTGCACGATCGGGTAAAAGTCGGTTTGCCGAAAACATCATCAATCATGCCGGTGGCGGGATTTATGTCGCGACGGGCCGGGCATGGGATGATGAAATGGCCAACCGCATCGACCTTCACAAACAGTCGCGTGGCGATCTTTGGCAAACGATTGAGGAACCCCTTGATCTTTGTGGCACGCTTGCAACCTGCAACCGAACGGTCGCAAAGCCGGTTCTGGTTGATTGCCTGACCTTGTGGCTGACCAATCTGATGCTTGAAGATCGCGACATTGATGCGGAATTTGATCAGCTTTGCGAACTGATCCCGACATTGAAGATTCCGGTTTTGCTGGTATCAAACGAAGTCGGTTTCGGCATTGTTCCGGAAAATGCAATGGCACGGACCTTTCGTGACCATGCCGGACGGTTGCATCAACGCATCGCTGAACTGGTTGATCGGGTGACACTGGTGGTCGCAGGCATCCCGATGCAGGTCAAATAACAAGTTAATATATTGATTTTTAAGGATTTATAAGATGGCGCAATTGGGAAAAATCCCGGCAACGGTTATCACCGGTTTTCTGGGTGCGGGCAAGACAACCATGATCCGCAACATGCTGGAAAATGCCAATGGCAAACGCATCGCCCTGATCATCAATGAATTTGGCGATCTTGGTGTTGATCGTGGCATCATCAATGGCTGCGGCATCGAAGGTTGTGCCGAGGATGATGTCGTTGAACTGGCAAACGGGTGCATTTGCTGCACGGTCGCAGATGATTTCCTGCCGACCATTCGCGGGCTGATTGATCGCGAAACACCGCCTGATCACATCGTGATTGAAACATCTGGTCTGGCTTTGCCGAAACCGCTGGTCAAGGCGTTTAACTGGCCGGAAGTCCGGTCGCGTGTGACCGTGGACGGGGTGGTTGCGGTTCTTGATGGCGCGGCCCTGCGCGACGGTCTGTTTGCCCATGACCATCATGCGGTTCAGGCACAGCGCGAGGCTGATGAAAATCTTGACCATGAAAGCCCGCTTGAAGAACTGTTCGAAGAACAGCTTCATTGCGCGGATATGGTGGTTTTGAACAAAACCGATCTTCTGACCGACGAAGAACGCGCCAAGGTCGAAGCCGACATTCGGGCAGAGCTGAAAAGACCATCGGTCAAGATCATCGCAACCGAACATTCCCGCGTTGAAAACGCCATTCTGCTGGGGCTTGGTGCCGCTGCCGAAGATGACCTTGATAGCCGCCCAAGCCATCACGACGATGGTCATGAGCATGATCACGATGACTTTGAAAGCTTTGTGGTGTCGCTTGATGCGGTCAATGATCCGGCTGCCCTGGAAAAGCGCCTGGTCGATGTTGTCCGCCAGTTTGATGTTCTGCGTATCAAGGGTTTCCTTGATATCCCCGGCAAGCCGATGCGCCATGTGGTTCAGGGTGTTGGCGAACGTTTCCAGCGTTACTTTGATCGCCCGTGGGCAGAAACGGAAAACCGCCGCTCCGAGCTGGTGGTGATCGGTCTGCATGGACTGGATCGCGCCGCCATCGAGACCGCGATCAAGGCGGCCTGAGGCCGTCTTTCCAAAGACAGATCAATCTGATCGATACCGGGTGTTTTGCATCCGGTATCGGTGCCTTTGACGACGTAAAAGACGGAATTTCAAATGCATCTTTTGGCAGCTCAGCCCGGAATGGTTACCGATGGCAGCGAGGCGGTGGACCTTGGTCAGGAACCGGGGGATGTCGTGATCCTGTCTGCTGCCGAGTCCGAGCTTGCCTGTCTTGCCGGGGCGCAGGCGCGGTTGATCGATGCCTTTGGTGATGACGTTCCATCCTTGCGTCTGGCCAGCCTTTTGCAGCTTGGCCACAATATGTCGGTCGATCTGTATGTCGATGATGTATTAAGCGATGCCAAATTCATCATTGTGCGCATTCTGGGCGGGCGCGGTTACTGGGAATATGGCGTCGAGCAACTGGTTGCCATGGCGCGCGCCAGGGACATTCCATTGGTTCTGCTGCCGGGTGATGATCAACCCGATGCCGAACTGCTTTCGCTTTCGACGCTCAGAGGCAGTGAATATCAGCATATCTGGCGCTATCTGATTGAAGGTGGCCCGCAAAATGCCGAGAATTTACTTCGCCTTATATATGAAAAGTTAAATGTAAATGTGAGCTGGAACTGGTCCCCAGCCGCCCCTTTGGTCAAGGCGGGTGGCTATTGGCCGGGAAAATCCCACGCAAATCTTGATGAAATCCGGTCAAACTGGGTTAAAGATCAACCGGTTACACCGGTAATCTTCTATCGATCCCTCGTTCAGGCCGGGAATCTCGACGTAATTGACGCACTGGTTGAAGAACTTTGTATCAACCATCTCAATCCATTGCCAATTTTTGTCGCCAGCCTTAAGGACCCGGTGGCAAGTGCGCTGGTTAGTGACTGGTTATCGGAAACATGCGCGGATTTGATCCTCAATACCACCGGGTTTGCGCTTTCCGTTCCGGGTTCGGAACGACTTGACGGGCCGTTTGATGCGGTCGATGCGCCGGTCTTTCAGGTGGTGCTGTCGGGTGGCAGCGAAGAAGCCTGGCGCGATGGCGTGAACGGCTTGGCCGCACGGGATATTGCGATGAATGTCGCCCTGCCCGAAGTTGACGGCCGTATTCTGGCACGTGCCATTTCGTTCAAGGGATCGGCGGGCAAGGATGACCTGACGCAGATTGATCTGGTCAAATATATCCCGGTACGAGATCGCGTGGCCTTCACGGCCAAACTTGCCGCCAACTGGATCAGGCTGCGTACCACTGATGCCCCGCACCGCAAGATCGCCATGGTCATGGCGAACTATCCCAACAAGGATGCCCGTCTGGGAAATGGTGTCGGGCTTGATACCCCGGCTGGCATGATTGAAACCCTGCGTGCCATGCAGGCAGAGGGGTATGAGCTTACCGATGTGCCCGATAATGGCGACGCCCTGATTTCGGCGGTGAAGGCCGGACCGACCAACGATTTCAAATCCCTTGCCGGACGTGACATACGCGTGACCTTGCCGATGGCAAAATACCGGACCGCGTTTGAGGAATTGCCAAAATCCATTCGGGATCAGGTGACGGATGCCTGGGGCGACCCGAAGACCGATCCGTTTTATCTGTCCGATCAGGACAGCTTTGCGCTATCGATCCTGCCGATGGGCAATGTGGTGGTCGGGTTGCAGCCTGCGCGTGGCTATAACATTGATCCGCTTGAAAGCTATCACTCGCCCGATCTGGTGCCGCCGCATAACTATTTCGCCTTTTACATCTGGCTGCGCCATGTGTTTGGCGTCGATGCGATCATTCATTTTGGCAAGCACGGCAATATGGAATGGTTACCGGGCAAGTCACTGGCATTGTCCGAGGATTGCTTCCCCGAGGCGGTCTTTGGCCCAACCCCGCATTTCTATCCCTTTATCGTCAATGATCCGGGCGAAGGCACGCAGGCCAAACGCCGGGCACAGGCCGTGATCCTTGACCATTTGACCCCGCCCCTGACGCGGGCGGAAAGCTATGGTCCGCTCAAGGATCTCGAAGCACTGGTGGACGAATATTATGACGCTGCTGCGGTCGATCCGCGCCGTCTGGTGATCCTCAAACGCGATATTCTTGAGCTTGCCATTCGCATTGGCCTTGATCGTGATTGCGGGATCGAAGCCGGTGAAGACGAAGAAAGCGCGTTGGCCAAGCTTGATAACTATCTGTGCGAGCTCAAGGAACTGCAAATCCGTGATGGCCTGCATATCTTTGGAAAGGCCCCTGAGGGTGATCTTCTGACCGATCTTCTGGTCGCGCTGGCGCGCTTGCCACGCGGTGCTGATACGGGACCAAAGGCGTCGCTGCATCGGGCAATCGCCAGGGATATTCTTGCCGATCCGCAATTTGATCCGCTTGATTGCGCATTCGCTGAATTCTGGCCCGGTGCCAAGCCCGATATTCTTGCCGCCTATGATGATCAGGATATCGGGCCCTGGCGCACGACGGGTGATACGGTCGAACGCATCGAACTTCTGGCCCGTGATCTGGTCAATGGCACCCTCACTGCTGATCCGGCATGGGATGCGGTGAATGATGTTATTTCCGATATCGAAACAAATATTCGCCCGGCCGTAACCGGTTGTGGTGCGGCCGAGATTTCCGGCATTCTGCGCGGCCTTTCGGGCAAGTTTGTCGAACCGGGACCATCGGGGGCGCCAACCCGCGGACGGCCCGACGTGTTGCCGACCGGACGTAATTTCTATTCGGTGGATACCCGCACAATCCCGACGCCAGCGGCCTGGCAACTGGGATGGAAATCGGCAGAATTGCTGCTTGAACGGCACGTGCAGGATCACGGGGAATGGCCCAGTGCCCTTGGACTTTCGGTTTGGGGGACCAGCAATATGCGCACGGGTGGTGACGATATTGCGCAGGCCCTTGCCCTGATGGGGGTACGTCCGACATGGGATAGCGCGTCACGCCGTGTGACCGGGTTTGAGATCATGCCGGCATCGCTTTTGGGCCGTCCGCGTGTTGATGTAACCTTGCGCATATCGGGGTTCTTCCGTGATGCGTTTCCGGGCTTGATTGACCTGTTTGACAGTGCAGTACGCGCGGTGGCCGATCAGGCCGATGAAGCTGAGGACATCAACCCGATTGCCACGCGTATCGCGCGGGAGACGGCAAAACTAAGCGATCAGGGCATGGGTGCCGATCAGGCCCGCCAGCAGGCCGGTTTCCGCGTGTTCGGATCAAAGCCCGGTGCCTATGGTGCCGGTTTGCAGGCGATGATCGACGAACAGCTGTGGGAAGACGAAGCCGATCTTGCCGATGCCTATCTGGCATGGGGCAGTTATGCCTATGGGAACGGGGCCGAGGGCATTGCTGCGCGCAAGCTGTTTGAAACCCGTTTGGCGAATGTTGATGCGATTGTCCATAATCAGGATAACCGTGAACATGATCTGCTTGATTCCGATGACTATTATCAGTTCGAAGGCGGAATGACATCGGCGGTGCGCAATCTGTCGGGTAAACAGCCTATTGTTTATCATAGTGACCATTCCCGCCCCGAAAGCCCCAAAATCCGCACGCTGGAAGAAGAAATCGCCCGTGTGGTCCGGGCCCGTGTGGTCAATCCCAAATGGATCAATGGCGTGATGCGCCATGGCTATAAGGGCGCGTTCGAGATGGCAGCCACAGTGGATTATCTGTTTGCCTTTGCGGCAACGGCGCGTTGTGTGGCTGATCATCATTTTGATCTGGTTTATGATGCCTATCTTGATGATCCAAAGGTTCGCGACTTTATCGAACAGTACAACCCAGATGCCCTGCGCGACATTCGGGATCGCCTGCGCGAAGCAATCGAACGCGGCCTTTGGCAGCCGCGCCGCAACAGCGTTGCCACCGAACTGATGGACCGCCCATAGGTGTGGTCGACTAACTGACGGGATTCACAAGAAATTTACCAAGGGAACATTGTCAGGAGTTGAAACGTTACGTTTTCGCACCATATCTCGATTAACCAACTGTTAATAAGTTGTGAGGGACGGGGCACACCTTTCGGATCGTCAGCACGGGAAGCAGGACGATCGAAAAGATAGGAGGCCGCGATGGAGAACAAGACCAACGTTCGTTTGCCTGACTATTTGCAAACTCCCTTGCCTGCCCACAAAGGGCACGCAGATATCATTGACTTCCTGCTTGCAGATTGTGACATGCCCGACTGGTTGCGGGCCGATACGCACGGACAGGGGCGTTATCGCCCGGCCCGCGGGGCCATTCGCGCCGTTCTTGACGTGCGTGAACGCTTTAACGGCCAGCACCGCCCGGTCAGCTTTGAAGAATTTCATGCCGGTATGACCGAACTTGCCCATCATCTGCCCGGCCCGGACCAGACCCGGTTCGAAATTGATGCCAAGGTTCAGATTTATTGGCGCTACCTGCAAGGTGTTGAACGCCAGGTCTGGCGCACGGCGATTTCGGTTGCCCATGTCGCCCTTGATCATTTTCCGGTGGTCCGGGAATTCAGAGCCCTGATCGAAGAGGTGGTTGTCAGCCGCGACTGGCTTGAACGCAGGCTTGAGGTCGTCGAACACAGTTTCCAGACCCCGGTGACATCGCACAATGAAACCGTGCGCAAAGCCCTGATGCGGCTGAAACGCATGTCACCGGGTGACCGTCTGCAATTGTTTAACAAGGCCCGGATGCGGCGCCCGGAATTGCGCAATATCGATATGCGCGAACCCGATAAGTGGGCTGATCTTGTCACCGGTGATCTTGGTCTGTCACCGCGCGAAGGCACGATCTGCTAAGGAAATATCGTTCCGGAAAGACAGTTTGGTTTGTGGGTGGGGAATGCTGCCAATGGCAGCAGAAGGGTGCGGTCTTTGGGCCGCACCTTTTCTTGTGTGCATGGTCCTGGGGTGTAAGGGTTGTCTTGCTTGCCGCGGGCGGGCAAAGTGAGGCGGTCATATTCCGGGGCCATCAATGAACGACGCGAAAAGATTGTTTTCCTTTGTCTTCTGCCTGTTTGGCGTCGCCATTTGTCTGATGCCTGTGGCACAAAATGCGCGGGCCACAGAAAACAATGGATGGTTTTCCGTGCCTCATGGGGCTTTTCACTGGCAGCTGCAGGGTGAAATTGCTGTCGATCCGGCCAGCATTGCTGTGATTGGTGCTGATCTTGATGAAACAACCGCGCTTCAGGTGGCGAAATGGCGCAAGGCGGGACTTTATCCGGTTTGCTATATCAATGTCGGCGCACTTGAAGACTGGCGCGACGATTATCATCAGTTCCCGACGGATGTGGTTGGCAATGCCTATTGGGGTTGGGACGGCGAATACTGGCTTGATATCGGCCATTATGAACGCTTTGCCGATATCATGACGGCCCGGTTTGACCGGTGCCGGCAAAAGGGATTCTTGGCGGTAGAACCCGATAATATTGACGGTTACGAAGCCGATCAGTCAAACAGGACAACGGGATTTAAGCTCACACGTGAAGATCAGGTGCGCTATGTCGAATGGCTGGTTGATCTGGCCCATGATCGCGGTCTTGCCATCGGACAGAAAAATGCCTCCGAACTTGTCGATGATCTGGTGGACCGGATGGATTTTGCGCTGCTTGAATCGGCATTCCGGCTTGGCTTCATGGATGAATTTGATCCCTATATTGCACAGGGAAAGCCGGTCTTTGCCGTGGAATATTTTGAAGAGGGGGCGGATCCGGCCCTATTTTGCCCGGCAGCCCGCAAGCATGGTTTTCAGGGTGTGATTGCCGGGCTTGAGCTTGATCAAACACCGCAAAACTGCCCTTGATCCCGCATGCGCTTTCGCCGCATTGTGGGGGCGCACTTCAAAGGGATGAAACCATGACCGATAAAAGCCAGCCAGACATTGATATCAACGCGCGCCATGATGAAAAAATGAAGAAAATCAAGGCTGCGCGCGACAAGATGATGGCCCAGAAGATCGATAAAAAGGGCCTGATCATTGTCCATACCGGCAAGGGCAAGGGTAAATCATCCTCGGCCTTTGGCATGGCGATGCGCTGTGTCGGCCATGACATGAAGGTCGGTGTGGTTCAGTTCATCAAGGGCGGCTGGGAAACCGGCGAGGCAAAGCTGCTTAAAAAGTTCCCCGATCTTTGCGAATTCCACGCCATGGGCAATGGCTTTACCTGGGAAACCCAGAACCGTGCGCAGGATGTCGCACTGGCGCGTGAAGCCTGGAACAAGGCGCTGGAAATGCTGCGTGATCCAAGCTTTGCCATGGTCATCCTTGACGAGATCAATATCGTTCTGCGCTATGATTTTCTGCCGCTTGACGATGTGCTTGAAGCGCTTTCAAACAAGCTTCCCGATCAGCATATTGTCCTTACCGGCCGTAACGCGCCCGATACCCTGATCGAGGCTGCTGATCTGGTGACCGAAATGACCATGATAAAGCACCCGTTCCGCGAACAGGGCATCAAAGCCCAGATCGGTGTCGAGTTCTGATCAATCTGGCGCGATATCGCCGTTATTGGGGAACAAGGTGAAAGTTTTGAAACCGGAATGAACGTGCAATCTGTTCCTGCCCTGATGCTTCAGGGGACCGGATCTGATGTCGGTAAATCCATGCTGGTTGCCGGATTGTGCCGCGCCTTTGCCCGGCGTGGCCTGCGCGTGCGCCCGTTCAAACCGCAAAACATGTCCAACAATGCCGCTGTCACCGATGATGGCGGCGAGATTGGCCGTGCGCAGGCGCTTCAGGCCCGTGCTGCCGGGGTTCCAACCACGGTCCATATGAACCCGGTCCTGCTGAAGCCACAAAGTGATATCGGCGCGCAGGTTGTCGTACAGGGCAAGGTTCTGACCAGTGCCAAGGCGCGCGATTACTATCGTCTCAAACGTGATCTTTTGCCCAAGGTCATCGAAAGTTTCGAGGTGATGGCGCGTGATGCCGACCTTGTCCTTGTCGAAGGGGCCGGGTCACCGGCGGAAGTCAATCTCCGGGCGGCTGACATCGCCAATATGGGCTTTGCCGAGGCGGCGAAAGTCCCGGTCATTCTGGTGGGCGATATTGATCGCGGCGGGGTCATCGCATCCATCGTCGGTACCCATGCGCTTTTGTCCGACGATGATCGCAGATGGCTAAAGGGCTATGTGATCAACAAGTTCCGCGGTGATGTGTCGCTGTTTGCATCGGCAACAGGGATCATCGAACAGGCATGCGGGCTTAAAGGTTACGGTATCGCAACATATTGGCAGGGCGCGCATAAGCTCCCCGCCGAAGATGGCGTGGCCCTTGAAAAAGCGGGCAAATATCAGCGTCGCACAGATGGAGGTGCGACGGACAATGGTGCCAATGGCGATGGTGCGGCCGGGCGCGTGATTCGCATTGCCGTGCCACATCTGCCGCGCATTGCCAATTTCGATGATCTTGATCCGCTGGCGGCCGAGGATGATGTCGACCTTCTGGTGATCAAACCCGGTCAGGTGATCCCTGCCGACTGTGACCTGGTGCTTTTGCCCGGCTCAAAGTCGACCATGGCGGATCTGCGTTTCCTGAAAGAACAGGGCTGGGATATCGACATTCTTGCCCATCACCGGCGCGGCGGCTTTGTCGTCGGGATATGCGGCGGCTATCAGATGCTGGGCCGGATGGTCCATGATCCTGACGGGGTCGAAGGCAAAGCGGGAAGCGAGGCGGGCTTGGGTCTTCTGGATGTCGAAACCGTCATGGCCGGTGACAAGACACTGCGCAAAACCGATGGCCTGACAACATCGGACGCCGTTCGAGGGCCACTTGAGTGCGGGATCGCGGTCAGCGGCTATGAAATTCATATGGGCCAGACCGAGGGACCAGATCGCATGCGGGGCTGGCTGGCACTTGACGGGCTTGATAGCCCCGATGGCGCGATCAGTGCCGATGGCCGGGTGTTGGGATGCTATCTGCACGGGCTGTTTGGCAGTGATGCGTTTCGGCACGGCTTTCTGGCGGCGATTGGCGGGGATAATGACCCGCGCCAAAGCAGTTTCGATGCCGGAGTCGACGCCGCCCTTGATGAACTGGCCGACCATCTTGAGGCCTGTCTTGACCTTGACGGGTTGCTTGAACTGGCAAAAAGCCGCGGCAAATAGCACCGCTTTCAGGTTTCTGATCGCAAGTCTTGTCAAAAGCGTGAAAATCGCACGACATTTGCGTTGAAGGCCTTTACTTCCGTCCTGTTGCGTGGTTTGACAGATTTTGCAATTCCGGTTCTGAAATGAACTGTGTGAATTGCCGTTTTGCCAATATCTGAACACCGCTGGCGGGTCTTTGCAAAACGTTCATCCTTGGTCGGGTATCTTCACGTTTATGCGTCAGTTATATCATTTTTGGCTTTCACCATATTCGCGCAAAGTGCGCCTGGTTCTGGCCGAGAAAAAACTAGATTTCGAATTGAAAGCCGAACCGGTTTGGGAACGGCGCGACGAGTTTCTGTTGCTCAATCCGGCCGGTGAAGTCCCGGTGCTTGAGGATGAGGACGGAACGGTTCTGTGTGACTCGACCGTGATTTGCGAATATCTCGACGAGATTTCTGACGAAGAACCCAAGCTGCTGGGTTCAAACCCCAAGGAACGCGCCGAAATCCGCCGTCTTGTTGCCTGGTTTGACGGTAAGTTTAACCGCGAGGTCACCGATCATCTGCTTGGTGAAAAGCTTCTGAAACGGTTCTTTTCCACCGGCACCCCAGATACCAAGGTGCTGCGTGCCGGTCGGACCAATGCCGCCTATCATCTTGATTATATCGGCTGGTTGTTTGAACGCCGGAACTGGCTTGCCGGGGATCATCTGACCATGGCTGATCTTGCTGCTGCCGCACAGATTTCCGTGATCGACTATATGGGCGATATCAACTGGTCCAAACATCCGCGCGCCAAGGATTGGTATATGCGGATCAAAAGCCGTCCGTCCATGCGTGATATTCTGGCTGATCGTCAGGCCAGCTTCCCGCCATCCAGTCACTATGCGGAACTGGATTTTGAATGACGAATTCATCCAATCTTGATGAATTCTATCCGGTCGGTGGGCTAAATACGGCAAGTTACGATCTTCGCGCTGATCTTGATCGCAAAATTTTCGAAGATCCCATTCCATTCTATACACGCCTTGCCAAAAGCCTTGCGGGATCGCTTGGCGTGCTTGAGCTCGGTTGCGGCACCGGACGGATCAGTGCCGCGATTGCCGATCTTGATATTGCGGTCGAAGGACTGGACCTGTCCCCGGCCATGCTGGATCAGGCACGTGCCAAATATCCCGATCTTGTCTGGCATCCCGGCAATATGTGCGACTTTGATCTGGGCCGGGTATTTGATCTGGTCATCATCCCGTTTCGCGGGCTTCAGGAAATCACCGATGTCCATGATCAGCGCCGTGCCCTTGCACGGGCCTTTGCCCATCTCAAACCCGGCGGGGTCATCGCACTTGATCTGATGGATCCTGATTTGCGTTATTGCCTGCCCGAAGGCGATCCCGATTTTGTCGAATTGCCGATCTTTCCGATGCCCGACGGGGTCGGAAAGCCAGACAGCCAATTGCGGATCACGGCGATGGAGCGCACCAACGATCCCCTGACCCAGCGATTTAGCGAACATTGGCGGTTCGAGGAAGTCGGTCCGGATGGCGTGGTTCTTCGGCGCGAAGACGCCTGGCATCATTTGCGCTGGGTGACGCGCAGCGAAATGCGATTGATGCTGGAACTTTCCGGGTTTGTTTCGATATCGGAATTTTCTGATTTCAAGGGCAGTCCACCCAAATATGCCACCAATCAGGTCTGGATGGCAAAACGGCCGGACTGATGTCCGGCCGCTTGAATTCTGATCCGGCTTCCGACTGATCAGTTGCCAGCAAACTTTTTCGATGCTGCCATTGTTTCAAGGCGTTCTTCATCGGTCAGCGGCACCAGACCGTTATCGACAAGAAGACCTTCTGCGCCAATCACGGTTTCCGAAACATAGGTGGTGATAAAGGCATTGAGCGACCTGACAAGCTGTTCATGGTCGTCCTTGACGTAAAGATACAGCGCACGCGACCCAGGATAACTGCCATCAAGGATGGTTTCGTAATCAGGTCCGATGCCGTTGATCGTGATGCCCTGAAGCTTGTCACGGTTTCGTTCAAGATTGTTAAAGCCCATCACCCCAAAGGATGTCGGGTCTTTTTCAAGCTTGCTGATGACAAGGCGATCATTTTCACCTGCCTCGATATAGGCCCCGTCTTCGCGGATGGTTCGGCACAGCAACCGGAAGCTGTCAGGATCGGATGATTCAAGACTTGCGATATCGGCAAAGGTTGAACAGCCCTTATCGAGCAAAAGCTGCCCCATAAGGTCGCGGGTGCCCGAGGTCGGCGGCGGGCCGTAAACGCGGATTTTCAAATCCGGCAATGACGGATCGACATCAGACCATTTGACATTGGGGTTGGGCACACTGGCGCCATTGACCGGGATGGTACGGGCAAGGGCCAGATAAAGCTGGCGGGCAGTAAGTTCCATGGTCGGCGCTTCGCGCGATCCCAAAAGAACGATGCCGTCATAGCCGATTTTGATTTCGCTGATATTGCGGACCGAATTGGCCGCACAAATTGCGGTTTCCGAACCGGAAATCGGACGTGATGCATCAACGATATCGGGATATTGTTCCCCGATCCCGCCACAAAACAGCTTGAAGCCACCGCCAGAACCGGTGCTTTCAACAACAGGAGCCGGTTGACCGGTGGTTTTGGCAAAATATTCCGCGACCTTGGTGGTTAGCGGAAAGATTGTCGACGAGCCGACGATACGAACCTGATCACGTGCCTGTGCCACAGAGACAGCAGAAACAAGTGCGACAGACGCGGCAAGGGCAGTCAAGGCAAGCGTACGACGCATTACGTCCCCCAAAATGGTGTTCGGTCAAAATCCGGTATGATTCTCTACCGGACATATACAAGGAAACTGACCACAGCAAACCTAGTTTGATCCGGTGTGAACATCCATCTTCTCTATATTCGCTTTTGCCGCATCAGCGACAGGGGTTCCGTTTGAATTTTCTATGACATTTAGCCAGTCACGACGTGCCAGATCGTTTTTCCCGGCAATCCGGTAAAGCTTTCCGCGTTCAAAAAGTGCCTGAACATTCCCCGGTTCAAGATTGAGCGCATTGTCAATGTCGGTCATGGCAAGGTCATAGCTTTCAAGCATCCGCCAGGCCGATGCCCGGTAAATCAGGACATCTGCCTGATCGGGTTGCAGATCAAGCGCCTTGTTCAGATCATCAATCGCATCCCAATATTGCCCGGCAAGCCCAAGCGCCATGGCACGATCAACCCAAAGCTGCGGGTTGTTGGGCACCAGTTCAAGCGCACGACTTTGATCGCGCCATGCAAATTCAAGATTGTTTGCCATCATCCATGCCTGTCCGGCCTGTGCCAGCATCCCGGCGACAACCCCCGGCTCGGCGGTGCTGTCCTTGGCCAGCGCATCCAGTCTGGTTGCGGCTTCTTCATACTTGCCAAGCGATATCAGTGCGACCGCAACGCAATGACGTGCGGGTTCACCGCCACCCATGTCGCGCCAGGCGATTGCACTTTCAAAACCGTCTTCGGGTTTAAGCTGGGCCAGCTTGATGCAGTCCTGATATTGCTGCTTTTCCTCAAGCGTCAGGGTGCCGTTGCTGTCCGTCTGGGCATGAAGATCCGGTGCTGTCCAGATGCCAGCAAACCCCGCCAGCAGAAGAACGCCTGTCGCGCGTGCAAATGTGGATCGGCCGCAAAGATGTGACATGGTTTCAAAAGCTCCGTTTCTGGCAAAACCGGGTCGCCGACAGCATAGGGGATGATGCCCCCGCACCGCCATGCCTGAATGCCCCGATGCCCCAAAAAACAGGATGAAAACGGCAAGATAATGATTGTCTGATCCATTCGACTGTGCAGTACCGAATTCCGGTGCAGACCAAAAGGTTTTGTATCGCGCCGTCCGCGCCGTTACTGTGCGCATTATGAGATCATGCGTAAGATACAGGTGCCTATATGACCAATAAGCTGTTTTGTTTCGGGTTGGGTTTTTCCGCACGTCTGGTTGCCAATCAATTGCAGGGCGAAGGCTGGAAAATTGCCGGAACCACCCGAAATGCAGACAAGGCGAAACAGCTTGAGGCAGACGGGATCGAGCCATTTATTTTTGGCGATGATCAACCGGTTGCCGATATCAAAACCGCCCTTCGCGGGGTGACCCATGTCCTGGTTTCTGCCCCGCCCGGCGGGCAAGGGGATCCGGTGATCCATCATCATGGCAATGATCTTGCGGCATTGCCCGAAGGCACATGGATTGGCTATCTGTCGACGACAGGTGTCTATGGGGATCGTGACGGTGCAGAAGTCAGCGAAGAAGACGAACTTTTGCCCAGCGGCAAGCGCGGTCGACGTCGGGTGACTGCGGAAAAGGCATGGTTTGATCTGGGCCGTCGTCATGGATTATGCGTGCAAAGTTTCCGTCTGGCGGGGATTTACGGGCCGGGCCGCAATGCCCTTGAAACTGTTCGTGCCGGTCGTGCGCGCCGGATCATCAAACCCGGTCAGGTTTTTTCGCGTATCCATGTCGAAGACATCGCCCAGACCGTTTTGGCATCAATCAAGCGCCCTGATTGCGGGGCTGCCTATAATGTCTGCGATGATGATGCGGCCCCGCCCCAGGACGTGATTGTTTATGCCTGCGGGATGCTTGGCATTGATCCGCCTGCAGAAGAAGATTTTGCCACCGCCAGGCTCAGCCCGATGGCAGCAAGTTTTTATGAAGACAACAAGCGGGTTTCGAACGCACGTATCAAGGAAGAACTTGGTGTCAAGCTTCGCTATCCCGATTATCGGGCCGGTCTGATGCCACTTTATGATGAAATATTGGCCCGATTGGAATCCCGCGAGGAAATTGATTAATCTCGGCGCATTGTTGACCCGCATGACGCGTCGTATATAACCCAAGAGCCTGCGGACACTCATATCGTTCTCTGTTCGTGCACAATATGAATGTCCACAGGATAACATCGACCGGGTGGTCAGGCCTGACTGGCCCGGAAGGCATCTAACGCTGGCATGTCTCGCGGAAGGTCTTCTGCGCATATTGTCATCGGCAAGGAGAAAGCAAGCATGGATCGTCGTATCGTAACCGTTTTCGGTGGCACCGGATTTGTCGGACGTCACATCGTCAAGCGTCTGCTTGAACGTGACTTTATCGTTCGTGTCCCGACCCGCAGCTTCGAGCGCGTCAAAAAGCTCAAACCGATGGGCTATCTCGGTCAGGTCGTTCCGGTCCATTGCGATGTGCGCAATGAAGACAGCATCAAGGGCGCAATCGAAGGGTCCGAGGCCGTCATCAACCTGCTTGGCATTCTGTACGAACGTGGCAGCAACAATTTCCTCAACATCCATGTAAAAGCCGCGAAACGCATCGCCGAAGAAGCCAGGGCATGTGGCGTAAAGACCATGGTGCATATGTCCGCACTTGGTGTGGATAAAAACAGTGCCGCCAATTATGCGACATCGAAACTTGCCGGTGAAAATGCCGTGCGCGAGGTCTTCCCGAATGCGGTGATCTTCCGTCCGTCGGTCATCTTTGGCCCGAATGACAATTTCCTCAACAAATTCGCAACGCTGGCGCGTTTTTCGCCCATTTTGCCGGTGATTGGCGCGCCGGGCCTGCCGAAAGTCGATCTTGGCGAAGGCAAGGTTGATATTCTTGGTGACGGTGGCCCGAAATTCCAGCCGGTCTATGTCGGCGATGTTGCCGATGCGTTTGTCGCAGCTGTTTGTGACCCGTCGCTTGCGGGCAAGACATTTGAACTGGGCGGGCCGGAAACCTATTCCTTCATGGGTCTTCTGCGCGACATGCTGCGTATCACCCGTCAACGCGCCATTCTGATGCCGGTTCCGTTCTGGCTGGCCTCGATCAAGGCGTTCTTCCTGCAATTCCTGCCGGTGCCGCCGATGACACCCGATCAGGTCCGGTTGCTCAAGGTCGATAATGTCGTGTCCGAAGGTGCGGCGGGTTTTGCCGAACTGGGAATTACCCCCAATAGCCTTGAAGCCGTGGCACCGTCCTATCTGAAACGGTTCTGCCCGCCACGCAAATCCGGCGAGTTCCGCCGTTTTGTCTGAGGCAGCCCAGATCTTGAATACGGAAAACCCCGCCAGTTTTCGGCGGGGTTTTGCATTTCAGGGCAGCGCTTGATTTACGCGCGGTCCTTATCGGTCGCCCAGACCCAGTGCGCGTCCCCGTGCATTTTCAAGATGCTGGCGCAGGCAAATTGCGGCCTGTTCAGGATCGCGCTTTTCAAAGGCTGCGATAATGGCAAGGTGATCGTTCATCACATTCTGCAACAGGCTTTCTGTCAGTCGGAAACGTTCCTGTCGGATCAGGCGAATTTTGACGGAATTGACCTTGTAGATCTTTGAAATGATTTCATTATCAAGTGAATCAATGATCGTATCGTGAAGCGACCAATCCACCGCCTGGGCATGCTCAAGCAGTTCCGGGGTGATGCCGTTTTCACGGGCTGACTCCAGAACATCTTCATGGGCCTTACGCAGTTTGGCCAGCATCTTGTCGCTGGCCTGCACTGTGAATAACCGGGCTGCTTCGAGTTCAAGAAAAATACGCAGCTGAAACGCATTGCGCACCAGATCAAGGTCGATATGGGCGACTTGCATACCGCGCTGGGGAACAGTGGTGATCAGACCATCAGCCTCAAGGCGGGGGATCAGTTCACGGATGGCACCAAGCGGCATATCGGTAATTTCGACCAGTTCACGTTGCGAAATAAACTGACCGGGCCGGATGTCACGGGCCAAAAGATGTTCGGTGAAGCTGTTATAGGCTTCGCTTCGCCGACTCTGTCTTGCTGGTTGCCGCTTGTTTTCGCTCATCAATCATTCCTGGTTGCGAACAGGGTATCGTAAGTATTTGTGATCCACTCATACTGTTCCTGTGTCAGTTCGACAAGCGGTGCGCGCACGCGTGACCACTGGGCAGAGTCGGTGATGTGGCCAACAAGCGCCTTTACTGCTGGTGTCACCGGCAATTCGACAAGGGCATTTACAAGTGGTGCCAGACGCTGATCGGGGGTTTCGCCATCCAGAAGCGGGATCAGAAGGTCCGGTGCAAAGTTGGCGACACCACTGATTGCACCCGATCCGCCAAGCGCAATGGCTGCGCCCAGAATGCGTTCATCGCCGATCAGGATGTGACGGTCTGCAAACCGGTCGAGCAGGGTTTTGGCATTTTCCCAGTCACCTGATGAATCCTTGACCCCGGCAATCATGGCAGGGTGGCTTTCAATCAGTGCCGCGATCATATCGGGGCAGATCGGGGCGGCTGTAACCTGCGGGATATGGTACAGAATGACCTGAAGACGGGTGTCGCTGATGGCATCAAGAAACTGTCTGAACCAGGTGATCTGACCGGCATCACTGGACCCTTTGAAATAATAGGGTGGTGTGACCAGAACATATTTGCTGCCAAAAGAATCGGCCGTTTTTGCGGCGGCAATTGCATCGCCAAGTGCGGATTCGATGATGCCAACAACGATCTGGGCCGGTTCAATACCCGATGCCAGAAGGGCTTTGTGCGCAGCAACTTTTTCATCACGCGAAAGGTGCGGACCCTCACCGGTTGTCCCGCCAAGTGTGAAGGATGAACATCCCTTGGCAATCAATGATTTGGCATGTTTGCACAGCAGATCGGTGTCGATCGCACCGGTGCTGGTAAAGGGCGTTGTGATCGCAGCCGAGATGCCGAATTTGTCTGTTCTGGTGACGGGCATGACACATTCCTGTTTCGAGCCATTTGACATGGCGCAGTGTTTATCGGTATTGAAACAGTTGTCTATCACTAACATGTTAGTTATACAATAGGTGTCGTGTCAGTGCAGATGTTGTTGATTCTCATCTGTGGAAAGACCTAAAAACAATAACGACACATCAGAAAAACAGACACTTAATGTCCTTTAGGGAGGATCCAATGACCAAAACACCCATGGCACGCAGTCTGGTAAGAATTGCATCGGCCGCAATTTGCACATTTGCGATTGGCGCAACATCTGCCTTTGCGGCGGACGCGGTCAAGCTGCGCATTTCAACGCCTGCTGTTGAGTCCGACTGGCATGCCAAGATGCTGACTGTCTTCAAGGACGAGCTTGCAAAGACCGCGCCGGGCGAATTCGATGTTGAAATCCATCTCAATGCCAGCCTGTTCAAACAGGGTACAGAGCCCGCAGCAATGCAGCGTGGTAATCTCGATATGGCGATGATTTCAGCACAGGATATCGCCAAGCAGATTCCGGCATGGTCGGTTTTCACCGCCGGTTATCTGATCCGTGATCCGGAACATCAGAAAAAGGTTTTCAACAGCGACATCGGGAAGAAGTTCTATCAGATGGTCGCAGATGACATGAATATCGAGATTCTTGATGTCGGTTATCTTGGCACGCGTGAGCTTAATCTTGCCAATGACAAGAAAATTACCACCCCGGATGACCTCAAAGGCGTGAAACTGCGCATGCCGGGCTCCGATGCATGGTTGTTCCTTGGCAATGCGCTTGGCGCAGATGCAACTCCGCTTGCATTTGGCGAAGTTTACACGGGCCTTCAGACCGGAACGATTGATGGTCAGGACAACCCGCTGCCGACAGTCAAGGCCGTCAAATTCTATGAAGTGACCAAACAGATCGTTCTGACAGATCATCTGGTCGATGCGGTTTTCCTGTCGATGGCTAAAAACACCTATGATGACTTGTCTGCAGATCAGCAGAAAAAGGTGAAGGACGCCGCAGCAGTTGCAACCGCCTATAACAACAAGATGCGTATTGAAGACGAAAAGTCGCTGATTGATTTCTTCAAGAAAGAAGGTCTGTCGATTTACGCGCCTGACGTTGCCGCATTCCGCACCAAAGTCCAGAATGCCTATCTGGAAAGCGAGTTTGCCAAGGATTGGCCGGAAGGCATCGTTGAACAAATCAATGCGGTGAAGTGATTAGATCGTGCGTGATCTGAGCAGACCCTTCAAAAAAGGTGCCGAAATCATCGCGGTGGCATTGTTTATCGCGATGTTCGGGACCTTTCTTCTACAGATTTTTGCGCGTTATGTTCTCAATAGCCCGCTGGGCTGGACGGTCGAGCTGTGCATCATCCTGTATATCTGGCTGGTGTTCTGGACGTCTGCTTTCTTGCTGCGTGAACATGACCATGTATCGTTCAATATGCTGTTTCTTGCCGCTCCGACACGGGGGCGGCGGGTTATGGCAATTCTTGGTCTTGGATGTATTGCGGCGGCCTTTATTGCCGGATTCCCGGTGATTGTGGATTACGTCATGTTCATGCGGATCGAAAAGGCGCCTGTTACGCGCATCACCCTTGACTATGTCTATGCAATTTTCCCGGTCTTTATCGTCGCGCTGATTATCCGGAGCCTGATTTCCTTGTGGCGTCTGATGCGCGCCAAAAGCTATGGCCAGGAAATTGCGGCAATCGCTGGCGATCCGACACAGCCGGACCAATCGCTTTGTGATCCGTTTGTGACAAAGGAGCCAAAGGCATGAGTATGGCTTTTTTGATCAGCCTTGGCGGCTTCCTGTTGCTTGGTGCGATTGGGATGCCTATTGCAATCGCGGCCTTTGCGGCGTCAATCGGCTATATGTTTATTTCCGGACAGGATGTCGGTCTGGTCGCTGAACAGGCCTTGAACGGTCTGTTTAACAGTTATGTTTTGCTGGCCGTGCCCCTGTTTATCCTGGCGGCCAACTTCATGAATGCCGGAACGATCAGTGACCGGTTGCTGACATTTTGTATTGCGATTGTCGGGCGTTTTCGTGGCGGGCTTGCCCATGTCAATGTGCTTGCCAGTGTCATTTTCTCGGGCATGTCGGGGTCGGCAATTGCCGATGCGGCGGGAATCGGGCGCGTTATCATTGATCTGATGACCCGAAATAACCGTTATCCGGGCGGCTATGCCGCAGCCCTGACGGCGGCATCGAGCGTTATTGGTCCGATCATCCCGCCTTCGATCCCGATGATCCTTTATGCACTGATTTCGGGATCATCGATCGGTTATCTGTTCCTGGCCGGGATTGTGCCGGGACTGTTTCTGGCCTTGGTCCTGATGATCCTGAATGTCGCGATTGCCCGCAAACGGGATTTCAAACGTGATGATGTCGTACCATTGCGCGAAATTCCGCGCGTGACGATGCGCGCTTTCCCGGCGCTGATGTTGCCGGTGATCCTGCTTTACGGGATTTATGGCGGTATCACCACCCCGACCGAGGCTGCGGCAATTGCAGCAGTTTATGCGCTTATACTTGCCGCACTGTTTTACCGGTCGGTCAGTTGGAAGGATTTCTATCTTCTGGTGCTCGACGGGGCCAAATCGACCTCGGTCGTGGGGCTGATCATCGCGTCGGCTTTGGTGCTGAACTATCTGGTGGCAAGTGAAAACCTGCCTGCCCTTGTCGCGGACGAGCTGGCCGCGACCAACATGTCGCCCCTGGTCTTTATGCTGGTGATCAATGTGATCATTCTGGTACTGGGATGTCTGTTTGATGCGACGACACTGCTCTTGATCGTGGTGCCGCTTTTCCTGCCAACCGCAGAGCTTCTTGGCATTGATCTGGTTTATTTCGGTGTCGTGATCACGATTAACATCATGATCGGTCTCATCACGCCGCCTTATGGCATTTTGCTGTTTGTTCTGAACGGTGTTACGGGCATTCCGTTACGCGACATCATTCGTGAAATATGGGTATTTGTCGCAGCCTTGATCGGGGCATTGATCGTGCTGGTGCTGATCCCTGACATGGTTCTGTGGTTGCCCCGCCTGTTTGGTTATACAGGCTAGAAGGCAGGCCCTGCAAAATCAGCGGCCCCAAATAAAAACCCCTCCGCCGGGCCAGCCGACGGAGGGGTTTTCTTTGTTGAAAAACAGATTTAGCCTGCCCGGACGCGAGCGACAAAGCCGTTTGCTTCTTCCTGAAGACGCTGGGCCTTGGTCAGAAGCTCCTCAGCCGTGCCACGGGCATCGCCCGAAAGTGTCTGAACGGCCTCGGCAGAACGGGAAACTTCGGTCATGTTTGCCGAAACATCGCGAACGCCACGGGCTGCTTCCTCGGAACCACTGGCGATCTCGGCGGTGGCGGAACCCTGTTGACGCATGGCAGCCGCGATAGAGCTTGAAATCGTGTCGACTTCGCCGATCGTGGTTGCGATGGCCGAGATCATCTCGACGGCGGATGCGCTGACGGTGCGCATTTCGTCGATCTGGCGGCTGATATCCTCGGTCGCACGCTGGGTCTGGGTTGCAAGGTTTTTGACCTCGTTGGCAACCACGGCAAAGCCCTTGCCGGCATCACCGGCACGTGCAGCCTCAATTGTGGCATTCAGCGCAAGAAGGTTGGTCTGATCGGCAATTGTGTTGATCAGATCAATGACTTCACCGATTTTCTCGGCCGTATCGGAAAGCTGGCGAACGGTAACATCCGAACGGCGGGCTTCCTCGACAGCAGAACGTGAGACTTCCTCGGCTTTGCCAACCTGGCGTTCGATTTCGGCGATTGATGCCGAAAGTTCCTCGGTCGCAGACGAGACCGAGCTGACATTTTCCGACGCATTGTGCGAGGCATTGCTGACATCGGTTGCCCGGACAACGTTTTCACCGGCATTCGATGCCATATGATCGACCGCATTGCGCATTTCGGTGATCTGGGTCAGAAGGTCGGAGACAAGTCCGTTGACCGAACTTTCAAAACCGTCAGCCATTTCAAGAAGGGCAGCACGACGTTGCTGTTCGGCACGTTCCTCGTTGGCCTTGTTCTGGGCCCGGAGTTCTTCGGCCTCCAGCGCGTTTTCGCGGAAGGTTTCGACCGCACGGGCCATGGCCGCAATTTCATCTGATCCCTTGTCGGCAACCGGTGTGCGCAGATCGCCATTGGTCAGACGATCCATGGCACTGTTCAGGCCAATCAGCCGGGCCAGAAGGTTGCGCTGGACATAAAGCCAGATGATCAGGATTGAAATGATGATGGCCGCCGCTGCAACAATCAGCATTACGGTTTCGGCAACCGTGATGGTCTTGCTGACATCGGCATTGGCAGCATCAATCTTGCTGCGCATTTCGTCCAGCAACTGATCGGCTGTTTCCCCAATACCATTGGCAATGGTTGTGGTTTGCTCAAGCAGATCGGCAAGGACAACCTGTTGTTCAAGACCGCGCTGACGCAGGGTAAACAGGTTCTTCTCACTGTTGGGATCAAGTCCGGCCGACAGGGTTTTGAAGTTTTCTTCCGAACGGGCCTTAAGGTCATCAACCGGAATTTCGGCAATGCTGGCACCCATCTGCGTGATGATCGGATTGGACCAGAATTTGACACGATCAAGGCCGTCAATATCAGTGGCTGAACTTGCAATTCGGGCCAGATCGGGGATCTTGAGGGCCAATGCGCGAAGCTCGGCCATGTTCTGTGCGGTCAGGGCGTCTTCATCAATCAGCTGATCGAGAAGATCAAAAATCTCGCCTTCCCTGTCTGCCTTGCCAACCAGACTGTAAAGTTCACCGGCATTGTTGGTCAGCGTCATGTTGGCGTTGGTCGAGAGTTCACGCGAACTGACTTCAATCGCACCAGCAGCACGGATGATTTCATCAAGCATGGCCGCAAGTTCGTCCCGATTGGTAAAGACCCCACCCATGGTCTCTTCCAGACGGCGGATATTGACGATCATTTGCCCGGTCTGATCCGAGAATTGCTGCAATATCTCGTTATTCACCCCCAATGCCGCCAAACCGGAAATATGATCATTCATCTGGTTTTCGACAGCATCAAGCGTTGCGGTCGCAGCAACAACTTCGTCATGGCTGGTCGCACTGGCAACCGCGCGTGCAATACGAATGATCGCATCGCTGCTGACATAAAGCTCCTGCCCGTTGACAAGGGCAGGAATCGCTTCTGCAGTGACGACCCGTTGCTGGGACTCAGTCATACGAAAAGAAAAAACCGCCAGTGCGGCGGCACAAACAGCAAGTAGAGCAATGGGGACAATCGCCGCCATTAGCCTACCGCGCAAACCAACTTTGCCGGTCATGATATTCCCACTCATGGATTGTTTTGATTTATATGAGCCAAGCGCCATCTATGGCCGGTAACTTGTCTCTGACGGTTATTTCCGTCCTTGGGAATATTATTGAAGCAAAGTCGGAAGCGGTCTAGTGGTGTTTGTGTTGCAATGTTGCGAAATTAGTTTTCATCAAGAAACTTTTGAACGCTTTTAAGTATAACTTCCCGGGTGTGTGCTTGCGTTACTGGTGCGGCACCCGGCCGTTCAATCATGATCACCGGCAGGCCAAGATTGCGAGCGGCCTCGATTTTGGCAAATGTCGCCGTGCCGCCACTATTCTTGCAGACGATCACATCAATCCCGTGGCGTTCAAGAAGTTCGGTCTCGCTTTCGACGCTGAACGGGCCACGGGCAAAAAGCCATTCCCCGTATGCCAGATCAAACGGATCGCGCGGGGCATCAACCGTTCGTACCAAAAGCCAGGTCTTTTCAAGGCCTTCAAAGGCATGCAGGTTCTTTGCACCACTGGCGATCAGGGCGCGTGTGCCATGGTCGGGCAGAATACGGGCGGCTTCTTCGATGGAACGGACCGGTATCCAGTTGTCTTTGGGCGTCTTTTCCCAGCCGGGGCGGTAAAACTGGATGCAGGGCATCGCAACTGCGTGGCAGGCTTGCGCGATATTGCTTGAAATCCGGGTGGCATAAGGATGGGTCGCATCAATCACCAGATCAATCTGCTCGCCTTTGACATAGGAAATGATGCCTTCCGGTCCGCCAAACCCGCCAATCCGCACCGGAACCCCGTCCGGGAGGCTGGGTGCACTGGTGAGACCGGCAAGGGATAGTTGCAGCCGGATGTCGCGGCCGAATTCATGCATTAGGTCCTCGGCAATGCGATTAGCGTCCCCGGTACCGCCAAAAATCAGAATATGCTTCGGGCGTTTGGCAGGGCGGGAAAGCGACATGGGCAATGACCTTGTTATGATATGTTCAGTGTACGGATGCAGATCAGGCAGATGTGACCGGTTTGAAACGGTCAAAATCACCAACACCATGACGCGCAATGATCCGGCCTTCGCGGTCGGTTACCAGGATCTCGACGGCACTTGCGCCATCAAGGGTGGCACGTGCCGATTCAGAGGCCTGACGCGCAATGGTGTCTGCAATATCAACGTTTGCGGCCTGACAAAGTTCCAGAACCTGTTTTGCCGTATTGGCGCAGCGGGTCTGATCCTGAAGATCGGAACTGCCGCCTGACAGTTTGACGGTCTCTGCAAGCCGGTCAAAATCGACCTGTGACCGGCTGCTATGAAGGTCAAGATGCCCTTGGGCAAGCTTGACGAGTTTGGCAAAGCCACCGGCAATGCTGACAAATTCCACCGGGTTCTTGCGCAGATATTTCAGCATCCCGCCGACGAAGTCGCCCATATCAAGAATGGCTTCTTCGGGAAGGCCATAAAATGCGCGAATGGCGGCCTCGGATGTTTTACCGGTTGCGCCCGCGACATGGATGCGCCCGGTGGCGCGCGCTACATCAATGCCGCGATGGATGGAATGAATCCATGCTGAACAACTGAACGGGATGACAATCCCGGTCGTGCCCAGAACCGATAAACCGCCGACAATACCCAGCCGTCCATTCCATGTTTTGGTGGCAATTTCCTGTCCGCCGGGAATGGAAATCTCGATCTCGACATCAGGTGCGGCGCCGAATTTTTCGCAAAGCTCGGTGATTTGACCAACCATCATTTCGCGTGGCTTGGGATTAATCGCGGCCTCGCCGGGGGGCAAGGGCAAACCCGGTTTGGTGATGGTTCCGACCCCGTCCCCGGCATGAAAACTGATACCGGCCCCGGGTTTTCCGATGCGCAGGGTGGCAACGATTTCAGCCCCATGGGTGACATCGGGGTCATCACCCGCATCCTTGATCACGCTTGCACGTGCCCAGCCATCACCCTTTTCGGCTTTGACCAGCGCAAAAGACGGGGTTTCACCGCGCGGCAAGGTAATGGTGACCGGATCGGGAAACGTACCGGATAGCAGGGCCTGCCAGGCAGCGCGGGTGGCGGCGGTGGCACAGGCCCCCGTTGTCCATCCCTTGCGCAGCGGTCCTTCCGGTTTTCTGACCATTCCTCGATTTTTTCCTGTCACTCTGGCATTGGTTCCCGGTATTGATGGCGCGAAGTTCCTGCCATCGCGGGAATTTTAATTAAACATATTAAATTGTGTTATTCTTTTAATAATACGACAAAATATCGGAAATATGTTGGACGTATCGTTTGATTGTTGTTTAACATATCCTCTTGAAACGGTCCTGCACAGATGGACCGAAATTCACGGAACAGAAGTAGCGCGTAATGACGACTCTTGGTCTTGATTTTCCGGTGTTTGAACCGGGTTGGGTATGGCTGGTTGGTGCGGGTCCCGGGGATCCGGGCTTGCTGACACTTCATGCGGTCAATGCCATGCAACAGGCTGATGTCGTTGTTTATGATGCGCTGGTTGATGAACGGATACTCAATCTACTGCGTGCGGATGCCAAACGTTTATATGCGGGCAAACGTGGCGGACGTCCGTCGTCAAAACAGACCGATATTTCATTGCAACTGGTCGATCTTGCCAAGCAGGGCTTGCGTGTCCTGCGCCTTAAGGGGGGCGATCCGTTTGTCTTTGGGCGCGGCGGTGAAGAGGGCCTGACCCTTGTTGAGCACAATGTACCCTTCCGCGTGGTGCCGGGCATTACCGCCGGGATTGCCGGGGCGGCCTATGCCGGTATTCCGACAACCCATCGCGATTGCAATTCATCGGTGACCTTTGTCACCGGCCATGGATCAAGTGGCGAGGTTCCCGACAACATCAACTGGGCAGCCCTTGCCAAGGGGGCACCGGTTCTGGTGATGTATATGGCGATGAAGCATTTGCGCCGGATTTCCTCGGAACTGATGGCCAATGGCCGTGCCGGGGATGAGCCGCTTGCGGTTATCAATCAGGCGACCACAGCCGATCAGGGTATATTGATCACCACGCTTGAAAAGGCGGCCGATGATGTTGAACGTGCCGGTGTTGAACCGCCCGCGATCTGCATTCTGGGCAAGGTTGTCGGTTTGCGGGATCGCCTGAACTGGCTGTCGCCGCAAGACGATGTCAAATCGGTTCGCAATGTGCCGTTCGAACAGGTACTTGAACTGATTTCGACCCCGTCTGATCCGCTAAAAGACTAGGTCACTCCCCTTATTAAATCCATTCCAGTGGATTGATATATATCGTTGTCCGTCAGGCGCGTGCTTGTCACAATCGCCGCAATCGAATTGACCCGGATGGATCATGGACGAACAACAGGTATTGATCCGCATCCTTGAAAGCGGCTGGGCACAATGTGCCGAAATCCTGCGCGATGATGGCGGGGTGATTTTGTCTGCGCTGATTGCCGGGCTTGTCGGCAGTGTCACCCACTGTGTCGGCATGTGCGGGCCTTTTGTGATTTCGCAGGTCACCAGCCGGATGGAACAGGTTCCGCTCGAAAAAATGAGCGAGCTGCGTCGTCTGACCGGGGCGGCTCTTTTGCCCTATCAGTTCGGGCGTTTGACCACCTATTGCCTGCTCGGCGTGCTTGCGGGTTTCTTTGCCGATGGTATCTCGGCATTGACCAGTATCTGGTGGATCGGGCCGGTCCTGCTGGTGCTTGCCGGTGCGTTCTTCCTGATTTTCGGGATCATGGGGTTGCTGCCCCATCTGGGTGGTCTGTTGCCGACTTCTGGTGAAACGCGGTGGTGGAACCGCCTGTTTGGTGACCGCTTGCGACCGCTTTTTGCCGCGCCGTTTGGCATGCGGGGATATGCACTTGGCATCATGCTGGGTTTTATCCCGTGCGGGCTGGTCTATGGTGCGCTGGTTCTGGCTGCGGCGACCGCAAGTGCGCTGAATGGCGGGGTGGTGATGGTGATCTTTGGTCTTGGCACAGTGCCGATGCTGTTTGTCACAGGCTTTATCGGCCAATACGCTGCCCAGCGGTTTCGCAGCCTGATGGTGCCGGTCGGGCGCGGATTGATGATTGTGAACGGGGTGATCCTGTTTGCCCTTGCCGCAAAGGCAATTGCCTGATCAGGACACCGGATATGTTAAGGAAAGTTGTCATATTTACAGGATTTTGTAACGTGGTGTGAGCTTTCCCACAGCTGCTGCCCTTGCAGGATTGCACAGGGCATTTATAGTGCCCCGATAGTTTGGGATGCTTAAAGGCCGGTCAAGTGCGGTCAAAAGAAAAGAGGTAGGACGCGTGAGCAAAAAGACGCTTCTGGCAATTCTGGCGATTGCCCTGGTTCTGGGGATTGGTCTGACCTATCGCCTGATGATGATGGGGACAGAAACCCAGTCATCGGGAATTGCATCCATCGGTGGATCGTTCGAGCTCGTCAATCAGGACGGCAAGACCGTGACCGAGAAGGACTTTGCCGGAAAATATATGCTGATCTATTTCGGCTATACTTTTTGCCCGGATGTCTGCCCGACCGAATTGCAGGTCATGGGCAATGCGCTTGACCAGATGCCGGCTGACCTTGCCAATGAAGTGACACCTGTCTTCTTCACCGTCGACCCCGAACGTGACACGGTCGAGGCCATCAAGGCCTATGTGCCGCATTTCCATGACAGAATGGTCGGCCTGACCGGAACCGTCGCCCAGACGTCGGCGGCGGCAAAAACCTTCCGGGTATATTACGCCAAGGCCATTCCCGAAGGTGAACCGGAAAATACCGACGCCTATCTGATGGATCATTCGTCCTTTGTGTATCTGATGGATCGCAATGGTCAGTTCATTCGCCATTTCAACTATGGCACTGCCCCCGAAGAAATGGCCAAGGGCATCACCGAGGCGGTAAAAAAGAACGGCTGATCAATCGACCGGCAATGTTATGATCGGAATGCTATGATTGGCAGGCGGGGTGGATTATTGTCCCCGATTTCGCCGCCTGCCTGTCCATCCGTGCCGGAGACCCCGCCATATGCCCCGTGAAAAAGCAGACCCCGTTTCGGGCATTCTGATTGCAGCACCATCGTCCAATAGTGGCAAGACCGTTGTCACGTTGGCTTTGTTGCGTGCCCTGACCCGTCAGGGGCACAAGATTGCAGCGGCGAAAACCGGCCCTGATTATATCGACCCGGCATTTCAGGCCGCAGCCTGTCGCGGAACCTGTATCAATCTTGATCCCTGGGCAATGGGCCGTAAGCAGGTCGCATCGCTGGTCACAGGCCACGCCACCGGCAAATCGTTTGTGATGTGCGAAGGCGTGATGGGGCTGTTTGACGGGGCGGCAAATGGCGAAGGATCAACCGCCGATCTTGCCGCACAAACCGGCTGGCCGGTGGTTCTGGTGGTCGATGTCAAAGGACAGTCTGCCTCTGCTGCGGCACTGATTTCGGGATTTGCCAATTTCCGCAAGGATATCAATGTTGCTGCCGTGATCCTCAATCGGGTCGGAAGCTCCCGCCATGCTAAGATGATCATTGATGCCTGTGCCAGGCATCTGCCGGACTTGCCAATCATCGGGGCGGTTCGCCGGTCTGATGAGCTTACCCTTCCCGAACGTCATCTTGGACTGGTGCAGGCCGGTGAACATCCCAAGCTCGATGCATTCCTTGAGCGTGCCGCAGATATCATTGCCGAGGATGTTGATCTTGATGCGCTGACCGGGCTGGCAGAGCTGACAAAGCCATCTGATCCGCAAGACGGTGATGCGGGCAATCTTGATGATGCCCCCCTTATCGCCCCGCTTGGGCAACGGATTGCTGTGGCGCGTGATCAGGCCTTTGCGTTTTGTTATCCTCATATTCTTGATGGCTGGCGTCGTGCCGGGGCATCTGTCACGTTCTTTTCACCGCTCGCGAACGAGGCCCCCGACCCCGAATGCGATGCGATTTATCTGCCCGGCGGGTATCCCGAACTTCATGCCAGCACACTTGCCGCAGCTGATATCTTCAAGGCCGGAATGCATGAGGTGGCTGCGCGGGACGTTCTGATTTATGGGGAATGCGGGGGCTATATGACCCTCGGGACGGATTTGACCGATGCTGACGGGACGACACATCAGATGCTTGGTCTTTTGCCGCTTTCGACAAGCTTTGCCACCCGACGGCTTCATCTTGGTTATCGCGAAGCCAAAATCGGTATTCCGACACCGTTCGGACCGGCGGGCATGACTGTGCGCGGGCATGAGTTCCACTATGCGACGACACTTTCCGAAGACGGGATACCGTTCTGTCGCATGCGCACTGCGCTGGGTGGCGATCTTGGTCCGGCGGGTCTGGTTCAGGGGCGGGTATTCGGGTCGTTCTTCCATGTGATCGCGCAGAGTTGAACATTTGCGCCGATGTCGTGAGTTCGTGTGATGCATCGGGCTGTATTACCCTGTATCATGCTTAACAGACGGCCCGCATGAGAGAGACAATGACTGATAACAATCCCGTCACCCTTCCGGCAGACCCATTCTGGGAAACCAAAAAACTTGCAGAAATGACACAGGATGAATGGGAATCCCTGTGTGATGGGTGTGGTAAATGTTGTCTGCACAAGTTGCAGGACGAATATGACGACTTTGTCTATTACACCTCTGTGGCCTGTCGTCTGCTTGATTGTGAAACCTGTCAGTGCAAGGACTATCCCAACCGGACAGTTCATGTTCCCGATTGCGTCCAGCTGTCGAAGGAAAATGTCGAAACACTGAACTGGATGCCGTCAACCTGTGCCTATCGGCTGCTGTCGGAGGGTAAAGGTCTTCCTGACTGGCACCCGCTTGTAACGGGAAATCGCGAGTCTACCTTTATTGCCGGTATGTCTGTGCGCGGCATGGTGATTTCCGAAGATGATGCTCATCCCGACCTGACGCGTTATATCGTCAAGTGGCCTGCCTGATCCGATCGAGTAAATCAATGGCTTGTCAGAGCGTGTGACTCGTCTGGTTTGAAGCACTTGGCTGATGCTGCGGCAACACCACAGAGCCGGTTGGCCTTCTGATAGCCGTTTGACCAACTGTGTCTGGCAACGTCTCTGAAATAAACAAGTCCCGTCTGGTACTTTTGCAACCGGGCGATAAGTTCCTGCTGATGTTCTGAAATTCCCCATATGTCCTGCTTCCGGTTCCGGGTTGTGTCACCGTTCCGGACCGGTATCGGGACAGCTATTCAAAATCAGTAGTTGAACTATTCAAAAGTATATGTATTTTACGAAGATCAATTATTCATAAAGTGAATGGTTGATCAAAGTGATCGGCCAAAGGAAATTGCTCGTAAAGAAAGCCTGATAGAGAATTATCGAGGCAAGAGCATCGATCACGATGAGGAATCAAGCGGATATCAAACAGAAAATCTAACATAAACAAATAGTTGTGAATGATTTTTGGAAAATGACAGCAATACGGAATATGCATCAGGATGCATGTCGTAATCCGCTGTAATTGAGATGATATTCGAAATTCCCAGATGAATCTTACCGTCTTCAAAGCAATGAATTCCGTAATTGCACCATGCAAATGGGACAGTTGTCGAAGTTTCAGGAGCTATACGAAGGTGGTGTTTGTGTTGGTTGACCCCGTTTGAAACGGCCAGGGATGGCTCGGGAACAGCGGAACGGAAGGACATTAAAGTGGGTTTTGGTATCTTCAGGAACGATAAACACGCGCAGGCCGAAACACAGGTCGCCGCAGCGTTGAGTCGTTCGATGGCGCGCATCGAATTCGATGTGAAGGGTAATATTCTGTGGGCAAATGAAAATTTCCAGAAAGCCATGGGCTATTCGCTTGAGGAAGTTGTCGGCAAGCATCACTCCATGTTCGTCCCTGAGGAAATCGTGCATTCGGCCGAGTACCAGTCATTCTGGAAAAAGCTTGGCAATGGCGAGTTTGCGTCAGGAGCCTTTCCGCGCAAACGCAAAAACGGCGAACTGGTGTGGCTGGAATCAACCTATAACCCGGTTTTTGATGACAAGGGCAAGTTGATCAAGGTCGTCAAATTTGCAAGCGACATCACCGAGCGTCGTAACGAGCGCGCCCTTCTGCAAAGTGTGTTCGCAGCCATCAGCGCATCGCAGGCGGTGATCGAGTTTGACCTTGAAGGCAAAATTCTGAAGGCAAATGAAAACTTCCTGTCGCTGCTGGGATATCGCCTTGACGAGATCGTCGGCAAGCACCACTCGATGTTTGTCGAACCGCAACATCGCAACTCGTCGGAATACCGGACCTTCTGGCAGAACCTAAATCAGGGGAAATTCCAGGCCGGTCAGTTCAAACGCATTGGCAAGGGCGGCAAGGACATCTGGATCGAGGCAACCTACAACCCGGTTCTGGATGCGGTTGGAAACCCGATCAAGGTGATCAAGTTCGCCATCGATATTACCGAACAGACCAAGCTTTTGCTTAATCTGAAACAGATGATTGATGGCAATTTTGCCGAGATCGAAGGCAATATTTCCAAACTTAACAGCCGTACGGCTCAAAGCGTTGATGTTTCGAACGGGACGATGGAACTCACCAAATCGGTTGCGGTCAGTGCGGAACAGATGGCGGCCTCGATTGCCGAAATTTCGCATAGCATGACCCAGTCCCAGACCGAAACCGAACGTGCCTATGACCAGACCGAAACCGCCAATGCAATGACCGAGCGCATGACCGGGGTTGTTGATCAGATGGGCAGTATCGTCGAGGTTATTCAGAATATCGCAGGGCAGATCAACCTGTTGGCCTTGAACGCAACCATCGAAAGTGCGCGAGCAGGCGAAGCAGGCAAAGGCTTTGCTGTGGTTGCAAACGAGGTCAAAAACCTTGCCAATCAGGCAGCACGCGCGACAGAGGACATTTCAAAAGAGATCACCGGTATTCAGGCGATCTCCAACGAGGTTGCCGAAGCCCTTCAGGTCATCCGCGGGTCGGTCGCAACGGTGCGTAATGATGTGACGAATATTTCGTCGGCTGTGGTGCAACAAACCGCCGTTACAGACAATGTCAGTGCCAATATGCGCAACATGGCAAACACCGTCGAAGAGTTGAGCCGCAATTTGCAAGTGATCCGGACCACAAGTGACGATGTGGCATCCTCGGTTTACAAAACCCGTGAAGCGGCCGAAGTTTTGGCGCGATAAGTATAAAATATCGCTATATTTCAAAATCTTGCAAAAGGCAGAGCCACCCGGTTCTGCCTTTTGCAGTTCTATGACAATTTGCGTATGACCGTTGACCGATTTTCAGAACGTCTTGCTTTGCTGCGTGCAAAATCGCAAGAATAGCCGCCGGATTTTGGCGGGCTGTGTGAGGCAGACAGGCGGGACGGTCAGGTTATGACAAGCGATTACATGCGCATTGATGTTCTGGGTGTGGGCGAGGCGTTCGACCCGAACTTTGCAAATTCGTCTGTTGTGGTCACAGCAGATGACTATCGTTTGCTGATTGATTGCGGGGCAACCATTGCCGGTCAGCTGATGGGGAAGTTTTCCGACCCTGATGCGATTGATGCGATCTATTTTACCCATATGCACCCTGATCATATCTTTGGTCTGATCCCGGTCATGCTGAACTGGCGCGATGATGGCCGGTCAAAGCCGCTTCATATCCTGTGCAGCCCGCAATTGCAGACCCATCTTGAAAAACTGATGGAGCTTGGTTTTACCGGTTTGGGGTCAGCCTGGCCGTTCACCATCATCTGGCATTCGATTCTCGAAACCGACATGATCGGGCCGTTCGAGTGCAAGTTCGCAAGGTCGGATCACAGTGTGCAGAACCACGCCATCTTGCTGCGCTATGCCAATAAGGGATTTGCCTATTCCGGGGACGGAAATGTCACGGCGGATACCGCGGCCCTGTTTACCGGGGCGGATCTTGTGTTCCAGGAAACCTATCTGACCCGTCATGATCCGCAACATGCGGCCCATTGTGATCTGGAAACCGTCCTGCAACTGGCATCCGATATGCCCGGTGCACGGTTCTGGCTTTATCACATCAAGCGTGACGTCCGCGCCGAGATGGCAAGGATCATTCAGGGCAATGATCAGGTCCGCATGGCGGTTCCGGGCGAAGTCATCGAAATCCGCTAGGCCAGCGGCTCGGTTTCAGTCGATTTATGAAGACAATGCAGCACCGCATAGGGAGCTGTCAGATGCGGCAGATGGCCGCGTGCCTCGATAATTTCAAGCACGGCATTGCGCAAATGCGCTTTCAGATAGCTGCCGACCTCAATCGGTACGGCCGGATCATTTTTGGGCTGGATCACCACGGTCGGAACGGAAATCTCGGCAAGCAGATGACGGAAATCCGACTGGAAGATAAAGCGGGCTGTCTGGATCGCGACATCCGCAGGCATATTCAATAGCCCGGCGGTAAATTCCAGAACAAATTCCGGCAGGGGTTCGCCGACAATGATCGGGGCAAACCCGTTTGCCCAGGCCTCATATCCCGAATGCATCGCATCAAACAGACCATTCAGATCATCTTGTGAAAAACCGCCATGATAGCCGTCGTCGTTAAGGTAACGCGGTGATGCGGCAATCATGAAGATGCGCCGAAACAGGTCCGGGCGCATTTGGGCGGCAATCAGCGCGACCATGCCGCTGACCGAATGGGTCAGGATCTGACAGGATGTGATGCCCTGTTCATCAAGCAGTGCAAGAAGATCATCGGCATAGGATGTGATCGATACATGCCGGGTGGCGTCGAAATTACGTCCACCATTCGGGCCTGCCCCGGCAAGGTCATAGACCCCGACATCAAACTGTTTGAGCAATTCGGGCAACAACAGGCGCCAGCTACGATGATCGGTTCCAAATCCGTGTGACAACACAAGGACCGGCGCATCCGAAAGCCCGGCAGTATTGCGAATAAGCCGCCAGTTATGGAGTTCGGAATACGACTTGGCCGATGAAATATCGGATGTGGACGTCATGTTGCGGGAACCAGACCGGTGCAAAAAGAAGGTGCCTGCCAGGGCAGGCGCCTTTGTGATTCATTTGGCAGGAAGATCAGTGAACCGCGCGCGGTTCCATATCGTGCTGTCGGATGGCCGCGTCGGCAACCGCGTGGCTTTCAAACGATGCGATATGGGTGCCGTCGGCGGTAAAGACACCAAAAACCATCTCGTCACTGTCTTCTTCGGCATTGGGAACCTGCCGGATATAGGCAAAGTCATGAATGCCCAACATGGCGAAATCAACATTCGACAACAGGCCGGTATCCTGCGCGTCGCGCTGGGTGATCTCGGTATCGTGGTTTGCTGTGCGGTTTGTCATTTGAACCACTCCTTTATTAGGCCTTGCCGTTATTATCTTCGGCAGTACCGTCTTCGTCTTCAACCTTCATGTCGATGGTCCGTGACGGAACCGCTTTCTTCTTGCTTGATCCGATTGCAATTTCGCGCACCACCGGTTCAGGCAATGGTCTGTTCAGGTCGACATGAAGCAGGCCGTTATCGAGATGGGCACCGACAACCTCGATTCCTTCGGCCAGAACAAAGGACCGCTGGAATTGTCGCGATGCGATACCACGATGGATATAGACACGCTCGCTGTCATCATCGGTATGCTTGCCGCGAATGATCAGCTGGTTATCTTCTGTGGTTACGGACAAATCTTCTTCGGCAAATCCGGCAACCGCGACAGTGATGCGCAGTTTGTTTTCGGCAATTTGCTCGATGTTATAGGGTGGATAGCCTTCGGCCTTGGTTTTTGACACCTGATCAAGAACGCGTTCGATCTGATCAAAACCCAGAAGCAACGGGCTGTTAAACATAGAAATTCGCGACATTGGCAGCACCTCCTCGGTCAGAGCGAGTGTGATTAATCTTCAGACCCCACGCATCGTGCGTTTCGGGCATCCGTTTGTCCGACCCGACGTCTTCGGCACCGAACGTATCCATATATTGGAATAAATGTGATTTTCTGCGTGATAGTCAAGACTTCCCTGCTGCATTGCGTTCGCCGCCAGATCCCGAAAAACTTATGCACAGGAAGCCCACAGGCCGCTTTGGCAGGATTGATACGAGTCACTGCTTGAGCTGTGTAAGATCGGGCATGGCATCAAGCGCATAATAGGCAACCGACTGATCCTTGCCGCGCAGCGCCACTTCATGCAAAACCGCGTTTTCCGGCAAGGGAATCGGACCAAGATCAAACAGGGTTTTTGAAATCACCAACGGCACACCATGTCCCTTGGTTTCCGCTTCAAGACGGGCGGTGGTGTTGATGGTATCGCCAATCGCACTGATATTTTCGCGACCCGGCGGGCCCATTTCCCCGACAATGGCCTTGCCCATATGCATGCCGATCCCGATGCGCAGCTTGTGCGGAAGTTCGGACGCCAGATGTTCGTTCAATCCCTCGATCCGGCGCAACATTTCAGCCGCCCCTTCGAATGCCTGAAGAATGGTGCCTTCGATGTCATCGGTCTGATGGCCATAAAGTGCCATCAAGCCATCGCCGGTGAACTGCGCGTAATAGCCACCCGTGCTGCGCAATGCCTCGGTCATTTCGGCAAAGAACTGGTTGAGGATGAACAGGACATCATAGGGCATCTTGCGTTCGCCAAGCTTGGTCGAATCACGCAGATCAATAAACACGCAGACAACCTGTCTTTCGCTGCCCGACAACCCGCCCGGACGCCGGCCATCGCGTGCGGTGGCGTTGGGGGGCATCAAAGGTGCAACTGCCAGATCATTTTGCGGTCTGATCTGACAGGCCAGTCGCATGCCCCGCGGTGCCTGAATGCTTTTCAGGGCAGCGGCCTCGATCTGGCCCGGTGCGGCAAGCTGTTCAAGACCCGACCCGCAATGAAGCCGACAGGTCGTGCAACGCCCGTGACCGCCACAAACCGATGCCATTGCAATGCCGGCATCGCGCAAGGCTTCAAGGGCCGTGGCACCGGGCGGGACCCGAACTGATCGTCCATTGGGCAGGCTCAGCATCGGTCCGCGCTTGACCCTGTCAATCGTCTGTCTGATCTGACGAATGCCAAACGGGCAAAATGCCAGTGCAAGGGTCAGGATGGAGCACGGGATCAGCGCGTTCTCATAGAAATTGATTGCTGCCTGATTGACGTCGGCCGCTTCAAGCACACCAAACACATATTTACGGCCACCTTCTTCGACCCGGCGAATGATCTCGGCACTTGCAGCGGCATATCCGGCCAGTGCGAGTGTCGGGATCAGGATCGAAACTGTGGCCAGAACATTGCGCCATCTGGGATAGAACGGTTTGACCCGAAGCCAGAAATGAATCCCGATGCAACCATGTGCCCAGACGACAATCACCGTGATGGCCTGAAGGATGCCCTGCATCGGGACAAAAACGGCAAGATCAAGCAGGACACGCTCATAGTTCGATTCAACGTCGAACCCCAGATCAATGATCCTTGTCGCTATCAGGTGGCGGAACATCAAAAACGGAATCGAAAGCCCAAGGATCATCTGGGCCCATTCCGATTTGCGCAGACGCAGGGAACGGCGACCGGTCAGTCGGCTTGCAGCCAGAACAAAATGGGTAATCAGGGCCAGAAACAGCAGGATTTCAAGCGGCGGGAATTGCCAGATTTCGGTACTGAATTCGCTGAACGATTCCATCAGTTCCGGTGAGACAATCCCGGCTATGTGATTAAGCAAATGGGTCAGGACATACGCAAAAAGTGTCAGTCCTGAATACAGTCGCAGATTCTGGATCATCGTGTCTCGCCGGTTTGCTCGAAATCTGTTTACTGCCTTGGTAACAGAATGCATTAGTTGCTTGGTCTGTTTGTAACTCTCGTCCCAGTGTGCTGTGCAATCATAAACACGTTATGTCAGGAACGCGCCCCAAATGTCTCTTTCAATAAATAACAGTTCCAAAAAAGATCAACTTAATGTTGCTGTTGCCCAGATTGCCCCGGTCTGGCTTAACCGTGAAGCCACACTGGCGAAGGTATCGGACGCCATTTCCGATGCAGCTGCGCAAAATGCACAATTGATCGGTTTTGGCGAAACGGTTTTGCCGGGATATCCGTTCTGGATCGAACGCACCGACGGGGCGCGCTTTAACGACCCGGTTCAAAAGGACCTGCATGCGCATTATCTTGATCAGGCTGTTGTGATTGAACGCGGTGATCTTGATACGGTCTGTGCGCAGGCCCGCGACCACGGGATGGCGATCTATCTTGGCATTTATGAACGACCGATGGACCGTGGTGGCCACAGCGGATTTTGCAGTCTGGCCTATATTGATGAAAATGGTGCCATCGGATCGGTTCATCGCAAATTGATGCCAACCTACGAGGAACGCCTGACATGGTCGCCCGGTGATGGCAACGGGTTGCGCACCCATCCACTTGGTGCCTTCCGGGTCGGGGGCCTGAATTGTTGGGAAAACTGGATGCCGCTTGCGCGTACCGCCCTTTATGCCGATGGCGAGGATTTTCACTTTGCCTGCTGGCCGGGGGGAGAGCGCAACACAAGAATCTCACCTTTCCTGGCACAGGAAGGGCGTTCCTACGTGATGTCGGTTTCGGGATTGATGCGGGTTTCCGATTTCCCGGACGACACACCGTATCTTGAACAGATTCTGGCCGGAAACGGACAGGCTGATATGCTGACCAACGGCGGGTCGTGTCTGGTTGCACCTGATGGCAGTTACGTGATCGAGCCGATCGTTGGTATCGAAGTGGTCAAAACCGCAACAATTGATCACGCGATGGTACGTCAGGAACGGCAGAATTTTGATCCGGTCGGTCACTATTCACGTCCGGACATTCTGAAACTTGAAGTGGACCGCCGTCGCCAGACAGCGGCCCGTTTCAGGGACGAATAACTTTGAGACCCGATGTTCAGGCTGCTTTGCGTGCGCGCTTGCGGGTCAAGAAATTCACAATCGATCGGGCAAATTCAGGGCTGCTGATCGGTGTCTCAAGCGACGTCATCGCAGCCTTGTGCACATCTTCGGGGATCAGATCATGGCGGGATTCCAGCAAGGCCTGCTCGTAGGGGCGCATGAATTCCGGATGGGGCTGGATCGATGCGGCATTGCTGCCATATTGCAATCCGGCATAGGGGCAGAAGTCCGAGCTTGCCCAAACGGTTGCCCCTTCGGGAAGCTCAACCACCTGATCCTGATGGAAGGCATTGATGCGCAAGGTGTCCGGGCTGTCTGACAGCCAGTCTGCATTTGCGTTGTCGACATTATATTCGTGAACGCCAACGCCCCAGCCCTTGTCGGATTTGACGACCTTGCCACCAAGGGCGGTTGCAAGGATCTGGTGACCAAAGCAGATGCCAAATACCGGCTGCCCGGCATTGACGGCCTCGCGCAGGAATTCTTGCAGGCGGATCATCCAGGGCGCGTTTTCATAAACGCCATGTTTGGAGCCCATAACCACCCAGCCATCTGCTGCGTTAATTGAATCCGGAAAAACGTCTTCAAGGACCGTCCAGGTTTCAAATTCGAGACCGGGGTCTACATCACCAAGGAGTTTTTCAAACATCTTGGGATAGCTTTTAAACTCGTCGCGAAGTTCTTCCGGGGCGAACCCGGGTTCAAGAATGCCGATCTTCATGCAGAAACCTTTATCGACTTCAAAGTGGCGCTGTTGCTCAGTTATGGGATTTTAGCGCCAAACACAAGCCCGGTGCTGCGAGAATTCGCGCGAATTTTGATCATAAATGCGAAACCGCCCGGCGTTATGCGCGGGCGGTTGCATGCTCTGCGATCAACCAACTGTGGGAGGGGTCGCCTGATCGCAGATCGTCCCCGCCCCCAAGGAGCTAACGGGAGCTAAGGGAAGCTATCGCGGGGATTATCGAACTCAGGGGGTTACGCATGAAGCCGCAAGGCCCGTGCGCCTGCCATGCCCGCAAGCATGGTAACCACAAAGATGATGGTATCGGTCTGGCCAAAGGCCAGTGCGCTTAATGCCGGACCCGGGCAATAGCCAACCAGTCCCCAGCCAATCCCGAACAGGGCACCGCCAAGGATCAGTTTGGTGGTGATGTTTTTATTGGTCGGCAAATTCATGCCCCCGCCACAGACCGCATCCGAACGTTTCTTGGCAAACTGGAAGATCGGGGTTGCCACAATCAGACCGCCGCCCATGACAAAGGCAAGGCTCGGATCCCAGCCACCATCGGCAATCGCCCAGATATCAAGGAAGCCAAGAACCTTCTGCGGATCGATCATGCCCGAAATATAAAGCCCGGCCCCGAACAGGGTGCCGCAAATCAGCGATACAAGAATACGCATCATGCTCCTCCCATCAGATGGCGGGTGACAAGAACGGTCAGGAAACCGGCAATCATGAAGGACAGGGTCGCGACCAGCGAGCGCAGCGAAAAGCGCGACAGGCCACAAATACCATGGCCACTGGTGCAGCCGCTGCCGATTGTTGTACCAACACCAACCAGAAGACCGGCTGCAATGATGACCGGAAGCGGGCTGGTGACGACGCTTTGGGCTTCGATTGATGTACCCGTCATCAGGGCAAGCGGGCCAATGATCAGGCCAAGGACAAAGGCCAGGCGTTCAACAAGGGTTTTGTCACCCTTGGCCGGTGCCAGAAGGCCACCGACAATACCGCTGATGCCGGCAATGCGACCATTGAGCAAAAGATAAAGCCCGGATGCCAATCCGATGAGTCCACCGCCCAACAGGGCTGAGACAGGCGTAAAGTTTTCCATCAGACTTTCCATAGTGAAATGAATTTACATTAAAATATGCGAATGAATTGATTTTATCAATCAGATTCGATTTGTTCGGCCCGTTTCCTTTGTCAAAGGTCGCGGCTTTGCCGGTTAATTTTCCGACCGGATCCGTGCTTTGACCAGACACGGGTCTTTTTGCCGGTCATGCCGGTGACCGGGCAGTTTTGCATGGATTTATTCCCTGTGTGTGCCGTTTGCGCGACGCAGATCACCAATTGTGACGAGGCAAAAGGTGTCATGTAATGTAATTCGCTGATTTTGTTTGATTTTATCCCTCTTGCCAAAGTCAGGGATTCAGAAGATACAGCAGTATCTTTGGTTGTGGTTCATGGCGGTTCCGCCAGACCCTTTTCGGATTTCAAAACATAGATGAGCAAGGATCGTCTGTCGGCCAGTCGGCGTCTTGATGTGGCATTGGCACTGGTGGCACAGGGTGACTATGTCGCGGCCATTGATGTGGCCCGTGCGGCTTTGTCTGCGGACATGGAATGGGAAGAAGCCCATTTCACGCTTGGCGATATTTATGAACGCGCCGGTGAAAAAGAAAACGCCATTGAAGCTTACCGTCAGTATCTGATTCTCGATCCGGTCGACCGCATGGGGGCCGAGGTCCGCCTGACCCTGCTTGGGGCTGCGGCGATGCGTGATCGTTTGCCACCTGATTATGTCCGCGCGCTGTTTGATGATTATGCGCCGCGCTTTGAAATCAGTTTGCGCGATCGTCTGGCCTATCGCGGGCCGGAATTGCTTCTCGAAGCGGTGCGTCCGTATCTGCCTGCCTTGTTGCGCCCGCTTGAGGTGCTTGATCTTGGTTGTGGAACCGGTCTGGTGGGCGAAGTTTTTGCCGGTCAGTTTGATGCCATTGACGGCATTGATCTTTCACCGCGCATGATCAACCGGGCGCGCACCAAGGGCATTTATCGTACGCTTGTGGCCGGTGACATTACCGACATGCCCGATGATCTTGGGCAGGAATATGGTCTGGTGATTGCGGCCGATGTTCTGAACTATCTTGGTGATCTGGCCCCGGCTTTGCGTGCGGCACATGCGCGTATGAAGTCTGGTGGCTGCATGGTGCTGACCCTTGAACATGGGGACACCTTCCCGTTCGACCTTGGCCCCGGCCAGCGGTTCCGCCATCATCAGCGCGCGGTCACCGAATGGATGGAAGAATGCGGTTTTGAGATCGTCTCGGATGCGCTTGGCGTTCTGCGTCAGGAAAAGGGCAATCCGGTCGAAGGCCGGATTATCGTCGCCCGGACCATCAGCGAATTTACGATGCTTGCCAGTGATCTGATTGCGCCGGGCGACCCGGATCAGGCATCGGGCCAGACGTTGCATTAACCTGATCCGGCCAGATACGGTTACTTCGGCATATCGCCGCGAATGATATAGGCCAGTGCCTGCACGACCTGTTCAGGTTCGCGCGCGACACCGTTGGCCGCACCATCAACTTCCTTGAGCGCGTGGTCGTGTTCTGCCGGATGCAGGGTGATATATGGAATGCCCATGGCTGCCGCATAGCCTGCATCAAAGGCCGCATTCCATTGCTTGTATTTTTCGCCAAAGCGAATGACGGCAAGATCCGATCCTGACAACAGGGTTTTGGTCCGCATGGCGTTAAGCTGTGCGCCTTTGCGGTCATGCCAGAACTTGTTTTCCTCTGGCCCGAAAACGGCAACACCGCAATCATCGGAATCTTCATGCATGGTGATCGGTGCAACCAGTTCGACAGGAAGCCCCGCTTCCTGGACGCCAGCGGCAATCCGTTCGCGCCAGTCGCTGTGAATTTCACCCGATAAATAGACGGTCCAGACTTTGGTCATGTTTCTATCCCTGTTTGATCTTGGCGATGGGTCAGATGCCCATACGGACTGTTCGATATCGCATCCTAGTGCAACATCGCTCTGGTCTCTACCGGGTGGGGCAGATTTTGGATCAATTACCGGAAAACGGGAGCTGGTGTGAAAACAAGCCCGAAACGACAAAACCCGTCGCCAAAGGCAACGGGTTTTGAATGGTGGAGCTGATCAGGATCGAACTGACGACCTCTACAATGCCATAAAACAGAAAGCCCAGCAAATCAGCGGGCTTGAGGCAAAAACTGGCGGAAAGTCGGTTCCAATAAAATCAACAACTTACGGACCTTGCGAAATCGTTTCGTGTGCATGCTCACGAAACGGTCGAATGGTGCTATCTGCGTGGAGGGGTTTGCAATGACCTCCAAGCAGGTGAATTTTACCGGTGGTCGGATTTCGATTAAGCGGGATGTTGGAGCTGTTACCGAATACGTTCTGTCCATCCATCTAACGCAGGTGGAGTTGGCGGAGTTACTCGGTTCTGTTGTCAATGTACGAACTTTGACGACACAGGCCCAGAGGGCGCAAAAGCGGGCGATCCAGAAGGAAGAAAAAGCCCGGAAGGAAGCAACAGATAAGCAAATCTCTGATTTTCTTGAACTTGGACGCGCTCTTGTGCGCGACCATGATCGGCATCATGCGCTTGGAATGCCTTACGGTAAAATCCTCAGGCAGTTGGTTCGTGATTATGGCGTGTCACAGCAACGCGCCGTTTCGCTAATCACGTTTGCCAGAAAGCAGGATCGGCAAGAGCGCGACAGCCAGATCATCAACCTTTTCAGTGAAGGAATAAGCAAGGCGGAAATCGCCCGTAATGTCGGCTGTTCGGTTCCTACCGTAACGAACGTAATTGCGGTTCATGAGCGCCGCCAGTTGCAGCTTGGAGGTGCCAAATGATCCGCACCAACACTGCTTATTTGCTCCAACAGGTGACCGAAGCCGGGTCAAGAGCCTTCTCGGGAGACCGCGCTTTAGCGCGGCGGAAGGCTCTTGATGCGGCTGAGGTTGCCATAGCGTCCCGCAAGGGTGGCAGGAAAGAACACGAAGCGAAGCGCAGTGTTCCTTCTCCTGCAACCCTGCCCGTTGGCGAAACGCGGGGGTTCGGGGGCAAGGCCCCCGACCTAGGTTCGCATGCGCGCACGAGTAATAACTCTTGGTGCTGCGCGGGGTGGTTGGCCATTGTCGCCAGTGTCAGGAAGTCGAAGTGGGACGGTGAATTGCACCCGGTTTGCGCTGGTAGCGTTGGTCCCGCTTTCAATAGAGCCGTCTGCTTTAAAAAGAGATACGACCTTAATTCCGCCACCAGCCTTAGTGCTGGCGTTGTCGCTTGCTGTAACAGCGACGTCAAACGCGACAGGCATGATTACGTCATAACGGTTGGTGTCGCTGTGGTACTCGCCGATCAAGATGCCAGCGGCAGGAAAATCTTTGCCGTCTGGGAGTGGCGGGTTTGCGCTAGCCCCAGTGTCGCCACGTTCGGCAGAAAACTCACTCAGGGCGTCAACGATCTCTGTGAGGGTGTCTTTCACAAAATCTTTCAGCGTAAGCATTTGGGCGCCTTTACCGTTGGGCTGCATCTCAGCCAGTGGATACTCGCGCAAAGTGTATCGGTTGCGAACAACCGCGCCCAGAGAAATGTCAGGGGGGCGGTTTTTGTATCACGCCCCCCTCTGGTGACAGGGGGTAAGATATGAAGCTGATTTACGCGGGCTTTGACGGCCTTGATGTGACGTTCAAGGGGTTCATCCCACCAAAGGCGGTTGAAGCCCTTGAGGCAGGCAAAGAAGCGTCTCAGGAACTCAAACAGGATCAGTATGTCGAGATCGGCAAATTCAAAGGCCATGTTGGGCAGGCCGGTCTTCGTGCTGGCGGATATTCCTACATCGTTGATACAGGCGATCTCGGTTTCAAATGGTTCATGTCCAAGTCACAGAACCGGGAAAACTGGGGCATTCGGGTTTCGTGCAAAAGTGCGACTTTGGCGGCGTTTGGGTTCGAACAGACCGTTGCGCGAATGTATGCAGAGCTTGAGGCCATCGGTGCGACGGTAACCGATGAAAGCATCAGTCGCGTTGATTTTGCGATGGATTGGAGGGTGCCGGGTGACTTCAGGATCAGTCCTGAACGGTTTTCAATGCATGGCACAACATCCAGCAAGCGTAGCGGTGATGATTGGCAAGACGCATGGCAAGGCCAGCGTTGCACTGGTTTCACGATTGGGAAGATGCCGGGGCGGCAAATCTGCATCTATGACAAGCGCCTCGAAGTCATAAAGAAGCAGAAGGGCTATTGGTGGCCGATCTGGGATATTGACCGTGAGGAACTTGATAGCAGCGGCGACCGTATCTGGCGGATCGAAATTCGTGCGGGGAAAAAACATCTCTACGAACAGTGGGCATGCCGTCGCTGGGAGGATTTGCGCCGTGTGCTGGGTGATGTGTTCAAAGATGCGATGTCCCAGATACGTTACAAGTCGCGCACATGGGGCGAACACGAGAACGTCACGCGCATTGAAGATGACCCGATCTGGATCGCTGCGAAGGACTGCATAACCAGCGATCTGTCCGATTGGTCCAGCAATGCCACACCGGGCGTTATCAAGCAGGTTATGGAAGATCAGCAGCGCCAGACCATCACGGCGCAGCTTGTCGGCTTGTCCGCAAATCTGGCCGTCTTGACCGGCATGGATGAAGACGAAATTTCGGCCGATCTACCCAGCCAGATAGCAACCCTGATCACGCAGCATGTGCGTGGGCCAAAGGCCAAAGACTTCAAACGAAAAATGCGAAAGGTCACGCGACGATACGAGATCATCGACAGCGATGGTGTCGTGCGTGGTGGCCGTTCCGATACGCGATACGGGCAATGCCCGGACAAGGTTCCCGAAGTGGTTTCGGGAAGTCCCGCAGGTGCATAGAGCACACGGGATCAAACTGCCGGGGAATGTCCCCGGGAAACTCCCATGCCCTACGTTAACGTTACGTAGGGAGGTGGGACACATGAAAGGAAACCAGAATGGTTAAACAAGTTCGTGATCTACCGGAAAATGATGCCATCGCAACGATGGGTGCAAAGCTGCGTGCGGCGCGTGATGAACTCGGGTTTTCCCGTGCCAAGGTGCAGGATGAAACCGGCATTCCTGCCAAGACGCTTGAGCATTACGAAGCCGGATCGTCGGAGCCGACGCTGACCCGTCTCAAGGCACTTTGTGATTTGTACAAACTGCCTTTCGGTGAAATGGCAGGGGCCGAGGAAGCACCCAAGGAAAGCTCCAAAGAGGCTGTTGGGGAAACTCCCATGGAAGAACAATCAGTTCCAAAGGAAGTTGCCGGGGAATTGCCGGTTGTTGAGGCAATGCTTGAAGAGTTGGCTGCGTTTCGAGTTGCCGGGTTCGATGGTTCGCAGCGTCGCGCCATGGCTCTGGTAAGCGAATTGAATGCAGCAATGAAACGTCTTGAAAGTGACGAACTGGAGGCGTTGGCCGAGACACGAGGTCTGTTTGAAGGTGATCGCCCTACCGCAGACGGTATTTTCGGCCTGTTTGTCGAGGATGTCGATGAAGCGCAGCGTTTCTGTGGTTTGGTCGAAGAGCGCATTGTTGATACGGCAATTCTTGGGGCTGATCTTTACGCCATCGACCGTGAAGCATTGGTCACAGTTGCCGACGAAATCAAAGACGAATTCGACATCGAAGAGCCGCGCTATCTCGGCTGGTCCGATTGCTGGGGCGATTACGCCGAGTTCGTGCCTCTTATCCGTGAACCTCTGCGCAAGCTGGCCTTGATGGGAAAGGGGGTCAATTTCACCGATCCGGGGCAATTCCCGGCGCGGGAACTGGAAGTTGCGGCCTGATCGCATAACGGCGCGGGTGATCCAATGCCCGCGCCACTCATTCAAACCGAGGAGTTGAAACGATGAATGCACCAATGAGCAAAACCGCAATCAGAAAGCAAGAGCACCGTCAGAAAACGACATTTGGTGTGGCTGGAATGATGTTCTGCGATGTGATTGATCATGATCAGATTGTCGTGGCCAGGGCAATCTTGCGTGCTGCGCAGCAAGTTGCAGAGTATGCGGATATCAACCCGATAGATTTTCTGACCGATGCGATAACAGCCCGTGCAGTGGACTATGCAAAGCGGGGTTTCATCAATGCGGATCAGGCAGAGGCAGCGACATTGCCCCTAAGTTTCTTTGCAGACCAGTACCTTGGTGAGCAGGAGGAGCGGCGCAATGTTTAGTGAAGGGATCGAACAAATGGGGCTTTCGTTTGCCAGTTGGCAATCTATGCGAGAAATGCCGTTGACAAAATTGGTCAAATTCGGCACCTTCAAAAAGGTAATGAATTTACACCATGTTGAGGTTTTGATGTCGCGGCGTAAGAATGCTCAAATTCCATTGGGTGAACTGCTCACCAAGGCTCGTTTAGAGCAGGGTCTGAGCCGTGCACACGTTGCGAAAGAGGCAGGTGTTAGCGAGAACTCGCTAGTTCGTTACGAAAAGGCTGGTTTGGAAGATGATGGACAGTTTCCGCCAAGTCCAAAGTTGGCGGCTCTGTGCTTTTCGTTGGAGATCAGCCCTTTGACGGCTCTTCTAAGCTGTTTGGGCGAGGAAGAGTACGCCGACTATTACATGAAGACACATGAGGATTGGCTTATGGATCATCCAGCTCATAACTATGTGTCGGAACAATGGTTTGCTTTGCTGCGGGATAATCATTTGCTGCGCGAAACTGTTCGCGTGTTTGTGGACCCTGACACAGCAAAAGAGAAGTTCGGTTCCGACGGTGTGGAATGGATTAAAGAGGAGGCAAAAAAGGTAATTGAAGCCGAGGATGCATTTGAGCAGAAAATGCTGGAACGAAAAGTTTTCCGGCCAAATATGCACGGTATGGGCATACCGGGGCCCGTTCGTAGTTCTGAGGAGGACCCTTTCGACTATGCAGCACAAAGTCATGACTACACCGGTAAGAAAAACGGCCCGGATGGGTGATCCGAGCCGCTTCTAATCTGTCAACCACTCAAGCTGTTGGAGCAGCTTGAACTAACCTAAAAGGATTAATTCATGAGTAGTCTCAACGCCCATGATCCTAACGTTTCCAGAGTGACAGCGCAAGTACTTGATAAGCTGTTGACCTTGCATGAGGTCGCAGCCCGTCTTGGTGTTTGCTACGAAACTGCACGGCAATTGGTGAAGCGTGGTGAGCTGGCATGCATCCAGCGACCCGGTTGCACCATCCGTGTGCCTGCATCGTCCCTGTCCGAATATCTGGAGCGTTACACATGCCCCGCAAGGAAGAACCACCCCGTCTCGTCAAGCTCAAGAACCGTGAAAACTGGTATATCCGGTATCGGGGTGAGACAAAGTCTACGGGCACAGCAGATCGCACGGAAGCTGACCAATGCTTGATAGAGGTCGTCAACCAACTCGAAGCCCCGTCCAGCACTGCGACCGTTTCGGAGCTGCTGGAAAAGCGGTTGGCGGACATTCAGGCCAAGGGACGCGCACGGGCGGAAAACACGCCCTACTATCACAAGCACCTGCACGAGCATTTCGGGAAACTGTTGCCGGAGCAGATCACATCCAGTCGCGTTTATGCCTATTGGAAGAAAAGAAAACACCGTCCCGGCGGTTTGCGGGCGGAGCTCATCGAGCTCCGCACCACCCTGAACTATGCCTTGAAAAAGGGGTGGATCGAAGTGGTGCCGGAAATCGACACACCGGGCAAAGCTCCCCCACGCGAGAAGTGGCTAACTCAAGAGCAAGCCTATCAGTTGTTGGAAGCCGCAGGGCCACAGCATTTGAAGGTTTTCATACTGGTTGCGATGTCAACCGCAGCCCGGAAATCGGCAATCCTGCAACTCACATGGGATCGGGTAAATCTGGATCGTCCGCATATCGACTTTCAGGACCCGGACAGGGAAGTTACCGGGAAGCGACGGACGGTTGTCCCGATCAGCGAAGCTACGGCAAAGATGCTTTTGGATGTGAAACGGTATGCGCAAACGCCCTATGTGGTCGAGTACAACGGGAAACCGCTGGCCGATATCAAGAAGTCGTTCCGGCAGGCATGTGTGAATGCGGGGCTCGATCCGGTATCGCCGCATGTGCTGAAACATTCGGTGATTTCTTGGTTGGCGATGGCCGGGCATTCAGTCGATCAGATTTCGGATATGACCGCGACGACACGGGAAACCGTGACGCGGGTGTATCGGAAATGGTCGCCGGAGTATCTGTCTTCGCTGGCCGAAACGCTGGCTCCGAGGGCGGATATCGTGAGCATGTTCACGAAACCGGCAAATTGAGCAAACCCGGAAACAACAAAACCCGTCGCAGAAAGCAACGGGTTTTGAATGGTGGAGCTGATCAGGATCGAACTGACGACCTCTACAATGCCATTGTAGCGCTCTCCCAACTGAGCTACAGCCCCACTTTGTCCGCGTCGCAGATTTGCCTGAGCTTTCTCTGCGGCGCGGCGCATATTTAGAAGGTTCACCAAATGTTGGCAAGACCTATTTTCAAAATTTCTTAGCGGTCGTCGTCATCAGATTCGACATGCTCGTAGACTTCGCCAAGATCATCGTCGTCTTCGCCGAGATCAGAGGCATCTTCAAGAATATCGTCATCGAGATCCGCATCGACATCATCGTCAAGATCGGTGACGTCATCGATATCTTCGTCTTCTTCCGGTGCCGGTTTGGCAACCGCGGCTTTCTTGACCTTGGTCACGCCATCAGGTGTTTTGCATTTCGGGCAAACAACCGGGCTACGGTTCAGGTCATAATACTTGGTACCACAGGCGAGGCAGTGACGTTTCTTACCGCGTGCTGACATTACGGCAAATCCTCTTAATTACCGTTATCATCTAAGAAAAAGACTTTCTGTCGCGAAGTGCTGCAACGCAGCGCAAAGCGTAATGTCTGAAAGGCCCAATTGCCATCTTGTTGGCGGCTTGTCAAAAGGAAATTGATCCTTTTGTCCTTTGATCCGTCAATGATGTGAAACAGGCCCGCAATCCGTGCAATCATCCCGTCAAAATTTGGCTTCGATACTGGTGCCTGATAACCGCTTGTGCTAGAGCTTTGGGCGCGCAATCTGAAGACGCCTGAGCGCCTGAAATCACGGCAACACGTCTCGGCTTTTCTGGGTGGCGGCACAAGGGATGATAAAACAATTTACTGACAGGTATGGCTAAATGAGTTCTTCGCAGACCAAACGCCCGCTTTCCTCGGCCAAGACCGGGCCAATTTCGGGCGATATCCGGGTACCGGGTGACAAATCAATTTCCCATCGTTCCCTGATGTTTGGTGGTCTGGCAATTGGTACGACCAAGGTAACGGGCCTGCTTGAAGGCGAAGACGTTCTGGCGACCGCAGACGCCATGCGCAAACTCGGTGCCACCGTTACCCGGGATGATGACGGGACCTGGCATGTGACCGGTGTTGGTGTCGGTGCGCTTCGTGAACCTGATAGCGTGATCGATATGGGCAATGCCGGGACCGGCATTCGTCTGATGGCGGGAATCGTTGCCACCCATCCGATCACGACGTTCTTTACCGGCGATGCATCGCTGTGCAAACGCCCGATGGGCCGTGTGGCCGATCCGCTTTCGGAATTTGGCGCACAATTCATTACCCGTGACCGTGGCCGCCCGCCGATGGCCGTTATTGGCACGGACGAGGCAAAACCCGTGACCTATACCCTGCCGATGGCCTCGGCCCAGGTGAAATCGGCTGTGATGCTGGCAGGTCTGAATACGACTGGCACCACGACCGTGATCGAACCCAAACCGTCGCGTGATCACACCGAACGCATGCTGCGCCACTTTGGCGTCGATGTGGATGTGAAGGTCAATGACGATGGCGGTCGCACCGTCAGCCTGACCGGTCCGGTCGAAATGAAGGCGGCTGATATTGTTGTTCCGACCGATCCAAGCTCGGCAGCATTTCCGATGGTCGCCGCCCTGATCAACCCGGACTCCCGCGTGATCATCCGGGACGTGTGCCTGAACCCGTTGCGCACCGGTCTGATCACCACCCTGATCGAAATGGGTGGCGATATCACGATCACCAATGAACGCGAGGAAGCTGGTGAAACCATCGGTGATCTGGTGGTGACCGGCAAAAACCGTCTTAAGGGGATCGTTGTTCCGGCCGAACGCGCGCCGTCAATGATTGACGAATATCCGGTGCTTGCGGTGGCTGCTGCCTATGCCGATGGCGAAACCCGCATGTGTGATCTTGAAGAGTTGCGCGTCAAGGAATCTGATCGTCTGGCTGCGGTGGCAGCAGGCCTTGAAGCCAATGGCGTGATCCACCGGATCGAAGGCGACGATCTGATTGTTACCGGTGGTGTTGTCCCCGGCGGCGGCATGGTTGAAACCCATCTTGATCACCGCATCGCGATGTCGTTCCTGGTTCTTGGTCTTGGCGCGGAAAAACCGGTTTCGGTTGATGATGCCAATCCGATTGCCACAAGCTTCCCGAACTTTGAAAAACTGATGGGCGATATGGGCGCAAAATTTGCGCTACATTCCTGATCGATCTGTCCCAATATATAAAAGTCGATATCAAGCCACCGATGGGCCACCCATAGGCAGGACCCGTTAATACAAGCAGGGAGCGAAGCATATGATCATCGCCATTGATGGGCCGGCAGCGTCCGGCAAGGGGACTTTGGCGCGTCGAGTCGCGGACGCAATGGACTATGCCTACCTTGATACGGGCCTTTTATATCGGGCCACCGGTGCGAAAGTTTTGGCCTCAAATGCCGACCCGGAAGACGAAACTGCCGCGGTTGGCGCGGCCAAAAATCTGAGTGCCGATGATCTGCAGGGCGAAGAGCTCCGCAGCGAGGAAGTCGGCACCGCTGCGTCAAAAGTTGCAGCGATTCCAAGGGTTCGCGAGGTATTGCTTGATTTCCAGCGCAGCCTTGCAACCACCCCGCCCGGGGGCAAGCACGGGGCGGTTCTTGATGGTCGTGATATTGGAACGGTCGTTTGCCCGGAAGCCCCGATCAAGTTTTATCTGACCGCTTCGGTCGAAGAACGCGCAAACCGTCGGTTCAAACAGTTGCAGGAAAAAAATCCCGCTGCTATATACGAGCGCGTTCTCAAAGAGCTTGAAGAACGGGATGCCCGAGACAGTGCTCGCGATGTCGCACCGCTCACCATGGCAAAAGACGCAATCCATATCGATACGGACCGTCTGAATGCCAATGCAGTGTTCGATGCCGTTATGGCGCATATCCGCACCCATATGGGCGAGGATGACTGATCAAAGGGCGTTTTAACCGTCAGGCGATGAACGATCCCGAGGTGCCGGTCGTAATGACCTGTCCCTAAGGTGAACGACTTGTGCGTTCACCTTTTCGTGTATGGAAGATACGTCTTCTATATATGTCCGGGTTTGGGCAGTGACTGACAATATCGCCGCGATTTTGCGGCAAAGACCACCGGATACAACCGGTTGGCCAGAATATAGTGACGATACTCGAAAGGAAGTCTGGTTTATGACCACCGCTGAAGAAGCACAATTCTCGACTGGCGAAGATTTTGCCGCCCTGCTGGCTGAAACCCTTGGTTCTGAAGACGAAGGTTTTGTTGGCCGCGTAATGACCGGTTCGGTCGTTAAGAAAACTGACGACGATGCAATCGTTGATGTCGGCCTGAAATCCGAAGGCCGCGTTCCGCTTAAAGAATTTGGCGCAGGCGAAGTAAACATTGGCGATACCGTTGATGTTTATGTCGACCGCTATGAAAACAAAGATGGCCTGATCGTTCTGTCGCGCGAAAAAGCGCGCCGCGAAGAAGCCTGGGTTGAGCTGGAAAAACAGTTCTCCGAAGGCAAACGCGTTGACGGCACCATCTTTGGTCGCGTTAAAGGCGGCTTCACCGTTGACCTGTCGGGTGCAGTTGCATTCCTTCCGGGCAGCCAGGTTGATATCCGTCCGGTCCGTGACGTTACCCCGCTGATGAACAACCCGCAGCCGTTCCAGATCCTGAAAATGGATCGTTCGCGCGGTAACATCGTGGTTTCGCGTCGTGCAGTTCTCGAAGAGACCCGTGCAGAACAGCGTGCTGAACTGATCCAGAACCTTCAGGAAGGTCAGGTTCTTGACGGCGTTGTCAAAAACATCACCGATTACGGCGCATTCGTCGATCTCGGCGGCGTTGACGGCCTGCTGCACGTTACCGACATCGCTTGGAAACGTATCAACCATCCGTCCGAAGCGCTCCAGATCGGCCAGACTGTTAAAGTCCAGGTCATCCGCTTCAACAGCGAAACCCAGCGTATCTCGCTTGGCATGAAGCAGCTTGAAGCTGATCCGTGGGAAGGTGTTGAAGCCAAATACCCGGTCGGTTCGAAATTCGAAGGTCGTGTCACCAACATCACCGATTACGGCGCATTCGTCGAACTCGAAGCTGGTGTCGAAGGCCTGGTCCACGTTTCCGAAATGTCCTGGACCAAGAAAAACATTCACCCGGGCAAAATCGTTTCGACCTCGCAGGAAGTCGAAGTCATGGTGCTCGACGTCGATGCACAGAAGCGTCGTATCTCGCTTGGTCTCAAGCAGTGCACCTCGAACCCGTGGGATGCCTTCCTTGCAGCTCACCCGGTCGAGTCCGAGATCGAAGGCGAAGTCAAGAACATCACCGAATTCGGTCTGTTCATTGGCCTTCTGGGCGGCATCGACGGTATGGCTCACCTCTCGGACCTGTCATGGGACCGCGCTGGTGAAGAAGTCATCAAAGAATACAAAAAAGGCGACATCGTCAAAGCCAAGGTTCTTGACGTTGACGTTGAAAAAGAACGCATCTCGCTTGGCATCAAACAGCTTGCTGGCGATCCGTTCAAAGAAGCAGTTACCGGTATCAAGCGTGGCGAAACCGTCACCTGCGAGATCACCGAAGTCAATGACGGCGGCATCGAAGTTGCTGTTGGCGACACCGAACTGAAAGGCTTCATCCGTAAAGCTGAACTGGCGCGTGAGCGTTCGGAACAGCGTCCGGAGCGCTTCGCAGTTGGTGAGAAAGTCGACGCACGCGTTACCGCAATCGACGCCAAAACCCGTAAAGTTTCCCTCTCTGTCAAAGCTCTTGAAGTTGCTGACGAGAAGAAAGCAATGGCGGATTACGGCTCTGCTGACAGCGGCGCATCGCTCGGCGATATCCTCGGCGAAGCTCTGCGCAAAAAGCAGGAAGGCGGCGAATAAGCCACCCTCCAAGGAAATACAGTCTGCTTTCTGGCAGACTGAAAAGACGGGTCGCACATTGTGCGGCCCGTTTTCTTTTGGCCAATCGGTGTGCCGGAACGGCGGTGTGCCCCGGACTGATGCGCAATTGCGCGATACCTGCTAGCGCCCGGAATTGTCACGCTAAATCGTATATCATCCGAGTTTTGACCCCGGATTGGTGTTCGGCACCGGATTGTTGGTCATTTTTAGCGAAAATTTTGATTTTAAACGCTTTTTGTCCTTGCCTTCTGCGCCGAGAAAAACCATTTGAAAAGGCAGCTTTAAGGAGACACTCCTTTCTAAGTATTTGATCGAACAATTATAACCGGGACACCCCTGATGGCGCTGGATGCCGATATTCTGCTGGATCGACGTCGCTTGAAGAAATCAGTCTTCCGCTGGCGCGTGGTGGCTGTGATTGCCGTGCTTGCTGTGATCATCATCGGTCTTGCCGGGACCGGTGTTCAGAACAGCGTTCTGGGCGGACTCGGGCCAAGGATTGTCGAGGTCAATATTGAAGGTGTGATTACCGAGGATCCCTATCTTCTTGATGCGCTGGCTGCCATCGAGGAAGACCGCGATGTTGTCGGTGTGATTGTCCATATCAACAGTCCCGGCGGCACCATGGTTGGTGGTGAAACTCTGTTTGAGGCGCTGCGCCGTATCGGGGAGACCCGACCGATCGTTGCCGAAATGGGCACGGTTGCCGCATCGGGTGGCTATATGACTGCGATTGCCGCCGACCATATTGTGGCGCGCCGGGGCACGGTGACCGGATCGATCGGGGTGATTTTCCAGTCGATGAATTTCTCGGGCACTTTGGAAAAGCTGGGTGTCGAGCCGCTGACAGTTAAGAGCGGACCGCTCAAGGCAGCACCGAATCCGTTCGAACCGGTTGATGATGCTGCAAAATCGGCCATGCAGGGCCTGATTTCCGACATGTTTGACGTGTTTGTCGGAATGGTCGCCGAACGACGTGATATGTCGCTTGATACTGTAAAAACCTTGGCGGATGGCCGGGGCTATACCGGACAGCAGGCCCTTGCCAATGGATTGATTGATGAAATAGGAGGCCGTCGTGAAGCCTTGCGCTGGCTTGAAACCCAGGCCGGTGTCACGCCGGAAGCGGACGTTGTACCGCTTGAAATCGAGTACCCGGAGGACGATTTGATGTCCGCACTGTTTGAGGGAAACCTTGGAAAAGTGCTGTCATCTGAGGGGCTTAAACTTGACGGTTTGCTAGCTGTCTGGCAACCTGAGTGATAGTTACCAATAAAATAATCTAATCCGCGGTTGAGTGATACTGTCAGCACGAACAGGATGGGGCCTGGAAATGACGAAATCTGAACTGATTGCCCGGCTTGCTGAATTGAATCCGCATCTCTATCAGCGAGACGTCGAACGGATTGTTGCAACGATCTTTGACGAAATCACCGACGCGCTTGCCCGCGGAGACCGGGTCGAGCTTCGCGGTTTTGGTGCCTTTTCTGTCAAACAGCGTGATGCACGTGTCGGTCGCAACCCGCGCACGGGTGATGCGGTCCCTGTCGGCGAGAAAAAGGTTCCCTATTTCAAGACCGGTAAACAGCTCCGCGAGCGTTTGAACTGATTTCCGTTTGCGCGATGATTGATCGGCGATCCGGTCTGGCCGGATGGCTTGTGCAAAACCTGCCATGATGCAGAATTTCTGTGTTGGTGGTGACTTGGCTTTTGCCTGCTGTTTGCGCCATACTGTCGCATCGATCCCCGAACGTGACCTGTTGCCTGATTTCGGGGATGTCCGGTTCGCCGGACATCTGCCGCCATCCCGTCAGGCACAAGGAGCCAAGAATGCGTATCCTTTACTGGATTATTTCTATCCCGCTTGCGGTTCTGATTGCCGTCTTTGCCGTGTCCAACCGTGCGCTTGTGACCCTGTCGCTTTGGCCTTTGCCCTATGAGGTCGACCTGCCGCTGTTTCTGCCGATCATGGTCGCCCTGCTTCTCGGGCTTGGCATCGGCTTTGCCTATGAATGGCTGATCCATGGCAAGCATCGCCGGGCCGTCCGCCGAATGGATAGCGAGCTCAAGCGTATCAAGACCGACGATGCGCCCCCCAAAGCTGATCAAAAGGCACTGGGTCATAGCTGACACCGCAAAGGGCTCCTTTCAGGGGCCCTTTTTATTGATCGTTCCGATCTTGTGTTTGCCTCATGCATGGGCCCATGCACCGGAAAGGGACTATTTGACATTGGCCTTTGTGGATAAATCGGCTAAGCCATGTCCGGTCCGCGCACCTGATTGTGGGCCATGACCCAATTGCAAGCCGCCGGAGGACATCATGACCCAGACCCTTTCCCCAAAAGACCGTATCTTCTGTGCCATCGATACCACAGACCTTGATCACGCAATTGACCTGGCGTCAAAGCTGTCTGGCGTGATTGGCGGGGCCAAACTGGGCAAGGAGTTCTTTGCAGCCCACGGTCCACAGGGTGTGCGCGCGGTTGCCAAGGCTGGCATGCCGATCTTTCTTGATGTCAAATATCACGATATCCCCAATACCGTGGCCGGTGCCATCCGTGCGGTTACCCCGATGGGGCTCAGGATCGTCAATGTCCATGCCACAGGCGGCATCGAGATGATGAAACGTGCGGGCGAAGCAGCACGCGAAGCGGCCGACAAGGCCGGCGTCGAAGTGCCCTGGGTGATTGCGGTGACTATCCTGACCAGCATGGATCAGGGTGATCTTGATGATGTTGGCCTCAAGGGTCCGATTGATGAGCGTGTCGTCAAGCTGGCCGAACTGACCCGCAAGGCCGGACTTGACGGTATTGTATGCTCGGCACAGGAAATTACCCCGGTGCGCAACGCCCTTGGTGCGGATTTCAAGCTGATTACACCGGGTATCCGTCCGGCATGGGCATCAAGTGATGATCAGAAACGGATCGTCACCCCGGCGGATGCGGTTGCCATGGGAAGCGACGTTCTGGTGATCGGTCGTCCGATCACCAAGGCCGATGATCCGGTCGAAGCCGCCAAGCGCATCGTCGCCGAGCTTTCCTGATCTTCAGCCTTTCATCGCGTTATTCAAAGGCCCGGCATCGTTCGGGCCTTTTTCATGTTGATCGGGAAATGTCAGCCGTGAATGTTGCGCATGCGGCCATGCGAATTTGGCGATGGTTTCGCGGATCGATTTATCTCAGAATTGAATCGTTTCAAAAATTGGCGCAATATGCCCATCTCGCAGTTGCACAAAATCCGGGTCCAGCAGGTCGACACGGATTTATCTGGATAATTCTGACATGATCGACATCGCCACCACCCGGGGATTTCCCGGAAACTTGCCGATTCTCGCCCTTGCCCTTGCATCCTTTGGCATCGGCACGACCGAATTCGTCATCATGGGCCTGTTGCCCGATGTCGCACTTGATCTGGGTGTCAGCATTCCGGATGCCGGACTTCTGGTGACAGGGTATGCGCTTGGCGTGACCTTTGGCGCCCCGTTCCTGGCCATCGCAACGGCCCGGATGGAGCGCAGACGCGCACTTTTGCTGCTGATTTCCATCTTTATCCTCGGCAATTTCCTGTGTGCCGTAGCCCCGGATTACTGGACCCTGATGGCGGCCCGCGTCGTCACGGCATTTTGCCATGGCGCTTTCTTTGGTCTTGGTGCGGTTGTGGCATCAAACCTTGTCGCACCCCATAAACGGGTTCAGGCCATTGCGCTTATGTTTTCGGGGCTGACACTGGCCAATGTGCTGGGCGTTCCATTCGGGACCGCGCTTGGTCAGGAACTCGGATGGCGTTCGACCTTCTGGGCTGTTGTGGCAATTGGCGTCATTGCTGCGGCGGCACTTTATGTTGCCCTGCCGCGCAGGATTGCGGCATCAACCGGAAGCCTGTGGGCCGAAGCCAGATCACTTGGCAAGGTTCAGGTGCTGTTTGCGATGCTGATTTCTGTTCTCGCCTCGGCCAGCTTGTTCAGCGTCTTTACCTATATCACCCCGATGTTGCAGGAAATCACCGGTATCACCCCGCGTCAGGTCACCTATGTCCTGTTGCTGTTCGGGGTTGGTCTGACGGTTGGCAATTATATTGGCGGGCGACTGGGTGACTGGCGTTTGATGCCTGCCATCATCATCGCTTTTGTGCTGTTGATCGTGATCCTTGCCATGTTCACTGCAACCCTGACCGAAATGATTCCGGCGGTGATCACGGTGATGCTTTGGGGGGTGGTTGCCTTTGCACTCGTTTCTCCGCTTCAGATGCGGGTGGTGAACGAAGCATCCGAGGCCCCCAACCTGGCCTCGACCCTTAATCAGGGGGCCTTCAATCTCGGCAATGCCGGGGGGGCATGGTTTGGTGGTCTTGCGATCACGCACGGCGTTTCCTATCAGCATATTCCATGGCTTGGTGCCGGGATTGCGGTTCTCGCACTGCTGTTCACGGTCTGGAGCCATTTGCTTGATCGTGGTGATGAAGTCTTTGCCGAAAGCGGTGCCAATGCCTGCTAGGTTCTGAAGTCATCAGACAGAAACACAAAACCCGTCAACCGCAAGGCTGACGGGTTTTCTTATGGGCTTGCGGATTTTTCGGTCGGTTTATCCGACCCAATGACGCATCTGATCCCATGTCTGGCTGATGGTCGGGCCATATTGATCAATGATCAGCTTGATCGAAATCGCAATCGATGTGACGACCAGTAGCGGACGGACCAGACGTGCACCGACCTTCATCACCAGATGTGATCCGATCTGTGCGCCGATCAAGGCGCCAACTGCCATCACGGCACCGACGACCCAGACAACCTCGCCACCGGCAATGAACATCACAAGGGATGCAAAGTTCGAAGTGAAGTTCAGAACCTTGGTATGTGCGGTTGCCTTGGTCATGTTGAAGCCAAGCAGGGCAACAAAGGCGATGGAGAAAAATGATCCGGTACCCGGACCAAAGAACCCGTCATAAAACCCGATGCCAAATCCGGCGGTAAAGGCAAAGGTCGCCTTGCTGATCAGCTGATGGGCGTCTATGTCGCCGACCCGTGGCGAAAACAGGAAATAAAGCGCAATCAGGATCAGAAGACCGGGCAGGATCGTCATCAGAATGCCCGGATCAAGCATCTGCACCAAAATCGTGCCAAGCGACGATCCGGCAAAGGTCAGAACGATGGCCAGAATCATATCGCGCGGATTGACGTGACCCTTGCGAATGAAATTAAGCGACGCGGTAAAGCTGCCAAAGCTTCCTTGCAGCTTGTTGGTCGCCAGTGCCTGCGCCGGGCTTACCCCCGCCCAAAGCAGGGCCGGAATGGTGATCAGTCCGCCACCCCCGGCAATAGCATCAATACAGGCGGCAAGGGCGGCAACGCCAAACAGGATCGCTAGAAGATCAAAACCAAATTCCATGGGGCGGCTTTCGTAAATAGGTCATCGCGCAAAGGGTGGGGCAAGGCGCGATTTGAAATCCCGAACGCAGGTCTGACATGGGGTGTCAACGACGCCGGGCGTCGCCATCATATGGTTTTGTGGATCGGCGTCCAGTCGAAGATGACCGCCTTGTTGCGCCCGTGATACTCTATGGCGATCAGGTCGTGACCGGGGAAGTGATCGGGGGAAAGGGTGATGAAGATCTGGCTTTTCGGATTGGCGTTGATATTGGGCGCGATAAGCCCGGTCAGTGCCCACGAAATCAAGAATTGCAAATGTGACGAGGCCTGCTTCACCGACGAGATTTCCCATCTGGCCTGTGATCGCGACAAGGTGCGATTTTCGGCCAAGGGTCTGCCCGATCCGTCCCATCCTGTCATGACCGGCATTACCGCCAGCAATCAGCAATTCCCCGCCGCCCATGATTTTGAATTCGAAATTCTGCAACATCCCCAACTGGCATCCCGACCAACCATGACCGAGGCCGGGCCAGTTGGGGTTGCCATCAACGGGGTGCCGATTTTTGATCCGTCGACACAAGGTCCGGTCAATCCGCAAACCGGCAAACGTCCATCGGCCTTTACCGAGGGCGAGCTTGATGAATGCGGCGGTCATGCCGGGCGCGGCGATGACTATCATTACCACATCGCGCCAAGATGCCTGATCAATGACCTTGGTCGCCAATGGATCGATATCGATAAAAAGCCGGTTGGCTATGCCATGGACAGCTTCCCGATTCTTGCCCTTGGCTGGTTTGAACCCGCCAATTCGGTCGAGTCTCTGCTGGATGCCTGTCGTGGCATGAAAGATGACAAGGGATCCTACTTCTATAATGTCAAAACCACGCCGGACTGGAATGTTCTGAATTGTCTTTCGGGCACGCCACGCGGATTTGCCCGGGATCGTTGGACCATGCGCCGCGACCGCACCGGACAGGATATTGTCGGTCTGCCGATTCCCTTTGAAATCAAAACCGCGTCGTCACAATCGTTTCGCGGGGATGTTTGCCGGGTGATGACCGGGACCTTGCGCGGTGAACAACTTTTGCAAAGTAACGGCACGACCAAACGGATTGATCGTCAGGACGGCGCGCTCTTTTACTGCAATGCCGCCTGCTATGGCCTGTTCTTCGAGGCGGACCGCGCATCTTCCATTCGCGGTAGGGCAATCTATTACGATTATATTGATGATGCCTGCCCGGCGGGTTTTGACCTTGCCTCGCTTGCGATCTTTGAACCCTATCTTGGGTCTGCCCAGTCGCGCAAGGGTCCGGCCGGCACTGGCAAGGCCGGGCCGGGGCCAAAACCGCGTCCCGATGGACAAAAGGGGAATGGTCCGCCACCACGCAATTGAAATTGGTCCTTATTTTGCGGTGGATTCTGGTCTAGAAAGTGGGACGCTTTCATTTAGACGAGTTCCAGATATGCCCGAATTGCCAGAGGTCGAAACAGTTACCCGTGGCCTGACCCCCGTGATGGAAGGCCATGTCGTCGACCATGTGGTGCAACGTCGTCCCAATTTGCGCTTTCCGTTTCCCGACGGTTTTGTCGACCGGATGGCCGGGCGCAGGATCAATCAGCTGACCCGGCGGGCGAAATACATTCTGGGCTATCTTGATGACGGACAGGTTCTTTTGATCCATCTGGGTATGTCGGGCCGCATGACCATCCATAACGACCCGGCAATCGAAGTCCCCGCGCCGGGCAAGCATGACCATGTCGATTTTGTCATGCAGGATGGTGCAGTTGTGCGCTTCAATGATCCCAGACGCTTTGGCGTCATAACATTGATTGCTGCCGATGAGGTCGCCAGCCACAAGATGCTGGCCGATATTGGCCCCGAACCGTTGGGCAATGCCTTTAACAGTTCAGTCCTGGCAGAGGGACTCGCACGTCGCGGCAGTCCGGTCAAAACCGCCTTGCTTGATCAGAAACTGGTCGCAGGACTTGGCAATATATATGTGTGCGAAGCCCTGTTCCGGTCCGGTATCGCACCGGACCGTCTGGCAAAGGATTTGAAGCCCGGCGAGATTGATCGCCTGTATCGCGAAATCCGTCTGGTTCTTGAAGACGCAATTGCCGCCGGGGGCTCAAGCCTTAAGGATCATCGTCAGACCAATGGCGAGCTTGGCTATTTCCAGCATAATTTCCGTGTCTATGGCCGCGAGGGCGAGACCTGCGTTGCAGATGGCTGCGGCAGCACAATCGAGCGGATTGTTCAGGCCGGGCGGTCGACCTTTTTCTGTCCGACCTGCCAGAAATAGGGTGGGGTTTGTTCCCGTCCGGTGCTCTTTTGTCGTATCTGACACCCCCGATGGTTTGATCGCAGGCATCTTTTGATCCAGATCGCGGATGCTTTTATGCAGGTTCGGTTGCGGCGCGTGATCGAATTCGGTAAAACAGTATCAAAATATGGTTTCAGACGAATCGACCCTCAGAAAACCGGGTTGATCGCGTATAAAGGATCACTGGCATGTCATATGAAAACATCATCGCCGAGAAAAAAGGCAATGTCGGGCTTATCACCCTGAACCGCCCGCAGGCACTTAATGCCCTGTGCGCTGCCCTGATCACGGATATCGGTGCGGCCCTTGATGATTTCGAATCCGATGAAAACATTCGTGCCATCGTCATTACCGGATCGGAACGGGCCTTTGCTGCCGGTGCTGACATCAAGGAAATGGCCGACTACACATATATGGATGTCTATAAGAACGACTTCATCACCAAGGGCTGGACCCGTGTGGCCAGCTGCCGCAAGCCGACCATTGCCGCTGTCGCCGGATTCGCGCTGGGCGGTGGCTGTGAACTGGCGATGATGTGCGACATCTTGATTGCCGCAGATACCGCCAAGTTCGGTCAGCCGGAAATCACCATCGGCACCATCCCCGGTGCCGGCGGGACCCAGCGCCTGACCCGTGCAGTTGGTAAGGCCAAGGCAATGGAAATGTGCCTGACGGGTCGGATGATGGATGCCGAGGAAGCCGAGCGTTCCGGACTGGTCGCGCGAATCGTCCCGGCCGACTCGCTGCTTGAAGAAGCGCTTAAAACAGCTGAAAAGATCGCTTCCTTCTCGGGGCCGGTATCGATGAAGGTCAAGGAATCGGTCAACAAGGCCTATGAAATGACCCTGACCGAAGGTCTGATGTTTGAACGCCGTGAATTCCATTCGACTTTCGCACTCGAAGACCGCGCCGAAGGCATGAAAGCCTTCTCTGAAAAGAGAAAAGCCGATTTCAAGCACCGTTGATTGTGCAGTGATCGCTACAAGTTGACCCCTGATTCCGGTGCTGCATATCTGTGTTGCACATCAACAGAGTCCTAAACCGCAGAAAATAGGGCGTCGACGCGGTATCGGGGGTTGACGAGGGTTTCGGACAGAGCTATAAGCCGCGCTCCGAATTACGTAACATTTGTTTGAAGAGACAGGTTCGCAATGGCTCACCATAAATCGGCCAAGAAGCGCATTCGCCGCAACGCCGCCCGTGCAGAAGTCAACGGTGCACGTATCGGTCGCATTCGTACCTTCGTTAAGAAGGTCGAAGCTGCGCTGAACGTTGGCGACAAAGATGCTGCTCAGGCTGCGATGAAAATCGCCGAGCCGGAAATGGCGCGCGGCGCACAGCTCGGCGTTCTGCACAAGAACACCGTTGCTCGCAAAGTTTCGCGTCTGACCGCTCGTATCAAGGCGCTTTAATTTATCCCTTACGGGATGGCGAGTCGAAGGCCGCTCCTCTGGTGCGGCCTTTTCGCTGCCCGGATTCCGGAGAATCACCTTTTGTTCCATGATTCCGCGGGTGGAAGAAACCGCAGAAAATAAGGAACGTTTTGGTGCCGTAATCCTTTTAACGTTCTGTTAAAGATCGCCTTGCCTGATGTGGGTCGCATCAGTACAGTGTTTGGACTTCGCAGGCCGCGCAAAGCGGCCCGAGACGAAGAACCAAAAAAACAAAAGGCGCGAGTACGCTTCCACGATTTTGCGGAAGACCAGCGTGTTGATCACAACCGTGATGAACGCGATCCAGTACCATTTTGTCTTTTGCAGATTTGTTTGTGTGGAATTTTGGGATATCGGGGAAGGTTCAAACAGTGCAGCACGCCGTGAGGGGAACGCAATCGGCACTCGGGCAATCCGGTGGGGGGATGCAGGGTGACCAGCAGGCAGCACTTGATGATCATACAGTTGCAATTTGGCAGGTCGTTCGCGAAAAGCTGCGCGCCGAGTTCGGTGCAACAGCCTATCGCTACTGGCTTGAGCCGGTTGCCCTGATCGGTGTTGAAGCAGGGGTGGCGCGTCTTGGTGCGCCAACGCGCGCCATGCGTGACTGGGTCACCCAGCATTATCTCGACCGTATTCAGGCCTTCTGGCACGCCGAAGATGCCAATGTGCATTTCGTCGAAATCAACATCATTTCCGGTTCCGGCAACAGCACGTCGACTGTAACGGCAGATACCCCGGTGTCTGCATCGGTTTCCGGTAACACGATGTCGGTCAGTGCACAGGCACCGAAAACGGTTTCCGGTTCCAATACCAATTACCGTACCGAAAGCCAGCCGCCGGCATCGGGCCGCACCGCCATTGCCAGCATGTCTGATGATGGTATTTCGGCGGCCCTTGATCCGCGCTACACGTTCGATAACTTTGTGATCGGCAAGCCGAACGAATTTGCCTATGCCGCGGCCCGCCGTCTGGCAGAGGCCGAATCGGTGCCGTTCAACCCGCTGTTCCTGTATGGCGGTGTCGGTCTTGGTAAAACCCACCTGATGCATGCGATTGCCTGGCATATCCGCCGCACCCAGCCGCATCGCACGGTGATTTACCTGTCGGCCGAGAAATTCATGTATCGTTTCATCCGCGCACTGCGCGACAAGAATACGGTCGATTTCAAGGACCAGTTCCGCTCCGTCGATGTTCTGATGGTTGATGATGTCCAGTTCATCTCGGGCAAGGATTCGACCCAGGAAGAATTTTTCCACACCTTTAACGCGCTCGTCGATCAGGGTCGCCAGATCATCGTGTCTGCCGACAAATCGCCGTCTGACCTTGAAGATATCGAAGAACGCCTGCGTTCGCGCCTTGGTTCCGGTCTGGTTGCTGATATTCATGCAACCACCTATGAGCTGCGCCTCGGCATTCTCGAATCCAAGGCAGAACGTCAGGGGGTCGAACTTCCCCAGCGCGTCATGGAATTCCTTGCGCACAAGATCACCGCAAACGTGCGTGAGCTTGAAGGTGCGCTGAACCGTGTGATTGCCCATTCGCAGCTGGTCGGTCGTGAAATCAGCCTCGAGATGGTTCAGGACGTTCTGCATGACGTTCTGCGTGCGTCCGAACGCCGTGTCTCGATCGAGGAAATCCAGAAACGCGTGGCTGAACATTTCAACATCAAGGTCTCGGACATGCATTCGGCCCGCCGTGCGCGCGCAGTTGCCCGTCCGCGTCAGGTTGCGATGTATTTGTCCAAACAGCTGACCACCCATTCCCTGCCGGAAATCGGACGCAAGTTTGGTGGGCGTGACCACACCACGGTCATGCATGCGGTCCGCAAGATCGAAGAACTGCACAGCTCCGATCCGTCGCTTTCTGAAGATATCGATCTTCTGCGCCGGATGCTCGAAGGTTAGGTATTCCTTGCGCCACATCACGTTGTTTTTTGGCTGTGATGTGGCGGGAAACCGCCTGGTTCTGCGGATGGATTTCCGGGCTGCGATGGTGGTAAATTTCCCCCGAAACACATAAGCGAAACTGCGAGTCGCGCAGTATGCGCCGCTTTGCGCGTTTTAGGCGCAAATTGGCCCGGCGACTCCTTTTATTTGCTTGGGTTTAAGCCGTAAAAATCCTTCGATTTCGTGCCATGCATGTTATAATGCGCTTTCCTTGCCCGGAAGGGTGGGGGTCAGGTGAGAAAACTGATTAAAAATCAATTTGTTAAACTAATACTGACAGACGGATAGGACGGGCATGAAGCTGACCATCGAACGCGCGGCTCTGTTGAAATCGCTGACCCATGTTCAAAGTGTTGTTGAACGACGCAACACCATCCCGATTCTGTCCAATATCTTGCTGCGGGCAGAGAATGATCGTCTTTCCCTGACCGCAACGGATATGGACCTTGAAGTCGTCGAAACCACGACGGCCGAAGTTTCCGAAGCCGGGGCGACAACCACACCGGCGCATACGCTGTATGAAATTGTCCGCAAACTGCCCGAAGGCTCGCAGGTGCAGATCGCGCTTGAGCCCGGTGCCGGTCGTCTGACCCTTGCTGCTGGCCGGTCGAAATTCAATCTGGCTGTTCTGCCGGTTGATGATTTCCCGGTCATGTCGGGGGGTGATCTTCCGGTGACCTTCGGTCTTGCTGCTGCTGAATTGCGTGGCCTGATTGATCGCGCTGAATTCGCGATCTCGACCGAGGAAACCCGTTATTACCTTAACGGTATCTATTTCCATGCCACCGACGCCGAAGGCACCAAGATCCTGCGCGCGGTTGCAACCGACGGGCACCGTCTGGCCCGCGTCGAGGCACCGCTTCCTGATGGCGCGGAAAACATGCCGGGCGTCATCGTGCCGCGCAAAACCGTTGGCGAGCTGCGCAAGCTGATCGAGGAAACCGGCGAGGCGGTCGATATCGCTCTTTCGGATACCAAAATCCGTTTCGGTTTCGGCAATGCGATCCTGACGTCCAAGCTGATTGACGGCACCTTCCCGGACTACGAACGTGTGATCCCGTCGGGCAATGACAAAACCCTTGATATCGAATGCAAGGCCTTTGCCGATGCGGTTGATCGTGTCTCTGCGATCTCGATTGAAAAATCGCGCGCGGTAAAGGTCGTTCTGTCGGGCAATACCCTGACCCTTTCGGCTTCAAGCCCGGAACATGGGACTGCGTCCGAGGAACTTGAAATCAATTATGATGCCGAGGACATCGAGATCGGCTTTAACTCACGCTATCTGCTCGACATTGCCAAGCAGGTTAAGGGCGATACGCTTAACCTGCTGATGTCGGACGGCTCAAGCCCGACCATTCTGCGTGATACCGATGACCTCTCGGCATTGTATGTTCTGATGCCGATGCGTGTTTGACGGTAAGCACGATACGCTGTGGCTGTTCTTGCCAATAACCTCATGCCAAAAGACGGTTCGTCCATGACAAACCGTCTTGCCGTATCCCGTATCCAGCTCAGCGAGTTTCGCTGTTACGAAAGCTTGCGACTGTCGCTAAGTGGGGCGCCGGTTGTTCTGACAGGGCCCAATGGGGCGGGCAAGACCAATCTGCTTGAAGCTGTTTCCTTGCTGGCACCGGGCGGCGGATTGCGCCGGGCCAAGCTGGGTGAAATCGCGCGCAGTGTCCCGCCCGCCGACAATGGTGCGACCCGAGCCTGGGCGGTGGCTGCTGATCTTGAAACGCCGGACGGCGTGTTTCAGGTCGGATCGGGCCTTGATCCGGCAGCCCTTGAGCAGGGGCGTGAACGCCGTGCAGTCCGCATCGACGGTCAGGCCCAGCGTGGTCAGGCTGCATTGGGACGGGTTTGTGCCGCTGTCTGGCTGACGCCACAGATGGATCGCCTGTTTCTGGACGGGCCTTCGGCGCGCAGGCGTTTTCTGGATCGGCTGGTTTACGGCCTTGATCCCGATCACAGCAGCCGCGTTGCTGCCTATGAGCATTCCTTGCGCTCGCGCGCCAAGCTGCTCAAGGAAGGCAAGGGTGATGACAAATGGCTGGCCTCGATCGAAGATTCGATGGTCCGTCACGGCATTGCGGTTGCGGTTGCGCGTGCTGAACTTCTTGCCCGTTTGAGCCGGGCCGGAACCATGGCCATCGGGCCATTTCCCGCCGCGCGTCTGGCGCTGGCGGGCGATCTTGAAGACTGGCTGGAAAAATATCCGGCCATCGAGGTCGAAGACAGAATGCGGGCTGCATTGCGCGACGGACGTGCGCGAGATGCGACCTATGGCGGGGCGATAGTCGGCCCTCAACGCAGTGATTTGCTGGTTTGGCATGATGCCAAGGGACAGTCGGCAGATCAATGTTCCACCGGGGAACAAAAGGCGTTGTTACTGTCGATCATTATGGCCAATACCCGCCTGCAGACAAAGGCACGCGGGGCTGGCCCGCTGCTGTTACTTGACGAGGTGGTTGCGCATCTGGATGCAGAACGCCGCAAACACCTGTTTGACGAAATCGTGGCGCTTGGCGTCCAGGCCTGGATGACAGGTACGGACCGGGCGCTGTTTGAAGGTTTGGACGGTCGTGCGCAATTCTTCCGCGTGGAGAATGCCACATTGTCTTTGGAAACCAATCCGTGAATGCCGAGGTTGTGACGCTATGACCAACGAAACAGAAACTCCGAACATTGCCGAACCGGCACAGGAGTACGGTGCAGAATCGATCAAGGTTCTCAAAGGCCTTGAAGCGGTGCGCAAACGCCCGGGCATGTATATCGGGGATACCGATGACGGAACCGGTTTGCACCACATGATCTATGAGGTCGTCGATAACGCAATCGACGAAGCCCTTGCCGGGCATTGTGACACGGTCTGGGTCCAGCTGAATGGCGACGGATCGGCCACCATTCGCGATAACGGCCGTGGCATTCCGACCGACATGCACAAGGAAGAAGGTGTTTCTGCCGCCGAGGTCATCATGACCCAGCTCCATGCCGGCGGTAAGTTCGACCAGAACTCCTACAAGGTTTCCGGTGGTCTGCACGGGGTGGGTGTTTCGGTGGTGAACGCGCTTTCCACCCTGCTGAAATTGCGCATCTGGCGTAATGGCAAGGAACATTACATGGAATTCTCGGGCGGTGACGCGATCAAGCCGCTTGAAGTGGTTGGTGATGCGCCGCTGACGGCTGACGGGACGCCGCTTTCGGGCACCGAAGTCACCTTCTATCCCGACGGTAACATTTTCACCCAGCTTGAATTCGATCTTGCAACGCTTGAGCATCGCCTGCGTGAACTGGCCTTCCTGAACTCGGGTGTGATCCTCACACTTCGTGATGAACGCCATGGTGAACCGGTCGAAACCAAGCTGCATTACGAAGGTGGTATTCGCGCCTTTGTCGAATATCTTGATCGTAACAAGACACGCCAGATCGAAGAATCCATCGTCATTGAAGGCGAAAAGGACGGCATCACTGTTGAAGTCGCCCTGCAGTGGAATGACAGCTATCACGAAACCACGCTCTGCTTTACCAACAACATTCCGCAGCGTGATGGCGGGACGCATATGGCCGGTTTCCGTGCCGCTTTGACCCGACAGATCAACAACTATGCCCAGGAAAGCGGTATCGCCAAAAAGGAAAAGGTTGCCCTTTCCGGTGATGATGCCCGCGAAGGCCTGTCCTGCGTGATCTCGGTCAAGGTTCCTGATCCGAAATTCTCGTCCCAGACCAAGGACAAGCTGGTTTCGTCTGAAGTCCGCCCGGTTGTTGAAAACATCGTCAATGACAAGCTCCAACAGTGGCTCGAAGAACATCCGCAGGACGCACGCAAGATCGTCACCAAGGTGGTCGAAGCTGCATCTGCCCGCGAAGCAGCCCGCAAGGCCCGCGAACTGACGCGCCGCAAGGGTGCGCTTGATATCTCGTCCCTTCCGGGCAAACTTGCTGATTGTCAGGAACGCGATGCGTCCAAAGCCGAACTGTTCATCGTGGAGGGTGATTCCGCAGGTGGTTCGGCCAAACAGGGCCGTGAACGTGGCTTCCAGGCGATCCTGCCGCTGCGCGGCAAGATTCTGAACGTTGAACGCGCACGCTTTGACAAGATGCTTTCAAGTCAGGAAATCGGCACCCTGATTACCGCGATGGGTACCGGGATTGGCCGCGATGACTTCAATATCGAAAAGGCCCGCTACCACAAAATCATCATCATGACCGATGCTGACGTCGATGGTGCGCATATCCGGACCCTGCTTTTGACCTTCTTCTATCGCCAGATGCCCGAACTGATCGAGCGCGGCTATCTTTATATTGCCCAGCCGCCGCTTTATCGTGCCAAACGTGGCAACTCGGTCCAGTATCTCAAGGACGACCGCGAGATGGAACAATACCTCACCGCGCAGGGTACCGAAGAAGCGGTTCTGACTCTTGCTGGTGGTGTGCAGGTTGCCGGTCCTGATCTTGTCCGTATTGTTGAACTGGCCCGCAAGGCCAAGGGTCTTCTTGAACCGCTTTCGATCAAACTTCCGATCTCGGTTCTTGAACAGGCAACCCTTGCCGGTGCGCTCAACCCCGCCCTTCTTGATGATGATGGCAAGCGCGCCGATGCAGCACAGATTCTTGCAACGCATCTTGACAGCCTTGAAGAAGATTTTGATCGCGGCTGGCATGGCGAAGCGCCAATGGATGAAATTGTCATCTGGCGGATGTTGCGCGGCGTTGAACAGCGTCACGTGATTGATGGCAATATCCTGCGTTCTGCCGAAGTCCGTGCGATTGCCGGTCTTCTTGGTGAATTGCGCGAAACCTTTGAAAAAGGTGCGGAATTCGTGGCCAAGGACAAGACCTGGAAAATCAATGGTCCGGTCGATCTGGTCAATGCGGTCATGGAATTCGGTCGTCGCGGCATTTCGATCCAGCGCTATAAAGGTCTGGGCGAAATGAACCCCGATCAGCTGTGGGAAACCACGCTCGACCCGAATGTTCGCTCGCTCCTTCAGGTCAAGGTCAACCATGCCGACGAGGCTGAGGAAGTTTTCTCGACCCTGATGGGCGACATCGTCGAACCGCGCCGCGACTTCATCCAGTCCAACGCACTCAAGGTCGCAAACCTCGACGTTTAAGACCGATTCTTGTGTGAATTGACTCATAAAACTGGAACCATGGCTGTGAACTTTTGCAGCCATGGTTTTTTTTTGGATATGGACTGATAACCTGGTCCGAAGAATCACCCTCGAACTCCAAGTCGTCAAAAAAGGTCGCCATGAAGTGGCTTCCTGAATAGTATCTGCTCGTCAGGCGGGGTATTGCCCCGTCGGAAAATATAAAAACAAATACCAATTCGGGAGGCGCGGACAACAGGCCCAAAGGTCGTTGATCCGTGGAAAATAACGCAATGCGTTTGAGGCCAGCGATTTCGTTTCGCGCTGTGGTCCGACTGGTTGCCGGTATCGTGGCACTTGCGACATACGGTAAGGCGGATGCGTGTGAACTGAGCATTCTGACGTCCTATCCGTCGTCATTCTACAAGCCGTTTATTGACCTTTTTGTTCAGCAAACGGGCGCAGAAGGCGTATGCGTTCAGAACAAGAACACCATTGGCCTGATCTCCCATGTACGCGAAAACCGCCGACCGGTTCCCGATATTGTCTGGGCCAGTTCGCCTGTCGCGTTCGAGCTTCTTGACCAGCAAGATGCCTTGGCCAGATTCCCCGAAAAGGTATCAAAACCGATTGGGGGTGGAGGTATTCAGCCAGATGCACCTGACGGATCACGGTTTGGTTTTGCACTTTCGACGATCGGAGTGATGTCTGGGGCGGATCAGCCGTTTGGAAGCACGGCAATTGAAATCGCCGATCTGGCGTCACCGGACTATTACGGTCTGCTGGGCATGAGTTCACCATCACGCAGCGGCACCACCCACCTTTTTGTCGAAAGCCTGTTGCAACAATATGGCTGGCAGGATGGATGGGCATTGCTGTCGCAAATTGGCGGGAACTTGGCCACGGTCACTGCGCGCAGTTTCGGGGTCCGCGACGGTGTGGCACGCAAACGGTTCCGATACGGGATCGGAATTGATTTTCTGGCCCAGTCTGAACCACAAACAGGCGATGCCTTGTCATTTCAGTCCTTTTCTCCCGGCTGGTATTTTCCAGCCAGTGTGGCGGTGACAGGACTGGGGGCGAAAAATGCGCGGTCCCTTGAATTTGTTGATTTCCTGCGTGGTGATGCTGCCCAGAGATTGCTGTTGCAACCCGAAATCCGGCGTATCCCGATTGATCCGAAATTGTGGCCGCAGGCGGGCTTCTCACCGTCTGAAAACAATCCGGCACAGGGGCTTGACCTGAAACTGGCCGCACGGCGCATGGCGGTAGTCAATGCGCTTTATGATGACATGATCACGCATCGGTTGCTTGAGCTTCGGAAACTGTGGCAATCGTTGCGCCGGCTGGAAGCCACTCCGGTGATTGCCCAGTCTGATGCGACCAAACCATTGTTAAGCGCCGTACGCGACGCATTGGAAACTGTCCCTGTTGCGGCCTTTATGGCCAATGAACACAGTTTTGAACGGGTGTTCTCCGATGCCATTCCATCGGAAAACTCGGTCGTTGGCAGGCTTCGCGTGCAGGACAGCTGGTCAAACGATTTCAGTCAGCGTTTCAAATCGGCCCGTGAATTGATTGCGCGAATGGACTCGTTTCAAAGCCATCTTGATACGGGCGCAGTGAAATGAAGTGGCGTCCGAACAGTCTCAAATCCAAGCTGACCTTGTCGATTTTTGTCATCGCCAGTGTTTCTGTGATGGCAACCGTGATTTCCAACCTGACACTGGGCGGCGTCAGCCAGACAGTTGCCGATCTGGCATCGGAAAATCTTTCGGTTACCGCGACCAGTGCCCGCTTTGCCGAGATCGGTCAGGAAATCAGGGTTGATACTCCGCGTTTAGGCAGTGCCACGACCCAATATGGTCGACAAGAGGCCCTTAACAATCTGGAAGGCCATTTCAGGGACCTGAAACAGCTCAGCGACGAACTTGCAATCTATGCGCCGGAACTGACTGAAAAGCTGACGGGGTTGCTGGATGCCTTGATGAGCAATGTCGAAAAGCTTGATGCCAATGTCGCGGGCAAATTTACCATGCGCGACGATCTGGGCCGACAGGTGGCAAGGATCAACCGGCTGCATAGTGACTTCTTGCTTGAAGTCGATCCCTTGCTGATTGATGCCAATTTTAACGTGACATCGGCAATTGATCGCAGCTTTGCGACACCGGGACAGGAAATTCAGGCCGATGCAGTCATCAACGAAGTTCGTTTTACCGAGGCACTTGGTCGTTTGCACGCAGCGTGTAATCTGATTGTTGGTTTGATGTTGCGCGCGGTTGGCGAAGATGACTTCGGGGCGATTGAACAACTTCGGCTCCGGCTTCTGGAAAGCATTACAGAGGCCAACGAAAATCTTCCAGCTTTGCAGCAAAACAGCAGTTCCATCACCCTGCTTCAGATTTGGCGTGAAATTGCATCTTATGGGGATAGTCCGCGTGATCTGCTTGAATTGAAGCTGCGTGAAACGGCGTTGCGCCGTCAAAATACCCAGCTTCAGAATGAAAGTGCCATCTTGCTTGAGGCATTGGGCGGGCTTGTTGCCGATACGGTGCGCGAAAGTGGTCAGCGGACAGAAAGTGTATCGCTTCAGATCAAACAGGAAGTGCGAAACGGGCAGTTGTTCGGTGTCCTTGCCGGTGTTGCCACTGTGGTATTGTTGATCCTGTTTTCGGTGTTCTTTATCCGTGGGCAGTTGTTGCAGCGATTGATGCGTGTCTTGTCTTCCATGCAGATCATAGCCGACGGTAATTTTGCGCACCGGGTTCTGGTTGATGGCAAGGATGAGATCGGACAGCTTGCTGATGCGGTGCGATTGTTCCGTCACAAGTCCCAGGAACTTGAAACCCATGCCGAGGTGCTTCAGGAAACCAACAGTGAATTGCGCCACGAAATTGCCTTGCGCCATCAGGCCGAGCAGGATTTGCGCGAAACCCAGGCTGAGCTTTTGCAGGCAGCCAAACTTGCTGCGTTGGGGCAGTTATCTGCAAGTATCGCCCATGAATTCAATCAGCCACTCGCCGCCCTCAGTTCCTATAACCACAATGCCGAACTGTATCTGGAGCGTGGCGAAATCGAAAAATGCCGCGAAAAGCTGGAAGATATCGACAGGCTGGTCAAACGTCTTTCAAAGACATCGAACCATTTGAAAAGCTTTGCCCGCCGACCGCAAGAAGCCGTTACACGCCATAGCGCGGTCGAGGTTTTGGAAAACGCATTGTCGCTGTTTGACGAGCGGGTGACGCGGGGCAATATCAAACTTGTTCGTGATTATCCCGAAGGCCCGGTTCATGTGCTGACCGATCCGGCAAAGCTTGAACAGGTCTTGGTCAATCTGATCAGTAACGCGATTGATGCGGTGGAAAATCAGGAAACGCCGACCTTGCATCTGGTGATCAGTGAAACCGACCGTCGGGCGATCATTTCGGTGGTGGATAATGGCACCGGATTTGCACAGGAAGTCAGTGATAAACTGTTTGAACCCTTCTTTACGACCAAGCCACCGGGCAAGGGGCTGGGGCTTGGATTGTCGATTTCATTCAACATCATTCGTGACCTTGGCGGCCGCTTGCAGGTTTTGCCGGGGACCGGTGATCAGGGTGGGACGACCGCAACTGTGGAGCTGTTTAAAACGTGACCGATAACAGTGTAAAACCACCTGTCCTGCTGATTGACGACGAAGCTGAAATTCGCCGTGCCTGGGAAGAAACCCTGCATTTGAATGACTTCACCCCGCATCCGTTCGAAGACGGGGCGGCGGCAATTGCGACCCTGGATGCAGGTTGGCCGGGTGTGGTCCTGACAGATCTGCGAATGCCGGGGATGGACGGGTTTGGCGTGCTGGATGCGGTTAAACGCATTGATCCGAAAATCCCGGTTATTATCGTGACCGGGCACGGTGATATTCCAATGGCAACCAAGGCGGTCAAAGCCGGGGCCTATGATTTCATCGAAAAGCCCGCTGACCCTGACACTTTGCTTGCGGTTATGGCGCGTGCAGCCGAACTCCGCCGGCTGGTTCTGGAGAACCGCCGTCTGAGCAATAGCAGTCCGGACGGTTACAAGATCGAAAACCACATCATGGGCAACCACCCGAAAATCGAGCGTCTGCGCGCGCAAATTGCGGTCGTTGCCGGGGCGGATGTCAACACGGTGATCTATGGAGAAACCGGTACCGGTAAGGAGCTGGTTGCCCGCGCATTACATGAATTGGGACCGCGCAAGGACGGGCCGTTCATCGCGATCAATTGTGGTGCCCTGAACGAAAACCTGATTGCCAGCGAGTTGTTTGGTCATGAAACCGGGGCGTTTACCGGTGCTGATCGTCGCCGTATCGGCAAGCTCGAACAGGCCAGCGGCGGAACACTTTTCCTTGATGAAATTGAAAGCATGCCGCTTGGCCAGCAAACCCAGCTTTTGCGTGCCTTGCAAGGGCAGGTGATTGAACGGCTCGGCGGCAAATCCCAGATCAAGATTGATGTACGTGTGGTTGCTGCCGCCAAGGAAGACCTCGAACTGGCATCCGAGGAAACACGGTTCCGTGCTGATCTTTACTATCGGTTGGCGGTTGCGTCCCTGACCATTCCGTCCTTGCGAGAACGTGGGGATGATATCGCACTTTTGTTTGTGCACTACGTGACCAAGGCCTGTCGCAAGCACGGTTTGACAATCCCGGAAATCAGCGAGATCAATCTTGACGAGCTACGTGGAAAGTCATGGCCAGGGAATGTGCGTGAACTGGTAAATGCAGCCGAACGCTATGCCTTGCAGCTCGAAAATGCCGGGATGGTATCCGATCCGCTAGATAGCGGGGTCATGTCATTGCCGGATCAGATTGATGCCTTTGAGAAAAAGGTCATTGTATCTGCCTTGCGGCGTTGTGGCGGACGGGTTCAGGAAACCGCTGATTATCTGTCGATCCCGCGCAAGAAACTGTACCTTCGGATGCAGTACCACACGATCGACAAACGCACATTTTCCAGCACCGAATAACGGGTCGTTTGTGACACGTGACTTTTTGAAAATGTGTCAATATTGACCCAAATAGTATTTTGGTGTGCTGGGGGTTATTAAATTTTCCCATATTTTTCAGATATTTATAGCAACATGCGGAAAGTACGTGTTCTGGCATAGGCGTTGCTCTTGTTTGGTTACCGACATTGTCGGTCAATGAACAACCAAATAGGGAGGAACCAGTGTCTAAAATGGTTCACAAGACTCTGCGCCACCTGGGGACAGGTGTTGCGATCGCGGCAATGCTTGCCACAGCGACGGCCCATGCCGCCGACGACAAGCTTGTCATTGTTACGTCGTTTCCGTCTGACCTGACCGACGTTTTCAAAAATGCCTTCATGAAGGAAAACCCGTCGATTTCCGTCGAGGTCGTCAATAAAAGCACCTCGTCAGGCGTGAAGTACCTGATTGAAACGGCACAGAACAACCAGTCCGATATCTTCTGGGCGTCGGCACCGGATGCTTTTGAGGTGCTGAAAGAAAACAGCCTTCTGGCGAAGTATGAATCATCTGTCGGCGGCGTTGCCAGCGAACTGAACGGTTACCCGATCAACGATCCGGATGGCTACTATTCCGGTTTTGCCCTGTCGGGTTATGGCTTCATGTGGAACGAACGTTACATGGACGCCTACAAACTTCCGGAGCCGACCGAATGGGAAGATCTGGCAAAACCGGTCTATAACGGTCATGTCGGTATTTCTGCGCCGTCGCGTTCCGGTACCACGCACCTGACGATTGAAACCATTCTTCAGGGCGAAGGGTGGGAAAAAGGATGGCAGACCATCCGCGATATTTCCGGTAATGCCAAAACCATCACCGAGCGCAGCTTTGGCGTGCCGGACGGCGTGAACAGCGGTTCATTCGGCATCGGTATCGTTATCGACTTCTTCGGTTTCTCGTCGATGGCATCGGGCTTCCCGGTTGATTTCCGTTATCCGAGCGTCACCGCACTTGTTCCGGCCAACATTGGTGTGATCAACAACGCCCCGAATAGCGAACCAGCCAAGAAATTCATCGACTTCCTGATGTCTGAAACCGGTCAGGGCCTGTTGTTCGATCCGAAAATCATGCGTCTTCCGGTCAATAAAAGCGTTTATGCAAACGCACCGAAGGGCCTGCCGAACCCGTTTGACGGCTCGATCAAGTCCGAAGTCAAATTTGACACTGCTGTTTCGCAGGGACGCTATAACGTTGTGAACTCGCTGTTCGACGTCATGGTGACCTATCGTCTGGAAGACCTGCGTGCAGCAGTTGTTGCCATCCAGGAAGCCGAAGTTGCCCTGGCTGAAAACGGTTCTGCCAATGCCGAGGCAACCAAGCTGATCGCCGAAGCCAAGGCACTTCTTCATACGCTTCCGGTTGACGAAGCAAAGGCAAATGATCCTGAATTTGCTGCAATTTTCAAAACCAAGCGTAAGAAGCAGACAGACAAGGTCGAAGGCCGTCAGGCTGAGATCGAGCAGGAATGGGACAACCAGATTGTTCAGAACTATCAGAAAGCAGCCGAGCTCGCGAATACGGCTCGCTTCATGTTCTAGGCTGTACTGACCTCCCTGGTGTCATGTAGCGCCACCACGCAGCCGCTGGGGGTATGCGCGGGGCCTGCATGATGCTCACCCTCCCTGCCAGAGAATTTCATCACATTGACCTCTCTGGCAGGGGCCTAATTTCCCGACATTGGAGAATACTCATGTCCTCCGCCGCTATTGCGCGACCGGTGCGTTTTTCTTCGCTTGGTCCATACATGGTCGCTGGGATTGTGGTCCTGTTCCTTGGGGCATTCCTTCTGGTGCCGGTCCTGAAAGTTATTCAGGTGGCATTCCAGGACCCGTCCAGCGGTTCGTTCACGATGGTGAACTTCCAGGACTTCTTTAACAGTTCGCTTTTCCGCCAGTCCTTCTTCAACTCGGTCTATGTGTCGGGTATGTCTGTCGTGTTTGCGTCGGCATTTGCGTTGCCACTGGCCTATTTCACGACCCGGTTCAATTTTTCCGGTTCGGTCATTATCCAGACGCTGGCCTTTGTGCCACTCATCATGCCACCCTTTATTGGGGCTGTGGCCATGCAGTTGCTGTTTGGATCGAATGGCAGTGTAAACCTTTTGATGCGCGACTGGTTCGGGTTCGACATTCCCTTCATGGAAGGTCTGAATGGGGTCATCTTTGTTCAGTCGATCCACTATTTCCCGTTCATCCTGATCAATCTGAGTGCCAGCCTTCAGAACATTGACCGTTCGATGGAAGAAGCAGGCCAGATGCTGGGTTCAAGCGGCTTCCGTCTGTTCCGCCGAATTGTCTTCCCGCTAGCCATGCCTGGCTATATCGCCGGTGCGTCGCTGGTGTTCGTCAAGGTTTTTGACGATCTGGGGACGCCGCTTTTGCTGAACGTCAACACCATGCTGGCCCCGCAGGCTTATCTGCGTATTTCGTCGATCGGTATCTCTGACCCGATGGGATATGTGATTTCCTGTATCCTGATCGTCTTCTCGGTCTTTGCGATGTGGGTGGCGTTCCTTGGCATGCGCGGCAAGGATTACTCGACCACGCAAAAAGGCGGTGGCGGCCTTTCCAAGCGCGATCTGCGCTCACATGAAGCCATCCTTTGCTATGTTGTGATTTTCTCGATCCTGGGGATCGTTCTGGCCCCGCATCTGGGCTTGTTGCTGCTGTCATTCGGCTCTGTCTGGTCCTTTAGTGTCCTGCCCGACAGCTTCACCACCAGCCACTATGGCACGGCATTTACCTCTGCCTGGACCTTTATCAAGAACACACTGATCTATGCCGGTCTTGCCGGGGTTATTGATATCGTTCTTGGAACGGCGATTGCCTATGTGGTGATGCGCACCAATGTGATTGGTCGTAAATGGCTTGATTACCTTGCGGTTTCGGCCCTTGCGGTTCCGGGCGTCGTGCTTGGTATCGGTTATCTGCGTGTGTTCTATGGCGTGAATATGCCATTCACCGATCAGCCAATGGCAACCTGGTGGGGGATTATTGTTATTGCCCTTGCTGTACGCCGTTTGCCTTATGCGCTTCGTTCTTGCACCGCTGCCTTGCAGCAGGTTTCCCCGTCGCTTGAAGAAGCATCGGAAAACCTTGGTGCATCCAAGTTCCGTACAGTTCGACGCATTGTTGTACCGCTGATGGCAAGCGGCCTTGTCGCTGGCTTTGTCACCAGCTTCTCGACCGCAGCGGTGGAACTTTCCGCAACCATCATGCTTGTTTCGACTGAAAATGACGCACCGCTTGCCTATGGACTTTATCTGTTCATGCAGTCGGCTGCCGGGCGTGGTCCGGGTGCGGCACTGGGTGTGATGGCTGTGATCATTGTTGGTCTGGCGACCTATCTGTCACACCGCATGGTTGACCGTGCGCGTCAACAGCGCAGCAGCATGGAACAAGCCACAGGGGACGTCGCATGACCGTCACAAGCAATCCTTCCAATAATCGTCGCGCGGAGGCCGACACCATGACCACGATGCAAACCTCACCGGTTCAGATCGACATTGAAAATCTTTCCCTGTCATTCGGTAATACCGAAGTTCTCAAAGGGGTCAATCTTGCCATTCGTCCAGGCGAATTCTTTGCTTTTCTCGGGCCGTCGGGTTCGGGAAAATCCACGCTGTTACGTGCCATTGCCGGATTTGGTCCGACCCCTAAAGGTCAGATCAAACTGGATGGTCAGGATATTGTCGGTTCCGTTCCCTGGCAGCGTAATGTCGGCATGGTGTTCCAAAGCTATGCACTTTGGCCGCATATGACGGTTGCCAAAAACGTTGCCTTTGGCCTTGAAGAACGCAAGGTCCCGGCATCCGAGATTGGCCCGAAAGTCCGTGCTGCGCTGGAACTGGTTGGCATGGGTGATTATGCCGAACGTTTCCCGTCACAGCTTTCGGGCGGGCAGCAGCAGCGCGTTGCACTTGCACGTACCATCGTGGTTGAGCCGCGCGTTCTGCTTCTTGACGAACCACTTTCAAATCTTGATGCCAACCTGCGTGTGCAGATGCGTCAGGATTTGCTCAAACTGCAACGTCGTCTTGGCATTACCACCATCTTCGTGACCCATGATCAGGAAGAAGCCAACACCATCTGTGACCGTATTGCGGTAATGGCAGATGGCGTGGTTCAGCAAATCGGTCGCCCCGATGAAGTTTATGACAATCCGGCCAACAGCTTTGTTGCAAAGTTCCTTGGCACGGCAAACATCCTCGAAGGCGAGGTCGTCCCGTCTGCGGATGGCAGGAGCTTCGATTGCGGTGCCGGCCTTCGCATTCCCGTTAGTGCAGACGAAGCAACCGGCAAGGCACGGTTGGTGGTGCGTCCCGAAAGTATCGAGTTTGGCAGCGACAGTACGAAAGACCCCCTGTCGGGCTCGGTTGTATCGGCCGAGTTCCTCGGCGGAATGGTACGTTATGCCGTTGATGTCAATGGACAGGAACTGTTGGTCGATGAACGCCACACGCGTGGCCAGAAGCGGATGGAAAAGGGGAAACAGGTTATCTTGAAGCTTGATCCTGCTCAGGCGGTTCTGATCCGCGACTGATTTCGAAAAGCCGGGGCACTGAACGTCATGATCGTTCAGTGCCCATTTTTCATGACCCGCTTCACGAAGATTAGAAAATGTCTGAAACCAAACTCCCGACCATTCTGCTTATCCGCCACGGTGAAACCCAGTGGAACATCGAAGGACGCTTGCAAGGTGGGCAGGATACCCCCTTGACCCTGAACGGTTTTCGCCAGATTTGCGCCGTTGCAGAGAACACGCGTGACATTTGGACAAAGTTGTCTGCAACCGGCACCGTCAGTTACATCTGCAGTCCGCTTGGTCGCGCCCGCCAGACAGCCTCGATCCTCGCTGATTCCTGGGGAATCCGGTATTCGGCATTCCAAAGTCATGATGCGATTGCGGAACGTAATTATGGTGCATGGGAAGGTATGACTTTGTCGGAAGTTTCCCGGATCCGTCCAGCAGAGTTTGGCGCCCACCAGCGCGATCTATGGGACTATCAGGTCCCCGGAGGAGAGAGCAAAAGTCAGCTTTGCGCAAGAATTGAACGCTGGCTTGCCCGGCTCTCTACCGATCAACCACATGTGGTCGTTACCCACAGCGGGTGTTTTCGTTTGATTCGCGGGCTTTATGTTAGGGCTTCGAAGACGGAAATGGATGCATACCGTGAACCGCAAACAACGTCGTATTTGCTCAGTGACTCTAATGCTCGTGAATGCGTGATGCCGATAGAGTTGACCAAAAGATTCGACCTGAATTCCGAAGCCCTGACCGTCCAGATTTAAAGTCAGTATCTTTTCGGATGGTTTTCGGATGCCAGAGGTTCGGCGTCTTGAACACCGTATATTCACATCATCCTTTGAGCCAAATAGCATGATTGATCGGTGCAGCAGGGAATATTGAGATGATCAAGTACTTCCAGCACCGACCTTTCCCGCGACCATTCTTTCAATCAGGCTGGTTTGTCTTTGCAGGCATTTGTGCAATTCGAACCGGTTTGTGATTGTCTTGCGCGCATTTTCGCGCAAATGCGCAAGCCGTTCCTGATTCTCAAGGCAATACGCCATTTTTTCGGCAAGGCTGTCGCTGTCCCAGAAATCGGTCAGAAGGCCGTTTTGCTGATCGCTGATAATATCGTGACAGGGGCCGGTATCCGATGCGATGAGCAATGCCCCGCACGCCATGGCTTCAAGTGCGGACCATGACAGCACAAACGGATATGTCAGATAGATATGTGCCGAGCTGATCTGATAGACCCGCACAAGCTGGTCATGGCTGATCTGACCCAGAAAATGAATGCGTGACGGATCAAGACCGGTTTCTGCCATCATGACATCGCGCCATTTCTGCCCGTCGCGGCGCACCTGTCCGTAACTGACGCCATCGCCCCCGGCGACGACGAACTGCACCGACGGATCGCGTTTTGCAAGTCTGACTGCGGCATGCATAAAGGTCGGGAACCCGCGATAGGGTTCAAGATCGCGCGCGACATAGGTAATCACCCTGTCCTCGCGCGTAAGAACCCGGCCATCTGGCAATGTGAAGCTGGCCTGTGCATTTGGACGGCATCGATGGATATCGATCCCGTCATGGCACACGCCGATCTTGTGGTGATAGGCATCTGGAAAGGCCGATTTTTGCCAGTGTGTCGGGCTGATCGCCGCATCAAGATGATCAAGGCTGGCAAGTTGCGCAACATTGCGCAGGCGTAATTGCGTGCGCTTTTGCAGGGGAACCTGATCATTCGGGTCAAACCCGACATCGCGGCCACTGGCATGATAGTAATGTTCGCAATAACCGATCAGCGGTGTCGCCGGCAGCACATCGCGGGCAAACATCATGCTGCCCCATCCGATATGCCCGTAAACGATATCGGGCGGTCCTTCTTCGCGAACAAGTGCATCAAGGGTGGTCGCCGCCCTGAGACCGACTTCCTGATGATATTGTCCAAATGGTGTTGTCGGTGCCGGTGGCGTGACGCGTTGCCGGAGGATGCGGATGCCAGGCAGTCGAACATTCATTGCTTCGCACAGGAAGGAAACCTGCCATCCGGTATTGGCCAGATGGCAGGCAAGATGAACAAACTGTCCCGGTCCATGACGATGGACGAAGACTATTTTCATCGACGGTTTCGAACCTCGTTTACTTCAATCATGCCATTGATGGGCACACCGCCATATCGAAGTGTCTGGGTCCAGAACTCCTCAAGGCGTCGCAAGGTTCGCAGGGCTGTTTCCATTTCCTGCTGGTCTTCAAGATTGTTGGCCAGCGCGTCGTGATATTCTTCGTGAAATTCATGAAGGGCACGGCACAATTCACGACCCTTCGGGGCAAGCCTGATCCGTGCAGAACGTCTGTCACGTGCCATTACCTGCCGTTCAACATAGCCCGACTCAGCAAGCTGTTTGAGGTTATAGGAAGCGTTCGAACCCATGTAATGGCCGCGATCAAGAAGATCACGAACAGAGAGTTCATCATCGCCAATTGTGAATAACAGCGCCACTTGTGCGGGGCTGATGTCATCTTTACCGAGTCGAATCAGATCAACCCGAAGCAAGTCTGCAAATCGTCGATAAATGCGCTCGACAGTATTTGCCAGTTCAAGATGAGTGACGGTCATGGTGTTCGATCCGTTATCTGGTCCCAAGCGAGATTTGATGCCAAAGCAATATGCCAAGGCACAATTTTCGTTTTGGGGAAGACAACAGGACGTTGTTCTTGAACGATTTTCCGCACGCCCTTACTTCCCACAGTTATGCTCGTATTAAAGAAGTAATTCTAAAGTATTTTTATTTTTGAATTACTTCTGAGTTATTAGTTTTTACATTGTCCAACCATCAACATGAGATCGACATATTTAAATTTATTGTAGATCATCATGTCATCGCAACTATGTGATTAGATTGCGGAAAAACTATGACTTTTGAGTAATTGGATGAAATTCGATGCATTTTGGTCGGAAAAAGCTGGCAAAACCTTTGGAAAACAAGGATGCCAGACCAGCACTCGACGTGCAGTCGGTAATCCGCGAAGCCCGATATACCTTTGTGCGGGGGTTGGGCTGGGCCGGGGTCATGAGCGGCTTTATCAATGTGCTGCAATTGACCGTGCCGCTTTTCATGCTTCAGGTGCATGATCGCGTTATCAACAGTCAAAGTACCGATACCCTGATCCTGCTTCTGGTGATCGCGATTGCCGCAATCATCCTGTTCGGGATTCTCGACTTCTTGCGCGCACTGGTTTTTCAGGAAATGGCAAAATCCCTGCTGCGCCGTGTCAATCTGCCCGCCATTTCTGCGGCAATGCGCGTCGCCCTTGAAAAGGGATCGCTGCATGGCACGCAGGTTCTGCGGGATTTGTCCGATCTTCGAAACTTCATCAATGGTTCGACAATCGGCGCACCGCTGGAAGCCCTGTGGTCGCCGATCTTCCTGTTGGTGATGTTTGCCCTGCATCCCTATTACGGCATTGCCGGGCTGGTCGCCGTTCTGATCCTGATCGGGTTCAGCTTGCTCGGTGATCTTCTGGTCCGGCAGGTCACCAAGGAGGGAACCGATGCCAATCTGCGCAATATTGGCGATATCGGGGCCACTGTTTCCAATGCCGAGGCGATCGAGGCCATGGGCATGATGCCGGCGCTGGCCATGCGCTGGCGGCGTGAACAGATACATGCAAGCGAGCTTCTTGATGTCGGCAATATGCGCAGCAAGGGCATGTATTCCATGACCCGAACGGTGCGATTCGGCATGCAGATCGTCATTCTGGCGATGGGGGCTTATCTGGTGATTATCGGTGAAACCACGCCCGGCGCCATGATCGGGGGGACGGTGATCATGGGGCGGTTGCTTTTGCCCTTTGACAATGTGACGCGCGACTGGCGGGCATGGGTGGGGGCAATTTCGGCCTGGAAACGCATTCGCTCGATGCTCGAAGAAACCCAGTCAGAACGTGAAATCAAACCAACCCCGCGTTCCGAAGGTCCGCTTCTGGTGGATAATCTGGTCTATGCCGTGCCGGGATCAAATGTGCCGGTGTTGCGCGGGGTCAGTTTTGAACTTTTCCCCGGTGAAATCCTTGGCGTGGTTGGCCCGTCTGCGGCGGGTAAATCAACCCTGTCGCGGTTGCTTGTCGGGGCGGCCAAACCGACATCGGGCGGGGTCTATCTGAATGGGCATAATGCCTATTTGTGGGAGCGCGGATCGTTTGGCGACATGGTGGGCTATTTGCCGCAATCGGTGTCGCTCTTGAACGGGACAATTCGCGACAATATCAGCCGGATGCGCGATTCAAACCCGCGCAAGGTGATCAATGCCGCACGCGCCGCCGGTGTGCATGAAATGATCGGGCGTCTGCCGCTGGGCTATGACACACCGATTGGGGCGGGTCGCCATACACTTTCAGGCGGGCAGCAACAGCGCATTGCACTCGCACGTGCCCTTTATGGCTGGCCGCGTCTGCTTGTCCTTGATGAACCCAACGCAAATCTTGATGCCGAAGGCGAGGCATCCCTGATCCGGGCCGTGCGGCAGGCCGCCGATTCCGGGGCGATGGTGGTGCTGATCGCCCATCGTCAGAGCATCATGCAATACGCCCATAAATTGCTGGTGATGCAGGACGGTCGGGTCAAACAGTTTGGCGAACGGACAGACATCATCCGCAACATGTCCAATGAGGGCGACGGGATCAAAAACATTCCCGTCATCGCCCATAAGCAGGAAAGCGGAGGTGCAGCATGAGCCGTGTCATTGATGTTGATAATGAAGGCGCGCTGATCCCGGTCGATGATCCGCAGGTGCCATGGCACCAGATCCTGACCGAAGAACGCGAAGCATCCCGCCAGAGTCTGCGCAAACCGATCCTTGCCGGGATTGCGGTCATTGTTCTGGGCTTTGGCGGTTTTCTGACCTGGGGATTTACAGCCGAGCTTGACAGTGCGGCGGTGGCCAACGGATCGGTGATCGTTGATTCCCGCAAAAAGACCGTCAACCACTATGAAGGCGGTATCCTCAAACAGCTTGTGGTCGAGGAGGGGGATCGGGTCACGGTCGGGCAGACCCTTGCGCTGCTTGATGGTACGCGCAGTGAATCAGAACTCGGTCAGTTGCGCGGCGAACGCTACGGTCTTCTGGCAAAGCTGACCCGGCTGCGCGCCGAGCAGCGGGGCGACAGGGAAGTCATTTTCCCGACCGAACTTACGCAGAATGCCGAAAGCTATGTCGCCGATATTCTCCGCGATGAAAAACGCCTGTTTGCCAAGCGTCAGGAAGTCTATGCCGCCAAGCTTGATGCCCAGGCCAAACAGATCGAACAGTTCGAAGCCGAAGCCCAGGCGCTTGCTTCCCAGATCAAGGCGCGCACCCGGCAGGAAAAGCTTGTCGCAGAACAGCTTCAGGGCATCCGCCAGCTTGCCGAAAAGGGCTTTGCCACCCGCACCCAGCTGGTTGAAATTGAAAATAACTGGTCGGATCTGGTCGGGGATATGGGTGAATTCAAAGCCCAGAAAGCCGCAGCCCAGCAACAAAAGGCCGAAGCCGAGATCAATCTGGCTTCAATCGAGATGGAATGGCAAAGCGATATCGCAACCGAAATTCAGGAAGCCCAGTTGGCGCTGAATGACGTGACCCAGCGTATCCGTGCCAGCCGCGATGTTCTGGATCGTCTTGAAGTCAAGGCACCGCAATCGGGAACCGTTGCCAATATCCAGATCAGGACACCGGGCGGGGTCATCAGCCCGGCCGAGCCGATCATGGATATCATCCCCGAAGACGAACCATTGGTGATCGAGGCGCGCATCAATCGACAGGATATCGACTCGGTCCATGTCGGCTCAAAGGCGCAAATTCGACTGACCGCCTATAGTCAGCGCAAACTGGCCCCGCTGGCCGGTGAAGTTCGCTATGTCGCGGCCGACCAAACCGTTGATGAGCAACGTGATAGCTCATATTACATCGTGCGTGCGGCCATCAATCCTGATGAGTTGGCAAAGCATGAAGACATCAAATTGCGCCCGGGCATGCCGGCCACCATTCTTGTGCTGAAGTCACCGCGCAAGGCGATTGATTATCTCATCGACCCGATTGCCCAGAGCATGGAAAAGGCATTCCGCGAGGAATAAGACAGCCGAAATCAAGCCCTTTGCCATCAAGGCCGTTCCTGAAACTCAACGGGGACGGCCTTTTTACTTAAAGTATTGATCGAAATTTGAAGTAAATAAAGAATAAAATAGAACAAATAATAATCAAATAAGCGAGTTACTTTTGAAGTAAGTCACAATATTGACAAAATAAAAACACGACAATACCCTCCACATACTAAATAAAAAAATATAGGGTTTCTGAGTGGTCGTTCAGGGCGACTTTCAGTTTGCCCTGAGGGAACGGCCATCCTCTCGCGAGGGAAATATCCCCGCGATGTCAATAATGTTGGGACACGAAGGAGGATTACATGGCAACTCTCGAAGGCGGCGCCTTTGATGATGCGCTTCTCGGATCTCGTTTCAGTGACGTCATCTTTGGACGTGGCGGTGACGATACAATCTTCGGTCAAGGCAATGACGACGTTCTGTTCGGCGAAGAAGGCGATGATGCCTTGTTCGGCGGCTCGGGCGATGACATTGCCATTGGCGGCGAAGGAAACGACTTCCTGTTTGGTGGATCGGGAGACGATGCATTGATCGGGGATGCCGGCAGCGACCTTTTGATGGGTGGCTCTGGTGAAGATGTTCTGTCCGGGGGGGCTGATTCCGATGCCCTGCTTGGCGGTTCAGGCAACGACGTGCTCGATGGCGGATCCGGTAGTGATCTGCTGATCGGTGGCGCTGGTGAAGACATCGTACTCGGTGGCGAAGGCGATGATGTCATGCTGGGCGGTTCTGGAGACGATGTTCTTCAGGGCGGTGCCGGTGATGACGTCATTCTTGGCGGTTCGGGTGATGATGTCATCGATGGCGGTGCCGGTGACGACATTCTTTCCGGCGGTTCTGGCGGCGACACATTCGTGTTCTCCGGCGGTGGCGGCAACGATGTTGTTCTCGACTTCCACGCTGGCGACGACATGCTTTCCATTAGCAGCAATATCAACGACACCGGCATTGAAACCGCCGATGACGTTGCTGCCCGTGCAACGCAGGTTGGCGCGAACACTGTCATTGACCTTGGTAACGGGGATTCCATCACCCTTAACAATGTCGATGCGGAAGACGTACAGGACGATCCGGACAGCTTCTTTAGCGTCCAGTAATCCGACGAGTTGCGTCCGCAGCCATTGCTGCGGGCGCTTCGTCCCCGACTTCAAGTAAAGCGAAAGATAGTCATGCTTGAATTTGCCTCGTCCGATGCTGTGCGGACGACCGGCGAAGCGCCGGACGTTTGCCTTTTGAACCCTGATACGCTGCTTTTGATCTGGGATACACCGACCCGATTGTGGGAGGTGCCCAAGCTCGAAACCACCGATCACAAAGCAATTTCGCCCCAGGCGACCTTGCGTCTGCCGCTCAATGGTGGCGGGACCCGGTTGCTGCGCGTTATCCGCCGTCCCAAGGACGAGCCGGTGTCGTTTCTGGCTGAATCGGGAACGCTCGGGCGAAAGGACGAAGTCACAATCGAGCCCGATGGCGATTTCGATTTTGTAAATGCCCAGTCCCTGATTGATGACGTCACCCCGGCCGGGCGTCTGTCGCTGGTTGCCGCCCTGTTTGGCATGTGGGCCAGCATGTTCCGTCTGCGCCTGAGCAAAAGCTACAACAGTTTTCTCAACCATCTGGTCGCGGAAATCGTCGAACGTCCGCAGCGCGCCAATGCGCTTGCCAAGCTGACCGATGACAAGATGCTGCTTGCCGCCGGATTGCCCGAAGCCTTTAGCGATCTTGAAGCCGTCTATATCGTGTCCCCGACCGGCTTCCGGCGTCTGGCCCAGACACCCCATGTCAGTGATCGCGGCCAGAACGGCCAGAACCTTGTTTACATGATTGCGGATCGTGCGGGCACCGAAGACGGGGCCTTTGTGGTTGCGACCGGTGTGCGCACCCTTGCCATCCGGAAATTGTCCGGCACCGCAAAGATGCCGTCACTTGCCCGCTGGTGGCAGGCACGCGGCAAGTCCGATGCCGATTTGCGTGAATATATCATCGGGGCACTGGCGCGCTCCGGCCCGACCGCAAGCAAGGCCGCAATTGAATTTCAGATCCGTTGTCCGCTGGCAAGTCAGCGCGTTGCCGGTGGCGGGTCGCTGCCAAGTGGCGAGGTCGACCTTGCCGTGACGACAGCGCGTGGCACGCTGATCGGGGGCTGGTATCGTGATCCGGTCGATATGATTGCCGGCATTGATCTTCTTGATAGCAATGGTATCGCCCATCCGTTCGGCGATGGTTTCTATCGCTATACCGGCAATGTCCAGGACGAGGATCGCACGGTTCCGGCCACCGGATTTGTCGGCTTTTATCAGGATATCCAAAGCCCGGTTCCGATCCTTCAGCCCCGAAGCGTAATGCGCCTGACATCGGGCAATCGCCATCTGATGGTGCCGCCCGCACAGCCGATTGACCCGGCCGAGGCGCGCGCCCGCATCTTGCGCGCTGTTCCGCCGCAACATCTGACCAATGAAATTATCGAAAACTGTCTGGCGCCGGTCATTGGCGATTTGCAGCAAAAGCTGATGAATCTCGCCAAAACCGACCGCGTGATCGAGCTTGGCCCCCAGCATCCAGACCCGCATGCCTCGATCATTGTGCCGCTTTATCGTGTGCTTGGTTTCCTGCGGGCCCAGATCGGGGCTTTTGCCTGTGATCCATGGCTGGTTGCCAATTGCGAGCTGATCTTTGTCCTTGATTCCCCCGAACAGGCCGAAGAATGCGAACATCTGCTGCGCGGGCTTCATATCCTTTACGGCATCCCGATGCGGCTTGTGATCATGTCACGCAATGGCGGTTATGCACGGGCCTGCAATGCCGGTGCGCAGCATGCGCGTGCCCATTTGCTGGCAATGCTGAATTCCGATGTGATCCCGCATATGCCCGGCTGGGTAGAGGGACTGGCATCGAAAATGGGCGGGCCACAGGAAGTCGCCGCCGTCGGGCCAAAGCTTCTGTTTGAAGATGGCTCGATCCAGCATGCCGGGATGTATTTCGCCCCCAATGAAAGCGGCAAGTGGTTGAACTACCACTATCACAAGGGCATGCCCGATCAGTTCCGTGACGCCAATATTGAACGCTCCGTTCCCGGTGTCACCGGTGCCTGCCTGATGATCCATCGGGATGCTTTTGAAGAAGTCGGCGGCTTTACCGAGGATTACGTGATCGGGGATTTCGAGGACAGCGATCTGTGTCTGAAAATCCGCAAGGCCGATTTTGACATCAAATATATCCCCGATGTCAGTCTCTATCACTTCGAACGCAAATCGATCTCGACCCATGTCGATTACATGCGCGGGGTGGCTGCCGAATATAACGGCTGGCTGCATGCGTCACGCTGGCGCGAGATGCTCGAAGACATCCACGCCAATGGCGTTTCGCAAAACAAATCCCCCACCAAAACCAGCCCCGAAACCAGACAAGGAGCCGCGGCATGAGCCAGGTTCTCGCCCTGTCCGAACATCAATATCCGCCCAAAATGCCGGTCGATGAAACCCGTCTGGAATGGCTGTGTCAGCAGGTGATTGCCAATCGGTTCCTGCCGGTCCCGCCCGAGGAAGAAGTCTTTGTCGGCGATGGCGATTACCGCACAATCGGTGCCGAATTCCTTGGTCATTTTGTGCGTCGTGCCGGTTTGTCACCGACCGATGATGTTCTTGATATCGGTTGTGGCATTGGCCGTATTGCCGTGCCCCTGACACAGTTTCTTGATCCCGCGCAGGCGATTTATCGCGGTCTTGATCCGGTGCGTAGCGGCATTGAATGGTGCAAACGCTCCATCACACCGGCTTATCCCAATTTCCGCTTCGAAGCGCTTGATATCCATAACGATCTTTATAACCCCGAAGGGGCGATCAGCGGACGCAGCATGCGGCTGCCTTTTCAGGACGGAACATTCGATTTCACTGCAATGATCTCGGTGGCAACCCATCTACCGCCACAAGAAATCGAAACCTATTGTTCCGAGGTCTTCCGCGTGCTGCGTCCCGGTGGTCGTCTTTTCATGACGGCCTTCATCATTCGCGATACCGACGATCCGGCAAAACCGGGATGCGATGCCCGCCTGACCAGCTTTGAAAAGGCCGAAGGTCAGCCATCCTGGCATCTGCGCGGGGAAAATCCGATGGCCGCCGTCGGCTTCGACGAGGCCTTTATCGAAGACGTCCTGAACCACACCGGCCTTGAGCTGGCGACCAGAAGTTTCGGCGCATGGCGCGGGGATGGCGGTGATCACTATCAGGACATTCTTGTTGCCCAAAAACCGCGGAGGTCCGCATGAACCCGCGCGTCATGGTGCTTGCGCACAATCACCCCGATCTTCACCCCGGCGGCACAGAGATTTTTGCCCATGATCTGTTCCACGCCTACAAGCGCGCCGAATGCGACGCCCTGTTTGTGGCGGCGACCAACGATGTCCATCGCGAACGTCGGCCGGGCACCAGTTTTCAGGCAATCAATGATGCGGGCGATGAGATGCTGTTCTGGGCGGGTCACTTTGACCGGTTCAACATGTCGCAAACCGATCTTTATGCGGTTGCCCCCGATTTTGCCCGCCTGCTCAAAAGCTGGGATCCCGACATTGTTCACATCCACCATCTGGTGTTGTGGGGGATCGAATTGCCGATGCTGATCCGGCGGGTTTTGCCCCATTGCCGGATCGTCATGACCTTGCATGACTATTATCAGATTTGCCCCAATGACGGGCTGATGGTCCATCGTGACACGCGCAAACGCTATACCAAACCCGATGCCATCGGTCGTCTGTGCGGACTGGACGGATTTACATCCGATCAGCATGTCATGCGCGCGGTCAATATCCGCAATCATCTGCGTGTTGTTGATCAGTTCGTCTCGCCCAGCGCGTTCCTTAAGGATCGCTATGTTGACTGGGGCATTGATCCCGACAGGATTGTTGTGATCAACAACGGTCGGCCACCGGTTGCACCTGCACCAAGACGCAATATCGGAACCGGCATGCCAAATGTGTTTGGCTATTTCGGCAATCTCAATCCCTGGAAAGGGGCCGATGTCCTGCTTGAAGCCAGCCGGAAGCTGGTTGAGGCGGAAACCGATTTCGCGTTGCGCATTCACGGTGATGTGCTGTTTCAGACCGTCGCCTTTACCGAAAAGATGCACGACCTGTTTGCGAAAAGCAGCCATCACGTTCAGCACATGGGTGCCTATGAACGCGATGAAATCGCCGATCTGATGGCGCGTGTTGACTGGGTCATTGTCCCGTCAATCTGGTGGGAAAATGCCCCGCTGGTCATTCAGGAAGCCTTCCAGCATGGCCGCCCGGTGATTACCAGCGGCATCGGTGGCATGGCCGAAATGGTGCGTGATGGTCACGATGGCATTCATGTCCGCCCCGATGACCCGGCCGAACTTGCGCGCGTCATGAAGGACTGCGCAACCAATCCCAAACTCTGGAAAAAACTGTCGGGGCAGGTCCGCGCGCCCGCCCTGATCGACGACGTCGCGCAGGAACATCTCAAGATGTTCCGCAAGATGGTTCGTCCCGATTTCGTCGCGGCCTGATATCCACCAAGGAGATGATTATGGCACTCGCCGAGAAACAGCCAGCCAAGACAAACGCCCCGAAACCGGGTGCCGGTCACGATGCGTCTGCCAATGACGCACAAGATGCGCTGACGCTCGAAGGGCGGGTCGATGCAATTGATCAAAGCCGTCTGTTCGGATGGGTGTGGTGCCCGCAGCAACCCGATGCCCGCATCGAAGTCATTATCCGCCTGAACGGTCATTCCCTGTTGCGGGTGACGGCGGAAAATGAACGGGTCGATCTGCGCCGCAACGGGATTGGCGATGGCAAACATGCGTTTGAAATCGAATTGCCCGACGCCGCTCTGGCCAGTCCGGATACCATCAGTGTCTGTGCATTGATGCCCGGCTCACGTGATGAAGTTGATCTGCGCATTCCCTCGCAAAGCGAACAGCAAGCCCACACCGCCCTGAATGCGCCGCTTGGTAAAATTCTTGATCGGCTCGACCGTCTTCTGGCCGCCCAGCACATCTTGCAAAACGGTCAGCGCGAAGCTGCCAAACGGCTGATTGGTGCGACCAAACGCATGGATGAACTGGCCTCTGCCGATGACGGCATCGAAGCCGGGGTAAAACTTGTCCGCACCGGACAGGAAGAACTTTCAAGCCGCGTTGACGAGCTTGAAGTCTTTCTTGTGCGTTTCGACAAATCGCTGGGCGGTTTTGACGAACGTCTGTCGGCGCTGACTGCGCGGCACACCAATGATCTCAAAACACCGCTTCTGATCCTGTCATGCCTGATCGGTGTGACGACCGGATTGGCAATCGGCGCGATTGTCTGGTGATCCCATGAAAATGACAGGTAGCACTTTGTTTTCAATATATGTTTTCAGAATTCATGAGGCCCGCAAATGACGGAAAATCAAGGCATGCCTCTTGATGGCAGAACGGTTGTCGCCGCCCTGATTGACGAAAGCCTTGCCCTTCTGGTCGGGGTGGGGAATGCGCTTCCGGCAACAATTGCCATTTATCTCAACAGTCAGTCTGACGCCAAGGTACAGGCATCCGTGATCAGCTGGCGACGCAATGAAACCGATCCTGAAAATGCCTATGGTTTCGTGGCCCTTGTCCCGATGAAGGATGTGGCACCGCGCCGTTTGAAAACGGCCCTGTTTCAGGGGGCGGGAAAGCCGCGCGAATACCGGATCGAAAACCGTCAACAACGGGTCGAGGCCATCCTGTCATCAATTGCCGATCAGTCAGGACCGGCATTTGCAACCGTGATTGATGGCGTGATCGAAGCATTGCTTGCCGGCGATCCCGACAAGAAGCGCCTGAAAAAGGTCGCCGCCCTTGTGCAGACCGCAGCGCGCAGCAACGGCTTTATCGAGGTGCTTGGCGGCCTTGAAGAAGGCGACATCTATATTCAGGGCTGGTCAAGCGACTTCCCGGTCGGGCGAACCCGTGTGATTGCGATTGAAGATGTTCCGGTTCTGGCTGAACTGACCAGTGCCGATTTTCAGCGCGATGATCTGGGTGACGAGGCATCGGGTGTAACCGGCCTGATGCTGGGCGACAAGCCGATCAATCCCGGCAAACTCAAACGTGTCTATTTCCGGGGCCGCGAAGGCTGGTACGGGATCGAGGTCTATCAACAGCGTGTTCTGGTCGCACCCTCGGATGTCCCGGCCCATATCCGTTCGGTTCTTGACCGGGTTCGCGCACCGGAAAATATCCTGACCCATCTTCAGATGGCTGCCCATCGTTTTGATGGCCGCGATACGGTTTCCGAACTGGATCGTCCCGTCCGGATCGGCATTGATTTCTCGTTGCTGATCGAAGGCAGCGGTGTGCTGATTTCGGGCTGGATGCTTGATCCTGACCGGGCTGTGGAAAACGTTTTCTTGCGTGTGAATGGCGAGGTGGTCCGCATTGATGATCGCTGGACCAGACAATCGCGTGCCGATGTTACCAGCGCCTTTGCCAATGATCCGATGTTTTCGGGGCTCAATCCGGCGCGCAACAATCACGGTTTTCTGGTGTTCTGTCCGCTTGACGATACGCCGCCCTCCGATCAGCCGGTTTATCTGGAACTGGGGATCAGCGATGCCTTTCCGGCATATTGTCCCCTGAACCCGACCCGTTCATCGGCCCGTCAGGCCCTGTCGCGTGTCCTGCCGTCACTTGATCCGCGTTCGGTGACCGCATCAAACAGTATTGAACGTCAGTTCGGCCCGATGCTTCAGGGCATGACATCGCAAAACCCCTATGCGGTGGATATCCATGATATCGGCGATTTTGACGAAAATTCTCCGGTAACGCTGGTCGTCGGTGTCGATGATACGATCAATGATATTGGTGTCACCATCGCGCTGCTGGGGCTTGATCAGGCAACCCGCAATCTGCCGATTGTCATTGCAGGCCCGGTCGAAAGTTTCGATCAGGTCGGCAGCGACATGTTGCGTCTGGCGGCCTTCTACAAACTCAATACCCGCATCGTCTTTGCCGAAGGCGTCGAGGATTTCTGTGACGCGCTTGAAGTCGGGATTGCCGCAACCAGTTCCGAAACGGTTGGGCTGGTATCTGCCCATATTCTGCCGCGCTATAACGGATGGTTCGATCAGCTTTATGCCGCCTATCGCAAGCGCGGTGGCAAGGCGCTGGTGTCACCCACCATCCTGTTTGAAGACGATTCCGTGCGCTGGGCCGGAACATGGATCGAGGCCGATGCCAAGGGTGATCAGTATTTGTCGGATCGCTATGTCGGCTATCCCTGTGCTGTTCTGGACGGGGCCGAACCCAGCGAAGTCACCGCAGGCACCATTGAATGCTGCATTCTGCCGCGCAAGGCCATCGTCGATATTGGCGGTTTCACGCGCGGCTATATCGGCCCGGCCGAGAAAAATCTCGATCTGGCGCTCAAGCTGCGCATGGCCGGAACCCCGTCATTCTGGATTCCCGAAATCGAAGTCCTGGGCAGCGAGCAATCCATAAGCAACGCGCCCGCCTGGGAAGAACTGTCCCATCGTCTCGACCGCTGGGCATTTGATCGCCGCTGGTCGCTGGTCGTCTCAAACTTGCGGAGTCATAACAATGCCGTCGAATGATTTGCGTGTTCTGGTTATTTCGCATGGTCACCCCAGCATGTCTTTGGGCGGGGCAGAAGTCGCCTCCTACAACCTGCATAAGGGACTCAATGCCATTGACGGGGTCGAAAGTTTCTATCTGGCCCGGGTCGGCAATCCTGTTCCGCGCCATGGCGCATCGGCATTGATGAGCCTGCGTCAAAAGGACAATGAAATCCTTTATCACGCCGAAAACTATGATCACTTCCTGCTGTCAAATGGCAGTACTGATGAAATTGATCGCGATTTCCTGCGCTTCGTAAAGGATTACGAACCCGATGTGGTGCATTTCCATCACTATCTGGGCCTTGGTCTTGAGACGATCTATGCCATCCGTGAAGCACTTCCGGAAACGGCGATCTTCTTTACGTTCCACGAATTCCTGACCATCTGCCACAACCATGGCCAGATGCTCAAAAGCGGCGGGACCAAGCTGTGCAACCGGGCAAGCCCGATTGAATGCAATGGCTGTTTCCCCAACATCTCCCCGGCATCCTTCCTGCGTCGTGAACGCTTCATCAAGGCGATGCTTGAACTGGCTGACCACTATGTGTCGCCCAGCGAATTTCTGGCCAATCGTTTTATCGACTGGGGCATGAAGGCCGAAAAAATGTCGGTGATCGAGAACGGTCTTGATATCGACGAACGGGCAAAAGACCGCCCGCTTTCCAAAACCCAGCCGCGGCGGTCGCGCTTTGCCTTTTTCGGGCAGCTGACGATGTTCAAGGGGGCCGATATCCTGCTTGATGCGGTCGGGCGTGTGCCCGATGACATCTGGGGCGATGATGCCCGTCTGATGATCTTTGGCGGCAATCTGGACCGCCAGCCACAGGACTATCAGGACAAGGTCCATGACCTGATCGAAAAGGCCGGTGACCGGGTGCGTTTCTATGGCGCCTATCAGAATACGGAAATGCCCAAACTGATGGAACTCGCCGACTGGACAATCATTCCGTCCATCTGGTGGGAAAACTCGCCCGTCGTCATTCAGGAGGCATTCTTCCACGGGCGACCGATGATTTGCTCGAATATTGGTGGAATGGCCGAAAAAATTACGGACGGCGTCAATGGTCTGCATTTCCGTGTCGGCAGTGCCGAAGACCTGGCCGACCGGCTGATCGAAGTTCTAAGCGACAACAAACTCTGGGATCGGATGCGCGAAGGGATTCCGCGTGTCACGACCTATCAGGAATGCGCAGAGCAACATCTTGCGCAGTATCGGGAGGTTCTGAAAACGCGCCTGCTGTCTGCAAAGGCTGCCGCGGAACACAGCGTGGCAAGCACGGCCTGAATTCGGAACAAAAACGTGATCAACCAAGGAGACACAATATGGCGCGCGTTCTCGTAATGATCCCGTCGGGCGAAGTCTACGACCACGACTGCGTCCGGTGGTACAACTATCAGGATGTTCAGCGGAGCATCAACCATTACCACAATATCGGTGATGCCTTCGTTTTCGATTCATCGTTGAAACTGATGAACTATGACAAGCTCGGTGTTCTGCCGATTGCCGAACCAAAGATGGAAGATATCGACCGTCTTCGCGAGGAATATGACTATGTGTTCCTGCGCGGGTCGAATTACATCCATTCGGAAATGGATTGGCGCAATACCATTGATGTTCTCAAACGCTTGAAATTGCCGGTTCTGGGCTTTGGCATTGGTGCGCAGGCACCGGTCAAAGGCAAGCTCGAGCTTTCCGAACAGACCAAAACCGTTCTGCGCATGATGGCGGACTCAACGACCTCTATCGGGGTGCGCGGGGCTTATACCGCACAGGTCCTTTGGGATCTGGGGATTACCAATGTCCGTATCGTTGGCTGTCCGACCGCCTTCCGCCAAAACAATCCCGACATGCGCATCAAACTGCCGTCGCTTGATAGTGTGCGCAATGTCGGCATCACCCTGCGCCGCGAAGTGTCACCGGCCTATGCGCAGGACATCAAGCGTTACCTGACCTTCCATCGTGATCTGGTCAAGGAGCTTGCTGGCAGGTTTGATGACATCACCCTGATGGCTCAGGGTGAACCCGAAGAGAAAAAACTGGTCTTTGGCAGCAACATGCAGCGCGAAGAAGCGATGCAGGCGCTGAAAAACAATGACTGGGTCAGGAACTGGTATCTCGACGACACGATGGAACGTCTCTATCGCGAAAAGCTGTTCTATTCCGACGTGGTTGCCGATTATGAAAACCTCGTCCGTCAAAAGGACTGCGTGCTGGGCTATCGTCTGCACGGCAATCTGATGGCGTTGTCGAATGGTGTTCCGTCGATTTATTTCACCTATGACAGCCGGACGGTCGAATTCGCCGAAACCTATCAGATCCCGTCCTATGACGTGTTCTCGACCAAGGAATTCGTGCTTGAAGATTACTGGAATCAGGATCTTTTCGACAAGTTCAACCGCGCCTGGTTCCAGACCTATCGCGAGATGGCGACGTTCCTGAGCGAAAACAACATCGATCACAAGATGCTCAATGTCATGAGCAGGGATGCGCAGCCCGAACGAAAGGTTGCGTGACGACACCGGGTATTGCCGCCATGGCGACCCCGGCGCGGGAAGGTCATGGCGGCTGTGCTTGTCCAGTATGTCCAGATCAGAATGGGCAACATCAACAAGGAGACACGGCAATGACTGTACTTGTAACAGGTGGCGCTGGTTATATCGGTAGCCACGCGGCACTCGCACTGCTTGATGGCGGACGCAATGTCGTCGTGCTTGACAATCTCTCTCAGGGGCATCGCTGGGCGGTGCCTGCCGGGGCGGCTTTTGTCGAAGGTGACTGTGGTGACTATGATCTGGTGCGTCGGGTGATCGCCGAACATGAGGTCACGGCAATCATGCATTTTGCCGGTTCGATCATTGTGCCGGATTCCGTGATCTATCCGCTGGAATATTACTATAACAACACGGTCAATTCCCGTGCGCTTGCCCAGGCCGCTGTCGATAGCGGGATCAGGCATTTCATCTTTTCCTCGACCGCGGGCGTTTACGGTGAACCCGAAACCACCCCGATCCTTGAAGACTTTGCGCTCAAGCCGATCTCGCCTTATGGCACATCCAAGATGATGACCGAAAAGATGCTGGCTGATGCCGCGATTGCCCATGATCTGCGCTATGTCGCGTTGCGTTACTTCAATGTTGCCGGTGCTGATCCGGCGGGCCGGTCGGGGCAGACTTCGCGCAAGGCGACCCATCTGATCAAGATCGCCAGTCAGGCCGCAACCGGTGTCCGGCCGAAAATGGCCATCTATGGCGAGGATTACGAAACCCCCGATGGCACCTGTATCCGTGACTATATTCACGTCACCGATCTGGCCAATGCCCATGTGCTTGCGCTTGAATATCTTGAAAAGGGCGGCGAAAGCGATGTGATGAATTGCGGGTATGGGCGCGGTTTCTCGGTCCGCGAGGTCATTGATGCCGTCAAACAGGTCTCGGGCGTTGATTTCACCGTCGATCTGGCCGAACGCCGTGCCGGTGATCCGGCAGCCCTGATTGCCGGGGCCGACCGCATTCGTCAGAAACTTGGCTGGAAGCCGGTCCATGACGATCTCACGGCGATTGTCCGGCACGCCCTTGACTGGGAAGAAAGCCTCAAGGGCCGCGAAGTCAGTGCGGCCTGACAAGCCGCATCCTGCATTCGATACATGCGCAAGCGGTTCGCACAAATGCTGGCAAGTGGCCCGGCGCGATATGACCCGGTGCGGTATGTTCCGGCCTCAACTGGTGCTCACCGACCCGGCAGGAGATACCAAAATGACCCGATCCTTCCTGACTTGGACAAGGTCATGCCGTGATGCGCGAAATGTGTCTTGCAAGGAACACAGCATGGCACGCTGTCTGGGCTTCCTCCCGGCCCCGAAAGTCGCAGAGGCGGCGTGACATTGCTGACGTGACGCGTGGCACTGCCCCAGAAGTGCTACGCGTCGCCCTTTTCCTTGTTGTTTTATCACCCTGTCCTTTTATGGCCTGTCAAAGGGGTAAGCTGTGCCCGGATTTCAATATTCCAGATCATCTGTCGCGCTGTCGGCCTTTGTCGCGGGGTTGCTGATTGGCGGTCTTGCCGGCTGGACGCCAGCCGCAGCCGATACCGAAATCACGGTCTCGGGCCCGGAAACCGTGATGTTTGACAGTGATGTCGATGGTTGTGACAACCATCATCTTCCTGACTCACCGGCCCGCGCCTTTCGCAATGATCAGGGCAAAATGGTGCTGTTTGCCCCGAATTTTCAAAACCGGGCCTTTGTCGGTTACGGCTTTGACAGCCTGAAACCCGATTGCGACAGCCGCTTCATGGCCGCAGGCAAGGCCGACCCGGCATTGCTTGATGATCGCACCTGGCTTCAGGCGATCTATACCAGCAACGGGCGCGATGTTTATGCGCTTGGCAGTGCAAGCTTCATCCCCTACCGCCATGACATGCCGTGTGAAGGCCGCACCCAGCGCACCGATTGCTGGATCAACGGTCTGGTGACCCTGAAATCAACCGATGGGGGCAAGACGTTCAGCTATTTTGGTGATCCGCCCCGTCATGCCCCCTTTCCGCCGCCCCGGCCCTATCGCGATGATCGCAAACGCGCGCCAAGCTATGTGACCGTGACCAATATCGTTCAGTGGCAGAACTACCTTTATGCCATTGTCTGGCGACGTGCCGATAGTTGGGAAAACTCGCGAAACTGTCTGGTGCGCGCCCCGGCCAATGATCCGGGCCGGTGGGATATCTGGACCGGATCGGGGTTTGAGCAGGCCGCCACCCTGACCGATCAGGGCTGGTCGGTTCGCCAAACCGACTGCGCGCGCGTCGGGCCCAAGGGGGTATCATCCATTCGCGGTCTGGTCCGCGATGAAAACTCCAACCGCTTCATCGCGATCTATCAGCACCGCATTCGCCAGAGCAGTAAGAACAATACCGGCAAGGACGATATCGCAGGATTTTTCTATTCGACCTCGACAGATCTGACCCGCTGGTCCGATCCGAAATTGCTCTATCAGCAGCCCCTGCAACCCGATGCCGGGCCGGGCGAAAGCTTTTCGGCCTATCCGTCGATCATTGATGATGACAGCACAGACCGCCTGTTTGGCACGGTCGATGATCAGGCCAGCCTGATCTTTGTCCGTCTGGTGCCCAAACCCTTCAAGGACCGCTGGCGCGTGCCGCGTCAACTGATCCGTGTTCCGATCTCGATCAGGGAGTAACGATCAATGCCTGTGGAATTTGATGAATTTGATATCGACGGACCGGTTCTGTTTGTGCCCAACCGCCACCGGGACAAGCGCGGCGTGTTTGCCGAGACCTTTCGCAATGATGATTTCCGCGACGTGATCGGCGAGATCGATCTGGTTCAGGAAAACCAGATCATCAGCACCCCGATCAATACGCTTTGTGGCCTGCATTTTCAGACCAGCCCCTATGCCCAGGGCCGTCTTGTCCGGGTGACACAGGGCGCAATCCTGTATGTTGCCGTCGATATCCGCCCGCGATCAGAAACGTTTGGACGGCATCTGAAGATCGAGCTGAGTGCAGAAAACTGGTATCAGCTCTGGATCCCCGAAGGCTTTGCCCAGGGCTTCAAGACCTTGCGTCCCGAAACCCATGTCACAACCAAGGCTTCGAACTATTACAGCCCCGAACATGATTTCGGCATTGCCTGGAATGATCCCGATCTTGGCATAGACTGGGAATTGTTCGGACAACAGGTCGTCCTTTCGGAGCGCGACCGTCATTTGCCGCGTCTGGCCGATCTGGCCCCCGATATGCTCGGCGCCATGCCCCCGATCAGGGGCTTTGCCGATGCGCAACGCTTTGGCGCGAGTGCGCGCTAGCCACGCCCGAAAACCTCCCCTGGTCATTGATCACAGCATCACCGTTCAAAGCGGGGTAGTTTCGGCTGCCCCGCCATTTGTATTCGGGCCTGTCCGCTTTGACGAATATTCGCTGTGAAACCGGCGGTTAAAGTATTTTCTTAACGGCTTGGCGTTTTACTGGTGGGGAACAATATAAAACACGGGCAATGAACGGAATTTCGGCGTGGCAGAAGACGACGACGAACAACAAAGCGGCGGACAATCAGCAGCACAAACAGCGATGAAGCGGATTGCCGAGCGCGAGCTGCGCACCATTCGGCGGCGTATCCGGCGGCGCAGAACGTTTCTGATTGCCTTTTTCCTGTCGGTCACCGGCTTTGCCATTCTGGGGATTGGATATTCGATCCAGTCCAGCCTTGATCTGAGCCGCAACATGATCCGAAGCCCCGAAATCCGTATTCTGGGCTATGACGGTGCGCTGCTCGAAACCATCAAGGGCCATTACAGTCAGGATGTCTCGCTGACCACCTTGCCCGAACGGGTGCAAAACGTGTTTGTTGCGGCGGCTGATCCGAATTTCTATGACCATTTCGGGGTGTCAGGATCGGATTTCGCCCGCATTTTCAGTGGCGCGGAAGGCTCCGGCTCGACCATCACCATGAAGGTCGCGCGCAGCTTCTTCAAAACCAAGGCCAACAGTGCGGGTCGCCATTTTCAGGAACTGCTCGTCGCACTCTGGCTGGAATGGAGCTTTAGCAAAAAGACCATCCTGCGCAGCTACCTTGAACGCAGCTATGTCGGGCGCGGCATTTTCGGTATCACGGCGGCATCGCGCATCTGGTATGGCAGCCCGTCCGAACGCATGAGCCTCCATCAGGCAGCCGTTCTGGCTGCGGCGATCAGCGATCCGAAAAAATTCAATCCGCTGTTCAATCCGCATGAAACCGCTGCCGAGGCCAATGAAATTCTGGCCAAGCTCGCCCAATACAAATTCATCGAGGGCAACCGCGTTTCGGCCCTGACCCTTGTCTTGCCCAAGCTCGATGTCCAGATCGAGGAAAATGTCCTGTCGGGCTATGTGGTCGATATGGTGCTTGAAGAAGTCGCCGATCTTGTCGGCTATACCAGCCGCGATATCGATGTCGTCACCAGCATTGATCTCAAGGTGCAAAACCTTGCGCGCGATGTGGTCCGGGAAGTCTCGGAGCTGCGTCTTAAACCGCGCGGGGCCAATCAGGTCGGCCTGCTGTCCATAAGCCCCGAGGGCCGCATTCGTGCGCTGATCGGTGGTTCGGACTATTCCCCGTTTCAGCGCAACCGCGTGACCGAAGTCCGTCATCCAGCCGGACGCATGATCAAGATCGCCACATATTACTACGCGCTCAATGAAAACAGCGACCCGGCGCAATGGGTGCGCGATAACCGCATGGCGGTAGGGGGCTGGCGGCCGATCAACCCCGATCACGAATATCAGGGACAAATTTCACTGCGCGAAGCCTTTGTCCGCGATGTGAATACGGTGCCGACCAATCTGGCCGACCATTACGGGCTGCTCAATGTCCGTCAATATGCCCATAATATCGGGATCAAAAGTCCGCTTTCGACCGATATCCGCACCGTGGTCGGTCTTGATCCGGTCACGCTCAGCGACATTACCGCCATTCATGCCTTGCCGCAGAATGCGGGAAAACCTCCGATGATCACCCTGATCAACACGGTTTCCTACACCGACGATCCCAAGGCACAACCGATCTATCAGCGCGTTGATCCCGAACAGGAAAAACGCCTGACCGACGAGGCCATTCAGGGATCCTATGTGCTCTATGCCAGTGTGACCGACCCGCAGGTCCGCCTTGACCGGCCCTTTGCCGGTTATGGCACGGTGGCCGGTGGCGGTACCGATGCATGGTATGTCGGTTTCTCGTCTGATCTGATCACCACGGTCTGGGCGGGCAATGATGAACGTGAACGCATGGATGTCCGCGGTGAGGTAGAACTTGCGTCTTTGTGGCGGTTATTTATGCTTGATGCACATGAAGGATTACCCATCCGCTCGATGATCCGTGCGTCGTCGCAACGTCGCCGTGACAGTGATGGTGTAACCGACCTGTGGAAACAGGGTTTGAACGGCAAAAAATAAAACAACAGTCGCAAAGCGGGGAGACGGGGGACTCCCTCCTCGGTTGGGACATATAACAATACCGGCCTGTCTGATTTCGGGCTGCCGGTAGAAATAAGAAACGCCGGAATGTCCGGCGCACCCGCAGGGCTGGCAAAGTGGATCACCACTTTCGCGTCAACGGGTTCGCATGGCATGACCGGTCCAGACCGATAGGTGCATTTGTGGCCCAAAGAGAATTCAAACGACGAACCAGCGTTCGCAAGGGATCGACCGGTTCGAAGCCAAAGAAAAAGCGCGTCAGCAGCGCAGGCAAACGCAAGGGAAGTCTTTTTGCGCGTCTGGGGGATATGATCCCCGGGCCAGAGGCGATTGCAAAATTCATCGTTCTGGGCAGCATTTGGGTCATGGTGCTGGGCGGGGGTGTTGTCGCCTATTACGGCTATGGCCTTCCCGACAAGGTCAGCTTTGATGTTGCCAGCGAACGCAAACCATCGATCCGAGTGATCAGCATTGATGGCGCAACCCTTGCCACCTATGGCAACCGTTATGGCACTCCGGTCGAGGTCCGCAATCTTCCCGATTATGTCGGTCAGGCCTTTGTCTCGATCGAGGACCGCCGGTTCTATGACCATTTCGGCGTGGATATTGTCGGCATCCTGCGCGCGACCTGGGCAAACCTGTCCTCGGGACGTCTGGCCGAAGGTGGCAGCACCATCACCCAGCAGCTGGCAAAGAACCTGTTCCTGTCGCCGGAAAAAAGCTTTGGCCGCAAGATCGAGGAAGTCCTTCTGGCGATCTGGCTGGAATTCAAATTCGACAAACAGCAAATCCTGTCGCTCTATCTTAACCGCATCTATTTCGGTTCGGGCCTTTACGGGATTGATGCCGCATCACGCTATTATTTCGGGACCGATCCGCGTCGTCTGAACCTTTATGACGCGGCTGTACTCGCCGGTCTGCCAAAGGCGCCAAGTCGCTATAACCCGATGGTCGATCCGGTCAAATCGGCCGAGCGGGCCAATATCGTGCTTGATGCAATGGCCTCGACCGGTGCCCTGACCAATGCGCGTGCCGAACGCGCCAAACAGACCCGTGTGCGCACCGCGCGCAAGGCCGATGCCGGGCCGGGTGTGCGCTATTTCTCGGACTGGGTGCTTGATCGGGTGCGCGATTATGTCGGCTATGTCGATCAGGATCTTCTGGTCCATACCACCCTTGATTCCCGTCTTCAGGAAATCGCCGAATTCAATCTTGAACGTGCACTTGAAAGCAACGGGGCCCGGGCCAAAAATGTGACACAGGGTGCCCTTCTGGCAATGACGCCCGATGGGGCGGTGCGCGCCATGGTCGGCGGACGCGACTATTTCGAAAGCCAGTATAACCGTGTGACACAGGCCCGCCGTCAACCGGGTTCGGTCTTCAAGCTGTTTGTCTATCTTGCCGGGCTCGACAAAAGTCTCGGTTCGAACGACTGGATGCGCGATGTGCCGATCACCATCAATGGCTGGGAACCGCGCAACTTTGATCGCCAGCATCACGGCACCATGTCGATCCGTGATGCGGTGGCGACGTCAAACAACTCTATTGCCGTCCAGATGGCGATGGAAGTCGGTCTGGGCACCGTGGTCCAGAAGGCGCGTGACATGGGGGTTTCATCCCCGCTTACCGCTGAACCCAGTCTGGCACTGGGCACCAGCGAAGTCTCGATGCTTGAGCTGACCGGGGCCTATGCCATTGTTGCCAATGGCGGTTTTGCTGTCTTCCCGCATGCCGTCAGCAAGATTATCGGCAAGGGCGGCGAAGTTCTTTATCAGCGCAGCGATGAATTCCCGGGCCGTCTGATGAACCCGCTCCATGCCGGTGAAATGAACAACATGCTCTCGGCCGTGATTGCCAAGGGCACCGGGCGCAATGCCATCATTGACCGTCCGGCTGCGGGTAAAACCGGCACCACGTCGGATTACCGCGATGCATGGTTCATCGGCTATACCTCCGATCTGGTGGCGGGCGTCTGGGTTGGGAATGACAATGGCAGTCCGATGGACGAAGTCACCGGCGGCGGGTTGCCCGCAACGCTCTGGCATGACTTCATGCTCCATGCCCATCAAAACATCCCGGTTCGATCACTTGGCAAGGCCGCCCTGGCGCGCTCGAAAAAGGTCGGCGAAGATGAAAGCTGGCGCGACTTCACCAAGGGCTTCAGTGCGAGTAGCAAGAAAGAGTAAATCTTTTCGAATTATCTGATTTGTATGTACTTAGGTGGTTGTTAGATTTCTTGAGCGCGTGGGAAAAACGACTTTAAAATATCAGGACCATCTACTGCGCCGAAGTAGCAGGCAGACATATCTTCTGGGTCAAAAACAAATAGCATGTCATCTGACCTGCTGAGTCCTTCTACAATCTTTTTTGCAAAAGAGTTTGTGTCTAGGCTTGAGCCTACGAGGATAAAAGATGTCGGTTCGGCCCAGAAGCCGTTACTTCCTGTGTGAAGGTTGTCAATTAGCTTCTCGTAACGATCATCGTAAGTTTTACCGTTGACCGTCTTACTCGCAATTCGAAAAGTTACGCAGTAAGTAGACATCGTGATTCGCCCTTTCAATATTAACCACAGGTTGTATTAGGGTTCTATTCCTTGTGTTTTGTCAAACTTTGCTAACTAAAAATAATCGATAGGCCATCGTAGTCTGATCGCTTGGGAATGCCGCCTTGACCCGACCACAAAAAAAGACCGGCATCGATGAACGAGCCGGTCTTGAGTTTGGTTTGCTATTGGTCGGGATCTGTCAAATCCGGGGGGCCGGATCTGGGGGGAGAAGCCCGACCATAAACTGCATCCCTTGGGGAGAGATGCAGTCAGGGAGTTCTCACCTGTCGGTGCGCGACGCTAAGCTGGAGTGGACAGCTTGCTTGCAGCGGCCGAGTGGCGCTGAGGGTGACGCAGCGCCGCGGTGAGGGTATCAGGCCGCGACGGCCTGATCTGTGAGCGCCTCAAGGAAGGAAAGACATTCCTCGAGCTGCGAAATCTCGATAAATTCGTTGGGCGTATGGGCCTGTTTGATGCTGCCCGGACCGCAAATGATTGACGGGATATTGCCCTGTTTTTCAAACACGCCACCTTCGGAGCCATAGGACACCTTGCCCGAAATTTCGGGGATGATGTTGCGCACAAGCTCGAATGCCGGGGCATCAGTGCAATCACCCATCCCCGGATAGGAAAAGATCTTTTCCCATGTAAAGCCGGTCTCGGGGGCTTTGGCCTTCATTTCCGCATCCAGTGTCGCCATCACAGTATCGCGAATTTCGGCAATCACCGCTTCGGCGTCATGTTCGGGCAGATGGCGGATTTCAAAGGTGAATTCACAATAATCCGGGGTGACGTTGGTCGCCGTGCCGCCGCCAATCGTGGTGGTCAGCATGGTGCTGTGCGGCACGGTGAAATCGTGGTCAAACGGGCCGTTTTCTTCGAATTCGCGGGCCTTCTCGGCAATCAGGTTGATCGCACGGGTCGCATATTCGATGGCATTGACATGGTTGGGCGCAAACGAGCTGTGCCCGGCGGTGCCGGTAACGCCCACCCGCATCGAATATTTGCCTTTCTGGCCATTGATGACTTTCATGTCGGTCGGCTCACCAATCACCGCCAGACGCGGCGGGGTATCCATCGCGGCGAGATGATCGACCATCGAGCCAACACCGATGCAGCCGACTTCCTCGTCATAGGACAGGCAAAGATGGAACGGGATTGCCAGATCGCGTTTGACCAGATCGGGGATCAGGGCCAGCACACAGGCCGAAAAGCCCTTCATGTCCGCTGCCCCGCGACCAAACAGCTTGCCGTCACGCTCGGTCAGCTCGAATGCCGGGCTGATCCAGGTGGTCTCAAGGGCAGGCACAACATCGGTATGACCCGAAAGCGCGATGCCCGGAACCCCTTTGGGACCAATGGTCGCAAGCAGGTTGGCTTTCTCGCCGGTTTCATCATGGAACAGGGTCGATTCAATGCCATATTCCGCAAGATAGTCGCGGACAAAATGGATCAGACCGAGATTCGAGTTTTTGCTCGTGGTGTCGAACGCGACCAGCTTGCCAAGCATATCGATGGCACTGTGGAGGCGGGACATATTGGTTTTGGACATTTTAAAATTTCTCGTTTCTCGGATCAGGAAGCGGACGTGGCGTTATTGGCAACGTCACGCTTTTCGCGCCATTTTTTCCATTCGCGGCGAATGGTCAAAACAACGAACAGAACGGTCAGGACAAAGAAGCCCCAGGAAATCCATGACTGGAAGAAGACGCCAAGATCACCGCGCGAAATCGCAAGCGAACGACGCATATTGTCTTCAAACATCGGGCCAAGGATGAAAGCGATCAGGAACGGTGCTGCCGGGATATTGAGCAGCATCATCAAAAAGCCGACCACGCCCATCACCAGAAGAACCGTGACATCAAACGGGCTCGCCCCGATGGAATAGATGCCATAGACGCACAGGATCAGGATGCAGGGCAGAAGCAGGGTCTGCGGAATGCGCGAGATCTTGGTAAAGGCATTTGCCGTGACCTTGCCTGCAATGAACAGGAAGACCGAACTGAACAGGATGCCGATAAACAGCGCATAAACCTCGCCGATATTGTTCTGGAACAGAAGCGGGCCGGGGGTCAGGCCATGGATCATGAAGGCACCCAGCATCACACCGGTAATCACATCACCCGGTACACCCAGCGCCATCAGCGGGATCATGGTCGCACCGCACGCACCGTTATTGGCCGATTCCGATGCTGCAACACCTTCAAGCTCACCTTCGCCGAACTTGTCGCCATTCTTTGAAGTCCGGCGGGCCTCGCTATAGGAGAAGAACGCAGCCGTTGACGGACCGATACCGGGAATGGCGCCCAGAACAACACCGATCAGCGACCCGCGGCAGATCGATTTGATTGATCCGCGGAATTCCGAAAGGGTCAGGCGGTTATCACCAAGCTTAAGCGCCGCATTGTTTTCTTCCGGGCGGAAGACAACCATCTTGATCAGTTCGGGCAGGGCAAACAGACCGATCAGAACCGGTACCATGCCAAGACCCGATTTCATGTCTTCAGACAGCGCAAACCGGTAGGATCCGTAAATATCCTCGCCCACGGTTGCCAGCAAAAGACCAAGGCAGGCGGAAATAATCCCGAGAACAAGCGAACGACCGGAAATACTCGCAACAATCGTCAGCGAAAATGCCATCAGCATGAAGAATTCCGGCGGGCCAATGCGCAGCGCAAATGCCGCCAGCGGAATGGCCAGGAAGAACAGCGAAATGTTGGAAATGAAATCGCCAATGCAGCTTGAAATCAGCGCCATGTTCAGCGCCTTGCCACCCTTGCCCGCGCGGGCAAGCGGATAGCCGTCAAGAACCGTACAGGCCGCGGACGCGGTGCCCGGCGTCTTGATCAGGATGGCGGAAATCGACCCGCCATAGGTCGACCCTTTATAGAGCGCAACCAGAAGAAGAATACTGGTGACGGGCGGCAGATAGAACGTAAAGGGCAGCGCAAGGGTCACGGCCATCGTACCGGTCATGCCCGGAATGGCACCAATGATCACGCCAGCCCAGATTCCGGCAAACATCGCCAGAAAGTTCGGAAGGGTCGCGACCGCGTCGAAGGCATAAAGCAATTCATTCCACATAACGAAGGGGCTTTCGATCAGATCAGGGTTACGAGGTCAGAAAGGCTGCCGGAAAGACGGCCGGAAAACAGCATGCCTTCGGGGAAGGGCGTATGGGTGACTTCGGTAAACAGCAGATAAAGCAAAACCGGGAAAACAAGGGCCAGCCCGATCATCCAGAATTTGCGGTCAAAATTGCCGGTCATGACAAACAGCACGCCCAGCATCAGAATGGTTGCCGGGACAAAACCGACCATCGGCATGCCAAAGACAAAGGCGGCAAACACGATCAGGACCGCAACGAAGCGCGCAATCAGTGTCTTGTGGCTGATGATCCGGCTGCCAAGGCCGGTGACCTGCTGGCGGCTGGCTTCGCGCATTTTCGGAAAGGTCAGAACAACCGCCAGAATGCCCATGACAAGGCCGATAATGGCCACCACGCGCGGCCACATGTCAGGCGGCGGGGCAAAGCCCGGAATGAAAGACGGAACCTTCACATAGATCGGGATCAGAACGAACAGGACGATGGCAAAGAATGCCGTGGCAAGCAGCCCTGCATAGAAATCGCGATTTTGGTTCATGGTTCCGTCTCGCATTAAAGTCTTGGATCAAAGGACGTTCGAAAACGCCTTACTGGATGTAGCCGAACTTTTTGGCCATGCCGTTGTAAAGCTCGAACTGGCTTTTGACATAAGCAGACGGATCTTCATCGCCAATAACCGAGGTCGAACCGCGTTTCGCAGCAAGATCAAGCCACTGTGCGTCGGTCGCAACTTTGCCGAGGATTTCGGTCCATTTTGCAACGACGTCTGCAGGCAGGTCTTTCGGTGCGTACAGACCGCTCCAGCCGCCAACCTGGCCAGCCTGGGTGTAACCCAGTTCTTTGGCGGTCGGGACATCGGGAAGGGCTGCCATGCGTTTCGGCGAATAAACCATCAGCGGACGCATTTTACCGGCTTCGATATGGGGCATCAGGGAGCCGGCAGCAATTGCGAGGAAGTCAACATGACCGCCAAGAAGGGCAGCGGCCAAAGCAGAGCCGCCTTTGTATGGCACGAGGGTGGAAGCGGTCAGCGGGTCAAGACCAACGTCAGACAGAAGTGCCTGAACAGAGAAGCCGTCAATCGCGGTGGGGCCGGATGCGGCATAGGTGGTCGCGCCATTGCTGTCCTTGATTTTGGCAATCAGGTCATCAATGGTCTTGATGTCGGAATTGGCATTCACAGCCAGAATCATCGGGGTGGATTCAAGAATACCCAGGAAGGTGTAAGCGTCCCAGCCAACCGGGCTGTCAGCATAAACGGCCGGATACAGGGCCATGCCAACGCGCGACAGCAAAAGGGTGTAACCGTCCGGCTTCTGTTCGGTGACAAATTTTGCACCGCTCATGCCGCCGTTGCCGGTTTTGTTAACAACAACAACCGGCTGGCCGTCGGTGTAATTGCGTGCGGTTTCTGCAAGCGCACGGCCGGCAAGATCCGATGCACCACCAGCACCATAAGGCACAACAAGGGTGATGGCTTTTTCAGGATAGGCATCAGCCTGGGCAGTCGAAATCATGGTGGTCGTCGCAAGGATGGCGGCGGCTAGGCCGGCGGCTTTTTTGAGCTGTCGAAACATTTTCATGTCTCCCTGGATAGTGGTGGCAGGATTGCCGGAGCTCTGTCTTTTGTTTTTGTATCCATTATCCATAGACAAACTATAACTGGTGACGCAAAAAATTAATTTCAGTATAACTAATTTACATACTGAACGCGTCCGGGCAGTTCGCCCCCTTTATGGACGGCGGCTGTATCGGGTGTTATCCGACTCAAGCCGCCATTTGTGGCGGGCTTTTGCGGGGGCCGGAATGCTTCCGGGTTTGTCTCAATCGGGAAAAGTTCCGTGGTTCCCGACCCTTAGCCGATGCCTGTGGCATTGTTTGCAGCGGCGTTGTGCTGCCAACCAGATGATCGGAGTTGCGATTATGAACCTGCGTGAACTTGAAAGCTTCAATGCTTTTATGACCTATGGTTCTGTCACCAAGGCAGCCCGGGCGATGAATATCAGTCAGCCGATGGTCAGCCGTTTGCTCAACAATTTCGAAAAATCCGTCGGATTTGTTCTGTTTAACCGCAAGCGCAACCAGTTGACCGCCACAACCGAGGCCCAGCAATTCCATGCGACCGTATTGCGCTCGCTTAATGCCTTTCGCGAAGTCGAAACCCAGGCCCGCGCCATTGCCAATGATCAGTTGGGCTCGATCCGGATTGCGGCCCAGCCGATCTATGTGGACACCTATCTGATCGATGTGGTGGCCAAATTCAAACAGGCCCACCCCAAAGTCTCGATCAGCATCACCGATACCGGTCTTGAAGGGATGCTCGATATGATCTCGACGCGCGAATGCGATCTGGGGATCGGCATCACCCTTGATCTGCAGGACCCCAATGTTCTGGTCACGCCGCTTGCGCAATCACGCGCGGTTTGTCTGATGCCGGTCGATCATCGTCTGGCCGGGTTTGAAACGATTGATATTGATCTTTTGCGTGGCGAAAACTTTGTCGAGCTTTCCATCGGTTCGCCGCTGCGCACCAAGATCGACTATATTTTCCAGATTGCCGGCTGGCCACGCAAGATCGCGGTCGAGGGCCGCACGATCCGCACCGTCTCGCGTCTGGTCGAACGCAATGTCGGCATTGCCGTCAGTGATCCCTTTGCGGCCCTTCTGGTCGACCACGGCAAGGTCGTTGCCCGCACACTCACCCCGGCCATTGAATGGGATGTTGCGCTTTTTACCTCTACCCGTGAACTCAGCGCAGTGGAAAAAAGCTTCCTTGGTTTCCTGCGCGCCGAACTGCCCCGCCTGCGCGAAAGCGGCTGTGTGGTCTAGCTGTAAACATTTGTTTACAGCTGTTGGGCGACCTTCAACAACGTTGTCAGGAGACTGTCAGGGGCGAGGTCGGGCTATTATTAATTTCAATCTAATAATGGTGCGAATTATTCATTATCGCTTATCAAAGGCCAGCTTGGCTGCAAGGCCGAGAAACACGCAGCCGGTAAAAATCTGGAAGCCGCGTGCGATCCGGGCAGAGCGTGAAAAAACCTGTCCAAGCTGCCCGGCAAAACTGCCAACCAGACAATTAATGATCGTCCCGCCAATATTAAGGATCAGGCCGAAAATCACGAACTGCACCAATACCGATCCGCGTGACGCATCAACAAATTGCGGAATGAAGGCCAGCACAAACACAATGATTTTCGGGTTCAGCAAATTCACCACAATCCCGTCACGCCATGCCGCGAAGGCGCTGGAACGTTTGGTTTCTGCCGGATCAAGCTGTTGATCCCTTGACCGGAAGGCCCCGATTGCCAGCCACACCAGATAGGCTATCCCCGCCCAGCGCAAAACCTCCAGTGCGACCGGATGGGCCGCGACAAGGGCGGCCAGACCCAATCCGGCCAGAAGGGTATGGATCATCGCCCCGGTGGCAATCCCGAAACTCGCGGCATTCCCGGCCTTTGGCCCTGATTTGATGCCCTGCCCAAGACAAAACAGCATGTCATTGCCCGGCGTCATGTTCAGCGCCAGCGCGGTCGGAATGAAAATCGCCAGTGTTTCAATCGGGATCAGCATGGGTGGGGCTCCATAAACTGTGTTGTTGCAGGCCTTTGCGGCGTTTTGGGGTGTTTCAGGCGTCGTAACTTGGTGTCTATTGCAGGTAACAGGTGCGGCCTTGTGCGACGGTCATCTGCGATGGTGATCGGTGATCCGTTTGGCGGCCGGGATGCTGTGTGCCGTGTTCGCAGTGTTCGTCGTGTTTTTGTGTTCAGCGGGGGGTGCCATGTTTGCCGGTAACACCTTTGCCGGTAACACCATTGTCCCACACCGCACTCTAGCTGCCCGCACCATAGCGATGCAGGCCGGAACCGTTGCGTTTCAGCCAGTGCTGCTGTTTCTTGGACGGGCCATACAGGTCTTCGACCACGGCCCAGAACCGTGCCGAATGGTTCAGTTCCTGAAGATGGGCGACCTCGTGGGCAACCACGTAATCAAGCACATCTTCCGGCGCGAGCACGAGTCGCCAGCTAAAGGACAGCGTACCGTTCGACGAACAGCTGCCCCAGCGGGTGCGGGTGTCCTTAAGCGATATGCGGGTGATTTTCTTGCCGATTTTCTCGGCATAGGCATGGGCACGTGGCGCGATTTCAAGTTTCGCCTGCTTCTTGAGCCAGTCGGTCACGCGCCGGTTGGTATGTTCGGGCAAACCCGATACCCAGATCACTCCGGCCTCGGCCCAGACTCCGCGTTTGGCGTCGGGAACGGTGCGGATGGCATGATCATGACCGAGGAAGGGAATCCACGCACCGGGCGCAAATTGCACCCGTTCGGGCAGGCGCTGAATATGGGCGGTTACCCAGTCGCCATGCTGATGAAGCATGGAAATCGCGGTTTTGCGCGATACGCCATTTGGGACAACGATCTCGACCCCGTCAAAGGCCGGATCAATGCGCAGCTTGAGTCGCGATGCGCGCGCACTCGGGCGCAACCGGACCGGAAGCGGGCCGATTTTGGGCAGGTCGATTTCTGTTTCTTCGGTAGCTTTGAGCATTCGGAGCGGTTTTTTCCAAAAGCGGGGCGAAAATTTACGGGTTTTTGTGCCTTTTTGACATCAACCCCATCTTGGGTCTTGCCCCCTAGTAGTGTTTTCCTATACTCCGCGCTCAAGGTCTAGAGCATAATACTTTAGATCTGATCCACTTTGCCGGAGGCATGGTTTTGTCGAGCAAGGAAAGGTTCGCCGAGCGTAGCGGGGCTACGGGCAAGAACCTTGACGCTGCTGGACAAAACCATGTCCCGGCCCGGAGGGTTTGATTTTGGCGGCCTTTGGCGACGTTACATCGCTTGAACGATGCGCCGCATCGTCCTGCACGCTGTGCCTTGCCAAACGACGCGCCAAAATCAAACAAAGTGCATCAGATCTAAAGCATTATGCTCTCGGGCTCTTTATGCAAGATGTACGACATTTTGCATAAAGAGCCGTCGGAGCGCCTAACAGGCGATTCGGGGCCCGACGCAATCAGTGGATTGCGTCTATGACAGGAAGCGTCGCGAAAATGCGTCCCTTCCTGAACTGTATCGATAAACGAAAGGCGTCACTCCAATGAGCGATCAGGTCAAAAAGGTGGTGCTTGCCTATTCAGGCGGGCTTGATACCTCGATCATCCTGAAATGGCTTCGCGAGCAGTATAACTGCGAAGTCGTGACCTTCACCGCCGATCTCGGCCAGGGCGAAGAGCTGGAACCGGCCCGTAAAAAGGCTGAGATGTTCGGCGTAAAACAGATCTTCATCGAAGATCTGCGCGAAGAATTTGTCCGCGATTACGTCTTCCCGATGTTCCGCGCCAACGCTCTTTATGAAGGCGTTTACCTGCTCGGCACCTCGATCGCGCGTCCGCTGATTGCCAAGCGCCAGATCGAAATCGCCGAGGAAGTCGGCGCTGACGCCGTTTCCCACGGCGCAACCGGCAAAGGCAACGACCAGGTTCGTTTCGAACTTGGCTATTATGCCCTTAAGCCGAATGTAAAGGTCATCGCGCCCTGGCGTGAATGGAACCTGAATTCGCGTACGGCTCTTCTGAACTTTGCCCGCGAACACCAGATTCCGATTTCGGCCGACAAGCTTGGTGGTGACGAGCCGCCCTATTCGACCGATGCCAACCTTCTGCACATCTCGTACGAAGGCAAGGCGCTGGAAGATCCGTGGGTCAAGCCGAACGAAGGCATGTTCGAGCGCACCGTTTCCCCGCAGAACGCCCCCGATGCGATCACCACGATCGAAATCGAGTTCGAACAGGGTAACCCGGTTGCGGTCAATGGCGAACGCATGAGCCCGGCAACCCTTCTGACCAAACTGAACGAAGTTGCTGGCAAGAACGGCATCGGTCGTCTGGATCTGGTCGAAAACCGTTATGTCGGCATGAAGTCGCGCGGCGTTTACGAAACCCCGGGCGGCACCATCCTGTCGGTTGCACATCGTGCCATGGAAAGCATCACCCTTGATCGTAACGCCGGTCACCTCAAGGACGAGCTGATGCCGCGTTATGCCGAGATGATCTATAACGGTTACTGGTGGTCGCCGGAACGTCAGGCCCTGCAGCGCCTGATCGACGAAACCCAGCGTACCGTGAACGGCGTTGTTCGCCTTGATCTTTACAAGGGCAACGTCACCGTTACCGGTCGTAAGTCGCCGAACTCGATCTACTCCGAAGAGCATGTCACGTTCGAAGCCGACACCGTCTATAACCAGCGCGATGCAGAAGGCTTCATCAAACTGAACGCCCTTCGTCTGCGCCTTGGTTTTGACCGCGACGGCGTGAAGTAAGTTTTCCGCAAGAGATTGCGGATGGGGAAGCGAGGGGCATTTTTGCCCCTCGTTTTCGTTTCCAAGCCCAGCTATAAAGCAGCCCATGCAGCGCTATAAATGTACCGTCGAATATGATGGCCGCCCTTATCACGGTTGGCAATACCAGGACGAAGTGATTTCGGTTCAGCGGGTTTTCGAGGCCGCAATCGAAAAATTCGCCGGTACGTTCGTGCGCGTTTATGTTTCAGGCCGTACCGATGCCGGGGTGCATGCGCTGGGTCAGGTCGTGCATTTTGACCTGCCAAAATACTATCCGGCTGAAGCGGTGATGAATGCGATCAACCATCACCTCAAACCTGATCCGGTTGCGATCAAGGAATGCGAGGAAGTCACAGAAGACTTCCATGCGCGGTTTTCATCCAAGAAACGTTACTACATGTATCGCATCATCAATCGCCGTGCGCCGCTGACCTTCGAGGCGGGGCTCGCATGGGGGATTTACAAACCTCTTGATATTGATGCGATGAATGAAGCGGCCCGGCATTTGATCGGTACGTTTGATTTCACCACATTCCGGGCCACCGAATGTCAGGCCAAAAGCCCGATCAAGACGCTTGAGAAACTTGAAATCAAACGCAGTGAAGAAAATCCGCTTGAAATCCGGGTCTATACCGAAAGCCGGTCCTTCCTGCATCATCAGGTCCGCAATATGGTCGGGACCCTTGTGCTGGTTGGCAAAGGGGCCTGGAAGCCGATTGACGTCAAAACCGCCCTTGAGGCCTGTGACCGCCGGGCAGGCGGCCCGACCGCACCGGCCGATGGCCTGTATTTCGTCAAGGTCGATTACTGACGGCGGACATATCCGCGACCATTCCCATACATCTTAAAACGCGTGGCCCAGGGGCTGCGACGTTTGTCACGCCTTGCGTCAAGCTGTCTGAGAGCGGTTTGGGCTGATGGCTGATTGTGGTAAACTATTCAAACGTATAATTATTTATACGTAAAGATTAATTGTGTTATTTTAATTTTTATAAGGATTCAAATCCCGGCGCCAAGACCTTCGAGAAATGTGAACAATAAACCATTCACTGGCATGCCTCATTTTACCGGTGATGGTGAAAAGTGAGAAAGCATGTCCAAAAGTCTTATCCTGAAAGTTGCGCTTGCCGCTGTTCTCATCCTTATGGGCGGGATCATTTTGCTCGGTGTTCTGATCATGCAAAGGGTCGATCAGAAGGTGTCGGCAGACAGTGTGTCATCACAGAAGCTTAATCTGCGGATTGCCGCGATGTTGCTTCAGGATGCAAATCCTGATTTCAGGATGACGATCAGCAAGGATGGTGAAACATCCAATCTGGTGATGAGCGAAATTCCCGATCTGTCATCCCATGAACTGATTGATCGTATCGGGACGGCAACCGGCGAAACCGCCACGGTCTTTGCCTATGTCCCGGCCGAACAGGATTTTGTTCGTGTTTCCACCAATATCATCAAACCCGACGGCAACCGTGCAGTTGGTACCATGCTTGGCAAGGGCAGTGCTGCATATCAGCCGATCATGTCGGGTAAAACATTTCGCGGTGAGGCCCTTATTCTGGGCACTGAATATATCACGCAATACAGCCCGATCATGACTCCGGCGGGCGATGTTCTGGGTATCCTCTATGTCGGTATCAAGAAGGCAGACGTTGCCGCAGTATCAGATGAGATCGTCTTTCGTATCGCTGTGGTCGGACTGATTGTTGCCGTTGCGTCGGCTGGGCTGCTGTTCCTGTTGCTGCGCTGGCAGCTTGGACCGCTTCGGGTGCTAAGCCAGACGATTTCGCGTTTTGTCGACCGTGATTTCAAACAGGAAGTTTCCTTTACCGATCGCAAGGACGAGATCGGCTCGATTGCCAATGGTCTGGTGCGCTGGCGCGAAACAGCAGCCAGAATCGACGAGGCCGAGGAAGCCCGTGCGGTGGCAGAACAACGTGCCGAACAGGAACGTCTTGAACAGCGCAACCGTCTTGCGGTTGAACTTGAACAATCGATTGGCCAGATCGTGAGCTCGGTGCGTGAAGCCACGGGCGGCATGTTGAAATCGACCGCAAGAATGCGGGACTCTGCCAATCATTCGGTCAGTCAGAGCCAGAAGGTTTCCGATGCCGCCAATGATTCGGCGCGCAATGTGCAAACTGTTGCTGCTGCCACCGAAGAACTGTCTGCGTCGATCAGTGCGATTGGCGGGCAGGTCAGTGAGTCAACATCAATTGCCGAAACGGCGGTGGGTGAAGCATCTCGGGCCAATGAAATGGTCGGTGGTCTGGCCGAGGCCGCAGAACGCATCGGCGAGGTGGTCAGTCTGATCAATGATATCGCTGCCCAGACCAATCTTCTGGCATTGAACGCAACGATTGAGGCCGCCCGTGCCGGTGAGGCTGGCAAAGGCTTTGCCGTGGTTGCACAAGAGGTCAAAAACCTTGCCAACCAGACGGCCAAGGCGACTGATGAAATTGCCCAGCAGATCGGGGCGATTCAGGACGAGACCAAGGTGACAGTCGAAGCGATCGAGAAAGTGACCCAGACGATCTCGTCGATCAGCGAAATCGCCAATGGCATTTCATCGGCCGTGAACGAGCAAAACTCGGCCGTAAACGAAATTGCCAACAGCGCGACCAGTGCGTCATCGGGATCGACCGAAGTCGTCGCCAATATCGATGAAATCCACGAAGCAGCCACCGAAAGCGGCGCTGCCGCGGGGGAACTTGATACAACGGTCGCGGCCCTTGCCAAACAGATCGACACCCTTCAAGGCACGGTATCGGACTTCCTCTCGCAACTGCGCGCGGGCTAGTTTAGACACAGCCGACAGAATGAAAAGGTGGGCCTTGGCCCACCTTTTTTGCTGCGCTTTGCGCATCTGTACGATCAGGCGTAGCCGAAGAATTTGAAGATTTCTGTATTGGTCGGAAGTGTCACTTTCTCGATGTCAGGATATTCCTGACGCCAGACTTCGTTGGCGTAGTAGTTTCGGTAAAATGCCGAATCCTTGTTGGCCTCTTTCGTTGATTTTGTCAGCTCGCGAAATATGCTGGCCGGGTTATCAAGATAAGGTTTCAGGTTCTCGAATACCTGTTTCTGGTCTGTGACAAAGTCTTCAAACTTGATGACGGTAAAGCCGATACCGTTTTGTTCGAGCTTGGTCATCAAATTGCGATAGGAGCGCAGTTTGGCGACATAGAGCTCAAGCGGCTTGTAGGTTTTTTTCGGCAAGTTATCCCGACCGACGGTTTCCCAATCCATCTTTGAAAAATCAACCAGATTGTCGGGCATGGCCGAGAGCAAATGATACGGCTTTTGAAACAAGCCGATGAGCCAGGACAGCGGATTGCGAACGGTAAATACGAAATGGACGTCATTCCCGATGTCATTGACGTCAAAATATGTTGCCGCATGTTTCCACTGTTCGAGAACCGGGCGTCCTTTGAAAGCAGCATCAATCAGCTGCTCTTTTCCCTTCGTCGAAATGCCAAGGCTCATCATAACCGCAAGGTTTTTACGGGCTTCCGGTGAGACCTCAGCCAGAACACTTGGCAGAATGACAGACTGGGAATTGCCCCGGATAACAGACATCAGGGCATTCGTTCCCGTGTTGCGTTCGCCAAAGACCTTGATTTTCATCCCAGTTCCTTTGTGCCATTTGCTTTTTGCGACATCTCGTTACAGCGAATCTCATTGAGAACACGGTAATGACAAGCGGTTAACAAAGACATGCATGCTTTTTCATCGTTGATCCCGCAATAAAGAAAGTTCTTATCCAAACATCCAGTGCCACAGGAACGGGATGGTCAGGGCGGTGGCCATGGTGTTCAGGCCCATGGCAAGGCCGGAAAATGCGCCTGCGGTTTCATTGACCTGAAAGGCGCGTGCGGTTCCGATCCCGTGTGCTGCAACACCCATGGCAAAGCCGCGTGCGCGCCAGTCCTTGAGCCGGGCAAGATTCATCACCGTCGGGCCAAGGGTTGCGCCAACGATGCCGGTTGCAATCACGCAAACGGCGGTCAGGGCCGGTACGCCGCCAATTTCCTCGGCAATGCCCATGGCAACCGGGGTTGTCACCGATTTCGGGGCCAGCGATGCCAGGGTTTCGGGGCTTGCGCCCAGTGCCCATGCCAGAATGACGGTACTTGCACTGGCGACCAGTGATCCGAACAGAACACCGAACGCGATCACCGGCAGGGCACGTTTAAGCGTCGCGGTCTGGCGAAACAATGGGACGGCCAGGGCCACGGTCGCCGGACCCAGCAGGAAGTGCACGAACTGTGCGCCTTCGAAATAGGCGGCATAGGGCGTGCCGGTCAGATGAAGCACAAGCGCAATCAGGGCAATGGCAATCACCACCGGGTTACATAGCGGGTTACGGTTGCTTTTCTGATAGAGCCAGAAGCCGATGGCATAGGCGACAAGCGTAATGGTCAGGCCAGTCAGCGGCTTGGTCGACAAATAAACCCAAAGCTGGGTGATATCGGTCTCGTTCATTGCGCGTCCTCCGCCTTTTCAACCGTTTCCTGTTTGGGGAGCAATTTCGACATCAACAGTGCGGTCAAAACCATTGCCAGCAAGGTCGAGATGATCAGGGCCGCAGCAATCGGCAACCAGTCGCCTTTCAGACGATCAATCTGGGTGACAACGCCAACACCGGCCGGGACAAACAGCAACGAAAAATGGATCAGAAGGTTGTCGGCGGCATCTGTCAGAATCTTTGGCGGTTTTCGTTTGATCAGAAGGCCAAAGAATAACAGAACCAGCCCGATGACCGGGCCGGGAACCGGCAGGTCAAAAAGCTCCGAGACCACCTCGCCAAAAAGCTGGCAGACAAGGATCAGGGCAAATGCAGCAATCATGAACGACCTCCCCACAGGTGTTTTGATTTGATGTTATCTGCAACACATAATGCCTGTGAGGGTGTTCGACTTTTATTAATTACGAAAAACGCCCGTGCCGGACCGGCACAGGCGTTTGAAATTGCGGTGATTTATACTGCGCTCAGGCTTGCCGACATTCGGTGCTTGAGGCCAAACAGGTTCCCGCTTGCGCGGGAACGACGGGGTTGGTGTGTCGTCATGCCCGCGAAGGCGGGCATCCATGCCTCATGCGATCACAGGATTTCCAGAACATTTTCCGGAGGACGGCCCAGAACCGCCTTGTCGCCATTGATGACAATCGGGCGTTCAATGGCGCGCGGATGGGCGCAGAGCGCCTCGATCAGTGCGGTGCCGGTCAGATCGGCTATGCCTTCTTCGCGAGCTTCTTTCTGGCGCAGGATGTCTTCGGGCTGCAGGCCAAGTTTGGCGAGGATATCGGAAAGTTCCTTTGGGCTTGGCGGGGTATCAAGATAGGTGATGATTTCGGGTGTGATACCCTTTTCCTCGATCAGGGCAAGGGTCTGGCGCGATTTCGAGCAGCGCGGATTGTGATAGATGCGGACCATCTTGGGGGCTCTCCGAATCAAAAACTGAATGTCCCTTGATAGCGGGCATTTGCCGATCAGGCAATTCCGGCGCCGTCAAACCGGGTGCGATCAAATCCCGTCGATCATTGAAAGCAGATCATTCAGCTCATCAAGGTCACTATTGATGATACGGGTTGCGGTGTCATAGCCAAATCCCTGCCGGGCAAGAGCGGCCATGTCCTTTTCCCGCTTTTCCTCGCGGATATCGGGTCTGCGCCATGGGCCAAGACGACGGCGTCTGGCATAGGCAGCGGCGGCGGCAATATTGGGATCGGTGCCGCGGACTTCTTCGTAGGCGGCCTGATCGGCCTCGGCCCGAAGATCGCGGATGGCGTCATCGATCTGATCCGATGCGATGCCGCGTGCGGACAAATCCGCGGCGATGACGCGCATGGCCTTGCCCTTGCGCAACAGTGATCTGGCACGGCCGTGTGCATAGGCGTCATCATTGATGAAACCGGCCTTCTCGCAGGCAGAAAGAACGGAATTCATCCATCCGATGGCCTCATCGGGATCGGTGCCATATTCGGCAACAGACAGGCGGATTTTACCGCGCATCAGTTTTTCAAGCCGGGCACGGGACGCGGCAAAGCGTTCAAGATACCAGGTGGCATAATTCATCAGATAGTCACGGGTGACTTTGCGCGGACGTTTGGGGTCGCGCTTTTTGTCTTTGCTATTTTTACCGCCAAAACTGGTAAAACGGGCATTTCCCGCAGGCTTTGTGTCGGTGCCTGACGCCAGTGTTTCCGGGCTTTGATGCTGTTTATCGACCATATCAGCCAAAATGAATGAATACGCACCCTTGCAAGGAGACCCCCACTCTCCCTATTTTACGCGCAATTGTCTGCATTTTTCCGAAGGAAGTTCTATGAAAGAGTTAGCCCCACGTCAGATGGGCGCGGTCAACTGGCTTGGTCTTTGGACACTCTATGCCAAAGAAGTCCGTCGGTTCCTCAATGTGCATCTGCAAACCGTCGGTGCACCGGTTATCACCAGTTTGCTGTTTCTGGCCGTCTTCCTGCTGGCCTTGGGCCGGGCGGTTGAAACCGTAAACGGTATTCCGTTTGCCACCTTCCTTGCGCCGGGTCTGATCATGATGACCATGGCACAGAACGCTTTTGCCAATACATCGAGCTCGATCATGATCTCGAAGGTACAGGGCAATATCGTCGATGTTCTGATGCCGCCGCTTTCAGCCGGTGAAATGGTGGCTGGCTTTGCCTTTGGTGCGGTGACCCGTGGCATTGTGGTCGGTCTTGCGACTGCGATTGGCATGGCGCTGTTTGTCGATGTCAGCATCCATAATATCTGGGCGATCCTGTATTTCGGGATTTCGGCATCGCTGATGCTGGCTCTTCTGGGGATTGCCGGGGGTGTCTGGGCCGAGAAATTTGACCATATCGCCGTTGTCACCAACTTTGTCGTCACCCCGCTTTCGTTCCTGTCCGGTACTTTTTACAGTGCCGAGAATTTGCCAGAAGCGGGCAAGATTCTGGTTCATTTCAACCCGTTCTTCTACATGATTGACGGGTTCCGTTATGGCTTTACCGGGATTTCGGATGGCACGGTCATGACCGGTGTCATCGTGCTTGCGGTGGTCAATGCGGTGCTTTGGGTACTGTGCTATCGCATGATCAAAAGCGGCTACAAACTCAAGGCATAATCGCCTGCCAAAGCCGCCATTGGCGCAAAATCACATCAAAAGGACAGCATTCAAAAGTGGATGCTGTCCTTTTTCATTTCCGCTCTCATTCTGTTATCGCAGGTCTAAGGGGTTTTTGGGACGTTGACAGGGTCAAGGAATCTCTTGATACTCCCCGGCTTCCCGGTATTCTGCCGGTGTTGACCAACTGGTCAACAAACCAATTTTTACCCTAATCAAGGAATTAAAGAAGTGATTACTCCCGTCATGCCGACCTATGCGCGGGCCGATTTGGCCTTTGAGAAAGGTGAAGGACCTTATCTCTATGCGCAGGGCGGCCGACGATTCCTTGATTTCGGGTCGGGTATTGCCGTCAATACCCTTGGCCATTCGCATCCGCATCTGGTTGCCAAGCTGACCGAACAGGTTGGCAAGCTTTGGCATACCTCGAACCTGTACCGTATTCCCGGTCAGGAAAAGCTGGCCGAGCGTCTGGTTGCCAATACCTTTGCCGATACGGTGTTTTTCTGTAACTCCGGTGCCGAGGCCAACGAGGCGGGCATCAAGATGCTGCGTCGGTATCAGCATGTATCGGGTAATCCGGAAAAGAACCGCATTCTGGTCGCGACCAATGCGTTCCATGGCCGGACCCTTGGCACGCTGACCGCAGGTTACAGCGACAAGTACCGCGAAGGTTTCGGACCAATGCCCGAGGGCTTTGATCGCGTCGCCTATGGCAATCTCAATGAATTGCGCAATGCGATTACGCCCAATACCGGTGGTATCCTTCTGGAGCCGATCCAGGGTGAAGGCGGCATTTGCCGTCCGCCGGAAGGCTATCTTGAAGGGGTGCGCAAGGCCGCTGACGAGTTCGGCATGCTGGTGATGTTTGACGAAGTCCAGACCGGTGTTGGCCGTACCGGCAAGCTTTATGCCTATGAGTGGTCGGACATGACCCCGGATATCATTTCCTCGGCCAAGGGCCTTGGCGGTGGTTTCCCGGTCGGGGCACTTCTGGCGACGGAAAAGGCCGCTGCGGCCCTTCCGGCGGGCATGCATGGCACGACCTTTGGTGGCAATCCGCTTGCCATGGCAGCCGCCAATGCGGTGTTGGACGAAGTTTTGAAACCCGGCTTCATGGACCATGTTCTGGACATGAGCCAATTGATCCGCGATGGGCTTGACGCCATTGCCCGGAAACATCCGGGCTTCATCGAGGAAATCCGTGGCATGGGTCTGTTGTTGGGCATGAAGACTGTCCCGACCAATGTCGATGTTGTCGCCAAACTGCGCGAGCTGAACCTGTTGACAGTTCCGGCCGGCGATAATGTGGTGCGTATTCTGCCGCCACTCAACATCACCAAATCCCATGTTGACGAAGCGCTTGCTGCCATTGAAGCAGCAGCCGCAGCTCTGGCGAAATAAGGGCGCAGGAAGGAAGACTTAGCTATGACTGATATCCGCCATTTTCTTGATCTCGACAAACTGCCGTCGGGAACATTGAAAGATATTCTCGCCCTTGGCGATTCCGAGAAGGCCGGTAATGCCCCGTTCGGTGCAAAGCCGCTTGCGGGCAAGACGCTTGCGCTGATTTTTGAAAAACCGTCGACCCGTACACGCGTTTCGTTTGAAGTCGGGATGCGCCAGCTTGGTGGCGATGTGGTTATTCTTGATGCGGAAAGCAGCCAGCTTGGCCGCGGTGAGACCATTGCCGATACGGCACGCGTCCTGTCGCGTTTTGTCGATGCGATCATGATCCGTACGACGGATGAATCGAAGCTTTTCGAAATGGCGAAATATGCGACGGTTCCGGTGATCAACGGCCTGACCGATCAGAGCCACCCGTGCCAGATCATGGCCGATCTGATGACCATCAAGGAACATAAGGGCAAGCTTGAAGGCCTGAAATTCGCCTGGATCGGCGATGGTAACAATGTGTCGGCATCCTTTATTCATGCGTCGCCGAAATTCGGCTTCTCGCTTGATCTGGCCTGCCCGGCGGGTTATCGCCCCAATCAGGGCCTGATTGAAAGTGCCAATGCCGAAGGTGGCAAGGTGCGCATGACAGATATGGATAGCGCCCTTGAAGGTGCTGACGTGGTTGTGACCGATTGCTGGGTTTCGATGGGTGACGAGGATTATGACGCCCGTATGGAGGCCTTGGCACCTTATCAGATCAATGCAAAAACCATGGCACAGGCCAAGGATGATGCGATCTTCATGCATTGCCTTCCTGCACACCGGAATGAGGAAGTCACCGACGAGGTGATTGATGGTCCGCAATCGGTCGTCTTTGACGAAGCTGAAAACCGTCTGCATGCGCAGAAAGGGGTTCTGCTATACTGCTTTAACGGCTTGCCTTCCTGAGTCTTGCGCCTAAATAAGACGCAACGAAATTGAAAAGGGCGGCTGTTGCCGCCCTTTATTATGGCAGTGGGCAGGGGGTAAAGCACCTCGACTCACGGGGTTGGTATTGTTATACGGCCCCAAACATGCAAAACACCGGAAGCCGAACATGCAGATCGCAGTCGATTTTTGCCAGCCTTTCACGCTGGATCATTCCAATATCCGTGGCCGCTTTGCGCGGCTTGGACCGACGGTGCAGACCATTATCGGCCAGCACAATTACCCGCCGCTTGCCAATCATCTTCTGGGCGAGATTATCGGGCTTGCGGTGCTGCTGTCATCGTCGCTGAAATATGAGGGGCTTTTTACCCTTCAGACGTCGTCAGACGGCCCGATCAGCATGATGGTGGTCGATGTTGACAGCGACGGGAATGTGCGTGCCTGCCTGCGCGTCGATGAGGCCCGCCTGAATGCCATGATCGCCGAGGAAGAAGGCGGCGAGGATGCACTGCGCGGCAAGGTCCTGAAACTGATGGGACGCGGCCATATCGCCTTCACGGTCGATCAGGGTGGCAGTCATGACCGCTATCAGGGCATTGTTTCACTGGAAGGCGAAACGCTTTCGGAATGTGCCGAGGCCTATTTCCGTCAATCCGAACAGCTTGAAACATCATTCAAGCTTGAAGTTCATTCTGGCGAAACCACGGCGGATTGGTGGGTTGGCGGCTTGTTCCTGCAGAAAATGCCGGTTAGCGCGTCGGGCGATGCCGCAAACCCGGAACAGGCCGAAAAGATTGCCGAAGACTGGAACCGTTCGACCATTCTGATGGCCAGTGCGACCGAAAACGAACTTGTTGATATCTCGCTTTCGGCCCATGACCTGATCTGGCGTCTGTTCCATGATGAGGAGCCGCGTGTTTACGAACAGGCGAACCTTCAGTTCAAATGCCGTTGTTCGCGCGAGAAAATCGAAGGCGCGCTTGCGTCCTATCCGCTTGAGGAACTGCTTTCGATGCGCGAAGAGGATACCGGCGAAGTTGGCGTTTCCTGCCAGTTCTGCAATGCCCATTACGGCTTTAGTGAAGCAGACCTGCGCGCCCTTAAGGCAGAGAACACGCCGTCGGAGTAATCCAAAGGCCCTTGTTAAATTTCAGGCAGTTAGGCCGTCATAGCCTTGCCTTAATCATCTTGCAACGTCACCATGGCTATAAACGCCGTGGTGGCGTTTTGTTTTGGCACTTTATACGTTGTTTTCGGCATCTGAATAAAAGGCAGGGGAGTTTGAAGTCATGAAGCTTTTGTCCATCAATGGTCTGCGTACCGTGGTTGCGGGTGCGGCACTTGCCCTGATGGCAGCCTGCACCAGTGCACCGGTGGCAAATTATCCCGATGTGACATGGCGGCATCTGACGCCGATCATCTTTGCCGCAGGCCCGATTGAAAAGGTTGCTGCCTGGAGCAATACCGAAGACGGATCGATTGCATCAGACCTGCCATTCAGCCTTGGCAATATGGCGATGAACTGGCCCGATGACCGCATCCAGACTGCGGGCACCAGCGATATGCTGCGCTATTCCGTGACCGAGGCATCCGTGATCTCCAGCGCCCTTAAAACCACCAAGGGCATCAAGGGGGTCTTTACGGATGACCAGTCCGACAAGATCGAGCTGAAAGTCGCTGCCAAGCTTGAACTTCTTGATGCCAATGGCGTTCAGAAGGGCGAAGTACAGGCAATGGCCGCGCGGTCGCGCACGCTTTCGGAATCGATGTCGGTCTCGGAACGTGAGCAGGCGATCTATGACGCGACCGCTGCCTTGCTGATGGATCTGGATCGCGAACTTGAACGCCAGATCAACGCCAATCTTGGGCGTTTTATCCTGCATTGATCGGGATCAGAATAATTGTATGACAAAAGCCCGGCAGATGAACTGCCGGGCTTTTTATTTGTCTGATGATTGAAGTTCGCGCTGACCTAGCGGAACATCATCACCGGCACATGGCAGGACCGGACCATTTCGGTGGTGGTGCTGCCAATGATCAGGTTGCGGATCCGCGAATGGCCATAGGCCCCCATAACCAGAAGACCGATGTCATCGGCCTCGATCTTTGCCTTGATCACGTCTTCGGGCTCGCCCGATGCAAAGCCGGCATCAACGCTATAACCTGAATTGCGTAGAATGGCGGCAGCCTGATCAAGCTTTTCCTGCAGGATATCGGTGGCTTTGCCAACCGACAGAAGCGTGCAGGGCAGATCGGCAAACAGTTTGCCCGCTGCAATGTGGCGCACGGCCTTCATCACACTTTCGCCGCCATCAAAGGCAATCAGGAACTTGTTGATCGGCTTGAACGCGCGGGATGCGACCAGAACCGGTTTGGTGGCGGCACGCACCACACGTTCAAGGTTTGATCCCAGATGCAGCTTGGCGAAATCGGCGGCTTCACCGCGTTTGCCAACCACAATAAGGTCCGCATCGCCTTCAAATTCGGCAATGGCTTCGACCAGATCACCGTGGCGCAGCTTGGTGCCGACATTGGCAAGACCGGCTTCTGCAAGTCCGGTTTTGGCGTCTTCAAGCAGCAGGCGACCGCGTTTGAGTTCGAGCTTGTTTTTCTGCTCGTCAAGCTCGGCCAGTTCATTGAGCAGGGCGGTACGTGCGCCAAGCTTGAGATTGCCGCTCAGATCAGCGGGTTCCGAGCTGACTGAACGACGACCAAGCACATGCATCAGTTCAACCGATGCATCGGTGCGTTCGGCCACCCAGCGCGTCAGGTCACAGACACTTTGCGAATAGCCCGAGCCGTCAATCAGTGCGATCAGATGTGTCATGGATCGTTTCCCTTTTTCCGGTCAGTGGCCTTAATGGCCCATCAGGCGTTCAAGCGCGCCGGGCTTGTCGTGGATGGCCAGTTTATCGACAATTGTCTCGCTGGCTTCATTGAGACCGATCAATTCGACCTCGGCCCCTTCACGGCGGAATTTGAGCACGACCATATCAAGGGCGGCAACACTTGAAATGTCCCAGATATGCGCGTGGCTGACATCAATCGTCACTTTATCAAGGGCTTCGCGGAAATCGAATGCCTTGGTGAAGTCTTCGACCGAGGCAAAGAAAATCTGGCCACGGACTTCATAGGTGCGATGGGTACTATCAGCCGAAAGCGTGCTGGTGATGCGGAAAATCTGCGCGATCTTCCAGGCAAAGAAAATGCCCGAAAGCAGGACACCGATCAGAACACCGATGGCAAGGTTGTGCGTGCCGACAACCGTGATCACGGTGGCCAGCATCACGATGGACGAGCTGCGCGGATGTTCGCGCAGGTTTTTGATCGACGACCAGCTGAATGTGCCGACCGATACCATGATCATGATGGCAACAAGGGCCGCCATCGGAATGATCGCGACCAGATCGCCAAGCACCACAATCAGGATCAGAAGGAAGATACCGGCAAGGAAGGTCGAAAGCCTGCAACGGCCACCGGATTTGACGTTGATTACCGACTGACCGATCATCGCACAACCGGCCATGCCACCGATGAAACCGGTAAAGAAGTTGGCGATCCCCTGACCATAGCATTCACGCGTACGGTTCGACGTCGTGTCGGTCAGATCATCAACGATCTGGGCAGTCATCAGACTTTCAAGCAGACCGACCGCCGCGACCGCCGCCGAATAGGGCAGGATGATCAGGAAGGTATCAAGGTTCAGCGGCACGTCCGGCAGATAGATCGCCGGGAAGGCATCAGGCAGGGCGCCCATATCGCCAACAGTGCGCAGACCACCATCAATGAACAGCGAAATGATGGTCAGAACGATGATGCAAACCAGCGGCGACGGGATGATTTTGGTGATGCGCGGGAACAGGTAAATGATGCCAAGACCGCCCGCGACCATCACATAGGTCATGTTCGACACACCGATCAGTTCGGGCAACTGGGCCATGAAGATCAGGATTGCCAGGGCGTTCACAAAGCCGGTCATCACCGATTTCGAAACAAAACGCATCAGATTGCCGAGCTTGAACGCCCCTGCCAGCATCTGGATCAGACCGGCAAGAATGGTCGCCGCCAACAGATAATCAAGCCCGTGCTCACGTACCAGCGAGCCCATCAGAACCGCGGTCGCCGCCGTTGCCGCCGAAATCATGCCCGGACGCCCACCAAAGATCGCGGTGATGACCGCAATCGAGAAGGAGGCATAAAGCCCGACCTTGGGGTCAACACCGGCGATGATCGAGAAGGCAATGGCTTCCGGGATCAGGGCAAGGGCGACCACAAGGCCCGAAAGCACGTCGCCGCGAATGTTGCCAAGCCACTCAGCCCGCAAACGCGGAAGCAAATCGGTATTCACAGACTCTCTCCAGTCACTATTTCGTTTTGTCACGCCATGCGGCGGACAAGCAATTCATTGGCATTTCAGAAAATTCTTTGGGCGGATCGCTGTTTCATCACTGCCGCGCAGACAACATGGGCACCGAAATTTTTCAGGCTGGTCGCAGGCAGGAATTTATTGAAACAGTTCTTACATCGGCCCGGTGTCCGTCACAGGAAGATCAATATTGCTGCGTCGCAGCGGGGGTTTTCTTATAGCAATTCCATAATTGACACAACCGGCAATTTCCCGGCGGCAGGTTTGCAAGAGGTCAGGAGGCAAAGCCGACATGGTCGGGGAATGGCATTTTATTTGCCCAATCGGTCAGATCCAGCGGCGCTGTTTTGTTTTCGCTGCGGTAGTTCCGCGGAGCGGTACCAATAACCTGTTTGAATGCGGTGCTGAAGGCGCTTTCCGAGGTGTAACCCAGAGACAGGGCAATCGTCGCGATTGTTTCATTGGTGTCGCGTAAAGCTTGTTCAGCGAGGCGCATGCGCCAATTACGCAGATAGCCAAGCGGCGTGACGCCAACCGTTTTGCGAAAACGTTCTGCAAATCCGGTGCGGGACATGCCGACTTTATGAGCGAGCTCTTCGAGTTGCCATTGGTAAGCCGGATCGTCGTGCATCAAGTGCAAGGCAGGTGCGATGTGTTTATCGGCCAAACCCCGCAGCCAGCCCACCGGGATCATGTCACATTGTTCGATATAGGCACGCAAGGATTGTACGAAAACAAGCTGCGCCAGTTGCGTGCTGGCGATCTGGCTGCCGATCTTTTCGTTTGCCATTTCCCGTGCAAGATGCTGAAGCAACCAGGTGATCGTCCCCGCCGCACTGTTGCTCGCCGGGATCAGGAGTTGTTTTGGCAGGGCATTGACGAGGATATCTCGACCGATCTGATTAAAATCAATATGGCCACCGATTAAATAGAAATCGATGTCCTGGCCGATCGTCAAGATATTGTCAGCTTTTTCCCCTGATTGAAAAACGGAACTGATTTCAACAGGGGTCACATCAGGATCGCTGAAGATGGTGAATCCAGTCGCGCCATTTAACAGCAAGACATCACCGCATTCGAGCGTAATGAGACCCGGATCATCGAAGAACCGCAATTGAGCACAACCTTCGACAATGGCGATGAATTTCAACTTGGTTGGTGGTGGAAACGAGAACCCCCAGGCGCCACCAATCTTCAATCCGCCCGAAAGAATGGCAGTTGCATTGACAAGCTTCAGAGAGCTTGAGAGTGGATCACCTATCATTTGTACGATCTCGAAAGTTTAATGTACCAATTATTATTAATAGTACAATTGAGATGCATTACAAAGGGGCTTGTTCACAAAGGAGATCCCTAGATGACAGAACAGGCACCACTTCAGAGCAAATTTGGCGCAGCTTCGACGGCTGCTGAAATTATCCAAGGTCACAATCTTTACGGAAAAGTCGCGGTGGTGACGGGCGGTTATTCCGGCATCGGTTTAGAAGTTGCCAGACTTATGGCCCAGGCCGGTGCGAAGGTTATTTTGCCCGCCCGCAATCCTGAAAAGGCACAAACTGCAATCGAGCCTTATGCGGATCTGAACATGGAAATTGTTCCGATGAACCTGATGGATCCAGAGTCAATCACGGCATTCAGCCAATGGTTTGCGCAGACGGGTCAGTCCTTGGATATTTTGATCAACAATGCGGCCATCATGGCTTGTCCGTTGATACGTGATGACCGGGGGTTTGAAGCACAGTTTTCAACCAATCATCTTGGACATTTTCAGCTGACTGTCGGTTTGTGGCCTGCGTTGCGAATGGCAGGTACGTCGCGCGTGGTGACGGTTTCTTCACGCGGCCATTTCCGTGGTCAGGTCGATTTTGACGACCCGAACTTCATGTCCCGGGCATATGACCAATGGGAAGCCTATGGGCAGTCAAAATCTGCGAATGCGTTGTTTGCGATGGCAGTTGATCGGCGTGGACAATCAGATGGTATCCGGGCGTTTTCGCTGCATCCGGGTGGAATTGTCAGTACCAATCTGGCCCAGTTCATGACGGATGACCAAATCAAGGCAACAGGGTTTGTCGACGATAACGGAATACCCATCATCGATCCGGAAAACGGTAAAAAGAATATATACCAGGGGGCGGCAACCACAATGTGGTGCGCTATCAGCCCTGAGCTTGAAGACAAAGGCGGGGTTTATTGCGAAGATTGCAACATTGCGCCGATAACAATTACGGATCAGGGCGTACGTAAAGGTGTGCGGCCCTGGGCATGTGACGCCGACATTGCCGAACGTCTTTGGAAGCTTAGTGAAGAATTGACCGGCTTTGGTCTTTCGTAACGCGCTTGTCGATGATGGAAAAAGCCCGATGCGCAAGGGCCTGCCCTGTTCAGGGGCCTTTGTCGCATGCGGGACAAAGGCCTTGAATGGCGAGGTGCCCTGTTGGGTTTGGTCAAACCGTCGGGACTGTGCCGCCATCAATAACATATTCTGTACCAGTGATCGCGCCCGCGCGATCAGAGGTGACAAAGGCGATCAGGTTGGCGACTTCTTCGGGGCTGGCCGGACGGCCAAGCGGGATCCCGCCCAGCGAGTCCATGATGATCTTTTTGCCGCCTGCATAGTCAGTCCCGGCTTGGGCTGCCAGTCGCTCGGTCAGGCGCACGGCGGCTTCTGTTTCAATCCAGCCCGGTGAAACCCGCACGACCCGGACACCTTTGGGCGAGACTTCTTTCGAGAGGGACTTGCTGTATGTCGACAAGGCGGCCTTTGCCGCCGCATAGGCGGTTGTCGATTCCGGTAGCGGCAGTTGTCGTTGAATGGAGGAGACGTGAACCACCACGCCATGCCCCTGTTTGATCATGTCGGGAACAAGCTGTCGGTCCAGACGCACCGCGGGAAACAGGTTCAAATCAAGTTCCTGATGCCAGTGCATATCTGAAAGGGCGCCAAACCCGCCAGCAGGAGAAGATGACCCGCCGAGCATGTGGACAATAATATCAACCCCGCCAAGCCGTTGCCGTGCCGCTTCGGCGACTGATATGCATCCTTGATCCGTTGTCAGATCGGCGGCGATAAACGCATCTTCGGGAAGGGTTTCGGGGCGGGAACGTGCGGCAGTGATCACGTTTGCGCCAAAGTCGCGGAACAGTTGGAAGGTTGCAGCGCCTGCACCTTTTGTGCCGCCGGTTATCAGGACGCGTTTTCCGGTGAGTTTCAGAAAATCTGTCATTATTCTACACCCATCTCGGTGATCTTGCCGTCTTTGACGTGGAAGAAATAATCGAGTGTGACCGGACTGTTGGGGAAGGTGCCACTGACCTTGGCGCGCACGGTGACCCTGTCGCCATTTGTGTTTGCCTCGATCGGTTCGGCAACATGGTTGTACTTTGCCTTGGCCGCCAGCCACCAGGTGCGTATTGCGCCCGTGCCGGTATGGTTTTCACCTTCGTCATGAACAATTGCGTCTGATGAGAAAATGTCGGTCAGAAGATCGGCGTTTTGGCCTTGATCAGCACTGAAATAGGTTTTCACGGCATTAGGCATATCCATCATCTGTCTCCGTATTGGTGATTGATTGTTCGACAGATAGTCCTGAAATATTGTATCAACAATAAGGATAATTCTTCATGTAGTGATGAATGGATCGGGATAATGGATCGTGTCGTATTGAACGATCTGGATGCTGTAATGGCAATTTCCAGACGGGGAACGTTTCGGGCGGCGGCGGTTGACATGGGCGTGTCGACGACTGCACTCAGTCATGCCATCGGGAAGCTTGAGGCGGGTCTTGGTGTTAGATTGTTCAATCGCACAACACGCAGTGTTTCGCTTTCGGATGCAGGCAAACTGTTCGTTGAACAGGTGGGCCCGGTTCTTCAGAACATGCATGATGCACTTGAAGTTGTGCGTTCCCAGCGCGAAACGCCATCTGGCACCATTCGGATCAATGCAGCCCCGTTCGCAGCCCGCGAAGTGATTTCGCCACTTGTGTTCGAGTATCTGCGGCGGTTTCCGGACATGCATGTTGATGTTGTGACGGAAGGGCGGCTGGTTGACATTGTTGCGGAAGGTTTTGACCTTGGCGTTCGCATCCGGGATCTCATTCCCAGTGATATGATTGCAGTACCGCTTGGCAATGCGCAAAAATACGCCATCGTTGCATCACCCGAATATTTCGCGCATCACGGCAAGCCAATGGTTCCGCCTGATCTTTTGAACCACAAATGTGTTCGTGTTCGCTTGCCGGACGGGTCGGTTTTCCGATGGCGGTTTGAAAAGAATGGGGAAGCCGTTCAGATTGATGTGAACGGACCCGTGACGCTCGATGAGGCAAGTCTGGCGCGGGCCGCAGTTTTGGAAGGTGTCGGGGTCGGATGCTTTATCGAGCGAGACGTATTGGCGGATATCGAATCAGGGAGACTTGTTCGCGTTCTGGAGGACTGGACATTCCCACTATCCGAGCTGTGTCTTTATTATCCCGGACGCCGCAACCTATCGGCAGGACACAAAGCATTCATCGCGCTTGCGCGTGAACTTGGCCGTCGGGGTGCAGGGCAAAGAAACGGTGTGTCGCCAGTCGAACTGTAAGGGCCATCTTGTCCGTCGGGGATTTGTGCGTGTCCATTGAATAAGAAAAGCCCGCCGAAATCTCGGCGGGCTTTCTGTGTGGATCGATCTTGAGGGATCGGACCTTAGCGATTCTGGCGGTTTTCGATCAGATCGTCGACCACGCCCGGATCGGCAAGGGTCGAGGTATCCCCAAGCTGATCATATTCGTTAGCGGCAATCTTGCGCAGGATACGGCGCATGATTTTGCCCGAACGGGTTTTCGGCAGACCCGGAGACCACTGGATGAAGTCCGGGCTTGCGATCGGGCCGATTTCCTTGCGGACCCATTTGACCAGCTCAAGACGGAGCTCCTCGGTCGGTTCTTCACCGGCATTAAGGGTGACATAGGCATAGATACCCTGACCCTTGATGTCGTGCGGAACGCCAACCACGGCGGCCTCGGCAACCTTGGCATGGGCGACAAGCGCGCTTTCGACTTCGGCCGTGCCCATACGGTGACCAGATACGTTGATCACGTCATCGACGCGACCGGTGATCCAGTAGTAACCGTCATCGTCACGACGGGCACCGTCGCCGGTGGTGTAGACATTGGCGAATGTGCTGAAATAGGTCTGGATGAAGCGTTCATGGTCGCCATAGACCGTACGCATCTGACCCGGCCAGCTGTCCTTGATCACAAGGTTGCCATCGGTCGCACCGGTCAGTTCCTTGCCCTCGTTATCAAGAAGGGCAGGCTGAACGCCAAAGAACGGAAGCGTTGCCGAACCCGGTTTAAGGTCGGTTGCGCCCGGAAGCGGGGTAATCAGGATGCCGCCGGTTTCGGTCTGCCACCAGGTATCAACAATCGGGCAATTCCGTTTGCCGACATGCTCGTGATACCATTCCCAGGCTTCGGGGTTGATCGGTTCACCAACCGAACCAAGGATGCGCAAGCTGGACAGATCGGCCTTGTTTACCCACTGTTCGCCTTCGCGCATCAGGGCACGAATGGCGGTTGGTGCGGTATAGAAGATGTTGACCTTGTGCTTTTCGCAGACCTGCCAGAAGCGCGATGCGTCCGGATAGCTCGGCACACCTTCGAACATCAGGGTCGTGGCACCATTGGCCAGCGGGCCGTAAACGATATAGCTGTGACCGGTCACCCAGCCCACATCGGCCGTACACCAGTAAACATCGCCTTCGTGGTAATCAAAGACATACTGATGGGTCATGGACGCATAAACAAGGTAGCCACCCGAGGTGTGCAGAACACCTTTCGGCTTGCCGGTCGAGCCCGAGGTATAAAGAACAAACAGCGGGTCTTCGGCATTGACTTCGGTCGGCGGGCAGTCGGCGGATGCCGCTGCGCAGACTTCGTGATACCAGACATCGCGGGTGTCGTTCCATGCAACGTCCTTGCCGGTGCGTTTGACGACGACCATTTTCTCGACCGATTTCACGCCCGGATGAGAAAGCGCTTCGTCCGCATTGCGCTTGAGCGGAACCGCACGACCGCCACGCAGGCCTTCGTCAGAGGTAATGACAACCTTCGCACCGCAATCCTCGACGCGACCGGCAAGGGCTTCGGGTGAGAAGCCGCCAAAGACGATGGAATGGATCGCACCGATGCGCGCGCACGCCAGCATGGAGACAGCGGCTTCGGGGATCATCGGCAGATAAATGACAACGCGGTCACCCTTGCCAACACCCATCGATTTCAGCGCATTGGCGAAACGGCAGGTGCGCTCGTACAGATCGCGATAGGTGATATGTTCGGAAACGTTGGGATCATCGCCTTCGAAAATGATGGCGGTCTGATCGCCGCGCTTTTCCAGATGGCGGTCAAGGCAGTTGGCGGCAACGTTCAGCGTGCCGTCTTCATACCACTTGATATAGAGATCCTTGGCGTCATAGCTGACATTTTTGACTTTGCTGTATGGCTTGATCCAGTCAATGCGCTTGCCATGTTCGCCCCAGAAGCCATCCGGGTCCTCGACCGACTGTTTGTACATGGCGTCGTATTTTGTTTTGTCGATCAGGGCATTCTTTGCGATGTCGCCGGGGACGGGATAAACGTTCGCAGACATATGTGGCCTCTTGTTCGTTTCCTGTGGTCTCGTAATGCGCCGGGTGGGGGTTCCTGTTTCCGGTGTGTCGGAAAGGAGTCTGTCCCGATGCGGTATTTCGGTGCGGTTCAGGGATCGGTTTTGCCGCGGTGCCTGTTTCGTTACGGAATACAGGGCGGACAAAATGATCCTGTCGCTTGCGCCCTATGCTAGTGCGCAGAAGATATTCAGGGAATACAACTTTAGGACTGCTCAATATGGCGGATTGCCTGCCGAAATTCGGGCGCAAATGACCCGCGTATCGGCGTAGATGAATGAGATCAAGACGTACAGGTTTGGTTGGTGGCGTCGATTGTTCCTGAATATCCCGTTGATATATAGTTGAAATTTCCATTCATGCCAGCAACGGTTTACAGAAATTCGGATCTGTTTTGATCGCATTCATTTTTGTTCGGTTCTGGATTTGATGGAACAAAACAGATACAAAGAGTCCAGACGATAAACAAATGGTGGGACAATGGATCCGATTTCTTTGGCCGCAGGCGCGGTTGGCGCGGCTGTTCTGGCGCTGGTTTTCTGCATCTTGATGATCAAACGCAGCAAGGATGCCGCCAATGCCGAAACAGAGTCGCGCACCGCATTGCTGGCATCCCAGCTTGAACAGACCGAAGCAACCCGGCGTGATCTGGCAGCAGAACTGGCCGTGACGCGCGACAAGCTCGCGGAAAGTTCGGAAAAGCGGGCCATTGCCGAAACCACAGCCAACCGGGTGCCGATCCTTGAAGCCGAGATGAAGGAACTGCGTGTTGCCCTTGATCACTGGCGCGAAAAGGGATCGGAGCTTGAGACTGCACTTGAGAAAGAGCGCGAGGCGGCGGCTGAAAAACTGGCGATGCTTGAAGATGCCAAGACCAAGCTTCTTGATAGTTTCAAGGCGCTGTCATCCGATGCGCTTAAGGTCAATAACGACGAGTTCCTGAAACTTGCACGTGAAAACTTTTCGCGTTTGCAGGAAGGGGCGAAGGGTGATCTGGAAAAACGTCAGCAGGCAATTGACGGCCTTGTGAAACCCATCAAGGAACGTCTTGAGGCCTTTGATACCAAGGTTAACGAACTTGAAAAAAACCGCAAGGAAGCCTATGGCGAGCTGCGCGAGCAGGTTGGAACCCTGGTGCAATCGCAGAACCGGCTTTCGAAGGAAACCCAGACGCTGAGCTCGGCCTTGCGGTCAAGCTCGTCGGTATCGGGCAAGTGGGGCGAGTTGCAGCTTAAGCGCATTGTCGAGCTGGCCGGGATGCTCAAGCATTGTGATTTTGACGAGCAGGTCCATTTCAACACCGACGAGGGCATCCAGAAACCCGATATGGTCATTCACCTGCCGGGTGGGAAAAACATTGTGGTTGATGCCAAGGCCCCGACATCGGCCTATCTTGAGGCGATTGACGAGAAATATGACGATGAACGCCGCGAAGCATTGATGGCGACCTATGTCACCAATGTGCGCAAGGTGATCACGGACCTTTCGAAGAAATCCTATTGGAAGTCGGTCGACAGCCCGGAATTCGTGGTGCTGTTCCTGCCCGGTGAAAGCTTCTTCTCGGCGGCCCTTGAACGCGATCCGCGTTTGATCGAGGACAGTTTCCGCGATGGCGTGATCCTTGCGACCCCGACCACCTTGCTGGGATTGCTCAAGGCGGTGGCATATGGCTGGCGTCAGGAAGCATTGGCCGAAAATGCGCGCGATATCAGCGAGATTGGCCAGCAGCTGTTTGATCGTCTTGGCACGCTTGCCAAGAATTTCAGCACCATGGGCAAGTCGCTTGAAAGCACGGTCAAGAATTACAACAAGACGCTTGGTTCGCTTGAAGGATCGGTTCTGGTGTCGGCCAGGAAGCTTAAGGAAAAGCATATCGTTGCCGATGACCGCATGATCGAGGAACCCGCCCCGTCCGAAACCCATGTACGTGACATTACAAAGATGGAACTTCTGGCCGGGCCGGACGACAATCCCGCCGAGGAATAAGGGTGGATCGGGGTATCAACCGGGTGTGACATGGCTGATACCCGCCATCGATTGGCCCAGCTTTCTTGACTTGGACGTCGGGAAACCTTATCTCGAAGCGCGAAATTCGCTATAATACAGACCAGAATTCAGTTCGAAATCGGATCAGAGACCCATGGCCCTGCGTGAAATCCTTATCGTTCCAGACCCGCGCCTGAAAAAGGAATGCGAACCGGTCACCGACGTGAATGATGAGATCAGAACCCTGCTTGATGACATGCTTGAAACCATGTACGCGGCACCGGGCATTGGTCTTGCGGCACCGCAGATCGGTGTGATGAAGCGCGTTGTCGTCATGGATGTATCCGATGACAAGGACAAGCCCGAGCCGATGAAACTGATCAACCCGGAGATCATCTGGGAGTCCGAAGATACGTCGGTCTATCAGGAAGGCTGTCTGTCGATCCCGGAACAATATGCCGATGTTGAACGCCCGGCCGAGGTCGGCGTGCGTTACCTTGATGAAAATGGCAAGGAACATGAGATCGAGGCAGAAGGCCTGCTTGCGACCTGTATCCAGCACGAGATTGATCATCTTGACGGTGTTCTGTTCACCGATTATCTCAGCGCGCTCAAGCGCAACATGATCCTGAAGAAGGTCCAGAAGCTTCAGAAGACCAAAAAGTCTGCCTAACAGCCTTGGTCAACGTTTGGCTCTTTTAGCCTCCAAACGGTTCTTTCTGATGAATTCTTCAGCTTTTCGGGTTGCTTCGAAAATACTGTGTTCCTTGTGATTGTACTTTGTCAGTTCAAATAGTTTGGATCTGAATTTTTGGCTCATAGCACTGCATTGTGCTGCATAAGATTCTGCCTTTGGCTGAAGAAACTCTGGTTTTTCGACCTGGCCTGAAAGCGTGACATCTCTGACCCTTTCCAGTTCTGCGCGATAGCCCACTAGGTTTCCTAGCCAACGTCTGTGTGGATGGTCGAATTCTGAGATATTGTCGATGAGCCTCTCGAACTCAATTGGTGGTGCCTTGGGGGGGGGGATTCGAACAGGAACGCCTAGTTGCCGATGAATACAGATCGCTTCCATCGTCTCTCGCCAGCTGTCGAAATATTCAAATAGTGCCCCCAAATCCTCTATTGCTATCTCTAGGCGACTTGCGACAATTTCTCTCCTTGCATCCTCTTGCTTTTTTCTTGTCTCATTGATTTGGGCTTGGACAGCAAAGAACGCGAAACTACCGCCTAAAAGAGCAAAAACTCCGGACAATAGAGTTTCCCAGCTAACGGATGATCCAAACAAGAGTTCTGCAACTAGGATGGCGGATATACTAGTTGCAGCTATTCCGGCAACAGCGCCAGCAATAAACGAGTTTGTACTCCATTGAGCCATTGTAGCTTCACAATCTTGTTTTATGGTGTCTGTTCTTGGTTTTGCTATTTTTGAGAGAACTTGTCTACTAGCAGACTTTTGTGTCCGCCAAGTTCAAGCCGACGATCCAGCCTTCGCGTTCGCGGATGACCGGATCATCTGGCAGAAATTCGGGACGCTTGCCATCGGCGATCCGGATCAGTCCCATAACACCAACCAGCGCATCAAACGCATCATCCTTCCCCTGTTCCGGGCCAAATCCCGATTGGATGTCGGCGAGGACGGCAGGGCTTATTTCAATCCCGTTTTCGGGGGCATAGGTGCACAGATGTTTGACAGCATCTGCACGGCTTTTCTGATTTGATTTAGTTAACTCACTTATGCCCAGCCAGTCATAGATCTCACCGGGATAGGTTTCAATCAGCGTGACGCCGGGTTGAGCAGAACAGGTTGCAAGATCACCATCAAACGGCCAGATATGAAAGCCGTTGCGATATCCGGGTATGACCAGATGTTCAAGACCATGGAGCATGCCCTTGCCGACCTGATTGGCCCCCAATGTCCAGAAGGACGGGCAGGCGGCGTTGCGTTTGTCGGTCGGGAATTCACATTGGCGATGCAGATCAGTGAAATCAGACAGCCCAAGGGCCGAAACAAGATGTTCGCGCTTTACACTGCCCTTGATGCACGATGATTTCGGATAGAAGGGACGCCGGTGGGAAATCTGGTCGGGGGTTTCACAGACGTCGGAGAATTCGCGCCAATCCTTGGTAAATAGCAGATCCGTGAGTGTCTTGAAGTCGGCGATATTTGCGCCATCATACCAGTAGCGGGCAAAGCCGATGGGCATATCAAGTCCCAGCCAGATGCGCTGGTCCCGGCCACGCTCGGACATGGAATGGCGAAACTGGTTCAGCATCCCGACCGGTTCGATCGCATGTATTTGCCAGCCGCTTGTTATCCGGCGGGCTTTGGCCACCCAGCGGGCCTTGACCGATATGCTCCAGTCGGCGTGCCAGATATGATCAACCGGGTATTTGCGCGGCTTGAATAAGGCTTGGCTTGTCATTTCGACAAGATAGCGCCAAATTGCCGCCCTGGAATAGCAAAGACCACCGGTCTTGCCCCGATTTTGTGATGAATGCCCAATCTTGTGATGAATGGACGTGACGATATGACCAAGCTGCGTATTGCCTTTATGGGAACCCCGGACTTTGCCCTTGTGGCACTTAAGGATCTGGTTGCAGCCGGGCACGATGTTGTGTGCGTCTATTCCCAGCCGCCGCGTCCGGCCGGCCGTGGTCAAAAGGAAACGCCAAGCCCGGTTCATGGATGGGCCGCCGAGCAGGGCATAGAAGTTCGCCATCCCGTATCGCTTAAGTCCGACGCGGAAAAACAGGCCTTTGCCGATCTTGATCTCGATGTTGCGGTGGTGGCGGCCTATGGGCTTATTCTGCCCAAGGCGATCCTTGATGCGCCGAAATATGGCTGTCTGAACATTCACGCATCACTGTTGCCGCGCTGGCGCGGGGCGGCCCCGATCCAGCGGGCCATTCTGGCAGGCGACGCGGCGACGGGGGTTACCATCATGCAGATGGATGTCGGGCTTGATACCGGCGATATGCTTCTGATCCGCGACATTCCGATCACCGCTGAAACCTATGCCAATGCGCTCCATGATGATCTGGCAGCATTGGGCGGGGAGATGATTGTTGAAGCGCTAGATAAGCTTCCAAAGGGTGAACTGACGGCAACCAGACAGCCCGAGGAGGGCGTGACCTATGCCGCCAAGCTTGAGCGTGCCGAGGCCAAGCTTGATTTTGCCGATGATGCGGCGAGTCTGGAACGGAAAATCCGTGCCTTTACGCCATGGCCGGGAGCCTATTTCGAACTGGGCAAGGAACGGATTAAGGTGCAAGCCGCCGAAGTGATCGACCAGTCCGGTCCGGTCGGCGAGATTCTTGACGATGCCCTGACAATTGGTTGTGGCAGCGGGGCGCTTCGCCCGACCCGCATTCAACGCCCGGGCAAGGCCGCGATGGATACCGATGCGGTACTGCGCGGTTATGACAAACTGGCAAAGGGCGTGGTTCTGGGCTGATGGCGGGGGATATTGTACGCCCGGACCGCGCAAATCCGGCTGATCTTGTCATTCGTCCGGCCTTTAACAGCGATGGTGACGCGATCGCGGTCCTGATCGCGGGGGTTTTTGCCGAATATTCCGGCTGCGTCTTTGATCGCGGGCTCGAATTCCCCGAACTTGATGCGATTGCCGATGATTTCAAACAGGCCGACGGGCGGATCTGGGTTGTGGTTGATCCGGCGGCGCGGGTTCTGGGGTGTTTTGGTGTTAAATATGACGCGGCGACCAGGGAAGCAGAACTTCACAAGGTCTATCTGCATCGCGAGACCCGTGGGCAGGGCATGGCCCAGAAACTGATGGCCAAGGCGCTGGCATGGTTGGTGGAGAACCATCCGGATTGCGCAACCGTGACGCTCTGGACCGATACGCGGTTTGAAGCAGGTCATCGCTTCTATGAAAAATGCGGCTTTGCGCGCACAGGCGAAAGCCGCATCCTTGATGATCTTAGTGCCTCGTCGGAATATCAGTTCCGCTTTGACTTTGCGGCCTATCAGAAAGCCCTGTCGTTCTAGGTCCTTATTGATCCGCCGGTTCGGTCGGTCCGCCATCGGCGGGCGCGGCATCAGCGGGGCGACGCACAGAACGGGCATCGCGGAAGCCAAGCTCCCATGGCGGGACCGGGGTGAATTTTTCGGCCAAAAAGTCGACAAAGGCGCGGACCTTGGGCGACAGGTGGCGCTTATGCGGATACACCGCCGAAATCCATGCCTGATCATGGACATATTCGGTCAGAACCGGGGTAAGACGTCCGGCGCGGATATCTTCATGAACCAGATATTCAGCCAGACGCGCCATGCCCAAACCGGCGAGGACTGCTTCGTGAAGCACGTCACCATCATTGGCCGAGAACGACCCCTGTGCGCGGAAGGCCACGTGACCGTCCGGGGTTTCAAAGTGCCAGTCGTTAAAGCTTTCGCGCGATGACAGATGCAAACAGTTATGGTTTTCCAGATCCTGCGGCTTGCGCGGGATGCCGTTCTTTTCGAGATATTCCGGCGAGGCAACAATCATTCGGCGGTTGACCGCATATTTGCGCGCGATCAGTGATGAATCTTCAAGAGCGGACAGTCGAATGGCCAGATCATAACCATCGTTGACCAGATCGGTGAATTTATCATCAAGCGTCAATTCGATCCGGACATCGGGATAGCGGGCCAGAAATTCCGGGATCAGGGGGACTACCTGCATCTTGGTGAAGGCAACCGATGCATTGATGCGCAATGTACCGCGCGGAGCGGCATAAAGCTGGGTGACGACTTCTTCGGCTTCCTCGATCTCGTTTAAGATCGTGCGTGCGCGTTCATAAAAGGCACGGCCTTCCTCGGTCAGGCTGAGCTGACGGGTGGTGCGCATCAACAGGCGCGCGCCCAGCCGGTCTTCCAGTCGGGAAATGTATTTCGACACGGCTGACGGGGACAGACGCATAGTCCTTGCAGCGGCTGAGAAGCTTCCTTCCTCAACGGCATGGACAAAGATTTCCATTTCCGCGGCACGATCCATATTTCGGCATTCCTATTTATGACGTTCTTTCACAAGTAATGTGCATATTGAGCTAATTCTCTTTCCCGGTAAAGAAAATTAGATTGAGTTCATCGAGAGCGACACGGCGTCGCAACGAACGAAATTTTTAGGAGGTCACCATGGCCACTTACGAAGAAATCACCACCCGTTACATCTCCGCCACCGAAATTGAAGCAGGTGTACGTAAAGGTCAGCAGCTGCGCGCTGAGTTCGTAGGTTCCTTCTTCCGCAACCTGTTCAAAGGTTCGGACAAGGCATCCGACATCAAGCATCCGGCCGGTACCGTTGGCGGTGCTGCCTGATCAGACGATTGCGCGCGGTCGAGCACCGATTGAGTTTCCTCCCCAAGAGGTGCTCCTGCACGCTGGACTACCGATTTCTATCTAGCGTCTTCCTCCCTATTTGACGCTGTTTTCCCGACTGGCCCGGTCACTTTTGTGATCCGGGCCATTTTTTTCGGCAATTGGCAGCACCGGCCTTTGCAAAGGGCAGCGTAAAACAGGCCCGGCAGCATGTGGGGCGGTATCGTATCGACTGCTAAGGGTTACCCCGGGATATTGTTTGCCTGGCTGCCCCGATCCACCTGTGTGTCGGGTGATCCTGCCTGTCTTGCGGTCTGCGGAGCGGCTGTTTTTCCAGCCGCCCGGCTATTGCGAATCCTGTGGGCTGATGCCCGGCGGGACGTAGAAGCCTGGACGTTCGGACAGCCAGGACAGGATGCTGATCACGGCCATGACAATCAGGGTGGCCATCAGCATGACCTCGATGGAAATGTCGGCGGCAAACATCCAGCCATAAATCGCCGGTCCCATGGCGGAGGCCAGCACCATCACAGCGGTCAGGGTGCTACGCACCGCCCCGATTTCATCAAGCGGCACCAGTTCCGGGATGATGGCGGTGCGCAGGGTGGTGGCAAAACCGACGGTAATACCGACCAGACCCATATAAATCAGAATGACAAAGGGTTGAGTGGTTGATGCAAGGACAACAATTCCCAGCATCATCGGGATCAGATGCCAGGGAAACAGGCGGCGCGCCGAATGTTTGTCAATCAGCGGCCCACTGCCAAAGGCCCCCATCACCGATGTCACGGCAAAAACGGTAAAGCCCGCCGCAAACCAGCCAAGATCAATATCCTTATGACTTGAAATCGTCCCCTGATGGAAAAAGAGCGCGGTCATGATCAAGGGTGGTGCGGCCAGCATCGGCATGCAGAACCAGACATAAAGCGATCTGAACAGGCGGGGATGTTCCGGATCGGATGGCGCAGCCTGATCATTGCTGTTATCGGCGTTAAGGGCGGTTTGCGACTCGCCATTGGTTGCGGATGCGGTTTTGGGGGCAGTTTTGTCCTTGCGAGCCGGGGCGGCACGGAATTTCTGATCACCGCGGATCAGCAGAATGGCAACCGGTATCAATACCCCCACGATAAAGGCCGCCGACCCGGCATAGGTATAGCGCCAGCCGACGGTGGCAATCAGTGCGAGAAGTGTCGCCGGAAGGATCGCCTCGGCCAGTGGAAAGCCGAAACTTGCGATCGCAAGGGCGCGCCCGCGATGCTTGCTGAAATAGCGTGCGATGCCGGTCATGCTGACATGGCTCATCAATCCCTGCCCGGCGAGGCGCAAGACAAACAGGGCGGCAATCAGCATCCAGACATTGCTGGCAACCGAAATCATCACACAACCAAGGGCAAGAAGTCCCAAGGTGGCAAGGCTGTAGGACAGGATATCGACCTTGTCGATCCAGCGCCCGACGACCGGCAGACACAGCGCGCTGCCAATCGTGATTCCGGCATAGATATTGGCAAACTCGGTCGCGTTCAGACCGAGGCTTGCGGAAATGAACGGAACAAAAAGCGCAACCAGAAAGGTCTGACCAAAGGAAGAGCCGAAACTGTGTAATACGCCAAAGGCAAGCTGCCTTGGGGCCTGACGCAGCAGAAGAATAAACTGCATGGAAGATGGTGTTTCCGGAGTTAAAAGGGGCGCGTTCAGAAGCAGGACTTATTTGTATGAGTAATACTGTATCGATTCAATTCCGGTCGGTCTACTGCCCGGTCGGGTAGGGTGAACGAATGTTGACCTGAAGGGAACCGCCCCAAAGAAAAAGCCCGCAGGGGTGAGGCTGCGGGCTTTGTTCAAAGGTCTGTCAGGTGGTGCCTAGCTGGCGACAGCGCTTGGCGTTGCGCCGTTCTTTTTGCTTTTCCACCAGTTAAAGCCAAGAACCACAAGCAGGACGACGGTGCCGGCAATTTCAGCTTTGACGTCGGGATAGAACACGCCAATCGTTGCCGGAACGATCACGATGCGCGAAATCACATCCATATGATCAAACAGATAGCCTTCAAGGGCGGCGGCAAAGGCGACCAGACACAGGATGGCGGTAAAGCCGGTCCACAGAACGATCTCGATTGCGCCACCTTCGATGATTTCCGGATTGAAGACCATGAAGGCCGGGATCAGATACAGGCCCTTGGCGAATTTCCAGGCCTGAATACTGGTCTCCATGGGGCTTGCATTGGCGATTGCCGCCCCCGCGAAGCCAGCCAGCGCAATGGGTGGTGTCACGTTACTGTCCTGCGAGTACCAGAAGACCACGAGATGGGCGATCAGAAGCGGGATACCGAACTCGTTCGACAGTGCCGGACCGACCAGAACGATCAGAACGATATAGGATGCCGTCACCGGCAGACCCATGCCGAGGATCAGGCTGGCCAGCAGAACCAGTACAAGGGCCAGAACGATGTTGCCGCCAGAAAACGCGATCATCATCGACGAGAATTTCAGGCCAAGGCCGGTCAGACCGACAACGCCAACGATGATCCCGGCAACCGCACAAGCCATCGAAACGGCAACGGCGTTTTTCGCACCAAGTTCAAGAGCGGCGATGGTAATCGCGATGCCCTTTTTGATGGCCTGTTTCAGCCCGTCATGGGTCGGCTTTTCACCATTTTGCGGGGCGACCACGAAATACCAAAGGGCATAACGCAGGGCTGCAACCGCCATAACCGAAATGATGGCCCAGAAGCCGACGCGCATCGGCGAGATATTGAGCACCAGCAGATAAATCAGAATGCCAAGCGGCAGGATGAACTGCCAGCCTTCCTTGAGAACTTCACGCCAGTCAGGCAGTTCTTCGACCGGCATGCCGCGCATGCCGTTCTTGAGTGCGACGATGTGGACGAACAGATAAACCGTTCCGAGATACAGGATCGCCGGGAAGATCGAGATCATGACGATGTCGAGATAGGGTACCTGGGTATATTCGGAAATCAGGAAGGCACCAGCACCCATCAGGGGCGGGGTGATCTGGCCGCCCGTGGATGCCGCAGCTTCAATACCACCGGCCTGTGCCGGGCGGTAACCGAGTTTCTTCATCAGCGGAATGGTGAAGGCACCGGTTGTCACAACGTTGGCAATTGCCGATCCACTGATAGATCCCATTCCGGCCGATGCCAGAACCGCAGCCTTGGCCGGGCCGCCGGCCTTTTTACCCGTGGCGGCATAGGCCATGTCGATAAAGAATTTGCCCGCCCCGGTGACTTCAAGGAAGGCACCAAACAGCACGAACATGAAGATATAGGTCGCAGCAACCCCCATCGGCAGGCCATAGATGCCTTCCTGACCAAGGTAGAGCTGACCGACAAGGCGATCAATATCGGCACCGCGATGGGCCAGAATGCCTGGAAGCCATTCGCCAAGCCATGGAAGTGCGCCACGCGGACCCGAAAGGGCATAGATGATGGCGACAACGCCGATCACGGTCATGCCAAGGCCGACTGCACGGCGGCTTGCTTCGAGCACGGTCACGGTTGCAATCACACCGATGATCAGGTCGGTGTTGCTCCAGAAACCGGCGCGATTGATGATCGCATCCAGATAGAAGGATAGATAGAAGCCTGTCGTAAAGGCACCGGCGAGGAAGGCGATATCAATCATCCATCCGAGTGCGCCGCGCTTCTTGTTGCTGCCAAATACCGGGAACATCAGGAAGGCAAGGAACATGACGAAGGCAAGATGGATGCTGCGCTGATAAAACAGACCAAGCGGCTCGATCCCGGCGCCATACATCTGGAACAGGGAGAGTGCGACAGCAACAATCGAAATTGCCAACACAACCATCTTGGGTTGTGGCAGTTTGTCCGTCATGGACGGAAACGGTGCCGGTTCAGACATTAAACTTATTCCCCGGTATCAAGGCGGATGGTGACACGTGTGTGTTCAGCCATCTTTGAAAGATAGATTTCGTCACCATCGGTTGTGACGATACGGTGATTAACTGCAAGAGACCCGACGCGCAGCACATAGGCGTTGCCCGCTACAGGTTCATCAATATCTTCGATCCAGTATCCACCGCCTTCGGCGCTGGTCAGTATCCCACGACCGGGGAAATGTCCCAGTCCTGCCGCGAAGTCGGGTTGATAGGCGCGATGAAGAACCATCTTGCCGAGATCGTCTATGTAACAGTCGATCACGCCATCACCGGTAACAGAATGATTCCAGTAAAGGCACCAGCCGGTCTGTCGTGGAATGTCGGTCCTTGCGAGAACCGAACCATCCGGGCCGATAACTTCAAGATGATCGACGGTGGTGCCGGGTTCGACTTCCTGTTGGCTGGCAGGGCCAGCACAGGCTGTGATCGAGAGAAGAAGGGCGGCCAAAAGAGGCCGCCCAAACTTTTGCGAAATCATGGACGCAGTTTTTCCGGGATCGGGAAACCGGTTTCTTCGTAGTAACGAAGGGCGCCCGGATGCATCGGGATCGGGGTCGAACCCAGTGCGAAGTCAATGGTGGTATCGTTGGCTGCCGGATGGATGGCGATCAGTTCGTCGACCTTTTCAAACAGGGTCTTGGTAATCTGATAAGCCAGTTCCTCGTCCATTTCGTCGCTTACGAACAGAACGTTCGGGGTCGAAATGGTGTTAACCGGTGCGGTTACGCCTTCGTAGATGCCTTTGCGCAGGGCATAAGGTGCGAAGGTCGGTTCTGCATCAAGTGCTGCGAGGATTTCATCATCGGTCAGCGCGATCAGCTTGATGTTACGCGTGGTTGCAAGGTTCAGGATCGAGCTGGTGGGCGGGCCGACGCTCCAGAAACCGGCATCGATGTCGCCATCGCGGATTGCATCAGCGGTTTCGTTGAAGTTCAGGCGCTGCTCTTCGATGTCATCATAGGTGATGCCATTGGCTTCGAGCAGGGTTTTGGCCGAAACTTCGGTCCCCGAACCCGGTGCGCCAACAGAAACGCGCTTGCCCTTAAGGTCGGCAAGGCTGTTGATGCCGCTATCGGCAAGGGTAACGAGCTGAACAGCGTTCGGATAGATCGAAGCCAGTGCGCGCACGTTATCAAGGGTACGGCCTTCGAATTTGCCGGTTCCGGTGTAACCTGCATAAACGGTATCGGCCAGACCGATTGCGATGTCACTGTCGCCACGGGAAACAAGACCCATGTTTTCAACAGATGCACCGGTAACTTCGGCAACGGCACTTGAACCATCAATATATTTCGTGATCAGTTCCGCAAGGCCACCGCCATACGGATAATAAACGCCGCCGGTCCCGCCGGTTGCGATCGAAAGCTGCTGTGCTGAAGCAGAAGTAGCGGTCAGCATCATGGCTGCGGCTGCTGCGGAAAGCAGAGTACGTAGCTTCATGGTAGTCCTCCCTAGGGTTAACACTTCTAATGTCCAATTAATCAAAGATCGCTACAGAATACGGTTCTTCACGTTCTTTACCGGCCAATTGTCATGGCCTGTTATTCTTGGATTTCACGGATGTCCGGTGTGGCTGTCATGATGACATGAAGCCTGGTCGCTTCCGGTTCCGTTCGACGCCAGCTGCGCACAAAGCAATTCTGGCAGGTCGATGAAATCATGTCAGAGAGTTGATATACAAAACAGCCATCTGGAAAACCCGGATCGGGCTGGCTGTCTGAATCTCCTCCCTGTGTTTTTGTCATTTTATCATTTTGGTACTCGAATGTGCAATGAGTATGCCAAAACAGGAATAAAAAATATTATTTAAAATCAAATACTTATTTTGGGCTTAATTGAGAAATCGGCATAATATTGCCGATCTGAGGATTTTGATCGGCGGAATGTTGCCGATATGCCGATCTGATCAGAGTGGCTTGTCGCGCCGGATGTTCAGCTTTTTCATCTTTTCATTCAGGGTCCGGCGCGGGATGTCGAGTTCTTCCATCACCGATTTGACATTGCCGTCATGGCGATCAAGTGCATCACGAATGACGCGTTCCTCGAAGTCACGGACCTGATCGGCAAGCGCAAGGGTCGTTGATGGTTTGCCTGCCGGATCAAACCCGCCCTTGAACAGGCGTTTGAACCGTTCTTCGGCGCTTCCGACCAGCAAGACGTACCGTTCCGCCATGTTTTTAAGTTCGCGGACATTGCCGGGCCATTCATGGGCCTTGAGTTGCGCGATCAGTGCCGGTGTCAGGCGTTCATAGGGGCGCTCGAACCGTTCGGCCGCACGTTCGGCAAAGATATCAAACAGAAGGGCAATATCATCCTTGCGATCCCGCAAGGATGCGATGGCCAGTTCAAAGGTATTGATGCGAAACAGAAGGTCTTCACGGAAATTGCGCGCGCTGACCGCATCAACCAGATCTTCGTTGGTCGCACAGATCAGCCGGAAGTCAACTTTGACCGGTGCGTTTGAGCCAACACGCACGACTTCGCGCTGTTCGATCACGCGCAGCAATTTGGCCTGAAGGGCCAGCGGCATGCTTGAGATTTCGTCAAGAAACAGCGTACCGCCAATGGCGTGTTCGATCCAGCCAATCCGTTGGCTGACCGCCCCGGTGAAAGAGCCTTTTTCATGACCGAACAGTTCGCTTTCAGCCGTACTTTCGGGAATGGCAGCACAGTTTACAGCGACGAATTTTTCATCGTGCCGGTCACTGAGATCGTGGATGGCGCGTGCGACCAGTTCCTTGCCGGTACCGGTTTCACCCGAAATCAGAACCGGGACTTCGGTCGGGGCAATATTGGCGATTTCGTCCTTAAGCGCACGCATCGGCAAAGAATTGCCGATCAGGCGGCTGTCCAAGCTGCTGCGGTGGATGATCTGTTGACGAAGCTGGCGGTTTTCGAGAACCAGACGACGCTTTTCAATGGCGCGTTCGAGACTTTCGACAATGTCTTTGGGCTCGAACGGTTTTTCGACGAAATCATATGCGCCGCTTTTCATTGCCTCGACCGCCATCGGGACATCGCCATGGCCGGTCATCAGGATGACGGGAATATCGGAATCCGCCGAAAGGACGGATTTGGTAAATGTGATGCCATCAAGTTTGGGCATTTTCACATCCGTCAGGATGACACCAGCAAAATCGGGACGGATATCCCGAAGCGCCTCGCGCGCGTCCTCATAGACCGTGACATCGAAATCCGAAAGTTCCAGCCATTGCGACAGCGCCATGCGCATCGCGGCATCGTCATCAACAATGATGATGTGCGGTTTGGTGATCGGATCTTGCATCTGGCTGATTGACGTCACTGTTTACTGTTCCTGAGCAGCGGCAAACGAACTTCGAAGCAGGCACCGCCCATTGTGGTGTTATAGGCTTTGATGGTGCCGCCAAAGTCCCGCACAATGCCATAAGTTACTGAAAGTCCCAATCCCACACCTTGTCCCGGATCCTTGGTGGTAAAGAACGGGTCAAACAGAAGTGCCAGCGTTTCGTCATTCATGCCCGGTCCGGTATCGGTGATGTGCATGGTAACATCATCGGCATCGGTGGCCAGATCGATGCGGATGCGTTTAACCCCGCTATCTTCCATTGCATCAAGTGCATTGCGGATGATGTTGACGCAAATCTGTTCGATCCGGACCAGATCGGCCCGGATGATCAGGGGGTAATCCGGTTCGTTGCGTTCCAGACTGCAATTTTCGGACTCAAGCTGCGGACGCAGAAGTTGCAAGGCGTTCCCGAGGGCAACTTTCAAATCAACCGGTTCAAGCACACCGGTCGACTTGCGTGAAAATGTCTTGAGCTGTCCGGTAATCGCGCCCATGCGCTCGGTCAGGGATGAAATCTGGCTGATATTCTGGTCAAGCTGGTCGGTTTTGCCGCGGTCAAGCATCAGTTTGGCACTGGCACAGAAAGTCCGGATCGCGGTGATCGGCTGATTGATTTCATGAGCGATGGCTGCTGACATCTGACCAAGGGCGGCCAGTTTTCCCGCCTGGACCAGTTCATTCTGGGTGCCGCGCAGCTCGTCTTCGGTCTTGCGGCGTTCGGCAATTTCTTCTTCGAGCCGGGTATTGAGCGCCTGGATGCGTTCAAGTTCGCGAGCTTCACGCTGGGATGCGAGTTTAAGCTCGCGCTCGCGCAAGAACAGGATCAGCAAAACGATCATGCCCCCGCCAATGATGGCGATCAGCATGACAGCGGCCTGACGGTCGGTAACCTGATCCATCGAGGTCAGATAGAAGATGCGCCAGTCACTGCCGCGGATCGGTTTGCTGTCAAACAGGTAACGGTGGGAACTGATGGTGACGATGCCCGAACCTTTTGCCAGTTGTTGCCCGACATTCAACGATGTCAGTTCGCGGCCGGGATATTGGCGGTTCAGGTTGATACGGGTGCGATCAGTATCGGAAAGCGGGGACAGGGTCCGGTATTTCCAGTCGCCGCGACTGGTCAGGGTGATCACACCGTCGGCATCGGCAACGAAAACGGTTTCGCCGCCTTCCTGCCAGTTCATTTCAACTTCATCGAGTTCGAGTTTGACGACGACGACACCGATGATCTCGCCATTCTGGAAAATCGGATTGGAAATGAAAACACCAGCGCGTCCGGTGGTGACGCCGATCCCGAAAAAGAATCCCTCGTTCCCGGCAAGGGCCAGGCTGTAATAGGGGCGGAATGAATAGTCTTCGCCAACAAAACTGTCCGGTGTGTTCCAGTTGCTGGATGCGACGGTGACACCGGTTCTATCAAGAACATAAAGGGCTGCTGCACCGGACCGGTTGTTGACCCGTTCCAGATAAAGATTGGCGATCTGGGCTGTTTGCGGATCAGAGATGGCCTGGATCACCTGATGATGGCGGGCAACCACATAGGGAAGGTAGCGATACCGGTCAATCGCCGCACGCAGGGAGCTGTCATAAAGGGCCAGACGGGCCTGACCGGTTGATTGCAGTTCGCGGATGGTCAGATTGCCGGTCGAACTGACGGCAAGCCAGACCACCAAAGCCGATATCAGCGTGCCGGCAAAGGTCAGGCTTGCGCGACTGAAATTGCGTAACCAGTAAAAAATTGCGGCCTCCGATCCCGTTTGGGACCCTTTTTGTGTTTTGCGCGTTTGTACCGGGTTCGCGCTTTTATCCTGATGGGGTGATTGTTATTGGGCAGAATGGCGCAAAGTCAACAAATACAGGCAAGCCGTGCCAGAGATGATGCGTGTATTCGATGAGCCTTAATTATGCCGCAAGTGGTTATTTTTTCGCCACATTGGAATGTAAATTGTATAGTCACAAAACTAACGAACGAATTGTATCTGTCCAGATGACGAGGTCCAGGTGAGTAAGATCGCACTTGTTGATGACGACCGTAATATCCTGACGTCTGTTTCCATGGCTTTGGAAGAAGAGGGTTATGAGGTCCTGACATATTCCGATGGTTCGGAGGCATTGCATGCCCTGACCAAGGAAGAGCCGGATCTTGCCGTGCTTGATATCAAGATGCCGCGCATGGATGGACTGGAACTTCTGACCCATCTGCGCAAGAAAACCGAAATGCCGGTGATCTTCCTGACGTCCAAGGATGACGAGGTTGATGAACTGACCGGTCTGCGTCTTGGCGCGGATGACTACATCAAAAAGCCGTTCTCGCAGCGTTTGCTGATTGAACGTATCCGCACATTGTTGCGCCGTTCGGAAATCATGCGGGCCGGTGGTATTCGCCCGAACGGGTCCGATGATGTGTTGCAGCGCGGGGATCTGGTTCTTGATCCGTCACGCCACATGTGCAGCTGGAAAGGGCAGCATGTGAACCTGACCGTGACCGAGTTTCTGCTGATTCAGGCACTGGCAAAACATCCGGGTCATGTGAAGAACCGTGACCAGCTGATTGATGCGGCCTATGGCGAACATATCTATGTCGATGACCGCACCATCGACAGCCACATCAAGCGCCTGCGCAAGAAATTCCGCGAGACCGACAAGGAATTCAAGGAAATCGAAACCCTGTATGGCGTTGGCTACCGCTATCGCGACTCTGCCACGGTGGCAGGATAATCAGATGAATTCTGGTGCCGGAGCATGTCTGTTCCGGCACCTATCGTTTTGCAGGCCCGATCCAAGCGGGCCAGTTACGCAGGTTTGAATGAGCGATCAAAGCGCTGGCGATCATGACCAGACGACAGGCCAGTCCGAAACACGGGCGGCACGCATAGAGGAACGCCACGGGCTGTTTTCCCCTTTGACCTGGCGCATTCTTGCCGTGAATGCGCTGGCTTTGTTTGTGCTGGTTGCAGGTATTCTGTATCTGGGCCGCTACAAGCAGGAACTTATTCATTCCGAACTTGAAGCCATGGCCGTGCAGGCGGAAATGTATGCCGCCGCCCTTTCGACATCTGCGGTCAGTGCCGAAGATGATGCGACCAACCGGGTGAAGCTTGAAGTCGCGCGCGAGATGGTGCGTCGGCTTGTCGGTATTACCGGCGCACGCACACGGCTTTTTGCCACCAATGGCAAGCTGATGGCTGACAGCCGTAATATCCAGTCCTTTGGCGCAGGCACCATTCAGGCCGAAGAACTTCCGGCACCGGGCGAAGAAGATGCCTTTGCCGATATCATGCGCAAACTGACTGACGGGCTTCTGACCCTGTTTGAAGGCGAGCAGCCCTTGCCGCTTTATGTCGATCCGCCCGTGGCAAGTGCAGCCGATTACCCCGAAGTTCGTGCGGCATTGGCGGGGTATTCGCGCGGTGTTGTGCGTGTGGATAGCCAGGGGCGCCGGGTCTTGTCGGTGTCGGTTCCCGTGGCGCGTTTCAAGCAGGTTCTGGCGTCGGTGATGCTGACCAAAAGTGGCGACACAATTGAAAGCGCGCTGCATGCGGTGCGGCTTGATATCCTTAAAATCTTTGTTTTTGCCTTTGGCATCACGGTGTTGCTGTCGATCTATCTGGCTGGCGTGATTACCCGGCCGTTAAACCGGCTGGCGCGTGCAGCCGAACGGGTCCGGCGCAGCAAGAACCGCCAGTTCACCATTCCCGATCTGTCGGATCGCCGCGACGAGATCGGTGATCTGTCGACCACGCTGCGCGATATGACCGAGACCCTTTGGGACCGCATGGATGCGATTGAACGGTTTGCCGCCGATGTGGCGCATGAAATCAAAAACCCGCTGACATCGCTGCGCAGTGCGGTGGAAACGGCAACGCGTCTCAAGGACCCGGAACGCCAGCGTCGCCTGATGGAAATCATTGCCGAGGATGTGCAGCGTCTGGACCGTCTGATCAGTGATATTTCCGACTATTCGCGGATGGATGCCGAATTGTCGCGCGCCGAATCCGAAGAAGTTGATCTTCGGGTTCTGCTGCAAACACTGGGCGAACTTTATAATGCCGATCCGTCCGGGCCGCGTATCCGGGTGTCTGTCCCCGAAAACCTGAATGTTCCGGCCCTTGAAAGCCGGTTGACCCAGGTGTTCAGAAACCTGATTTCAAACGCGATTACCTTTAGCCCCGAGGGCGGCGAAGTCCGGGTTCGGGCATGGCGTGACAAGGAACGTGCGATCATCACGATCGAGGATGACGGTCCGGGTATCCCGCCGGGCAAGGAAGAGGCGATCTTTAACCGCTTCTATACCGAGCGCCCCGCGACCGAGAAATTCGGCCAGCATTCGGGACTTGGTCTTTCGATCTCCAAGCGGATCATTTCGGCCCATAATGGTGAACTGAGCGCACAGAATCGCGTGGTCGGGGACGAGGTAAAGGGTGCTATCTTTACCATTCGTCTGCCGCTCGAATAGGGAATCGGCACCAAAAAACCGCGAAACGCTTATGCGGAAGGTCAGGTTTACGCGTTTGGTGTTTGACAACAAACGCGCCGCCCCGCATCGTTTTGCCATTATGTCCCAGCTTCATGCCAATTGTGTCCAGATCGGTGACTATGCGCTTTTGCTGCGCGGTCCGTCCGGTTCCGGGAAATCCAGTATATCTCTGCGTTTGATCGATGCGGGGGGCTTTCTGATCGCAGATGACCGGACAGACCTTGTTGCACGCGACGGGCGTTTGATTGCGACGTCGCCTGCAACGATTGCCGGATTGTGTGAAGTGCGCGGGCTTGGCATTGTGCGCGGATTGCCACAACGTCCTGAAGGCGATGTCAGGGTGGTGATTGATCTGGTCGATGATCCTGATCTTGTGGAACGAATGCCTCATGGCACATCAGAAGAGATTTGTGGCATATCTGTTGCGCGTTGGACATTATGTGCAACCGATCTGGCACTTGAGGCCAAGATCAGGGTAGCTTTGGCGCTTGCGACCGGTGAATTGCGCTTAGAGTCTTAAGGAAGCTGTTTTGCAGAAAACTCCCGTCAAACCCCGTGATGACCAGAATGCCGCACCTGACAGCTTTGATGGCAGAAGCGGTCTTGTCCTTGTGACCGGTGTTTCGGGGGCAGGACGGACAACTACCCTTAAAATCCTTGAAGATTTCGGTTTTGATGCGGTTGACAACTTGCCGCTTCGGTTGCTTTCGGCCCTAGTGCCAAGCGATTGCCGCCCGGATCGTCCGATTGCCATCGGGCTTGATATCCGCACACGTGATTTTGGCGTTGACCAGTTTGTCGAGATTGTTGGACGCCTGCGCAAGCAGACCGGCATGGAACCCTTGATGATCTATGTCGATGCCGACACAACGGTGCTACAGCGTCGCTTTACCGAAACGCGCCGTCCCCATCCACTTAGCCATGACCGGCCACTGGTTGACGCGATTGAGCATGAAAAACGTCTGATGGCGCCGATTGCGGCGACGGCGGACATGCGGATCGACACATCGCGGATGAAATCAACCGAGCTTCGCAAGATTCTTCAGGACCAGTTTGATATTGGCGAAAATGAAGGCCTTGCGATCTTTGTCAAAAGCTTTTCATTCCGTCAGGGTGTGCCCGCAGAAGCCGATCTGGTTTTTGACGTTCGCTTTCTGCGCAACCCGCATTATGATCCCGAGCTTCGCCTGCTGACAGGCATGAATGATCGGGTAGGCCAATATATTGAAGAAGACCCGGACTTCTCCGGGTTTGTGACCCGTCTGAAAGCAATGCTGGAGCCGATCCTGCCGCGTTATGCGCAAGAAGGGAAAAGCTATCTGACCATTGCGATCGGGTGTACGGGCGGACAACATCGTTCGGTTTATATCGCACGGATACTCAATGACTGGATTGCCGATCTGGGATATGACACACATCTCGGACATCGAGACAAGCCAGATGAACCGGCATCGGGGGAGTGAATAAAATGGAGAAAACTGCATGATCGGGATGGTGCTGGTCACCCATGGCGATCTCGCGAAAGAGTTCGTATCTGCCTTGCAGCACGTTGTTGGCGAGCAGGAAAATGTCGAATCGGTCTGTATTGGACCCGATGACGACATGGAACAACGCCGCGCGGATATCCTTGCAAGCGTCGAGAAAGTCGACAGCGGCAAGGGTGTTGTCCTGTTGACGGACATGTTTGGCGGGACGCCGTCCAATCTGGCGATTTCCATCATGGAACAGGCAAATGTCGAAGTCATCGCAGGGGTTAATTTACCTTTGTTGATCAAACTGGCATCTGTTCGCATTGACGGGACGCTGGCCGAGACGGTCAATGCGGCTCAGGATGCCGGGCGTAAATATATCAACGTTGCGTCGCGTCTGCTGAGTGGCGAAGAATAAGACGGCAACAAAAATAAGAAGGCCGGATGTATCGCAATCGGACATCCGGCTGGCGGGGACATAGATGGCGCAGAAGGAAAAACGTATCCTTACGATTAGCAACCAGCGTGGTTTGCACGCGCGGGCGGCGGCGAAATTTGTTAAACTGGCTGGTGAATTTGAATCCAGCATCATGGTCCGCAATCGCGGCACCGAAGTTTCGGGTGTATCAATCATGGGGCTTATGATGCTTGCCGCATCGATTGGCACCGAGATCGAGGTTGAAGCAACCGGACCCGATGCGGTCAAGGCGATTGAGGCCCTTAACGAACTTGTCGATGCAAAGTTCGACGAAGAATAAAACGCATAACGACCAAAAGACTTCTGACTTTCGGGAAAACAACAAAAACAGGTTCTGACCCCAGGTTTGCAAGTTCCGCCAAAAGATCAAACCCCATCAGACGACCATGCCACCGGTGCCCGCCGGGTCATTACCGGATTGGGTGCATCAGGCGGGATCGTGATTGGCCGGGCTTTTGTTGTGGACCGGCAATATATCCAGGTCAGCCGCAAACCGATTGCCGATGATGCTGTTCAGGCCGAATGCAAACGCCTGCATGACGGTGTTGCGGAAAGCATCGATCAGCTCAAACGTCTGAAATCCCAATCTTCATCAGCCGACAGTGCGGCATCCGAGGAACTTGGCTTCCTGCTTGATGCCTATATCCACATGCTGACCCAGTCGCGACTGGTGCGCGGTGCGGAAGAGCTGATTGTTTCGCGCAAGCTGAATGCCGTCCATGCGGTCAGCGAAGTGATTGATGTGATCGCTACCCAGTTTTCGGGCATGGATGATCGCTATATCGCGGCGCGTGCAAGCGATATCCGTGAAGTCGGCTTGCGCCTGATGCGTTGTCTGATGGGCGAAACCGACCGTGCCGTTGAAAAGGCCCCCAAGGGGGCGATCCTGATTGCCGAAGATGTCAGCCCGGCCGATATGGCCCGGTTTGAGCCGGGGCAGCTGACTGCCTTTGTCACCGCCCTTGGCGGGGCCGAGGGCCATACGGCGATTATGGCAAGATCACTCGGTATTCCGGCTGTTCTGGGGGCGACCGACATCATCCGGGGTGTATCCGGTGGTGATCAGATCATTGTCGATGGCGGGCGCGGCGAGGTTATCCTGTCGCCCTCTGATGCTGATATCGAACATTACAGCCAGCGCCGGGCAGACTGGCTGGCGGCACGTGACAAGCTTGCGACATTGCGCGACGTACCATCGGCAACGCGCGACGGGGTCGATATTGATCTTCATGCCAATATCGAATTGCCGATCGAACTTTCCGCAGCCCTTGAAAACGGGGCGACGGGCATCGGACTTTTGCGCAGTGAATTCATGTTCATGAACAAGGATTATCTGCCCGATGAAGACGAACAATATGCAGAACTTTCTGACATCGTAAAACGGATGGGCGGCAAGCCGGTCACGATTCGCACCCTTGATATCGGTGGTGAAAAGCTCGCGGTGGCGCTTCAGGCCGATATGGGGTCGGGACCAAATCCGGCTTTGGGATTGCGCGGTGTTCGCTTGTCGCTGCGCAAACCCGAACTGCTTGAAGCCCAGTTTGCCGCCATCTTGCGCGCGTCCCTGCATGGGCCGGTCCGGGTGCTGATCCCGATGGTGGTCGGGGTGCATGAAATGACACGTGCGCGCCAGATTTACGAGGCAGTCGCCAAGCGCCTGCGCAAGGAAGGGCACGCGATCCCCGAAATATTGCCGCCATTGGGCGCAATGATCGAAATTCCGGCCGCGGCAATTGCCATCGATACATTGTCGCGTGAATGCGATTTCTTTGCCATCGGCACCAATGACCTGACGCAATATACGCTGGCGATTGACCGGACCGATGATCAGGTGGCGGGGCTTTATGATCCGCTTCATCCGGCGGTCTTGCGCCTGATCCGTGATGTGATCCGGGTTGCCGGTGAACGGGGTATCCCGGTCAGTGTTTGCGGCGAAATGGCGGGTGATCCGCGTTATGTGCCGCTGTTTATCGGGTTTGGTTTACGCAATCTGTCGATGTCGCCGGTTAACCTGTTGCTGGTCAAACAGCGCCTGCGCCGGCTTGATACCCGTAATTCCGAACATCAGGCCAACCGGGTCATGGAACAGTGGGATTCGGCACGCATCGCCATGATGCTTGATGATTTCAACGATCTTGCCTGATTGATCGGGCCTTGGCGCAATCTTGGCCGGATCAGTCATCGGCCTTGTCCATTGCAACCATCATCACGACATAGGGAACAGTCCGAAATTTTCCGCCGAAATCAGCAGGATTTCGGGGTGAGAATGGTCGTGGATTGATCCGTCTTTTGCGATTGGGCAAAAAAAGACTTGAAAACGATATAAAGAAATCTTTATATGTGTTCCATCGCGGTCAGGGAAATGACCGCAACAGAATTTCTCGGCGTATCGGCAGGACAGAAGTCCGTGGCGGATGCGCCATTCCTGTTTGATTGGAGACGACATGTCGAACTTTACCGATTACAAGGTCGCAGACATCTCGCTGGCCGCTTGGGGCCGCAAGGAAATCGCGATTGCCGAAACCGAAATGCCGGGCCTGATGGCGCTGCGCGAAGAATATGGCGCAGCACAGCCGTTGGCTGGCGCACGTATCGTCGGTTGCCTGCACATGACCATCCAGACCGCAGTTCTGATCGAGACGCTGACGGCACTTGGTGCGGAAGTTCGCTGGTCTTCGTGCAACATCTTCTCGACCCAGGATCAGGCTGCTGCGGCGATTGCTGCTGCTGAAATCCCGGTATTTGCCTGGAAAGGTGAAACCGAGGAAGAATTCTGGTGGTGCATCGAGCAGACCATTTCCGGCCCGAACGGCTGGAAACCGAACCTGATCCTTGACGATGGCGGCGACGTTACCCAGCTGATCCACGACAAGTATCCGGAACTTCTTGAAGACATCAAAGGTCTGTCGGAAGAAACCACCACCGGTGTTCACCGCCTGTATGAAATGGCGAAAAAAGGCACCCTTAAGGTTCCGGCGATCAACGTCAATGACTCGGTCACCAAGTCGAAATTTGACAACCTGTACGGCTGCCGTGAAAGCCTGGTCGATGGCATCAAACGCGCAACCGACGTAATGGTTGCCGGTAAAGTTGCTGTTGTTGCTGGCTTTGGCGACGTGGGTAAAGGTTCTGCTGCTTCGATGCGCAGCCAGGGTGCCCGCGTTCTTGTGACCGAAATCGATCCAATCTGTGCTCTGCAAGCCGCGATGGAAGGTTACGAAGTCACCACCATGGAAGATGCTGCACCGGTTGGCGATATCTTTGTCACCACCACGGGTAACATCGACATCATCACGCTTGACCATATGCGTGCGATGAAAGACCGTGCAATTGTTTGCAACATCGGTCACTTCGATTCCGAAATCCAGATCGGTTCGCTGCGTAACTACAAGTGGGACAACGTCAAGCCGCAGGTCGACGAAGTCGAATTCCCGGATGGCAAACGTCTGATCGTTCTGGCCGAAGGCCGTCTGGTCAACCTTGGTTGTGCAACCGGCCACCCGAGCTTTGTTATGTCGGCCTCCTTCACCAACCAGGTGCTGGCACAGATCGAGCTGTGGAAGAACTTTGCCAACTACGAAAACAAGGTTTATGTCCTGCCCAAACACCTTGATGAGAAAGTTGCAGCCCTGCATCTTGACCGTCTGGGCGTAAAACTGACCAAGCTTTCGAGCGAACAGGCCGAATATATCGGTGTTCCGCAGGCTGGTCCGTTCAAGCCGGATCATTACCGTTACTAATCGGTCTTTGCCGATTTGCATCAAAGCCGGTCTGTTCAGTCAGACCGGCTTTTTTGTGTTCAGGGCGGGACTTGCTTGGTAAAAGCAATCAGCCCCACCAAAGAGTTTGGAAACATGCCCCAGCTTGAAATCGAATATTCCGCAAAGCTTCCGATTGCCGACGAATTGCCGAAACTGGCTGTTGATCTGCATTATGTGATTGCCCGCGAAGCCGATGCGGATCTCTCTTCCTTCAAGACGCGGATTTCAGCGCTGCAGAATGTCGTGATTGCCGATGGTGATGACAGTCATGCGATGGTCCATCTTGATATTCGTCTGCTGTCGGGGCGGACCGATCAGATGAAGTTCGCCACGGGCGAGGCAGCCCTTGCGGTCCTGCGTGATCGGCTGGAATGGCTGGTGGGGGATTATGCGGTGCAATTTACGGTCGAGGTCCATGACCTTGATCGGGCGCATTACCACAAGCATGTGACCCTTGCGCCGTAAGGCGGTTTCGATCCTACATCAAAAGCGCTTCGTGGATCGGATGGTCAGGACCATAGCGATCATTAAGCAGTTTGATCAGCTCGCGCGAGAAGTCCTTGCCGGCGTCAAGAAGCGACCGCAATTGCACATTATTGCGATCATGCGGTCCGACCCCGTCAAGACGGGCGCGCACATCGGGATCGGATAGTTCGCGCAGGAAGCGGTCATAAAGATCAAGTGCAGGCAGGCTTTTCTCGCCAAACACGGTTTGCAGTCGAGTGATTGGTGGGAGCTGTAAAAGTTCCGACAGTTTTTCGCGTTTCCCCGCATAATCACGTCCTGCTGTTTCCGCAGCCGCAATAATACCGCCAAAATAAAGCATCTTTCGGGAAAATACGAGTTTGAGGCGGCGGGGTGCCCATGCCTTGCTGGCGTCGCCTTCGCGGGTCTTGATTTCGAAATCTACGCTGATGGTCCGGTAGTAGCGGATCACATCATTGACCAGAAAGCGGGCGATTGAGTCCCGCGTGACCGATGTGGTGACGTAGTTGGCAATCAGATCGTCAAAGAATTTGCGTTTGCCTGCCTCGTTATAAAGCCATTCACATTCGAGCAGGAACAAAAGCCGCCTTGTGGTGATCGAGTTGGTATCACCATCCAGACCGATGCGATTTACGAGTTCCTCGGCCGTGACATAGGATGAAAACGGGCCGTTTACCGCCGGTTTCTTGGTGACCATCTTGCCAAGGATGTCGGCAACTTCCTGATGCGGGGCCTGATCACGTTCGGCTTCGCGGCCGATGATAAAGTAATCAAGATCTGACTGGTCGGATGCCTCGTGGCGCCCATAAGATCCTGTTACGACAACGCAAAATGTATCGCCCTGCAGGCGTGTTGCCAATGCAGCACGCATTTCCGCCAGACGCCGGGCGGAATAGTCCTGATTGGTTGCGATGGTTGCGGGTAACAAGATCGGGACAGCCTCTTGGTGCGACTCGTTGATTACCAACTATCTGCCTAAAGGTTAAAGATTAATACCGCGTTTATCTGATATGGGGTTTGCCAGATTAAGATTGCGAAGGTGATTGACGGTTTGTCCGCAAAAACCATAGTTAACCGGCGATCTCCGACGACGGAGGATACGCGTCCCACACCTGTCGCCCCACATCTGTTGCGAAAGAACGCCCCTTCATGAATATCACTGATCTGCCCTTTGGCACGACCGACTGGTCTTCTATCGAGCCGACCGAACATCGCGGTGAAACCGGCATGGCGACATGGCGAACACAGCAATTTGGCCCGATCCGGGTCCGCATGGTGCAATATTCAGCAGGCTATCTGGCCGATCACTGGTGTTCGAAGGGGCATATTCTGCTGTGTCTGGAAGGCGAACTTGCGACCGAGCTTGAAGATGGCCGGACCTTTGTTCTGAAACCGGGGATGAGCTATCAGGTGGCCGATAACGCAGAGGCACATCGTTCTTCAACCGAGACAGGCGCGACCCTTTTTGTGGTCGATTGATATTGTGTCAGTTCGTGCGGCCTGGTGTTGGGGGCATCAGGAGCCCCCAACGTAACAGAGCCGGACTGCTTTTCCGCGTCGTCGTATTTGACGGATCGGTAAAGCAGTCCGGGTTTCCGACATTCTTGATGATGTAATGTCGTGCGGGCTGAATGTCTGGGACCTGTGATACCTACATCACAGCCCCGATTTGCCAGGGGACAAACTCGGCGCTGCCAAAACCAAGGGCCTCGCTTTTGCTTTTGGTGCCCGATGCAATTTCAAGGAACAGGTCGAATATTTCGCGGCCTTTATCCTCAATTGTGATTGCACCATCGACAATTGTTCCGCAATTGACGTCCATATCTTCGGACATGTTTTCATACATCGTGCTGTTTGTGGCGAGCTTGATGCAGGGGCTTGGCAAATAGCCCGAAACCGATCCGCGACCTGTGGTAAAGGCAATCAGGGTTGCCCCGCTTGCGATTTGACCGGTGACAGAGCATGGGTCGTAGCCGGGGCTGTCCATGAAGACAAAGCCCTTGTTGGTGATGATCTGACCAAATTCATAGACATCGGTCAGGGGGGCTGTGCCGCCCTTGGCGACAGCACCAAGGGACTTTTCCAAAATGGTGGTCAAGCCGCCCCGTTTGTTGCCCGGCGACGGATTGTTGTTCATTTCGCCGCCGCGCACCGATGTGTAGTTTTCCCACCATAAAATCCGGTCGACCAGTTTCTGGCCGATTTCATCATTGATGGCGCGCCGGGTCAGGAGATGTTCTGCACCATAGATTTCAGGCGTCTCCGAGAGAATTGTGGTGCCGCCGTGACGAACCAGCAAATCGGATGCATATCCCAAGGCCGGATTGGCGGTAATTCCGGAATATCCGTCTGATCCGCCACATTGCAGCCCAACAACCAGTTCGGATGCCGGGACACGCACCCGCTTTGCCTGATTGGCCCGCAATGCAAGATCACGCACAATATCAACGCCGCGTTCAACGGTTTGACGTGTTCCACCGCTATTCTGGATGGTCATATAGTGGAAGTTGCCGTCATGACGCAATTTTTCCTCCCCTACGAGATCTTCGACCTGCATGGCTTCACATCCCAGACCGACAAGCAGGATTCCACCAAAATTCGGGTGTTTGGCATAACCTGCGAGAGTCCTGAACAGGGTGTCATATCCCTCGTCGTGTCGGCCCATGCCACATCCACTTCCGTGAACAATCGGCACGATGCCATCGACATTTTCAAGATCGGCAAACCAGCCGGTTTTTTCCGCCTGTTCGGCAATGAAGCGGGCGACACTGCCCGAGCAATTTACCGATGTCAGAACACCGATATAGTTGCGCGTACCGAACCGCCCGTCACTGCGTGGATAGCCCATAAAGAACCGGGCGTCCGAAATGGGCGGCAAAGGTTTGGCATCTTTGCTGAAATCATAGTTCTGGCGATGGTCGCTCATACCCAGATTGTGGGTGTGAACGTGATCGCCAGGTGCGATGTCTGCAGTGGCGACACCTATGATCTGGCCGTAGCGCAGAACAGGTTCACCGGCGGCAATCGAACGTATCGCGATTTTATGGCCACGTGCGACCGGTGCATTCAGGGTGACAGGGCTTTGTGAAAGTTCCGTCCCTGTTTTCAGGTCAGCCAGCGCAATTTCAACATTGTCGCCGGGATGCAACAGGATGCTGATGGGAGAAGATTGGGTCATTTGCATTTATCTTCGTGCTTTATTGCCGATAGAGAAGTTCGGGCAAGAACAGGGTGATCGAAGGCACATAGGTCAACAGTAGCAGCACAGCGATCAGTGGAACGAGGAACGGCATGGTGGCCTTGGCACAGCGTTCAAATGGAATTGCCGACACCTTAGAGAGCACATAAAGCACCATCCCGATGGGGGGCGTTAAAAGACCGATCATCAGATTGAGGATGACGATGATGCCCAGATGGATCGGATCAATACCAAGCTGCAATGAAACGGGCAGCAAGACAGGGACCAGAATGGAAATTGCCGCGATGGTTTCCATGAACAGACCAATCACAAGCACGATCAGGGTAATGATCAGAAGGATCAGGGCCTTGTTCTGTGTCAGGCCAAGCAGTGTTTCAGAGAACACAACAGCTGCCTGATTGGCGGCAAGGATCCAGGCAAAGACGCTTGCGGTTCCAACAATCAGCAAAATCGATGCGGTGGTTTCGATGGTTTCAATCGAGACCCGGATCAGCTTTTTCCAGCTTAGGGTTCGATAAATCACCATGCCAAGAAGGATGGCATAGCTTGCCGCGCAAACGGCGGCTTCGGTCGGGGTGAACATGCCCGATGCGATGCCGCCAACAATTATGACCGGGGTCAGAAGCGGCAGAAACGCGGTTTTGAACGTTGATCCGACAAGCTTCGGGCTAAAAGCGACATCACGCGGATAGTTGCGTTTGCGTGCCATCCACCAGACCATCACCATCAGGGACGCGGCCATAAGAAGACCCGGGATGATGCCCGCAACAAACAGTTCCCCGATTGAGACCGAGGCCATGACGCCAAAAATAACAAGCGGCAGCGAAGGCGGAATGATCGGGCCGATGGTCGAAGATGCGGCCGTGATGCCGACCGAAAAATCATCATCATATCCCGCATCACGCATCGCCTTGATTTCAATAGATCCAAGGCCACCGGCATCGGCGACGGCGGCACCCGACATACCGGCGAAAACGATGCTGGCGCCGATATTCACATGCCCCAGACCCCCGTGGGCCCAGCCGACAAGTGCCCGCGCAAAGGCAAAAATCCGGCTGGTGATCCCGGCCGAATTCATCAATCCACCGGCAAGAATGAAAAACGGGATGGCCAGAAGTGGAAAACTGTTCATGCCATTGATCATATTGTGCAGCAGAACGACAGGCGGCATGCCTTCGAGCAGGATATAAAGCAGCGAGGAAAGGCCCAGCGCAACTGCAATCGGTAAGCGCAGGGCGATCAGGACGACCAGCGATACCAGAAGAAGAATGAAACTCATCAGCGCGTTCTCCGCAGCAATAGATAAATCTGGTAAAGATGGACCGCCAAAAGGATGCCAAGAGCAATCAGGACCAATCCATAGAAGTAGTATTTGGGAAGCGGCAGAGAGACCATCTTCTGGTACGAGGTCTTCGTCATGAGTTCATTGAGGGAATAGATGGCAAAGCCGAAGAAGCCCGATGACAGTACCAGCGCGACGAGTTTGAGCTTGGTCAGTCCCCGCCCGGCAAGTTTGTCGATAAATTCAAGGCGGATATGACTATCGACAAGCTGGCATTTTATCGCACCGACAAAGGCCAGAAGAATAAGCAGGTAACGCGCGACTTCCTCGGTCCAGGCCAGCGAGTCATTCAGGACGTAGCGGGTGAAGAATTGCAGGAACACCGTAACGAACAAGGCACAGAAAACCAGCAAAGCCGGAAAGTCGGCCCAGGTGATGTTCAGTCGGAAGTTCGTTTCGGCTTCTTGTCGTTCCTGTTCCTTGAAAAGATCCCCGTTGATGTCAGACATTTTGTCTCTTCCTTGGGCACGGAACATGACGTAACCGGGGGAAATGGCTTCCCCCGGCCGGATTTGGGATGGAAAGGTTAGACGGGATTAACCCTTGATCGCCTGCAGGCGTTCATAAATTTCCGGATCCCAAGGCATGTCGTCGCTTTTCAGGCGCGGGGCAATGACATCAATGAACGGACCACGATCAACCTTGTTGACCGTAACGCCCTGTGTGGTGAACCATTCAGACAGCTCATTTTCACTTTTCACGATTTCATCGGATGCATGAATGCCGGCTTCCTGAAGGGTGTCGAGCAGCAATTTCCCGTCTTCTTCACCCAGTTTCGACATGGTCGATGGCGACACCAGCATGATCAGGGAGTTGATGATATGGCCCGTCAGATTGATGTTTGACTGTACTTCATAGAACTTCTTGAATTTGATGGTCGGAAGCGGGTTTTCCTGTGCATCAACCACACCTTGTTGCAAGGCCAGATACACTTCTGAGAAAGCCATTGGTGTCGGATTGGCCCCTGTTTCCTTGGGGAACATCTGATAGGCAGGGGCATTGGGCGTGCGAATTTTCAAGCCCTTCATATCCGCCGGTGTCAGGATCGGTTTGTTGGACGTTACATGGCGTGCGCCATAGTAAACGAGACCGGCGATCTGGTTACCGGTGACATCTGTATATTCCTTGGATAATTCGGCAAACAAATCCGATTTGACGTAGTTTGACCAATGATCATAGCCGCGAAGGGCAAAGGGATAGTCCGAGATTGAGATCGGCGGATAAGTCTGCCCAAGGTAGGCGACGCCGGTATAGATGATATCAATCGAACCGAGGGTCAGGGCTTCGTTGATGGCGGCTTCCTTGCCAAGCTGGGATGCCGGATAGACCTTGATTTCATAACGCCCGTTTGTGCGTTCAGAGAACAGCGAAGCGGCTTCAAGGGCAGCGCGGTGATACGGGGTGTCTACTTCGTAGACATGGCCGAATTTCAAAACTTCTTGCGCATTGGAAGCCTGTGAGATTCCAGCAAGGGTTGCAAAGGCCGTCAATCCCATCAGAAGCGTACGGGACAATTTCCGAGTGAACATTATTTCCTCCGTGATTGTGCATTATTTTAGTTTTTGTTTTTCTCTGTGATCTTAGGGAAGAGTTGCTATTCACCTCAACTGTCTTTAATGCTTAAAAAACATCCAAAAAGACAGGAGCTTTGGTGGCTCGTTCGGATCAGAAATTCAAGACCAGCTTCAATACCTGGCTTGATAGTGTTGCAGTTGGAAATTGCCCGGAAACCATTTCGGGACTGGCAAGGTTGCTGGGAGTTAGCAGGACGCTGGCGCGCAGCATCCTGCAACGTGCGCGCGAAATCGGTCTGATTTCAGAAGACAGTTTTCCGATCACGTTTTTGCGCAGCACCAGAAAATCCGACTATTTTCCAAACTCGGACATCAGAAGTCTTGAAGAACAGCTTGAAACTGATTTCATGATGTGGCTGAGAACGATGCAACCCCCACCGGGTAGTCGTCTTCGTGAAGCGGTTCTGGCCCGCCAGTTCGGGGTTTCAAACACAACTGTTCGAGAATTTCTGATCGGGCTAAGCCGGTTTGGATTCATCCGCAAAGAACCACAGCGAAGCTGGATTCTGGAAGGCTTTACCGAGAAATATGCCCTTGAACTTCATGAAGTGCGCCAGATGTTTGAAACGCGCGCAATCAGGGCAGTTTTCACGATTCCCAAGGAAGACCCGTTCTGGGGGAAAATGCTGCGTATTCGTCAAGAGCATATTCAGCTGCGCAGGGAAATCGAAACACGATTTATCGAGTTCTCTGAACTTGATAGTCGCTTTCACAGAATGCTGAATGCGGCCACCGGGAACCGGTTCATGGATGGCTTTCAGGATTCAATATCGTTGATCTTCCATTTTCATTATCGCTGGTCCAACAAGAATCAGGTCGAACGCATCGTGCTTGCCATACAAGAACATCTTGAAATTATTGATGCGATTCTTGAACGGGATCAGGACGCGGCCGTGAAAGCCCTTGAGCGCCATCTTGCAACCGCGAACCAGACGTTCCTTGCCTCGATTAACCGTGACTAGGATGTCCCTGGCCTCAAGTCACCATCACAAGCTACCGGCAAGAACCGTCAAGTTCCCTAATCAAACAGGCTTGCGGCGGCGGCCTGTTGGGCCGGGTCGGTCAGGCTGCCGACGCGCCGCAGGAACGAGTTCTTTTCCTCGTAATAGCGTTTTGACAGATCGGCAAAGCATCTGACTTCGACATCCTTGTTGATGTGAAATTCACGACGCGGCACCTTGGCCTCATTCAGGTCAAGGGTGCTGGCTGATGCGCTGATCTGATGATCAACCACATCGGCAACGCCATCAAGCTCGATCCGGTTTTTCAGGCTGTGCAGGAACTTCTTGAAGGCCGGGTGGCTGTTTAAAAACGCCTTTTCAGTCAAAAGGAAATCATCGGCGGCAAAGTCGGGTGCGTTTTTGACAACAAATTCACGGCACAGATGGTCTGTGGCAAAGCACATCGGACCAAAGATGAAGTTGCGATAGATGTCTTCCTTCAGCTGCCAGAACTTGTCCAGACGCTTGAGCGAGTCCGCATCAAGTTTGACGGCGGCCTCAAGCAGCAGGCGCGGATGGCAATGCACATGGTTGGGATGCACATAGGTCTTCGTACGGCTGATACCTTCGAGTGTGTCGATATTGACCGGGCCGGAAAACAGGCTGGCATGGGGGTGATCCGATTTCTTTGACAGAAGTGCGATGACTTCGTTCGGATCAACATTGTGTTTGACCAGCAGATGATTGACCGACAGATCAAGCTGCACTTCGCCGGTGATGATCTGATTGGTCAGTTGATGATGGTTGCGGTTAAACCGCCGGGCAAATTCCGGTTCCAGCGTATGGGAAAACGGCCCATGCCCGATATCGTGCAAAAGGGCCGCAGCACCAAGCAAATCACAATCTGCATCCGAAAGACCCATCAGGCGGCAATAACGCTGTGACAGCAGGGCAACGCCGATGGTGTGGTCATAGCGCGAATGACGGATATTTGCCGGTTTGCCATTGGGATGGAACAGATAGTCGATGGCACCCAGAAACGAAATTTCACGCAACCGTTCAAAGGCATGTGATGCGATCAGCTTTTTATGAAGCGGACGGTCAAAGGCCGATGCGATCTGGGCACGCTTGAAATGGTAGTTATATTGCGGAACATCCCGAAACAGCAGTTCCCATTCGGCAATGTCGGCAGCATTGAAATTGGTATCAAACAGATCACCGATTTCCGGTCCCGGATCCTTGGTCACCTTGAGCGCGGCAGATTCCTTTTGGGACGCGGCCGGTTTGGCCGCCGCGCGCGGTGCAAAAAGATCTAGCTGCGGTTTGGGGCTCATCTTTGGAATGACGGGTACGTTGTGTCTGTTGTTAAAGCCAATACCGCAGACATAAACGGATTCATTGCCCATGTCATCGCGGTTTTTCCACAGGCGAACCCCGTGAAACACGGCCTCAGACAAGGCTGTTGCCGAGATGATGCGAAACGGTGGTAAAAGCACACCGTTTTCACCATAATAATAGCTCATAAACACAAACGGTTAACAACACGTGACACGGAACGCATCCGAGCAAGCTTCCAAACGGATTGGGGGAACGAATAAGCCAAGGGCATTTTTGCGCAAATTGCCCAAATGTCGGCTTTCTGCCCTTGTTGGCGGCAGTGTGTCGGCATTCACCACGCTTATTCTTGGCGCCGGTCTGCATGCCCAGGAGAAGTTTCGACTTAATCAGGTCTCGGAAACACCGGCACCCGAGGGAATCGGGGCGACGATTTTTGGCAACCTTGCGGGGCTCAGTGATCGTGACTGGCTGGTGGTCGGGCTGGCAGCTGTAGGCGGAGCGGCGATTGCCGGCTGGATCGGGTGGCGGATGTCGCTTCGGATGCGCCGTCATATTGAAGAAGTCGAAGATCACGAACATGAGCTTGCCGGTGAGAGCGAGCTTTTCACCCATCTTCTGTTTGCCGGTCCGGACCCGGTCTATTACTGGAGCCAGCAGGGCTTTGCCGAAGGGGCAAGCCCGTCTTTGCGGCGGGCCTTTCAGTTGGGCAATGATGGCCGGTTTCCCGATTTGCTCGAACTTTTGCGCGATGAGGATGCCAAGGCACTTAAGGAACGCGTGCGAAGCCTTAAATCCGGACATGACCGGTTCGAGCTTTGGATTACCACCCTTGATGAACGCAAATTCCACGTCACCGGCATGGCGGCGCGCAAGGACCGGTCGGCAACGGTTCTGGCCCACGGATTATGGTTCCGCGATGAAACCCGTCATACCCGCGAACGCGAAAACCAGTTCGGTGATTTTCAGGCCCTGAAACATGAAGTATCGGGGCTTCGGGCGTTGCTTGACAGCCTGCCCTTCCCGGTGTGGCGGCGCGATAGCGAGCTGCGTCTGATTGATTGCAATGCGGCCTATGCCGATGCGGTCGAACAACCGAGCATCGAAGATGCATTGGCCAATCAGTCTGAAATCGGCGCGGGGATCATTCCCGATCATGGTCGGTCGCTTGCGGCATCGGTGCAGCGCAATGGCGAAAGCCTGACGCGCGATTATCATGTGGTCATTCGCGGCGACCGCAAATTGCTGCGCATTACCGAATCCCCGTCACAGGATACCAGCGAATCAGACGGGCTGGTCGGGTTTGCGATTGATTGCACCCCGGTCGAGGAATTGCAGTCCGATCTGTCGCGCCATATTCGCGCCCATGCCGAGGTGCTTGAAAATCTTGGTACGGCGATTGCGGTTTATGGCGGAGACAAGGGGCTTATTTTCTTTAATACCGCCTTTACCAAGCTTTGGGACCTTGATGACGAATGGCTGTGGTCGGAACCAACACATGATGATGTTCTCAGACGGTTGCGCGATGAACGCAAACTGCCCGAAGTTACCGACTTTACCCAGTTCCGCAACACCGAGAATCAGCGTTTCACCGATCTTCTCAAACCCGAAGAAGATCTGATGCATCTGCCCAATGGCATGACGCTGAGGCGGTTTATCTCGCCCCATCCGTTTGGCGGGCTGATGTTTGTCTATGAGGATGTCACTGACAAGCTGGTGCTTGAAAGTTCCTATAACACCCTGATTGCGGTTCAGCGCGAGACGCTTGAAAGCCTGCATGAAGCGGTCGGGGTGATCAGTGGTGACGGGCGCTTGCGGCTTTATAACCATGGTTTTGCCGATGTCTGGGGTCTTGATCCGGCCTTCCTTGATGCTGCCCCGCATCTGGCCGAGGTTGTGGAAAAGTCCAAGGATTTCTGGCGCGAACGTGAAGACTGGGACAAGTTCAAAAGCCGGATGGTTGCGCGCATCACCAATCACGAGCCAATGAATGGCCGCCTTGAGCGGTCCGATAACACGATCATTGATTTTGCCATTGTGCCGCTGCCTGACGGGGCGGTGATGATGTCCTATATTGATGTGACCGATACCATCCGGGTTGAGCGTGCCCTTCGGGAACGCAACGAGGCTTTGCGCACCGCCGATCAGATGAAGTCGGACTTCATTTCGACAGTGTCACGCGAACTGACCAAGCCGCTTGATCATATCAATGGCGAATCTGATCGTTTGATCCCGCATCTGACCGGCAACGTTGCGCGTTCGGTCGAAACCATCCGGGCCGAAGCCCAAAGCATGCTGGCCCTTGTCGACGATATGCGCGATCTGGCGACGCTTGGTTCGGGGCAGGTCGCACTTGAACTTGATACGGTTGATCCAAGGCGATTGTTACGCTCTCTTGAGGCTCTGACACGGGCCCGTCTGGCCGAGCTTAATGTGTCGTTACGTCTTTATTGTTCGCGCAATATCGGCTGGATGGTGGCCGATGAACGGCGTTTGAAACAGGCATTGTTCATTCTGGTGACCAATGTGCTGCGCACCGCCCCCGAGGGCAGTGAGGTTTCCGTGGTCGCACGGCGTCGCGGCGAGGATATCGAAATTTCAATCTCGCTTTCGGACGAGGCACCGCAACCGATGCTGTTTGAAGGGCTGCGCGATGGTGAGTCCCCTTCGGCCCGCCGTGCCCTTGGCATGGCGATGGTGCGCGCGGTGGTCGAAATTCATGGTGGTCGGGTCAAGATCAGCCGCGATGGCCGGGAGATCGCCTGCATCCTGCCTGCAGGCGAGGAAAGCGACCTTGGCTAAGTCGGTATCGGCATCAAGTTACAGAAATGAAAAAGGCGCTGGTGACAGCGCCTTTTGTTTGTTCGGCTTCTAGCAGTCGGCGTCACACCGAATAGGGAACCTCTTTGCCAGCAATAAAGGCATCGATGTTATCAAGCGCGCGGAAGCCCATGGCGTTGCGGGTTTCAACGGTGGCTGATCCGAGATGCGGCAACAGGAATGTGTTTTTAAGATCGCGATAGGCCGGTTCGATGTTTGGTTCGCCTGCAAAAACATCAAGGCCAGCCGCCGTCAGTTTGCCCGATTTCAGGGCGGCGATCAGATCGCCGTCATTGACGACATCGCCACGCGCCGTATTCACAATGATCGCCCCATCAGGCAGCTTGGAAATGAAACCGGCATTGACCATGCCACGGGTTTCCGGGGTCGACGGGCAATGCAGCGACAGGAAATCGCAATGGGGCAAAAGGCCTTCGATGCTGTCGTGATAGGTCGCACCCATTTCCTGATCGGAGGGCAATTGGCGGCGGTTGTAGTAATGGATATCCATATCAAAACCGCGTGCACGTTTGGCAACCGCCTGACCAATACGGCCCATGCCGACAATGCCAAGACGCTTGCCGGTAACCTGGGTGCCCATCAGATGGGTCGGACGCCAGCTTGACCAGGTGGCGTTGCGAACTTCTGCCTCGCCCTCGCTCGCGCGGCGCGCCGCACCAAGGATCAGAAGCCAGGCGATATCGGCCGTCGCATCGGTCAGAACGCCCGGTGTGTTGCCGATAATAACGCCTTTTTTCCTGGCCGCCGCCAGATCGATATGGTCGGTCCCGACCGAGAAGGTCGCAACGATTTTGACGCTGTCTGGCAATTCTTCAAAGAAGGTCGCATCAATCGGATCGCCAACCGACACAAGGGCGGCATCCGCCCCATGGCACAGGGCAAGAATTTCGTTGCGTGACAGCGGATCGTCACCTTCCTGCGTGCGGATGTCATAACTTTGTGCAGCACGTTTCGCGACGGCATCTGGCAGTCGGCGGGTCACGGCAAGGACGGGTTTCATTTTGTGTTTCTCCCTGATGACGGATAATTTTTTAAAGCGTTATAAAATCAGAATAACTGCCCGACGGCCAAACGGATACCGATTGATTGAATGATGATCGATAACAGGAAATCGGCAATGACAATGGCGCTTGCCGTCAGCACCGGGATGGCAAGGGTCAGGTGCGTGATATAGATGCTGTATACCAGTGTCGCGACAATCGCGATCATCACAAAGCCGCCCACACCGAACATCGGGAACAGTGCGGCCAGGGCAAGGGCAACCAGATAAACACCCATCTGAATGACACAGGCCCAGTTATAGACGGTGATAAATCCGATATAGCGTTCTGCCCGGTCCAGCATCGGGGCAATGTGAAACATCACCAGCGGAAAGGCGACCCAGCGGATGACAAATGAAATCACCTCGGTCGTCATATAGCGCATCACCGGGAAATCGTCGGGTGCTGCCATAAGGTCATGGCCGCGCAACAGCACAAATGCCGGGAAAATGATCACAGCGGCAAGGAAGGATCGCCAGAATCCCTGAAGCGAATAATTGAAAAACGCCAGTCCACCCGCATCGCCGCGGGCGATCCGCCAGGTGCCATACAAGGCGCGCAGGGTTTCAGTTTGTAAGCTCATTTGGGGCTGAATTCCAGGCAGTGGGGCAAGCAAAAGCACAAACACTTTATCCGACCCTAGCAGGCTGCCCAAGACAGTGAAACAGCTTATCGCGGATTTGGGACCCGCCCCTGACATCTTTCACAAGATACCGGTCATGAACGTCTTTTGCCGGGGGCGATCACATCGAACGCACCCTGTATGGATAACGAGGTGGCGGGATCAGGATGGCGGACAAATCGGACGAATATGCGTTGCGTTTGTCCTATCTTGAACAGGCAGATGCCAATTCACTGGCTGTTGCGCGCCTTTATCTCGAAATGGCAAGTGGCGAGCATTACAGCAACCGGGATTACGCACTAAGCCTGTTTGACAAGGCCGATGCGATTTTTGCCCTGCATCTTCCCACGTCACGTGATGCGGCGATTGCCGGTCTTGCGCTTAGTCTTAATAACCGTGCCGCCCTTGAGCTTGAGGCAGAAGAATGGGACTGGGCGGTGGATGCTGCCAGTCAGGCCGTATCGCTCAGGCGGGACCGGTTGCGCAATTGCATCGGGCGCAAGGATGATACCGAACGGCTTGATCTTGGCTATTCACTCGCCGCCTTGGTTCTTGCCCTCCGCGGGGCCGGGCGCAATGACCTTGCATGTGATGCCGCGCGTGATGCGATCCGGGTTCTGGGCAAGTTTGCCGGGCTTGATAATCAGGAAGCCTTTGTGCTGTTGACCAAGCTGATCTGCATTTACGCCGATCTGTGCAGAATGACCGATCAGCTACCCGATGCGGGTCTGTTGATGCCGCTGGCAAAATCATTCTACACGACGCGAAAGGGCCGCGTGAAATAGATCGGGCATATAAAAACTGCTGCAAAACACCCTGTCTTGCAGCAGCTCAATGTCGGGTCGGATTTGGTTCCTAGCGGCTGCTTTCAACCGACCAGCTCAGCTTGATATCCGAGTTGGCGGGAACCTTTATCTCCCACGTGATCAGGCCCGGTTCCGGGCGGTCATGTTTGTGGCTTTCAGACGTGACTTTCCAGTCAGACGGGACATTTTCGCGGATGGTGATGACTTCATCACGTGTGCTGGTATTGCGAACGGTCCAGTTCAGATCGGCATGGACCTCGTCGGGCAGGTTCGGGCGTGCCTTGCGTGAAAATGACGTGACTTCGCGGGTGCCGGACAGTTCGCTGGCCTGACCAACCGGAATGATGGCATCGCGCCCGACCGGGGTCAGGGAAACATAGTTTTCACCAAGGAAGCCGGTATCACCGGACGGGGTTTTGGCGAAAATACGCATGATGCCAGCTGGCCATGGGCTTTTTTCATCAGCCCCGCCGTCATTGGTGATCTTGAGTTCAAGCTCCGGACGGATGAAATCGGTCTGGCTGCTTTGTCCCATGCCATAGGGATTGCTCGATGACTGGAAAATCGAACGGCGTTCGACCGGCAGAACCTGAGCATCGATCAAGGGCAGGATGACAGTGTCGCCGTCTTTCATCGAAAGATCGTTGAACGGGCCATAGACATGCAGATTTTCAAAAGTCTCGCGATCCGGTGCACTGGCGGCAGGTGCACTATCGGCCATGGCAGACATCATCATTTCGGTACGCGCACCCTTGGCCATCGGGGCTGAGCCGACCTGATTAAGGTCGCCCGCCACCAGACGAAGCTGCGCGTCCTTGATGCCGGTGCCGGAATTGTTGGTCACACGGGCAATCGCCGAGAGTTTGAGCTGATTGGTCTGGCTGTCATAGGCCGCGATATAGGATGTGTTCCAGCCAATCCCACCCAGCAGATAGGCCATCGACACATGATCAAGCGGGGCGGTGGTTGCGATATCGGCCTCAATCGCCGGGTCAAGCGTAAAGCCTTCTGGCAGGTCGGATAGGATGATCTGATCAACCGGGACTTGCTCGATCCCGGCATCGGTCTGCACCAGTGCAAGATGGGTCAGCGCGACAAGCTTGCCCTCGATCAGGTCATCGTCGCCACGGCGGATGGTAACCGTCTTGCCGATATGATCGCGAAGCAGGCTGTCAAAGGCGTTATAGCCGTTGCCGCGATTGCGCAGGGACGTCCAGACAAGATCACTGTCCTTGGCTGTCCCCAGCAGGAAGGAATCATCAATCAATGTTGATGGCAGGCCGCTGATATGCAGGCTGCTTTGGCCTTCGGGGATGGCGGCCTTGCGTTGTTCTGCCACCAGCGACAGGTTGCCCGGATAAACGGTCAGCTGCAATTTGGTGCGGGCATCGGTCGAAAGCGGGATCGCCGGTCCAAGATTGTCGCGTTCCTCGACCGTGTCTTGCGCTTTGGCCGCTTCGAGGTCCTGTCCGAAAAATACCGCTGTGCCCAGCATCGCCGCCAATGCAAAACGGTTACGCAATGTTCCTGCCATTTCCGGTCCCTTGATTGATTTTAAATGAGTTAGCGATGCTACCATTGCGTGAAAAGATGGCAGGATCAAGGAAAGTCCGGGACAATTTCGGGTGTTTTATCCCGTGGCGGATTTCACCCCGACAGGCATGAATTCGCACATAAAAGAAACCGGACAAGACGGCGGATGCGTCTTGCCCGGCATGAAACAGATCGGCGTTTGGCCCGTGGCCCGAAAACGTCAATTCAGAACATGATGGAATGAATAGCCACCGGCTTCGGGCAGGTGATGCTGATAGGCTGCCTGACGTGAGGTATCGATAATGATCGGTGCACGCAGATTAAGTGACATGACGACGTCACTGTCTTCTGGCTTGTGCAGGGTCACGATCAAAAGAACCGCACCGTCATTTTTCTTGATGCCATGAATGTTGAAGGCCTGTTCAAGATGTTCGGGACGGATCGTGCCGCTTTCAAGATTGTAAGGTGCAACGATAAAGGCCAGTTCCGGTTCGGTCAGGCATTGCATCAGGATAAAGGGTGTTGCGCCATCGCCCGGGAAGCTTGCCAGTGCAAACACGTTATGGTCGGGAAAACCTTTGAGACCGGCCGGGAAATAGATCGCCTTGTCCCAGGCAAATTCGCGTTCCCCAAACAGGGTTGTCAGCTTTACGGCGGTCGGAACTGTATCCGTAGCCGGTGTGTTCGCGTCAGACGTCGTTACCATCGCTTCCTCCTGCGGGGATCATATGTCCTGTTGGGCGATCTTTATGCAAAGCACTTTGGGCGCGGATGCCCGTATTTCAAGGGGTTGGCAGACAAGTCACGGTTTTACGATCAGCTTTGGTCTGACGGACGGTACAGAACGGCGACCGGCTCGCTAAGACCTTTGACGTGAATGCTATCCATCTGGCTATATTGCGCCATAAGTACCGGCGCGCAAACAGGAATTTCCTGATGCAGCTTTTGGGCGAAGTCGATGCTGATCACCATATCGCTGCCAAGCTCGCGGGTTGCCTGTTCAAGGCGGGCGGCAAGGTTGACGCTGGCACCAATAACGGCCGGTGTCATGGCTTCACGTTGTCCGATATCGCCGACAACAGCCGCGCCGAAATTAAGTCCGACCCCGATTTTAAGGGGCGCGTCCCCATCGGCGGGATCGCGGGCCTGCCATTCGGCGACCTGACTGAGGATGGCCTGGGCGGCACAAAGCGCGTTGGCCGCCGGATGCTCAAGATTGTCAAAGGCGGCGAAACTCGCCATTACCGCATCGCCGATATATTTTTCGACAATCCCGCCATAGGCTCCGATCTGGCTGGTGGTGATCTGGTGGAACTGGTTTAGGAACCGCATGACTTCCTGCGGGTCACGTTTTTCGGCAAACCGTGAAAAGCCCATAATGTCGGCAAACAGAATGACGCATTCGCGGCGTTCGCCAACCCGGACAGGTTCATCACGATCTGCAAGCTGGTCGGCAAGGGCCGTGGGGAAATAGCGCGCGAGATTGCCATGCGCCCGTTCGGCTGCGGCAAACTGGTTGATCAGAACCCGCAATCGCGAAACCATCACCGCACAGGCCAGTGTGAAGACAATGACGATAATCACCTGTTCGGCCAGTGACGAGATATCGACAAATTCCGGCAGGTTATAGGTATCAATCAGTTCCTGCTGGGTCGGGTTCCATTCATCGCCGAAATGCTGGGACACAATGACGCCCGGTCGTGTTGCCAGCCACCATATCGCTCCACACCAGGATATAAACAGCCAGAAGCCGAACCACAGGATCAGACGCGGCGAGAATGTCATGATGACCAGCGCCATCATGATCATCGAAAAGACGACGCCACGATCACGGACAATGAACCCGTATAACCAGGCCGGATGATCAATCAGGGGATTGAGCGGGTCGGGAACGATTGAGACATAAACGATCAGAACGGCATCAACGACCGCGAGCAGATAGATCATCCAGTATGTTTTGCCACCGCGAAAGGCAACAAACAGCTGGATCAGAACGCCGGGGATGAACCAGCCCAGAACTTCAAGCAGGGTATAAAGTTTGCCGGTTGGCGAATCCGGTTTGCTAAACAGCAACAGGATGAAGGCCAGCATGCAGATGCGCAGAAACGCAACAAGGATCAGTCCGCGCTTTTCCTCGCGTGCGACAAGGCGGTCAAATAATGAATCCGAGGGTTCAGTTTTTGATGGCATCAGCAAGAAGTTGTTTAAGACCGTCGCTGTCCTTGATGATCAGGCGACCATCGCGCCGGGTAATCATCCCCTGCTTTTCGAGTTCGCGCAGCTTCTTGTTCACGGCTTCACGGGTCACGCCAAGCATCAGACCAAGTTCCTGCTGAGACAGGGGAAGTGCGATACGAATGCCTTCGGGGTCCGGGCCGCCATGACGTTCGGCAAGCCACAGAATGCGTTTGATCAGGCGTGCGGTAAGATCAAGGAAATTGGCATCTTCAAGAAGATCGCTGACCCAGCGCAACCGACGGCACAGAAGAGCCGTGATGTGACGGCGCAGCGGGGCTTCGCGGTCAAAGATTTCAAAGAAGTCATCACGTGAGATGAACAGGGTCCGGGTCGGGCCGACGGCACGCGCACTCGCCGTGCGGGGTTCACCATCAAGCAGGGCGATTTCGCCGAATACGGCGCCGGGTGCCAACACGTTCAGAACGATTTCCTTGCCGGTTTCCGAGACCGAGGAAATACGAACCTTACCGGCCTCGACGGCATAAAGACCATCGGCAGGCGAGCCTTTTTCAAACAGCAGCTGACCATCTTCGAACCGGCGGACGGTCGCCTGGCTGGAGAGTTGTTCAAGCAGTTCGGGATCAAGATCCTCGAACAAAAAGCTTCCCGCCAGAATACGCGAAGCGATCTTTGCAAGCTGCGGTGATGTTGGGCCGTTGACACTGTTCACGGGATTCACTTTGGAAATAGCGTTACTTCAAGGGGCGAATCGTCAAATTTCTCAGCCAAAGTAGCACAAATAACCGGATTTGCAGCAAGCTGTTTTCGAATCCGCCATTGTTGGCCTCAAAGGCAAATGATCCTTTATGAAACAGCAAGATGCAGTGTTAAGCCAGCCTGGAAGGGCTTGGCGATTTTGTTCTGAGGGCCAATGTGGAGGCAAGCGACACTGGTGGAGACACTTTTGTCTGGTCCCGGGAAAATGGCTTGATGTGACAGTCAGAAGCCGGAAAGGCAGGGAAACAGCCGATTTTTTAAAAATATAGAATGTTTGACAAAATCTCCTATATTTTTTAAATTATCCTAATTCCGAAACCGGACTGCGCAAGAACAAGATTGTTACAAGCAACCACAGTCTGCGGGATGTCGTTCAATAGGGAGGATGTAATGAAGATGATTTCCAAAGGTGCCCTGTTTGGTGCCGTTTCCATGGTTGCTGCGTCATTTGGCTATTCCGCGCAAGCAGCTGACGTGACCTTGAACTTTGCCCATGTTGACCCGGCAGAGTGGACCACCTCAAAAAAAGGTGCAGCATCCCAGGTCTTTAAAAATATTGTCGAAGCAGAGTCGGGTGGCCGTATTGAGGTCGCACTGTTCCCGGCCGGTGCGCTGGGTGGTGAAACCGATCTTCTGCAGAACACCCAGGACGGCACGCTTGCCATGTCGATGGTATCGGGTCCGTTCTCCAAGGTTTGCCCCGAGGCAGCCGTTCTTGATATTCCGTATGTATTCCCGAATGCAAACGTTGCCTGGAACGTTCTGGACGGCGGTTTCGGTGACGAACTTGCTGCACATTGCCTTGAAAAAACCGGTCTTCGTACCCTGGCTTATGGTGAAACCGGTTTCCGCAACTTCACCAACTCAAAGCGTACAGTTGCTGAGCCAAAAGACATGGATGGCTTGAAAATTCGCGTCATGACCGTTCCGCTGTTCGTTGAGATGGTCAAGGCTCTTGGTGGTGAACCGACCCCGATTCCCTGGCCGGAAGTTCCGACTGCACTGACAACCGGTACGGTTGATGGTCAGGAAAACCCGATCAGCGTGATCTATGCCAACAAGTTCTATGAAATGCAGAAATACCTGACGCTTGATCGTCACGTATATGGCACCGATTTCATCGTGATCAACGAAGCTGTCTATCAGGGGCTTTCCGAGGCCGATCAGGCGCTTCTGCGTCGCGCCGCCGGTGTTGCATCGAATGTTGGCCGTGCCATTCAGCAGTTCAACTCTGCCGAAGGTGTTGCGAAACTTGCCGCAGAAGGCATGGAAGTCACCACGCCGACCGCCGAGCAGCTCAAGGCGTTCCGTGATGCCGCCCAGCCGGCAGTGATCAGCTGGCTTTCGGGTCAGATCGATGCCGAGTGGATCGAAAAGCTCCAGAAAGCGGTTTCCGAAGCAGAAGCTTCCATGTAACCGGTTTTGGCAGACCGGGGGCTCCTCCTTTGCGCCTGGTCTGCCCTTTTTCCTGCCGCCGTGCCCCAGAGGCACAAGAATTTTCCGCGATGATCCGGGGGAACCCATGCAACGCGTAGAGAAAGCGTTCAAGCATTTGCTCGCCGGACTTTCGGGGTTCAGTATCCTCGTCGTCTTTGGTGTTGTCTTTGCTGGCAGTGTCAGCCGCTATTTATTTTCTTCCCCGCTGCAATGGAGCGAAGAAGTCGCGAAATACGCGATGATCTATGGCTGCATGTTTGGTGTGGCATTCGCCTATCTGCAGGGTTCCCAGATCACGTTCAGCATCGTGATTGATACGATGCCTGCGGCCTTGCGCCGCAAGCTTGCGATTGTGGTCGATGCCGCGACCCTTATCCTTGGCGGTGTGCTTGCCTACGCAGGCTGGATTTTTGCTGCCAAGCGCGGGGGTATTGTTGCCTCGGGCATCGGCATTCAGATGTACTGGGCGCAAATAGCCATCACGATTGGCGGTATCTGCCTTGTGATTGCTGCGATCTTGCGTCTGGCATCGGCTATCAACAATAATTCGACCGGGGGTGAGGCATGATTACCGGCGTTACCCTGTTTGCGCTGCTTGCGATTGGCGCGCCGGTTGCCTTTGCAATCGCGCTTGGCCTTGTGGCCTATATCAGCACCGGCACCTTTGGCATTGATTTGCTGCCCCAGCGCATTTTTGCGGGCATGGACAGCTTTACCATTTTGGCGATCCCGCTTTTTGTTCTGGCGGGCGAACTGATGAATGCCAGTGGCATTACCTCGCGCGTGATTAATCTGGCCAATGCCCTTGTCGGGCATGCCAAGGCCGGTCTCGCACAGGTCAATATATGGTCATCGGTGATCTTTGCCGGACTTTCGGGATCGGCGGTGGCAGATACATCGGCCATCGGGCGAATCTTTATTCCGTCGATGGAAAAGGAAGGCTATCCGCGTGACTTTGCCGCCGCACTGACCGCAGCGTCATCTGTGATCGGGCCGATCATTCCACCAAGCATTCCGGTCATTATTTATGCCCTGATCACCACAAATGTGTCGGTACCGGCATTGTTCCTTGCCGGGATTGTCCCGGGTGTTTTGCTGGCGATTGCGCTTTCGATTTATGTGCGGTTCTTCGTAAAGAATTACGCGAAACCGCGTGAGCGCATGAAGATGGGCGAGCAGCTCAAGGCAGTGTGGAATGGTCTGATTCCGCTTTTCATGCCGATATTTGTGATCGGTTCGATCCTGGCGGGGATTGTGACACCGACCGAGGCCGCAAGTTTTGCTGTGTTCTATGCGCTGGTGGTCGGATTATTTGTCTTCCGCGAGCTTAAACCGGGGGATCTTCCGGGCATCTTTGCCGGTGCAATGCGCGATTCTTCAAGCATTCTGATCATTATGGCAACGGTTGCCGCAGCGAACTGGTTCATGACCTTTGCCGGTATTCCGCAATCGATCAGCAAATTTGTCCTGGGTTATGTCGACAGCCCGGTGACCTTCCTGATCCTGATCAACCTGATGCTTTTGGCGGTTGGTCTTGTGCTTGAAGGCATTGCCGCGATGCTTGTCCTTGTGCCGATCCTGCATCCGATTGCGATCAGTCTTGGCATCGATCCGACGCATTTCGGCATCATCGTCATCTTTAACCTGATGATCGGTCTGATCACGCCGCCAATGGGTCTGTGTCTGTTTGTTGCTGACGCCGTTGCCGGGGTCGGGATGGCACGCATGATCCGGGCGATCATGCCGTTCTTTGTGGTCGAGCTTTTGGTGCTGATCATCATCACCTTTGTCCCCGACATCGTTACCTTCTTGCCTAACCTGTTTGGATTTTAGGATACCCTTCCATGTTGAAGCTTGGTCTTATCGGTAAAGGCATTTCACGGAGCCAGTCAGCGCGACTGCACGTTTTGCTGGGCCGTATGTGCGGGATGGATGTTACATACGATTATCTCGACAGCGATCAGATTGCTGATTTCGATCTGATCAGACAGCTGACCATATGTGCGGAAACCGGCTATGCCGGGGTCAATGTGACGCACCCTTACAAAACCAGTGCGCGCAAGCTTATTACGCCGCGTAAACGCCTGCCCGAGGCGCTTGGTGCGGTTAATACAGTTGTCTTCCGTGAAGATGGCTGGCGTGGGGATAACACCGACTTTGTCGGTTTCATGCGCGGCTATCGCCAGCAATTTGGCGATGCGAAGCCGGGCACGGTCTTGCAACTCGGCGCGGGGGGCGTCGGGCTTGCAACCGCGTTTGGACTGCGCGGGCTGGGTGCGGATAAAATCCTGATCCATGACAAGGAAGCAGCACGTGGCGAAGAGTTGGTGGCAACCATGCGCGCTGCCAGTGCCAATGCCGTCTTTATCGGTCAAGATGATCTTGCCGATGCGGTACGATCGGCTGACGGCCTGATCAACTGCACCCCGATTGGCATGAACCAGTATCCCGGCTGTCCGTTTGATACCAACCTGTTTGGCGGGCAGAAATGGGCCTTTGATGCTGTTTATACCCCGGTTGAAACCGCGTTCCTGCGATCAGCGGCGAAATCGGGGATTGAGGTTATGACCGGCTTTGAACTCTTCTTCTTTCAGGGTATTGAAGCATTCGAGGTTTTCAGCGGGGCAGAAATTGATGCCGATGCTGCAAGAACAGAATATTTCAATGCCTATCCCGAGGCATTGACAGGGTAGGGGAAAACGATGAGCAGCAGCAGTAGTACCGTTGCCGAGACGGTCTATAACGAAATTCGCGACGACATCCTGTATGGCGAATTGCAGCCGGGCGTGAAGCTTAAGCTTGAAGCGCTCCGCGAACGTTATAGCGTTGGCGTTAATACACTGCGCGAGGTGCTCAATCGTCTGGTGGCGTCCGGATTTGTCTTTGTCGAAGGCCAGAAGGGTTTTCGGGTTGTTGAAACATCGCCGTCCAATTTCAAGGAATTGACGGCGATGCGGCTTTTGCTTGAACGCGATGGCCTCACAGCTTCGATGAAGAACGGCGATGTCGAATGGGAAGCGCGTGTTGCCGCAGCACATCACAAGCTGTCGGCCATCGAGAAAAAGATGATGGTCGAAGACAGCCGCGAAATGACCGTTCGCTGGAGCCAGTATGACCGCGAATTCCATCAGGCCCTGATTTCGGCCTGCGGGTCGGACCTTCATCTTCGTCTTCACCGCGAGATATTCGATCAGTTCCGGCGTTATGTCGTGATCGAACTGAAAACCCACGGTTTCCGTGGGCAGGAAATTATCGATGAACATCGCGCACTTTGCGAACTGGCCCTTGCACGTGATGCAGAGGCCGCGATTGCAAGATTGACCGATCATATTGAAACCTACCGGCATCGTTCACAGGACTGACCTGCTGCATGGGGACACCACATTGCGGTTTTCCCCGAACAAATGACCAGATTCTGGTTATAAACAGCACATGTCCTGACGCGGCCGGAACACTATTTGCGTAGCCCGGAGGGATAAAATGCTGACCTCGATTGCCACAGTTTCACTGTCTGGCGACCTTCAGGAAAAACTCGATGCCATCGCCGCTGCCGGCTTTGACGGGGTCGAGATTTTTGAAAATGATCTTCTGTCCTTTGACGGGTCGCCCGCCGATGTTGGCAAGACCATTCGTGATCTTGGCCTTAAGCTTGTGACTTTCCAGCCGTTCCGCGATTTCGAAGGCATGCCCGAACCCCAGCGCACCCGTGCGTTCGAGCGGGCCGAACGCAAATTCGACCTGATGGAAGAACTTGGCACCGATCTTTTGATGGTCTGTTCGAACGTATCGCCCCATTCACTCGGCGGGCTTGATCGGGCGGCCAAGGATCTGGCAGAACTGGGCGACCGGGCGGCCAAGCGCGGCCTTCGCATCGCGTTTGAGGCCCTGTCATGGGGCAAGCATATCAGCGATTATCGCGACAGCTGGGAAGTGGTGCGCCGTGCCAATCACCCGAATGTCGGTCTGGTGCTGGATACCTTCCACATCATGGCGCGCAAGGTGCCACTTGATGCGATTTCATCAATTCCGGGCGACAAGATTTTTCTGGTACAGGTGGCCGATGCCCCGATCCTTGAAATGGATGCCCTGTCCTGGAGCCGCCATTTCCGCTGCTTCCCCGGACAGGGGGATTTCCCGTTGGCCGAGTTCATGCGCAATCTGGCGATGACCGGCTATGACGGGCCGCTGTCGCTTGAGATTTTCAATGATCAGTTTCGCTCAAGCTCGACCAAGAACGTTGCCAAGGATGGCTTGCGATCCCTGATCTATCTTGGTGACGGGATCGAAGGCGTCAAGGTCGGTGAAAAGGCCAAAACCCTGCCCCCCAAGGCCCATGCACAGGAGGTCGCCTTTGTCGAATTTGCGGTCGAGGAAGAAACCGCCGACAAACTGGCAAAACTGTTTGCCGGGCTTGGCTTTGAAAAGCGCGGCAGTCATAAAACCAAGGCCGTGACATGGTGGAAACAGGGTGACATCAACCTTGTGATCAATTGCGACAAGGATGGCTTTGCGCATTCCTATAACATCGTTCACGGCCCGTCGGTTTGTGCAGTCGGCCTTAAGGTTGATGATGCCAAGGCGACCCTTGATCGTGCGCAATCATTGCTTGCCGCACCGTTCAGTCAGGCGGTGGGCGAAGGCGAGATCGAAATGCCTGCGATCCGCGGTGTCGGCGGCAGTCTGGTTTATTTCCTGGATGATCACAGCGAATTGTCGCGCATCTGGGACGTCGAATTTGAACCGGCCAGGACTGAACAAAGCGCAAAGGCAAAGCTGCGTGCTGTCGATCACGTTTCATACTCGATGCAGTATGAGGAAATGCTGACCTGGCTTCTGTATTTCACCTCGATCTTTGATCTTGGCAAGATGCCGACCCTTGATATCCCTGATCCGGGCGGGCTTGTGCAAAGTCAGGTGGTGCAAAGTGATGCGGTGCGCTTGATCCTTAATGGTTCACAAAGCCCCCATACCCAGCATTCCCAGTTTCTCAACGAGTTTTTCGGAAGCGGTGTGCAGCATCTGGCCTTTTCAAGCGAGGATATCTTTGCCTCGGTCGACTATTGTGCGGAAAACGGGGTCGAGATTTTACCGATCCCGGAAAACTATTATGATGATATCGAAGCGCGCTTTGGTCTGGAACCGGAACTGCTTGATCGTTTGCGTGCGCGTAATATTCTCTATGATCGTGATGACGAAGGCGAATATTATCAGGCCTATACGCGGACCTTTGCCAATCGTTTCTTCTTTGAACTGGTGGAGCGTCGGGCGTATCGTGGGTTCGGGGCGGCCAATGCGCCAATCCGTTTGGCATCACAAACACGCATGAACCGGCGCAGCGACGCGGCGAAATAAACAGGGCCCCCAAAGATCACAGGATTGGGGGCTGTGACAGGGCATAAAGGTGGGAATAGAGAAATGAGCGTGCAGGAAATTCTTGTCATCAACGGACCGAACCTGAACCTGCTTGGGCAGCGTCAGCCGGAAATCTATGGCTATGACACCTTGCAGACCATCGAGGAAAAATGCGTTGAATTGGCCAGAGAGCTGAATGTTTCTGTGCGTTTCGGGCAGTCCAACCACGAAGGCGCGATCATTGATCTGATCCATGAGGCGCGCCTGAAATCAGCCGCGATTATCATCAATGCCGGTGCCTATACCCATACATCTGCCGCCATTCATGACGCGCTAAAAACCTTTGATGGCTATATCATCGAACTGCATATTTCCAATCCCCACGCCCGCGAGGAATTCCGCCATAAAAGCTGGATCAGTCCGGTGGCCGATGCGGTGATGGCCGGTGCAGGGGCATATGGCTATGAGCTGGCAACGCGCTTGGCCGCCGAGAAAATCAAGGCCAAGTAAACAGCCCTTGAGTAAGTCAGTCATATATTCAATTTTGACTGAAATAGCTGAAATATTTGATTTGAAAAATCACGACACATGTCAGGATCAAGGGCAGCGAAAGCTGCCCTTTTCTTTTGCGTCACAGAAATCGAGACAGGTTCAGGCTTTGTCAGACCGCGCTGCGCGAGCGCAGGGCAGCGGCAAGGGTGCCGTCATCAAGATAATCAAGCTCGCCGCCGACCGGCACACCATGGGCAAGGCGCGTGACCTTGACCCCGGTTTCAATCAGCCGTTCGGTGATGTAATGGGCGGTGGTCTGGCCATCGACCGTGGCGTTGGTGGCAAGGATCACTTCATTGACCCCGCCATTGCGCACCCGATTGACCAGCTGATCGATTTTAAGATCATCCGGGCCGACCCCATCAAGCGGCGAAAGCGTACCGCCAAGAACATGATATTGCCCCTTAAACGCCGCACCGCGTTCAAGCGCCCAAAGGTCCTGGACTTCCTCGACCACGCAAATCATATCGGCTCCACGATTGTGATCGGCACAGATATGGCAAGGATCGGTGACATCGATATTGCCGCAATTGGCACAGGTGGTCATGGCCGCTGCTGTTTCGTGCAGGGCATCGGCCAGCGGGATCATCAGGGTTTCGGGTTTCTTGAGCATCTGCAACACCGCGCGCCGTGCCGATCGCGGGCCAAGGCCGGGCAAACGCGACAACAGCTTGATCAGATTTTCGATTTCCCGTCCGGTCATGGTGATCCCGTATGTGGTGTTAGGTTTCTGATCTTGTATCAAAAACAAAGGGCGGCGCAATGCCACCCTTTGTCGCGCACTTCAAAAGTGCCTATCAATCCGGTTCTGGCTGCTCATCAGAATGGCAGTTTGAAGCCTTCCGGCAGGTTCATGCCGCCGGTGACGTCTTTCATCTTTTCCTGAACGGCGGCCTCCACCTTGACCTTGGCGTCGTTATAGGCCGCCACGATCAGGTCTTCGAGAACTTCGGTGTCGTTGGGGTCAACGATGCCTTTATCAAGCGAAAGGCCGCGCATTTCGCCTTTGCCATTAAGCATGACCTTGACCATGCCCGCACCGGACTGGCCTTCGACCTGGAGTTCAACCAGACTTTCCTGCATTTCCTGCATTTTCGTCTGCATTTGCTGGGCCTGTTTCAGCATCCCTGCAAGGTTCTTCATAGCTCGTCGTCTCCTTCGAGATAAAATGCGTCGTCATATACTGAACCGCTTTCGTCTTCTTCACCTTCGGACAATTCCTGTCCGGGTGGCAGATGGACGGCAACGATTTTTGCGTTTGGCAAACCGTCAAGCACGGCTTTGACCACCGGATCCTGCGAGGCATCAGCCTTGCGCTGTTCAAGTGCCTCGAGTTCCTGTTCCTTTAACGTCGGTGCCCCTTCCTCGCGTTCGGAAACACTGACCAGCCAGCGATGTCCGGTAAGGGCATTCATCGCCTTGATCAATTGGGTCGAAAGGTCCGACCGCGCACCCCGTGCCGGGCGGAATTCGATCCGGCCCGGTTCATATTTCACAAGATGCATATAGTTTTTAACCTGCATGGCAATGCCGGTGGTTTCGCGGTCCTTGGCAAGAAGTTCCGCAACCTCGGCAAAGCTTTCAGGCATTTTGGCATAGACGACCTGCTCGACCTGTTCGGGTTCGCCAAGCGGATCGGGACGGCGCTGTGCAACGGCGGTGGCACCACCACCATTGACCACCTGCATGCGCGGGCCCGGACCACCAGAACCGCCGCCATTACCACCACCCTGCGGGGCGTTACCGGCACCGCCATTTGCCATATCCTGACGCAGTTTTTTGATCAGATCACCGGGCGATGGCATTTCCGCGGCATAGGCCAGACGGATCAGGATCATCTCGGCGGCCTGAATGGGCGAAGGCGCGATGCGCGTTTCTTCAAGCCCCTTAAGCAGCATCTGCCATGCACGGGTAAGCTGTGGCATTGCCAATTTGGCCGCAATTTCCTTGCCGCGTTCGCGTTCGATCTGCGACACGCCGGGATCATTGGCCGCCTCGGGCGAAAGTTTCACACGGGTCAACCAATGGGTCAGGTCGAGCATATCCTGCAACATTACGGCCGGATCGCCACCCAGTGCATATTGTGCGCTCAAAAGCTCAAGCGCCTCGTTGATTTCGCCCTTCATGGTGAAATCAAACAGATCGAAAATGCGTGACCGATCCGAAAGCCCCAGCATGTCGCGGACTTGCTGGGTTGTGACTTTGCCTGCGCCATGGGAAATGGCCTGATCAAGCAAGCTCATACCGTCACGGACAGACCCATCGGCGGCACGGGCGATCAGGGCGACGGCTTCTTCCTCGATCTCGGCCTTTTCGAGCCCGGCAATGCGGGTATAGTGGGCCGCGAGTTCGTCGGTCTGAACACGGCGAAGGTCAAAACGCTGACAGCGCGACAGGACCGTGATCGGAATTTTGCGAATTTCGGTTGTCGCAAAGATGAATTTCACATGCTCTGGCGGTTCTTCAAGCGTTTTAAGAAGCGCGTTGAACGCACTTTTCGAAAGCATGTGCACTTCGTCGATGATGTAAATCTTGTAGCGGGCCGATGTCGGGCGATAGCGCACACCTTCGATCAGTTCGCGAATGTCATCAACGCCGGTCCGCGACGCGGCATCCATTTCCAGAACATCGACATGGCGGTCTTCGGCAATCGCACGGCAATGTTCGCACACACCACATGGTTCGATGGTCGCCGAACCCTTGCCATCGGCACCGATACAGTTCAGCGCACGCGCAATGATACGGGCCGTGGTGGTTTTACCAATTCCGCGCACCCCGGTCAGAACGAATGCATGGGCCAGACGCCCGCTTTCAAGGGCATTTGACAGGGTTTTGACCATCGGACCATGCCCGATCAGCTCTTCAAAGGTTTTCGGGCGGTATTTTCGCGCAAGAACCTGATACTCGCTTTTGGGCGCGGCGTCGGTGGCGTCACCTTTTACCGGCGCAGATGTATCTGCGGCTGCAGATGCGTCTGGCGCGGGGGCGTCACTTTCGGGCATGTCCTGATTGGCGGTATCGATCTGATCGCTCATTCATCCGGTCCGGATTGTTGTAATCTTGTTCGGTTTTAGCAGCTTCGCGACCGTATGGGAAAGACCAAGTGGGAAATTTCCCATACAAAAAACCACATGCCCGAAGATGTAAGGCACATGACAAAAAACAAGGGGATGTCGGGGGGATTGAAAAGGGTGAGAGACTGAACAGCGACCCGGAAAAACTCGTTACGGCTGCTACCTTCCGGTCCTGACCGGGTTGGCGAGCGGTCCGTCCACTGCCAGCCTCTCGCCCCCTATATCGCGCAAGGTGTTCCAAAACGCAAGAGAAGATGCCCGAAAATTTCAGATCGCTATTGATCAATCAGCAATAACAACGCCTTGTCTTGGCGTTGTGCTTGCAACAACATTTTCCGGATTGCGGTAACTGCCGATTTTTCAAGTCCTTCCAACGGAAGATCGAGAATCCTGAGCAATCGGGAGATATCATTTTCCGACAGATATCCGGCTTGGGCTGGAATTTGACCAGCACTTGCGATCAACGGGGCTTTGAGTTTCTTGAATATCGACTTGTCCAGAGGGCGCCCCCGCGCCGGATTGGGGAGGCGATTGGTCGTTAAACTGTCCGTTGGTACAAAATCAAGACATTGCCCAAGCTGTCTTCCAGACAGGGCTCCAAGATCGGACGTCGCAGAGAAACAGTGGATTGCTGATAAAAAAGCGCCATAGATCGTACCGCTATCCTCAATCACGGTTTTGGTATCGACCCGCAGGGCGCGGATAATCGGCGGGTGTATTGGGTCGGTGCATATGGCAAGCAGATCAGAACGTTGCCTCCCGGATGGCAGGGCAAGGAATGTCGCCATCTCGCGGTGCAAAATGTCTGGTGAAAGCAATATGCGAGATGGCGTATGGTCATGGGTCTATGACTTCACTTACCGACAGTTGTCCTGCGTACCATTTACGACGTTTTGTCTGTTCTGCTGTGCGAAGGCTGATACGGCGGCCTTGGCGTCATCTGCACTGACGCCTTCTGGCTGGATGATACCCCAATGCCCCTCAGGGTCATTATCAAACAGCGCGGTATAGCCTTCCAAACCAGCAACGGGACCATGTGCGCCGACATCAGGTTCACCATCGAGGATAACGGTGAACCGATAATTACACGGTTTTAACACCGGAGCCAGTTGGGGCTGAATGAAGTTGGAAAGAGTTGGGTTGAAGCTGAACTGACCGGGCGAAAGGGTTGCATTGCCATTGGATTTGGCATCTACACCGCGATAAATATCGACATCGGCTTGTGCCGTTCCACCAAGAAGCGTCAGCAAAACAAATGTGCCAATCGAACATGTTGCGGCAGACGTCAGTTTTTCAAACATGATGTTTTCCTTTCAGGTTGCATATCTTGCAGGAAAACCGACGGAGGCATTCATTTGATGTGACCAGATTTATGGCATGATCCAGATAATCTGGCCTGTATATGGTTGCCTTTTGACAAAGCGCCGCTAAGTTTTGAACAGCCTTCCGACCGCTTTTGAGACCCGGCAGATCAACTTTGATAATCAGAAATTGAATGGATCAGATGATGGCACGACAATTTTACGAATCCATCGATCTTGATCGTGACGCGCTGCTGCGCAAGACCGAGAACTGGCAGCAGATTCTGTTGGCCGAAGAATCGCTTCGCATCGTTATTTGCCATGCCGGTGATCCGCTTTTTGCCTGGCCCGAGGAAATGGATGCCCATGAACTGGTGGTGCTGGGCGCACCGGCAATCCCGCATCTTGATGTTGATCTCAATGGCGGGCACTGGATTTATATCGGGCGTGATGCACAGGGGCCGGTGATTGCGGTTGATATCGCCCCCGTCATGCCCGAACGCGACGATGCGGTGCGCGCACTGGGCGGCGGGTTTGGCGACATGCGTAGCCGGATGGCCGCCCTTTCAAGTGACGAAGCGGCCTTGGCCGCACAGGCGCGCGCCATTTTCAACTGGCATCGCGGGCATCAGTTTTGTGGGGCATGTGGTCATCCCAACCGGATCGAAGAGGCCGGTTACAGATTGCAATGTTCAAACCCCGCTTGTGGCAAGGCTCATTTTCCGCGAACCGATCCGGCTGTGATCATGCTGATCCATCATCAGGATCACGTATTGCTGGCCCGGTCCCCACAATTCATGCCCGGCATGGTATCTGTGCTTGCAGGCTTTGTTGAGCCGGGTGAAACCCTTGAACAGGCGGTTGCACGCGAGGTCCATGAAGAAGTCGGTGTCCGGATCAAGCGGCCGCAATATGTGGCATCGCAGCCCTGGCCGTTTCCCGGTTCCCTGATGTTGGGCTTTGTCGCCGAAGCCGAGACAACCGAGCTTTTCCCCGATCAGGAAGAGATCGAATTTGCCATGTGGGTGCATCGCGAAGAGGTTGCAGCACTTCCACAAAAGGGAATTAATTTGCCGCGACCGATCTCAATTGCACGATTCCTTCTGGAAAACTGGTGCGCGCGACGCATATAGAAAGTGACAGCACAAGGTGAACGGGTAATCCCCCGGATGGTTTTTGCCGCAGTGCACATTTCTGGGAACAACGTCGCAGGATAAAAGCCCTTGGGAAAAATGCGTGTAAAATCGAACGTGCTGGCAGTGTTTCTGGCATTTTGCGCGTTTTATTTTTTCCCCGGAACCAACGCGGTAAGGGCTGCTGACCCGATAATTGTCAAGGTCGGTGCCTATGAATACGGGGTTGTCTATTTCTATCAGGATGGCAAGGCAGGGGGTATCGTTCCCAAACTGATCAATCTGCTCAACGGATTGCAGGATGAGTATCAATTCCAGCTGGCAGAGACATCTTCACGTCGCCGATACCAGGCGCTGATGAATGGCGAGCTTGATCTTGTGTTGCTTGAAAGTGCGCAGTGGGATTGGCCGGATTACGATGTTCATTACTCTGATCCCATCGTCCGGGAAAAAGATATCTATCTGGCGCTATCGAGCCGAACAGATGCACAGGAACTGTTTTCCGATGTAACCGCACATCGCATGCTGTGTGTTTTGGGGTTCCATTACGGCTTTGCAGACTACAATGGCGACCCGGAATATTTGCGCAAGAACTTCAATGTGTTGCTGCGGTATAACGAAGCTGAAGTTCTGGACGGACTTTTTGCCGGCGAAGCACCGATTGCCGTCGTGTCAGCCGGATTTCTGGCCCGTCAGTTTGTCCAGGATCCCGGAATGCGTAATCGTCTGGTGATCGCAGGCAAACCCGATGCAACCTATGATCTGGTTTCGGTGCTGTCGAAAGATTCAGCCATTCCGCTTGATGCCTTTAACAAGCTGGTTGCCGAACTTATTGCCAGCGGTGAAGTCGAACGTCTTTGGCGTCAGCTTCACATTGGCGTATCGGGCTAAATCCCGTCCAGTGGCGGGATGCGCGCGATGACATTCCGGCGCAATGTTTCAGGCCGTTCACGCCAGGCGACAATGCCATCATCGCTATCGGCATATCGTGTGGCAAGATCACAAAGATCATCAATCATGGTTTCAGGATCGACATTGCCATAGACATATCCCCACTTACCCGAACCATTGAGCGCAACCGAGCAGCCCGATTTGCAATTGGTCAGGCATTCGGCCGGACGCAGATCAAACGGAAGATCACGCTCGGCACAAAGTTCAACCATCCGGTCAAACAGCATCTTGCCGTGACGCGGATCGGTTTGCGCGTCGGCATTCGAGGCCGTGCAGGTGATGCAAATATTCAGGCGTGGTTTGGTGGTCATCAAATCAATCTTTTTGTGGCGAGGTTTCTGGTTGCGCGTCAAGCGGGGCGCGCATCCAATCAGCTTGCGGCGGTCTCGGTCAAGTCATCTTCAAGATTTTGACTGACATAATCCTGTATGGCGGCAGCCAGTTGGCGACTGACCAGCGGATGTGAATTTTCTGCAAGCATCACGGCAACCCCGACCGCAGGCAGGGGCGGGAAACCATCGCGACTGTCAAGAATCTGGAATTCATCGGTGACACTTGCCGCTGCAAGGGCGGCGACCCCAAGTCCGTCTCGGACCAGATGCAAAAGCGATGCGGCCTGACGGGTGGTGGCAAACAGGTTAAAAGGCTTGCCGGATTTTGAAATGGCATCAATTGCCCAAGCATGAAATTTGCAGTCCTCGGCGGGCAATACCAGTGGCAGCGGATCAAGTTCATGCTGGCGATGAACGGGCGAGGTCACCCAGACACCGGGCTCGTGACGCAGGAAATAGCCTTCCTCGCCCATGGCGGATCGACTGACCAGCGAGATATCAAGTTCCCCCTGATCAAGCATCCGTTGCAGCAAGATGGTCGGATTGACCGAGACAAAGAAAGTCGCGTTGGGAAATACGTTGCGGATACCGCGCAGAACGACCGGCAGGATTTTCTGGGCATAATCATCGGGGCAGCCAATGCGGATCGGCCGGGTCGCATCCTGTGTGCGGAGCTTGCCCATTGCCTCGTCCTGAAGAGACAGGATGCGTCGCGCATATCCGACAAAGGTGATGCCATCATTGGTCAGAAGCACATTGCGCCCGTCGCGTTCAAACAGTTTGTTATCAACCAGCTCCTCAAGTCGCTTCATCTGCATGGAAAATGCCGATGGCGTGCGCCCGATGCGATCAGCGGCACGGTTGAAACTGCCGCATTCGGCAAAGGCAACAAAACTGCGAAGCAGATCGGAATCCATGGTCTATTCCTTTGATCAGAATTTATGATCAATTAATTTGAACAATTGGGTCAAAACTATTCGATTGTTTGAAATTCATCCAGCGGCAAATATCGCACCTGGCCGGCCAATGCTTTAACGCGAATGCTTTTGACGCATGTGCCACAAGGAATTTCACGATGATTTTGAACGACTATCTGATGTCGGGGAACGGATATAAAGTCCGTTTGCTGCTTTCCATGTTGGGTCAACCGTTTGAGTATGTCGAACGCGACATCATGAAGGGTGAAACACGTACACCGGAATATCTGGCAAAGATCAACCCGAACGGAAAAATTCCGGCCCTTGTGCTTGATGATGGCCGGGTACTGGCCGAAAGCAACGCCATTCTGGGCTATCTGGCCGAAGGCACCAATTTCATCCCTCATGACAGGTATGAGCGGGCTGAAATGATGGGGTGGCTGTTTTTTGAGCAATATGACCATGAACCCAACGTTGCTGTCCTGATTTCCTGGTATGAGATCAAGGGGCTGCCGGAAAATGCCGATATCCTTGAACCGATGAAACAGGCCGGTGCAAAGCGTGCGCTTGATCTGATGGAAAAGCGGCTGTCTGGGCATAACTGGCTGGTGGGTGAGGCCCTTACGATTGCTGATATCTCGCTTTATGCCTATACGCACCGCGCCGAACTTGGAAAAATCAGTCTTGCGAACTATCCGGGCATTCGGGACTGGCTTGCCCGGATCGAAGCATTGCCGGGTTATGTTCCGATTACCTGGACCCCGTAATCTGGACTGAAAAAGGGCCACCACCGGCAGGAAATCCACCCGCTTCCGGGGGAATGGGGGAAGGAAGACTTCCCCGCCTGTGGTGGCCAGATACCCCGATGCGATTAAGGGGAACATCGGGGCGGCGGTCATGAAATCACGCGGATTTCAAAATTTGTTCGGGCAAAAGCGGATCGGTCTGCACGGCTGAACTTCTGGCCTTGAAGCGGTGATAGGCATCAAGCACCATTGGTGCGTCTTCGAGCATTCCTGTGCCGCCGGGCATGGCGTTAAGATAATGCAGGATCGGCATGATCATCATGTCAGGCAGGGTGAAACGTTCCCCCATGATCCAGCCATCGGCATAGGCCTTATCAAGCACCGAAAGATCATGACGGATCACATCGGCAAGTCTGGTCATCTCGGCGGCAAATGCGGGATCATGACGGCGCTGATGATCGGCAAAGACCATCGGAATGACGAAATTGCGAATGATGTTCTGATCCAGTCGTGTCATCGCCAGACTGATCCACTGGTTCATGCGCGCGATCTTTTGCGCCGGGACAGGCCGCAAAAGCGGGCCGGGGAAATGATCGTCGATATAACGGCAAATAGCCGCCGTCTCATAAAGCACGAATGATCCATGTATCAGCACGGGCACCTTGCCAAACGGGTTGTGGCGCAACACGGTTGGCGTTGCATTCTGGCCCGGTGTCTGGACATTGCGGCTGGTGAATTCGAACGGGATTTCCTTTTCAAGACAGGCAATGCGAACCGTGCGTGTCAGGTTGCTGCGCGGCATTCCGACAATGATTACGTCTGACATGATGGGCGTCCTTTGCTGCTTGCTTGGGGCTTTGTTGCCCGTCGCATTGGGCGGGAATTGAAAACCGAACTTGCAGACAGGATTGCCAAGCACATAATATGTTCAAGAACATATTATTGGCCTGTGCCATAGTTCCGCTTGGTCAATCCTCAGACCACCAAACGGAGATCAAAATGCCCTATAGCCCCGCGCATAAACCAAAGACCCGGATCCGTATCGTCAATGCGGCAACCGCATTGTTCAAAAAAGCCGGATTCGAAAATGTGACGATTGATCAGGTGATGGCTGCAGCCGGGCTGACGCGCGGTGGCTTTTATGCCCATTTCAAGAACAAGGAAGACCTGTTTGTCGCCTGTGTGGAGAACGGTATGTCGTTGCTATCCTCGCCGGTTCTGGCCGAACTTCGCAAAGCCGAAAGGCGTGGCAAAGACTGGGTGACGACCTTTGCGACCTTGTATCTGTCGCGCCTGCATGTTGAAAACCCCGACAAGGGATGTGTTTTGCCAACCCTGTCGGCCGAAGTTTCGCGATCAGGAGATCGTGCAAGGGAGGCTTTTTCCCGGTTGATTACCGATGCAACCGAAAAGCTCGCCTGGAAGCTTGCCAAAGAGGATGATGTGCCGGGGATTGATCGGCACATCAATATTGATGCCGGGGCAAAGTTGGGCAATGTTCCCGAAAATTACAAACGGGATTCCGCGGCAATGCTGGCGATGATGGTTGGTGCTGTGGTCCTGAGCCGGGCGGTGGATGACCAAACAGCCGATCAGATATTGAACGCCACGCGCGATACCATCCTCAATAACCGGCAGGCTGACGGGGTTTCGTCGCAAAATGCGCAGAAAACGGCCTGATCAGTCAAAGAAACCGGCAAGGACTTCGGCATAGATCGTAACAAGGTTTTCGATGTCATCGACCATGGCGTGTTCATCGACCTTGTGCATGGATTGCCCGACCAGACCGAACTCGGCGACTTCGGTATATTTCTGAATGAAACGGGCATCGGATGTGCCGCCCGTGGTGCTCATCTCCGGGCGCTTGCCAGTGACTTTTTCCGAGGCATCGGCAATCAGATTGGCGAGTTTTCCGGGATTGGACAAAAATGCCTCGCCCGAGATTTCGACCTTAAGCTCATGCGCGCCAGCATGTTCGGTACAGGTTTCTTCAATCCATTTTTTCAGATCAGCACCAGTGTGCTGATCATTAAAGCGGATGTTAAAGGCCGCGCTGATCTTGGCCGGAACCACGTTGGTTGCGGCATTGCCAGCATCAACGGTGGTGATCTCAAGATTGCTGGGCTGGAAGTGATCGGTGCCCTGATCAAGTTCACGGGAATTGAGGGCATCAAGCGTTCTGATCATGCGCGGCACAGGGTTATCTGCCAGATGCGGATAGGCAACATGGCCCTGTGCCCCAAACACGGTCAGCCAGCCGGTAACAGAACCCCGGCGACCGACTTTCATCATTTCGCCCAGATATTTCGGGTTGGTCGGTTCGCCAACCAGACAGCAATCAAATTTTTCGCCTTCCTGATCGCACCATTCAACCAGCTTGACGGTACCATTGATCGCATCGGCCTCTTCGTCGCCGGTGATCAGGAACGAGATGGATTCATCGAAATCCGGATGTGCCGCCAGAAAGGCATCGACGCCCCCGACAAAGCAGGCAATGCCGGTTTTCATATCAACTGCCCCACGCCCGAACAGGCGGCCATCAATCACCTCGCCGCCAAACGGGTCGACGGTCCAGGCGTTGGTGTCACCCGCGGGCACGACATCGGTGTGGCCGGCAAAGCAGAAATTGCGTCCCTTGGTGCCCAGACGGGCATAAAGGTTATCAATGGCATCACTGCCATCGCCGTCAAAGACCTTGCGTTTGCAGTCAAAGCCGCGCGCTTCAAGCGCCTTTTGCAAGACATCAAGCGCGCCAGCATCCGCCGGGGTGACAGACGGGCAACGGATCAGTGACTGGGCAAGTTCAAGGGCGGCAGACATCGGGCAATCTCTTGTTCGGTTTCTGACCGGTTGTTATGCGGTCAGGATGTTTGTGCGAAAAAGGGCAAAACGAACTGGCCGTTTTGCCCCTTATAGATCATCAATGTTGCGCGGAACAGAAATCAGTCGCGCAGCAATTCATTGATTGAGGTCTTCGAACGGGTCTTTTCATCAACACGCTTGATGATGACCGCGCAATAAAGGCTCGGCCCCGGGGTTCCGTCCGGAAGCGGTTTACCCGGGATGCTGCCCGGAACCACGACGGAATAGGCCGGAACACGGCCGACAAAGGTTTCGCCGGTGGTGCGGTCGATGATCTTGGTCGATGCGCCGATAAAGACACCCATCGAAATGACAGCACCTTCTTCGACGATAACGCCTTCGACGATTTCCGAACGTGCGCCGATGAAGGCATTGTCTTCGATGATGACCGGTCCGGCCTGAAGCGGTTCAAGAACGCCGCCGATACCCGCACCACCTGACAGGTGAACGTTTTTACCGATCTGCGCACAGGATCCAACGGTTGCCCAGGTATCAACCATTACGCCGGTATCAACATAGGCGCCAAGGTTTACAAAGCTTGGCATCAGGACGGTGCCCGGTGCGACATAAGCCGAGCGGCGAACGATGCTGCCCGGAACGGCACGGAAACCGGCCTGTTTGAACTCGGCTTCGCCCCAGCCTTCGAATTTGGACGGAACCTTGTCCCACCAGTTGGTGTTTTCGCCAGGGCCACCTGCGATGGTGGTCATGTCATTAAGGCGGAAAGACAGCAGAACCGCCTTTTTGGCCCACTGATTGACAACCCATTTGCCGCCGGTCTTTTCGGCAACGCGCAATTCACCGCGATCCATGGCATTAAGCGCCTGATCAACTGCTTTGCGAATTTCGCCCTGGGTGGCGGAGCTGATTTCGTCGCGGTTTTCCCATGCGACGTTAATCACGCCTTCAAGTTCAGTTCTGTTCATTTTCGAAGGTCCTTGCGGTCAGCCTAAATCTGTCGGGCGGAGAATGGTCAATGCAGCCCATGAAGTCAACTCCGCCAGTTTGCGTAGAAGCGCCCGTTTCGGGCATTTCTCCGTTCCTGATCCCTTTGCGCGATAGACATAGCGGATCAGGCCGGGAAGCTCAATCCTGGAACCGTGACAAATCGCGTCGCTTGTCAGTAAGTTGCCGCAAGAGTGCGCAGGAACCCGACAATGTCACTGGTCTGGTGATCAATGCGGGGATCGTCGCTGCCATTCTGGGCCCATTCGACATCGGTATTCACCCAAACCGTGGTCATTCCCATGTCTTTGGCCGGTAACAGGTTTTTGGCCATGTCTTCGAAATAGACAGCCTGCGTAGGGTCAACGCGATCACGCGCAAGCAGGCGGTCATAGGGCTGTTGCTGCGGCTTGGGGATATAATCGGCATCAACAATGTCAAAGATCGTCTCGAACCGGTCGATAATGCCAAGACGATCCATCACGCGTTCGGCATGGCCGCGCGACGCATTGGTGAAAATAAGCTTCCTTCCGGGCAGGGCATCAAGGGCCTCGGCCAGTTCCGGTGCCGGTGGCACTACTGACAGATCAATGTCATGAACCTTGGCAAGATAGTCTGCCGGATCGATGTCATGTTCGGTCATCAGGCCACGCAAGGTTGTGCCATAACGATGGAAAAAGTCCTTCTGCACCCGATGGGCGGCATCAGCTTCGAGCTTGAGCGTCTCGCGGACATATTTACCAATCAGGTCCGAGACCTGTGAAAACAGATCGCAGTTTGCCGGATAAAGGGTGTTGTCGAGATCAAAGATCAGCACGGATTCTGAAGTCAGACGCGGCAGGGTGACAGGGCTTTTGGCAGAGATGGTCATGGTCAGGTGGCCTTGATCGGTAAAATATCGGGGGCGCGACTAAATATTGTGCTCCTAGTTGTAAGCGATCTGGTCGCGCTTGGAAACATCTGCCCGGTCTTCTGCAATTTGGCATTGTTGTTATGCGTCTGATGCAGCCACTTAAAGGTCGAATTATCGGGGGTGGGGGTTTAAAACCCGCTGCAAGAACAAAGATATATGAAATCTTTGGTGCCAATTTGCCCCGTTTTCTAGAGACTGTTCGGGAGTTTCGGGGCGATTTTGCAAAAGGATGGTTATTCGCAAGAATAATCAGGATCGAGTTTGTAAAACCCTTGTTAAGCATAAAGGGCTGATCATCTCAAAAAGCCGGAATGGCGGAGAGGGCATTTTTTGAGTTCGGGGGAAGTGAAAAATGTCGCTGATTGCGGGCAGCGTGAGAGGGCGCATTGGATAAACTGATAAAAGCTCGAACAACCGAATTGCGAAACGAACGCAACCGTTTTGCGGCACTGGCCTTTGTATGGGGCGATCTACTTCTTGAGCTGGATGGCGATTTCCGGATCGTTTTTGCCTCCGGTGCGTCGGACGGTATCCTTGGCCGTCGTCCACAGGAACTTTCGGGGAAACTTTTCACAAGTTTTCTGGCCAAACAGTTCAGGCCATTGGTTGCTGAAATGCTGCATGTCGCGCGCAGACGCGGACGCATGGATAATATTCAGGTCCGCTTTGCCCAGCATGATGAACAGCTTAGTCCGCCTGTCTCTATGAGCGGCTATTTCCTGCCTGATCTTGGCGATCACTTCTTTGTTGCCCTGCGTGTGGCGATCAATTCGCTGCCACCCGATATTGCCGGATCGATCCAGCGCGACAATGCGACGGGTCTTCTTGATGAAGAAAGCCTGTCAAAAGTCGTGACAGAACGGTTGGTCGCCCAGCGTGAAACCGGTACGGAGCACAAATTCACCCTGATGACCCTTAATGCGTTCGACCCGCTGTGCAAGCGCATGGCGCAGCTTGAACGCAATGAGCTGATGGCAAGTGTCGGCGCATTTTTGCGCGCCCATTCGGTAGCGGGGGATACGGCCGGGCGCCTTGGCCCCGAGAAATTCGGTATGCTGCATCGGCCCGATGTGCCGATTGGCGATCTTGAAAGGCGGATAGAGGAATGCGTGCGCGATGCCGACCCCAAAGGCATCGGGGTAGAGGTCACCTCAACCGTGACTGATTTCACTGCCGAGGTCATCCCGCCGGGCGATCTGGCGCGCGGGGTTCTGTATTCCATTCGCCGGTTCTGTGATCGTCAGGATCACGGTTTCACCTTCTCGCGGCTGATGGGGCAGGCAGATAATCTGGTCAATAGCACTTTTTCGGCGATGCAGGATTTCGGGATGCGGGTTGACCGACTGAAATTCGACACGGTCTATCAGCCGATTGTGCGTCTGCCCAATGCCGAGATCCATCACTTCGAAGTTCTGGTCCGTTTCTATGATGACGCCGGGGAGTTGATCCCGACACAGGACCTGATTGCCTTTGCCGAACAGGTCAATATGGTCCATCGGCTTGATCTGGCGATGTTGCGCAGAAATCTTAAATGGATCAAGTCACAGCTTCAATCCGGGATCACAGTGCGGGTTGCCGTAAATATTTCCGGTCATTCACTGGAAAACCCGGATTTCTGCCGGTCAGCGATCGCATTGTTCGAACGTAACCGTGAAACGCTTGGCCAGTTGATGATTGAGGTTACCGAAACCTCGGAAATCAAGGATATCGATACAGCTGCAAGATGGATTGCCCGTTTCCGCGAACTGGGCATTGAAATTTGTCTGGATGATTTTGGCACCGGTGCGTCGAATTTCCGTTATCTCAGTGCAATGGAAGTCGATTATGTGAAGATCGACGGGGAATCCATTCGCCAGTCGATGAAAACCGGCAAGGGACAGGCTTTCATGCGGTCGCTGGTCGATTTGTGCCACGAGATCAATGTCGAAGTGGTTGGTGAAATGATCGAGACTGACGAGATGCGCGAACTGATCACCAAGGCGGGCTTTGATTTCGCACAAGGCTATCTGTTTGGCAAACCCGAGGCCGATATCAGCCTTTACTGGCGTGATGCTTCCCCTCGGCGATAGTAAAAGTCGCTATACCAAGCTGAGACTGCATTTCTCATTGTCACAAGGTCACCTTCAGGGTGGCCTTGTTGCGTTTTGACGACGGTTGAAATTCAGGAATAAGAAATTCTATTGATTTCAATTCAATGGAGGATGTGAGCAGATCGATACAAGAAAGACAAAACCTTGTGACCAAAGAAGCTGTTTGGAAAGCAGGATCGCTTTCCGGTCTTATTGAGACAGTTCGGACAAGATCCCGTATTTACCCAAGATGCTGTCATAAAGTCCGCTCTGGCGGATGGCAGAAAGACCGGTATTAAGTTCTTTCAGCAGCATGTCGGCATGTTCGGTCTTGCGGGTGATGCAGGAATAATAGGGATCGTTTGACAGGGTCTTGGTTTTGATGGTCGAAATGCCCGGTATGTCGTTCTTTTCGACATTCAGCAGGTAATCCATCGGGGCCCTGAAAGACAGAACCGCATCAAGGCGTTTTGACAGAAGTAAATTGACCAGTGTTGTTTCACTGTTTGCCATGACGACATCAATATCAGCGATGCGTGCTGCGGTTTCAAGATTGTAGCCATTCACGACCCCGACGGTCATGCTTTTCGCATCCTCAAGATCATCAACCGATTTCAGGATTTCATCGCGGGTGGCATAAAGCGCAACACGTACGTGACCAAGAATGTCTGAAAAAAGAAAGTCGGTTTCGCGTTCTGGCAGATAGCTGCAGGAACACAGACCGTCCACCTGTCCGCTCTGAGCCAGAAAATAGGCACGTTTCCAGGGATAAAACGGTGTCAGCAAGGTAATGTTGCGTGATGCAAAAGCGGCTCTGAGAATTTCAACATCGTAGCCGGGCTTGGTTGTACTGTTTGCAATCTTGGCCGGTGGAAAAGGGTTGCAGGCTAGGGTAACTGTATGGTGCTTGCCGGGGGGCGATATCAGCGCATTTTGTGCCTGGGCATTTCCGTAGCTCCACAACACAATTACCAGGCAAAGTAACGTGACAATGGATGCCCATCGCCAAAAGCGGTTGGCGCCAGTGACTGAGCAATTGCCAGTAAAACCACTGGTACTTGGTCTGGACACAGAGTCTTGAAAATGAGCGGGTATGCGCATTAAAGTTCCGGGTTACTATAGATATTAAGTGTCAATAGAATCAGTATGATATCATGCTTCATGCGTACTGTATTATTTCTCTTGGCGACGTGACTTGCGGTAGATCAGTCATCCGGGACAATGCAGGGTTATTTCTAGGCCCGCTGGATGCCGACAGAAAAAAGGCCGGTGATCACACCGGCCTTTTCCATGGGTATATATTGCAGATTACTCTGCTGCTTTGACTTCGGCGTTGCTGCGAATTGCTGCTTCGCGAACGTCGTCGGTCACATGTTCTTCGAACTTGGAGAAGTTCTTTTCAAACAGACCGGTCAGGTTGGCGGCAGCCTTGTCATAAGCTGCCTTGTCGCTCCAGCTCTCACGCGGGTTGAGAACTTCTGCCGGGATGTCACCACATGCGGTCGGGTATGCAAGACCGAAATACGGATCGGTTGCGAAATCGGCATTTTCCAGTTCGCCATTCAGAGCCGCATTGAGAAGGCCACGGGTGTAAGCGATCTTCATGCGCGAACCAACGCCATAGCCACCACCGGACCAGCCGGTATTGACCAGCCAGCAATTGGCCTGATGTTTTTCCATCAGTTCACCAAGAAGCTTGGCATAAACCGACGGGTGACGCGGCATGAACGGTGCACCAAAGCAGGCAGAGAACGCGGCGGTCGGTTCCTTGACACCTTTTTCGGTGCCGGCAACTTTCGCGGTGTAGCCTGACAGGAAGTGATACATCGCCTGTGCCGAGCTCAGTTTTGCGATCGGCGGCAGAACGCCAAAAGCATCACAGGTCAGCATGATGATGTTTTTCGGATGACCACCACGACCGTTTTCCGATGCATTCGGGATGAATTCAATCGGATAGCTTGAGCGGGTGTTTTCGGTGTGACGGGCATCGTCGAGATCAAGCTCGCGCGACTGTTTGTTCATCACAACGTTTTCAAGAACGGTACCGAAACGCTCGGTGGTCGCAAAGATCTCCGGCTCGGCTTCTTTGGAAAGCTTGATCACCTTTGCATAGCAGCCGCCTTCGAAGTTAAAGACGCCGTCTTCGCCCCAGCCATGTTCGTCGTCACCGATCAGGGTGCGCGATGCATCGGCCGAAAGCGTGGTTTTGCCGGTGCCCGACAGGCCAAAGAAGATGGCGGTGTCGCCGTCTTTGCCCATATTGGCCGAGCAATGCATCGGCATGACGCCTTTGGCCGGAAGGATATGGTTGAGAACCGAGAAGATCGACTTCTTCATTTCGCCGGCATACCAGGTGCCGCCGATGATGACCATTTTGCGCTCGAAGCTGACCATCACGAAGACTTCGGAACGGGTACCATCGACTTCCGGATCGGCCTGAAGGCCCGGAGCATGAAGGATGGTGAATTCCGGTGCGAAGTCACGCAGTTCTTCTTTCTGCGGCTGGATGAACATGTTGCGCGCAAAAAGGTTGTGCCATGCATTTTCGTTGATCACGCGAACCGGCAGGCGGAAACGCGGGTCGGAACCTGCAAAGCAATCCTGAACGAACAGTTCGGTGCCCTGGAAATATGCGCGCACTTTCTGATAGAGGCGCTCAAATACTTCCGGGCTGACCGGGCGGTTTACATCGCCCCAATCAATATCTGCCTTGGTGCTGTCTTCTTCGACAACGAAACGGTCCTGTGGGGAACGGCCGGTATGTTCGCCGGTCAGTGCGACGAATGCACCACCCTTGGCGATCTTGCCTTCGTTGCGACGGATCGCATGTTCATAAAGGCCGGCAGCGTCAAGGTTCCAGTGAACGGCGCCAAGGTTTTTGAGGCCATGAGTTTCAAGGCCTACGCGGCTGACAACGGGTCCTGATTGCAGCACGAATCTCTCCTGGTGGGAATTAAAAGAGCTGGGGGTTAATATGCTATTCTACACAACAAGTTGTGGGAAACCCGTTGTGTTGAGACATATTGTTACAAAGGTGTCTTAAAAGCAACCGGTCCTTTTGCCTAATACCTAGGAAAACGTAGCGACTTTTGCGATTGCGAAAATTCTATGTTCAGGGTCGAAGGAATAAATGTTCACAATACAAATGGTCCGACTTATGCGCGCCATTTTTTGCACATTTCGACCAAAATTCCGCGTGCGTCACCCGGTGTATGGATGGTTTTCTGGAAGTCGATTCTGATTTTTCGAGAATCCGCAGTTTCAGACCTCAGAACCATGCCATCGCAGTCAATGGAATGCATCTGCCATCCAGTATCGGGGGCATGGGATGTGAAATGCGAAACAATCCCCGCAAGCGCATCGGCATGATCGTTATTCATGTGGGTTACGATATCATCGTGGGATGATTTCAGCGGTGCGCAATCGGATGCGATGAACTGCGTACCCGAAAGGCGACGCTGTTTGCCAAATCCTCCGACCCAGTAAGCTCCGGCAACCTCGATCCGGTAAAAACCGAAATCGGCGAAACCGGCATATTGCGCCGCATCGGGATGGGCCCGCAGATACCCGGCCCGTGTTTCAGGCGCGTCATCGCGGATGGCACGGCCAAAAATGGTGATGCGCGCATTATCTGTCTGAATTGTATCAGCCTGACTTTGGGTATCTTGCTGTGGCGTGATCAACAGGGATACCCGGTTGTCGGCCTTTATATGGCGGGTATGATCGGCAAGGTCGGAAATCAGCAGGATCGGTGCGCCGTCAACATCAAAGGCCGGAACGACCATTGATGTCACAGGCCAGCCATCGCCGACTTGTTTGTGATCGACGGCAATGGTCGCAAGGACCGCACTTTTGGCTGTGCGGCAACTTTTCCTGAGATCAGCAACAGAGGGAATAGCAGAGGCGCCTGACATGATAGTGGTCCCTTGCAGTGTCTTGATCAGCTGTTTGTCGACATCGCGGTTTTGCTGGCGGCGGTGAGTTGTGCCTGACGTGACTGGGCCTTGGAAATCACCCGCTTTTTATTCCCGTCACTTAACCCCATCCAGGCACCGATTTCGTCACCAGTGCGAAAACATCCCAGACAAAATCCGGATTTGGGATCAAGGACACAGGTGCCGATACAGGGTGACTTGACGCTCATGAACTGGGCCTGGCTGACGATGGAAAACGGTCAGACATACAAAGCAGGTTCGGAGGCTGTGATCAAGTTGCAGCATTCCGGAAATGCTGAATTCGGTGCCGTGCGTCAAGGGAAATGCTCAGGGAGACAAGGAAGGAGAATGGCTACCAATCGGGGCGGTTGGGTTGCCTTATCTGCCCCATGGGGGTATAGCCCGTTCCACGTTCTTGTCATGGAGTTGATTTCGCACGTGCCCGCATGGGGGCCGAGCGTGCGGCACGGAGGAAGATATGCGCGGCTATTTCGGGATTGGAATTGAAGGGGCAAGCAAGCCTTTGAATGTGGGCACCCTGTTTCGTTCTGCCCATGCCTTTGGCGCAAGCTTTGCGTTTACGGTGGATGCGGATTTCCGTGAGGAACGCTCCAACATTACCGACACATCGAAGTCGGGCGAACAGATGCCCTATTATCATTTCCCGGATCACGACAATCTGTTCCTGCCGCAGGGATGCCGGATGGTCGGGATCGAGCTGACTCCCGATGCGATTGAACTGCCAAGTTTCAAGCATCCGTCGCAGGCAGCCTATATTTTGGGGCCGGAACGCGGCAATCTGTCTGATGAGATGCAGGAAAAATGCGATTTCATCATCAAAATCCCGATGAGTTTTTGTGTGAATGTCGCGATTGCGGCAAATATCGTGATGTATGATCGCCTGATCAGTCTGGGGCGTTTTGCGCCGCGTCCGGTGCGTGCCGGTGCCCCGACCGAACCAAAGCCCGAAGCCCATTATGGCGGCTGGATTTCGCGGACCCGCGACAAACGCAAGGGTGATCCGGAAAAATTCCGTCAGGCACCGCCGCCCGATTATTCGGTGATCGACGGTTCGCTTGATGATGACGACGCCTGATCGGTTGCAGACAAGCAGATAAGATAGAAAGCAACGGCCGCGAGGGAGGAGCGCGGCCGTTGCTGTATTTGATCTGCGCGTTTGTGCCTTAAAGGGGGACTTTGGCACTGCGCAGATCAGGTGCAGATGTTACGCCGCCTTGATGTCGGACGGCGTAGTCCCGGTTTCGGCTTCTTCCTCGGGCGTGGTGCCGTGCGGGTTGCGCAGAAGGTTGGCAATCATGCGCATTCCGACATCACCTTGCAGGGTCAGAAGGCTTTCCGGGTGGAATTGTACGGCACTGATCGGAAGACTGCTGTGACGAATGCCCATGATGACACCATCATCGCTTCGCGCCGTGACCTTCAAATCCGCCGGCAGTTCCGCCGCCTTGGCAAACAGGGAATGATACCGGCCAACAACGATGTCTTCGGGAAGTCCTTCAAACAGCGGATCGGTGGTATCGAGCTTTACCTTTGACGGTTTGCCATGCATCGGTGTGACAAGCAGGCCAAGCGATCCGCCGAAAAATTCGACAATCCCCTGCAATCCAAGACAGACCCCGAACACCGGCAAGCCTGCGGCAAGTGCGCGTTCAATACTGTCGCGCAGGTGATAGTCATCGGGGCGTCCCGGCCCGGGTGACAGGAAGACCAGATCGGGTTTGAAATCATCAAACGCCTCGTCGGGGAAGCCCGGACGCAGGGTAAGTGTCTGGGCGCCGGTTGCGCGGATATAGCTGGCAAGGTTTTGCACAAAGCTGTCTTCGTGGTCGATCAGAAGAACCCGTTTGCCAACCCCCGAACTTGCCGGGTCGATGGTGACTTCGTCCTTGGCATCACGGGTCACGGCGTCAATCATCGCCGATGCCTTAAGAACGGTTTCGGCTTCCTCGGCGTCTGACTGGCTATCATACAGCAAGGTGGCACCCGCACGGACTTCGGCGACACCCTGTTTGAGACGCACAGTACGCAGGGTCAGTCCGGTATTGAGATCCCCATTGCACAGAACCGCGCCTATCGCCCCGCCATACCATGCGCGTGCGCTGCGTTCGACGGCCTCGATATGTTGCATGGCCGCGCGTTTTGGCGCACCGGTTACGGTAACGGCCCAACAATGGGTCAGAAAGGCATCAAGCGCATCAAACCCGTCACGCAGGCGACCTTCGACATGGTCAACCGTGTGGATCAGACGCGAATACATTTCGATCTGACGACGGCCAAGGATGCGGATGCTGCCCGGTTTGCAGACGCGGGCCTTATCATTGCGATCGACATCGGTACACATGGTCAGTTCCGACTCATCCTTGGTCGAATTGAGCAATGTGCGAATGTTTTCGGCATCCTCGATGGCGTCGCGGCCACGGGCAATGGTGCCCGAGATCGGGCAGGTTTCAATGCGCTGGCCTTTGACCCGGACATACATTTCAGGCGATGCGCCAATAAGATGTTCGCCGTCACCAAGATTGATCAGGAAGCCATAAGGGGCTGGGTTGCGACGTTTCAGGCGGCGGAAAATTTCCGAAGGTGCGGTGGCACAGGGGGTTCTGAAAACGCGGCTGGGCACAACTTCAAACAGTTCACCACGGGCAAAGCGGGGCTTGGTTTCATCGACAATCGCGGCATATTCGCCGGTTTTCATATCGTTTTCGACAATCGCATTATTGCCGCGTGACGGCGGGTGGGGCTGTGACGAACGATCAAGGCCGACGGTGCTGTGGCCGTCCGGGGTGATGAATTCATAATCGATCTTGGTGGCGATACGGGACGCGTGATCGACCGTGATCAACTGATCAGGCAGGAACAGATGGATGTCCTTGTGATCGGACGGGCGGTCCTGGGACAGATTTATCTGTTCGAAATGAAGCGCGATGTCATAGCCAAATGCGCCGTAAAGCCCAAGTCGTTCATCGCCCTTGTGACCAAACAGATTACGCAATGACCGGACAACAGAAAACAGGCTTGGTTGCTGGCTGCGTTCTTCTTCGGGGAACCAGGAGGCGGGTTTTTTGACCACACCATAAAGCCCGTCCTCGCCATCGGTGATGCTTTCAACATGGGGATGGGGGGCAAGCGCATCGGAGATCACATCAAGCAGCACCCGGCCACGCTCATTGAGCGCATGAATGGCAAAGCCCCGTTCGCGACCAACAATTTCAAGCGGTGGTGCGTCAAAGCCCATATCCCAACGTGAATAGCGACCCGGGAATTCATAGCTGGAAGACAGCAGCACACCCTTGGTCTGATCAAGGGCATCAATCAGGCCTTCGGTGGCATCTTCATAGGCGATATTGGTCATGCGGCGAATGACCGCAACACCGCCATCGGTGGTATAGCGGTACTCGCTGCTTTCTTCGGAAATGCCGGTTTCCTGATGTGGGGTCGTCACGTTTGTTACTCCTTTGTGGGCCTTATGCCGCAGGAGCCATGTGATCATCAGGAAGAAAGAAAGGTCTGAAAACACAAAGCCGCCTGCAAGAATGAGGCGGCCGGTATGTTCAGGGCATGTGTATTGGCCGCCCGCTTAAGCGTGCCACCACCAACGATTGGAAATACGGATCGGGTTCATGCCATGTGTTTTCATGGCTCAAACCATGTGCGCAAAAAAAGCCGACGTCAAGGCTTTTGCGTCGGCGTGTTGCTTTCTGCTTCTTTCAGCTCCAAGTGAAGCGGCAAATGGCAGTGCGGACAGGTCAGAATCTCGTCACTTTCACTGCGATGAACATCGCGGATATCATCAAGAACCGATTGCGCCTGTTCATCGCTAATACCCAGTTCTTCCTGATGGGATTTCAGTTTGTTGCGTACCCGTTCGGTCAGACGTTTGCCCATCAGCTGGCGGGTGGCCTGATGACGGTATTCGTTTTCACGGCGACGCAGTTCGGCATTGAAGGCTGAGGCCAGAATACCAGCCGGAACTGCAACGATCCCGATCCCGGTCAGGGAGATAATGCTGGCTAGAAATTTGCCAAAGGGTGTAATCGGCACGATGTCGCCATAGCCAACGGTGGCCAGCGTAATCACGCTCCAATACAGCGCCTTGAGCAGATTGCCAAAGGCCTCTGGCTGGGCTTCATGTTCGGCAACAAAGATCGCGCCGGCACTGAAAACCAGCATACAGGCAAGGGCGGCACTGGCCGCGCCGAAAATGCCCAGTTGCTGACGAAAGACCAGCAACATCAATTCAAGCCCGGTCGAATATCGGGTGAATTTCAGAAGGCGCAGCAACCGGATAATCCGGATAAAGCGCAGGTCAATCGATGTGAAGAACCACAGGAAAATCGGAAGGATGGCCAGAAGATCGATCAGCGCCATCGGGGTCAGCATGTAGCGAAGCCGTCCCCATCGACCGCTAAAGTCCGGATTGTCCGGGGCGGACCAGACGCGAAGCCCGTATTCAACCGTGAACAGAAGGGTGCAGGCAATCTCGATGATGGCAAAGGTCAGGTAATATTGTTCGGCCAGCTCATGGACCGAGTCAAAAATCACCGCCAGGACATTGATGACGATTGCACTGGCAAGCACCAGATGGACGAACAGCGACAGGCGAGAGTCACGCTCGACGCCATGTAAAAGTTTCTGTGTCTTCGAACGAAGCGTCGGTTTCATGTCGCGGCTACCCGGTCCGGCAAGGGATTGCTTTATTGCACGGAGAGTTTTGCGCCAATCGCTTCAGAAATGGTTAAATTAGCCGACCAAAAGGTCAGTAACCCTTTGCTGCCCGGACAAAATCGGCAATTTTGCGGGCATCCTTGACGCCTTTTGCCTTTTCCACACCTGACGAGACGTCAACCCAGGGCGCACCGGAAATGCGAACGGCCTCGGCGACATTGTCGGGATCAAGGCCACCGGCAAGCATCCAGTCGCTTTTGAAATTCTGACCGGTCAAAAGCGTCCAGTCGAACGAAACGGCATTGCCGCCCGGCAGGATACTGTCCTTGGGCGGTTTGGCATCAAATAACAGGAAGTCGGCAATCCCGTCATAATGGGCTTTGGCGGCCTCGATATCATCGGCGGTGCTGACCGAAATGGCCTTCATGACTTTCAGGCCAAAGCGTTCCCTGACCTCGGCAACCCGTTCCGGGCTTTCCTTGCCGTGAAGCTGGATGACATCAAGGTTTCCAGCGGCAATCGCGGTTTCAAGCGCCTCGTCACCGGCTTCGACAAACAGGCCGACCTTAAGGATGCTGTTGGGCACGCGCTTGGTCAGGGTCTTGGCACCGTTAAGCGATATGTGACGCGGGCTTGGCGGGAAAAAGACATAACCGAGCGCATCTGCCCCGGCGCTCATGGCAGCAATAAGGGCATCTTCGCTATTGATTCCGCAGATCTTTACCATGCAGCTCATCGGGGTATCCTGTCTTGTCGTCGCTCTAACTTTCGCAGCAAATAATTGGTGCGTCTGAGTCCCTTAGCAGAAACTGCATGATATCGACAGGATATTTGCGATTTGGGGTGGCTTTCCACTGGCAGGATAATCATTGCTGCGCTATTTTCCCGACCATGAGCAAGCATACAGACCCTGCCGCGGGCGAAAACGGCGAAAACACAACACACTTCGGGTTTCGGGATGTTCCCGAAAGCCAGAAGGCATCCATGGTGCGCGAGGTTTTCGACACTGTCGCGTCCAAATATGATTTGATGAACGATCTGATGAGCGGCGGTATCCACCGTCTGTGGAAAGACACGTTCATCAACGAGCTTAAGCCGCGTCCGGGAATGAAGCTTCTGGATGTGGCCGGTGGCACCGGGGATATCGCATTCCGCTTTTTGAAAAATGGCGGCGGGTCGGTCACGGTATGCGACATCAATTACGAGATGCTTCATGTCGGGCGCGACCGTGCGGCCGATCATGGCATCTTGAAAAACATCAATTGGACCGTGGGCGATGCGCAGAAATTGCCGCTGCCCGATCATTCTGTTGATGCCTATACGATTGCCTTTGGCATTCGCAACGTGACCCGGATTGAAGAAGCCCTGTCGGAGGCATTCCGTGTGTTGCGTCCGGGCGGAAAGTTCCAGTGTCTTGAATTTTCCAAGGTTGTCGTGCCGGGCTTTGACAAGCTTTACGACACCTATTCGTTCAAGTTGCTGCCGGAAATCGGGCGGTTCATCGCGGGCAATCGCGAAGCCTATCAGTATCTGGCCGAAAGCATTCGCAAGTTCCCCGATCAGGAAACCTTCGCATCCATGATCCGGGCTGCTGGTTTTGAACGGGTGAAATACCGCAATCTGTCTGGTGGTATTGCTGCCATTCATTCGGGTTGGCGGGTTTGAGGGTCTTGAGCGCATGATCCGGTTTGTCCGCAACAGCTTTCGCCTGCTTGGCATGGCGCGTACATTGGCGCGCCATGATGCATTATTTCCGCTTGCCCTTGTTCCCGGCGGAAAGCTTCTGGCGTTCTTTGCCCGTCTGACGGCACCGTTTTCGGGCCGTTCCGACCTGCCGCCCGGTCGCCGACTGGCCCGCGCGCTTGAGGAACTTGGTCCGGCCTTTATCAAGCTCGGCCAGACGCTTGCGACCCGGTCCGATCTAATCGGCGATGATGTCGCGGCTGATTTGTCGACGCTTCAGGACCGCTTGCCACCCTTTTCGGCCAAGATTGCCAAACGGATCATCACCGAACAGCTTGCCGAACCGTTTGATGTTCTGTTTTCGGAATTTGACGACCAGCCGGTGGCGGCTGCGTCAATCGCGCAGGTGCATTTCGCAACCACGCCCGATGGTCGTGAAGTCGCGGTCAAGGTTCTGCGACCCGACATCCGGGTACGGTTTGCCCGTGATCTTGATCTGTTTTACTGGGTTGCCGAAATTGTCGAACTGACCCAGCCGCGCCTGCGTCGCCTTAAGCCGGTTGAGACCGTCAAGGCGCTTGAAGACAGTGTTCATCTTGAGATGGATTTGCGCTTTGAGGCCGCAGCGGCATCGGAATTCCGCGACAATTTCGAAAGTGATCCGACCTATTACATCCCGCAGATCGATTGGGAACGGACCGCCGAACATGTCATGACCATGGAACGGGTCAAGGGGGTTCGTATCGACAATGTCGAGGCCCTTGATCGCATGGGGATTGATCGGTCTGCCCTGCTTGCCAAGGCCGCGGGGGCGTTCTTCCAGCAGGTCTTCCGCGACGGTTTCTTCCATGCCGACATGCATCCGGGCAACCTGTTTGTTGATGAAACCGGCCGGGTCAGCATCGTTGATTTCGGGATCATGGGACGTGTTGATAAACAGACGCGTCTGTATCTGGCCGAGATGCTTCTGGGCTTTTTGACCCGCGACTATCACCGCGTGGCCGAGGTTCATTTTGAAGCAGGTTACGTGCCGCGTACCCAGTCAATTGAAACTTTCCAGCAGGCTTGCCGTTCGATTGGCGAACCGATTCTGGGCAAGGAACTTGCCGATATTTCGGTGGGGCGTTTGCTGGGGCAGCTGTTCCAGATTACCGAACAGTTCGGCATGGAAACCCAGCCGCAGTTATTGATGCTTCAGAAAACCATGATCGTTGCCGAGGGGCTATCGCGTATCCTTAGCCCGAACGAGAATATGTGGGAATTGTCGCGTCCGCTGATCGAAGACTGGATGCGTGAAAACCTTGGTCCTGAGGCCAAGATCAAGGATGCAACCCTTCAGGCCGGATTGATGTTGCGTCGTCTGCCCCGCGTGCTCGAGGCGGCTGAAAAGGCGTCTTCTGTTCTGACCGATCAGGGGTTGCGTCTGCATCCCGATACGGTGGCAGCGATGCGCGGCAAATCCGGAAACGGTCAGGGCAAATCAGGCGGCGTGTCGCGCCAGGCGCTGGTTCTTTGGGTTGCGATCATTGCCCTTGGTCTTGCGGTCTATCTGAAATAGGCCCCTTTCTCGCAAGGCCTTAGTCAGACGCGGAGGTTTTCGATGAGCAACGATACCGACGACATCGACATCAGCACGGATCGCGACAAGATTGATCTGGCCTATTGTTATGGGTTTATCGCAGAGTCCTATTGGGCTGGCGGACGGACGCGTGGCGAGTTTGACCGGTCTGTCGAGATGTCCTTTCCGGTCGGGGCCTATTGCGATGGCAGGCAGGTCGGTTTTGCGCGCGTGGTCAGTGACCAGATCGCCATTGCGTATGTCGCCGATGTATTCGTTGATCCGCGATATCGTAGACGGGGCATCGCCGCCCGGATGTTGGAAACCCTTCATACCCATCCGGAATTGCTGCGCGTGAAACGCTGGATGCTGGCGACCAATGACATGCAGCCGCTTTATCGGCTTCACGGCTATGAAGACCTTGATGATCTGATGATGATGCGGGTTGACGAGGATGCGCAAAGGCGCGATCCGCTGCGCTAGAACAATCATCGCCCAAAAGAAAACGCCGCCACGGTCAGACCGGGCGGCGTTTTTTATCGGGTTCAGGGCAGCCTAGCTTGCACGAACTTCATCAAGGAAGTTGCCGACTTCACCACGCAGGGTGCCGGACTGGCTGTTGAGCTTGTCAGAAGCGCCAAGTACCTGATGCGCTGCTTCGCCGGTTTGACGGGCAGCTTCACGCATTTCATGGATGTGATTGGTGACTTCCTGCGTGCTTTGAACGGCCTGCTGGACCGAGTTGGAAATCTCGGTGGTGGCCTGCCCCTGTTCTTCAACAGCTGCTGCAACCTCGGATGCGATTTCGTTCAGATTGGCAATGATGCTGGTGATGCCGTCAATGGCACCGACAGCTTCCTGGGTCGAACCCTGAATGCCGGAAATCTGGGCAGAGATATCTTCGGTCGCGCGCGCGGTCTGGTTGGCGAGGTTTTTGACCTCGTTGGCGACCACGGCAAAGCCTTTGCCAGCATCGCCTGCACGGGCAGCCTCGATGGTTGCGTTAAGTGCCAGAAGGTTGGTCTGTTCGGCAATCGCCTGAATGATCTGGACGACTTCACCAACTTTCTGTGCCGAAACATCAAGTCCCTGCACCATTTCGTTGACCCGGACGGCCTCGGTGCTGGCATTTGCCGTGATATTTGATGTCTCATTCACGCGTGCACTGATGTCACGGATCGAAACAGCAAGCTGTTCGGCCGCACTGGCAACGGTTTCAACGCTGTGATTTGCCTGTTCGACGGCGGCAACCACGGCCTGTGATCCGGCTTCGTTTTGCTGAACAGCCGCGACCATTGTCTGGGCGACTTCCTGCATTTCACCAGATGCGCCCGAAACGCCATCAACAACACCCATGACGGTTTGTTCGAACCGTCCGGCAAGGCCCGCCATGGCTTCGCGGCGCTTGGCTTCGGCGCGCTCGCGTTCCTGTTCACGTTCACGGTCAAGCTGGGCAACGCGGTTGGCGTTTTCCTTGAAAATCTCGACCGACGATGCCATTTCGCCGATTTCGTCCTTGCGGCCGACACCGGGCACTTCGACATCAAGATTGCCATCAACAAGGGCCTGCATCGCACCGTTGATCTTGACCATCGGGGTGAGGATCTGGTTGCGTAGAACAATCCAGGTGGCCCCAAGCAGAACAACAAGGATGGCAGCAGCAAGGGCGACCTGTACGATCACGGCCTGTTTGACTTCGGCATTTACACGATCAAGCGACCATGCGGTGATCAGCATGCCCCGATACTGGTCTTCGTCACGGCGTTTGGAATATTTGGTGATCGGGGCCGCAACAATAACCGCATTTTCCGAGATGAAGCTGATGACTTCCTTGTTTTCGAGCTGTTCAAGATAGGGTTCGATCAAGGCCGGAAGATCGTGCTGGCGCAGGGTTTCGGACTGATAGGTGCCAATGGCATCACCGTCCGGATTGGCGGCAATCAGGCTCGCGAGCTGGGAGCCTTCCTTGTCGGTGATCTTGCGGAATTCCTTTTCGACGGATGCACCATCCATCGCAATGAAACCGGGCTGGACCGCAGTCGACAGCATCTCGGTTTTTTCGACCGATTCATTATACATGATCTCGATCATGGCTTCGCGTTGTGAAACGGTCTGAATGGTCATCATGGCGCCAAAGCCGACGACCAGAAGTGCGACGATAACAAAGATAACTTTTCGTCCGACAGATGCACCGGATCTTTTTGGTTCAGCCATTTATGGTCTCCCACTCCTTCAAAGGCTTTTAATCGCTTCCCTAGATTTTCTGCCGCACATTTCGCCGCTGTTATTTTGCGAAGGCCTGACAGGGTATTGGCAGATTATTTTCCTGAATTTTAAGAAATCAGGATCATTCTGCGTTTTTATATTTTATCCACTTTACCGCGTGGGGACGTCGAAGTTGAAGCAAAAAGCGTCTCTTCTGCCATTGAGGCTACCCCATACAGTCACATTATCGAAACAAGAAACGACGGTTTTGCGGAATATTCGGTTTCGTGCATGACAAACGACAAATACGCCTATTGGTAAGGTGTTTTTTGGTAAAATATACTAATCTGCTTATGTGAAAGTGCCGCAGCGATTCAAAATATATGAGTTGTGGATTCATTCTTTCATACTTTGGTAAGCGGGGTTGCTCCGGTCAGGCATCGGGCGGGGCGTGAGGGGAACAAAATGGCGAAATCTGCGACAACAACCAAAAAGCGGTCCGGCAAGAAGGGCGGAAAATCAGCCAGTGTTAAAAAGGCCACTCCGTCAGGCGCTTCGGTGCCCCATCCGGAAATTGCGACGGCGTCAAAGGCGACGGGCAAAGGATCTCCTTCTCCCGGGGGGGATGTCGCGCCGGAATCGCAGGCAAACATGGCAGACGCTGCACAAGTCGCCCAAAAGCGCCGGGTCATCAATGATCTGTTCCAGCGTGGTCTGGCCGCCCATCAGGCGGGACAGATTGATGATGCCATCCGCCTGTATAGCGCGTCTCTTCGCCAGAACCCCCAACAACCCGATGTCTGGAACAATCTTGGTGTTGCCTTACGGCGCAGCAAAAAGTTTGAAGCGGCCCTGATGGCTTATCGTCGTGCCGCTGAACTGCGACCGGAAAATGCCGGGTTATGGTCGAATATGGGCAATTGCCTGCGCGAAATGATGCGTTTTGACGAGGCCATTGTCGCACACAAGAAGGCGCTTGAACTTGATGACAGCATCAAGTCGCATACCTTCAATATGGGGCTTGTCTATCGTGATCTGAACCGGTTTGAAGATGCGCTAAGGCATTTCGATCAGGCATTGGCGATTGATCCCGATTATGTCGACGCCAATTGGGACAAGGCATTGGCACATCTGGCACTGGGGAACTATGCCGACGGCTGGGCCGGATATGAGACGCGGCGTAAACTGGCCGATAATCCGATCCGTCCGCTTGATACGGCCCCGGAATGGGATGGCAAAACCGATCTTCGTGGCAAACGTATTTTGCTGCGTGCAGAGCAGGGCTTTGGCGACATGATCCAGTTTGCCCGCTTTGTGCCACTGGTGGCCAGGAAAGCGGGCCATGTCATCCTTGAATGTCGCAAGGAATTATTGCCGATCATGCGCACCGTTGCCGGTGTGGGAACGCTGGTTGAAAAAGGCCGGCCACTTCCGGAATTTGATGTGCATGTTCCGCTTTTGAGTTTGCCCCATGTCATGGGGATCGGCGGCGATGCGCTTTTGAAAATATCGGCTGATCCCTATTTGACGCCGCCGCCGGGCAAACATGTCCGACTGGCGCCAACACCGGGGACGGTTCTTAAGGTCGGGTTGATCTGGGCGGGGAAACTCAATCCGCGTGACCGGTCGTGTCCGATCGAGATGTTGCTTCCGATCCTTTCGGCAAAGGGTGCTGCGTTTTACAGTTTCCAGATTGATGATCGGCGTGCCGATCTTGATAAGCTGGGCCTGAATGCGTTTGTGACCGACCTTGGCGATCATATTCATGATTTCGGAGACAGCGCGGCCTTGATGAAGGCGATGGATCTGGTGATTTCGATTGATAGTTCACCTGCCCATCTTGCCGGTGCGCTCGGCGTTCCGGTCTGGATGTTGCAGCTGTTTACGACAGATTGGCGCTGGATGGTCGACCGGTCGGACAGCCCCTGGTATCCGACCATGCGGATTTACCGGCAACAGGCACCGGCCGACTGGTCGGTGCCTGTTAAAAAACTTTCGGGCGATTTTGCAACGCTTCTTCAGGCGCGGCAACGTGACGAAATGACAGTTTAAAAGAACTGAATTGTCGGGAAATGGCGATATTTATCAGGTTTCCCTAAATGTTCGATGGGGCGTAACTACCTGAATGGGTAGGATAAAATCCCTTTCGAATAGTTACATCATCTTTTTCGAAGATGCATGATGTTCCTCACGGGTCAGTTGCATTTGACATGCACGGTGGGGGATTTTCTGGGTGGCAAAATTATATCTGTTTGGCTTCGTTGCGGCGTCCATTTTCGCGCTCAGCGGAAACAGTGTATTTGCGCAGGATGAAGAAGTGCGCGGGGTTACTGTTACCCATCCTTCGTTTCCGGTTGTTATGTGCGATTCAGGCGGGAAAACCCGGACATGCGACAGAATGATACTGGGCGAAAACTTCCCGGATCAGGTGGTTTTCTATTCTCACGACAGTCAGAATTTTGGCGCGTATCAGATCCGCTTTCTCAACGAAAAAGAAATCTATTGGGTCCCTGACGACATGATTGTGGTTCAGGGCAAGGAAGTTGCACGTAGTCCGGTCGTCTGCGGGGGAGACATCGGAACACTGGGCGGTAAAGGAACACGGGGTGCAGGCGCAGACTGCGTTTCGGCTAAGGGGAAATAAAAATGAAGAAACTCGGCTTGATTTCGCTGGTTGGTGCGGTTGCACTGACCGGTTGCGTCGAAGATATGCAATTGCTTTCGGGTGACATTCCCGAAAAAGGAAAATTCATCGACACTGTTTCGGTGCCGACACCAAAGACTTACTCGGTTCAGGAAATTCACTCAGCAAAAACGGCTGTAATGGCCAAGTCAATCGGAGAGGCTCCGATTGATGATCTTGAGCAATATGCACAAGGGGTGCTCGACAAGATCATTGCCGTGGCTCCGGCCGGAGCACCGCAAGCCGAGATTGTTCTGATTGGCAATTCGGGTCCGGGTGCCCATGCGGCACGTGAAGGGGTTGTGTTCCTTTATCATTCTGCATTTGAATATCTGCGCAGCGAAGATGAACTGGCCTTTCTTGTCGCGCACGAATACAGCCATGTTTTGATGCAGCATACACCGGAGAATCTGTTTTCTGTACTGCGTCCTTATCTTCTGACGGCTGCTGATATGGCGCTTGGGAATGCGAGTGACCAAAGCGATTTGCTTCGTAAAGCTGGCCAGATGTATGGCAGTGATTTGATTTTGCGTGATCTGTTGCTGCCTAACTGGGATCGCAGCCAGGAGCGGGTAGCTGATTATCTCGGCCTGGATTTGATGGTCAAAGCCGGATACCAGCCAAAGGGGGCATCGGGTTATTTTGAGGTTGCGAAAGAGGCAGAAGATAAATTTGGTGCGAGTTATCAGGTTACCCGAAATCAGCTTGAGCTGTTTCTTCAGGCACAATTTCAGCCGAAAGGCCAGGACAATGCCCTGTTCAACCAGTTCATTTCTGAACTTGGCAATGCCGTCAATACGGTCCAGCAAGAATTGGCAGCCAAGCACGATGACGCGGCAGAACGCGCAGAAGAAATCTTTGCTTACGGGATGCGTGAATATATGCCGGAACGCGCAAGCCGGATGATCCATAAGGAAGCTTTCGATTCTGTTGTTGAGCGGAACAAACAGGCACTGGAAAGCTACCGGATTGCTGGTGAAATCTTGCAGACGTTGCAGCGCGACGACAGTGATATCGATTTCAGGGCTCTTGAAGCCGATGCGCGCAAGGCAGTCAGCGGTGTGACGACAAATCATCCCTATACACGCTGGGCATTTGCCAAGGTTCGCGAACGTCAGGGCAACCTCAAAAAAGCTGCTCAGAACATTGACCTGATTGGAAACGGCGAAGTTCTTGCCCTGCCTGTCGAGATGAAGCGGGCTGAAATACTAAAATCGCTTGGCAATGTTGAAACCGCTTTTGATCGGGTAGAGCAGGTTGCGACCTATTATGACTGGCCTCTTGAAGCTTACCGGTTCATGTACCCGCTTGTGAAAGCAAGCGGCAACAAGGTGCGCGAGAATGAACTTCTTATCGGTTGCGTTACACGGTATCCGCAGCAGCGTGCAATGTGTGCGGGACAATCCCCGGTCGGCCAAATGGCTGGTATGTAAATGGTGCAGAAAGACACACCAGACGGGCAGCACCACAAGGAATTCAAAGTTGCCCGTCTGAAGCCGTTCTGGTGGGGCGTTATAAACGTGGTGCTTGCCGCGCTCATTTTGCTGATTGAGCCGGATGCTATTGGCGATGCCGTCGATGAATACAGTTATGCCGTTTTTAACAGGACGGTCGGTGCGCCCTTGTACCCTGCCGAGCAGGTGGATGACATTGGTGTCATTTTGCTTGATGACGAATCACTGGCAGGTTTGAAATCAAGTTGGCCGGCCGTGTATGGTTTGCATGCCAAAGTTCTGCGAAAGCTGCTGACAGCCAAGCCAAAGGCACTGTTCATCGATTTTACATTCCGGGACCGGCGTGCTGCACCACCAGCAGGCGCGCAATCGGATGAATGGATGCCGGAACTCTATGTGCATGACGACAGCTTGACGATGCTGGTCGGCACACTTCAGATGTATCAGATGATGGATATACCTGTTTACTTGCAAGCAGGGGCACTGAATTTCTATCAGCATCACGCCGTTTTGTCAGAGCTTGCACCCTATGTGACGCTGGTTGCAGGTTGGGGTGATTTGCGTGGTCAGGCCGATATCAGGGCATTGTCATACCAGCTTGCCCCGGAACTGCGAAATGCGGGCCGTATCGCAGAGATACAGAACGCGGAAGATCTGCCTCTTTGCGATGATGCTGTTATGCGCCGCACAGGTAACGGGAATCTTCGCGGGTGTGACGTTTCAGGTATTACCGCAGCCGCAACAACAATCTATCAGCATTTATGCACCGGCAAGGAACGTGCGCAATCAGTTGAACGTGGCTGGAAATGTGATCAGTCACTCATCATGCCTGCGAAGACAGACAAGTCTTCATGGCTTGCATGGCGCGATGAATTACTGGACCGACCAATGTGGCTGTCGTGGCCCGACAGGCAGGCCGATTATTCAGAGTGGAAAAAAGCATATGACCAGCACGGGAATGCTATTCCGCCATATGAATGCGGGCCGCAATACACGGATGAGGATGCGTTCAAACGTGTGATTGGAAACCTGGCAGTGCTGTTTGGTTTCAGTAATCGGGCTGACGTAAATTGTTCGCCATTCCATACAATTTCTGCAGAGCAGGTTTTTCGGGATACGCCGTCTGCTGGTCGCTGGGTGGAGAATTTCAAAGACCGTATCGTTATGTATGGTCAGAACCTTCAGGGGTTCCAGGACGTTGTTCGTCCTCCAACGCTCGATACCGATATTCCCGGGGTTTACATACATGCGATGGCTTTGGAAAACCTCCTGAGCAATGGCTCCAGCTACCTTTCGGATAAGGCAACATACAGCTCCTGGCTGACAGCTGACCTCATCGAACTTACAACCCTGATGATCATTATTTTCCTGCGTTTTGGTCTGGCCAAGATTGCGCGTCAGTCATTTCCGTCGCTACCGCAGCCAAGTGTTGCGAGTGACAGGGAATGTCATCCTTGGGAATACTGCCGGCTGACAATCAGGAATAAATTGTCGGTGGTTGTGTCGATGATGAGGGTTATTCCCCGCATGCCAAATGTTGCTGGCGTCTGGTTAAGGAATCGGACGTCGGAGCAGCACTGGGCCGAGTGCCTTGATCCGGAAATGCGTCAATTAGCACGTAATTGGTTTATGTTGCTGATTTGTCTGATCGATTTGGTTGTGAGTGTCGCCATTGTAACCTTTGGTGCGATTGTTCTGGAACTGTCTGTTCTGTCTATTGCACCGGTCAACTGGTTGGCCGTCATCGGTTTGGGAATGCTAAGTTACATTCCGTTTGTACGTTCATTGTTTGCGCAGGAAGAAGAAGCGCTTGATGACGGTCACACAGCACAGCCGGAAAATGCAGGCGAAGCTGCTGAAAAATCGGCAACTATTTGATTTCATGCTATCGTCAGATCAATGGTGGATATCGTTAAGCGACCGCGGCTCTTGCCACATGAGCAAACAAGGCGTAGTTAAGCGCCTTAAATTTGTGAGTCCCTGTCTTGACGGTCTGGTATCGTTCACAATGTGATGGCTAACCGTTTTGGCGAACTGATCTGGCGCAGGAGAATTCTTGTGAGCGAAGCTCCTTATAACAAAGGTTTCCCGGTTTCCTGGGAACAGATGCATCGCGATGCACGTGCACTGGCATGGCGTCTTTTGGAAAAAGGCCCGTACAAAGGCATTATCGCAATTACCCGTGGCGGTCTGGTTCCTGCGGCGATCATCGCGCGCGAACTTGATATTCGCCTGATTGATACGGTTTGTGTGCGCAGCTACTCTGACAAAAGCCGTGGCGATCTTGAATGGCTTAAAGGCATCGAAGGTGATGGAACGGACATGCTGATTATCGACGATCTGGTCGATACCGGCAAAACCGCCAAGGCGGTCCGTGAAAAGCTTCCGCACGCACATTTCGCAACGGTTTACGCCAAGCCGCTTGGTCGTGAAATCGTTGACAGCTTTGTCACCGAAGTATCGCAAGATACCTGGATCTACTTCCCGTGGGATATGGAACTGTCGGTCAACGCACCGATTTCCGAACGCGCCCGCTAATTGCGTCTCTGTTTCCAGTGACGGGTCAATCGGACCCGTCAGGCAGGAACAGACACGCATGGAATTTCGCCCGGATTACCGTCATTGAACGTCTTGCGTTTCTTGATGGTCCGGGCGTTTCTTTTGGGGCGGGTTCATGCCCGACTACCTGACGGGCACGGGAAAATTAATTGCCGCTAACGATTGCGATCTGCTTGCGCGCCTTTCCAAAGCGGGCTATAAAACGCGCGCTTCGCGGGTGTAGTTCAATGGTAGAACGGCAGCTTCCCAAGCTGCATACGAGGGTTCGATTCCCTTCACCCGCTCCAAGCTTTTCCCTCGGAAATTTCTGACTGGTTCGCGTCACATGATCCGGAGTCCGGACATGAGTGGTCGCATTTATGTGTGCTTCCATTCGGGCAACATGCGATCAGTCGATCACGCAAACGCCTTCGGGCACGCTGAACACGGGATTTTACCGTGGGCAGAGCAATGTCGTGCTGAGCCGCAAAGTCAGTCTGACGTTTTTGTTCCAGATCTATTTCCCTGAGAATTTTCTGATCTGCATCGGTTAGTTCCGAAATGAAGGCAGCCAGACAGTCATGGAGACCGGCACTGTCCGGAGAAGTATGTGCCAGATCGCGCGTCAGGTCTGTCTGCAAATTCTGCAATGCGGTGCGTTCGAGGCTCTGTTTGCGGTAAAAATCAACAACCTTGCTGCGTGCAACGGCATATATCCAGGCGGTCGGGTTGGATGCAGCACCGAGTGTTTGCTTGTTGCGAATGATGGCTTCGAGAATGTCCGAGACCACATCCTCAACCGCATGTCGGGGAATGCGATTTTGCACAAATCTGTGCAGGCCCTTGCGAAGGGCCTGCCAGTCAGCAGATGTGTGATGTGCGGATGCAAATGTCATATGTCTTCAGGCGCAACAAACCTGACCGGATCGGGTTGACTGGTTCGGTTGGTGACCACAGCACGGTGTCAGGGGATTGTCGACAGAAACGTTATTCTGCGCCGGATCATCATCAAGAATACGATACCATTCCCAGGACAGTCCATCGGGCTCTGTGACCCAGAACTTCGACTGTCGTGCATGACAACACCCGGTTTCCCCAACATCACTGGCGGCAAGGTCGCGGTGATGCAGGCGCTCGGCGGCCTTGTCGAATTCAGGTTCTGTCAGACACTCAACACCGATGTGATTGAGATGTTCTTTTGCCTCGGGATGCTCGAACAGAACAAGTTTCAAAGGTGGCTGATCAATTTCAAAATTGGCATATCCCGGCCTTGTCTTGTGAACCGGACTTGCAAACATCTCGCTGTAAAATGCGATAGCTTCATCAATATTTGCGACATTCAGGGCAAGTTGCAGACGCATTTTCGTCTCCTTCGAAATCATTGTGATGATCAGAAAGACGTGCGTTTGGCTAAAAAGATGCAGGAACGGGAAAGTTTTTTAAAGCTGGAAGCCGTTTTTAGGGCGCTGGCGCAAGATAGTCGTATCCAAGATCACGGGCCTGTTCGTCGCTGCAAATTTGCGGCGTTTCGGTGCGTTTGACTTTGTCAAAGTGTGGATCGAGTGTTCCGACATAATGTTTATCCGGGGTTGGCACAAACAAACAGCGACCGACTTCACCGTTCAGACGTTTGCCGTCACGCCAGTCAGCTGGCGGCACCATATCGCCCCCATGAATGCCGATCCCGGCATTATCGGCCACTGCAGACAGATTGTCATAGCGATGGGAATAGCCGGGGATAGGCAATGCTTCGCCGTCACTGATCATGGCTGCGGCCACATCACGTTCGCCAATACCACATTCGACAATCGGAAAATCACCGGGCTTGTTTGAACGTTCCGCATCACCGGGCCAGCAATGGACCTTGAACGGTGCCATGGCAAAATATTTGCGAAGCTGCATCGCCGATGACATGCCGCAATCCCAGAAACTGCCATTATGCAGGCATTGCTGACCAAGTTCAGGGGCATCGATCCCCGCAATATCCGCGACAACGTTATCAATCACGATTGTATCGCCATCGACCACCAGAACATCCCGGCCATCAGCCTCCAGCGAGACACCATCATTTCTGCTTTTTGCATCTCCCGCGGCGTGAACCGGCTTGTCTTGCGTATAAACCGCAAGCGCAAACAGCACGGGAACAGCGACCAGAAGGAACAGGCGGAGAAAACGTTGCAATGGGACCTCGGAGGTTCGGCGATGGATCAGTCTTTGTCGAATGACACATCGGATAGAGGCAAAGAACAAGCGAAAAGAACGGCGAAATAATGACATTGATCGATTTCACCGCTCGCTTTTTCCAAAGCGGTTTGACCGTGCCTTGCACAATAACAGGATGCATTCGTAGGGATTTGGGGCTAAAAGCGGGTTTGTCTTTGCGCTGACAGGGAAGCTTCTTTGTTTCGTCTGCAACCCATCTTTTTCGTTGTCGGGGTTATGGTCATCATCATCGGGATATCGATGATGGTGCCTGCTGCCGTGGATTTGTTTTACGGCAATCCGGACTGGAAAATCTTCGCCCAGGCGTCGATGACAACCATCGGACTTGGCGGTATGGCATGCCTTGCCTGCCGATCTGATATCGGTCCGCGGGTAACCGCCCGACAGGGTTATGTCCTGACCGTGGTGTCGTGGATTGCTGTCAGCCTGACAGGAGCCTTGCCGCTTTGGTATTCGTCGCTTGGGATCAGTTTTTGCGATGCGGTTTTCGAAACCGTCTCCGGTCTGACCACCACCGGTTCGACCATTCTTTCCGGACTTGACGAGTTGCCACCGGGATTGCTTGTCTGGCGATCAATCATGCAGTGGCTTGGCGGGATCGGAATTATTGTAACGGCACTGGCATTGCTGCCGATGATGCGGGTTGGCGGGATGCAGCTTTTCCAGATGGAAAGTTCGGACCGTTCCGAGAAACTCAGCCCGCGCATTCGCGACATGTGCCTTCAGATCGTCCTGATCTATAGCAGCCTGACTGTTATCTGCATTGTGTTGTATCGCGTGTTTGGCATGAGCTGGTTTGATGCCATCAACTATGCCATGACAACGCTTTCGACGGGGGGCTATGCGACGTCCGACCTGTCATTTGCAAAGTTTGATACCAGCCTGTCCCTGCATTGGGTGGCGATCATCTTCATGTTTGCCGGTGGTTTGCCATTTACCGCCTATGCGGTGTTGTTGCGCAAACGCAATATCAAGGCATTGACGGACAATCAGCAGATCAAGATTTTCTGCATGATCATTGCTGGTTTCACCTTGTTATTGACGATCCGGTTGGCGCAGATTTCTGATGACAGTCTTTTCCGGTCCTTGACCCTTGCAGCCTTTAACCTTGTTTCGGTCATTACAACGACCGGGTTTGCATCGGGCGATTACCTGTTGTGGGGCCCGGCTGCGATCATGCTGTTCTTCTTTGCGACCTTTATTGGCGGGTGTTCGGGGTCTACATCGGGCGGTTTCAAGATGTTCCGCCTGTATGTGGTATTTACCGGATTGCGGGCCCATTTCATGCGGTTGCGCAGCCCCTCAGCCGTGGTTGTCAGCCGTATCGATCGTCACGAAATCACGTCAGACATCTATAATGCTGTTACGGTTTATGTCTTTCTGCTGGCGGTCAGCTATATCGCAGTCACAATTGCGCTTGGCATGACGGGGCTTGATCTGATTACGTCGATGAGTGCGGCTGCGACCGCGCTTGCCAATGTTGGCCCGGGTCTTGGTAACATTATCGGCCCTGCCGGTAATTTCCAGTCATTGCCCGATTCAGCAAAATGGATTCTTGATGTCGCCATGATCCTCGGACGTCTTGAGTTTGAAACGCTTCTTGTGCTTTTGATGCCGTCCTTCTGGCGCGACTAGACAGGTTATTTTCGAGAAATATCGATTTCTGTGACGGTTACCACAGACTGCAGCTTTGGTTTGGCCCAGGTTTGTGCCATGTTGAGCGTTCAACGAGCAAAACAAACAAAATTTGGACACGGACATGAAGCTGCAGAACAAATTTACACGCAAAACAGCAGCCATTCTTTCTGTCTTGATGGTCGCAGGTGCCGTTTCGGCCTGCTCACCGGAAGTCGGAAGCGAAGAATGGTGTGCGGATCTTAAAGAAAAGCCGAAAGGTGACTGGACTGCAAACGAAGCAGCCGATTTCACCAAACATTGTCTTTTCTGATCGTGTGAATGTCTGACCGGATTGTTCCCAATCCGGTCGATTCTCCTCATTTGTCTGGAAACGCCGTCTTCATGACGGTTAAATCCGCCCTTCGACACCTGCTTGGCGGTGGTACTGTCGAAGGGCGGATTTTTGCGCTTGAATGGCGAAAAACAACGCGGAACAAACTGTTTTCCGCTGCGTTATAGACAGAACATTTCCGCGCATAAGTGCGATGCAGCAAGGTACATTTGCGTTGCCTTGATAAATCCCTATAATGCGCGGCCCGCGAATGATCGCGGTAGTCGAATACGACAACAATTTTTATACGAGGTTAGACAAGTATTATGAGTGCCGAAAATCTCCATGTCGGTGTGATCGGCGCAACCGGTGCGGTTGGCGTCGAGCTGATCAACGTTATGTTTGATCGTAACTTCCCTGTGGGTGAACTCACCCTGTTCGCGTCCGAGCGTTCGGCAGGCAAGACCGTGGAGACTAAGTTCGGCACTAAGACCATCGCGCTGTTTTCTGTCGAAGAGGCAAAACAGTGCGATATCGTCTTCCTTGCTGTTTCGGGCGACTTCGCCAAGGAATATGCCCCGCAGATCGCCGAAGGCGCGCTGGTCATTGATAACTCCTCGGCATTCCGTCTGAATGACGATGTTCCGCTGATCGTGCCTGAGATCAATGGTGATCTTGCCAAGACCGCAAAGCTGATTGCGAACCCGAACTGCACCACGGCAATTGCCGCAGTTGCGCTTTGGCCGCTGCATCAGGCCTTTGGCCTGAAAAAGGTCATTGTATCGACCTATCAGGCAGCTTCGGGTGCCGGTCAGCCGGGCATGAATGAATTGCGTGAAGGCCTGGCAGCTGGTCTTGAAGGCAAGCCGGTTCCGGCAGAAGTCTTTGCCCATCCGCTGGCATTCAACGTTATTCCGCATATCGATAGCTTCCAGGATAACGGCTATACCCGCGAAGAGATGAAGGTAACCTGGGAAACGCGCAAAATCTTTGGCGCGCCGGATCTGCCGGTATCGTGCACGGCGGTTCGTATTCCGACCGAGCGTACCCATTCCGAGGCGATTGTCGTTGAAACCGAAAAAGCTGTTACCCCGGCGGCTGCGCGCGAAGTTCTGGCAAAAGCCAAGGGTGTGAAGCTTGTCGATGATCCGGCGAACAACCTCTATCCGATGCCGCTGACGGCGACCGAGCAGTACGACGTGGAAGTCGGTCGTATCCGGTCGAACCTGATCTTTGGTGATCATGGTCTGGAGCTGTTTGTTGCGGGTGACCAGCTGCTTAAAGGCGCTGCGTTGAATGCAGTCCAGATTGCAGAAGCATCCATCGCCGACTGATCCCGACGGGATTTGAACCAATACAGAAACGGCCCCGTCAGGTGATCTGACGGGGCCGTTTTGGTTCGAAGGGTCTTTTATCTAGGCCAGCGAGATGTGGTCGCGGCCGGATGCCTTGGCGGTATAAAGTGCGTTATCAACACGTGCCATCAGGGTATCGAGATCTTCGGATTCACGATATTCCGTTACACCGGCACTGATGGTGACCAGGATTTTATCGCGTCCGAAACGAACGGGGGCCTCGCGGATTTTGTCGGCAAGCTCGCGAGCTTTGGTCATTGCGTCCTGGCGTCCGGTCTCCGGGAACATCACGACGAATTCATCCCCGCCCCAGCGACAAATCAGATCAGACTCACGGACATTCATCCGGATCGAGGTCAGGACGTCGCGCAGGACCGCATCACCGCCCGGATGACCATAGGTATCGTTGATGCTCTTGAAGCCGTCGAGATCGAAACACATAACCGAAAGGGGCGTTTTCTGGCGCTTCGCGGTCTTGGTCGCCTGATCAAAGACCATGTCAAAGACCTGCCGGTTGAGGCTTCCGGTCAGTTTGTCACGTGATGCAAGTTCTTCAAGACGGTTCTGATAGTTTCGCACCGTCAGATAGGCAACAAGTCCGACAATGATCGTGATCAAAAGCGAAATAGCGATATTCACAAATAACGTATTCTGAAGGCGGTTATTTGACGAGTAATCGCTCTGTTCCACGATTAAAAGCCAACCGAATTCGGGGACAAGGCGGCTATTGACGAAATAGGTGTGCCCGTCCTCTTCGTATGACATCGACGTGCCCGGTGATGTCAGAATCTGGGTGGCGAGCTGGCGCATGCCAGGACGTTCATGCAGGCTATGCGCATTGCCAAATCCACTGCCGCGCAGGGTTACGTGGCCTTCTGTATCGACAAAATAGATCGTTCTGCCATAACGGTTCTGATAGGTCTCGATCAGGTTGGTGACCGAGTTTACCGAAAGGCCCACCCCGGTAATTCCGATGACATTGCCCTCATAATCGATGACCTGGTAATTTATAAAGATCGATAGTCGGGAACGGTCAACAGTGTCGTGGTCGATATTGATCTCATAGGATTTTTTGGCGTCACGGGCGCGGAAATACCAGCTGTCAGCCGGATCATCTTCGGTGATCTTCTTGATCACGCCGCTCGGATGGTAATAGTTCCGGCTTCTGTCCGAGATGAAATAGGACGTGATGGTGTCATAACGCGACTGGATTTCACGCAGATACTTGATGATTTGGTTCTGATCTTTTTCACCAGACAAGGCCCAGTCGCGGACAAAAGTGTCGTGCGCCATCAGGGAAGAGATAAAAATCGGCTGCAAAAGATCGCGCTGGATTTCCGAATAGATATTGTCGCTGGTAAGTGGCAGCGTTGTTTCGAAAATCTGTTCTTCAAGAGATTCCCGGGCGACATAAAAGCTGACAAAACTTGTTGTTAAAAAGCCGACCGCCAGAAGAACGCACAAAACAACAGCAAAGTATAATTTCTTTCCCTGCACGGAAAGCTCCCCAAAAGCAAATGTCTTATACCGCTGGCGATTTTTATGCTCAGCATTTCCGGTTCCAATAATCTACGGGAAAGCAGGGGGCATTGCACGGGCCAAAATGGCCCGGAATGACGAATGTATTTCATGATTAATTTAGAATTATTCAAAAGAAACCGCCAATCCGGGGACTGACGGTTTCCTGAAACCTGTGCGCACAAAATGCCGGATTTTAGCGGCGGAATACGATTGTTTTGTGATCGTTGCGGAAGACGCGATGCTCACAATGCATCTGGATGGCGCGCGAGAAGACGACAGATTCAATGTCGCGTCCGATCTCGACCATATCATCAGCCGTCATGGAGTGATCAACACGTTCAACCGCCTGATGAATGATCGGGCCTTCATCAAGATCGGCAGTCACATAGTGGGCTGTCGCGCCGATCAGTTTGACACCGCGTGCATGGGCCTGATGATAGGGCTTGGCACCCTTGAAGCTTGGCAGGAATGAATGGTGAATGTTGATGCAGCGTCCTTCCAGTTCCCGGCAAAGATCCGTCGAAAGAACCTGCATGTAGCGTGCAAGGCCAACCAGATCAGCCTGATATTCACCGACCAGATCAAGAAGCTTCTGTTCCTGAACGGCCTTGGTATCCTTGGAAACTGGCAGGTGATAGTACGGGATGCCATACCATTCGACGATGCCGCGCATGTCTTCGTGGTTCGAGACGATGGCGGGGATTTCGATATGAAGGTTGTTCGAGGCAACCCGATGCAGAATGTCATTCAGGCAATGGCCGAACTTTGACACCATCAAAAGTACTTTTGGCTTGCGATGGAAGTCATGCAGTTTCCACTGCATCGTGAATTTATCGGCAATCGGGGCAAACTTTTCGGTAAATTCGGCGTCGGTGCGCAGTGCTCGGCCGGCTTCGAATTTGACTCGCATGAAGAAGCGCTTGCTGTTGGGGTCGCCAAACTGTTCAAGTTTGGTCACGAACGCGCCTTCGTCAGCAAGGAAGCTCGATACACTTGCGACAATCCCGAAAGTATCCGGGCATGTGATGGTCAGAATAAAGGTTTTGGCGAGTTCGGACATTTCCGCTGCTGCTTTCGTTCGTGAATTTGTTTACCCCGCCGATATAGCGGTGATCCACCCATCTGCCAACCCGGAAATGGCGGATTTCCGCCTATACCAAACCTGCCAGACCAAAAATGCATAGCCGATAAAGGACTGGACTTTATTGTGGCTTGTGCCAAGAATTCCGCTGCTTGTCATGAATGGGGTACATGTTGTCCGTGATTTCGGTTATGCAGTGCCCTGAAAAACCAGAACAGCAAATGCATCATGCCGCAGCATCCGGGGGAGATGCGGCACATATGCCAAGAGGCGTTTCATTGATTGATTTCCGTCCCATTCTTTTCATCGTCGGCATCCTGCTGTGTACGCTGTCTGTAGGCATGTTTATCCCGGCGCTGGTTGATCTTTATTACGGTCAATCGGACTGGATCGTGTTCTCGGCGGCGTCCTTTGTTTCGCTGTTTGTCGGCGGCGCGTTGATCATGATGAACCGCATGGACAATCTTAAGATCAACTCGCGTCAGGCCTTTATCCTGACAACGCTGAGCTGGGTGGTCTTGACGGCGGCCTCGGCCCTGCCATTTGCCTTTTCCGATCTTGATATGTCCTATACCGATGCGTTCTTTGAGGCGATGTCGGGTATTTCGACCACCGGATCTACGGTTATTGTCGGTCTCGATACGGCGCCGCCGGGCATTTTGCTGTGGCGGGCCTTGTTGCAATGGCTTGGCGGGATCGGGATCATCGTGATGGCGATTGCGGTCATGCCGATGCTGCGCGTTGGCGGGATGCAGCTTTTCCGCATGGAAAATTCCGACAAGTCAGACAAGGCGTTCCCGCGTGCGACCCAGATCGCCATGGGCATTGCCATGCTGTATCTGAGCTTTACGGCTCTGTGGGCGATCCTGTTGTGGTGGGCGGGCATGACGCCATTTGATGCGATTGCGCATGCCATGACAACCATCGCCACCGGCGGTTTTTCGACCAAGGATGCCTCGGTCGGCCATTTCGACAGTGCGGCGATTGATGTGATCATCACAATGGGTATGGCAACCGGTGCGCTGCCCTTCATTTTATATCTTCAGATGCTGCGCGGGCAGGGCAATGCCCTGTTTCGGGACAGCCAGGTGCGCTGGTTCCTGACCATTGCGGTGTCGATCATTGTCGGTCTGGCATTCTGGCATTCGGAAACCAACGGTGTACCGTTCCTGACGGCGCTGCGCTTTACATCGTTTAACATTGTCTCGGTCATGACCGGGACCGGATACGCGACGACCGATTACGGTCTTTGGGGGCCCTTTGCAGTTACGGTGTTTTTCTTTGTGATGTTTGTTGGCGGTTGTGCCGGTTCGACGACCTGCGGGGTGAAGATTTTCCGTCTTCAGGTACTTTATGAAATCGCCAAGATCCAGCTTTCGCACATGTTGCGTCCGCATGGCGTGTTCATTGCCTATTACAACCGCAAACCGCTGTCCGAAGATGTGACGGAATCTGTTCTGAGCTTCTTCTTCCTGTTTGTGTTCTGCTTTGTGGTGCTTGCAGCAGCACTTGGCGCGATGGGACTTGATTTCATCACGGCAGTTTCAAGTGCGGGCACGGCGATTGCCAATGTCGGGCCGGGGCTTGGCCCGATTGTCGGGCCATCAGGGAACTTTGCGACGCTGCCCGATGGCGCCAAGTGGTTGATGTCGATCGGGATGCTGATCGGGCGTCTGGAAGTCTTCACCGTTCTGGTGTTGCTGTTCCCGGCATTCTGGCGGGATTAGTTCCCCGTATTGATCGGACTTGTTTTTGCACCCGCAGGCCTTTGGTCTGCGGGTGTTGCTTTTTGGTCTGTTGACAGATTAGGTCAAGTGTCCTAATTTTGGAATTGGGACAATTGTCCTAGTTCGTCAAAGTCAGGATCAGGGAAACTCATGTCAACGCGAGACCGGATCATCGAAACCGCAGATCGCCTGTTTTACCAACAGGGGTTTGAGGCTACTTCCTTTGCCGATATTGCATCAGCGGTCGGTATTTCGCGTGGCAATTTTTATCATCACTTCAAAACCAAGGATGACATCCTTGATGCAGTCATCACTCAGCGTCTGGCAAATACCGAACAGATGCTGGATCGCTGGGAAATCAGTGGGAATGATCCTTCGGAACGCATCCGGAGCTTTATTCACATACTGATCGTGAATGGCGAGAAAATCCGCAAGTTCGGGTGCCCGGTCGGGACGCTGTCTTCGGAACTGGCCAAGCTTAACCATGCAGCGCAAAGCGATGCGGCGGGGCTTTTCACACTGTTTCGAAGCTGGCTGTGCCGTCAGTTCATGGCGCTTGGTTTTGGTGCGAAATCAGATGCACTTGCGATGCATATTCTTGGACGCAGTCAGGGTGTTGCAACCCTTGCCAATGCCTTTGACGATGACGGGTTCCTTGAAAGTGAAGTGACGCTGATGTGTAACTGGCTTGATGACCAGATTACCCACCTGAAAGCAAGCGAACGGGCTTGATCAGCCGCTTCTGATAATGTTTCACCACCCGGTCAGGGAGAACATAATGTTTACAGTTTTTCTTAGATTTGCCGACGGCCGTGCCAAGGCGCCTCAATTCATGGATGCCCACAAGGCCTGGATCAAAAAGGGACTGGATGACGGGGTGTTTTTGATGGTTGGCAGTTTGCAGCCCAATTTGGGCGGGGCAATCCTTGCTCATGGTGTAAGCCGTGATCAACTGGAAACGAGGATCAATGAAGACCCGTTTGTCGCAGAGGGGATTGTTGCGGCCGAGATCATGGAAATATCACCCGCCCGGACCGATCCGCGTCTTGAATTCCTGATGGCCTGAGAGATGAGCAAAATTGTCATGGGTGCGGATGGAAAATGCCGCTGTTCCTGGTGCGAATCTGCGCCTGAGTTTAATGCCTATCACGATACGGAATGGGGATTTCCGGTTGTTGATGATCAGCGCCTGTTTGAAAAAATCTGTCTCGAAGGATTTCAGTCAGGGCTGAGCTGGCGAACCATTCTTTCAAAGCGTGAAAACTTCAGGGCGGCATTCGCCGGATTTGATTTTCACAAGGTCGCACTTTTTGGCGACAGCGATGTCGCGCGTTTGCTGGACGATGCCGGGATCATTCGCCACCGTGGCAAGATCGAGGCGACCATCAACAACGCCAGACGTGCCTGTGAAATGGTGGATCGCGAAGGATCGCTTGCGGCCTATTTCTGGCGGTTTGAGCCCGATCCGGCGGAGATCGCAATGCCCCAGACGATGTCGACATCGCCAATGTCGATTACGCTTTCAAAGGACCTTAAGAAACGGGGCTGGAAGTTTGTCGGCCCGACCACGGTCTTTGCCTTCATGCAGGCCATGGGCCTGATCAATGACCATGCAAACGGCTGCTTTTTGCGTCCGCAGATTGACGAAATCCGGAAGTCGCTTGTTCGGCCTGTCTGAGAAAAAAGACACCCCTTGCCTGAAGGCAAGGGGTTGAGGGTCAGGGACCAGTTGCCCGGTCCCTTGATGATAATCCGGCAAGGATTATTCTGGCGTCCCATCAATGGTATCAACCGCAAGGCGCGCGTTCCGGTAATCGCGGACCGGCTTTCATCTTGCAGGTGATCCGTATCAGGGGAAATCAATCAGGCGATACCGGGCCTTGGGTCAGGAGCGGATCGGGGATCGGGATTTCGGCCCGGCATCGCCTTGAAGCCAAAGTGCCAAACAATTTCGCCAAGATGAAATCGAATATCGAATTAGTTTTAATAGGAAAAATCTATCAATTATGTGCATTGCGATAGTGCGATGCATCAATTTCAGGTGTGAAGCGGCAATTTCACCCCGAAAACTGCGCCATCCGGCCCTGTTGCAACGAGGCGAAGCTCGCCATTGTGGGTGCTTATCAACTCGCGCGCGATGGCAAGGCCTAGCCCGGTTCCACCCTTGCGTCCACTTCCGGCAAAGGGAACAAACAGGTTTTTGATGGCCTTCTCGGGTAATCCGGGGCCGTTATCCTTGATCAGAACATCAATTAAATTGCGTGTTTCGTCCGACTCGGCCGCCGTTTTAACGCCTGACTGCATCTGGAATGTTACGGTCACCCTGTCGGCCCCTGCTTCGAGCGGGTTGCGGATCAGATTGCTAAAGGCCCGAAACAGCATGTCATAGTCGGCTTCAAGCATTGCATCGTCTGGCAGATCGATCTCGATGCGGGCTGTGCACGGCGGTTTTTCAGAACCGTCTTCCTCGACCGTACCATCCATCAGGTTTTCGGTTTTCTGAAGCAGGATCTGATCACGGACTTCTTCGAGCAGCTCGATTAGTGTGAATTTTGCAAGATCGCGCGGTGGTGGGGTTTCACGCGCGAAGGACAGGGTTTGCTCGCTGATATAGACTGCACGTTCCATCGACGATAAAAGGCGCGGGACAACAGCGCGAACTTCATCATCCTGGCTTTTGGCAAGCTGTTCGGTCATCAGCATCGAGGTCGCAAGCGCATTGCGCAGATCATGACTGATTTTTGTTGCCGCAGTGCCAAGGGCAGCAAGTCGGCGCCGCTGATTAAGCATCGCCTGAATGTCTTGCTGCATGATAGCGAGTTCCTGTTGGGCGACGCCGATCTCGTCATCACGCATACCCGGTGTGATAACCGACGACTTGTCCTGTGGATTTTCGCGAAACCGGATCATGTCACGCGTAAGGGTGCGCATCGGGCGCACCATCAGCCTGTTAAGCGCAAAATAAACCAGCCCGGCGGTAAAGAACGAAATCATCAGCGACAGGCCAAATACCCGTAAACCGAAATTCCGCATCGCCTGGGTCAGGGTGTTTTCATGAACAAGGATTTCAATCTCGAAATCGGGTGCCATGGATGGCATTCCGACCACGCGCAGCATGCGGTTTTCGGTTTGTAAAAGGGTAGCCAGCCCCTCCATGATCGCCATCGGAATCGAAAAGTCAGTAAGGTTGACGTCCTTGTCGACCTTGGCGGGCATATCGTCACGTTGCAAAAGAAGTTTGCGATCTTTCAAGCGCAGGATGACGGCCTCGATCCCCGCGTTCGAGAGCAGTTCTTTCTCAAGATCATCGGGGATCATCTGATCGGGGGTGGCCTCAAGGGCAAGGGCCGCGAGATAACCGGAATCAAGATGGGCCTTAAGCCAGTCGACCCTGAAACGCGCAACAGAGGGGGCAAAGACGAAAATCTCTGCAAGCATTACAAAGCTTACCGTCAGCACCAGAAGGCGCGCGGAAAGCGATTTGGCCCATGGGGGCAATTTCAGATGCGGTCGTTCCATAAAGCGATGTTAGTCAGAGACCGGCAAAAAAGTACAGCGGAACAGATGCTTGTTTCGCGATGTCATTTAGGAATTGGCCTTCTAGCCAAACCTGAGCAGGAAACGCACGATCTTGCGGGTCTTCTCGCTAAACAGGCCTGGCGTGTACCAGGCACCGGCAACCCGTTTCGACAGTTCCCCCAGGGTAGGATAAGGCGCGATCATTCCGGCAATCGCACCGATTTTCATTTTGCGCGAAATCGCCAAGGACCATAGCCCGATCAATTCGCCGGCCTGGCGTCCGACAATCCCGGCGCCGAGAATACGGCCCTTGGGCGTGGTGATGACCTTGATGAAACCGGTTGTGTCATCTTCGGCGCGTGCCCGGTCATTTTCCGCGTAGTCCCAGGTAACAACGCGGATTGCATCGCCATGCCTGGCGCGCGCCGCTGCCTCGGTCATGCCGACCTGGGCGACTTCGGGGTGGGTATAGGTCACCCATGGAACCGCACTGTGATCAACCTTGGCAGGCAGCCGGAACAGGGCATTTCGAATGACAATCCCTGCGTCATATCCGGCCATGTGGGTAAATTGCAGACCGCCAGTTACATCGCCAATGGCAAAGATTTTGCGGTTTGATGTCCGCAGCCGCGTATCCACAGAAATACCCGTGCGCTCAAAGGCAACACCTGCTTCTTCAAGACCGAGATTCTCGACATTGGGGCGACGTCCGGTTGCCAGCAAAAGATGACTGCCTTCAAGAGTGATCTCGATGCCGTCATGTTCAATAATCACCCGGATCAGATCGCCAGCGGGATGAATTTCCCTGGTTTTGCTGTTTTCATAAAGCGTGATGTCGCTGTCTTTGATTGCATCGCGAACGACTGAAACCATATCGGGATCGTCTTTGGGCAGGATGGTCATCATCTCGACAATCGTGACCTTGGCACCAAGCTGTTGATGGGCTTGCGCCATTTCAAGCCCGATAGGACCGCCGCCGATAATGATCAGATGTTCAGGGCAAATGCGATTCTCAAAGATATTCTCGTTGGTGAAATAGGGAACAGTTTCCAGTCCGGGGATTGGTGGCACAGCCGCACGTGATCCTGTTGCGATGACAAAGCGCTTTGCACGAATGGTTTTGTCCCCGGCAACGAGCGTATCGGGTGATGTAAAATGTGCTTCTGCCTGAATCACAATGCAGCCAAGTTCTTCAAAGCGTTCGACCGAGTCATGCGGCGCAATGCCGGAAATTACCGAATGAACATGCTCGATGGCCTGGGCAAAATTGATCTCAATCGGTCCGGTTGCAACACCAAAACGATTTGCTGTGCGGGCATTCTCCGCTGCATGGGCGGCTGCCAGAAGCGCCTTTGACGGGACGCATCCGGTATTAAGGCAATCGCCCCCCATCCTGCCTTTTTCAACAAGGACAACATTGGCCCCCATCTGAACTGCGCCGGCTGCAACGGACAAGCCACCCGATCCGGCACCAATGACGCAGATGTCTGTCTTCAATACCTTATTCATCGGAGGGGGCCTCGCTTTTGGATTTACGGAGTTTTTTGTAGGCAACAGGCATCAGCGCCAGAACGGCAAGACCGATAATCGGTGTCAGGATGCGGGGCTCAAAAATCACCCCAAGATCAGGTGTTTTGCCCTGATCAAACAATGCGCCAAGTCCATCTCCGATCGAGGCATAAACAAAGGTCCCGGGAATGATTCCCAGAAAAGTACCCAACACAAAGGAGCGCAGCTTCACTCCGAGCAGTGCCGGGACAAGATTGACCAGCCAGAACGGGAATATCGGGATGAGCCGCAAGACCATCAGATAGCTGAAGGCATTTTCGGCAAAACCTTCTTCCATCTTGCGGATCGCCGATCCTGCCTTGTTATGCATGACGTCATAAAAGGCATAGCGTGCCGCAAGATAGACGATGACGGCACCAATGGTGGCTGCGGTCACGACATAAGCTGTCCCGAGAACCGAGCCAAACAGAAACCCGCCAGCAATGGTCAGGAGAGAGCCCAGCGGCAGCGACAGGGCAACAGCGACAATATAAATTCCCATGAAGCCCAGAATGCTGAGAGCCGGTTTGCTTGAAACCAGATTCTGCAACTGGTCACGATTGTCGCGCAGCGTATCAAAGGACAACAAATCCAGCACACCGCTTGTCCATGCGATGCCAAGTCCGCACACCAGCACGACAAGTGGCAGCATCCTGCGCCATAATGGTTTTCGCGCGGTCGCGGTTTGTTCCGGGTTTTCGGTTTCCTGATGGGGCACGTTGGGCGTCACTGAATTTGTTTTGATCATTTAAATCACGCTCTTGCACGGAGTTGGTGACGGGACGAAGAGCAAATCCCGACAAACAGGATTGCATTAATTTCGATCAGATTAGAGCGAATTTTCCAAAGACGCTTATGAACTGCTTTCACCATTGCGTGAGGAGAACGAGATAACCCTCCGAACCCGATTACATGCAACACTGCGCAGAAATCCTGATGGTCTGGTGCTTGACGCCGGGGAAATCTGGACGTATCGTCTGCACATCGTGGGATTTGTCGACCGGCTTGCGGCCACGTAAAAAATCGCTAAAGAGGGGATAGATGGCTTCGGCCCTGACCCATTCATGCCGGTCAGGGTTTTTTTGTGTCCGGAACACACCATATCTCCGGGCATATAGGAGCAAGACGATGACGACCGAAAAAAAGGCTTCTGATAACTGGCGTGCTGCGACCCGTTCTGTTCGGGGTGGTACTGCGCGCACCGGTTTCTCTGAAACATCCGAAGCCATCTTTATGAATTCCGGCTACGTGTATGAAACAGCTGCCGAGGCAGAGGCCTCCTTTGATGGCAGTGGCCCGGAACGCTATGTCTATTCACGTTTTGCCAATCCGACCGTGAACATGTTCGAAGAGCGTCTTGCACTGCTTGAAGGCGCGAAATATTGCCGCGCCACAGCGTCGGGCATGTCGGCGGTCTGGAATGCGCTTGCCGCCTGCACCAAGGCCGGTGGCCGTGTTGTTGGTTCGCGGGCATTGTTTGGTTCGTGCGAATTCATTCTGACCACGCTTCTTCCGCGCTTCGGGGTCGAAACCGAACTGGTTGACGGGACCGACAAGGCTGCCTGGGAAGCCGCCCTTTCCAAGCCCGCAGACGCGGTCTTTCTTGAAACACCGTCCAACCCGACGCTTGAAGTTCTCGATATCGCCTTTGTCGCCGATCTGGCGCATAAAGCGGGTGCCAAGGTCGTGGTTGATAATGTTTTTGCGACCCCGATCCTGCAAAAGCCGATGGAACTGGGTGCGGATATTGTTGTCTATTCCGCGACCAAGCATATCGACGGGCAGGGACGTTGTCTGGGCGGGGCCATCCTGTTTAATGACAAGGAATGGCATGACACGCATCTGACGACCTTCCTGCGTCACACCGGACCAAGCATGAGCCCGTTCAACGCCTGGGTTCTGCTTAAGGGGCTGGAGACACTTAGCCTGCGTATTGATCAGCATATTCGCAATGCAACCGCACTTGCCGGGTTCCTGTCGGAACAGCCGCAGGTGTCGCGCGTTATCTATCCGGGACTGAAAAGTCACCCGCAGCATGAACTGGCAATGAAACAGATGTCTGGCCGTGGTGGTGGATTGATTGCGATCGAGCTTGCCGGTGGCAAGAAAGCGGCGTTCTCGCTGCTTGATAACCTTAAGCTGATCGATATTTCCAACAATCTCGGCGATGCAAAAAGTCTGGCAACCCATCCTTGGACCACGACCCACCAGCGCGTGCCGGCCGAGGACAAGATCACAATGGGCATTACCGAGGGCATGTTGCGTCTTTCTGTCGGTCTCGAAGACATTGATGACCTTAAAGAAGACCTGCTGGCGGCTCTTTCCGTATAACGGATGGCGATACAGTAATCCTGATATCGAAACGGCCCGTACAATGTGCGGGCCGTTTCATTTAGGGAGATAATTTGATCGCAAGCTCTGTGTGGCAGTGAAGCTGTTTCAGCGCTATTGTTGCAGGCTACTGGCACTTCTTTTGCGGACTATCTACATATGGCTCATCAATTGTAGTCTTGGCTGCCACAAAATGAATGGAACACACTTGGCCCGGAGACGTGCATGTATTCGACCGTAACCCACGACATCAAGGTTTCGGTACAACCCGTATTCCTTGAGGACGAATCTGATCCTGATACCCATCGTTATGTCTGGGCCTATCGGATCGAGATTGAAAATCTTGGATCGAAAACCGTCCAGTTGCTGAACCGATACTGGCGGATTACCGATTCACGCGGGGAAACCCAGGAAGTCAAAGGCCCCGGTGTGGTTGGCGAGCAGCCCGTTCTGGCGGGCGGTGAGCGTTTTAATTACACAAGTGGTGCCCCCTTGGCGACGCCAAGCGGCTTCATGGTCGGGACCTATGAGATGACGGATATGGACGGCAATCACTTCGATATTGCCATTCCTGCCTTTTCTCTGGACAGTCCCCATGGGCAACATACCGTAAACTAAGATAAAAGCGGGTCAGGAGCCCCACCAAGCCGGGAAACAATCCCGCAAGGAAATGATAAAAGGATTTAGTATGTGCAGCGAACATAGTGCCGTGAAACGTCCGACACGCGAAGAAGCCGAAGATGCGGTGCGCACGCTTCTTCGTTGGGCGGGGGACGATCCCGACCGTGAGGGATTGCGTGGTACGCCCGACCGTGTTGTGCGTTCGTATGGCGAATTCTTTGCCGGGTATCAGCAAGATCCGGCAGAAATTCTGCGCCGGACGTTTGAAGAAACGGATGGCTATGACGAGATGGTCGTCTTGCGCGACATTCGTGTTGAGTCATATTGCGAACATCACATGGTGCCGATCATTGGTGTTGCCCATGTTGCCTATCTGCCGCGTCGCCGGGTTGTCGGCATTTCCAAGCTTGCCCGTGTGGTCGAAGTCTATGCCAAACGTCTGCAGATCCAGGAAAAAATGACAGCACAGGTCGCCAATACCATTCAGGAAGAACTTGATCCGCTTGGTGTTGCCGTGGTGATTGATGCCAACCATCAGTGCATGAGCACGCGTGGTGTTCACAAGACCGGTGTGTCGATGGTGACCAGCCGCATGCTTGGTGCATTCCGTGATGATCCGATTACCCGTCGCGAATTCTTTGCGATGATCGGGCGCTAGTCACGCCGCTGATCAATATCCCGAGATGATAAAGGCCGCAGCTGATACTGCGGCCTTTTGTCTGGTGATTATTCTCTGAATACCGGGTTATTCGCGGAAACTGTTGTGGCAGGATTTGCAGGTACGCATCATCGTGCCAAGTGCGCCTTTGAATTCGTCTTCGGAACCGTTGCTTGCCGCAACTGTTTTAAGGGCAGTTGCACTGTTCTGAAGTTCGGTCGCAAGGTCGCTGAACTTTGACCAGTCCGTCCAGATATCGGCGAGTGCTTCGGATGGTTTTTCATCACTGCCTTCCGGGAACAGGTTCGTGAAGTTCTCACCTGCATGTTCTTCAATAATACCTGCTGATTCAGCAACCTTGGCCGGATCATATGGCAAGGCGCCCTTCATCATTGGTACCATGATCTTGATTTGTTGACCGATGGCTTTCATGCCATCCATGCGTTTCTCAACGACACCGCTTGCACCTTCATGGGCGATGGCAGCAATGCTGACCGTCATGGAAAGGGCCAAGGCGGCTCCTGCTAGAAATCTCAAATTTTCGTCCCCTGTATTTCAAACTGCATCTAATAACCAAATCGCGCCAGAATATTCTCGACGGCGCCGACATATGACCCGCCAAACAGGCGGACATGAACCAATAAGGGATAAAGGTTATACAAATCCCTGCGTTCTTCAAGGAACCCCGATTCAATTGGCAGAATTTCGGTATAGCGGTCAAAAAAGTCCGCACCCAGATGGCCAAACAGTGTTCCGAACGCCAGTTCAACTTCCCGATCACCGTAATAAATTGCCGGATCAATCAGCCCGGTCAAGTGACCGTTTTGGCACAGGATGTTTCCGCCCCAAAGATCGCCATGCAAAAGAACGGCAGCCGGTTTGTCTTCAATGTGGCAATCAAGCCGGTCGATCAATCGGTCGATCCGTGTGGTGATTGCGGATGAAAGCTTACCTTCCTTGCGGGCGGCATGGGCCATATGCCGTAACCGGCATTCGCCAAAAAATGCGATCCAGCTTTTGCTTTCCTTGTTGGGTTGATGCAGTCCGCCAATCAGGGTGTCAAATTCCAGGCCAAATGATTTTGAGGTGACCTGATGCTGGGCGGCAAGTTGTGTGGCAAGATCACGCTGAACCATGTGCGTCATCTGATTGTCATTGGCGATGAAGTCCATCACCAGACAATTGTGATCGGCATAGAGAACCGACGGACAGGCAATTGGCGAATGCCTGGCAAAATAGCGCAACATCCTTGCCTCGATCTCAAGGTCAGTATTTGTCGTGCTGCTTTGCTTGATGACCAAAGAGCGGCCATCTGTCAGATCAACCCGAACAACATTGGCAACAGATCCGCCTGATAATGTGCGGTAATGCGCGATGTCCTGACCGGTCAGCTCCTTGATCAGGGGTGTGATGGCATTTCTGTTCATTGGCAGGATGAAAGTCCGGCACTCAAAGGGCGTGCTGATTGCGGATATGGGCAAGAAGACTGTTTGATGTTTCCTCGATCATGTCAAAGACATGCTCAAACCCGTTCGCCCCGCCATAATAGGGATCAGGAACGCTTTGACCGGTCCTTTGCGGATGGTAATCAAGGAACAGTTCGATTTTGGTCTGATGCGTCGAGGATGCCTGCCGCCGCATGTCGCGTAAATGGCCATCATCCATCGCCAGAACATAGTCAAACTGTTCATAGTCAGATGGCTTGATCTTGCGGGATCGAATATCGCTCAGGTCATAGCCGCGGCTTTGCGCCATTTCACGTGATCTTGGATCGGGTAATTCTCCGACGTGATAGGCCGACAATCCGCAACTATCGACGCTGATCCGACCAGAAAGTCCGGCTTCTTCGACTATCTTGCGAAACACGCCATCGGCGGTGGGCGACCGACAGATATTGCCGGTACAAACAAAAAGAACCTTGATCACGCTTTCTACCTGCTCAGTCAGATTTGAAATGATGTCCAGACTGACATGCGCCACCGGTTCGGGCAATGGCGCTGCACTCACAGGAATACCTGAATTTATCAGGAAAACTTGTCGAAACTGCCCTTATGTAACAGCTTCGTGACATTTTGAATCCTGCGCTGACAGTATTGTTAATTGTTTGTATGATCGCGCCATTGTTCGAAACTTGGCGTGTGTTGATGCAGGAATTTGTTTCTTTTGGTTTGCATGTTGCCCTGATCCGGCAACTGGCGTGGCTACCCCGGGGGTATGATCTGGTCCCTGCCGGAACGGTTGTGACCTCGGCCAAATTGCGCAGCATCATGCTTGCCCTTGAAGAGGTAAATGGTCCGGCGGTTCTGGTGCGTCTCGGACGGCATCTGGCGGCCAAGGAACAGGAACCTGTACTGACCATGTTGCGACATTCGGCAACACCGGCAGTGATTGCCGATCGCTGGCGCCGGCTTGAAGGCTATTCCCATGCCCGTGCACGCAGCGAATTTTCGATTGCGGGCAAATCCATGAATATCCATCGTGGCGTGGTTCGCGGACAGCCACCTGCGCGCGTTGAAAATCTGCTACTGCAGGGCTTTTTGATTGGCCTGCTTGAAGCGGTGGGGGCCGAAAATATTGATGCCACCATTTTACCAAGCCATGGCCCGGCGATCCGGGTCATGCGCAAGGGACGGATGAATAACAAACTGGAATTTACCGGGCGCGGACTTCGTTTCCGGATCAACTGGACCAGTTTCGAACCGGTTTCATCTTCCTATCCCTTTATGGCAAACATGCCCGGAACCGCGCCGTCTCTTGGTGCGCAACGTCCGATCGTGCGCCAGCTTTGTGCGATTCTTGAACAGGATGTCGGGCGAAGCTGGACGATTGACGAAGTCGCAGCTGCTCTTGATACCTCGGGGCGGACATTGCAGCGTCGTCTGCAACAGGCCAATAACCGGTTTTCCGATGTGCTGCGGATGGTTCGTGTGCGCGAAGCCTGTCGCCTGCTTTATGGCACCAGCCTTTCGGTTGGCGAAATAGGCTTTTGGTGCGGCTTTACCGATAATGCGCATTTCTCACGCGATTTCAGGCGTTTGCTGGCAATGCCTCCATCTGTTTACCGCGAAGCCAGCATCGGCCATGCCGGTCTGACGCGGGCGTGACAATAGATATGACTTTGCATTTGGCAGACGTCGCGTAATTGACCTGACCCGTGTCCTTGTTTATCAGCAGCACAAACACGGGCGCGATCCCGCCCCAATCGCATGAACGAGGCTGCCATGAGCGACGCACGCAATTCTGCCAATCAATATTCCGGTTTTCTGCCGCCACGCTTTGCCGAACGGCCCGATGCGGATGACGTGACGGTCAAGACCTGGACGGTTGGCGATGCGCTCGGCGATCATTCGGTTCCTGAAATCCCCCCTGCACTCTCGCTGTTTTTTGACCTTGTCGCACCCTCGGCCGAACGTGCGGGGGCGTCAGGCTTTGCCATGCTCTGGCTTGATCGTCATCCGCATGAACAACCCGGATGGCGTTTGTCCGTAGGACATGTCGGTTCGGTCGATGATCTTGAACAGGCGGTGGCCAAGCCGCTTGCACGCCTTGTCGGAACCATGTCGCTGGCAGAATTTGAAACCGAAAACTGGCATGCGACCCGGCCGCTCTGGCGCAAACGCGCCGAACCGGTCCGGCTGGTATTCTGGGGGGCATTTGCCCGCCATGCACGCGCACTTCTGGCACATGGCGATGGGGCGTCCTTCTATCAGCCGCTCGGTGCCGGGTTGCGCTCGGATCATGTGGCGGCAAGCTTGCCCCTGCTCGAAGACATGCTTGGCGATCCGTTGCTGATTGGGGGAATGGGGTTCGAGGATGCCTTGCGCCTCGGGGTTGCGCTTGGGCGTGCCCATCTGATCGAAAGCTGGATCGAGGCAGGTGGCGCAGAAAAGGAACCCTATTTCCGCCCGATGCGAATCTGGCATCAGGCCTGGCTTGCCAATGTGCTGATTGATCCGGCGGTGGCGAGTCTTGCCATGCCGGGACAACCGCCGATGCCCGCCCTTGATTTCAGGGCTGAAAGCACACCTGACGGGCGACGCAAATCACTTGATGATCTCTCAAGCTGGTTGACCACGGTGTTCTTCACCGATCAGCATCCAGCCCTTCGCAATGCTTTTGTCGCCGGGGTTCAAAATGCCGTGTGGCTTGATAGTGATCTTCAACAATATCTTCAGCCACAACAGCGTGCCGAAATCTTGCAAGGCCTGATGCCCTATTGCCGCTGGTTCCTTGCCATGGCGCTTTATAATCATCTGGGAAATCTTGCTGCGGGCAATGCCCGCCAGGATCAGATTGCGTTTTACGCAACCCTTGTTGATGCCTTGCCGGAACTGGCCCCGCTGGGCGAGTTGGCAACCCGGCGTGATATCGAACTTCACATTATCCGCATTGATGCTGCCCGTGCGGCATCGGCCCTTGATACGCTGGTTCTGCCATTCTGCGATTTGCTGATGCCGCGTCTTCAGTTTGATGCTGCCCGTGCGTGACAATATCTGCGCAAGACTGCCACAGAAAAAGGTCCGCCGGATTTCTCCTGCGGACCTTTTTTTGATCTTGATCTGATGCGTGATCAGCGCGCAGCGCGATAGGCCGGGATCGGACGGCGCGAGACGATGGCAAACCGTATCGCCAACCCGCTAACGGCCACCAGGCTTGCAATCACGATGCCCCAGAACAGACCCCGCACCCCCATCCCCGCCACAAAGGTCAGGTAATAGCCGGTCGGGATCATGACAAAGATATAGGACACCAGATGCAATACGGTTGGTGCCCATTTGTCCCCGGCACCGCGCAGGGCACTGATTGCGGCATTCTGCCCGCCATCCGTGGGGAAAATAATCGGCATCAGCACCAGAACCGAAACCGTTGTCGCGATGACACCGACATCCTGAGTAAACAGATGTGCAACGCTGTTCGGGACCAGATAAAGCGGAATGCTGAGCAAAAACATCACCGCCATCGTCGTCAAAAGCCCGATCCACCCGGCAAGTGCCATATCGGGTCGGTCCCGCCTGCCATAGGCAATCCCGACGCGTACAGATGTCGCCGACGCCAGGCCAAGCGCGACCATAAACATAAGAGCGAGCATCGTCATGGCAATGCCATAGCTTGCCGCGGCAATCACACCAAGCCGACCGGCAAAAAGCTGCATTGCCGCAAAGGCGCTTGTTTCCATGCCCTGACTGGCGCCTGCCGCATAGCCAAGATGGCGGACCTCCTGCGATCCGCGCCACCAGCCGGAAAATCCGTTCCGAAGACCGTAAAGGTTATGGCTCTTCATCAAAAACACATAGCCAAGAAGGCTCAGCGCCATGATCCAGCGGATCACGCTTGATGTCCATGCCGCGCCCTCGGCCCCCAGTTCTGGAAAACCGAACGCGCCATAGACAAGTCCGTAATCAAGAACAAGGTTGATCAGGTTGGCAAGGATCATAATGACCATGCCGGGCAGCGGGCGTTGCAATCCTTCAAGGAAAAATGCGCAGGTCGTATAAATCAGGGCAGCGGGCATCCCGATTGACAGGATGATGGCAAGCTGACCGGCATGCGTTGCGATTTCTTCCGGTTGTCCTGTGACAACAAACAGCCATTCTGCCTGCCATGTCAGGAAGGTGAAGACGGCACCGATCAGAATGGTATAGGGCATGGCATTGCGCCATACCGTACCTGCGGCCTGTAGATCTTCGCGGCCATTGGCATGGGATGTCATGATCATGACCCCGGTCAGAAGACCAATCCCGGTGACCATCAGGGATGTAAACGGCGCATGTGCGACATTCAGATAGGCCAGACCCGCACTGTCATAGTTCCCGACAATGATCGTGTCGACAACCGCCATGATCAGCATGCCAAGCCGGGCAATCGTGACGGGCAAGGCAAGCCGGAACAATTCGCTCAGATGGCGTCTGACCCGGTTATGGGGATAAAGCGGCGTCGGCGATGCGGCGGGATCAGGTGGCGGCGGTGCCACGGTCCCGTCTTGTGGGGCGAGTGTCATTTGAACGTTCCCTGCTTTTATATATGCAGCCGTCTGGGGCGGTGGTGGCATGCCCCGAACCGGCTGCTTTTGGTGTGACCCTGATCGGGTCTTTTATCTGTGTGCGGCAAACGGGCGTCGCGGAATGGCCGTCAGCAATTTGGCAGGATCATCGGTAATCACGGATGTGACACCCCATGAAAACAGCTCTTTCGCCCGTTCGACATCATTAATGGTATAGCAAACCAGCGGCACACCGGCATCGACAATCTCGGCCGCGCTGACTGGCGTCAGGGCCGCGTGGTCGATATGGATGGCAGATGCGCCAAGGCGTGCATATTCCGCCTTCCAGTCTTTGGGCAGTGTCTCAAGCAACCAGCCACATGGAATTTCCGGGGCATGTTTGCGCATCTCGGCAACGGCAATATCGTCAAAGCTCGAAATCAGGATCGGCAAGTCGCGGGCACGTTCGAGTTCGGCAATTACTTCATGGCACAGGCGTACCGGATCGCAGCCCGAAGGCTTGATTTCAAGATTGGCCCCCATCTCCATATAGTAAAGCGTCTCGAGTGTGTCGCTCAGCGTCGGAATGCGTTCGCCCTTATATATGTCTGAAAACCATCCACCGGCATCAAGGGTGCGCAAGGATGCAAGATCGCTCTGATGGATCGGGCCCGTTCCGTTGGTGGTGCGTTCAAGTGTCTCATCATGAATGAGAACGCATTTATCATCGGAACTCAGTGTCACATCGCACTCGATCCATTTGGCCCCGCGCGCACCGGCAACGCGAAATGCGGCAATGGTGTTTTCCGGTGCTTCAATCGATGCGCCACGATGGGCGACAATATGCGGGATCTCGATCACGGTCTTTGGCCTTTTCACTGCAAGGGGCACAATGCGCTTTTATCGGGGATGCGGATGGTCCGGTCATCTCCGTGCATTGCGAATACGGACTATGGAGTCTCTTACGCCACTTGGTTTCCGTGAAAAAGCGAAAATCTTGTTGCGATTTGCACGCCTTCCTTTTGGCAAAGAAGTCGAAGTCATTGGACTCCATATTGTAATTGTCGCGCCAGAGTCGAACAAAGTCATTGTTTTCGGCGTTATGCGCACATGTTGGTGGTGGCATGCATCAGACTGCCATCTCGCTGAAATCCCGGAAAGCCAAGGGTTTTCGCGGACCGTTTCGGAGCTGGAAAAAACAATCGCTGAAAATCTCGCTGAATCTCGAAAAAAGGTATTTACAGGTCTGTATTGGGGCC